>CAWDVS010000016.1:0-27058 GCA_963805805.1 uncultured Actinomycetota bacterium | reverse complement strand
CAGCTGAATGTCGCCGGCGCGTGCCGTAGTGACGTTATGTGCCCGGCCCGCTTGAAATATCTTCCAGGTCAGTCATGCCGGCGATTGTCGGCCGTCATCATCCCAGAGTAATTCGAATTACGGGAAAGGCCGAGGATTGGCCGGGCGGAGCGCGGCTAAATGCTAGGCTCGGCAGCGCTAGAACGGCCGGTGCAATTGCAGACGGCCGGAAAATGTGTTGCCAAATCGGGGGAGAAATACATGGGCAAGCAGTCAGGGAAGCTCGTGCTGTCAACCGAAACACTCCGCAACCTCGACGACACTGACCTGTCCGGGGTCGTGGGCGGAACCGGCACGATCGTGTGCCTGAACTCCGCTGTGTGCAACAGCGGTGTGTGCAACGGCGTCGTCAGCCAGAGCGTTGTGTGCCACATCGGCTCCGCGGTGTGCGTCGGCCTGTAGTTGGCGTCCCGTCGCCGCTGCGCTGCCCGCTAGCGCGCAGAACTGACGGGCAGGGGCTCGGCGATTAGCCGCGCACCGATCGCGAGGCAGGGCCCGGGCGACGCCGGATCGCAATTCGATCCGCGCATCGCCCGGGCTCGCGCGAGTTGGCTGCCGCGCATTTTCCGCGGCCGCCTTATTGGTAGCTAAATTTACCGGCAGAATTGCATAGGTGCTTTAGCCCTGCGCTATCGCGGCGTCGAGCCGGCCGACCGGCGGGGCGCAGAACCGTAAGCCTGGCGACGTACATACCCCGCGCGTCGAGGTCAAGGACGGATCTACAGCGGCACATCGATCAGGCGGGCGAAGAACGTGTCGACCAGGCCGCCGAGGCACGAACCGGCCGCCCTCGCCGCGCGGTCGCGTCGCAGCCGGATAGCGCCCGCCGCCGCGGGTTCGCGGCACGAGTGCCGACTGCTCTTGCCTGCAGCGCGGCAGCGCGCGGGCCGCGTGGCCCGCCGCGCCCGTCGGCCATCCGGGTCGGGCCCGCGGCTGCGCTGCCTGCCGGCGCCCGCGGGCCGGGTCGGGCCGGTGCGGCGTCAGGCGGGACATTGCCGCCCGGCTCAGATCGACACCGTGGTCCTCCCCTGCGCGGCGCTTCCTGCGCTACCGCGCTCCGCGCACCGGCGCGACCGGCGCGCGCGGCGAGACATGCGCTTCGGCTGGGCGGGCCGGATGACTGGTGCGAGCCGCGGCCAGGGCGGCAGCCACCGGGCACTCGCGCCACGGCGGACATCACCGGCTGAGCCGTCCGTTATCCCTTTAGATAAGTCATGGCCGCGATTTGCGATTGCCTTTCATTGGCGCCAATTATGAATTCGCGAAACGCCCGGAACAAATCCCAGAGATTGCATCTGCAATGCTAAGCTCGCTGGCGCGAGTAACGGCTGCGGCTAATCGCAGCCGTCCATGCATCATTCACCGATCAGGGGAGAATGGATATGGGCAAGCAAGCCAAGAAACTCGTGCTATCGAAGGAGACGCTGCGGCACCTCGACGACCAGGACCTGTCCGCGGTCGTCGGCGGCACCGTGGGACCGCTGCAGACTGTGCTCTGCAACGGCGTAGGCGGTCTCACTGGTGGCCTCGGGGGTCTGCTCGGCACCACGACCGTGTGCGTCGAGGTAGGCCAGACCCTGGTGTGCTTGCAGTAACCCGCAAAGCCCGCACCGCCCAACCCGCTAGTGCGCGGTACGGCGCGGGGACCGAGGGAACCCAGGGCGATGTCTGGTCAGCGCGATGACCGGGCATCGCCCTGGCCCCGGAATCCCGCATTGGCTCTTCTGCTGACATCGGCTCCTTTGGGGTCGGCTTCATTGTGCTGATTTCTTTTGCGCGCGACCGCGTCCGGCTATCGGCTGGGGCACTTGGTCGGCGCGCTGTGCCGACCACGCCAAGGGCCGTTCCTGAGCCGTCGGCCAGCTCCTTTGCCTAGGCTGGCCGACCAGGTCAGCTGGCTGGCCCGCAGAGTGCCGGGCGTACTGATTTGCGCTGCTGATGACCTAGTCGCGCGCTGTGCTCCGGGTGTCTCTGGATCCGACTCTGAGTGCCTCCCTGCGTGCTGATGTCCGCTCATTGCTGGTGTCGCATATAAGTGCTCGTTATAAGACCGAAATAATCTGAGTATCTATATTGGAATCATCAATGAAGTGCATTGAGCGGAGCCGTGTACTGCTAGGCTCGCTGCCGCAAGAATGCGGTTTGCAATCGCGCCGCATGATCGAATGTCGCCAATCACGGGAGAATTACATGGGCAAGGTCGAGAAGCTTGTGCTCTCGAAGGAGACGCTCCGCAACCTTGACGACCAGGACCTGTCCGGCGTCGTAGGCGGTACCGGCACGATCGTCTGTGTCGAGTCGGCGCTGTGTAACAGCGGCATCTGCTGCAGCGTTGTCTGCCAGAGCGTCGTCTGCAACATCGGCTCAGTGGTGTGCCTCTAGCCTGATCGCTCCGGGGACGCTCGGGTCATCTCTGCCAGGGATGGCACCGGGCGTCCCCGGTTTCCGGTTAGCGGCCGACATTATCTACTTTAGATTTTCTGGGCTAATTATCACGAGCGTAGTTAGCTGAAACTTTCCCGCGACGCTATTGCAGGCAATATCCTGTGGTAGTGAAGGCTGACTAGCGGCTATTACCTGCTGCATCGACTGGGCTGCCTATTTATCGGGCGATAATCACTGCATTCGCAGGGTATTCGCCAGCGTGCTCTGAGGAGACCTTCATGGGATGGCAACCGCTGCTCACCGGCGCGCTGAAGGACAAGGCGCTGGCGCGGGCGAGCGCGATGCTCGACACCTTGCCCGCCCCGGCCGCGGATAGTCAGCCGAGCGCATGCCTTTCCGGCGGCGCGGCCGGGATCGCGGTCGCCATGGCGGCGGCCACCCGGGGCGGTCGCTACGACCGGGCCGCGGAACTCGCCGTCGCGCATCTCGACGCCGCCGTCGAGGTGCTGGCGGCCAGGCCGTTCAGCATGTCGCTGTACTCGGGCTTCGCCGGCATCGGCTGGGCCGCGACCACGGTAGACCTGCTGCTGTCGCGGGCCGCCGACAGCTGCGAGGCGATCGACTCGGCGCTGGCCAGCGCCGTCTGGCGGTACCCGGAGCTGGGCCCGTATGACGTCATCGACGGGCTGGCGGGCCTCGGCATCTACGCCCTCGCCCGGTGGCCGCACGGCGCCGCCGCGGATGTCCTGGTCGGTGTCCTGCGACAGCTGGCGCGGCGGGCGAGCACCGACGCCGACGGGGTCTACTGGCGGACCGCGCCGGAGACGCTGGTCGGGCCGCGGCGGCAGCTGTATCCCGAGGGCGGCGTGGACGTCGGGCTTCGCGCACGGCATGGCCGGGTTGCTCCCGCTGCTCGCCAGGGCGTGCAGCCTCGGCGTGTGCGAGCCGACCATCAGACCGCTGCTGGACGGCGCCGTTAGCTGGCTGCTGGCCCATCTGGTCGACGGGCCGGGCGGCCGCACCATGCCGTCCTTCGTCGCGCCCGGCGCGCAGCCGCCGCCGGCCAGGTCGGCGTGGTGCTACGGCGATCCCGGCGTCGCGGTCGCGCTGCTGCTGGCGGGCCGCGACCTGGACGAGCCGGCCTGGCAGCAGGCCGGGGTCGAGCTGGCGCTGCGGGCCGGGCGGCGGCTGCCGGAGCAGTCCGGGGTGACCGACGCCGGGTTCTGTCACGGCGCGGCCGGCCTCGGTCACCTATTCCAGCGGATGTACCAGCTCACCGGCGAGGAGGAGCTCGCGGGCGCGGCCACCTTCTGGATCGACCGGACGCTGGCGATGTGCGACGCCGCGGCCGGCGGGGCCGGGTCCGATCCGGCGCCGGTCCCGTGGCAGGGTCCTGGCCTGCTGGAGGGGGCCGCGGGCATCGCGCTCGTCTTGCTCGCCGCGTGCGAGCCCGCCGAGCCCGGCCTGGGACCAGGTGCTGCTGGCCAGCACCGGGCTGCCGACGCCGGCGAGCGCGCTGTGACCGCTGCGCGGGAACCGCGGGCGGCGGGCTTCTTCGTGCTCCGCACGCCGCTGCTGCCGCTGACGGCGGTGACGGACTGGGCTCGCGGGCTGGAGGCGGCAGGCCGCCTCGATGAGCCCGACTTTGAGGACGCGCTGGCCGCCGACCGGGCGCAGCTGCGAGCCCGGCTGGACGGACTGGTCACCGACGCGGCCTTCCGCGAGGCGCTGTTCCTGGCCGCACCGACCCTGGCGGCGGCGACGGATCAGTGGCGCAAGGACCCTGACAGCGACCGCGGCAAACGAGCGGAGAACTCGCTGGTCGCCTACCTCATGCGGGCCGCGGCGCGGCCGACGCCGTTCGGCTTGTTCGCCGGCTGCACGACCGGCTCGATCGGCCAGGCGACCCGGCTCCGGCTGGCCGGGCGGGCGAGCCTATCGCCGGCACACCCGGCTGGACATGGACTTCCTGTGGACGCTCGCGAAGGCGATCGAGGCTGACCCGCAGCTGCGGGCGGGCCTGCGGTACCGGCCGAACTCGAGCCTCTACCAGGTCGGCGACCGGCTGCTGTACGCCGAGGCGCGGGACAGCCAGACCGGCCGGGCCTACCACCTCGTGGCGGTTGACCACACCGCGTACCTGGCGAAGGTGCTGACCAGCGCCGCGTCCGGGGCCGGACTCGACGAGCTGGCCGCGGTGCTTACCGGCACCGGGCTGGCCGACGAGGAGGTCACCGGCGAGGAGGCCAGGGAGTACCTGGCGCAGCTGATCGACAGCCAGCTGCTGGTGGCTGACTGCCAGCCACACCGTCACCGGCTCGCCGGCCGGCCAGCGCGCTCGCGGCCGTGCTGGCACCGCACCCGGCCACGGCGGCATCGCCGCGCGGCTGCGGCAGGCGGAGACCACCTTGCAGGGCGTGGACGCGGGCGGCTGCGGCGCGCCGCCCGATCGCTACCGCGAGCTGGCCGCGAGCCTGTCGGCGACCTGCCGGCCGCGCCGGATCCGGCGCGGTTCGTGCAGGTCGACCTCCTCGTGCGGGCCCGCGCCGCCGAGCTAAGTCCGGCCGTCGCCGCCGACCTGCTGACCGCGACCAGGCTGCTGCACGCGCTGGCCCCGCCGCGCGGTGCCGACGCGCTGGCGGGCTTCCGCGAGCAGTTCGACCGCAGGTACGGCACCAGGGAGATGCCGCTGGCGCAGGTCCTGGATGAGGAGAGCGGGATCGGGTTCGCGGTGACCGGCCAGCGCACGCCGGCGACGGCGGCGCCGCTGCTGGCCGGCCTGCCGCTGGCTGCGCGCCAGCATCAGCAGGCGGCCTGGACACCGCCGCGACGCCTTCCTGCAACGCAAGCTCGCGGTCGCGCTCGCGGCGCGGCGCCGCGAGATCGCGGTCGAGCCCGGCCGAGGCCGGGCCGCTGCGGGATCCGGATCAGCCGCCGCTGCCCGACGCCTTCGAGGTCGTGGCCACGATCGCGGCCGAGTCTGACGAGGCGCTCGGCCGCGGCGACTACCAGGCTGCTCGTCGGCTCGGTCGGCGGGCCGTCCGGCGCGCGGCTGCTCGGCCGCTTCTGCCACGCCGACGACGAGCTGCACGACCGGGTGCGCGCGCACCTGCGGGCGGAGGAGCAAGCGCGGCCCGACTGCGTCTTCGCCGAGGTCGTGCACCTGCCCGCAGGGCCGGACCGGCAACATCCTCAGCCGCCCGGTGCTGCGCGAGCTACGAGATCCCGTATCTCGGCCGGTCCGGCGCGCCCGCCGGCCGCCAGCTGCCGCTGTCCGACCTGCTCGTGTCCGTCCAGAACGAGCGCGTGCTGCTGCGCTCGCGCCGGCTCGGCTGCGAGGTGATGCCCGCGGCTCACCTCGGCGCACAACTACGCCGCCGGCGGCCTCGGTGTCTACCGGTTCTTGTGCGCGCTGCAGCAGCAGCACGTGCTCGCCCGGCGTGATGTGGGACTGGGGCCCGCTGCGGACCGCGCCGTTCCTGCCCGGGTCGTCAGCGGCCGGGCGGTGCTGTCGCGGATGACCTGGAACCTGGACGACCGACGAACTCGCGGCGTTCGCGCAGCCAGGCCGGACGCGGCCAGTTCCGCGCGGTCCAGCAACTGCGGGCCCGTCGCTGCCTGCCCCGCTACGTGGCACTAGCCGACGCCGACAACGAGCTGCTCGCCGACCTCGACAACGTGCTCTCGGTCGAGGCTCTCGCCCATCAGGTCCGGCGGCGGCCGGCCGCGTCGCTGGTCGAGTTGTGGCCAGCTCCGGACCGGCTGTGCGTGACCGGGCCGGAGGGCAGATTCACCCATCAGGTCGTGGTGCCGTTCGCGCGGCCGGGCGCGGACGCGGCGGCCGCGCCGCGGCCGCCGGAGCCGGCCGCGCGGACCAGCCGGGCGGCCGGCTCCGCGGTCCGGCACTACCCGCCAGGCTCGCCCTGGCTGTACCTGAAGCTGTTCGCCGGCCGGCCACCGCGGACCGGATCCTGCTCCGGGTCGCCCCGGCCGTCGCGCGCTGGCGGGCCGCCGGGGTCATCGACAGCTGGCACTTCGTCCGGTACGGCGATCCCGACTGGCACCTGCGGCTGCGGCTGCACGGTGCCCCCGGCGTCCTGCTGACCGAGGTGCTGCCGCGGCTGGAGCAGCTCACCAGCCCGCTGCTGGCGACCGGCGAGCTGTGGCGCACGCAGCTGGACACCTACGAGCCGGAGGTCGAGCGGTACGGCGGCGACCTCGCGATCGCGGCCGCCGAGCGTGTCTTCCACGCCGACAGCGAGGCGGCCCTCGCGATCATCGGCCGGCTGCCCGGCGACGCGGGCGCGGACCTGCGCTGGCAGCTCGCCCTGCGCGGGATCGACCAGCTGCTCGACGACCTGGGCCTCGGGCTCGCGGACAAGCGCGACCTGGCCCGCCGGTGCAAGGCCGGCTACGGGCGGGAGTTCGGCGCCGACGGCGCCTTCCAGCACGCGGTCGGCGCGCGGTTCCGGCGGTACCGCCCGCGGCTGGCCGACCTGCTGGGCGATCCGGCCGGGGCGCCCGCGGACGTGGCCGCGTGCCGGCCGGCACTGGCCGCCAGGTCGGCCGCGATTGCCGGACCCGTGCGCGCGAGCTGCGCGCACTCGCCGGCGCGGCCGGGCAGCCGCCGGCGGCGCTTACCGAGCTGGCGATGAGCCTCGCGCACATGCACGTGAACCGGCTGCTGCGGTCGGGCCAGCGCGCGCAGGAACTCGTCCTCTACGAGATGCTCGACCGGATCTACGCGTCCCGGTCCGCGCGGGCGGCGCGGTGACTGGCAGGCACAGCCGGGCGGCGCCGCGGTCCCGGCTGCTGGCCCGTACTGCGGCCGGCTCGACCGGCCCCGGCCGCTCGCGCGTCCGCCCGCCGCGGCCCGCGCGCCAGCCGGCGCCGCGCAGGCCCCGCCCGCCGCGTTCCCGGCCAGACAGATCGCGGCAGCGGAGCCAGTCAGCGAACGGGGAGTGATCTTCCGGCCCGAGGCACTGGATTCGCGCGCCCGCGGCGTCGAGGTACCGGAGGTCGTCGCTGCGGCTCGGGGCGAGCTGGCTGCGATGGCTCTACCTGATCTGCGCTCGGCCTGGTCGCGGCCGGGGTCGCCGTCGCGCTGACGGCGCGGACGCCGCAGGAGAGTTACGGCAGCGCGGTCGTGTCCGAGCCAGCGGGCCGGTTCGCCGCGATGCTGCCCGCGGCAGCCCTGCCCGACCTGACCCACCCGAACCGGCGGCTCACGGTGGTGCTGGCCGCGAGCCCCCGGCCGGTGCGGATCACGATCAGCCAGCTGCGCCTGGCGAGCCCGCAGCTCGCCGCGAAGGCGGGCCTGCCCAGTCCGGCCCAGCTGAGCGTGCTGCTGACCGGCACGCTCGCCCGCCGGAGCACCATCTGCACCGGCCGGCTGCGCGCACACGACGATGACGCTCCTGCGTCGGCTCGAAGACGGTGGGCTCGGTCCTGCTCGGCGAGCTTCGAGGTGATGTTCGGAACGAGCGGAGGCGGATCATGACCCGGCGGATTCCACTCGTGCGGCAGATGGAGGAGGCTGACTGCGGCGCCGCGTGCCTGGCCATGGCGCTGCGGCAGCTCGGCCGGCGGGTGCCGCTGGACGAACTACGGGACGCGACGGGAACCGGCCGCGACGGCGTGACGGCGGTGGCCATCCTCCGGGCGGCGCGGTCGTACGGCCTGATCGCGCAGGGGGTCCAGGCCGACGTCGCCGGCCTGCGCCAGCTGCCCCGCGGGGTGATCCTGCACTGGGAGTTCAGCCACTTCGTGGTCCTTGACCGGGTCCGCCGCCGCGGCATCTGGATCGTCGATCCGGCGCACGGCAGGCGGTTTGTCCGGGAGGAGTGAGCTGCGCCGGGCGTACACCGGCGTGGCGATCGCGCTCGCGGCCGGGCCCGGACTTCGAGCCGGGCGGCCCGCGCCGGCGCCGGGCAACTGGCGCTACCTGCGGCCCATCCTGCGCCAGGCGCGCAGCCTCAGCCGGATCGTCGTGACCTCGCTGATCCTGCGCGTCTCGGCGCTGGCGCTGCCGCTGCTGACCGCGCTGGCCATCGACCAGGTCGTGCCGCGGGACGACCACCATCTGCTGCAGATCTTCGCGCGTCGGGATCGCGCATGGTGCGTCGGCTACCAGTTGCTGGCCGCGTTCCTGCGCGGCAACCTCCTGCTTGAGCTGCGGACCCGGCTGGACCTGGGCATGACCATGGGGTTCGTCGACCATCTGGTCGAGCTGCCGTACGGCTTCTTCCTGCGCGGTCGGCGGGCGACCTGATGATGCGGATGCAGAGCAATACGTCGGTGCGCGAGATCCTGACCAGCGGATCGCTGTCCGCGCTGCTGGACGGCGTGTTCGCCAGCCTGTACCTGATCCTGCTGTTCATCGTCAGCCCGGTCGCTCGCCGGCCTCGTGCTGGTCTCGCGCTGCTCCAGATCCTCACGCTCGTGCTGTCGTGGCGGCGGAACCGGCGACTGATGTCGGACAGCCTGCAGGCACAGGCAGACTCGCAGAGCTACGCCTATGAGCTGCTGGCCGGCATCGAGACGCTGAAGGCGGCCGGAGCCGAGCACCGCGCGGCCGCGCACTGGGGCGGCCTGTTCCGCAGCAGGTCAGTATCGACCTGACCCGCGGCCGGCTGACCGCGCGCCGTGGACTCGGTGATGAGCACGCTTACGGCACCGGGTCGCCGCTGCTCGTCCTGCTGCTCGGCACCTACGAGGTGCTGGCCGGGCAGATCTCGCTCGGCACGATGTTGCCGCGGCGGCACTGGCCGCCGGGTTTCCTCAACCCGCTCGGCACCCTGGTCAGCAGCGGCCTGCAGCTGCAGCTGCTGGCCAGCTACATGGAACGCATCAACGACGTGCTCGACACGCCGCGCGAGCAGGTGCGCGCACAGCGCGCGCGCAGGCCGCGCCGCTGGCGGGCGGCTCCACGCCGACCGACTGTCCTTCCGCTACAGCGCGCTGTCGCCGGCGGTCGTCCGTGACGTCTCCCTCGAGCATCCAGCCGGCCAGCATGTCGGCATCGTCGGCCGGTCCGGCTCGGGCAAGTCGACGCTCGCGCACCTGCTGCTCGGCCTCTACCAGCCGACCGAGGGCCGGATCGAGCTACGACGGCCAGGACCTGGCCGGCCTGGACGTCGAGGTCGGTACGGCGGCAGCTGGGCATCGTGACCCAGCACCCGTACGTCTTCGGGTCGTCGGTCCGGCAGAACATCGCGCTGACCGATCCCGGCATGCCGCTTGAGGCGTTGTCAGGCGGCGGCCAGGCTGGCCTGTATCGACGACGACATCGAGGCCATGCCGATGGGCTATGACACGCCCGCTGCACGACGGCGGCGCGTCACTGTCCGGCGGTCAGCGGCAGCGGATCGCGCTGGCCAGGGCGCTGGTCAGCCGGCCGTCGATCCTGCTGCTGGACGAGGCGACCAGCGAGCTCGACACGCTGACCGAGGAGCAGTGTACCGGCAATCTCGCGGCCATCTCGGGCGACCACCATCGTGATCGCGCACCGCCTGAGCACCGTCCGCAACGCGGACCTGATCATCGTGATGGACGACGGCAGGGTCGCCGAGTTCGGCATTCACCAGCAACTGCTCGCCGCGGGTGGCGTGTACGCGTCGCTGGTCCGGGCCCAGGCGTCGATGACGGGCGAGCAGGTCCCCGGTCCGGCCGAGGACGGCTTCGATCCGTTCCGCCGGAGCGTGCGGCCGGTCGCCGGTCGTCCCGTTGCCAGTGAGGCCGGCGGGGTGGGCGCACGGCCCTAGCCGCGGCTGGTGTTGTCCACAGCCGGTTCGGCCGGGCCCGCGCTCGGCCCGGCGCGGGATAGCGTTGCCTACGTGCCTGCCGAGCTACCCGGAGTCGACGTCCTGCTGAAGACGGCTGTGTCC
This sequence comes from uncultured Actinomycetota bacterium, assembly GCA_963805805.1. Classification (GTDB taxonomy): domain Bacteria; phylum Actinomycetota; class Actinomycetes; order Streptosporangiales; family Streptosporangiaceae; genus JAJYUU01. Next base: position 16,748 of record CAWDVS010000016.1, on the reverse strand, counting down.
GGCATCGGCGGATCGCAGCGGCCCGGCCAGGTGGCGATGGCCGACGCCGTGCAGCAGGCCATGGAGTCGGGCCAGCACCTGGCGGTGCAGGCGGGAACCGGGACCGGCAAGTCGCTGGCCTATCTGGTTCCGGCCATCCGGCACGCCCTCGGCGCGGGCGGCACGGTCGTCATCTCCACCGCCACGATCGCGCTGCAGCGCCAGCTGATCGAGCGGGACCTGCCGCGGCTGTCGGCGGGGCTGGCCGAGTCGCTCGGCCGCGAGCCGGTGTTCGCGATCCTCAAGGGCCGGCGCAACTACCTGTGCCTGCACAAGGTGCACGGCGGGCCGGACGAGGAGCCAGACGACGCGCTGTTCGACCCGCGCTCGGTATCCGCCACCGGCCGCACGGTGCAGCGGCTGCACGAATGGGCGGCCAGCACGGAAACCGGCGACCGGGACGAGCTGATCCCCGGCGTGGACGAGCGATCCTGGCGGCACGTCTCGGTCAGCGCCAGGGAGTGCATCGGCGCGCAGAAGTGCCCGTTCGGCACGCAGTGCTTCGCCGAGCTCGCCCGGCAGGCGGCGGGTGAGGCCGACATCGTCGTGACCAACCACGCGCTGCTGGCGATCGACGCGATGGAGGACTACATCGTGCTGCCCGAGCACGACATCGTCGTCATCGATGAGGCCCACGATCTGGTCGACCGGGTGACCAGCGTGGCCGCGCGCGAGCTGTCGGCGGCCGGGGTGGAGGTGGCCGCGCGGCGGTGCGGCCGGATGGTGCCAGAGGACCTGACCGGCCGGCTGCGCGCCGCGGGGGAGGGCCTGGGGTTCGCGCTGGCCGAGACCGAGCCAGGGCGGCTCGACATCCTGGCGGAGCAGCTCGCGACGGCGCTCGCCGCCGTCCGGGACTGCGCCGCCGGGTGCGCGGCCGACCTGCGCGTGCACTCCGGCGGCGAAGACGACAGCGACCGGCTGGCGGTGAAGCGGGCCGCCACCGTCGCCCTGGACGAGCTGGCGGAGAACGCCGAGCGGATGCTGGCCGCGTTCGGCCCGGAGATCTCCGCGCGGACGGAGGTCGTGTGGCTCGAACGGCCCTTCAACGAGGACTCGAACCGGCCGGACACCCTGCACGTCGCGCCGCTGCAGGTGGCTGGCCTGCTCGCGGAGAAGCTGTTCAAGCCGCGGACGGTGGTGCTGACGTCAGCGACGCTGACGCTGGGCGGCTCGTTCGAGCCGCTGGCCCGGCAGTGGGGCCTGCCGCAGCCTGGCGGCGACGGCTCGGACTCAGCCGACGCCGCCGAGCAGACCTGGCAAGGGCTCGACGTCGGCTCGCCGTTCGATCACCGCCGCAGCGCGATCCTGTACGTCGCCCGCCATCTGCCGCCGCCGGGACGGGACGGGCTGTCCGAGGCCTACCTCACCGAGCTGCGCGAGCTGGTCGAGGCGGCGGGTGGCCGCACCCTCGGGCTGTTCTCGTCGATGCGGGCGGCCAGGCAGGCGGCCGACGCGCTGCGCGACGACATCGGCGTCCCGTTGCTGTGCCAGGGTGACGACTCCACCGCGCTGCTGGTCAGTCAGTTCGCCGCCGACGAGCCGAGCTGCCTGTTCGGCACCTTGTCGCTGTGGCAGGGCGTCGACGTCCCCGGCCGCGCGCTGCAGCTCGTGGTGATCGACCGGATCCCGTTCCCGCGGCCCGACGACCCGCTCGCCTCGGCCCGTCAGCGCGCGGTGGCGGCCCGCGGCGGAAACGGCTTCATGACAGTCGCGGCGGCGCAGGCCGCGCTGCTGCTCGCGCAAGGGACGGGCCGGCTGCTGCGCACCGTGGACGACAAGGGCGTGATCGCGATCCTGGACCCGCGGCTCGCGACGGCCCGCTACAGCGGGTTCCTGCGGGCGTCGCTGCCGCCGTACTGGACCACCTACGATCCGCAGATCGTGCGCAGCGCGCTCCGCCGGCTGGCCGCGGAGCCGCGCCCAGCCGCGGAGCCGTCTGCTTAAGAACTGGGCCTGGCTGGCTCGAGCGGAGGACACGGCTCCCAGCTACCCCCTGCTGGCAGCCGCCATACTGACCCTGGTGCCTGGAAGCTGACGTCCGATTCCCGCCAGACATTCGCGCCGCCGTTCGTGATCATGGAGACATGGCGGACTTCGAGGTACGGGCGATCGATCCAGACGTGGTCAGCGAACTGCTGCGGCGCGACGACGCGGGCAACCCGCCGCGACTGCTGACCGATGACGAAGGCGGCTCGCCGCTGCGGTGCTGCCTGCGACCGGCCGAACCCGGCGAGCACATCGCGCTGGTCTCGTACGCGCCGCTGCGCCGGTGGGCGCGCGCGACCGGAGCGCGACCGGGCCCGTATGACGAGCTCGGCCCGGTGTTCATCCACCCCGGCTCGTGTCCCGGCCCGGACGGGACCGGGTACCCGAAATGGCTGGCGGGCGGGCGCCGGGTGTTCCGCGCGTACTCGGCTGACGGCGGCATCATCGGCGGCCGGCTGTTCGACCCCGGCCCGGACTGCGACCCGGCCACGGCTGGCGTGGTGCTGGCGGAGCTGCTCGATGACCCGGCGGTGGCCCTCGTGCACGCGCGGGCGGTGGAGTTCGGCTGCTTCACGTTCGAGGTGCGCCGGGCCGCGTAACCGCGTCAGTCCCGCGCGACCTCTTGACAATCCGCACTAGCTAGGAAGGTTTCCTAATAATAGTTGCCGGATGAGTCGAACGAGAGGAAGCGGCTGCCATGCTGCGGGCGCGCGGGCCCGCCTGCCTGGCGCCCAACGTCCAGAACAGGTCTCCGCGTCCGTCCCGCCGGCGCGCGGGCCGCGGGCTGACCGGGGTCTCGTGCGCCTCGGACACGCCCTGCGTCGCGGTGGACGCGGCCGGGCGGGCGACCGCGTTTGACGGCTCGTCCTGGTCGGGGCCCGCGGTGATCGACGCCCGGGTGGCGGCCTGACCGCGGTGTCGTGCGCGGCCGACGGCTTCTGCTAGTCCGGGCCGGGCGTTAGGGCAGGCTGACCCGGCCGGGACGCGAAGAGCCGGCGTACGCAGGTACGCCGGCTCTTTCGTCGCTGGGGGACCGGTGTTACAGGACGTCGTGGCCGGGGTGCGGCTCGGTCGGCACCGACGCCGCGGCCCGCTCGGCCGGGATCGAGCCCAGCCGGCCCGCCTGATAGTCCTCGAACGCCTGCACCAGCTCGGCCCGGGTGTTCATCACGAACGGGCCGTACGCGGCGACCGGCTCGCGGATCGGCTGGCCGCCGAGCACGAGCACGTCCAGCTTCTCGCTCGGGCCGTCCATCTTCCGCTCGGCGCCGAACGTCAGCACGTCACCGGGGCCGAACACGGCGAGCTGGCCGGTGCGCACCGGGCGCTTGTCGGCGCCGACGGTGCCCGAGCCCGCGAGCACGTAGCCGAGGGCGTTGAAGTCCTTGCGCCATGGCAGCCGGAGCTGGGCGCCCGGCTCGACGGTCGCGTGCAGCAGCGTGATCGGGGTGTGGGTCGTGCCGGGACCCGGCTTCCCGTCGATGTCGCCGGCGATCACCCGCACGAGCGCGCCGCCGTCGGGCGAGCTGAGCAGCGAGACCTGCCCGGCCCGGATGTCCTGGTACCGGGGCGCGGCCATCTTCAGCCGGGACGGCAGGTTCACCCAGAGCTGGAAGCCGTGGAAGAGCCCGCCGCTGACGACGAGTTCCTCGGGCGGCTCCTCGATGTGCAGAATGCCGCCGCCGGCGGTCATCCACTGGGTGTCGCCGTTGGTGATCAGGCCGCCGCCGCCGTTGGAGTCCTGATGCCGGAACGTGCCGTCGATGATGTAGGTCACGGTCTCGAAGCCGCGGTGCGGGTGCCACGCGGTGCCCTTGGGCTCGCCCGGCGCGTAATCCACCTCGCCCATCTGGTCCATGTGGATGAACGGGTCGAGCGCGCCCAGGTCGACGCCGGCGAACGCACGGCGGACCGGGAAGCCCTCGCCCTCAAAGGCCGACGGCGCCGTGGTCACCGAGACCACCGGGCGATCCTGCGTCACCGCCTGGTCTGGCTCGCTGATCCTCGGCAGCAGCAGGATGTCGGCAACGGTCACGGCTGGCATGACTACCTCCTCGTTCCTAGTCTGCCCCCTCAACAATAGTTGAACGCGCAACATTCCATGTGCGAGTGCGGCGGCACCTGGCTCGCCCGAACACGGGCAAACCGGGCACCGTGGCTCGACTGTGCTGGCTTGCCATCGTCCCAGCGGCAGGTCCAACAGTCGGCCGGGAGCCTCCTTTTGCCGTACGTTTTGCGCCGGTTGTCCCGCCGAGTTACTCGCGAGTAGTGAACTGCGTCTCATCCGGAAACCGAGTGGCGGTCGCGGTGCGTCGTACTCCCGTAACGCAGCGAGATGCTCGCCGGGATCGCGGCGAACGGACTGACTGGAAGGGACGATTTACATGCACGGCACGGCCGGCTCGGTGGCTCGGAACGCGATGCTCGTCGCGGGCGCGGCCGGGGCACTCGCGGGAATCGGATCGGCGACCGCGAGCGCGGCCACGGGTGTGGCGCACGAGGACGCAGCGGTCGTGCGGCACATCGGCTCCGGCGACAGCCGTGTTGCTTCGCACTTCCACCCGCAGGGTGGCGCCCGGCGGCGTTCTGCCTACGAGCCGGTCCGGCCGACCTCGCTGGGCTGGGGCCAGGTCAAGCAGATCCAGGGACACCGGTCTGACCCGCACCTGAGCGCGAAGAGCGCCCGGCCGAACCGGTGACCCGGCCCGGGAACCGGGCTCCCCAAGACTCCGCGTGTCTGCCCGGGCCTGACTGAGCCGGGCAGGCACGCGGCACCACCCCCCACCCCCAGGGCGGTCCAGATCCCCCCGGTCTGGCCCGCACCCGCCGCGGCTGTCCCCCCGGCCGCGGCGCCACCCCCCACCCCCAGGGCGGTCCAGATCCCCCGGTCTGGCCCGCACCCGCCGCGGCCGCCCCCCGGCCGCAGCGGCCGCCCCGCGGCCGCCCGGCTGTCCCCCCAGCCGTGGTGGCGCCATCCCAGCCGTGGCCGCGCCCCCGCCTTGCCCCCGTTGGGCGGGCGCCGGCCATGGCAGCCGAGAGGTGTCCCGCCCTTCTCCCGTCGGGGCGGGGCGCCACGGCGCCCGCGGGCCGGGCCTGCCTTCCCCCCGTTAGGCAGGCCCGGCCGCGCGGGCCACCGTGGTCATATGCTCGGCCCGTGACGATTACGCCCGACACCAAGGACTGGACCTGGGTCCTGCAGCGCCCCTGCCCCGAATGCGGCCTGGACACCAGCACCTTCGCCCGCGAGGACGTCGCCAGCCTGGTTCGCGACGTCGCGCTGCGGTGGCACGCGCTGCTCACCGGCCCCGGCGAGCACCGGCAGCGCCCGACCCCAGGCAAGTGGTCGCCACTCGAATACGGCTGCCACGTGCGCGACGTCTTCCGGCTCTACGACCAGCGGCTCGCCCTGATGCTGACGACCGACGGCCCGCACTACCCGAACTGGGACCAGGACGTCACCGCGGTGCAGGACCGCTACGGCGAGCAGGACCCGGAGATCGTCGCGGCCGAGCTCGTGCAAGCCGGCGAGGCGGTAGCGGCCAGGTTTGACACCGTCAGCGGCGACAGGTGGCAGCGAACGGGGTTCCGCAGCGACGGCGCGCAGTTCACGGTCGAGTCATTCGCCCGGTACTTCGTGCACGATCCGATCCACCACTACCGCGACGTGACCGGCTGACCCGGCAACACCGGCTGACCCGGCAACACCGCCTGACCCGGCAACACCGCCTGACCCGGCAGCACCCGCGCTACGACGGCGACCCGCTCCCCGGTAGCGGCAGGCCAGCATCTAGATGCGCCAGCCCGGCGTCGATCTGGTCAAACACCGCGTTCACGTCGGCGGGCTTGTCCGCGGCCCACGGCATCGTCGCGGCCATGATCACGCCGATCATCGCGCCGGCCAGGTTCCTGATCGCGAAGTCGTCCGGCGAGCCGCCGGTACGGCGCGCGATGGCGGCGCTGATCTGATCGATGGTGCGGACGAACTCGTCGAGCGCCCGGGCCCGGATCTCGGGGACCGACATGGTCAGCTGCGTGGTCGTGCCGAAGGTCGCCATGTCCTCGGCGGAGAGCTGCGCGCGCATCGAAGCGGCCGCGGCCCGGAACGCCGCGACCGGTGAGAGCTCTGGCGGCTGGGCCTCCAGTTCGGAGAGCGCCAGGATGTCGAAGTCGTCCTGCAGGACCACATCCTCTTTTGTCGGGAAGTAGCGGAAGAACGTGGCCGGCGAGACCTCGGCCGCGTCCGCGATCTGCTCGACGGTCGTGGCCGCGTAGCCCTGCGCCATGAACAGCCGGAGCGCGTGCTGCCTGATGGCAGCGCGCGTCCTGGCCTTCTTGCGCTCCCGAAGGCCGAAGGCCTTGGCAGGCGCCTCTGTCATGACGTTATTGTGCCTCCGTTGCCCCTCCGCCGGCCGCGGCCACGCTGGCCGGATTCGCCGCGAGTCCGGCCGCGGCCGTGTCCTCGGCCGTCGTCGCGCCCGCCGCTCCGGCGCCGGCGCTGGCGGTCGCTGGCCCGGCGGTGGCGTTCGCCGGGATGAACAGCGCGGCGAGGACGGCCGCGGCGATCGCGATGCCTGCGCAGATCCAGAGCATGACATCCAGCCCGCTGGTGTAGGCGTGCCGGACGGAGCCGAGCAAGGCGGACGACAACGGCGCGGGCAGCTGGTGCGCGACGCCGAGGCCGGCCGCGACGCTGCTGCGGGCCACGTCCGCGGCCCCGGCCGGGAGGCCGCCGAGGTGCAGCTTGCCCCGGTAGACGGTGGCGATCACGGTGCCGAGCACCGCGACACCGACGGTGGCACCGACCTGCCGCATCGCGGTCAGCAGCGCGGAGCCCGAGCCGCTGCGCTCGGGCGTGAGGGCGCCGAGCGCGGCGTTCAGCATCGTCGGCATCGCCAGGCCGAGGCCGACTCCCGTCAGCGCGAACCAGGTCAGCATGAAGCCGGTCGCGCTGGTCGTGGTCGTGCCGGCGCCCAGCACCATCGCCACCGCCATGATCGCGAAGCCGATCGCCCCGATGATCTTCGCGCTGACCAGCTGACCACGGACCTGGCCATCGGGGCCCTTGCGGACTGTCTGCAGGCGCTGGCCGACGCCGAGACCGACAATCAGCCCGCCGATGAGCGAGAGCATCCGTACGCCGCTGCCGAGCGAGTTCAGGCCGCGCACGTCGAGGAAGTACTGCGGGATCACGAAGAAGATCCCGAACAGCGCGAACGAGATCATGGTCGCCAGCGTGGTGCCCCAGGTAAAGCCGCGCGACCGGAACAGGGCCAGGTCGATCAGCGGCTGCCCGCCCTGCCGGGTGACATAGCGCTCCCAGGAAACGAATGCGGCGGTGAGGACGACCCCGGCGACGATCGTGCCGACCGTTGTGGCCGATCCCCAGCCGTCCGTGCCCGCCTCGATGAAGCCGTACGTGAGCGCGGTCAGGCCTGCGCTGGACAGCAGCGTGCCGGCTATGTCGATCGTGGGCTTGCGGACGCTGCGTGACTCCGGCATGAGCCAGACCACGGCGACGAGGGCGATTAGCACGATCGGCACGTTGATCAGGAAGACCGAGCCCCACCAGTAATGATCAAGCAGCCAGCCGCCCAGGATCGGGCCGAGCGGGAAGCCGAGGAACGTGGCGCCGCCCACGGTAGCGATCGCGCGCGGCCGCTCCTCCGGCGTGAACATCACCGGCACCACCGCGAGCGAGAGCGGCATGATGACGGCGGCCGCCAGGCCGAGCGCGATCCGGGCCGCGATCAGCTCGCCGCTGCTGGTCGAGTACGCGCACGCGAGCGATGCGAGCCCGAACAGCACCAGCGCCCACAGCAGCAGCTTCTTGCGGCCGTACCGGTCGCCGAGCAGGCCCGCGGGCAGCAACGCCCCGGCGAGCACCAGGCTGTAGGCGTCCAGGAACCACTGCGCGTCGCTCGTGGACGCGTGCAGGTCGACCGAGAGGGTGGGGATCGCGAGGGTGAGCACGAAGACGTCGAGGCCGACCACGAGCACGCTGAGCGCGAGCGCGCCGAGCGCCCACCACCGGCGGGCGCCAGCTGCCGCCTGGGCCGCTGTCAACTGGGTCATGACCCCTGCCTTTCGTGCGTCGAACTCTAATATGAGAGACGCTATCATATGATTGAAGCTCGCGAAAAGCAGGTTCGGCGGCCCGGACCGCCTCGACAGCGGGATCGCTGCGATGCTGGAATGCAACCAGAAGCTGGATAGCGAGCAGGCGAGGAGATGCAGCGATGCCGGAGCCACAGGGCGAGGAGCTGGCCAGGGTCAGGGCGCGCCGGGAGGACTTGCGCAAGCGGTACCTGCACCCGCTGGCCGACCGCGGGCCGAGCACGGTGAGCGGCGTCCATCATCTGGCGCTGATCTGCAAGGACACGGAGGAGACGATCAAGTTCTACCAGGAGTTCCTCGGCTTCCCGCTGGTCGAGCTCGTCGAGAACCGGGACTACGCCGGGTCGAATCACTTCTTCTTCGATATCGGCAACCACAACCTGCTCGGGTTCTTCGACTTCCCCGGCCACGAGCACCCGGCCTGGCAGGAGACGATCGGCGGCGTGCAGCACCTGGCCATCTCGGTCACGGCTGACCAGTTCGACGCGGCGAAGAAGAAGTTCGACGAGGCCGGGCTGGACTACCTCGGCCCGGACCGCGGTGCGGACAACAGCATGTACTTCCGCGACCCCAACGGGGTCGGCCTGGAGCTCTACCGCGAAGACCTGGGGCTCTTCGAAGGGGAACTGCTGGTGAAGTGACCCGGACCTGGCCGGGCCCCGGAGCCCGCGTCTCAGGGTTAGATCCGGGTCGTTCCCGATACCCGTATGGGTCCGGCGCGGGCAGCCTTGATGGCATGAGCACAGATAACGACACCCAGCAGCCGCACAACTCCGGCGCCCCCGAGTCCGGGGATGGCGAGCACCAGCAGGGTGCCCGCGGGCCGATCCGCCGGGCCGCGCATGGCCGCATGCTGGCCGGCGTGGCGGCGGGCCTGGCGCGGCACTTCGGCATCGACGTCAACATCATCCGCATCGGCTTCGCCGTGCTGGCCATCCTCGGGCTGGTCGGCAGCAGCCTCGGCTTCGGCGGCGTCCCGTTCTACCTGGCCGGCATCCCGCTGTACCTGGCCCTGTGGCTGCTGATCCCGGAAGAGGGACACGAGCGCTCCATCGCGGCGAGCCTGCTGTCCTCAGCGCAGAGCCGCTCCTCGCGCTGACCCGCGGCGAGTCGGGTCGGCGCGGGCCGGAGCTAGCGGTTCTCCCGCCGGATGACCAAGCGCACCGCCGTCCACGTCTGGTCGATGGCGCAGATCTTGTTGTCCACCAGACCGGTGGGCAACGCGATCTCACGGATCACGTGATCGGACATGTCGGTCGGCACCTTCGAGGCTCGCTTGGGAAACGCGATCCAAAGCCCGCAGGCGGGTGCCATCCGAGACCGCAGCACCGGCAGCTCGTCCTCCAGCTCAGCTCTCCGCGTCATGAATGCGACGATCACGTCGTAGCGCGCGTCGTCGGCCAGCGAGCTATGGAAGCTCGCCACGTCGGGCAGCTCGCCGAGCAGGCCCTCGAACTGGTCCGGCGCGCCGATCACCGCGACTTCGTCGCCCTCGCCGATACCGAGCTTGACCGGCAGCGGCGTGCCCGAGTAGTCAGCTCGCGCGCTGGGTCCTTCCGACCGGGCGGACCCAGCGTCTGGTGCTTGTCTACCGGGCACTGGGGGCGCCGCCCGTCATCCGGGCCCGCAACTGCGCGAGCCCGTCGCCAGTCAGGTCGCCCCGGGCCGCGGGGCGCCCCGTCATCGCCAGCACGAGGGCCAGGACCGGCCCGCTGACCTCGGGACCCGAGCCGGTGGCCCAGGTGGCGTCGGTCGCCTGCAGCCGCAGCCCGTCGATCCGCTTCTTCGCGCCGACGATCAGGTTGGAGCCCTGGTAGAAGTCGGCGACCCGCGCCACGGCGGCCGTCGGGTACTCGCGCTTGATTCCCAGCGGCCGCCGGATGTCCTCGCCGTGAATGATCGTCTCGCCGAGCCACGAATCGACCGGGCCCGGCGGGTGCGACGTGGACGCGCGCACGCTGCGGAAAGCGGCGAGGCTGTCGGCGGGCAGCCGGCCGTCTCCCGCTCGATCTCGGTCGCCGTCATCTTGCTGAAGTTAAAGCCAGACTTGATCATGGCCAGGAAGAACCGCGGCGGCGTCATCCGCGCCGTGGCGGTCATGTGGCCCAGCGTCTGCTGGACCGTCCACTGCGCGCACATCGACGGCGAGTCCCAGCCGGCCTGGTCGAGCCCATCGAGATCGGCCGCGAGCGCGTCGCGCTCGGCCTGAATGACGGGCCACGGACTAACTGCCATCCGGCACCACCCCTGTCACTGCGGAGCTGATCGGGTCGCAACGGCCCGTTCCCAAAAAGCTTGGCAGTTCCGGGCCGCCGGCGGAGGTAATGAGCGCAGGTCAGAACTCGAATCCGCCGGGTTTTCCGGCCCGGTCGGCGATCAGCCCGGCCAGCGTCGCGATCGCGATCTCGGCCGGCCTGCGCGAGCCGATGTTCAGCCCGATCGGGCGGTGCACCAGGCTGATCTCGTCGGCCGGGACGCCCAGGTCAGTCAGCGCCTGCACGTGCGGGCCCTCGTGCCGCGGGTTGCCCATGATGCCGACCCAGCGGGCCTTGGCCGCGAGCCCGTCCCGCAGCGCGACGCCCAGCTCGTCCCGGTGATGATCGGTGACCACGACGTCAGCGACGCCGGGACTGAACTCGTCCATGCTGGACACCAGCTCGGCGCCGAACGCGCGGGCCGCCTGGGCGCGGGCCGGATCGGGCTCAAGCAGCACGGCCCGGTAGCCGGCATCGGCCGCGTAGCGCAGCAGGAACGCGGCGACCGGGGTGGCGAAGACCGCCACGAGAACCTTGTCCTCCGGGCAGGCGTCAGCGTGACTGTGCGCCACCGCGTCAGCGTCCCCGTGGGCTACCGCGCAGCTCGCGTCGTGCTCGTGCTCATGGTCAGGCAGCTGCGGATTCGCCATGGTCCCGAGCTTGCCACCAGGGCGCTCGCACGGCAAATGCGGTCGCGGCCGCGCCCGTTGCGGCAGAATGACGACAACTGCCCGGCAGCGGATGGAGCGGAAACCATGCGGCTCAGCGCCCGTAACAAGATCTCTGCGAAGGTGACGAGCATCACCCGGGGCGAGGCCACCGCCAACATCGAGCTGGACGCCGGCGGCGTGCGCCTGGTCGCCTCCATCACGACCGAGGCCGCCGCCGAACTCGGCCTGGCCGAGGGCATGGACGTGGTTGCGATCGTCAAGGCCTCGGACGTGATCGTCGGCGTCCCCGACTAGTCCGCGAGCAGCTCCGCGGTCGCTTCCCGCAGCCGCTCCATCCGCTCGGCGGCGGTCTGCCGCGCGTCGCTCAGCATGCCGTAGCTGACCGGCTGCACCACCTCGAGGTAGGCCTTGATCTTCGGCTCGGTGCCGCTCGGCCTGATCACCACCCTGGCACCGGTGAGCTGGAAGCTCAGCACGTCGGCGGAGGGCAGCTGCCAGCTGCCGCCGGTGTAGTCGGTGACGGACGTGACGGGCTGACCGCCCAGCTCCCGCGGCGCCGCCGCCCGTAGCCGGGCCATTACCTCGGTCGTCGTGGCGGACTGCAGGTTGAGCTGCGCGGTCAGGTGCACGCCGTGAGCGATCTCCAGCGCGTTGTAGGCGTCGAGCAGCGACTCGCCGGCCGACCGGGCCCCGGCCGCGAGGCTGAGAATCGCCAGCGCGGCGCTCATCCCGTCCTTGTCCCGCACCGTCTGAGTGACCTCGTAGCCGAGCGCTTCCTCGTAACCGAAGACGAAGTGCGCGCCTTCGCGCAGGTCGCCCGCCCGGGAGATCCACTTGAACCCGGTCAGCGTCTGCGCGTACTGCGCGCCCGCCGCGGCGGCGATCTTGGACAGCAGCGTGCCGGACACGATCGTGGCGACGACAAGCTGGCTGGCCATATCGGTATCCGGCTCGGCCGCGAGCCGGTCGAGCAGGAACCAGCCGAGCAGCGCACCGACCTGATCCCCGGTCAGCACGCGCCAGCCGCCCGCCGCGTCCGGGTCGGGAACGGCGACGGCGAGCCGGTCGCCGTCCGGATCATTGGCGATCACCAGGTCGGCGGCCGACCGGCGGGCCAGGGCGAGCGACAAATCAAGGGTGCCCGGCTCCTCCGGGTTCGGGTAGTGCACCGTGGGGAAGTCGGGGTCCGGCTCGAACTGCGCCTCGACCAGGTCCGGCTCCGCGTCGCCGGCCTGCGCGAACGCGCGCAGTGCCAGCCGCCCGGCCACCCCGTGCAGGGGCGTGTAGACAAACCGCAGCCAGGCCGCGCTCGGCGGCGCGGGCGTCAGCGCGCAGATCGCGTCCAGGTAGGACTGCACGATGGCGTCGCCGGCCGGACTGATCAGCTCGCTGTCGGCGGCGGCCAGCGGCACGCCGGCGAGCGGCCCGACTTCGTCGATGGCGGCCTCGATATCGGAGTCCGCCGGCGGGATGATCTGCGCGCCGTCGTCGAGGTAGAGCTTGTAGCCGTTGTCCTCGCGCGGATTGTGGCTCGCGGTGATCATGACGCCGGCCGCCGCCCCGAGTTCGCGCACGGAATAGGCGAGCACCGGGGTCGGCAGCTGGCCGGGCAGCAGGTGCACCCGGATGCCGGCGCCCGCGAGCACCCGAGCCGCATGACGCGCGAACTCGTCGCTGCGATGCCGGGCGTCGTGGCCGATGACGACGCCCTTGCGCGCGGCCTCCGGGTCGCGGCCGGGGAGCCACCGGGCCAGCGCCGCGGTGGCGCCGGTCACTGTCGCGATGTTCATCCGGTTCGGACCCGCGCCGACCGCGCCGCGCAGGCCCGCGGTGCCGAACTTCGCCGGCCCGCGAACCGGTCCGCCAGCTCCGCCGCGGCCTCCGTACTGCTGTCGGCGAGCAACCCGGCCAGCTCGGTCCGGTCCCGCTCGTCCGGGTCGGCGGCCAGCCACGCGCTCGCCCTGGCGCGCACGTCCGCGTCCACCGCTAGCTCACCGCCGCCAGGATCGAGGCGAGCAGCACGCCGAGGCCCGCGGCCGCCTCGCGCCCGGTCGCCAGCACGTCCTGATGGTCGAGCTTCTGCTCGGACAGCCCGGCCGCGACGTTGGTGACCAGCGACAGGCCGAGCACTTCGGCGCCGAGGTGGCGGGCGGCGATGGCTTCCAGCACCGTCGACATGCCGACCAGGTCGGCGCCCATGGACCTGAGCATCCTGATCTCGGCCGGCGTCTCGTACTGCGGGCCGGTCAGCGCGGCGTACACACCCTCGGCCAGGTCCGGCTCGTGCGTTCGCACCGCGGCCCGAAGCCGGGCCGAGTAGAGATCAGTCAGGTCGGTGAACAGCGGCCGGCCGGCCGGGCTGCCGGACGGCAGCCCGGCCAGCGGCGATCGGGCGGTCAGGTTCAGATGGTCGCTGATCAGCACCGGCTGGCCCGGCCGCAGGCCGGCCTTGATGCCGCCCGCCGCGTTGGTCAGGACCACGGTGCGGCAGCCGGCCGCGATCGCGGTCCGCACCCCGTGCACGACCGCGGCCGGGGAGTGCCCTTCGTACAGGTGCACGCGGCCGAGAAACACGAGCACCCGGCGCTGGCCGGCCAGCACCGAGCGGACGGCGGCGACGTGTCCCGCGACCGCGGGCGCGGGGAACCCGCCGAGCTCGTCCAGCGGCACCTCGACGGCCGTGGCGCCGAGCGCGTCGGCGGCCGGTGCCCAGCCCGAGCCGAGCACGACCGCGATGTCGTGCCGCGACTGGCCGGTGCGCTGCGCGAGCGCGGCGGCGCTCGCGTCCGCGTCCGCGAACGGGTCAGTGGTCAGCTCCGGCATCGCCGCCCCTCCGCCGGGTCAGTGACGAACCGGTGACTTCCCGGCTCTGGCGATGATCGTAGCGACCCGACCCGGCGCCCGTGACCGCGGGCGGCAGGATCGCGCACCCTCTCGTTCAGCGACTTCGAGACTTGTCCTGCTGGCCCGGCGGCAGGGCTCAGGACGCAACTAAGAGGTCGGCGCGGTGACCCGCCGCGGTCTGGGAACCGACCGCGGCGGGTCAACCGGCTCTGTTGTGGCGCAGGGCTACTCACGCCCGGCTCGGTAACCTTCGGAGCTAGGGCGCCACGGTCCACGACGACTCTGGTGGCAGGTACCACACCTGCGTGACGAATTCCCGGTTCGCCTTGTTGAGGCACGGCTTTATAAACAACGGTGTTGAGTTGCCGCCAGTGGCGCTCAGGCACTGACCGGATTGCGGGTTTTTGAGCTGGTTGGTGGCCGTGAGCTGCCATGCCTGGGCGCCGGTGCCGTTGCAGTCCCAGATCCGCACCGGGATCGAGGTGCCGCCGACGTCCAGGCATTTGTCGAGGGCGCGGAGCGTCGAATCATCGGCCATGGTCCAGACCTGAGCGTTGGTGCCGTTGCAGGTGGAGAGCTGAGCCTGGGTGGCGTTCGCCGGGTTCGCGCCGGCCACGTCCATGCACAGGCCCACCCGCCGACGGCGCCGACCCGGGCACTGGTGATGCTGGGACTGCCGCCAGGGGTCATCGTCAGCCCGGTGTCCTGGCTGCCGCCGAAGGAACTGATGGTCCGCAGGTGTCCGGAGACGTCCTGGAAGGCGAGCGCGTATCCGCCGGGCGGGCAGGGCGGTGATCGCCGGGCTGGTGGTCGCGGCCGGATACGCCCCGGTGTTGGTGGCGGTGCCGGTGCCGGTGACCGTCCAGAGGGTGCCGCTGCTGCCGCCGGCGCCGAAGGCGATCTCATACCCGCCAGTCGACAGTGCGGCGATGGCGGGGCTGGTCCCCGGAGCCACGGTCAGCCCGGCAGTCACGAATCCGACGGTGCCGGCAGGCGCCAATGCGCGCGGATAATTGTCCTGGCCGGCGAAGACAACCTCGAATCCGCCGTTGGTCAGCCCCGCGACCGCCGGGCTGCTCCCGGCCGCCATCGGATTGCCCGTGTCGTGACCGATGTTGTCCGGGGTGACCGTCCACAGGGTGTCCTCGGTGAGCGCCTGGAACGCGATCTCGAACCCGCCCAGCGGCGCTGCCGCGATCGCCGGGCTGGTCCCCGGCGCCAGCTCCCAGCCCGTTTGCGGCCCATCGCACTACCCCGTCCGGGCCGAGTTCCGCAGGAAGCCGTCGGAATTGACGAAGGCGATCTCGTATCCGCCGCCGGGCAGCGCGACTATCGCCGGGCTGGTCCCGGCCGCCATTTCCACCCCGGTGTCATGGCCGGTGTTGTCCGGGGTTACGGTCCACAGCGTGCCCTCACCAGCGGCCTGGAACGCGATCTCCCGGCCGCCAGTGGACAGCGCGGCCACGGCCGGGCTGGTGCCCGGCGCGATGCCGAGCCCGTTGGCCACGCCCCTGATCCGGCCGCCCGCGCTGGTCTCCGCCAGCAAGCCACCGGGCGAATCCTCGAATGCCGTCAGGTAATCGGGCGACGCGGGAGCGCAATGATAGCCCACAGGTCATGGCTCAAGTACGGCGTCCAGGTGGCCTGACCCTGCCCCAGCGCTGCACCAGCGTCGATCGGGCAGCTGCCCCGCCGGCGGTGACCGCGGGCACCTGGCTTGCGACCCAGGCCAGCTGCGGCCCGGACAGCTTCTCGAAGCCGGCCGCCATGTCACATGCCTGATCGCCGAAGTCAACCACGCCGACCTCGACCGGCACGCCGTTTCGGCTGACTACCAGCGGGCCGCCGCTGTCACCATTGCACGTGGTATCTCCGGCCGCGCCGGCGCCGATCATCAGCTGCGGGTTCCAGTTACCGAATTGTTCTCCATCTCGGAATCGCTATCCAGCGAGACGGCGGCGGTATCAAACCCGGTAGCGAATCGGCACGCCCGGGGCAGCGGCCGCCGATCGCCCGGGACCCGGCTCTCCCGGCGGCAGCGGGGCCCCCAGCCCATGATCGTCGCGCTGGTGCCGGCCGCGTAGGCTCCGCTGTCCCAGGGCGCGCCCACCTGTATCGGCAATGTCCCCGGCAGCGCGGCGGGCAACTCGACGAGCGCCAGATCATGACTGTGATCGTCCTCCCCGTCCCACAGCGGATGGATAATGACGTCAGTCGCGCCCGAGAAGCCGTGCTCGAGCTGACGATGAGCTCGCTCGGGTCGGTGACGTCGTAGGCGACGCAATGCGCGGCGGTAAGCACCCACCTGGCCGCGATCACCGTGCCCGAGCACTGAGGGGGGCCGGAAAGGCCAACGAAATAGGGGAAGAACGCCGAACTAGCCGGGGTGCCGCCGACGATCGCAGCGGCAGGAGCGACACCAGCCAGCAAACTGACCGCGAGCGCACCCGCACCGAGCAGCGCACCCACCCCCCACCGTCGGCGCTGTCCTGGGATCATGCCGAACATCTCGCACCTCATCACCGTCGCCGCCCCATCAGAACGGGAGCTGAGAATGCGAGAGTAGGCAGCCGCACACAGACGGCGCATGGGCACCAATACCCATCTTCCAGCCTCGAATACCTAGCTTGGCCGCGCCTCACAGCCCGCACTGACCTGGGGTGAGTTGAGTACGGCCCTGGGTGAGTCGAGTACGGCGCCGTGGGCGCCTCAGGCGGCCCGGCGGAACGCGAACGCTGCCTGGCCGGATCCCGGACAGTGTCATCTTCGCAGCTTTGGCGGGGCCTGCAAGGGCCCGGCTGGCAGGGCCACTACGATGCCAGCTGTGCGCTACGGCATC
>CAWDVS010000015.1:0-827054 GCA_963805805.1 uncultured Actinomycetota bacterium | reverse complement strand
GCGGAAATCACGCCCCCGGCGCGCCTGATCAGGGCCGCCCGCTCCTGACCCGGCGTCGCCCGCCCAGCCCGGCTGCGCCCAGGTCAGCCGGATTGGCTCTGGCTGGCGACGGCTGAGCCGGGTTAGCCTCGGTCCGCGGGACACTGACCGGGAGGCGCGCATGTCCGAGAACGGCTTTACGTCCAGGACCGTCGGCATCAACGGGCTGACGTTCCACTACACCGACTGGGGCGGCAGCGGCGGCCGCGCCCCACCGCTGGTCATGCTGCACGGCCTGTCCGGGCACGCGCACACCTGGGACCACACGGCCGCGGCGCTGACCGATCGCTACCACGTCCTCGCCCTCGATCAGCGCGGCCACGGCGACACCGACTGGGCCCCGCGGTACGGGCTCAGCCCGATGTCAGAAGATCTGCTGGGCTTTCTCGACGCGCTGGACCTGCCCGAGGTCACGCTCATGGGCCTGTCCATGGGCGGGCTGGTCGCTTTCGTCTTCACCGCCGCCACCCCGAGCGGGTCACCCGCGCGGTCATCATGGACATCGGGCCCGAGATCGCGCCCGCGGGGTCGGCGAACGTGGCCAGCAGCCTGGCCGCGAAGGACGTCTTCAGTTCCGAAGACGAGGCCTTTGCCCAGGCGAGGGCGGCCAACCCGCGGCCCGCCGACGCGACGCTGCGGCACCGGCTACGGCACAACCTGCGCCCGCTGCCGGACGGCACGCTCACGTTCAAGTACGACAGCGCGCTGCGGCGCAACCCCAGAGCGCTGTTCGATCTCACGCCGGATCAGCTCTGGACGGCATGGCGAGCCATGGCCTGCCCGGTGCTGCTGGTACGCGGCGACGACAGCGATGTGCTCGCGGCCGACACCGCGCAGCGCATGCTGGCCGAGAACGCCAACGTGAGCTTCGCGAGCGTCCCCGATTGCGGGCACAGCATCACCCTCGACCGCCCCGAAGGCCTGCTCGAAGCCGTCGGCCCGTGGCTGGCCGCCACCACGGCCGGGAACCGGGCCTGAGCCAGGTCACGCCGTCGCCTCGCGCTGGAGCACCCGGGCGCTCGGCCGGACATTGCGGTCGCGGTCGATGATGCCGAACCGACGCGCCCTCGCACTGGGTGGGCGGACGCTCCCGTTCCCCACCTGAATCCATCCGGCCAGCGCATCTCGCTCCTGTCCTCGGCTATCGGGTGAATCTCGGCTGCCGCCCCCGTCAGGCCAGCAGCCAGCGGCCGGCCAGGTCGAGCTGCTCGGCCCGGCTGCGCGCGCCGGGGTCGGCGGCGAGGAAGTGCTGGCCGATCAGCAGCGAGAACGCCAGCAGGCTCCGGGCCTCGGCCTCGGCCTCGTCGGCGCAGATGGCGCCGAACAGCTGCCGCAGGTAGGTCATGCGCGCGTTGTCGACCCGGCGCAACCGCCGGGCCACGTCGCGGTCGCGGCGGGCCCACTCCCGGATCGCCAGGTCGACCGGCAGCAGCTCGGCGGAGAACGTCAACGCGCCGGCCCTTGCGCCCGATCTTGGCGCGCGCGTCGCCGCCGCGATCCTCGACCCGGCGGAGTACGTCATCGGTCGACATCGTCTCCCAGGCGTCCAGCATCTCGGTCAGCAGCGCGGCACGGTCGGCGAAGTGCCCGTAGAAGCCGCCTTTGGACACGCCGAGGGACTGCGCCAGCGTCTCGACGCGCACGGCGTCGGGGCCGCCGTCGGCCAGGGCCCGCAGGCCCTGCTCGATCCAGCGGTGCCGGGGTGTCCGGGTAATCGCAACCATGACCTGAGTGTGCAGTATCCCTGCCGGTTGACTCCCGCCTGTTGCAGAATCGATGGCTACTCGGCGGTATCGGGAGCCGCAGTGCCCGCACGCGCAGTTTGGCTGCCGCGTTGGATGCTGGTTCGCGTAGCGGTTTTGGCTGGCCGGGCTGGTCAGGCTGTCCCCGGCGGCCGCCGCGCTGGCGAGGGTGTCGAGGGCGGTTTGGGTGAGGTGCCCGCTGCTGATGGCCTTGAACAGGTTGACGGTGGCGGTGATGAGTTGCCATTCGGCCGCTGGCCCGGGGCATGCCGCGCATGCTGAACTGGCGGAAGCCGCTTGTTGTGCTTGATGTCGCCGTTGGGGGTCTCGGCGATGTGGCCGCGGTGGCGGTAGACGTCGATGCCGTCGGGTGTTTGCAGCCGGGCGGCCATCGCGCGGGTGGCCTGCCCGGCCTGGCTCTCGTTTCGCTGGCCGGGTCGCCGCGGGCTGCTTTTTCCAGGTCCCGCAGCTTGCCGGTGGCGATCAGCCGGTCCGGGCCGGGTGCTGTAGGTTGTCTTCGGAGCAGTACCCGGCATCGGCCAGGAACAGCCCGATCGGCCTATAGCTAGCTCGCCCACCGGCTCGCAGGCGACGTCGTCATCGTGGCCGCTGCTTCCCCGGGGTCCTTGTCGTCGCTGCCGGGCTGGGCGGCGTGCGGTGATCAGGGCGGCGGCGCCGCGGCGGCGGCCAGCATGGGCTGAACCAGCCGGTGTCTCCGGTGGTGCCGGTGAGGCGGGTGGCGATGATCAGGCCGTCTTCGCTGGTGACGAGCTGGGCGTTGTAGCCCTGGATGAACCCGCCGCCGCGGACCGGCATCAGCCGCGAGTGCGGGCCGGTGATGTTACGGACCGGGCCGGGCCCGGCGCGGTCCTTTTCCCTGGGCCCTGCGGGCCGCCGCGGCGGCCTGCGCCGCCGCCGGCGCCAGTTTCACCTCGGCCTCGCGGACCCGCACGAACTGTCCGGGCGGGACCGGCTGCGGGCCGGGCAGCGCCCTGCCCGTCGCCGCCGTCTGCTCAGCGTTGCGCGCCTGCCAGGCCTCGATCTTGGCCTGCTGCGCGGCCGGGCCCGCTCCAGGGCCATCTCGCGGCAGGGCCACGTCCGCGCCCGCCGGGCCGCGTCCCGCGCCGGCGGCCGGCGCCGCGTCCTGCCAGGTGCTCCTGCTCAGTCCTGGCGCGCCCTCGGCGGCCTGGCGCTCGCGGGCCAGGCCGGCCAGCGCCGCGGCGATCCGCCCGTCCCGCCACCGCGGCGACCAGGCATCGCCGGGTACCTCATCCCCGGCCGCATCCTGGCCGAACAGATCGTCCCCGGCCGCGTCAGCGCCGGCGTGCGCGGCGACGGTTCTGCGGCCAGCTTCGCCAGCGTGTCCCCGGCCCGGTTCGCCGACTTCGACGCGGACGCGGCGATCTTCGTCCCGTCCAGCGCGACCACCCCGGGCTTGCCCATGCCCAGCGCCGCGCACAGCGCCAGCACCTGCGCGAACAGTTCCGCGACCGGGCCGGGGAACGCCGCCCGGAACCGGGCCAGCGTCGCATGGCCGGGCAGGTTCCCGCCGCAGATCACCGTGAACGCCACGTCGGTGCAGCACAACTGCCCGATCCGCCGCGAGGAGGTGGCCTGATGGGCGTAGGCCCACACCAGCACCGTCACCAGCATGTCCGGGTCATAGCCCGCCGTCCCGGCCCCGCCGGTGCGGCGCAGCGCGTGGAACGCGCCGGTGTCCAGGTGCTCCTCTACCACCCGGATCACCAGCCAGACCGGGTGATCGGGCGGCAGCCAGTCCCGCATGTCCGGCGGCAGCAGGAACGGCTGGTCCCGCTGCACCGGACGGTATCGCTTCGCCATGATCTAATCATCTCAAACGATCATGAACGTGGAGGAAAGGCACGCCGGGCCAGGTCAGCCGATTCTGCAACAGCCCGCGTACGGATGCTAGCCTTCAAATATACGCTACCGTATATTTGGCCGACCACATCCGGGAGGTGCTCATGCAAATCGCAGTCAGCCACGAACGGGCGCTGACGGCGCGGCCCGACCAGATCACTGGCCTGCTGTCCGACTTCGAGCGCATCTGGCCGAGCGACCTCGCCCCCGCGCCGCGCCCGCTCGGCGGCGGCCTCTACGACACGAAGCTGATGCTCTGGCAGGAGATCGACCGGCCGGGGGCGGCCAGGGCTTTCCGCGTCGTCCGGCCCGCCGGAATGCGCGGCGAGCACTGGTTCGAGCTCAGCGCCGGGGGCGGCACGACGACGCTGCGCCACACCGTCAGCGCGATCGCCACCGGCCGGTTCGCGATGCTCTGGCGCACCGTGATCGGCCGTCGCCACGACCAGATCGTGGAGGCGATGCTGGACAACGTCGAGCGGCTGGTCGCTGCCGCGAACGTGTAGCCGCTACTGGTTGGAATCCCAGGCAATCTCAAACAGATGCCCATCGGGATCGGCGAAGTGGCCGGAGTAGACGCCGAACGGGCGCATGTGCGCGGGCGCGGTCAGCGTTCCCCCGGCCGCCTCGACGTGGCCGAGCAGTCGGTCCACCTCCGCCTGCGAGCTAGCCGGAAGGCCAAGGCTGAACTCGGTCGAGCTGCGCGGGCCGGCCTGCAGGCTGGCGTCCCTGGCCAGGTTCACCCGCTCGTACAAACCGAGCAGGAGGCCACCGTCCAGCTTGAAGAACGCGATCGTCCCGGCCGCGCCCGTGACCTCGTCGTGGAATTCCTGCCCGACGATCCCGTCAGTCGGCCAGCCCAGGCCATCGCGGTAGAAGGCCAGCGACCGATCGAGATCATCGACGGCCAGCGTGATGAACACGATCTTTGCTTCCATGGAACTCAGTCTGCCCGCCGGTTCCGATAGCGCGACTGCGCGGGCACCTTCCGTCCCCTGGCACGGAAGGTGCCCGCGCGTCCGTGACCTTGCGATCAGGTGCACTCAGGCAGGTTATAGGGCGACTGCCAGGGATTCTCGCCGCCCTCGTTGACGTACGGATCGGGGACGTGGCCGACGACCGGGCTCTGGGTGTGATCCAGGATGCCGTCTTCGGCGTAGTTGGAATTGGGCGGATTGCCGTAGTACCAGCAGGTGATGTCTACGTCGGTGCCGGCCTGGATCAGGAGCGGGATGTGGCCGCCGTCATACCGACAAGCGCAGTGCTCGCTAACAGCGCGCAGAGATGCCTAGATCGCATACTGGACCCTTTCTGAGCCTTGTGCGGATGAATTAGCGTATTTCGGCCTGATTAACATCCGATAGGGCGGATTCCAATCGATCCCGGCGGCGGCCAGGCCTGCCGGGACCGAGCCGGCGCGCCATTGCGCATCATGTGATATCTAGATATCTTCACATCACTATGGCAGAGCAACTGGCGCGCGGACGTAGCGGCGCCCCGACGAAGAACATGGTGCTGCGGCTCGATGCGGACCTCGCCGAGCGCCTGGCCGGCATCGCGGAGGTCGAGGGCCGCTCGGTGTCAGATGTCGCGCGCGAGGCGATCGCGGCGCTGGTGGAGGGGCGGCGCAAGGACAAGCGCTTCCGCCGGCTGCTGGAGGACAGCCTGGCCCGGCACCAGCGCCTCCTCGACCTGCTGCGGGGTGACGAGTCGTGACCGCGCTGGATGTGGCCGATGTCGTGGTGATCGGCGGGCGGGTGCTCGGCATCGGCACCTTCGCGGCGCTGCAGCAGGTAGACCCGCAGGCCGTTGAGACGGCGCTGGCCGAGGCGCCGGCGCTGTCAGCCCTCCCCGACAGCTATGCCGCGGCCGCGGTCTGCGCCGGCCTGATCAGCGGTCTGCTGCAGCATCCCCCGTTCCCGGCGCACCGGGAGCGAGTGGCCGTCGCCGTCGGGCTGCAGTTTCTCGCTGTCAATGGCTGGCAGGCCGACCTGGACCCGCCGCAGGTCGCGGCCATCGTGGTGCAGTGCCTGGCCGCAGGGCGCATCGACCCGGACGACATGGCCAGCTGGCTGGCGGCCAGGCTGTCCGCGCCCGCCGCCCGCGGCATCAGGATGCCGCACGTCCGGACCAGGGAGAACCACGTCCCGCTCTCACTGCCCGGGCCGGCCCGGCGGGCCCGTGGCGGGGCCGGGATATTCGTCGATGGCCGGATGCTGGCGCGGTTCAGCGACCACGCTGCCGCGACTGTCTTCATGGCCCGGCAGGAGGCCCGGCGACTCGGGCACGGCAGCGTCGATCCCGAGCACCTGCTGCTCGGCCTGATCCGGGTTGGCGCGGGCACCGGGATCGCCGCGCTGGACCGGATCGGGGTCAGCCGGGAGGCGCTGCGGCGCCAGCTAGAGGAAAGCGTCGGCCACGGCCCTGGCGGGATTTACGGCCCCGTCCGGTTCAGCCGGCCGCGCGGCCAGAAGGTACTGAGCTCCGCCCTGCCTGAGGCGCTCGCGCACGGCACGACGCACGGCACCACCGAGATCTGCACCGCGCACCTCCTGCTCGCCCAGTACCACGACGACGGGCCGGCGTCCCGGACGCTGGCCCGGCTCGGGGCCACCGAGGGTCGGGTCCGCGACACCGTCGCGGCGACGGACAGGCACCCGTACCCTCCGCAAGGGCGCGGGCCGCGCCGTGCTCGCGCGGCCCGGCCCTGACCCGACGACGCAGACGGCGCTCACTCCCCGGTTCCCGCGAACCGGGATCGATCGGGAGGCACGGCATGGCCAGGATCAGCTACGACGACCGGACCGCGGCGGCCTACAAGGCGGTCCGCGAGATTCCGCGCGACGCACTAGGAGGCTGGCGGGACGCGGTACGACGTCACCTCCGGCCGTCGGCCGGGATGACAGTCGTCGACGTCGGCGCGGGAACCGGCCAGTTCGCCACCGCGTTCAGCGACTGGTTCGGTATCCGCATCGTCGCGGTCGAACCATCGGCGGCGATGCGGGCCCAGATTCCGCGGCGGCCGGGCGTCGAGGTACTGGCGGGCGACGCCTGCGCTGTCCCGCTCCCAGACGGTTCCGCCGACGGCGCCTGGCTGTCCCTGATGATCCACCACATTGCCGACCTGGAAGCCGCCGCGCGGGAACTCCGCCGCGTTCTGCGCCCTGGCGCTCCCGTGCTGATCCGGCAGGGATATCCGGGCCTGGCCGGTCCCACGCGCACGTTTCCGTGGGAGTTCTTTCCCGAGACCGCCCGGATGACCGATACCTTTCCCACCCTTGAGCAGACCTGCCAGGCATTCGGCACGGCCGGATTCCGCCGCGACGCCCTTGAGCCGGTGCCCGAGATCCTGATCAGCCTGCCCGAGTTCCTCGTCCGGGCGGACACCTTCCGCCGCTCGGACACCATCATGCGCAACCTCACCGAGGAGGAATACGTCCGGGGCAAAGAGCAACTCCGCCTGGCCGTGGAGCACGCCGCGGAGACCGGCAGCCGGGAAACCAGAACTAACTGGCTCGACCTCCTGGTCCTGCGCTAAGCGGTGCCTGCGACCAGGACCTTCTGGTCTGAGAGGGTACGTTCAGCGATTCTTCAGGATTGCGAATTACCTTGCCCGGCATGGACGAATTCCGGGCCCGGCGAGTAGTCGACTCCCTTCGTGACCGTGGCGTGAACGCGCACTTGCTGCGCGGCGGCATCGGTCAGTTCGGGGTCCGCGTGTCGCTGCCCGGCGGGCGCGAAGCCGAGTGGGACACCGACGGCACCGCTGGCCTCGAAGCCCAGGTCATGCGCGACGGCATGCTGGTGGGCTACGTGCCCAGGATCGAGGGTTCGGAGGACTTTGACGAGGCCGGCGTCGTGGGCGCCATCGCCCGCGCCGACTACGACGAGCCCGTCGCCCGGCTGCGCACCGCGGCGCCCGCGCCCGCCCCCGCTCTCACCCGCGAAGGCGGCGTCTTCCGTCGCTTCCTCGACGGCTTCCGCTACCGATAGCCGCGCGCCGCCGGGCCCGACCCTGATGCCGCTGCCGCCGGACCAGGGTTAAGCCGGGGTTGATCCGGATCGACCCTGGCGTCGCTGGCGGGCAGTCTGGAAGACGTCAGAAGGCAGCACCGCTGCCGCTACTAAGAAAGCTGAACGGAGACCGATCCACATGCTCGCGATCATCGTCGTCTTTGCCCTGATGGCCATCGTGGCGCTGGCCGTGCTGAGCTTTGCGCTGCACCTCATCTTCTCGCCGTGGCTGCTGCTGGCGATCGTCGCCGCCGTGGTCTGGTTCAGGTTCCGGCCGCGCCGCTCCCACCACTAGTCACGAGCGCCCGACGCGGGGAAACGCCAGCCGCTACGCGGCGACGCCATCGACGTAGGTGACGGTGTTGGCGCCGATAGCCGGGACCCGCGGGCCCGGCAGCACGATGCCCGTCAGGTTCAGCGGGTCCGCGGCGGACAGACACGCGACCTCGCCACCCAGCTGTTGCTTCCTGACGGTCTTCAGCACGTCGATGGCATCCGGGTGGGCATACTGCTCGCCGCTGAATCCGGTCACGAACCGGCCGCCGCGCATGGTGCCCCTGGCCTCCATCCGGCGGAACGCCCACAGCACATCGCGCCAGGGCACGGCGAGGTTCTCCCGCACCACCAGGTCACGGAAGACCACGCCCCAGCGGTCGGCGAGCTGCTGAGCTACCGCTTCCGCCAGCTCGTCCCGGTCCGCGCCGGCGGCCGGCCCGGGCAGCAGTGACCAGCGCCCGGTCGCGCCGGTGCTGGCGCGCAGACCGCGGCGCAACCCGCGGGTTGGCGCGGACCGCTCGGGGCGGCCGCGCCGCAGCAGCGCCCGGACGGCGCGGAAGCCGTCGGCCGTGACGAGCCCGCGGGCCACGCCCTCCCACAGCGCCTCGTCGATCTCGTACGGCAGCCGTCCGGTCTGAGCCGCGAGGTCGGTCCGGAACAGCGCACCGTACTGGCGAAGCGCGTCGAGCACGTCGCGGGTCCGGCCTGCAGGCGGCTCCGCCGGGGTCAGGTCGCCGCGCGCAGCAAGCAGCAGCCAGGGCAGGTCATCCCGCAAGGCCAGCGTGATCGGCGTCGCCCGAGATGGCGCCATCCCGCCCCGGCGCGGCTCGTCGCCCGGCTCGGTGTCCCGGATCGACAGCCGGCCCCAGCACGCCTGCCCGGACATGCACAGCTCGTCCAGCCAGTCCCGCCGGTAGCCCTCCACCCGCGCGGCCAGGATCGAGCTCTCCCACGCCCCGGTGGCCAGCTCGAAACCCTGCAGCTGCTCGATGACGGCCAGCACCCCGAACCGCCCCTCCCGCCTGGTCCCGGCCGCGACGTGCTGCCAGCGCAGCAGGAATCGCATGAAGTCCTGCGCGGTCACCGGCTCGACTTCGCGCCGGCGGCGCTGCCTGGTGTAGGCGTGGATCCGCGCCAGCAGACGGCGGGAACAGTACTCCTCGGCGCCACCCGTCCCGCTGAACCGCCCGCGGATCGCGAACCCCTCGGCCTCCAGCGCGGCGAGTGCGCGCACCATCAGCGTCTCCGGCAGCCCCGCGGCCGCCGCCAGCGCGGCCGCCGTCGACGGGCCCCGGCACTCCAGGTGACCGCGGAGCAGGGCCGCCGCCGCGGTCTCTTCGTCCGGCGGCTCCGCTGGTACCGGGCACGGATGGTCGGGAACGCGCTTCGCGTGCGGGTAGAGCGCGCCGATCGCGGGCAGCCGCTCCACCGATGACCAGAGCGCGCCGCCCGGGGCGTCGACTTGCACCGCGCGCCGCGCGGCGACCAGGGCGTCAAACGACGGCCGCCAGGCTTCGTCCGGGCGGACCGCGACGAGGTTCAGCAGCAGGTCGTGCAGCTCGTGCTCGTCCCGCGGCTCCGGCCTGACCTGCTCGGCCACGCGGTCGATGGCGGCCTGATCCAGCCGGCCCAGCTCATGCGGCTCGACCGGCAGGCCGCGCCGCAGCGGGACGGCGCGACTGCGCCGCTCCTCCAGCGGCGCGTCATCCAGGTAGGTGAACGGACGGCCGTTCAGGATCTCGTGCGCGAGCACGGATGGCTCGGTGGTGTCCCGGACGACGACGCGGACGCGGCCGGCCTCGATGCCGGCGACCAGCTCGCGCAGCCCGTCGATGTCCATCGCGTCCCGCAGGCAGTCCTCCAGGGTCTGGCGCACCAGCAGATGATCGGGGATCTCCAGCGGGCCCGGCGCGACATTCTCCTGGCACGCCGCCAGCGTCGGGAACACCGCGGCCATCAGGTCGTCGGACTCCATCCGCTGGATGGCCGGCGGGTTCTTCCGGCCGCCGCGCCAGCGCAGCACGGCCAGCGACGTGTTCAGGTTCCACCGCCACCGCGCCGGGAACATCGGCGAGGTCAGCACCGCCTGCCGGACGACCTCCTCGACCGTGCCGGAGGCCAGGAACTTCGGCACCCGGTCCAATGGGAAGCTGTGCTGCGGCCCGAGCGACAGCAAGATCGCGTCGTCGCTCGCGGCGGCCTGCAGCTCGAAGTCGAACGTCACGCAGAACCGCTTGCGCAGCGCGAGCCCGAGTGCGCGGTTCAGCCGGGCTCCGAACGGGGCGTGCCCGACGAGCTGCATGCCGCCCGCGTCGTCAAAAAACCGTTCCAGCACGATCGTGTCCATGGTCGGCAGCAGGCCCAGCTGGGCCAGGCCGGCGCTCAGATAGGCAGCGATTGTCTCGGCGGCAGCGTCGCCGAGACAGCACTCGGCCATCAGCCAGGCGACCGCGGACTTGGTTCCGCCCGCCGTGAGCCGCTCCGCCACCGCTGACCGGAGTGCGCACACCTCCTCCGACAGCTCCACGGTGCGGCCCGGCGCTTCGCCGAGCCAGAACGGCACCGAGGGCGGGGCGCCCTGCGCGTCGACAACCCTGACGATGCCCGGCTCGACCCGGCGGATCCGCCACGACGTCGTGCCCAGCAGGAAGACGTCACCGGCCATGCTCTCGATGGCCCAGTCCTCGTTGACGGTGCCCACGACGGTGTCGTCGGGCTCGGCCAGCACCCGGAAGTCGCCGAGCTCGGGGATCGCCCCGCCCGAGGTGAGTGCCGCGATCCTGGCCCCGCGGCGGCCGCGCAGCCGCCCGCTCACCTGGTCCCGGTGCAGGTAGGCGGCCCGGCGACCGCGGCCAGTACGGATCCCTTCCGAAACGAGCTCGGTCACCTCGGCGAAGTCGTCCGCGGTTACCGCGGCGAACGGCGCGGCGCCGCGGACCAGCGCCAGCAGCTCGCCGGTATCCCATTCGGCCGCCGCGCATTCCGCCACGACCTGCTGGGCGAGGATGTCGAGCGGACCCGACGGGATCCGCAGCCGGTCCAGCCGCCCCGACTTCGCGCCCCGCATCAGCGCCGCGCACTCCACCAGCTCGTCCCTGGAGGTGGGGTAGAGCACTCCCGCCGGGATGCCGTTCCGCGAGTGATTGGACCGGCCGACCCGCTGCAGGAAGGTCGCGAAGCTGCGCGGCGAGCCGATCTGGCAGACCAGCTCGACCGGCCCGATGTCGATGCCCAGCTCCAGCGACGCGGTCGCGACCAGGGCCCGCAGGTCGCCGCTGCGCAACCGGGTCTCGACCCGCTGCCTGCGGTCCTTGGACAGGCTGCCGTGGTGGGCGGCAACCTGGCCGTCACCGAGCCGCTCGCCCAGCTGGTGCGCGAGCTGCTCGGCCATCCGCCTGGTGTTGACGAAGACGAGCGTGGTGCGGTGCTGCTGCACGTGCCCGGCGATCAGGTCGCAGATCTCGGCCATCTGCTCGGTCGTGGCCACCGCGCCGAGTTCGTCGCTGGGCAGCTCGAGTCCGAGGTCAAGCGCGCGCTGGTGGCCAGTGTCCACGATCGAGCACCGCGGCTGGCCGGCCTCGTCCGACCGGTCCTCCCCCGCCCCGACCAGCAGCCGGGCGACGGCCTCGACCGGGCGCTGGGTGGCCGACAATCCGATCCGCTGCAGCGGCTGCCCGGCGACGTGCTGCAGGCGCTCCAGGGTCAGCGCGAGGTGCGATCCGCGCTTGTTGCCGGCGACCGAATGGATCTCATCCACGATGACGGTACGCACCGGCTGCAGCATCGCCCGGCTGCGATCCGCGGTCACCAGCAGGTACAGCGACTCCGGCGTGGTGATCAGGAAGTCCGGTGGCCGCTTGAGCATCGCGGCGCGCTCGCCGGCCGCGGTGTCGCCGGTGCGGACGGCCACCCGGATCGAGGGAGCCGGACTGCCCAGCTCGGCCGCGACGCTGGCGATCTCGGCCAGCGGGCGCTCCAGGTTCTGCCAGATGTCGACCGCCAGCGCTTTCAGCGGCGATACGTAGACCACCTGGGGGCCGTCGCCGGACTCCGCGGCCGGGTCATAGGACTGGTAAATCCGGTCGATGCACACCAGAAAGGCAGCCAGCGTCTTGCCTGATCCGGTCGGCGCCGCGATCAGCGTGTGCCGCCCGGCCGCGATCTGCGCCCAGCCCTCAGCCTGCGGTTGCGTCGGTCCGGCCGGGAACCGCCGTTCGAACCACGTGCGTACGGCCGGATGGAAGGACTCCAGCACCCCGCCAGACTAACCTGGGCCACTGACAGTGAACCAGCGGACGACTATGACCGATCTCGCCACGACTCGCGCAACGGTCCGTCGCGGAGAAATACCAGGACTCGCGGCCCGGCATTGCGGGCGGATCAGAGTCCGGCGGAGTGACGCCTGCCTACCGACTTCTCCGCAGGTCAGTTGCTGTGCCGCAGTAAATTCAGATTGTATTTACTGCGACAATCTCGATATTGCCGAATTCGATTATCAACTGCCAGACTCGGGGCATGACGGGACGCACAATACGGCTATTGAATTGGCGCAGTAAATTCAAATCGGAAAACCGGAACGCGGCGAAGACCAGCGGCGGCGGGAGCGCCGGCCGCACCGAGCGCCGCAACGGGCGGCTGTACCTGACCGGCCTGGCCGTGTCGGTCATCGGTGACAACGCCATGTCCCTGGCGGCGGGGATCTGGGTGAAGTCCCTCACCGGCAGCAGCAGCGAGGCTGCCCTCGTGTCGGTGTGCGTCTACGCGCCGTCACTCGCCGGACCGCTGGCCGGGGTGGTGGCCGACCGGGTGCGCCGCCGCCGCTTCCTGGTCTGCCTGAATCTCGTGTCCGCCGCGCTGGTTCTGCCGGCCCTCGCCGTCCGCGGGCCGGGCTCGGCCTGGCTCATCTTCGCGGTCATGACCTGGTACGGCATTCACCTGGCGCTCTCCGGGCCGGCCGAGAACGCGCTCTTCGCCGTCATGCTGTCGCGCGAACTGCGGCAGGAACTGAACGGCTGGAGCCTTGGCTTCCAGGAAACCGGCCGGCTCGTCTCACCGCTCTTCGGCGCTGGCCTGTTTGCCCTGGTCGGTGGCGGCGCGGTGAGCGTATTCGACGCGCTCACGTTCGTGCTCGCGGCGGTGTCGCTGGCCCGGATCCGGCTGACCGAGACCAGGCCGGTGCCGCAGCAACGACACTGGCGGGCCGACCTGCTCGCCGGGTTCGGTCACATCCGCCGCACCCCGCAGCTGGGCCGGCTGCTCGTGGCCGCGTCGATCCCGATGAGCTTCTCCGCGGTGCTGGTCGCCGCCCAGTACAGCCTCGTGCAGGGCGTGGGCAAGCCACCCACGTTCCTCGGCGTCTTCAGCGCCGGGCTCGGGGCCGGGTCCATCGTCGCCAGCCTGGTCAGCGGCCGGCTGCTGCGAGCCACCGACGAACGGCGGCTGGCCGTCCTCGGCATGGCGAACTTCGCGCTCGGCAACGCGCTGCGCGCCACCGGCTGGCTGCCGCTGGCGATCGCCGGCTCCGTCGTGCTCGGGTTCGCGCTGCCGTGGCTGTTCCTGGCGCTGCTGAACCTCGCGCAGCGCTGCACCCCGCCGGACTTGCAGGGCCGGGTGTCCGCCGCCGTCACGCTCGTCTTCTTCGGCCCGCAGGCGCCGCTCCAGGCGGTCGGTGCCGTGGCCATCCGCTATGCCAGCTACCAGCAGCTCTACGTCACCGGGGCGGCCGTAGCGGTGGCCACGGCGATTGCCTTCGCGTGGACGCCGCGGCGCCGGAGCCACGGCCGGGCCCGGCCCGGACCGGGCGCAGACCTGCCGGCGAGCAAGAATCCCGGCGGCACCCCGTCGGAGTCCCGGTCGCCCGGACGACGATAGGGATGTGATGCACCCCCAGGTGCGGCCCGACCCGGCCCTCGGGCTGCTGGAGCTGTACGACGACGCGCTGCCGCACGTCTACGGCTATCTGCTGGCCCGTTGCGGCGACACCAGCCTGGCTGAGGACCTCACGGCCGAGTCGTTCCTGGCCGCGGTGCACTCGGTGCGCAAGCAGGACGCGCCCGATCCGTCGGTTCCATGGCTGATCGGGATCGCCCGGCACAAGCTAGCCGATCACTGGCGGCGGATCGAGCGGGAGCAGCGCGGGCTACGGCTGCTGGACACCGAGCCAGCGCGCGTCGACGACCCCTGGGACACGATCGTCGACCGGATCCGGGCCCGCGACGTCCTTGGCCGGCTAGGCCCGCACCACCGGGCCGCGCTCACGCTGCGCTACCTCGACGGGCTGCCGGTGCCCGAGGTGGCCAGGCACCTGGATCGGAGCCTGCACGCCACGGAGGCGCTGCTGGTGCGGGCCAGGGCCGCGTTTCGCCTGAGCTACGAAGCAGCGGAGGGCTCGCGATGACCGACCCGTTCGATGCCCTGCGCGAGCCCGGCACACCGGCCGGCCCTGACCCTGAGTTCGCCGAGCGGCTGCGGACGCAGCTGACCCGCGAGGTCTTCAACTCCACCGGAGGAACCATGCCCCAGCAGACGGCCGCGGCCCGCGCCGAGCCCGAGCTCGGCACGCCGACGCTGACCCCCTACATCGTCGTGTCCGACGCCCGGCGCGCGCTGACCTGGTACGTCGAGGTGTTCGGGGGGCAGCGTCGCGGCGCGGACTACGTCAACCCGGACGGCACGATCGGCCACGCCGAGATCCGCATCGGCGACGCGGTGCTGATGCTCTCCGAGGCCTCCGACCTCTGGCCCGACGTGCCGGTAGGCGCGCCCGACTCCCGCGCGAGGTTCAGTCACTCCCTGCACCTGCAAGTCGATGACGTCGACGCGGCGACCGAGCGGGCCCGGCGCAGCGGCGCAGCGGTCGAGCGCGAGCCGGCCGATCAGCCCTATGGTCGGGCCGCTGTGCTGGTCGACCCGTTCGGCCACCGCTGGATCCTGCTCAGGCCGCCCGCCCCGGCCGGCCCGCAGCGGCACAGCGGACTCGCCAACGTAACGATGCTGGCCCCCGACCCGGAGCAGGCCAAGGAGTTCTACCAGGCGGTACTGCAGGTCACGTTCTCCTCCGGTCACCCGGGCGCCTGGCGGACCGAGGAGCTGAGTCCGCCACTGGGCATCCTGCCGTCGGGGCGGACCGAGCCGGAGGTGCAGCTTTCCTACCGGGTAGCTGACATCGACGCCGCGATTGAGCGGGTCCGCGCGGCCGGCGGTCAGGCGCGCAGCCCGCAGCGCAGGCCGTTCGGCCTGCTCGCCGACTGCATCGACGACCAGGGCGGGACGTTCCGGCTCTGGCAGCCGGCTGACCGGGAGAAGCGCTGACCGGCTGCGCGGCCGGCCGGCTCGTCGGCCGCGGCGTCAGATCAGCGCGGTCCGGGCGCTCGCAGCAGCGAATCCCCGGCCGGGACCTGCCGGGCCGCGTGCGCCACCAGTTCGCGCAGGGAGGTCCGGCCCGTCTTGGCGATCAGGCTGGCCACGTGCGTGTCGACGGTCTTCGGTGAGATTTCCAGCCGGCCGGCGATCTGGGTATTCGCCATGCCCCGGGCGAGCAGCCGGTAGACGTCCATCTCCCGGCCGGTGATGCCGAGGTCGCGCAGGTGCCCGGGGACATCGGCGTGGTCCCCGCGCGGACGCGGGACGGGCTGACCGGCCTGGCGGAGCGTGCGCCGGCACGCCGCCGCGAGTTCGTGATGCCCGCTCGTGTCGAAGGAGGCCGCCGATTCGTGCAGCCAGCGGACCGGCTGGCCCCAGTGGTCGAGCAGCGCGGGCCCGGAAATGAGCTGGCGGGCGAGATGAGTCCACTGCGGAGCGAACGGCGCGAGCAGCGCCTGACCCTCGTCCGCGAGTGCAGTCGCCTCCCGGCGCCGGCCAGCCCGGCCGGCCAGAACGGCCTCGGCGCAGGCGAAGAACCCGCGGTTCCACTTCACCGCCGCGGCCGTCGCCCTGGCCCGGCCGAGCGCGGCGCTCTCGTGCCGGCTGCTGAGGGCGTGCACGATCGGGTAGAGCGCGGAGGCCATGCTCGGCGCCCGCGGCGGGCCGCGCTTCGAATACGCCGCGGCCTCCACGGCGTGCTGCAGCGCTCCGTCGAGGTCGTCGCAGAACAGGGCCGCGGTCACCCGGACCAGACCGTGGGTGGTGAAAAGGATCTCCGGATTGCCCGGCAGGATCGACTCGGCGTGCCTGGCTGCGGCCTCGGCGGCGGGGCGGTCGCCGCGGGCGGCGCTGGCGAATGCCCGCACCATGATCGCGAGCGCCTGGGCCCGGCTGGCCTTGATCCTGGCCGCGTCCGACTCGCACTGCCGGGCGGTGGCGTGGGCGCGATCCGGGTCGCCGCTGACCGCGGCCAGGAGCGCGAGCTTGATGTCGATCAGGGCCGCGGCCGAGATCGCCCCGGCCGCGTGCGCGAGCTCGCTGCCCCGCCGCAGATACCGGCCGGTGCCGTTTTCCAGCATCTCGATGGTGCCGAGCTGGGACAGCGCCTCGATCCGGCCGAGGACGCTGTCGGTGTCGTCGGCGATCTGGTAGGAGCGTCTGAACGCCGCCCTGGCCGCGGTCAGGTCGCGGGCCTTCTCCGTCGCGCCGATCACCTGCAGAGCCTGAATGGCGACACCCGCGGACCAGCCGGCCGGAGCCGCCGACTGCGCGGCGGCCAGCGCCTCGCGGGCCAGCTCGCCGGCCCGGTTCGCGTCGCCGGTGTCGGCCGCGCACTGCGCCAACGCGACATTGGCTTCGCTGACCAGCGCGCTGTCCCCCAGCCGCGCGGCGATCAACCGCCCGGCGGCGAGCTGATCGGTCGCGGCCAGCTGGTCCTGACGCCGGGCCCGCGCCGTCATGATCAGGATCCGGGCTCGCGCCCGCGGGCCAGGGTCGGCCTCGTCCAGGCTGGCGATCAGCCGGTCCGCCGCCGCCATCACCGCAGGCCGATCCCCGGTCGCCGCGAAGGTCTCGAACTGCAGCAAGTCGAGGCTCGGCCCGAGATCCGGGCTGACGTCCTGCGCCCCGGCGGCCAGCTCGCGGGCAGCCGCCAGGGCCGCGCTCGCCGTACCGAGCGCACCCTGCCGCAGCGCGCGCTGTCCGACCTCCAGCATGAGCGCCGCCGCCCGGTCATCGGCCCCGGCCGCGGCGTGCAGGTCCGCCGCCAGCTCGCACCAGGCGCCCGGCAGTCCCGGCTGGGCAGCCTCGACCGCGCTCGCCGCCCGCGCCGAGCGGGCCGCGCGATCGGGCGGCAGCAACCCGGCCAGAACCGCGCTTCTGGTGAGGCTGTGCCGGAACCGCAGCAAACCGCAAGCACCTTCGGCCGGCTTGATCAGCATCGCTTGCTGGGCCTCGGCCAGCGCGGCCTGGACGTCGCTGGCGGCCGCGCCCGCGAGGGCAGGCAGCAGCGCCGGATCGAACTGGGCGCCCAGGATGGCAGCCCAGGACAGCACGTCGGTGACCGCGGGACCGCATGCGGCGAGCCTTCTGCTGACCGACACTCCGATCGACACGGGCACGCCGCCCGCCGGGTCCGCGCCGCCGGCTGACTCGCCCGCTTCCGGGCCGCTGGCCGCGGCCGCGGCCAGCAGTTCCTCGACCGCAAACGGGAGACCGTCGCTCTGGCCGAGCAGCAGGCCGACCGCCGCCGGCACGTCGTCGGTGCCGAGGCACTCCGCTGCCATCGTCCGCACGTCGGCGTCACCGAGCCTGGGCACGACGATCAGATCCGCGGCCTTGCGGGCGGACAGGCCGCGCGCCAGCTCCAGGCCGGCGCTCTGCTCCGAGTCACGAACGGTCGCCAGGCACAGCACCGGCTCCCCGGCGAGGTTGTCGGCCAGGTATTCCAGCACCGTCAGCGTCTCGGCATCGGCCCACTGCAGGTCCTCCAGCACGAGCAGCGCGCCCGCGGTGCCGATCCCGGCCAGCAGCCGGAGCACGCCCTCGGCCACGATGACCGCGGATACCTCGGCGCCGTCATCCCCGGCCTGGCCCCACTCCGGCACCAGGTTGCCCAGCGCCGGCCGGTACCGCGCCACCCCCTGGCCGACCGGGCTGAGGCCCTCGCGCGCCGCGCGCATGAGTGCCTCGGACAGCGGCCGGTACGGCACCTGGACCGCGGATTCGGAGGCGCGGCCGGTAAAGGTGGCGAAGCCGCTCGCTGCCGTCTCCAGTACCTCGCGGGCCAGCCGTGACTTACCCACACCTGGTTCACCGGCGAGGAACAGCACCCGGCCGTCGCCGCTGCCTGACCGCTCCAGTGCCGCTGTCAGATGCGCGACTTCCGCATCACGGCCGATCAGGCTCCGGCAGAGCACGAAACCCATAACAGCACGCTACAAGTAGTCAGCATTCGATTACAAACGGCTATCAATGCTGACCGCCGGGCTACGCTTAGTCCGCTTTGCCCTATCTCTTGGGTATCTGCCGATAAGTACCGCCAGCCGGCCCGGACCAGATCGCGCTCAGCGTCACCGGCGTCGGCACTCGCAGCGGCGGCTGACCGTTGGGCTAGCGAGTCTGCGGCTGTGAGTGAACGGGGCGAGTGCATGTTCGAGCGATTCACCGACCGGGCCCGCCGGGTCGTCGTCCTGTCACAGGAAGAGGCCAGGATTGCGGGTCACGACTCGGTGACCACCGAGCATGTCCTGTTGGGGCTGATCCATGAGGGCGACGGCGTGGCGGCGCGGGTCCTGGAGTCCCTGGGCCTCGGGCTGGAGACGACGCGACAGCAGGTACAGGACGCAATCGGCCGAGGCGAGCACTCCCCGACGGGCCGCATCCCGTTCACGCCGCAAGCCAGGGAAGTGCTGAAGCTGGCCCTGGAGGAATCCCGCGCTCTCGGTCACCGCTACATCGGCACCGAGCACATCCTGCTCGGTCTTGTGGCCGCGAGCGACAGTATTGCCGCGCGGGTGCTGGCCGCGCTCGGCGTGGACCTGACCGGGACGCGCGAGCGGGTGATCGAGGTGCTGGCCGAGCACCAGCGGACACACGGGCCGCATACCGAGTGACGCGGAGCGGCGGCCGGCCGCTGGCCCGGTGCGGCAGGATGCTGCCATGCCAACTCACGTCGCGCTGCTACGCGGGATCAACGTCGGCGGACACAACAAGGTGCCGATGGCTCAGCTGCGGGAGCTCGTAGCCGGTCTCGGGCACGCCGACGTCGCGACGTACATTCAGAGCGGCAACGTCGTGTTCAGCGCGGCTGAGAAGGACACCGCGGCGCTGGCCGCGGCGCTGGAGGAGGCCATCGCCGCGACGTTCGGCTTCAAGGTCCGCGTCGTCGTGCTCTCCCAGGCCGAACTCGGCCGGGTCGCGGCCGACAACCCCTATCCGGACGAGCCGAATCCGAAGCTGGTGCACGTCGTGTTCCTGACCGCGAAGCCCGGACCCGAGCTCGCGGCGCGGGTGGCCGACGCCCGGCGCCGGGCCGAGCAGAAGCAGCCGGGCACGCGCGACACCGCCGAGGTAAAGGGCCGCGCCATCTTCCTGCACACGCCCGACGGCTTCGGGCGCAGTGAGCTAGCCGCCCAGATCGCCGGCGGCAGCCGAGGCAAGGCGGGGACGTGGCCGGCACCGCCAGGAACTGGGCCACGGTTACCAAGCTGCTCGCCATGTGCGACGGCTGAGCCGGCCGACTCGCGGTGGCGCGTCTGTAGCGGCCGGGTCCGCGGACCGATGCTGATTTTCAGCGCCTGGCACGTCGGCGCCCTGGCCAGGTCAGTGGAAGGCGAAGCCACCGTTCCAGGCATCCGACAAGTGCACGGCGAGCGCGGCGACGAGCACGCCGCCCGCCAGCGCGCCGCTCAGCGCCAGGTATCGGGCCGCGCCGCCGGGTGCGGCGGCGGGACCAGGGCCCGGCCGGGCGCGCCGCCCCTGCAGCAGCCGGGGCAGCCGCGGCGCGTAGGCGACGACGTGGATCGTCATCGCCCCGAACCACAGCACGAACGACGCCTTGTGCAGGAACATCCAGTTTCCCTGTGCGCCGGGCCCGACGACGGCCAGCATGACGCCGGTGCCCAGCACCGCGACCGAGGTCAGCACGACCAATGGCCCGAGTATCCGCAGCAGCGGCGCGGGCGGCCCCTTGCGCACGTACGGCTCCGAGCGCGCGTAATACCGAATGAACCGGTACATGACCGAGCCGATCTTCAGTAGCACCGGGCCGAGCAGCAGAAACCCGACCGCGAAATGCAGCCAGATAAGCCGGTGGATCTCCAGGACGGTCAGGCCCTCGACCGCGAAGGCGATCAGCAGCACGACTCCGGTCATGGCGGTGAGGTGCTCGTTGCCTTCCGGGCCTCCGGCCGGGTTGGGGCGGCGGTGCTGGGGCGCAGTTCGAGTCTGCACGGGTTAGCCCGCCTTCCGGCCCGACTGATGTCCGCGCGTCCGCGTGAGCCGCAGCGCCAGCGCCGGGCAGGCGCTGACGGCGCGACGGGCATGCGCCTCCAGGTGAACCGGGACATGGTCGGCCAGCATCGGGTACCCCCACTCATCGAGCTGGATCAGTTCGGGCAACAGGTCAGCGCACAGTCCGTGCGCGGTGCATGCGATCGGGTTTATCTCAATCTTCAAGGTCATCGCCAGCCTCCTTCGGTCGGGGCTGGGGGTACGGGCAGCGGTCCGGTCATCCGCTGGCCGCGGTGAGCCGCTATGCACGGCCGGCGCCGCGCATGCACGTGCACGTCGGCGGCGAACGCCCGCAGGGCTGACGCCGCCATCCGGACCGCCCCGTCCGGGTGGCGACAGCCGCCGCGTCCGGAGATTTGCCGGAACCGCCGCTGCAGGCGGTCCAGCGGATCCCCGTCGGGCCGGCCCGCGGCCAACTGGGATAGATCGGAGGCGATCGCGGGCAGGCCGAACATGCACGGCCCGCACTGCTGCGCGCTCTCCCCCGCCAGATAGCGCAGGATGCGAGCGGCTTCGGTCAGGCCGCAAGCACCGGCCGGCAGCGCGAACAGCACCCCGGCGCCGGGCGCGCCGCCTGCCCGGTCCAGGCCCGCCCGCGCGAATGGCAAGGCCGCGACCTCGCTGATCGGGTGCCAGGTGCCGAAATAGCCGCCGACGAGCACGGCCCCGATATCCGCGCTAGCTCGCGCCGCCATCAGCACGTCGCCGATCCGGGTCCCGCCGCCGACTTCGTACACACCGGGATCGGCGACCGCGCCGGTCACCGTCGTGAGCATCGTTCCTGGCATGTCGGCGTGACCAGCCCTGGCGAACCAATCAGCCCCATAACGAGCGATCAACGCGATGTGGGCCAGCGTCTCCACGTTGTCGACAAGCGTCGGCCGCTTCCGGACGCCGCGCTCGAATGGCCGCGGCGGGGTAGCGGTCGGCCTGGCGTCACCTCCGTTGAGCCAGTGCACTAGCGAGGTCTCTTCGCTGGAGACATAGTTGTGCGGCAACTCGTGCACTTCGACCGGCATCCGGTCGACCCCGGCGTGCTGCCGCTGGCTGATCGCGTCCAGCACGATGTCGGTGAGCCAGTCCCGGCTCCGCGACATGCACAGGTACGCCGCATTGGCCCCGACCGCGGCCGCGGCAAGCTCGATTCCGTCCAGCACCAGGTGCGGTGCGCGGGCGAGCAGCGCCTGGTCTTTCTCACTGGCGGGCTCGCTCTCCATGCCATTCGCCACCACGATCGCAGGGCCGCGCCTGGCAGCTACTGACCGCATCTTCGTCCCGGTCGGGAACCCGGCGCCACCGCGCCCGGTCAGGCCGGCGGCGGACACCATCTCGGTCAGCCGGTGCCCGGCCACCCGGCCGTCGTGCACGGGCGGTAGCTGGCCAAAGCGGCGCGCGTGCTCGTGCAGGCTGGCCGCCCGGTCGCTGTCCTGCCACCCGGCCGTCAGCCGGACCAGCACCCCCGTCCGGCCGGGCTCGGGCTGCCCGGCGTGGACCGGCGTCACCGCGAAGCCCCGGCGCTCAGGAGGAGCTGGCCGGTGGCATTGCGGCCGGTGATCGTCAGGCTCAGCTGCGCCTGCGCGCTGCCCCCGGCCGGGCTATGCAGGGCAGCAGCCAGGCGGGCGCCACTGAGCGACGTGACCGGCCCGGCCCAGGCCGGCCCGCCGGTGACCCGGATGATGCGTACCGACCCGGACGACATCTCGATGCCGCCGTCGTCGTCCTTTGTCCCGTGCAGGATAACGGTCACGTCGCTCGGCGCCTGCCCTGCGGTCCGGCCGCGAACGGTGATGGTCTCCTGGCCGCCGCCTCCGGTCGGCGTGACGGAGACATCCCCGGTAAACGACGTCCAGCCAGGCGGGGTCGCCGTGGTCGCGGTCTGTCCCGCACCCGCCGGAGCGCCGCCTCCGAGCAGGGCGATCGGTGTGCCGGCGCGGGCGGCCCAGCCAGACCGCAGCGGTCCGGCGATGACGAACACGATGGTTGCCGCCGGAACGGCAATGGTGGCCGCTATCGCCGCTTTCCGGGCGGTACCAGGGGCCATGAGCTGCAGCCGCCACAGCAGCGCACCAGCCACGAGCAGGACGCAGCCGGCGTCGATGGCCAGCAGCCACGGCAGCTTGCTGTCGGTGCCGGTACCCAGCCCGTGCCACAGCGCGACCGGCCAGGACGCGTACGCGAGCAGGTGCACCGCGCGCCAGGCCCGGTACGACAGCCGGCCCCGGAGCAGGCTCGTAACCACCAGCGCCAGGATCAGGTCGAACGCGATCGCGCCGAGCCCGAGCCAGAACGTACGGTAACCGGAGGAGAACGGGATCACCGCGGAAATGATGCTGATCGAGACGAAGCTATCCAGCACCGTCGTCAGCACGTGCACGAGCACGAACGCGACGACGAGCAGTGAGATGTTCTTATGCAGCCCGGCCGTGATGACGCGCGGCCAGTGCCTGGACTCCAGGCGGGACACCCCGGCGATGCCCAGGGCCACGGCGACGGTCAGCAGCACCAGGGCCACGACCCCGGTGGCACGGGTCGCGTACCACAGCGGACTCGGTCCCGAGGTCGCGGCGGCCAGCAGATGCGCGGCCGGACCGCCGACAGCTGCCAGCCCCGCGGGCTGGCCCGGCGCGGTCAGCATCGCTCACGACCCGCCCGAGACGACCGGCTGGGTCGGCGCCGGGGCCGGGGCCGGGAGCGAGCGGGCCCGGGCCGGTGCGATGGCGGCGCCAGCCGGTGCGGCCGGTGCTGCCCGCTGCCCGGCCGGGGCCGCCGGCCTGACGCTCGTTGCGGCGGCGCGGCGCCGCCCGCGCGGGTCCCCGTCTGCGCCCCGGCCGACGGCGCCGCCGGATGGGAATGACCCGGCAGCGCGTGCGCGAACGCGGTCCCGAGCCCGAGAGACACGGCCGCCGCACCGCCGGCCAGCCACAGCGAGAGCTTCCGGATCCGCAGGAGCTGGCGGTCCCGGCGCACGGCGGCTCCGTGGGTCAGATGCGGCATGCAGTGTGTCCCCTTTGCTCTCGCGGTTCTGTGGCTCGCGCCGGTGCCGGGCACGGGCAATTTGCCCTGGCCGGCCGGGCTGGCACCGGAAGCCAGTCCGGCCGGTCGGCAGGAGGCCACTGGGCCGCGGGCCTCCCGCGCAGGATCACCGAAGTGACCTCGCGATCCAGCTTGCCCGACCACTGGCGCGGGTCCGGTTCAGGAAACGTTCAGAACCGGTAAATGCCGGCCGTTAGCGCCCGCCGCGGCCAGACGGGCCCGGCCGGGCCGCCCCCGGCCGTGGCGCAGCGGTGCCGCGGCGCTGGCCGCGATCGGGGATCGCGGCCGGCAGCAGGATCGTGACGGTGAGGCCGCCACCGTCGGTGTCCGACAGCGTCGCGGTGCCCCCGCCGGACACCACCAGCCGGTCGACGATCGCCAGGCCCAGGCCGGTCCCGCCGGCGCTGCCGGTAGCAAACCGGCGGAATGCCGCTCGTTTCTGGCCGGCCGTCATGCCGGGGCCGTCGTCGGCCACGGTGATCCTGGCCCGGCCGCCCGCCTGGCCGGCGCTCATCACGATGCTGCCGCCGGGGGCGAGCGCATCCAGCGCGTTCGCGAGCAGGTTGTCCAGGATCTGCTCGAGCTGCCCGTCGCCGAGGCGCACCCGCACCGGGTCATCGACGCGGGCGGTCACGGTGATCCCCTGCTCCTCGGCCGCCGGCCGCCACGCCGCCACTCTGCTCGTGACCACGGCGTCGA
Source organism: uncultured Actinomycetota bacterium (assembly GCA_963805805.1). Classification (GTDB taxonomy): domain Bacteria; phylum Actinomycetota; class Actinomycetes; order Streptosporangiales; family Streptosporangiaceae; genus JAJYUU01. The sequence goes on along the minus strand of CAWDVS010000015.1, from coordinate 802,995 downwards.
CCGAGATCAGTACCGGCGCGGCCGTCGTGTGCTCCGCCCGCGCGACCGCCAGGAGCCCGTTGACCAGGCGCGATAGCCGCGCGATCTCCTCCTGGGCGCCGGCCAGCTCGGCCGCGAGCGGCTCGGTGCTGTCCTGGGCGAGCAGCTCCAGCCGGAGCCTGAGCGCCGCCAGCGGCGTCCTGAGCTGGTGCGACACGTCGGCCATCGTCGCCTGGTGCCCGTGCACGAGGGCCTCCAGCCGGGCCGCCATGAGGTTGAAGTTCGCGGCCAGCTGGCGGACTTCACCCGGCCCGGTCGCGGCCGGTGACCTGGTGCTCAGGTTGCCGTCGCCAAGCTGCTGCGCGGCGTCCTCAAGCGCCCCGAGCGGCCGGCTCACCCACCGGGCTAGCCCGATGGCCACCAGCGCCGCGGCCAGCAGCCCAGCGGCCGACACCGCGCCGATGAGCGTCCACAGCAGCGCGACCCGGTGGTCTACGGACGCGGTCGGCCGGGCCAGCGCCACCACGCCCAGGCTGGCGGTGCCGTTGTCGCTGCGGATCGGGGCGACCACGAGGACGTAGTCGTCGAGCGGGTACACCGCGGCCTGGGTGGCCGCCTGTCCGCGGCTGAGCTGCGCGGCCGTGACCTGCGGCGGCTGCGAGGTCCCGGCGATCCTGGCGCCCGCCCGGTTCAGGACCCAGACGCGGTCCCCGGCCCGGCTGAGATCGGCGACCAGCCGGCCCGCTGGCTTGCCGCTGGCGTGGTCCCCCAGCCGCTCCTCGGCGACGTTCGCGAGCGTGCCTGCCGTCGATGTGGTCGCGTCGGTGAAATCGCGCCGGTCCTGCGCGGCGGTCAGCAGGCCGAGCGGCAGGGCGATAGTCCCGAGCAGCACCACGATCAGGCCCAGGACCGATGCCACGATCCTGCGGGTCACGCTAGCCCTCGCCGAGCCGGAACCCGCGGCCGTAGACCGTCTCGATCAGCCCGGGGTCACCGAGTTTGCGGCGCAGCGCCGCGATGTGCACGTCCAGCACCTTGGTCGGCCCGTACCAGTGCGCGTCCCACGCCGTTTCCAGGATCTCCTGCCTGCTCACGACCCGGCCGGGGTCGGCCGCGAGGCACTCGAGGATGTCGAACTCCTTGGGCGTGAGCTGGATCTCCTCGCCGCCGACGGTCACCCGGCGGGTGCGCATGTCGATGGCCAGCGCGCCGTGCCTGACCAGCTCGCCGTCCGGCTTGACCCGGCGCAGCACGGCCCGGATGCGCGCCTGCAGCTCGGCCAGGCCGAACGGCTTGACCAGGTAGTCGTCGGCGCCGGCGTCCAGCGCCATGACCCGGTCCGGCTCCTCGCCGTGCGCGGTGATCACGATGATGGCGGTGTCCGAGCGCTCGCGCAGCTTGCGGCAGACCTGCACGCCGTCGGCATCGGGCAGCTCCAGGTCGAGCAGGACCACGTCCGCGGCGCCGCGCGCGAGCGCCGCGCCGCCGGTGCCGACGTGCTCCACCAGGTATCCGCCCCTGGTCAGGCCGCGGACGAGCTGGGTGGCGATGCTCTCGTCGTCCTCCACCACGAGGACGCTCGGGCCGCCCTCGCCGGTGACAGCAGGGCCGGCCGGGCCGCTGCCTAGCGATCTCATGGCCCCCACGTTAGGCGACCGCGACCCCGCTCGCCGCCCGGACACGGGTCCGGGCCCGGCCGGTCCTGGCCGTCCCGCCTGGCCAGCCGCGATGGAGCGGCAACCGCCGCCGGGCGGACCGGAGCCAGCGATCAGCTGGTCGCCTCTTCGTGCAGCCAGGCGCAGCCGCTTGCGCGCGGTGGTCAGCGCGCGGGCGTGCCGGGCCATGTCCTGCCACGGATCGGAGGTGCGGGCAAGACGGCGCCCGATGGTGCGCAGCGTGTACCGGTCCGCCCGCATGCCCCGGGCCTTGAGTTCCTCCCATCGGACCGGGGTGGCGACCGGGGCGCCCGGCCGCGGCCGGAGCGCGTACGGCGCGACCGCGGTCTGCGCGTAGGCATTGCGCATGATGTCGAGGTAGACCTGACCATCGCGCGCGGCCTTGCGGACCGCGAGGGTGCGCTGCTCCGGGTCGTCGGCCACCAGCACTTCCGCCAGCTGGCGGGCGAAGTCCCGCACGCTGTCGAAGTCGGCGCTCCCGGACAGCGGGGTGACAACGTGGATCCCGCGCGAGCCGGTGAGCTGCGCGTACGCCGCGAGGCCGAGGTCGGCGAGCAGGTCACGCGCGGCGCAGGCGGTCGCCCGGACCACTCCGAAATCAGTGCCAGACGGGTCGAGGTCGATGATCATCCGGTCTGGGACGCGGAGCTTCGGCGTCCGGGACAGCCAGCTGTGCGGGGTGATCACGTTCTGGTTGGCGAGCCAGGCGAGATCCTCCGGGCGGTTCACGACGGCGTGCTCCACCTCACCGCCATCGCCGCGGTCGACCACCGCGCGGCCGAGCCAGTCCGGGGGCGCGCTGTTGCCGATGTCCTGCTGAATGAAGCCGGGCTCGGAGATGCCGCGCGGGAACCGCTGCAGCGTCAGCGGCAGGCCCTTCAGGTGCGGCAGCATCACGTCCGCTACCCGGCAATAGTGCTCGGCGACGTCGCGCTTGGTGATGCCGTCTGCGGGGAACATCACCCGGCCCCCGTGGGTGATCTCGATCTGGTGCCGTCGGCTCAGCGTGGCGGTCACTAGGGCACCTGCTTCCTGGTGCGGTTGCGCGGCGATACTCGTACGGCTGCCCAAGGCGACCGCCTTTTAACCCGGCGCCGGCGGGCCGGCCGGACCCCAGCCAGTGGCGTTTGGCCACGCGGATGGCGGGCACCTCGCGGCCATGCTGGTGCTGACCAGGACGTCACGATGCCCGACGTGAGCGGCGGTTTGCGGCCGCCAGTCAGGACCCCGGTCGCGCGCCGCGCCGGCGCCTGGCTGGTGTGGTGGGTGCTGCTCATGTCCATGTGGGTCATCCTGGATGACTCGATCGCAACGGATGAACTGCTGGCCGGGGCGGGCGCGGCGGCGCTGGGGGCAACCCTGGCGGAGCTCGTAGCCCATCAGTCCGGTCTGCGGCTGCGGATCAGGGCCGAGTGGCTGACCCCGGTCGTGCGGCTGCCAGCCCAGGTAGCTCGTGATACCTGGATCGTGTTCGCGGCGCTGTGGCGCCGGGTGGTGCACGGCGTGGAGCCGCCGAGCGGCTTCCGCGCGGTCCCGGTCCAGTTCCACGGCAGCGCCGACGAGGCCAGGACCAGGCGCGTCCTGCTGGTGTGGCTGCAGAGCGTGGCGCCGAACAGTCTGGCGCTGGGCGTCGACGCGGACCGGAACATCATGATCACTCATCAGCTCGTCCGACCGGAAGCAGAGCGGTGAGCAGCTTCGTGATCGCCGCCGCGGCGATGGCCGTGGCCCTGGTCCCGTGCCTGGTCGTGCTGATGCGGGGGGACGCGATGGCGGCGGTCGTCGCGTATGAGGCGATCAGCTCCGTGACGATCATGGTGCTGATCCTGCTGGCCGAGGGGTTCCGGCGGACCGGCGAGTTCGAGCTGCCGGTCCTGGTCGCGGTGCTGCTGCTCGGCAGCGGCCTGGTGTTCGTCCGGTTCCTGGAACGCGGGCTGTGACATGGCCGTATCTCGTGGACATCCTGCTTGGCCTCGCCGTCCTGGTGGTGCTGCTCTCCTCGGTCGGCATCCTGGTGATGCGCGACGTCTATCAGAAGCTGCACTTCGTCACGCCCGTGTCCGCTGGTCGCGCCCCTGCTGGTCGCGGTCGCAGTGCTCATTCAGTCCGGCTGGTCCATCCGGTCCACGCAGACGTGGCTGGCGCTGCTGCTGGTGGTCATCGCCGGCCCGGTGCTGTCGCACGCGACGATCCGGGCCGCGCGGATCCGCGCGACCGGCGACTGGCTGGGCGCCGAGGCTGGGCCTGATCACACCGAGCATGACCCGGAGCGATCATGAGCCTGGCCTCGTCCCCGACGTCGGCGTTCATCCTGCCGACCGCGGTCATGGACATTGTGCAGGTCGTCCTGCTCGTGCTCGTCGCCGTGCTGGCGACCGCAGTCGTGCGGACCCGCGAGCCCGTGCGCCAGGTCATCGTGCTGAGCAGCTACGGGCTGATGCTCGCCTTGCTGTTTCTCGCGTTCCAGGCGCCCGACGTCACGCTCTCGGAGCTGACCGTCGGGGCCGTGATCCTGCCGGTCCTGCTCATGCTGGCGCTGGCCAAGGTCCGCGCCCAGGACTCCGACCGTACGCCCGGTCGCGAGCGCGAGCGGGACCCGTGACCGCCCGCGCGCGCATCTGGATCTTTCTGGCCGGGATAGCCGGACTGGCGGCCTGCTACGTCTGGGCCCTGACCGGGCTGCCCGGCTTCGGCAACTACCCGGGCCCGTATGGCTACATCCTCAACCACGTCGCGGTCCTGCAGACCAACGCCACCGGCGTGGTGTCCGCGATCAATTTCGAGTATCGCGGGTTCGACACCGTCGGCGAGGAGTTCATCCTGTTCATCACCGCGGTCGGGGTCAGCACCGTGCTGCGCCACCTGCGCGGCGAGCACGAGGAGCGGCCGGCCGGGAGGCGCTGGGCGCCACCGGGCCCGAGTCCAGCGACACGGTCCGGCAGGCGACGATCCTGTTCGTCGGGCCGGTCCTGGTGACGGGGTGGTACCTCGGCTTGCACGCCCAGACCACGCCGTCGGGCGGATTCCAGGGCGGGGTGGTCCTCGCGACGGCGTTCATACTGATCTACCTGGCCGGGCAGTTCCTGGTCTTCCGGCGGTTCAGCCCGGTGGCGATCATGGACGCGACCGGCGCGGTCGGCGCGGGCGGGTTCGCCGCCGTCGGGGCGGCCGCCATGCTGCAGGGACTGCCGTACCTGTATAACTTCCTCCCGCTGGGCACCGTCCCCGGCTCGGTGAGCTCGTCCGGCACGATCGCGCTGATCAGTTTCTTCGTCGGCCTCGAGGTGGCGGCAGCGTTCGTGCTGATGGTCAGCGAGCTGCTGGCCCAGACACTGGTGATCTGGCGGCGCCCGGTGATGCCGATGCTGCCGTTCCTCGTGGTCGTCTGGATATTCGCGGTGGGCTTGTACGGCATCATCACCAGCCGGCACCTCATGCATCTGATCATGTCCCTGATCGTGGTGCAGTCCTCCACCTACGTGCTGCTGCTCGGCGTCGGTTACCGGCGCGGCGCCGTCGCGCCGTACTTCTACGACATCCCGGCGAAGACGCCGGCGGTCGACCCGGTCGTGCAGGCGCTCGCGCTCACCGACGTCGTCGTGGAGGCGGCGGTCACCGCGCTGCTGCTGGCGTTCGCCATCCAGGCGCACAAGCGGTTCGGCACCCTCGACCCGCACGAGCTCGTCGAGCTGCGGGGCTGACGGCCGCGATGAACCCGCTGCTGCCGCTGCCGGTCGTGATCCCGCTGCTGATGACGGCCGCCATCTCCGCCTTCAGCCCGCTGCTGCGGCGCCACCGCCGGGTGCTCGACGCGATCGCGATCCTCACCAGCGCAGCCGTCGCCGTGCTGCTGGGCGTCATCCTGGCGCAATCCGCGCACGGCGACATCGTGTACTGGTTCGCCGGGTTCCGCCCGCACCACGACGTGGCCCTGGGCATCGACTTCGAGGCCGAGCCGCTGAGCACCGGGCTGGCCTGCCTGACCGCGGTGCTGGTGACCGCGTCGATGCTGTTCTCCTGGCGGTACTTCGAGCAGGCGGGCGTCTTCTACCACGCGCTCATGCTGACGTTCCTCGCGGGCATGGCCGGCTTCTGCCTCACCGGCGACATTTTCGACTTGTTCGTCTGGTTCGAGCTGATGAGCGTGGCGGCCTATGCGCTGACCGCCTACCGGCCCGATGAACGCGGGCCGCTGCAGGGCGCGCTGAACTTCGCCATTACTAACAGCGTCGGGGCATTCATCAGCTTGTCCGGAATCGCGCTCATCTACGGACGTACCGGCGCGCTGAACATGGCCCAGATCGGACATGCCCTCGCCGGGCACCGGCCCGACGGACTGGTGGTGATGGCGTTCGTCTTCATCATCACCGGCCTGCTGGTCAAGGCCGGAATCGTGCCGTTCCAGTTCTGGCACGCCGACGCCCACGCGGTCGCGCCCACCCCGGTGTGCGTGCTCTTCTCCGCCGTCATGGCGGAGCTGGGACTGTACGGGGTCACGCGGGTGTACTGGTCGATGTTCGCGTCCGCCCTCGGGCACCCGCACGTGATCACCGCGGTGCTGCTCACGCTCGGCCTGCTCACGGCCGTGACCGGCGCGCTGTACTGCTTCCGGGAACGGCACATCAAGCGGCTGCTGGCGTTCTCGACCATCAGCCACGCCGGGATGTTCCTGTGCGGCGTCGGCCTGCTGACGCCGCTCGGGCTGGCCGGCGCCGCGCTGTACGTCGCCGGGCACGCCCTCATCAAGGCCGCGCTGTTCCTGTGCACGGGCATCGTCTTGCACCGGCTCGGCTCGGTGAACGAGACCGCGCTGCACGGACGCGGCCGGATCCTGCGCGTCACCGGCGTGGTATTCACGCTGGCCGCGCTCGGGCTGGCCGACCTGCCGCCGTTCGCGACGTTCCTCGGCAAAGGCTGGATCGAGGACAGCTCGGCGGCGGACGGCCACGCCTGGATCATCGCGATCCTGGTGGCCTGCTCGGTGCTCGTCGGCGGCGCGGTGCTCCGGGTCGCGGGCGGGGTGTTCTATGGCCTCGGTGACCCGCCCGGCGAGGACCCGCAGATGGCCGAGCAGGCCTCGGAGGAAAAGACTGAGACCGACCGCGGCAAGCGCCGCACTCCCCTCACGATGCTGATTCCGGCGGCGGTCCTGATGCTCGCGGGCCTGTCCGTCGCGCTGCTCCCGCGGGCCGGATCCGCCCTGGTCGCGGCCGCCGCACGATTTCAGGATCAGGTCGCCTACAACGCGACGGTGCTGTCCGGAACGCACGTGACGGGCCCGGTGGCACCGGCTGTCCTCCACTCAGCCGGTGTCACGCTCGCCAGCATCCTGATCGGAGCCGGCTCGGCGGCGGGCGCGCTGCTGCTGGCCGGAGCCGCGCTGTACTGGCGGCGCCCGTGGTTGCGACGACTGCAGGTACTCCGCCGGGGCTTCGAGCCCGGCACGGGACTGGTCCGCATCTCCGAGCAGTTCCAGAGCGGCGTCGTCAACGACTACGTGACCTGGCTCGTGGTCGGCGTCGCCGCTATCGGCGGCGCGCTCGCGCTGGCGATCCGCTAGCGGGCTAGCTCCTACGGTCCTTGCCACCCTTGGCCAGATCCCGCCAGCTGGCCTCGGACACCTCCACCCCATGCCGCTTAGCCGCGGTCAGGATCCGCTTCCAGGCCCGGTCCCGCTCGGCGTCAGTGACGCCTTCGACCTGATCAAACCGGGCGATGGCGTTGCGGACGTGGCGAGCGTCGGTCAGCGGCTCCTTGCGCTCTTTGGGGAAGGCGAAGTCCTTGTCCGGCAGCTGGTCCTTCTGCGCCGTGCTCATGCCCTGGCTCTGCCGGGGCACCTTCGCTCCCTGCGCCCTAGCGCTCTGCGTCTGACGGGCCTTGGCGATATTGCGCCGGGCAGCTTCCTTCTGTCGCGCGGTGGCCATGGTGCCTCCCCTAGCCGTGCTTTCTGGATTCCCGCTCCCTACCCGCGCCGGGACCTGGCATTCAGGCCGAACGCATCGCTCGCGGCCTACCTGGCCGATGTAGACCTCGTTGAAGCGGCCTGAATAGTCCCGGATAATGCCTACGGCCTCTTCCAGCATCTCGAGGCGCACCTCGGCGGCTGGCCATGCGCCGCCGGTGACGTGCTCGTTCAGCGCCTCTCCGGTGCCGACTCCCAGCCGATGGAGGTCGCCGGCTACCTCGGCAGCACCCCGGCGGTGGCGCGCACCGCCTACATCGACCCTGCGGTGTTCGCGCGCTACCAGGCCGGCCGCACGATCGCCAGCGCCCTGGACGAGCTCGGCGCGAGCACGGACTACGGAGAACTGGCCACCAGGGGCGGCGCCGAAGCAGCGTACTTCGGCTGCTGGCCGGCGGGCCGGCAAACGGTGGCTGAATGCCCGTCGAACGTACCGAGTCAGCGATAGCCGCGCAGGTCGGGGCCGTGTCATTCTGCGGCTATGAGCCACGGGGAGCTGCAGGGCTGGTGCGCTGACCCGTTCCAGCTGCACGAGCAGCGCTACTTCTCGGCCGGCCAGCCCACCAAGCTCGTGCGGAACGGCGGCGTCGAGAGCTACGACGAGCCGCCGTCGATGACCTTCGATCGGAGCGCGGCCGCAGCCGCGGCCGTGCGCCGACACCAGCCCGGCCGGCGTGCAGCCCTCCGCCTGGCCCGGTGAACAGCTCGTGCCATCCGCCGCCGCGCCCGGCGAGCACGCCGCGCCGCCCGCGCCGCCCGAGCCAGCCCCGGCGCGCCGCGCGGCGCCGGCGGCGCTTCGGCCTGATCTGCACCGCGACCGTCCTCGCGCTGGTCGCGGTCGCGGGGATCGTCGTGATCGTGGTCAGGGGCGGCGCCGGTCAGACCAGCCTGTCCGACGTGGCCTACGTGACGCACTCGGCGCAGCACACAGCCGCGCAACACACTGTGGACGTCTCGCTGGCCGGGACCGTGCAGGCCGACGGGCAGAGCATCGCCGTCAGCGGCGCCGGCGGAATCAACTTCAGCACCGACTCCTCGGAGCTGACGTTGCTCATGACCGTCGCCGGGCACCGCGTCGTCGAGAAAGAGATCCAGGTGCCAGGGGCCGCCTACGTCACGCTGACGGTGGACGGCAAGAACCTGGCCCGCCAGATCGGCGGCCGTGACTGGATCCGGATCCCGGTGCAGTCGTCCTCGACCGCCACCGCCCGCGGCGGCAGCCCGCAGTCGGCACTGAGGCTGCTGGAGCAGCACGGCATCGCCGTGCACGGGCTCGGCACCAAGACCATCGACAGCGTGCAGTGTGCCGGCTACAGCGTGACGCCGAGCCGCCAGGCGATGCTGTCCGCCGTGCGGCAGATCTCGGCCGGCAAGCTACCGCCGGGCGTGGCCGCGACGCTGCGCGCCGTCACCCCGCCGACGCTCACGATCTGGCTGGACAGCCACGGCCTGCTGCGGCAGATGACCGCGAACCTGCAAGTCGGCGCGGTTCCCGGCGCCAGCGCCGCGGCCGCCGCGAATGTGGTGGAGAACTTCTCCGGCTACGGCACGCCCGTGCAGATCGTCGCCCCGGCCCGGTCGGACGTGCTGAACTACCAGAAGTTCGCGCAGCACGCTGCGGGCGGTTCTGCCTGACTTCGCCCGCGCGCCCCGGCTGGGTCCAGGGCGGCGGTAGCTCGTTCCCAGCCTGCTACATGTCGAGGACTACGTCGGCGCGGGGCTGGGAGCAGCAGATGAGCACCTGGCCGGCCGGCGGGGGTTCCAGCGGATCCGGAGCGTAGGAGACGTCGCCCGACAGCAGCGGCGTGACGCACGTATGGCAGACGCCGGTCCGGCAGCTCCAGCGGGTCGGCACGTCGCAGGCCTCGGCGAGCTCCAGGATGCTGCCCTGGCCGGCCGGGAACGGCGTGCCGATGCCGCTGCGGGCGAAGGTCACCATGGGCCCGGTCCCGGCGGGACCGGCGGGCTGGTGCGGCGGCCGGGCGGTCTGCCCGGCCAGGCCGGGATTGACCGCCGGCAGCGCGGCGAACAGCTCGGTGTGGATGCGGGCGGCGCTCGATGCCCGCAGCGACGAGCGCGTCCTGCACGCTGGCCATGAACGCGGCCGGGCCGCAGATGTAGGCATCCGCGCTGGCCGGGAGCGTCAGCGCCGCGAGGGTGTCCTTGGTGATGTGGCCGGGCTCCGCGTGGTTCGCGCGGCGTTCCGCGGCGGTGGCCTGGCTGTAGTAGACGTGCGCGTGACCGCGCGGCAACGCGGCGAGCAGCGCGTGCGCCTCAGTCGCGAGCGGCTGCTCGCGCGGCCCGCGCGCACCGTAGATCCACCAGACCTCGCGCCCGGAGCGGTCGGCGGCGAGCTGGTGCAGCATCGACAGGACCGGGGTCACGCCGATGCCCGCCGAGATCAGCAGCACCGGGCCTGCGCCAGCGGCGAGCGTGAACTCGCCGCGGGGCGCGGCGACGTCAATCGTGGCCCCGGCCCGCAGTGATTTGTTCAGATAGCCGCTGACGACGCCGTGCGGTTCGCGCTTGACGCTGATGCGGTACGCGCCGGGCCCGGGCCCGGACGAGAGGGAGTAGCTGCGTACCGGGGCGGGCTGCCCGGCGCCCGCGACCCGGAGCGTCAGGTACTGCCCGGCCAGGGCGGGCGGGAGCGGGCTGCCGTCGGCTGGCTCCAGGTAGACCGACGCGACGGCGCTGGTCTCGCGGACCACCCGGGTCACCCGCAGCGGCCGGAACCCCGCCCACGCCGGGCCGGGCCGGGCGGACGGCTCGGTGCCGACGTCCGGCCCGGCGGGCTGGTCGCCGTGGCCGGCCGCGTCGAGCAGTTCCCGGAAGGATTGCTGCCAGCCGGGGCTCAGCGCCGGGATGCGGACCGCCAGGCGCAGCTTGTCCTGGTCCTTCCCCGGCAGGTAAAGCAGCGCGTCGGCGTCGGTCACGGTCAGCGCGTGCGGGCCGGTCCTGGTCTTGACGATCTCGTTGCCGGCCTCGATCTGGCCTTCGGAGATGACCCGCATGTAGAAGCCGGGGCGATGGTGACTGACCAGCAGCGCGGGAAGCCTGGGCTCGCCCAGCCGCAGACCCACCCGGTAGCACGTGACCCGTGGCTGGGTGACCTCGAATTCCGCCGCCCCGATGCGGTATCGGTCACCGATGCACACGTCAGCGTCGGCCAGCCCGTCGACGGTGAGGTTCTCGCCGAAGTTGCCGTAGCTGAGGTCGTCGCGGCCGAAGTGGCGCTGCCAGTGCCGGTAGGACTCGATCTGGTAGACCAGCACCGCCCGCTGCTCGCCGCCGTGGCCGCCCAGGTCGCCTTGCCCGTCGCCGTCGATGTTCAGCCGGCGGACCATGGCCGGACCGTCTACCGGCTGCTTCCATATCCCGGTATAGACCGTCTTGCCCTGCCACGGGACGTCGCGCGGCAGGCCGACGTTCACCGACAACAGCACCGGCATCCGGGTGCGCCTCTCCGCCGCGGGATCCGCCATCCCGGCATACATCGATTCTGTCCGGCTCGAAACGGAATCAATCCCGGGCCGGCGCCGACCTCGGGGCGGTCGTCCGGGCCGGACCAGGCCGCGCCGTGCCCGGCGATAGGCAATTTCAGCGGCGAAGATCGGGATCGAGTTCTGCTGGGTACCTTCAGCTCGGGATTGATCATGTCGAGGGCCGGGAAATGCCGAGTTCGGCATAGATTGCGGGAGACCGGGAGGTGGCAGGCCGTTGTCGTCGTCTCCCGCGCTGGCGATCGGACTGGGGGTAACCGCGTCGCTGATGTTCGGCGTCGCGTCGGTCGCCGACCAGCACAGCACCCACCTGGTGAAGCAGCGCAAGGCGCTGTCGCCCAAGATCTTTGTGGACCTGGCTCGCAAGCCGCTGTGGCTGGCCTCAATCGGCGGGACCCTAATGGGCTTCGCCCTCCAGGTGCTCGCGCTCAGCTACGGCCCGCTCGCGCTGGTCGAGCCGCTGCTGGCCTGCGGGCTGATCTTCGCGGTGCTGATCAACTCATATCTGCGCAGGCGATTTGATCCGATATTGCTCGGCGGCGTCGTGGGCACGGCGGCCGGTATCGCCGGATTCCTGATCATCGCCAACCCGTCGCCCGGCCGCACGAGCGTCGGGTTCTTCACCGTTCTGCCGCTCGGCGCGGGACTGTTCGCGGCGCTGGCGGCGTGCCTGGCGGTGTCCCGGCGCAGCCCCGTCCTCAAGCCACTCGCGCTGGCGCTGGCCTGCGGGATCTGCTATGGCGTCGCGGCCTTCCTGGTCAAACTCGTGATCTCCGATGCCGGGGCCGGCATCGGGGCGCTGCTGACGGACTGGCCGATCTATGCGCTCGCGATCGTCGGCCCGCTCGGCTTCCTGCTCAACGAGAATGCGTTCCAATCCGGCACGCTGCTCGCCCCGGTGCTGTCCATCATCACCGTGTGCGACCCGGTGATCTCGGTGACGCTGGGCTGGCTCTGGCTGGACGAGCAGCTGAGCGGCTCGGCGGCCGGCATCGTCGGCGAGGTCCTGACACTGCTGCTGATGACCGTGGGCGTCGTGGTCATCACGCACCGGGCCCAGCACTTGGTGCCGGGCGCTCCCGACGCGGCGCCGACAGCGCGGGCCGGCCGCCAGCCGGGTTAGCTCAGCCCGGCTTGGCGACCGTCAGCAGCACCGCCGAGTCCTCGATGGCCTCGAGGTCGTGCGCCGAGTCGGGCACGATCAGCAGGTCGCCTTCACGGCCTTCCCAGGCATTCGCTCCTGCCTTCAGCCGGACCCGGCCCGCCAGCACGTGCACGGTCGCCTCGCCGGGGCTCTCGTGCTCGCCAAGCGCGACACCCTCGAGCATCCCGATCATGGTCTGCCGCAGCACCCGCTCGTGGCCGCCGACGACGGTCTCCGCCGCCCGGCCGCTGGCGCTGCCGCGGGCGCGCTCCACTAGCTCCCGGGCCAGCGCTTGCAAGGACATCTTCTGCATCGCCGTATCGTCTCATCGTCGCTCGCGCCCCGGCGCAGGGCGGTCACTCTGAGCGACCGGCAGCCAGTAGACGGCCTTGACCCAGATAGTGGCCAGCGCGTCGAGCGCGCGCTCGCCGTCGAACGGCACGTCCTTCTCGCCGCCCTGGCCGAGCCAGATATAGCAGAAATGCTCCAGCATCGCCGAGAGCGCGGACGCGGTCAGGACCGGGTCGACGCCGGGGCAGTAGCCGTCGGCCTGCGCCGCCCGGATTGCCCCGGCGATCCTGGTGATTGCCTCGCCGCGCAGTTCCAGCCACCGATCCCGGAACCTGCCCTCGACCATCGCGGCCTGGAAGATGCCGATCAGCTCGCCCCGGCGCTTGGCGTACGTGCGCCAGAACCCGGCGACCGCCTCGCGCAGCGCGTCCTCGCGCGCGAGCCCGGCCCGGTACGGCAGGACGGCCATCGACGTGGCTTCGGCGTGGAACTCCTCGGCCAGGCCGATGAGCAGGTCGGCCTTGGTGTCGTAGTAGTTGTAGAACGACGCGACTGACCGGCCGGCCTCGGCCGCGATGTCGCTGATCTTGGCGTTCAGGTACCCGTCCCGCGCGAACACGACCCGGGCTGCCGCCCGGAACGCCTCGTCTGTCTGCCGGCCCTTCCGGGTCGCCTTCAGCGTGCGGGCAGCGGTAGTCGCGGTGGTCACGAGACCCGCCGGTCCCGCCCGGCCCAGAACGGCTCGCGCAGCGCGGCCCGCTGCACCTTGCCGGTCGCGTTCCGCGGCAGCGCGTCGACGATGCTGACCCCGGTCGGGCACTTGAATCCGGCCAGCCGCTGCCGCGCCCAGCCGATCAGTTCATCCGGGTCCAGGCCGGTCCGTTCCGATCCAGGCACGGGCGAGCCAGGCACGGTCGATCCAGGCACGGGCACCACGACCGCGTGCACGGTCTCGCCCCACGTTTCGTGCGGGATCCCGATCACCGCCGCGTCGGCGACACCGGGGTGACGGACCAGCACCGCCTCGACCTCGGCCGGGAACACGTTCTCGCCACCGCTGATCACGACGTCGTTGAGGCGGTCGACGATGGTCAGGTACGCGTCGGCGTCCAGCACGCCGACGTCGCCGGTGCGGTAGAAGCCGTCCTCGGTCAGCGTCGCGCTGGTGGCCGCCGGGTCGCGCCAGTAGCCGGGCAGCGGGAACGCGCCGCGCACCTGGATTTCGCCCTGCTCCCCCAGCCGCACCTCCCAGCCGAGCGACGGCCGCCCCGCGGTCGCGAGCCGACCGCGAGCCGGGTCGTGATCGGCCGGCGGCAGCGAGCTGATTGGCAGCGGCCCGGTCTCGCTGCTGGCATAGTTCTGCCGGAACCGGCACCCGAGTGTGGTGACAGCGCGTGCCAGCACATCGGGCCGGATCGGCGACGCCCCGTAGACGACCTCGGTCAGGTGCGAGAGGTCAGGCGGTTCAGCCCGGCCGGCGACCTCCGCCGTCACCGCCTGGATCAGCGTCGGCACCAGCTGGGTGAGCTGGATCTTGCGGCCGGCCAGCTCGTCCACGAATCCGGCCGGGTCGAACCTGCCGAGCAGGTGCAGGTGGCCGCCGGTGAACAGAACGTAGCTGAGGTTGGCCAGGCCCGCGACGTGGAACAGCGGCAGCGCGCTCAGGTGCCGGGCGCCCGGCGCCGCCTCCGGCACCTCCAGGTTCATGAACACCACGGCCGCAATGAGCTGCTGGTGCGTCAGCGGCACCAGCTTGGGCCGGCCCGTCGTCCCGCTCGTGTGCACGAGGATGGCGGGCTCGGGCCCGCGCAGCCGCTCGGCCGGGCGCTCCGGCGGCGGCCCGTCCGCGGTCACTGCACCGAGATCTGCCAGCACGGGAACGGGGGAACCCATGGCCGCGGCCGCCCCCGCGGCGAGCGTGTCGCACTCGCGGTCAGTCACCACGGCGGCCGGCTCCAGCACCCGCAGCAGCGCGGTCACCTCCGGCCCGGTCAGGCGCCAGTTGACCGCGGCCGGCAGGCGCGCCGGCCCGGATCAAGCCGAACATGGCGGTAACCCAGCCGGTCTGGTTCCGGGCCACGACGGGCACGACGTCACCGGGGCGGATGCCGGTCGCGGCGAACCCGGCGGCCGCGCGCTCCATCGCCGCCGCGAGGCCGGCGTAGGTCAGCTCGCCGCCCCGGTCGTCGGACAGCGCGACGGCGTCCGGCTGGGTGGCCGCGCGCCACTCGATGACGTGGACGAGCGAGAGCACCAGGTCAGACCCGCACGCCGGTGCGGTCCGCTGCGGTCTTCGGCTCATGCCGGACGTCGCCGGGCTGGCCCATGACCCGCCGCCAGCAGGCGAACTCCAGCAAGACACCATCCGGGTCCTGGAAGTAGAACGAGCGCACGAACACGCCAGGGTGCAGTTCCCTGGCGACGCCGAACTCGCTGTCGTCGTGGTCCAGGATCGGGCTGACCCTGACGCCCTTGGCCTTCAGCTTGCTGCGGTACTCCAGGAACTTCTCCTCCGGCACGTTGAACGCGATGTGGTTCATCGAGCCGACCGCGCTGGTCCACTCCCCCAGGCCCGGCACGGTCACCGGCGCCGAGATGCCGGGCACCGGATCCGGCGCGTCCGGGAACCAGAAGAACGCGAGCGCGTTCCCGCCGCCCATGTCGAAGAAGAAGTGCTGGCCCTGACCCATGGGCAGGTCCAGCGTCTTGATCAGCCGCATGCCGAGCACCTCGGTGTAGAACTCGACCGTCCGCTTCATGTCCGAGCAGACCAGCGCCAGGTGATTGACGCCGCCCAGGTCGAACTCCTCGTTCTGCCACTCCGTCATGAGGTCCTCCTCTAGCCGCTGAAGCAAAATCTAAATCCAGTTTCAGTTTTCTGCCAGGGTCTGGACCCGGCCGGACAGGGTGGAGTGTTTGGGGGCTGTCAGCCCGCAAACACTCCACCCTGACAAGATCGCCGCTGCGGAACCTGGCACTGAGGCCCTATCGTTCTGCTGTGCAGAAACGACAGTCCGCAGCGGAGCCGGGCCGGGAGCCGGCGTACCCGATCGCGTCGGTCGACAACGCGCTGCGGCTGCTGATGCTGTTCCGCGCGAAGCCGCGGGTCCGGCTCTCGGACGCCAGCGAGCACCTCGGCGTCGCGCACTCGACCGCGCACCGGCTGATGGCGATGCTGGCCTACCACGGCTTCGTCCGGCAGGAGCCGGACTCGCGCGCGTACGTGGCCGGCCCGGCGCTGGTGGAGATCGGCCTGGCCGCGATCCGCCAGCTGGACATCCGCCTGCACGCGCGACCGGTACTGGAGAGCCTGGCCAGCTCTCTCGGCGAGACGGTCCACCTCGCCGTGCTGGCGGGCGGCAACGTCCGCTACCTGGACGCGGTCGAGAGCTCCAGGGCGCTGCGGGTGGCGGCGCGGACCGGCTCGGCGCTGGCCGCGAACTGCACCGCGTCCGGTAAGGCGCTGCTCGCCGCGCTGCCCGACCAGGAGGTGTCGGCGCTGTTCGCCGCGCAGCAGTCGCTGACCGCGCTGACCGCGCGCTCCATCACCGCCAAGTCCCGGCTGCTGGCGGAGCTGAAGGAAGTCCGCGCGCGGGTCCGCGATCAACCTGGAGGAGAGCGAGGAGGGCGTCGCGTCGGTCGCGGTCGCTGTGCGCGGTCCGCAGCAGGCACCGGTCGCCGCGCTGTTAGTGTCCGCGCCGGTTGCCCGGATGACCGAGGCGGCCGCCGCGAAGGCCGTGGCGGAGCTGCGGGACCGGGCCCGGTGGCTCGAAGCCCAGCTGGCCGGCGCAAGCTGACTGGCTTCGCTGCGACATCAGGTAGTGGTCTGGTGTCGTAAGAGCAGCATCAGACCACTACCTGATGCCGACGCCGCCGTCGGAGTGCACCACCGTGCCGGTGATGCCGCGGGCCCGGTCCGAGGCCAGGAACACGTAGCTGCCCGCGTGATCGTCCCCAGTGAGCGCCACCTGCAGCGGCGTGCGGCTGCGCAGGTCCTGCTCGCGGCCTGGTACCGCGCCCAGCACCTGACCCGCGAGCCCGAGGCTGCGCGGCCCGGTGAGCTCGGTGCCCAGCGTGCCGCCGGGCGCGACGCCATTCACCCGCACCCGCGGCGCCAGTTCGTGGGCCAGCGCGAGGACGCAGCCCCGCACGGCGAACTTCGACGCTACGTACAGCACTCCGCCGCGGCCCGGGTAGAAGCCCGACGTCGAGACCGTCAGGATCACGCAGCCGCCGGAGCGCTGCAGCTCGGGCAGCGCCGCGCGGACCGACACCAGCTGGCTCTTGACGTTGATCGCGAAGATCTCGTCGAACCCGGCGTCGAGTTGCTCGTCGTCGAGGTCGGCCAGGCCGCGGTAAAAGTCGAAGATCCCGACGCAGTTGACCAGCACGTCGAGGCCGCCGAAGGCGGCACCGGCGGCAGCCACGGCCGCCCGCGCGTCCGCCGCCGAGGTGGCGTCGCCGCGGCTGACCACGCAGCCGGGCAGCTCGGCGGCCAGCTGCACGGCCTTCGCCTGGTCCAGTTCCAGCGCCGCGACCCGCGCGCCCTCGGCCAGGAACGCGGTCGCCACAGCCCGGCCGATGCCCGATCCGGCCCCCACGACCAGCGCGCGCTTGCCGTCCAGCCAGTGCATCAGGGCTCGCCTTCCGGGCCGTGCGGCGTCGCGAGCAGGGCCGAGAACAGTTCGTGCCGCTGCCAGGCCAGCGCCTCCAGCTCCAGCGGGCAGAGCAGGATCTCGTGCCCGGAGGAGGGCACCCGGATCCGCAGCCTGGCCCCGTTCCTGGTCTGCACGCGCTCGACCAGCACCTCGGTGAACTCGTTCGCGAGCCGGATGACCGCCTGCGGCTCGCCGTCGGCCGTCACAGGAACACCGCCAGGTTCTGGGTGCGCAGCACCGACTCGTCGACGGTGATCTCCCGCCGGGCCAGCCGCAGCCCGTCACCAGTCTCCCGGAGCAGGTCACTGCGCCCGGCCGAGAGCAGGTCGGCCTCGCGGGTGTCACCGCGGCTGCGGAACATCAGCAGCGCAGACTCGACCAGCAGCTCGGCGGACCCGGTCCGGAACGTGCGCACGTTGGTGACGAAGTGCCGGGTCCGGGACGGCGGATCCTCAGTCCACGCGTGCTCGGTGGCCAGCCGCTGCACGCGCTTGCGCAGCGCGTACATGTCCTCGTCGAAGTGGGCCATGTCGGCCAGCGCATCGAAGCCGGCCCCGCGGGCGGTCGTCACCCGGACCGGCATCAGGTACCGGATGTCCTCGGTCAGCAGCGCCAGCCAGCCCTCGTAGTCGGCCGCGTCCAGCAGCGCCGCCTCCTCCACCAGGAACTGGTGCGCGGCCAGGTGCGCCGCGTCGGCATAGGGCAGCGGCCGGGTCGCTGTCATGGTGCGGCTCCCGGTACGACGGCCCGGCCCAGGTCCAGCGCGGGCCCGGCGGCGGGCTCGCGGTCCAGGCAGTCCGCCCACTGCCGCAGCCAGTGCCGCTGGTTGAACTCGCCGAAGCCCTGGTACGCGACGCCGGGGCCGGCGAAGGCCGCGCTGTCCATCGGCGGCTTGACCGGCTGGCCGGACGAGGTCAGGCCCATCCGGCTGTTCAGGTTCAGCCGCCGCGCCATCGAGCCGGCCGCCATCGACGTGATGGACACCCAGTTCTCCACGTCGTCCTGCTCGAACATGCCGGAGCTGCCGAAGCACATGAGGTAGGCCTTGTAGGAGTCACGCTTGAACTCCGCAGGCGCCGCGGCGTCCACCGCGAACCAGGACAGTACCTCGGTTTCCTGCTCGCTCACGGGCTGCCACTGGCGCAGCGAGATGAACGGCGCGACGGTCCCGGCCGAGTCGATCTGCGGCCAGTTGTGCACGAAGCTGAGGTTGGGGAACAGCGTCGCCGCCGACACCATGAAGCCACTGTCCCCGACCAGCTTGCGCTGCCGGGCCGACCACGTCGCGGCCATCGCCGGGTGCATCGCCTCCGGGTAGCCGACGTAGCGCAACTGCTCGGCGAACTCGCCGCCTGGCGGCAGCTTGTAGGTGGTGCCCGCGCCCGGCCCCGCTACGTACAGCGCGCCCTCCTTGCGCTTGCTCGCCTTCGGCTCGCGGAACAGGCCGATGTCCACCACGCTGGCGTGCGTGTGCGGGGTGTGATAGCTGTCGCCCGCGAAGTTCTCCGCCCCGATCTTCCAGTTCGCCTTCACCCGCCATCGCTGCGGACCGCGCAGCTCGATCCCGGCCGGGCTCTGCCGGGTGTAGAAGTCCAGATAGAAGGCGAAGTCGCCGAGGAAGTCGGCCAGCGCCGGCGCGGCCGGATCGAGGCTGATGAAGATCAGCCCGTTGTGCGTGGCCATGGACGGCGCCGGCAGCAGCGACTGGCCCGACCGGGCGAAGCCGTCCTCGCCGCCGTAGGCCTCGCCGTGGAACGGCACGCCCGCCAGCCGGCCATCGTTGCGATAGGTCCAGGCGTGGTACGGGCAGCGAAAGTGCGACGCATTGCCCAGCTCGGCCCGGCAGACCTGCATGCCGCGGTGCAGGCACATGTTGAACAGGACGCGGACGACGCCAGCCTCGTCTCTGGCGACGATGAAGGAGTCCGCCAGCACCCGGCGCACGACGTAGTCGCCGGGATCGGGAATCTCGGACTCGTGCGCCAGGAACACCCAGGACCGGGCGAACAGCCGGTCCCGTTCCAGCGCGAACACCTCGGGGTCGGCGTAGACGTACGCGGGGATCATGCCGCGGCGCACGTCGCCGAGCACGGATTGCAGATCCAGCATGGGCGGTCCTCCTTCCGCGGTGGTCAGACCGCGAGCCCCGCGTGTTCGAGCCGGGCCACGTGGTATCGCCACAGGTGGTCCTCGTTGAGCGTGGCGCCCAGATCGGGCAGCTCGGCGACATCCTCGGCCGGCAGCTCGTCCGGATGGCCGCCCGCCTGCGCGACACCGAGCGTCACCCGCGCCAGCGACTCAAGGTGGAGCGCCCGCAGGACCGCCGCCGCGATCGTGCCGCCGGTGGTAGTCACCCCGTGACCGCGCAGCACGCAGACCGGCGCGTCGCCCATCGCGGCCAGCATCTCGGCGGCCAGGTCGGGCCGCCGGATGAGCACGGCGCGCGGGTAGACCGGGATACCGGCCAGCGCCAGCCGCATCGCCGGGATGTTGTACGAGCCGATGACCGGTCGCAGCGGCAGGCCCGCCAGGTCGGTCATGATCACCGCCGGCGCGTGCGCGTGCGCGACCGCCTGCACGTCCGGGCGGCACCGCAGTACCTCGGCGTGAATCGGCAGCTCGCTCGGGGCCACGTAGCCGCCTGGCAGGTCGGAAGGCCCGCCGTCCAGTGGCACCGCGTGCACGTCACCGGGCGTGGTGAACAGCAGCCCGCGCTCCTGCGGTCCGCGGCAGCGGACCAACAGCCGGTCTGCCCCGAGCCGGACGCTGACGTGACCCAGGACGTCCTCGGCCAGGCCCTGCGAGGGCCAGGATCCGGCAGGCCCGGGCGATGGAACGCCGCAGCTCCGCGACATCGGGTTCCATCTCTCCTCCGGTACCGAGGCAAATTCCCTGGCCGAAGTCTGTCCTACAGAAGTCGCTTCTGCAACGATACGTCCTGCGAACGGAAGGACTCGCCGGATGCAGAGCTGGATCCACGTCATCGAGTGGCGCGCGAACGTGCGGCCGGACGTGCTGGCGCTGATCGGACGACCGGGGCACCGCGTACACCTACGCGGAACTGCTCGCGCAGACCGAGCGCCGGGCGGGTGGCTGGGCCGCCTTGGGGGTCGGGCCCGGCGACGTGGTCGCGCTCGTCGCGAAGAACAGCGCCGACTTCCTCGTGCACGCGTTCGCGCTGATGCGCGCCGGGGTGACGCCGGCGTTCGTGAACTGGCGGCTGTCGCCGCGCGAACTGACCGAGGTGCTGGACCTGGTCGGGCCCGCGGCCGTCGCCGCGGACGCCGAGTTCGCAGGCCTCGTGGACGCGGCCTGGTCCGGGCCGGGCGGCCGGGTAGTCCTCGGCGCCCCGAGGTCGCGCGACCACCAGGTACCGGACGGCTGGCGGGACGGCGCGAACCTGACCGCCGCGGCACCGCCCCGGCCGGCGCTAACCGGCGACACCGTGCTCGCGCTCGTGCACACCAGCGGCACGACCGGCCGGGCCAAGAGCGATCCCGCTGCGGCACGGCGCGCTGATGATGAGCGTCGCCGATTTCGCGATCGAAATCGGCGACCAGGTAGCCGGCTCACGGCACCTGCAGATCCTGCCGCTGTTCCACCTGGGCGGCTTCGGGCAGTGCCTGCAGGCGATCCTCACCGCGGGCACCGTCTACATACACAGCGCGTTCAGTCCGGCCGCCGTGATCGACGCGATCGAGGCCGACCGGATCGAGTTCTTCACCGCCGGACCCTCGCTGATCGACATGCTGGTGGCCGAGATCCGCGCGCGTCCCGGCGCGGACCTGTCCAGCCTGCGCGAGATCGCCTACGGCACCGCCCCGATCACGCCGTCCGCGCTGACCGCGGCCATGGCCGCGTTCGGCTGCCGGTTCCGCCAGATCTACGGCAACACCGAGAGCCAGAGCATGATCAGCCTGCTCGCACCCGAAGATCATCAGCCCGGCCATCCCCGGCTGGCCAGCGCTGGCCAGGTCTCGTTTCGGCTGGGAGGTACGAATCGTCGGTCCTGATGGCCGCGACGTGCCTGCCGAGACGCCGGGCGAGCTGCTGATCCGCGGCGAGTGTCTGTTCACCGGGTACTGGCGCGACCCCGAGGGCACCGCGGCCGCGTTCGCCGACGGCGGCTGGTACCGGACCGGCGACATCGTGACGCTGACCGCCGACGGTTACCTGTACATCCTGGACCGGGCGAAGGACATGGTCATCAGCGGCGGCGAGAACATCTACCCGGCCGAGGTGGAGGCCGTCCTCGCCCGGCATCCGGCGCGTCGCCGACGTGGCGGTGATCGGACGGCCAGATCCGTCCTGGGGCGAGGCGGTGCACGCCGTGATCATCCCCGCCGCGGGGACCGGCGCCGCTCCCGCCGCCGACGAGATCATCACCTGGTGCCGTGACCAGCTCGCGCACTTCAAGTGCCCCAAGACGGTGGAATTCGTGGACTCGCTCCCCCGCACCACGACCGGCAAGGTGCTCAAGCGGGAGCTGCGGGCGCGGATGCCCGTCCCGTCATCGATGCCGCCGTCACCGACGGCGGAGCCGCCAGCCGGGGAGGTGCCGTCATGAGCGCGCTACCGCCCGGAACCGGGCTTGGCCTGTCGATCGCCTCGCACAGCGGGCTCGTACCCGGCCGCGGTCGGCCAGCTCGCCGCCGCCGCGGAGCAAGCCGGCTTCAGCGCGGTGTTCGTGGCCGAGGGCCACGGCGACGCGCTGGCGCTGTGCCACCCGATCGCGGCGGCCACCAGCCGGGTCCGGGTGGGCACCGCGATCACGAACGCCGCACTCCGCCCGCCAGTCCTGACGGCCAAGACCGCCGCTCAGCTCGATCACGCCACCGCGGGCCGGTTCATTCTCGGGCTTGGCGTCGCCAACCGGGTGATGAACACCCGGTTCGGGCTCCCGCCGTTCGCGCCGCTGCCGATGATCGAGGAGTACGTGCAGGTCGTACGCGCGGTGCTAAGCGGCCATCCGTCCGGGTTCGGCGGCCAGCTGTTCCGCACCGGCGTCGTCCCGCTAGACAGCCCGCCGGTGCGGGCTGACCTGCCCGTCTACCTCGCCGCGCTCGGCCCGCGCATGCTGGCGCTGGCCGGGCGGATCGCCGACGGCGTGATCCTCAACCTGATGACGCCCGACCAGGCGGCCGACGCGGCGCTCATCGTGCGGGACGCGGCCAGGGCGGCGGGCCGGGATCCGGCGGCAGTCGAGGTGGCGTGCGTCGTGCACACCTGCCTGTCCGACGACGAGGCCGCCGCGGCGGCCGCGGCGCGCGCGGTCGTCCCCCGGTACGCGCTGCACCCCGCGGCGCCGCGGCTGTTCGGCGAGCTGGATGGCGGGCCGAGCCTGCAGGGCGTGCGTGACCGGCTGCTGGCCGGCGATCGGGCGGGCGCGGCCGGCGCGGTGCCGCAGGCCGCCGCGGACGGCTTCGTCGCGCACGGCAGCGCGGCTGCCTGCCTGGCCCGGCTGGCGCAGTACCGGGCCGTCGGCGTCGACCTGCCGGTCCTGTTCCCGATGCCAGTCGGGACCGACTGGGGCTATGAGCGGACGATCGCCGGGATGGCGGCGGGCGCCGCCGCACCGGCCGACTAGGAGAGTGCGGACAGTGAGCGAGGAAGTCGTCGTCAGGTTCTTTGCCGCGCTGGAGGCCGGCGATATCGGGACGCTGCGTGAGATCTACGCCCCGGACGCCGTCATCTGGCACAACGACGACCTGGTCGAGCAGCCGGTGGAGGAGAACCTGAAGGTCCTGCAGGGCCTGCACCGGGCGGTGTCGGGCCTGCGGTACGACATCGTCCGCCGGGTACCCGCGCCCGACGGCGTGCTGCAGCAGCACGTGCTGCGCGGCAGCTTGCCAGACGGGACCGAGGTCGAGCTGCACGCCGCCATGTACCTGCAAGTGCGGGACGGGCACGTGACCAGGATCGAGGAGTACCTCGACTCGGCCAAGCGCTCGTCGATCCGGGCCGCCCGGCTGGCCCGCTCCGATTAGGGCGTACCGCAGACGGACGTCGTCGTGGTTGCCTGCGCGACAATCTCGGCTGGTTTATGGCGAGTTCGCCGCTACGCAATCTGTATGATCCGCCGCGCGGGTGCCGATGCGGTGCAGCTATCTACATATGCGACTACATCTTTCACACGATGTACTCGCCCGCGCGGTCCTTGTAGCGTGCAGATACTCGGCTTTTCTTATGAGGGGGGAGAGCCGGGCGCTACGAAAGGCCAGTAGTGATGTTTCGTAACGCTAATCGCGATTTAATCACCCACGAACAGGGCCGTGGCCCGGCCGCCAATCATGAGCCGCAGCGCGGACGCTGGAAGCGATCGCGACGGCCTTCCGGCCAAAGTTCCCCGGTAGCTGCGTTCCAGTTCGCCATCTGCCCGAAGTGCAAGCTGATGATCCGCGACCGGGTCGCGATCACCGCCGGCTACTGCGGTCGCTGCCAGGACTTCACGCTGATGTGCGCGGCGGGGCGCAGGCTGGTCAGCCCAGATGTGACGACGCGGACCAGCTGGCACTGGCCGTGCACCGCGACCGGGACCGCCACGTGGCAGGTCGCCAAGGCCGGGGTGCCGATGATCGTATTGCTGTGCGCCGAGCACGCCGAGGAAGTGGCCGCGGGACGCGTCTCCTGGATTGAGCAGCCGACCTTCGTGGGGGCAGCGTGGCCAGCGGCCCGGATGTGATCAGCCGTCCTTTACCAGGCCCAGGCGGTAGCCGCCGCCGAGGACGGTCTGGACGATTTGCGGGCTAGCCGGGTCGGCTTCGATCTTGCGCCGGAGATTCTTCACGTGCGAGTCGACGGTGCGCTCGTAGCCTTCGAATTCGTACCCGCGCACCTTGTTGATCAGCTCGTACCGCGAGTACACCCGGCCGGGCACCGTCGCTAATGCGAGCAGCAGCCCCCATTCGGTGGGGGTGAGGTCGACGATGGTGCCGCGTACGCGTGCCTGCCGCCGGGACTCGTCCAGAGCGAGGACTCCGCCGCCGTAGCTGGTCACCCCGTGCACTTCGGCCGGTCCCCCGCGGCGCAGGATCGCCTGGACCCGCAGCACCAGTTCGCGCGGGCTGAACGGCTTGGTCACGTAGTCGTCGGCACCGATCTCCAGGCCTGCGATGCGATCCTCCTCGGTGCAACGCGCCGTCAGCATCAGGATGGGCACCGGTCCGGCCGCGCGCAGTTCCCGTGCCACCTCCTCGCCGGGGACGTCGGGCAGCCCGAGGTCGAGGACCACCAAGTCGGGCGCCGTCGCGGTGGCGAGCATGATCGCTTCGGCACCGGAGGCGGTGGACAACACGGTCAGGCCGGCCCGCTCCAGGTAGGCGCGGACTAGCTCGCGCAGCTTGCGCTCGTCCTCGACCAGCAGGACAGTGGCCGGCATCGCCCGCTCACCCGCCCCTTCGCCGCAGGCTGTGATGTTTAGTCCGGCCTCCATGATCCCTTCCGCAGAACGTCGGCGCCAGTCCGCAGATACGGCTGTGCCCGCCGGCCTGCGGCGGGCACAGCCGCGGGCGACAGCCCGCACTGATAGCAGGGCGTCAGCCACTGTCCCGATCACGACGTGCGGTCAGGGCGCGCATCGCTGGTCGCGAGCCTCGCGCTGGTGGCTCCGTGCGAGCCATGCCCGATGACGGCGGCCGACCTGACGACTGCCTCCGTACCGGTCACCATTTCCTCGTGCAACTCGCGAATCGCGCGCGTCGCCTTGTGCATGGCGGCCATCGCACCGGATGACCCGATCCGCTCCGGCTGCCGTGTCGCTGTCATTGAATCCACCTCTTCGTGATCGCGTGGCCTGCCCTTCAGGCTCACATCTCTGTCTTATGCGGCGACCGGGGAGCCGTCATGGAGGCGATATGGAGGCGGTATGGAGGCGGGCGCCCCCGCCCGGCGGCACCCGGTTACGGCTAACCGCCTGCGCGCAGTGGCAGCACCAGGCTGAACCGCGAGCCGTGGCCGGGCTCACTCGTCACCTGGACCGATCCCCGGTGGGCACGCGCGAGCTCGGCACCGATCGCCAGGCCGATGCCGCTGCCGGTGGTGTGCCCGGCAGAGCCGCCGCGCCACAGGCGGTCGAACACGCGTGGCTGCTCGGCCGGATCGATCCCCGGCCCGGTGTCGCTGACCTCCAGCCTGGCCTCGCCGTCCGCCGTGGACAGCAGCATCGTCACCGCGCCGCCGCGCGGGGTGAACTTGAGCGCGTTGCTCAGCAGGTTGTTGATGATCTGGTGCAGCCAGGCCGGGGTCAGCCAGCACCGGCGCGCCCGTCAGCTCGTGGCTGAAGGCGATCCCGGCGGCCGCGAAACTCGCGGTCCAGTCCTCGGCGGCCGCGGCCGCGACGCTGGCGAGATCACAGGGCTGCAGGTTGAGCTGCAGCGCGGCCGCCTCCGCGGCCGCCAGCGTCTGCAGGTCCCCGACCAGCCGGCCCAGCCGCACGACCTCCTCGTGCAGGGAGACGGTCTGGTCCCTGGTGTGCGGCACCAGGTCGTCCAGCAGGGCCTCGGTGTTGGCCTGCAGGACCGCGACCGGCGTGCGCAGCTCGTGGGCCACATCCGCGACCAGATCCCGGCGCAGCCGTTCCTGGCCGGCCAGCGTGTCCGCCATCTGGTCGAAGGTCACCGCGAGATCGCGCAGCTCGGCTGGCGCGCCCGTCACCGGTCCGACCCTGGCATTGCGCTCGCCGCGGCCCATCGCCCGGACCGAGCCGATCACGGCGATGACCGGCCTGGTGATCCGCCGCGACACCAGCACCGACGCGATCAGCGCCAGCACGGCCGCCAGCACCGCGGCGCCGATGACGGCGCGAACGAGGGACGTGCGCAGGTTGGCCGCGGACTCGGTCAGGCCCCGGCCGGTGTACCGGACCAGCAGCGTGCCGATCCGCCGACCGTTCAGCGTCAGCGGATGGCGCGTCACCTTGTCCGAGGTCACCGGCACGACCAGCGTCGACGTCACCACCTGCCCGCGGTTGTCCAGTACCGCCGCCTGCGCGCCGTCGCTGCCTGCCAGCTGCAGCGCGGGCTTGAGATCGACGTCGCTCCAGCCGGGCTTGCCGGTGTTGTAGGTCGACACCGCGTCGGTGGCCAGCGAGCTGACCAGGTCGTCGCGGCGCAGCTGCACTAGCGCCGCGATGTCGCGCTCGGTGAAGATCACGGCGAGCACCGCCACCAACCCGACCGCCAGCACGGCCACGGCGACGAACGCCAGCGCCAGCCGGACCCGGAGCCCGACCGGTTCGCGGCTAGCCACCGGACCGGCTCCTGTGCTCGTGCCGCACGGCCCGCACCCGCCTCTCGGGAGGCCCGGCCGCCTGGCCGGGCCGCAGCCAGCCGGACGGCCCGCCAGGCGTGCGCCGGTTGCGCTGGCTTTGCCATATTCGCAGCCGACCGGCTGACCCGCCAGGTACTGGTCTGCCCGCTTTGATCAGGCCTTCCGCCAGCCAGTCGCGGCCGCGTCAGTTTTCAGCCGACCGCGCCGATGGCATGCTGGGCCCGGGGCCTGGTCGTGCCGCTGCACCGAGCGAGGGAGAAGCTGGATGCCTGGACAGATTCCCACCGGCCCGATTCATCATCTGCGGCTCACCGTCACCGATCTCGAGCGGAGCCGCCAGTTCTACACGGGGCTGCTTGGCTTCGATGTCGCGGTGGAATCGCCGCCAGATGACGATCCCGCTGCCGCCGAGACGTTCAAGATTCTCTTCGGCGGCATCGTCATGATCCGCGGCACCCTGCTGATGGGCCTGCGCCCGATGGCCGCGGCGGGCGACCGCTTCAATGCCGACCGGGTCGGGCTTGACCATCTCAGCTTCAGCGTTGACAGCCGTGCTGACCTGGAGCGGGCGGCGGAGTTGCTGGACGAGGCCGGAGTGACGCACGGCCAGATCACGAGCCTGCCGTCGTTCGGGATCGACGTGCTCTCGTTCGCCGATCCGGACGGTGTGCAGCTTGAGCTGACCGCGCCGGCCGACTAGACGCGGGCCGATTGTCCAGACCGGCCACCGCCGATCGTCGTGCTGGTGAACCAGCGAGAGGAGATCTGCAGTGAAGTTCCTGATGCTTGTCTGCACCGACACCGAGCCAGACGCCGACGAGAGCGGATGGCCTGACATCGACGCCTGGGTAACCCAGAACGACGCGGCCGGCCGACGGTTGCTGGGCACGGAACTGGTATCCCCGGCCGCGGCGAAGACGGTCCGGGTGCGGGGCGGCGAGACGCTCGTCTCGGACGGCCCGTTCGCGGAAACCAAGGAGCTGATCGTCGGCTTCGACCTGCTGGAGTGCGCTGACGTCGAGCAGGCGGTCGAGATCGCCCGGACCCACCCGATGGCATACGCGGCCGGATCGAGATCCGGGCGGCGGCCGACCCGGACCTGTGACCCGCCGCCCGCAGCGCAGGCGCCCGGCTACCCGGCCGGCGCCTGCGCCGAAGGCGGGGCCGGTGGCAGCGGCGGCGTCGCGCCCTGCCCGGAGGGCGCCATCAGCGGGCGGACATCCAGCTTCGTGCCCGCCATCTGCTTGAGCATGAAGTCGTGGTTGAGGTCCAGGATCGCGCGCGTCTCGGCGGCGACGACCGCGTTGCGGCTCAGCGTGAGCTCGTTGTCCTGCTGCTGCTCGCCGGACAAGGACCAGTTCGTCGAGCCTTTCACCGTGTAGACGCCATCCACGATCACGATCTTGAGGTGCGAGATCGCGTTGTGCACCGAACTAGTGCCGATCGCGATGCTGTTTCCGAACGCGTTGTTATTCCAGCTCGCCAGGATCTGCTTCTCGTGCGCACCGGTCGACTGACTGCGGTCCAGGCTCATCTGGACGTAGACGTTCGCGCTGGCGAGCTTGGCCTGAATGATCTTGTTTAGCTCGTCGTCGTCATAGCCGAACATGTTGACCACGATCGAGTGCTGCGCGCTGCTCAGCAGCGCGACGAGCAGCCCGTGGACGTCATCCCGCGGGGCGAAGAAGGTCCGCTGGTCGTCCGGGTACCCGTCCAGGAACCGCTTCTCCGCCTTGAACTGAGCAAGATCGTCCCACTCGAATACCGTCCCGGCCATGCCGTGCTCCCCTCCGCCGCCGTCCAGCACACAATGCCTGGATTGCCGCGCCGCGTCGCTACGGCGCCGTGCGCGGTGCGGAGGCCCGGCGGTCAAATCCCCGCGCTACCGTGATCTTGCTGGCAGAATGCGGCGATATGCAGATCGCTCGCTCCGCGTCCGGCATGGGCGCTCGCCTGACCCTGACCGCCCTGGTAGCTATCGCAGCCGTGCTGCCACTTGCCGCCGCCGGCAGCGCCGCGGCCGCCACCACGGGCGCCGGGACCACAGCCGGCGCGATCGCGGCCAAGCCGCTCGCAGGCAAGATCATCGGCATCGACCCCGGCCACAACGGCCGCAACTACACCGACCCGGCGTTCCTCAACAAGCAGGTCTGGAACGGCCGCGAGTGGGAAGACTGCGACACGACCGGGACCGAGACCGCCAGCGGCTACACCGAGGCCAGGTTCAACTTCAACGTCGCGACGTACCTGCGCGCGGACCTGGTCAAGGACGGTGCCCGGGTCGTGATGACCCGCAAGAATAACCACGGCCTCGGGCCGTGCGTGAACCGGCGCGCACGGATCCTGGACAACGCGCACGCGAACGTGTCCATCGACATCCACGCCGACTACGGGCCCGGCCAGCGGCCGCGGCTTCACCGTGCTCGAGCCGGTGGCGGACGGCCCGAACGACAAGGTGATCAGGTCCTCGCTCCGGTTCGGGCGGGACGTGCACGCGGCCATGCTGAGCCACACCCCGATGCGGATCAGTAACTACTACGGCCGCAACGGCTACATCCGCCGCGACGACCTGGCCGGGCTCAACCTCACGACGATGGCCAAGGTCCTGATCGAGTGCGGGAACATGAACAACGCGGCCGACGCCCGGCGGCTAGTGCAGCCGTGGGTGCAGCGGCACATCGCCGCCGCGCTCGCCGCTGCGATCGTGAAGTTCGTGACCGGCCGCTGATGGCGGCCGGCCCGGCCGGGCCGGCCGCCATCAGGGCCGCGGCGGAGCGACCCGAGCGCCGGATCAGAAGACCTTCCACTTGCCGCCATGCCAGAACAGGATCTCCTGGTGGAAGTTGCCGCCAGTGGATTGCTTGCCCACGGCCCAGCAGCTCGAGGCAGACGTGCAGCGCACCCCGAGCAGCACGTTGACGTGGTTCAGCGTGGTCCCGCCGGGGTTCGGCGTCGAGACCAGCGACCAGTGCTTGCCGTTCCAGTGCAGGGCCTCGTTCTTGGTCCCGGTGGACCCGTTGATTGCCTGCTGCCCGACGGCCCAGCAATTGCGGGTCGAGGTGCAGGTGCCGGCGAGCAGCTCGTTGTCGGTGAAGGGAGTGCCGTGGTTCGGGTTCGGCACGGTCGTCTTGGTCCAGGTCCGGCCGTTCCAGTGCAGCATCTCGTTGTCGATCTCGCTGGGACCGTTGGCCAGTCCAGGAGCCCAGCAGTTCGTGCCCGACCCGCAGGCCAGGGCCTGCAGCGAGTTCTGGGCTCCGCTGCCGGTCCCGGCCGGGTTCGGCGCGGATACGTGCGACCAGCGCGTGCCGTTCCAGTGCAGCACCTCGTTCCGGTCGGGCGCGACGTACCGGCCGTAGGTGCCGACCGCGTTGCAGTTGCGAGCCGAGCCGCAGCGCACGGCGAACAGCTCGCTCATGTCCCCGGTCTTGGTACCGCCCGGATTCACGACGCGGACCTGGGACCAGCGCTTGCCGTTCCAGTGGAGTACCTCATTGAACAGCTTGCCGCTGGGGGACGGGTTGCCGAAGTCGCCGACGGCCCAGCAGTTCGCTGACGAAACGCACGTGACGTCGAACAGCTGGCTGAGCAGGCCCGGCTTGGAGCCGCCCGGATTCGGAGTGCGGACCACCGACCACTTCTTGCCGTTCCAGTGCAGCACCTGGTTCTTCTCGATGTCGTTGTGGTAGGTGTGCCCCACTGCCCAGCAGTTGCTGGCCGTCAGGCAGCGGACAGCGGCCAGGCCGCTCTCGTCACCGTCGGAGCCGCCGCCGGGATTGGGGGTCGGGACGCGGTTCCAGGACCGGCCGTTCCAGTGCAAGACCCGGTTCAGCTCGGGCTTCATGGCGGAGCCCTGGAACCCCACCGCCCAGCAGTTCTTGGCAGCGGTGCAGTAGACGCCGTTCAGGACGCTGTATGGATCGACGACCTGGCTGGTGGCTGGCACCGTGGCGCTGGCCTGCGCGGCGGCGGCCGGCAGGCTCGCCGTCGCCACTACGATCCCGGCCAGCATTGCCGCATGCCGTCCGGGCCGGGAGATGAAACTCATCGCTCGGGTCCTCTCGCTTCTGCTGCCGCGCTCGCCTGTCCAGGCCCGCGCGCTGGATTTAGTGTGCAGCCGCTCGGTGCGGTCAGGTCGCAGCCGCGAAGGCGGTCAGCTGCCCGGCGCCGACTGAATCGACCACTTCTTGCCGTTCCAGTGCAATATCTCATCGCGGTACTGGCCGACGCTCGCCATCTGGAACCCGACCGCCCAGCAGCTGTCGGCGGTCGCACACCGGGCGGCCAGCAGTGTGTTCTCGCTGCCCGTGACCGGGCCGAAGGGATTCGGGGTGTGCACCAGCGCCCACCGCTTGCCGTTCCAGTGCGCCGCCTCGTTCAGCAGCGTGCCCGGTTCGACGTTGCCCTGGCTGCCGACCGCCCAGCAGTTGCGCGTGGACTGGCAGGTAGCCCCCACGAAGAAGTTGTCGTCGCCGGCCGGGTTGGCCACCGTCGACCTGGTCCACTTCTTGCCGTTCCAGTGCAGGATCTCGTTCTTCGACGTCTGCGCCGGGAAGTTGGTGCCGAAGTCGCCGGCCCCCCAGCAGTTCGTGGCCGAGCCGCACGCCAGCGCGTCAATCTGGCTGGTCCGGCCGAAACCGCTCGGGCCGGGGTTCGGCGTCGTGGCCTTGGACCACCGCTTGCCGTTCCAGTGCAGGACCTGGTTGTACGCCCGGTTCGTGCTGGCCCTGGTCGTGCCGTCGTCGCCCGCCGCGTTGCAGTTGGTCAAAGAGCCGCAGCGCACCGAGAACAGCGAGTTGACGTGCGCGATCGTGGTACCGCCCGGATTCACCACCCGCACCCTCGACCAGCGCTTCCCGTTCCAGTGCAGGACCTGGTTCAGCAGTTTCTGATGGCCGGTGGTAGAGAACGGCGTGCCGAAGTCGCCGACGCTCCAGCAGCTGGCCGCCGATGTGCACGTCACATCGAACAGTTCGTTGTTGTCGTTGGCCTTCGTGCCGGCCGGGTTGGGCGTGTGCACCGGCGACCACTTCTTGCCGTTCCAGTGCAGCGCCTGGTTCAGCGTGGTGCCAAAGTCATTCTTGGTGTCTTCCCCCACCGTCCAGCAGTTCGCCGCGTCCAGGCAGCGGACCGCGAACAGCTCGTTGAATGCACCCGCGCCGCTCCCGGCCGGACTGGGCACTGCCGTCTCATGCCAGGATTTGCCATTCCAGTGCAGCATCTGGTTCACCACCGAGGTGCCGCTCGTGCTTTCCCGTGAACCGACCGCCCAGCAGTTCCGCGTCGACGTGCAGAACACCCCGTCCAGGATCGTCAGAGTGCTCCCGGCTTGCGTCGCACCAGGAACGCTGAGGCCGGCGGGCAGGTGACCCGCGAGCGCAAGCGGGCCGGCCGCCCGCACCGATGTCGTGGCGGCCGGCGACGTCACCGGCGAGCTGGCGCTGGCCTGTACCGCCGCCACCGGAAGCCCCGCCGCGACAACCAGAGCGCCGCCCGCGACGGTGGCCGCCCACCGCGATCTCCGGATACCACGCACTGGTTTCCCCACCTTTCGCCGCCGCGCTCCTATTTCTAGAGGCGGTCCATCGTGTGCCATGCCGTTCCGTGCCGGAATTTGTCAGCGTCATTTAGCCGACCCGGCCCGCGGCGTGAGTCAGCTCTGTCCAGCCTGCGGCGCTGGCCTGGGCAGATACGGCGCTCTATGCAGAAGAGGCAAAAGTGAAAGAATGGCGCGATACGTGCGGCTGCACACGGGAGGGTAAGAATGGCCGGTACCAGCGGTGGCGGTCTGCGCCCGCGGCGCGGCGGCGGCAACGGCGCCGACCTGTTCGCCGGCACCACCCGGCGGCGCAGCGACCGCAGCGGCGTCGACGAGCCAGCACCCTGGCGATCCCGGCGGTCGGTGCGAGTCGTTACCGCGCTGACCGTGCTGGCCGGCGTCCTCTTCTTGCTGTGGCTGGCCTGGGTGGGCTACCTGTTCTTCGCCAGGGGCGGCCCGTCCGGTCTGGCCTTCGACCCGGACCGCCGTTGCACCACGCTGAGCTTCTCCTGCGGCATCCTCACCAACCTGCTCGCCTCCGTCGTGCTCGTAGCGCTGGCCTCTTCGTTCCTGCTCTGGCGGTTGTTCGGGCTGCAGCGGCGGTACCGGGCCAGGGCCAGGGACGAATCACGCGAGCTGGTGCCGACCGCGGGCGCCATCATCGACAAGGTCGTCGGCCGCGATGACCTGTGCAAGGCCGTGATGGCAGATCTGCACGACCGCGGGGTCCGGCCGCACGTGCTGGTCGGCGGCGTCGGCACCGGCAAAACCGCCGTCCTGGTCCGGCTGACCGAACTGCTCGCGGAGAAGCGGGCCATCCCGGTCCCGGTCAAGCTCAGGGACGCCACGACCGAGCTGGACTTCCAGGTCCTCGCGCGTGAGCGCTTCCTCAGCGAAGTCAACCCCGGTCTGCTGTCCGGGACCGAAGGCGAGACCATCTGGCGGCGGCTGATCAAGGATCGCAAGATCATCGTGCTCGCCGACGGCCTGGAAGAAGCACTGGTCGCCGACCCGGAACGGGATAACATCATCCGCGCCGCCATCCGGAAGGCGCATCAGCAGCATCTGCCGCTCGTCATCGCGTCGCGGCCGCATGATCCGCTGCGCGCGACCGAGGCCGCGATGCTCACCCTGGAGCCGCTCAGCTACGAGGCGGCGCTGGCTTACATCGCCGGTGACCGCACCGGTGAGGACGAGCGGCGGCTGGCCTGGATCGTCGAGACCGCCGAGGTAATCGAAGCGCCGCTGTACCTGCAGATCACGCGCGAGCTTCAGGTCAAGGGACTGCTGGAGCCCGCCTCGGCCGGGCAGCACGGCGTCGTCGACACCAGGGGCGTGGACCGGTCCCGGCTGCGGCTCGGGTTGCTGCAAACCTGGGAGCGCGCGCTCATTCGCGGTCACCTCCGCGAGGAGGTGCCGCTGAACCGGTCGGAGCGGCACGCCGCTATCGAGCACCTCTCTGCGCTGGCGTGCGCCGGACTCAAGCTCGACCGGCTGGAGGTTGAGTTCGACGACCTGCAGGACGCGTCGTTCACCGCCGAAGTACAGCGCCGGCTCGCGGCCATCGACGAGCAGGCGGGCCCCGGAACCAGTGTTCTCAACGTAGACACCCGGCTTGCTGCCGCCTGGGCCGCGCAGCTCGACCTCGTCGAGCTGCGCGGCAACAGCATCCGGTTCCCGCACAGCCTCATGCAGGCCTACCTCGGCTCCCGGCTGCTCGACACCGCCTGGCAGGATCCCGCCTACGTGGCCGCCGCCGTGCAGCATCCCAAGCCGAGCCGGGAACTGCTCATCGCCTTGGTGCTGCGATCCAGAGCCGGGGAGGCGCCGGGCAGTCCGCGCTCGGGCGCCGGCTCGCGCCGGTCCGATCCGGCGCCGCGACCCCGGCAGTCGCGTCGCGCCAAGCCGGCGCCACCGCCGGGCCAGTCGGACTACGTGGGCGCGCTGCGGCAGGCGGCCACCGGACGCGACGACAACAAGGTCCTCGACATATACGCGGCGGCGCTCGAAGTCGACAGCGTCGCCGCCGAGCCCGAGCACGTGACGATCGCGGCGGAGATCGGCAGCAGGTGGACCCGGATTCACGCGCAGGACCCGCGCACGCTGGAAGAGGGCAAGATCGCGGTCGTGCACCGGTTCGGCGAGGCCGCCCGCGCCATGGAGGAACGGCGTCGCCAGGGCGAGAACTGCCCGGCGCCCGCCTACCCGCAGCTGTACGCCATCGGCTGCACCGAGCGCTCCTATCCGGTCCAGGTCACCGCGGCGCAGGAGCTCGGGGTGAGCGGCTTCGCCGCCTACGCGGCCCTGCGCGACGTGCTGGAAGCGCCGTGCCCGGCCTGCGCCCGCGAGCGCGCGGCCCGCGGCGCCGGTCTAACCGGCGCTGGTCAGACCGGCACCGGTGCCGCCGGCACCGATCCCGCCGGAGCGGCGGCGGCCCGGGCGGACCGGTCGCGCTCCGCGGTGATGAGCGCCTGGCTCGCGCCGATGCTCGCCGGGTCGGTGGGCGGTCAGGCCGCCAGCGCGGCCGAGCGGGCGGCCGCCGAGCACGCGCAGGCAGACCTCGCTCAGTGGCTGCGGCATCTCGGCCGCGACGCCCGCCAGGCGGGCGAAGACGATCTGCCGCTATCGCTGGAGATCGCGCTGGCGCAGGGCTTCAAATACGCGGCCAACCGCCGCCCCGGCCAGCCGGACAACCTGCGCGAAGCCCGGATGTATCTGGCCGAGCAGGCGCTGGAGATGCTCAAGTCCGCGAGCTACTGGTTCTCCCAGCTGACCCTGCTGCACGCGCTCTGCCTGCTGAACCTGTCCGAGGGGACCAGGCAGCCAGACGACAAGCGCCGGGCGCAGCCCGAGGCGATCGTCAAGCACTGGCTGGATGTCGCGGGCCGGGACCGCCCGGACCGCGGCCGGACCGACGGCACCCGCGCGGCCGGGACGGCTGGCCTGCACCCGTTCGTCCGGGAGGCGGCGCAACTGGTCGTGCTGGCGCTGAGGACCCGCCGCCCGCAGCGGTACTGCTGGATCGACGAGAGCGGCGTTGTGGGCCAGGTCGGGTCGCGGAATCTCAGCCAGGAGACGCCGCACGGCCGGCACCACCTGTGGATCCCGCCGTCGGCTGGCTGGACCGCGCTCGACGGCCGCGCGCAGCAGCTGGTCGCGGACGTGCTCCTGCTGCTGAACCTGGCCGACCGCGGCGGCCAGGCGAGCGAGCGCGAGCGCCGGCTGAAGCGCTCGAACCGGTCTGACCTGCCGCCGTGCATCACGCACGTACCGGGACGCGCTCGAACCAGCCCGGACGATCGGCACCGCGGTGTCGTCGGCGCCCGGCACCAGCTGCGTGGACGGCTGCGCGTTCGAGCTGTGCCCGTATCCGCCGAAAGGCACGCAGCCGCGGGTCGAGATGAGCGAGGCGTTCTGCCGCCGGCAGCAGACGCTGGTGATCCGGCCCCGTGATCCGCGCACCGGGCGCGCGCCCTGGCAGCAGATGCGCGCGGCCCAGCTGACGAGGTTCTGGGTGGAGATGGCGGACCGGGCCCGCGGCCAGCGGCTGCGCTCTGCGAGTTCAGACCGGACCGGCAGCCAGTAACACTCGGGGCGGGTTGAATCGCAGCGCACAACCGGGTCACAATCCTGAGCAGGGATGGGGGGTGCCCAGATGGAGCTACTGGAGCGGGCGGCGTTCCTGGACACGCTGGCCGAGTACGCCGCCGAGGCACGCCAGGGCGACGGCCGGCTGGTGCTCGTCGTCGGGCGAGTCCGGGATGGGCAAGACGGCGCTGGTCGAGGCATTCCAGGCGGACCTGTCCAGCGCGCGCTGGCTGTGGGGCGCCTGCGACGGGCTGTTCACGCCCCGGCCGCTGGGCCCGCTCTTCGACATCGGCGCCCAGACCGACGGTGAACTCGCCGGGTTGTGCCGCGACGACGCTGCCGCGGGACCGGCTGTTCGCCGCGCTGCTCGCCGAGCTGAGTTCGCCCGCCTTCACCGTGACGGTCATCGAGGACGCGCACTGGGCCGACGAGGCGACGATCGACCTGATCAGCTTCGCCGGGCGGCGGCTGGCGCGACTGCGGGGGCTGCTGCTGGTCACCTACCGCGACGACGAACTTGGCCGAAGACCATCCGCTGCGCCGGGTACTCGGCGACCTGGCGACGCAGCGGGCCACCCGGCGGATGAAACTGCCGCCGCTGTCCGTGGCGGCGGTGCGGACGCTGGCCGGTCAGCACGAGGTCGACGTGGCGGAACTGCACCGCGTGACCGGCGGCAATCCGTTCTACGTGAGCGAGATACTCGAGGCGGGCTGGCCGTCGGTGCCGCCCACCGTCCGGGACGCGGTCGCGGCGCGGCTGGCCCGGCTCAGCCCGGGTACCCGCGGGGCGCTCGAAGCTGCCGCCGTGATTGGCACGCGGGTACCGCGCGAGCAGATCACGGTGCTCGCGAGTGATCCCGCGGCGGCCGTAGCCGACTGCCTCACGGCCGGCCTGCTGGTGCCGGACGGAAGCGGACTGCGCTTCCGGCACGAGCTCGTCCGGATGGCGGTTGAGGCCGCGATCCCGGCGCAGCGCAAGGCGGCCCTGCACGCTCGCCTGCTGGCCGGCCTCGAATGCGACACCGACGCCGATCCGGCGGTGCTCGCGCATCATGCCGCCGCCGCCGGCGATCAGGAGGCCGTGCGTCGGCATGCGCCGGCGGCGGCGCGGCGCGCAGCGGCACTCGGCGCGCACCGCGAGGCCGCCGCTCATTACGAGCACGCGCTGGCGTGTTCTGAATGGATGTCCCGGGCCGAGCTCGCGACCCAGCGGGAGGCGCTGGCCGGTGAGTACGCGCTCCTGGACCGATGGCCGGAAGCGGAGCAGTCGCTGCGGACAGCGATGGCGACCCAGCGAGACCTCGGCGACGTGCTCAGCGTAGGCCGGGTGTTGCGGCAGCTGTCGACTGCCCTCTGGCGGTTGTGCCGGGGCGCGGACTCTGAGCAGGCCGCCTGCGAGGCCGTCGCGGTGCTGGAAACGCTGCCGCCGGGTCCGGAACTGGCCTGGGCTTACGCGACCCTCGGCGTCGCCGCTGCCGTCGCGGGCCGAGCCGGGGAAGGATACGAGCTCTTTCACCGCGCCAGGGACCTCGGCGAGCGTCTCGCCCAGCCCGCCATCGTGTGCTACGCGCTCAACGCGATCGGCTGCAGCCGGACCGAAGAAGGCGAGGATGGCACCCCCGAGCTGGAACTGTCGCTGCAGACCGCGCTCGACGCAGGCCTTCAGAAGTCCGTCGGGCATGTTTACACCAGCCTGCAGGAGGCCGCGGTCACACTGCACAGATTCGAGGACGCGGATCGCTACTACGCGGCCGGCAGCGCGTACTGCGAGGACCGTGAACTGGGCGTCTATGCCACTTGCCTGCGCGGCGGCCGGGCCTGGGGCCTGCTGTTGCGCGGGATGTGGGACGAGGCCATCACGCTGACAGCCAAGACTGCTCAGCCTGCCGGGTATCTCGCCGGTGAACCGGCTGAATCCGCTCCGGGTCCAGGGAGCGATCCGGGCCCGGCGCGCCGACAGTGTCGGCTGGGACATGCTCGATGAGGCGATCGTGCTGGCCGAGAAACTCGCCGATCCCGCCTGGATCATCTCGATCCGGGGGCTGCGGGCGGAGTTGCGATGGACCGCAGGGCGCCGCGGACCTGGCGGCGCTGGAGGTGCTGGCCTGCCGAGAACTACATGGCTCGTGACTACGACCCTTGGACGATCTGGTCTGCCGCTATCTGGCTCGCCCGGCTAGTCGGTCCCGACCGGTCTTCCGCCAGACCCGCCCGAGCCGTACGCGCTGGAGCTGGCCGGCGACTGGCGCGCCGCCGCCGCCGTCTGGGAGCAGCTGGGCAGGCCGCTACGACGCCGCCGCTGGTGCGGATCGTCCATGGCGATGAATACGGCCTGCGGCTCGCGCTGGCAACGTGCGACGAGCTGAAGGCGCCCGCGACCGCAGCCGCGGCCAGACGATCAATGCGCGCCGCCGGAGTGCGGGCTATCCCGCGCGGTCCGCGGCCGGCCACGAAGTCGGCGCCGGCCGGGCTTACCGTCCGCGAGCAGGAGGTCCTCGCGTTGCTGTCCGAGGGCCTGCCGGACAAGGAGATCTCCCGGGCGCTGGTCATCTCCGAGCGAACCGTGCACCATCACGTGTCCGCCGTCCTGTCGAAGATCGGCGTGAGCTCGCGCGCCGCCGCGGTCCGGGAGGCGGCCCGCCGCGGCATCGGCTCGCCAACCTAGGCACCGGCACCAGGAAAACTGGGCAATCGCCGTCATCAACTTGGGCAGTTTCCCCGATTAATCACCCGGTCCTCCCGGCTTACGGTCGCTTTCGAACCCGACGACCAACCAGGGAGGCCGGACCGTGCCGCTGTTCATGGACGTTCACGACATCGAAGGCGGCGTCGGCATCGACGACGTCGCCAAAGCTCATCTCGCCGATCTGCAGGCACAGGACGCGCACGACGTGCGCTACCTGCGCTACTGGGTCGATGAGGAGGCCGGGCGCATCTTCTGCCTGGTCGAGGCGCCGACCGCGCAAGCCGCGGAGAGCGTGCACCGCGAGGCCCACGGCCTGGTCGCCGATCACATCTACCGGGTCCAGGAGGGATCGTAATCATGACAAGGCAGAAGCGGATTATCGCCGGGTACGCGGCGGCGGCCGCATCGCTCACGGCCGGCGCCGCCATCTGGGCGCTGCCCGCGGCAAGCCAGGCGGGCACCGGCGCCGTGGCGGGTCCGGCGCACCAGGCCGCAGCCGCGCAGCCGGCCGGGATGCGGATGGCCGCGGCGAGCGGGACCCTGACCAGCGACATCGCCGCGGCCAGGGTGGCCACCGCGAAGTACGCGACGAACCTCGGCCGGGCCAGGGCCGACGGCTACAAGGTCATCACGCCGATGATGCCGAACATGGGCATCCACTTCCTGAACCCGAAGATCACCGGCTTCAACCTCCGTAAGCCGCAGATCCTCGTGTACGAGCACACCAGCAGCGGCTGGCAGCTGGGGGCGCTGGAGTGGGTCTTCCCGTCGATGCCAAAGACCCCGCCATTGCCGAACGCGACCTTCGGCTTCTTCCCCGCCGCCTGTCACTACACCGACGGCACGTTCGTCCCGGACGAGCACCAGGCGACGTGCCCGAAGAAGGCACCGCACACCGGCGCCGCGTTCTTCTTCTGGCACCCGGACCTGACCACGCTGCACATGTGGGTCTGGTACCCGAACCGGGCGGGCCTGTATTCCAGCACGAACCCGGACGTCGCGCCCTTCAACAAGGGCTGACAACCCGGCGGTGCGGGCTGCGGACGACCGCGGCAGCCCCGCAGCCCGCACCGTCGTCACGCGGATTCGGCCGGCCCAGCCCGACCGGCCGAAGTCCGCGTCTAGTGCTTGCTTACCGGGCGCGAATTCTCCAGCCAGAAAGTCAGGGGCCATGTCCGCTAACAGTGATCACCACAGCATCTCCCGTCGCAGACTGCTCGCCGGGGCGGGCTCGGCCGGAGCCGGGCTGGCCGCGGCGTCGGCCGGGTTATTGCCGGGCGCCGATCCCGCCGCGCAGGCCGCCACCGCGCGGGTGAGCGCCGGGCGGCCGCCCGGCGCTCCCGCCGACAGCATGCTGTTCGGCCGGATCTTCCCGCAGCTGCCGCCGTTCGCCGCGGCGACGGACACCGTGCGCGCGGCACTCCTGGAAGTCGGGCAGCCGGGCGGCATCATGGACGCGGGCGACGATCTCGCGGCCGGGCCGAAGGCGCTGATCGTGGATCCGACGGTGAACGGCAACCCGACGACCGGCAACCCGTACGGAACCAATCCGGATAACCCCACGATGACGGCTGGCTCGACGTTCGTCGGCCAGTTCACCGACCACGACATCACCTTCGACCAGACCTCGCAGCTGGGTCAGACCGCGAATCCGCTCACCTCGCCCAACTCGCGGACATCGGCCCTCGATCTGGACTCCGTCTTCGGCGGCGGCCCCGCGATCCGGCCGGACCTGTACGTTCCCAACCCTGACGGTTCGGTCGGCCCCGCGCTGAAGCTCGGCTCCGGCGGCGTGCACGAGGATGTGCCCAGGGTGGCCAACGGCGACGGCAGCTACAGCGCGCTGCTCGGCGATCCGCGCAACGACGAGAACGTCATCATCGCCGGCCTGCACAGCGCCCACGTGCTCTTCTACAACCGGGTGCTGACGGAGCTGACGAAGTTCAGCCTGCGGCCGTTCCCGGCCGCCCGCGACGCTGACCCGGAGCACTCCTACATCCGGTACCTCATCGCCCGCCAGATCACGCTCTGGCACTACCAGTGGCTGCTGGTCAACGAGCACCTGCCGCAGATCGCCGGGCCTGACGTCGTCAGGGACGTCCTCGACCGCGGCAACCGGTTCTACCGGCCGCCACCGGGGGACGCGTTCCTGCCGATCGAGTTCGGCGCGGCCGCCTACCGGTTCGGGCACTCGATGGTCCGGCCGTCGTACCGGGCGAACTTCACCTCGGGCACGGGCGATTCCGCGAATCCGGCCGCGGACCCGTTCTTCGCCCTCGTGTTCGACGCGACTCAGCCCGCCTTCGACGGCCCGGTCACCTCCGACCGGGACGACCTGCTTGGCGGCTACCCGGCCGCCCGGCGCTACGTGGGCTGGCAGACGTTCTTCGACTTCGGCGACGGCCAGGTCAAGAACAACAAGAAGATCGATACGACGATCTCGTCCGTGCTGTTCACGCTGCCGGTCCCGGCCATCGCCCCGCACACGCAGACGGCACCGACGGTGCTGCCGCAGCGTAACCTGCTCCGCCAGCTCACCTGGGGCCTGCCCGCGGGCCAGGACATCGCGCGCGCGATGCGGGTCGCCCCGCTGGCCGCGGCCGACCTGGCGGATATCGGCAGCGTCTACGCGCCGTTCGCCGCCAGCACGCCGCTGTGGTACTACGTCCTGGCCGAGGCGAAGATCGTTGCCGACGGACTGCACCTCGGGCCGGTCGGCGGCCGGATCGTGACCGAGACGCTCATCGGCTTGCTGCGGGCCGATCCGGCGAGCTACCTGTCGGCGTTCCCGCGCTTCACCCCGTTCCTCGGCGCGGACCTCGCGGCGGGGCCAACCCCCGACCCGAGCATCACCGGGAACCGGAGCTATACCCGCGCCCACTTCCTGTACTACGCGGGCGTCGTCGCCCCCGGCTTCTACCGGTGACGACCTGGCCCGGCGGCATTTGGCTCGTTACTCTGTCATAACGACAGGTCACCGGCGCCGCACGGAGGGAACTTGTTCGCTCGCCAGCATGCGATGGACCACCCTGACCAGCCCGCGATCATCATGGCCGGCTCCGGCGAGACCGTCACCTTCGCCGCGTATGAGGCCGGCTGCAACCGGGTGGCGCAGTTCCTGCGCGCCGCGGGGCTGCAGCGCGGCGACCACGTCGCGGTGTTCATGGAGAACAGCCCGCGGATGCTCATGATCGAGGGCGGCGCCGAGCGGGCCGGCCTGTACTTCACGCTCATCAACACCTACCTGGCCGCCGAGGAGGCCGCGTACATCATCGGCAACTCGCGATCGCGGCTGCTGTTCAGCTCCGCCGCCCGCCAGCCAGTCGCGGCGGCGGCAGCGGCCACGTGCGACGGGCTTGAGCGCAGGCTCATGTCCGGGCTGCACGACGGGCCGCGACGACGCGGACGCGGCGCGACCTGCCAGCCGGCTGGGAGGACTTCGACGCGGTCATGGCCGGGTTCCCGGCCGATGCGGTGCCGGACGAGTCGCTGGGTGCGGCCATGCTGTACTCATCCGGCACCACCGGTCAGCCCAAGGGCATCCTGCGCGACCTGCCGACGATCGCGCCGAGCGATCCGCTCCCGCTGATGGACTTCGTGCGCGCGATGTTCGGCTTCCGCGAGGGGATGACCTACCTCAATCCCGCGCCGCTGTACCACTCGGCCCCGCAGGCCAGCGTGTCGGCTTCGCTGCGGCTCGGCGCGACCACGGTCGTGATGGAGCACTTCGACGCCGAGCAGTGGCTGGCCATGGTCGAGCGGTATCGCGTCACCCACTGCCAGATGGTGCCCGTGATGTTCAGCCGGCTGCTCCGGCTGCCGGCCGAGGTACGGGCGCGCTACGACACCTCGTCCCTGGAGTGCATCGTGCACGCGGCGGCACCCTGCCCGGTGCACGTCAAGCGGGAGATGATCGAGTGGCTCGGGCCGATCATCACCGAGTACTACGGCGCCACCGAGGCCAACGGGTTCACGTTCTGCGACTCCGCGCAGTGGCTCGCGCACCCGGGGACCGTGGGCCGGACCATCCTCGGTGAACTGCTCATCCTCGACGACGAGGGCAACCAGTGCCCGGCCGGCACGGACGGGACGATCTGGTTCCGCGGCGCGACCGCGTTCGAGTATTTCCACGACCCGGTCAAGACGAGCGAGTCGGTCCGGGAGGACGGCGTGACGAGCACCGTCGGGGACGTCGGCCACGTAGACGGCGAGGGCTACCTGTACCTGACTGACCGCAAGAGCTACATGATCATCTCGGGCGGGGTCAACATCTACCCGCAGGAGACGGAGAACCTGCTGTCCGCGCACCCGGCCGTGCTCGACGTCGCCGTCATCGGCGTCCCCAACGAGGACCTCGGCGAAGAGGTCAAGGCCGTCGTGCAGCTAGCCGACCCGGACGCGGCCAGTCCCGAGCTGGCCCGCGAGCTCATCGACTACTGCCGTGCCCGGCTGACGCACTTCAAGTGCCCGCGAACGATCGACTTCGTCACCGAGCTGCCCAGGTACCCGACCGGCAAGCTGTACAAGCGGCTGCTGCGCGACACGTACTGGGCCGGTCACCAGACCTCCATCGTCTAGCCCGCCGGAGAACGCATGCAGCACATCATCGCCCTGTCCCGGACCGCCGTGATCGTGCGGCACTGGTTCGAGATCGACCTGGACGACTCGTCCATGGAGCACGGGGTCCGGATCGAGCTGCGCGAGCTGCCGGCCCAGCCGCGGCGCGGCAGCGAGTCGGCCGCGCAGGTCATCACCGCGGACCGCCCGCTGTGGCGCGCCGACCTGTTCGACCGGCACACCGACACGCCCGGCACCTTCGGCGTGGCCCACTTTCACCCGAGCTTCCTCGGCACCGAGCCCTGCCCGCGGGTGTTCGAGCCGGAGCTGACCGCAAGCCCGTTTACCTGGCTCGGGCATCAGTTCGCCGCGCTGGGCGCCACCGGCGGCCGGGACGCCTGGGATCTGGAACGAGCTGACGCGGCCGAACTGAGCGGCATGTCCGCGGCCATAGTGCTGCTGGCCCGGACGCTCGGCCCCGACCAGTGCGGGTCGGCGGCGCAGTGCTACGCGCTCACCAGGGACGCGCGCGAAGCGGTGCGGGTCATGATGGCCACGCTGCGCCAGCCGGAGCGGCTGGACACCGAGTGGACCGCGCCCTGGCGCGCGCCCGACCCGGTTAGTTCCTGAAGTCCACGTACAGCCGGCCGGGCAGTTCGCCGACCCGGATCCCGGCCGTACCGCTTAGCCCGACCGCGACCGTCACGACCCCTTCGAAGTCGCCCGCGAGCGCGTAGCTGACCAGCCGCGGGAAACCCGGCGCGCTGACCGCACGGGGCAGCGTCGGCGTGCCGCTTTCCTGATGCGCCTGGCCGGGTCGCAGCGTGATCACCAGGTACTTCGACCCCGGCAGGCTGACCACCTGGCCGGACGGGTCCGCGATGACGCGGCTGACGTAGCGGACCGTGTAGCTCGGCATCTTGCCGCTGAGACTGAGCACGAGCCGGTCGTACCCGCACTCGGCGTGCGCGGCCGCCTTGATACTGGTCACGACCGGCACCGGCGGCACCGACACGGTGTGGCTGACGGTCACCGGGACGCTGCCCCACGGGTCGGTATCGCAGCTCGCCCTGGCCGCAGCAGAGGTCGTCGCGCTCGCGGCCGGCCCGGAGGTGGCCGCCCCGGCGGTCGATGGTCCGCTCGCCGCCGGGCTGCCGCCACTGCTGCACGCGGCGGCCAGCACCGCGGTCATTGCCGCCAGCCCGGCCCGGACCAGGAACGGCGAAGAAGGTCGCGGTGCGCGCATGACTGCCTCCGACCGGTTGCAGACGGCCGGGTGTTCTCCGCCGGACCGGATCACCTGACCCGCTAGCTGCGAGAACTGGCCGCTGGAAGGAAAGTGTCGCAGGCTGACGAGCCACCCCGCAATACACGCGCAGTTCGGTTCCCAGTCATCATTCCCGCTGTTATCCGGCGGGCTCGCGGCCGTTGGACGGCAGATCCGCCAGCCGGTCGATCGCCTGCGCCAGCGCGTCCAGCGCCGGCACCGCGGCGCCGAGCGCGCGGCGCTGCGGCGCGGTCAGGGTGGACAGCGCCAGGTGCAGCACGGCGGCGTTGGTCGCGTGCCAGGTGAGCACCGCCTGCTGGCCGGCCTCGGTGGCGGTGAGCTCGATCGCGCGCCGGTCGCCGGCCGAGCTGACCCGGTCGAGCATGCCCTGCGCGCTCAGCGCGTTCACGATCGTGGTCACCGT
This sequence comes from uncultured Actinomycetota bacterium, assembly GCA_963805805.1. Classification (GTDB taxonomy): domain Bacteria; phylum Actinomycetota; class Actinomycetes; order Streptosporangiales; family Streptosporangiaceae; genus JAJYUU01. The sequence continues at coordinate 758,457 of CAWDVS010000015.1, read as the reverse complement.
ATTCGGTCGCATGTGCAGCTGCCGGGCCAGCTGTCCAGGCCGGACACCGGGCTGCTCGGTCACCGCGGACAGCACCTCAAGCTGGGCCACCGCGAGCCGGTTGCCGGGATCGGCGACCCTGGCGCCGCGCCGCAGCGCCCGCCGCAGCCGGGCGATCACCTCGGCGAGACCGTCAGACCGCGCCGCCGGCCCGCGCCCGGCTCGATCGCGAGTCCCCATCAGCTGCCGTCCTTACCTGCGGCGATGAACACACCGGCCCGGCCGCCGCCGTGCCATCCGCCGGCGTCGCCACGGTACCGCGCTGACCACCGCCAGTGCTCGGCTGCCCAGGCTGAAGACGCCGCAGCACCGGCGGATCCGGGTATTGCCGGAATGGTCAGCGACCCGGTCGCGAATCAGTCCGCGAGGTCTGCCGAAACCCGGACGCGGGCGGGCTCGCCCGTCCACACTGTGCGTAACTCAGGCTCTGCTGCCGGCCTACCCACGGCGGCGCTGCGGCGGGCTGGCAGAGGCAGTCCGGACGGAGGGGACCGATGACACTAATCGTGCGCGGCCGCGGGCGGACGCTCGCGGCAGCGGCCAGCGTGGTTGCGATCGCCGCGGCCGCCCTGGCCGGAGCCGGCCCGGCGCTAGCCCGGCCCGGACACGCACCTGCGGCGGCCGCGACGGCAAGGCAGTCCGCCGGTCCCGGGGCCGCCGTGCCGTTGACCCGGCTGGACGGCCTCGCTCAGCCGGACGCGGGGCAGATCGTCATCGTCCTCTCCGGCCGCTTCAAGTTCCTGGAGACCGCGTACTGCAACTCCCGCCGCGACTGCTGGGCGGTCGGCGAGCAGCGCGCCTCCACCACCTCCGCGATCGTCAACCAGATGCTGCACTGGAATGGCTCGTCCTGGCGCAACGTGAAAGTGCCCAACCCCGGCGGCACCGCAACCGCCGCCACCAGCGCCCTGGACGAGGTGCGGTGCACGTCCGGCCGCAATTGCTGGGCGGTCGGCTTCTACACCAAGGGTTCCGCCACCCTGGACCAGGCATTGCACTGGAACGGCCATCGCTGGTACGCCGTGCGCACGCCCGCGCCGGCCGGCACCCACAGCGACGCCCTCAACTACCTGTTCGGCGTCACGTGCGTGTCGGCGGCCAACTGCTGGGCCGTAGGCGAGTTCGGCCACGCCACCGGCAGCGGCCTGATGCTCAACCAGGTGCTGCACTGGAACGGCGCCAAGTGGTCCCGGCTGCGGGTGCCGAGCAAGGCGGGCACGAACGGCGCATCACTTCAGCGCGCTGTACACCGTCCGGTGCCTGAGCAGCCGCAACTGCCTGGCGGTCGGCTCGGCCGGCGCTAACGCGGTGACCGGCCCGGCGAACGACCAGTCGTTGCGCTGGAACGGCCACCGCTGGGCGCTGGTGCGCACGCCCACTCCGGTGGGCACGACGACCGCGCGCAACGATTCGCTGAACGGCCTTGGCTGCGCCGGATCGAACAGCTGCTGGGCCGTCGGCGTGACCGGCCCGGCCGGCCTGAGCAGCCGCTCGCTCAACCAGATCCTGCACTGGAACGGGACGAAGTGGATCCGGACCAAGTCGCCCCAGCCTGACGGCACCGGCAGCGGCGCCCAGAACGAGCTGTTCTGGGTTACCTGCGTCAGCAAGAACGACTGCTGGGGCGTGGGCGCCTACGGGAGCATCGACTCGGGCGGCACCGGCATGATCCTCAACGAGGCACTGCACTGGAACGGGCACCGGTGGGCGCAGGTGCACGCGCCCAGCCCGGGCGGGACATCCGACGGGGACACGAGCGTGCTGTTCGGCGCGCGCTGCGCCGCCTCGGATGACTGCTGGGCGGTCGGGCTGAAGGAGCCCAAGGGCGGCAACCTCAGCAACGAGATCCTGCGCTGGAACGGGAAGAAGTGGTCGGTCTGGAGCTGACCGGCCGGCCCCGCTGACCCGGTAGCCTGACCTGGGGCCGGAAAAGGGACGATCACGAATGAGCGGTAGCGAACTGGGTACCCGGCCCTCCATGGGCTGCTCCCCCGGCATCGTGCTCGGCTCCCGGTACACGCTGCAGCGCCGGATCGGCTCCGGCGGCTATAGCGAGGTCTGGGCTGGTCACGACGCCGTGCTCGACCGCCCCGTCGCGGTCAAGCTGCTGCACGCCGAGCACGCCAGTCACGCCGAGACGCTGCACCGGTTCCGCTCCGAGGCACAGCTCTGCGCGCAGCTCTCCGACGCCAACATCGCCCGGGTTTACGACTTCAATGACGCGGGCAGCGAGGGCACGCCCTACCTGGTGATGGAGTTCGTCGACGGGCCCACCCTGGCCCAGATCCTGCGCTCGGGGCCGCTCCCGGCCGCGCAGGCGATGGACATCCTGGCCCAGGCCGCCGCCGGCCTGCAGGCCGCACACTCGGCCGGCCTGGTGCATCGCGACATCAAGCCGTCGAACATCATGGTCGCGCCCGGCAACGTCGTGAAGATCACCGACTTCGGGCTGTCGCACACGCTCGCTTCCGCGCCGATTACCCGGACGGGCATGGTGGCCGGCACTCCCGGCTACCTGGCGCCCGAGCGGTCGGCCGGCGTCCGGGCCACGGCGGCCAGCGACCTGTATGGCCTCGGCGTGGTCGGCTACGAGTGCGTCGCGGGCGCGACGCCCTTCGAGGGCACGCCGATCGAGGTCGTGCTGGCGCACCGCGATTGCCAGTTCCCGCCGATGCCGCCGGGTACGCCGGAGCCCGTGGCGGACCTGATCGCCGACCTCACCGCGAAGGACCCGGCCGACCGGCCGGCCAGCGCCGGCGCTGTCGCCAGGGCGGCGGCCGGGCTGCGGGACGCGCTGCTGGCCCATGGCGGAGCGCTGGCGGCCGGGACCCCGGCGCTGACCAGGCCGGCCGGGCCGGACCAGCGCACGCTCATCGCGCCCGGACCGTCGGCCGGCCCGGGCTCCTGGTCGCCGGGACCCGCGGCGGCCCGCGCTCGCCGCGGCCCGACCGCGGCCGTCGGCTGGGTGCTCGCCGCGACGCTCGGGCTCGCCGCCGTGATCGCCATCGCCATCGCGGCCCTCGCGCACAAGCCTGCGGCCCCGGCCGCGGCCAGCCCGCCGTCCGTCCAGCCCGCAGGCGGTCCGGGCGGTCGACGTCAGCCGCAGCAGCCTCATAGGCGAGCCAGTCCTGCAGGCCTACCGGCAGCTGCGCGGTGAGGGCTTCCGGGTGCGGATCCAGTGGCAGCGCACCGACCAGCAGCAGCCGGGCACAGTACTGAACGTCCGGCCCGCCGGCCTGCGTCCGCCCGGCAGCCTCATTACGCTGGTGGCGGCGCTGCGGGACCACGGTCACCACGGCGGCGGAAACGGCCACGGCGGTGGCAACGGGAACGGCCAGGGCGGCGGCAACGACTGACGTAACGCGCGGGCCCGTTCCCCCGGCCGTGCGGCGACGGGAGCGCACATGATCGACATCGAGCCATTCGCGCGGCTGGTCAGCGCCGATCAGGGTCTCGCCGTGGTGGCGCTGGCCTTGCCTGACGGCACCGCGCACACGTCGGTCACCAACGCGGGCGTGCTCGCCCATCCCGTTACCGGCGCGACCGTGGTCGGCGTCGTGGCCCGCGGCAACGCGCGCAAGCTGGGTTACCTGCGGGCGCACCCGCGGGCGACGATCGTGCTGCGGGCGGGCTGGCAGTGGTCGGCGGTGGAGGGCCCGGTCGAGCTGGCCGGGCCGGATGACCCGCTGCCCGGCCTCGACGCCGATCAGCTCCGGCTGCTGCTCCGGGAGATATTCACCGCCGCAGGCGGCAGCCACGACGACTTCGCCGAGTACGACCGGGTCATGGCCGCCGAGCGGCGGACCGCCATCCTGCTGACTCCGGCCCGGCGGTACGGCAACTAGCCGGATCGGCTAGCCGGCCGCAGCCGCGGTCAGCGGCAGCCAGACCCGGAACCGCGTATCCCCCGGTGCCGACTGCACCCGCAGGTCACCGTGATGCCGGGTGACGACGATCCGCCAGGAGATGTCCAGGCCGAGGCCGGTCCCCTGGCCCACGGGCTTGGTGGTGAAGAACGGCTCGAAGATCCGCTCCTGCAGGTCGGCCGGGATGCCGGGGCCGGTGTCGGCGATCTCGACCAGGGCCCGGTCTTCGTCCGCCGACGTGCTGATGGTCAGCGTGCCGGCGCCGTTCATCGCCGCGACGGCGTTGTCGACCAGGTTGGTCCAGACCTGATTGAGCTCGGCCGGATAGCCGGGCAACCGCGGCAGGCTCCGGTCGTACTGCCGGACCACCGTGACGCCCGGGCCGATCTTGCCGCCGAGCATGACCAGCGTGCTGTCGAGCAGCTCGTGCACGTCGCTCATCTGGTACGGGGCGCGGTCGAGCTGCGAGTACTGGCGCGCGGCCCCGACCAGGGTCGAGATCCTGGTGACCGAGTCGGCGATCTCGGACAGCAGCAGCTCGGTGTCCATCGAGTCGCCGAGCCAGCGCAGCGCGGCGGGCACGTCGCAGTCGCCGTCCGCGGCCTGGTGCAGCGACCGCACCGCGCCGTCGAGCCACTGCGAGCTGATCCCCGCCTGCACGAACGTCGGCGCCAGTTCCCAGCCGTTGGTCACCTCATGCTCGTCCAGCCAGTCGGACAGCTCATCCTCGCGGTCGCTGGTCTCCAGCGGGCTCAGGGTCGGCGCGGACGCCGCCTGCTGCGCCGCCTCGCCCTGCAGCCGCAGCAGCTCGGCCAGCATCGTGCCGTCGTGCGGGCCAGCAGCGATCCGCGCCAGCCGGTCCCGAAGCGTGCCCAGCCGGTCGCGCAGCGCGCCGGTGGCCCGCGCGGCCGCGGCGGCCGGATTGTTGAGCTCGTGCGTCAGGCCGGCCGACAACGAGCCGAGGGCCAGCAGCCGCTCGCGCTGGCCGATGGCCTCTTGCGCGTTCTTCGTGCCGAACATCAGCCCTTCGAGCAGGTGCACGGCCATCGGGAACCAGTCGGTCATCAGCTGCGCGAACTTGGCCGCCGTCAGCACGAAGAACCGGGACGGCGCGAGCGCGCGCATCGTGTTGTTGTAGACCTGCGGGACCCGGTCGCCGATGTAGGCGAAGAAGGCGCCGCCGTAGACCCCGCGGCCCGAGGTCCGGTTGACCTCGACCTCGTCCGCGCCGATCTGCCGGTACAGCGCGATCGTGCCGGACAGCAGCACGAACAGGTACTCGGCCGGCTCACCCTCCGCGTAGACGACACCCGGCTCGAACGACTGGACCCGCCCCTCCCGGCACAGCCAGTCCAGCTGGTCGTCGGTCAGCTTCTCGAACAGAAACAGGGTCCGCAGTTCGGCCGCCGCGCATGGCTCGCCAGCGACGACGTCGCCCGGTGTGGTCACAGCAGCTCCAGGTACCGGTGCACGAGCATGACCGCCATCGCGCCCTCCCCGACCGCGGACGCGACCCGCTTGGCCGACTCGGCCCGCACGTCCCCGGCCACGAACACGCCGGGCACGCTGGCCTCCAGGTGGTAGGGCGGCCGGTCCAGCGGCCAGCCGCGCGGCGGCTGCCCCTGCACCAGCAGGTCCGGACCGGTCAGCACGAAGCCGTGGTCGTCCCGCTGGACGACACCGGCCAGCCAGTCCGTCAGCGGCGCGGCGCCGATGAAGACGAACAGCAACTGCGCGTCGACTGTCTCCAGTTCGCCGGTGTTGCTGTCGCGCAGCGTCAGCTGCTCCAGGTGGTCGCTGCCGTGCGCCTCAGCGACTTCGGTACAGGTGCGCACCTGGATCTTCGGGATGGACTGCACCTGCTCGATCAGATAGTGCGACATCGACTTGGTCAGCGACGGCGCCCGCACCAGAATCGTCACCGAGCGGGCACCCTTGGCCAGGTAGACGGCCGCCTGCCCGGCCGAGTTAGCTCCGCCGACGATGTAGATGTCTTGCTCCGCGCAGGCGGAGGTCTCCGTCAGAGCCGATCCGTAGTAGACCCCGCGGCCGGTCAGGTCCGAGACGCCGGGTGCGTGCAGCTGCCGGTAGGTGACGCCGGTCGCCAGGATCACCGCGTGCGCCGACACCGAGGTCCCGTCGTCGAAGCGCACCGTCCGGGCCGGCCCGTTGACCTCCAGGCCGGTCACCTCCCGCGCCGTCAGCAGCTCGGCGCCGAACTTGCTCGCCTGCCGCCGGGCCCGCTCAGTCAGCTGCGCACCGGACACACCGTCGGGAAAGCCGAGGTAGTTCTCGATCCGGGACGACTGGCCCGCCTGACCGCCGGTGGCGGTGCGCTCCACCAGCACGGTGCGCAAGCCCTCCGAGGCACCGTAGACCGCGGAGCCGAGCCCGGCCGGGCCACCGCCGATCACCACCAGGTCGTAGAAGTCGGCCGACGGCGTGGTCGCCAGCCCAACCTTGCCGGCCAGGTCCGTGTCCGAGGGCTGGATCAGCGCCTCGCCGTCCGGGGTGATCACGAGCGGCAAGGTCCGGCCGTCGGTGCCGGCCGCGGCGAGCAGCCGGCCGCCTTCCGGCTCCTCCGAGCTGTACCAGTGGTAAGGCACCTGGTTGCGGGCCAGGAACTCGCGCACCTCCGAGGACCGGGCCGACCATCGGTGCCCGACGACCTTGGTCTCCGGCACCGGCCGGTGATCGGCCGCGAGCCACGAGTCCAGCAGCGCGTCCACGACCGGGTAGAGCTTCTCCTCCGGCGGATCCCACGGCTTCATCAGGTAGTAGTCCAGGTCCACCACGTTGATCGCGTCGATGGCCGCGCCGGTGTCGGCGTAGGCCGTCAGCAGCGCACGGCGGGCCCCCGGATAGATGTCCATCGCCTGCTCAAGGAACTCGATGCCGTTCATCTGCGGCATCCGGTAATCGGCCAGCAGCACCGCGACCACGTCACCGCGCAGTTTCATCTGCCGCAGCGCGTCCAGCGCCGACTCGGCCGACTCAGCCCGGACGATGCGGTACTGCTCGCCGAACTGGCGGCGCAGGTCTCGTGCCACCGCGCGGGACACGGCCGGATCGTCGTCGACGGTCAGGATCGCCGCCCGCGCTTCGGCCTGGTCCGCGGTATCCCGGTCTTCCTGAGTTGTCACGCCCCCATCGTAAGTACCTCCGGTCGCGGGCGAGCACGCCGAGGTACTAGCCCGCGCGGAAGATCGGCCAGCCGATCTCCGTCAGCCACTGGCTCTCGTCCGGCGTATCGAGGTTCCCGCGCAGGTAGTACTCACGCAGCGGTCCGTCGACGCTCAGCTCGTGCCGCATGGCGTACGAGCCGGGCTCGCCGTAGGTCACGTCCGCGTCGGCGAGCGAGCCCTGGTTCGCGGTCACCGCCAGCTCGGCCGCCGCGACCGTCACCGGCACGATCCGCCCCACCAGGCGCACATCTCCCGACACCAGAGTGAATACCAGTGCCTCACCGTGATCATCGGCAAATATCTCGCTTGCGCACAATCTGCCGTCGGCCCGGTTGGCTCCAGCCGCCGCGCCGCCAGGGAGATGGTGGGCGACCGGGTGACGATCGAGGTCACCGAGGTGACCGATCAAACGGCAAGATCGTCACCCTCATCGTGATCCGGACTGCGCCCGCGGACCACCGACAGCTGCTCGCTACGCGTCCCGGAACCGCAGCAGCAGCCAGCCCGCGAGCATCGCCGCCGCCGCCCAGCAGGCGAGCACCCCGAGGCCTTCCCACGGGCCGATGGGGAGCTTGCCGAGGTTCCTGGTCGCCTGGATCGCCAGGCCCGCGCTCGTCGGCGAGTACCGGTCGAACCGGCGGGCCCAGACCGGACTGAGGAGCAGCCCGCCGATGATGGGCAGCACGTACAGCAGGCCGAGCACCAGCGTGATCGCCACCGCCGACTCCCGCACCGCAGCGGCGAGGCCGATGCTGAGCAGGGCGATCAGCCCGAAGTACAGCACCGAGCCCGCCGCCGCGCGCACCACCGGCGCGTGCGCGAGGGTGACGGGCAGGAAGCCGTGCGCGGCGGTGAAGCCGTTCCCCGGCGCGAAGTGCTGCCCGGCCAGCAGCGAGCCGAGCACCGCGACGGCCGCCGTCACCAGCACCACTACGGTCAGCACCGACGCCTTGGCCGCTAGCATCGCGGTCCGGCGCGGCACCGCGGCCAGCGAGGTGCGGATCATGCCGGAGCTGTACTCGCCGGACAGCACCATGACGGCGAGCACGGCGATCGCGGCCTGGCCGAGCATGACCCCGGTCAGGCTGTTCTTGACCGGGTCGGCGCCGCATATCCTGCTGCTGCACTGGACGACGGACGCGGTGATCGCGCTCCCGGCCACCGTGATGACGACAGCGGTCGCCAGCAGCCAGGCGGTGCTCGGCACGGTCCGCAGCTTCGTCCACTCGGCCCGCATGGCTTCCCGGAATCCGGCCAGGCGGCCGCCGGTCACGGCCGGCCGGCGGCCGGGCCCCGCGTGGCTAGTGCCACGGCGGGGCCGGCCAGCTGGGCGTGGCGCCCGGCGCTCATGCGTCCCGCCGGCGGAGCACGAGGACGGCACCGCCCAGCGCGAGCGCCGTCCAGATCGCCAGCACCGCGAACCCGTGCCACGGCGACAGGGGGTAGCAGCCGTTGTACGGCAGGCAAGTGTGGGTCACCTGGGAATAGGACTGGGTGCCCTGCTGCACGCTGAACGCGGCGGCCGGGGTGAGCCGCAGCAGCCACTGCGCAGGCCCCATCGGCAGCAGCGTGCCCAGGATCAGCGGGACGACCAGGACGCCGATGACGGCCGTGATCGCGCCGGCGCTGCGGCGCAGGGTCGCGCCGGCCGCCACCGCCAGGATCGCGGCCAGCGCGAACAGCCCGGCGGTTCCCACCACCATCTGCAGACCATGCGCGCTCAGCAGCGACCAGGCCGGGAAGACCGAGGTCACCCAGCCGGTCGCGGCTGAGCTTGTGCGTGGTGACCACCAGGGCCGCGGCCGCGCCTGCCAGTCCGGCCACGAATGTCACGGTCCCGATTACCAGGGCCTTGGCGGCCAGGACCCGGCCACGGTGCGGGCTCGCGGTGAACGTCGTGCGGATCATCCCGCGCCGGTACTCGGCGGTGATGAACAGCGCGGCGAGCGCGATGACCGCGATCAGGCCGACGAGCGTGCCCTTAAAGCTGAGCCCGAGCGGGTCCAGGATCGGCACGTACGGGGCGATGTCCCCGCTGCCCGTTACCGCGAAGGTACCGCCGGAGCTCTGGACTCCGGCCTGGTGCGGCGTCCGGACGATACGGCCGCAGTGCGGCCCGCACGACACCTTCACCTTCGTGGGGTTCAGGCCGCCGACATGGCTGTCCGACCACGAGCTGGCCGGCCAGTTTCCCTGACGGCTGAGATGGCCGAATGTGCCGGTGCCGAGCGTGCTGAACTGGGCTCCGTTGTTGCTGGCGAAGCCCTGGTCGCTCAGGAAGACGTCGGGTGACGCCGTGAACATGCCGGCCTGCACCGTGGACGGCAGCCCCGCCAGGGTGGCCGTGCCGACCTTGGTCCAGCGCGTCCCGTCCGCCGAGTCGTAGCCGGTGACCGTGTCGCCGGAGCGCGTCAGCCGCAGCCAGGCTGGTGCCGCCGTGGACGGCGCGCCGGACTGGCCGGCGATGTCGTGGGTGTAGTTGTACTGCATCCGCACGCCATGGCCAGCGGTCACCATTACCGCCGCGTACGCCGAGCCGGGCCTGGTACTGGCCTTCATGATGATCCCGGCCTTGCTCCACGGCTGCGGGCCAGGCGGGAGGGCGGCCGTCACGAACGGCCCGAAGCCGCCGCCCGGCGGCACCTGGACGTGGCCAGTCAGCGACGTCACGGCGACGGTGAGGGTGCCGTTCCCGGCCAGCGGCTGATGCGCGAACTCGAACTGGTCGGTGACGGCCTCGCCGTTCGGTCCGGTCGCGCCCGGGTTCTGCGCGCCTGAGTTCTGCGTCCCGTTCCCGGCCCCCGCGATGCCAATCGTCGCCAGCACCGCGAGCAGTGCGGCGGCAAGCAGCGCCATGAGCCAGCCCCGCACGGTGCGGAATTTGGTCCACTCGGCGCGCAGCAGCTGGGCGAACCCGTCCCGGCCCGGCGGGCGGCCGGAGCGGTAGGGCGTGAGCGTGCTGGTAGTCATCGTGCTGCCTCCGTCGAAGTCTCGTGCGCGGCGGCCCGGAACTCGACCGCATCCCTGGTCAGCTCCATGTAGGCCGCTTCCAGCGTCGCCCGGTGGGCCGACACCTCCGAGAACGGCACGTTCTCGGCCGCGAGCACCGCGACGATGCGCTCAGCGGGCAAACCGGCGATGGTCAGCGTGTCCCGGTCGCTGGCGGTCACGGTGGCCCCCGCGTGGGCCAGCACCGTGGTCGCCTCCAGGCGCGCGGTGGTCCTGAGCGTGACCCGGTCGCCAGACGCAGCGTCGAGCAGGTCCGCGACGCTGGTATCGGCGATGACCTTGCCCCGGCCGACCACGACCAGATGATCGGCGGTGTCCTGCAACTCGCTCATCAGATGGCTGGACACCAGCACCGCGCGGCCCTCGGCCGCCAGCGCGGCCAGGAAGCCGCGCATCCACACGATGCCCTCGGGGTCCAGGCCGTTGAACGGCTCATCCAGCATGAGCACCGGCGGGTCGCCCAGCATCGCGGCGGCAATCCCGAGCCGCTGCCGCATGCCGAGCGAGAAGCCGCCCGCCTTGCGCTTGGCGGCCTTTTCCAGGCCCGCCTCGGCGATGACCTCGTCGACCCGCCGGGCGCCCAGGCCCTGCGAATGCGCCAGCCAGAGCAGGTGATTGCGGGCGCTGCGGCTCGGCTGCAATGCGGCCGCGTCCAGCAGCGAGCCCACGTGACTCAGCGGATGCCGGAGCCGCGCGATAGGGCTGGCCGCCGATCAGCGCGCTGCCCGCGTCCGCGGCATCCAGGCCGAGGACCACCCGCATCGTGGTGGACTTCCCGGCACCGTTGGGCCCGACGAACCCGGTGACCTGACCGGGCTGGACCGTGAAGGACATCCCGTCCAGGGCCTGCGTGGGCCCGAAGCTCTTGCGCAGGTCGTTCAGTTCGATAGTTGCTTCCATGGCAGTGGCCTCCAATCTGCGTCAAGGCTATGGAGACCGACCTGGCGAAGTCGTCACGCTGCGGAGCCGTCTTCGCAGCCGCCAGCAGGAGTGAGCGCGGCCCCTTGCCGTCACCCGGAGGAGGGATGACGGATGCATGGTCCAGGGGACGCCGCGGCGCCATCCGGCCGCGACAATGAGTAAGTGGGCGCGAGCAACTGGCAGGACACGCGGGGGGCCTGGTCGCAGGCCGCGCGGCGGCTTACCGCGGCCACCTACGCCCCGGCCGTGGACCGCTGCCGTGCTGGCCGTAGTGGCCGCGGCGCAAGCCATCTCCGTGGCCACAGCCAGCTCCGGTCGCGCGACGGGCACTGGATTCGATACCGGGAACGTGCACCTGGACCTGGTCCTGCTGAGCCTGATCGCCACCTTGCCGCTCGCGGTGGTGCGGACCTATCCGGTGCCGGCGGCCGTGGTCATGACAGCCGCGAACGCGCTGTCGATGGCGGCACTGCACGACCTCACCGTGTCCATGGTCATCGCCCAGCTGCTCGTGCTCTACGCGCTCGGCCGGGACGGCATCCAGCTGCTGGCGGCCGCGCTCGCGCTGCCGTTCCTGCTGCTGGCCCTGCCCTCGCAGACTCACGATGCCCGCGGCATCTCCAGGGCCGCCAGCGTCGTGCTGGCCTCGCTGGGGCCGCTGGCCGCCTGGGCCGGCGCGGCGCGGCGGGCCCGGCGCGAGGCGGCCGAGCACACCCAGACGCGCGCGGGCATGGAGGGCACGCTGCTGGAGCACACCGCCCGCGGTGAGCGCGCCCGCATCTCCCGTGAGCTGCACGACGTCGTGGCCCATCACATTTCCATGATCGCGGTCCAGGCCGAGACAGCCCGGCTCACCACCCCCGGCCTGCCTGCCGCCGGGGCGCAGCGGCTGTCGTCCATCGGCGACACCGCGCGCACCGCGCTGACCGAGATGCGCAGGCTGCTCGGCGTGCTCCGGGAGGACACCAGCGACGTGCCCGCCGAGCGGCAGCCGCAGCCCGGCATCTATCAGCTCAGCGCGCTGATCGACGAGGCCAGGGAGGTGTCCGAGGCGGGCACGCGCCTGATCATCAGCGGCTGGCCGGAGCCGCTTGATCCGGGTACTGAGGTGGCCGCCTACCGGATCGTGCAGGAAGCCCTCACCAACGCGCGGCGGCACGCGCCCGGCGCCGCCGTGGACGTGGAGCTTCGATTCGACGCCGATGGCCTCTGGCTGCGGATCCGCGACAACGGACCGGGGCCGCCCGTGGCCGGGCCGCCCGGCGGCAACGGCCTGCTCGGCATGCGCGAGCGGGCCGCGGCGGTGGGCGGTACCTTGCACGCGGGCGGCGGCCCGGCCGGTGGCTTCGTGGTGGAGGCCCGGCTGCCCGCCAAGGCAGAGCAGAAGGCGGCGGGATGACAGCGCCGATCCGCATCATCGTCGCCGACGATCACCAGGTGGTGCGCGGCGGGTTCGCCGCCCTGCTGGACACCCAGCCGGATTTCATGGTGGTGCAAACCGCTAACGACGGGATCGAGGCCGTCCGGGCCAGCCGTGAGCTGCATCCCGACGTCGTGCTGATGGACATCAGGATGCCGGGAATGGATGGCATCGAGGCGACCCGGCAGCTCGCCGGGCCAAACGCGGCTGGCCCGCACATTCCCCGCGTGCTCATCCTCACGACGTTCGACCTGGATGAGTACGTCTACGACGCGCTGTGCGCGGGAGCCAGCGGGTTCCTGCTCAAGGACGTCACCGCTGAGCATCTGTTTGACGCCGTCCGGATCGTGGCCGCCGGCGAGGCGCTGCTCGCGCCCTCGGTAACCCGGAGGCTCATCAGCGAGTTCGCTCAGCTTCGGCCAGCCGAAGCCAGTCCGCCCGCCCCCGTACTGGCCGCGCTGACGCCGCGGGAGACCGAGGTGCTCAAGCTGATGGCCGAAGGCCTTTCCAATCATGAGATCGCGGCTCGGCTAGTGGTGTCCGAGGAGACGGTCAAGACACATGTGAGCCGTGTGCTCGGCAAGCTCGGGCTGCGCGACCGGACGCAGGCGGTGATCGCCGCTTATGAATCCGGGCTCGTCGTGCCCGGATCGGGCGGGCCGGCTAGCCACCGCTAGCCGGCCTCGGAACCCGTGTTCGCGCTCAGGCCCTCCGGTAGCGCAGCACCGCGACCGGCGTGAACACCAGCAGCAGCGCCGCCGACCAGGCCAGCGCCAGCCCGACGTCGCTGGTGCCGCCCGCCAGCAGCGACCGGACTGCGTCCACCATCGGCGTGAGCGGCTGGTACCGGGAGAACGGCTGCAGCCACCCCGGCATGGACGTGGCCGGCACGTACGCGCTGGAGATGAACGCGAAGACGAACGCGATCAGCGCCATCCCTTGCGCCGCCTGGGCGTTCGGCGCGTACAGGCCCATCACGATGAACACGACGGTGAACACGACCGCGTACACCAGGCACAGCCCGAGCGCGGCGAGCGCGCCGCCGACGCTGCCGGTCAGCCGGAAGCCGAACGCGAAGCCGAGCGCGGTGGTGGTCGCGATCGACCACGCGTTGGTGACCGAGTCGGCCAGCGCGCGGCCCAGCACCAGCGACAGCCGCGGCACCGGCAGCGAGAGCAGCCGGTCGGTGAACCCCGCCGCCTTGTCCTCGGCCACCGCCACCGCGATGCCGCCGCCGGTGAACAGCATCGAGCGTCGCCACGTAGCCGGGCACCAGGAAGTTGACGTAGCTGCCGGACCCGGCGTGGATCGCGCCGCCGAACACGTACCGGAAGCTGAACAGGAACATGCCGGACTGCACGATCGCCAGCACCGACAGGGCCGGAGTGCGCAGGTACTTCAGCAGCGCCCGGCGAGCCACCTGCAGGGCCGCGGTCGCCGTGCCCGGCGCCCTGGCCGGCCGCCGATGGCCTGCGTTGCCGTCATTGCCACGGTCATGACTGCGTCTCCTCTCGCTGCTCGCCGGTGAGTGCGGCGAAGACCTCATCCAGCGTCGGCCGGCGCAGCCCGATCGCGTCTACCCGCAGGCCCGCGCCGGCGAGCTGGCCGATGACCGCGGCCAGCTCGGCCGGACCGCCCGCGGCCGGCACGCTCGCCCGCCGGCCCGCGGCGTCGAGCCGCGGCGGCGCGCCGGTGACGCGGTGCAGGACGGCCGCCACCTGGTCCAGCGCCGCGGCGTCGGCCGCCGCCACCTCGATGACGTCCAGCCCGATGCCGGCCTTGAGCTCGGTCAGCGAGCCGGCCGCGATCGCCCGCCCGTGGTCGATGACGACGACCTGGTCGGCCAGCTCGTCGGCTTCGGCCAGGTAGTGCGTGGTGAGCAGGATGCCGGTGCCGCCGGCCGCCAGGCCGCGGACCGCGTCCCACACCTCGCGGCGGCTGACCGGGTCCAGGCCAGTCGTCGGCTCGTCCAGCAGCAGCAGGCTCGGTGCGCCCACGAGACTCGCGCCGAGGTCGAGCCGGCGCCGCTGACCGCCCGAATAGGTGCCGCACCTGCGGTCGGCCACCGCGCCGAGGCTCAGCTGGTCGATCACGGCGCTGGCAGCGCGGCGCGCCGCCCGGCGGCCGTGCCCGAACAGCCGCGCCGTCAGCTCCAGGTTCTCCCGGCCGGTCATCGCCGGCTCGACCGCCGCGTACTGGCCGGCCAGCCCGATCTCGCGCCGCACGCTCGCCGCGCCGGTGACCACGTCGTGGCCGAGCACCCGCAGTTCCCCGCCGTCCGGGCCGGATCAGCGTCGCGATCGCGCGGATGAACGTCGTCTTGCCCGCGCCGTTGGGGCCGAGCACCGCGAGCACCTGCCCGGCCGGCGCGGTCACGGTGAGCCGGTCCAGCGCGGTTACTTTCCCGAACCGCACGGTCAGGTCGCGCGCCGCCAGCAAGGCCGGCCGCGTATCGCCGGCCTGCGGCTGCGGCTGCGGAGGCCGGGCCGCGGCGGCCGGCGGCGCGTCTCGGCCGCAGGCGCGCCGCGCTCGGGGTCGCGGCGCTCATCGCGCCGGGTCGTCGATCGTCGGGTACCGGCCCTCGCGCCGCGCCTGCAGCGCGTCCGCGATGTACTCCCGGCTGCACATGGCCGCCAGGATGGCGACGCCGCCGCGGTAGACCCGGACCTCGGCGCTGCGCATCTCCCCGCCGAGCACGATCCGGCGGCCGTCCGCCGCCGGCGTCCCGGTCCAGTCCTTCACCCGGCCCCGGCCGACGCGCCGGACCTCGTCAGCGTCGACGACGGCGCCGTCGGGCACGAGCAGCTTCACGACCGCGTGATCGACGTCGAGGTCGACGCGGATATCGCCCGCCGGGATCTGCGGCGAGCGCAGGTCGAGCACGACCGAGCCGCGGGACGCGCGCACGTCCAGGTGCTGCGCGCTGGTCCAGTGTCCGAGCCGGCGGATCACGGTGCCGTGGGCCCGGATGGGCACGGTCACGCGATCCGGGGCGGCCAGCACATTCGTCGTGGTCATCTCAGCTTCCTTTCGAGTTGCGATAGTCGAGATAGTACGCGTTCATCTAGTGTCCTGGCAACTAGATTTCAGAGACTAGTTGCTCGGAAACTATGAGGCAACGCTAACACGGCGTGTTCCCGGATTACTAGTGCCACGAAAACTACTAAGCTGAGGGCATGGATACCGACCTCCGGCCCTCGCCCCTCGCCATGGCGGTGCTGAGCCTGCTGCACGCCGGTCCGCTGCACCCCTACGCCATGCAGGGGCTGATCAAGCAGTGGGGCAAGGACCAGGTCATCAACGTCGGCCAGCGGGCGAACCTGTACAAGACGATCCGGCGGCTGCAGGATGCCGGGCTGGTGGCGGTCCGCCAGACCGAGCGTGACCAGAACTATCCGGAGCGGACGGTGTACGAGCTGACCGAGGCCGGCCGGGAGGCCGCCCTCCGCTGGATCACCGAGATGATCGCTACCCCGCGGAACGAGTACCCCCAGTTCCCCGCCGCACTGTCGTTCGTCATGCTCCTCGGCCCGCAGCAGGCGCAGGAGGCGCTGGCGCAGCGGGCGGCCGGGCTCGAAGCGCGGCTGGCCGAGATCGAGGCCGACCTGGCGCAGCACGAAGGCGCGCTGCCCAGGGTGACCCTGATGGACGACGAGTACGAGCGAGCGATCATCAGCGCCGAGCTCGGGTGGCTGCGCGGCGTGCTCGCGGATCTGAAGTCCGGGGCGCTGACCTGGAGCTATGAGATGCTCGCCGGCGTCGCGCAGTACCTGCCCGACGTCGCCGGGACCGGCTGACAGCACGCCCGACTGCGATTTCGCAGTTCCGCTGGCCGCGCTCGCGGGCGACGATGACCGCAATGGTGGGCAAGATGGCAGCTACCCGTCTTGACCTCTGGCGGCCGGGGTTGGCAAGGTCGAGTCGCCCGCGAGTGCAAGGAGAGCTGGATATGCCGCTCGGATTCGATGCTGTCTACGCGCCGTTCGCCGCCTCGCTGCGGGCGGGCGGCTTCGGGCCGCCCGCCGACGGCGAGTGGCCGGCCGAGCTGGTCGCCGCCCACATCGCCAGGAACAACGACCTGATCGCCGCGGCCGCCGAGCAGGTGGCGGCCGGGCAGGAGGTCAGCTACGACAACGAGTCCGGGGTCGACGACGCCGAGCTGGCCCGGTATGCGCAGAGCATCGGCGGCCTGGCCGGCCTGGCGCGCGAGGTCGAGCGGTCGGCCGCAAGGCTGGAGCAGGCCAGGGACGCCCTCGGCGATCGCGCGAGCACCCCGGTGCAGGTGATCATCAGGGATCACGGGCAGATCGTCAGGGACGGGCCGATGACGATCGGCGCGTTCATCGAGGGCAACGCGAGCTTCCACCTGGCCCTGCATCTGGAGCAGCTCAAGGGGCTGGAGCTGGTGGCCGAGGCCGACCCGCCCGCCGAGTTCGACCGCTATCAGCTGGTACTGCTCGAACTGTCGCCGGAGGCGCCGGACCTCGACGAGGAGGCGGGCGAGCGGCTGCAGCGCCAGCACCTCGGGCACTTCGCCAAGATGCGCCGCGCCGGGCTGATGTCCGTCGCCGGTCCGGTCCGCGGCGACGACACGATCGCGGGCATCTGCATCTACCGGGCCGGCACGCCGGAACGGGCCCGGCAGCTGGCGGAGGATGACCCCGCGGTGCGGGCCGGGATGTACAACGTGCGGGTGCTGAACTGGCACACCGCGAAGGACGCCCTCGGTTGGCCCGCTAGCTGATCAGGTCCCGGCTCAGCTCACTCACGTCGCGGGCGCCCGCGAGCGCCATCACGTGCGCGAGGTCCGCGCCGAACGCCGCCAGCAACTCCGCCACGCCGGCCGTGCCGCCGCCGCGATCCGGCCCGCCGGCGGCCAGCGACCAGGCGACCGGGCGGCCGAGGAAGACCGCCCCCGCGCCCAGCGCGAGCGCGGCCAGCACGTGCTCGGCCTTGCGCAGCCCGCCGTCGACGTAGACCTCGGCGTCGCTGCCGCGCGACCGCCTCGGCCACCTCCGGCAGGGCGACGGCCGTCGAGACCGCCTGGTCGAGCTGCCGGCCGCCGTGGTTGGAGACCCAGACCGCCGCCGCCCCGGCGGCCACCATCGCGGCCGCGTCGTCGCCGCGCAGCACGCCCTTCACCACCACCGGCAGCCCGGTGACCTCGGCCAGCCAGCCGATCGCGTCCAGGGTCAGATCGTCGGCCTTGTCGAGCGCGACGTCGGTGTCCGGCGTGTCGATGTTCACCCGCATGAACTCGCCTGGTACCACGTCCCAGACCGGCGGCCCGGCGTTGAGCTTGCGGCCCACCACCGGCGTGTCGACGGTCAGCACCACGGCCGCCGCGCCCGCGGCCACGCCGCGCCGCATCATCGCCGTGGTCAGGCCCCGGTCCTTCAGGATGTAGGGCTGCAGCCACCAGCGTGCGCCGGTCGCGGCGATGTCCTCAAACCGGCACCCCGCGTTACTGGACACGACCATGAGCGAGCCGGCCGCCGCCACCGCGCGGGCGGTCGCCAGCTCGCCGTCCGGATGCGCCGCGCGCTGCAAGGTCCAGGGCGCCACCAGGACCGGCGCGGCCACGTGGTGGCCGAGGACCGTCGTCTGCGTCTGCACCTTACTCACGTCGCGCAGCATGCGCGGCCGGAACCTGACCTGATCCCAGGCGACCGGCGCCCCGGCGGCGGTCAGGCCGGCAAACGAACCCTGCCGGATGTACTCGCTGACCGGCGGCGGCAGTTTCCGGTGGGCCAGCTCCTCCAGCTCTACCAGCTCATCCAGGCGCATCCACCGATCTTGACCGAGCGGCGGCCATCCGGTCAAAGCGGCGGAAGAGTCGACGGCAGCCGCTGGCACTAGTTAGATAGCCCCGTGAACTACATCCTGGTAATGCGGAACGAGCGCGACGACCTGGTCGCCGTCGGCCCGGTGTCAATCGAGTACCAGGCCGCGATGATCCGGGACGAGCTCGAGGAAAGCGCCGGCTGGACCGCAGTCGGGATAGCAAGGGTGCTGACGCAGGAGCAGGCCCGGGCGATGGCCGGCGCCGCGCCAGCCTGACCCCGACCGGAAAAGCTGTTGCCAGCGGCCGGGTCGTGCTGGCAGCCTGACAGCCCAGACCGGCACGCCGTCGCCGCGCGCGACGGCACGACGCTCCGAGCAGCACGTGGCTCCGAGCAGGAAGGAGAGGTGCAGATGAACCTGCCGCGTTTCTCGCTGCCCGCCTTTACTTCCTGCCTCAGGAGCTTGCCTCATGTCCAGCTCGCAGTTCCGCCGCGGCAAGCGGCGGTTTGACGACGACGACCCTGCCTTTCTCAAGCGCGACCGGCATCCCCAGCGCCTGGCTCCAGCCGAGCTCGACGCCGATACCTTCGGCCTGCCCGATGGTGACCGGTGGTCCACGTGGGACCAGTCCACACTGTCCGAACGCGGGCCGCGGCCGTATCCGCGCTGGCTCATTGCCGAGCTAGCCGCCACCGACACCGAGCTCGGCGTCCTGAAGACCGGCAAGGAAGCCGACGTCTTCCTGCTCCGCCGGGGCGTGCCCGGTCTCGACTGGTTCTGCCTGCTCGCGGCCAAGCGCTACCGCGCCGCCGAGCACCGGATGTTCCAGCGGGACAGCGAGTACCTGGAAGGCCGCCGGGTGCGCGAGTCCCGGGTCAACCGCGCGATCGCGGCCAGGTCCGCGACCGGCCGCGCGATGATCGCGACTCAGTGGGCCAACGCCGAGTTCGCCGCCCTGAGCCAGCTCTGGCAGGCCGGCCTGCCGGTCCCGTACCCGGTGCAGGTGCTCGGCACCGAGCTGCTGCTGGAGTTCGTCGGCGAGCCTGACGGCACGGCCGCGCCGCGGCTGGCCGAAACCCGGCCGTCCGGACCGGAGCTGGCCGGCCTCTGGGATCAGCTGGTGACCGCGCTGTGCACGCTGGCCGCGATGGGGTTCGCGCACGGCGACCTGTCCGCCTACAACCTGCTGGTGCACCGCGATCGGCTGATCATGATCGACCTGCCGCAGATCGTGGACGTCATCACGAATCCGCGCGGCGCGGAGTTCCTGACCAGGGACGCGGCCAACGTCGCCCGCTGGTTCGCCGCCCGCGGCCTGGCCGGGGTCACCCCCGGCCCGGACGAGCTGCCCGGCCTGCTGCTGTCCGAGGCGCGGCTGGCCTGACGCCCGCGGCCGACCAGAGGCCTGCGAGCAACGTCAGGACGCGGCCTCCGCGTGCCCTCGGCGTGATCCGGCCGATAACTGGCCGGGGCAGGGCGCGGGCAGCATGCTGGGCTCGTGCGCCCGGCCGGGCGGAGGAAGGAGCTTGCAGTGACGCAGCCCACGGAGACGCCGGTGGTTACCGGCGTCCATCACTTCTCGCCGACGGTCTCCGACGTGGAGGCCAGCGCCCAGTGGTACGAGCGAGTCTTCGGCCTGAGCCGGGTGCCGGTCCCGTTTCCGCACTACGGCGCCGAAGAAGGCGGTTACGCCGTGGTGCTGATGGATCCGCGCTCCGGCATGGTGATCGGACTGCACCACCACGAGGCCAACCCCGGCGAGCCTTCCGCGAGAGCCGCACCGGCCTGGACCACATCGCGTTCGGCGTCACCGATCGCGCCAGCCTGGACGCATGGGCGAGCTGGCTGGACGAGCTCGGCATCGAGCACTCCGGCGTCATCGACACCGACAACCCGATGCCGTACTCGGTGGTCGTGTTCCGGGATCCCGACAACATCCAGCTAGAGCTGTTCCACATGGCCGAGCTGAACCGTCCCGGGCCGTAGCTCAGGTGAGCTTGCGCTCGGCGGCCCAGCGGGTGAGCTGGTGCCGGGTGGACAGCTGCAGCTTGCGCAGCACCGAGGAGACGTGGCTCTCCACGGTCTTGACCGAGATGAACAGGTCCCGCGCGATCTCCTTGTAGGTGTAGCCGCGGGCGATGAGCCGCAGCACCTCGCGCTCCCTGGTCGTGAGCTGGTCTAGCTCGGGGTCGAAGGACGGCCGTTCCGTCGGTCGCTGCCGCGCCGGACGCGAACGCGTCCAGCACGAAGCCGGCCAGCCGGGGCGAGAACACCGCGTCTCCGGCCGCGACCCGCTGCACGGCGTCGACCAGATCCGGCCCGGAGATTGTCTTGGTCACGTAGCCGCGCGCGCCGGCCCGGATCACCGCGATCACGTCCTCGGGCGCGTCCGAGGCCGACAGCGCCAGGAACCGGACGTCGGGCAGCTCCGGCTTGATCGCCGCCACGACGGCGTAGCCGCCGCCGCCCGGCAGGTGCACGTCCAGCAGCACGACGTCGGGAACGGCCTCGGTGATCGCCGTG
Organism: uncultured Actinomycetota bacterium; assembly: GCA_963805805.1. GTDB lineage: Bacteria > Actinomycetota > Actinomycetes > Streptosporangiales > Streptosporangiaceae > JAJYUU01. Next base: position 737,710 of record CAWDVS010000015.1, on the reverse strand, counting down.
ATCGCCGGGGCGACATCCTCCGCCTCCCCCACGATCTGAACGTGGCCGGCCAGCTCGGATCGCACGCCGGACCGGAACATCGCGTGGTCGTCGACCAGGAACACCCGCGGCTTGCCGGCCGCGGCCGGGGACGCGCTCATGCCCGCCTCGCTGCCCGGTCGCCCGCCGCGCGGCCCATGGTCAGGGCCACCTCGGTGCCCTCGCCCGGCGCGCTCCGGACGGCGGCCGTGCCACCGCGGCGCAAGATCCGGGCGTGCACCGACTCGGCCAGTCCCTTCCGGTCGTCCGGCACCGCGTCGGGATCGAACCCGCGGCCCCGGTCGCGCACGAAGATGGAGACGGCGCCGTCCTCCACCTCGGCGAACAGCGACACGGTCTCGGCGCCGGACCACTTGGCCGCGTTGACGGTGGCCTCGCGGGCCGCGCCGAGCAGCGCCTGCAGGTCGTCGTCGAGTTCGCAGTCGCCGACGGTCACCGCGTCCACCGCTATCCGGTGCTGCGCCTCGACGTCCTGCTGAATCTGCCGGATGCCGCCGGCCAGCGTGACGCCCTCGCCCTTGATCGTGCCCGGCTCCTGGCCGTCGAACAGCCAGGCGCGGAGCTCCCGTTCCTGGCCACGGGCGAGCTTGATGACCTCCTGCGGCTCGGCCGCGCGGCGCTGGATCAGCGCGAGGGTCTGCAGCACCGAGTCGTGCACCCGGGAGGCCATGTCGGCGCGTTCCTCGGCCCGGATCCTGGCCTGCCGCTCCTCGACCAGGTCCCTGGCGATCCGCAGCCACCAGGGCGCGAGCGCGATCGCGATGCCCGACAGCATGAGCAACACGCCGCCGAGCGGGATCAGCAGGTCCAACCGCTCCTTGCCGTTGAACAGGATGACCAGGCCGCCGATCACGAGCGCCGCGGTCAGCAGCCAGCGCAGCAGCGAGCGCCGCCGGTTCCGGGTGTCGCTGGTGCCGAGCAGCGGCTCGACCAGACTGCGCAGCTGGAGTTTCTCGTCCGCGGCTCCGTTGCGGGCGATGAGCACGAGGCCGCACACGCTGATGATGATCGGCCAGGCCGGAGCGTTCAGCCAGCCCGCCCCGAGTGAGGTCGCCGTGATCAGCAGCACCCCGAGCACGGAGCCGAGTCCGGCGGCCAGGCCGATGCCGCGCTTGTCGGCCAGCGCCCGGCTGGCGATGTTCGTGTCCTCGCCGCTCATCGGCAGCAGCAGCCAGGTGACCACGTAGAACGCCGCCACGAATCCGGTCGTGAGCAGCGCCGCCACGACCACGCAGACCCGCAGCGCGGTGACGTCGATGCCGGTCTTCGCCGCGATGCCGGCCACCACGCCGCCCGCCAGCCGTCCCTCGCGCTCGCGCCGCAGCGGCAGCGGGCTGCCCGGCCCGCGGACCCACCTGGCCAGGAACCGGGGCAGCTTGGTGGTGCTGGCCCGGCTGGCGCTGGCCCGGCTCGGGCTGGTCCGGCGGTCCGCCGGTCCAGCCCTGATCGGTCGCGTGTCCCCAGGCGGCACCGCTGCCCCACGGGGCACCGCCATTCGGGACAGCACGGGGTTGGGCAGCACTGGGCTTGGGCAGCACTGGCTTGGGCAGCACTGTCCCACTGGCCAGGGTTGCCCCATGGCGGAGCGGACGCGGGTCCTCCGGTCATGGGTCCATCATCGCGCCTGCCGGCGCCTGCAGGCTATCCGGGCGATCCCCGGTGTTCCCCCGGCCGCATCCGGGGCGCGTCGGGGTTGAATGCGGGTTCTCCCCGATGGCCGCCGGGCCGGGCAGGGGGAAGGCTGTGATCATGGATAACGCACCATACACCGATTCCGAGGCACCCGATCCCGGCCAGCAGCCACGCCAGCTCTGCCGCCCGGCGCAGGACCGGATGCTGGCGGGGGTCGCATCCGGCTTCGCCCGGTACCTGGGCGTGGACGTGCTGCTCGTCCGGATCGCGCTCGTTGTACTGTGCTTCGTGGGCGGGATCGGCGTGCCCCTCTACCTGGCCAGCTGGCTGCTGGTCCCGGAGGAGAGCGCGGACGGGCACACGGGGAGTTCTATCGCGGCCGACTTCACCCAGAGCATGCAGGGCTGGCGTAGCTGACCGGGGGGCCTGTGCAGATGACAACTCCAAGCGGGCCGGGCCAGACCGGTCCCGGCCAGGCCGGCCGCGGAACCGGCCGGCGTGGAACAAACCGGCGCGAACCAGGCCGCCGCGGGCGCGCCGGACGGACGCAACCGCTGGCCCGAGTCCGGGATGCGGGTCTCCGACGCTGACCGGGCCCTGATCACCGACCGGCTGGCCAAGCACTTCAGCGACGGCCGCCTCGATCAGGCGGAGTTCGAAGCCCGGCTGGACCGCGCGATGCGGGCGAAGACCAGGGCCGACCTCATCGGGCTGCTGAGCGACCTGCCCGAGGGCCTCACCGCGTCGGTGGAGGGCCCGGATCGCTCCCGCGGCCAGCGGCGGCGAGAGCGCCAGCTGCTCAAGATCCAGCTGGAGCGCGAGCGGCTGCTGCTGGCGCACGAACGGCGCGAGCACCGCCGCCAGGAACGGGAGCTACGCCGCCAGTCCCTGCGTCAGCTGCCCGCCATGGTCGCGCTCGTCGTCGTGGTCCTGGTAGTGGGCACCGTGCTCCGGCACATCTACAGCGTGTGGCTGGTCATCGCCGTGCTGGTGTTCCTCTGGCTGCGGTACGTCCAGCGCGGCCGCAGCAATAGCTGACGGCTCACAGCAGGGCTTCGTGCCACTCCCGGATGTACCAGTTCTTGACGACACCGTGCAGCACGAACGGGTCGCCCGCGGCGAACTCCTCGGCGGCCGCGCGGGTAGTGAAGACGCCCATCGCGCCGCTGCCGTCACTGAACGGCCCGATGGCCAGCAGCGTGCCTTGCTCCAGGCAGCCCTGCCAGCGGGCCCGATGGGCCGGGAACAGCTCGGCGATGCTGGCGCCCGCGTCCGGTGCGGTCTCGTAGAACAGGACGTACTTCATCCGGTTTCGCGCTCCTTCGGCGGCATTCACCGCCGATGCTAGGGGGTCAGCGCGGTCAGGGCCGTCAGGATGCGCTTCTCCGACACCGGCGCCGGGGTGCCGAGCAGCTGGGCGAACAGATTCACCCGCAGCTCCTCCAGCATCCACCGGATCGCCACGACGTCGGCGTCCGCCCGGCGCTGCGCGGGCAGTCCCGCCACGGCCTGCCGGTACTCGCCCGCCAGCCGCCGCACCACCGCCATCCGCTCGGCGTCCCTGGCCTGTTCCCCGGCCAGCTTGTCCAGCCTGCGCACCATCGCGCGCAGGTACCGGATCAGGTCCGGCAGCCGGCTCGCGCCGGTCGCGGAGATGAAGCCACGGTAGATCAGCCCGGCGAACTGCTCGCGCATGTCCGCGAAGGCCGGCTCCAGGGCCGGGACGGGCTGCGTGGTCAGCCGCACCTCGGCCTCGTGCGCCTCCGCCAGCACCTGGGCGGTCACCTCGATGACGCGCGCGGTGCGGACCGCCAGCTGGTCTCTGGCCGCGGCGACCAGCCGGGCAAACCCGTCGGCGTCCCAGGCCGGGCCGCCTGCCTGCGTGATCACCTCGTCCGCGGCGCAGGCCGCGCAGTCATCCACCAGGGCCGCGGCCGACGGGTACGGGTGCCTGCTCATCGCCATCTTGGCCGCGACCGGCAGCCGCCCGGCGATCGAGCGCGCACCCGACGGTACCCGGAGCAGGATGAGCCGCCGGGTGCCGGCCAGCATCGCGCGGTCGGCCTCGGCCTGCGTCTGGTAGAGCCGGACGTCGGCGCTGTCGCCCGCGTCGGCCAGGGCGGGGTACCCGGTTACCTGGCCGCTGCTGAACGTGCGCGGCAGCGTGCCGATCGTCCAGTCCCGCAGCCCGGTGCGGGTGATGTCCGCGGCCGCGTCGGCCAGCACCGCCTGCAGCCGGGGCCGCAGCTGCTGACGGAGCTGGCCCAGGTCCTTGCCCGTCGCCGCCACCTTGTCGCCGTCCATGACCCGGTAGGTCACCCGCAGGTGCGGCGGCAGCCGGGACAGGTCGAAGGCCGACCGGGGCACCGGCACGCCCGCCCGCCGGCCGAGCGCCGCGCTGAGCGCGTCCAGCAGGTCCCCGTCCGGTTCGCCGAGACCGGCCAGCACGTCCCTGGCCGTGTCGGGCGCGGGCACGAACAGCCGGCGCAGGTCCTTGGGCAGCCCGCGGATGAGCTCGGTCACCAGCTCCGCGCGCAGCCCCGGCACCTGCCAGCCGAGGCCGGCGCCGTCGGGCTGGTTCAGCCGGGCCAGCGGGAGGTCGACCGTCACGCCGTCGCCTTCCTCCCCCGGCGTGAACGCGTAGCGGAGCGGGAACCCACCCCAGCTCGCCGGATAGTCCTCGGCCCGGACGTCGTCGGCGGCGCTGGCTGATGAGGTCGGACATGCTGAGGTTCAGCAGGTCCGGCGTCACCGCCCTGGCCTTCTTCCACCACGAGTCGAAGTGCCGGGCCGAGGTGACCTCCGCCGGGATCCTGCGGTCGTAGAAGTCGAAGATCGCCTTGTCGTCGGCGACGATGCCGCGGCGGCGGGCCTTGTCCTCCAGCTCGCCCGCCTGCGCGAGCAGCTGCTCGTTGTGCTGGATAAACCGGTGGTGGGTCGGCCAGTCCCGCTCCACCAGGGCGTGCTCGATGAACAGCTCGCGGGCCGCCGCCGGGTCGATCCGGCCGTAGTTCACCTGGCGGTCGGCGATGATCGGCAGCCCGTACAGCGACACCTTCTCGGTCGCCATCACCGCGCCCCGGCGGGCGTCCCAGCGCGGCTCGCTGTAGCTGCGGCGGAGCAGGTGACCGCCGAGTTCCTCGGCCCACTCCGGCTCGATCCTGGCCACCGTCCTGGCCCACAGCCGGGACGTCTCGACCAGCTCGGCGGCCATCACCCATGGCGGCGGCTTCCGGGCCAGCGGCGAGTCCGGGAAGATCGCGAACTTCGCGCCGCGGGCGCCGGCGAACTCGACCGGCCCGCGCCTTGGCCGGCCAGCGCCGCGTCGCTCGCCGGGCCCGGACTCGCCCGGCCTGCCCGCCGGGACGGCCTGCATGCCCACGATGCGAGAGCAGGCCCGCCAGCAGCGACTGGTGCACGCGGTCGGCGAGGTCAGCCGGGTACCGGGGCTCCTCGTCCGCGGCGCGCTGCCAGCCCACGTCAGCCTGCTTGCGCTCGGGCCGATTGCGGTCGGGGTGCTTCGGCTCGGCTTCCCGGCCGACCACCACGCCGAACTCGCGCGCGGCCTGACGCAGCTGGCCGTAGACGTCCTGCCACTCGCGCACGCGCAGGTAGTGCAGATACTCCCGGCGGCACATCCGGCGGAACGCGGACCCGGACAGCTCGCGCTGCTGGGTCCGCAGGTAGTCCCAGAGCGTGACGAACGTGAGGAAGTCCGACCCCGGCTCGGCGAACCTGCGGTGCATCTGGTCGGCCGCGTCCCTGACCTCGGCCGGCCGCTCGCGCGGGTCCTGGATCGAGAGCGCGGCGGTGATGATCAGCACCTCGCGGACGCAGCCATTGCGGCCGGACTCCAGGATCATCCGGGCCAGCCGCGGGTCGACCGGAAGCTCGGCCAGCTTGCGCCCGGTCGGGGTAAGCCGCGGCGAGCCGCCGCTGCCGCCGGTCCCCGGCGCGATCGCGCTCAGTTCCTCCAGCAGCCGCACGCCGTCGGCCACGTTCCTGGCGTCCGGCGGGTCGACGAACGGGAAGTCGGCCATCGCGCCGAGGTCCAGCGCCGCCATCCGCAGGATGACCGAGGCCAGGTTGGTCCGCAGGATCTCCGGGTCGGTGAACTCCGGCCGGGCCAGGAAGTCGTCCTCGGTGTAGAGCCGGATGCAGACGCCGTCGGACGTCCGGCCGCAGCGGCCGGTGCGCTGACTGGCCGACGCCTGCGAGACCGGCTCGATCGGCAGCCGCTGCACCTTCGTGCGCTGGCTGTAGCGGGAGATCCGGGCCGTGCCGGGGTCGATCACGTACCGGATGCCCGGCACGGTGAGCGAGGTCTCCGCCACGTTCGTCGCCAGCACCACCCGCCGCCCCGAATGCGGCTGGAACACCCGGTACTGCTCGGCGGCCGACAACCGGGCGTACAGCGGCAGGATCTCGATACCGGGAACGTCACCCAGCGCGTCCGCGGTGTCCCTGATCTCCCGCTCACCGCTGAGGAAGACCAGGATGTCGCCGGGGCCAGCGGCCCGCAGTTCCTCGACGGCGTCGGTGATGCCCTGGATCTGGTCCCGCTGCTCGGCTTCCGGCCGGTCTGGGTCGGCCAGCGGACGGTACCGGACCTCGACCGGATAGGTGCGCCCGGACACCTCGAGCACCGGCGCGTCCAGGCTGGCCGAACCCGTGCTTTCCGCGCCCTGCTGTGCGCAACTGCGAAATGGCGGCTGAACCGCTCCGGGTCGATCGTGGCCGAGGTGATGATCACCTTGAGGTCCGGCCGGCGCGGCAGCAGCTGGCGCACGTAGCCGAGGATGAAGTCGATGTTCAGGCTGCGCTCGTGCGCCTCGTCGATGATCAGCGTGTCGTAGCGCAGCAGCAGCCGGTCCCGCTGCATCTCGGTGAGCAGGATGCCGTCGGTCATGACCTTGACGAGCGTGCCGTCGCTGGAGTTGTCGGTGAACCGGACCTTGTACCCGACCGTGGTGCCGAGCTCCGTGCCCAGCTCGGCGGCGATCCGCTCGGCCACCGTGCGGGCCGCGATCCGGCGGGGCTGGGTGTGCCCGATCTGGCCGGCCACCCCGCGGCCGAGCTCCAGGCAGATCTTCGGCAGCTGCGTCGTCTTGCCCGAGCCCGTCTCGCCCGCGATGATCACGACCTGGTTGGCGGCGATCGCCGCGGCCAGCTCGTCTTTGCGCTGGCTGACCGGCAGTTCGGCCGGGTACGTGATGACCGGAACCGCGGCCGCCCTGGCCGCCCGGCGGGCCGCGGCCGACTCGACCTCGCCCGCCAGTCTGGTGATGGCCTGCTCCCTCGCCGCCGGGTCGCGCTGCGCCCCGGCCCGGTCGGCCATCCGCTGCAGCCGGCGCTGATCGCGCAGCATCAGCTCAGGCAGGCGTGCTCGCAGCGCGGCGAGCGAGGTGGACACGGTTGATCTCCCAGATGGCGCGCGGATCCCCGACAAGGATGGCCAAGACGGCCCAGGTGCCGCTAACGCTTTTCTACCCGTCAGGCTTCCCGCGCCGGCTGGGTCCGCGCAAGCCGCGCCGCCAACAACAGCTTTTCCGCGGCTCACTGTGCATAGAACATCAGCAATCCCCGCAAAGACTGTGGTTCTGGGCGGCCGGCGGCGGCAGGCCGGTCGCGCTGGCCTGGCCAACCCGGCGCGCAGACAGGATACTGGAACGGACCCAGGCGGCAGCCGCGGAGGGGTGTTATGAGCGCAGATCAGCAGGCCCAGCGAGCCAGCCAGACGATTCAGGACGAGGAAGCCGCGGGCGACTTCGCCGGTGCGCTGGACCTGCTGCTCGCCGACGGCGCGCTCGGCGTGCTGCGGCGGCTGCGGCCCGACGGCGCCGCCATGCGACTCGCGGCCAGCCTCGCGGCCAAGCCCGACCTGATCAGCCAGCAGGTCGTGACGCTCGGGGCGGAGCTCGCCCAGATCGCGCTCGGCCGCTCGCAGCTCGCGCCTGGCCGCAAAGACCGGCGATTCGCCGATCCGGCCTGGACCCAGAACCCGCTGCTGAAGCGCGTCGTCCAGGCCTACCTGGCCGGCGGTCAGACCGCCGAGGCGCTGCTGACCGGCGCGGACCTGGAGTGGCGCGACAACGAGCGGCTGCAGTTCCTGCTGACGAACCTGATCGCGGCCGCCGCGCCGAGCAACAACCCGCTGCTCAGCCCGCAGGCCGTCAAGGCACTGCTGGACTCGGGCGGCGTCAGCGCGGTGCGCGGGCTGCGCGCCCTGCTGACCGACCTCGCGGCGGCACCGCGCGTTCCCACCATGGTCGAGCCGGATGCTTTCGAGGTCGGTAAAGACCTCGCCGTCACCCCCGGCGCGGTCGTGTTCCGCACCGAGCATGTTCGAGCTCATCCAGTACCAGCCGGCTACCGAGCAGGTCTACCGGAACCCGCTGCTGATCGTCCCGCCCATGATCAACAAGTACTACCTCATCGACCTGGCACCCGGCCGGAGCATGGTCGAGTACCTGGTCGGCCAGGGTCACCAGGTCTTCGCGATCAGCTGGCGGAACCCCGACGCCCGGCACGCCGACTGGGACCTCGACAGCTACGGGCACGCGATCATCCAGGCCATGGACGCGACCAGGGAGGTAGCCGGGGCGCCGCGGGTGAGCGTCTGCGCGCTCTGCTCCGGCGGGATCGTGTCGTCGATGGTCGCGGCGCACCTCCAGGAGGAGGGCCGGCTCGGCGAGGTGGCCAGCTTCTGCCTCGGGGTGACCGTGCTGGACCAGGCGCGAGCCGGGACCGCCGGCGCGATGATCGACGAGACGACCGCGAACGCGGCCATGGCGGTGTCGCGGGCCAAGGGCTACCTGGACGGCCGCTCGCTGGCGGAGGTGTTCGCCTGGCTGCGGCCCGACGACCTGATCTGGAACTACTGGGTCAACAACTACCTGCAGGGCAAGGCGCCGCCGGCGTTCGACATCTTGGCCTGGAACGCCGACACCACCCGGCTGCCAGCCGCGCTGCACGCCGGCTTCATCCGGCTCGCGCTGGCGAACGCGCTCACGGTACCGGACGCGGCGACGATGCTGGGCTCGCCGGTCGACCTGTCGAAGGTCGACTGCGACAGCTACGTGATCGCGGGCATCGCCGATCACCTGTGCCCGTGGCAGTCCTGCTACCGGACCACGCAGCTGCTCGGCGGCCAGGTCACGTTCGTGCTGTCCACCAGCGGGCACATCGCCTCCATGGTGAACCCGCCGGGCAACCCGAAGGCGACGTTCCAGACCGCGGCGCAGAATCCGCCGGACCCGCGCGACTGGCTTGCGGACGCGAGCACGGCGAGCGGCAGCTGGTGGCCGCACTATTCGCAGTGGCTGGCCGACCACAGCGGCGCCAAGCGCAAGGCGAGGATCAGGCTCGGGCGGCCGGGCTACGAGGTGCTGTGTGCCGCTCCGGGGACCTATGTTCACGACCGACTAGCCTGCGCACCGTAGCGATCGACGGTCAGCCCATCCGGGTCGCGGTCCGCCCCGGCCTGGCCCGCCAGGCGGGCACCCGGCCGGTGCCGCTGCTCGTCCTCAACGGCATCGGCGCGAGCCTGGAGCTGCTGACGCCGTTCGTCGAGTCGCTCGACCCGGCGCTGGAGGTCGTCCGGTTCGACGTCCCCGGCGTCGGCGGCTCGCCGCTGCCGGCCGCGCCGTACCGGTTCACCGGACTGTGCCGGCTCGCCGCCCGGCTGCTCACCGAGCTCGGCTACGACGAGGCTGACGTGCTCGGCATCTCCTGGGGTGGCGGGGTCGCGCAGCACTTCGCGTTCACGCAGCGCGCGCGCTGCCGCCGGCTGGTGCTGGTGAGCACCGGCACCGGCGCGCTGATGGTGCCGGCCAGGCCTGCGGTGCTGGCCCGCATGCTCACGCCGCGCCGCTACCTGGACCGCCGCTACCTTGCAGCAGGTCGCGGGCGACCTGTACGGGGGCAGCGCCAGGACCGACCCGGCGGCCATCACGGCCGCGATGAACGCGCACAACCGCGTCGGCTCGGCCCGCGGCTACGTGTACCAGCTGGCGGCTGGCACCGGCTGGACCAGCCTGCCGTTCCTGCCGTTCCTGCGCCAGCCGACGCTGATCATCTCGGGCGACGACGACCCGATCATCCCGCTGGCCAACGCGCGCCTGATGCACCGGCTGATCCCGGCGGCGCAGCTGCACGTGTTCCACGGCGGCCATCTCGGCCTGGTGACCGAGGCCGCCGAGCTCGCGCCCGTGGTAAGCCGGTTCCTGACCGCGCCGTGACGCTGCGCCGTGAACGCTGTCACCGTGAAACGCCATGACTGCCAGTGAAACCCGGGCCCTGAAGGGAGACCGCGATGGAGCCAGTCCTGGACGCCGACTTCTACGAGCTGGAGGAGCTGCTCGATCCCGGCGGGCTGCAGCTCGTGCTGCGGGTCAGGGAGTTCATGGAGAAGTCGGTGGCGCCGGTCATCAACCACTACTGGACCCGCGAGCAATTCCCGCACGAGCTAGTGCCGGGCCTGGCCGCCCTCGGCATCGCCGGGCTCGCGTGCGAGGGCTACGACTGCCCCGGCGGCAGCAGCCTGCTGGACGGCATGATCGCCATGGAGCTGGCCAGGGTGGACTCGTCCATCGCGACGTTCATGGGCGTGCACGGCGGCCTGGCGATGGGCTCGATCTTCCTGTGCGGGTCGGAGGAGCAGAAGCGCCGCTGGCTGCCCGCCATGGCCCGGCTGGAGAAGATCGGCGCGTTCGCGCTGACCGAGCCGGACGTCGGATCCGGCGTGGCCGGCGGGCTGACGACGACGGCGCGGCGCGACGGTGACGTCTGGGTGCTCAACGGCCAGAAGAAGTGGATCGGCAACGCCACCTTCGCCGATCACGTCATCGTCTGGGCCAGGGACCTGGACGGCGGGCAGGTCAAGGGCTTCGTGGTGCACAAGGGCGCGGAGGGCTTCGCCCCGGCGAAGATCCACGACAAGATCGCCTTGCGGGTTGTGCAGAACGCGCTGATCACCCTCGACAACGTGCGCGTGCCGGAGGAGGACCGGCTCCAGCTGGCCGAGTCATTCCGCGACACCGCCAGGGTGCTGCGGCTGACCAGGGCCGGGCGTGGCCTGGATGGCGACGGGCTGCGCCCGCGGTGCGTATGAGTACGCGCTCAGCTACGCCCGCGCGCGGCTCCAGTTCGGCCGGCCGATCGCGTCGTTCCAGCTGGTCCAGGACCTGCTGGTGAAGATGCTCTCGAACGTGACTGCGTCGGCCTGCATGTGCATGCGGCTGTCCCAGCTGCAGCAGGAAGGCAAGGCGAAGGATCATCACTCGGCGATGGCCAAGGCGTTCTGCACCGTGCGCATGCGCGAGACCGTCGGCTACGCCCGCGAGCTGCTCGGCGGCAACGGAATCCTGCTCGAGCACCAGGTCGGCCGGTTCGTCGCGGACGCCGAGGCGATCTACTCCTACGAGGGCACCAGGGAGATGAACACGCTGATCGTCGGCCGGGCCATTACCGGCCTGTCGGCGTTCGTCTAGTGGCTGCGACCGCGATCACAGCGCCTCCGCGTCGATGGCGGCCGCGAGCCACGGGATCACCTCGTCCAGCATCTGATCCAGGCTCGCCATCGCCTCGAATCCGAGCAGGCGCTTGGCCTTCTCCGTGCCCGGCACGCGCTGCTGCACGTCGTGCCGGAACGGCTCGTCATGGGCCAGCCGCAGCGGCCGGTCCGGGCCGTTGATCCTGGTCCAGATCAGGCCGGCCAGCTCGCGCACCGTCGTGGCCTCGGCCGAGGAAATGTTGAAGTCCTCGTTGAGCGCGTCCGGGTGTTCCATCGCGGTCACGATCCCGCCCGCGACGTCGCCGCCGTAGGTGTAGTGCCGGAGCTGGTCACCTGAGCCGAAGATGCGCAGCGGATCCTGCCCCCGCAGCACCTTCTGCACGAGGTCGGGCACGACGTGACTCAGGGCCAGCCTGATGTTGCCCGACATGACCTGCTCGGCGCCAAGCGCGCGGCCCTCGCCGACACCGACGCAGTTGAACGGCCGCACGATCGTGTAGGGCAGCTGGTACTGATCCCACGCGGCCCGGGCGAAATACTCGACCGCCAGCTTCTGGAACCCGTAGGCCGACCGCGGCGGCGGCACCTCCAGCTGCTGCCCCTCGTCGGACGGCCAGCAGTCCGCGCTCTCGTAGACCATGGACGAGGACACCCAGGTGACCTTGCGCAGCCGCCCGGCCTGGCGCGCGCGGATCGCCGCGTCGCAGGTAGCGGCCGTGATGCGCTCGTTGGCCGCGAGCAGGTCGTAAGCGCGCGCATGGAAATACGCGATGCCGCCCACCAGCGCCGCGGCTGCGATCAGCTGATCGCAGCCGCCGAGTAACCGGGTCATCAGCTCCGGGTCGCGGGCGTCGCCCTCGACGAATGTGTACCGCGGATGACCATCGAATGACCGCCGCACCGGGCCGTACTTCGAGTAGTCATCCAGCCCGATGACGTCGTAACCACGGCGGAGCAGTTCCTCGACGACGTACCCGCCGATGAACCCAGCCGCCCCCGTCACAGCAACCTTCTGCATACCCTGCATATCCGGGCGCGATCTGACCTGCTCAGCGACTCCCCCGTAACGCTGTGACCTGCGGTTGCAGTCCATTTCAGTCCCCGCCAGTCCGCGCCAGTCCGGGCACGTTGGCCCCCACGTTAGGCCCCGGGGCCGTAGAATCGCGGTCATGGCAGCCAGGTGAGGGCGCGGAGAGCACGGGGTGCATTTTGAGCATTCGGGGGCGTGTACCGACTCGCGTTATCACCGGCATTGCCCGGGCCGCTGGCGAGGGGACATCTCCCTAGGCTACGGCGCGGACGGCAAGCGCATCCGCCGGAAGGTCTCAGCCACGACCAAGACCGGGGTGCTGGACAAGCTGAAAGAGCTAGCCGGGGACATTGACGCCGGGGTGCGGAAGGTCCCCGCCGGATACACCGTCCGCCGGGCTGCCGCTGACTGGCTGGCCGAAGGCTCCCCGGCCGAGTCCCCAAGACGGTCCGCACCTATGACGACGTGCTGGCGCCGCTGCTGGCCGAGCTGGGCGCCCGCAAGGTCCGCGAGCTGACCGCCGATGACGTGGCTCACGCCCTGGCCGTGATGGCCCGCACCTACTCCACATCCTCGGTTGCCCGCGGCCACCTGGCGCTCAAGCGCACCCTGCGGTACGCCCAAGCCCGGCGCCTGGTGCTCGTGAACGTGGCCGAGCTGGTGGACACGCCCGCCGGGCAGGCGGGCAGGCCGAGTAAAGCCCTCACGCTGGACCAAGCCGATGCCGTGCTGGCCGCAGCCGAGGCTGCAGGCGCGCGGATCTACGGCTATGTGGCGCTGAGCCTGACCGCCGGAATCCGGACCGAGGAAGCCCGCGCGCTGAGCTGGGATCATGTCCACCTTGACCTGCCCGTGCCCGCCGTGGACGTATGGCGGTCGGTGCGCGGCCATGGTGATACCAAGACCCGGCTGTCCCGCCGCAGTCTGGCGCTGCCCGACCTGGCCGTCTACGCGCTGCTGGCGCTGCAGCGAGCCGAGGGCCGCGCCGATGGTTTCGTCTTCGCCACCCGGACCGGCAGGGCTCAGTTGGGAGCCGAGCCGGGCGCGAGCACAGCGCCCACGCCGTCGCCATCGCCATCGCAGACCACCGCACCTTCTAGCCCGGTCGGCACCACGTTCAAGGTCACCGATCCGGGGGCGTCTGACCCTGGGCAAGCGGCGGTGAACCGTACCGACAGCGCCGTGTACGACGTGACCGCGACCAATGTGCAGGACGGGGCGGCGGTGCCATCGGGTCTGGGACCAGCGGGCAACTACGTTGCAGTGACGTTCATCGTCATGCCCATCAGCGGCACCGACATCGAGGATGCCAACGAGCTAGCTGCTGCCACTGGCAGTGACGGTCAGACCTACCAGCCTGTCAACAACTTGGACGAGAGGTATAACGCCAACGGCACCGTGCGCGCGCTGTCAGGCAGCTACACGGAATACTTCGGCGTGCCGAGTGGCGTGACCCTCAAGACCGTGACCTGGACGCTGGACCCGAGCGCTGGGCCCATCGCCACGTGGACGGTGTGACTATGACGCGCAACCGATGGCTAGCAGCAGGTGCCACAGCGCTGCTCGGAGCGGCTGCGTGCCGCACGACTGCGTCGCTCGCTCAGTGACCTCGGGGCCCGTGAGGCAGTCGTCCCCGTGGCCACTGCGAGCCTGAAGGTGCAGGGCGCCGACACGGGCATGCAGCTTTTCAGGTCCGCCGACCTTACGACGGTCATCGAGGACTGACCTCGCTGGGCTCAGCCAGGTAATTCTCTATCTTCAGGTCTGGCGGATCGGCGACGACGGCCACCTCAATTTTGTTCAAGGCGACCGCGAGCAGTGGGCGTTCGACTGGTCCGCGCCTTGGTCCCGACAACGTCGCGGCAGCGCATGCGGTGGCGCGTGCAAAAGCCGCCAAGCTGGTCCCTCACCCCGATCTGCTCGTGCAGCCCGAGTGGATCGACGAGGACGACCTCTCGCCAAGTCGGTGACCTCAGGCAGGCTTTGCGGTCCGGCTGATTGCCCGCGCCACAGGTGTTGCGCTTCTCCCGGCCTCGACACACCCAGCCGACCAGCGGCGGAGGATTGGTCGCCAGCTAATGCCCGTTTTGCACCCCGAGAGAACCGAAGACTGCCCGTCTTGCTGGTACCAGCCGCCGCATCTAAACGGTGCTGAGATCACAGGTCGGCCAGGATAGCTACATCGGGGACCGCAGGAAAGCGCACGATGGCTGAGCCTGGTCTCATCCTGGTGACCGGGGCCGGCGGGGGAGTCGGCGGCGTGGGCGGCAAGAATGTGGCCTTGCTGCGTCAACGCGGCCGGACCGTACGAGCCATGGCGCACGACGACGACGACGGCGCCGCCGTGCGCGCCCTCGGCGCCGACGTCGTCCTCGGTGACCTCACGCGGCCAGCAGATGTGGCGACGGCCCTCGACACGGTCCAACGGATGTTCTTCCAGCATGAGCCTGGCGCCCTCCTACCTCGAGGCCACGGTTGCGACCGTGGCTCGTGCCGTCGGCGACTTGGATGCACTGGTCGCCATCTCCCAGATGACCGTGTCCCAGATGAACGCGCTCAGCATGCGCGATTCACGCCATCAGCGGCTGCACTGGCTGTGAGCAAGTGCTGAACTGTCCGCGCTCCGGTGGTGCACGTTCGCCCGACTGTCTTCTCGTGATCCATCGAAGAACAGTCCTTTGCAACGACCGCAGAAACGCCAGTCCCCCTGGCTCATGCCCCGAACCTCCTGTTCTTGGCCGGGCAACAGACAGCCCGACCGACGCCCTGGTCGGCCAACCTCTGATCGGCGGCCATCCGTCCGGACCAGGCACCGACGGGCCGACCCTTTGCTAGAACACCCGTCGCGATCCCTCCAGTCGCGCCGTTTCTCGATGGTTCACACTGACCGAAACGGCCGGATCGTCGCATCCAGGTGTTTCCCTACAATGCGAGTCGCTGGCCCTTA
This sequence comes from uncultured Actinomycetota bacterium, assembly GCA_963805805.1. Classification (GTDB taxonomy): domain Bacteria; phylum Actinomycetota; class Actinomycetes; order Streptosporangiales; family Streptosporangiaceae; genus JAJYUU01. The sequence goes on along the minus strand of CAWDVS010000015.1, from coordinate 722,548 downwards.
GCCGCGTGGCCCTGGCCCTGGGACAATGGTGGATCTGGCCGCAACAATCGGTGATTTCATGGTCTACCGGGCTGATGAGGGTGGTGACCCAGCCGATATCTGCCTGGTCGACTGCCAGACCAGGCACTTGCTCCAGAACATGGCAGACATGCTGTATCCGTTGTCTAGAAGAAGCCGGCGATCTTGGTGATCATCATTTGGGCATCGGTTACTCCTACCGACGCTCCGCCCTGTGATCGGCACCACAGGCTGACGTCTCCTCCGCCGGCGGCGATCTGGGCACCCCCATTGGCGGAGAGGGAGATTTTGACGGAGTCGAGGGTCGGGATAACCCGACGGTCGGTCGCGCCACCGATGATCCCGGTTCCACTGTGCAGCTCGCACTCGCTGTCCCAGATGGCATCGCTACCCGCGAATTTGCCGAAAGCGTCGATGTTGGCGGTGGCCACGACGCTGTAGCTGCCGGCGTCGAGCTGTTTCGACGCGACTTGCACGAGGGTGTCAGGAGCTTGCAGGTTCGGCGCTTGGCCGGTGGCGAACGTGACCGTCACGCCTGCACCGGACGGTCCTGATGGTCCTGGCGGTCCGGCCGGGCCGGTCGCTCCGGTTGCCCCGGTAGACCCGGTCGGGCCTGGCGGTCCTGTTGCCCCGGTTGGGCCGGCCGGTCCGGGAGCCCCGGATTGACCTTTCTGGTTCCAGGTCACCGTGCTCTCCCAGACGAAACAGTGGCCCATGGGGTTGTGGGCGCCCAGGGACGGGTCGATCAGTCTCAGTGTCCCGACGTTGTTGAGCAGGCACGCGGTGTAGGTCTGGGTGGCGTCGGGGATGGCGGCGGTGGCCACTCCGGCCCCGGCAGCCGCCGACGCGACCGTCACGGCGACGGCGGCGATCACGAGCGGTCGTCGTGCCAATTTGGTGTGCATCTGTCCTCCTGGCTGCACCCGGGGGCCGCCCGGGTTGGCCGACCCTCACGATGGCGATGGTGTTCGAGCGCCATTCGCAAGCGCATCAGTGGTTTCCCTATGTTTGTTGAGCGACGGGCGCTGGCCGTGTGGGACAGCCCGCTGGGTGGCCGTGCCGGCTCGTGGGCCGGGACCGGAAGATGGAGGTGGTGCGCCAGGTTGGATCACCTCGGCGAGGGCGGTCCGCCTCTAGCGGTTTGTGGGGCGAGGCCAGGATCGGTAAAGGCCACGGCTTGGGGGGCGGCGGTGGGGGAGGACTCCACCCGACGCCGGGGCGCGCCGTGGACTGTGTCGCCGAACGAGTGGAGCGTCATCAATGCCTTCATCGTCTTGGACTCCGATCGCCTCGCCGCTGGCTCGGTGTCGGGATGTGACTCGGTGTTTGGACGACTCCTTCGTCGACAGTGTCGGTTACTCGAGCTTCCGCTCACCGTTGAATTCGATGCATTCCACGACCCGGTTGACCGCCAGCCCGGCTCGGGCACTGGCCTCCTCCACGCCTGCCAGCGACTCACCGGCAAAACGCCAGAAGCAGACCTCGTCGCCGGGAATCAGCAGGCTACCCAGAAACTCGACTCGTCGACCGGCGGCCCGCACATCCTGCGCCGCAGCGCTGGCTCGGGCCGCTCCAGCGATGAGGGCGGCCTCACCATCGTCTGGTCAATAGCATTCGACGACGTAGCTTCGAGGCACCGTCGTGAGTATGGCGGTCCGAGCCGATGGGCCGCATCGGGTGTTTCCCTGTGTCTCAACAGACGCAGCGTCCGGTGGGGTGATCAGGGTCGACCGGGCTCACCCGCAGCGGTTCGGCACGAGCCGCAGACGAACATTGACGAGGTCGATGCCCGAATCACCTTTGGGATCGAATCACCCGGGTGGCCTCGGGCTATTCCTCGTGCCGTGGGGGATTGCCTTTGGAGGACGCCTGGGCCATGGTCCGACCGAGTTCGGCTCGCGAGTGGATGCCAAGCTTGCGGTAAACGCGGGCCAGGTTGACCTCCACTGTCTTGGCGCTGATAAATAGCAGGGCCGCCACCTCACGGTTTGTGTGACCCGAAGCGGCCAGTTCCGCCACACGCGCCTCGGTAGGAGTCAGTTGATCTGGACCGCCGAAGCTGCTTCCCGTCCGATCCAGCTCGGCTCGGGCCTGGGTTGCCCACTGGTTCGTACCGACCTCTTCGAAAAGCTGAGCGGCGCGCGCCAAGGAGGCCCGGGCGGCGCGGCGTTCCCGGCGGCGACGCTGGAGCTGACCGGCCACTAACAGCGTTCGGGCTAGGTCATATCGTGAGTCAGGAAGCTGTTCGTGAACGGTCAGTGCCTTCCCGTACGCGGCGGCCGCCCCCTCGACGTCCCCCCGGGCCGCCAACAGCAAACCTCGGCAGCGGGCGGCCATGGCACGAGCCCAAATGCGGCTCGGATTTCCTCCGCTCACTTCCAGACGCTCGATGATCACCTCGGCCTCCTCGAATCGGCCAACAGTGATCAGCGCTTCAGCGGCGTCGGGCCAGAACGGGATGAGAGCCGGCTCGGCGAACTCGTACGCCGTCATCTGGGCCGCCGCGGGGGCAAGGTAGTCCGCGGCCGCGGCCGCATTGCCTACCGACAGCTCGACCATGCCGAGGGCGCCGAGGGAATAGAGCGCGGCCACCGCGAAGCGGGACTGGCGCAGCAATGTCAGCGCGCTGGACCCGGCCGTGCGAGCTTCTGGAACTCGACCCCGCCATGCCGCTATCAGTCCCCGAACGCCCAGCGCCAAGGCCTGCGGAATGTCGCTTCCGGTCATGTCGGCTCTATCCGTCAGCTCGTCCTGCAGTCGCTCGGCCGCTTCCACGTCTCCGCACCACAAGGCCAGCTGACTGGAATGGGCCAGGACGAACCAGAGATCGCTTTCGCTGCCTCGCTCGACACAACGGTCGTGGAGTTCCGCGAAACTCGACCGAGCTCGCATGAGCTGGTGCGTCCAAATTTGGATCATGGCCGCGTTCAGAGACGGCCACAGCACCGCGTGGCTGCGGCGATCCCGGTCTTCGAGGTCCAACGCCAGCGCCAAGGAATCCTCGTCGATCTCATGGCCGAGCATGAACTGGTAGACCTCGTGGCCCGAGAGCGCTTCGGCCAGCAGTCCGTCGTCGCCGACCGCTCCAGCAGCGCCGACCGCGATGGTCGCATATTCGGCGCCCCGCTGGAGCTGGCCGGAGTTGTTGAGCGCCACAGCCAGCTCCATCGCGATTCGACCACGGAGACTGGGCGCCTCGCCCGCCTCGGCGTAGGCTTGTTCGAGGATCTCGATCGCCTCGACGTAGTCGTTGCCCTGGTAGGACAGGGCGCCCAACAAGACGAGCGCTTCGGCGCGCTGCGGACCAGGTCCGAGATCGGCTACCACGTCCTCCAACAGCTCTGTGGCGCGACCGGGATCGTCGGCGTCGAAATAGTCGCAAGCGGCTCGGACTCGCCGAGCGGCGTCTCGAGCCCCTAGCCCAATTGCCATCTCCAGCAGCTCTGCGGCTGCGGAGGCGGCTCCCCGGGCGCGAGCACGATCGGCCGCCGCGTCGAGGGCCGAAACTGTCTCTGCCGGGCCTGCCGTTGCGCTCAGCGCCAGATGGCGGGCCCGCTCCTCGACATCTTCAACCAGGCTGCTGAGTCGAGCGTGCACTGCGCGGCGCTCGGGTCCGGAGGCGTCGTTGTATACCCCCTCGGCCCACAGTGGATGCCTGAACCGGAGTTCCCCGCCCGAGAGCTCGACGAGACCGCTGTCCTCGGCCGAGGCGAGCACCTCGAGAATATCGGCGGCACCACAAGCCTGCCCGATCAGCTCCACACGAGGCTGAGCCGCTGCGCTGGCCACTAGCATGACCTCGCGTACCGCGGGTGCGAGCAGCCCGATGCGCTTGTTGACTGCCTGCGCGAGCGTGCTCGGCAGCGCCGGGACGCCCGTCGCGAGAACGCCAAGCGAACGGGCGATCTCGATGGCAAAGAAAGGGTTCCCCGACGACCGATCGGCGATGCTCAGCATGGTCGGGCGGGCAAATGAGCGACCGGTGGCTTGGCGGATCACGTGGTGCAGCCCTCCGACAGTGAGCGGCCCGACCTGCATCCGAAGGATCCGATCGGGATCGGACGGGCACAGCTCGTTCCGCGCGTCCGCGAGGAATTCTGGCCGCTCGGTGGTCAGCAAAACCACGGGCCCGCGGCAGCGCCGAAAAGCGAATGCCACAACGCGGCGGGAGGGCTCGTCAAGCCACTGGAGATCATCGATCGCCAATAGCAGCGGTGTGGCCCCGCTTAAACGGATCATCACCGACAACAGGCCGGTAGCTACTGCCCGGGGATCAGATTCCTGGTCGACATCGGCTCGCCGCAACAGCGCCGCCTCCAACGCCCGTCTTCGCGGAGCAGAAAGACCTTCGAAAGTCGCCTCGTCCACGTTGTCCAACAGATCAGTGAGGCCGGAATAGCTCAACCGAAGCTCGGCCTCGGCCGGGGAGGACGCCAACACTCTGTAGCCCCGCTCGCGGGCATCTGAGATCCCCGCCTGCAAAACGGTCGTTTTGCCGATGCCCGCCTCGCCCCACACCCTCAGCCAGGCTGGCCCCAACCCGACACCATCCAACAAGCTGGACACCTCCGCCCGCTCACGGTCTCGACCAACGATCTCGCCCCTCATGGGCCAAATCATCGCACAGGCATCACACTGTGGAAGCAACCGCGCGAGCACGCACGGCCGCCTCCAGCCTCCCAGCCCCTCATACGAAACCATGACCGCAAACAACACTTATGCCGTGGACCCGACCAGCAAATCCATGATCGGTCTGCCGCTCGCCGCAGCGATCCTGGGTGCGGTGGCGGTGAGCCTCGTAACTTATCCGCATGATCATGTCCCGCGCGCTGGACTTCATGAACGATCCGCGCCTGGCCTCCTCTGTGCTGCCGTGCGGGGCAGAGCTGGACCTGGCCGACTTCCTGGCGCAGTCCGGCACGCTCTACATGATCGCGGACACCGAGCGGTCCGACTCGCCACTGGCGCCTCTGTTCGCCGCGATGGCGGGCGAGGTGCACTGGATCGCCTGCCAGGTCGGCTCGCGGCAGCCCGGCGGACGACTGGATCCGCCGCTGCTGATGGCGCTGGACGAAATCGTGCAGACCTGCCCGGTGCCGCTGCCAACGTGGGCGGCCGACTCTGGCGGCAAGGGTATTCAGCTCGTCACCGTTGCCCACGGTGAGGCGCAGCTGGCCTCGCGGTGGAAGGACGAAGGAAAGCAGGTCATCCTTGACACTGCGTCGGTCCGGCTGCTGCTGCCCGGCATCACGGATACCGGAACGCTGGAGGCTGCGGCCACGCTCTGCGGCCAGGCCGCCTACCGGGAGCACGGCCAGGAGCACCACTCCCGGCACGACTCCATGACGCCGGACATGATCCGGCGCCTACCGGCTGGCTACGGGCTGGCCATCCGGGGCGGCATGCGGCCGTCGTGGCCCGGCTGCCGAGGGCGTGGAAGAACCGCACCTACAAGCAGCTCAAGCGGCGCGGCGAAGGTACCGCGGCGCTGGTCCCGGCCGCCGCGCCCCTTCCCCTGGCGCCTGCAGCTGTCGCCCTGGCGGTGCCCCAGCCTGAGCCGGTCGTGCGGCTGGTCACGGCCGCGAGCATGGACGACAGCCGCGAGCTGGCCGAAGTCGTCCCCATCGGCGCCAAGTCCTCCGCCGCCTACCCGTGGGGCGGCGCGTCATGACGGATGAGCGCATGGAGTACGCGCGGACCGAGCTGGCGGCCCTCACCGAGCGGGCGGGCGGCCAGGCATAGACCAGCGCGTTACCGACATAGAGACCTTGCTGGACGATGACCCGGCCGCGTTCGGGTACGCGCCCATCCCGGCGCCGCAGTGGTGGCGCCTGGCCGGGGAGGCCCGAGAGGATGCTACCGCGCGCCTGGCCGCTTGGGTTGACCAGGTTTACCGGCCATCCTACGGCCAGCTGGCGGGCACGCTTGGCCCGTGCTGGGCGCAGCACCCGCTGTGCCTATTCGTGCTGGACTGGTTGAGCGAGCTGCACTCCGTGCTGTACCTGCAGCCCAAGCGGACCCGGGCCCAGCTGTCCGGGCAAGCGGAGTTTAGTGGCCGTCGTCCTGGCCGCCTCGGACCGCAGCTCCGCCAGCTCGGCCGCCCACTGGAGGGCCCCGGAGCCCGCCAGAATGTGCTCGGCATCCTCGGCCGAGCCGAGCGCCCACGACACGACCAGGCGCAGGTCGCCGCCCGCCAGGGCAGCGGCATGCATGAGCGCCCGCAGGTAGCTGCTGGCCTTGGAGGACCAGAACGAGGCATCTTCGATGCCCTCAGTGGAGGGTCCGCCCGCGAAACCGTCCGCGCGCCGGATGGCCACGGCCTGGTCCTGGCAGCCCGCTACGGGATTCCAGCGGAAGGTGCACGGCAGGCCGCCGATGTTCTGCGGGTTGAATACGTGCACCGGGCCGATTAGGAGCCGGGCACCGGAGGTGAGCGCGAATACGTCGGCCTTAGTCGTGGTGGACACGACCGCGCCGGGGTACCGCAGGATGATGTCCGCGAGCAGAGCCGTCTTGAACGTGCGCGGCGGAGCCATGATCAGCGCGTGCTCCTCGACCGGCAGCCGCAGGCCCATGCGGTAGTGCGCGCGGCCGAGAAAGATGGAGTGCAGGCCGGGATTCGTCAGCTGCTGCCACATGCTCAGCGACGGCCGGGCCCGGCGGGACTGGCGGAACGCGGCGAACCGGCCCCACCGCATGAACAGCTCCGGGGCCGAGGCGTGCCCACGGCCGGGGTGCAGCCGAAGGCGCAGCCGCAGCCGCATGATGCGGACCCGGTGGCGGGGCAGGTTGTGCGAGGGCACCAGGGCCCACCGGGCGGCCGGGCCGAGGATGAGCACCAGGCCGAAGCAGATAGCGACTTTGATCATGGGGACACCTCCGCGATTACTTCTGTGATGAGGGCCGCCAGCTCGGGGTGACCGAGGACGGCGAGCATGGCGGCCGCAGCGGCTGCCTGCTGATGGCTGAGCCAGAGCGTGGGCCATGCCTCGGGCTCGGACAGGTGGGCCAGGGCGACAACCGGCGCGGTGCGGTCGGCGGGAAGGAGCGCGGCGAACACGCCGACACTCCCGGCCATACGGACGAGTCCGTGACAGCCGTAGTGCGGCTGGCCATCGGGGCAGGCGCACCAGGGCGGGCAGACCGGCTGGGAGCCGTCTAGGTTGATTGGCGCCCGCCGGGTCATCCCGGTTCGCGCGATAGAGGACTTCCTGAGCGCGGACTGAACCGCTCGGAAATAGGCCCCCAGATTGGCCCCGTACCCGTTCTAATCTGTTCGATTACTGTATATGAACTGCTCTTACTTATGGAGCTGACCAGTAAACCTTCCCCATACCCTGCGGAAGGTTACCCGGCCGGCCATGGCGGGCGCAGGCCGACGGCGGCAGCGATCAGCGCGGCCCGCTCCGGTACCGGCCCAGCGGGCACGTCGGTCAGCCGGAAGCCGAGTTCGACGTAGACCTGCTCGTGTACGCGCTCGAACCGGAGCGATTCGTCGAATCCGATCCGCCGCGCCGCGGTGGGGGTCACGAAGCCCTGGTGCCGCACGAAGAACACCTCGGGCTCGTACACCCGGCCGGTCAGCACCCGGTCCAGCTCGGCCGCCAGCGCCGCCGGGACGGGCAAGCCCGCGTACCTCGCCAGGGCGAGCGTGCACACCGGCGACCGGTCGAAGAAGACCGGCTCGGCGGCGGCTGGCGGGCTCCGCCAGCTGCCGGGCGCGCTGCAAGCTGACGATCTTGTCCAGGAACCGCGGGTCCTGCTCCGGCTCGGGCAGGCCGAGAGCCTGTTCCAGCGCGATCACATCGGTCGCGGCTTCCGCCACGACGGGCAGGCCCGCGCGCTCAAGCGCGCGCAGGATCGCGGTCTTGCCGGCGCCGGGCGTGCCGGTCAGTACGAATCTGGGCATGGCGAAACTCCCTGCGATGGTGGGTCGGGAAGGTGCCCGGCAGGGTCTGCCGGGCGGCGGGTCTGGCGGGCGGCGGGTCTAGCGGGCGGCGGGAACGCGGGAGCCAGCGGGCAGGCCGACCGGAGCGCGGTGGCGCTAGCGCGGGGGCTAGGCGACCGGGTCGGCTGGTGCGACCGCGGTAGCGGCAGCACTGCTCGCGGCGGCGGCGGCAGCGGCGGCAGCCGTCGCGGCGGCGCTGGCCGCGGCAGCAGCCGCGGCGGCGGCTGTCGTCGCGGCGGCGCTGGTCGCCGCCGCCGCGGCGCGGCGGTCGCGGCGGCGAGCCGGGCGCTGACCGCGATCACCGACCTGGCCAGCCGGGCTATGCCCCAGAACGCGCCGAGCACGGCGACGACCTCGATCGCGATCCGCAGCGGGCCGTCGCCGACCTGCTCATGGTAGATGGCGAGCCCGAGCATCGAGCCCACGACCGGTTCCAGTACCGCGAACGCGGGCAGCGAGGCGGCCAGGCCGGCCGCGCGGTAGCCGTTCTGCTGCACGGTGAAGACGGTGAGGCCGACCAGCGCCAGCAGCCAGAGCCGCGGGTCGGCGAACACGCCGAATTTCAGCTGGCCCGGCAGGGTCACCACGGTCTTGGTCAGCGCGTCGGTGACGCCGGCCCCGATGCCGCCGCCGATGCTGAGGGTGAGTGCCCGGTGCGCGGCCGTCACCCGGAACGCCAGCAGGCAGCAGGTCGCGGCGATGCCGACCGCCGCTCCGGCGACGATGGCGAGCGTGCCCGCGGACGCCCTGGACTGCCCGCCGGAGGGCTGCGCGGCGAGGAGGAACACGGCCATGCCCGCGACCGCGGCCACCGCCGCGGTCCATTCGGCGTGCCGCAGTCTGCGGCCCTCCAGCCGCGCCGCGAGCAGCAGCGCGAACAGCAGGCCGACCGGAAACACGGGCTCAACGACGACGAGGCGGCCCAGGCCGAGGGCCGCGGCCTGCAGTCCGTAGCCGGCCCCCACCGCGATCAGGCTCGCCAGCCACGGTCTCGCCCGGACCAGCCGGACCAGCACGACCGGATCCACCGCGACCGAGGAGGACAGCCGCGCGGCCGCGCGCTGCTGGGTGACCGAGGCGATGGCGTAGCAACCCGCTCCAGCCAGGGCACAGAAGACTGCCAACGGCTGGGCAAGTGCACTCGTCACAGAGCACCCTCCTGGCCGCCCCGGGATCACGGGTGCACACGAATAGTCGACTTAGGCCGACGATCGCATACGGACACAGCTGTCCGCTAGACCCGGAACCTGCGGAAATACTGAGAGTTCGGCCATCCCCCGGCAAGGCGGGGCCAACCCCGCGACGCAAGTACCGGGGATCCGGGCCGCACCGCAGCCGCGCGGAGCACGGCTCGCCCGGCGGCGGGCCTGGCCGCGCGTCGTGGTCAGGTCCCGCCCGGCCGTGTCCCGCCTTGTCTAGCCGGGCAGCACCTCGTCGCGTATCGCTGCCCACCGTAGCGAGTCAGCGATGCCCTCGGCGATGGAGAACCGGGCCCGCCAGTCCAGCATCGCGGCCGCCTTGTCGCAGCGCGCGAACGCGCCGGGCGGGTCGCCCGGCCGGCGCGAAGCGTCGATCGCGGCGACCGGCACCGGGGCGACGCGGTTGAACAGCTCGACCAGCTCGCGGACGGACGTGCCGCGGCCGGTGCCCAGGTTGATCGCCTCCGCGTCCCGGTCGCGCATGACCTCGTCGAACTTGGCCAGCGCGACCAGGTGCGCCTCGGCCAGGTCCCAGACATGCACGTAGTCCCGGATGCCCGAGCCGTCCGGCGTGGGGTAGTCGGTGCCCGTGATCCGGAACGGGATCCCGGCCTGCATCGCGAGCACCAGCTGGCCGAGCGCGTGGGTGGGCTCGCGGACCTGCAGCCCGGTACGCAGCTTGGGGTCGGCGCCGATGGGATTGAAGTACCGCAGCGACATGATCTTGATCGGCTCCGCGGCGGCGATGTCGGCGAACATCTGCTCGCACATTGTCTTAGTGCGCGCGTACGGGCTCAGCGGACCGGTCGGCGAGTCCTCGGACACGCTCAGATCCGCGCCCGGTGAGTAGATCGCGGCCGACGAGCTGAAGATCATCCGGGTACAGCCGCTGCGGATCAGGTGCGCCGCCATGTCCAGGCTCTTAGTCACGTTCGCCTGGTAGTAGCCGATCGGGTCGGCGACCGAGTCCGGGACGATGATCAGCGCCGCGCAGTGCACGACCGCGTAGATGTCCGGGTGCTCGGCGAAGACCTTGTCGATCAAGATCGCCGTCGCTGATGTCGCCCTCGTAGAAGATCCGGTCCGCGGTGAACTCCCGGCGGCCGGTGCTGAGGTTGTCCAGGATCACTGGCGTGATGCCGCGGTCCAGACAGGCCGAGGCGACTGTGCTGCCGATGAATCCGGCCCCGCCCGTGATCAGGACCTTCCGGATCCCGCTGCTGTCAGCTTCCATTCGCTCCGTCCATCGCCCGAGCCCGCAGACCCTCCCTAGGCCGTGCCTCAGCCGCTGGGCCTGCCCTCGCGGAGCCTAAATGTACCTGGTCAGTCGCTGTATTCAGGCGGGCCGCCCGACGCCTCGCCCGGTTCGCGCCGCCGGGTGGCCGGGTGCTCCACCAGGGCGATGACCCGGCTGGCCATAAACCGCGCCGTGCGGACGGCGGTGCCGCCCCTGGTGAGCTCCACCACCTCAACGAAGCCCCGCCGGCTGACCACCTCGACCCGGCGGCCGGCCCTGGTGGCCTCGATCTCGTAGGTCCTGGTGCCATCGCCCGCGTCTACCACGATCTCCACCAGATCGCCTTTCACGGCCGGATATCCGCTCTGAGCTTCATCTGCTTCCCGTCCCTACTGTGCCGAAAGCACCAGCGCTAGCTGCCTCATACCCCGTAGCGGCCAGCGGAAATAAGTTGCCGTTCCGAGCCCGCCCGTTAGCCTCAGGTCGATGATGACCACGCAGCTCACCGACGCGATATCCGCCGCCGTCGCCGCTGAGCTGTCCAGCCGAGGACGGCCGGCGGACACCCCGGTGCCCGCCGCGGCCCTGGAGCGGCCGCGCAACCCCGGCCACGGCGACTACGCAGCCAATATCGCGCTGCAGCTCGCCCCGGTGCTGGGCACCAGCCCCCGCGAGCTGGCCGGCGCGCTGGCGGCCCGGCTCGCCGCCGCCGCCCCGGTAGCCGAGGTGCAGGTCGCGGGCCCCGGATTCCTGAATTTCCGGCTGACCGACGCGGCGCTCGGCAGCCTGGCCGGGGTCATCGCCGGCCAGCGCACTGACTACGGCCAGGGCGCCGCGCTGGCCGGCCAGCGCATCAACCTGGAGTTCGTCTCGGCGAACCCCACCGGCCCGGTCGTGCTGGCGAGCCTGCGCTGGGCCGCGGTCGGCGACGCGCTGGCCCGGCTGCTGCGATCGCAGGGCGCGGCGGTCACCACGGAGTACTACTTCAACGACGCCGGCGCGCAGATCGACCGGTTCGCCGCGTCGCTGCTGGCCGCCGCGCGCGGTGAGCCCGCGCCGCCGGACGGCTACCAGGGTGCCTACATCGCTGAGATCGCCGCCGCGATCACCGCGAGGCAGCCGCGGGCCGCGGCGGACCCGGACGCGCTGCGGCTATTCGCGACCGCGGGCGTGGAGCTGATGTTCGCCGAGATCAAGACCTCGCTGGCCGGCCTCGGGGTGGAGTTCGACGTCTATTTCTCCGAGCGGACGCTGCGCGAGCGGGGCGAGCTAGCGGCGGCGGTGCGCCGGCTCGACGACCTCGGGCACGTGTACCGGGCCGACGGCGCGGTGTGGGTGGCGACCAGCGCGTTCGGCGACGACAAGGACCGGGTCGTCGTGCGCACCGACGGCACCTATTCGTATTTCGCCGCCGACTGTGCGTACTACCTGGACAAGCGCAGCCGCGGGTTCGACCGGGTGCTGATCGTGCTCGGCGCCGACCACCACGGCTACACCGGCCGGATGCGGGCGATGGCCGCGTGCTTCGGCGATGACCCGGACGCCACCCTGGAGATCCTGATCGGCCAGCTGGTCAGCCTGCTGCGGGACGGCCAGCCGGTCCGGATGTCTAAGCGCGCCGGCGACGTGATCACGCTCGCGGACATGGTGTCGGCGATCGGCGCGGACGCGACCAGGTACGCGCTGGCCCGGTACTCGGTGGACTCGCCGATCGAGGTGGACCTGGACCAGTGGGCCCGGCGCAGCACCGACAACCCCGTCTTCTACGTGCAGTACGCGCACACCAGGATCTGCTCGCTGCTGGACACGGCCGCGGCGGCCGGTCACACCCGCGGCAGCGGATATGACCCCGCGCTGCTCGGGCACGAGCGGGAACGCGACCTGCTCAAGGACCTTGGCGACTTCCCGGCCGTGGTCGCGAGCGCCGCCGAATTGCGGCAGCCGCACCGGGTGGCCCGGTACCTGGAGCAGCTGGCGGGCAGCTATCACCGGTTCTACGACGCCTGCCGGGTGCTGCCGCGGGGATCAGCGGACGACCCGTCCCCCGCGCAGACCACGGCCCGGCTCTGGCTGGCCGAGGCCGCCCGGATCGTCTTCGCGAACGGCCTGCACCTGCTCGGCGTCACCGCCCCTGAGCGGATGTAACCCCACAAATCAGGCGCGCAATCAGCGACTGTGCCTACTCAGGACGCTATAGCGACCACCAGTAGGCACAGTGGGCGCGATCACAGGCTCGCGGCCGGCTTGCGGCTGGCTTTCCAGGCCGCTTCCGCGCGCCCCATCGGCGTGGACGGCGGCGCCTGCAGGAACGGCCAGATCTCCTCCGCGATGGCGCGCCAGTTCGCGGTCGCGTGCATGTCGCCGAGCAGCGCGAACAGGCCGAGATTGATCCGCTGCAGGATGACGTAGGACTGCGGGATCCGTGCATACTGCGCCACCGGGCTGCGCACGTCGAAGAACCTGCGCACCACCGCGGTCGCGTAGTCGCTGGTCACCTCCACCGTCTTGGATTCCTGGATGAGCTGGTAGAACACCGCCAGGTGGTCGACGATCTGGGCATCGCCCAGCGGCGCGCCCGGCACCAGGAAGCCCGCCACCTCCATGCTGGCGCGGAACCGGGCCGGGTCGCCCTCGACGCAGAGGTTGCGCGCCATCTGCATGAGCGGCAGCACGTCCGCGTCGGTGAAGTGCTTCACCATCCCGAAGTCGAGGAACGTCACCTTGCCGCCGCCGTGGAACAGGTAGTTGCCCGGATGCGGGTCGCCGTTGAACGCGTGCATCTCGTACAGGCTGCGGAAAACGAACCGGTACATGGTCTCCCCGGCCAGATCCCGCTCCTCCTGCGGCCAGTCGGCCAGTTCGGCGAACCGCGCGCCGGTCACCAGGTCGCTGGTGACGACCCGCTGGGTGGACAGCTCGCCGATGATCGCAGGCACGGAGATGGTCGGGTGCCCATCGAAGTAGTCGTGCAGCAGCGTCTGATTCGCCGCCTCGCGCCGGTAGTCCAGCTCCTCCAGCACCCGGTCGCGCAGCTCGGTGATCAGCGCGTCGACATCCTGGCTCGGCGCGGTGATGCGCAGCATCCGGCGCAGCAGCGCGACGTTGTCCAGGTCCGCCGCCATCGTCTCGGCGATGCCGGGGTACTGCACCTTGACGGCGACGGCCTGGCCGTCCCTGGTGATCGCGCGGTGCACCTGGCCGATGGAGGCCGCCGCGATCGGCTCGGGGTCCCACTCCGCGAATATCTCGTCCGGCGGCGCGCCGAGCTCGGACTCGATCATGCCGGCCGCGAGCTCCGGGCTCATCGGCGGCACGCTGTCCTGCAGCCGGCTCAGCGTCCGCCGCACCGACGGCGCGAGCCCGTCGTCGACGTAGCTGGCCATCTGGCCGAGCTTGACCATGACGCCCTTCATCGTGCCGAGCGTGGCCAGCACGTCATCGGCGGTGCGCATGGCGAGGTCGTTGCGCAGTTGCTCCCGCTGCTCGCCGGCGGCCGCGAACAGGCGCGGCGCGTTGCCGGCGTACCGCATGCCGCCACGCATCGCGAGCTGCGCCGTCGCCAGCCCGCGCTCGAACCGGAGCCGGCCAACCCGGCGGCGCATGACGGCGACCGTCAGCGCCGTCGCCGCGGCCGCTGCGGTGGCCCCGGCCAGGACCCGCATGCCCCCCGATCGCCTCATGCGTTCTGGGCTGACCATGTCCGCGGGGGGTTCGGCGGGTCGTCCCCCCGCGCTGGCACTGCCCGCGACCGCAGCAGGATTCGCTGCCTGGCCTCAAGCACGCCTGGCTCCCCGATGTAGACGGCGTCGAGTATGCCGAGGGCCTGCCGGATCTCGTTGCGCCGCATCGCGGTCAGGGCCGGCGCCTCGTAGCCGTACAGCTCGCGCGCCCACTCCGGCAGCGACATCACCGCCGCTTCCCGGATGTCCTGCCAGATCTCCGCCACTTCCTCGTCGAGGCCGGGCGGATCCAGCAGGTACGCCATGGACTCCCTGGCGGCTATCGAAACCCGCAGCTCCGGCCGCATCGACTCCAGGTACCGGGTCAGCCCGCCCGCGGTGGACGGCACGAGGTGAGCCGGGATGCCGACGATGACGGCCGCGGCCGTCATCTCCTCGACGTAGTCGTCCGCCTCCGCCGGGGACAGCTCAGCGCCGAACAGGGCGCAGCCGGCGATACCGGAGTCCACCAGGGCCGCGTGCACCCACAGCAGCAGGCTCGGGTCGCTCGCGGCGTACGCCTGCCCGGTCTCGGGGTCCACGCCGGTGACCCGCTCGTGAATCCGGCGCACCCGCGCCGCGACCCGGTCGGCGGCAGCTCGTTCCCCGTAGAAGACAGTCGCCAGGTAGGCCGAGGTGGCCGCCAGCCGGCCGACCGGGTCGGATCGCCAGTCGCTGTGCTGGTCGACCCCGGCCATCGCGAGCGGGTGCAGCGCCTGGATGAGCAGCGCGCGCAGGCCCGCGATGGGCGAAGACAGGTCGCCGCTGACCCGCCAGGCGACGCTGCCGGGACCGAAGTAACCCTCCCCCGGTGACTCCGGGATCGCCCGGCTGAACGCGGCCGCCGACCGTTCGATCAGGCCGGCCGCGTCCGCGTACTCGTTCATAGCCGCCACGGTACCTACTCCCCTCCGGGTGTCCTGGCTGCGGGCCTATGTCGGCCAGCACAGATCAGGCCGCCGTGCGCTCGCGGCCCGATGGCTCTTCCCAGTTCAGCACCGGGCCGTCGGGCACGATCCGGCTCGGGTTGAGGTTCGGGTGCGTCGTGTAGTAGTGCCGCTTGATCTGGTCGAACCGGGTGGTGCCCCCGAATGCCGGGAGCGCGTACAGGTCGCGCGCGTAGGCCCACAGGTTCGGGTAGTCAGACACCCGGCGCAGGTTGCATTTGAAGTGCGAGTAGTACACCGCGTCGAAGCGCGCGAGCGTCACCCACAGGCGCACGTCCGCCTCGGTCAGGGTGTCCCCGGTCAGGTACCGCTGGCCCGCCAGCCGCTCCTCCAGCTGATCCAGCGTGCGGAACAGCGTGGTGACCGCGTCGTGATAGCTGTCCTGCGTGGTCGCGAACCCGGATCGGTAGACCCCGTTGTTCACGGTGGCGTAGACCAGCGCGTTGATCTCGTCGATCTGCGGCCGCAACTGCTCCGGATACAGGTCGTAGCCGGGGCTGGCCCAGGCGCCGAACTGGGTGTCCAGGTCGATCGTGATGTCGGGGAAGTTGTTGCTGACGATCCGGCCGGCCTGCTTGTCCCACAGCACCGGGACGGAGATGTGGCCGTCGTAGCCGGGCTCGGTCGCCTCATACGCTTCCCGCAGCAGGGCGAACCCGTTCACCGGGTCCGGGCCGTACCCGGCACCGCTGCGGAACGCCCAGCCGCGGCCGTCTCGCACCGGATCGACCGCCGACAGCGAGATCACGTCCTGCAGGCCGAGCAGTTCGCGCACGATCGCCGAGCGGTGCGCCCACGGGCAGGCCCAGGAGATGTAGAGGTGATACCGGCCCGGCTCGGCCGGGAAGCCGCTGGAGCCGTCGGCGGTGATCCGGCCCTGGAACGGGTAGGCGGCGCGGACGAACTCGCCCGGCTTGCCGGTGCTCGCCGCCGGTCGCTTGGGCCGGAAGTCCCCGTAGTCGCCATATACGGCGAAATCAACCGGGCTCGCGCCGGCCTGACTGGTGCTGGTCATCGCAACCTCCCGGAGTCCACGTCCGGGTGCAACCGGCCGAGCGTGGCTGCCATTCCGCCGGCCCGGACGCGGGCGCGGCCGACGGTAGGAAAGGATGTGCTGGTGAGTCCGAACCCGGCTGCCGAGGCCGCGCCGGAGCCGCAGGCGGTCGTGACGCCGCTGAGCGGCGCAGCGGCGTTCCTGGTCGTCGAGATCAAGCCTGGCGACGCGGCCGAGGACACGGTGCGCGACCTCATCGCGGACCTGCCCGCGCTCGTGCGTGCCGTCGGGTTCCGTGACCTGGACGGCTTCCTGAGCTGCGTGACCGGACTGAGCCACAGTGCCTGGAGCAGGCTCGCCGCGGGCTGGGACCGGCCGGCCGGGCTGCATCCGTTCCGGGAGATCCGCTCCGGCCCGCGGCACGCCGTGGCGACGCCGGGTGACCTGCTGTTCCACATCCGGGCCGTGCGCACGGACCTGTGCTTCGAGCTGGCCGCGCAGATCATGGGGCGGATCCGGGACGCGGTGACCGTCGCGGACGAGGTGCAGGGGTTCCGCTACTTCGACGAGCGCGACCTACTCGGCTTCGTCGACGGCACCGAGAACCCGACCGGCGGCGAGGCGACGGAGGCGACGATCATCGGCGCGGACGACGCGGCCGACGGGGCGTTCGCCGGCGGCAGCTACGTCATCGTGCAGAAATACCTGCACGACCTGGCCGCGTGGAACGCCATCCCGATCGAGCAGCAGGAACGGATCGTCGGCCGCACCAAGCTCGACAACATTGAGCTGGGCGACGACGTGAAGCCCTCGTACGCGCACAACGCGCTCACGACGATCACGGTCGACGGCGAGGAAGTCGACATCCTGCGCGACAACATGCCGTTCGGCGCGCCCGGCAGCAACGAGTTCGGCACCTACTTCATCGGCTACGCGCGCTCGCCGGCGACGATCGAGCTGATGCTCACGAACATGTTTGTCGGCCGCCCCGAGGGCAACTATGACCGCCTCCTCGACGTCAGCCGGGCGGTCACCGGCACGCTGTTCTTCGTGCCGTCGCAGCCGGTGCTCGACGCCATCGGCGCGGGCGAAGTGCTGACCGGCGCGGACCAGCTGGCGGACGCGTCCGACCCGGTCGTCGAGGCCGGCCCCGCTGCCCCGGCGCTGGACCTGGATGGATCACTGCAGATCGGTAGCCTGCGAGGAGAAGCACAGCGATGAACAACCTGCACCGCGAGCTTGCCCCGATATCCGACGAGGCCTGGGCCCAGATCGAGCAGGAAGCCGCGCGGACGGCGCGCCGCTACCTGGCCGGCCGCCGGGTCGCGGACGTCCAAGGGCCGGGCGGCGACGCCCTGGCCGCGGTCGGCACCGGCCGGCTGGAGGCCGCGGACTCACTGACCGAGGGCGTGCAGACCTGGCAGCGGCGGGCGATGCCGCTGATCCAGCTGCGAGCGCCGTTCACGCTGAGCCGGGCGGAGATCGACTCGGTAGCCAGGGGCGCGCAGGACGCGGACTGGGACCCGGTGCGGGCCGCGGCCAGGCAGATCGCGCTGGCCGAGGACCTCGCCGTGTTCAGCGGCTACCCGGCCGCGGGCATCACCGGCATCGTGCCCGGCGCCAGCAACACCTCGCTGCCGCTGCCGGAGAATCTCACCGACTACCCGGCGGTCGTCGCCGCGGCCATCAGCGAGCTGCGCTCGGCCGGCGTCGACGGCCCGTACACGGCCGTGCTGTCGGCGGACGTCTACACCGCCCTGAGCCAGGCCAGCAGCCACGGGTACCCGGTCATCCAGCACGTGCGCAGGCTGCTGGACGGCGAGATCATCTGGGCGCCGGCGATCTCCGGGGCCGTCGTGCTGTCCATGCGCGGCGGGGACTTCGTGCTGCATCTGGGCCAGGACCTGTCCATCGGCTACCTCTCCCACACCGACAGCGATGTCACGCTGTACCTGCAGGAGAGCCTGACGTTCCAGCTGCTGGCCGGGGAGGCAGCCGTCACGCTGGCCGCGTCGAAGGCGTCGGCGTCGGCCGCCTGACGGCTAGTTCGGGTTGTAGGGCGAGTACCGCAGGTCCGGTGCCGGGGTAGTGGGCAGCGCCCGCAGCATCCGGATCTCGCGGCTGAGCAGTTCGCGGCCGCCTGCTAGCCGCCGGGCCGCGTCCGGCGCGGCGAGGAGGCGCTGCTTGTCCTGCATGTCCACCACGACGGCGGCCGCGACAAGGTAGGACAGCAGCACCGGCTCGTCCGGCAGTTCCGGCACCTCGAACGTCGCGTGCCGCTGATCCGCGAGCGCGGTCAGGTAGTCGAGGAACGCCTTCTGCACCGGCTTGACCGCGAGCGCGGCCGCCGCCTCGTCCCCTACCTCGTCGTCCAGCAGGTCCACGTCGGCGGCCAGGTACGGCGCCGGCTCGTCCAGGCCCTTCAGCCGGAACCGCTGGTTGCCGACGGCCACCAGCGCGAACCTGCCGTCGTCCAGCTCCTCGACCTGGCGGATCTCCGCGGTGCAGCCGACCTCGTAGAGGTCAGACACGCCATCGATGCCGGTCTCGCGGCCGTGCCTGATGGCGATCACGCCGAATTCGCGCGGCTCCGGCTTCGCCAGCAGGTCGCGGACCAGCTGCCGGTACCGGTCCTCGAAGACGTGCAGCGGCAGCACCAGGCCAGGGAAGAGCACCGTGCCCAGCGGGAAGAGCGGGATCTTTGTGCTCATGTAAGCGACATTACGACCGCCCCGGCCGGGCGGCTACTCGCACCGCCGGCCGGACCACTCACCGCCCCGGCCGCTGGCCAGGCGCGTGCCGTCGCCGCTATGCGACGAGTTCGCGCACGAGCGGGCGGTTGTGCCGCGGCAGGTCGCGCAGCCCGTTCCGCACGGTCAGCGCGGCGTCGATGATGAGACAGGCCTTCGCGGTCTCGGCCGCGAAGTGGTCCACATCGCCCAGCTTCGCCCACGCCAGCCAGGCGGCAACCTCCGCCCATGAGAAGACGTTGGCGCGGCCGCGCTGCACGATGGGCTGCGGGAAGTTGCCGGGCCCGCGCTCGCCGGTGATCCAGTACCGCACCGCCGCCTGAGTCACCTTGGCATTTTCCGCGATCTCGGCGGCGGTGACCCGATCCTCAATAACTCCGGTGACCTTCAGGCCTGCCGTCTCCACGTCTCGGACGGCAGATACCACTGCCTGAATCGCGTCCTCGGCCTCGCGGGAAAACATCACCACACCGCCACGCTCACCCGCCTGCACTGAGGCATCGATGCCGTCACCGGCCGTCAGGACATCCCCAAGCCGTTCGATGTCGTCATCTGCCACCGGACCTGCGACTTCTACTTCGAACCAGTAACAATTCACCGTCGGCAACCTCCATGTTGGCACCGCTTCAGCGCTCTTCTGATCCTCCGGGCGCGCGCCCGGGCACGGTAGGCGTTCCGTTAACCGAGAAGGGATCGCAGCCATCCGGGCCTCCGGGACAGTAGGCCTTCGCGTACGCGTACGCGTGTGCGTGACCGCCACCGATCCGGATCACCCATCCCGCCGCCTCAAGTTCCCGGATCGCCGCCAGAATCTCTTTGGCTGGCACCGTGACTCCAATTCTAACGGAGGTTGCGTTTCACGCAACGCTAGCCAGCGGCTCTGACAGTCCGGTAGGCCAGAAACCCGCGGCTCAGGCCGCGGTTGCGTTTCCGGTGGACAGCACCGGCTAGAATTTGCAATCACAAGCGTCGATCCGGCTATCACCGGGGAGCTTCCGGAAGAAAGGGCCTGCTCAGGCCGTCGCAAGGCGGTTCAGGGGCGGGCCTGACTAGACCCGGGCGGGTCCGGCCCGTCACAGCCGGCCAACAAGCGGTCGCGGGATCATGGGGCCGGTAAGGCGCCGGTAGCCCGCGGCAAGCGAGGTGGTACCGCGGTGCGCCCGCGCAGGAGCGGGCTCGTCGTCCTCGCGCTGAGTACCCAGCCAGCGCCGCAAGGACGTACCGCCAGATGACCGTTTATCCCCGGGCCGAGACCGCCAAGGCAGCCGGCCAGCCGGAGACCGGCGTTCCCGCCCAGCCCAGCTTCCCCGAGCTGGAAGAGGGCGTGCTCGCCTACTGGACCGCCAACGACACGTTCCAAGAGTCGGTCCGCCAGCGCCCGGCCGAGCGCGACTTCGTCTTCTACGACGGTCCGCCGTTTGCCAACGGGCTGCCGCACTACGGGCACCTGATCACCGGCTACGTCAAGGACGTTGTGCCACGGTTCAAGACCATGCAGGGCAAGCGCGTCGAACGGCGCTTCGGCTGGGACTGCCACGGCCTGCCGGCCGAGGTCGAGGCGGAGCGGCTGCTGGGGATCTCCGGCAAGGCCGAGATCGTGGCGATGGGCATCGAG
Organism: uncultured Actinomycetota bacterium; assembly: GCA_963805805.1. Taxonomy (GTDB): domain Bacteria; phylum Actinomycetota; class Actinomycetes; order Streptosporangiales; family Streptosporangiaceae; genus JAJYUU01. The sequence continues at coordinate 702,121 of CAWDVS010000015.1, read as the reverse complement.
AAGTTCAACGAGGCCTGCCGCGAGTCGGTGCTGCGGTACACCCGTGAGTGGCGCGAGTACGTCACCCGGCAGGCCCGCTGGGTGGACTTCGACCACGACTACAAGACGCTCGACCTGACCTACATGGAGAGCGTCATGTGGGCGTTCAAGCAGCTGTGGGACAAGGGCCTGGTCTACGAGGGCTTCAAGGTCCTGCCGTACTGCTGGCGCTGCGAGACGCCGCTGTCCAACCACGAACTGCGGATGGACGACGACGTCTACAAGGAGCGGCAGGACCCGTCGGTCACGGTGCGGTTCAAGCTGGAGACCGGGGAATGGCTGCTGGCCTGGACGACCACGCCGTGGACGCTGCCGTCCAACGAGGCGGCGGCGGTCGGCGCCGACATCAGCTACGTCGTGCTGGAGAAAGACGGCGAGCGCTACATCCTGGCCAGGGACCGGCAGGCCGCCTACGAGCGCGAGTTGGAGGACGCCGCCGTCGTCGGCGAGCTGACCGGCGCGCAGCTGGCCGGACGCCGGTACGAGCCGCTGTTCGGCTACCTCACCGACACCGAGAGGTTCGGCACCGAGGACGCGTTCCGGGTGATCCTGTCCGACGACGTGACGACCGAGGACGGCACCGGCGTCGTGCACATGGCCCCGGCCTACGGCGAGGCGGACGCCCTCGCCTGCAGCGCGGCCGGCATCCCGACCGTGCTGACCGTCGACGATCACGGCCAGTTCACCGGCGTGGTGCCCGACTTCCAGGGCCAGCACGTCTTCGACGCCAACGCCGGCCTTACCGCCAAGCTGAAGGACCAGGGCAGCCTGGTGCGCAAGGAGACGTACACGCACTCCTACCCGCACTGCTGGCGGTGCCGTAACCCGCTGATCTACAAGGCGGTGTCCAGCTGGTTCGTCGAGGTCACGAAGTTCCGCGACCGGATGGTCGAGCTGAACCAGGAGATCACCTGGGTACCCGAGCACGTCAAGGACGGGCAGTTCGGCAAGTGGCTGGAGAACGCCAGGGACTGGTCGATCAGCCGCAACCGGTTCTGGGGCTCGCCGATCCCGGTGTGGCAGAGCGACGACCCGGACTACCCGCGCACCGACGTGTACGGCTCGCTCGACGAGATCGAGCGTGATTTCGGGGTCCGGCCCGACGACCTGCACCGGCCCGGCATTGACGAGCTGACCAGGCCGAATCCGGACGACCCGACGGGCAAGTCGACCATGCGCCGGGTGCCGGAGGTCCTCGACTGCTGGTTTGAGTCCGGCTCGATGCCGTACGCCCAGGTGCACTACCCGTTCGAGAACGCGGACTGGTTCGACAGCCACTACCCCGGCGACTTCATCGTCGAGTACATCGGCCAGACCCGCGGCTGGTTCTACACGCTGCACGTGCTGGCGACCGCACTGTTCGACCGCCCGGCCTTCCGCAGCTGCGTCAGCCACGGGATCATCCTGGGCAGCGACGGGCAGAAGATGTCCAAGAGCCTGCGCAACTACCCGGACGTGAACGAGGTGTTCGACAACTACGGCTCGGATGCGATGCGCTGGTTCCTGATGGCGAGCTCGATCCTGCGCGGCGGCAACCTGGTCGTCAACGAGCCGAGCATTTCCGGCGCCGTGCGGCAGGCGATCCTGCCGCTGTGGAACAGCTACTACTTCTTCGCGCTGTACGCCAACGCCGAGTCCTACCAGGCGAAGGCGGCGACAGACAGCGAGCACGTGCTAGACCGCTACGTGCTGGCCAAAACCCGCGCCACGGTCGAGGAAATCGGCGCGCTGCTCGACGAGTACAACGTGCCGCAGGCCTGCCAGGTGCTGCGCGAGGACCTGGAGGGCCTGACCAACTGGTACATCCGCCGGTCCCGGGACCGGTTCTGGGCCGGCGACAAGGCGGCGCTGGACACCCTGTGGACGGTCCTCGAGGCGATCTGCCGCGCGGCCGCGCCGCTGCTGCCGTTCACCACCGAGGCGATCTGGCGCGGCCTGACCGGCGAGCCCAGCGTCCACCTGGCCGACTGGCCGGACCTGAGCGACTGGCCCGCGGATGCGCAGCTGGCCAGCGCGATGGACCTGGTCCGGACCGTGTGCAGCACCGCGCTCGGCCTGCGCAAGGCACGCCAGCTCCGGGTCCGGCTGCCGCTCGCCCGGCTCACGGTCGGGCACCCCGACGCTGCCGCGCTCGCGCCGTACGCCGACCTGATCCGGGACGAGGTCAACGTCAAGGACGTCGAGCTGCTGACCGATCCGGCCGGCCTTGGCCGCTTTGAGCTTGCGGTCAACCCGCGCGCGCTCGGGCCGCGCGTCGGCGCGAAGGTGCAGGAAGTCATCAAGGCAGTTAAGGCTGGGAACTGGGAGCAGCATGGCGACTCCCTGACCGCCGCCGGAATCGCGCTCGAACCCGGCGAATACGAATTGCGGCTGGTCGCGGCCGACCCGGACTCCACGTCGGCGCTACCCGGTAATGCCGGCCTCGTCACCCTTGACACGAAGCTGACAGCCGAGCTGAGCGCCGAGGGTACCGCCCGCGACGTCGTCCGGATCGTGCAGCAGGCGCGCCGGGACGCGAAGCTGGCGGTAACCGACCGGATCACGGTGACCGTCGGCGCCGACGGGCTCGTGGCGGACGCGGTCCGGGCGCACGCTGACTTCATCGCGGGCGAGACGCTGGCGACCGGCCTGCAGGTCGTCCCGGCCGCCGACGTGGACGCGCCCGCGCAGCCGGCCGGCGACGGCGGCAGCGTGCGGGTGGTAGTCGCGGCGGTGTCTTGATCTCGGCGAAGAATCTGCCGTGCGGTAAACAACCTGGGCCATTCCGGTTGAACCTGCTGTCACACTGTGTTCCTGTTGTTCCTGAGCTTGGTGCGAGGTGTGCAGCATGGCAAAGGACAATCGTCCCCCGCCGGACGAGCGGTCCGGGCGACTGCCACGTCGCGTACCGGGTGCCGCCGGGCATAGCCCCGGTGTTTTCCGGCGCGCGCACCTCCCTGCGCCCGCGCGCCATCCCGACAGCGAAGGCGGCAAGGCCGCCCGCCCGGACCAGCCGCCCGCCGGGCCGTCGCCACCAGCCCTGGACACGCTGCCCAGGCGCGTCCCCGGCGCGAGTCCCATTCAGCCGCCGCCGCCGCCCGGCCGGCCCCCGCCGCCGGACGATGACCTGACTCAGCCGCTGGCGATGACGGCCGCGGACGCAGCACCGGCGGACCCAGCACCGGCGGACCGAGCGCCGGCAGACCCAGGGCCAGCGGCGGCGGCGGCGGACGCCGAGCCGTCCGGGCCGCCGTGGGCGCCCGCGCCATGGACACCCAACCCGCGGTCGAAGGCAGCCGGGTCGCTCGGCCAAGAGCCACGCGCGGCCCCCCGGCCCGCCCCGGACCCGTCGGACACCGGTCGGTCAGACCCGCAGCCAGCCGACACGGCAGCGTCCAGCCCCGCAGCGTCTGGACCAGCCGACCCGGCCGCACAGCAAGCCCTCTCCGGGCTTGGATCCGCGGCCATCCGCCCCGCCTGGGGCCCGGCCGACTCGCCGCCGCCAGCCGCATCCGGACCCGGATCCGCGGCCAACCAGTCCGCGCCGGGATCCGCCTATATCGCACCGCCCTCCGACCCGGCGGCACAGCCAGCCTCATCGGGGCTTGGGTCTGCCTCGTCCCGCCCCCGGCCGGAACCTCCCGACGCCGGGCCGCCCGCCGGCCCTGCTGCCCCAGTCGGCCCATCGGGACCCGGCGCGGCGCGTCCTCCGGCCCCAGGTGCGCGGACGGCGCCGTCGTCGCAGCCCGCGAGCCCGGCGCAGATGGCGGCATCCGCGGCCAGCCTGGTCCGCGCCAGCGCGACAATGTCGCGGATGGCTGCGGCCCCGCCCGGTACCGGGCCAGGCGGTGCGCCGCCCGCCGGGCCGCCATCCGCCGGGCCAGTGCGGCCGACGCAGCAGCGACCCGGCGGCACACCGCCGCAAGCTGACCAGCCGCCGCAGCGGCCGGACTCGGCATCGGCTGCCGCGCAACCGACGCCGCACCGCGAACCGCCGCCGCCCCCGGCCACGGACGCTTCGCCGCAGGCAGCGGCGGCGGGAGCGCCAGGCCGCGGCTTCTGCAGCCACGCGGCCGCCGAGCCCCAACCGCGACCGCCACGACGCCATTGGCCGGACCAGGCAAGCCAGAGCAATCCAGGCCGGACCGCAAACCGTCGGCCAAGTCGCCAACTGGCGTTGTCCCGCCACCCACGGGCGGCAAGGCCTACCGTCCGGCTCGCAGGCCCGCCCGGCGGTGGCAGCTCACCGGCCTGATCATCGCCGTCGTCCTGCTGGCGGGTGCGCTCATCGGCGTCACCGTGCTCCGCCATCCGACGCATCCGTCGGCCGGCAGTTCGGCCGGCGGCGGGCTGATCGCCGGCGAAACCGCGATCCGCGGCCAGGCCGTGTCCTGGATTACTGCGCAGGTCGATCACAACACCTCGGTCGCCTGCGACGCCGTCATGTGCTCCGACCTCGCCCGACACGGCTTCCCGCCGGGCAACCTGAACGTCCTGGCGGCCACCGCCCCAGACCCGTATGGCTCGCAGTTGCTGATCGCCAGCACGGACGTGCGCAGCCAGTTCGCGAGCCGGCTGACGTTCTTCGCGCCCGCGCTGATCGCGAGCTTCGGAACCGGCGCGGCCCGGATCGACATCCGGGTGATCGCCGCGGACGGCGCGGCTTACCAGTCGGCGCTTCAGCAGGACCTGGGTAAGCGGAAGACGTCAGGGAGCCAGCTGGCGGGCAACAAGCGCGTTATCGTGACCCCCGCGGCGCACGACCAGTTGCTGGCCGGCGAGGTGGACCTGCGGCTGGTCACCGCACTCGCGTTCCTGGCGCGGCAGCAGGCATTCAGCATCGTCTCGTTCGGCAGCTTCGCGCCCGGCGCGGCGACCGACATCCCGCTGCGCTGGGCCTACCTGGCCGAGACGGACCCAGCGGCGCGGAGCACGCCGGCTTACGTCCACTCGCTGATCGCCTTCGCCCATAGCCTGCAGCCGCCTTACGCGCCGCTGAACGTGTCGCAGGTACGCCTGGGCGGGCGGAACGTATTGCGGATCGAGTTCGCCGCGCCGAGCCCGCTCAACATGCTGCCGTCCTGAGCCAGTCAGCAACATCCGCGAGTCGCTCACAGTCACCGTGTGATTACTTGTAGTAACTTCCGGCGAGAGCCAACCAAAGTTCTCCGCGCAGGCTCTCAGCAGCGGGAGGCCGGAAATGCAGCAGAACCCTAGCGAGACCACGCCCCAGTCGGGCCCTCGCAACATGGACAGATCACGACGCGGCGTACTGCTCGCGGCCAGCGTCGTCGGCGCGGCCGCCATCGCGGATCGCTTTGCCAGCCCGGCGCGCGCCGCGCAGTCGCGGCCCGTCTGGCTCCGCACGCCTACCTCGGGGCCGTCGCCCGCGGACTGGAACGCGCTGCGCCGCCGCCTGTCGACCGACAAGCTGCTGCGGCCCGGGGAGAGCGGCTACGGCACCGCGAAGCTGCTCTATAACCCGCTCTTCAACAACATCGATCCGTCCGGGGTGGCGTACTGCAAAAAGGCGTCCGACGTCGCCCAGTGCGTCAACTTCGCCCGCACGTTCAAACTGCCGGTGCGGGCCCGGGCGGGCGGGCACAGCTACGAAGGCTGGTCCAGCGTCCATGACGGGCTCGTCATCGACGTATCCGAGATCAGCTGGTTCAGCAACCACAGCGGCAACAGCATCAGCTGCGGCTCGGGCATCGACCTGATCAACTTCTACAACGGCCTGCACGCGCACGGGAAGGCGGTACCCGGCGGCTCCTGCCCCACGGTCGGCATCGCCGGCCTGGCGCTCGGCGGCGGCATCGGGGTGCTCGCCCGCGCGTTCGGGCTCACCTCCGACGCGATCGAGCAGGTAGAGATCGTGACCGCCGACGGGAGCATCCTCACCTGCAACGCCAGCAACGCGCACAGCGACCTTTACTGGGCCAGCCAGGGCGGTGGCGGCGGCAACTTCGGCGTCGTCACGTCGTTCAATTTCCGCACGCACAACCTGACCCACCTCGTGACCTTCTTCCTGAGCTGGCCGTGGTCGGCCGCCCGCCGGGTTGTCTCCGGCTGGCAGTCGTGGATACCGCATCAGCCCGACGCGCTGTGGTCCAACCTCATCCTCTCCGCCCCGGCCGGCAGCGGCTCGCCCCAGATCGGCGTCGGCGGCACGTTCATCGGCTCAACGACCGCGTGCCATCAGCACCTAGAGCAGCTTTTTCACTTGGTCGGCACCGCCGGACAGGGCATTCCGCGTCGAGCGCACCTATCTCGGCGCGATGCTGCACGAGGCGGGCTGCGCCGCGGTGCCCACGTGCACGTCGGCGCGGGTGCCGTTCTACGCCAAGTCCGACTTCTTCTCCAAGCCGCTCAACAGCGCCGGCATCGACGTACTGCTCCGCAACATCGAGGCGCTGCGCGGCGTTCGCGGCGCACCCGGCGGCGCGGGCAGTATCGCCTTCGACGCGCTCGGCGGCGCGGTCAACCGGGTGCACCCGCAGGCCACTGCGTTCGTGCACCGGAATGCGCTGTGGGACGCGCAGTACTACACCCAGTGGAGCGGCACGGGCTCCGCGGCCGCCCGGCGGAACCAGTTCAACTGGCTGACCAACTTCTGGAAGCAGCTGCACCCGCACGCCAACGGCGAGGCGTACCAGAACTATGTCGACTCGGCGCTGGTGAACTGGCAGCAGGCCTACTACGCGGAGAACTACCACCGGCTGCAGCAGATCAAGGGCAAGTACGACAAGAACCAGCTCTTCCGGTTCCCGCAGTCGATTCAGCCGCCGGTTTCGACCCGGTGCGCGGAGGCGGACTGCTAGCCGGGGCCAGCTACTCGATCCGGGTTGCTATCGGCGTCGGCAATTCGACGGTGCGCCCCACCGTGCACAGCCGGTCGTGCGACTGGCGCACGGCCTCCGGCAGCACGGCGCGCGCCTTGTCGCCCGCCTCGCCGTCGGGGAACGTGATCCGGTAGGTCACCTCGATGTTGGCCAGGTGGTTGCCGCCCTCGTCCCGGACCTTGTCCGCGTCGACGTCGATCTGGAACGACGCGGGCTCGGACCGGCGCGAGGTCAGGATGTCGATGTCGATGGCCGTGCAGCCGCCGATCGCGATCAGCAGCAGCTCGGTCGGGGTGAAGTCCTCGCCGTCCCCGGTCCCGAACACGATCCGGCCGCCGCGCGCGTTGACGGCGGCGAACCGGCCGGGCGCGAACCGCTCGACGGTGAGCTTGCGGTGCGTGGATTCGTTGGCCATGCCTTCACGATGCCAGCGTCCACACTCAACTGGCCAGTGACTGCACGAAGTCGGCGATCTGCCGCAGTGTGCTGCACTCCCGGACCTGGGCACAGTGCGGCGCGTACTGCGACATCACCGAGTCGCCTTGGTCCCAGTAGCGTCGCGGCTCCGGGTTGAGCCAGTACAGCTTGCCCACCCGGTCGCTCACGTCGGCGAGCGAGGCTACGGCGGGATCGGCGTAGTTCGTCCGGGCGTCGCCGACGACCAGCACGACGGTACGGCGGGAGAACTGGCGCCCGTAGTCGCCGGCGAACTCGCGCAGCACGTAGCCGTAGTCGGAACTGCCGCTGCGCCGGATCGCGCCCTGCGCGGCCTCGGCCGGGCCGAGCTGCCGGCCCGCCGACCTGGCCTCGCTGACCAGCTCGGTGATCTCGGCCAGGCCGTCCACGAACGAGAACGCCCGCAGCCGGCTGAGCCGGCTGTCGAGCGCGATCAGCAGATTCAGGGTGAACCGGGAGAACGACGCGACCGAGCCGGAGACGTCGGCCAGCACCACGAAGTCCGGCCGGGGCGGCGGAGCGGGCTCGGTGGCCAGGCGGAACGGCACGCCGCCGGTGCCCATCGCCAGGTGCAGCGTCCGCCGCACGCTGAGGCGGCGCTTCTTGTAGGCCGCCTGCTGGGCCAGGATCTTGCTGAGCCGCTGGGCCAGCGGCCCGATCGACGCCAGCATCGCTTCTTGCTCGGCGGCGGAGGCGTTCGCGATGTCCACATCCTGCGCGAGCCGGATCCGCATCGTCTTGGCCACCGCGCCGGCCCCGCGGTCGGCGACCAGCGTCCGGCGGATGGACGATCGCAACTCGGTCCGGAACGCGCCGACGGCGTCGTCGGCCGCGGCCCGGTCCAGCCGCTCCTGAACGGCCGCGTCCGCGGCCCGCCAGCCGCCACCGGACCCGCCGCCGCCCCCACCGCCTTCCCCTTCGCCGCTGCCCTCGCCAGTTCCCTCGACGCCAGTGGCCGCGGTCGCCGACGCCATCCCGCCGGCGGCGGCGATCAGCTCGTCCCGGATCGCGTCGAGGTCGGCGGCCTCGCTGGCCCCGATCATGGCGAACACCCCGGCGACCCGCGCGCCCGGCTCAAGGCCGCCGAAGCGGCGCACGTATTCGTCCGCGAGCGCGCGCAGCGCCTGCCTGTCCCCCGACTCGATCGCCGCGCGCAGCGCGGCCGCCAGCTCCGGCGCCGCGAGCTCGGCCAGGGAGTCCGCGGCTGCGCTCCCCGTTCCCCCGAAATGCAGTTCAAACAGCAGGTTGAACGCGTCGAGGTGATCGGCGCGCTTGACCAGGGCGCACTGCAGCGTCGACCGGACTACCTCGCGATCGGCGAGCGGCACGCTGGCCAGCGCCCGCGCGGCGTCCAGGTGCTCGCCCACCGAGACGCCGACCCCGACGGTGCGCAGCTCGTCGACGAACCCGGACAGCGCCGCCTGTTGCACCTAGACCCCCAGCTCAGCCAGCCCGGCGGTGATGTCACGCTCGTACTTGAGCAGCACCGACAGCGTCTGCCGGGTCAGCTCGTCGGTCAGCTCGCCGGCGCCGAGCACGAGCAGAGTGCGCGCCCAGTCGACGGTCTCGGAGATGGACGGCGGCTTCTTCAGGTCGGCGCCGCGCAGCACCGCGACCAGGGCCGCGACCTGCTTGGCCAGGTGCGCGCTCAGTTCCGGAACGTGCAGCTGCACGATCTCGGCTTCCCGCTCGATACTCGGGTAACCCAGGTGCAGATAGAGACAGCGCCGCTTCAGCGCCTCCGAGAGGTCCCTGGTGTTGTTCGAGGTCAGGAACACCTGCGGGATGTGGCGGGCGGTGACGGTGCCCAGTTCCGGCACCGAGACCTGGTACTCCGACAGCACCTCTAGCAGCAGCGCCTCCGCCTCCATGTCCAGCCGGTCCACCTCGTCGATCAGCAGCACGACCGGCTGCTCGGACCGGATCGCCGCCAGCAGCGGGCGGCTGAGCAGGTACTCCTCGCCGAAGATGCCCGCGGCCGTGAGGCTCGCATCAGCGCTGTTTTTGATGTCACTGGCCTCGATCAGCTGCAGTTGCAGCAGCTGGCGGCGGTAGTCCCACTCGTAGATGGCCTTCGACTCATCGAGCCCCTCGTAGCACTGCAGCCGGATGAGCGGCTTGCCAGTCATCAGCGCCACGCTCTTGGCTAGCTGCGTCTTCCCGGTCCCGGCCGGCCCCTCGATCAGCACCGGCTTGCCGAGCGCGGTGGCCAGATGCACGACAGTGCCGGTGGACGCGTCGGCCAGGTAGCCCGCGTCGCGGAGCTGTTCCTGCACGTGACTGATGGGGTCCGGGGTTTCCGCCATACGGCTAATCTTCGCTAAAGGGTGATCATCCGGGAAGACCGGGGCCCGCGCTGGCGGTATTGCCGCCCGCGGCGGTCTCGGCGCCGGCGCCGGTCCGGATCGGCCGCGGCCGGATCCGCCGGCTGGCCGCCGCCAGGCAGGCGACGGCGGGGGCAAGCGCCGCGGCGCCCGCGAGCAGCGCGATCCGGATCGACGTCAGCGTGCCGACGACCCCGACGACCGGCCCGCCGATTATCTGGCCCCCCGCGTCGAACATGTCCCGTGCCGACAGCGCGGTTGCCCGCACCGATGGCTCGATCCTGGTCACCATCCAGCCGTCGATCAGCGGGCTGATGACCGGCCGCAGGACCTCGATGAGCAGGTAGGCCGCTACCGCGGCGGCGAAGGAGTGGGTAGTCGCCATCGCGACCACGCCGATTCCGATCGCGACCGTCAGAGCCAGCACGGCGCTCGCGACCGAGTCGGCGCCGAGCCGGGCGGCTCGCCGCCGGGCGACCTCGGTGGACCCGAGCGCGAGCACGGCCACCACGGCCGCTAGCAAGCTGAACCAGATGGCCGGCGACAACCCGGCGAGCTTCGGGATGCCGATGTCGCGGATCAGCAGCGCGCCCCAGAGCCGGTCGAAGCTCTCCGACCACATGCCCGCGAAGAACGTCATCCCGAACAACAGCACCAGTCCGGGCACCGCGACGATGGCGCGGTGCGCGGCCCGGGTCTGCGTGGCCAGCAGCCCGCTTGACTCGCGCGCGAGGGTCCGGATGCTCGCCGCCGCGGCGGGCCGCCGGAAGTGGCGCTCGGGCATCACCAGCGCGGTCACGGCGGCGAGCACGCAGATGAGCGCGCCGCCGGTGATCAGCGGCAGGTTCAGGCCGCCGGCCGCGATGGGGCCGCTCAGCAGGCTGCCAGCCACGGTCGCGACGAGGCCGAGCTGGGTCGCGCGCAGGTAGACCCCGGTCATCTCGTGGCCGCCTGGTTCATCGCGCGGCCGGGCCCCGGCGGTGGCCAGCTGACCGCCGCGGCCGTCGTCGGTGTCCGCCGGCTTGCCGCCGGGCGCGGGGCCGATGTCCGCGAGCGGGCCGCCGGCCGGGATGGGCGCGTCCGCTGGCAGCGGGCCGCCCGCCAGCTCGTCGGCGATCCACGCCTCCTGCGCGCCGTTGTTGAGCGCGTAACCGAGGCCGAGCACGAACTGCACGGCCAGCAGGTTCGCGAAGGTCGCTGAGGCGCCTTCGGCGACCAGCGCGAGCCCCATCAGAAACAGCCCGGCGAGCACGCACAGCCGCCTGCTGACGATGTCCGCCAGCAGGCCAGTCGGCAGCTGGAAGACGAAGTAGCTCAGCTCCAGCGCCGGTGCCGAGCAGGATCAGCTGGAGCGCGTTGAGCCGGCCCGCGGTCACCCAGTACACGGTGATGGTCGCGTAGGCGATGCCGAGCAGGAAGCTCGTGCCGGCCTCGAGGATCAGGTACACCCGGTAGGCACTGAGCTCGCGGCGTCGGCAGTCGCATGCCAGCACTCCCTCCCGGGTCCGGTCGTCGGCGCGCCGGCAGGAGACCCGCCGGGCCGGGTCAACTGGGTTATCGAGGCCGCGACGGTCAACGGACCGTCCGGCGGTCCATTCCTGCCGTTTTGCGACTGCGGTGCCCGTGAAGAGTCGACTGGGCGGCCGCGGGAACAGGCCGCGCACGCTGGTTGTTAGACTGGCGAACTATAAGTCGGTCGTATTAAGAGGGGCAGCACATTGGCAGACGACGGCGCATCGGTGAGTGGTCTGCTCACGGTGCTGCGCATTTCCCGCGTGATGGAGCGCATCGACGCGGGCGTCAGCCCGCAGCAATACCGGATGCTCAAGCTCATCGGTGCGGGCGGCGAGCGCTCGGCCCGGCTGGCCGAGCGGCTGGCCGTGGCGAAGCCGACGCTCACCTCCACCGCGGACAGCCTGGTGGCGGCCGGGCTCGCCGTCCGCGAGGCCGAGCCCGGCGACCGGCGGGTGGTCCGGCTCCGGCTTACGCCAGCGGGCCTGGCGGCCGTCGCGACAGCCGACCAGGCCTACGGCGAGTGGTTCGACGGCCTGCTGGACCAGGCCGGCCACCGGGACGAGATCCTGACCGGCCTGCGGGCGATAGACGAGACAATGACCGAGCGCTGGCGCGCCCGCCACGCGGCCGAGGCCGACGCGAAGGCGAGCGCCAAGGCCGACGCCAAGACCGCGGCCACCGCCGCCGTGACTGCCGCGCGCAGCGCGCAGCGCAGCCACCATGCCGCAGGCCGCAGACCGCGCGGGACAACTGTGACGGCGGACGGGGCCACGACGGCAACCAAGGACACCGCCACGCTGGGATCCGGCTATGGCGAGGGCTGGCTGCGCCGGCTCGCCGCGCACTGCTGGCAGCACCGGCGCCTGACCATCGTCGCGTTCGGCGCCTCGCTGCTCGCGACGCTGGTGACGGCGGCCATCCCGCTGGTACAGCGCGACGTCATCAACAACGCGATCCTCGCCCACACGCAGCCGATCTGGCCGGGCGCCACCCTGCTGATCCTGGCCGGCGTGCTCAGCTTCGGCTTCGTCTACCTGCGCCGGTACCGGGGCGGGCAGCTCTCCCTTGACGTGCAGCACGACCTGCGCACCGAGCTGTTCGGCTCGCTCACCCGGCTGGACGGCGCGCGGCAGGACCAGCTCCACACCGGCCAGATCGTCAGCCGCTCCATCACCGACCTGAACATGATCCAGTCCTTGCTCAGCATGATGCCGATGCTGGTCGGCAACGCGGTGCTGTTCGTCGTGGCGCTGGTCATCATGTTCTTCCTGTCGCCGCTGCTCGCGCTCATCTCGCTGGCCGTCGGCCCGGCCTTGCTGGTGCTGTCGGTGGCGTCCCGGCGGCGGCTGTTCCCGGCCAGCTGGGACGCGCAGCAGAAGGCCGGCGAGGTAGCCGGCGTGGTCGAGGGCGCGGTCACCGGCGTCCGGGTCGTGAAGGGCTTCGGCCAGGAGAACCAGGAGATCGACCGGCTGGAACTCGTCAGCCGCGTCCTGTACGCGGCGCGGGTCCGGACCGTGCGGATGATGGCCAGGTTCAGCCCGGCGCTCGGCGCGATCCCGGCGCTCGGCCAGGTCGGCGTCCTGGCACTCGGCGGCTGGCTGGCGATCAAGGGCTCGATCTCGCTCGGCACGTTCCTCGCCTTCGCGTCCTACCTGGCGCAGATGGTCAACCCGGTACGCGCCCTGACCAACCTGATCACCATCGGCCAGGAGGCCCGCGCGAGCGTGATCCGGGTCTTCGAGGTGATCGACTCGCGGCCGGTGCTGACCGAGAAGCCGGACGCGATCGTGCTAACGGCCGGCCGCAAGGACGTCGAGCTGGACGACGTGCACTTCGGCTACCTGCCGTCCGAGCCGGTCCTGCGCGGGCTGTCGCTGCGGGTCCGGCCGGGCGAGACGCTCGCCCTGGTCGGCACGTCTGGCTCCGGCAAGTCCACGATCTCGCTGCTGCTGCCCCGGTTCTACGACGTGCGCTCGGGCGCCATTCGGATCGGCGGGCACGACGTGCGCGACGTCACGCTGAACTCGCTGCGGGCGTCGATCGGCCTGGTCCTGGAAGAGAGCTTCCTGTTCTCCGACACCGTGCGCGCCAACATCTCCTACGGCCGTCCCGACGCCACCGACGCGCAGATCGTGGCCGCGGCCAGGGCCGCCGAGGCCGAGGAGTTCATCCTCGGGCTGCCGGATGGATACGACACCGTCGTCGGCGAGCAGGGCCTCACTCTGTCCGGCGGGCAGCGGCAGCGAGTCGCCCTGGCCCGCGCGCTGATCACCGACCCTTCGATCCTAGTCCTCGACGACGCGACCTCCGCGATCGACGCCAGGGTCGAAGCGCAGATCCACGCCACCCTGCGCAAGGTGATGGCGGGCCGAACCACCCTGCTGATCGCGCACCGCCGGTCGACGCTCGACCTGGCCGACCAGATCGCCGTGCTCGACGACGGCCAGCTCGTCGACCAGGGCACGCACGACGAGCTGACCGAGCGCTGCCCGCAGTACCGGCTGCTACTGGCCGGCCCTGGCGACGACGCCGAAGGGGTCGACGCCGGCGAGCTCGATTACTACCGGAACGGGGCTTCGCCGCCCGCAGTCGCCGCCGGCCGGGAGGCAGCCGCAGGCGAGGTCACGCCTTCCTTGTGGCCGACCGCTTCGGCCGGTCCCGCGGCGACGACCTCGGACGCGGCCGGACGCCAGCTCGCGGCCGTCGCGACCGCGGGTATCGGCCGCGGCACGATCTCCGGGGCGCTCGGCGCGTCGGGCCGCTCCGGCGGCGCGGCCCAGCGCGGGGCGGCGCTCAGCGGCGGCGCGGCGGCCGGCAGCTGGATGGCCGGCGTGCCCGCATCGCCCGAGCTGCTCGCCAAGGTCGCGGCGCTGCCGCCGGCGGACGACGCGCCCGACGTGGACCAGTCGTTCGCCCGCGCCCCCGATCCTGGCTTCACGCTGCGCAAGCTGCTCCGTCCGTTCGCCATCGCGCTCGTAATCGGGCTGGTGCTGGACGGGCTGGACGCGATAGCGAGCACAGTGATGCCGCTGCTGGTTCGCGGCGGCATCGACAACGGGGTCGAACGGCAGCTGCTGAGCTTCGACGCGCGCCTGCACGCGATCCTGGCCGTGTCGGCCATCGGCCTGGCGATCGTGCTCGCGGACTGGGCAGTGAACTGGGCCCAGACGATCGTGGTCGGGCGCAACGGCGAGCGACTGCTGTACACGCTGCGGGTCAAGATCTTCTCCCATCTGCAGCGGCTCGGTCTCGACTTCTACGAGCGGGAACTCACCGGCCGGATCATGACGCGGATGACGACCGACGTGGACGCGTTGTCCTCGTTCTTCCAGACCGGGCTGATCACGATGGTCAACTCGCTGCTGACATTCGTCGTCGTGCTGATCCTGATGCTGATCATCAACCTCCAGCTCGGCCTCACGCTCGCGGCCTTCTTGCCGGTGCTGGTCGTCGCGACCGTCATCTTCCGGAGCAAGTCCTCGCGCGCCTACACCGAGGCGCGCGAACGGGTCAGCGCAGTCAACGCGGACCTGCAGGAAAACGTGGCCGGACTGCGCGTCGCCCAGGCGTACCGGCGCGAGCAGGTCAACTCCGACCGGTTCGCCGGGCTGTCCGGCGCCTACCGGGTGTCCCGGCTGCGGGCACAGCGGATGATCGCGGTCTACTTCCCGTTCGTGCAGGCGCTGTCCACGATCGGCGGCGCCGTCATCCTGTTCGCCGCAGCGGGCCAGATCCACAGCGGCGTGCTGACGGCCGGCAGCCTGATCGCCTATCTGCTGTGGGTCGACCAGCTGTTCTCCCCCATCCAGCAGATGTCGCAGGTGTTCGACGGGTACCAGCAGGCCAACGTCGGGCTGCAGCGGATCAAGGCGCTGCTGCAGACGCCGACAAGTACGCCGTCGGCCGAGCACCCGGTCCAGCCGGGCAGCGGCCGGCGCCCGCCGGTAGAGCACCAGGTCCAGCCGGGGGCAGCGCCCGCCGGCGGGCGCGGCCCGCGGCTCCGCGGCGCGATCGAGCTGCGGGACGTGCACTTCGGCTACACCGGGCAACGGGCCGAGGCGATCGCGGGCGTCACGCTCTCGGTCTCGCCGGGCGAGACCGTGGCCCTAGTGGGCCAGACCGGCGCGGGCAAGTCGACGCTGGTCAAGCTCGTCGCCCGGTTCTACGACGTCACCTCCGGCAGCGTCGCGATCGACGGCATCGACGTGCGCGAGTACGACCTGCCCGCCTACCGGCAGCAGCTGGGCGTGGTGCCGCAGGAGCCGTACCTGTTCGCGGGCCCGGTCCGGGACGCGATCGCATACGGCCGACCGGACGCGACCGACGCGGAAGTCGAGGCGGCCGCCCGCGGCGTCGGCGCGATCGAGATGATTTCCCGCCTGCCCGGCGGCTTCCTGCACCCGGTGACCGAGCGCGGCCGCAACCTGGCGGCCGGGCAGCGGCAACTGATCGCGCTCGCCCGGGCCTATCTCGTCGACCCGGCGATTCTGCTCCTGGACGAGGCGACCGCGGCGCTGGACCTGGCCGCTGAGGCAGCGGTCAACCGGGCCACCGAGCAGCTGGCGGCGCGCCGCACCACCCTGGTGGTGGCGCACCGGCTCACAACCGCGTCCAAGGCGGACCGGATCGTCGTGCTCGCCGAGGGCCGGGTCGCGGAGACCGGCAGCCATGACGAGCTGCTGTCCCACAGCGGCGCCTATGCCGCCATGTGGGCCGCGTTTACGGGCGAAGCTGAACTCGTCGCCTAGCCCGGCCTGACCGGGTCACGCGACACCCAGCGGATCAGGTTCGCTCTTAGTTCGTGCTCATATTCACTGCATTGCAGCAGGTGACCGGACCGGCCTCGGGGTGCGCTGGCTGCGCGGCCGAGGCGCCGAGCAGGGTGGAGCCGGCGACAAGAGCGGCGAACAGAGCGGACGCGACGGCGATGCGGATCTTGATCATTTGATTCCCTACCAATCTGGGTTTGCTGGACCGGTATTACCGAGGTGCGCGGGGCTGGCCGGGGTTAACGTCGGCGGTCAGCAGCAGGTAACGGGGCCCGCCACGACGTGCGTCGGCTGCGGCTGCGCCGACGCCTGCACGGCCGTAGCGGTGACGGTCGCGGCGATCAGGGCGGTCGCGACGGCGATGCGGATCTTGGTAATGGTCATGGGAATTGCCACCAATCTGGGCTGTCCTGGACTTCTGACGCCAGCCGTTCTGGTGTCATGGAAGTCAGTCAAACCATTCAACACCTGCACTACCAGGAGCTGCGGATTAAATGTGCACCAGTCATGGCCAGGCTTGACTGGTCAACAAGTTGACCGCTAACGTCCTAGCCACGGCTTTACGCACGATTCACCGCAGTGACCTGGAGCTTCATGATCAAGTTGGCTGGCAAGCTCGGGTCGCAGGCAGCACGTCGGCGGTGCCCGCGCCGTCGGCGCACGTTCAGACATGCCGCCGTAGCCGGGATTCGGATGCGCTAGATGACCGCCGGCTACATCATCCTGGGCCGGCCAGATTGGACCCGGCCGCGACTTGCTCCTGAGGGCGACAGGCTGGCCGCCATCCGATGGCACGACGGCGCCGCCAACGTCTGGATCGGCTCCAGCAAGGCCCCGATGCAGCTGGTCACCGACCTGCGGCCATTGCGGCTGCGCGACTTCCAGTGGGGCGCCGACGGGCGCGGCCTGGTGCTGACGCTGGACGACGCCGGCGGCCGGCGCCGCGGCCTGGCCTGGCTGGACCTGCGCTCGGGCAGCGTCACCCGGCTTACCCCCGAGCTGGCGGCCGACGCCCGCTATGCCGGGCAGATCGGCGGGTCGAAGCCGCGGATCCTGGTCTCGGTGCGCCAGCCGCGCGGCGGCGGCGCGATCTTGCAGGGCGTCACCACGACCGGCGAGGTAGTCGACGAGTGGCACGGCCCCGGCGACCCGGTTGGCTGGTGGCTCGCCACCGGGACCCAGGCCGTGGCCGTCTGTAATAGCGGCAGCACGTGCGCGTGGTGGCATGCCGACCTGACCGAGCCGTCGTGGTCCCGGATCGCCGAGTTTCCTGCCGCAGAGGCGTACGCATCGCGGCCAATCGCGATTGCCGCGGACACGCACTCAGTATTCGGGACATTCTCTGTCGGCCGCGACACGATCGCGATGACCCGCATGGCCGCGCCTGGCTGGAAGCCTGAGATTCTCAGCGCCGACGAGCGCTTCGACATCACGTCGGTCCTGCTCGCGCCCGACGGCACCGGACCCGACATCGTCACCACCACCGACCCGGACTCCCCGCAGTCGGCACTCACAGACGGTGCCGCAGCCGACCTCTCCCGGCTGCGGCACCTGGCAGGCGACGCGCCCGCCAGGATTCTCGACCGGAACGGCGGGTTCTGTCTCGCCGAGGTCTCCAACCCGGTAGGCGGTCCCGCCTACCTGACGTTCAGCCGCTCATCTAAAGCGGTCGGCAAGCCGCTAGTACGCTACACCGGCCTGAGCCGGATCCGGATGCACCGCCGGCAGTCAATCCGGTTCGCGGCGCGGGACGGCCGCGATATCACCGGCTTCATCACCCGGCCGCCGGGCAAGCCGCCGTGGCCCGTGGTGCTCGTCGTGCACGACGGACCGTGGGCACGGGATGACGCGCGGATGGATCCGTGGGCCCAGTACCTCGCCTCGGCCGGGTTCTGCTGCGTCCAGGTCAACTACCGTGGCTCGCGCGGGTTCGGCAAGGACTTCCGGGCTGCGGGCGACAGTCAGTGGTCGCTCGCGATGCAGGACGACCTCATCGACGCACTGCGATCGGAGCACGTAGCGAGCGTCACCGAGCCGGGCCGGGTCGCGGCCATGGGGCACGGGTACGGCGGCTATGCCGCGCTGATGCTCGCGACGCAGAAGCAGGTGCCGATTGCGTGCGTGATCTCGGCTTCGGCGCCCACCGATCTGGTCCGGTACGCCAGCAGCCTGATGGCGTTCGGCGGTCGGTCGGGGTTCGCGTACGCGTCCCGGATCGGCCATCCGGTCGAGCAGCGCGGCCAGCTCGCGCACGCCTCGCCGGTGAACCGAGTCAGCGAGATGACCGCGCCCATGCTGCTGTTCCACGGCCGCCAGGACGCGTGCGTGCCAGTCAGCCACGTCACCGCGTTCAGCGACTCGCTGCGCCGGGCGGCCAAAGACCACACGGTGCTCATCTACGACGACGAGGGCCACGCGTACAGCCGGCCGCAGAACGTCGCCGACTTCCGGCTGCGGACACTTGAGTTCCTGCACAGCCGGCTGTGCGGTCGCAGCGACTAGCCGCATCGGTGCGCGGGCGTAGTCGAGCGCCCGGATGCACGCAGCGAGCTGAGGCGCCCGCTAGATCGGGTCGCTACACGCGTGCGACCGCGGCCGCCCGGACCGAGGAGGGCCTGACGCCCGCGCAGTCGGCCGCCTTCCGCAGCGCGGCGACGGCCTCATCGGAGCGGCCCTGCTCGAACATCGCGTCCGAGAGGTCGCGGTAGGCCTGCGCGGCGTCCAGCCGGGAATCGAGTGCCTCCAGCCGCTCGGCCGCGAGCTTGGCCCGGGCGTAACCCGCATCGACATCGCCGGCCAGGATCGCGGCCAGCGCCGCCGATGAGCGTCGCCTGCTGCAGTTCGGGCGGGCCGTCGCCGGCCGGATCGGTGAGCCGTGCGGCTGCCTGCTCCGCATAGTGCCCGGCCACTGCGTAGTCACCCTGCATCAGCGCGGACCGCGCCATCTCCGTCTCGCAGCTGGCCAAATCCGGGCCGTGCGACGCCTCGGCCATCACCTCGTGCGCGCGGGTGAGCAGCGCGTTCGCTTCCTCAAGGCGGGGCGGGTCGCAGCGCAGCAACAGCCACGCGTAGGTGATCCGCATGCCCGCAAGCTTCTGATCGGGCGACGACTCGGACAGCAGGGCAAGGGTCTTGGATGCGAGGTCGAGCGCCAGCGTCAGCTGGCCGGCATCCGCGGCGACGAGGGTGGCGTTCCAGTACGCGCTGCCGCGCGCGGTGCGGGAACCGAGCCGCTCGGCCCGCGCGATGACCTGGTCGGCCAGGTGCTGGGCGGAGAACAGGTCGCCGCGGGCCCAGTAGGACCCGACCAGCGTCGAGGCGAGCTTGATTTCCTCCTCGGTGCCCTCAAGGCCCAGGTCACGTACCTCGCGCAGCGCTTCCTCGCCCGACCTCGATGCTGCGGGCGAAGTCGCCCGCCTGCTTATACAGCCGGCACCGGCCCATGAGCAGCGTGAGCAGGCCAGGTGCGCCGGGCAGCCCGGCCCTGGCGGCGTCCAGCAGCCCGTCGTACTGGGCCAGCGCGGCGTGCAGTTCCGCGAGCGTCTCCAGGCACCTGGCCAGCCCCCAGGCCGCGGCGAGACGGATCTCGCCGTTATCCGCGCCGGACAGGCTGGCGAACTGGCTGCGCGCCTCCTCCGCCGACCCGCTGGCCAGCGCGATCTCGGCGAACTGCAGCTTCAGCCGCTGCTCGGTGATCTCCTCGGGCGCGACGCCGGACTCCAGGTACAGGACAGAGCAGCCGAGCTTGCGGGCGAGGCCCTCCAGGACCTCGCGCTCAGGGGAGCGCTGGCCGGATTCAATGAGCGAGACGTAGCTCGGCGAGACCAGGTCACCGGCCAGGTCTGACTGGCTCAGCCCCCGCTCTTTCCGCAGCGCCCGCAAGCGCTGACCGAGCGTTGCACTCATTCGCCCTCCTGGCTGACCGAGATTGCACGTGCGTTTCACTCTAAGCCGTCAAGGATCTCAGTCAACACTTTAGGGAATTCGAGGTAAAGGCGCACTCCCGGCTTGGCCAGGTCAGTTAACGCCACCTCGACAGGCACAACTCCGCCTGGCCTGGTCACGACCGCCGACGCCGCCCGCCGGCCCAGGTCACCAGTATCCCCAGCCCGATCAGGGCCGCTGCGGCGCCACCCACCTGGAGGAACGGGAACCCCGTCCGCGGCAGGGCCTGACCCGAGGATACCCGCAGTCCGGCGGCCGGCGGGTCCGGCCGCTGGCGGACCGGAGGCTGGTCAGGGGGATGCCGGGATGGATGCCGGCCGGACGGGCGGGGCGCGGGCTCGGGTCGCGGCCGCAGCCCCCACTCGATCACGACCTGGCCGTTCCCGCCATCGCCAGCCCCGGAAAGCCCGCCGCCCCAGCCGATGCCCGGCCGGTAGAACCGGCTCGCCGCGGCGGCCGCGGCCGGCGGCGCACCGTGGCAGGGGCGGGTGCTGGTTCCGTCCGCGCCGCGCACCGAGTAGCCGCGGGTGACGCCGGCCCGCGCCACGTACCCGGATCCGCCGCCGCCGTCGCCGCCGGGGAAGCCGGTGCCGTCCACCTCGCAGCGGCCGCCGCCGCCGCCGTAGTAGCCACCGCCACCGCCACCGCCCCCGTTGGCCGCGGGGTCCGGTCCCGGCGGCGCCGGATCGCTGCCCCCGCCGTTGCCGCCGTAGAACTGCTGGCCCGGCGTCGGCGCCGTGCCACCAGGACCGGAGTCACCGCAGTCGGCTCCGGGCGCGCCAGGGTCACCACCGCTGTACTGCGAGCCGCCCTGGCCGGAATACCAGGAGCCGTCGGCGCCGCCGCTCAGGCCGCCACCGCCCCCGCCGCCGATGACCGCCGGGTACGGGCCGGCCGAGCGGGCTGTCTGTGACCCTGGCGAAGCGCCGCCGCCGCCGCCAGCGATCAGGACCGGCGTGATCCCGTACCCGTCTGCCCACAGCGCGCTCATGCCCCCGCCAGTAGCGCCGGGCCGGGCGCCATTGCCGCCGAATCCGCCGCCGCCGTAGACGTTCTGCTCGAAGCCGGGTCCGCTGGCGTAGCCGCCCTGGCCGACCGAGACCGTGAACTCCGTCCCCGGCTGGACCGCGACCACGCCGCCGGTGAAGCCGCCCGCGCCGGCGCTGAACTGCGGCCGGGCCGCGCTGGCCCCGCCGCCGCCCGCGCCCCACTCCAGCACCCGGATGCTGGTGATGCCGCCGGGCACGGTGAAGGTCTGGTCGGTTCCGGTGTAGGCGTAGCGCTGGCAGTACTGGTACGGCGGCGCCGGCGCTGCACCCGGCCGGCGAGCGGACCGCGCCGGCCGCAGCCGACGGGCTGGGCGGCGCCGCGAGGGCGGTGGCCGGCGCCGCAGCGGCGCAGGCTAACGCCACCCTGGCTAACCGCCGCCGAAATCGCATCACCGGCACTCCCCCGTTGAGCCGTGACAGATGCGCCGCAACCGAGCCACCTAGTAACTCGGTGTAATCACTCAATCGCGGAGAGCCTACTCACGCACTCATCGCTGGCGCGGTGGAATCGCGCATCAGGCGGACCCGGGTCAGGGCGAGGCGACCAGCACCGGCTCGGCGGCCGGTTGCTGACCTTCCTGGCCGTTCCGGAACTGCCGGACGGTACGCGGGATGAACGCGAGCGCGGACGCGATCACGATCAGCGCCGCCGCCCCGTACTGGGTGTCCGAGACCGACGTCCACGCCGCCAGCGGCCCGGCGATGACCGCGCCCGCCGGCATCGCGAGGACGACCCCGAGCGCGTCATAGGACGAGACCCTGGCGAGTATCTCTGGCCGCACGTTCGTCGCCAGCGCCACCGTCCACTGCACCATCATGATCTCCATCACGATGCCGAGCACGAACGCCTCGACGCAGATCAGCGGCAGCGGCCACAGCATCGCGAGCGCTAGTGGCGCGACCGCGATGCCGGCCCCGCTCAGCACCACGAACCGGATCGGCCGGGCGACGGAGAACCGCAGCGACGCCATGCCGCCCGCGATCAGGCCCAGCGACTCGGCACCCGTGATGGCGCCCCAGGCGGCGGCCCCGCCGAGGTGGGCCCGGGCGACGGCGGGCCCGAGCACGGTGAAAGCGCCGTACCAGGACATCATCACGACCGCGTACTGCAGCGTCGTCACCCAGATCCAGGGCCGCGAGCGGAACGCTGACCAGCCCTCGCGCAGGTCCCTGAGCATGCTGGCCTCGTGGCTGCGCTCGGCCGGGCTGACCCGCAGCGCCAGCATCAGCGGCAGCGTGCCCAGCATGCCGACTCCGCAGATCGTCAGCGCCCAGCCGGCCCCGATCGCCGCGACGCAGAATCCGGCCAGCACCGCCCCGCCCATCTGGGCCGCGTTCATGGCCAGCCGGCTGACGGCGCTGGCCTGCTGCATCGATCCGGACGGGACGATCCGCGGCAGCAGCGCGGTCGATGCGGGATAGAACAGCGCCATCCCGGTGCCGGTGACGCACTCCAGGGCGATCATCAGCCACAGCGCCGGGTGGCCGGCCAGGACGAGGAGGCCGAAGCTACCCTCGCCCAGCGCGATCATCGCGTTCCCCGCGACGATGACCCGCTGCGGCGCGACCCGGTCCGCGATCACGCCGCCGAGCAGCACGAACACGACCGACGGCGCGATCTGCGCGGCCAGCACGTACGACAGCGCACTGGTCGACCCGCCGGTCGCGTTGAGCACGGCGAAGGAAACGCCGACCAGCGAGAAGGCGAAGGCGGCCGGCGCCAGCACCCGGTCGGCGAGCAGCAGCCGGAAGTCACGGATGGCCAGTACCGGAAGCCGGCGCGTGAGATCTGACATGCGGTCTCTCACCGCGCGCGCGAACACGAGAATGCTTCCGATCTGTGACAGGGGTAGGGCAACGGACACTCAGCGTATCCGGCCGGGCCGGGCCACCGGAACTGGATTTCCGCCGCTCCGGCCCGTACCCGCCGGCGCGGCGCCGCAACCGGATCACCGCCGTTCCGGGCCGCACACGCCCGGGGCGCCGGTTGACCTATTCCACCCGCGCCAGGCATGATCACCATTCCGGGCCGATGCGGAGTGACGCCCGCCGCCGCCGCGGCGATCCGGCCCCCCGCCAGGCAGCGCCGCTGATACTGGTGGCACGCTCGGAATACATGACCGGCGCGCCCGGTTCGCGACGTGTGCGAGCCCGGCGAGAGGAGCTGATGGTTAGTTGAGCATCCTGGGCACCAGGGTTCTGCGCACCGAGGACCCCCGATTCCTGAGCACCGGCGGCGTCTACACCGAGGACGTCGTCGATGAGCGGCTGGCAGGCGCGTGCCACGTGTTCTTCGTCCGGTCACCCCTCGCGCACGCCAGGGTCACCAACGTCGACGTCAGCGCGGCGCTGGCGGCACCCGGCGTGATCGCGGCCTTCACCGGCGCCGACCTGGCCGGGCTGCCGGAGATCCCGCCGTCCGCGGCCGGCCTGATGAAAACCCAGATGGTCCAGCGCCTGCTGGCCACCGACAAGGTCCGCTTCGTCGGCGAGCCGGTCGCCGTCGTGGTCACCGAGCACCCCTACCAGGGCGAGGACGCGATCGAGCTGGTAGAGGTCGACTACGACCCGCTGCCCGCGGCGCTCGGCTACGAGCCCGACGACGCGAGCCTGCTGTTCGAGGACGCGGGCACGAACGTGGCCGGCTTCTGGGGCGACCCGGCCGCGCTCAAGCCGGACCTGTTCGATGGCTGCGAGGTCGTCGTCAGCGAGACGATCAACAACCAGCGGGTGGCGCCCGCGCCGATGGAGACCAGGGCCGCCGCGGCGGCCTGGGGCGAGGACGGCCGGGTGACCGCGTGGATCCCGAACCAGGGCGCGCAGGGCACCAAGGCATCGCTGGCCACGATGCTCGCGGTCGACCCGAGCCTGGTCCGGGTCATCACGCCCGACGTCGGCGGCGGGTTCGGCGCGAAGTTCGGCGCCGACCCCGAGCACGTGGTGGTCGCCTGGATAGCCCGCGAGCTCGGCCGCCCGGCCCGGTGGACCGAGACCAGGTACGAGAACCTCATCGGGATGACGCACGGCCGGGCCCAGCAGCACACCGTCACGATCGGCGGCAGCCGGGACGGCGACGTGCAGGCCTACCGGCTGGAGATCGTGCAGGACGCCGGCGCCTACCCGAAGATCGGCGCCGTGCTGCCGATGCTCACCATCTTGATGACCACCGGCCCGTACAACATCCCGCGGGCGGAGTCGATCGCGAAGGTCGTGGTCAGCAACACGACCCCGATCGGCGCCTACCGGGGCGCGGGCCGGCCCGAGGCGACCGCCGCGATCGAGCGGGCCATCGACCTGTTCGCCGCCGAGATCGGCGTCGACCCGGCCGACGTCCGGCGCAAGAACCTGCTCGCGCCGTTCACCGAGCCGCACCGGACCGCCTTCGGCGCGCTCTACGACACCGGCGACTACGTCAAGGCCCTGGACAAGGCGCTGGCACGCCGCGGGCTACGCCGAGCTGCGCGCGGAGCAGGCCCGCAGGCGCGCCAGCGGCGACGTCCGCCAGCTCGGCATCGGCCTCGCCAGCTACGTCGAGATCACCGGCATGGGCGACGGCGAAGCCACGCCGCCGCAGGAGAACGCCACCGTCGAGGTGCACCCGGACGGGACCGCGACGATCCTGACCGGCACGTCGCCGCACGGGCAGGGCCACGAGACCGCGTGGGCGATGATCGCCAGCGAGGAACTCGGCATCCCGGTGGACAAGATCACCCTGAAGTGGGGTGACACCGACCTGATCCCCGAGGGCGGCGGCACCGGCGGCTCGCGCAGCCTGCAGCAGGGCGGCGCCGCGGTACAGCAGGCGGCGCTGGAGCTGATCGACGTGGCCCGGCTGCGCGCCGCGGCTCAGCTCGAGGCGAGCGCGGCCGACCTGGTCTTCGACAAGACCCGCAGCGCGTTCAACGTCGCCGGTGACCCGGACGCCGTGGTCCCGCTGACGCAGCTCGCCGAGAACGAGCGGCTGCTGATCCGCACGGTGTTCTCCCAGCCGGGGGCCACGTTCCCGTTCGGCACCCACGTCGCGGTCGCCGAGGTGGACACCGAGACCGGCAAGGCGACGCTGACCCGGGTGATCACCGTGGACGACGCCGGCAAGATCTTGAACCCGCTGCTCGCCGAGGGCCAGCGGCACGGCGGCATCAGCCAGGGCGCCGCGCAGGCCCTGGTGGAAGAAGTGGTGTACGACGAGGACGGCAACCCGCTGACGGCGAGCTTCGCCGACTACCCCTTCATCTCGGCGACCGAGGTGCCGAGCTTCGAGCTCGCCCAGATGGAGACACCCACTACCTATAACCCGCTCGGCGCCAAGGGCATCGGCGAGGCCGGCTCGATCGGCGCGACCCCCGCCGTGCAGAACGCGGTCGTCGACGCCGTCGCGCATCTCGGCGTGCGGCACATCGACATGCCGACCACCTCCCGCCGGGTGTGGCAGGCCATCCAGGCGGCACAATCTGGAACGGAGCAGTCATGACCCGGATCGAGCTCACCGTCAACGGCGAGAAGCGGTCGGACGAGGTGGAGCCGCGGCTGCTGCTCGTGCACTACCTGCGCGAGGTGCTCGGCCTGCGGGCCGCGAACGTCGGCTGCGACACCACCTCCTGCGGTGCCTGCACGGTGCTGCTCGACGGCAAGTCGGTCAAGTCCTGCACCGTGCTGGCCGTGCAGGCGAACGGCCAGGACGTAGTGACCGCGGAAGGGCTCGCGCACGACGGCGGGCTGCATCCGGTCCAGGCGGCGTTCCGGCAGGAGCACGGGCTGCAGTGCGGGTTCTGCACCCCCGGCATGGTGATGGCCACCGTCGGGCTGCTGGCGGAGAACCCGCACCCCAGCGAAGCAGAGGTCCGCGCCGGCCTCGAGGGCAATCTCTGCCGCTGCACCGGCTATCACAACATCGTCCGGGCCGTGCTGACCGCGGCCGAGAACACGCCGAGCCAGAACCCGGGGGTGAGCGCGTGATTCCCGCGCCGTTCGAGTACGTCCTGGCGGAGTCCGCCGACCACGCGCTCGGGCTGCTGGCCGAGCACGGGGACGACGCCAAGGTGCTGGCCGGCGGCCACTCGCTGCTGCCCATGATGAAGCTGCGGCTGGCCAGCCCGGAACTGCTAGTCGACATCGGACGGCTCGGCGAGCTGGCGGGCGTGAGTACCGACGGCGACGACCTGATCATCGGCGCGACTACCCGGCACGCCGACCTGGCCGCGTCCGCGCTGGTCCGGGCCGAGGCGCCGCTGCTCGCGTACGCCGCCGCCCAGGTGGGTGACCCGCAGATCCGCCACCGCGGCACGATCGGCGGCTCGCTGTCGCACGCCGACCCGGCCGCCGACCTGCCGATGGCGCTCGTGGCGCTCGGTGGTTCGGTGCAGGTGCAGGGCCCCGGCGGCGGCCGCAGCGTCAGCGCGGACGACTTCTTTCAGGGTTACTTCGAGACCGCGCTGCAACCGGACGAGCTGCTCACCGCCGTGCGCATACCGCGGCGTCCTGGCGTCCCCTGGGGCTATCAGAAGTTCGTGCGCCGCTCGAACGACTGGGCGATCGTCGGGGTCGCCGCGGTGGCCGATCGAATCGCGCTGGCCAGCATGGGCCCGACCCCGCTGCGCGCCCGGGCGGCCGAGGCCGCGCTGGCGGCCGGTGCCAGCGCCGCCGACGCCGCGGCGCTCGCGGCCGACGACACGTCGCCGGGCGAGGACATTCATGCCGACCGGGAGTACCGCAAGCACCTGGCCAGGGTCCTGACCCGCCGCGCCCTGGAGCACCTGGCCGCCTGACTAGTCAGAATAGTCCTGGTTTGCGGACACCGGCCGGTAAAACGCCCGACCGCGGCCGGGTCGATCCGGGTTTCTCGGGTAGGTCGCAGACTATGACGGCAGAAACGCCGAATGGTCATCGCCGCGACTCGGCCGTCGAGCTGGTCCCCAGCCAGGTCGCCGAGCTAGCGGCGGAAATCAGCGAGACGCAGAACCCGACGCTGCGCAAGCGGCTGGCCCGGCAGATCCCCGAGCTGGCGAATCGCAGCCGCGAGGCGTCCTGGCGCGGCCTGCAGTCCGGCCGCCAGGCGTCTGTCCGCGGCCTGCGCACGGGCGGCGGGAAGTCGCTGCGCGGGCTGAAGACCGGCAGCGGGAAGTCGCTGCGCGGCCTGCGCTCGGGCGGCCAGTACGCGGGCCGAAGCCTGCAGTCACTCGGCCGGCTGATGTCGGCCCAGGTGCTGGAGATCGCGCCGAAGATCCCGATCCGCACCGCCAGCGCGCTGCACGACCAGTACCCCGGCCTCAGCGCCGATGAGCTGGCCGACGTGCTCATCGACACCGCGGCCAAGGCGTCCGCGGGCATCGGAGCGGCTGTGGGCGCGGCAGCAGCCGTTCCCTTCATCCCGACCGCGCCGGTCGAGCTCGGGGTCGAGACGCTCAGCCTGGTCGCGGTGGAACTCAAGCTGATCGCGGAGCTGCACGAGACGTACGGCATGCCGGCGCCGGGCAACCGCGCGCAGCGGACGCTCGCGTACGTGTCGTCGTGGGCCGACCGCCGCGGCGTGCGCATCACCACCGGCGGCTTCGCGCTGGCCATGGGCTCGCCGGTGCGGCGCAAGCTCGAGCGACGGCTGCTCGTCAAGGCGGGCAAGAGCACGCTGTCGCTGGCCCCGTTCCTGACCGGGGCCGCGGCCGGCGCGCTGCTCAACCACCGGGAGACCCGCAAGCTCGGTCACCAGGTACGCGACGACCTGCGCAAGCGCGCCGCGGGCGAGCGCTAGCGGGCGGTCACAGCCCGGCGAGCTCGTCGGCCAGGTCGTCCAGGCCGAGCGAGCCGAGCGACAGCGCCGCCATGTGCCAGGACTTCAGGTCGAACGCCGGGCCGTGCGCCGCCCTGGCCGCCTCCCGGCCCGCCAGCCACGCCCGCTCCCCCAGCTTGTAACTGATCGCCTGGCCGGGCAGGCCGAGGTAGCGGACGACCTCGCTGGCCAGGAAGTCCCGGCCCCGGCCGACGTGCGCGTCGAAGAAGTCCAGCGCGAGTTCAGGAGTCCAGGTTTCGGCCGCGAACATCGGCGAGTCCGCGGGCACGGTCAGCCCGAGGTGCATGCCGATGTCGATGATCACGCGGATCGCGCGCATCAGCTGCGCGTCCAGGTAACCCATCCGGGCGCCCGGCGGCTCCAGGTAGCCGAGCTCGTCCATCAGCCGCTCCGCGTACAGCGCCCAGCCTTCGGTGTTCGCGCTCACGCCGCCGACGGCCGTCTGGTACGTCGACAGCCGGCTGGCGAGGTAGGTCCACTGCGCGAGCTGCAGGTGATGGCCGGGCACGCCCTCGTGATACCAGGTGCTGTACAGGCCCCACACCGGGAACGTCGTACTGCCCATCGTCGGCAGCCAGGTCCGGCCCGGCCGGGCGAAGTCCTGCGATGGCGCGGTGTAGTAGGGCGCGGCCGCGCTGCCGGGCGGCGCGATCATGGCCTGCGCGACCCGGACCGGATCGGCCAGCTCGAAGTGCGTGCCGTCGAGCTGGTCCATCGCGGTGTCCATCAGGTCCTGCAGCCACTGCCTGACCTCGCTGACGCCCGTCGATGATCTGCCCGTGCGCGTCGAGATGACGCATCGCCTCCCGCGGGGTCGCGCCCGGCAGCACCTTGGCCGCCTCGGCGGTCATCTGGGCCATGATCTCCCGGTACTGCGCCCAGCCCCACTCGTACGCCTCGGCCAGATCCGGGCTGGCGCCCAGCCAGCGGCGGGCGAAGATCCGGTACCGGTCGGACCCGACGCCGTCGGGCGTCCCGGCCGCGCCGGGCAGGTACTCGGCGCGCAGCCAGTCGCGCAGCTCCGCGACCGCCGCGTCCGCGCTCGCGGTCGCCCGGTCCAGGTCAGCGCGCAAGGCCGCCGGCACGTCGGCGGCCGCGGCGAA
This sequence comes from uncultured Actinomycetota bacterium, assembly GCA_963805805.1. GTDB lineage: Bacteria > Actinomycetota > Actinomycetes > Streptosporangiales > Streptosporangiaceae > JAJYUU01. The sequence continues at coordinate 673,316 of CAWDVS010000015.1, read as the reverse complement.
GCCGCCGAACCAGCCACGGCCAGCGGCTTCCGGTTGCCAGTCGGCCAGCTGGCCCGCGAGCGTCTGCACCTGCCGCGGAGCCGCGCGCAACCCGCGGCTGGCTCCTTCGGCCAGCGCCGCGCGGTACCCGGCCAGGGCGCGCCGGCACCGCCGCCATCCGCCGCGCGATCGTCGCCCAGTCGTCCGCCGTCTCGACTGGCATCAGCAGGAACGCCTGGCGCACCTGCTGGGGCGGCCCGAAGATATTCGACATCACGCGCAGGTGCTCAGCGGCCGCGTACATCCCCTGCTCGGCCTCCAGCCGCTCGCGCAGCAGCCGGGCGCAGCGGCGCTCGTCCGGATCGGCCGGCGGCCCGGCGGCCTCGACGGCCGCGAGGCTGGCCAGCGTCGCCGCGCGCAGTTCCGCCTCGGCGTCAGCACCGGCCGGCGACAGGTCCGGCAGCCGGTCCTGACCCTCCGGCCGGCCGAGGCTGGTCGCGACGATCGGGTTCAGCGCGGCGAGCTGATCGACATATCCGTCCGCGGCGTCGCGGACCCGGCGCCCGGCGTTCCCGGCCGGGGAGGTAGCTGACATGGACTGCATTCTGCCGTCAGAGATGCGCGAGCTCGTCGGCGAGGTCGTCCAGGCCGAGCGAGCCGAGCGACAAGGCCGCCATGTGCCAGGACTTCAGGTCGAACGCCGGGCCGTGCGCCGCCCTGGCCGCCTCCCGGCCCGCCAGCCACGCCCGCTCGCCCAGCTTGTAGCCGATGGCCTGCCCGGCCCCGCCGAGATAGCGGTGCACCTCGCTCTCCAGGTAGTCCCGCGGCTGGCCGCTGTGGGCGGCGAAGAACTCCAGACCGCGCTCGGCCGTCCACGGTTCGCCCGCGAACATCGGCGAGTCCGCAGGCACGGCCAGCCCGAGGTGCATGCCGATGTCGATGACGACCCGGATGGCGCGGGCGATCTGCGCCTCCAGATAGCCCATCCGGACGCCGGCGTCGGTCAGGAAGCCGAGCTCGTCCATCAGCCGCTCCGCGTACAGCGCCCAGCCCTCCATGTTCGCGCTCACGCCCCCGACCGTCGTCTGGTACGTGGAGAGCTGGCTGGCCAGGTACGTCCACTGCGCGAGCTGCAGGTGATGGCCGGGCACGCCCTCGTGGTACCAGGTGCTGACCAGACCCCAGACCGGGAAGGTCGTCTTGCCCATCGTCGGCAGCCAGGTCTGGCCGGGCCGGGCGAAGTCCAGCGACGGGTTCGTGTAGTACGGCGCGGCGCCGCTGCCGGCCGGCGCGATCCTGGCCTCGACCACCTTGATCGGATCCGGCAGGTCGAAGTGCGTCTCGTTCAGCTGGGTCATGGCCTGATCCATCAGGTCCTGCAGCCAGCGGCGGATCTCCGCCACGCCGTCGATCGCCTGGCCATGCTCCTCCAGGTGATCCATCGCCTGCTTCGGCGTGCTGCCAGGCAGGATCGGCGCGGCTTGCTCGATCATCTCGGCCCAGATCCGGCGGTACTCCGACCAGCCCCACTCGTAGGCCTCGGCGAGGTCCAGATCCGACCCGGTCCAGTAGCGCGCGAGCACCCGGTACCGGTCCGCGCCGATGCCGTCCGGCGTCCCGGTGGTGGCGGGCAGGTAGTCGGTGCGCAGCCAGTCGCGCAGGCTGGTGACGGCCGCGTTCGCGACCGACGCGGCCCGGTCCAGGTCGGTCCGCAACGCGTCTGGCAGGCCGGTGGCGGTCGCCGCGAACTCGGCGAACCAGCCCGCGCCGCCGGCCGCTGCCTGCCAGCTATCCAGCTGGCTGGCGACGGTCTGCACCTGCCGCGGTGCGGCGTACAGGCCGCGCCTGCCGCCCTCGGCCAGCGACTCGCGGTAGCCGGCCAGCGCCTGCGGCACCGCCGTCAGCCGCCGCGCGATCACGGCCCAGTCCGCCGGGGTATCGGCCGGCATCAGCAGGAACGCGGACCGGACCTGCTCGTGCGGGCCGAAGATCTCGGAGACGAACCTGAGCATCTCGCCGGTGTCGCTGACGGCCAGCTCGGCCTCCAGCCGCTCCCGCAGCAGCCGCGCGCACCTGCGCTCGTGCGGGTCGGCGAACCCGCCGTCCGCGGCCTGCTCGAGGGCGCCGAGGTCCGCGAGCGTGCGGCGACGCAGGTCGTCGAGCGTCTGCTGGCCGGCCGGGGACAGGTCCGGCAGCCGGTCCTGGGCGACGGGCAGGCCGAACTCGGTGCCGACCAGCGGATCGAGCTCGGCATACGCCTGCACGTACTGGTCGGCGGCGTCCCGGACCGGGCGGGCGGACGAGGGGTGACCGGAGGAATCTGGCATGCGCACCATTGTTCCGCCTTACCGGTCGGGCGTACCGGCGGGCACGCCGTTCCGCCGCCGGGCCCGGACGTTAAGGTCGTCAGGTGACTAACCGCTCAGTCCTGGTAACAGGCGCCTCCCGCGGCATCGGCCGGTCCATCGCCGAGGCGTTCGCCGCGGCCGGCGACCGCGTCGCCATCCACCATCGCGGCTCGCCGGAGCTGGCCGCGGAGCTGCAGGCCAGCCTGCCCGGCGCCGGGCACACGGTCGTGCAGGCCGAGCTGGCCGATCCGGCTGAGGTCCAGCGCATGGTCGACGCCGCGGCCGGGCACCTCGGCGGGCTCGACGTGCTGGTGAACAACGCGGCGAACTTCGTCGCACACCCGATCACCGAGGTCAGCTACGAGCAGTGGCAGGCCGCCTGGCAGCAGACGATCGGCGTGAATCTGACGGGCAGCGCGAACGTGACCTGGTGCGCGGTGCAGCACATGATCGCGGGCGGCGGCGGCGCGATCGTCAACGTGTCTTCCCGCGGCGCGTTCCGCGGCGAGCCCGGCCAGCCCGCCTACGGCGCGAGCAAGGCCGGCCTGAACGCGCTCGGCCAGTCGCTCGCCATCGCGCTCGCGCCGCACAACATCACGGTCTCGGCCGTCGCGCCTGGCTTCGTGCAGACCGACATGGCCGCCGCGCACCTGCAGGGCGAGCGCGGGGACGCGATCCGCGCGCAGAGCCCGTTCGGCCGCGTGGCCCGGCCCGAGGAGATCGCCGCCGCGGTGCTGTACCTGGCCTCGCCGGAGGCGACCTGGGCGAGCGGCTCGATCCTGGACCTGAACGGCGCGTCCTACCTGCGCACCTGAGAGTCTGCTGGCATGCAGACGACGACGTTCCGGGTGCACACCGGCGGCCGCGACAGCGTGCACGACATCACCAGGCAGTGCGAGCAGTTCGCCCGCGAGGCGGCGGCGGGCGGGGACGGGCTGCTGAACGTGTTCGTGCCGCACGCCACCGCCGGGGTGGCCATCCTGGAGCTCGGCGCCGGCAGCGACCACGACCTGCTCGCCGTGCTCGCCCGGCTGCTGCCCGTCGACGAGTCGTGGCGGCACGCGCACGGGTCACGCGGCCACGGCCGGTCGCACGTACTGCCCGCCTTCGTGCCGCCGTCGGTCACGATGCCCGTGCTGGGCGGGCGGCTGGGGCTCGGCACCTGGCAGTCGGTCACCGTGGTCGACCTCAACGTCGACAATCCCGATCGCGACGTCCGGTTGTCCTTCGTCAGCTGACGTGCACTAGTCCGGTCCGGGCGGCGGACGAGGCGGACACCAGCCGTGCCCGCCTCGCCGTGTGTCCGCTGGCTACCGGACGATCGTGTCGCAGTAGGTATTGCCCGCGAAGACACCGTCCTCAGGACATGTCGCCGTCTGCCGGAACTGATTTGCCTTGCCAAGCGCGTCGGCCGTGTCGGGATACGTCACGCCGTAATTCAAGGCAGAACCGTCCCACGAGAACCACGGGTAGATGCAGTACGGGCCGCCGTACTTCGTGCAGTCGGTCGGGCCGACGAAGGAGTTACCGAGCACCTCGGCCTTGCCGCCGGTGTCGGAGACCACGGCCCAGTTCCGCGGGTGTGACCCGTCGCCGAAGGTGACATCAATGATCCGGATTGGCTGGAAGCCGGCCCAGTTGGCGCGGTTGAACGACCCGCAGTTTGTCTGACCCGGAACGCAGAACGCACCCGGGGTGGAGCCGAACTCGTCCGAGTGGCCGATCTCCCAGACGAACGCCATGGGCGTGTCCCACACGCCGCCCCAGTCGAGCGCGTTGCCGATCTCCTGCGTGCTGAACTCGGGCGTCAGCGGGCCGTCGCCCGGGCTGTTGAGCACGATCACGCCCGACTTCTGGTGGGTGGTCTCGTCTCTGACCTGCTCCTGGTAGGCCGAGGTCGACGTCGGCGCCCAGATGTGCACATCGACGATGTCGAGGGCGTGCATCACGAAGGGTCCGGTGCCGTCAGCGGTCGTGAGCATAGCGTTGAACGCGGCCGGCTCATTGATCGCACCGTTGGCGCCAGCCTGGATAGTCCAGACCGGCGAGCACGCCGTGTACACGTCGGGAGTGTGCTGGATCCGGAATCCGCCGCCCGCCGTGCACCGCGTGGTCGTCGCGTCCGGATAGAACTGCAACTCCAGGAAACCCTCGCCGCCGATCTTGGCGGGGTTCGTGTCCTTGACCGTGCCGCCGAACCAGAAGGTCGGCCCGACGCTGGACACCGGGAACTTACCGTCGGCGGGAAGGGTGACGCGCCAGGTGACGTTCTGGGCCGAGCGGGGCGCGGACGAGACCGGGTCGAGTTCCGGCTCGTCGTGACCCGTGCAGCCCGGCGTGTAGTAGTTGTACCAGTCCTCGCTCTGACCGCCGACGACGTGGGCGAGACAATTGTCGACGCCGGCCGGGCCGGCGCTGCCAGTGCTGGTGCTCGCGCTCGCAGCGCCCGCAGTCATGCTCAGCCCGAGTACGACCGCGGCGGCCGCCGCTCCTAAGCCAAATCTCACTGTGGCCATCTGACCTCCTGCCGTTGGCTTGGTTGGCCCCATGTGCCCAGCTTTACCCGATCCTGAGACTTTGCCTAGTAAGACCGGAAAAATCGCTGACTACAGCGCCGGGCCGACTGGCCGCTCACCAGGCGTAGGCCTCCGGCGCGGCGCCGCCGGGGCCGGGGAAGATCTCGTCCAGCCGCCCGAGCGCCTTCTCGTCGAGCTTGATCTGGGTGGCGCTGATCGCCCCGTCCAGCTGCTCCAGCGTCCGCGGCCCGGCGATGGGCGCGGTCACCGCGGGCTGGTGCAGCAGCCAGGCGAGCGCGATCTGGGCAGGCGGATGCCCGAGCTCGGCGCAGAACGCCTCGTACGCCTCGACCTGCTCACGCCGCGCTTCCAGGCCCTCGGCGGACCGGCCGCCGCCGGTGCGCCCGGTGGACTCGCGGCTGAGAATCCCGCTCAGCAGCCCGCCGTGCAGCGGGCTCCACGGCAGCACGCCAAGACCGTAGCCTTCGCAGGCCGGCAGCACCTCGAGCTCGACCGTCCGCGCGGCGAGGTTGTACAGCGACTGCTCGGACACGAGCCCGAAGCTGCCGTGCCGGCGCGCGGCCTCCTGCGCCTGCGCGAGGTGCCAGCCGGCGAAGTTGGACGACCCGAAGTAGATCACCTTGCCCTGCCTGCGCAGGACCGACATCGCCTCCCAGATCTCGTCCCACGACGTCGACCGGTCGACGTGGTGCATCTGGTAGAGGTCGATGTGGTCGGTCTGCAGCCGCCGCAGCGACGCCTCACACGCCTGCCGGATGTTGACCGCCGACAGGAACCGGTCGTTCGGCCACTCCCCCTTGCCGCCGTAGAGCTTGGTCGCCAGCACGACCTTGTCGCGGCGGCCCTGGCCGCCAGCGAACCAGTCGCCGAGGATCGACTCGGTGACGCCCTCGGCCCGCGGCCGGCCGTAGGTGTTCGCCGTGTCGAAGAAGTTGACGCCCTGATCTAGCGCGTGATCCATGATCTGGTGCGCGTCGGCCGGCTCGGTGTACGAGCCGAAGTTCATCGTGCCCAGGCAGATTCTGCTGACCGAGACGCCGCTGCGGCCGAGGTGGGTGTAGTCCATATCGCCACCTTATGATCCGCGCCGGTGCGCGCGCGGCGGCACCGGACTTCAACGGCACCGTGCGGGCAGACCGGGACGGATGTGCGATGATCCGGCCCAGGACCGCGGAACGAGAGGTGCGACGTGGACGTCTACGAGGCGCTGTACACCACCAGGGCGATGCGGCGGGTGCGACCTGACCCCATCCCGGCCGAGGTGCAAACGCGCATCCTCGACGCGGCCATCCGCGCGCCGAGCGGCGGGAACGCGCAGGGCTGGCGGTTCCTGCTGGTCGATGACCCGGCGGTGAAGGCGCAGCTCGGCCCCCTGTACCGGGACGCGATCGGCCAGCTCTGGGACACCTTCTACCGGGAGAACCTGGAGAAGGCGCGCAGCGCGCCGGAAGACCCGGACAGCGCGTCCCTGCTGCGAGTGCAGGCGTCGGCGCAGTACCTCGCCGACCACTTCGAGGACGTGCCGCTGTTCCTGTTCGCGTTCAGCCGCGGCGACCCGACCGGCGGGTCGATCTTCCCGGCGATCTGGAGCGCCCAGCTGGCCGCCAGGGCCGAGGGCGTCGGCAGCGCGCTCACGCTCGGTGCTCGGCATCTTCCACGGCGAGCAGGCGCTGCGCATCCTCGGCGTGCCGGAAAACAAGGGCTGGGTGATGGCCTGCTGCGTGTCGTTCGGCTACCCGCGCGGGCGCTGGGGCATCGCGCCGCGCCGCCCCGCGCACGAGGTCGCCTACCGCAACCAGTGGGGCACCCCGGTCGGATTCGAGGTGCCCCGGCCACTCTGGCAGTAAAGGGCGCTAGCGCCTCCTACCGCCGCCGGCGCCCAGTGGCGGTAGGAGGCGGACGTGCCTGGCTAGGCGTCCGCGGGCTTGGTGTGGATGAGCTTCTTGTTCACGAACTCCTCGATGCCGAGCGGCCCGAGTTCCCGGCCGACGCCGGAGCGCTTGGTCCCGCCGAACGGCAGCTCCGCGCCGCCGCCCTCAGTCCGGTTGATCCAGACCATGCCGACCTCCAGCTGGTCGGCTATGTCCGCGGCCAGCGCCTCGTCGGTCGTCCAGACCGAGCCGCCGAGCCCGATACGCGCTGCTGTTGGCCAGCGCCACGGCCTCGTCCGCATCCTTGACCCGGTACACGACGGCCGCCGGGCCGAACAGCTCTTCGCTGAACGCCCGCATCTCCGGCGTAACGCCGGAGAGCACGGTGGCCGCTACGAAGGCGCCCGGCCGGTCCATGCGGTGCCCGCCGGTGTGCACGGTCGCGCCCTTGGTCACCGCGTCCTCGATCTGGCTCATCAGGTTGACGGCGGCTTGCTCGGAGGACAGCGGCCCGTAGGTGATGGCCGGGTCGGTCGGGTCGCCCGTGACCTGAGCGGCCATCAGCGGCACGAACTGGCCCATGAAGTCGTCGTAGACCGAGTCGGCCACGATCATGCGCTTGGCGGCGTTGCAGGCCTGGCCGGCGTTGGCCATGCGGGCACCGACCGCGGCCTTGGCCACCGCGCCGATGTCCGGCGCGTCCAGCACGATGAACGGGTCCGACCCGCCCAGCTCGAGCACGACCTTCTTCAGGTTCTGCCCGGCCGCGGCGGCCACCGCCGACCCGGCGCGCTCGCTGCCGGTCACCGACACGCCGCAGATGCGCGGATCGGCCACCATGGTCGCTACCTGCTCGTTGCTGGCGAAGACGTTGATGTAGGCGTCGGCCGGGCAGGCCCGCGTCGGTAAAGATCTGGGCCATCGCGAGCGCGGACTCCGGGCACTGCGGCGCGTGCTTGAGCACCACCGTGTTGCCGATCATCAGGTTCGGCGCGGCGAACCGGGCCACCTGGTAGTACGGGTAGTTCCAGGGCATGATGCCGAGGACCGGGCCGATCGAGGTCTTGCGTACGACCGCCGTGCCCGGCGTGTTGGACTGCAGCGGCTGGTCCTTGAGCAGCTCGGCCGCGTTGTCGGCGTAGTACTTGTAGATCGACGCGGTGAACAGCACCTCGCCCTTGGCCTGCCGGGTCGGCTTGCCCATCTCCCTGGTGATGATCGCGGCCAGTTCGTCCGCGCGCTCGGCGTGCAGCTGGCCGACCCTGGCCACGATCTGCGCCCGGTGCGCCATGTCGGTCGTCTTCCAGGACGCGTAGCCGCTGGCTGCGCTCGCCAGTATGGCGGCGATCTCGGCATCGGTGGCGGTCGGGTACTCGCTCTCGATCTTTCCGGTGGCCGGGTTCGTGACCTGGTAATTCATGACGGCTGCCTCCATGACGCAAGCTGGGCATAGTTCGCCTGCCCGGGTGTGTCCTCCCATTGTGACCTGCCCGGCCGCGGGCCCCTGCGCTGGCCAAGCCCGGGGCCGGGCGCACTGGTGCAGGCCGCGGCCGGCACCGAAGATGGAGAGGTGACCTACTCCGGCCGGGATCCCTACGGCCGGGACCGCGACGAGGTGCTCGATACCGGCCCGGATCGCCCGGCCCGGCGCTCGTGGCTGACCCCCGCGCTGCTCGCGCTCGTCGTCATCGCGGCCGGCGCGGTCGCGCTGGCGCGCTCAGGCGGCGGAGGTAGCCACCCGCACCCGCATCCGCACCCGCTCCCGCAAGCGCAGCTGCCCCCGGTATCGGTCCGGACGCTGGGCCGGCCGCTGCTCGGGGTCACGGCCGGCTGGCAGTTGTTCGCCCGCGGCCCGGACTCGATGATCGCGATCAGCCTCGCGGCCGGCCGGATCACCACGACCCCGGTACCCGACCTGGAGTCCAACAGCCCGGACGTCGCGTTTATCGTCGGCGCGCACCAGGCGATCATCCGGTCCTTCGATGAGGTGCCCGGCTTCGTCATCCCGGACGGCGACGAGCCGCGACCGCTGTCCGGGGTCCTCGCCCGCTACGAGCCGGGCGTTCTGCTACCCGGCCCGCAGCCAGGTCAGACCTGGGTTCTAGGCGGGAACGAGCATTCGCCCTCGCTGCTGCTGATCGGCGCCGACGGGCGTCCGACCGGCACGACCGCCCAGCTGCCGCCGGGCGACGCGAATCCGGCGACCGCCGTCCCGGACGGGCGCGGCAACGTGCTCGTGCTCGACACCAGCAACGCCGCCTACGACGCGAGCGCGACCCGGTACTGGCGGGTGCGGGCGACCGTGCTCGCGGTCGGGCCGGTGGACTGGCTCGGGTTCGCCTGTCGCGGCCTGCGCTGCTGGAACGTCGTGATCGACGCGGTCACCGGCGCGCAGCACGTACTCCTCCGGGGCGGCCCGGTGGTCCCGGTTTTCGCCTGGCCGAGCCTCGGAGCGACCTCACCCGACGGGCGGTTCGCCGCCGTGCCGAGCGAGGGCGGCATGAGCCCGGTGCTGCGGCTGGTCAACCTCGGCACCGGCGCCAACGTCCCGGTCAGACTGCCGCTGGCACCCAGCCCGGAGAACCAGGACATGGCCTGGTCGCCCGACAGCCGGTGGCTGTTCGTGGCCACCGGCGACGGCAAGCTCGTGGCCGTGAACGCGGCGACCGGGAAGGTGACCGGGCTCGGGGTTCCGCTGCCTGCGGTCAGCCAGGTCGCCGTCCGCGCGGTGCCCCGCCCGCGGCCGTGACGCGCACGCGCAGCGCGCCGGGCAGAATGCAGGCGGACAGGTCCCGGCCGGGGCTGATGACCTCGCCGTCCACCTGCCGTGGCAGTGGCTCGGCCGCCCTGACCTCGACGCTGCGGGCGCGCAGGCGCTCCAGCCGGGTGTCGTCGCGGCGGCTCGCCAGCATCGCCCGGTAGCCGACGCTGACCCAGCCGGCCAGGCTGGCCGGCGCCAGGATGCCGACGTCCAGGACGCCGTCGTCGGGGCGCGCGTCCGGCAGGATCGGGAAGCCGCCAGGCAGCAGCCCGCAGTTGCCCACGACCACGCCGCGCACCCGCCGGACCAGCGGCGGCGCGTCGTCCAGCCGGATGCTGACCTCGGTCAGCGGGGCGCGCAGGTGGCGCAGGGCCGCTGCAGCGTAGGCCGGCCAGCCGGCCCGGCTCTTCAGCCGGTCCGACGTCGCGCCGACCACGGCGGCGTCGACCCCGAGGCCGGCCATGGCCACGCACACCATGCCGTCGGCCGAGATCAGGTCCAGCAGCCGCTCTGTGTCGCCCAGGCCCGTCTCGAGCGCGGCGGTCAGCCCGCGCGGCAGTCCGAGCGCGCGCGCGGTCAGGTTGGCCGACCCGGCCGGCACGATCGCGAGCGGCACGGCCGTCCCCGCCAGCACCTGCGCGCACGCCCGCACCGTGCCGTCGCCGCCGGCCGCGATGACCACGGTCGCGCCCGCCGCCAGCGCGGTTCGCGCCGCTGCCTCGCCGCTGTCGGCGGGCGCCGTCCGCAGGACCGACGCGGCATACCCGCGCGCCGCGGCCAGCGCGGCGAACGCGTCCTGGAGGCCGGCCAGCCGGCTGGCCCGCGCGCCGTGCACGACGAGGGCGGCCAGACCATTCTCGGGCACGGCATCCATCATCGACCGGGGCGCCAGGGTCCGTGCGCCGGGGCCTGGTGTCCATGGACAGGCCGGCCGATCGTCGGTTAACTGAACCGATCGACCGGCACTGGAGGCGACGATGAACGACCAGGTAGAGCACGCGGCGCTGCCCGCGATCACGGACCGGGCGGCCTGGCAGGCCCAGCTCGACGAGCTGCTGGTCCGGGAGAAGGCGCACACCAGGGAAGGCGACGCGATCGCCGCGGCCCGGCGGCGGCTGCCCATGGTCGAGGTCGATGCGTCGATCACAGTCACCGGCGAGCACGGCCCCGTTCCCGCTCTAGACGTGTTCGAGGGCCGCAGGCAGCTGATCGCTTACTTCCACATGTGGCACGACAACAAGCCCGCGGCCGAGCAGTGCGAAGGCTGCACGTTCTTCACCGGGCAGGTGCGCGAGCTGTCCTACCTGCACGCGCGGGACGTCACCTATGCGACGTTCTGCGAGGGTCCGTACGCCGAGAGCGCCGCGTACCGGGACTTCATGGGCTGGGATGTGCCGTGGTACTCGGCCAGGGACTCCGCGGACGCGCTGCTCGCCGGGCGCTGGTTCGGCATGCAGGTGTGCTACCTGCGCGACGGCGACCGGGTATTCGAGACGTACTGGAGCAGCGACCGGGCCGCCGAGGCGTGGGCGCCGAGCTACGGGCTGCTGGACATCACGGCCTACGGCCGGCAGGAGCTCTGGGAGGACTCGCCCGCGGGCTGGCCGCAGCGGTTCCGCACCAACGGCGATCAGTTCCGCACCGACGGGCGGCCGACCGCGCAGTGGTCCCGCCTGGCCGCGGGCCGCTCGGACGACCTGAGCCCGCGCTAGCCGAGCACCGACGCGAGCACTTCCCGCGCGTCGGCCTGAATCCGGGCCAGGTGACCCGGGCCGCGGAAGGACTCGGCGTACAGCTTGTAGACGTCCTCGGTGCCCGACGGCCGGGCTGCAAACCAGCCGGAATCGGTGACGACCTTGATCCCGCCGAGCGGCTCGCCGTTGCCGGGCGCGGTCGTCAGCCGCGCCCGCACCTCGTCGCCGGCCAGCGTGCCGGCCGCGAACTGGTCCGGGGACAGCTTGCTCAGCGCGGCCTTCTGCGTCCGGCTGGCCGGGGCGTCGATCCGCGCGTAGACGGGATCGCCGAGCTGCTCGGTGAGGGCCCGGTAGCGCTCGCTCGGCGTGCTGCCGGTGGCGGCGGTGATCTCGGCGGCGAGCAGGTCGAGGATGATCCCGTCCTTGTCGGTCGTCCAGACCCGGCCGTCCATGCGCAGGAAAGACGCGCCCGCGCTCTCCTCGCCGCCGAACCCGACGCTGCCGTTGAGCAGGCCGGGCACGAACCACTTGAAGCCGACCGGCACCTCCATCAGGTCCCGGCCGGTCTTGTCGGCCACCAGGTCGATCATCGAGGAGCTGACCATTGTCTTGCCCACGGCGGCGCCGGATGGCCAGCCGGTCCGGCTCGCGAACAGGTACTCGATCGCCGCGGCGAGATAGTGGTTGGGGTTCATCAGGCCCGCGTCCGGCGTCACGATGCCGTGCCGGTCGGCGTCGGTGTCGTTCCCGGTGGCGATCGCGAAGTCAGTCCGGCGCCCGATCAGCGACGCCATCGCGCTCGGCGACGAGCAGTCCATCCGGATCCGGCCGTCCCAGTCCAGGGTCATGAACCGGAACGTGGGGTCCACGTGCGGGTTGACGACGGTGAGGTCGAGCCCGTAGTGGCTGGCGATCTCGCCCCAGTACGCGACGCTGGCGCCGCCCAGCGGGTCGGCGCCGATCCGCACACCCCCGGCCTTGATCGCGTCCATGTCCACGACCGCGGTCAGCTCACCGACGTAGGCGCCGAGAAAGTCGTAGCGGCCGGTCTGCGCCCGCGCCCGTGCGATCGGGATGCGCTTGACCTCGCGCAGCCCGGCCGTCAGCAGCTCGTTCGCGCGCCGCTGGATCTGACCGGTGATCTCGGTGCCCGCCGGGCCGCCGTCCGGCGGGTTGTACTTGAAGCCGCCATCCTCGGGCGGGTTGTGCGACGGGGTGACCACGATGCCGTCCGCCTGGCCGGCGTCGCCGCTGGCATTGTGCCCGAGGATGGCCAGGGACAGGGCCGGCGTCGGCGTGTAGCCATCCCGGCTGTCCGCGAGGACGCGCACGTCGTTGGCGACCAGCACCTCCAGGGCGGTGACGAGAGCCGGCTCGGACAGCGCGTGCGTGTCCCGGCCGATGAACAACGGGCCGGTGATGCCGGCCGCGGCCCGGTACTCGCAGATCGCCTGCGTCGCCGCCGCGATGTGGTCGTCGTTGAACGAGAGTCGCAGCGCGCTGCCGCGATGCCCCGACGTGCCGAACGCCACCTGCTGGTCCGGCTCGGCCGGATCGGGGTGCTCGGCGAAGTACGCGGTGACGAGGGCAGCGACGTCGACGAGGTCGGCGTCGGTGGCGGGCTGACCCGCGCGCTCATCCATGCTGCCTGGCCTCCGGTTCGACTCGCGGTTACGGTCCGGCTGGATCCTGTCAGCAGGCGGCTACCCGCGCGCGGCCTTTTCCTGCATCGGCAGCACGTCCGGCAGTTCGAGCGCGGCCGGGGACAGGTCGAACCCGGCCCGGCCGGCCAGGTCCGCGTACACGGCCGCGCAGTCGGCCCGGACGGCCGGCTCGGCCAGCCGGTACCGCTCCGCCGCAGTGTTGGCCGGCCCAGGGCCGGCCGCACCGGGCCGCTCGCGGTAGTCGAAGTAGTACTTCAGCTTTGCCTCGGTACCGGATGACCGGATCACGACGCGGTAGTGCTCGCTGCTGATCTCCAGCACGTCCCTCGATGACTTCTCGCCCTCGGTCAGCGGGCCGGTGGTGCCGTCGACCAGGAAGTCCTGCCTGCCAGTCACTGGCTCGGAACCGATGAATCGCATCGGCTCAGCGCGCAGCGAGCGCATCACCGCGCGGATGGTCTGCGCCCCTTCCGCGCCCAGGAGCACCAGCGACCGGCCGTACTCGATGTGCACGCCGGTGGCGTCGAACACGCCCATCAGGTAGTCCCACAGCGTCTGCCCGCGGCTGCGCATCAGCGCGTGCAGGTGCGCGATCAGGTAGCCGCCGGAGGCCGCGTCCTTGTCCCGCAGGTGGGTGGTGGTGAGGTAGCCGTGGCTCTCCTCCGACGCCAGGACCAGATCCGGCCGCGCGCCGGCTGCCTCGGCGTTGTCGAGCAGCTGGCCGATGAACTTGAAGCCGATCATCAGGTCGTCGGTCAGCTCGATCCCGGCGCCGAGCCCGGCGATCGCGCGCAGCACCCGGCTGGTCGCCACCGTCGTGATCATGGACCCGGACAGCCGTGGTCCGTCGGGATCCGCGACGAGGAAGTAGCCGAGGATCGCGCCGATCTGGTTGCCGGTCAGGTGCCGCCAGTCCCCCGGCGCGAGCCGGACCTCGACGCCCAGCCGGTCGGCGTCCGGGTCGGTGGACAGCACCAGCTCGGCCCCGAGCGAGTCGGCGAACTCGATCGCCGGGTCGGTGACGCCGGGGATCTCCGGGTTCGGCGAGCGGAGCGGGATGGCCGCGAACGATCCGTCCGGATACTGGTCGGGCGGCACCCGCAGGTCGAATCCGGCGCCGGTCACGGTCTCCCCGACGTTCGCCAGTCCGGTGCCGCACAGCGGCGTGTACACGATCGGCGCGCCGGCGCGCAAAGCCGCCGAGGACCGGCACAGCGTCGCCGCCCGGTCGGTGTACATGCTGATGTACCGGCGGTGCACCCCGGCGTCGATCTCGGCGGCCGCGCCGGCGTGCCCGGCCACCAGCTCCTCGATCCGGGGGTCGAGCACCACCTGCTCGACCGTGCTGGAGAGGGTGGCGTCGTCCGGCGGGCAGTACTGGCCGCCGGTGGGCGTGTAGACCTTGAGGCCGTTGTCGTCCGGATGATTGTGCGACGCCGAGACGTTCAGTCCCCCGGCCGCGCGCAGGTCCCTGATCGCGAAGGACAGCTCCGGCGTCGGCATGTACGCGCTGGCGTCCCCTGGCGCCGTCATGCGCGTCTCGACCCCGTAGACCGCGTAGATCTGGCAGGCCAGCTGCGCGAGGCTCCGGGAGCTGGTGCCGAGCAGCGACCAGTCCGGGCCCATGAACGTGTGCAACTGGTTGATGTCGGTGAACACCCGGGTGTCGTTCGCGACGACGACCAGCAGGTCGTCGGACTCGGCGGTCTTGCGCAGGAACTCGCAGTGGCCCGCGACCGTCAGCGCCAGCGTCCGGGTGTTGATCCGGTTCGGCCCGATGCCGACCCGGCCCCGGCGGCCGCCGGTGCCGAACGGGATGTCGCACCGGAACGAGTCCACGATCAGCCCGGCCGGCGCCAGCTCGGCAAACCGGGCCAGCTCGGCCTGGTTCACAAACGGCTGGGCCCCGTCAAGCCAGCTCCGCAGCGTCTCCGCCGCCGCACCGCCGCCGGGATGGCCCGCGATCTCCGCCAGGCGGCGGGAAAGCCCTGGATCGGTCATCGCCCTCCCTCTTCCGGGCAACCACCCTATGCGCGCTCGCCCGGGGGGCGGCGAGGACCCCCGGCTCGGCCCACTGGGCACGGATCCGGTAGCTCCGGGTGCCGATTCGGTACCCAGTGGGGGCGCCGTGCCCCCGCTAGGGTGGCCAGGAGCCCGCCTCGCCGTCACCAGGAGTTCGATGACCGAAATCCAGGCCGCTGACCTGCCGGGTCAGGTACAGGCCGAGCACGCGCCCGCGGTGCTCGGGAACCGGCTGACGCTGGCCGCGCGGTGGGGCGAGCCGTGCCTGGGCTACCTGGTCATCGGCCGGCCGCCGGCGGCCATGGCGGCCGCCCTGGCCGCCGTCCAGGACCAGGTGCAGGCCATCGAGCCGGAGCTGCACCGCCAGCCGCCCGCGGCCCTGCACAGCACCGTGGGCTTCCTCATCCCGGTCTTCCGCCCGGTTGACCACGACAAGGACGAGATCTGGCGGCAGCACGGCCCCGGCTGGCTGGCGGGGATCGCAGCCGCCGCCGCGGCCGAGGCCGGTCCGCTGCGGCTGTCCTTCCGCCGCCTGGTCGCGACCGACGCCGCCGTCATCGCCGTGGCCGACGCGCCGAACCCGGTCACCGGGCTGCGCGAGCGGCTGACCGCCAGGCTGGACCTGCGCTGGCCGCTGACGAAGGGCCCGCTGGTGCACGTCAGCCTGTTCCGGTACCGGCAGCCGCTGCGCGACCCGGCCCGGCTCCTGGACCTGCTCGGGGGCGTAGATGTGGCCATCGACACGGAGATCGGCGAGCTACTGGTGGTACGGGAAACTACGTTCCCGTTGCTGGAGTATGAGGTCTTGCAGCGGGTGCCGATCGGAAGGCCCATTCGATGAGCGACCTGATCACCTCTCCGGACAAGGTCTATTTCGCCGAGCGTGGCGAGACCAAGGGTGACCTGGCCGCGCACTACGAGCGCGTCGCCGAGCCGCTGATGCGCACCATGGGCGGCCGCCCGGTGCTGTTGCAGCGGTTCCCCGAGGGCGCGGGCGGCCCGTCGTTCTTCCAGAAGCGGGTGCCGAAGAACAAGCCGGCCTGGCTGCAGACGACGGTCGTGTCGACGCCGAACGGCACGACCTCGGAGGCGCTGGTCGCGGCTGACCTCGATCATGTGCTCTGGGCGGTCAATCTGGGCTGCCTCGGCTTCCACGTCTGGCCGTACCTGGCGGCCGATCCCGAGCACACCGACGAGCTGCGCATCGACCTCGATCCGAGCCCGGGTACCGACTTCACCCACATCAGGGGCGCGGCCCGCGAACTGCGCGCGCTGCTGGCCGAGTCCGGCGTCACCGGCTACCCGAAAACGACCGGCAACCGCGGCGTGCACGTCTACATCCGGCTGGCGCCGCAGTGGGACTCCTATCAGGTCCGCAGCGCCGCGGTGGCGATCGCGCGCGAGCTGGAGCGGCGCCAGCCGGACCTGATCACCGCCGCCTGGTGGAAGGAAGAGCGCGGCGCCCGGGTGTTCGTCGACTTCAATCAGAACGCGCCGCACAAGACCGTCTTCGGCGCGTGGTCGGTCCGGGCCCGGCCGGGCGCGCAGGTCTCCACGCCGCTGCACTGGGACGAGATCGACGAGATCCACCCGGACCAGTTCACGATCGCGTCACTGCCGGCCCGGCTCGAGACGGTGGGCGACCCGTGGCGGGACATGGACGCCGATCCGCAGTCGCTGGAACCGTTCCTGCAGCTGCAGGCGCGGGACTTGGAGAACGGGATCCCGGACGCGCCCTGGCCACCGGTCTACCCGAAGCAGCCGGGTGAGCCGCCGAGGGTGGCGCCGAGCCGGGCGAAAAAGCAGCCCGACTCCTAGCCCAGGGCCGCGTAAGCGCCCGACGGGAAATACCGGCCGCCGCGGCCCCGGGCGCTAGCCCAGGGCCGCGTATGAACAACGAGTCCCGCGCGACCGGCGGGCCGCCGACCGACAGCCGGCCGAGCGCCGCCACGTGCACCTGGTCGCCGCTGGCCACGAGGGCCACCAGACCCGGCACGTTGTCGTCGGCCACGTGTCGCTGCGCGGCGGCCCGGATCGCGTCCAGCCCGCTGCGGCTGAGATTGCCTGCCACAGCGCGTAGTCTGCCGTAAACCGCCCGCCGAATCAGGAGCTTCATGACCGTATCCGCAGCCGCCAGGCTTACCCCGGCGCAGGCTCGTGCGGTGGCGGCGATCCGGGCCGAGCTCGGCCGGGCGGCGCGGTATGACGACTATTCGATCGTGCACGATCGCTGGATCCGGCAGCGGTACGAGTGCGGCTGCCAGGCCAGCTACGCCCCGGCCAGGGCGGCGATAGTCCGCACAGCCTGGCACGAGGCGGGGCACGCGGTCGCCGCGCTCGCGATCGGCGCGCGATTCAGCTCGGCCAGCATCCACCATGGCCCGGACCGGCGCGATCACGCCAGCGAAGGCCGGGTGCACGGCGTCGCCGGCGGCGGCGAGCTGTCGTTCGTCGTGGACGCGGCCGGCCAGCTCGCGGAGCGGCTGATGGACTGGACGATGCTGACCGGGGATGCCGGGCTGCGCGCGTTTCTGGCGGCCTGGCGACAGGACGGCGGCGACGCCCGCCGGTTCCGCCAGGCCATCCGGCCGCGCTTCGGTGCGGACGAGGCCGCGGCCTGGCGGTTCAGCGAGGAGCTGCTGACGCCCCGGCGGTTGCAGATCCGGGAGCTGGCCAGGGCGCTCCTGGTGCACCCCCGGCACCTCACCTATGGCGTCGCGCGAGAGCTGGCGGCCGGCCCCGGGGATCTGCCGAACTGCGGGGAACTGTCCTAGGCTCGGCTTGATGACGGCAACGATGCCAGCCGCGACGTCCGCCGGCCGGGATGTCGCGCAGCGGCTGATGGACGACGGCTACGTGGTCGTCACCGGCATGATGGCCGATGACGACGTGCGGGCGGCCCGTGCGGACCTGGACCGGGTGCTGCGGGCCACGCCCACCGGACGCAATCCGTTCGAGGGCTACTCCACCCAGCGGGTCTACGCACTGTTCGCCAAGACCCGGCTGTTCGACCGGGCCGCCACCGATCCGCTGCTGCTGGACGTGCTGGACCAGGTGCTCGGGCACTACCAGCTCAGCGCCCCGGTCGGCATCCGCATCGGGCCGGGCGAGCAGGCGCAGATCCTGCACCGCGACGACTCGATCTACCCAGTGCCCGAGCCGCATCCGCCGCTGGTGGTCAACACGATGTGGCCGCTGGACGAATTCACCGCGGCGAACGGCGCCACCAGGTTCATCCCCGGCAGCCATGCCTGGGAGCCGGGCCGCCGGCCGGGACCGGACGACCCGGTCGTGCAGGCGGTGATGTCGCCTGGCTCGGCGATGTTCTACCTCGGCAGCCTCTGGCACGGCGGCGGGGCGAACCAGACCGCGCAGCCGCGGCTCGGGGTGATCCTGGAGTACGCGGCGGGCTGGCTGCGGCAGCAGGAGAACAACCTGCTCGCGGTCCCGCGCGGCGTCGTGAAGGAACTGCCCGAGCGGCTGCAGGAGCTCCTGGGCTACAACATCTACCCGCCGTTCGTGGGCTATGTGGACGGCGCGCACCCGCGCAAGGCGCTAGATCGCGAGGACTGATCAGTCCGGCGCCAAGATCAAATTACCGTGGAGTTCTACGCACCGTACGGTAGAACTCCACGACGATTCGGGCGCCCGCGGTTCAGGCGACGCGCGTTTTCAGACTGGCTGCGCCGCGAGCAGGTCCCGGTGCGCCGGGTCGGCGATCGCGAGCATTCGCCGCCGCCGTTCGGCGAGCGGCTGACCGCGCAGGTCCGCGACACCGTGCTCGGTCACGATCAGGCCGGCGTCGCTGCGGGAGACGCTGGCCGGCCCGGCCAGCCGCGCCACGATCCGGCTGGCCGATCCGGCCGTCGAGGGCAGCACCGTGATCGCGCGCCCGCCGGGCGAGGCCGCCGCGCCGCGCATGAAGTCCGCCGCGCCGCCCACCGCGCCGACGTACCGGCCCCGGATCGTCTCGGTGTTGATCTGGCCGGTCAGGTCCACCTCGATGGCCGCGTTGATCGCGGTCAGCCGGTGCTGGGCCGCCAGCACGGCGGGGTCGTGGGTGTAGCGGGTGTCGGCCAGCACGATGGCGGGGTTACCGGCGGCGTGCCCGATGAGCGCCGCGGTGCCCATCAGGAACCCGGTCACTACCTCGCCCCGGTCGACGCTCTTGCGCGCGCCGGTGACCGCGCCGGTCTCGATCAGGGCCGCGACCGCGTCGGTGATCATGCCGGAGTGCACCCCGAGGTCGCGGTGGCCGGCCAGAGCGGCCAGCACCGCCGACGGCATCGTCCCGATGCCGAGCTGCAGCGTCGCGCCGTCTTCGACCAGACCGGCCACCAGCCGCGCGACCGCGGTCTCGACCGCCTCGGCCGGGCGGGCGGCGTAGTACTCGGCCGGCGGCCTTGAGGTGTGCACGATCACGTCCAGCGCCGACCGCGGCAGCGGCTGAGGGCAGCCGGTATCCGGGATCTGGTCGCTGACCTCGGCGATGACGACCCGGGCCGACCCGACGAGGGTGGCGACGTAGTCCGCGCACAGCCCCATTCCGTGGCTGCCGTCCGGCCGGGCCGGCGGCAACGCCAGCAGCACCGCGTCGGTCCGCAGCGGACCGCTGCCCAGCAGGGCCGGCAGCTGCGAATAGTGGACCGGCACGATGTCGAGCACGCCGGCGCCGAGCAGCAGCTGGTTCGGCCCGGCCCCGGAGTAGGAAACCAGCCGCAGGTGATCGGCGTGCTCGGGCCGCACCGAGTCAGTGCACGGGATGCCCAGGAAGCACCGTAGGCCGGAGACTGTCGCACGCTGGGCGACCAGCGCCTCGGTCAGCGACAGCGGCTCACCGCAGGCCTGGCCCCACGCCACCGTGTCTCCGGGCCGCAGGTAGCGCGCGAACTCCAGGCTGGCCACACTGTCGAGTTCGACCGTCACGCCGAAACCGTACCGCCGCGCGGCCGGCCAGATCACGGCGGATCAGCCCAGGCCGTGCCACTTGCCGTGGCCGCGCACCTCGGCCCGCAGCCGGGCCGCGTAGGCATCGGCCGACTCGGCCGGCCGCTCGGACGCGGCGCGCGCCGGGTCCGGCGGGCCGCCGGCCTGCCGCAGTTCCTCCCGGATCGAGCGGACCCAGAAGTAGATGCCGAACACGGCGAACAGCGGCCACTCAAACGTGTAGGCCCAGCTCAGCTCGTTGCCCGACTCGGCTCGGCGCAGCTGCCAGATCCCCAGCCAGATCATCCCGGCGGCGGCAAGCACCGCGAACGCGTGCCAGCACAGCCACCTCGGCTGCAGCAGGAACGTCCAGCGGGGCCGGGGCACGGCTACCAGTGGCCCCGCGGCAGCAGCGCGGTCACGGCGATCACCGCGAACAGCAGCGTGAGGTAGCCGATCGACAGGTGGAACAGCCGCATCGGCGCAGGCGACGTGCCCCCGGCCGCGATCCGGGCCCGGAGCCGGTGCGCCTCGAGCAGGAACCAGCCGCCGAGCCCCGCGGCACAGACGGCGTAAGGCCAGCCGGCGTACGGGGCCAGCAGCAGCGTCGCGGCCACCATGGCGTAGGAGTACAGCAGGATCTTGCGCGCGACCGTGGCGGCGGACGCGACGACCGGCAGCATCGGCACCTTCGCGGCGGCGTAGTCGTCGCGGAACTTCATCGCCAGCGCCCAGAAGTGCGGCGGCGTCCACAGGAAGATGATGGCGAACAGGACCACCGCCGGCCAGCTCACGGTGCCGGTGACGGCCGCCCAGCCGACCAGCACGGGAAAGCAGCCGGCCGCTCCCCCGATGACGATGTTCGACGCGGTGCGGCGCTTGAGCAGCAGCGTGTAGACGAACACGTAGAACAAGATCGCGCCGTCAGCCAGCGCGGCCGAGAGCCAGTTCGCGAGCAGCCCCAGCAGCAGGGTGGCGGCAACGCCGAGCGCGATCCCGGAGACCAGCGCCTCACCCGGCCGGATCGCCGCCTGGCCGCCGCGGGCGACCAGCGGCCGCCGCGAGGTCCGTTTCATGACCGCGTCGATGTCCCGGTCGAGGTAACAGTTCAGCGTGTTCGCGCTGCCCGCCGCGAGCGTGCCGCCGATGAGCGTGACCAGTACCAGCCCCAGGCCGGGCAGACCCCGCCGGGCCAGCAGCATGGTCGGCAGCGTGGTGACCAGGAGCAGTTCGATGATGCGCGGCTTAGTGAGCTGGACCAGGGCCCGCACGACGATCAGCGCCGGGCGCCGGCCTGGCGGTCCGGCGCCCGCGGCGGGGAGCCCGTCGGCGGCCGGCGGCCCGGCCAGCGCGCCGATCGCTTCGGTCACTCCGGGTCCCTTTCAGTCCCGGCCTCGCCGGCCGGTCCAGTCTCCGCGGCCGGTCCAGTCTCCGCGGCCGGCTCAGCGCCGTCGGCAGGCTCAGCGCCGGCCGCAGGCTCAGCCTCGGCGGCCGGGGCCGTGTCGACCGGCTCGGCGTCGGTGCTGGCGACCAGGTACGCGCCGTGCGGCTCCAGGTGCGACTCCGCGGTGCCGCCACCGGGTGCGGCCGTGAGCCCACCTGCAACGGCGGCCGAGCGCGCTGCCTCGGCGTCCGGCGCCGCGGCCGAGCGGGCGGGCAGCGTCAGCGAGCGCGCCGGTATCCGCCGGTGCGGCCGGCTGAACAGCAGGTACAGGACGGCCCCGATGATGATGAACAGCAGCATCGGGAACGCGAACGTCCAGTTGTATCCGTGCGGGGTGTTGTCCGGGGTAACCGCCGCGAGGATCAGTGTGCGCACTGCCGCCTCCTGCCAGGAACAGCTGGGTAGGTCATCTCATACCGGGCCGGGCCGACCAGGCATTCTTGCGCGGGGTCAGCAGCCGGTCCAGCCCGGCCGACAGCTCCGCCGACTCCTCCTCGCTCAGCCACCGGGTCAGCACCGCCACCGCGGCGACGAGCAGCGGCGGCAGCATGCCCATCCAGTACACCGCCCCGGCCAGTTGCTGGTCGTCGAGCACCGTCAGGACGTGATGCCACTGGTTGGCGTAGCCCGGATACAGCACCGCGGAGCCGAAGACCAGCACCATGCCGCCGATCGTGGTCACGCCAACGGTCGCGACGACCAGCGCCAGCCGGCGCAGCGGCGTCGCGGCCGGCCGGGAGCCGATGAGCTGCAGCCAGAGCACCAGCCCGGCCGCCACGACAGTGCCGTGATAGGCGACCGCCACCGCCGCGTTCGCGCGCGCCGCCCCGGCCAGCGCGGGCAGCTGCCAGCAGATCCAGACCGCATTGACCACCGCGACCGCCGCTACCGGATACCGCACCAGCCACGGTCGCCTGCCATCGCGGTCCGAGCTGGGAACGGGGGCGGTCACCGGGTCCCCGGCGCCGCGGGCGCGCGGCCGGATGGCCCGCCGCAGCGGCCGCCACGGCGCGCCGAGCACCATCAGGCCGGTCGCGACGACGGCGAGCAGGATGAACTGCAGCGCCCGGATCCACAAGAACCGGTCCGCCCAGTAGCCCGCCGGGGAGACGAGGGTCAGCAGCGCGAGCAGCAGACCGGACTGGAATGCCACGGCCTCGCGGGCCGGCGACCGGGTCCGGGCGGGCAGCCTGGCCAGCCCAGCCAGGTGGGCGGCCGCGACTACCCCGTAGCACCCGAGCGCGGGCCAGCTAGCCGACCAATCCGTGAACCCTGCCACCGGCTCGCTCTCCTCCGGCCTAATGCACCAGGTAGAACAGGATCCAGGCGACGATCGCGACCACGGCCAGGTAGTTCCAGGTGATCGTGAACGCACTGAGCGAAGCCTGGAACCGCTGCACGGCGAACGCCTCGGCATAGGTCGGCGGCTGCTCCACGAAGGAAATCTCAGGGATATGCCGACAGCGCATGATCAGCATCTCGAGCCAGACCAGGACGCAGAACGCCACCGCTAGGTACACCGGGCAGAAGCCGGTGAACACGCTGGCGAAGCCGGACGACCCCGGCCAGAAATCCAGATTCGCGAGCTGAAAGATCTGCAGCGAGACCGCGGCCAAGCCGAGTACCAGGGCGACCACCGCGCCCTGAATCCAGATGCCCTTGTGGCCGGCCTTGATCCGCTGCAGCACGAGCGTCTGCACCACGGCGCTGACGACCACCAGCAGCATGATCACTGCCCCGAGCGTGCCGCCGGGGCCGTTGAACAGCACGCCGTTGACCTGCTTCGGGTACCACAGGTGATGCGAGTTCAGCGACCGCAGGTAGAAGAAGGCGAAGACGAACGCGCCGAACAGGAACGTCAGGCCGCCGATCGCCAGCCGCGTGCCGGTCCACGTCGCGTTCAGGCCTGCCTCGTGGTAGAACGCTGCCTCCTCTTCGGCCGGGCTGAGGCCAGACGGCGGCGGGGCGGCGGTTGTCTCGGCCATGTCTATGCCTCCGCTGCGATCTGGCCGGATTCGGTGGTCGCCGCGCTGATCGCTGCGGTCAGCACGCCGGCGGGCGGGTTCAGGTCGGCGACTGGCAGCGCGTCCCTGACGCCGTAGTCATACGGGCCGGACAGCACAACCGGGACGCGGGTGAAGTTGCCCGGCGCTGGCGGCGAGGCCGTCTGCCATTCCAGGCCGCGGGACTGCCACGGGTTGCCTTCCTCGCGCTCGCGCACGATGACGGTCGACCAGACGAAGTTGATCACGAAAATCAGGATCGAGCCGCCGAGGAAGAACGAGGAGATCGACACCCAGTCGTTGATCCCGGTCAGGTTCGTCGCGTACTCGAACACGCGGCGCGGCTGGCCGGCCATCCCGACCGCGAACAGCGGCAGGAACGTCGAGTTGAACGCGACGAACATGATCCAGAACTGCCACTTGCCGAGCGTCTGGTTGAGCTTCACGCCCATCATCTTCGGCAGCCAGTAGTACAGGCCGGCCATGAACGCGAAGATCAGGCCGCCCATGATCGTGTAGTGGAAGTGCGCCATCACGAAGAAGCTGCCGTGCTCGGTCGTGTCGGCCGGCACGTCCGACAGGAAGACGCCCGAGATACCGCCGATGAGGAAGTTGAAGAACATACCGAGCGCGAACAGCATCGGCACGGTGAACCGGATCTTCGCCTTCCACAACGTGCCGAGCGCGACCAGGAAGATGAACCCGGTCGGGATCGAGATCAGCTCGGTGGTCAGCATGAACAGCGGCCGCATGTCCGGGTTGATGCCGCTGTCGAACAGGTGGTGCTGCCAGACGAAGAAGCTGAGCAGGGTCACGCCGATCATGCCCGCGCAGGCCACCTTGTAGGCGAACAGCGGCTTGCGGCACATGACGGGCAGGATCTCCATCACGATGCCGAAGCCGGGCAGCGCCAGGATGTAGACCTCCGGGTGACCGAAGAACCAGAACAGGTTCTGGTACAGGTAGCTGCTGCCACCCAGCGTGTCCTCGAAGAACGCCGTCTGCGCGGTCCGGTCGGTGAGCAGCATGTACATGCCGCCGACCAGCACCGGCGCGGCGAGCACGAACAGGAACGAGGTCGACACCATCGACCAGACGAAGATCGGCAGCCGGCTCCAGCGCATGCCGGGGGCGCGGTAGCAGATGACGGTCACGATGATGTTGAAGCCCGCCAGGATCATCGACACGCCCATCAGCCCGAAGGCGACCGCGTACGAGTCAGCGCCGACGGTGGACTGGATCGACAGCGGCGCGTACCCGGTCCAGCCGAACGGGAAGCCGCCGAGCAGCAGGCCGGACAGCAGGACGAGGAAGGCCATCGGCGTCAGCCAGAACGACAGCGCCTCGACCCGCGGGAAGGCGACCCGCTTGGCGCCGATCATGAGCGGGACCAGGTAGTTGCCGAATGGCCCGACGATGACGGACGTCATCAGCATCATCATCATCGTGCCGTGCTCGCCGACGATCTCCACGTAGACCTGCGAGCTGAAGACGTGATGAACCGGCGACAGCAGTTCCGTCCTGATCGCCATCGCAAACAGGCCGGCCGTGCAGAAATAGATCAACATGCCGACCAGGTACTGGATGCCGACCACCTTGTGGTCGAGCGAGTAGCGGAAGTACCTGGCCAGGCCCGACGTTTCGTGCTCGGGCAGCCCGTTGCCGATGCTCGCCGGGCGGCCGATCATCTGCCGGAAGACGTCGTTGAACACGCCGAGGCCGGCCAGCCAGCCGACGATGGCCAGCACGTACCCGAGCACGATCGGCCAGTCACTGGAGTCCGACAGCGGCAGCTGCTGGTACTGCAACGGGCCGACGCCGGTCAGGTAGTTGCCGAGCAGGTGCCCGAGCAGATAGCCGATGACGGCGCCGGCCGCGGCCGTGTGAATGGCCGGGCGCATCCACCACGGCCGCGGCCGCGACGCGCTCTCCGACGTACCGCCGCCGGAACCCTGCGCCATCTCCGGCTGGGTGTCGATGGACATCAGGTCACCTCTCCATCGCTACTGCAGCCACGGGCTGCGTCCGGGCGCGGGCGGATCTGGTCGACGGGCCGATCATGGTTGCGCCGGATCCTGCGGCGGGTAGTAATAGCCGTTGGCCCCGGAGATGCCCGCCTTGGCCATGGCCTTGTTGATCTGCGGGATGACCGTCGGGTCGTAGACGGTCGAGTAGGCCGGCAGCATCGCGGTGACGGTCGCCAGCTTGGCCTGCGTCGCGGTGGCCCAGGCCTGGAACGCCGAGTCGGTCATCACCTGGCCGAAGTTAGACATCGCGCCGTGCCACAGGCCGCACAGCTCGGCGCAGCGCACCGTCACCGTGCCCATATGCGTCGGCGTGGTGTAGGCCACGTTGTTGACGCCCGGGTTGGCGTCCGCCTTCACGCCCAGCTGGTAGGCCCAGAAGCTGTGGATCACGTCCAGCGAGGTCACGTTGAACTGCACCGGCCGGTTCACCGGCAGCATCAGCTCGGTGGTCTCGAACCCGCCGAACTGCGGATAGCGGTAGGTGAACCGCCATTGCTGGCCGATGACCTGGACCTGCAGCACGTTGCCGCCGGTCGGGTTCCAGATCGGGGCCGGCCCCTCGCCGGCGCCCGCGCCGGCGAAGCCAGGCGCGGCCAGCTCGTAGGTGCCGAACGCGGCCAGCGACAACACGATCACCGACGTGACGGTGATCCAGGTGGCCTGGATCCGGGTGTGACCGTAGATGGGCGGCCCGTCCTCGGTGTCACCCTCGCGGTGCCGCCAGACCACCATCGAGTACCCGGCGAACACCAGCACGAACGCCATGACCGGCGCGGCCATCACCGACATCACCTTGATGTCGAACTGCTGGCTGGCGGCGGCGGTCGACATCGTCCCCGGCGGCATGTGCGGCCCGTAGACGAAGTAGAGCAGGTAGTCCGCGACGATCGCGATTGGCAGCCAGATCAGGAAGATCCGCAGACCGTGGTTCGGGCCGGCCGCGCCCGGGCGCTGGTCGGCGACTGCCTCTGCAGCCATTAGTTCACCACCACCATGTTGCCGGTCATGAAGCCGAACGTCTGCATGGGCCCGCCGAATCCGTCGATGAAGCCGCCGCCGCAGGGCACCCGGCACTGCCAGAAGTAGTCACCGGCCCGCTTGGGGGTCATGAAGCTGAAGGTCATCGTCCGGTGCGGGCCGGAGGTGCACGGCGAGGACGCGCACAGGTTCGCATTCGGATCCGACGGCGTCGCCATCGGCGCGTTGAGGTCGATGCCGGGGATGGAGAACGTGTGCCCCACGTTGCAGCCCGACCACGAATTGATCTGCGAAACCGGCTTGCCGTCGACGTCCTCGGTGTTGCCGATCGTGCCGGTGACCCGGCCGAAGTACTGGTTGCGCAGCGGGGTGCAGCCGTCGTAGCCGTAGATGGTCATGTTGATCCGGCTGCCCGCGGGCACCGTGAACAGCGTCGTGTGCACCCACTGGTGCGTGGTCGGGTCCTGGACGAAGTAGGAGACCCAATCCGGGTGTGTGCTGACGCTGTTCTGCGCGTCCTCCTGCAGCACCACGTTGACGGCGGCACCGGTGTCAGGGGTCACGCTGGCGCCGAAGTTGACCGTCGGCGGGCTGCCGAGAAAGTAATGGATCACAACGAACGCGCCAACCGCGACGACGGCAAGGAACGCCACCACCAGGGTTCCGACCCGGGCCGGCAAGGACACCAGCGACCACCTCGCTTCGTCACAGAAAGCAGCGTCGCCTGGCCGCCGCGCCACTCGCGCGGACGGTCCGGCCGCATCCGATCGAGTCCGATCTTGCGATCGCAGCGGGGCCGGCGGCAAGGATGGCGGCGCTGAATGACGAAACTGTCATGGTTGGCCGCCGAGCCGGCGGTCATGACCGCGCCGGCCCGGAAGGAGCCCTGCATAACGGCACTGCAATGGTTTGCGCCGGTGCCTTGACCTCGGACTCCGGATGGAGTAGATCCTCTGCTAGAAAAAAAGCGAACCGGTATACCGTTACGTCGGGGATGCCCGGCTTGCTGCGGGCAGGCAGCTGTCTCTCTCACGATCTCCTGCACTCGGATGAGAGGTAATGACTACGTATCAGGCAGCGGACCGAGGGTCACGGCCGCGCATCCTGGTAGTGGACGATGAGCCCGAGATCCGCGACTTCATCATCCGCGCGCTGGTCGCGGACGGGTATGTCGTCGACGGGGCGGGCGACGGCGCGGACGGGCTGCGCCACCTCGCCGCGCACGGCTATGAACTGATCATCCTGGACCTGGTGATGCCGGGGACCGACGGGCGGACCGTGCTCACCGCGCTGCACCGGGACCGGTCCGAGCAGCCCGTGATCGTACTGTCCTGTGTCAGCGACGTCGCCACGAAGGTGAGCTGCCTGGACCTGGGTGCGCAGGACTACCTCACCAAGCCATTCGCGCTCGCCGAGCTGCTCGCCCGGGTACGGGTGCAGCTGCGCGGCGAGCACGGACACGAGCATCAGCTGCACGAGGTGCTGCGGGCCGGCGAGCTGGTGCTCGACCTCGGCCGGCTGCAGGCCGACTCGGGCGTCGGCCCGGTGGCGCTGACCAGGCTTGAGGTGATGGTACTCAGGGAGCTCATGGAGCACCCTGGCCAGTCGGTGGCCAAGGACCAGCTGCTCGCCACGGTCTGGGGCATCGACTTCGACCCCGGATCCAACGTGGTGGATGTCTGCATTCGACGGCTGAGGTCCAAGCTCGGTTTCGACCTCATCGAGACGGTGCGCGGTGCGGGTTACCGGCTCGCTGCCTGACCAGGCCGCCCCCTGGCGGTCGCCGTCGTGCCCGGGCTGGCAGGACGCCGCGTGGATGTCGCTGTGGATCCTGGGCCTGGCCGGGATCGTCGTCTTCGAGCGTTGGGAGGCGGTCCCATTCCACCTGATTGAGCTGACCGAGGTGCCGCTGATGGCGGCCATGTTCTGGGTCATGATGTGGCACAGCCACCGGCGGCTCGCCGCCAGCGCGGAGTACCTCCTGGTCAGCCAGGAGAACGAGCGGCTGCTCGCCATCCAGCGCCAGTTCCTCCAGGACGCATCCCATCAGCTGCGGACCCCGATCACGATCGCCCTCGGCCACTCCGAGCTGCTCGCCCGCAGCGTGGCCAGCAACCAGGACAGGCGCGACATCAACGTGATCGTCGGCGAGCTGAACCGGCTGCGCGCGCTCGGCGAGCGGCTGCTGCTGATCGCCGCCGCCGAGAACCCGGAGTTTCTCCAGCCCGGGCCCGTCGCGCTGGACGAGCTCGCGACCGAGATCATCCGCCGCTGGCGCCCGGCCGCCGACCGGAACTGGCAGCTCGGCCGGCTGGACGCGATCACGGTGCGGGCTGACCGCGAGCGGCTCAGCCTGGCCATCGACGCGCTGCTGGAGAACGCGGTCCAGTACACACAGGCAGGCGGACTGGTCCGGCTGTCGGCTCGCGGCGGCGATAGCCCGTTCGCGGAGCTGGCGGTCGAAGACGGCGGCACCGGCATCGGCCCGGCCGAGCTCGAGGGCATCTTCGACCGGTTCGCGACCGGTCCCGGCCAGGCGGGCCGGCGCGGTACCGGGCTCGGGCTCTCGCTGGTCCGTGCGGTGGCCGCGGGCCACGGCGGCGAGGTCCGGGTGCGGAGCACGCCCGGCGCGGGCAGCAGGTTCGAGCTGCTGCTGCCGCTCGCCGCGCCCGCGGACCTGGTCCGGGCGAGCATCGGCGCAGGAAACGTGGATGGAGGCTGATTCAGGTGCACGCTGACCCGCCGGTGCGGACCGACCCGCCGTACGTGCCGCTGACGGCCAGCGCGTGGCCGCGGCGCAAACTGCCCCGCTGGACCTACCTGGCGGCCGCGGGCCTTGTCGTAGTGGCCGTCGCGGTCGCCCTCGTGCACCGGCCGTCGGCGGGCGAACGCGCCTCCGACCTGCGCGGATATCTGCAGCAGGTGACCGCCGACATCGACTCATGCGCGGGCGGGGTCGGCGAGTCGCTGATCGCGCTGCATCAGGTTCAGTCCGGGGCGGCGACCGCGCCGGGCGACGTGAGCGCCGGCATCAGCGTGGCCCAGCAGGGCGCGGCCAACTGCTCCCCGGCCAACAACGAGCTCATCGACGACCTGGAGAACTACCAGGCACCCGAGTCGCTGTACAGCTTCCGGCTGGCCAGCGCGGTCACGGCCCTGGTCGACTGGGCCGCGCCGGACGCCGAGCGGGTGCAGATCGACGTCGCCAACGTGCTGGCCGCGCCCGGCGCGTTCGCGCGCGGCCAGGCCCAGGCCAGGCTGACGAGCGATCTGGCCGCGCTCGATCGCAAGCGCGCCCAGATCAACGCGATCATCGACAAGGCCAGGACCTCGCTGGCGGTGCGCGATCCCGGCCCGCGGCTGCCGGGCTGAGACGGGGCGCCGTGAACTACCTGACCCAGCACTGGTCCTTCGACCCGTTCCTGATCGTCGCCATCGTGGTCGTGGGCTGGCACGAGATCGGCCTGGCCAAGCTCGCCCGCCGGTCCCGGCCGGACCGGACCAGGCAGCGGCGGCTGCGGTCGCTGTTGTTCTACGCGGGACTGATCGTGCTGCTGCTCGCGGTTCAGTCGCCGATCGACTACTGGTCCGACGACTACTTCTTCGTGCACATGATCCAGCACCTGCTGCTGATGTTCGGCGCGCCGACCCTGATCGTCGCCGGCGCGCCGTGGCAACCGCTGCTGGACGCCCTGCCGGGCAGGCTCGGTCAGGGCGCCACCCGCGAGGTGCTGACCGGCGGCTGGTCGCGCCCGCTGCGCGCCGCGGCCGGCTGGCTGCTGCGGCCCTGGGTCAGCGTCGCGGCATTCAACCTGGTCATGCTGTGCTGGCACGTCCCGGCCATGTTCGACCTGGCCGAGCGGAACTCGGCCGTGCACATCTGGCTGGCGCACGGGAGCTTCTTCGCCGCCGGCGTACTGTTCTGGCTCCAGTTCATCGAGTCGCCGCCGTTCCACCGGAAGATGCCGCTGACCTCGCAGGCGGTCGCCCTGATCGGCACCAACGTGCTGATGTGGCTGGTCGCGATGGCCATGGGGATCCTCACCTCGGTCTCCTGGTACCCGGTGTACAACCACATCCCCGGCGTCACCCTGCCGCCCTTCGCGGACCAGCAGATCGGCGCCGGCATCTTGTGGATCTGCGGTGACTTCTGGGCTATCCCGACGCTGATCTTCGTCATGCGCAAGCTGATCGCCGAGGACGGCGGCATAAGCTCGGCCGTGGACCACATCCTCAACCGCGGCTCCCGCCGCTATCAGTGGGCGAACAAATCCTGATCCTGGTCGCGCGCCGGTGTCGATATCCGGGCGCGCCGTTCGTGTAGAGGATGAGGACGGGCCCGGCTAGGGGTCCGGTCCCAGCCCGCCACAGGAGCGTGCCATGCCGCAGTACCTGCTCAGCGTCTACCAGCCGGACGGTGAGCCCCCGCCGCCGGAGGTCCTGGCGCCGATCATGGCGAGCCTGCGCGACTGGGAGGATCGGCTCAGGTCAGCCGGCTCGTGGGTGTTCGCCGCGGGCCTACGGCCGGCCAGCACGGCGACCGTGCTGCGGACCGGCGACGGCGAGGTCGCGATCACCGACGGCCCGTTCACCGAGGGCAAGGAGCACCTCGGCGGCTTCACCGTGATCGACGCTAGCGACCTGGACGTGGCCATGACGTGGGGCCAGCAGCTCGCCGAGATCACGTCGCTGCCCATCGAGATCCGGCCGCTGCAGGCCGGACTGCGCTAGCGGCCGCGGTGGCAGGCCTGGCCGCCAGCGAGATCGGGCGCGTCTTCCGGGCCGAGTACGGCCGGGCCGTGGCCGTGCTGGTCCGCGTGTTCGGCGACATTGACATCGCCGAGGACGCCGTCCAGGAGGCGTTCGCCACGGCCCTGGTGCACTGGCCGGCCGCCGGCCTGCCGCCGAGCCCGGCCGGCTGGATCATCACCACCGCCAGGAACAAGGCGACCGACAAGCTGCGCCGGGAGGCACTGCGGCCCGGACGGCAAGCGGAAGCCGCGCGGTTGCACACGGCGGCGGCCGAGCCAGACGTGCTGACCGAGGAGGAGGCCGTGCCCGATGACCGGCTCCGCCTGATCTTTACCTGCTGCCACCCCGCGCTCAGCTCGGCGGCTCAGGTAGCCCTGACACTGCGCCTGCTCGGCGGGCTGACGACCGCGGAAATCGCGCGCGCGTTCCTGGTCCCAGAGCCCACGATGGCGCAGCGGCTGGTGCGGGCCAAGGGCAAGATCCGGGACGCGGCCATCCCGTACCGGGTGCCGTCGCAGGCTGAGCTGCCCGGCCGGCTCCGGCCGGTGCTCGCAGTGCTCTACCTGATCTTCAACGAAGGGTATGCGGCCAGCTCGGGCGACGACCTGGTGCGGGCCGACCTGTGTGCCGAGGCCATCCGGCTCGGCCGCCTGCTGGCCGGGCTGATGCCGGACGAGCCGGAGGTGGCCGGCCTGCTCGCGCTCATGCTGCTGGCGCAGTCCCGGCAGGCCGCGCGGACCTCGGCGGACGGCGGTCTCGTGCTGCTGGCCGACCAGGATCGCGGCGCGTGGGATCGCGAGCTGATCGCGGAGGGCCAGGCGATCGTGCGCGCGTGCCTGCGCCGCAACCAGCCTGGCCCGTACCAGATCCAGGCGGCCATCAACGCGGTGCACAGCGACGCCGCCACCGCGGCCGGCACCCAGTGGGACCAGATCGTGCAGCTGTATGACCAGCTGCTGATCATCGCGCCCGGCCCGGTCGCGAGCCTGCACCGCGCCGTCGCCGTCGCGGAGGTCGCCGGGCCGCAGGCTGGTCTGCGCGAGCTGGCCGGGCTGCCGCTGGACGACTACTACCTGTTCCACGCCATCCGCGCCGACCTGCTGCGCCGGTCCGGGCAGCCCGCCGCGGCGGCCGAGGCCTACCGGGCCGCGCTAGAACTGTGCGGCAACGCGACCGAGCGTGAGTTCCTGCGCGGCCGCCTGGGGGCGGTCGCCGGGGGCTGAGCCCGAGCCGACCCTCGAGCCCTTCTGGAAGCCGCCGAATATCAGCGACAGCAACAGCAGTATCACCAGCAGGCCCAGGATCCAGACCACGCACCCGATTGGCCCGCGCGGCCGCCGCCATCCGCCCCGGCCGCGCCCGCCGCCTTTCCATCTGGCCATCTCTGCCTCCTCAGCGCGAGCTCCATACTGCCCGCGGCCGGGCCGATGAATCACCGCCGCGCATCCGGGTAGCTGCGCACCGGCACCGGCCGCACGGACGGCCCGCGATGGCGGGTGCCGCGGAGGCCGACGTGGAACGGATCGCACGGAAGTGGCTGCTGCGCGCGGGCGCGGCCGCCGCATCGCTCGTGGCTGTCCTGGTCCTGATTGTCATACTGGCGACGGTGCACCTGCTGCCGCAACTGCGCAATCCGTTCACGACGACAACGACCGTGCGGTCCGGGCCCGCGGTGCTGAAGTCGATCACGGCGCTGAGCAGGTACGAGGCAGCCAGCGGCAACTATCAGGTCGTCGTCGACCTGTCGACGCACACCGCGTTCCTGCCGTCGTTCATCGCCGGCAGCCAGACCCTGTTCATCGGCGACGGCAGCGTCATCTCCTACGTCAGCTTCGGCGGGCTCAAGGGCAGCGCGCTGACGATGAACGCCGCCCGCACGGCGGTGACCGTCCGGCTGCCGGCCGCCCGGCTCGAGCCCGCCGCGCTGAACGTCGGTCAGTCCTACGTGTACGCCGAGCAGCAGGGCCTGCTCAACCGCGTCACCAGCTTCTTCTCCGGCAACCCGAACAGCCAGCAGGCCGTCTACATCGCCGCGCAGCAGAAGATCCAGAACGCCGCCGTGCACAGCGGTCTGGCCGCCGACGCCGAGCGCAACACCAGGACCATGCTGACGAGCATGCTCGGGTCGCTGGGGTTCAAGCAGGTGACGGTGATCTTCGCCCGCGGCTAGCGCGGTCAGGCCCGGCCGCTGAGCCTGGCTTGCATCCGGCGCATGCCGCGCAGCCAGCGCTCCCGGTCGTCGGCGCGCCGCCGCTCGTACGTCGCGACGTCCGGGTGCGGCAGGATCAGGAACTGCCCGGCCCGGACCGCGTCGAGCACGATCGCGGCCACCTGTTCAGGCTCCAGGACGCCGTCCACGGCCGCCTGGGCTGACCCGCCGGTCGCTTCGGCCGGCCATGCTGCGGCGCCCGCCTCACGGCGACTGGTGGCGGCCAGGTTCGAGGTGACCGCCTGCGGGCACAGCGCCGAGACGGTCAGGCCCTGCTCGCCGTAGGTGACGGACAGCCACTCGGCCAGCGCCACCGCCGCGTGCTTGGTCACCGCGTACGGCGCCGACCCGAGCTGGGTCAGCAGCCCGGCCGCCGACGCGGTGATCACGATGTGGCCGCTGCCGCGGGCCAGCATCCCCGGCAGCAGGGCACGGGCGGCGTAGACATGCGCGTGTACGTTGATGGCCCAGATCCGCTCCCAGGCATCGTCGGCCACCTCCACGCCGCCGGCCACCAGGATGCCGGCGTTGGAGAAGAACAGGTCGACGGGACCGAACGCCGCTTCGGCCGCGGCCACGAGGGCCTGCACGTCCGGCTCCAGGGACATGTCGGCCCGCACCGCCTGCGCGCGGTGCCCGGCCGCCTCGATCTCGGCGGCGACCTTAGCCGCGCCGTCCGCGTCGATGTCGGCCACCACGACGCCGCTCGCCCCGGCCTCGCCCAGCGCCAGCGCGATCGACCGGCCGATGCCGCTGGCGCCGCCGGTGACTACCGCTACCCGCCCGGTGATCTCCATGGTCAGGCCCGCCGGGTGATCGAGCGCTCGGCCAGGTCCGCCCAGGCGGCCAGGTCCGGGTCGGCGGCGATCAGGTCGGCGTACTTCTTCCTGGCCTCTTCGCGCTTGGCCGGGATGTACTCGGTCGGCCACAGGCCCTCCTGCGGCGTGTAGCCCTTCAGCACGTTCCTGGCGACGGTGACCTTGTGCACCTCGTCGACGCCGTCGGCGATCGCCATCGTGGGCGAGCCGGCGAACATCGCCTGCAGCGGGGTGAGGTTCGTCGTGCCGAGCGAGCCCAGCACGTGCAGCGCCCGGTAGCTCACCTCCCGCAGCACCTTCGCGCACGTGTACTTGCACGCGGAGATCTGGGTCCTGGCCGCCTGGGTGCTCGAGTTGTCGATGGTCCAGGCCGTCCACAGCACCATCAGCCGGAGCATGTTCAGCTCGGCGTAGGAGTCCGCGATCGCCTCCTGCACCATCTGGTGCTCGGCGATTACCTTGCCGTGCGACTCGCGGCTGAGCGCGCGCTCGCACATCATGTCGAAGGCGAGCCGGACCTGGGCGACCGTGCGCATCGCGTGGTGGATGCGGCCGCCGCCGAGGCGCCGCTGGGCCAGCACCCGGGCGCCGTCCTCGGGGCCGAGCAGGTTGCCGGCCGGGACCCGGACGTCGGTGTAGCGGATGTGGTTGTGCACCTGCGGGTAGCTCATGATCTGCACCCCCGGGCGTGTCGCGCGGCACCAGGAACATGCCGTTCACGCACATCACGATGATGACGTCGGCGTGCGCGCCCCCGCTGGTGAACCACTTCTCGCCGTTGATCACCCACTCGTCGCCGTCCCGGACGGCCCGGGTCTTGAACATCCGGGGGTCAGAGCCGCCCTCCGGCTCCGTCATCGAGTAGGCAGAGAACATGTCCTGCCGCATGAGCGGGTACAGCCACTGCTGTTTCTGCTCCGGGGTGCCGTACGCGGCGAGGATCTCCATGTTCCCGGTGTCGGGCGCCTGGCTGCCGAACACCACGGGCGCGGACCGGTAGCGGCCGAGAATCTCGTTGAGCAGCGCGAGCTTGAGCTGACCGAAGCCGGGCCCGCCCAGCTCCTTGTCCAGGAACAGCGCCCACAGGCCCCGGTCCCTGACCTGCTGTTTGAGCGGGTCCGCCAGGGCCTTGGCCTTCGGATCGCGCGAGTACGCAGCGCCAGGGAAGACCAGCTCAAGCGGCTCGACCTCGGTGCGGCAGAACTCCGCCACCCAGTCCAGTTGCTCCTGAAATTCCGGCTCGGTGGAGAAGTCCCACGCCATGAAGCGTCCTTCCGCGGTGACGGCACCCGTTCAGCTTTAGAACCCGATTCTAAAAGCTCGGCTCCGCCGCCCGATAGGGCCAATCCCGCCAGGACCGGGTCGGCCGAACAGCATCAGGTAGTGGTCTGCGTGCTGCTCTTACGGCACAGCAGACCACTACCTGATGTCCAACCGGTCCCGGCGCCTCAGGTGGCCGGGTGTCCGGCTTCGCGCGCCCGGCGCGTGGCCGCGGGCCCCCGGCCGGCGCTGGTGACCAGGGCCGGAGAACCGGATGGCAGGCCTGTCCGCGCGGACTCTGGCTGACGGTCCGGCCAGCCAGGCCGTGGCCGCCGCCGCGGCGGCGGCACCGCCTAGACCGGCAAGGTCAACGCCGACGATGCGATCTGGCCGGACCGCGCTGACGGTCACCGCTAGCCGCGGCGCGGCGGGCACGGCGGCGGCGGACGGGTCCGCAGCGGCGGTGCGGGCGACGTACTGCATCGCGGCGGCCACTGGCGCGGCTGTACCGACTCCAGCCAGCGCGGGCTCGGAGGCGGCGGGCATGACGACCGCGGGCGCGGGCGCGGCCATGACGACCGCGGGCGCGGGCGCCGCCATCACCTCCGCGGGCTCGGCGACCGGCCCCTCGGCGACTGGCCACTCGGCGAGCGCGGGCTCGGCAGCGATGACGGCAGGCTCGGCCTCGGCCGGCCCGCGGCGGCTGCCGCGAACTGCGTCCAGGCTGCTCAGGCCGATCCCGGCCAGGATCGCGACGCCACCGGCCAGCTGGACCAGGCCCACCGGGTTCGCGAACAGCACGGTGCCCGCGATGGCGCCGACCAGCGGCTCCAGGTTCAGGAACGCGCCCGCGACGTCGGCCGGCACTGCGGTCTGCGCGAACGTGAACAGCGTGGTGGGACCGACGGTGCCCGCGAGCACCAGCGCGACCGTCGCCAGCACCGGACCGGCGCTGACCGGACCGGCGTGCAGGCCGCCAGTCAGCAGGACCACCGGCGCGGTCACCACGGCGGCCGCCATCAGCTGCAGCCCGGTCACCGCGACCGGGTCGCGGCCGCGGAGCAGGCGCGTCTGCGCCACGGTGAAGGCGGCCGAGGCGAACTGGCCCGCCAGCACCAGGCCGTCTCCGCCGATGCTCGCGCCGCCGCCCTTGCCGGCCGCGATCACGCCGACCCCGGCCAGCGACATGCTGAAGCCGAGCCAGGCCGCCGTCCGCGCGACGCCGTGCCCGCAGACCGCGGCCAGCACCGCGACGACCACCGGGGTGGCCCCGATCAGCAGCGCGGCATGGGTGACGCTGGTGCGCTCGATGCCGAAGTTCTGCAGCACGACAGAGCCGCCGTACCCCAGCGCTCCGCTGATCAGGATCGCCGGACTGGCCGCGGCGCGCAGCCGGGATCGGCGGAAGAACATCAGCAGCGCGGCGGCCAGCGCGAACCGCACGAAGGCCAGTCCCGCGGGCGGCAGCCAGGCCAGCGCGACCTTGGACAGGGGCACCGTGGTACCCCAGAGCACACCGGCTGAGATCAGGGCGGCAAAGACGAGGCGACGGCTGTTGTTCATATCTCTATTTCACCCGATCACCACTCTAGATTGCGGTGATCATGATGTTGACCAACTATAATTTGGTCTTATGGCCGTCGAACTAAATGAAGTTGATCTGAAGCTCCTCAGCGAACTTCAGGCAGATGCGGACAGAACGAACCTCGAGCTGGCCCGCCTGGTCGGGCTGTCGCCCGCGGCGACCTTGCACCGGGTGCGCAGGCTGAAGGAGTCCGGCGTGATCCGCGTGATCAGCGCGCAGCTCGATCCGGTCGCCGCCGGATTCCCCCTGCACATGTACGTGGCGGCGACGCTGGGCCGGCACGACCCGCGCTCGACCAGGCTGTTCGAGGACTACTTGCGGTCGGCCCCGCAGATCATCTCCGCCGACAACGTGACCGGCGAGATGGACTACCTGCTCACGGTCGTCGCCAGGAGCGTCATCGACCTGCGCGACGTGCTGGCGGCGCTGTCGGCCCGCGGCGGCCAGCGGCTGGTGACCTACCTGCGCCTGGATGAGATCAAGCCGCCGTCCCGGCTACCGCTGCTGCCGCCGGATGCCCCGCCCGGTCCGGCCCGGCGCGCGAGTACCAGGCGCCAGCGCGACGCCGGGTGAGCTGGCTGCTACTGGTAGGAGATCATCACCGGCTGCGGCTTGCGGTCCATCGTCTCGGTGGGGTCCATCATCGGATGGTCCTTGACGAAGAAGTCCTTCCAGCCGAAGTACACCCCGGGCGGAGCCGCGGCGGTGACGGCGTCCCAGGTATTCACCTTGTCCGCGGGTGAGCCCTGGCCGTCCATGTGAATGACGATGGCCAGGTCCTGCTCATGCGTGTCGAGCCTGGACTCCGCCTCGATCATCGCCAGCCGGAACTGGTGCAGCACCAGCAGCTTCTGCGGCAGTCGATAGCGCGCCGTCAGCGCTGCGAGCCAGTGGATGACGCTGTTGATCTCGGTGCTGCTGACGCTGCCGATCTGCTGCAGCGGGCGCTGGCCCGGCTGGAGCTTCCACTCCGGGTCCAGCGCGAGCCCGACATCCGGCATCCGCAGCAGCGGCTGATAGCGCTTGGCCTGCGCGAGCAGGCTGGCCCGGCCCGGCTGCAGGTCGAGGATCACGTACAGCCCAGCCTTGACCGCGCGCTCGACCCACGGCCGGAGCGCGGCGACGCTCGTCTCGTACGTGTACAGGCCGTTGCGCCCGGCCGACCCTTGCGCGACCGTTGCGATGATCTCGAAGGCCGGGACCACGTGCACGCGGCTCAGCGCGCGGTACGGCTGCGCCAGCTCGCGGATCCTGGCGATGCTCGCCGCCAGCCCCTGCTCGCCGAGCGCACCGAGACCAGCCGTGCCGGGATGGCCGTACATGGCGACCAGCCGGTGGCCGGGGAACAGCACCTGGCCGCCGCCCGGCAGCTGCACCCCGGTCTCAGCGACGCTGACCTTGGCGGCGAGCGTGGCCTGGGTCCCGAACCCCCGGCCGATGGCGACGACATGCTGCGGCCTGGCGGCCGCCAGCGCGGAGATCGCGGCCGGGACCGCCCGCGGGTCGTAGCCGGACAGCGTGATGACCCTGGCGCCCGCGGCCCGCGCGGTGGCGGCGGCGGCGATGCCGGCCGCCCCGACCGCGCCGTGTTTCCCGGCGTGGACCAGGAGCATGGCCGTCCGCAGCGGCGCGGGCGCGGCCGAGACCGGAAGCCCGCCGGTGCTCGTCACCACCCGCACGCCCGGCAGCTCCGCCGCCAGCGTGCGCGCGGGCAGCCCGACGGCGAGCACGTAGCCCGCGTGCAGCTTGCCGATCTCGGCGCGCACGGCCGGGCTGACCAGCGGCACCGAGGTGCCCGCCAGCAGCAGCGGCGCGGCCCGCGCCGCCGCGTCCCGCGCCGCGGCGGTGAGCGCGGCCTGATGTGCGCCGCTGGCCAGCACCACCACCGGATCGGAGCCGAAGAAGCTGGCCGCCGCCTTCGCGCTGAGCGCCGTCGCGGGCCCGGTCAGGACCGTCGCCTTGCGCGGCCGGGACATGCACGCCAGGCTGCGCGGCGTATTCGCCAGCGACCCGGCCGCGCTCGCCAGGTAATACGCGCCGCCCGCGGCAATAGCCGCGATGACCAGGAGCAAAACAATGGCTCGGCGCGGAACGCGGTTCTGACTCACGCGTTCGTCGCGGCTAATTACGTGCGTCCCCTGCGCCACGTCCGTCGTCCATTTCGTTATCAACAACGCCCCGCAACCAGGGCGTCTGGCACGGCGATGCTACGTGAGCATCCCATGGCTGCTGGGTTGCCGCGCCGCGACAATAGAATTGCACTCGCGATTCCTTTTAGCCGCCGAACAAGACGCGGTAAGTGCCGGGCTCGCGCGAGATGCCGTGAAAGCCGCGATTAAATAACCCAGGTCGGTATTGCCCGGCAATGCCGAAGCGGCCGGATTAGCGGATTAATCAGGAGAAATGCCGTCGCGGCCTTTATCCGTAGGTCACCGAAATCAATCCGCGCCGAAACTCCCGGCCGGCCGGGGCCGATGCGGGTCAGGCCGTCGCGGCCGGCCCGGCCCGCCAGTGCGATCATTGGCCGATGCCGCTGTTCTCCTTTGAAGGCCAGTCGCCGACGGTCAGCCCGCGCGCGTGGATAGCCCCGACCGCGACTCTCGTCGGTGACGTGATCGTCGAGGACGAGGCCTCCGTCTGGTACGGCGCCGTGCTCCGGGCAGACTTCGGCCGGATCATCATCCGGCGCGGATCGAATGTCCAGGATGGCTCGGTGCTGCACGGCGGAAACGACCCGGTCACGGAGGTCGGTGCGGGCGCGACGATCGGCCATCTGTGCGTCGTGCACGGCGCGGTGATCGGCACCGAGGCGCTGATCGGCAACGGCGCTACGGTCCTCGACGGCGCCGTCATCGGCAGCCGGGCGCTAGTGGCGGCCGGCGCGACCGTGCCGCCGGGCCTGCGCGTCGACGACGGCATGCTCGCCGTGGGCACGCCAGCGCGCGTCACCGGGCCGGTCTCCGGGTCGGCGAAGCACTGGGTGGACACCAATCCCGAGATCTACCGCGAGCTCGCCCGCCGGCACGCGGCTGGCGTGCAGCCCGCGTAACCCCGCCGCGAGGCGGGCGGCGGCCGAGTGCGTGCCCGCCGCGTTCCCGGCAGGCGCTGTATCGCGACGCCCGGCGATCTGGTTCGCTTCTGTCCATGACGTCAGCGCCCGGCACCGAGTCCGCAGCCCCGCCCGCATGGTTTAGCCGACGCCATCGGCACCGCGGCTGAGACAGCGGTCATCGACGTCGACGGTGTGCCCGTGGCCTATCGCGCCTACGGCGAGCCGGGCCCGGCTGGCCTGGTCCTCGTCCACGGCGGCGCTGCCCATTCGCGCTGGTGGGATCACATCGCCCCGCTGCTGTCGGCCGGCCACCGGGTGGCGGCCATCGACCTGTCCGGGCACGGGGACAGCGGCCGCCGGGAGAAGTACACGCTCGATGCGTGGGCGCACGAGGTGATGGCGGTCGCCGCGGCGGCGGGCATCAGCGGGCCGCCGGTGATCGTCGGGCACAGCATGGGCGGATTCGTCGCGCTCCGGACCGCGGGGCTGTTCGGATCCGACCTGGCCGGGATCGTCGTCATCGACTCGCCGGTCCAGGACCTCACGCCGGAGGACCGGGCGGCCAGGGACGCGCGCGCGTTCGGCCCGCTGCGGGTCTACCCGACGGCGGAGGACGCGATGGCGAGATTCCGGCCCATCCCGGATCAGCCCACCCTGCCCTACGTCCGCGCGCACGTCGCCGCGACGTCGATCCGCGCCGTCGACGGCGGCTGGAGCTGGAAGTTCGACCCGGCGATATTCGGCCGGGCCCAGGCCACCCCGGCGCTGCTGCATCAGCTGCAGTGCCGCGTCGCGCTGTTCCACGCGGAGCACGGCATCGTGCCGCCGCAGACCGCGGAGCTGATGTACGACAAGCTCGGCCGCCGCGCCCCGGTGATCGAGATTCCGGCCGCGGGTCATCACGTCATGCTCGACCACCCGATCGCCCTGGTGACCGGCTTGCGGACGCTGCTGTCCGACTGGGATCACTCCCTGCCCGCGCATTCCTGACCCGCGCCGGCGCATACCGGGCGAGGACCCGGGTAACCGAGCCTGGCCGGGGTAGCCCAGCGCCAGAGGCAGTGACCCGTCCGGAGCCACGCACTCATGGCTGAAACCGGAATCCTATTTCCCCGGTAGATAAAGTGGAGTATTCTACAGCCATGCCGCTGCCGGATTTCTTCGTGGCGGGTGCACCCAAGGCGGGCACCACCGCCCTGCATGCCGCGCTGGCCGGGCACCCCGACCTTTACCTGTCCGCGGTCAAGGAGCCGAAGTTCTTCCTGACTGACGGGCCGCCGCCGACCCAGGGCGGGCCCGGCGACGCGAAGACCTACCGCGAGCACGTCTGGCGCCGGGCCGACTACGAACGCCTGTTCGCGGCTGCGCCAGCCGCCGCGCTGACCGGGGAATCCACGCCGTTCTACCTCTACAGCGAGGCCGCGCAGCAGCGGATCCGGGCGCTCATCCCAGCCGCCAGGCTCATCGTCGTGCTGCGAGATCCGGTCGAGCGAGCGCACTCCAACTGGACCCATCTGTGGTCGGCCGGGCTGGACCCGATCTCGGATTTCGTCGCCGCCTGCGCCGCGGAGGATCGCCGGGTGGCCGCGGGCTGGGCGGACTTCTGGCACTACACGCGGCTGGGCATGTACGGCAGGCAGCTGGAGCACCTGTACTCGGTGTTCCCGCGCGAGCAGGTCCTGGTGTTCCGCTACCGCGCCATGGTCGCCGAGCCGGCCCGGACGCTCGACCAGGTCTGCGCGTTCCTCGGCGTCCGGCCGGGGCTGCTGACCGAGCTGCCGCGGGAGAACGTGACCGCGCATCCGCCCGAGACGCTCCGGCACCGCTCAATCGCGCGGCTGCAGCGGGCCGGGTCAGCCGTGGCCGGCGTGCTGCCAGGCCGCGCGGCCACGCGGCTCACCGACCGGCTGGAGCGCAGCCTGCAGGACGGCGCCCAGCCCCGGCAGCCGCTCACCTGGGAGCAGCGCAGCGCCTTGCTGCCGCGGTTCGAGGCCGACATCCGGCTGCTGGAGTCGGTCACCGGCGAGGACTTCAGCGACTGGCTGGCGCCGCGGGGCGACTCCGGCGGGCTCGTCGGAGCCAGGCCCGCGGGTCAGGTGCAGGCCAGGAACGGCCGGCCCCGGCCGTACTGAGCGGCGCCGGTACCCAGGTCAGCGGAGCTCGGTGCGCAGTTCGTGCGCGCCGTCCGCACGGGTGATCTCGTAGTACAGCCGGGTCCGGCCGTCACCGAGCGGCAGAACGCTCAGGTACCGCAAGCCGTGCCCGGCCGCCGCCGACTGCGCCGCCGGCCCGGAACCCACAGCGGTGAGCGCGCCGGGCGCGGACCCGATCGCGAGGCCAGTGCGCTCCTCGAAGTTCTCGGCCGCGCTGGACCTGCCGTCGTAGTAGGCCACGACGCCGTCCGGCCGGAATCTGACGTCGCTGACGCGGACACCGCGGCTGTCCCACTGGCCGGGGCGCGGCTCCAGCGCGGGCCCGTGCCAGGCCCAGTCCAGCCCGTCGGCGCTGGTGGCATACTCCGACCACATCCGGTCGGTCTGATCGGGGTCGGTCAGCGGATGGATGCACGCCCACATGTGCCAGCGGTCGCCGTCGCGCCTGATCACCGGGTCCTTGACCGCCCGCGCCGCATCGCCCGGCAGGACGACCGCGCGGCGCCGGGAGTCGAACTCGCCGGGCGCGGCTGCCTCCAGCAGCTCGACCCGCCAGTGCTTGGTCCCGGTCGTAGCGCAGCTGAGGTACAGCCGCCAGGTGCCGCTCTCAGTCACCGCGAGCACCGGCCGCTCCAGCGACTCGGCGTCCATCTCTTCCTTGCTGATGGTCTGGACCGGCACGAACGTCTCTCCGTCGGACGACCGGGCGATGACGACGGCGTAGCCGCGGCCCTGTCCGACCGGGCGGCGCAGCCGGTAGGCCAGCACGACGTCGTCGCCGTCCAGGACGGCGCTCGGGCCGCCGGCCCACGAGCCCGGTCCGCCGCCGGGCGGCAGCACCGCGACCACGGACCGGGCTGGATCCGGGAGCAGCGGGCCGGCCAGAGCGAAGTCGGTGTCGGTGATCATGAAGTGAACAATAGGTGATACCGGCCCGGGCCGGCATCGATACAGGGCTTTTTGCTTGTTTCCAGAGCGGAATAGTAGGTAAGGTCGGATTAGCCAGCAGCCAGGAGCGGAGCAGACGTGAGCCTTGCCGTTGTGGTCGGGAATCCCAAGCCACGGTCGCGCACCTATGCGGCGGCGCACCTGGTAGCCGAGCGGCTCACCGGGACGGCGCCCGACGTCAGCATCGACCTGACCGAACTCGGGGCCTCGCTCCTGGACTGGTCCGACTCCGGGGTGGCCGCGCTGGTGTCCGCGGTGCAGGCCAGCGAGCTCGCGATCATCGCGAGTCCGACCTACAAGGCCACCTACACCGGTCTGCTCAAGCTGTTCCTGGACCGGTTTCCCGGCAGCTCGCTAGCCGGGGTGACCGCCGTGCCGCTGATGCTCGGCGGCCACTGGAAGCACGCGCTGGCCGCCGATCTCCTGCTCAAGCCCGTGCTGGTCGAGCTGGGCGCGACGTGCCCGACCGCGGGCTTGTTCCTGCTGGAGTCGGAGTGGGATAGCGACCTCGCGCTGGACCCGTGGCTGGAGCGGGCCGGGCCGCAACTCAGCGCCGCCATCGGCGCGCGCCAGGAACTCTCGTGACCGTGGCCGGGCATCTCGAGCTCAGGCGCGTATTCGGTGCCTACCCGACCGGGGTAGCGGCGGTCGCCGCGATCGTCGACGGCAGCCCGCGCGGCCTCGCCGCCAGCTCCTTCGTGCCGGTCTCGCTCGACCCGCCACTCGTGTCGGTCTGCGTGGCGCACTCCTCGACCACCTGGCCGGCCCTGCGCACGGCCCCGCTGCTGGGCATCAGCGTCCTCGGCGCGCATCAGGAACTAGCCGGACGTCAGCTCGGTGCCCGTGACGGCGAGCGGTTTGCCGCGCTGCAGTGGCGTGCGAGCGACGCCGGCGCGGTCCGGATCTGCGGTGCGAGCGCCTGGTTCGAGTGCAGCATCGAGCGGCAGATCCCGGCCGGAGACCACGACATCGTGCTGCTCCGGGTGCGCGACCTGGGCCTCGCGGCCGACGACGTACCGCCGCTGGTGTTTCACGGCAGCACCTTCCGGCGCCTGCAGCCGCGCGCCTGTCCGGGGGACGAGCTTGTCGCCAGCGCGCCGACGCGCCGCGCGGGCTGATCCGCCCTTGACCTGCGCCTGGCGGTTACCGAGACCCGAATACTGTCTGCAGGTTCTCGCTAGTCAGCATCAGGAAGACGCCGTCCGCCTCGACGGTGACCTCGCCGCGGGCCGCGATCGTGGCCGACAGGTGCAGCTGCCTGCCCTCGGTGCGATCGAGCCGGACCGCGACGGTGAGCGGCACCTCGATCGGCGTCGGCCGCCGGTAGCGCAGCGTCAGCCGCACCGTCATCGCCGGCCGGTCTGGCTGGGCCGCGACGCAGCCCATGGCGTGATCAATGAGCAGGGCCACCACTCCCCCGTGCACGAGGCCAGGGCCGCCCTCGAAGAGCTTGCCGACCACGACCTCGCCGGTGCCGCCGTTCTCGTCGGCCGTGACGATCAGTTCCGGGGCGATGGGGTGGGACAGCCCGCCGACGAGACTCATGTGCGAGCGGTAGGAGCTAGGCGCGGTGGAGAACTGGCGCCGGAGCACCGGACCGGCGAGCAGCGCCGTCAGCTGGTCGACGATCGTCGTGGCGGCGGCCAGGTC
Organism: uncultured Actinomycetota bacterium; assembly: GCA_963805805.1. Taxonomy (GTDB): domain Bacteria; phylum Actinomycetota; class Actinomycetes; order Streptosporangiales; family Streptosporangiaceae; genus JAJYUU01. The sequence goes on along the minus strand of CAWDVS010000015.1, from coordinate 628,635 downwards.
AGCCGGTCCGGCCCCAGTCCGCACGACCACGTCCAGCAGCCGCCGCAGCGCCTCGCCGAGTTCCTGCCGCTCCGGGGACGCGACCCAGTCGACCTCTGTTGCCTGCTCGGCGGTATATCCGGACATGTGTCCGGACATTAGTTCAGCCACCCACCCGACGCAACCAGCTCAGACCGCAACCAGCGGCGGCCCAGACGGCCCGGGCCGGGCTAGACCCTCAGCAACTTCTTCAGGAACTGGCCGGTGTAGCTCTCCTCGACGCGCGCGACCTGCTCGGGTGTCCCGGTCGCGATCACCGAGCCGCCGCGTGAGCCGCCGTCCGGCCCGAGGTCGATGACCCAGTCCGCGGTCTTGATCACGTCGAGGTTGTGCTCGATGACGATCACGGTGTTGCCGCCGTCGACCAGCCGGCCGAGCACGCCGAGCAGCTTGCGGATGTCGTCGAAGTGCAGGCCGGTGGTGGGCTCGTCCAGCACATAAATGGTCCGGCCGGTGGACCGGCGCTGCAGCTCGGAAGCGAGCTTGACCCGCTGCGCCTCGCCGCCCGACAGGGTCGGGGCAGGCTGCCCGAGCCGCACATAACCCAGGCCGACGTCTACGAGCGTCTTCAGATGCCGGTGGATCGACTGGATCGGCTCGAAGAACTCGGCCGCCTCCTCGATCGGCATCTGCAGCACGTCGGCGATCGTCTTGCCCTTGTAATGCACCTGGAGCGTGTCGGTGTTGTACCGGGCGCCGTGACAGACCTCGCACGGCACGTACACGTCCGGCAGGAACTGCATCTCGATCTTGATGGTGCCGTCACCCGAGCACGCCTCGCACCGGCCGCCCTTGACGTTGAACGAGAACCGGCCCGGCTGGTAACCGCGCACCTTCGCCTCGGTCGTCTGCGCGAACAGCTTCCTGATGCTGTCGAACACGCCCGTGTAGGTGGCCGGGTTCGAGCGCGGCGTGCGGCCGATCGGGCCCTGGTCGACGTGCACCACCTTGTCGAGCTGCTGCATGCCGGTCACCTTGGCGTGCTTGCCCGGCACGATCCTGGTGCCATGCAGCTCCCTGGCCAGCGCGCTGTACAGGATGTCGTTGACCAGCGTCGACTTGCCCGAGCCGGACACGCCGGTGACCGCGATGAAGCAGCCGAGCGGGAACGCGACATCTACGCCCTTCAGGTTGTGCGCCGTCGCGCCCTTCACGACCACGTCGCGGCCACGGGTGCGCTTGCGCCTGCTCGCGGGCACAGCGATCGACTCCCGGCCGGTCAGGTACGCACCGGTCAGCGACTCCTGGCTGGCCAGCAGGTCGGCCACGGAACCGGACACGACGATGTGGCCGCCGTGCTCGCCCGCCCGCGGGCCGATGTCCACTACCCAGTCCGCCGCCCTGATGGTTTCCTCATCGTGCTCGACGACGATCAGCGTGTTGCCCAGGTCCCGCAGCCGCAACAGCGTCTCCAGCAGCCGCTGGTTGTCCCGCTGGTGCAGTCCGATCGAGGGCTCATCCAGCACGTACAGAACGCCTACCAGCCCCGAGCCGATCTGCGTCGCGAGCCGGATCCGCTGCGCCTCTCCGCCGGCCAGCGTGGCCGAGGCCCGGTCCAGGGTGAGGTAGTCGAGCCCCACGTCCAGCAGGAACCCGAGCCGCGCGTTCACTTCCTTGAGGATCCGGCTGGCGATCTGCATGTCCCGCTCGGATAGCTCCAGCGTCAGCAGCAGCTTGGCCAGCTCGCCGATCGGCAGCGAGCAGTAGTCCGCGATCGACCGGTCGTCGACCTTGACGGCGAGCGATACCGGCTTCAGCCGCGCGCCGTGGCAGGACGGGCACGGGACCTCGCGCATGAACTCCGCGAAGCGCTCCCGGCTGTAGTCGCTCTCGGCGTCGGAGTGCCGGCGCTCGATGTACGGGATCGCGCCCTCGAAGTTCGTGTAGTACGAGCGCTCCCGGCCGTAGCGGTTCTTGTACCGGACGTGCACCTGCTCGTCGTGGCCGTACAGCAGGGCCTTCTGGGCCCTGGCCGGCAGCCGCTGCCAGGTTGTAGTGCTCTTGAACCCGAGCGCGTCGCCCAGCGCGTCGATCAGCCGGATGAAGTAGTCGCTGACGTGGCCGCCGCTCCACGCGCCGATCGCGCCGTCGGCCAGCGTCCGGGTCGGGTCGGAGACGACCAGTTCCGGGTCGACCTCCATCTTGGTGCCGAGCCCGGTGCAGTCCGGGCACGCACCCCAGGGCGAGTTGAAGGAGAACGAGCGCGGCTCAAGCTCATCGAACGACAGGTCGTCGTACATACAGGCGAGGTGCTCGGAGTACATCCGCTCGCGCTGCGGGTCGTCCTCGGGCAGGTCCACGAAATCGAGCACGACGACGCCGTTGGCGAGCGTCAGCGCCGTCTCGACCGAGTCCGTCAGCCGGCGTCGCGCCGACTCCTTCACGTCGAGCCGGTCGACGACGACCTCGATGTCGTGCTTCTCGTATTTCTTCAGCGCGGGCAGGTCACCCGACACCGCCGCGTCGAGGCGGACGATCGTGCCGTCCACCCGGGCCCGCGAGTACCCCTTGACCTGCAGGTCGCGCAGCATCTCGGTGTACTCGCCCTTACGGCCGCGGATCACCGGCGCGAGCACCTGGAAGCGGGTGCCCTCGTCCAGTTCCAGCACGCGGTCGACGATCTGCTGCGGCGTCTGCCGCGCGATCGGCCGGCCGCACTTGGGACAGTGCGGCTTGCCGACCCGGGCGAATAGCAGCCGCATGTAGTCATAGACCTCGGTGATGGTGCCCACGGTCGAGCGCGGGTTGCGGCCGGCCGCCTTCTGATCGATCGACACGGCCGGCGACAGCCCGTCGATGAAGTCCACGTCGGGCTTGTCCATCTGGCCGAGGAACTGCCGCGCATAGGCCGACAGCGACTCCACGTACCGGCGCTGGCCCTCGGCGAAGATCGTGTCGAATGCCAGGCTCGACTTGCCCGAGCCGGACAGTCCGGTGAACACGATCATGGCGTCTCGCGGCAGCTCGAGCGAGACATCCTTGAGGTTGTGCTCGCGCGCGCCGCGGACGACAAGACGATCTGCCACTTTGTGCCCAGTCCTCCCGGTTTAACTGGCTGGCCGACGACCCCACAGCCCGCCACGTCATGCTATCCGCGGGGTACGACAAAACCGGTCGGCTTTCCCGGTGGTCGCTGGCCGCCTGGCCGCGGCATTTTCAGGTGCGCGGCGAGCTGGTCGGCGCGTACATTCGGCGCGATGCCCGACTCCCCGCCCAGCACCGACTGGCAGGCCCTGGCCGACATATTCAGCCTCGGCCGCGGCCGCGGTATTCCCGGCTATGTCGCGCGCGGCGCTATGGGTGAAGTGTGGCGATTCGAGACGTCGGCCGGACGCTGGGCGGTCAAGTGGCAGTTCCCCTGGGCGCCCGCCGAGCCGCGACCCCCACGATGTGGCGGTGCAGCGTGCCGCCGCGGCCGCCGGGCATTCCGCTGCCGCGGCCGGTCACGACCGCGGACGACGCCGCCGTCGTGCAGGTGGGCGGCCGGTCCGCGCGGGTGTACGAGTGGGCCGACCTCGGTCCCCCGCTGACCGTCCCGGTCGCGCCAGAAACGGCGGCGGAGGCGGGCCTGCTGCTGGGCCTGCTGCACGGCCTGCGGCTCGCGCCGGCCGAACCGCCCGACCCCTGGTACACCGAGATCAAGCCGGACTCGTACTGGCCGGACCTGATCGCCCGCGCCGCCGCGGCGGGCGCGCCGTGGACGGCGCCGCTCGCGGCGGCCAGGGACATGATCGCCGGTCTCGGCGGGCAGGTGGTCGCGCCGGCCGGCCAGCCGTTGCTGACCTGCCACCGGGACTTCAATCCGGACAACGTGCTGCCCGCCGCGGCCGACGGCCGGCTCATGGTGCTCGACTGGGAGAACTCGGGGCCGCTGAGCCCGGCCCGCGAGCTCGGCTACGCGGTCTGCACCTGGTGCGCCGGTGACGGCCAGTTCGACCGCGCCGCCGCGGACGCGCTGCTGGCCAGCTACGCCCGGGCCGCGGGCTCGGCGCCGGAGCTCGGCCCGGACCTGTTCGCCACCGCGATCGCCACCCACCTCAACGTGCTGCACGTGATGGCGGAGCAGTGGCTCGCCGAGCCGGTCCACCGCGAGTACACCGAGCGCTTCATCACGAACCTGCTGGCCAGCGATCTCGGCGACCTGACGGCCGTCGCCGGACCCGGTACGGCCGCCTGGCCGGCCGCTGGCCGTTAGCCGCGGCTGGCACACTGGCGGGCGAAGAGAGAGGACACCACGGTGCTGACAGTTCCCGGCTTTGAGCACTATGCCGACGGCCCGGCCGCGGCGGCCGATCTCAGCGCCCGGCTGGCCGCCGCGGGCCAGGCGGTCGCGGCGTCGGCGGCGGGCCTCACCGACGCCGATGCGCGGGCGCCTTCGCTGCTGCCAGGCTGGACCCGCGGGCACCTGCTGACGCACATCGCGCGGAACGCGGACGGCCTGCGCAACCTGCTGATCTGGGCGCGCACCGGAACCGAGACGCCGCAGTACGCCTCCGCCGCGGAGCGCGAGGCCGGGATCGCGGCCGGCGCCGATCGGCCGGCCGCCGAGCTGCGCGCCGACCTCGAGGCGGCCGACGCGGCGTTCGCGGCCGAGGCCGCGAGCCTGCGCGCCCCGGACTGGGACGCGCAGGTGCACGGGCTGCGCGGGCCGGATCACCCGGCCTGGTACACGCTGTGGCGGCGGCTCAGCGAGGTCGAGATACACCATGTGGATCTCGGCACCGGCTACCGCCCGGCCGACTGGCCGGATGCGTTCGCCCGGCAGGGCCTGACCCGGATGGCGGTCGAGTTCCAGGCCCCGGACCTGCCCCGGGTGACCCTCCGGGCGGCAGAATCGGGCCTGACCCAGGAGATCGGACCGAAGACCGCGAACAGCGGCCAGGCCGCGCCGGTCCCGGTGCTGACGGGCCCGGCCGCCGGGCTGCTCGCGTGGCTGATAGGCCGCGGCGACGGCGCCGGGCTGAGCGTGCAGCCGCCCGGCCCGCTGCCGAAGCTGCCCGCATGGTAGTTATCAATCAGCGCAGCCAGCAGGCGCGGAGATGAGGAGAGCATGAGCTACACGGGAAACGTCAGCGTCGGCGGGCCGGCCGATACCAGGGAGCTGCCCGGCCTGACGATCACAAAGGTCGCCGTCGGCCCGATGGACAACAACGCCTACCTGCTGCGGTGCACGCAGACCGGCGAGCTGGCGCTGATCGACGCGGCGAACGAGGCGGACACGCTGCTCGCCCTGATCGGTGACACGCCGCTGGCCACCATCCTCACCACGCACCAGCACTTTGACCACGTCGCCGCCCTCGCCGACGTGCAGCAGGCGACCGGCGCGGCGACCGTCGCCCATCCCGAGGACGCGCCCGGCATCCCGGTCCCGGTGACGCAGCCGGTGCAGAACGGCGACACGGTCACCGTCGGCAACGCCCGGCTATCGGTCATCCACCTGCGCGGGCACACGCCAGGCAGCATCGCGCTGCTGTACGACGGCAACGGCGAGCTGGCGGCCGAGCCGCACCTGTTCACCGGCGATTCGCTGTTCCCCGGCGGGCCGGGCAACACCAACAATGACCCGGAGCGCTTCGGCTCACTGCTCACCGACCTGGAAGATCGCGTGTTCGCGCTGCTGCCGGACGCCACGTGGGTCTACCCGGGCCACGGCACGGACACCACGCTCGGCGCCGAGCGCCCGCACGTGCCGGAGTGGCGCGCCCGCGGCTGGTGAGCGCCGCTCACAGGCACGCGTAGCAGGCGTCGATCAGCGCCCGGTTGCGCGGGTTGCGCCACCGCGGGCCCATCTGGTTGGTGACGTACCCGAAGGCGAGCTGCGCGTCCGGGTCGCAGAAGCCGACCGAGCCGCCGGCCCCGAAGTGCCCGAAGCAGCCGGGCCCCGGCCCGAACTCCCGCTCCGGGTGGGTCAGCTGGAACCCGAGCCCGAACCGGGACGGGCGCCGCAGCACGAGGTCGTCGCCGTACACCTGCTCGGCCGTGGCGGCCGCGAGCGCGCCCTGATCCAGAATGGCACCGCCGCCGGCGGCCAGCGGCGCGTACAGCCGCGCGATGCCGGTGGCGGTGGCGTGCGCGTTCGCCGACGGGACCTGCGCGCCGCGCCACGCCGCGGTGTTGATCACGCCCGCGCCCGACAGGTCCGGCGGGTTGAAATACGCGTGCAAGGCCATTTCCGCACTGCCCGCGGGGGGCTCCGGGGGGTCGCCCCCACGGGACAGCACCGGATCGGGAACGGGGGATTCCCGGACCCGGGCGTCGGCCGGTCTGCGGGCGGCAGCTGCGCCCGGCAAGATCCCGCTCGATGCAACGTCCGGCCAGCGGAACTCGGCCACCCGCGGGAACTGGGCCGCGGTGAGCCCGATGTACACGTCGGCCCCGAGGGGTCCGGCGATCTCACGGCGCAGGTACTCGCCCGGCAGCAGCCCGGTGGTCCGGCGCAGCAACTCGCCGCCGAGAAAGCCGAACGTGTTGACGTGGTAGCCGTGCCCGCTGCCCGGCGGCCACCAGGGCTCCTCGGCGGCGAGCAGCGACGTCATGAACCGCCAGTCCAGCGCGCTGCCCGGCGCGAGCTTTGCGTGCAGGGCGGGCAGGCCGGCCTGGTGACTGAGCAGCTCGCGGACACTGACCGCGCCCTTGCCCGCGGCCGCGAACTCGGGCCAGTACCGGGCGACCCTGGTGTCCGGGTCGAGCAGGCCGCGGCCGGCCAGCCGGGCCAGGCAGGCAGCCAGCACGCCCTTGCCGACCGAGAAGACATTGACCAGCGTGTCCGCTGTCCATGGCTGCGTGCCCGCGGCGTCCCGGCTGCCGCCGGCGAACTCGGCCACCAGCCGGCCACCGACCATGACCGAGACCGCCGCGCCAAGCTCGCCGCGCTCGCTGAAGTTGCCGGCGAACGCGTCCCGCACCGACCGGAACGCTGCGTCGCACCAGCCGCTGACCTGGTCCGCGCCCATGACCCGCGTCCGCCTCCCGCCTGTCCGCGGCCCGCTGCCGTAATCTGCCCGGATGGCACCAGTACGCGACGTAGCGATAGTAGGCGCCGGCCTGCTCGGGCTGGCCGCCGCCCGCGTACTTTCGGCCGCGGGCCGCGACGTGGTGGTGCTGGAGCAGGCCGCCGTCGGGCATCCGGGCAGCGGGTCCAAAGGCAGCTGCCGCATCTTCCGGCTCGGCTACGACGATCCCGGCTACGTCACCGCCGCCCGGCGGGCTCGCGACCTCTGGCACGAGCTGGAGGCTGAATCGGGGCGGCAGCTGCTCTGCCCGGCGCCGCAGCTGAGCTTCGGGCCGCAGCTGGCCGCCGTGCACGAGGCGATGCGGCGCGCGGGCGCCCCCTGCGAGCTGCTCCCGGCCGCCGAAGCGGCGAGTCGCTACCCGGGCCTGCGGGTCGGCGGTCCGGCGCTGCTGGAAACCGAGTCTGCCGTCATCGCCGCGGCGGCGGCGCTCGGCGCGCTCGCCGCCGCGGCCGGGCCGGTGTCGGAAGGCGTGACGGTCACCGGACTGGCCGACGACGGCCGCCAGGTCACGCTGCGCACGTCGGCGGGCCCGGTGACCGCGCGGGTGGCGATCGTGACGGCCGGTCCGTGGACCGCGGGCCTGCTCGCCCGCTACCCAAGCATCCCCGCCAGCACGCAGCGAGAGCAGGTCGCCTACCTGGACCCGGCGGACCCGGTGCCCCCGGCGGCCGCCTGGCGGGACACGCCCATCTTCATCTGCCACGGGGACGAGTCACCGTACGGGCTGCCCGTGCCGGGCTCGGCCCGGTACAAGATCGGCATCCACCAGAGCGGGCGACCGGGCCGGCCGGACGAGCAGGACCAGTCCGCCGACCCGGTGCTGCTCGCCCGGCTGACCGACGTCGCGCGGCGGTACCTGCCTGGCTACACGCCGGTCCCGGTGGCGTCCGAGCGGTGCGTCTACGACAACACGCCGGACGAGGACTTCGTGCTCGACCGAATCGGCAACGTGGTGATCGGCTGCGGCACGTCCGGGCACGGCTTCAAGTTCGGCCCGTTGTTCGGGCTCTGGCTGGCCGCGCTCGCGGGCGGCGGGCCGGAACTGCCGCCGGCCAGGTTCAGTCTGAGCCGGTTTGCAGCGCGGCGCGCAGCGAAACCTGGATGACCAGCGACGCCCCGCCGCGCGCCCTGGTGATCTGCTGCACGGTGGCGGTGTAGGGCGGTTGCAGGCCGTGCACCAGCCTGAGGTCCGCGCCGACGTAGCTGACCCGGCGCGTGCCGGCGTGCCGCACTAGGCCGTCAATCGTCATCGACCGCAGTGGCGCCGGCCAGCTCGCGCCCGGATCCGGGTCGCCGAAGCCGGCCAGGCTGACCGAGCGCGCGGCCAGCAGCTTCTTCAGCACCACCAGCAGCCGCTGGTCGACCATGCCGGTGGTCAGCTCGTGCCGGGTGTTCGGGCCCTCCTTCAGCCGCCGGTTGCGCGCCAGCGACCGGCCCAGCCGCGCGCTGGCGTTCTGCGCCTGCCGGGCCGCCTGCTGGAACGCGGCGGCCGGGCCCGACGCCGCGATCAGGACGTCAACCCGTTCCTGACCCGACCCGAAGCTGGCGACGACCCCGGGCGCGCTGGTCGCGAGCGCGTCGCCGGACTGGCTGCGCAGGGCCGGCGTGGACAGCACGAACGCGGCGGAACCCGGCACTTTGGCGCCGCGGTTGAACACCACCTGGCTCGCCGCCGGGACGCCGGCCGCCGCCAGGTACCCGCACATCGACGGGTCGCAGCCGAGCTGCGCGCCGGGATCGACCTGTGCCTGCACCCAGGTACTCGCGGCCTGCTCGTTCGCGACGGTCCGCAGCTGCGCAGCCGTCGGCGCCGCGGGCTTCGGGTGCTTGCGCGGCACGGCCGCCGGATGCGATCCGCTCGCCGCGATCGGGACCGCGACAACGGCGGCCAGCACGACCACCACGGCGGCCAGGACCGACCAGCGCACCGCGCCGATCCGGACGCCGTCAGGGAGGCGAAGTACCCGGCGCCGCCACCACAGGCGCAGCGTCGTAGCCGCCACCCGGACCAGCGACGGCTCGGCCGGCCGCGGCCGGCCCGAACCAGGGTCGCGGCCGCCCGACTCGCCATCAGGCCGGGCCGGCGCGTCAAGCCACGGGCCTCCGGACGACGAGATGTCACGGGCCACTTGCAACTCCCAAGCCATGCAGCGGGTCAGGCGGGCTGCCAGAACGGATTAATAGCCGACAACAGATCCAGCTGGTTACGCCGGATTGCGCTGATTCTAGTCAAGAAGGCGGTACTGGCGTGGGTGCTCGGTACCGCGGCTTATTACCAACCCGTGATAAATGTCCATCGCCTGCCGCAGCGCGTCCGCCGGCGTCGGGAACGCGGCGGCCCTGGCCCGGGCGGCGAGGCCGAGCGTCGCGGCCAGCGCGGGGTCGGCGAGCAGGGCCAGCACGGCCTGGGCTAGCGCCGCGTCGTCCTCCGGCGGGATCAGCACCGCCGCGTCCGCGCCGGTCAGGGCCGGGGTATCGCCGGACTTGGTGGCCACGATAGCCCGCCCGGCGCGCATGGCCTCCTGCAGCACCAGCGCCCGCGCTTCCCACCGGCTCGGCAGCACGAAGACATCAGCGACCGCGAGCAGCGCGGGCACGTCGTCGCGCTCGCCCAGCAGCAACACGTCGGCGCCGCCCTGCCGGGCCTGCTCGGCGAGTTGGACCGCGTGCGGTCCGGTGCCGGCGATGACCGTCCGCGGCGGATTCACTAGTTCGCGCCACCGCACGGCGGCCGCGACCAGGACGTCGAAGCCCTTCTGCCGGGCGAGCCGGCCGACCGCGACGATCACCGGCCGGCCGTCGGCGCCGATGTCGGCGGCGGCTCGCGCCACCGCGGCCGCGGACGGCGGCCCCGCCACCGGGGCCGGCACGTCGAACTGGGTCACCCCGGCCGCGCCGAGGTCCCGCATCCTGGCGGCCAGGCCGGCGGACGCGCACAGCACCGCGTCCGCCCGGCGGGCGCACAGCCGCTCGAGCGCGCCGTAGACGGCCCGGTTCAGCTCGCCCTCGGGCGGCGCGTTGTGGACGGTCACGGCCAGGGCCGGCCGGCGGGCGCGCGGGCCGGGATGGCCATCGCGGCGAACGCGCCGGCCCGCACGCCGTGGGCGTGCACCACGTCCGGCCGCAGCCGCCGCAACTCGCGGCGCAGCGCAAGGATGGCGCCGGCGTCGGTGGCCGGCCGCGGCCGGTCGCCGATCCGGACCGGCACGAACGGCAGGGCCGGATCAAACGCCGGCCGCGCCTGCTCCGGGCCGAACACGGTGACGTCGGCGCCCGCGCGCTGGCAGCCGCCGGCGAGCGCCGCCACGTGCCGCGCGGTGCCGCCGCCGATCGTGCCCACCAGGAACGCGAGCCGCAGTCCGTCGGCCGGTAGCGGCTGTCCCGCTGGCCGCTGGCCCGGCACCGCGGTCACCGCCAGACCGCCCGGCGGACCCGGACCAGCGCGGCGCGCAGGTCGCCCGCATCGAGGTACCAGGCAACGAGGCCGAAGGCGGCCACCGCGCAGGCGGCGGCCAGCAGCACGACGAATCCCTCGGCCACCGCGCCGCCCGCCGGCAGCGCGGCCGCGACACCCGCCCCGGCGCCCGCGCCCGCGGTGGCGGCCGCGAGGCCGCAGACGCCCCCGCGCAGCGTGCCGCGCAGCGCCGCCGGGCCGCGGAGCCTGCGCACCGCGATGGCCAGCGCCAGCCCGGCGGCCGTGAGCCCGACAGTGTTGCCGAGCGCGAGGTCGGCGACGACCCACGGGGCGGGCGTGACGAGCACGAGCACGACAGATACGGCGACCACCAGCAGCCACCCGCCGGCCACGATGAAGGCCGTGACGGCAGTGTCGCCCGGCGGCGAGCAGCACCCTGGACAAGCACGCGACGAGCCCGTAGCCGGCCAGCCCGAGCGCGAAGAGCGCGAACCCGGACGCGAGCTGCGGCACCTGGTGCTGGTAGGTCACAAGGAAGTGCGCGGCCGGAACGGCGACCGCGGCCAGCATCGCGGTACCCAGGAACGACAGCAGCAGTACCGCCCTGGCCGCGCCGGCGGCGGTCTGATCGAACTGCGGTCCCTCGTGCAGCGACAGGACCGGGAAGGCGCTGACGGCCACCGAGATCGCCAGCACCGCGTAGCACGCCTCGAACACCTGCCAGCCATAGCCGTACAGGACGTAGGCGCCACCCGATCCGTGCGCGTTCGCCAGCACGACCACGACGAGCGACGCTGTGTCCTGCGCGAGCAGGGCGGCGAGCCCGTACGCGGCGAGCCCGCCGACCCGCCGGCCCACGCCCGCCGGGAAGCGCAGCGTCGGCCGGACCCGGATGTGCAGCCGCCACACCGGGACGAGCGCGACCAGCACCAGCGCCGCGACCCCCGCCGTGGTGCCGATGGCGAGGATCAGCTCCGCGGTCAGCGGCAGGCTGGCGATCCGGTGCCCGGTGTACCGCGCGCCGAACGGATCGAAGACGAGGTAGGCAGTGATCACCACCAGGCTGGAGATCAGCGGCGCGGCCGCGGGGGCGGCGAACTTGCGGTGCGCCTGCAGGATCCCGTACAGCACGACGGCCAGACCGTAGAACAGGACCTGCGGCGCGAACACCGCGAGCATGTCGCCGCTCACGGCCGTGACGGCGTGCAGGTGCTTGGCACAGCCCCCCTGCACATTCCGCGGGATGAGCAAGCCCGACAGCGGACCCGCGGTCAGCGCGAGCAGCACGCTCACCGGGACCAAGACGACGACGGTCCACGTCAGCAGCGCCGACGAGGTCTGGCCGACCTCCCGCGCGGCCGCGCTGTCCCGGCTGGCCTGCCGGGCCGGGCGGGCCAGCACCGGCACCATGACGCTGGTTAGCGCGCCGCCGAGGACTATGTCGTAGACCACGTTCGGAACCAGGTTCGCTGTCGCGTACGCGGTGCCGAGGCAGGTCGCGCCCACGGTCTTGGCGAACACGAGGGTGCGCACCAGGCCGAGCAGCCTGGCCGCGACGGTCAGCACCGCGATCAGCGCGGCCGCGCGGCCGATACCCGCCCCGGCTGGCTCACTGGCGCCAGGGTCGTGGTCGCCGTGAGTCACCGGGGCCGCGGGGCCGGTCACCTCGGCTCTTCGGCGGGCGCGGGATCTCCCGCGCCCGCCGCGGCACGTGCCGTCTGGTCCGGGCCGGCTTCGGCCGGGCCGGCTCGGCCGGGCGCGTACCCGCCGGGCCTGCGGCGGGCCGCCGCCCGAGCAGGTCCAGCCACCGCAGCGCCGGGGTGCGCTCGATGACCTTGGTGAAGCTCACCCGCTCACTGGCCGCGGTGAGGCCGACGATGCCAGCCAGGACCGCCGCGCGGGTCGGCCGCGGCAGCGCGGTCGCGGCCACGCCCAGCATCGCGCCGACGGCATTGGCGCCCGCGTCCCCGAGCATCGCCCGTTCGCCGAGGTCATCCGCCAGCAGCGCGATCGCCGCCGCCACCGGCGCCGCGGCCAGTTCGGCCGGGCTCGCCGCCTGGCCGGACCGGTCCCCCGGCGCCGCGGCCAGCAGGCCGCCCGCGAAGATCGTCACCTTGATGGCTCGCCCCGGCCGGAGGTCGAACAGGTTCAGCAGGTTGGCGCCGCCCGCGATCAGCCCGGCGTCGATGAGCACGTCCGCCGTCGCGGCCGGGCGGCCGCCCCGCCGGGCGCGCTGGCCAGCCACGATCAGCGCGGCCGCGACCCCGGTCGCGCCGATGCCCGCGAGCTTCACTGCGCCGGTGGTCAGCTCCCCGTGCGCGAGCGCGCCGAGGTGCCCGCGGAAACCCTTGCTCGCACCGTCACCGGCCAGGTCGTCATATCCGCCGCAGGCGGCGGCCCCGGTCCCGGCCACGATCGACGCCGCCGCGGCCGGCAGGCCGAGCCCGGCCGCCAGCGCCGCCCCGGTCACGCCGCCAAGCGCCACCGCCGGGCCAGCGAGCAGCGTCACCGGCTCGCCACGGTGGTTGACCCTGGTCCAGGCCGGCCCGCCGCCCGGCGGCCTGGCCCGCAGCGCCGAGTACGCGGCCCGCGCCGCGATCGCCGCCGCGGCGGCCGAGGCCAGTCCGGCCCGCTTCACCGGCCAGTCCCGTTCGAGGATCCCGGCGACGGCGACCGGCCGGACGGGCTGCCGGACGGATGCGACGACGTCGTCGCCGTGCTGGCCGACGGGGTCGGCGCCGGACTCGGGGCGCTGCCCGGCCCGGCCCCGTACGCCGCGACCGGCCTGCCGTTCAGCAGGTTCCGCAGCACCTGGGCGACGGTGATCTGGCCGCTCTCGGTGTCGGCGTTGTCCACCGTCGAGACCGTGCCGGCGCCGGCCGCCAGCGTGACCGCGTTGGTGGCGGCCACCGGGCTGAGCGCGCCCGCCAGCACCGTGCCCAGGCTGGCCGCCTTCAGCTCCGCCGCGAACGCGGCGAGTCCCTGGCTGACCGGCTGCGGCTGCATTCCGGCCGGCGTGAGCAGCACCGCCAGCGTGGCCGAGCCGACCGTCACCGGCTTCTTGAACTGCAGGAAACCCGGTCCGGCGAACTGAGACAGGATCTCCTGATCGGTACTGGCCGGCAGGCCGACGCCATCCTTGCTGACGATTGCGGCCGCGATGACGGCCGCCGCGTCCTGCTGGCCGGCCGTGCCCGGATAGAGCGCCGTCGCCGGCAGGGTCACGCCGGCCTGGCCGGCCAGCTGCCGGGCCAGGTCCGACAGGCTGCTCTCGCCGGCCCCGGTGGTAGCCAGGAAGCCCGACTGGAGCAGCACCTGGTCGGTAACGGTCGCGCCCGACTGCTGCAGCGCGGCCACGACGCCGCCCGCCATCTGGTTGGTGACGCCCGGCGCCTCGACCACGACCACCTTCTCGCCCGCGAGCAGCCCGGTCAGCAGCCGCGCGGCACCGGCCTGCGCGAACGCCTGATCCGCGCCGATCTGGCCGGCCAGCTGGGCGTTCTTGGCCCGCAGCGTGTTGTTCTGGGTGGTGGCGTTCTTCTGCTGCTGCTGCAGCAGCGTCTCGGCCGGGCCACTGAGATAGGTCGCGCCCACCAGCAGGCCGACAGCCAGAGCGAGGAAGACCGCGATGATGGAGACCAGGTGGTACCTGAAGTCGATCACTAGAGCAGTCCTGTCAGCCAGTACCAGAACTGGCGAAGGTCGAAAAGGAAGTAGCCGAGGTACAGCCTGCCAGCCGGAGTCCAGGCCAGCGCGATGACTGGCACAAGCGCCGCGATAGCGAGCAGCAGCAGGGACCGGCTGGAGATGCGGCTCTGGTAGAGCCGGCTCACGCCCTTCGCGTCGACGATCTTGTCGCCGACCCTGATCCTGGTCAGCACCGCGCTGGCCATGCCGGGCCGGCCCTTGTCCAGGAACTCAGCGAGCCCGTAGCGCATCCCGACGGTGACGATGAGGCTGGCGCCGGCCTCGTCGGCGAGCAGCACCGCGACATCCTCGCTGGTGCCGTCGGCCGGACAGGTCACCGACTCAAGGCCAAGATCCTGCACCCGTGGCAGGCCGGGCGCGAAGCCGTTGCGGTAGGCGTGCACGACGAGCTCGGCGCCGGACCGCAGCGCCTTGTCCGACACCGAGTCCATGTCGCCGACGATGAGGTCCGGCCAGTAGCCGGCGTCGAGCAGCGCGTTGGCGCCGCCGTCCACGCCGATGATCACCGGCCGGAACTCGCGGATGTAAGCGCGCAGCGCCTGCAGGTCCTCGTGGTAGTGGTAGCCGCGCGCCACCACCAGCGCTTGCCGGCCGGCCAGCCGGGTGCGCAGCTCCGGTAGCCGGAGCCCCTCGACCAGCAGCTCGGAGTCCCGGCTGATGTATTCGAAGGTGTTGGTGACGAACGCCTTGAGCTGCTCCGACAGGCCTTCCTTCGCGACCGCCAGGACCGCGGCGACCGACTCCGGGGTCAGGGCCGTGCCCTTGGCCACGACGACGTCGCCCAGGTACAGGCTCTCGCCGTCGAGACGGACCTCCTGGCCCTCCTTGACCTGATCGAACACGTCCGCGCCGACACTGTCGATCAGCGGGACGCCGGCCTCCACCAGCAGCTGCGGGCCGAGGTTCGGATATCGGCCGGTGATGCTGGGCGCCGCGTTGATCACGGCGGTCACCTGGCAGCGGACCAGGGCGTCGGCGGCCACGCGGTCGATGTCGGCGTGGTCGATGATGGCGATATCGCCGGGCTTCAGCCGCTTGATCAGGTTCTTGGTCCGGCGGTCCAGCCGAGCCGTCCCTGCCACGCCGGCGAGGTCCCGTGACCTGTGCCGGCGCGCCGCGGTGAAGCCTCGGCCCGGAGCTTTCATTGGACTGCCATTTTGCCAGATCTGCGGCATCGCAACCGCCATCTGCCTGCCTGTCTGTCGCGGCGCCGGTACCCGGGGTGACCACCGCGGCCCGGCCGGCTCCGGGGCTAAGCCGCGCCCGCTCGCTCCGCCGCCGCCGCCGCCAGCAGCTCGCTGGCGTGCGCGCGGCCGAACTCGGAGTCTTCCAGGCCGGCCAGCATCCGCGACAATTCCCTGACCCGGCCCTCGTCGTCGAGCCTGGTGATGCCGCTGCGGACCACGGTGCCGTCACTGGCCTTCTCCACCATCAGGTGGGTATCGGCGAACGCGGCGACCTGCGGCAGGTGGGTCACGACGATGACCTGGGCCAGCCGCGCCAGCCGGGCCAGCCGCCGGCCGATCTCGACCGCGGCCTTGCCGCCCACCCCGGCGTCGACCTCGTCGAACACGAATGTGGGCACCGGGTCCGCGCCGGCGAAGACGACCTCGATCGCGAGCATGATGCGGGATAGCTCGCCGCCCGAGGCGCCTTTGTGCAGCGGCAGCGGGGTGGCGCCGGGATGCGCCGCGAGCCTGATCTCCACCTCATCCGCGCCGTGCGGCCCGAAGTCCGGCGCCGGGCTCACCGCGACCGTCACCCGGGCGTGCGGCATGGCCAGGGCGGCAAGCTCGGCCGACACCTGCTCGCCGAAGCGCCCGGCCGTCTGCGTCCTGGCCGCGGTCAGCTGCCCGGCCAGCTCCGCGACGGCGCCGGCCAGCTCGGCCTCCTGGCTGGCCAGCGCGCCGATCCGGTCCTCGTCGCCGTCGAGCTCGGCGAGCCGGGCGCCCGCTGCCTTGGCCCAGACGAGCACCGCCGCCAGGTCGCCGGCCGGCCCGTCCGGCTGGCCGGTCCCGTAGGAGCGGACCAGCCGGGTCAGTTCGGCCCGGCGATCTTGCACGACCGCGAGCCGGGCCGGGTCGGCCTCGATGGACTGCGCGTACGAGGCGAGCTCGGTGGCCACGTCCGACAGCAGGTAGGCCGCCTCTCCGACGCGCGCGGCCAGGGCCGCGAGCTGCGGGTCGTGCGGCGCGGCGGCGTCGAGCGCGGACCTGGCGGCTGCGAGCAGGCTGATCACATCGGCGCTGTCATAGCTGCCGCTGGCCGGGTCGCCGAGCAGCGCCTCGTGCGCGCTGGTCGCCGCAGTGTGCAGCGCATCGGCGTTCGCGAGCCGCTCCTCCTCGGCGACTAGCTCGATGTCCTCGCCCTCGGCCGGCTCGGCGCGCTGCACCTCGTCCAGGCCGCGGCGCAGATCCTCGGCCTCGCGGGTCCGGTTGGCCGCGAGCGTGGTCAGCTCCGCCAGCTCGGCGCGCACCTGCTGGTGCCGGTGGTAGGCGCGCTGGTAACTGGCGAGCAGCTCGGCGAACTCAGGCCCGCTGAACTGATCGAGCGCCTGGCGCTGGCGGCCGGGCCGCAGCAGCTGCTGCTGATCGGCCTGACCGTGCACGGCCACTAGGTCATCGGCCAGGTAAGTCAGCAACGAGACCGGCACCGACCGGCCGCCGACGGTCGCGCGGGACCGGCCCTCGGCACTGACTGACCTGGTCATGATCAGCGTGCTGCCGTCGTCGTCGAGATCACCGCCGGACTCGTTCACCCGCCGGGCGACGTCGCCGCCCGGCTCCACCTGCAGCCTGCCCTCCACGACGGCGCGGTCGGCGCCCGGCCGGACCCGCGCGGGGTCGGCCCGGCCGCCGAACAGCAAGCCAAGCCCGGAGACGACCATCGTCTTGCCGGCCCCGGTCTCCCCGGTGACGACGTTGAAGCCGCCGGACAGCTCCAGCACAGCCTCGTCGATCACCCCGAGACTGGTGATCCGCACTTCCTCAAGCATGGCCGCGCGGCTCCTTGCCTGACCTATCCGTCGTAACCACCCTGCCCGCGCCAGCCTGCCACCGGCAGACCGAACTTCGCCACTAGCCGGTCAGTGAACGGTGCGCCGATCCTGACCTCGGGACCGGCAGGCACCGGCAGCGTCGCCAGCAGGACCGGGCTGGCGCCGCGCCGGACCTCTACCCGGGATCCGGGCGGAAGGTCCACCTTCCGTCGCCCATCGCACCACAGAACCGCCCCCGCCGTCTCAGATTGACCTCCCGACGTGCCGATGACCTCGGCCGCCAGCACCGACCGCGGCGACACCACCATCGGGCCGGCGAACAGGGCGTGCGCGCTGATCGGCACCAGCAGCAGCGCTTCTACCTCTGGCCACACGACCGGGCCGCCCGCGGAGAAGGCGTAGGCAGTAGAGCCGGTCGGGGTCGCGAAAACGACGCCGTCGCAGCCCCAGCGCGACAACGGCCGCCCGTCGACCTCGGTCACCAGATCGAGCATCCGTTCCCGCGCGGCCTTCTCCACGGTCGCCTCGTTCAGCGCCCAGGTGTCGGCGAGCCGGTCGCCGTTCAGGCGCACGGTGACGTCGATCGTCATCCGCTCCTGCACCAGGTAGTCGCGGTCCACCAGGTGCTCGGCGGCGGCCGGCAGGTCCTCCGGCTCGGCCTCGGCCAGGAAGCCCGACATGGCCAAGGTTCACGCCCAGCAGCGGCACGCCCGCCGGCCGGGCCAGCTCGGCCGCCCGTAGCAGCGTGCCGTCGCCGCCCACGACCAGCACCATCTCCGCGCCGGCCGCGGCCACGGCCGACACCGGCACGACATCGGCCGCCGCGATGCCAAGGTCGGCCGCCTCAGGCGCGAGCACCCGCACGGCGATGCCGGCGTGCGCGAGCCGGGCCGACACCAGCGTCGCCACCCGCAGCGCGGCGGGCCGGCCGGTGTGCACGACCAGCAGGATGGTTCTGTCGCTCGAAGTCACTGCGGTCCCGTCGCAATCGCGTCGCGCACCATGTCCGGATCGAGCGGCGGCGCCGCGCTGCGCAGCCAGAGGAAGTACTCCACGTTGCCGGCCGGCCCGGGCAGCGGGCTGGCGGTGACGCCCTGCACGCCGAGCCCGGACTCCGCGGCCGCGCGGGCGACGCTCTGCACCGCCGCGGCGCGCAGCTGCGGATCCCTGACCACGCCGTCACCGACGCGGTCCCGGCCGACCTCGAACTGCGGCTTGACCATGAGCAGGAAGTCCGCGTCCGGCGCGGCGCACGCGACCAGCGCCGGGATGACCAGGGTCAGCGAGATGAAGGACAGGTCCGCCACGACCAGGTCGGGCGCGGGCGCCACCTGGTCCGGCTGCAGGCCCCGGATGTTCACCCGGTCCAGCACGGTCACCCGGCTGTCGGTCTGCAGCGACCAGGCCAGCTGCCCGTACCCGACGTCGACGGCGACCACGTGGGCCGCCCCGTTCCGGAGCAGCACGTCGGTGAATCCGCCGGTGGAGGCGCCCGCGTCCAGGCAGCGCCGGCCGGCCACCGCCGGGCCGCCGAACGCCGCGAGCGCGCCCGCCAGCTTGTGACCGCCGCGGGAGACGTACTCCGGCTCGCCCGCGGATTGCGCCACGGTGATCGCCGCCGCGGAATCCACCTGCGAAGCGGCCTTCGCCGCCCGCTGGCCGCCGACCGCGACGCGTCCGGTAGCGATCAGCTCGGCCGCCTGCTCGCGGGACCGGGCCAGGCCGCGGCGGACCAGTTCTGCATCAAGGCGCTGCCTCCTGCTCATCGGCGCTGACGGACCGCCTAGCCGGCGGGCGGGCCCGCCGCCGGCCCGGAGTCCAGCTCGCCGAGCACGTCCGTGAGCTGAGCGTGCACCTGCTCGAACAGCTCGGGATGCTCGCTCACTGGCAGCCCGGGCAGCCGGTCCAGCAGCCGGAGCGCCGCATCCACCCGCGGCTCGCCCGTGCCCGGGCCGGTCCGGCCCGGCCGCCGCCGCGGGCGCAGGCACCAGCGCCGGGCCAGCCGCCTGGCTGGCGGGGGCTGGCACCGCAACGTCCGGCCGGGCAGCTGAGCCGCCCTCGGGCTGCCCGGCCTCGCGCGGCTCGGTCTCGTGCTCCATCGCTGCTCTCACTTCCTCACTGCTTCAGCTGAACGCTACCCTCCGGCACCGTCAGCCCGGGGCACCCGCGCCGCTCACCGCGCCCCCGGCGCGGGGCCGCGCACCGGCAGCCGGACAATGAGATCATGGCGACAGCCGAGGAGTGCCGGGTCGCGCTGGAGACCCTGACCAGCCGGATCACCGAGCTTGATGCGCAGGATCGGGCCGATAAGGTGCTCGACCGGACGATGAGCCTGCGTGTGCCCGACCTAGGGGTGACGTTCCTGACCCGGATCGGCCCGAACGGCGCCGAGCCGGTGCGGGCCGCCGAGAACGGCGCCCGGCCCGCCCAGGTGCGCTTCACCGCGGACAGCGACACCGTGGTGGCCGTCGCCGCCGACCCGGGGAGTTTCATGAAGGCCTGGCTGTCTGGCCGGCTCAAGGTTCAGGGCAGTGTCCTTGACCTGCTGCACCTGCGCAAGCTGATGTAACGGCATCCTGGACAGATGCCGGAGGGCGATGTCGTGTGGCGGACCGCCCGCCAGCTGCACGAGGCGCTGGCGGGCCGGGTACTCACCCACTCCGACTTCCGGGTGCCGCGGTACGCGACCGTCAGCCTGGCCGGCCGGGCCGTCACCGAGTCGGTCTCCCGCGGCAAGCACCTGCTCACCAGGGTCGAAGGCGACGTCACCGTGCACACGCATCTCAAGATGGAGGGCTCCTGGCGGGTCGGGCCGGTGACGCGGTACCCGCCGCGCGATCACCGGGTCCGGGTGGTGCTGGCCAATGACACCTGGCAGGCCGTCGGGCAGCAGCTGGGGATCGTGGAGCTGATCCGGACCAGCCGCGAGTCGCAATCCGTCGGCCACCTCGGCCCGGATCTGCTCGGGCCGGACTGGGACGCCGACGAGGCGGTGCGCCGGCTGGCCGCGAGTCCGGACCGGGCGGTCGGCGAGGCGATCATGGACCAGCGGAACCTGGCCGGGATCGGCAACCTGTACAAGTCGGAGACGCTCTTCCTGCGCGGTGTCAGCCCGTGGCGGCGGACTGCGGAGGTCGACGGCATGCCGGAGCTGGTGGAGCTGGCGCGGCGGATGCTGGAGGCGAACAAGGAACGGGTCGGCCAGGTCACGACCGGCAATCCGGCGCGCGGTGAGCAGACCTGGGTCTACGGCCGGGCCGGCCTGCCTGCCGGCGCTGCGGCACCGTGATCCGGCGCGCCGATCAGGGACCCGCGCTCGAGGAGCGGGTGACGTTCTGGTGCCCGCGCTGCCAGCCTTAGCGCCGCCCGGCAGAGCGCTTTATTAGGCCGCGTTAAGGGAGGCTTTCGGCCCGCCTGAGTCCCGGTTGCTTGCCTTGGGTCCGCGTCACCGACCTGAGGAGGAACTCGCATGCGCAGTCGAACCAGGATGATTGCAGCCGGCGCCGCGGTCACCGCGGCGCTCGCCGCCGGCGGCAGTGCCGCGGTCGCGTCGTCCGCCGGCGCCAAGCCCGGCGCTCCGGCCAAGGCGATGTCCGCCAGTCAGAAGCCCCGCCCAAGCGCGGCCGAGGAGCGGCAGGGCCACGACGCGATCGTCGCCGCCGTGGCCAGCACGCTGCACGTCAGCGCGGCTCAGGTGAGCGCGGCGCTGCAGCCGATGTTCGCGGCCGGCTACGCCGACCCGGCCTCGCCCGCGTTCGCGGCCGCCGCCCAGGCGCTCGGCGTCAGCACCGCCGAGCTGAACTCCGCGCTGATCCACGCCAAGCTGAGCCAGACCGCGGCCGTGCGCGCCCGGCAGGCTTGCCAGGCCAGGGCGCGAAGGGCGCAACGGCTCGGGCCCGGTTTCCAAGGCGGCCGAGGAACAGCAGGGCCACGACGCGATCGCGGCCGCGGTGGCCCGCGCGCTGCACGTCAGCATGGCCCGGGTCAACGCCGCGCTGCAGCCGATGTTCGCGGCCGGCCACGCGGACACGTCCTCGCCCGCGTTCGCGGCCGCCGCCCGCGCACTCGGCGTCAGCACCGCCCAGCTGAACGCCGCGCTCGCGGGCGCGAAGCAGAGCCTGGCCGCGGCCGGCTGACGCGATCGACGACTGTCAGCCGCGGCAAACGTGCGCGATACTGGCCGCGTGCGGGTCCTCGTAGTCGACGATGACGAGGCGGTGCGCAGCGCGCTGACCCACGCGCTGCATCGGGACGGCTACGAGGTAGCCACCGCGGCCGACGGCGCGACCGCCCTGTCCGCCATGCTGCGCCTCCGGCCTGAGGCCGTCGTGCTTGACATCCTCATGCCGGAGCCGGGCGGGCTCGAGGTGTGCCGGGCGATCAGGGCGCGCGGCGACGACACGCCGATCCTGATGCTCACCGCGCGGGATCTCGTCTCCGACCGGGTCGCCGGGCTGGACGCCGGCGCCGACGACTACCTGGCCAAGCCGTTCGCGCTGGAGGAACTGCGGGCCCGGCTGCGCGCGCTGCTGCGGCGCAGCGGCGCGACCGCCGAGCTGCTCCGGTTCGCCGACATCGAGCTTGATCGCGCAGCCTGCCGGGCGAGCCGCGGCGGTGCGCGGCTGCCGCTGACGAAGACCGAGTTCGCGTTGCTCGAGCTGTTCCTGCGCAATCCTGGCCGGGTACTGTCGCGGACCCAGATCTTCGAGTCGGTGTGGGGCTACGACTTCGGCCCCGAATCGAACGGGCTCTGGGTCTATATCAGCTATCTGCGGCGCAAGCTGGGCGAGCCACGGCTGATCCAGACCGTCCGCGGGCTGGGCTACGTGCTGCGAGCCGATACGTGAGTCTGCGCACCAGGGTCGCGATCGCCGTCGGCGTGGTCGTCCTGTGCGCGCTGACCATCGTCGCTGCGGTCGTCTACCCGGCGGTCGCCGCGAACCTGCGCGACCAGATCGACCAGTCTTTGCTGCAGGTGGCCCGCAACGCACCGACCGTCGCGGGGAAGCTCAAGCAAGCCGCCGCCCTCGGACAGCTGGTCCCGTTCGGCAGCACGCAGTTGCAGATCCTGCCGGACGCGGTGCCCGGCCCCACTGACGGGTTCGTCGGCCTCACCGAGCACGACGTCCTGGTGGCGGCGGGCACCGACAAGGCCTACTTCCAGGACGAGGTCTACAACGGCATCGACTACCGCATCTACACCGCCCAGTTTCCTGGCAATCCGGGCGTGCTGGTCCGCGTCGCCATGCCGGCGTCGGCGACGCAGTCGACCCAGACGTCGCTCGGCTGGCTGCTCGCCGCGCTCGTGCCGGCCGGGGCGATCGCCGCGGCGGCGGTGGCGCGGCTGGCCGCCGGCCGGGTGCTGCGCCCGGTCGGCCGGCTCACCGAGACCGTGGAGCGGATCAGGACGACTGGCGATCTGAGCGCGCCGATCGACACGCCGGGCAGGGACGAGATCAGCCGGCTGGGCCAGGCCTTCGCCGCGATGACGGCCGCGCTGGACGAGTCGGTCGGCGCGCAGCGCCGGCTCGTCGCCGACGCCTCGCATGAGCTGCGGACGCCGCTGACCAGCCTGATCACCAACCTTGAGCTGCTCGCCGAACAGCCGGACGATCCCAGCGCGCCCGCCCTCACCGCGGCCGCGCTGGCCGAGGCCGCCGAGTTGCGCGTGCTCGTTAACGACCTGGTCGAGCTCGCGCGCGACGGAGAGGCCTCGTTCCATGTCGAAGACGTCCGGCTGGACCTGGTCGCGGATCGGGTCGCGGCCCGGGCGGCCAGCCGGGTCCCCGGCTTGCGGTACGAGCTCGACTGCCGGCCGACGCTGGTCCGCGGTGATCCGGATGCGCTGGAACGGGCGATCGGCAACCTGGTCGACAACGCGCTGAAATGGAGCCCGCCCGCGGGGCGCATCCGCGTTTCCGCCGCCCGCGGGATCGTCGAGGTCAGCGACGACGGGCCGGGGATCCCGGTGGCGGACCTGCCTTTTGTCTTCGACCGTTTCTACCGCTCCGCCGCGGCCCGGGCGCTGCCCGGCTCCGGCCTCGGCCTGGCGATCGTGCGCCGGATCGCCGACCTGCACGGCGGAACCGTCGAGGCGATCCCGCTACCCCGGGGAGTGACTCTCCGCCTCCGCCTGCCGGAAGTCGCTGGCGACCCGCCGGCCGCGCCCGCGGCGCACTGAGTCCAACCGGGCAGCAAAAGCGGGCGGGCCGGAGCCTGTGGCTCCGGCCCGCCCGCCTGCCCCTGCTAGGCGTTCCGCTTGCGGAACAGGTACATCCCGGCCGCGATGAACACCGCGGCCCAGCCGCACAGCACGGCGAACCCGGTCCACGGCGCGAAATACGGGACCGACCCGGTCTGCGGCTTGACGGTCCAGATCACCATTCCGGCGATCGCGGGCAGCCACTTGTCGATGTGGATCTGCCAGTTCTGCGGCAGCGCGTTGACGAGGATCGACAGCACGAACAGCAGCGCGACCGCGATCGAGATGGCGCCCGCGGTGTGCCGCACCAGCAGGCCCAAGCCGAAGCTCAGCAAGCCGACGACGGTGAGGAACAGTGCGCCGCCGATGACCGCGCGCAGCACATGGGGTTGACTCAGCGTCGTGCTGATGTGATGCGAGGACATGATCGCCTGGCCCAGGAAGAACGACGCGAAACACGTGACCAGGCTGGTGACGAACGTGACGGCACCGAACACGATCCCCTTGGCGGCGATCAGCATGCCGCGCCGGGGCATGCGCCGTCAGCGTCGTGCTGATCATCTTGGTTGAGTACTCGGAGCTGATCACCAGCACGCCGAGCACCGCGATGACCAGCTGGCTGATGTAGAGCCCGAAGAGGCTCTGCGCGGTGGGGTCAAAGCCCGGGCCGTTCGGACCGTGGGTCGCCGCGCCCCAGCTCGCCAGCGCGCCGAAGCCGACGCTGATGACGACCATGGCGGCCAGCGTGAAGTAGGTCGACCGGACAGACTTGATCTTGGTGAACTCCGAGCGCAGCACGCCGCCCAGGGTCACCTTGCCCGCGTTCGCGGGCAGCGCGGTCAGCGACCGCGGCGCCAGCTCAGTTGCCGTTGTCGCCATCTCAGACTCCACTTCCGGTCAGGGCCGCCGCGCTGTCCGCGCCGGGCACGCCGGCGTGGAACTGGACACTGGAGGCCGTCAGATCCATGAACGCCTGCTCCAGCGAGGCGTGGACGGGCGCGAGCTCATGCAGCCGCACCGAGTTCTCATAGGCCAGGTCGCCGACCTCGCTGACGCCCAGGCCGGTCACGATCGCGGCACCGTCGCCGTCATCGCGGACCGTGCCGCCCGCGGCGGCGACCAGCTTGCTCAGCTGATCCTGCTGCGGCGTGCGGACCCGGACGGTGAGCTGCGAGTTCGCGGCGATGAACTCATCGACCGTGCAGTCCGCGATGAGCTTGCCCTTGCCGATGACGATCAGGTGATCGGCGGTGTTTTCCATCTCCGACATCAGGTGGCTGGAGACGAAGACCGTCCGGCCCTCGGCCGCCAGCGCCTTCATCAGGTTCCTGATCCACAGGATGCCCTCGGGGTCCAGCCCGTTGACCGGCTCGTCGAACATCAGGATCTCCGGGTCACCGAGCAGCGCGCCGGCGATGCCGAGGCGCTGGCCCATGCCCAGGGAAAAGCCCTTAGCCCGCTTCTTCGCGACCTCGCTGAGGCCGACCAGGCCGAGGACCTCGTCCACCCGCTTTCTCGGCAGGTTGTTGGTCTGGGCCAGGCAGAGCAGGTGGTTGTAAGCGCTCCGGCCGCCGTGCAGTGCCTTGGCGTCCAGCAGCGCGCCGACCTGCCGCATCGGCTGCGCCAGCTTGGTGAATGGCTTGCCGTTGATGGTGACCTGGCCTGCGCTGGGCTCGTCCAGGCCCAGGATCATCCGCATGGAGGTGGTCTTGCCCGCCCCGTTCGGGCCGAGGAAACCGGTGATCTTGCCCGGCGCCACGGTGAAGGACAAATTGTCCACAGCGACCGTGTCGCCATAT
This sequence comes from uncultured Actinomycetota bacterium, assembly GCA_963805805.1. GTDB lineage: Bacteria > Actinomycetota > Actinomycetes > Streptosporangiales > Streptosporangiaceae > JAJYUU01. The sequence goes on along the minus strand of CAWDVS010000015.1, from coordinate 603,461 downwards.
CGCTTGGTGAGGCCCCGTGCCTCGATCATGTCCCGAGTCCCTTCCGGCCGGGGGTCTCCAGCTCCGGCCAGTGGCCGCGCGATCTGGGTTGGTTCCCCGACCTGGCGCGGCAGCGGCCCGGCACTGTGTCCCGGGCCTGCACCAAGTCTCGGCGACAGGAGGTACCCGGCACGTCGGCCGCGGGGTTGATCGTGATCAGCCCGAAGGGTGATCCCGGCGGGTGGTCCGGGTCGCCCTGGGGAGTACCCGGCGGTGCTAGCTGGACTACCTAGCCGGGCTAGCTGGAGTAGCCGACCTTCTTGACCGCGGCTTGCGCCGCCCGCCTGGCGGCCTCCTCGTCGCCCGGCTCGCCGGGCCGCGGCACGGACCAGGCGGCGGCGGCTCAGCGCGCGCAGTCCGTCGATGTTGCTGCCGGATCCGGAGACCGCCAGCCAGTCCTCGTCCTGGCCGGCCGTCGCCGTCCAGCCGCCGCAACTGAAGCCGTCGTCCGCGTGGGTTACCTCGGGGTGCGCGCTGTTCAGCCCGGCCAGGTCGGCGGCCAGGTACGTGGGCCGGCGCTGCGCCGGCGCGAGCAGGACGTCGGCAGGCACGGTCACGCCGGTGAGCACCAGCAGGCTGTCGGCGCCGCCACGGACGCCGCTCTCGATGTCGGTGTCGAGCCGATCGCCCACCACGAGCGGGTGGGTCGCGTGCACACGCTCCACGGACTCGGCGTGCATCGGCGGCTCCGGCTTGCCGGCCACGGCCGGCTGCTGACCGGTAGCGGTGGCGACGACCTGCGCGAGCGACCCGTTACCTGGCTGCAGCCCCCTGGCCGTCGGCAGGGTCACGTCCACGTTGGTCGCCACGAACCACGCGCCCGCCCGGACGGCCAGTCCGGCCTCGGCCAGCACGCCGTAGCCGATGTCCGGCGCGTAGCCCTGGACGACGGCCACCGGCCGCGCCGCCGCCGTCGAGACCGGGCGCAGGCCGCGCTCGCGCATCGCCAGCCGCAGGCTCATCGCGCCGACCACGAGGACCGGCGAACCGGCCGGGAACTTCCCGGCGATCAGGCGCGCCGCCGCCTGCGCGGACGTCACCACGTCCGTCCTGGCGGCCGGGATGCCCATGGCCGACAACTGCGCGGCGACGGCAGCGGGCGTCCTCGATGCGTTATTGGTCACGAACGCCAGCCGCATGCCGTTCTTGGCCGCCGCCTCCAGCGCGTCCGCGGCGCCGTTGATCGGCGTCCCGCCGAGGTAGACAACGCCGTCGAGGTCCAGGAGGGCCGCGTCGTAGTGCTCGCTCAGCGGCCCGGCACACCCCCGCGGCCCGGCGCCCGCGTCCGGGCGAGAGGCCCCGTTCCCGCTCAATCCGGGCGGCCTTCCCGAAGCGCGCTCCGGGCCCGCAGGGTGGCGCGGACGCTGCGCAGAGCGTCGGTGTAGTGGCGCAGGTTCGGCCGCATGGCCGCGGCGAGGGCGAGGTGCTCGGCGGCGGCGGCGGGGTCGCCGGTGCGGGCCAGCGCGAGCCCGAGGCCGAACTGGGCGTAGTCGTCGCTCGGGCTGGCGTCCACGATGCGGCGGAAGTTCCCGGCAGCGGCGCTGTACTGGCCCGCGTCGAACTGCGCCCTGGCCAGCGCCTCCAGTACGCTCCTGGACTGCGGCTCGGCGGCGGCGGCACGGGCCAGCAGTTGGGCCGCCGCGGCCGCGCTGCCACGGCCGAGCAGGTCGAGGCCCCGCTGGTAGAGCTGGTAGGTATCCACTTGGTTAACCGAACCTGAATCCGGAGCATCATGTGACGAAACCGGGCCCTCCGGGCGGGAATCACCAGGGCCTGCGGGTCCTTCTGACATACGTGCCGATCCTTCCGTCCAGCCAGGCCCAGGCGGGTGACAGCCCGCAAGGGCTAGTGCTCGCGCCCTTCCGGGGCGTCCGTTATGCCGAGGACCGGGTGAGCGGGCTCGCCGAGGTCACCTCTCCACCGTACGACGTGATTGCCGCAGACATCGAGAACCAGCTCATAGCTTCCGACCCGCACAACATCGTCCGTCTCATCCTTCCCCGCCATCCGGCGGGTCAGCCCGGCAGCCCGTACGAGGACGCCGCGGCGGACCTGCGCCGGTGGCAGGCCGACGGGATCCTGGTGCCGGATCGCGGAGCCAGCGCTGTATGTGTACGAGCAGGTCAGCGCCGGTGCGGACTGCCAGCCCGCCGCGGGCGGGATGCTGCAGCGCGGCCTCATCGGCGCGGTGACGCTGGAGCCGCCGGCGGCCGGCATCATCCAGCCGCACGAGAACGTGACGCCTGGCATCGTGGCCGGCCGCCGTCAGCTGATGGAGGCGACGCAGGCCAACCTTGAGCCGGTGTTCCTGCTGTATGAGGGCGCGAACGGCGCGGCCACGGAGCTGGTCGACGAGGTCGCTTCGGATCGCGTGCCGCTGATGGAGGCGTGCACGGGCGACGGCCTGCGGCACCGGCTGTGGGCGATCACGCAGGAGAAGGAGCTGTCGGCGATCGCAGCCGACCTGGCGCCGCGATCGGCCCTCATCGCCGACGGTCATCACCGGTACGCCGCCTACATGCAGCTCAGGGACCGCCGCCACGCGGCCGGAGATGGCCCGGGGCCCTGGGATCTCGGGCTCGCGCTCCTGGTCGACTCCAGCCGGTACCCCCCGCACCTGGGCGCGATCCACCGCGTGATCCTCGGCCTGATGCCCGACATCGCGGCGCGGCTGGCGGCGAGCGCCTTTGAGGTGACCGAGCTGCCGGGCGGCTCGGCCGACGCGCCGGCCGCGCTCGCCGCGCTCGCCGCCGCGGAGGAGTACGGCGTCGCGTTCCTGGTGACCGGCGGCGGGCGGGCGTATCTGCTGGCCCGCCCCGATCCGGCCGTCATCAGCGCCGCCATCGCCGACTACCCGCCCGAGCTCTGGCAGCGCATGCCGGCAGCGGTGCTGCAGGACCTGCTGTTCGCGCGGCTCTGGGCGATCGAGGACGACGCCCGCTCGGTGCGGGCCGTGCACGACGCGGCCAGCGCCATCAGGGACGCGGAGCTTGAGCCGCCGAGCACGGCCGTGATCTGCAGCCCGATGTCAGCCGAGCAGGTCTACCAGGTGGCGGCTATGGGCCGCCGGGTGCCGCGCAAGTCGACGTCGTTCGGACCGAAGCCGCGGACCGGCCTCGTCATGCGCCTGTTCGCTCAGAGCTGAACTCGAGGACGCGCTGTGGTGCGATGTGACGCGTTTGCGGCACGCGGCATTGGTGACTGCGCTGGCCTTCTGTTATTGGAGTGACGTAAATCCGGCACAGTCACGAAGGCTGCCATCATGTCCAGATGGACGCGGACATCATCACCGGCCTCGGGCACGAGGTGTTCCAGATCGACACCCGGATGGCCGGCTACGACGGCATCACCGCCGGCTACCTGATTCGGGCGGACCGGCCGTGCCTGGTGGAGACGGGGACGGCGCCGTCGGCGCCGCTGGTGCGGGACGCGCTGGCCACGCTCGGCGTCGGCCCACGGGATCTGGCGACGATCGTGGTCACCCACATCCACCTCGACCACGCGGGCGGGACCGGCGACCTGGCCGCGATGTTCCCGGCGGCGGAGGTCGTAGTGCACGAACGCGGCGCGCGGCACCTCGCTGACCCGTCCCGGCTGATGGCCAGCGCGCGCATGGTCTACGGCGACGAACTGGAGGAGCTGTTCGGCGCGCTCGCGCCCACCCCGGCGGACCGGATCAGGGCGGTCGACCAGACCGGGGTCGTCGACCTGGGCGGCGGGCGGCGGCTCGACAGCCACTACTCCCCCGGCCACGCCAAGCACCACGTCGGGCTCGTGGACTCGGTCAGCGGCGACCTGTACGTCGGCGACGCGGCCGGCATCTACATTCCGGACACCGGCGACCTGCGACCCGCGACCCCGCCGCCGGACTTCAACCTGGAGGTCGCGCTCGCCTCGCTGCGCACGTTCGCGGCGCTGCGGCCGGAGCGGCTGCTGTTCAGCCACTTCGGTCCGGTCAGCGCAGTAGCCGAGACGCTGGAGCGCTCGGCCGAGGAGATTCGCGTCTGGGTAGCGGAGACCCGGCAGGCCCGCGGCGCCGGGATGGACCTCGATCACGCCGCCGCGATGGTCGCCGAGCGCACCCGCTCGCGGTATGCGGTGCTGGCGGCCGGCTACGACCCCGACGTGTCGGCGAAGTTCGAGCGGATCAGCAGTTCGGCCGCCAATGTCACCGGCATCATGCGCTGGCTTGACCAGGCCGAGTCGGCGTGATTGTCCATCCGCGCGTCGCCCGATCGTCGGGCTAGCGCGCAGAGGAGGACCTGACTTTTGTCACCGGGTCGTGGGTCGTTCGGGTGCAGTGTTGTGACGTGCAGGTTCGAGGCCAGTGAATTTGCACTAAACCGGGCCTTGCAGCCTCCTGTGGTGGCGTGGCGTACGTCCGCACGGTGATGACGGCCTTCGGGTGCAGCCGCGATGCCGGCCGGGCGCTCGTACGGCGCGGCTCGCGAAGTACCGGGCGGCCCGGCTCGGCGCATGACGGGGAGTCCCGCTGGCCGGCTTCGCCTGCTGGCGTCACCGGGGTCTTATGTGCTAGCCAGCAGGATGTGGGCTTCCTGGGGAAACGCCAGGCCGCCGTCTGCCCGGCGGGCCTGCAGGGCGGTCGCGACGTCTGCGTTGATGGCCTGTGCCAGGTGCCGGACGGCCCCCTCAGCCTGGGCCCTGAGCAGGCTGGCCAGCGGCGTCGCGGTCAACTGGATGCGCACGTAGTCGGCGGCAGAGGCGAAGCGGACGATCCTGGTCTGGGTGACGATCTGGATCCGGGAGAATCCGGCTCCGGCGGTCAGCGCCCGCAGCACCGCCGGGTCCGCGAGCGCGTGCTCGGCCCGTTTGGTCACCGACGCGCCCGGCCCTAGATGGCGATCCAGGGCCTGTGCCAGCGCGAGCGCTGCCGGGTTGTGCTCGATCGGGCCGTATACGGTCAGCCCGGCCCTGCCTCCGGTCACCAGCACGCGGCGCATCTCGGCGAGCGCGGCCGGCCGGTCGGGGACGAACTGCAACCCCAGTTGGCATAGCACGACGTCGTAGCTTCCGGTGCAGAACGGCAGGCTAAGGGCGCTGGCCTCGAACCAGCCGACGCTGGCGCCCGGGCCTGCCGGCAGCGACCGGGCGACGGCCAGCATCGCGGCGTTGATGTCGATCCCAGCGACGTGCCCGCCCCGGCCCACGCGCCCGGCCGCGGCCCGGGCAACTACCCCGGTCCCGCAGGCGACATCCAGGACCCGCTCGCCGCGGCCCAGGCCCGCGCGCTCTACCAGGTCAGCAGCCCAGCCCGCGGTGACCGCCGGCACCAGGTGCCGCTGGTAGAGCCCGGCCGCATCGCCGTCTAGCTGCCACCGCTCATCCGGGAGGCCAGCCCGCTCATCTGTCATGCGCCCGATTGTGCCGCGCCGCTTCGCACCGGACTGGCAATTCGCGCGGCCTCGGCCGGTTACCGGCCCGCATCCAGATCAGCCCCGCAGCCATCTGCTCCTGCGGCCCCGGGCTGGCGGTGTCCCATTCCCCCAGGCGGGACCGCCGAGCGCGGAAGGCGGGAGTACGCTGCCGGCGCACGCACCCCAGGTCTTCCACACAGCCCGGTAGACCAGCCCGCAGCCGGTGCCTCCAGCCCGGAGCACGCGGCCAGCCCTGCCCTGGTTGCTGCGGCGCAGCACGCCCGCGCGCTCATCACATAACCAGGCGGTGCGCACTAACTTGATAAGAGTCAGGTCATGCGCTGGCTTGACCAGGCCGAGTCGGCGTGATTGTCCATCCGCGCGTCGCCCGATCGTCGGGCTAGCGAGCAGAGGAGGAACGCTGATGGCAACCGATCAGTACCGGCCGGTGCGGGTGTCCCGCCGGATCGAGGCGCCGCCCGAGGTGATCTTCGGCATCATTAGCGACCCGCGTCAGCACCTGGCGCTGGACGGCTCCGGCATGCTGCGCGGCGCGGTGACGACCGAGCCGGTGACCGGGATCGGCGATGTCTTCGTGATGAAGATGTACTTCGTCCGGCTCGGCGACTACGAGATGAACAATCACGTGGTCGAGTTCGAGCCGAACAAGCGGATCGGCTGGGAGCCGGAGGCCGGTCGCGGGCACCCGGACGCTGCGCCTGGCAGCCCTGAGCCCGCGCGCTGGGGTCAACGATGGAGCTACGACCTCGTCGCTGACGGTCCCGGCGCGACGGTCGTCACCGAGATCTACGACTGCTCGCGGGTGCCCGCCGACGCCCGGGCCGATATGCAGGACGGGAAGGTCTGGATCGAGGACATGACGCAGACACTGGAGCGGCTAGCGGCGCTCTGCGCGGAGCAGACCGCCAGTCACTCGTGATCGCTGTCGCTCTCGGTCTTTAGTTCCGGGTCGTCGAGGCTGATGTCCTCGTCACCGTCGTCGTCGTCCTGCTCCACGTCGTCGCCGCCGCCGTCGTCGTTCTGCTCCAGGTCATCGAAGCTGATGTCGTCGAGCTCAGCACAGCGATCCGCGGCATCGGTCTCGTCGTCGACGTCTGCCTCGGCGGCCCGGCCGAACCAGTCGCGTGCCTCTTCGGGGCGACCGGCATTCAGCAGCGCGTCCGCGTAGGCGTAGTAGAGCCGGGCGAGTGCGGGCCTGGTCCGCCCGGTCAGCTCCGGCACCTGCAGCGCCACGACGGCAGCCTCGGGCAGGCCCTGGTCCCGGCGGATCCCGGACTCCACGATCCGCAGCTCGATCCTCGTCTGCTGGTCGGCCTCCTTGACGTCCGGGCTCGTCACCAGGTCAAGGGCCCGGTCGAGCCGGCCCAGGGCGCGCTCGCAGTCGGCCATCAGCGGCAGGTAGGACACCCGGCCGGTGAGCCGCCGCGCGGCCCGGAACTCCGACAGCGCGCTAGTCCACTCGCCCGCCTGGTAGGCGGCGATCGCGCAGGTCTCGCGGACCACGCCGACCCGGGCCGCCAGTCCGCGGGCCTTCTTCGCGTAGTCGAAGGCCAACTTCGGATCGTCGGTGCTGCCCGCCGCGACGAGGAGGCGCGCCACCGCCTCGGCCAGGTCGCCGGGCAGCGTGCGCAGATCCGCCGTCGCTTCGGGATCGAGCTGATCCGCGGTAACGGAGTCGGGGATATTGAGCCGATTGTCGGCTGGGTCGTTGTCACGCCACGGCGGAACGCGATCGCCGCCGCCATCGCGCAAGTTCCCGCCCGGCCGCGACGGACCGCGGTCCTCGCGCCAGGCATTCGGTCCGCCGCGTGGCGGCCGATCTGCCGGGCCGCGCGAGGCACGGTCGCCAGCCGCGCCACCGCGCGACCAGGACGAACCACGACCCGCATCGGACCGACGGTCATCCGGGCCGCGACCGGAAGACCCTTCACCACGCGACCAGGACGACCCGCGGCCGGCGTCAGGCCGGCGGTCGCCCGGACCACGGCTCGAAGACCCTTCACCACGCGACCACGACGAACCACGACCGTCCCCGGACCCGCGGCTATCCGTGCCACGGCCAGCGTCAGGCCGGCGATCACCCGCACCACGACCGGAGGACCCACCGCGCGACCAGGACGAACCACGGCCGTCCCCGGACCCGCGGCTGTCCGTGCCGCGGCCGGCGTCAGGCCGGCGGTCGCCCGGACCACGGCTCGAAGACCCTTCACCACGCGACCACGACGACCCGCGGCCGCTCTCCGGCCGGCGATCCCGGTCCGGCCGGCCACCAGCGCCCCGGTCATCAGACCCGCCACGCGACCACGACGAACCACGACCGGCGTCAGGCCGACGATCACCCGCACCACGACCGGAAGACCCATCACGCGACCAGGACGAACCGCGGCCGTCCCCGGACCCGCGGCTGTCCGTGCCACGGCCGGAAGACCCTTCACCACGCGACCACGACGACCCGCGGCCGCTCTCCGGCCGGCGATCCCGGTCCGGCCGGCCACCAGCACCACGGTCATCAGACCCGCCACGCGACCAGGACGAACCCCGGCCGTCCCCGGACCCGCGGCTATCCGTGCCACGGCCAGCGTCAGGCCGGCGGTCGCCCGGACCACGGCTCGAAGACCCTTCACCACGCGACCACGACGACCCGCGGCCGCTCTCCGGCCGGCGATCCCGGTCCGGCCGGCCACCAGCACCCCGGTCATCAGACCCGCCACGCGACCACGACGAGCCACGACCTGCGTCAGGCCGACGATCACCCGCACCACGACCGGAAGACCCATCACGCGACCAGGACCCACGACCGGCGCCAGGCCGCTCACCAGCACCACGGTCATCAGACGACCCGCCGCGCGACCACGACGAACCACGGCCGCTCTCCGGCCGGCGATCCCGGTCCGGCCGGCCACCAGCGCCCCGGTCATCAGACCCGCCACGCGACCACGACGAACCACGACCGGCGTCAGGCCGACGGTAATCCGGGCCGCGACCGGAAGACCCTTCACCACGCGACCAGGACGACCCGCGGCCAGCATCCGGCCGACCGCCACGATCCGGTCGACCGCCACGATCCGGCCGCTCACCCCTGCCGCGTGTGTCGCCATCGCGCCAGCTGCCGCGCGGCCGGTCCCCGGCCGCGCGGTCTCGCGAGCTCACCGGGCGGTCGCGCTCTGCTCTATCAGGACTGCGCGTGTCCCCAGCGTCTGCGAACCGACGGCCCGTTCCCGGCCGGTCTCGGCCAGGGCGATCAGCAGAATCGGTGCCGCCCTGGCGCGGCCAGGACGAGCCCGGCCCGCCGCGCGACGGACGGCTCTGGCGGCCCGCCGGCCAGCTGCCGCCACGCGAGTCTGGCCGTCCGCCAGGGCTCGGCCTGCCACCGCGGTCACCATATCCGCGCGAGTCCGAACGGCGGTCATTGCCGCGCGCACCGTACTCATTGTCGTCAGTGCCGCGGGCCCCCGACCCGCGATCGCTCGCCGGGCCGCGGAACTGCGTGCCGCTGGCCGAGCGCCCGCGATCATCTCGCGGCACCCAGCCGCCAGCGCCATGCGAGCGGCCAGACCCCGGACGGCTCACCGGCTGGCCGGGGCCACGAGCCTGACCGCCGCGCGGCTGACCACTGCGCGGCTGACTCCCACCTCGCGCCTGGCCCGCGCGCGATCCGCCCGAGGCCCGGTATGGACCGCCGCTACGCCCGGCCCCGCCCGCGCCGCGACCCGCGCTCCCGGCCCCGCCGGCGCCGCGGCCACCGGCCGCGGCGCGGCGGCCACCGGCGGCGCCACGACCGCCAGCCGAGCCGCGCGAGTTGTCTGCCATCTGTCTATCCTCCAGCATTGGCCGGCGTCGGCCGTCGACGGGCGCCGCGCTCGCCACCAGACCCCGCGCAGCACAAAAACACGCTGAGGGCCATTACCAGAAACGGTAACGGCCCTCAGCGGGAAGATGTCCGGCGGCGTCCTACTCTCCCACCCAGTCCCCCGGGCAGTACCATCGGCGCTGAAGGGCTTAACTTCCGGGTTCGGAATGGAGCCGGGTGTTTCCCCTTCGCCATGGCCACCGAAACTCTATGGAGATGTCAGGAGCGCGCTCAATCCCGGCTGAAAGCCGGAACCAGGCGCCCGACCGCATCTCGGGAACCGCACAGTGGACGCGAAACAAGATCTATGAGTAGAAGCCAAGCCACTCGGCCTATTAGTACCGGTCAGCTACACACGTTGCCGTGCTTCCACCTCCGGCCTATCAACCCAGTCGTCTAGCTGGGGGCCTTACCAGGTTAACCCTGAGGGAGTCCTAATCTTGAGGCGAGCTTCCCGCTTAGATGCTTTCAGCGGTTATCCCTTCCAAACGTAGCCAACCAGCCGTGCTCCTGGCGGAACAACTGGCACACCAGAGGTTTGTCCGTCCCGGTCCTCTCGTACTAGGGACAGCCCCTCTCAAGACTCCTACGCGCGCAGCGGATAGGGACCGAACTGTCTCACGACGTTCTAAACCCAGCTCGCGTACCGCTTTAATGGGCGAACAGCCCAACCCTTGGGACCTGCTCCGGCCCCAGGATGCGACGAGCCGACATCGAGGTGCCAAACCATCCCGTCGATATGGACTCTTGGGGAAGATCAGCCTGTTATCCCCGGGGTACCTTTTAGCCGTTTAGCGACGGCGCTTCCACATGCCACCGCCGGATCACTAGTCCCAGCTTTCGCTCCTGTTCGACATGTCTGTCTCACAGTCAAGCACCCTTGTGCACTTACACTCGACACCTGATTGCCAACCAGGCTGAGGGTACCTTTGGGCGCCTCCGTTACCTTTTAGGAGGCAACCGCCCCAGTTAAACTACCCACCAGACACTGTCCCTGATCCGGATAACGGACCTAGGTTAGACATTCAGAACGACCAGAGTGGTATTTCACCGTTGACTCCACAGGAACTAGCGTCCCTGCTTCAAAGTCTCCCACCTATCCTACACAAGACGTCCCAAACACCAATGTCAAGCTGCAGTAAAGGTCCCGGGGTCTTTCCGTCCTGCTGCGCGTAACGAGCATCTTTACTCGTAGTGCAATTTCGCCGGGTCCGTGGTTGAGACAGTGGGAAAGTCGTTACGCCATTCGTGCAGGTCGGAACTTACCCGACAAGGAATTTCGCTACCTTAGGATGGTTATAGTTACCACCGCCGTTTACTGGCGCTTAAGTTCAGAGCTTCGCAGCCGAAGCCACTAACCCCTCCCCTTAACGTTCCAGCACCGGGCAGGCGTCAGACCGTATACGTCGTCTTGCGACTTAGCACGGTCCTGTGTTTTTAGTAAACAGTCGCTTTCCCCTGGTATCTGCGACCACATCCAGCTCAGAGAGCAAGTCTCATCACCGGACGAGGCTCCCCTTCTCCCAAAGTTACGGGGATAATTTGCCTAGTTCCTTAACCACGGTTCACCCGATCGCCTTGGTATTCTCTACCTGACTACCTGAGTCGGTTTAGGGTACGGGCCGCATAAAAGCTCGCCGCGAGGCTTTTCTTGGCAGCATGGGATTACTCACTTCGCCTAATTCGGCTCGGCGTCAGGTCTCAGGCTTAATGAGATGCGGATTTGCCTACACCTCGCCCTACACCCTTACTCCGGGATATCCATCACCCGGTAGAGCTACCCTCCTGCGTCACCCCTTCGGCTTGCCTACTACCAGTCTGGGTCGCAGCCGCGGCCGACCTCTCCCGAAGGATTAGCCAGCGTTGGATGCTTAGCATCGCCAGATTCAGCATGGGCGCTTTTAAGCGGGTACGGGAATATCAACCCGTTGTCCATCGACTACGCCTGTCGGCCTCGCCTTAGGTCCCGACTTACCCTGGGCGGATTAGCCTGCCCCAGGAACCCTTAGTCATTCGGCGGAGGGGTTTCTCACCCCTCTTTCGCTACTCATGCCTGCATTCTCACTCGAGTGGCATCCACAGCTGGATTACTCCGCTGCTTCTCTCGCCACCCGACGCTCCCCTACCGACCCGCGCACCTGGGCCCTAAAGGCGCCAGCGGCCACCGTCACGACAGAAGTGGCCGAAACCACGACGGTCGAGACAGCCATCCACCTTAACCACAAAGGGCCGGGCTATCGCGCGAGTCCCACAGCTTCGGCGGTGTGCTTGAGCCCCGCTAAATTGTCGGCGCAGAATCACTTGACCAGTGAGCTATTACGCACTCTTTTAAGGGTGGCTGCTTCTAAGCCAACCTCCTGGTTGTCTCTGCAACTCCACATCCTTTCCCACTTAGCACACGCTTAGGGGCCTTAGCTGGTGATCTGGGTTGTTTCCCTCTCGACTACGGAGCTTATCCCTCGCAGTCTCACTGCCGCGCTCTAACTTACCGGCATTCGGAGTTTGGCTGATTTCAGTAAGCTTGTAGGCCCCCTAGACCATCCAGTAGCTCTACCTCCGGCAAGAAACACGCGACGCTGCACCTAGATGCATTTCGGGGAGAACCAGCTATCACGGAGTTTGATTGGCCTTTCACCCCTATCCACAGGTCATCCCCCAGGTTTTCAACCCTGGTGGGTTCGGTCCTCCACGCGGTCTTACCCGCGCTTCAACCTGCCCATGGATAGATCACTCCGCTTCGGGTCTATAGCATGCGACTCAGACGCCCTATTCAGACTCGCTTTCGCTACGGCTACCCCACACGGGTTAACCTTGCCACATACCATAACTCGCAGGCTCATTCTTCAAAAGGCACGCGGTCACTTCACTTCAGCCCGAAGGCTGACACGCTCCCACGGCTTGTAGGCACACGGGTTCAGGTACTATTTCACGACCCCTCACCGGGGCACTTTTCACCTTTCCCTCACGGTACTTGTTCGCTATCGGTCACCAGGGAGTATTTAGGCTTAGGAGGTGGTCCTCCCGGATTCACACGGGATTTCTCGGGCCCCGTGCTACTTGGGATACTGTCCGGAAGTCGCGAAGATTTCGCCTACGGGGGTATCACCCTCTATGCCGACGATTTCCATCGTCTTCGGCTATCAACGCGATTTCTTACTTCCTGCCAGATCAGCAGTTCTGGCTGGACAGTCCCGCTACCCCGATCACGCAACGCCTGCTGGCTTTAACACGTGACCGGTTTGGCCTGTTCCCCTTTCGCTCACCACTACTCAGGGAATCGCGGTTGCTTTCTCTTCCTGTGGGTACTGAGATGTTTCACTTCCCCACGTTTCCTCCACCTGCCCTATGTGTTCAGGCAGGGGCGATGGCCCATTACGGCCAATCAGGTTGCCCTATTCGGAGATCCCCGGGTATGTCTGGTTGCCGACTAACCGGGGCTTATCGCAGGCTCCTACGTCCTTCTTCGGCTCCTGGTGCCAAGGCATTCACCGTGTGCCCTTATCAACTTGGCAACTACAGATGATGCTCGCGTCCACTGTGCAGTTCTCAAGATACGGGCGGTCCCGGACCCGCTTCGTGCGAGACGAAGAAGGCGCCGGTCCTGGCCGAAGGTTGGCCTGCGGTGCTAGGCACCGCAGCGGCCGTTCCCTCAGGACCCAACAGCGTGCTCGGCCCGCCCGCCCCCCGAACCCACGTTCCTGCTACCCGAAGGCAGCTGTACTAGCGAGCCCGGCAGTGACGCTCGGACCGAATAACCAGTGCTCCACTAATGAGCAAGCCACCTCAGCACGATCGGCTGAGATGTGGCTCTGGACGCCACCGCGATGCGGTAGCGCCAGGTGCTCCTTAGAAAGGAGGTGATCCAGCCGCACCTTCCGGTACGGCTACCTTGTTACGACTTCGTCCCAATCGCTGGTCCCACCTTCGACGGCTCCCTCCCTTACGGGTTAGGCCACCGGCTTCGGGTGTTACCGACTTTCGTGACGTGACGGGCGGTGTGTACAAGGCCCGGGAACGTATTCACCGCGACGTTGCTGATTCGCGATTACTAGCGACTCCGACTTCATGGGGTCGAGTTGCAGACCCCAATCCGAACTGAGACCGGCTTTTTGAGATTCGCTCCACCTTGCGGTCTCGCAGCCCTCTGTACCGGCCATTGTAGCATGTTTGCAGCCCAAGATATAAGGGGCATGAGGACTTGACGTCATCCCCACCTTCCTCCGAGTTGACCCCGGCAGTCTCCTATGAGTCCCCGGCATTACCCGCTGGCAACATAGGACGAGGGTTGCGCTCGTTGCGGGACTTAACCCAACATCTCACGACACGAGCTGACGACAGCCATGCACCACCTGTGCAGGACCCTTACGGACACCATATCTCTACGGCTTTTCCCTGCATGTCAAACCTTGGTAAGGTTCTTCGCGTTGCTTCGAATTAAGCAACATGCTCCGCCGCTTGTGCGGGCCCCCGTCAATTCCTTTGAGTTTTAGCCTTGCGGCCGTACTCCCCAGGCGGGGCGCTTAATGCGTTAGCTGCGGCACGGAATCCGTGGAAGGACCCCACACCTAGCGCCCAACGTTTACGGCGTGGACTACCAGGGTATCTAATCCTGTTCGCTCCCCACGCTTTCGCTCCTCAGTGTCAGGTAAGGCCCAGAGAACCGCCTTCGCCACCGGTGTTCCTCCCGATATCTGCGCATTTCACCGCTACACCGGGAATTCCATTCTCCCCTACCTACCTCTAGCCCGCCCGTATCCACTGCAAGTCCAGGGTTAAGCCCTGGATTTTCACAGCAGACGTGGCGGGCCACCTACGAGCTCTTTACGCCCAATAATTCCGGACAACGCTTGCGCCCTACGTGTTACCGCGGCTGCTGGCACGTAGTTAGCCGGCGCTTCTTCTGCAGGTACCGTCACTTTCGCTTCGTCCCTGCTGAAAGCGGTTTACAACCCGAAGGCCTTCATCCCGCACGCGGCGTCGCTGCGTCAGGCTTTCGCCCATTGCGCAATATTCCCCACTGCTGCCTCCCGTAGGAGTCTGGGCCGTGTCTCAGTCCCAGTGTGGCCGGTCGCCCTCTCAGGCCGGCTACCCGTCGTCGCCTTGGTAGGCCGTTACCCCACCAACAAGCTGATAGGCCGCGAGCTCATCCCTAGCCGAAAAACTTTCCACCGCAGCCGATGTCGGCCGAAGTCATATTCGGTATTAATTCCGGTTTCCCGGAGCTATCCCGAAGCTAGGGGCAGATTGCTCACGTGTTACTCACCCGTTCGCCGCTCGAGTACCCCGAAGGGCCTTTCCGCTCGACTTGCATGTGTTAAGCACGCCGCCAGCGTTCGTCCTGAGCCAGGATCAAACTCTCCGTTGAATGTCTATACGCAAACCGCTGGGTTCCCGAAGGAGTGCCAAGCGGAGTGCAGACTTGAAGAGATGCCTCCTGAACCTTGCGGGTCAGGAAGCGCTCTGGCAATAATCGTCAGGTGGACATAGCCGACAAGTCGGCCCGGTTACCCGGTACTGCCCACCTCATTGACGAGGATGTGCATGTGCACTGGCTTTTAGCACGCTGTTGAGTTCTCAAGGAGCGGACGCTCACCGGGCAAGACCCTCGCGGGCTCTTCCGGGGCAACCCTGCTAACTTACCGATCCAACCAGGGGCTGTCAAGTTAGTTAGCCGGTCTGGACTAGCTTGGTTACTTTCCGTATACAGCCTACACCTCTGTAACACCGATCCGCAGTTGGATCGGCGATGCCAGGGGGGATGGGCTGGCGCCTGTAGCCGGAGGCCCTCGACGGGCTTCCCGCTCTCGCGGCGCAGGAAGAAACATTAGGCAGGAAAGGGGGCCAAGTCAAATCGGGCTGCGCGCCCTGCCTCCAGGCGCGCGAAGGGCATCCCATCGGTCCGATGTTGCTGCAGGTCAGCGGCCCTAGAGCCAGGGCCCGACCGGGACTGCTGGCGGCCTCAGGACCTGACCGCAAACCGGGCAGATTGCCCTGCTAATGCCACTCTCCATTCTGTGACCTATCGCACCTTTTGGCGGTAACCGTGCTCGGGCCTCGGGGCCGGCCTCGCACTGCGCTGGCTGTCCTCACCGTGCATCACTGGGCCGACGCCGCACGCGGCCTCGCCGAGCTGCGCAGGCTCGCCAAGCGGGTGGTGATCCTGAGCACGGACGCGCGCCGGATCAACCAGCTGTGGCTGACGGCGGACTACTTCCCCGGCAGCGCGCGGGCCCGGCGGCCCGACATCCAGCCGGACCGGATCGCCGCGCTGCTCGGCGGGACGTCAGGGTCGATGCGGTCCCCGGTGCCGCGAGACTGCACCGATGGCTTCGGCGGGGCGTTCTGGGCCCGGCCGGAGGCGTACCTGGACCCGGCCATCAGGGCCGCGATGTCGGCGTGCAGCTTGCCGTCCGCCACGGAAGTCGAGGACGGCGTGACCCGGCTGGCCGCCGACCTGGAGTCCGGCCGCTGGGACGCACGGCACGGATACCTGCGCGACCTGGCCGAGTTCGACACTGGCCACCGGCTCACCATCGCCTCCTGACCGGCCGGGCGGGTTCTGGCTCGCGAGCCCTGGCCGGCGGGCTCTGGCTCGGCGGGCTCTGGCTCGGCGGCTCCGGCCGACCCGGCCGCGGCCTAGCGGCGGATCTCGGCCGCGCCGACCGTGCGCTTGCCCCGGCGCAGGATCAGGTACCGCCCGTGCAGCAGGTCCGACTCGGCCGGCACCGCGTCCTGCTCGGTCACCTTCACGTTGTTGAGGTAGGCGCCGCCTTCGGCGATCGCCCGCCTGGCCGCGGACTTGCTCGGCACGAGCTCGCACCCGGCCAGCAGGTCCGCGACCGGCGGCAGCGGCTCGCCCGGCAGCACCGGGCAGTCAACGCTCGGCACCGCGCGGACGACGGCCGCGAGTGTGGCCTCGTCCAGCGCCGCGAGGTCGCCCTGGCCGAACAGCGCCTGGCTCGCCGCCTGCACCTTGGCCAGCTGCTGCGGCCCGTGCACGAGCGTCGTCAGCTCCTCGGCCAGCAGCCGCTGCGCCAGCCGCGCCTTCGGGCTCGCCTCGATTTCCTGCTCCAGCGCCTCGATCTCTTCGTGCGACCGGAACGAGAACACCCGCAGCAGGCCCGGCATCTCGGCGTCGGTCCGGGTCACCCAGAACTGGTAGAACGCGTACGGCGTCATCAGCTCAGGACTCAGCCACACGGCCTCGCCCTCGGTCTTGCCGTACTTGGTGCCGTCCGGCTTGGTGATCAGCGGCGTGGCCAGCGCGTGTACCGGATCGCCGGTGACCCGGCGGATGAGATCGACCCCGGAGACCAGGTTCCCCCACTGGTCGCTGCCGCCCAGCTGGAGCGAGCAGTCGTGCCGGCGGTGCAGTTCCAGGAAGTCATTGGCCTGCAGGATCTGGTAGCTGAACTCGGTGTAGGTGATCCCCCCGGCCTCCAGCCTGGCCCTGACCACCTCGCGGGAGAGCATCTGGTTCACCGGGAAGTGCTTGCCGATGTCGCGCAGGAAATCCAGCGCGGACAGGTGCTCGGTCCAGTCCAGGTTGGACACGATGAGCGCCCCGGCCGCGCCGGGCGTGAAGTCCAGGTACTGAGCCACCTCGGCGCGGATGCGCTCGACCCACCCGGCCACCACCGCACGGGAGTTAAGGACCCGCTCGACCGACTTGCCGCTCGGGTCACCGATCAGCCCGGTCGCGCCGCCCACCAGGCCGATCGGCCGGTGCCCGGCCTGCTGGAACCGGCGCATCGTCAGCAGCAGCACCAGGTTGCCGATGTGCAGGCCGGGCGCCGTCGGGTCGAAGCCGCCGTAGAACGTGACTATCCCGGCATCCAGCGCCTTGCGCAGGTCGTCCAGGTCGGTCGACACGGCGATCAGGCCGCGCCAGGTCAGGTCGTCGATGATGTCGCTCACCGCTGAATCGTCCCATCCAGGCGAGCGCGGCCGGTAATCAAGGCCCGCCGTGGCCGTCACGGGCTGCCAGCCGACTCTCCGCGCACCTCAGCTCGCGCTCAGCCCGGTGCCGGCCCCGTTCCCTCTATGCGGGGAGACGTACGGATCACCGGCCAGCCAGAACCGGAGCGGAAAGTCCGCGGCCTTGGTGATGCCGATCCGCGGGCCGGTCCTGATCGCGGCCGGGTCGGCTGGCTCCGGGGCGGGTCCGATCCCGAGCGGCGAGCCGGCCGCGCACGCATCGGTGCCGTCCAGGGAGAGGTCGATGCTGAGGGCCTGGCACAGGCGACCTGGCCCGCGGGCCAGGTCGCGCTCACGCTGGCCATTGCGCCGCTCGGCCGCCAGCACGCTGCCCTCGATCACCTGGCCGGCCCGCAGCAGCACCGCCGTGGCGTCGCCAGGCCGGCGGCAGACCAGATTCACGCAGTAGTGCATGCCGTAGGTGAAGTACACGTAAGCGTGACCGGGCGGGCCGAACATCACCGCGTTGCGGGCCGTCCGGCCGCGGAACGAGTGCGAGGCCGGGTCGAGCGAGCCCTCGTAGGCCTCGACCTCGACCAGTCGCACCGCGACCCGGCCCGCCGGAGTGTCAGACCAGAACACGCAGCCGAGCAACTCGGGCGCGACGTCGGTGGCCGGCCGGTCGAAGAACGCGCGCGGCAGCAGCTCGGGGTCGCGGGAATGCACGGTAGGCAGCGTACGTGGCGCGCCTCGGCGCTAGCGCTCAGTGGCGGCGAAGCTGCTCCCGCCGGCCTGCGTCTGAAGGCGGATCGGTGTCGGCACCTACCTGCGGCGTTGGTCGGCAGCGACATAGTATCTGCCGGTGAGTTTTTTGAGCTCTCGTGCCAATATGCCCGATGCGGCGCGTGGAATGGCCACGAGTCCGGCCACCCCGCGGGCGACTGGCAGCCGTCTGGGGGACGTGCTCGCCCTGGCTGGCCTGGTAACCCTGGCCGGCCTGATCGAGTACGTGCTGCGTAACCTGCTGACCCGGCCGCTGGACTCCGACGAGGCCTGGCGCGCATTCGACATCACCCTTGGCGCCAGGTTCGCGGACCACCTGAACGCGTCAGGTGCCCCGCTCGCCCTTGGCTGGGTCGGTATCGAGAACGTCGCCAGGATCGTGCTCGGCAACACAGAGGCCGCGCTGCGCGCACCCATGTTCGTTGCTTTCCCGGCACTCGGCGTGGCGACATATCTGCTGGCCCGGCGCTGGCTCGGCATCGGGCTGAGCTTCTGCGCGGGCGCGCTGCTGCTGATCAACAGCTGGACCGTGAACAATGCGCTCCAGCTCAAGTCCTACGCGTACGAGGGATTGCTCGCGATCGCGGCCGTCACGCTGTACCTACTGCTGCGTCGCACCAGCTGGCGTCCGGTCCAGATTCTGCTGCTATCGGCAGCGCTGGGAGTGACGTGCGTCTTCTCGTTGCCCAACCTGTTCCTGGTGGTGCCGCTACTGGTAGCAGGCACGGTAGAGGCGATCCGCGCCCGGCAGCAGACCATGGTCAGAATGGCCGGGCTCGCGCTCGCAGCGGCGATTGCCCTGGCTCACTACGCATTCTTCGTGCGCCCGCAGTCGGGGGTCACGAAGACTGGCTTCTGGCTCACGCATATTGCGCCGCATCACCCGGGCCCCTTCGTGATCTTTACGATTCACGGTATTCAGTCCTACTTCCCGTTGATGCTGACCGGTACCGTTGGCGCGGCCAACGGAGTTCCGGCATACGCCCTGCCGCCGCTAGCTCATCACCTGCTGGCCGTTGTCCTTGCGGTGCTGCTGGCCGCCGGGATCGTGTCGGCCGTCAGGGACACGGCGGCCCGGGTGCTGGTGATAACCCTCGGGGCGGCGCAGGTGCTCCAGCTCATCGCCTCTTCTGTGCATCGGTGGCCATTCGGCATGGTCCGGGTCAACGTCTTCATGCTGCCGCTGTTGTACATCCTGCTAGCGATGGGCGTCGTGGCGCTGGCCAGAGCGCTGCGCGGCCCGGAGCGCGACGACGCTGGCCTGACCGAGGATCGCAAACCCAGGCGGCTGCCATGGTGGCGAGTGGCCGGCCTGGGAGCCGCCGCCGCCGGGCTGGCGGCAGCCACGGTGGCAGGCGGTGTTGCTACCGGTCATGCGCTGGCCGAGACCAGGCAGCTGCAGTATCAGCCGACCGAGTTCACCGGCGTCAGGGCAGCCGTATCGGCAGCCCGCAAGGAGGCGGCACCCGGCGATCTGGCCATCATCAGAGCCGACCGACTGCCGATAAACTGGTATGACGAAGGCTGGCTGTACTACATGAACAGCTACCAGGGATATCCGGCAGCGACCGCTGCCCGGCCCGCCATCGCCGCACGCGACACTCTCGTGGTGTTCCTGGTCACTCCGGCGGCAGTAGAGCGGTTCCTCGCCAGGCATCCGGATAGTCCGGCAATCATGCTGCTGGAACTCGTCATACCTGGCAACACCTTCCCGGCCAGGCTGCACCGGGAGTCGCTGCAGACACTGCGCCGGTTCGGTTACTGTCCGGTCCGGGAGTTCGGCTACCGGATAACCGGGCACCTGACCGTCCTGGTCCGTCACGGGTGCACGCCGGCCGGAGCCAGGTCCGGCTAGCCGTCCAGCGGGCCGGGAAGCCTCTTCTAGCCGGACGAGGGCATGGCTTCCGTACACGGCTCAGAGCTGCCGTTAGCCCGCGGCCCAGGCCGCCTGTTCTTCAACCGCCAGCCGGGCCCGGCCGAGTTGCTCGGCGACCCGCACCGGCGCGGTCCCGCCCCGGCTCGACCGCGCGGCCAGCGCGCCCTCGATCGTCAGCACCTCGCGCACGTCGGGGGTGAGCAGCGGCGAGATCCGCTCCAGGTCCGCGTCGCTGACGTCGGCCAGCTCGCAGTCGTGCACCTGGCACCACACGACGAGGTGCCCGACGACCTCGTGCGCGTCCCGGAACGCGACGCCGCGGCGGACGAGCAGCTCCGCCAGATCGGTCGCCAGCGAGTAGCCGGCGCCCGCCGTCGCCGCCAGTCGCTCGGTGTGGAACCGCAGCGACCCGATCAGCCCGGCCATGGCGGGCAGCACCAGCAGCAGGGTGTCGACGGCGTCGAACACCGGCTCCTTGTCCTCCTGCAGGTCCCGGTTGTAGGTCAGCGGCAGGCCCTTCAGCGTGGTGAGCAGCCCGGTCAGGTCGCCGATGAGCCGGCCGGCCTTGCCCCTGGCCAGCTCGGCCACGTCCGGGTTCTTCTTCTGCGGCATGATCGACGACCCGGTCGCGTACGCGTCGTCGATCTCGGCCCAGCCGAACTCGTGCGACGACCACAGCACGACCTCTTCGCCGAGCCGGGACAGGTGCACGCCGAGCAGCGCCGCCGCGAAGCAGAACTCGGCGGCGAAGTCACGGTCGCTGACCGCGTCCATCGAGTTCTCCGCGGCGGACTCGAAGCCCAGCTCGGCCGCGACCGCCTCCGGGTCGATCGCCAGCGAGGACCCGGCCAGCGCGCCGGCGCCCAGCGGGCTGACGGCGGCCCGCTTGTCCCAGTCCCGCAGCCGGCTCACGTCCCGGCTGAACGCCTGCACGTGCGCGAGCAGCTGGTGCGCCAGCAGCACCGGCTGCGCGTGCTGCAGGTGGGTCAGGCCCGGCACCGGCGTACCCAGGTGCCGCTCGGCCTGGCCGAGCAGCGCGTCCTGCAGCTCGGCCAGCCGCGCGGCTACGAGCCGGGCGTGATCACGCAGGTACAGCCGCAGGTCGGTGGCGATCTGGTCGTTGCGGCTGCGGCCCGCCCGCAGCTTGCCGCCGAGCGCGCCGACCCGCTCGAGCAGCCCGCGCTCCAGCGCGGTGTGCACGTCCTCGTCGCTCGCGGCCGGCCGGAACCGGCCCTCCCGGCAGTCGCGGCCCAGCTCCTCCAGCGCGGCCAGCATCCGGGCCAGCTCGGTGTCGGTGAGCAGGCCCGCCTTGTGCAGGACCCTGGTGTGCGCCATGGAGGCGAGCAGGTCGTACTGGGCGAGCCGCCAGTCGAACTGGACGCTGACCGACAGCCGCGCGAGCGCCTCGGCCGGACCGGACTCGAATCTGCCGCCCCACAACCGCACCGGCGCAGGCGGGTTAGCCTCGTTATCTGCCACGTCACTCCTGTCGACTGTGCGCCCCTATGTAACCGGCCGCGCCCGCGCCACGCAACCCGCTCGTTCGAGGCATTTTCAGGGAACGGGGCTATCGCCGCCCGCGCCCAGCTAGCCAGCCAGTGCCTTCCGGTCCCGGTCAGCCGCGATCTTGGCCGGCAGTCCCCAGAGCTCGACGAATCCCTTGGCCAGGGACTGGTCGAACACGTCGCCGGTGTCGTAGGTCGCCAGCTCGTAGTTGTAGAGCGCGGACGGGCTGCGCCTGCCGGTCACGACCGCGCGGCCGCCCTGCAGCTTCAGCCGCACCTCGCCGGTCACGTGCGTGGCCGCCTCGGCCAGGAACGCGTCGAGCGCGTTCTTCAGCGGCGAGTACCAGAGGCCGTCATAGACCAGCTCGGTCCAGCGCTGCTCGGCCTGCCGCTTGAACCGGGCCAGGTCCCGCTCGACGCACACGCTCTCCAGTTCCGAGTGCGCGGCGATCAGCGTGATCGCTCCGGGGGCCTCGTAGATCTCCCGGCTCTTGATGCCGATCAGCCGGTCCTCGACCATGTCGATGCGGCCGATGCCGTGCGCGCCGGCCAGCTGGTTCAGCTCAGTGATCATCTCCAGCGGGGTCTTGGCGACGCCGTTCAGCGCCACCGGCAGGCCGCGCTCGAAGCTGATCGTGATCTCGTCGGCCGGCTTGCCCGCGGCCGGGTCGTCGGTGTAGCCGTACACGTCATCCTGCGGGGCGTTCCAGATGTCCTCCAGGTGCCCGGTCTCGCAGCTGCGCCCCCAGACGTTCTGGTCGATCGAGTACGGCGAGCGCGCCGTCACGTTGATCGGCAGGCCCTTCTCCTCGGCGAACGCGATCGCCTTGTCCCTGGTCATGCCCGAGTCCCGGACCGGCGCCGTGCAGATTACCTCGGGGGCGAGAGCGGCCAGGCCGGCCTCGAACCGAACCTGGTCGTTGCCCTTGCCGGTGCATCCGTGCGCGACGAGGGTGGCGCCCCGTTCCCTGGCGACCCTGGCCAGGTGCTTGACGATCAGCGGCCGCGACAGCGCCGACACCAGCGGGTAGCGGTCCATGTAGAGCGCGTTCGCCTGCAGGGCGGGCATGCAGTAGTCCGACGCGAACTCATCGCGCGCATCCACTACTTCCGCCGCGACCGCGCCGCAGGCCGTCGCCCGCGCCTTGACTGTCTCCAGGTCCTCACCACCCTGGCCGACGTCGACCGCGAGCGCGATGACCTCGGCCCCGGTCTGCTCCGCGATCCAGCCGATCGCCACCGACGTGTCCAGCCCGCCGGAATACGCGAGCACTACCTTGTCCGTCACCGCTGTTCCTCCTCCGTTGTTCGCGCTCTGCCGTGAAGTCGATGCGTGGTCATGACCGGCCGCCCGGCTTGCGGCCGGCCGGCTTGCGGCTGGCCGGGTGACCGCCCTCGGCGAGCCGCAGCAGCGCCCGGGCCAGCTCGGCGCCGCCGGCCGGATCCCTGGCGATGACCAAGACGGTGTCGTCGCCGCCGACGGTGCCGAGCACCGCGGGCCAGCCGGCGTGATCGATCGCCGACGCGAGCAGCTGCGCGGCGCCCGCGGGCGTGCGCAGCACGACCAGATTGGCGCTGGCCTCGGCGGTGACGAGCAGCTCCGCGGCCACCCTCGCCAGCCGGGCCGACGGCTCGATCGTGAGCTGGCTGAACAGGCCGCTGCTCAGCTCCCGGTGCATGGAGCGGGCCGGGCGCGGTTCTCCGCGGGGGTGGCGGCGGGCCCGCCGAGCCCGCCCGGCAGCAGCTCGTCGCCCGGCAGCGCGTACACCAGGCTGCCGTCGGAGGCGCGCAGCCGCACCGCACCGATCTCCTCCAGGTCCCGCGACAGCGTCGCCTGGGTGACCCGCAGGCCGAACGTGGCCAGCCGGTCCGCGAGTTCCTCCTGGGACCGGACCGGCGCCGACCGCTGGCCGAGGATGCTGGCGATCCGGGCGTGCCGGGCGGCCTTCGTTCCCGGGGCTCGTATTCATAGCGTGTCCCCCGACGTCCCCGTGCGTTAGCAGCCAGCACAAGAGGGCCTTCTGCGCGTGCAGCCGGTTCTCGGCTTGCTCGAATACGAGCGACGCCGGCCCGTCGATGACCTCGGCCGCGATCTCCTGGCCCCGGTGCGCGGGCAGGCAGTGCAGCACCCGGCAGCCCGGGCCGGCCAGCGCGAGCTTCGCCGCGTCCAGCGCGTAGTCCGTCATCGCCGCGCCGCGGCCATCCTCCTGGCCCTCTTGCCCCATCGACGTCCAGACGTCGGTCGCGAGCACGTCCGCGCCCTTGCACAGTTCCTGCGGGTCGGCGCCGACACTTACCGAGCCGCCGGTACCCGCGGCGATCTGCGTCGCCGCGTCCAGCACCGCCGAGGCCGGCCAGAACCCCTCCGGCGCGCAGATCCGCACGTGCATCCCGGCGGTGGCGCCGCCGAGCAGGTAGGAGTGCGCCATGTTGCTGGCGCCGTCACCGAGGAACGTCAGCGTCAGCCCGCTCAGCTGGCCGAACGCCGCGCCGATCGTCTGCAGGTCGGCCAGGATCTGGCACGGGTGGAACTCGTCGGTCAGCGCGTTGATCACCGGCACCGAACTCACCGCGGCCATGGCCTCGACCGGTCCTGGCCGAAGGTGCGCCAGGCGATGGCCGCGACCTGGCGGTCCAGCACCCGGGTCATGTCCTCGATGGATTCGCCCCGGCCCGCGTGGGTGCCCTGCGCGTCGATCACCAAGGGATACCCGCCGAGCTCGGCGATGCCGACCGCGAATGACGTCCGCGTACGCAGCGATGGCTTGTCGAATACGACGGCGACCGCGCGCGGCCCGGCCAGCGGCTGCCTGCCGGTCCGGTCCCGCTTCAGCTCGGCCGCGAGAGCCAGGACTTCCGCCTGCTCGCCCGGGCGACAGATCATCGTCGCGCAGGAAGTGTCGCAAACCTCCCGGCCGCGCGCTGGCCGGCCGCATCACGGCTCCTGGCCGGCCAGCACCACGCTGGCCGCGTCGAGGATGCCGGGCAGCGCCGCGATGAAGCTGTCGGCCTCGGCCCGGCTCAGGATCAGCGGCGGAGCCAGCCGGACCGCGTCCGGCTGCACGGCGTTGACCAGGAAGCCGGCCCGCTGCGAGGTCGCGGCGACGGCGGTACCCGCCTTGCCCGGCAGGGCGATCGCGAGCCACAGGCCGCTGCCGCGGACAGCGGTCACCATCGAGTGCCCGATCGCCTCGATCCCCGCGGCCAGGTACGCGCCGACGTTCGACGCGTTCGCGAGCAGGCCGTCGCGCTCGATCGTGTCGAGCACGGCCAGCGCCGCCGCGCACGCGACCGGGTTGCCGCCGAACGTGCTGCCGTGGTCGCCTTTGCCGAGCGCGGAGCCGCACCGGCCGATGCCGACGCACGCGCCGATCGGCAGCCCGCCGCCGAGACCCTTGGCCAGCGTCAGCACGTCCGGGACGACGCCCTCGCGCTGATGCGCGAACCACTCGCCGGTCCGGCCGATGCCGCTCTGGATCTCGTCCAGCACCAGCAGCGCGCCGGACTGGTCGCACGCGGCCCTGGCCGCCTTCAGGTAGCCGGGCGGCGCGGGCACGACCCCGCCTTCGCCGAGGCACGGCTCCAGGAAGACGGCCGCGCAGTCCGCGCCCACGGCCTGCTCCAGCGCCGCGGTGTCGCCGAACGGCACGAACCGGACGTCGACGCCGAACGGGCCGAACGGCGTCCGGATGGATTCCTTGCCGGTCAGCGCCAGCGAGCCCATCGTCCGGCCGTGGAAGCTGTGCTCGGCGGCGACGACTACCGGCCGGTCCGGGCCCTGCGCCCGGCGGACGAGCTTGACCGCGGCCTCGATCGCCTCCGTGCCCGAGTTGGTGAAGAACACCCGGCCGTCGATGCCCAGCAGCCCGACCAGCCGCTCCGCGAGCTCGACCTGCCGTTCGTGCAGGAACAGGTTCGAGGTGTGCGTGAGCGTGCTCGCCTGCCGGGTGATCGCTTCGATCATCGCCGGGTGCGCGTGCCCGAGCGCGCTCACCGCGATGCCGCCGATGAGGTCGAGGTAGCTGTTGCCGTCCACGTCCCAGACCGTGCAGCCGCTGCCGCGGGCCAGGGCCACCGGCGGGACCCCGTAGGTCAGCATCATCGAGGCGCCGTAGCGGTCCTGCAAAAGCTCAGTTGCCGACATTCGTTTCTCCAGCGTTGGGGACGACCATCGTTCCGATCCCGGCGTCGGTGAAGATCTCGAGCAGGATCGCGTGCGGGAGCCTGCCGTCGAGCACGTGCGCTTGCGGCACGCCGCCGCGCACCGCGGTCAGGCAGGCGCCCATCTTGGGGATCATTCCGTCGGACAGGCCGGGCAGCATGGTCGCGAGCTCGTCCGCGGTGAGCTGGCTGATCGGCCGCGCCTGGGTGGCGCTCGCCGCGTCCTTGCCCGTCCAGTGCGGGTACAGCCCGGCCACGTCGGTGAGCAGCACGAGCTTGGCGGCGCCCAGCTCGATCGCGAGCGCGGCCGCGGCGGTGTCCGCGTTCACGTTCAGCACCCCGCCGCCCGGTCCGCGCGCGACGCTGGAGATGACCGGGATCCGGCCGTCGGCCAGCAGCGCGCTGACCGCGCCGGGGTTCACCGACTCGACCTCGCCCACCTCGCCGATGTCGACGAGCTCGCCGTCGACCTCCGCGTGCAGCCGGCGCGCGGTGAGCAGGTGCGCGTCCTCGCCGGACATGCCGACCGCGAACGGGCCGTGCTCGTTGATCAGGCCGATGATCTCCCGGTTCACCTGGCCGGTCAGCACCATCCGGACCACGTCCATGGTCTCCGGGGTGGTGACGCGCAGCCCGGCCCGGAACGTGGACTGCATGCCGAGCCGGTCGAGCTGGGCGTTGATCTGCGGGCCGCCGCCGTGCACGACGACGGGGCGCAGGCCCGCGTACCGCAGGAACACCACATCCTGCGCGAACGCGCGCCGCAGGTCGCCGTCGGTCATGGCGTTGCCGCCGTACTTCAGCACCACGATCTGACCGTGGAACCGCTCCAGCCACGGCAGCGCCTCGATCAGCGTCGCGGCCTTCTCCAGGGCGCCGTTCTGGATGGCAGTGGCCTTGATGTCACTGGTCCTGGATGCTTCGGCGGTCATGTGGAGTACGCCGAGTTCTCGTGTACGTACTGCGCGGTCAGGTCGGTCGTGTGCACGGTCGCCGTCTGATCACCCGCGTTCAGGTTCACCGTGATGGTCACGTCCCTGGGGCTGAGGTTCACCTTGGACCGGTCGTCAGCCGGGGCGCCGTTCCGGCAGACCCAGACGCCGTTGATCGCCACCGCCAGCCCGTCCGGCTCGAACGCCGCGCTCGTCGTGCCGACCGCCGCCAGCACCCGGCCCCAGTTCGGATCCTCGCCGCCGATCGCGCACTTGAGCAGGTTGCACCGGGCGATGGCGCGGCCGGCCTTCGACCGCGTCGGCCATCGACGCGGCGTTGATGACCTCGATCGCGATGGCCTTGCTGGCGCCCTCGGCGTCCTGCTGCATCTGCCCGGCCAGGTCCGCGCACGCGGCGGTCAGCAGCGCGGTGAACTCGGCCGGGTCCGGCGCGACGCCGGCGGTGCCGCTCGCCAGCAGCAGCACGGTGTCGTTCGTCGACATGCAGCCGTCAGTGTCCAGCCGGTCGAAGGTGGTACCCACCGCCTCCCGCAATGCGCCGTCCAGCGCGGCCGGCGGCAGGTCGGCGTCGGTCGTGAGCACGACGAGCATCGTCGCCAGGGCCGGGGCCAGCATCGCCGCGCCCTTGCCCATCCCGCCGATGACGTAGCCGGCGCCCGGCTTGACGACGGTCTTGGCAACCGTGTCGGTCGTGCGGATGGCCTCCGCCGCCGCCGCTCCGCCCTCGGCCGAGGCCGCGTGCACGGCCGCCTCCGCGCCGGCCATCAGCGGGCCGAGCGGCAGCCGCTCCCCGATCAGCCCGGTCGAGCACACCGCGACCTCGGCCGCACCGATGCCGAGCAAGCTGGCCACGTGCTCGGCGGTCTGGTGGGTGTCCTGAAAGCCGTCCGGCCCGGTGCACGCGTTGGCTCCGCCGGAGTTCAGGATCACGGCCCGGACGCTGCCGCCGGCCAGTACCTGCTGGCTCCACAGCACCGGCGCGGCCTTGACCCGGTTGGACGTGAAGACGCCGGCCGCCGCGGCCGAGGGGCCGTCGTTGATCACGACGGCGACGTCCGGGTGACCCGAAGCCTTGATGCCCGCGGCGACGCCGGCGGCGCGGAAGCCTGGTGGCGCGGTGACGCTCATGGCGCGACTCCGATCGCGGTCAGGCCCGCGGTCTCGGGCAGGCCGAGCATGAGATTCGCGGCCTGGATGGCCTGTCCGGCGGCGCCCTTGCCGAGGTTGTCGATCGCGGCCACGACGACGACGCGGCCAGCCCGCTTGTCCACCGCCGGCCTGCAGATGCACGCCGTTCGAGCCCGCCACGGAGCCGGTGGCGGGCCAGCGGCCAGCGGGCAGCACGGTGATGAACGGCTCTCCGTGGTAAGCCGCCGCCAGCGCGTCCCGCACGACCTCGGTGTTCACCTGGGCATCAGCCAGCCGGCGCGGTGCAGGTCGCGAGGATGCCGCGCGGCATCGGCGCGAGCACCGGGGTGAAGCTGACGCTGGCGTCGGCGCCCGCCGCCTCGGTCAGGGCCTGCTCGATCTCCGGCGTGTGCCGGTGCGCGCCCGCGACCTGGTACGCCGACACCGAGCCCATGACCTCGCTGGCCAGCAGGTCGGTGCGCAGCGAGCGGCCGGCGCCGGACGTACCGGACACGGCCACGATCACGATGTCGGCCGGATCGGCCAGGCCGGCCGACACGACCGGGGTCAGCGCGAGGATCGCCGCGGTGGCGTA
Source organism: uncultured Actinomycetota bacterium (assembly GCA_963805805.1). Classification (GTDB taxonomy): domain Bacteria; phylum Actinomycetota; class Actinomycetes; order Streptosporangiales; family Streptosporangiaceae; genus JAJYUU01. The sequence goes on along the minus strand of CAWDVS010000015.1, from coordinate 575,258 downwards.
ACAGCCGGGCGCCGCCACGAGGCTCGCCGCGCTGATCTTCGCCCGGCCGCCGGGCAGTTCTGGTATGCCGGTGACCCAAGTACCCGGATGCGGACCGCCATAGTGCCGGTCCCACGCCGCCGGGTCGACAAGGCGGAAGTCCGGGCCCAGGTCGACGATCTTCACGCTTGCCGGGAGCTGGGCCGCGACCGCAGCCGAATGACCGGCCGGAAGCGCCAGGAACACGAGGTCACAGTCGGCGAGCGGAGCCGAGGCGTGCGGCTGCAGGGTCAGCTGCCCGACACCTGGCAGCCCGGCGAGATTGAGATGCAGATCCGCGACTGTCCGCCCGGCCGAGCTGTCCGCGGTCACGGCCGCGAGATCGAGGCCGGGGTGCGCGGCCAGCAGCCGGAGTAGCTCACCGCCCGCGTAACCGCTCGCGCCGGCCACGGTCACCCGCGCACCCATCTGCTGCCCTCCGCCGCACCGTCGATTACTCCGGCCAGCGGTCCCCGCCAGCGCCCGGCACCTGCGGCGGAACGACCCCTCATGAATGATTATGCAGAAGTACGTTTGATTATGCAAAGTTGATCATGCCGACCGGTAACGGGCGACAGCGAGAAGTGCGATCCAGGTGGGCCGATAGCTACCGAGACGGCATGATGGGCGCGGACAAGACACCACGATGGGCGCGGAAGGGAGTGCGCCGATGCAGGCAGGACGGCCGCGGCGCCGCCAGCTGCCTCGCCCGCGCGCGCCCCGGCGGCTCCGCGTGCCCGCCCCGCTCACCCTCGTCGTGCTCGTGGCCATCGGCTCGGCGCTCAGCCTCACCGGGTGCAGCCACTCCGCGGGCAACTCCGCCACCGACCGCAAGCTGTGCGGGACGAGTCACACATCGGCCAACGTGCCCGTGAGCGTCGAGGTTCATCACGGCTCGGTGTCTTGCGCGACCGCGATGACGGTCGAGAAGGACTACGCGGACGCCATCGACGCGGGTAAGGCGACGGGCAACGGCGGCGCGGTCCAGGTCAGCGGCTGGACCTGCCAGTACTTCCCCACCCCGGAGCAGCTGAAGACCGGCGACGTCTCCAAGTGCACCAAACCGGGCGCGGAGATCCTCGCGGTGCTGACCGCGACCGGCTAACTCGCTCAGCCCAGCACATCGTGTGGATTTACCGTACGCACCATACGGTAAATCCACACGTTGATGTGATCTTGGTGTCAGCGCGGCGCCGGCCCCGCCAACGCCAGCAGGCCGACCGCCGACTTGCCCACCATGAGTCCGCCTGCGCCCCAGACCGAGGCCGTGTGGGGCACGGCGGCGAGCTGGAACAATATCCAGGCGTGCTTGCCGAACTTCGGCTGCACCGCAGACCATTTGCCGGCCACGACATGCCAGACTTTGCCCGCGTTGCCGTTGGACTCGAGCCCGTTCACCCAGGTTCCGCCGCGACCGTCAGACGCCAGCCCGGCTACATCCCACTTGGTCGGCGACGCACCGGCCACGCTGGGCACCGACCAGGCCTTGCCGTTCCACGTGACCAGCAGCGGCGACCGTCCCTTGCGGCCGTTGGGCTGCGACCCGCCGACTATCACCTTGCCAGACTCGATCGTCACCCCTGATAGTTGTGCGCCCTTCGGCAGAACCGGCTGAGTCGGCTGCTGCCAGCCGCCCTTCGGCGTCCAGTGCAGCACAGCCTGCTGGCCCGGCTTCCCGCCCAGCCCTTCGGCGGCCACCAGCGGCGACATACCGGCCACAGCCCAGATGCTGCTCGCCGAGGCTGCGCTCACCGCCGCGATGCCGCTATTTCCGGGAACGTGGGTGACCGTCCAGCGGGCGCCATTGAAGTGCGCGGCATAGGGGGTTGCGGTGGGCTCCGGGCCAGTCTCGTCGTCGGTCTCACCGAACGCCCAGACGTTGGACTTGCTGAACACGCGGACGGCCTCGATCTGAACGAACTTTCCGGCATCCGACGCCCCGGGCAGGTGGCCCACACTCCACCGAGTGCCGTTCAGGCGCAGGTAAGCGTTGGTCTGGAATCCGCCGAAGATCCACACATCGGAGGTGGACGACGCGCCGACGATCGGCTGGAGCGGCTCGACCCGCCGCCAGGCGCTAGCGACTTTGGCCGGCAACGCCTCGGCCTTCCACACCTTGCCGTTCCAGTGCCGGATGAGGCTGGTGACGCTGAAGGACTTGTTGTTGACGACCTCGCCGACCGACCAGGCATCGCGGGCACTCACCGCGGCGACGCTGGTGAGAATGGACTCCCGGCCGGTGACCGGGAACGTGGCGCTGATCCGCCAGCCGGGGACGGCGGCGGCCTGGGCCGGGAGCGCGGCAGCGCCAGCCGCCAGGAGGGTGGCGCCAGCGGAAAGCGCGACGGCAGCGCGGCGCGCGGACAGTCTGAGCATTATGACCCCGATGTATCGATATGAACCGGCAGAGGAGTAAGCGTACAGGTTCTCCGTCAGCCGGGACCACGGTCGCGACCGGCGGGCGGCAGTACCTGCCGCCCGCCGTCACGATCCGCGCTTAACTGCCCCTGAGTACCGCGCCGGTGCGCCGCTCGGCCTCGGCGACCGCGGCCTCTCTGGCCGCGCTGGCCTCCTCCGCCGTCAGCGTCCGGTCCGGCGCCCGGAACCGCAGCGAGTAGGCCAGCGACTTGCGGCCGGCGCCGGCCTGATCGCCGGTGTAGACGTCGAACAGCTTCAGGTCCTCCAGGGTGAGGCCGCTGACCGCCGCGGCGCCCGCCGCCAGCGCGCGCTCCACCTCGGCCGAAGGCACCGCCGCGTCCACCGTCAGCGCGACGTCCTGGACCGCCGGCGGGTAGCTGGAAAGCGTCGGTGCCTGCACCGGGCCGAGCTTGTCGGCGGCGGTCTCGATCACCGACAGGTCCAGCTCCATCGCCGCGGTCCTGGCCGGCAGCCCGAACGCGCCGATCACCCGCGGGTGCAGCTCACCGGCGTGCCCGGCGAGCCACTCGTACCCGTCGGCCGTCTGCACGTAGATGGCCGCGCACCGGCCGGGATGCCACGGCTCGTGCCGGTCGGCCCGGATATCGAACTGCACCCCGCTGGTGCGCAGCAGGACCCTGGCCGCCTCGATCGCGTCCTGCCAGCCAGCCGGCCGGCCCTCGCCCCACCAGCCGGCCGGCTCGCGGTTGCCGGTCAGGACCGCGCCCGCGTGCCGGGGCTGATCCGGCAGCCCGGCCTCCAGCTGCGCGGTCTCGGCGGCGGTCGGCGGGCGGTCGACCGGGAGGATCGGCGCCCAGCCGGTGCCGTCCGGCCGCGGCCGGAAGACCAGGCCCAGCTCGAACACCGCCACGTCGGCGAACCCGCGGCCCAGGTTGCGGGCGAGCACCCGCAGCAGGCCTGGCAGCACAGTCGTGCGCATCAGCGGCTCGTCGTCGCTGATCGGATTCGCGATCCGGACGGCGGTGCGGCGCGGATCATCCGCGGGCAGCTGCAGCTTGTCGAAGTCCGCGATCGACGCGAACGGCGAGCTGAACACCTCGACGTAGCCGAAGTCGGCCAGCGCCCGGCCGACCGACCGGCGCAGCCGCTGCCGCGCGGTCAGGCCGCGGCCGGCGGGCGCCCGCGCGGTGTGCACCGGGAATGTTCTGGTAGCCCTCCAGCCGGATCACTTCCTCGGCCAGGTCCGCCGGGTCGGTCAGGTCCGGCCGCCAGGACGGCGGGGTGACGAGCAGCTCCTGCGGGGACCGGTCGTGCCGCGCGTGCTCGTGCTCGCCGTGCCCGGCCGGGACAGCGTGCACGGTGCAGCCGACCTGCTGCAGCCGGGTCTGCACCGTGTCGAGGCCGTAGACCACGCCCGCCACGGAGTCCGGGTAGTCGGCGGCCATCGAGATGATCACCGGCTCAATCGGCTCGGTCACCACGGTCCGGCCGGGCGCGAGCGTGCCGCCGCCGAGCGTGGCCAGCATGATTCCCGCTCGGCTGGCCGCGCGCAGCTGCAGCTCGTAGTCCACGCCGCGCTCGAACCTGGCCGAGGCCTCCGAGCCGAGCTTGTGCCGCCGGCTCATCCGGGCGGTGCCGCGGGCGGAGAAGTGCGCGGCCTCGATCACCACGTTGCGCGAGTCCTCGGTCACCTCGGTGGCCACCCCGCCCATCGTCCCGGCCAGGGAGATCGGCCCGGACGAGTCGGTGATCAGGATGTCCTCGGGATCCAGGGTCCGGCTGACGTGATCGAGGGTCTCCAGCTCCTCCCCCGGCCGGGCTCGCCGGACCACGATCGGCCCGGACAGCTTGTCCCGGTCGAACGCGTGCAGCGGCTGGCCGAGCTCGAGCATCAGGTAGTTGGTGACGTCGACCGCCAGCGAGACGGTGCGCTGACCGCTCCGGGCCAGGCGCACCCGCATCGGCAGCGGTGTCCTGGCCCCCAGGTCGATGCCGTGCACCTCGCGCAGGATGAACCGGTCGCACGCGGTCGGGTCCTCGATGCCGGCCGGATACGCCGCCGGGGCCGGCGCGGCGAGATCCGCGGGCAGCCCGACGTCGGCCGGGTCGGTGAACGGCACGCCGTAGGAGATGGCCAGCTCCCTGGCCACGCCGCGGACCGACAGCGCGAAGCCCTTGTCCGGCGTCACGTTCACGTCGAAGACGACATCCCGCAGGCCTGCGTAGCTGACGAAGTCGGTGCCGAGTGGCGCGTCCGCGGCCAGCACGAGGATGCCCGAGTGGTCATCCCCGATGGCCAGCTCCGCCGCGGAGCAGATCATCCCTTCCGAGACCTTGCCGTAGGTCTTGCGGGCGCCGATCTCGAATCCGCCAGGCAGCACCGCGCCGGGCACCGCCAGCGCCACCCGGTCACCCGCGGCGAAGTTGGACGCGCCGCAGATGACGTGCCGGTCCTGGCCGTCGCCGGTGGCGACCTGGCAGTACCGGATCGGCTTGTTGAATCCGGTCAGCTCCTCGACGTCCAGCACCTCGGCGACCACGACGCCGGAAATGTCGTGACCGACGTACTCCAGCGTCTCGACCTCGAGGCCGCACGCGGTCAGCCTGCGCCCGACCTCCTGCGGGTCCACGTCGGCTTCGCCGGCCGCGGCGATGTCCGCGTACTCCAGCAGCCAGGACAGCGGTACGCGCATCACGCCTCCATTCCGAACGCGCGGCTGAACCGCACGTCGCCTTCGAGCGTGTCGCGGATGTCCGCCACCCCGTTGCGGATCATGACCGACCGGTCGATGCCGAGGCCGAACGCGAACCCGCTGTAGCGGTCGGGGTCGATGCCGCAGGCGATCAGCACCCGCGGATTGACCATGCCGCAGCCGGCGATCTCCACCCAGCCCTGCGACCGGCAGACCCGGCACGGCTCGGCGCCGGGCCGCGTCGACTCGCCGCGGCAGACGTGGCACTGCATCGAGACGTCAGCGGATGGCTCGGTGAACGGGAAGAAGTCCGGCCGCAGCCGGATCTGCAGTCCCTCGCCGAACATGGCGTCCACGAACGCGGTGATCGCGCCGCGCAGGTCGGCCATGGTTAGGCCCTCGTCCACGGCGAGGCACTCGATCTGGTGGAACACCGGGCTGTGCGTCGCGTCCAGCGCGTCGGAGCGGTAGCACTTGCCGGGACTGACCACGTAGAGCGGCAGCGGCCGGGTCAGCATCGCCCGGATCTGCACGGGCGAGGTGTGCGTGCGCAGCACGACGCCCGCGCGCTGTGCTTGGCCGGGGCCGGCCGCGTCCGGGCCCTCGATGAAGATCGTGTCCTGCATCTCCCTGGCCGGGTGGTCGGGCGGGAAGTTCAGCGCGTCGAAGTTGTACCACTCGGCTTCGATCTCGGGTCCCTCCGCGACCTCGTAGCCCATGTTCACGAATACGTCCGCCAGCCGGTCGCCCACGGTGGTCACCGGGTGCCGGGCGCCCGGCCCGGTCCGGTCCCACGGCAGCGTCACGTCCACGGCCTCGTCGACCAGCACCCGCTGGTCGCGCTCGTCCTCCAGCTCCGCCTGGCGCCGCCCCAGGGCCTCGCGGATCGCGGCGCGCGCCATCCCGACGCGCTTGCCTGCCTCGGCCCTGGCCGCGGGCGGCAGCGCGCCGATCTCGGCGTTAGCCAGCGTGATCGGAGCCCGGTCGCCCGCGTGCGCGAGCCGGGCTGCCTTCAGTTCATCCAGGTCAGCGGCGGCCTCAATGGCCGCAAGCGCTTCCGCCTGCATGCGCTGCACCGCTTCGGGCGCGAGCACCGCTACCTCCACCGGGTCATACGTCTTATTTGGTGCGGACATCGTCCTGATCTCCTGCGTTCAGAAAGGTCGGGCTGCCTTCATCGGGGTACCCGCAGCCGACAGGCGCGAGCAGGCGAGGCTGGCACGTCGGCAGCGCCGTGCAGCCGGACAGACAGGGGAAACGCAGGCCCGCCGGTTAGCCGAACTCAGGCGTACCAGCGGGCATGGTAAATCGGAACTCCGCTCCCCCGCCCGGCGCCTGCTGCACAGTAATCTCCCCGCCGTGCGCCTCTACCAGACCCTTCACGATGAACAACCCCAGGCCGGCCCCGCCCCGCCGCTTGGCCCGCCAGAACCGGCCGAACACCCGCGGCGCGAGCTCGGGCGCGATGCCAGGACCCTGGTCGCGGACCGCTACGGCCACGCCAGGAGCACCGGCCACGACCGCGGGCTCCACCACAGTCGTAACCGTACCAGCCCCGTGCCTGACGGCATTCTCGATTAGGTTGGCGAGGATCTGGTCGACCTTGTCCGCGTCCAGCCAGGTCTCCGGCAGGTCCGGCCGGACGTCGACCAGGTAGCGATCGGGAACGTCGCCCGCCGCGACCCGGCCACTGATGATCTTGCGGGCCCTGGCCGCGATGTCGACCAGCTCCCGGTGCACCTCGATCCGGCCCGACTCGATCCTCGACACATCGAGCAGCTCGGTGATCAGCCTGGTCACGCGGTCGGCGTCCGCGTTGACGGTGGCCAGCATGACTCGCTTCTGGTCGTCGGTGAACCTGGGCCACTTGTCCAGCAGGGTGGCGGTGAAGCCCTTCACGCTGGTGAGCGGCGAGCGCAGCTCGTGCGCCACGGTAGAGACAAGATCGGCCCGGCCGCGCTCCAGCCGCACCCGCTGCTGGGTGCCGCGGAGCGTGATCACGACCCGGCGCACGGCGCCCGGCTCGCGGCCCGGCCGCGCCGCACGGCCGCGCGGGTCCCGCACGTAGCCGACGGTTACCAGCAGTTCAGTGCCGTCCGGCAGGTAGAGCGAGCGCTCGGGATGCCTGCTGCGGGTGGACAGTCCCTCGTACGGCCTGGCCGCCGACCACCAGCAGCGCTCGTCCCGGTCGCGCAGCGGCAGCACGTCCCGGACGTCACGGCCCAGCGCGGCGGCGGCGGGTACGCCGGTCAGCCGGGAAGCGGCCCGGTTGAATACGGCGACCTGGCCGGCCTGATCGGCCACGATGAGCCCGTCCGGCAGGTCGTCGGCCAGCACCAGGCTGGTCAGCACGTCGGCTTCGGCCGCCGCGGCCGGTCTCCGGGGTGTCCCCGGCCGGCTCAGCGACCGCAGCCGGGAGGCGCGCGGGCCGGCCAGCAGGCTGACCCGGGCCACGGGCACCCGGCGGAATGGCACCCGGCCCGGTTGGCGCCCGGCCTGCCACGTTGCCGTTCACTGCGTGCCGCCTCCGCGAGGCTCCTGAGTTACCGGTCCCCGGGCATAGTCACGCAGCCGTTCCGGCAGGTCCGGGGGAAACCTGCTGGTCGAGCACTGTCGCGCCACCGGCCACCAGCCAGTGCCCGTCCGGGTCACTTTCATGACGCAACGTGATCAGACTCTAGCGGATTCGCGATGCTGACCGGCACCCCGCGGACGGGTGTTCCGGTCCGCCGGGGGCCTAATTTCCGCTCCGTGGGGCAACTGTTCTCTCGGCGGTTACCCGGTTGCGGTCCGCAGCTGACGGGCCGACGCGTACAAGCACACGGCCGCGGCCGCCGCCAGGTTCAGGCTCTCGGCCCGGCCGTAGATCGGCACCGCGACGACCTCGTCCGCGAGCGCCAGCAGGCCGTCGGGCAGGCCCCAGGCTTCGTTCCCGAACAGCCAGGCCGTCGGCTGGGTCAGATCCGGCCCGCCGGGCGCGTCCAGCAGGCGGCTCGCGCTGCCGTCGGCGGCGAGGACCCGCAGGCCCGCCGCCCGCAGCCCGGCCAGCGCGGCGTCCAGCTCGTGGCCGGCGGTGCCAGCCCGGGGGGACGACCCCCCGTCGCCCCCCGCAGCCAGTTTGACCACCGGCAGGTGGAACAGGCTGCCGGCCGACGCCCGGACGCACTTGCTGTTGTACGGGTCCACCGAGGCGGCCGCGAAGATCACGCCGCCGGCCCCGGCCGCGTCGGCGGTGCGCAGCACCGTCCCCGCGTTGCCGGGATCGCGGACATTGGCCAGGACGACCGCGAGCCGTGGCGGGCTGGCCAGCAGGCCGGCCAGCGGCACGTCGACGAACCGGCAGACGCCCAGCAGGCCCTGCGGCGTGATCGTCTGGGCCAGCTCGGCCATCAGCTCGCCGCCGATCTCGTGCACCGGGACGCCCTGGCTCGCGGCGAGCGCCGCGAGCTCGGGATGACGGGCCTGGCCCTGGCTGGTGACGAACAGCTCGGTGAGGACGTCCGCTGCCGCCAGCGCCTCACGCACTGCCTGCGGGCCCTCGGCGAGAAACAACCGCTCCCGTTCCCGGAACGCGCGCTTGGCCAGCTGACGCGCCGCCTTCACCCGCGCGGCCCCTGGCCCGCCGCCGCCGGGATGGGAGTGCATACGGGAACGGGGCGCCCCGCCGCGCCGGTCGTGCGGGCGGCGCGCGGTCACCGGCGCATCCGGTGCCAGCAGACAGGGGCGGCGGCCGGACCCCCGCAGGGATCCGGCCGCCGCCGAAATACCGTCACCCGCCCAGGGTCAGGCGGCCGGCGCGTTGACGTCAGCCGGGAGCGCGGTCCTGGCGACCTCGATCAGCGCGGCGAACGCCTGCGGGTCCGCCACCGCGAGCTCGGCGAGCATCCGGCGGTCGACCTCGACCTCGGCCAGCTTCAGGCCCTGGATGAACCGGTTGTAAGTGAGGCCCTCGGCCCGGACGGCGGCGTTGATCCGCTGGATCCAGAGGCGACGGAAGGCGCCCTTGCGGTCCTTGCGGTCCCGGTAGGCGTACGTCATCGAGTGGAGCTGCTGCTCCTTGGCCTTGCGGTACAGCCGGGACCGCTGGCCCCGGTAGCCGCTGGCGCGCTCGAGTACTACCCGGCGCTTCTTGTGGGCATTGACCGCCCGCTTCACGCGTGCCATTTTCTTGACTCCCTACGAGGCGGGCCGGGTCACTTACCCAGCAACTTCCTGATCTTCTTGGCGTCACCGGGGGCGAGCTCGACGTAGCCGGCCAGCCGCCGCGTCTTCGTGCTCGGCTTGTGCTCCAGGTAGTGCGCGCGATTGGCACGGCGGCGGACGATCTTGCCGGTGCCCGTCAGCCGGAATCGCTTGTTCGATCCGCTGTGCGTCTTCATCTTCGGCATCTCGCCGTGTCTCCGTTCCTGCGTGCTTGCGGCACGTCAATCTCGCGTGCCGTCAGGCACGGGTAATCCGTACTGGCAGCGAGGCTGCCAGCTGCTTGCTAGCGGGCTGCGGGGCCCGGGCTCGTCAGCTCTCTGAGTCGCCGCCTTCGGCGGGCCGACCGGCGGCGGACTGCCTGGTCTTGTCGGCCGCCACTGCGCGCGGCGACGGCACCGGGCCGTCAGCCGATCGCCGGGCCGGGCCTGGCTTTGCGGCGGTCGCGGACGTCCCGTTCGTGGTCCTGGCCGCGGTACCGCGCGGTGCTGAGGGCCGTGGCGTCCCGGTACCCGACGCGGGCGCGCCAGGCCGGGGAGCCGGGCTGGCCGCGCTGCGCGGCGCGCTCGGCTTGGGCGCGGCCGGACTGGCCGCCCCCGGCCGGGGCTGCGGACGCGGCGACGCCGGACGCGGCGACGCGGGCGCGGCCGCTGGCGCCGAAGTGGCGGGCGCAGACCTGGCCGGAGCCGGGCTGGCCGGAGCCGGGCTGGCCGGAGCCGGGCTGGCCGGAGCCGGGCTGGCCGGAGCCGGCGCAGGCGTGGCTGCGGCTGGCCGGGCTGCCCTCGCCGGTGCCTCGGCCGGGGCGCTCTGTTCGGCCTCGGTCGCGATGTCCGGCATGGCTTCTGGCTGCTCGCTACCGGCCGGGCCACGGCCGGTGCTCCGACTGGCCCGTTCCGTCGCCCGTTCCGCCTTGGCCGCCGCCATCGCGTCGGTCTTGCGCTTGTGCGGGCCGATGACCATGATCATGTTCCGGCCGTCCTGCTTCGGCGTGGACTCGACGAAGCCGAGTTCCTCCACGTCCGATGCCAGCCGCTGGAGCAGCTTGAAGCCCAGCTCGGGCCGGGACTGCTCACGGCCCCTGAACATGATCGTCACCTTGACCTTGTCGCCCTGCTTCAGGAAGCGCTCGACATGGCCTTTCTTGGTCCCGTAGTCATGCGGGTCGATCTTCGGCCGGAGCTTGATCTCCTTGATGACCGTCTGGGCCTGGTTCTTGCGCGATTCCCTGGCCTTGAGCGCGGACTCGTACTTGAACTTGCCGTAGTCCATCAGCTTGCAGACAGGCGGCCGGGCCATGGGCGCAACCTCGACCAGGTCGAGATCTGCCTCCTGGGCCAGCCGGAGTGCATCCTGAATGGCAACGATCCCGACCTGCTCGCCGTTGGGGCCGACGAGCCGGACTTCGGGTACCCGGATGCGCTCGTTGATACGAGGTTCGGTGCTGATGTGACCTCCTTAAGTCACTGCTCCGGGAACCGGGACTCTCCCGGTACCGGAATGTGCGGATCTTCCCCGAAATGCAGAAAGCCCCGCATATCGTGCCTGCGGGGCCACCATGGGATGCTCCCCGCTCCAGGCATCGCCTGGAACGGGCATACCCCGACGCCACGGCCGGCGCACTGGGCGCCAGCACCAAGCGTCCGGCCTGGTCAGCCAGCTGCTAGCTGGCCGACACCGCCCGCCAGCCTTACTGAAAGGGCTAGCCGGCGAGATACCCGCCTGCACTGGACTCGTCAAGATTGGGGCTCAACGGGCGCCGTGCTGGCCAGGTGGGAGGTGGCCGGGGTGGTCCTCCGCTTGCACGCCCGGCATTACCTGCCGAGCGTTGTCGTCACCCAAGCTTAACGCATTCTGGGCCCCCGTTGTATTCCCGGGCACCAGGCGGCTACCCGGCCAGCGCCGCCAGGCCCGCGGCCCGCATGGCCTCCACCGGGGCGGCCGCGCCGGTCATCAGCTGCACCTGGCCCGCGGCCTGGTGCAGCAACAGCTCGAATCCGCTGATCACGATCGCGCCCGTCGCGGCCGCGGCGGCCGCGATCCTGGTCGGCCACGGGTGATACGCCACATCGAACACCGCGTCGGCGGCGAGTTGGCCAGCAGCCAGCAGGCTCGCGTACTCGTCGGCGGCCGAGCCGGGCACAGTGGACAGCACCAGCCCCCACCGCTGGCCGTGGTGCTCGGCGAGCCGCTCCGGCCGCTCCGCGCCGGGTCCGAACGGCACCAGCCGCACCCGGATTCCGCAGCGGCCGCCGACGGCCAGCAGCTGTCCCGTGGTATCCGGGTTGCGTACGGCGACCGTGACGGCGGCGGCGCCGGCCTGGCGGAGCGCCACCAGCGCCGAGCAGGCCGTGGCACCGCCGCCGAGCAGGAGCACCGGACCGTCCAGGCGCGCGCCCGCCTCCGCCAGGGCCGTGATCATGCCGGGGACGTCAGTGTTGTAGCCGGCCCGCGAGCCACCCGCCAGCAGCACGGTGTTCGCCGCGCCGACGTCGTCGACCAGCGGCTCGGCGCGGTCGAGCAGCGGCAGGACCGCGCGTTTGAGCGGCATCGTCAGCGACAGGCCGGCCCAGTCCGGGCCGAGCGTCCGCAGCAGCTCCGGCAGCCCCGCCTCGTCACACTCGATCGCGTCGTACGTCCAGCCGGTCAGGCCGAGCTCGCGGTAGGCCGCGGTGTGCAGCACCGGCGACAGCGAGTGCGCGATGGGCGAGCCGAGTACGGCCGCCCTGGTACCGGGCGCTGCCTACACCCCGTTCTGCTTCGCCTCATTCGACCAGTTCACGAACTGCGTGTAGCTGTTGGTGAACTCGGTCAGGCCCGACTTATTCACCGTGATGAAGTAGGTCCAGTCGTTACTCGACGACGCCGGGTGCAGCACTGCCTTGATCGCGGCCAGACTGGGCGAGTTGATCGGGCCCGGCGGCAGATCGGTGTGCAGGAAGGTGTTGTACGGCGACGGAGTGGCCCGGTCCTTGGCGCTGAGGGAATAGGTGTAGTGCCCGGTCACGTACGCGACGGTGCTATCGAGCTGCAGCTTCATGCCGATCTTCAGCCGGTTGTCGATCGTCCTGGCCACGTCCGCGTAGTATTTCGGCCCGACCTCGCCCTCAAGCAGGCTCGCCTCGGTGATGACCTGCAGCTCGGAGAACTGATCCTTCTGCGCCGTGGCGGCGAGGTTGACCTGGCCGATCTCGACGTTGAACTGGTGCACCGCCATCTGCAGGATCTGCAGCGCGGTCGTCGAGCCCGGCACGACGTCGTACGTCGCCGGGTAGAGGAAGCCCTCCGGGTTGCCGTTGGCCCAGGACGGCAGGCCCAGCTTGGACGTCTCCTTGATCGCCGCCTGGAACTCGCTGAGCGGAATGTGACTCTTCTTGGCCAGCAGCGGCAGGATCTTCGTGTACCCGCAGCCCGTCCGGGATCGTGACGGTCGAGTTGATCTGGTTGTTTGGCGTCGGTCAGCATCGCCCAGGCCTGCGCGTTGCCCATGTGCTTGTGCAGCTTGAACTCGCCTGGATGCAGGCCAGTCGGGTTCTTGCTGGTGTCCACGTAGGACACGAACGGGTCGGCGGCTGCGATCACGCCCTTCTGGACGAGCAGCTGCGACATCGACACCGCGGTGGCACCCGTCGGCACGAGCACGTCCACCGTGCCGAAGCCGCTGCCGGTGTAACTGGCGTGCCTGGACTTGTACTCGCTGTAGAAGTGATAGCCGGTGAGGCCGAGGCCGCCGAGTACCACCACGACGACGATCAGCGCGATCATCCCGGCCGCGCGGCCACGGCCGCGGCCGCGGCGCGATCGGCCGCCGCCGCCACCGCCGTAGTGGTCGTCATCGTTGCTGGCATAGCCGGCGAAGAAGCCTCTATGCCGGTCGTCGTCCGCGTCCATGCTGCGGCCAGACCCCCTGGTCCCCCCGAGCGGCCCGTCATGGCCGGCATCTTCGTTCTGATACCCGGACGCTCGTCGATCCCGGCGAGGCGCGTGACCTGGGCCGGCGCCGCGTGCCCGCGTCGCGCCAGTCTCGTCCCCCGGCGCCTGCCAGGATGGCTGGTCGTCATCGGCGAACGCCGGCAGCGGGCCTGAGCGGGCACCGTAGCCGTCGTAGTCGGTACCGTACCGGGCCGGGTCGGCGCGATAGCTGTTATCGGCGCTATACGCGCCGGCCCGTAGCCGGCCTGGTCCCGGTAGGCAGCTTGCCCGGCGGCCGGCTCTGGCTCGGCGCCGAAAGCCGACTGCGCGTTGTACAGTTCCTGGCTGTCGTACCCGGTCCGGGCGGCCGGGCGGACGTATCCCCGGGTATCGGCGTACGGATCGTCGTAGCCGCTCTGGCCGTAGCCGGTTCCGGCCGGGTGCGGCGGCTGACTCGGATAGTCACCACCCGGAAGCGGCGGCTGAGTCGGGTACTCCCCGCCGCGGTACGGCGGCTGACTCGGATAGTCACCACCCGGAAGCGGCGGCTGAGTCGGGTACTCCCCGCCGCGGTACGGCGGCTGACTCGGATAGTCACCACCCGGATACGGCGGCTGACTCGGGTACTCCCCGCCGCGGTACGGCGGCTCGACTCGGATAGTCACCACCCGGATACGGCGGCTGACTCGGATAGTCACCACCCGGATACGGCGGCTGACTCGGGTACTCCCCGCCGCGGTACGGCGGCTGACTCGGATAGTCGCCGCGCGGGGCGTACGGCCGCCCGCCGTAGTATCCGGCCGAACCGTGCGGATCGGTCCGGCCGTAGGGGTCCTGCTCGCCGGTCAAGTCCCGGCCGCTGTCGTCCCGCTGTGGCTGGTACGGGTCACCGCCCGCGCCGGTATCCCATGGCTCACCGGCCTCATCGTGGACCTCGCGAGTGCCGTTCCTGGGGTCGGTGCCATAGTCGGCCGGATCGCGGCGGGCCCGGCGCCCTCGCGGCGCTTCCTGCCAGCTGCCGTAGTCGTCACTGCGCATTGTCTGCGCCTTCCGCGCTCACAACCAGCTCGCCGGCCGGTTGACCCGTCGCGCGCTCAGCGTCCAGCGCACCCTGCAGGAGCAATGCAGCGGCGGCCTTATCGACGCTCTGGCGGCGACCACGGGAATCAAGCCCGCCCTGCTGGAGGGCGGAGTGTGCCAGCACAGTGGTGAACCGCTCGTCCACCAGCCTGACCGGCACCGCAGGGAGCCGCCCGGCCAGCTCCCGGGCGAAGGAACGACCCTCGGCCGCCGCCTTGCCCTCGCGTCCGGCTAGCCCGACCGCGAGGCCGACGACGATCTCGACGGCGTCGTTGCGCTCGGCCAGGGCAGCCACCGCGCCAAGATCACCTTTGCCGCGCGGCACCGTCTCCAGGGGGGACGCGAGCATGCCGCCGGGATCGCAGCGCGCGATCCCGATGCGCACCGAGCCGACGTCGACACCAAGCCGGACACCGCGCCTCACGGGCAGCCTCCTGCTTTCGGATGTATCGTCCAGGACACAGGGCGATGGCGGCACGATCTCACCCTACGGCACTACCGCCCATTATGTCGCTAATAAGCACATGAACGGCGCCAAACGCCTCATCGATCACGGCGTCGGCCTGGTCGCCCAGCGGCGCCCCGCCGCCCTGCGCTACATCGTCCTTGCCGCCGCCGCGGCCGCCCAGGGCACCGGCAGCCGCGAGGACCAGGGCACCCGCGCGCAGCCCACGGGCCCGCCCCGCGTCGTTCACCGTCACGACGACCGTCGGCCGCCCGTCGGTCACGCCGATTGCCGCCACCACGCCGGGCCGCTCGGGCGCCAGCCGCCCGCGGATGTCGAGGGCGACCTTCCGGAGCCCGTCGGCGGGTACTCCGTCGGGTAGCCGGTGCGGCACGTAGGCCGCGCCGCCGACATCCTGCGCGCCGCTCGCGACGTTGCCCGCGTCGCCCAGCAGTTGCGCGGATCGCAGCCGGTCCAGTTCGCGCTCCGCGTCCCGCAGTCGGGTGATCACACCCGAGATCCGCTCGGGCAGCTCTTCCCGGCGTGCCTTGAGCTGCTCGCTCAGCTGGCTTACCAGCACGCTCTCCCTGGCCAGGTACTTGAAGGCGTCGATGCCGACCAGCGCCTCCACCCGGCGGACGCCGGACCCGATCGAGGCCTCGCCGAGTATCTTCACCAGGCCGAGGTTGCCGGACCTGGCCACGTGCGTGCCGCCGCACAGCTCCCGCGAGTAGTCGCCGACCTCCACGACCCTGACCTCATCGCCGTACTTCTCCCCGAACAGCGCGAGCGCCCCCATCGCGCGGGCTTCGTCGATCGAGGTGTGGAACGCCCGGACCTCCAGATCGTTGATCAGGACCTGGTTGACCTCTTCCTCGGCGGCCTGCAGCACCGACACCGGAACCGCTCCCATCGCGGTGAAGTCGAACCGGAAGCGGCCGGGCGAGTTCTCCGATCCGGCCTGCGCCGCTGACTCCCCCAGCGCGCCGCGGAACGCCCGGTGCACCAGGTGCGTGGCCGTGTGCGACCGGGAGATGGCCCGGCGCCGCTCTACGTCGATCTGCGCGTGCACCGGCGTGCCGACGAGCAGCTCGCCGGCGGCGACGGTACCGCGGTGGATGATCAGCCCTGGCAGCGGCACCTGGACGTCGGTGACGTCCACCCTGGCGCCGTCGGCCGCACCGCTGCCGACGGCGGTGATGACGCCGTTGTCCGCGAGCTGCCCGCCGCCCTCGGCGTAGAACGGCGTGCGGTCCAGGATGACGTCGACGGCCGAGCCCGCGCCCGCGGCGGCCACGGACACGCCGTCGACGAGCAGGCCGACCACCGTGGCGTCCCCGGCCACTTCGTCGTAGCCGGTGAAGGTCACCCGCCCGGCTTGCTCCAGCGCGCGGGCGAACACCGAGATGTCAGCGTTGCCGGTCTTCTTGCCTGCGGCGTCGGCCTTGGCCCGCTGCCGCTGCTCGGACATCAGCCGGCGGAACTCGCTCTCATCGACGTCGAGACCCTGCTCGGACGCCATCTCCAGAGTGAGATCGATCGGGAAGCCGTACGTGTCGTGCA
Organism: uncultured Actinomycetota bacterium; assembly: GCA_963805805.1. Lineage (GTDB taxonomy): Bacteria > Actinomycetota > Actinomycetes > Streptosporangiales > Streptosporangiaceae > JAJYUU01. The sequence continues at coordinate 558,971 of CAWDVS010000015.1, read as the reverse complement.
GCTGGAATGCCTGGCCGCCGCGGATCGTCTGGCCGCCCCGCCGCCTGGTCTCCTCGACCGCGGCGTCGAAGATCGCGCTGCCGGTGCGCAGCGTGCCCAGGAACGCGCCTTCCTCGGCGTCGATCACGGTGTGAATGTTCGGCGCGTCCCTGATCAGCTCCGGGTACTGGCGGCCGAGCGCGTTGATCGCCACCGACGCCAGCTCGTGCAGGAACCGCTCGTCTTCGCCGCCGCGGCTGGCCCCCGAGCCGCCCCGCTGGGCTCCGGACAGCAGCCGCAGTTTCTGCACGCTGCGGCGCAGCAGCCGGCGCAGCACGTAGCCGCGGCCCTCGTTGGCCGGGATGACGCCGTCGGCCACGAGCATCACCGACGTCCGCACGTGGTCGGTCACCACCCGCAGCGCCACGTCGGTGCGATGGTCCACGCCATACCGCTGCTCGGTCAGCTCGGCGGCGCGCTCCAGCACCCTCCACATGGTGTCGATCTCGTAGATGTTGTCGACGCCCTGCAGCAGGGCCGCCATCCGCTCCATGCCCATGCCGGTATCGATGTTGCGCGCGGGCAGCTCGCCTACGACGTCGAAGTCGGTCTTGGACCGCACCGCCGAGAGCTGCTCCTGCATGAAGACCAGGTTCCAGACTTCGAGGTAGCGGTCCTCATCCACGACCGGGCCGCCCTCACGGCCGTACTCGGGCCCGCGGTCGTAGTAGATCTCCGAGCACGGCCCGCCCGGACCGGCGACGCCCATGTGCCAGTAGTTGTCGGCCAGCCCGCGCCGCTGGATCCGGTCCTCGGGCACGCCGACGTGATCGTGCCAGAGCTTGGCCGCCTCGTCATCGCCGTCGAGCACCGTAACCCACAGCCGGTTCTCCGGGAAGCCGAACCCGCCCGCGGACTCCGGCTTGGTCAGCAGGTCCCAGGCGAACGGGATCGCACCCTCCTTGAAGTAATCGCCGAAGGAGAAGTTGCCGAGCATCTGGAAGAACGTGCCGTGCCGGGTTGTCTTGCCGACTTCCTCGATGTCCGGCGTGCGCACGCACTTCTGGCAGGAGGTAGCCCGCCGGAACGGCGGCGTCTGCTGGCCCAGGAAGTACGGCTTGAAGGGGACCATGCCGGCGTTCACGAGCAGCAGCGTCGGGTCCTCGGCCACCAGGCTGGCCGAGGGCACGATGGTGTGCCCGTTCCGCTCGAAGTAAGCAAGGAAACGGCGGACGATCTCAGCCGACTCCATCACGGCCATCCTTCGCAATTGGTCAAGACCCGGCCCCGGGCCGGGAGGTACTGACAGGGATCAGGGCTGGATGCTGCCCCGCGAGCCGCCCCGACTGGCCGCGGCGCGGTCATCGGGCGGCCCGGAACTACGGCTACCGAGCCTACGGCCTAACTGGCGCGGATGCAGATCGCGATACTCCGCCATGCCGTCGCGGACATCGCGGGCGAAGCCGACCGCCACCCGGATCCGGTGCGTGACCGGCACCGCGTCCCGAGCGTGGGCCGCCCGTGGTTGGATCGGCCCGTGGTTGGATCGCCCGTGGTTGGATCGACCGCGATCGGCTCACAGCACGGCCCGGTGTGGTGAGCGCGGGCGGCACGGCCGGCGAGGCAGTGATCGTCCGGGCTAGCCGCGCGCCCTTGCGGTAACCGGCGACGCCGAGCACCGCCCCGGTCGCGAGCCAGAAGCCGCGCCGCATCACCGGCTGCCTCCGGCGGTCCGGCGGGCGCTGGTGACCGAGGCGCTGATCGCGGCCCGGCCCGCGGGCGCGCCGACGCCGTCCCGGCCGTCGGCCAGCACGGCCCCCTGCAGCGACCGGCGCACCGCGACCGCACGGCGCAGCCCGAAGGCGAAGGCCGACAATCCGGTCAGCGGGGCAGTCGCGGCCGTCGAGATGCCGCGGGCCAGGCCGGCCAGCGCGGACACGTGCCCGGACAGCTCGGCCATGTTGGCGGTGACCTGGTCCATGCTCGCGGTGATGGCGTCGGTCCTGGCGAGCTGCTCGTTGGTCCGGTCCACGGCCGCCTGGGCTTGCTCGATCAGCTGATCGGCCCGGTCGCGGTACTGGGTGACCATGCTGGTCACGGCCGTCATCAGCCGGCCGAGCCGGATCAGCACGTACCCGGCCACGCAGGCAAGCGCGGCGAAGAACCCGGCGGCAATGAGCGCCGCCAGCTGGCCGCCATTCATCGGTTCGCTCCTTCCGCAGCGCCGCGGTGCTGCTTGATCCGCAGCCCGAATGCGCCCGACCCTATCGCGGATAACGCGGGCGCAACCGGCGCATGTGCGCGGTCAGTCCGGCCAGCGGCAGCCCCCACAACCCTCGTCCCATACCCATATCATCATCCCTCCAACACAGCACCAACATAACCAAACCCCGCTCTAATACCGCTAAAATCAGTACATGCGCGATCATCCCACCGATCGTGAACATCTGCAGCGGTTCACAGGTAGCGTCGATGAACGCGTCATCCATCCATCCAGCAGCCATCGCCTCCACAGTCAGACACAGGAACCACGGCGCCGACACCTCGTGCATCTGCCTGAGCACGTCACAACAACGTGCCGCCTACTCGCCGGCCTCTGGTGCCCTCGATCGCCGCCACCCACTGATGTTTCTGCCACACCAGGTGCGTCAGCAGGGCCATCACGCTGGAGTCCACCTCGCCGGTGAGCAGCGGGGTGTCCAGCTGCCGCTCGTCCAGCCCGCTCAGCCCGCTCCAGCATCTCGCCATCAGCCAGCAGTCTTGCTCCAGCATCGCGGTCAGCACGTCCACGACAGTTCTCCTTGTCCTGGCCGGCAGCACCAGACCGCCGCGCGGGTGGAAATGCATACCGTTCGGCGCCGGCAGGCTCACCGCGCCCGGCCCCGCCCGTAACCCCGCTCCGCCCAACGCCGCGTACGCGCGCGTAACGCCTCTCCACCGTAGCCCGCGTCCATCGCACTCTCTCACCGCCTCTCCCCGCAGCTAACGCCCCCGCTCCAGCAGCACTCGCGCAGCGCCCCGCCTCCCCTGCGCCCCACCACCTCACCCTCATACCCCGCGCATATCCAGCCTCGCCCTCCTCCTCAACTCACACACACCCACCTACCCCTCCCCCCGCGAGCCTGCTCTCGCTCTTGCGGTCGGTCAGCCCGCGTCGGTTGCGTCCTGGCCGGCGTCGGCCGGCGGGTCATCCGCCGCGGCCGTCAGCGCCCAGGGTGACGCGGATCCGCTCGGACCGCTCGGCGTACCTGGCCTCCAGGCCGTGCCCGCTCGGCTGGTAGTACTGCTTGCCGCTGATGGCGTCCGGCGCGTACTGCTGGGCGACGATCCCGGCCGGGTCGTTGTGCGGGTACACGTAGCCCTTGCCGTGGCCCAGCTTCGCCGCGCCGCGGTAGCTGGCGTCGCGCAGGTGCTTGGGCACCGACCCGCCGAGCCCGGCCTGAACGTCCGCGGCAGCGGCGATGATCGCGGTCGCGACCGCGTTGGACTTGGGCGCCAGCGCGATGTGGATCGTCGCCTGGGCCAGGTTCAGCCGGGCCTCGGGCAGGCCGACGAACTCCACCGCCTGGGCGGCCGCGACCGCCGCCTGCAGCGCGGTCGGGTCGGCCAGTCCGACGTCCTCGCTGGCGTGCACGATCAGCCGCCTGGCGATAAACCGCGGGTCCTCGCCGGCCTCGATCATCCGGGCCAGGTAGTGCAGGGCCGCGTCCGCGTCGCTGCCGCGCAGGCTTTTGATGAACGCGCTGATCACGTCGTAGTGCTGGTCGCCGGCCCGGTCGTACCTGACCATCGCGCGGTCTACGGCCCGCTCCAGGATTTCGACCGTGACCTCGCCGCCCGCCGGCAGCCCGAGCGCGGCCGCCTCCAGGTATGTCAGCGCCCGGCGGGCGTCGCCGCCGGCCAGCCGCACCACGTGCGCGCGGGCGTCACCGGCCAGCGTCACGGCGGCACCGAGGCCCCGCTCATCGGTCAGCGCGCGGTCGAGGACCGTCTCGATGTCGGCGTCGGCGAGCGGCTGGAGCGTGAGCATGAGCGACCGCGACAGCAGCGGGCTGACGACCGAGAAGAACGGATTCTCCGTGGTCGCGCCGATGAACGAGACCCACCGGTTCTCTACCGCGGGCAGCAGCGCGTCCTGCTGCGCCTTGTTGAACCGGTGCACCTCATCGATGAACAGCACCGTCTGCCTGCCGCTCATGGCCAGCTGATTGCGGGCCTCCTCGATCGCGGCCCGGACGTCCTTTACGCCCGCCATCACCGCGGACAGCTCCACGAACCGGCGCCGGGTCACCTGGCTGACCACGTAGGCGAGCGTCGTCTTGCCAGTGCCCGGCGGCCCCCACAGCAGCACCGACATCGCCGCGTCGTTGTCTGCGACCTTGCGCAGCGGCGACCCGTCCCTGGTCAGGTGACGCTGGCCGACTACTTCATCGAGGGTGCGCGGGCGCATCCGGACCGCCAGCGGCGCGGTGGCTTGCTCTGCTTCCGCGGCGGCGTCGTCAAACAGGCTGTCTGCCTGGCCCGGATCGGCTCTGGACACCGGTTGACAGTACCGCCCCGTGCCGTCAGAACGCGCCGGCCGAACCACCAGCTATCAGGATCTGCCGCCATGGTGCCGATTACGCCATGATGCGGATATGAGCGCTGAGATCATCCCGTTTCGCATCGACATCCCTGAAGCCGATCTCGACGACCTGCGTCGCCGGCTGAGCCAGACCCGGTGGCCCGAGCCAGAGACCGTGACCGACTGGTCGCAGGGCATCCCGCTGGACTACGCCCGCGACCTGTGCGACTACTGGCTGCGCGACTACGACTGGCGGCGGTGCGAGGCGAGCCTGAACGGCTTTGCCCAGTTCCGGACCGAAATCGACGGGCTGGACATCCACTTCCTGCACGTGCGGTCGCCGCACGAGGACGCGACGCCGCTCATCATGACGCACGGCTGGCCTGGGTCGATCGTGGAGTTCCGCAAGGTCATCGGGCCGTTGACCGATCCGGTGGCGCACGGCGGCAGCGCGGCCGACGCGTTCCACCTGGTCTGCCCGTCGCTGCCGGGCTACGGCTTCAGCGCGAAGCCGGCCCGGACCGGGTGGAGCACGACCAGGACCGCGGACGCGTGGGACCAGCTGATGACGCGCCTCGGGTACGCGCGCTACGCCGCCCAGGGCGGCGACTGGGGCGCGCAGGTGACGACTGGCCTGGGCATGCGGCACGCCGCGCACCTGATCGGCATCCACCTCAACATGCCGATCGTGCTGCCCGACCCGGACACGATGAGCGACCTGACCGAGCGGGAACGGGGCGCGATCGCTTCGCTGCAGCACTACCAGGACTGGGATTCCGGCTACTCCAAGCAGCAGTCGACCCGGCCGCAGACGATCGGCTACGGACTGGTCGACTCCCCGGCTGGCCTGTGCGCCTGGATCGTGGAGAAGTTCTGGTCCTGGACCGACTGCGATGGCGATCCCGCGAACGTCCTGACCAGGGACGAGATGCTCGACAACGTGATGCTGTACTGGCTGACCGCGGCGGGCGCGTCCTCGGCGCGGATGTACTGGGAGAGCTTCACCAAGCCGCTGCTCGGCCCCGTCGAATGCGCCGTGGGCTGCTCGATCTTCCCGAAGGAGATCTTCCGCGGCTCGCGCCGGTGGGCGGAGAAGCAGTTCGCCGACCTGCGCTACTGGAACGAGCCGGAGAAGGGCGGCCACTTCGCCGCGTTCGAGCAACCCGAGCTGTTCACCGCCGAGGTCCGCGCCGCGGTCCGCGCCCTGCAGTAGGCCGATACAGCGCTAGTACACAGGCGCAGCGCGAGGCCATTCAGCACCACATCGAGCCCGTACCTGAACTTGGCTATCCCGCACCTCGGCCGGGTCCTCGGCCGCGATGTCGGCGGCCTGTCCGGACAGGTGCTCGTGGTCAGCCGCGGCGCGCTGGGCGGCCGGCAGCAGCCGGGCCACGAACTCCGGCTCGGTCTGGCCGGACCGGGCGACGGTGCTGAGCCAGGCCGCCTCCGTCGTGCTGACACCGATCACACAGGCCACCACCGTGTCCAGGGCACCGCACGGGTCAGCGAAGCCCGCCCCCGAAAACAGGCTGGCCAGCGCCTCGTGCGGTCATGAGCTGCGGCCGAGGTAGGCCAGGCCCGCCTGGCCCGACCGACACCGCCAGGGCCGCGCGCGGCCCGACGACCGCTAGCTCCGCCACCGCACCGCCGCCGCCGCCCACGCCACCCGTCTCGCCGACCTCTCCACCGCGGCTCCATCAGCTCTCCTTCGTCGCACGTGCCGGTACAGCACGTGGCGCCCGCGTTCAGGCGGCGCCGAGCTGCGCAGCTGAGCTCGTCAAGCCCGACTCGTCAGCATGCGACGCCTCGCGCACGATCGCCGCCCGCTGAGCGCGGCTGCTCCGGTCGCGCTGCTCCTGCCCACACCGAGGATCGGTTTGCCTTGCGCCATCCGCCCTCCTCCACGCGGTCGCGCACGCCCACTGCGCACACCGTTCGCGCTCAGCGTACTCCATGCGGGTGCGCACGCGTGCGCCTTGCGTACAGTGTTCGCAGCGCCCGCACAGTGTGCGCAACTCCCGAAGAAGCCCTCTGAGACGCCCGCAACCACGTCGCTGGTGATCCTGACGTGCTGTGCCTCAGCTCGCTGGTGCTGCTGTACGCATCGCTGACCGTCGCGTGCCGCGATACCGGCATCGGCGCGAGCGCGCAGACATCCAGTGGATCCTCGACTCCTACATCCTGGTGTTCGCCGGCTGCTGCTCACGTCGCAGCCTGGCGACCGGTTCGGCCGCCGCCGGGTGATGCTCATCGGCCTGCTGCTGTTCGGCGCGCGTCGCTGGCGGGCACGTTCGCCACCAGCCCCGGCGAGGTGATCGCCGTGCGGTCGCGATGGCGTCGGCGGCGCGCTGATCATGCCGTCCACTCTGTCGATCCTGATCACCGTGTTCGACGAGACGAGCGCCGCAAGGCGATGGCGGCCTGGTCGTCGTTGGCCATGCTCGCGCTCGTCGGCAGCCCGGTGCTCGCCGGCCTGTTGCTTGTCCACTTCTCCTGGCACTCGATCTTCGTCTTCAACGTCGCGGTCGTCGGCGCTGCGCTCGCCGCGGCGTGACGCTCATGCCCGAGTCCAGGGCGCCCTTGGCGCGGCCGGACCCGCTCGGCGCGCTGCTGTCCGCCGTCGGCATGATCGCGCTGGTGTGGTGGATCATCGGGATCCCGCAGCACGGCTTCGTCGCCGGCCAGTCGGCCGTCAGTCTGGCGGTGGCCGGGCTGGCGCTCAGCGGGTTCGTGATCTCGGAGTCACAGTCACCACCGGCGCCGATGGTGCCGCTGGCGCTGTTCCAGCACCGCAACTTCAGCGACGGATCGCTGTCGCTGGCCTTGGTGGAGATCGGCAATGGCGGGCTGCTGCTGGTGCTGACCCAGTACCTGCAGTTCGTGCTCGGCTACTCGCCGGTGCGGGCCGGGCTGGCCTTCGTCCCGCTGGCCGTCGGCGCGCTGATCGGCAACACCGCGGGGGTCAAGCTCGGCGCGAAGCTGGGTAACCGCTTCCTTGTGCTCGGCGGCATGCTCGTGATGGCGGCCGCGTTCGAGCTGCTGGCCACCGTCTCAGCGACTTCCGGGTTCACTGTGCCCGCGGCCGGGCTGGGCGTGCTCGGCTCTCAGTGCCGGCTGGCGATGCCTGCCGCGGTCAGCGCGCTGATGTCCGCGATCCCGCATGAGCAGGCGGGCGTCGGCTCCGCTCTGAACGACACGATCGGCCAGGCCGGCAGCGCTCTCAGCGTCGCGATTCTTGGCTCCCTGCTGGCCAGCGGCTTCGCCCGGCACATGCCGCCAGCGCCCCGGCGCAGGCGCGGCAGTCGATCGGCGGGGCGCTGGCCGTCGCGCACGGCCACGCGGACCTGATCCGCGCAGCCCGGCAGGCGTTCACCACGTCGATGTCCAGCACTTTCATGGTCAGCGCGTCGGCGTGCTGGCGGCCGCGACCGTCGGCGCGCTGATCCTGAGCGCCACCAAGCCGTAGACGGCGGACGCCGCCGCCGCGCAAGAGCCCAATCTGGTGGGCTGACCGTGATCGTGGCCGGGTGACAGCGTCTTAATTCCTCGCCGTCACCCCGGTCATGGTTTCTCCACTAGCTTGACTGAAATACACCGCTATAACATGGTAGGTCCATGCAGATGACCACTGACTTCGCGGACGCGGTGACCGTCTCAATCCCGATCTTCGCGCTCGCGGCCGGGGCCGAGGCCAGGACGATCATTACCGCTCAAGCGACCGGACGAAGCCTGGGAACGCGACTTTGCCAGGTACAACAGCGACCACTAGCTCAGACGAAGCCGGTGCCGCTCAGATATTCGAGTACTTCAAGGCGTCCCGAAGCTGTCCGGCTCACACCGCAGAACGCTCGTGGCCATCGCCGGAGCAGGCATCTGGCTCGCAGTCTTCGTGCTGCTGACCATCGCGGAACTGATGTCGCTGGTGTGGCTCGGCACGGGACCCGCCGGCATGGCGGTCTGGCCGTGTTCACGCCGTCTCCATCGCGCTTGCGATGCTCGCACTGATTGTCGCCCCGACGCTGTATCTGCTCTGCCGCTGCTGCTTCCGCTCGACCTCGTCCCGTCGGGCTGACCAACGCTGTCCTTCCAAGGCGACATCCGAGCGCCGCAGTTTCCTGAAGCAGGTATTTCCGAGCTAGCCATCGATCGTCCGCGGAGAAGATCGACAGAGCACAAGCCACCAGAGTCGCAACGCGCTAGCTGATGTGGCCCCGGCAGGCTTGGCATTCCGCGCTCCGGGCGCAGCCTTCGCGGCATGCCGCCGCACTCACTCGCCTGGGCGGACGAGGCCGGACTCGTAGGCGAGCACCACGGCCTGGGCCCGGTCGCGCAGATCCAGCTTGGCCAGGATGCGACCGACGTGCGTCTTGGTAGTCTGCTCGGCGATCACCAGGGCCGCGCTGATCTCGGCGTTCGACAGACCGCGCGCGATCAGCGTCAGCACCTCGGTCTCCCTGGTAGTGAGCGCGCCGACCGGGGCCGGCGGCCGGGCCGACGGCGGGTGCGGCCGGCCCGCGAAGTCCGCGATCAGCCGCCGGGTGACCGACGGGGCGAGCAGGGCGTCGCCGGCCGCAATTACCCGGACCGCGTGCACGAGCTCCGCGGCGGGCGCGTCCTTCAGCAGGAACCCGCTGGCCCCGGCGCGCAGCGCCTCATACACGTAGTCGTCGAGGTCGAAAGTCGTCAGCATGAGCACCCGCGGCCGGTGCTGTCCGGCCGCGGAGTCTCGCGGCGCTCGAGGCGGCCCGGGCGCCTGCGGTGCCCAGGATCTCGCGGGTAGCGTGCAGCCCGTCCATGACCGGCATCCGCACGTCCATCAGGATCACGTCGGGATGCAGCTGCCGCGCCAGTGCCACCGCCGCGGCACCGTCGGCGGCCTGGCCGACGACTTGCAGCCCCGGCTGCGCCGCCAGCACCGCGGCGAAGCCCTCCCGGACCATCGCCTGGTCGTCGGCGATCAGGCATCTGGTGCTCATGGCGTCAGGCCGCCGCGGCGAGGGGCAGTACCGCGGCCACGACGAAGCCGCCGTCCGCCGCCGGGCCCGCCGTCAGCGAGCCGCCGAGCAGCGCTACCCGCTCCCGCATGCCCGCCAGCCCGTGGCCAGACCGCGGGCCTGGCGCCGCGAGCCGGCGTGATCGCCTGGCCCATTGGCCACCCGGAGCGTGACCGAGCTGGCGTCGTGGTCCACCGACACCGTGACCGCCGCTCCCGGCGCGTGCTGGCCGGCGTTGGACAGTGACTCCTGCACGATCCGGTACGCGCAGACGCCGACCGCGGCCGGCACCCCGTCCAGCGCGGCGGGAGCTGACAGCTCGACCGGAACCCCGGCCAGCCGGGCCGACTCGACGAGATCCGGCAGGTCCGACAGCTGCGGCTGCGGCGCGAGCCCGGCCTGCTGCTCCTGCCGCAAGACGCCCAGCAGCCTGCGCATGTCGACCAGCGCCTCCCGCGCGGCCCCGCTGAGGGCAACGAACTCCGCCCGCACCGGATCGGGCAGGCCGGCCAGCCGGTACGGGCGCGGTCTCCGCCCGCACCGCGATCAGCGACATGTGATGAGCCACGACGTCGTGCAGTTCCCTGGCGATCCTCGTGCGCTCCTCCAGCACGGTCAGCTGCGCCTGACTCAGCTCGGTCCGCTCGGCCAGCACCGTCAGGGCCGCCTGCGCCCGCCGCCGGGAACTCGCGCTGTCGACCGCGACCGCCACCGCGGTGAACGCGACGGTGCCGAGCAGATGGGCGACGATGTTCGGCCGGTCCGCGCCTGTCCACAGCCACCACGCGAGCAGCGTCAGCCCCCACATCCACCACAGCACCGGCCGCTGCTGCCTGATCCCGGCCACGCAGAACACCACCAGCAGGAGCGGCACCTGCACCGGGTACCAGGGCCAGCCGCCCCACCAGAAGAGACTCTGAAGCGGGATCAGCAAGAAAGCCAGCCAGCCGATCCGCCAGGCCAGCAGCGGATACCGGGCCGCCAGCGGCAGCGGCAGCACCGCCAGCAGGCCAAGCAGCCATGGCCCGGTTGGTCATTCCGCCCGAAGTGCCCTGCACCCCGCGCAGCACCGGCCCGAAGGACGAGCTGACGATGCCCAGGTCGGTCGGGCCATTCGTGAGCGTGACGATCACCAGGATCAGGGTCACCAGGGCGAGCCCGGCCCACGCCGCCTGGCGCTGCCGCCGCGACCACGAGCGCCACGCCGGGATGGGGTCGGGCGCGGTCGCCAGCTGGATCAGCCCCAGCCACCCGGCGCGCGCCACATCGCGGGCGCCTGCTCGGGGCCGACTCTCGGCCTGGCGTTGCTTGCACGATCTCAGGTTAGGCCGCCCGAGCTGCGAAAGCGTCCCCCCGGCGTCGTCATACCCGGGTATGACGCGCGCCGCCACCGTGGCCGCTGCTGGCCCCGTAGTACGACCGCCGATACGGCTCCCTGGTGTGACGACGCCGGTGCCTGCCCGGCCGGGCAGCCTGGCGATTGCTGATCCCGCCTTGAGGAGGCACTGACATGACCGCAGTTCTGGAAGCCAGGGACCTGGGCAAGAAATACCGGCGCCGATGGGCGCTGTCGGATTGCACGCTGAGCATCCCGGCCGGCCGGGTGGCCGGGCTCGTAGGTCCGAACGGGGCCGGGAAGACAACGCTCCTGCACCTCGCCACCGGCATGGCGGCAGCCATCGGCCGGCCACATCGAGGTAGTCGGCGCCCGGCCTGCCAGCAGCCCGGCGCAGCAAGGGAAGGTCGGCTTCGTGGCCCAGGACGCACCGGCCTACGCCGGCTGTCCGTCGCCGATCACCTGCGCCTGGGCGCGCACCTGAACCCGTCCTGGGACGGCCAGTTCGCCGCCGGCCGGATCGCCGAGCTGGGCCTGAACGCCCGCCAGAAGGCCGGCCAGCTGTCCGGCGGCCAGCGGGCTCAGCTGGCGCTGACGATGGCCCTCGCCAAGCGGCCCGAGGTGCTGATTCTCGACGAGCCAGCCGCCAGTCTCGATCCGCTGGCTCGCCGCGAGTTCCTGCAGGACCTGGCCGCGGCGGTGGCCGACCAGCAGCTGAGCGTGCTGCTGTCTTCGCATCTGGTCGCCGACCTGGAGCGGGTCTGCGACTACCTGATCATTCTGGTCGCGGCTCGCGTCCAGGTAGCCGGCGAGGTCGACGAGTTGCTGGCAACCCATCACCGGGTGACCGGACCTCGTCGCGACCCGGCGGCGCCCTGGCCGGACGGCTGGCACGTCATCAGCGAAAGTCACACCGGCCGCCAGACCACCCTGATCGTGCGGGCCGACTCCGGCATCACCGACCCGGCCTGGATCGCCGGCCCGGTCAGCATGGAGGACCTCGTGCTCGCCTACATGAGTCGCAGTAACACCACCGCCGGCCGCGGCCGGCGCCTCGCCCTGGAGGGAACGAGATGATCTGGCTCACCTGGCGCCAGTTCCGCGCCCAGTCCATCGCCGCTGCCGCCGCCCTGACCGCGACCGCGATCGTGCTCGGTCTGGCCGGCGTGCACCTGGCTCATCTGTACACCGCCGCGGGGATCGCCCGCTGCCACGCCGGTGGCTGCGGCGCGGCCACCGCTCACGTTCGCCAACCTGCTCAATGCCGGTTTCGCCAACCATCTGCCGCTGGTATTCGGCACCGCGCTGATCGTCGTTCCCGCGGTGATCGGAATCTTCTGGGGCGCGCCCCTGGTCACCCGCGAGCTGGAGACCGGCACGTCGCTGCTGGTGTGGAACCAGAGCGTGAGCCGGACCCGCTGGCTGGCGACCAAGCTGGGTCCTGGTCGGCCTGGCCAGCATGGCCGCCGCCGGGCTGTTCAGCCTCCTGGTCACCTGGTCCGCGAGCCGCATCGACAAGCTCAACATGAACTGGCTGCAGCCGTCGGTGTTCAGCGAGCGGGGCATCGCCCCGATCGGCTACGCCGCGTTCGCCTTCGCGCTCGGCGTCCTGGCGGGGATGCTCATCCGCCGGACCGTACCCGCCATGGCCGTCACCCTCGTGATCTTCACCGCGGTCCAGTTCGTCATGCGGCTCGCTGCGCGGCTACCTCATCGCCCCGCTGCACCTCTTCGTGTCGCTTTCCGGCCCGCACGGCTGCGCCGATCGCCGTGCAGGGCGGCGGCAGCGTGAGCGTAGACCCGACCGCGGTTGGCATACCCGGCGCGTGGATCTACTCAGCCCAGGTCGTCGATGCGGCCGGGCATGTGGTCCAGCTGACGCCGCACTCGGCGGCCGGGCTCCCCCGGCATGGCCTCCGGGAGCTGGTGACCTATCAGCCCGCCAGCCGGTTCTGGGTCTTCCAGGGGTACGAGACGGCGATCTTCGTGGCTCTTGCCGTGCGGCCTGGCCGCGGTCTGCGTCTGGTGGATCCGCCGCCGGCTCGCCTGACCGCGCCGAGCGGTGTCCGCCGGCTGGACGCCCCAGACGCGCCAGCGTCCAGATGGCGCTGGCCGCGCTGCGCGGGCCGGCGTCGATGCCAGCTTCCTTGCGCTGCTGCGCGGTGATCGGCGTCGGCGCGCCGGTGAGCGGGTCGTGCCCGGAGGCGGCCTTCGGGAACGCGATCACGTCCCGGATCGAGTCCCGGCCGGTCAGCAGCATCATCAGCCGGTCCCAGCCGAACGCGATGCCGCCGTGCGGCGGCGGCCCGAACCGCAGCGCCTCCAGCAGGAAGCCGAACTGCGACGTCGCCTCTTCCCTGGACAGCCCGATCACGTCGAAGACGCGCTGCTGCACGTCCGGCCGGTGAATCCTGATCGACCCGCCGCCGATCTCGGTGCCGTTGCACACGATGTCGTAGGCGTCGGCCAGGGCAGCGCCAGGATCGCCCGTGAACTTGTCCGTCCACTCCGGCAGCGGCGAGGTGAACGGGTGATGCACCGCGGTCCAGCCGCCGTCGCCGTCCTCCTCGAACATGGGCGCGTCCACCACCCAGGTGAACGCCCACGCGGCCGGGTCGATCAGGCCGCACCGGTGCCCGATCTCCAGCCGGGCCGCGCCGAGCAGCGCCCGCGCCTCGTTCGCCGTGCCCGCGGCGAAGAACACGGCGTCGCCCGCGGCGGCGCCGAGCGGCCGGCGAGAGCCCGGCGCGCTCCTCGGCGGACAGGTGCTTGGCCACCGGCCCGGCGTCGGCAACTTCGCCGTCGGGCCCGATCAGCACGTACGCGAGCCCGCGCGCGCCGCGCGACTTGGCCCACTCCTGCCAGCCGTCCAGCTCCTTGCGGGTCTGCGCGCCGCCGCCCGGCATCACGACGGCACCGACGTGCGGGGCCTGGAACACCCGGAACTCCGACTCCGAGAAGAAGTCGGTCATGTCCGCGAGCTGCTGGCCGAATCGCAGGTCGGGCTTGTCCGAACCGTACTTGGCCATGGCGTCGGCGTAGGTCATGTGCGGGATCGGCCGCGGCACCTGGTATCCGGCGATCTCCAGCCACAGCTTCTCGACCAGGTCCTCGGCGACCTCGACTACGTCTTCCCTGGTGACGAACGACATCTCGATGTCGATCTGGGTGAACTCCGGCTGCCGGTCGGCGCGGAAGTCCTCATCCCGGAAGCACCGCACGAGCTGGAAGTAGCGCTCCAGACCGGAGATCATCAGCAGCTGCTTGAACAGCTGCGGCGACTGCGGCAGCGCGTACCAGTTGCCCGGCCGCAGCCGCACCGGGACCAGGAAGTCCCGCGCGCCCTCCGGGGTCGACCTGGTCAGGAACGGCGTCTCGACGTTGACGAACCGGTGCGACCGCATGACCTCGTTGACCAGGTAGGCGGCCGTGTGACCGGGCCCGCAGCGCGGCGGCCATCTCGGCCCGGCGGATGTCCAGGTACCGGTAGCGCAGCCGGACCTCCTCGTTGAGCTCGCCGCCTGAGCCGCCCTCGATCGGGAACGGCAGCGGATCGGCCTCGGACAGCACCTCGACGGCCGCCGCGGCGACCTCGATCTCGCCCGTCGGCAGCTCGGGATTCTCGTTCCCGGCGGGCCGCCGCTGGACGGTGCCGGTTACGAGCACGCAGAACTCGGCCCGCAGGTCGTGCGCGACGTCCTCCTCGCGGAGCACGACCTGGACGATCCCGCTGCCGTCGCGCAGGTCGATGAAGACCACGCCGCCGTGATCACGCCGCCGGGCCACCCAGCCCGCGAGCCGGACCTGCTGGCCTTCCGCGCTGGCCCGGAGGGCGCCTGCCTCGTGGCTGCGGATCATCGCTTGCCTTTCTGTGCATCAGCTGGTGTGCGCGCGCGGCTCGCGCGACTACAGGCCCGTGACGGGGCCCGCGGCCGGCGTCAGCCCGGCCAGGAACGGGTTGCTCGCGCGCTCGGCGCCGATGGTCGTCTGCGGCCCGTGGCCGGACAGGACCGCCGTCTCGTCCGGCAGCGGCAGGCAGACCCTGGCCAGGCTGGACGAGGATCGTCTCATAGTCGCCGCCGGGCAGGTCGGTCCGCCCGATGGAGCCAGCGAACAGCAGGTCGCCGGTGAAGATCACGCCCTCGCCGCCCCCTCCGGCAGTGCTATGCCGGGTAGGCGGAACGTCACCGAGCCGGGCGTGTGGCCCGGGTGCGTGGTCCACGACCAGGTCGAGGCCGGCCAGCTGGATGGTCATGCCGTCGGTGAGCGCCACGACGTCAGCTGGCTCGGTGAACGTCAGCCCGCCGAACAGCTGCTGGCCCGGGCCGAGCGAGAGGCCGCGGGCCGGGTCGGTCAGCAGCGCGCGGTCGGCCGGGTGAATGTAGGCGGGGATATCTTTGGCGCCGCACACCGGCGCTATCGACCAGATGTGATCTATGTGCCCGTGCGTCGCGAGCGCGGCGACCGGACGCAGCCGGTATCGCTCGATAATTTCGTCGATGCCCTGCTCAGCGTCCTGTCCAGGGTCGATAATCAGGCACTCCGAGCCCGGCTCGGCAGCGATGAGATAGCAGTTCGCGGCGAACGATCCGGCGGGGAACCCGGCAACCAGCACATCGTCCTCCTCGACCTGGCGCTAGCGTCGCTAGCTGTGCCCAGGCTACCGAGAAAAGTACTGCTGGCCAGGCACGGGGCCAGCCAGGACACGGCTTGGCCGCAGTTGGTACGACGAACAGGTAACGGCGGCGCCACAACAGCCGCCACAACGGTACGATTCGCGAAGTTTCGCAGATCACTGCCTGGCGGCGCGCCGCCAGGCAGTCGGCTGCGGACCGGAAAATGCTTCGCCAGACGTGCGCGGGCAAGGGAGGAATGTACGGGTGGCCAGCAAGAAGCAGCGGCAGCGGCAACTTGCCAGGGATGCGTATGAGCGCCGGCTACAGCGCCAGGCGGAGCGGGACCGGCGGGCCAAGAAGTGGACCGCCGTCACGATCGTCGTCGTGGCAGTAGTCGGGATCGGGGTCCTCTCGGCCTTCGTGGCGGGCGCCTTCCATTCCTCGCCTGCCAAGCCGGTCGCGAACGCGTCGCACAGCCCGAGCGCGACGGCGAGCGCGACCGCGACCCCATCGCCCACCGCGAGCGCCTCGCCCACCCCGACGGCCGCGCTGGTAAACGGGAAGTGCGTCTACACCGCCAGCGGAACCGCCGCCAGGAAGGTCAAGCTGCCGCCTGCTAAGCCGGACACTAAGGCGAAGTATCAGGCCACGATGGCCACTAACCGCGGCAATATCGTGATCAGCATGCTGAATTTCGCGGCGCCGTGCACGGTCAACTCCTTTGTCAGCCTGGCCGACCAGAGCTATTTCAACAAGACGCACGTGCCACCGGCTGACGACCGCGGACATCTACGTGCTGCAGTGCGGCGACCCGCTCGGCACCGGCCAGGGCGGCCCCGGATATGTCTTCCCGAACGAGAACCTCAACGGGCTGAAGCTTTCGACCTGCCAGGGCAGCACGGAGAAATGCGCGACGTTCCCCGCGGGCACGGTAGCAATGGCGAACACGGGCGCCAACGACACCAACGGCAGCCAGTTCTTCCTCGTGTACAAGACGACAGTGCTGCCGGATGGCTATACGCCGTTCGGAACCATCGTCAGCGGCCTCAATATCATACAGAATGTGGCAAAGGCAGGCAGTGACAACTCCAACGGGCCGGGCGACGGTCATCCGAAGGAAGCCGTCAACATCTCGAGCATGACGATCAAGCAAACCTGACCGGCATAGTCGCAGGTCAGGTACCGAGCGGGAGGTACGCGGTGAGTACCGCAAGCGATCCGTGGGGCCGAGTGGCCGAGGACGGGACGGTGTACTGCCGTACCGCAGACGGCGAGCGGGAGATCGGCTCCTGGCAGGCGGGCAGCCCGGACGAGGCGCTGGCATTCTTCAAGCGCAAGTTCGAGGCACTCGAGACTGAGGTCAGCCTGCTGGAGCAGCGGATCACCGGCACCGATCTGTCCCCCGCGCACGCCAGGTCGACCATCACCCGGCTGATCGCATCGGTCACCGACGCGCACGCCATCGGCGACCTGGACGGGCTGCGGCAGCGGCTCGAGGCGCTCACGGGCGCCGTCGAGCACCGCCGCGAGGAGCACAAGGCGGCTCGCGAGGCGGCCAGGAGCGAGGCGCTCGAGGTTCGCGAGCGGATCGTCGCCGAGGCCGAGCGGCTGGCCGTCGAGGCCACGCACTGGAAGGCCAGTGGCGAGCGGATGCGCCAGCTGCTGGAGGAGTGGAAGGTCGCGCCGCGGGGCGACCGGGCCACCGAGGCCGTGCTCTGGAAGCGGCTGTCCGCCGCGCGCAACGCGTTCGCCAAGCGGCGCAAGGCCTACTTCGCCAACCTGGAGGAGGAGCGCGAGTCGATCAGGGCCCGCAAGGAGCAGCTGGCCAGCGAGGCGGAAGCGCTCGCCACCTCGACGGACTGGTCGACGACGGCCAGCGCGTACCGCGAGCTGATGCGATCCTGGAAGCAGGCGGGCCGGGCCGACCGGACCGCCGAGGACGAGCTGTGGCAGCGGTTCAAGACGGCCCAGGACGCGTTCTTCCAGGCGCGGGCCGAGGTGCTGGACGCCAAGGAGCGGGAGCTGCGCGAGCACGCGGTGGTCAAGGAACAATTGCTGACCGAGGCGGAGAAGCTGCTGCCGGTGACCGACGCCCGCGCGGCCAGGGCCACGCTGCGCGGTATCCAGGAGCGCTGGGAGAAGGCCGGCCCGGTGCCGCGCGACTCGCAGGAGCGCCTGGAGGGCGGCCTGCGCCGGGTCGAGGACTCGCTGCGCAAGGCGGAGGACTCGAACTGGCGGCGGACCAACCCGGAGGCGCTCAGCCGGGCCAAGAGCACGGTGAACCAGATCAAGACGGCCATCACGCAACTCGAGTCCCAACTCGCCAAGGCGCAGGCCAGCGGCGACGCGAAGGCGGAGACGCAGGCCGAAGAGGCGCTGGCGGCGAGACGGTCATGGCTGTCGGAGGCAGAGCGGACGCTTGGCTGAGCTGTCGGGCTGAAGGTTGAGGGTTGAGCTCGGGCGTCGGCCGAGTGGCGGCCGGCCACACTAAACGGCCGGCTGCCACTCGGTCGACGTCCGGTTTGCAGCCCAACGTCCCGCCTCGCAAAGCCAGCCCTAGCCGCGGCTGCGCTTAGGAGACCGAGATGACCGTCGAGGTTTCTCCGCCAGCCCGCTCTTCCACCTTCCGGCTTGTCATCTTGCTGGCCGTGGTCGCGGTGGTGGTGGTGGCGGGTGGCGTTGCGGGGTGGGTGGCGCATGGGAGGTCGAGGCACGCGGCGGCGCCGGATGTGGTGGCCTATGCGCGGTCGGGGGCGGTGCGCGCGGCGGACCGGGCGTACTCGGCTTGGTTTGACGGCCAGCTGGCGGGGCTGGGACGGGTAGCGCCGTGGCTGCGGGCGGCGGGGCAGTCGGTGCTTGATGAGTGCCAGGCGCTGCCGAGTGGTGGCGAGGGCGTCGCGGGAGCGACCAGCTGGACCTTGAGCTGCCAGCGCACCCAGGCCGGGTACTACGCGTACGCGGGCGACGCCAGGTCCCCGGTCACGCAGTTGGAGCGGGCGCTGACCGGGTTCGGCTGGGCCGGGTTCGTGTTCACCCCCGGCACGGCGGCGGCGGGCGGGCAGCGGGCGGTCCCGGCCCTGCTGCAGGCGGGCTACGTCGCGTCGCAGTCGCAAGCTGGTCCGGCCGGGAAGGCCGGGCTCATCATCAGCTGGCTCAGCCCGGCGCAGACCCGGGCGGCGGGCGACTACGTCCGCTTTCCGGTCGTCGGCAAGACCAGGTACGTCGACCCGATCCAGGTCGTGCCGCCCGATCTGAGCCAGATCGCGCGCGCGACGGCAGCGCCGGAAGGCAATCTGGTCGTGGTCGAGCTGGTGGCCGAGTACACCAAGCCGGGCGGCTAGCTCGTGACGCGGTACACGTCGTAGACGCCGTCGATCGCGCGGACGGCGCGCAGGACGGCGCCGAGGTGCTTGGGGTCGCCCATCTCGAACGTGAACCGGCTGAACGCCACCCGGTCCCTGGTCGTGGTCACGGTCGCCGACAGGATGTTCACGTGCTGGTCGGAGATCGACCGGGTGACGTCGGACAGCAGGCCGGTCCGGTCCAGCGCCTCGACCTGGATCGCGACCAGGAACTGCGAGCCTTCCTTGGGCGACCAGCGCACGTTCACGAGCCGCTCGGGCTGTGACTCCAGCAGGTGGGCCAGGTTCTGGCAGTCGACCCGGTGCACGGTCACGCCGTTGCCTCTGGTCACGAAGCCGGTGATCTGGTCACCGGGGACCGGCGTGCAGCACTTGGAGAGGCGGGCCCACACGTCGGCGGCGCCCTCGACCACGACGCCCGAGTCGCCCGCGGCCGGGGCCGGCCGCGGCGTCCGGGTGAGCAGCGTCGCCTCGGCCAGGTCCTCTTGCGCGCCGGCGATGCCGCCGGCGGACTTGACCAGCTTGGCGACCACCGACTGGGCGCTGACGTGCCCCTCGCCCACCGCCGCGTACAGCGCGGACAGGTCGTTGTAGTGCAGCTCGGTCGCGATCGCGTTGAGGGCGTCGGCGGTGGCCAGGCGCTGCAGCGGCAGGCCCTGCTTGCGCATGGTCCTGGCGATCGCGGTCTTGCCGGTCTCGGCGGCCGCTTCCCGGCGTTCCTTGGAGAACCAGTGCCGGATCTTGTTCCTGGCCCTGGCACTCTGCACGAAGCCGAGCCAGTCCCGGCTCGGGCAGGCGTCCGGCGCCTTGGAAGTGAAGATCTCGACCGAGTCGCCGTTGCTGAGCGTGCTCTCCAGCGGCACCAGCCGGCCGTTCACCCTGGCCCCGATGGTCCGGTGCCCGACCTCGGTGTGGATCGCGTAGGCGAAGTCGATCGGCGTGGCGCCCTGCGGCAGCGCGATGACCTCGCCGCGCGGGGTGAAGACGTAGACCTCGGCGGTGCCGAGGTCGAACCGCAGCGTGTCGAGGAACTCGGCCGGATCGGCGGTCTCGCGCTGCCAGTCGACCAGCTGCCGGAGCCAGGCCATGTCCGAGGCGGTACCGCCGGCCATCTCCTCCTTGTACTTCCAGTGCGCGGCGACGCCGTACTCGGCCCGGCGGTGCATGCCCCACGTCCTGATCTGCAGCTCCACCGGCTTGCCCTCGGGGCCGATCACGGTGGTGTGCAGCGACTGGTACATGTTGAACTTCGGCATCGCGATGTAGTCCTTGAACCGGCCGGGGACCGGGTTCCAGCGCGCGTGCACGGTGCCGAGGACCGCGTAGCAGTCACGCAGCGACTCCACCAGGACCCGGATGCCGACCAGGTCATAGATGTCGTCGAAGCTGACGTTCCTGGCGATCATCTTCTGGTAGACGGAGTAGTAGTGCTTCGGGCGCCCGGTCACGGCCGCCTTGATCTTGGCGTCGCGCAGGTCGTCCTGCACGTCCTCGATCACTTCCTGCAGGAACATCTCCCGCCGGGGCGCGCGCTCGGAGACGAGCCGGGCGATCTCGTCGTAGCGCTTGGGGAACAGCGTGGCGAACGCCAGGTCCTCCAGTTCCCACTTCACCGTGTTCATGCCGAGGCGGTGCGCCAGCGGCGCGAAGATCTCCAGTACCTCGCGGGACTTCTGCTCCTGCTTGGCCCGCGGCAGATAGCGCAGCGTGCGCATGTTGTGCAGCCGGTCGGCCAGCTTGATCACGAGGACCCGGATGTCGCGGGACATCGCCACGACCATCTTGCGTACGGTCTCGGCCTGCGCGGCATCGCCGTACTTCACCTTGTCCAGCTTGGTGACGCCGTCCACCAGCGCGGTGATGTCGTCGCCGAAGTCGCGGTGCAACTGGTCCAGGGTGTAGTCGGTGTCCTCGATCGTGTCGTGCAGCAGCGCGGCGCAGATCGTCTCGTGGTTCATGCCGAGCTCGGCCAGGATCGTCGCGACCGCGAGCGGGTGCGTGATGTACGGGTCACCGCTGCGGCGGGCCTGCCCGGCGTGCATCCGGGCGGCGGTCTCGTACGCGCGCTCGATCAGCCGGACGTCGGCCTTGGGGTGCGTGGTGCGTACGGTCTTGATGAGGGGTTCGAGGACGGGGTTGATGCCGCCGCCGCGGGCGGAGCCCAGCCGCGCCAGCCGACGGCGGACCGCGGCTGCGCCCGCCGAGACGTCGGCAGCGGCCGCGGCGGTCGACCCGGATGTCGAGCGGCGGGAGGGCCGGGGCCCCGCCCGGGCCGCTCCCTTCTTGTCCCCTTTGCTCCGGTTCTGCGAACCTTCGTCGAGCGGGGCAGCCGGGTCACCGGGACCGCTAACAGGTTCGCCAGGAACGGGCTCCGCCGCGTCGATGGCGTCCGGGCCGTGGGCAGTTGCGCCGGACTCGGCGGCCGCGGCGTCGTCCCCGGTCTTGCCCTTGCCGCCCTTGCCCCTTCGCGGCCTGGCCGCAGGCGCCTGGTCCTGGCCGGGGCGTGCCTTCGCGGTGGCGGGCATGTCAGCGCCAGATGCCACCCTTTCGCCCGCTTCCGGCACCTGGGTGACATCGGTTTCGGCTGTCCCAGCCGTCACCACGTCACCGGCCACATGCGCTCCTCACGTCTGCCGTAAACGCCCAGTCTATCGGTGGACGTTTCCGCACGTGTCCGCGTCCGCTCAGCCCGGCAACGACCCGCCGCTTGGCGATGCGTTACACGCCGAGCAGGGAACGCACCGGCAGGCCTGCGAGCTTGGCCCGCCCGTTCAGGAACCCGAGCTCCAGCAGGACGACGATCCCGGCCACCGTCGCGCCGCACCGGCGCACCAGCTCGGCGGTGGCCGCGGCGGTGCCGCCGGTGGCGAGCACGTCGTCGACGATCAGCACCTGCTCGCCGGGGGTAAATGCGTCGGTATGCACCTCAAGCGTCGCGCTGCCGTACTCGAGGTCGTACGACTGGGCGTACGTCGCGGCCGGCAGCTTGCCCTGCTTGCGGACCGGCACGAAGCCGGCCTTCAGCTCCAGCGCGACGGGCGCAGCCAGGATGAAGCCGCGCGCCTCGATCCCGGCCACTTTGTGCACGTCCTGGTAGCCCACGCCAAGCTCGGCCACAACGGCCGCGAAGGCCGGGCCGTCGGCCAGCAACGGCGTGATGTCCTTGAAGATGATCCCTGGCTGCGGATAGTCCGCGACGTCGCGGATCCGGGCGCGCAGCAGACCAGCGATGCCGGCGGCGGCGTCCGCAGCGCTCACCGCGTCCCTCGTGGCATGGCCCGCTACCGTCGCTTCTTCTTGCCGCTCGGCCGTCGGTTCGCCGCGCTCTGCCGCCGGACCGGCTGCTGGCGCTGACCCGGCTGGCGGGGCGCCCCGCTCCTGGCCGTCTGCCCGGGAACGGCCGGAACTTGTCCCGGCGCGAGAGCATCCGCTTCCGGCGCAACGGTGTCCGTTACCGGATCCGCGTCCGGCTCCGGTTCGGCGTCAGCCAGGCTCACCGCCGTGGCGCCGGACCCGCTGCCGTTCGGCACACCCGCGACGGCGGCCTGCTTGGCCGCCCTGCGAGCCGCGGCCCGGCCGCCGGTCGCTCGCTGCGCCACCTGCTTGGCCAGCTGCTTGTACTGCGGCTCACGCTCCTTGAAGTCGGCGAGCACCGGCGTGGCGATGCAGATCGAGGAGTACGTGCCCGAGAGCATGCCGACGAACAGCACCAGGGACAGGTCCTTCAGCTCGCCGTTGCCCAGCAGCAGCGTGCCCACGATCAGGATCGCGGCGACCGGCAGCAGCGCGATGAGCGAGGTGTTGATGGACCGGACCAGCGTCTGGTTCAGCGCCAGGTTGGCGGCCTCGCTGTAGTTGTACTTCCGGGTACCCAGGATCGGCGCGGTGTTCTCCCGGACCTTGTCGAACACGACGACGGTGTCGTAGAGCGAGTAGCCGAGGATCGTGAGCAGGCCGATGACCGTCGCGGGGCTGACCTCGAAGTGGGCGAGCGCGTACACGCCGATCGTGATCACGATGTCGTGGATCAGCGCGACGAACGCCGCCGCCGCCATCCGCCACTCGAACGCCACGGTCAGGTAGATGACGATCACGATGAAGAACGCGACCAGCGCCTCGGCGGCCTTCTGCGAGATCTGCGAGCCCCAGCTCGCGCTCACCGTGTTGATCGAGACGCCGTTCTGGCCGCCCGGCACGTGGTAGGTGCTCGTCACGACCTGCTGCAGCTTGTTCTGCCGCCCGGAGGTCAGCTGACCGGTCTGCACCTGCCAGAACGCGGGCTTGCCGATCGGCCTGACCTGCTGGGCGTTGGCGTCGGCCCCGCCGCCGTTGGCCTGGAAGGTCTGCTCGATCTGGGTAGCGGTGGCGTGCGGCGCCACGAACTGGAACTCCGAGCCGCCCTTGAAGTCGATGCTGAAGTTCAGGCCGAAGATCAGCAGCGCGAGCACGCTGATGCCGAGGATGGCGCCGGAGATCATGTACCAGAGCTTCTGCCGGCCGACGAAGTCGAAGGAGACCTCGCCGCGGTACAGCCGCCCGGCGAAGTTGTTACGCCGCGCCATCTAGGCCTCCTTCGGGGTGGCAGGGGCACTGCCGGCCGGCGCGGCTGGCGGCCGCCTGGAACCTCGCCACGGCGCCCTGGCGCCGAGCCGCTCGGGGTCGAGCCCCGACAGCTTGTGGCCCTGACCGAAGAAGTCGGTCCGCGCCAGCAAGGTGACCATCGGCTTGGTGAACAGGAAGACCACGAGGATGTCGATCAGCGTGGTCAGGCCGAGGGTGAAGGCGAAGCCGCGGACGTCGCCGATCGCGAAGATGTAGAGCAGCAGGGCGGCCAGGAACGAGACGGTGTCCGAGACCAGGATCGTCCGCCTGGCCCTGGCCCAGCCGCGCTCGACCGCCGCGCGCAGCGATCTGCCTTCTCTGACCTCGTCCCTGAGCCGCTCGAAGTACACGATGAACGAGTCAGCAGTGATGCCGATCGCGACGATGAGGCCGGCGATGCCCGCCAGCGTCAGGTTGAAGCCCTCGTGCGCGCTCAGCAGCACGACCGCGAGGTAGGTGAGGCTAGCCGCGATCGCGAGGCTGGAGACCGACACGATCGCCAGCGCCCGGTAGTAGATGAACGAGTAGACGATCACCAGGATCAGGCCGACGATGCCGGCGATGATGCCCGCCGACAGCTGCGCGGAGCCCAGCTGCGGGGATACCGCCGAGGTGTTCTGCGCCTTGAAGGTGAGCGGCAGCTGACCGTACTTGAGGATGTTGGCGAGCTGGCCGGCCTGGCCCTGGGTGAAGCCGCCGGTGCCGCCGCCGTTGATCTCGCCGTTCGTGGTGATCTGGCCCTGGACCTGCGGCGCGGACTGGACCTGCCCGTCCAGCACGACCGCGAGCTGCGACAGGACGGCGTCCGACGGGTTGGTACTCTGACTCTGGTCCTCCTGCGCCATCGTCTGGGTCAGGACGCCAAGCTTGGACGCGGGCCCGGTCTTGACGTTGAAGGACACGATGTAGCCGGCGCCGTTGGAGTTGACCTGGGCGCTCACCGCGCTGAGGTCGGTGCCGAGGATGACCGGCGCGGCCATCGCGACCTTGTCCCACTGGCCGGTCCACTTGCCGTTCGCGCCCAGGATCTTCTGGCAGCCCACTGCCTGCTGGTGCTCGCGGCCCCAGCCGTTCGGGTTGGCGCCGTAGATCTGGACCTGCCAGTGCTTGTTCGCGCAGTTCAGCTTGTTGAAGTCGGCGGCGGTCTGCGCGGTCAGTTTGGACACGTCCCCGGTGCCGTTGGCGGTGGTGGCCAGCTTCGGCGGTCCGGTGGACGCGCTGGCGGCCGCGGACGGCGAGGTGCTCGGCGATGGCGAGCTGCTCGCGGACGGGGACGCCTTGGCCTTGGGGCTGGCGGCGGCCAGCGGCTTCGCACCCTCGGCCTGTCCGGTGCCGCCCGAGGTGGTCGGGGTCGGCGATGCCTTCGGGCTCGCCGACGAGCTAGCCGAGGCGGACGGGCTGGTCGACGCCTTGGTGGACGGCGTCGGGGTGGGCGTGGTCGGCGTCGAGGTCACGGTGTTCGTCGACTCCAGCAGCACCTGGCGGAAGGCCAGCTGCGCGGTGGCGCCGACCAGTTCGCCGACTTGCTTGGCGTTCTTGTGCGGCACGGAGACGACGATGTCGTCGTTGCCCTGCTGCACGACCGAGGCGCCGGTGAAGCCGGAGCCGTTGATCCGGTCCAGCATGATGGACTTGGCCTTGTTCATCGCGCCCTGGTCGACCGTCGTCTGGCCCTTGGCCGGGACCGCTTTCAGCGTGATCTGCGTGCCCCAGGACAAGTCCAGGCCGAGGCCGACCTTGAAGCTCTTGTGCCAGTGGCCGGGATTGCCGAAGTTGCTGCCGAGTACTCCGGCGAGCATCACGATGAGTAGCACGGCCAGGGCGATGAGCAGCCGCCCTGGCCGGGAGTTGGTCGTGCTGGGAGGAGGCACCGGATCAGGTTCTTTCGGGTTAGGTCGGCAGCGCCGCTACTTAGATGCTGAGGTCCTCGCGCTTGTCGGAGTTCTCCGACGAATCCGCCTCATCTGGCGTCCCGGTGACCACCGTCGAGTGGAGGCCGTCCGGCTCGTCGTCGGGCACGACACTCATGATGGCCCGGCGCATCATCTTGATCTGCACGCCCGGAGCGAACTCCACCAAGACGTTATCGTCGTCGCTGTCGACGATCGTGCCGTACATGCCGGCCGTGGTGCGGATCCGCGACCCGTTGCCGACCTGCCGCGACTGCTGCTGCGCCGCCCGCTGCCGGTTCCGCTGCGGCCGGATCATGACGAAGTACAGCAGGCCGAAGACGACCACGATGATCAGCAGGAACGAGAGGGAGCTGCTAGAACTCGACTTCGCCGCCGCCACGACGTGGGCGGCTGCGACAGCGTTTGTCCCCATAGCGGGACGTCCTTCCGATTAGCGTTTGCCACTCATCCGGATAAACGGATGGCACCCCGCCGGCGTGCCCGGCTAGCGCCAATGTGGCCTGACATGGACCAACTGCCGAAGTGTAGCGGCGCGCAAGCGACGCTCCAACAGGCTACGGCGTCCGGCGAGTGATTGTGACCAGCTCGCCACAAGGTGTAACACTCCGTGATCGGGACTCCATCCCGTCGTGAGCGCTCAATCAAAGAGCGTGACCTCACCGTCCCGGCCGGGGCCAAGCCGCCCGGTTCCGCTGGAATCGCCAGGAGTGAACCGGGAAAATGCGACGGTATCCGGCACCGGCAGGCCCAGGTGCGCCCAGGCAGCGGGGGTCGCGACCCGGCCGCGCGGGGTCCTGGCCATCAGGCCGGTCCGGACCAGGAACGGCTCGGCCACCACCTCGACGGTCTCCGCCTCTTCCCCGACGGCCACTGCGAGCGTCGACAGGCCAACCGGCCCGCCGCCGAACTTCCGCACCAGCGCGGCCAGGACGGCGTGATCCAGCCGGTCAAGGCCGCTCTCGTCCACCTCATACAACTCGAGCGCGGCTCTCGCGATCTCCCTGGTCACCACCCCGTTCCCGCGAACCTCGGCGAAATCGCGGACGCGCCGCAGCAGCCGGTTGGCGACCCGGGGGGTGCCGCGCGAGCGGCCGGCGATCTCGTCCGCACCGTCGTCCCGCAGCGCGACCCCGAGCAGCCCGGCCGACCGGCGGATGATGACGCCGAGCTCCTCCGGCTCGTAGAAGTCCAGGTGGGCGATGAGCCCGAACCGGTCGCGCAGCGGCGCGGGCAGCAGGCCGGCCCTGGTCGTGGCCCCGACGAGCGTGAACGGCGCGATGTCCAGCGGGATCGCCGTCGCGCCCGGTCCCTTGCCGATGACGACGTCGACCCGGAAGTCCTCCATCGCCAGGTAGAGCATCTCCTCGGCCGGCCGGGCGACCCGGTGGATCTCGTCGATGAACACGACCTCGCCCTCGGTCAGCGTGGAGAGGATCGCGGCCAGATCCCCGGCCCGCTCGATGGCCGGCCCGCTGGTGATGCGCATGGGCGCGCCCAGCTCCGCGGAGATGATCATGGCGAGCGTGGTCTTGCCCAGGCCCGGCGGCCCCGACAGCAGCACGTGGTCGGGCGTCCGGCCGCGCTGCAGCGCGCCTTCCAGCACCAGGGACAGCTGCTCGCGGACCCGGGCCTGGCCGATCAGCTCGGACAGCCGGCGCGGCCGCAGCGTGCCCTCGACCACCCGGTCATCGGCGTCGGCTAGTCCAGACACCACCCGCTCAGGCGGGTGGTCTCCGCCGGACACCACCAGTTCCTGCGCGTCATTGCGGCCCGGCTGGCCGCCCGCTGTAGTCACGGCCGCCCCAGCACGCGCAGCGCCGCTCGCAGCGCCACCGAGACATCCACTAGCTGGTCCGTTCCTATCCCGCCGCCGTCGGCCAGCTCCGGCTCGATGGCGGAGATGGCCTGGTCGGCCTCGCGCGGCTGCCAGCCGAGGCTGACCAGCCCGGCCCGGACCTGATCCTGCCAGGCAGCCGGCCCGGCCGCGGCCCTCGCGGCGGGCACCGCCGGCAGCTCCCCCGGCGCGCCCAGCCGCCCGGCCAGCTCCAGCACGATCCGCTGCGCGCCCTTGCGCCCGATGCCCGGCACCGAGATCAGCGCGGCGAGATCCTCGGCCGCGACCGCCCGGCGCAGGGCTTCCGGACTGAGCACGCCGAGCATGGCCAGCGCCAGCCGCGGCCCGACGCCGCTCGCGGTCTGCAGCAGCTCGAACGTGTTCCGCTCGTCGTCGGTGGCGAACCCGTAGAGCGTGAGCGAGTCCTCGCGCACCACCAGCGAGGTGGCGACCCTGGCCCGCTCGCCGGCGCGCAGCCCGGCGATGGTGCCGGGCGCGCACTGCACCTGCAGCCCCACGCCGCCCACCTCGATCACCGCCGCGTCCGGTGCGAGCGCGGCTACGGTCCCGGTCACGTGTGCAATCATCGCCTGCCTCCGGCGGCTAGCTGGGCGGCGGCGAGGCGCTGCTGCGCCGCGCCCCGCCACAGATGGCAGATGGCCAGCGCGAGCGCGTCCGCGCAGTCGGCCGGCCGGGGCGGATCGGCCAGCTGCAGCAGCCGGCTGACCATCTCGGTGACCTGCTCCTTGCCGGCCCGGCCGTTCCCGGTCACCGCCGCCTTGACCTCGCTCGGCGTGTGCAGCGCCACCGGCACCCCGCGCCTGGCGGCGCAGACGATCGCGACGGCACCGGCCTGCGCGGTGCCCATGACGGTGCGCACGTTGTGCTGGCTGAACACCCGCTCCACCGCCACGGCGTCCGGCTCGTGCCTTGTCAGCCAGCGGTCGAGCTCCAGCTCCAGCGCGAGCAGCCGGGCGCCGATGCCGTCGCTGGCCGGAGTCCTGATCACGTCCGTCCCGATGAGGCGGAGCTGCCTGCCGGGCGCGCCTTCGATCACGCCGATGCCGCAGCGGGTCAGGCCGGGATCCACGCCGAGCACGCGCATCCATCACCATCCCGGCCGCTGCGAACACCTGTTCGGTTGCACGTTACCGGTCGGGTGGCCGCCGCGCGTGTACGGCGCGCCGTGGACCCCGTGACTCGGCTAAGCCGGCGGCTCAGAAGTAGTCGGTCATGAACGCGGTCCCGCCGAACGCGCTGTCCAGCGCTTCGTCGGCGGCCGGGTCGCCGCCCGCGGCCAGGCCGGCGTGCCGCAGTGTCGTCACCGGCACCCCGGCGTATAGGGCCGCCACGCCGCGGGCGCCGAGCCGCAGCGCGGAACCGTCGGCGGTGCCGGCCGCCGGGGAAAGCTTGCCCGCGCCGCCGCTGACCTCCAGCGACCACCGGCCGGAGTTCCCCGGCCGGACCGGGTCGGTCAGCTCCAGCTGGGCGCAGACGGTCGAGTTCGCCGGGAAGCCGCGCGCGCCGATGGCCTGGGCGGCATCGACCAGCCGCAGCATCCAGTTCTCCTCGCGATGGACGGCCACCTCCGGGTCGCGCAGCAGCCAGGTGACCGGGTCATCGGGAGCCAGCCTGACCCGGATCGTCTCGGCCATGGTGGCGTGGGAGGCCAGGATGCGCCAGAATGCCCGGCTGGTCCCGGCCGAGGTCGCGGCCAGCAGGTCAACCCGCAGGATCTGGTGCCCGTCCGCCCAGCGATAGCTCAGGAACCCGTCGTCGGCCAGGTAGGCGAAGTGGTCCTCGTCATCCAGCCAGCGCGCGACCTCGGCCGGCTCACGCGTATTCGGGCCGCGCTGGCGCAGCGCCTGATGCACCCGGCCCAGCGTCTCGATCACCACCACCGCGTCGGCCGGGCCGGGGTGCCGCAGGCCGGGCGCGTCCGGCCCGCCGCCCGCGCCGCCCAGCACCGGGTCCGGCGCGGCCAGTTCCGCCAGCGCCCGCGACGGCATCGCGGCCTCGTACAGGCCGCCGCCGACCTCCCAGCCGAGCGCCCGGTAGATCGACAGGGTGGACGGATAGAGCGTGGACACCGGGTACCCGCGGCTCGCGATGTCGGCCAGCAGCGCGGCCATCAGGGCCTTGCCGACGCCGCGGCCGCGCTCCTCCGGCGCTACCTTCACCCCGGCGACACCGGCCATCGGCATGACCTGGCCGTGCCACCACTGCTGCATGGTCAGGTAGCGGGCGCTGGCGACCAGGCGGCCCGCGTCAAAGGCGCCGAAGATCTGCCCGGCCGCGACGCTCGCCTCGACGCTGGCGCGCCACTTCGGCTTGTCGCCGGGACGGATCGAACCGAACGCCCCGCGGCGGAGCGCGAACTCGGGCTCGAGGTCGTCGTCGCCGGTGAATGGCCGGATCTCCAGACCGCTGCCCGTCACCAGTGGCCTACCGGCACGCGCGACCCCGGCGGATCAGGCAACTCACCCGAGCTTCTCCATGATCTCGTCCGAGACCGAGTAGTTGGCGTAGACGTCCTGCACGTCGTCCGAGTCCTCGATGGCCTCGATCAGCCGGAACACCTTCTTGGCGTTCTCCTCGTCGAGCGGGACCTCGACGGAGGGCAGGAAGGCCGCCTCCGCCGACTCATAGTCAATGCTCGCCTGCTGCAGTGCGGTGCGCACGGTGACCAGGTCAGTTGCCTCGCTGACCACCTCGAAGGACTCGCCAAGATCGTTAACCTCCTCCGCGCCTGCATCCAGCACGGCGCCCAGCACGTCGTCCTCGGTGATACCCCCGGTCTTGCCTACGATCACCACGCCCTTGCGGTTGAACAGGTAAGAAACCGATCCAGGATCGGCCATGGAACCGCCATTTCGGGTCAGCGCGGCCCGCACTTCGGCCGCGGCCCGGTTCCGGTTGTCGGTCAGGCACTCCACCAGCACGGCGACACCACCGGGCGCGTAGCCCTCATAGGTGATGTTTTCGTAGGCGGCGCCGCCGGCCTCCAGGCCGGCCCCGCGGCGGACGGCGCGGTCGATGTTGTCGTTCGGCACCGAGCTGCGCTTCGCCTTCTGGACGGCGTCGTACAGCGTGGGATTGCCCGCCGGGTCAGGGCCGCCGCTGCGGGCCGCCACCTCGACGTTCTTGATCAGCTTCGCGAACAGCTTGCCGCGCCTGGCATCGACCACCGCCTTCTTGTGCTTGGTGGTGGCCCACTTGGAGTGGCCGCTCATGACCGATCCCTCACCATGTCGACGAACATTTCGTGAATGCGCCAGTCCGGCGTGAGCTCGGGATGGAACGACGTAGCCAATGCCCGGCCCTGACGAACGGCGACGATCCTACTAGTGCCGGGCTCGGTGGCGAGAATCTCGACGCCGCTGCCGACTTCCTCGACCCAGGGCGCGCGGATAAAAACCGCCCGGTACGGACCGCCGGCGAGTCCGGTGACATCGAGGTCCCGCTCGAAGGAGTCGACCTGGCGGCCGAAGGCGTTGCGCCGGACCGTCATGTCGATGCCGCCCAGTGTCTGCTGCCCCGATGCCGGATCCGGCAGCCGGTCGGCGAGCATGATCATGCCCGCGCAGGACCCGAATACCGGCATGCCGTCGCCGATGCGCTTACGCAGTTGCTCGGCCAGGCCGAAGATCTCGATCAGCTTCCAGATGGTGGTCGACTCCCCGCCGGGGATCACCAGGCCGTCGACCTGGTCCAGCTCCTCCGGTCTGCGCACCGCGGCAGGCCGGGCCCCCGCAGCGGTCAGCGCCCGGACGTGCTCGGCGACGTCGCCCTGCAGCGCCAGAACCCCGACGGTCGGGCCCGGCTTCGCCGCGCCCGCCGTCGGATGCGCTCCCTGAACCGGGGTCGGGCCCGGCTTCGCCGCGCCCGCCGTCGGATGCGCTCCCTGAACCGGGGTCGGGCCCGGCTTCGGCGTCGGGTGCGCTGACTGAAGGGAAGCCGGGACCATCACCAGCCGCGGCCGGCGTACCGCTGCTCCGGGGCGAGCTCATCCAGGTTGATCCCGACCATCGCCTCGCCCAGGCCGCGGGAGACCTTCGCGATCACATCAGGGTCGTCATGGAACGTGGTGGCCTTGACGATCGCGGCCGCCCTGGCTGCGGGGTCGCCCGACTTGAAGATGCCCGAGCCCACGAACACGCCGTCGGCGCCCAGCTGCATCATCATCGCGGCATCGGCCGGCGTGGCCAGGCCGCCGGCGGTGAACAGCACGACCGGCAGCTTCCCGGCGGCGGCGACCTCGGCGACCAGCTCGTAGGGTGCCTGCAGGTCCTTGGCGGCGGTGAAGAGCTCTTCCGCGGGCAGGCCGGCCAGCTTGCGGATCTCGCCCCGGATCGACCGCATGTGCCGGGTCGCCTCGACCACGTTTCCGGTGCCCGCCTCGCCCTTGGACCGGATCATCGCCGCGCCCTCGGTGATGCGGCGCAGGGCCTCCCCCAGGTTGGTCGCGCCGCAGACGAACGGGACGGTGAACTCCCACTTGTCCACGTGGTGCGCCTCGTCCGCCGGCGTCAGCACCTCGGACTCGTCGATGTAGTCGACGCCGATGGCCTGCAGGACCTGAGCCTCCGCGAAGTGGCCGATCCGGCATTTGGCCATGACCGGGATCGACACGGCGGCGATGATCCCGTCGATCATGTCCGGGTCGCTCATCCGGGCCACGCCGCCCTCCTTGCGGATGTCGGCGGGCACCCGCTCAAGCGCCATGACCGCGACGGCGCCAGCATCCTCAGCGATCTTGGCCTGGTCCGGCGTGACGACGTCCATGATCACGCCGCCCTTGAGCATGTCGGCCATGCCCCGCTTGACGCGGCTTGTGCCCTTACCTTCCGGCGAATTCTGGACAGACACGGCAAACCTCGCTTGGTAGTCGGTACTCAATGACTTCCATCGTAGGTGGTGACTTCGTTACTGCCCGCCGCCAGCCAGCAGTAAGTGCTACCGACTCAGCAGGGAAGCGCTACCATGCCGCCGGTCCGGCGGGTCAGCTGGTCAGGTGCGGCAGGTCGGCACCAGGGCCGGCCTCGCCGGCTGGCGCGAGCGAGTCGTCTATCTCGAAGAACTCCGGCAGAGCGGCGCGCCCGGCGAGCCGGAAGATGACCGCGAGCCAGCGCCGCCTGGCGGCCAGCGTAGCGGCGACCGCGTCGTTGTAGAACTTGCGGCTCAGGAAGACCTGATGAGAAGCGCTTTCCAGCTCGCCGAGCAGTTCCTCCGCGCCCTCGCGACCCGCCAGCAAGGTCCGGAAGTCGGGCTGGCTGAAGACGGCCCGCAGCGCCCTGGTCAGGTCGCTCTCGGCCATCTCCCGGCCCGACTGCGCGGATCTGGCGTCGTGCGCGGCGCCCGCCAGCAGCACGCTGGTGGCTGGATCGAGCAGGCCGGAGGACGCCAGCTCCAGCGCGACCGAGCTGCGCCGCACCAGCGCGGCGTCCAGGGCGAACCTGGCGGCTTCAAGCCGAGCGTGCAGCCGGTCGAGCCGGCCGGCCCGCCAGGAGATGTATACGCCGACACAGGCCACCAGCGCGATGACGATGATGCTGGTCATCGGGGTCACCGCCGGGACGTCACAGCGACACTGCTACGCGGCCGGTGGCCGGGGCCACGGCCTGATAGACCCGGACAACGTCCCGGGCCACCACCGACCAGTCAAACTCGCGGACCGCCACCGACGCGGCCGCGGACAGCGAGGCGCGGTGGCCGGGATCATCGAGCAGCTTCGCGGCCGCCGCGGCCAGCGCGGCCGGATCCCCGGTGCGGGAACAGCTCGCCTGCCTGGCCGCCGCGCAGGACCTGGCGGAAAGCCTCCAGGTCGCTGGCCACGATCGGCGCGCCCGAGGCCATGGCCTCGACCAGCACGTAGCCGAAGCTCTCGCCGCCGGTGTTCGGCGCGCAGAATACGTCGACCGAGTGCAGCATCCGGATCCGGTCGGCGTCGCTGACCTGGCCGAGCAGCACGACGCGATCCCGCAGCGGACCCGGCACCTGCTCCATCACCTCGGCCTCGTCGCCGCGCCCGGCCACGAGCAGCCGCAGTCCGGGTCGCTCAGCCGCGAGCTGGCCGAAGGCGGCCAGCAGGATGTCCAGGCCCTTGCGGGGCTCGTCCATCCGGCCGAGGAAGCCGAGGGTGCCGCCGACGCCAGGGAAGCCCGGCAGCGGCTCGGCCTTCTCGTACCGGCTCACGTGCACGCCGTTCGGGATCAGCACCGCGTCGCCGCCGAGGTGCTCCACCAGCGTGGACCTGGCCGCCTCGGCCACCGCGATGCGGCCGCTGATCTTCTCCAGCGCGGAGGCCAGGATCGGCTGCGCCGCGTGCAGCGCACGGGACCGCGGCATCGCCGCGTGCATCGTGGCCACGATCGGGCCGTCGGCCACCCAGCAGGCCAGCAGGCCCAGGCTCGGGGCGGCGGGCTCGTGCACGTGCAGGACGTCGAAGTCGCCTTCCTTGAGCCACCGCCGGACCCGGCCGGCCGAGAGGAAGCCGAAGGCCAGCCGCGCCACCGACCCGTTGTAGGGCACCGGGACCGCCCGGCCGGCCGGCACCACGTAGTACGGCAGCACGGCGTCATCGTCGGCCGGCGTGATGACCGACACGTAGTGCCCCAACTCGATCAGCGCCTCGGCGAGCCCGCTGATGTGCTCGCGGACCCCGCCTGGCACCTCCCAGTCATAGGGGCAGACCAGACCGATTCTCATCGTGCGTCCTGCCCTGGTCTCTGCCCATCGCTGCCGATGGTGCCCGGCGCTTGCCCGTTCTGGGCCGCCCCGGACGGTGTTTGCCCGGACTGGGCTTGCCCGTTCTGGGCCACCCCGGTCCGGTTCTGCCCGATCCGGGCGGCCCTGGCGGCGGCCCGCGCCTGCCGCTCAGGATCGAGGTCGGCGACGAACACCTTCTGCAGCATGAGCCAATCGTGCGGATGCTCCCTGATGCCCTGCTCAAAGAACGTGGCGATGTCCTGCATCATTGCCGCGATCTTCTCGGATCTGGTCCCGTCCTCCGGCGGCTTGATCTCGGCGCCGACGTGCACGCCCCAGCCGTCATCCTCGAACCACAGCGCCGCGGGCAGCAGCGCCGCGCCGGTGAGCACGGCAAGCGCAGCAGGACCAGCCATCATTTTGGCCTTCTCGCCGAAGAAATCAACTTCGATGCCACTGCCAGTGACATCACGGTCGGCGGGCAGTATGACGATCTTTCCGGCCCGCAGCCTCTGGGCCAGTATCCCGAATGGCCGCACTCCCCCGCTAGCAGGTAGCACCTCCATGCCCAAGCCCTCACGGAACGTGACGAACCGCTCGTACAGGGATTCCGGCTTGAGTCGTTCCATCACGGTAGTGAAGGAGCCTGCCCCCTTCGTGATGATCCATGCGCCCGCCTGGTCCCAGTTGCCCATGTGCGGAAGCGCGATCACCAGGCCCCGGCCCTCGGCCGCGGTGTCGAGGATCCGGGTGGCGGCGTCCTCGCGGTCGTGCATGCCGTCGACCAGCTGCTGGACCGGCATCACCGGCAGCCGGAAGATCTCCAGCCAGTACCGGCCGTAGTTGCGCATGACCCCCCGCGAGGCGGTCCGCAGCGCCTTCCCGTCGACGTTCTGGCCGAGGATCCGCACCAGGTTCGCCTCGAGCATCTGAACCCGCGGGCCCTCGCGCCGCCAGGCCAGGTCAGCGAAGAACCGGAAGGTGCCCATGGTCCAGGCCTCCGGCAGCCTGCACACGATGCTCCAGCCCAGGCCGTAGCCCACGCTGATCATCTTGTCCTTGAGACCCGGCATCCTTACCCTCCCGGCGGGGCGTCGCGGTCCTGGCCCGCATCCCCGGCCAGCGCCGCAGCCGACCGGTACGCGGCCAGCACGCGCTGCCCGAAGGTGAAGGCACTAACCGCAGCCAGTAGCCAGAGACCGATGGGAAGGACATACGGTACGCCAAGGCCGGACAGGCCGGCGGCCACAAGCCCGATAAGCAATCGTTCGGTGCGTTCCGCGAAGCCCACGTCGCATTTCAGCCCCAGGCTCTCGGCCCGTGCCTTCGCGTACGACACCAGCGCGCCCGCTACCAGGCAGAACAGCGACACCGCGGCCAGCACCCGATCGTGGCCGCTGCGGACGAAGTAGATGGCCAGCCCGCTGAACACGGCCGCGTCGGCCACCCGGTCCAGGGTCGAGTCGAGGAACGCGCCGAACGGCCCGGTGGCGCCCTTGATCCTGGCCAGGGTGCCGTCCAGCATGTCGCAGAACACGAACAGCGTGCACACGACGACCCCGACGAACAGGTGCCCGGTGGGGAAGAAGATCAGGGCACTGGCGGACATGCCGACAGTCCCGACGATCGTGACCGCGTTCGGCGTGATCGGCGTCCGGGCGAGGGCCTCGCCAACCGGCGTCAGCAGCCGGCCGAGGGCGGGGCGCAGGACTTTCAGCATGGCGGCTTGATCTTACTGGCGGGGCGCACTCCGGCGGCTATGGAACCCGCCCGCACAGATCCGACCAGTCGGGGTGATTCCGGCTAGGGGCTTGTGGACGGCGACCGTCAGGTAAAGGCTGGGCGTGCAGCAGGAGAACACCTAAGGCAGGAGACCCACGGTCCCTTTGAATTGATCGCAGCCCAGGAGGCGATGCACATGGCGGAGAAGTCTCATGCAGCAGGAGCCGCCGGCCGGACATCAACGGCCGGCCAGCCCGAAAGCGTGCGAAACGTGGTGCTGGTCGGCC
The DNA here is from genome assembly GCA_963805805.1 of uncultured Actinomycetota bacterium. GTDB lineage: Bacteria > Actinomycetota > Actinomycetes > Streptosporangiales > Streptosporangiaceae > JAJYUU01. Next base: position 523,054 of record CAWDVS010000015.1, on the reverse strand, counting down.
ACTCCGGAGCAGGTAAGACGACTCTCGCCGAGGCCCTTCTGGTCGATACGGGGACCATCCAGCGGGAAGGCCGGGTCGAGGACGGCTCGACGGCGAGTGACTTCGATGAGGTCGAGATCCGGCAAGGGCGCTCGGTCAACCTGACCCTGGTGCCGTTCGTGCACGGGACCGTGAAGGTCAACCTCCTGGACACTCCTGGCTACGCGGACTTCACCGGCGACCTGCGCGCCGGGCTGCGGGCGGCCGACGCCGCTCTGTTCACGGTCTCGGCCGCCGACGGCGTGGACGGCCTGACCAAGATGCTCTGGGACGAGTGCGCGGCCGTGGGCACGCCCCGCGCCGTCGTGATCACCAAGATCGATCATCAGCGCGGGGACTTCGACGAGGCGCTGGCCGCCTGCCGGGACGCGTTCGGCGACTCGGTGGCACCGCTCTACCTGCCGGTGGCCGACGGCCAGGGCGGCGTCCAGGGCCTGATCGGCCTGCTCTCGCAGCGCTTCTATGACTACTCCGGCGGCAGCAGGTCCGAGGCTGACATCCCGGCCGCCGACGCGGACCGGGTCGAGGAGGCGCGCGGCGCGCTGATCGAGGCGATCATCCAGGAGAGCGAAGACGAGAGCCTCATGGACGCCTACCTGTCCGGCGAGGAGATCGATGTCAAGGGCCTCATCGAGGACCTGGAGACCGCGGTCGCGCGCGGCAGCTTCTACCCCGTCCTCGCCTCGTCCGCGCCGCATCACATCGGCATGGCCGAGTTGCTTGAGGTGATTACCCAGGCGTTCCCGTCGCCCGCTGAGCACCCGATGCCGGCGGTGACCTCGGTCGACGGCAAGACCGTCAGCAACGTCAGCTGCGACCCCGATGGCCCGCTGCTGGCCGAGGTCGTCAAGACGACGTCGGACTCCTATGTCGGCCGGGTCAGCCTGGTCCGGGTGTTTTCCGGGACGCTGCGCCCGGATGCGACCGTGCACGTCTCCGGGCACGGCCGGGAGGCCAGCGGACACGCCGATCACGACGAAGACGAGCGCGTGGGCGCGCTGACCTCGCCGCTCGGCAAGCTGCAGCGCCCGGCCGCGCTGTGCCAGGCCGGCGACATCTGCGCGGTAGCGAAGCTGACCACGGCCGAGACCGGCGACACGCTATCGGAAAAGGAGCGGCCGCTGCTGATGGAGCCGTGGGCGATGCCCGAGCCGCTGCTGCCGGTCGCCATCCAGGCCAAGTCCAAGGCCGACGAGGACAAGATGTCGCAGGCCCTGGCCCGGCTGGTGGCGGAAGACCCGACCCTGCGGCTGGAGAACAACGCGGAGACCCGTCAGCTGGTCTTGTGGTGCATGGGCGAGGCGCACGTGGACCTGTCGCTGGACCGGCTGTCGACGCGCTACGGCGTCGCGGTCGAGACGGTGGATCTCCGGGTGCCGCTGCGCGAGACGCTGGCCGGCAAAGCCCAGGGCCTGGGCCGCAACGTCAAGCAGTCGGGCGGCCACGGCGAGTTCGGCATCGTGCACATCGAGGTCGAGCCGCTCACCTCCGGCGAGGGCTTCCAGTTCGTCGACAAGATCGTGGGCGGCGTGGTGCCACGGCAGTTCATCCCGTCGGTCGAGAAGGGCGTCCGCTCCCAGATGGAGCAAGGCGTGCTGGCCGGCTACCCGATGGTCGACATCAAGGTCACGCTGTACGACGGCAAGGCCCACTCGGTCGACTCGTCCGACATGGCCTTCCAGAAGGCTGGCCGCGCCGGGCTGCGGGACGCGGCCGCCAGGGCTCAGGTCCTGCTGCTGGAGCCGGTGGACGAGGTGTCCGTCCTGGTCGCCGACGACTACGTCGGCGCGGTCATGTCCGACCTGTCATCCCGGCGCGGCCGGGTGCTCGGCACCGAGCCCGTCGCCGGCGGCCGCACCCTGGTCAAGGCCGAGATCCCCGAGCTGGAAGTGACCCGCTACGCGATCGACCTGCGCTCGATGTCCCACGGCACGGGCTCGTTCACCCGCTCGTACCTCCGCCACGAGCCCCTCCCCTCCCATCTGTCAGATAAAGTCGCCGCCGCCTCAAAAACCTGAGCCTTACGGCCAACGCTCGCGGGTCGAGTGGCGCGCACTCAAGGCCGTGCTTGGTCGCGACCTGCGGTCCGGCCAGCGGGCCCGCGAGTTAGCTGAGGTCGACTGGGGGACGGACAGCCGTTTCGTGTGGCTGTCCGTCCCTCGGTCGGCCTCAGCGTGGCCAAGAAGAGGCGAGCAGCTGCGCGGGTATCGCCGAGGAGCTGAGGGAGCACCTTGGTGCGGGCTACTACCGGCATGAAGTTGGCGTCGCCGCCCCAGCGGGGGACTATGTGCTGGTGCAGGTGCGCGGCGATGCCGGCGCCGGCGACGCCGCCCATGTTCATGCCGATGTTGAAGCCCTGGGCCTGAGAGGCGTCGCGCAGCGCGGTCATCGAGCGCTTGGTGTAGTCGGCGAGTTCGGCTGTCTCGTCGGCGGCAAGGTCGGTGTAGTCGGCGATGTGCCGGTACGGCACCACCATCAAGTGCCCGCTGTTGTACGGGTACAGATTCAGCACCGCGTACACGGTCGTGCCGCGGGCCACGATCAGGCCGTCTTCGTCGCTCATCTTCGGGACCGCGCAGAACGGGCACTCAGGCGTGCCGTCGGCGGGCTTGCCCTCGCCCTTGATGTAGGCCATCCGGTGCGGCATCCACAGCCGTTGCAGACCGTCCGGACCGACGTCCGCAGTGTCGTCCAGGCTGTCCGGCACGGGGTCAGACCTGGATCCGGCTCGCGACCGCTCCGGTGATCTCCGCGATGGCGTCGACGACGGGTACGCCGTTCTTCTGCTCGCCGCTGCGATAGCGGAACGACACGGCGCCCGCAGCGACGTCGTCGTCGCCCGCCAGCAGCATGTACGGCACCTTCTGGCGCTGCGCGGTGCGGATCTTCTTCTGCATGCGGTCGTCGCTGCTGTCAACCTCGACCCGGATGCCGTGCTCGCGCAGCCGGGTGGCGACACCCTCCAGATAGTCCACGTGCGCATCGGAGATCGGGATGCCGACGACCTGGACCGGCGCGAGCCAGGGCGGGAACGCCCCGGCGAAATGCTCGACCAGGATGCCGAAGAAGCGCTCGATCGAGCCGAACAGGGCCCGGTGGATCATGTAGGGGCGCTGCCTGCTGCCGTCGGCGGCCTGGTACTCGATGCCGAATCGGCCGGGCTCCTGGAAGTCCACCTGGAGGGTGGAGAGCTGCCAGCGGCGGCCGATCGCGTCCTTGACGTGGACGTCGATCTTGGGCGCGTAGAACGCGCCCTCGCCCTCGGCGATCACGTACGGCAGGCCGGACTTGTCCAGGGCGTACTTGAGCGCGGCCTCGGCGTTGTCCCACTCGGCGATCTCGCCGACAAACTTCTCCGGCCGGGTGGAGAGCTCGGCCTCGAACTCGGTGAGCCCGTAGTCGCGGAGCAGCCCGACGACGAAGTCGAGCAGGCTGGCCAGCTCGTCCTGCAGCTGCTCGGGCGTGCAGAAGATGTGCGAGTCGTCCTGAGTGAAGCCGCGGGCCCGGGTGAGGCCGTGTACGACGCCGGACTTCTCGAACCGGTACACGGTGCCGAACTCGAACAGCCGCAGCGGCAGCTCCCGGTAGGACCGGCCGCGTGCTGCGTAGATCAGGATGTGCATCGGGCAGTTCATCGGCTTGGGGTAGTACTTCGCGCCCTCCATCTCCATGGGCGGGTACATCCCCTCCTCGTACCACTGCAGGTGGCCGGAGGTCTCGAACAGGTTCGACTTGGTGATGTGCGGGGTGTAGACGAACTCGTAGCCCGCCTGCTCGTGCCGCGTGCGGGAGTAGTCCTCCAGCGCCTTGCGGATGATGCCGCCCTTCGGGTGGAACACGGGCAGCCCGCTGCCGATCTCGGTCGGGAACGAGAACAGATCAAGCTCGGTGCCGAGCTTGCGGTGGTCGCGCTTCTCCGCTTCCGCCAGCAGCTTCAGGTAGTCGTCCTGCGCGTCCCGCGACGGCCACGCCGTGCCGTAGATGCGCTGCAACTGCGGGTTCTGCTCGCTGCCGCGCCAGTACGCGCCGCCGGTGCGCATCAGCTTGAACGCGGGGATGTTCCTGGTCGTGGGCAGGTGCGGGCCGCGGCACAGGTCCTTCCAGACCAATTCGCCCGTGCCGGCGTCCAAGTTGTCGTAAATCGTGAGCTCGGAGCCGCCGACCTCCACTGACTCGCCGGCGTCGCCCGCCACCTCGCCGCTGCCGGCACTGTCGCCCCGGGCAGCACTGGCCTTGAGGTCGATCAGTTCCACCTTGTAGGGCTCGTCGGCGAGCTCGTCCCTGGCCTCGTCGTCGGTCACGGCGCGGCGGCTGAACCGCTGACCCTGCTTGACGATCTGGCGCATCTTCTGCTCGATTGACTTGAGGTCATCCGGGCCGAACGGCGCGGGAACGTCGAAGTCGTAGTAGAACCCGTTCTCGATCGGCGGCCCGATTCCGAGCTTGGCCTGCGGGAACAGGTCCTGCACCGCCTGGGCCATGACGTGCGCGGTGGAGTGCCGCAAGATATTGAGCCCGTCCGGTGAGTCGATGCTGACCGGCTCCAGCTCATCGCCCTCGCCCAGTACCGCGGCCAGATCGCGCAGCTCGCCGTTGACCCGGGCGGCGATCATCTCCGGCTGACCGGCCAGCACCTGGCCGGCCGTCGTGCCTTCCTCCACCACGTGCTCGCTTCCGGCGAGTGTGATGTGAAGCTTGTCGGCAGGCACGGCTGACTCCTTCGCGATATGGGGCCGGAGCGCTGCGCGGGATTCGCGGCGGGCATGAGTTGTCCGGCTGGCTCGATGCTATCGACGCCGGCTCCGTCGCGTGGCAGGTGCCTGCCGGGTGGCGCTACGTAGCGCCAGCCTTGCGCCCTCTAGGTGGTCGGGTCGATCGGGCTCGTGCCCGGCGTGTCCGCGCCCCGCTCGACCGTCACCAGGCTGCCGTAGGTGAGGTAAGGCCAGGCCACCTTCGCCTCGTTCATCGGCAGCTCGACGCAGCCCAGGCTCTGCGGCGCGCCGTAGTACGGCCGCAGGAAGTAGTGCACGGCCTCGCCGGCGCGGAAGTAGGCCACGTAATAGACGCGGTCGGCGTACTTGGTGCCGTCGGGGTTCTTGCCGCGCATGATCTGCGTGTAGTAACGGATGTAGACCGGGGCGGTGCCGATGGTGGTCGGCGACGCCGGAATCCCGGTGTTGGTCAGGGTGCGGAACACCTCGCGCCCGTTGTGCCAGATTGTCAGCGTTTCCGGGTTCGACTCGTCGGCGATCGCGTAGGTGTAGCCGTCCTTGTTGGCGTCGCTACTGGACACGGCCGTCAGCAGACGGCTCCACACCTGCGGGCCCGCGATGCCGTCCATGGTCAACCCGTGGTCGGATTCGAACTTGCGGACCGCGCCCTGCAGGATCAGGCCGGCCGTGCTGCCGGACCGCCAGAACCGGTGCAGCTCGCTCGGGTAGCCGGGCTTCCAGCTGAACTGGCCTTGCGGCGGCGAGTAGGCGGCCGCCAGCTGGCCAGCGGCGTCCGAGGCCGGCGGAACCGTGGCGCCGGACGCGGGCGTCCAGGTCAGCGGGAGGTAGCCGAGCTGGGCCAGCAACTCGTCCAGTCGAGCCGTCTGGTACGCACCGACCCGGTACTTGACCCGCATGTTCGCGGGCAGCAGGCCGCCGCCGGCGGACCGCACGCCCAGCGCGCCGCCGGGGATCCGCACCTCGACGTGGGTGGACTGCCTGAATCCGACCGCCGGGGTGAACTCGAGGGAGCTGGTCCCGGCGCCCTGCCAGGTGCCCGCGACAGCCGGGTGCACCGACGGCAGCGGCGAGCCGGCCGCCACCGGCTCGGAGAACTGGATCTTGATGGGCGCGACCCCGCTCACGCCGGACGAGTGGGCCGCCGGGGTCACCGACGTCACCCGCAAGGGCGCGGACGAGACACGGGCCGGCGTCGTCTTCTTCTTCGCGCTGGCGGCCGGCTGCTGAGTCTGCGCCGAGCTGGCCGATGACTGGGTGAAGGCGATCCAGACCCCGGCGATGATCAGGAAGACGATGGCGCTCCCCACGGCCAGGACTCGCGTGCGGAGCTGCGTCGCAGACGACAAGACGTTCCCCTAGGTCGCGCCGTTAGTGGCCGCCCAGCCTGCCCAGGCCCGGCGGGATCGAGATCGCAGGATGTACGGAATGTCGAAGACATCCGTCTTAGCGACTCTAGTGCGACTAACGCGCTGCGGCGGCCCGACCGGTAAAGAATCGGGCACAACTCCCTGGTAGATGGCTGAACGGGCCGGAAATATGAAACCGCCTGGCACCGCGTCGTTGCGGTGCCAGGCGGTGGCTTGGGCGGCCGGGTTAGCCGCGGACCGTGACCACGCTGCCGTAGGTGAGGTACGGGTAGGCCGCCTCGGCCGAGGTCATCGGCAGCTCGACGCAGCCGAGGCTCTGCTGGAAGCCATAAGACCCGCGCGGGAAGTAGTGCACCGCGTCGCCGCCGTTGAAGTACGACACGAAGGACACCGGGTCGGCGTAGTGGCTGCCGTCCGGGTTCGTTCCGCTCATGATCTGGAACCGGTAGCGCTGATAGACCGGGAACGAGCCGTCCACGGTGGGTGCCACCGGGATGCCGGTGTTGGCGAGGCTGCGCAGCACGATGTGACCGTTGTGCCAGATCGTCAGCGTCTCCGGCGACGCCTTGCTGGCGATCGCGTAGGTGTAGCCGTTCTGGTTGGGCTGCGCCCCCGCGGCGGCCTTGAACAGCGCCGTCCAGAGGTGCTGCGTGACGTCCCCGTTAATGGTCATGCCGTGCTCGGACTGGAAGGCCATGATCGCGCCCCGCACCACCACGTTGCCGGCGCTGTCAGGCGACCAGAGGCTGTGCAGCTCGGCCGGGTAGCCGGGCTTCCAGGTGAAGGTGCCCGCCGGCGGGTCGTAGGCCATGGATTCCTGAGTGACGCTCGGCGGGTCGGAGTCGTACCCGGAGAACTGCTCCTTGAACGCTCCGCTCGTGGCCGACGACCAGTTCAGCGGCAGGTAGCCGAGCTGGCCGAGTATCTCCGTCAGCCGCAGCGACGAATACGTGCCGGTCCGGAAGTGCTCGGTGACCGTCTTGCCGAGCAGGCCGCCACCCGCGCCGTGCACGCCATTGAGGCCGGACGGCACCGTGAGGGTGACCCGGCTCGACGGCCTGAATCCAGCCTCGGGCGCGAAGACGAGCTGGTCACCCTCGGCCGACCAGTGACCGGGGACGGCCGGCTGCAGCGTGGGCTGCGGGGTATCGGTCGCGACCGGCCCGGAGAAGGTCACCGTGATAGGGCCGGCGCCGTTGATCTGGCGGGCACCGTCGGCCGGGGTGATCGAGACGAGCCTGATGGGGCCGGAGGCCGGCTGGACCCGCGCGGCCTGGCCGTGCGATTGGCTGCCGGAGCTGCTGATCAGAGCGAAGGCACCGCCGGTCAGCGCCACGGCCACCGCGACCGCACCCAGACCGAGAACCTTCGGGTTCAGTCCGAACATCCGGTCGGCCCGGCCCGCTGGATCCCTGGTGCTCTCGGATGTGCTGTCCGACTCACCGGAGCCCTGTGATCCGTCGTCGGCTGGCTGCTTGTCGGGCCGTCCCACTCCGAACAACGCCGCTCCCCTGTCCCCGTGGCACGACCGAATCATGCATCTCGGCGCACCACTTTAGTTACTTAGCGTCACCGAAGTACCCGACTCGTCGTGGGCAGAATCCACTGACTCCGTAAATGATCAGTAAGTAAAGCGGCTGCTAGCAGGCCTGGTCAGGGAAGGTTTCAGGATCTTGGCCGGGTCGCGGCGGCCGACGGCGTCTCGGCAGAGCGTGACGTTCCGTATCTGAACGGTCTGCTGGTGATGGCGACTAGGCGCAGGCAGCACAAAGGCCGGCCCAGGAACCTGGAACCGGCCCGTCTGGCGCTGGTGGGCGATACTGGGATCGAACCAGTGACCTCCTCGGTGTGAACGAGGCGCTCTCCCGCTGAGCCAATCGCCCGCGCTAAGGCGCTCTCAGAGTAGCGCATTCCGACGCCACCGGCGTCTCGCCGCCGCCGCCCTGCTGGCCGGCTCGCATCGGACTTGACCCTGACGTAACGTCATAGTTCAGGATCGGAGCGACGGGAGGGCAGGGGCATGAGCTACTCGGTGAGCCAGATCGCCCGGCTGGCCGGTGTCTCGGTACGCACCCTGCACCACTATGACCAGATCGGCCTGCTGTCACCGGCCGAGCGATCCGACGCTGGCTACCGCCGCTACGGCGACGATGACCTGCGACGGCTACAGCAGGTCATGTTCTATCGCGAGCTTGGCTTCGCCCTCTCCGACATAACCGATCTGGTCAGCGACCCGGACGCCGAGCCCGCCGAGCACCTGCGCCGTCAGCACGCACTGCTCGTCGGGCGACTGCAGCGGACGCGGCGACTGGTCACGGCAGTGGAGAGAGCGATGGAAGCAGACAGACTGGGGATTTCCCTCCCGGCCGAGGAACGGCTGGAGGTATTCGGTGCGCACGACCCGGCGCAATACGCCGACGAGGTAACGCGGCGGTGGGGCGATACGGAGGCCTACCGGCAGGTCCGGCAGCGGACAACGGCCTACGACAAGCAGGCCTGGCTCGCGATCAAGGCGGAGGCCGCGCAGATCTCCGCCGACTTCGCGGCGGCGCAGGCCGCGGGCGAGCCATCGGACTCGGCCACGGCGACCGGCGTCGCGGAGCGGCACCGGCAGCACATCATCCGCTGGTTCTACGACTGCCCGCCGGAGATGCACCGCGGCCTGGGCGAGATGTACGTCGTCGATGAGCGATTCGCCGCCAACTACGACGCGGTGGCGCCCGGCCTCGCGGCCTATGTCCGCGACGCGTTCGCGGCCAACGCCGCGCGCGGCCGGTAGGCGGGTTGGCACTGGTTGCCCGGCGGGACCGTCGCGGTCCCGCCGGGCAACCGCCCGTTCTGACCGGGTATGCCGGTAACGGCGGACGGCACACGGCCACGTTCCCAGCTCAATGCGCGCTCTGGCCGACCCAGAATTCCTATTTAGCAGTTATGCGTTAATGAATAGGTCTGGACCTGTTCTGCCCGGTCAGCTTGCCCGGATAGGTAGCGCTCGGGCGCAGAAGGACCCGCAGGTCAGGAGCGACCTGGTATCCCCGGAAACGCTTCCTAGCTGGGAAAACTTACTTCAGCGAGCTCGTGAGACGCAGGTCACACGCATAAGCGCTGGTCACAGGAACAGTCCTCGCCGAAAGTGGTGTTTTATTTCTCGAAGCGTTTGACCAGGTCGTGGTCGGTTTGATGAGCAGTGACCGAGGTTACGAGCGACTTCTTTCGCGGAATCAACGTCCCGCGATGACAATTCTCGCGGGACCTGAGCCTCATAAGCGATGGGCAACCGCGCGCAATAAATCGAAGCCCGGCAATCCGGGACACGACAAGGCAAAGGTCTGACCCGATGATGAACAGCAGCGCGACCGTGTCCGCAGAACTCGGTCTCTCCCTGGTGGTCCCCGACCACGGCGCGGTCCCGCTCGTCGCGAGCCTCTACTACAGCGCCGAGGACCCGTATGCGATCCGGATGGCGTTCCACGTCGGGACTGACGAGCCGGTCGAGTGGATCTTCGCCAGAGACCTGCTGGCGGTGGGCCTTGAAGGCCCGGCCGGCGAGGGAGATGTCCAGGTCTGGCCGACCGACGACCACGGTCGCGAGCTGCTGAACATCGCGCTCTCCTCCCCGTTCGGCGACGCTCACTTCGAGGCACCGCGCGGCTCGACCGCAGCCTTCCTGGGCCGGACCTACGAGGTCATCTCCGCTGGAAACGAGAGTGAGTACATCGACGTCGACGCCGAGCTCGACGACCTGCTCTGGCGCGCATAACGGCAATCACCCGCCAATATGGCGATGCCGGTTTCGGCGGCTGCCATTTCGCGGATCGGGTGACTCCCGCCAAGCTCATCGCAAATTGCTCAACCGCATTTCCTTTTTGTACCGCGAACCGCGGCCAGCCTGCCGCCATTTGGCGCCGGGCGGCCGTGATTTCGCTTTTGCTCGGATTTGAGGGGTGGCCGATACCGGACGGCGTCGCTTGGCGCTCGGGCGACGTCGCCGGGCGACGGCGCCGTCCCCGGGGCGGCACGTCCCGGCGAAGATCACGTCGACGTGGCGTCCGCCGTGGCTCGCTGCCCGGTCCGCCCAGGCGCGACGGCGCGACTCCTGGGGTGCCGGGGGCCCGGCGGTAAACCGGACTGCGAGTTTGCCGGCTGGCCAGGATCGGCTACAGTTCTGAACGCACACCGTTGCCGCCGCCCATGCGGCCCGATCCGGTGGCGCGCGGACGTGGCTCAGCTGGTAGAGCATCACCTTGCCAAGGTGAGGGTCGCGGGTTCGAATCCCGTCGTCCGCTCGAGGTGCCGGAAGCCGTCTCGTGAGCCGACGGACCGCACGGCTCTTCGGTACCAGTCCAGCTCGTCCCACGGGCTGGTCTGTGGCGGAATGGCCGAGTGGCTTAGGCAAGGGCCTGCAAAGCCCTGTACGCGGGTTCGATTCCCGCTTCCGCCTCGCGGGCGGTTAGCTCAGCGGGAGAGCGCTTCCCTGACACGGAAGAGGTCACTGGTTCAATCCCAGTACCGCCCACCACGTTTCCGCAGTTCATCGTGCCTTCTGGAGTTCCGTAGATCATCTGGCAGGCGGCCCTGCTAGCCATCGTCCGGCGACTCTGCTCGATCCCCGGAACTGCCAGTGACATAAGCAAAGGTCAGCGGCCTCTCGCGCGCCGTTGACTCAGTGACCTCTTCCGCCGCCGGAAGCGCTCACTGGACCTCGGCTGCAGCCGTTCTGATAGCCATCCGGCAACACCGGCCTGACCCAACGCGACCCGGCTGGTGCGCGAACGTTTGCGGGGCTGCCCTGAAGTATCAGTGGAAACCGAGCTTCCCCCGGAGACTGTGGGCACGCGATTGAATAGTCGGCCCGCGAGATCGGCCCCAACGATCGCGCCGCGGCCGTCGCTGGTGAAAAAGCCGCGCTGTCCTTTCAGGCCCCCATGGGTGACAATGTAATGATCCGTGTCTCCGGGTAGCAGGCCGAGCTCAGCGGGCGGGAGATCAGGGGGTAGCTCGGAGTCGGCGGCGGCCCGGATCTCCGGCTTGATCCCGGCGGCGATCGTGAGCTGTTTCCTATCCGTGGCGATGATGAGTGTCATGGCATCGTTCTCGTAGCTTCCCGCGATCTCCCTGGCCCGTGCGTCGTTGTAGGGGAGCGGCCCCGGATCCCGTTCGACCACCCCGAGGTAGTGCTTGAGGGCGAAGCGGGCCACGGCCTGGTTGAAGCCCAGGCCGTTGTCGGGTCAGGAGTTGGACATCGTGACGGCCGCGCACGTCCTCAGGTAGCACCGGCGTACCGTCTTGCGCGCGGCCGTCGCCGAGGTGGAACCTAGCCCAGCGCAGTAGATCCGTCCCCGATGATGCCAGGCCGCCACCAGGGTTGTTGGCACGCGTGTCTCGCCACTGCCGAGCCACGGCCGGGGTTCCGTCGTCACCGAGATTGTGACCCACGGCGAAACGCCCGGTCATGACATCGTCGGGCAGGAAAAAGCTGTCCGGCAGGCGCAACGGATCGAAGAGAAGGGAGGCGACGGCGTGCTCGTAGGTGAGGCCGGTTACTTTCTCCAGGATCCGGCCGGCCAGGTTGTAGCCCGCCTGATTGTAGGACACCCGGCTGCCCGGCGGCGCGACGAGCTCGAGGTCGGCCAGCCGCGCGACCCAGTCGGCCAAGGCGTCGTCGCCGTCGCCGGTGTCGACGATGAGGCGCCAGTCCAGCCCCGCGGTGTGGTTGAGCAGCTGCATCACGATGATCTCCGCCGCGGCCCGCTCGTCGGCGAGCACGAGCTCCGGGACATACCGGCGCGTCCAGCCTGACCCGTCCGTCGGCGACCAGCCGCATCAGCGCGGTCGCCGTGAAGGTCTTGGCGACAGAGCCCACCTTGAAGAGCGTGTGCGGCTCCACCGCTAGCGGGTTCTCGACGCTTGTCACACCGTGTCAGGCGTACACCTCCCGACCGCCTGCCTACACTCCGACTGCAACACCGGGGACGCCGAGCCCCGAAGCCGTCGCCTCGACGAACTCGGACAGAAAACCCTGTGACATGTTCACGGAACCCTCCAGATGATCTGTGAAGGCATGGACATACGTTCAGCGGTCTCAAGCAGCCTCTGCGACCAGGGCTGCCGCAACCTCAGGCACACGGCTTGCTTGCTTACGAGCGCCCTGACGGCTCATATGTGCGGATACGGGCCGTGGGCTGTTCAGCCGTCGCCGATGGTTGGGGTGCCGCCGGGCCGAGGAACGCCGGGTCGGCCGCGGCGCCCGAGTTCGCCCCGATGGCCGCCGTGACTTCCCCGCATTCGCGCTGAAGATCTTGCCGACCTGGCCGCTGGTCCCGCTTGCGTGGTGTATTTCGGGCACGCCGGGCCTGTTGTGCGCGTCGTGCATCATCGGCTGTTGCGATCATCTCCCGGATGCGCTCGGCGGCCAGTTGCTGAAGTAACACTGGGTGCAGGTGCATGATCTCCTCCTGGGTCGACTGCGCGGCGGTGCTCACCTGGCCCCGTCCGCGGTGATCAATCTGGATCGAGCCGGCTCACTGAAATCAGCACGAGCCCGAGGTCGCGTATCTTGTTCAGCACCCCGTGCAGGGCGGCTTGATCGGCTACCTGGCCCGAGATGAGTGTCTGACTGCCGTCATTGCGGACGTGGAGCCCCTCGAACCAGGCAGCCCAGCGCCCGTCAAGGACGCCGTCGACGCGAATCTCGTAAAGCGCGCGCGACGCCATGCCGCTCACGCCCGCGGGCCCGCGAGCAGCCACTTCCTCGAAGCTGACGCCAAGTTTGTTCGGGGAGGTCCGGGCCTGATGGCCGCCATCTGTGCCGTCCTTCGGTCGAGGTTCTTCGTGATCTGCACGCTACGAAGACCCGGCGCGACTGGCGTCACCCGAAGGTGCCCACGGCGGTGGAATCTTCTGCAGCACAGACGTGCACAAAAGTGCGGCTTCGCACTGTGGCTCAGGCCTGGGATGGGGCTGGCCAGCCGGCGAACATGGCTCTCGTTCCAGCAGCCACGGGAGGTTCGCTGGTGACGCTGAACGTGCAGGTTTCCGGTGGATGAGCCGCCGTTATGACCTCCCCTGAGCGCGCGGCCCCAGATCTGGATATCTTGCTGGCCACCAAACTTCACGTGCCCGGCTCGAACCCGGGCCTGGTTCCCCGGCCGCGGCTGGCGGAGCTGCTCGATGAGGGCCTGACGCGAGGGCTGGTCCTGACGTGCGCCCCGGCTGGCTATGGCAAGACGGCGCTCCTGGCGGACTGGGCTCGGCATCGAGGGCGCCCCATCGCATGGCTGTCGCTGGACACCGCGGACAACGATCCGGCCAGGTTCTGGCGGTATATGGTCGCCGCGCTGGACAGGGCTTGCCCAGGGATCGGCGAGCGTGTCGGACCGTTGCTCGGCCCGCCCGCGCCGCCATCCTTCGAAACGCTGCTGGAGACGCTGATTAACGAAGTAACCGGTCAGCTGGATAACGGCGAGGCACTGCTGGTTTTGGACGACTATCACGTCATCAGCTCCGAGCCGGTGCACGCCTCGCTCCGGCTCCTGTTGGATCAGCGGCCGCCGACGCTGGCCGTGATACTGGCCAGTCGCAGTGATCCGCCGCTATCGCTAGCACGACACCGGGCACGCGGGCAGCTGGCCGAGCTGCGCGCCGCCGAGCTGCGGTTCACCGCCACGGAATCCGCAGCACTACTGCAGGAGGTGGCGGCCGCATCCGGCCAGGCCCTGTCGGATGCGGCCGTGGCAGCGCTGGCGGCGCGGACCGAAGGATGGGCAGCCGGGCTTCAGCTGGCCGGCCTGTCGCTGCGGGGCCAGCCTGATGTCGCCGCGTTCGTGGCGGCATTCACCGGGAGCCATCGCTACGTGCTGGACTACCTGACCGAAGAGGTGCTCGAGCGGCAGAGCGAGCAGGTACGCACATTCCTCCTGGAAACGTCGGCACTGCAACGGCTCAGCGGCCCGTTGTGTGATGCAGTCACCGGCCGGGCGGGTAACCAGGCAATGCTGGAGCACGTCGAGCGGGCAGGCCTGTTCCTGGCGCCATTGGACGACGTGCGCGGCTGGTGGCGCTACCACCACCTGTTTGCCGACCTGCTCCGCGCTCGCCTGAACGACGAACAGCCCGGCCGCGCTTCCCAGCTGCACCGCACGGCCGCCGGCTGGTTTGCGGAGCACGGCCTAGCTGACGACGCGATAAGGCACGCAGTCGCCGCCGGGGATCTGACCTGGGCCGCCCGCCTGATCGAGCAGCACTTCGATGCGGTCTTCTTCCTGCATGGCGAAGCGGCGACGATTCACCGGTGGTTGTCGGCGCTGCCCGAGGACCTGGTCCGGTCCCGGCCCCGGCTGCTGCTGGGGCAGGCGCTTATGGCAGCCCTCAGCGGCCGTTTGGAGGCGGTGGAGCCGCTACTCGACGCGGCCGAGCGCTGGTCCGCGAGCGCGGCTGGGGAGCCGTTCGAGCCTACTGCCGGCCCGGCACGCAGCCTGCTGGTGAACGTGCCCGCGCTGATCGCGCTCCTGCGCAGCCTCCTCGCTCAGCTCCGCGGAGACGCCGATGCCACGGAGATATTCGCGTCGCAGGCCCTAGTCCAGAGCCGCGACGATGAGCGGAGACTGCACGCCGACGTCCAGGAATTCCTCGCCGTGGCCGCATGGCTCCGCGGCCGACTCACCGATGCCGAGCGCGCCTTCGAGTCCAGCGTCGCGGGCTGGCGAGCAACCGGCCAGCCCACATTCACTGCATACGCGGGCTATCAGCTCGGCCAGATCCAGCGCGCCCAGGGCCGCCTGGACGCGGCCGCTCGGACCTGCCAGCAGACGCTGGAGATCACCGCACTGTCTGGCCGCCCGGACCTACCAGCCGCTGGTGTCGCATTTGTCGGCCTAGCCGAGATCGCCTACCAGCGCAACGAACTCGACAGCGCGCTGCGCTACGTCACCGAGGGCATCGCGCTGTGCCGCCGGTTCGTCCACTCTGCGCCGCTGGCCACAGGTCTGGCGGCGCTGGCGTGGATCCGGCAGGCTACCGGTGACCCGGCGGGTGCCCTGGCCGCGATGAGCGAGGCCGAGCAGTCTGCGCCGGGCCCGCCCGGCCTGCTCAACCCGGTCCCGGCGCAGCGGGCGTGGCTGCTGCTGGCCCAGGGCGACCTGGCCGAAGCCGCGCGATGGACGCAGGAAACCGGTCTCGAGGCCGACGACGATGCAGACTACCTGCGGGAGCTTGGGCATCTAGTGCTGGCCCAGCTGCTGCTTGCCCAAGGAAGGCCTGCCGAAGCGCTCGCCCTGCTGGATCGCCTGCACATGGCCGCGGTCGATCAGGATCGGACCGGGAGCGTAATCGAAGTCGGGCCGCTGCGGGCGCTGGCCCTGTCGGCCACCGGCAACGAGGCCGCGGCGGTGACGTCACTGGCGGAGACTCTCAGCCTTGCCTGCCCGCAGGGCTATGTCCGGGTCTTCGCCGACAAGGGGCCCCCGATGGCTGCACTGCTGGCCCGGCTGGTCGCCGAGCAGCGAGCGGGCGATGCCGCCGGGGCCCGGGTGCCGCCAGGCTGCCTGGCCCGCCTACAACGTGCCTTTGACGCTGGCGACAGCGGAGCCGATGGCGCGAAGCGGACCGTTGCGGTGTCCGGTCTGGTCGAGCAGCTGACCAGCCGCGAGCTGGAAGTGGTGGAGATGCTGGCCGCTGGCAAGCCAAACCAGGCCATCGCCCGTGAACTCGTAGTCACCGTAGACACGGTCAAGAAGCACGTTAGCCACGTGCTAGCCAAGCTCGGTGCGGAAAACCGCACCGAAGCGGTCGCGCGAGCCCGTGCCCTGAGCCTGATTCCTTAACGACGCAGCATCGCCTGACCCGCCGAAGGCCTGGGCCAGCCGCGGCGCCGATAACCCACGGCACCTTCGTGCCCAGGTTGGTTGCGCAAGATTCCACCCGCAGGTGCACTTTCGTGTGATGCCGGCCGCCGCCATCGGGTCCTACGTTCGTGGCAGAACCATCCGTAGCACCAACCGGAGGCGCGCAATGTGTCTGCACCGGCCCCAGTGCCCATCGGCAGACCGCCCGGACCGCGGTGCCGCCCGCATCCTGTCATTTCATCCTGCGCAGGGGTGGAGCCTACTGTGCAACGGGGTGATCGTATTCGACGACATGGGCGAGATCCTGCCCGACGGCCGGGCGGTTCCTCCGCACCGCCAGGCCGACGCCGCATTGGCCTTCGCGGCGTGACAACTTCCGCTGGCGGCGACTGATGGCCGGCGAGGCAGCCGCTGAGTCGGCTGAATGCACACGCTCGCGACCTCATCGCCGAGGGCTATCAGCAGCCGTCCGCCCCACCTGGCCCACGAAGGAGAAGCTCGATGACCGCTCAGATTTCGTCCACCCGGACGGCCCGTCCCGGCCGGCGGGGCATTGTCAGCCTGTCCGCACTGGCGGGTGTCGGCTACACGGCCGCCTGGATCATCAGCCTGTCGGTGGGGGCGCCGAACCCTGCGGTAGCCGCATCTGGCAGGCAGGTAGTGACCGCGTTTGCCGGGCACAGCGGGCCGCCCTGACCCAGTTCGCCCTGAATGAGGGCGTCGCGGCAGTCGCGCTGGCGGCAGTGGTGATCTCTGTGGCCCGTGCCGCCAGCCGGGCCGGCCGTACCCGCGCCGGGCAGGCCGCAGCCGCCTTCGGGCTCGCGGCAGCAGGAATCTCGTTGGCGCAGCTGACCCTAGGTGCCTGGCTGTTCCAAGGACTGGTGCCGGACCGGCGGGCCGCCACTGGCGGGACGGTATACCACGCGATCACCCGGATGGACGGGGCGAAGATGCTCCTGCTGGCCGCGATGACTCTGGCCGTCGCGCAGCTGGCGCGCAGGCCAGGCATCCTTCCTGGCTGGCTGGCCGCGCTTGGAGCCGTGCTGGCCGCCGCGCTGGTGACCTCGGGCCTGGGTTATCTCCTCCTCGCCGCCGGCCTTTCTTCAGCGGTATACGTGTCCGGGACCCTGCTGCTGATCTTCGTCTCTGCCACCGGAATCAGCCTTCACCGTCGCGGCGAACACGGCCCCCGCGAGCGCACTCCAGCTTGAACCACCTGGCGCCGCTAACCATAAACAGGAGGTAGCAGTCCATGTCTCACGCAACTACCAGCGACCCCCCGGCGGTGCTCGTCCGCGCCGAGGACGCCGAGCGAATCGGGTTCCCTCCCCAGACAGTCATGCTCCTGGCCGACAGCCCCTGCACTGGCGGGAAGCTCAGCGCGCAGCGCGTCATCCTTCAGGGCGGTGCCGACGGCGCCAATCCTCACCACCACACCTCGTCGTCCGAGCTGTTCTATGTTCTCAGCGGCTCAGCGCAGCTGCTGGCCGGTGAGCGTCTCCTCCTTGCACGCGAAGGCGACCTCGCCGTCGTGCCGGCCGGGATGCCGCATGCGTTCGCAGCCGCACAGGACTCTGACGCGGATCTGCTGATCGTGATCAGCCCTGGCATCGAGCGGTTCGAGTACTTCCGTCACCTGGCCAGGATCGCCACCGGCCAGCAGCCGCCCGAGAGCCTGCTCGAGGTCCAGGCGCGCTACGACACCTTCTTCGATGACAGCCCAGCCTGGCAGCGAGCACGTCGCACCACGCCGCCGCGCTCCTAACGGCCTGACTGACCGGATGTCCCCAACGCTGCTATATGGGAGGCTCCCATGAATGCGCTCGGCACTATAGCCGCCATCATCGGCGTGATGGCCGCCGGCATTATCTACGGCACGGACGTCTTCTGCGCGATCGTCCAGCGGCCAGCCCTGAGCAAAGTCGACGATGCCCCAGCGGCGGCGGTCATGGGCCGGGTGCACCAGTACGGCGACCGGCGCCTGCCGGTCCCCGGCCTCGTCGGAATCCTTGCCGCAGCCGTCACCACCGTGGCCGAGGCAGTCAGCGAATCGCCAGCCGGAGCGATCGCGGCTGGCATCGCCCTCATCGCGATGCTCGCATGGCTCCGGCTCTACCTGCACGTCGCGGCCCCGGTTAACCGCGCGCTCACCGCTGCGGCCGTCGCCGGGGTGACTCCCGCCAGCTTCAGGACACTGCAGTCGCGCTGGGACCGCGTCATCACCCCGCGCGCGCTGCTGATGGCGATCGCGGTAGCCGGGCTGGCAGCGAGCGCCGCAACCTCCTGACGTGCCGCCTCAGAGCAGGCAGCAGCCATGCTCCCTGCCGGGGCTAAGAAAGAAAGGCAACACGATGGTTCTCACAAACATCGGTTACGGGTTGTCCGGGCTGCTCGGCCTGGGCATCATCTTCATAGGCACGCGATTTCTCGTTGCACCCCGAACTGCCGCGGCCGGCTTCGGGATCGCGGCGGTGCAGGACGGGGGCAGATCCGACCCTTACCTATCGGTCAAGGGCGTGCGTGACATCGCCTCAGGACTGATCCTGTTCGTCCTCCTCGCTGCCGGGGAACCGCGTCTGCTAGGCGGATTCATGCTGGCGGCGGCCATCATTCCCGTCGGCGACGCCATCATCGTGCTGCGGCGCAACGGCCCAACGGCCACCGTGTACGGCGTCCATGGAGCGACGGCAGCAGTAATGCTGGCAGCCGCCGCGTTCCTCTTTACCTGATCCGGCTAGCGGGGATGGCGCTCAGGGAATAAGGCCAAGCTCTCGTGCCCGCGCGACTGCCTCGGTCCGGTTGGTCGCGCCGAGCTTGTTCAGAAGGTGGCTGACGTGCTTCTTGACAGTGTCGAGTGTGACCACGAGCTCCCCCGCGATGGCCCGGTTCGACTTGCCTGCCGCGAGCATCCCGATCACTTCTAGCTCCCGGCTGGTCAGCGGCTCGACCAAGCCCGGCACCGCCCGTGCGGCGCCGGGCTCGGGATCCGGCGAGGCGTGTCCCGGGTCAAGCGCGCGCTGAAGGCGGGCCAGGTAGCCGAGCGGGATCTCTGCCGCGGCCTGCCCGGTTCGGCAAGATGCGATCAGCCGGCCCAGCAAGGCGGCCATCGGCTGACCCTCATCGGCGAAGACCCGGACATAGCCCTCGGGGCAGGCCAGGGTCAGCGCTTGGGACAGCGCCGTCAGCGCGGCGGTTTCCTCGCCACTGGCCGCTAGGGCCAGCGACCGCAGAGCGCCGGCCTCGATGAGACTGCCGATCCGGTCCTGTGCGGCCGCCGCCGCGTGCAAGCGGTCCAGCAACGCGAGCGCCCGGTCGGGCAGACCTTGGGCGAGCAGCACGCGGGCGAGGACCAGGTGCCCGGGTTCCCTGGGGTAGGCCGGCTCGTCGTCCGCGGTAAGGCCCTCTTCTTTGGTCCAGCGGGCAGCTCCAGCCAGGTCCCCCTGGACTAGCAGCAGTCGCGCCCGCTGCGACGGGACCAGGTTGAGCAGCCCAGGCGGGCCCGGCGCGGCCTGTGCAGCTTCGTCGATCGCCTGGAGCGCTCCGTCCGGGTCACCCGTTGCCTGCCGGATCCAAGCCAGCGTCATCAGGCCGGTGGCTAGCGGCGGAGCGTAGACGAATTGGCGGCATAGCTCGATGCCCTCGGCGGTGTGCCTGATGGCGGTGTCGAGTTCGTTCCGCTGGTAGGACACCTCACCTAGGCCTACATACGCGGGGCCTGCCGCCGGTATAGGCGGCTGGCCGGGCACTGCGGTGATTTCCAACGCCTGCTGGCAGGTCTGGATGGCAGCGTCCAGACGCCCCTGGCCGCGCTGGACCTGGCCGAGTTCATAGCCGCCCCATGCAGTCACAAGGTGCTGGCCGGCTGCCTGCCACCCGGCAATGCTGGACGCGAAGGCGCGCTCGGCTTCCGCGAGTCGGCCGCGGAGCCACTCGGCTACGGCAAGGTTCCACTGGGCGACGGAGCCCAGCAGCCGCTCGCCCTCGCCGAGCTCGGCCATCGCCCGCGAGGCGAACCTGGCCGTACCTCCTGCGTCACCGCGGAGCTGGGTGAGGTAAGCACGATTGAGCGCGATCAGAGCGGGCGCATTCACCAACATGCTGTCGGCCCTGCCGATTGTGGGCTCGAACGGCTCATCGGCCGCGCCTGGCGACGCGTTCTCGGCCCCGTCGAGCAGCGGCTCCAGCGCCTCCACGCGGCCGCTGGCAGCGGCCATAAGTGCCTGTGCCAGCAGCAGCCGGGTGCGGGACCTGACCAGATCAGCGGGGAGCGCTGAAAGCCACCGCTGAATCGTTGCGCCTTCGCCGCGCAGACTGTAGAGAGTGTCAAAGTGGCGCTCGATCAGCCTGGCAGCCCAGAGCATCTCTCCGGCGGCCACCGCATGACTTATCGCGTCATCGGCCAGCCCATGCTCGTCGCACCAGGCCGCGGCGTTGCGGTGCAGCTGACTCGCGCGGGCGGGCTGTTCCGCCAGCAGGCGAACGCGGAGCAAGTCGGCAAACAGATGGTGGTAGCGCCACCAGCCGCGCACGTCATCCAGCGGCACAAGGAACAGCCCGGCCTGCTCCACTTGCTCCAGCAGTGCCTGGCTGCCGGCGCGGCCGGTGACCTGATCGCACAGCGAGCCGCTGAGGCGCTCTAGTACCGAGGTCTCCAGCAGGAAGGCGCGTTCCTCGTCGCTCCTCTGCTCGAACACTTCCTCGGCCAGGTAGTCCAGCACATAACGGTGGCTGCCAGTAAACGACGCGACAAAGCCGGGCACATCCGCCTGCCCGCGCATCGCCAAGGCGGCCAGTTGCAGGCCGGCCGCCCAGCCTTCGGTGCGTGCCGACAGCGCCGCCACTGTCGCATCGGCCAAGTCAGCGCCCGCCGCTTCACGTAGCATGGCCGCGCCCTCACCGGCGGTGAACCGCAGCTCGGCATCCCGAATCTCCGTCAGCTGCCCGCGGGCCCGCAATCGCGCGAGCGACAGCGGTGGGTCGGCACGACTGGCCAGCACCAAGTGCAGCCCATGCGGCAGGTGTTCCAGCAGGAAATCAACCGACGCATGCACCGGCCCAGAACCGACAAGATGGTAGTCATCCAGCACCAGCACTATCCCGTCCTCGCCGGGGCGCGCAGCCAGCTCGTTGATTACAGCCGTGGCCAGCGCCTCAGACGACGACGGCGGCGGTCCTAGCAGCGGGGCCATCCGATCGCCGATGCCAGGGCACGCCCCATCGAGCGCAGCCACCACATGCCGCCAGAACCGAGCCGGGTCGTTGTCCCCCGCATCCAGCGACAGCCAGGCCCTCGGCCGGCCGCGGCGCCGAGCCCAATCAGCCAGCAGCGCCGTCTTGCCGGAGCCGGCCGGGGCACAGACCAGGACAAACCCTCGGCCGAGTCCCTCATAGAGCCGTTCCACAAGCCGGGATCGTGGGACGAAACCAGGCCGCGGACCAGGCACGTGCAACTTAGTGACCAGCAGGCCGTCGCGTCCCTCAGCCGCGACATCGGATCCTCTCGCCGCAGGCCGCTCAGCCACGGCTTACCGTCACTTTCACCGCCTCCTCTAAGGAATCAGGTCATATCCCTGGGCGCAATCCTGTAGCCGCCTCCTTCATTCGCGCGGGGCGGCATTTTCGCCTGTCCACCTTCACTTTTTGCCAGTCCGGCCCCACACCTCCCGGCAGGGAGAACCGGCGCGCGCTGCCAGCGCTCCACCTCATCGTATGGCGATCCTCAAGCTCCGTTTCGGCACCTTGGTGCCGGTGCCGCCACGGAAGATTCCACCTGGCATGTCCACTTCTGAGTGATGCCCGGTCCGCGAGGTCCTCCTAGCGTGCCAAGAACAAAGCGCACCGTGTCAGGAGGACAGAAGTGGCTGCTCCCAACATCGACCGGATGAAGACCGGCGCCGTGAGTGACTCACCGCCCGCGCTGGCGACATTCCAGCCAGGGCTGTACGAGATCGACCCCAGCTGCTCGGAGGTCACGTTCAGTACCCGGCACCTATTTGGGCTGGCGCCGGTCCACGGCAGCTTCGCGGTCCATGCCGGGACGGTGAATGTCGCCGAGCCGCGGTCGGACTGCAGCATCCATGCGGAGATCGAGACGGCGAGCTTCCGCACCGGCAACCGGCAGCGAGACAAGACCGTCATGTCGGCTGGTCTGCTCGATGCCGTCCGGTACCCCGTCATCACCTTCATGGCCGATCAGGGAGGCGGCCCGGTCCTGGCCGGCATCCTCACCGCCCATGGCGTGTCCAGGCCGGTCACCCTGGCGATCGAGCTGTCCGCCGTATCGTCGCGGTCATTCACCGCCCGAGCGTCAGCTCGCGTCGACCGGACCGAGTTCGGGGTCACCGCATACCGCGGGCTCGCCGGGCGCTACCTCGATGTGTCGGTGGAGGTCCGGTGCGTACGCAACTAGCCCCGGCCGTCGCCACGGCTGCGAGCGCGTCCGCCCCGGCTGCACCGCCCATATCGAGAGCGGTCGCCGTGGCGGGGCTCGGCAAAAGCTATGGGGCCCTGCAGGCCGTGCGCGGAGTGAGCTTCACCGTCGAGCACGGGGAGATCTTCGCGCTGCTCGGGCCGAACGGCGCCGGCAAGACGACGATCCTGGAGATCCTCGAGGGATTCCGCGCCCGTGACCGCGGATCGGTTGAGGTGCTCGGTACCGATCCCGGAGACCGGTCCGACAGCCGGGCGCTGCGCGAGCGCATCGGTCTGGTTCTGCAGGACATCGCGGTCGAGCCCTATCTCACCGTCCGCGAGACGATCGCCCGCAGCGCCGGGTATTACCCGGCTCCCCGCGATGTCGACGAGGTGATCGCGCTGGCCGACCTTGCGGGGCAGGAGCGGAAAAAGGTCCGGACCCTATCGGGGGGCCAGAAGCGGCGCCTGGACCTGGCGCTGGGGCTGATCGGAAACCCGGAACTGCTCTTCCTCGACGAGCCAACCACGGGATTCGACCCCGGCGCGCGCCGCGAGGCGTGGCAGATCGTCCGCGATCTGCGCGGCTCCGGGACCACCATCATGCTGACCACGCACTATATGGACGAGGCTCAGGCTCTGGCCGATCGCGTGGCGGTCATCGTCAGCGGCCAGATCGTGGCCGAGGGTACGCCGTCCTCCATCGGCGGACGCGACACCGCCCAGACAAGCATCCGCTTCGCCCTGCCCGACGGATGTGACGTCGCCGACCTGCCAGCCGATGCCGTCCGGCGCGAGGACCTGGTTGCAATCGAAACGGCCGAGCCGACCGAGATGCTGCATCAGCTGACTGGCTGGGCGCTGCGGCACGGCTTGGCGCTCGACCGGCTCTCGGTCGACCGCCCGAGCCTGGAGGACATCTACCTGCGCCTGACCAGCAATGGCCTGTCGAAAGTCTGATGGAAAGAGCACACAATGAATGCTGCTACCCACCGGGCCCCGCGCCATGACGCCGCCTTGCTGTGGCACCAGATCCGCTACGAGCAGCTGTCATTCTGGCGTAACCCGCAAAGCGCGTTTTTTACGTTCGTCTTCCCGGTCGTCATCATCACGATCTTCGGCGCACTGTTCCGCGGTGGCGGCGGGAGTTCATATTTCTACGGGATGTCGGCCCTGCAGTACTACGTGCCAACGATCACCGCGGTCTCGGTGGTGGGCTCGTGTTACAGCCAGCTGGCGATCGTACTGGCGATGCGCCGTCAGGACGGAATCCTCAAGCGCGTACGAGCCACCCCGCTGCCGGCCTGGGCCTACTTCCTCGGGCTGCTCGCGCACTGCGTCGTGGTCAGCGCCGTGGACGTCGCCCTCATCGTCGGCATCGGCAGCCTGTACGGAATGCCGTTCCCCACCCACTGGGCCGCGATAGCAGTCGCATTGGTGCTCGGCGCCGCCAGCTTCTGCGCCCTCGGCGTCGCCGTGGCATCCCTGATCCGCAACTCCGAGGCCGCGCCTGCAGTCGTGCAGCTCGTCCTCTTCCCGCTGCTGTTCATCTCCGGCACGTACATGCCCATCCACTCTCAGATGCTCAACCGAATCGCCGGCGCCTTGCCAGTTCGGCCCCTCAACGAAGCCCTGCTCGGCCCGTTCGCACAGCACACCAGCTTCGACTGGCGGAACCTCGCCGTCCTGGCCGCCTGGGGCGGCACTGGAGCCCTGATCGCCATCCGCCGCTTCCGGTGGAACCCGCGACCCGAATAGCCGCCGAGCACTACCAGAGGCAAAGGAGCGAGCGATGACTCGCCAGCCCACGAGTACGCAGCGCAGCCACAAGCGATCAAAGACGCGGCACGTGCTCCGAGAGCACGCCGGCCCGATGAAATCTCCCATCCGAATGCGGCCCCTCATCGCCTTGGTTGCGGTGCTGGCTGCCGCCCAGCTGATGGGTGCCAGCAGCTCGGCATCAGCGGGACCCCGCACGACCTTGCCGACGGCCCGTAACCAGGCCGCGGGCCTGATCACGCCGGTCACGTCGTGCTCCTCGCTGGCCGAGCTGGATCTCGCCATGGTGCCAGGCGCCCCCGGCAAGGTGACGTCCGCCACAGTTGTGACCGAGGTCGTGATTGACAAGCCCGTGTCGTTCTGCCACGTCAGCGGCGTGTTCGCCCCGAATACCCACTTCGAGCTTAAGCTCCCGACCACCACCTGGCACGGCCAGTACGTGCAGGAAGGCTGCGAAATCTACTGCGGGCAGGTCCCGTTGTCCGACTACCCGGACGCCGGCATCACCTGCGCCGCTGTCCAAAACGGGGAACTAGCCCTCGCAGCCGACGACGAAGGGCATACAGGCGGCCCAACCGACGGCTCGTGGGCCAGGAATAGCGTGAGGCTGCGGACCGTCTTCGGCCTGACGTCCGAGCACAGCCTGGCCGAGATGTCCCGGGCAGTCATCAACGCCTTCTACGGGCAGCCAGCCGCCTTTGCCTACTTCGACGGATGCTCCACCGGAGGCCGGGAAGCGCTCATGCTGGCGCAGCGATACCCGCGCGACTTCAACGGGATTGTGGCCGGGGCACCCGCCAGTAACCTGGCGCCGCTGGCGCTGTTCAACGCATGGATGGTCCGCAGCAACACCGCCCCGGATGGTCACCAGATCGTGACTTCGGAGCAGATCCCGGCCCTGCACGCGGCCGTCATCCGCGCCTGCGGGAACGGCCAGGGGACTATCGCCGACCCGCGCCTATGCGGATTCGACCCCGCGTCCATCCTGTGCCCGGCGGGACACCCCGCCGACTCGTGCCTGACCCAGCCGCAGGTGCAGGCGGTCCGCGACTTCTACCGCGGCCCGACCGACGCGCGGGGCCGGAGCCTGTTCAACGGCGGCCAGCCGTATGGATCCGAGCTGACCTGGCCGGACTACTTCATCGAGCCAGCGGCCGACACGGCAGCTCCCGGAGACACGACGGACGCGGTCATGGCTCTGAACTACCTGAAGTACATGGCCTTCGTACCGAATCCGCCGGACAGCTTCAGCCTCGCCGACGTCAGGTTCACCGACGCCGAGTTCCGTCGGCTCAACCGGCTGGGCAACGTCCTCTACAACGCCAACAACCCCGACCTGCGTCCCTTCGCGGCCCGCGGCGGGAAGCTGATCCTCTACCACGGCTGGGCTGATCAGGCCATCTCGCCCTGGTCGACCCTCGACTACTACAGGGCGGTCGAGCAGAGAACGGGTGGCTTTCGCGCCAGTCAGGCCTTCTCCCGGCTGTACATGATCCCAGGCGCCTACCACTGCCTGGCCGGGCCGGACCACAGCATCAACCTCGCGGACTTCCTGACCCCGTTGTTCTCCTGGGTCCAGGACGGGATCGGACCCGGTGCCGTGCCAGCCGACACCTACACCCAGGGGAACGTCACATCGCAGGAAACAGTCCAGCCGTACGACGCTCTCGCCCCGATCACCCCGGCCGCGGGAAGCCTGAACGGCCACTACGACTACATCGGCAGCTACCGATGACGCGGTGTCCCGACTGCCGCACCCGCACGGATCCCCGCAGGTATCCCGGCGCCGCCACGGCGTCGCCGCGCCTCGCGGAACGGACGTCATGGCAACCGCAGCCCGTCAGCACGCGGAATTCAGAGACTGCCCTAAGCGAGACGGAGGCCGGTCATGCTCGCCATCCTGCTAGCCCTTTTCTCTGCTGCCGGCTGACGGGAGCTCCGACTACGCGGGCGGCCTGGCGGCCCGCCGCGCCGGTATCATCCGCGTGACCATCCTGGCCGAGGGTGTCAGCGCGGTCCTGATGATCCTCATCCTGCCGCTCGCAGGTCTGTCCGCGCCCTCCCCGGCGGCTCTCGCCTGGGGAGCGGCTGCCGGACTCGGCGAAGCGATAGGGGCACTTGCCCTGTTCGCCGGATACCGGAACGCCGAGTTCAGCGTGGCGGGGCCGCTCAGCGCCATCGGCTCTGCGGGATTCTCGGTACTCGCCGGGCTCCTTTTCGGGGAACGGCCCGGCACGCTGGCGACTATCGGGATCGCGCTCGCACTGCCGGCGATCATTGGCGTGTCAGCAAGCCCGGCTGCATCGGGCCGAGCTGGATCTCGGCATCGCGCAGCAGGGGTCGCATGGGGACTACTCGCCGGTGCCGGTTTCGCGCTCCTGTTCATCGGGCTGAACCGCGCGGGCTCCGGCAGTGGCCTCTGGCCGGCCGCGGCCTCTCAGGTCTCGGCGGTCGTCGCGGTGGCCTGCCTGGGCGCCTTTATCGGAGAAGCACGTCGACCCGTGCGGAGCGTCAGTGGGCTGGCGGCGCTGACGGGCGTGACCGGCGCGGCCGGGGAACTGCTGTACTTCTATGCCACTCACGCGGGCCTGCTCGCCGTGACCGCCGTCCTCACCTCGCTGTACCCGGCAGTGACCATCGTGCTCGCCCGTGTGCTCCTGGGCGAGCGGCTCACCGTGGCAAGGCTGAGCGGGCTCTGCCTCGCCGGCGCGTCAGTCGGACTGATCGCCGCAGCCGGAGCAGGGTAGCGGCAGCGGATAGCTCTCACCATTGCGAAATGGGAGTCGCAGTTGACACCTGATCCCATGGCCGTTCACCCACTGACACACGCTTTCCGCAGCAAACGCTTTTTTGCCGATCAAACACGGCAGTTCACACGCAAGCGCACCCAGTCTGCGGAGTGAGCCGTGTGCCGATATCTCGCGAGTCAGAATCGCTCGAGGCTGGCTGATAGCCGTTCTGCTAGCCATCAACAACCGTCGCCAGGCAACGGACAGCGTCGTACGGCCTCGATAGTTCCAGCTAGACGCGATGCTGAGCCGCGCGCAGCTTCGGCCAGACATCGAGGAATCGTCCCTGACACGGAAGAGGTCACTGGTTCAATCCCAGTACCGCCCACCAGGTCAACAGCATGTTTTCGAATACCTAGTCGTTGTCTTGGCTAACGAAAAGAGCCAAACCAGAGCCCAGGCAGAGCCAAAGTCCTGGCGCTACGAGCTCTCAGCGTGACCACCGTAACGCCTTCGGCCAGGTCGCGCGATCGCCGGCGACGTCAGGCGACACTCGGTGCTTCCCGGCACGGAAGCGGTCATCGAGGATGATCAAACCCGATTCAGCAGAAAGCCGGGAGCTTGCCAGCCCCCGGCCGGAGCGCCATCCGGGGCAACGCAGCCGCCTGACGGCGCGTTGTCGCGGCCGGGACCGATACGTTAGAGTTAAGCGTAGCCTTGAATCGGGAGGTTTAGCTTGCCGTGGGCTGTCAAGGTCACCGACGAGTACGCAGCCTGGTTCACCGTGCTGATCAAAGAGGATCTCGCCTCGGCGACTCAGGTAGCGCAGGCGGTCGCCGCGCTGCGCGAGGAAGGGCCCGCGCTCGGCCGTCCCTTAGTCGACCGGCTCAAGGGGGCAACGATCCATCACCTCAAGGAACTGCGCCCCGGATCACGCGGCCGCTCCGAGATCAGGATCATCTTCGCGTTCGACCCCGCGCGATCGGCGCTCCTACTGCTAGGCGGCGACAAGGCCGGAAACTGGCAGCGCTGGTACCGCGACAACATCCCGATCGCCGAACGGCTCTACCGCGACTACACGACAGAGAACCAGGAGTAACAGACGATGGCCAAGCGCACCCCGCAGGACTGGGAAACCCTGGAACGGGAACTACACGCAGCAGGCGTCCCTCCTGAAGAGATCGAAGCCGGAGCCCGGACCCTGCTCGCCCGGGCCCGCGGGCACCAGCTCGCCCGGGCCCGCAAGCAACTCGGCCTCGCCCAGCGCGACATCGCCGCCACCATGGGCGTCAGCATCGCCCGCATCTCGCAGATCGAACACGGCGAAGTCACCTCCTTCGAGGTCATCGCCCGCTACGTCGAAGCACTCGGCGGCCGCCTCGACCTCGTCGCCGACTTCGGCGACCGGACAGTCCGCCTCCCCGTCACCGACACCGCCGGCACTACTGCCGCCTGAAGCTCAGCTGCCGACGCTCGCACATGCCTGAATAGAGAGCACCAGATCGGCGCATGATCATGCTGTGATGCGCATGATTAATCGCAACATTGGCTGCGGCTGTCCGGATCGTTGGGTCACATAGCATCCGAGCCGGCGATGACAGGGCGCCGAATGCCAATATTGCAACGGTTTGCCTCTGGCAGATTGAAGTCGAAAGCGGGATACAGAACAGCAAGCTCTGAGCGTCGCCCGCTTTAGGCTGCCTGTCCGCGTCAGGTGGTCATGCCGAGTTGGTGCGGCCATGACGTAGACGTCGGAGTTGAGCCAGTACTCGGCGAGCAGTCCGTTGTCGATGCGAAGTATGTCGGTCCCGGTGAAGTCGACCTGGCTGCCCGGGGCGGCGGGCTGCGGCCGGCATTCCGCCGGCGTACTGGCCTTGGAGGTGCCAGCGGCCGCAGATCAGGTTACCGTCTTGCGGCGTCGGCGGTGTCCCCCGGCAGGGCCAGACCTCCATGCGTCCGTGCTCGTGGTTCTTTGTCACCGAGGCCCCCCGGTCACGAGCAGAAGGAGAAGACCATGATCTTCCACATCAACCTGTTCACCATCAAGCCCGGTTTGAGCGATGAGCAGCGCGAAGCAGGCCTCGAGATGCTTCACCAGTCCGGGGCGGCCAACCCCGCGGTGAAGTCTTACGTCGTGGGCCCCGAGCTTGGCGGGGAGTTCGAGTACGGCGCCGTGTACGTGGTCGAGGACCTCGACGGCTACTGGGCATACCTGACCCATCCGGCGCATGTGCGCGAGGAGCTGTGGGGCATCCCCAACCTCGAGAAGTTCGCGGCCATCGACGTCTCGGATTCCGATGATCCGGAGCTCGGCGAGAAGATCGCCGCGCTGCAGGCCCGCAACTACCAGGAGCACCCGAGATCGCGGCGCTGGTGGCCCAAGCGGGCTCATTCACGGTCCCCGACGGCACGGGCCAGCCCTCTGCAGCCGGCGGACAGGCGGAGGCCTGACCTTGTGGCACCACAACGTTGACCTGCTCGCCTATCACGACCTCGATGGCCGGTCAGGCTTCAAGCTGGCCCTGCAGGAAGCCGGGGGCCGGTTCTTCCTGTACGTCGCCGGGTTCTGGCACTCGGGCTGGAGCATCCTGGACGTGACCGACCCCAAGCACCCCGAGCTGCTCCGCTGGCTCGATGGGCCGCCCAACACCATGACCATTCAGGTGCAGGTGGCCGACGGGACGATGATCACCGCGCTGGAGCACCCGCCGCCCGGCCTGACAATCGGCGATACGGCCGCAAAGCCGCAGGACGGCTTCCTCATCTGGGACGTGCGCGAACCCGACCGCCCCCAGCTGCTGGGCCAGTGGGTCAGCGGCGGCACCGGCACCCACCGCAACTTCTACAACGGCGGCCAGTGGGTCTACGCCACCAGCAACCTGCCCGGCTTCGAGGGCCAGATCCTGGCCATCGTCGACATCGCCGACCCGGCCAACCCCAAGACCGCCGGCACCTGGTGGCACCCGGGGCAGCACAAGGCGGCCGGAGAGACCTACACCCCCGAGGACCAGCGCAAGCTCACCGCCTGCCGCCCCTACCCCCAGCACGGCCTGTCTCTGCACGGCGGCGCCTATGCCGTAGGTGATCGGGCCTACTGCCCGTGGATGCGCGGCGGGATGGTCATCTTGGACATCGCCGACAAGCACCACCCGGCGCATGTCTCCACGCTGCCGGTCTACCCGCCGCTGGGCAGCACCATCGCCGTGCACTCGGCGGTGCCGCTGCCCGGCCGCGACGTCGTGGTCATCAACGACGAGGCGCTGCGCGAGTACTGCGACGAACCCGCCTCCTACGCCGCGACGGTCGACATCTCCGACGAGTCCGACCCGATCCTGATGGCCCTGTTCCCCCAGCCCCGGCCGGCCCGGGGATACGACGCCCCGTGCTTCTGCGCCAAGGGCGGCCGGTTCGGGCCGCACAACCAGCACCAGCAGCAAGGCCTGGACTGCCTGGCACCCAACGACCAGCACGTCTACATCGCCTACTTCAGTGCCGGCCTGCAGATCTACGACATCAGCGACCCCCACGACCCCCACATCACCGGGTACTACATCCCCGACGACCCCAAGGAGCGCCGCGGGCCAATACCGTCCAAGCTCGTCCACCAGGCCCAGGACGTCCTGGTCGACCGCCGAGGCGTGATCTACATGTCCGAAGGCAACTCCGGCATCTACATACTTCGCCACCAGACCAGCTGAGAAAGGCACGCACATGACCACCCCAACCGGCATCGACCGCGACGCACCCGTGATCGCACACCACGAGATCGACATCGCCGCGCCGCTGGACATGGTGTGGAACCTGCACACCGACGTGGACGCCTGGCCCGCCTGGAACCTAGAGGTGACCGCCGCGAAACTCGATGGAGCATTCGCCCCTGCCAACTCCTTCACCTGGACCAGCTACGACTTCACCGTCACCTCGACGATCTACATCGTCGAAGACCACTCCCGCACGCTATGGGGCGGCGCCGCGCAAGGCATCATGGGAACCCACGAATGGCTGTTCGCGCAGAGCCCTGCCGGCGTCCACGTGATCACCACCGAATCATTCGTCGGCGACCCGGTAGACGCCGACTCCACCGGGATGCAAACCATCCTCGACAACTCGCTGCCCGTCTGGCTCACCCGCCTGAAGCAGAAGGCTGAATCATCGGCCCGCGACGGTTAGCCTGCGAACGCATGACCGAAGCCGAGACCGCCGTCCGGCGTTTCTATGAGTCGTTGAGCACCGGGGGACGCGACGCTCGTCGATGAGGTCCTGGTGCCCGACGCGAAGACATCCCGCTGCCCCGCGACCAGCGCGCACACGCATAATGAACGATGTGTGCTGCCGCCGATCTACCTGCACTTGATCTACGGACCGCGCATATCGGCGGCTCGGCGCGCGGTTATCAAGAGTTCTGCGTAGCAGGCAATCCCGGCCACGGTCGAGCGGGCAGTCAGAACCCTGGAGACCGGCGAAGAACAATACTTCCCCGCGCTTCTTGGCACCGTCGCCGAGCCGAGGAAAGCAGAGCCAAATCCAGAGCCAACACAGGCAGTCGTTCCGCTACGCCGGGCAATGTCACGCCAGGAAATCGCAGGTCAACGGCACGTTCTGCCGCATCCAACCTCGGGCGGCCACCAGCCAGGCTTCCCTGACACGGAAGAGGTCACTGGTTCAATCCCAGTACCGCCCACCAGTTCAACAGTATGTTTTCGAATGCACACTCGTTAGTTCCGCTAACCAAGCAGAGCCAAACTCAGATCCACGCAGAGCCAAAGCTTGCCGAAGGCCCCGCCATTTCCGGCACCGCCACCGCCATCTCCCTTGGGCAGATACGGCTGAGCCTGCGCGCGATCGCACATGCGGGAAGGATCACCGCGCAAGACGGCCTGTAGCTTAAGAGCGCTACGTTGCGGTACAATGCTGCCGAGCGCTAGGAGGTCAGGATGCCCAGAAGCACGTCCTTCCGGATCAGCGATGCCGCTAAGAGCCGCCTCGCCTCCCGGTCCGTTCATGATGGCGTGACTGCCACGGCGCTGCTGGACCAGCTCATCGTTGAGGGCATCGACCAGCTGGACTATCCCGGGGTCATCTTCCGCGGCCGGCGTACTACCGTCGGCCCGCGCTCGCTGCCGGCCCGGACGTGTGGGAGATCGTCGCCAGGCTCCAGGAACTTAACGGTTCGGAAGAGCAGCGCATCGCTGTGCTGAGCGAGGAATCTGAGCTGCATCCCCGGCTGATCCGCGTCGCGCTCGACTACGCCGCCAGCCACGCCGAAGACATCCGCGACCGGATCAAGCGCAACCGGGCGGTGGCCGAGAGGAGCCGCAAGGCTGCCGGCGAGCGGGAGGCTCTGCTGAGGTGACCGCGTTCCTGCTCGACGAGATGTTCCCGCCGACGGCCGCGAACCTGCTGAGGGACAAGTACGGCCACGACGCGGTCCACGTCACCGAGATCGGTCTGCGCGGCGCACCGGACACTCAGGTTGCGGACGCAGCCCGCGTCGGCGGCCGCGCCGTCGTCACCGAGAATGTTGCCGACTTCTCCGCTGAGCGCGACCTGATGCTCATATTCGTCCTAAAACAGAACCTGCCTGCAGGCGGCGGCCAGGCCCCGGCCCTGGCGGCCATCCTCGACCGCTGGAGCCACGAGCACCCATACCCCTACCTCGGCCCGCACTGGCCACGTACCGACTGACAGCCGCGGCGACCTCGTTGGATCCGGTGGCGCTTAAGCCCTTTGCCGTTGCGCGCGACGGCCGCCGCAACGCCAGATCACTTAGAGCAGATGCGTACAGCACTCCAGCGCAGCGAATCCTTCGCTCCACGCTGGTGACGAACGTGTTCCTGGCACAGGCGGGTGCAGCCACCGCCGGACGTCCGAGCAACGAATGTCGAGATCTTCCCGGTTAACGCGGATCCGAAGTTTCTCTTGTCTTGGTGTCGATTCGCTGCAGGTCGTTCGTGGACAGGCTGAGCGGTGCAGCGGGCACCGCCGCTATGAAAGGGACCAGCCATGTCCACAGATACCACCTCGGCCGACATCAGCGTGAAGCGCGCTGCCTCTCGCCTGACCCGCACGCTGCCGCGGGCCACCGTCTCGGTCGGTGTGTTGGCCGCCGGGGCCACGACCGCCGGTGCGGCTGTCCTGCGCGCAGCCGGAATTCCGCTGGCAGTGCACGGCCAGATCCCACTCGCCGGCTTCGCTCAGATCACTTTCATCGCGGCGGCAATCGGCGGGGTGCTTCTCGCCGTGCTGAACCGGCGCAGCTCCGCCCCGCGTCCGCGGTTCATCCAGATGACCACTGGGCTCGCTGCGCTATCCTGTCTCGCCCCGGCGGCGTTCGCAGACACGGCCGCAAGCAAGATGGCCCTTATTGCATTGCACCTGGTCGCAGCGGCGATCATTGTTCCTGTGCTCGCCCGACACGCCGACTGACCGAACCTGATCGCTATCAAGAAGGAGCCACCACGATGCCGCAATACCTGATCTCCGTCTGGCACGACGACACCTACGAGCTCGACTTCTCCACCCCCGACGCCCAGCGCCGCGTCGCCCAGGTCGGAGCATTCAACGAGGAACTGCAGACAAGCGGGCGCCTGGGTGTTCGCCGCCGGCCTGCACCCCGCGTCGTCGGCCACGGTCGTGCGATCCTCAGGAGGAGACGTTTCGATGACCGACGGTCCCTATGCCGAGACCAAAGAGCAGATGGGCGGCTTCTGGATGATCGAAGCCGCCGATCTCGACGCCGCCCTGGAATGGGCCGGCAAGGCGGCCGCTGCCTGCGAAGGACCGGTCGAGGTCCGGCCCGGCGAAGGGTGACCGACGACGCTCGACGAGGTCTTCCGGCGCGAAGCCGGCCGCTGCACCGCCACCCTGATCCGCGTCCTCGGCGATATCGACCTCGCCGAGGACGCCGTGGCGGAGGCGTTCGCCATCGCCGCCGAGCAGTGGCCCCGGACGGGGATACCGCCCAACCCGGGTGGCTGGATCACCACGACCGCCCGCAACCGCGCCATCGACCGGCTCCGCCGCGAATCAACCCGCAGCGAGCGGCATCTCGCTGCCCACCGACTCCACATCGACAGCATGGAACCTGACCACAATCCCGAACTCGACAGACTCGACGACTTCGTCGATGTCGTCGCCGACGATCAGCTCCGGCTCATGTTCCTGTGCGCTCACCCCGCCCTGGCCGCCGACGCCCAGGTCGCTCTCATCCTCCGCCTCCTCGGCGGGCTCGAGACCGGCGAGATCGCCACGGCCTTCGTGGTACCTGAGGCGACGATGGCGCAAAGGATCGTACGGGCCAAGCGCAAACTCCACGACAACCACGCCTCCTACCGCATACCTCGCGCCGCCGAGCTGCCGGACCGGCTCCACGCCGTCCTGGCGGCGATCTACCTCATCTACACCGAAGGTCACACCGCCACCTCTGGGCAGACACTGACGAGAACCGACCTGTCCACCGAAGCCATCCGGCTCGGGCGGACCCTCGTCGAGCTGATGCCCGACGAACCGGAAGCCGTCGGACTGCTCGCCCTGATGCTGCTCACCGAGTCCCGCCGTCCCACCCGCATCGCCGCCGACGGAACGATGGTGCGTCTCGCCGACCAGGACCGCACCCGATGGGACCGAACGCTGATCGGTGAAGGCCACGAGCTCGTACGCGAGTGCCTGCGCCGCAACCAGCCCGGCCCGTTCCAGATCCAAGCGGCCATCGCCGCCGTCCACGCCGACGCACCCACCGCCGAATCCACCGACTGGTCGCAGATCATCGCCCTCTACGACCAGCTCTACGCTCTCCGTCCCAACCCCGTCGTTGCCCTCAACCGGTCGGTGGCCGTCGCCGAACTCCACGGGCCCGTCGAGGGCCTCGCCGCTCTCGCCGAGATCGACCCCGCCTCTCTCGACAGCTACCAGCCATACCACGCCGCCCGCGCCGACCTGCTCGCCCGCGCCGGCCGCCACGACGAGGCAGTAGCCGCCTACGACCGAGCCATCGAACTCACCACGAACGCGGTCGAACGCGACTTCCTCGTCCGGCAGCGGGCCGCCCTCTGAGCGGACAACCGATCCGGGAATCTTCTGGCGATTCGGTGTCGATTCGGGCGCTCGCCGTTCGTGGAAAGGGTGAGTGGCGAACAGTTCGCCGCCGAAACCGAAAGGAACGACCAACGATGGGAACGATCCGAGTACACGAGTTCACCAGCCTCGACGGCGTGATCGACGCTCCTACCTGGACCTTCGACTTCGGCTTCGACCCGGCCATGGGACAGGACATCGGCAATCTCATGTCCAGCTGCGATGCGATCCTGCTGGGCCGCAACACCTACGAGATGTTCGAGCCCGCCTGGTCGGCCCGCACAGCCGACGAAGACCCCGGCGCACCGTTCATGAACGAGTCGACCAAGTACGTCGTCTCCTCCACCCTGAAGGAAGGAACCTGGCAGAACTCCAAGATCGTCGGCCCATACAGCGCCGACGCCATCCGCCAGGTCAAAGCCGAAGTCGACGGCGGCATCTACGTGAGCGGCAGCTCCACGCTCGTACGGGCCCTCATCGCTGACGGACTGCTCGACGAGCTGCACCTGTTCGTCTACCCCGTCACCCGGGGTGCCGGGCCGCGCCTCTTTCCCGACAACCCGCCAACCAGCTGGACGCTGGCTCACAGCACGACCTACGACAACGGGGTGCTCTACCTGGTCTACCAAGCCTCGGCTTGATAACAACCCGCAGCACAGCACGGGAAAGGGGCCTCCCGATTGTCGCATTGTCCGGCGGCGGCAGACGGCCAGGCAGGGGGCCGCCGACGGCGGCCGCATCGTCAACACCACGGTGAGCCCTTCGACCATGCACCCAACCGTCCGTCCCTCACGGGCCGTACCGTGCCGGCGACGAGGCGCTATCCCAGACGATGGCCGCCGACGTGCGGGACACAGGCGTAACCATCAACCTGCTTCTGCCTGGGGCCCGACCATCACTGACATGGTGCCATCAGCACGGCGCCCGAGGGCCGGGTGCCTTGAGCCCGCCGTGATGGCCCGCCGATCGTATGGCTGGCTTCGGACGCGGCGGCGGGCGTGCAGCCGAGCGCATCATCGCCTTCGAATTCGGGCGCAACTCTTGCCCTCGTACGCGATCGACGCGCACGCCTGTCGCTTTCTGGTGTCACTCTCGGGGCGCTCCGGAAAGGGCCATGAGCGAGCATTCCGGTCGCCCGGAGGTCATGAGGAGCCATGCAACCCGCGCCGGCTGGCAGGCGGCGGCAGGCAGAGCCCGAAAAGCGATTGCCCCCGCGCATTCCCGCCTAATCTGTGTGGACCCTGCACCGTGCGGCCCGACCGCGTCGGCCCTGCGTCAGGCAGCCGGACCCGCAGCGTCGGCGGCCAGACCGGCTGCCGCGGTAGCATCTGCCCAGTTTCAGTTATCCCGGCTTCGACGCGACGAGCGATCACCGTTGGCGCCAGTCAGTGCCCTGGAGACCGGCGAAGGACGATACTTTCTGCGCGCCTCTCGGGACTGTCCCCGAGCCGGGGAAAAGCAGAGCCAAACCCAGCGCCAACACCGGCAGTCGTTCCGCCACGCCAGGCAATGTCACGCCAGGAAAACGCAGGTCAATGGCATGTTCCGCGACATCCAACCTCGGGAAGCTGCTAGCCAGGCTTCCCTGACACGGAAGAGGTCACTGGTTCAATCCCAGTACCGCCCACCAGTTCAAATTGATTTTTGCAGTTTATGTTCGAGTGCACTTTCCGGATGATAGCCGTTCTGACAGCCATTTCGAACATAGACTCGATCGCCGTCCCGCCAGCACCGTCCCGACAACACCTCCGTGCCTCCACGCCTAGAGATGGGCCGGAGCCAGGTCTTTCCAGCTAACAGTCGTATCATGGTGGTATACTTATGGCATGCCGCGCGGAAACCCGTCGCCGAAGCTCGCCATCACCGTCGATCCCGACGTTCACGCCGAGGTGGTCGAAGCTGCGGCTGCCGAGGGCGTCAGCGTCTCAGCATGGATGACCGCGGCCGCCCGCCGCGCCTTGCTAGTCAGATCGGGCCTCTCCGCCGTCGCCGAGTGGGAGGCTGACAACGGTCCCCTGACCAGCGAGGAGCTAGAAGCCGCCCGCCGCCGCACCGGCGTCGCCGCGGAGCGCCGGACGGCATGAGCCCGGTCGTCTACGACACCGGCGTCCTGGTCGCGGCTGACCGCAACGTTCGCGCCGTGTGGGCCGATCACCGGGTCCGCCTCGAAGCCGGCGTCATCCCGGTCGTCCCCGCGCCTGTAGTCGCTCAGGCCAGCCGCTCACCCGGCCAGGTACAGCTCCGTAGGCTCCTGCGCGGATGCGAGATCGTGCCCTTGACCGAACAAGGAGCTCATGCCGCCGGCGCGCTCATCGGCCGCGCAGCGACCCGCGATGTCGTCGACGCCGTCGTCGCGCAGACCGCCGCCGACCTGCACGCAAACGTCATCACCGGCGATCGTGGCGACATCCTTCTCCTGCTCCAAGCCGCAGGCGCCACGAGCCACATCATCGACTTGTAAATCATGGACCTGCTGCCCTCGATGGGCAGCAACGACAAGTGCACAGCGCGCCGCCGAGAGCCGGGGCGTTCCGCGTCCGCCCCCGCCCGTGAACTCGCCGCGTCCTACGACCTGAGGTGAAACTCGCAGGCATCATAGTCGGTCATCTCCATCATGTCGGGCGCTAGGCCGACCTGCTGGAACGCCGGGAACAGCTGCTCGGCCGCGTACCGCTCCGCGTGCGCCTGCGACTCCCACACGGCCACTACGTGCAGCCCGCTGGCGTCCGTGCCGGCCGCCCAGGTGATCAGGCCGTCGATGTCCTGGGGCGGGTTGGTCTTGGCGTTGACCTGCGCGCGGCAGCGCCGCGCTGGCCCCGCGGGGTGACCCGCGCAAGAGATTCTGCCGTTCATCAGAGCTTTCGCTGGCGGGCCTCAGCCGAATACCCGGCGCTGGATCTCGCGCCGGTAATCCATCAGCGTGTTGTCCAGGTGCAGGCAGCTCGCCTTCGCGGCGGTCTCGGGCTCGCCGTCGCGGATCGCCCGGAAGATAGCGTCGTGCTCCTCGACGGCTGCGTCGGCGTGTCCGCCCAGGCCGAGTAGGCTCAGCAGGCTGACCTGGCGCTGCAGCATGCGCGCTTCCCGGACTGCGGCGACGAGGAACGCGTTGTGTGACGCTGCGGCGACGCCCAGGTGGAAGGCGTCGTCGCCTTCCTCGAACTGGGCGTTGATGCCGCTGGCGAAACCGTCGCGGCAGGTCTGGACGGCGGTTTCGATGATCCTCAGCTCAGACGGACTCGCCCGGGTGGCGGCGAGTCTGCTGGCTTCGGCTTCCTGGGCCCGGCGGAACTCGAAGAGCATGAAGATGTGGTCCAGGTTTGTCGGCAGGAAGAATCCGCTCCACCGTCGCGCTCCGAGCATGCTCTCGCCGTCTGCGACGTAGAGCCCGCGGCCTTTGTGGGCGCGGACGCGGCCGATCGCGGAGAGGATCTTGACCGCCTCGCGCACCATGTTCCTGCTGGCACCCAGCCGGGCAGCGAGCGCGGTCTCGGTCGGCATCCGGTCGCCAGGCGCCAGCGCCAGCTCGCCGATGAGCTGGAGAATTTGCTCGGCCAGCAGCTCATAGCCCGGCCGGTAGGGGCCAGGCTCGCTCGTGGCCGGGCAGGCTGGATCGCCGCTGCTGCCGATCGTCTCCGGGACCGCGTTCACCGGGCCGCACCTCCGCAGTCTGCGCCGGGCAAGAGTATGGCCGGATCATAGAGGATTAGCCTGATCTACGCCATCCTCGATGTCATCGGCTGAAAAAATAAGTACTACTTATAATGCCAATCGTCAAGGGCCTGCGTCCTTTAAGGGTATAAACATGTCTAAACATCATCGCAACGTACGGGCATGTGGTAAGAACACTGAAAAATAAGTCTGCTGAAGGTCTTGACGTTATACCAGTCTGTTCCGCTAATAGTGGGCATGCGCTTCTAGGGCCTGCGGATCGCTGATCTGGTAGGGCACGCCACTACCCCACCCTGTCAGCTCAACTGCGGGACAAATAAGTAGTACACATTGCGCGGCTTATTTTCCGGAGCTGGGCAGGCCGCGCTGACAACACAAGTGAGTGGAGCTGCTATGCCCCCGATGAAACGCGCTCTCCGCGCAAGCAGTGACGCACGAAGAACCCGCCGGCATTCGGCGCTCGCCCTCGGGCTCGCGGCTATCCTCGCAGCCGCGCTGTCGGCCTGCGGTGGCGGCGGAAGTTCGACCTCGGGCTCTGTGCTGAAGGACGGATTCAAGCAGGTACCCCAGTCCGCCGGCACGCTGACCGTCTGGGTGGACTCCACGCGCCTGGCCGCGGCCCAGGCGTACAAGAAGGCGCACCCTAACGTGAAGCTGAACATCGTCACCTACGACGGCGACGCGAACGGCGCGAACACGCTGCAGACCAAGGTCGACCTGTTCGACCGCACGGGTAGCGGCTGGCCGGATGTCGTGTTCAGCGCCGAGCAGAACGAGACGAGCTGGGCAGTCACGGCGGGATTCGCCGCCCCGCTGAATGAGGGCCTGATCCCGTCGTCCACGCTGGACAACTTCGCGACTGGCGCCATGAGCGTGTGCACGGTCAATGGCAAGTTCTACTGCCTGCGCAATGATCTGGCCCAGGTGGTGCTCTGGTACAACGCTGCTCTCATGAAGAAGTGGGGCTACCAGGTGCCGACCACCTGGCCGCAGTACCAGCAGCTAGGTGAGCAGGTCGCCAGGCAGCATCCCGGCTACCTGGTCGGGAACGCCGGAGACACGTTCACGCCCGAGATCTACATGTGGGCCAGCCAGTGCCAGGCCAGCGACATCACCGGCCTGCGCGCGGTGACGGTCAATGTGACGACTCCGAACTGCCAGCGGATGGCGACCTTGCTGGACACGCTGATCAAGGCCGGCTCGATGTCCAAGCTGAGCGTGTTCAGCACGGCCTTCAACAAGAAGGAGCAGGGCAAGGTGCTGATGCTGCCCGGGCCCGCATGGTTCTCCGGTGCGGTCTTCGACAGCAAAACGGGCCTCAACGTGCCGCAGGGCCAGCTCGCTGCCGCTCCCACTCCCCAGTGGCCCGGCTCGTCAACCGCGAGCACCGGAAACGTCGGCGGCGGCACGTGGCTACTGTCCGCGCACTCCGCTCACCTCAAGGAAGCCGTCGACTTCATCACCTGGGTCACCACGAGCAACGCGTACCAGGGAGACCTCGCTCCTGGGTACCCGGCCTACGCTCCGGCCGCCAAGGTGTGGCTGGCGAACCAGGCTAGCTCGGGATACTACGCGGCCAACCCCTCTCCGGTGCTGGAGCAGGCGGCCGGTCAGGTCTGGACCGGCTGGAACTACGGCAAGTGGAGCAACGAGGCCGTCTGGGCGGCCACCATCGACCCGGGTCTCACCTCCGGGAAGACCATCTCCTCGATGCTGCCGGCCTGGCAGACGGCGATCAACAACTACGCCACGGCCGCTGGCTACACGGTCAGCCATTGAGTTCCGCACCTAGCACTGGCCCGGCCGGAACGCGTCTCAGGAGCGCGTTCCGGCCGGTCCGGCCAGGTCACGTGTTCGTGGCGGGCTATGTGGTCCTGCTGGCCGCATTCGGGATCGTGCCGACCGCCTACGCGGTCTACTTCGCGTTCACCAACTCCGGGAACACCTTTACCGGCCTGACCAACTTCGTAAACGCCGCACGCGACTTCCGGTACCTGCCCTCGGTCGAGCACATGGCGGTGTATCTGGCGCTCTGGGTAGTCATCCTGGTCGTGTTCGTCACCGGCCTGTCGCTGGTGCTGCACCAGTTGCCTGCCCGCCGCATCAACAGGGCGGTTCGGTTCTCGTACTACATCCCCGGAGCGCTGGCCGGAGCAGCAAGCGTCATGGTGTGGCTATTCATGCTCGACCCCACCGTCAGCCCGGCCGCGTCCTTCCTGCGGCTGCTCGGCTACGGCACCTTTGGCGCGGTCATCGAGCCAAATCACCTGGCCATCCTATTCGTCATGATCGCATTCTGGACTGGCGCCGGCGGCTGGATCGTCGTGATGTGCGGAGCGCTTAACACCATCCCGACAGACATCATCGAAGCGGCCCGCATCGACGGGGCAGGAGGATGGCGGATAGCCCGGCGGATCCAGATCCCGATGCTGCGCAAGTGGATCGTGTACATGGTGATCCTCGCGTTCGCCACCGGCACCCAGCTGTTCGTCGAGCCTCAGCTCATCTCCGAGGCCAGCCTCGGGATAGCCGGCCGGGACTACTCGCTCAACCAGCTCTCCTATGACTTCGCGTTCCAGAACAACAACGTCAACTACGCGGCCGCGATCTCGGTCGAACTTCTCGTCGTGTGCGTGGTGGTAGCGGCGGTCTTCGTGACCAGGTCGAGGTTCTTCGATGCGAGCTGACACCAGCCTGGCCGTAGTGACCAGAGCGGATGGCTCCCGGCCGGCGCGCTCCAGGGCACGTCGCTGGGCGCACCCGGCCCGCGCGGTCGGCCACGTGCCCGCCGCGCTGCTGCTCGCTGTCTTTCTGGTCTTCTTCGTCCTGCCGGTCTTGTGGCTGCTGCTGGCCGCCACGAAGACAGACTCGCAGCTTGTCGGTGAGAACCCGCTCGCGTTCGGGTCATGGCATGCCCTGCGGCATAACTGGGATGCGCTGACCAGCTTTCAGAATGACGCGATCCTGCTGTGGCTGCGGAACTCGGCGCTGTACGCGGTACTCGCCCTGATCATCACCTTGGTGGCCGGAATTCCGGCGGGATACGCGCTGGCCATGACGGAGTTCCGAGGCCGCCGCATCTTGCTGGTGAGCACGCTGGTGGTCATGCTCATGCCGGCCACCACGCTGGTCGTGCCGCTGTTCCTCGAGCTGAACGAGGTACACCTGATCGGAACGGTATGGTCGGTCGTTCTGCCGTACTCGTTCTATCCCTTCGGCGTCTACCTGACCTACATCTACTTCAGCACCGCTCTCCCGCCCGACCTGCTCGCCGCGGCCCGCATCGACGGCTGTACCGAGTTCGGCGCGTTCCGCAAGGTGGCTTTGCCGCTCGCGACCCCGGTCATCGCGCTGGTCGGGTTCTTCAGCTTCGTCGCGAACTGGACCAGCTACTTCCTGCCCTACGTGATGCTGCCGGAAAGCAACCAGTATCCGGTCCAGGTAGGCCTCGGGCTGCTCCTGACTAGCGTCCCCCAGTTCAACCCCACCGCGGGCAGCGGGGCCGTGCTGAGACCCGAGCTTGCGCTCGCCACCCTCCTGGCCATCAGCCCGGTCCTGGTGGTGTTCCTGTTCGCCCAGCGCTTCCTGATCAGCGGCTTGCTGGCCGGGGCCACGAAGGAGTGAAATGACGCCTGCGGTCATCACCGCATCAGTCCCCCTGCTCGAGCCGCCAGGCTGGGCGCTGGCGGAGCGGAAGCTTTTCGACCTGCTCGACCATGCCTGGCGGCGCTTCTCGCAGACATTCACCGACCCGGACGGCCGCCTGAGCTACCGGCACCAGATCACCTCCAGGGATGGCGCGGACGACTTTTACGAGACCTTCTTCAACTGGCCGCAGCTGTACCTGCTCGGCGGTGCCGATGACCTGCTGGCCCAGGCGGAACTGCACTGGGAAGGAGTCACCGCGCAGCTGACCGAGCTCGGCCTGCTGCAGGACGAGTACGAGCGCGGCTACGACTGGTTCCACCAGGGCGAGAGCATGCTGCTGCTGTACTTCCTGTGCATGGCGGCGCCGTCCAGGTGGGCCGAACGGGCGGTGCGGTTCGCCGAGCTGTACGTGGATCCCGCCCACGGCAACTACGACCCTGAGCACCGGATCATCCGGCGCGCTCACAACGGTTCCGACCGCAGCCGGACCGGGCTGTTCGACGGCCCGCACTATCCGTGGCTGGACCGGGAGGCACGGGCCTACGGCTTCCCGCTCGACTGGCTGGTGGGCCCGGACGTCGCCGAGCCCGACCGCTCGCGGGACCCGCGGCTCACGGCTGAGATGACCGCCCGGCTCGGCGCCGGCGACACCGCGATCAACCTGGCCGCGACCGGACTAGTGCTGAACGCCTGGATCCTGACCGGGAACGTACGCTACCGCGACTGGATCGACGACTACGTCGGCGCCTGGCGGGAGCGGGCAGCCGGCAACGACGGCATCATTCCTGACAACGCCGGGCCAGACGGCACCGTCGGCGGCCTGCTGGACGGTCGCTGGTACGGCGGTCACTACGGCTGGTCGTGGCCGCACGGCTGGTACAGCATCGGCCAGGCCGCGACCGTGGCCGCGATCGCAGCCGCCACCGCCACCGGCGACCAGGCCTACCTCGACCTGGTCCGGCCAGCCCTGGACATAATGATCGAGCACGGGAAGGTCATGGCCTTCGCCGAGTCAGACTCCTCCATTCCGGCAAACTGGAATCCGCAACTGGGTGCCGACGCGGCGGCGCCAATGCTGCTGCTCCCGTCGCGGCACAGCGACCGCGGCTGGTTCGACTACAACCCGGTGCTCGCCTCGGTTCCGGT
Organism: uncultured Actinomycetota bacterium; assembly: GCA_963805805.1. GTDB lineage: Bacteria > Actinomycetota > Actinomycetes > Streptosporangiales > Streptosporangiaceae > JAJYUU01. Next base: position 479,618 of record CAWDVS010000015.1, on the reverse strand, counting down.
GACGCTCTGGCACTTCAGCCAGCTCACGGCCGACCTACGCCGGCTGGAAAGGCTGCGCGAGGAAGCCAACTACGACTGGCGGACGGTGCGCCCGTTCCGCAGCAAGGAGGAGGCGGGCCACGAGCAGCCGTGGTTCGTCTTCCTGGCGGGCGACAACCCGCAGTATCCGGAGGACATCCTGGCTGCCGCGCAGGCGCAGGTACGCCACCGGCTCGCCCGGATACGCGCCTACGACGGCACCGAGGTGTCCGAGGCCGACATTCACCTCTGGCAGCAGTGCAACCCAGTAGTAACCGAGGCGCTGGTACAGCTGACCTGGGGCGGCCCGCAGGTCATCTACAACGGCGGCCTCCAGCAGGCACGCGTCCGCTATTACGACGCTGACCGGTCCCGCCCCGGTCTGCCACCGGAGGTAGCCGCCCTAGTGTCCAGCATCGACCCGGCCGCGACCGTCGTCGATCTCGTCAACCTCAGCCCCGACCAGCAGCGAACGGTGATCGTGCAGGCCGGAGCATTCGCCGAGCACACCATCGAAGCCGTCCGCTATACGGCGTGCACGGACGACTCATGGCTCGGCGGGCTGTACGACTACGGTCACGGCGAGCCGGCCGTCACCGAGCACACCACCGGCGTGCGGGACCGGTGGCTCACCGTGTGCTTGCCCGCATCCACCCGCATCCGGCTGACGCTGACCCTGAGCCTGCACACCCAGACCCCGTCTTACCAGGCGCCATTCGACGCGCCTGCCACCGCAGACACGTGAGATACCAGCAGCTGGGCAGCTCCGGGCCGCTCGTCTCACAGCTCGGATTCGGTGCATCGCCGCTGGGCGGGGTCTACGGGTCGATCGCCGAGCACGACGGCATCCAGGCCGTATATGCGGCACTGGACGCAGGCATCGCCTTCTTCGACGTAGCCCCGTACTACGGCTACACCGCCGCGGAGACCCTCCTGGGCAAGGCTCTGCATGGCATCGGCCGCGACCAGTACGTACTGGCCACGAAGGTCGGGCGGCATGGCGACGACGCCTTCGACTTCACCGTCAGCGGCCTCACCCGCAGCGTCCATCAGAGCTTGCAGCGGCTCGGCGTCGACCACCTGGACCTGGTCCAGTGCCACGACGTCGAGTTCGGGTCGCTGGGCCAGATCATCGGCGACGCGATCCCGGCGCTGCGCGCGCTGCAGGACGCCGGGCTGGTCCGCGGAGTCGGAATCACCGGCTACCCCGTGCCGGCCCTCGCCTACATCGCAACACGCGCCCCGGTCGACACGATCATGTCCTACTGCCAGCACACGCTCCAGAACCAGCGGCTCGCCGCCCGCGCACCCGAGTTGGCAGCCGCAGGCGCCGCGGTGATCAATGCTTCCCCGCTTGCGATGGGTGCGCTCACGAACCGGGGCGCCCCGCAGTGGCATCCGGCCCCGGCCGAAGTCCTCGCCCGGTGCGCGCAGGCAGCCTGGCTGTGCCGCCACCGCAGGTCCGACATCGCCAAGCTCGCGCTGCAGTTCGCCATGCAGACCGGAAACTACCTCAGCACCATCGTGGGAACGGCCAGCGCCGTGGACCTCGGGCGTAACCTGGCCTGGATCGAGGAACCGGTCGACGAGGACCTCCTGGCCGAGGTCGCGGCAGTGTTCGCGCCCGTACGCGATCAGGGCTGGATCAACGGCAGGCCGGAAAACCAGATCCCGGGCGCGCCGTCATGATGGCCGAGATCATCGACAGCCACGTACACCTCCTTGACCCCGGTCACCTGACTTACCCGTGGCTCGCCGAAGAGATCTTGCCACCCTCCGACGCGGCTCGGTACGCCGCCGCAGCCCCGGCTGTCACCGGAGTCATCGTGGTGGAAGCAGGCGCGCTAGCCACCCAGGCTGACGCGGAAACCGTCTGGATCTCGTCACAGGCGAAAGCGCACCCCTGGATCCTGGGCGTGGTCGCGCAGGCACCGGCGGAGCGGCCCGAGGCGTTGGCGTCCTGTCTCGCCGCCTACCGCGACGATCCCCTGGTTGTGGGGATCCGGCGCAACCTCCAGGATGAGCCGCAGGGCTTCCTGTACGACGCGGGCCTGCGCGCCGGACTCTGGCGTACCGGGCAGGCCGGCCTGCCGTTCGACGCCTGCGTGCGGGCCCGGCAGCTCGGCGAGCTCTGCGCGCTGGCTGCTGGCTGCCCGGACACCATGATCGTCCTCGACCACCTCGGCAAACCCCGCTGCGGCGACGACATCTCGGGCTGGCACACCGCCCTGCGCGCGGTCGCGCGGTACCCCAACGTGGTCTGCAAGCTGTCCGGCCTGGCAACGGAGGCTCACCCGTCGGCACTTCCGGCCGACCTGACCGCCGCGCTGCGCGCGGCCCTCGAGCTCTTCGGCGCGAGCCGGTGCATGTTCGGCGGCGACTGGCCCGTCAGCAGCCGGGCCGTCAGCCAGCAGGCCTGGCTCGAACTGGTCAGCTATGCGCTGTCCGGCGCCTCACCCAGCGAGCACGAGCAGGTTCTCGCCCGCACCGCCCGCGAGACTTACCAGCCCAAACAACTCCGCAGCGCCGCGCCTCACTAAGGAGCACCTGCCCATGACGGCGGAACCCGGATTTGCCAGCTGGCCCAGTCGCGACCAAGCCGAACACGCTGTCGTGTACGCGGGACCGCGCACCCTGCGACTTGAGCCGTGCGCGCCCGAAAAACCAGCGCCCGGATACGTCCGGATTGATGTTGCCTACACCGGGATCTGCGGCACCGACCTGCACATCTATCACGGCGACATGGACGCGCGCGTCCGCCCGCCCGCCATCATCGGACACGAGATGTCCGGAGTCATCGCCGAAGTCGGCGACGACGCCGACGGATGGCGAGCGGGAGACCACGTCACCGTCATGCCCCTGGACTGGTGCAGCGAGTGCCCCGCCTGCGAGGCCGGGCACACCCACCTCTGTCATCGCCTCAATTTTCTCGGCATCGACTCGCCCGGTGCGATGCAGGGCAGCTGGGCGGTGCCAGCACGGACGCTCATCCGGCTGCCTGACCATCTGCCGCTCGACCAGGCCGCGCTCGTCGAGCCGGTTGCGGTCGCCGTGCACGACGTGCGCCGGGCCTGCCTCCAGGCTGGAGAAAAGGTACTCGTCGTGGGCGGCGGGCCTATCGGCCTGCTGATTGCCATCGTCGCCCGCCACAAGGACGCTGATCTCGTCATGCTCGAACCCGACTTCTACCGCCGCTCGCTGGCCGGACAGCTCGGATTCACCAGTTACGATCCCGTCAGCCCGCAAACAACTGCGGCGCTCGGCGAATGGACCGCGGGAGCGGGCGCCGCCGTCGCCTTCGAGGTGTCGGGCGCTGCAGCGGGCGTAACGGCCGCCGTCGACGCGCTGGCCGTGCGCGGCCGCCTGATCCAGGTCGCCATCCACCCGGTCCCCCGCGAGGTCAGCCTGCATCGCTTCTTTTGGCGGGAGCTGACCCTTGTCGGCGCCCGGCTGTACGAACGCCGTGACTTCGACGCGGCCGCCGCCCTCATCGCAGAAGGACAGATCCCGGTCGGCGCTCTGACCACGCGCGTCGAACCGCTTGCTCGCGCCGCAGAGGCATTCGCGGCGCTGGAGACAGGGGCGGGTGTGATGAAGATCCTCATCGACTGCCAGGACTCAGTCGGGACCGAACTCCGTGCCCGCTGACATCCGCTCGCTGTTCGACCTCACCGGGCGACTCGCCGTCGTCACCGGCGCCCGCCGCGGCATCGGGCTGGCCATCGCCGATGCCCTCGCCGCGGCCGGAGCCGACATCATCGCCGTCAGCGCACAGATCGAAGGTGATGGCGGCCAAGCAGGCCGGCTCGTGCGGGGTCATGGCCGCACCTGCATGGCACTGCGGGCAGACCTAGCCGACAGGGCAGCAGTCACCAGCCTGGCGGCTGAGCTCACCTCCGGGCCGCGTCCAGTCGACATCTTGGTCAACAACGCCGGCATGATCGCACGGTCGCCCGCAGCCCAGCACTCCGACAGCGACTGGGACCGCGTCCTGCAAGTCGATCTCACCAGCCAGTTCATCCTCGCCCGCGAGGTCGGACGGACCATGATCGACCGCGGCCACGGCAAAGTCATCTTCACCGCCTCCCTGCTGAGTTTCCAGGGCGGCATCAACGTTCCCGGCTACGCCGCCGCCAAGTCCGGCCTCGCCGGCCTCACCCGCGCCCTGGCCAACGAGTGGGCCCCCCGTGGCGTCAACGTCAACGCGCATCGTGCCGGGGTACGTCGCCACCGACACCACCCAAGCACTCCGTGACGACCCGGCTCGCGACGCCGCCATCCTCGACCGCATTCCCGCCGGACGATGGGCCGAACCGGACGACTTCGCCGGCGTAGCTGTCTTCCTCGCATCACGGGCCTCGGACTACGTGCACGGGGCTCTGCTGCCTGTCGATGGAGGCTGGCTTGGTCGCTGACTCCCGGCTCAGGCAGGACGGGTAAGTAGATGCAGCTGGCAGATCCGGCTTCGGCAGCCCAGCCGGGGTTCGCCGCGTCCGACAGTGAACCGCCACGCAGCCGCTGGCGGCCCTGGCGGCCTGCGGCGAAGGAGCTGACCCGGGCAGCCGTCGTGCTCGGTACCTGCCTTCGGGGTCTCGTGCACCGCGCAGGTTCGGCCGTCATTGTCCTCGTGGTAGCTGTCGTCGCCGCGGGCGCCGCGGCCGCCGGGCCTGTCTACTACCAGGCGGCGCAGCGCTCGATCCTGACCGACGTGCTGACTCATCCGGGCACCCCGTTCCTGAACCGCGGGCTGGAGGTCTCTTCGTCCCGCCCGATCGCGAAATCGCTGTTGGCCGTGCTCGGGGAGATGGACGCGGAACTCGACAGAAGTCTCGGCGCCTCGGTGGCCGCGAGGGACTTCCAGCCGCCGGTCATGTCGCTGGAGTCAACGGGCGTGACGGGCCACAGGCTATTCCCGCTGGTCTGGCGGACGGACTTCTGCGCGCATCTGGTCATCACTGGTCACTGCCCGCTCAGGACGGACCAGGTGATCGTCAGCAAGGCAGACGCCGCGGTGACCGGCTGGCGCATCGGCAGCCAGATCCGCCATTCGGGCTGGCCGGTGTTCACTGTCACCGGTGTCTACCAGCCGCCGAATGTCACTACCGACTACTGGGTGCTGCATGCCACGACGTATTTCGCCCGCCAGACATCGGGAGGCGCGCCGAGCACGGCTCTGGACGCAGTGTTCACGAGTGAGGAGACGCTGAACGACGCGTCGCCGGTGCCAAACTCACACGGCGCGCCGACACCCCGGCAAGGGTATGTCGTCATCGATGATGCCCTTGCGGTCCGGCGGCTGCCCATCGCTGACGTTGATGTCCTCCGGCGCGGGATGGCCGCCTTTGACGTCAGCCAGAGCTTTGTCAGCCAGACCATCACGGCCCAGTCGACCCTGCAGGACAGCATGCAGTCGGCTGAAACCGAGTGGCGAGCCCTACAGCAGCCGGTCGCGCTGACGACCCTGACCGTGCTGCTGCTGAGCTGGCTGCTGATGTTCATCATCGTGACCGACGCGGTCGAGGCCCGCGGGCAGGAGATCGCGCTGGCCAAGCTGCGCGGGCACGGGCGGACCGGCATCCTGATCGTGGGTCTGGCCGAGCCCGCCCTGGTCCTGCTCGCGGCACTGGCCGGCCTGCTGACGGGCGCCGCCGCCGCCGCGCAGCTCGGCAAGATCGTGCTGGTGCCCGGGACGCCTGACCCGCTGCCGCTGACAGCCTGGACCGCGGCCGCGGCGGCCGTCGCGGGCGGGCTGGCGGCTGTGGTCATGGCGGCTCAGCGGGGCCTGCGGCGCGGTGTCGTCGCGCAGTTCCGGCGGCCGGCCGTGCTGGCGGCCGGGCGCGGCTGGGTCATTGACTCCGTCCTGATCACCGCTTCCGTCGCCGGGCTGATCGAGGTGCTGTCGCTGCAGCGGGCCGGAGCCACGCAGCAGGGCGCGCTGGTCTTGCTGGTGCCCGGCCTGCTCGGCCTGGCGGTAGCCGTAGTCGCATCCCGGCTGCTGCCGCTGGGCTGCCGGGCGCTCTACGGGCTGGCATCCCGGTGCCGGACACTGGCTGCCTACCTGGCGCTGCGGCACATCGCCCGCCGCAGCGGCGGTGTGCGGACGACTATCGTGCTGGCGACCACGTTCTCAATGGCCGCATTTGCCTTCGCGGCCTGGTCGGTGGGCCAGCGCAACTACCAGCTGGTGGCGCAGACCCAGGTTGGCGCGGCTGACGTCCTGACGGTCGAGGTACCAGCCGGCCAGAACCTGGGAGCCATCGTAGCTAAGGCCGACCCGTCCGGTCGGCTCGCCACCGCAGTCGACTCCTACGATGGCACTCTCGCGGTCGATCCCGCGCGGTTCGCGCGGATCGCGTACTGGCCCCGCCATCGGCCGCCCCCATCCGCCGCCGAACTGGAGCCGCCCGCCCCTCCGATCGTGCTGACCGGCGACGCCCTGCGGGTGACCGTCGATGTCGGCTCGATGTCCATCCCCCACGTCCAGCTCTACGCGAACGTGACGACTGGTGCCTCGCCGGTGGCGCTGGGCAGCCTGCCGGCGCACGGGCCGGCGACGTTTACCGGCTCGCTGACCGGGTGCCCGTGCGTGCTGGCAGAGCCTCGCCCTGAAATTCCCGGGCCAGCAGGAAGCCTCCGGCCATCTCCCGTCGCAGGTCCACGGTCAGCTGACCGTAGTAGCACTCGCCATCAGGACGCACGGCCGGTGGATCCCGGCCGTGCCCTCGCGCGTTCTCCGGACCGCAGCGAACTGGCGGGACGTGACCCCGGCGCCGTTGGTGCCGTCGCCTCGTTGCGGCCGGGCCGCGCGGGCTGACGTGGACAATACGAAGCCTCGGGTCAGATACCGACCCCACCCTCGCCGCCGAGAGCTACCCCGTACCGCTCCCCGGCATCGTGGCAGCCGCTAATGATGTCCCGGTGGGATGGGACTTTAGCGGCAACGGCTTGGACGGCAACGTGGTGTCGATACGGGTAAAGAGAATTTCGCCCTGGCTGCCCGCCGCGCCGGCAACTGACCTCATCATTGACCGCCGGTACGCTGAGCTCGCTGCCGATGGCAACCTCACCTTGCCTAACCTGCAGGTATGGCTGGCAGCTGGGGCGCTGCCGCTCATCCGGCCCAGGCTGATCGCGGCGCATGTCAAGGTCGTGTCGGTGGACTCGGTCGCCGGGGCAGCGGCCACGATCGAGCGACAGGGTCCGGCGCTGGCTAGCGTGCTGTTCCTGGCCGATGCGGCGGCGGCTGCGCTGCTCGCGATCGGCGCCGCCATCCTCGGGCTGTATGCGTCCGCCCGCAGGCGGCGCTATGAGTACGCGGCCCTCGAGGCATCGGGAGTCAGCCGCCGCACATTGCGCCGTGCCCTGCTGATCGAACTGGGAGTCGTCCTCGGCTTCGGCGCCGTCGTCGGCGCGGCGACCGGCCTGATCGCCGCGGAGTTCGTCCTCAAGAGCGTGCCGGAGTTCGGCGTCAGTCCGGCTCAGCCGGCACTGAGCTATGTCCCGCCGGCCGGGCCGTTCGCCGCCATGCTGGGCGGGGCGGCCGTCTTGCTGTTCCTGGCCGCGTGCGTGGCGAGCCTGACGCTGATCCGCGGTGTGCGCGCCGACCTGCTGCGGGGGGCTGCGGAATGACGGCCATGATGCAAGAACGTGCGGCCGACGGCACCTCGGCCAAGGTGATAGTCCGCTGCGAGAACCTCGTCCAGATCTACGGCACCGAGGGCCAGCAGGTCACCGCCCTGCGCGGAGTGGATCTCACGGTTGCCGAGGGCGAGGCAGTCGCGCTACTCGGCCCGTCCGGCGCGGGCAAGTCGACCCTGCTGTGGCTGCTGGCCGGTCTCATCCGCCCGACCGCCGGGCTTGTCGAGGTCTGCGGCACCACGATCGCCGAGCTGAAGCCAGCCGAGGCCAGGAACATGCGGCTCCGCGACGTCGGCATGGTTATGCAGAATCCCGGCAGCAATCTCATCCCGCACGAGACCGTCGCCGGAAACGTGCTGTTCCCGCAGACGCCGACCCGCAGGACCCGGTCCGCCCAGCGCCGCCGGGCCATGGCCCTGCTCTCGGCTGTCGGCCTTGAGCGGCTGGCCGGCCGGGCCGCCGGGAGGCTCTCCGGCGGCGAGCAACAGCGCCTGGCGGTCGCGGTTGCCCTCGCCAATGGCCCGCGGCTGCTGCTCGCCGACGAACCTACAAGCCAGCTCGACCGCCGATCCGGGGCGCTGGTCACCGATCTGCTGCGGGCAGCCAGCCGGGATCTGGGCACCACCGTGATCGTGGTGACACACGACCAGCAGGTTGGTCATGCCTTCAGCCGGACCGTGACCATCCGCGACGGCAAGGTTGGCGCGGAGGGCCACTCTGGCGAGGACTTCCTGATTGTGGCCCGCGACGGCTCAGTACAGATACCGCCCGACCTCCTCGACGCGATGCCGCCGGGCACGCTAGCCCGGGCGACGCGAACCGAGCATGGCATTGAGCTGCGCCGCGCCCAGCCGAGACGAGACTGAGATGCTGGACGCACGCGGGCTCACGTACCGCCGGGACGGCCAGCAGATCCTGGCCGGAATTAGCCTGTCCGTCGCGCCCGGTCAGAGCCTTGCCGTGACCGGTCCGTCCGGCTCCGGCAAAACAAGCCTGCTGGCAATACTCGCAGGGCTGACCGCACCCACGACCGGCACCGTGCTGATCGACGGACAGCGACTCACCCGATTCACCAGGCCCGCCGACGGCGTATCAGTCGTGCTGCAGGGCTACGGCCTTGTCGCCTTGCTGACCGCCGCCGAGAACGTCGAGGTGGCGCTCTGGGCCGCCGGTCGGTCGCCCGCGGCCGCCCGCAGCGAAGCCCGCGCCGCCCTCGAACTGCTCGGCCTGCTGCCGCAGGCTGGCCAGCTGGTCCACCAGCTCTCTGGCGGCCAGCAGCAGCGGACCGCCGTGGCAAGGGCGCTCGCCCTGAAACCGCGGCTGCTGATCGCCGACGAGCCCACCGCCGAGCTCGACCCGGACGCCAGAGGTGTGGCGCTGGACCGGATGTTCGCTGAGGTGCAGGCCGGCGCCGCGATGGTACTTGCCACCCATGATCCCGAGGTGTCAGAGCGATGTGATCGGACTCTCGACCTCAGCTCCGCAGCGGACTAGCCAGGCCGGCACTCTCTGGCGAGCATGGCGGCGCCCTGCGATTCTCGCGCCTATAGCGGCGGGAATCGGTCAATCTTCCGCTGCCCCTGGCGGAGCCCTCGATCTCGGCGCCGACCGCCTGCACCGCAGCCGGTACGCAGGCCGAATCCGGCGCAACGCCGACCGCCCCTCGACATGCGCGATGTGCGGGACCCCGTGGCCATCCGCAGCGAGGACATCCTAGTCACGTTATAGCCGGGGGCTGGTGTCAGGACCTCCAGCACCGTTCGCATGCTCCCGGTGCTGTGCGCCGGTGGCACATCATCGGGGGGTGCCGATCTCATAAAGCTCTCGATTGCCCGCAAGCTCGGAGTTCCGATGATCTTGCATGTCACCCGGCAGGACCAGTCAGCTGATGATGGCCTTGGCAGTGCGGCCACGCTAACCACGTTTAGCACCGCGTTGACCGTGTTCCACAGTGCCAGCAGCCCGGGGGCCGATGTAGACGTCTATTCTGGTGCCATCAGCCGGACCTGGAACTTGTGGTGGGCAGCTTGTGGCGAAACACGATCGCCAGCGTTGGCCGATAGCCATTCTGCTAGCCATCTAGCCGTGACGCCGACAGCGCGGCTTCCACCTGGGCTAGCTCGTCGGCGTCGGTAATTCCCAGCAGGTTGCGCAGCACCCCGCTGGCCGGGTCAAGGTAGGGATCGGGGCCGGCCTGGCCGCTCACCGCCGGTAGCGTCCCAGGATCCGGTCCCGCAGCTCGTCAGTGGTCATCTGCCCGGCCGCGACATCCACGAACAGAGTCAGATCCTCCGCGCTCGGCTCGAGGCCCTCGGCCCGGACCGACGCCAGCGCCGCCGCGACCGCACGCTGGCGCTCTGAGGCCCCCAGCAGCGCCTCGTACTGCTCTACTGACACCAGCACCGCCTCCGCCCTGCGATGGGAACCCACGAAAACCGCGGCACCCGGCGACTGCCTGACCCGGTCGAGCACCCCGGCGAGCCCTGCGCGGAACTCCCGGAACGACATGACCACCGGCACGGACACCCGCCAAGTGTACGCCAATGCGTACACGTCAGATCCGGCCGGCCACAACGCGGCCGGGCCCTGTTGCCTGGTGCAAGATCACCGGATCAGGCCTGGCTTTAGCCGGCCTTGCCCAGAAGCGCGTCCATTTTCTCGGCGCCGGTGGTCATGACGGGCCGGAGCTGGTGGCGGTAGACGGTTTCGGTGACTTTGCTGCTGGCGTGGCCCACGAGCCGGGCGATTTCCTCGACTGCGACGTCGCTGTCGGACATCAGGCTGACGAAGGTGTGCCGCAGCTCGCGCGGGGTCCAGCCGGGGCCGATCCCGGCGGCTGTGCAGACGGCCCGGAAGAACCGGCGCACGTTCGCGGCGTCCAGGGGCTTGCCGGTGGCGGTGGCGAACACCAGGTCCCCCAGCTCGGGTTCGGTGGCATCGTGCAGTGCTTGCAGCGCGGTCAGCGCGAGGTCGGGGAGGGCGAGGGTGCGCCGGGAGGTCCTGGTCTTGGTCTCCCCCTTAGCTCGGACCGATCGCCAGACCGCGACGCTCGCCGGCCGGGGCGGGACGCTGTCGGGGTCGCCGAAGTCCACGTGCTCCCACCGCAGTGCCCGTGCTTCCTCGGTCCTAACCCCCGTGCACAGCGACAGCATCACGTACGCGTGGGTCCGCCGCCCGGCCGCTTCCGCCGCGGCAGTCAATGCAGTGGCCTCCGCGAGGGTCATGCTGCGGCTCGGCCTGCCCCGCTGCCCCGGCGGGGTCCCGGTCAGCGCGGAGACATTCCGCAGCACCAGGTTCTTGGCCTGCGCCCGGGTGATCGCCCGGGTCAGCGCCAGGTGCGCCATCGCCACCGTCGAGCTACTCCGCGTTGCGGCGACCGCGGCCAGCGCGTTGCCGACGTCGGCTACGCCCAGGTCCCGCAGCCGGATAGTGCCGATCACCGTCAGCAACGGTTGATGTTCCGCGCTTTAGACGTCGAGGTTGGGTTGGCTCTTGATGATCTTGCGGCGGCCCCCTAACCCGACCCCCTCACTGCGCTTTCCGAGCCATCAGCCGGGGCCGGGACCCCGAAGCTGCCCGCCCGACTGACGGCCCCACCGCGGCCCGCAAGTCCCGTCGTTTGCGAACGTTCCCTGGAAGCGCTGAGGGGATCGGTTGCTGTCGCCTACTTATAGCTGAGCTGGACCAAGAGGTCGCAGCTAGCCCCCGAGTGTGACTTCTTGAACGGACCACCTACAGGCAACGGTGGGGCGTACAGGAGGAAGCCGTTGCCACCCGAGCACGACAACGTTCCGGTGGATCGTGCCTTGATGGCGACGTACTCACCCTTTTTGATACGCAACTTGACCTTGAAGCTCTGGACGACGTAGTGCTCGCCGCTGGCACCGCCGCACGGACTCTGGCCGTGGTACTTAATCTCGGGACCGTTGACCGCGATCTTGGCCTTGCCGGTCCCCGGGTGGGCCCAGGCCAGCTGGAGCCGGAAGCTTCCCTCCACACAAGACACCAGCCTCACGTGCCTGATAGTTCCCGTCCTCGGGGCCGTGAAATGGCTGCCGTTCTCGAATGCGCTGATGGCCACCAGGTGCAGGTGGCACCGTGGTGGATTCCCCCGTTTTCATCGCACGACTGGCCGTTCTCGGCGTTGGACGGCTCGCTCTGGGTCGTCAGCTTGGCCCCAAAGAATGACGGAGTCGCCGCGGTCGCCGCACTCCCCGATGAGGCTGTCAGGCCCACCAGGGTGAGAGGCGCCACCAGCACGCTCAGCACTATGAGGAAGTAGGATGCCAATCTCTTGCTCATGACGTCCCCCAGCTCCGCTCTTCGTCCGACTTGTTTCTAACGCGCGTCATGGTCATCTCCTGTCCGCTTCCGGCTCAGCGTCGCCTGAGCCCCGCTGCGCGATTGCCGAGTTCACCGGCCTCACACCCAGGTAGCGGTCCATTGCGTGCCTTCCCGTTCCATTCCCGCGGGCCGGCATGGTCTCCCGCCCAGCTAGGCGCACCCGCTGTGGCCACCACGACATCATCAAAATCGGCACTGCATCTCGCCAGTGCTGTCCTCGTAACGATCGAACCCGCGGAAGGACGCCAGTCCCCAGCCCACCCGTGCTACCCACCAAAATCCTGATGGCAGTGACACCACCTCGACCGCCTGGGTCGGCAGCCAACGGCCGAGGCGCGTGTCAGGCGCTCAGCCGGAGCCCTGGCGACATCGGGACGAGCAGGACCTACGTCGACCGGTGTACGAGGTCCGTGAGTGCCCGAGCAGAGCGCCAACGTGCTTCGGCCCAGCCCGGCCGCCTTGGCCAGCGAGGCCGCGCCATCGCGCAAGTCGTGGAACTCACCGGGGGCGGGCGCGCCAGGCGAGATTCTCGAACCAGCTGCTTGCCCACTGTGCCCGGCACGGCCGTGGCCGTTTTGCCTGGTGAACAGGCCGAAAGCTGGATCACAGCCCCCAGCCCGAGAATCCGGCTGCCCGACCTGGCCTGGTTGATCGGGGTGCCACACACGGTCACAGCGCTTGGCTGGCGCTGGCAAGCCTGGGCTGCGCCTCGCGGATCGGATCCCGATGCCAGTTCTCGATAGGAGGCCTAACTCGTGGCTGGAGCTGTCCCAGGGCCTCTTCCTGCTCTGGCCCGGCCGCCAGCTACTTACGACCTTTCCCACTGCCGTCACCAGGAACAGCTGACCTGTCACCATCTCGAGCGTCGCGAAGGTCTGACCTGGGTTGGCGGCCGGGACAAGGTTTCCGTAGCCGGTCGTGGTGAGGGTCGTGAAGGAGAAGAAAAGGTCCTGCGGGAATGTGCCGTGGCCTTGGTCGCCGAAGAACGGCGGCACCTGCTGGGTGAGGCTCACGGAGTGGTACAGAAAGGCGAAGAACATTCCGGCCATCAGGTACGCATCTATCGCACCGATTAGCGTCTCACCATCGACCACTCGCCTCATGATGAGGTGCCGGATGATCGACATCGGCGCTATCAGGTACAGCAGGCAGCTGACCCACGAGGCAACGGTGCCGCCGTCGATCTGATCGCGGAAGAAGAGGTTGGCCACTGCGGCCAGCGCCGATGCGGCCAGGGCGCAAGACGTGAGGACGCGGGCTGACCGGCGCGCCCGCGATGCCCGCAAAGCAACCCACACTGTGACGATCTGCACGGCGATGACGAGTGAGGCTGCCCACGAAGCCGAAAGCGCTGCTGACAGCACGTAAGTCGCCAGGATGAGCAGCAGCACCAGTCCGTAGCTGTCAGGGGAGGCAAAGGCATGCATAAGCTGCCTCGCGCTCGTTCGCCCGCCGGGCTCTGACGGTTGCTCTGGGACTCTGGTCATCAGTCAGGTTCCGACCAGGTGCGCCTTTGTGCGGGGCACCAGTGCCCCTGCCGCGCCCACGGTCGCATTCGGTCATCGCACAGTTCAGTCATTTCTGCCCGTTCCTCCCTGCCACCCTCCGGAGGATGCGAGAGCCCGCACTCACTAGCCAATCCAGCGCGCATGGCCCGCCCGGGTTGGCATGCCCGATGCCTACGCTGGGATGGCCAGCGACGACGGTTGAATGCGTCCAGGCATTCCGAATGGCGATCACCGATACCTGTAGCTCAGATGAGCGGCCTACCGTGCCGGTCAGGTCGCGCCCGCCAGTACCGGCTCGCCCATCCGGGCGCGCTTGTCCATCTCGTCGTTGAGGGTGATGGCGGCGTTGATGAGGGCGAGGTGAGTGAACGCCTGCGGGAAGTTGCCGAGCTGCCCGCCGGTGGAGTCGATTTCCTCGGAGAACAGGCCGAGGTGGTTGCCGTAGGTCTGCATTTTCTCGAATGTCAGCACAGCGTCGTCGAGGCGTCCGGCGTGGGCGAGGGCGTTGACGTACAGGAACGTGCACAGGGAAAAGGTGCCCTCGCTGCCGTGCAGGCCGTCGGGCGAGGCGGCCGGGTTGTAGCGGTAGACCAGGCTGTCGGACACCAGCTCACCGTCCATGGCCTTGAGGGTGGACAGCCACATCGGGTCGGTCGGTGAGATGAAGCCCTCGAGCGGCATGAACAGGAGGATGGAGTCCAGCACTTCGGTGGAGTAGTGCTGGGTGAACGCCCCGACCTTGTCGTTCCAGCCGCGGTCCATGATCTGGTTGTACAGGCTGTCGCGCGCTGCCTTCCATTTCGCGGTATTGGCGGGACGGCCGTGCCGCTCGGCCAGCTTCATCGCCCGGTCCAGGGCCGCCCAGCATTCCAGCCGACCGTAGGTGAAGTCCTTGCGGCCGCCGCGGGTTTCCCAGACGCCCTCGTCGGGCTGGTCCCAGTTATCGGCAACCCAGTCGATGATCTTGGTGAGCGCCTGCCAGCCGGAGTGCGCGATCGGTAGGCCCATGTCATCGCCGGTCAGGATCGCGCCCATGGCCTCGCCGTAGATGTCGAGCTGCAGCTGGTCGGCGGCACCGTTGCCGACGCGCACCGGCCGTGATCCGCGCCAGCCCTCGAAGTGGTCGAGTGTCTCCTCGGTCAGGTCGGACGACCCGTCGACCCGGTACATGATCTTCAGCGGAGAGGAGCCGTTGCTGGCGCTTCCTTCGGTGACGCGGTCCCGCAGCCACGCGCCGAACTTGGCTGCCTCATCCAGGTAGCCCAGGCCAGCCAGGGCGTGCATCGTCAGGGATCCGTCCCGGATCCAGGTGAAGCGGTAGTCCCAGTTCCGCTCGCCGCCGGCTTCTTCCGGCAGGCCGAGCGTGGCGGCCGCCACCGGCGCGCCGGTGGGCTCGTAGGTCATGAGCTTGAGGGTGATCGCCGACCGGTCGACCATCTCCCGCCACCGGCCGGTGTAGGTGGAGCGGGCCAGCCAGCGCTTCCAGTAGGCGGCCGCGTCGTCAGCCAGCCGGTCGAGCTCGGCGGCCGGGATCCGCTGCGGCGGGCCGCCCGCGGACTCCAGCACCACGCCGCGGGCGCTGTCGCCCTCGCGCAGCGTGAACGTGGCCCGCAGCCCGTCCGCGGCCTGCTCCACCGCGGCCTTGCCCTCGCCCCCGCTGGCCTGGCCGCTGACATGCAGCGTCAGCTCCATGCCCTTGTCCGACCGGAAGACCGCGCCGTTCTCGGAGACCTCGACCGTGTGCGGGGAGCGGCCGTAGTCGAACCGGGGCTGCAGGTCCATCACGAACTTCATGCTGCCGCGCGCTACCCGCAGGCGCCGGACCAGCCGGTGCCGGTCGGTCGGCTTGCCCTCGATGACCGGCATGAAGTCGAGCACTTCGCCGACGCCGTCCGGTGTCATGAACCGGGTAATCAGCATTCCGGTGCCGGGCTGGTACAGCTGCTTGGTCACGTAGTCGCCGCCAGCGGGCGCGATCCGGAAGTAGCCGCCCTTGTCCGCATCCAGCAAAGATGCGAAGACGCTCGGTGAGTCGAACCGGGGACAGCAGAAGAAGTCCACCGTGCCGTCGGTTGTCACCAGTGCCGCCGTCTGCAGGTCACCAATGAGCCCATGATCACTGATATTCGGATAGCCGCCCATGGTGATCTCCCCGTATCGCTGGTCGCTTACCCGGCCACTGTTGCCGCCCGCGTCGCCCGCCACATCACCCCGGGCGGATGAACTGTCTGGCGACCTCGTTGGCCCGGGACAGAATTGGCCCGGGACAGAAACTGAGGCACGTAGTGGCCGTTATCGGCTGGCCGGCGGCCCGTAGGACTGGGCTAGCGGCTCCAGGCGGCGCGCTGCCGAAGCCGGAGATCCGCGAACTAGGCGTGGCAGCGGTCGATCACCGGAAAGGGTGACATTGCGAGTTTTGTCCGGCGGGCACAGTGACGAGAATTCACTCGCGTCATGGAGGGCTCGATGGAGGCCCGTCTCATTTGCTCAGCTGGCCAGTCACGGCTGAATACCGCGCCGACCGTCGTCGGCGCCGTTCTCGCCACAGTAGGCCGCCTGATGGGGTTCGCGGGCCTGATCGTCGGCGGTGCCGGCGTGGCCTCCGCGCCTGCATCTAGTACGCCGGAAGTAGCGCGGTGAGGCCGTCACCGGGAGTCCGGCCAGGTGAGAGCGCCTGCCGCCGTCGACGACGGCGCCAGTAAGCGCCGTGCCAGCGCGCGGGCTAGTTGAGTCTGAGTCTTGCCAGCCGATACCGGCGACAAGGTTACGTCGATATGTCTCGCCGGGTGGTCACAGTCACGCTTCGCTCGACGGCTTGCGGACTAGCCGCGTGGAAGATGGTGGGAGGTCCTCTGGCTGACGCTGACAGCGGCGAACAAGACCGAGATCATGCGGCGCTACTACGTGGTCGCTACCTGCTGCAGTTCGAGGAAGACACGCTCAGGGAGCGGCCACTGTGGATCCGGGTAATCGTGGAGTTCATCGGGACGTTCATCCTGGTGACGGTTGCTGCTGGGTCCGGGGTGATCAACCATTTCGCTGGCGACACGCCCGTCTCCCGTGCGGCCGCGGTCATCGCGCCGGGCGCGGCAGTGATGGCCATGATCTACGCCTGGGGGCCGCTGTCGGGACTGCACATTAGCCCGGCTGTCACCTTTGCCTTTACATGGCGGGGAGTGTTCCCGCCTCGATGGGTCCTGCCCTACTGGGTGGCGCAGTTCGCCGGAGCGATCGGCGCCGCGATGTTCCTGCAAGCCTTGTTCGGGGACGTCAGCGCCGGCGGGAATTACCCGATCCTCAAGCCTGGCGGCGACTGGAAGTCGCTGGTGATGGAGACCCGTGCTGACAATGATCCTTGTCAGCATCATTCTGAACACGGCCACCGGCAGCCGGAGCATCGGCCATAACGCGGCGATAGCCGTCGGCGCCACTGTTGCGCTACTCGGGTTATTCGCCAGCCCTATCAGCGGCGCGTCCATGAACCCGGCACGTTCACTGGGGCCAGACATCGTGGGAGCCGATTTCACTGGCTGGTGGGTCTCTGTCGCCGGCCCGGTGGCCGGGGCTTTCATCGCCGTGACCATCATCATTACCCTGCGCGGGCTGCCCGACAAGGCTGAGCGGACGGCCGCCGAAGGCGGCACGCTGCCGCGTAAGTGAGGACCTGGGTTAACGACAGGTCTCACATTAGGGAATAGGAATGGGGTGCGCGCTGGAAGGAGGACCGAAGTCACGATGATCAAGCCGGCTAGGTCATCTGGGGATGACGCGGGGGACGCGGAAACCATCGATCCGGTGCTGATGATGCGGTGAGCTGAGCACAAGAATCTCGGCGGCGCGGATTACTCGGCCAGCCTTGAGCAACTCGCCGCCAGGCTCGGCCTGCAGGTCCGGCTGCGACGGTGCGGCCGAGG
This sequence comes from uncultured Actinomycetota bacterium, assembly GCA_963805805.1. GTDB lineage: Bacteria > Actinomycetota > Actinomycetes > Streptosporangiales > Streptosporangiaceae > JAJYUU01. Next base: position 462,196 of record CAWDVS010000015.1, on the reverse strand, counting down.
CGTACTCGCAGGTCCGGACGGGGAAGACGTCGAGCCGTGGCGGGAGGGTTATCCCTACTCTCAGCTGCTGCGACGGAAGCCGTATCAAAGCGCCAAGCAGTCCCTCCAGATTGAGCTGCTGAAGCTGCAGCAATCGGTCAAAGCATCTGGGCAGCGCCTGCTGATCGTTTTCGAGGGCAGAGACGCGGCGGGCAAGGGCGGGGCGATAAGGCGCTTCACCGAGAACCTGAACCCGCGTGGCACACGCGTGGTGGCGCTCGAGAAGCCGACAGCGCACGAGCAGGGCAATAATTACCTGCGCCGCTTCCTGCCCCACCTGCCCCGGCCGGGGGAGATTGTGCTGCTGGACCGCTCCTGGTACAACCGGGCCGGAGTTGAGCACGTACTGGGTTTCTGCCAGCCGGAGGAGTACCAGCAGTTCCTGCTGGACGCCCCCGAATTCGAGCGGATGCTCACCGATGACAGCACCAACCTGATCAAGCTGTGGTTCTCCGTTACCCGGGCCGAGCAGCTCCGCCGGTTCATCGACCGTCAGCTTGATCCGGTGAAGCGGTGGAAGCTCAGTCCGGTCGATCTGGCGTCGCTGGATAAGTGGGATGGCTACTCCAGGGCGGAAGAAGTCCTGTTCCGGCACACTGAGTCGCCGAATGCGCCATGGGATGTCGTGATGAGCAACGATAAGCGGCGCGCCCGGCTCGAGGCCATGCGCTGCGTACTGTCGCGCTTTGACTACCCCGGCAAGCGCGACGAAGTTGTCGGGCAGGCGGATCCCCTGATCGTCAGCTCCCCGGAGCTAGTCGCAGAGCGAGCCGCGCAGGTGCCAGTGTCAGTCAGGCCAGGCCCGCGATCCCGTCGATGATCTGCCATACGCCCAGGACCAGCAGGACGACTATCAGCAAGGTACGCGAGTTGCGGGATAGCCAGGAGTTCAGCGCTGCGAGTTTCGGCTTGGACCAGCCCGGGGCGAGCACGAGGACGAGCGTGGGTACCCAGATCGTGATCAGCGTGATGGCGACCACGATGAACACCCACGCGACGGTCGATGCGGTGCTGAGTTTCGAGGACCCCACGACTTGGAGCGCCGACAGGTAGGTCGGCGACGGCAGGTAGAGGATGATGCCGGCCGCCAGCGCGGCGATCAGGCCGCCTTTCTGGGCAGCGCGAGTCACTTTTGATTCGCTGCTCTTCTTCGGCTTCGGTGCCCGGCGAGCCAGTATGACTGCCGTGGCCACGAACGCGACGCCGATGCCGAGCCTGAGCCCGTAACGCGGGGATTGCTGGCTCTGCTGGCCGAGCCCGGCCCCGTGCAGGGCGAACACGATCGCGAACCCGATGGCGAGCGTGCAGATGGCGGCTCCCGCCAGGAACACGCTCACCCGGCCCTTGTAGCGTTCCGCCTCGGCCAGGAGCAGCAGGACCGCCAGGCCGAATGGATACAGGCTCGCGGTGAGGGCAAGCGGAATCGCCTGGACCGGCATCCCCTCAGCCCGCCGCTTTCCCGGCCCGCGTCGCGGTGCTAAATCTCGGTGGTGGTCTCAATCTGGCCGTCCCTGGCGGCGCCCCGGAACGCGGCGTAGTCGCGCTCGTTCTGGTCGGCGTAGGTTTCGGCGAAGTCGGCGATCGCGTGATCGAAGGCGGCGGAGCCGCCGAGGTAGGCGGCCAGGGCGATGCGGTCCCCGGAGCGGGCGTGCGCGCGGGCGAGGGTCCAGCCGCACAGGCCGGCGTAGACGGTCAAGCCCGCGGGAAGCATCTGCTCGATCGGGGCGGAGAATTTCCAGTCCTTCAGCTGGCGGACGTAGAAGTCGCGGTCGATGCCGTCCGGGCCGGTGGCGCGGGTCCAGCCCAGGAAGATGTCGCTCTCGGCCTGCATCAGGTGCTGACCGGCGACGACGCGCTCGCCCTCGTTGCGGAACTTGCTGCGGCCGCAGTACTCCGCCAGCACCGACGGCTGGGCCTCCTTGGCCTGCAGGAACAGCGGCTCCGCTCCTTCCCCCGCGTCCGCGAGGACGATCCAGGCGCGGGTGCCGACACTGCCGACCCCGACGACCTTGCGGGCAACCTGGACGAGGCTGAACTGCCCGAGCAGGTGCCGCCGGTCGGACTGCAGGGTGCGCCCGTATTTGATCAGAACGGTGCGGATTTCGTCGTAAATCACGCCGGCTTCGATGTCGCCGTAGACCTCCTCGATGGGGGCGATCATCGGCGGATCGCTGATGATCTGCCGCCGCCCGTCGGCGACGGTGGTGAGCTTGCGCAGCGCTTTCGTGCTGTCGCTGGTGTGGGCCTTGCCCAGCAAACCCCTCGCGGCCTTGAACCCTTTCTTCTTCAGCTGCGACCGGAACGTGCCGATGGCCTGCTCAATGTCCAGGTGGGCGTACCAGACGTTCATAAGGGGCTGCTCCGCGAATTCCCGCATGGCGGTGCGGTAGCCCGCAGCCGCCGCCAGGATGGCCTTACGCCGGTCCTTGGCCGAGAACCCGTTATCCCGGCCCGCGACGGCCAGGCTCGCGGCAAGCCGCTTGACATCCCACTCGAACGGGCCGGGCAGGGTCTCGTCGAAGTCGTTAACGTCGAAGACCAGGTTACGCTCCGGCGAAGCGAACGCCCCGAAATTGGCCAGGTGCGCATCCCCGCACAACTGCACCCGCAGCCCTGCGGAGGGCGTGCCTGCCAGGTCCGCCGCCATCGGCAGCGCCGCACCCCGGTAGAACGTAAACGGTGACACCAGCATCCGCCCGTGCCGGACCGGCACCAGCTCCGCTACCCGCGATTCCGCCTGGCCCGCCAGAAGCCCGACCGGATCCCGCGACCCGTCCGGCCGGAACTCCGCCTGTGACTCCAGCGGCGCCGCCGCCCGGGCGTCCTTGCCCCGCGCCACCCGGTCCGCGCGGCTCAACTGCTCCGCCGTGCTAGCCTGCGCCGCCCTCGGCGCGCGCGCTCGAATAGTCCGTGCAGCAGGACGCCTCGCCTTCACCCGGCTCCTCGCTGGACGATCAGTTGCCACAGTCATGGTGCCCCCTTCGATCTGGACCGTGCGCGCCGGCCGCCGACCCCTTCGGTCAGGATCCTTTTGCTGCCATCTGCTTCTGTGCGTTGGCGAACGCGCCATTGAGGGCGTGCACGTCCGTCCAGGACGCCAGCCAGCCCACACACCCAGTCCTGAGGCCACACGCCGTACGACCACCTAATGCCCACCCGGCCGGGCTCCACATCATCCGTTCAGGATGAAGTCCGTAGGTGACCGCCTGCACCCGGCCGAGCAGGCGTCTTTCGGCCCGCCATCAACGCGGCCGGTCAGCACCGGCGTGACGCGCTGCTCGGCCTGGGCGCCACTACCTGCAGCTTCCGGGCGTGTCCGGCAACGTCATCAGGTCCCTACGGCGCCGCGGATCCCGTGGCCAAGCGGATAGACGCGGGACAGTAGGCCCCGCGCCCCCCACTCAGCACCTGCAACGACGGCCCTAGATCGTCTGGGGTCTCGCCCGATCCGGCACGAGGTATGCCACCAGGAGCGCGGCCGGGAAGAAGAACAGGCTGAAGACGAAATAGCCGACGAAGCTATGGCCCTTCCGGCCAGTCACGCGGGCCGGCCAGAACGCGATCACGATCCAGACCAGTGCGAAGACGATGTCCCGGATGACGGACATAACATGTATCCCGATATCGGCCGCCTCGCGGGCGGCGTCGGCACCGGAACATCCCCACGAAACCGGTTACCGATCCTCCACGATGCACAGACAAAGCGACCAGCGCGGAGGGGACGAACGTCCCTTCCGCGGTCAGAAGTTGCGTCGACATCCAGAGCAGTGCGCGAGCTGCCTAGGTGTGTATTACCCCGCCCCTCTTATCCGGGGCGCAAGTCCGGGGTGGCCCACGACGATGCCATCGGCGTTCTGGCTCTGGACGAGAAAGGCGAACTCAAACCCGACAAGGTCGGCAAGCCCAGCGCTGGCAAGGGTGCCGGCATCGGCGCCGTCGCCGCCCTGGTCACTCCGGTGGCACTCGTCGCGGGCCTCCTGGGCGGCGGGCTGTTGGGCTCGCTTCACCACATGAACCTCGGACTAGGCAAGGCCGAACGCGCCCGCCCGGGCAGCGAACTCGAAGGCGGCAAGGCCGCCGTCGGGGTCCTGGTTCCGCTCGCCGACGCCAGTTTCATGGTCGAGAAGCTCGCCTCCATGGGCGGTGCGCCGGAGACCCATCAGGTATCCGCGGATGCCGTCGCGGAACCCACGAAGGCCGCGACAGCGCCGACGGAGCCCGCTTATAGCTGGCTCGCACAGCTGCTCCTGCTGCTCATGGGAATCATGTCTGCTAGCGACGAGCGCTAGGGCGCGACCGTCCTTGCCATCGCTGACGACCTGAGCACAGACGATCTGGTCTCCGGTACCGGGTGGTACCGATATTCGGGGTTCGCCGGGAAGCTGGATCACGGAATCCGGCGGCGAGCAGTTGGCCCGCCGCCGGATTCGCGCACTATTCGCCTGCGCCCGCCTGACATGAGTCGTGCGGGAATGTCAGGGTCAGCCGGTGATTACCAGGTCGTCGCGGACGTTCTTCACGCCGATGCCCCTCCAGGCGGCGTCGATGACCGCGTCATGCTCGGCCCAGCTTTCGATATGTCCGGTGAGGGTGACGGTGCCGTCGCTGGCGCCTACCTGGACATCGTTGTCGAACGGCAGCACCATGTACCGGTCGAGGGCTCCCTGCACCAGGTCGGCCACGTCGGCCGCCTCCAGGTCGCTGAAGATCTCGATGTCGTCCGCGATGCCACGGACGCCGGTCAGCCCGGCGACGGCCTGCTCAGCCGCGTCCCGCTGGAAGCGGTTGCCCACCATTCCGGTCAGCCAGACGCCACCGTCGCTGGCGCTGGCCTCGACGCTGCCGGGCACGGTGACGGTCTGGGCGAGGGCGTTGTTGGCGGCGGTGGTCAGCATGGGGTCATCCCGGTAGTCGGCGGGCGGCAGGTCCACCATCAGGTGATTGTGCACCTTGGTGACGCCTTGCACCCGTCTGGCCGCCGCGGCCGCCTGCAGGTACTGCGGATAGCTAGGCACGGTGCCGTTGAGCGCTACATCACCGTTCATGTTCTTGACGGTGATGTCCGATGCATCGACGAGCGGGTCGAACTCCAGTTCCTTCTGAACTGCCGAGCGGATGTCCTTGGTCATCTGAGCCGCTTGGCGTGGGTTTTTCGGTGCCACGGCTAGTCCCCCTGTCAGCGCTCTGCTGTTCCGTCTCTTCTCCTCCGGGATACCCAGAGGCACCAGTCGTAGTCGTGATAGATGGCCGCCGTGCCCTGCGCCGGACGCGGTGCGTACCAGCAGCGGCAGCGCTGCCGGGTATCCCCTGCCCGCATGGCCCCCAGAGAGAGCCCCGTCGGCGAAAGCGGCGGCGGGGCGGGTAGTCACCGCCGCTTCGCGCCAGTCAGCATGCGCGGCTACGCCGCCGAGCGGTGCTGGTCGCCGGACGTGGTGTGGGCCGCCACCATCCGCTCGGGCACAGCCGACCGCACGGCGTTCCGGATGCTGACGCAGCTCGATCCCCTGCACGAGCGCACGGGCCCCGTAGACCAGGTTGAACAGGCCAAACAGCAGCGCCAGGGTGATCGCGCCGACTCCCGGGTGCGCGAAGAGCACCAGTCCGAATGCGACCGAGACCAGGCCGCCGAGGGTGAACAGTGCCCGGGTGCCCGCCGGCGCGCCGCCGCCGAACGCGGCCGACACTTCCATCAGCCCGGTGATGACGGCCCAGGTGGCCACGATCAGCACCAGAACCAGAGCGGTAGGTCCCGGCCACGCCAGCGCGACCGCTCCGGCAGCGAGGTTAATCAGCCCGACCAGGAAGTGCCCGAGCACCGGCCCTCCGGTACGGCCGCCGAACGCCCGCCAGACCTCGAGGCCGGAGGCCGAAAACGCATACAGGGCGAACAGGGCGACCATCGCCAAGACCGTGATCCCGGGCCAGGCCAGTGCCATCGCGCCGACGGCTACGGCGAGGACGCCCCGGAGGATCAGGCTCGTGCTTAACGACTTCAACATGACTTCGCTCCTTCTGGTTGCTCCGCTGGCGTCAACGCGGAACGCCTCCCCGCGGCCAGCACTTGACACAAGCTTAATCATAACTGATGATGGATCACAAGACTGATTCTATAATCACTACCGAAGCGCTTGAGGTCGTGCGGGCGAGCTGCCCGCCCCGGCCACGTGCAAAGGAGGTTGTCGTGTTTGTCGTCTTCTCAGTTCTGCTGCTCATCGCTTGCCTGCTACCGGCCGCCGCCAAGCTTGCCGGGCACCCCAAAATGCGGGAGTCCGCCCGGCATTTCCGCATTCCCTGGCGGAGCTACCGGCTCATCGGCGTGGCGGAACTTGCGGCCGCCGCGGGAGTCCTGGCCGGGCTGTGGTGGCATCCGCTCGGCCTAGCGGCCGCTGCCGGAATGGCGTTCCTGCTTGCCGGAGCCCTGATCACGCACAGGCGAGCAGGCGACCACGCCAAGGAAATCGTGCCAGCCCTGATCAGCCTGCTCATTGCCGTCGGGTACCTGATTACGGCTCTGGCCTGAGCGCCCAGGTTGCGTCGCCGGCCAGGTCCCGCACCGGAAGAACCCGAGCCTCTGAATCCGGTCTGCGTCAATCGAAAGAATCAGGATGGCTTGGTCCCGCTGACGGGTACTGAGAGGTGATCGGCGGACGAGACTTCTGCCGACACGAAGTTCTCCGGGACGAGAGGGGGGAACGGGATGAACGTCAGAAGCAGTTCCAGGGTCGAATCCGGGCCGGCGCAGCTGGCCAGGCGCGTGACCGGACCATGGTGGGCGTACCTGCTGGCAGGGATCGCCTGGGTCATCATCTCGGTGATCATCCTGCGCTTCAATATCGCCTCGGTGGCCACGATCGGCCTCCTGCTCGGGGCCTTGTTCCTGCTCTCAGCAATCGAGGAGTTCGTGATCGCCGCGGTCCGGCCCGCCTGGGGCTGGGCGCACGCCCTGCTGGGCATCCTGTTCATCGGCGCCGCGATATGGTCGTTCGTGACGCCTTACGGAGCGTTCTGGGCACTGGCGTCCGTCCTGGGCATCTTGCTCGTCGTGGTCGGCACGATGCACATCTTCACGGCAATCAACAGCAGGGCCTTCAACGACGCGTGGTGGTTCGGCGTGATCGGCGGCCTCTTCGAGGTCTTCATCGGCTTCTGGGTCTCGGCCCAGTCATTCCGCGCCGAGGCGTTCTTCCTGATCATCTGGGCGGGGCTGCTCGCGCTGTTCCGGGGCGTCTTCGAGATCGTGCTCGCGTTTGAGATTCGCTCGGCGCAGACGCAGCTAGAGCGAGCAGAGCCCGGCCGGGCAACTGCGAGCCGGTCAGCCACTACCGCGAACCGTTAAGGCGGCGTGGCCGCACGGCGCTCAGGCGCCGGGCGCAGTTCCCGGAAGGTCCGCTATGACGGTCTGAAGCCCAACTGCGGCCGGCGCCTGGCGGGTGCCGCGACGAGACATACAGCCGGGCTGCCTGGACCGCTTGCTCATAAGCCGTCCTGTAGCCGCCGCTGGCGTGATGTCACGGCCTTTACTGGGAACGCGGAGACGGGGCTAGTCCTTGTCGAGAACTATCGGCAGGTGAGGGGGCCGGGGATGAGTGCGCCGATCGCGGGGCGGTGCGTCACGGCTGCGCACGACCAGGTGCCGTGATGAACTTGCTCCGCAATGAGACGCGGACCCTGCGCAAGAATCGAACGGGACCTGTCTGGCTCCGATCGGCGGCTAGCGGCGCTTTTCTCCAATTAATCAAGCTCCACGGCGCGTGCGGCAGCTGGGTGCGCACCAGGGATGCCGCCCGTACTCGGCCTGCTGCGCCAGCGGTGGCAGGCAAGACCCGGCTGCGCCGCGGCGGTTCCGGCCTCAGCCAGCGCACACGCGCCATCAGCATGCGCAGCAATGACAGCCCTAGCCGCGCGCCAGCCATCGACAAGCCAGCCCGGGCCAGCGGCCCGCATCCGTCCCGCAGATGGCGCACGGGACCGGTCGCGAGATGTTCGGCTGAGGGCAGTTCCTCATCCCGCATCACCAGCGTGAACGTTGGAAACGATAAGAGACGCGCAAGGCTGGAAGCGATGCGCTGCGTCCTGTCGCACTTCGACTACAGCTGCAGGCGTGACGAAGTCGTCGGCGCGCCGGATCCGCTGATCGTCTGCTCACCAGCCGCCGCGCCGAAGGCTCCGGTGCCGCAGGGTGGCGAGGAGCGGATTCAAGAGCACCGCGATGAAGGCGGCACCAGGAGCAGCGAGACAGCATCGCGCAGCCGGTAGAGGGCACCGCAACAAGCAGGTTTGAGCAGCGCGCACATGGCTTGCTGCGGTCGTGGCGCGGCCTTAGGACGAGCCAAACGCGCATTGGCCACCTTTGGGCGGCACTTAGATAGCCGATGACGATCTCAAATTCGGCCCACGAGAGATTGATCAGCGGAGCACCACGACGTGATCGCGAACGTTCCTGACGCCGGCGCCTCGCCAGGCGGCGTCGATCACTGCGGCATGCTCAGACCAGGTGCGGACGTGACCCGTAAGCGCCACGGTGCCGTCGTTGGTGTCCACCCGTACCTCGGTGTCGAGACGAGGCCTGGACCCCGGCTGCGGGCACGAACGGTCAGTCGCGGCAGGACAGTCGCCCAGCTCACTGATCCGCTTGTCCCGGGGCGGGCGGAAGTCGAGCCACCAGCAGGTCACGCACCATTTGCGCGACGATGCGGCGCCGGGCATCGGCGGAAGGCAGGTCGTGGGTCCAGGCCATGTCGGGGCTAATGGGAGCCCACAGAGCAGCGATGTGCAGCACGGCGTGAAGCAGCACGGCGGCTGGGTAGCGGTCGCTGAGGCGGCCGTCTGCCTGTGCCTGCGCGATCTCCGCGATCTTGGCTTTGCTAGCCTCCACGGCTGCCGTCTGTGGCTCCGGTGCTGCGCTCGAGCCGCCGCCATGTCACCATCCGCAGCAGGTCGGGGCGCTGCTCGTAGCGCTCGGCGAGCCGGACGGCGTAGGCAGGCAAGTCGTCGACGTCGAGTGGAAGTTCGCGCACGACCTCATCGACCATGGTTGCGACCGCGTCGAACAGCTGTTCCTTGCTGCCAAAGTAGTGGTAGATCTGCGCCTTGTTACTGGCAGCCTCGGCGGCGATCCGGTCGACCCGGGCACCGGCGATGCCGAAGGCGGCGAACTCTCGATGCGCGGCTGCCAGCAGCCTCGCGCGCGTTGCGTCTGCGTCTCTGACCACGGATTCTACCTTATCAACTAACTAGACAGTTGACAAAGCCGGGATCGGCGCTTACGCTTGCAATCAACCAACTAGTTAGGAAGTAAGAGTTGGTCACCAGCGCGGGGGAGAGTGATGATCATGGTCCGGCACGCGAGTCCGGACGGGCTTTACTTGCCAGCTGAACGAGTGCTCCGGCATCGCAAGGCCGCCAGAATCGGGTCACTCGGCCGGGTGCACCCGGCGGACCCTCGTCCGGCGGGCGCAGGGTGATCAGCAACACAGCACCGCTCGCTGCGCGGGTTGCGCGCTGCGGACGTCGCCGGGTGGGTCTGCCGAGGGGAAAGAGCGACGGATCCATACGATCGCGAGTCCACGCGCAATCTCCGGCCCGCGCAGCGCCAGCCAGCGGAACGCTCCGGCCCAGGATCAGGGTCCGTCTGACGCTGATCTGCTCAGGAGGCACGTGGCAGGCGATCCCGATGCGTTCGGCGAGCTGTTCAGGCGGCATCGGGACCGGCTCTGGGCCGTTGCCGTCCGTACACTCGGCGATCCGGAGGAGGCAGCCGACGCTCTGCAGGATGCGATGATCGCGGCGTTCCAGAAAGCCGATGGCTTTCGGGGCGACTCTGCCGTTGCGACCTGGTTGCACAGGATTGTTGTTAATGCCGCCCTGGACCGCATGCGCCGCCGGGCAGCGCGCCCGGCCACGCCATGCCGGGATGAGGAAGCGCTGGACGCGCTGGCCAGCAGCCGCCAGTCACTTGCGGATCCATCAGCCAGCAGCGACACCGCTATCGACGTGCGGGCCGCGCTCCAGCGACTGGTGCCCGAGCAGCAGGCCGCACTTGTCCTCGTGGACATGCTCGGCTACTCAGTCGTCGACGCTGCCCAGGTTCTCGGCGTCTCGGAGGGAACTGTGAAAAGCCGCGCAGCCCGGGGACGGGCGCGGCTCCTGCCTAGGCTCGAGCACCTGCGGCCCGGAGCGGCGCCCGGAGCAAGACCGGCGGACCGCCCTCGCCCAGCGCGCCTCTTCCTAACTCCTGTCAATCAGCTGTGCGGCTGACCCAGGTTGCCATCCACACCGTCTCGCGCCGCGTGACCCTGTGCCGGTTCGGCCAAGAGGCTGGCCCGTTCGAGAGGTGCGTCGGGCGGCGGCCTTCAGCGGACAGCCGATCCTTCGTGCGCAGTTCGGCATCCGCCCCGGCGTCGCCGGCGACTTATTTCTTCCGAGCAGCATGCCGCCAGGCTCCGTCAGTGCGGCCGGGCCAGTCGGAAGAGGCGCGTGCCCCCGCCTGCCGGATGCCGTGCTTGACCCGCCCGCGGATGGCCCGGCAGCCGGCGCCGGAGCGGCGCCTAGTCGCAGGAAAGGCCGGGCAGCGCTTCCGGCCGTGGCCGCCGGTTTTGTGTGCGGCCTGATTGGCCACGGCAGCTCGGGCAGCCGGCGCCTGGCCGCCACCGCGGCGATCACGCGGTCCGGGCGCACGAGGATGGCCAGCGCCGGACGGGCGACCAGCGCGCGCATCGGGCCGGACGCGTCGCCGCCAGCCAGTCGGACCTCCATCCAGCGGTCCGGCTGGTGTGCGGCAGGCGGGTAGGGCCAGCCCGGAACGTCCGCTGCGCGTGCCGACGCGAACGCGCAGAAGCTGGAGTCCGTAGCGGTCGCACAGATCCGCCAGTGCCTCCTCGGGCTGGCGGGCGGTCAGCACGGTGGTCCGCCCGGCCAGGATCGCGTCCAGCCGGACTGGCGCGGCGCCGGGCGCGCGGACCAGCGGGTTCGGGATCAGGCTGCCCGGCCGGACCCGCGTGCCGGGCCGGACCGGCGGCCGCCAGGTACCGGGCTGCAGCGCCCCTGCCTTCAGCCGTGGCGTCGCGGTCGCGGCCAGGGCGTCACGGACCGGCGCTACGCGCACCGCGGCCGCAAGCGCGACCCGGCGTACGGCGGCGGCCTGGTCCTGGCCTCCGGTCATCGCCCAGCCGATCATGACGGCCTTCTTCACCATCGCGCGGGCGTGCGGCCGGCGCTCGGCGTCGTAGCTGTCGAGCAGATCTTCCCCGGACCGGCCGGTCAGCACGTCTGCGATCTTCCACGCCAGGTTGTCGGCGTCGCGCAGGCCGGCTGCCAGGCCCTGGCCGATGAACGGCGGGGTCAGGTGCGCGGCGTCACCGAGCAGGAAGACCCGCCCGGCCCTGAAGCTGGAGGCCAGTCTCGCCCGGAAGACATAGCTGGTGCTGCGGACGACCTCCAGGCCCTCCAGGTCCGGCCGCCCGGTCCATGGCGCCAGCAGCCCGCCGAGGGCGGCGGGGGTGAGCAGGTCAGCCTCGTCCTCGCCGTCGCGCAGCTGGAACTCCCAGCGGTAGCGGTCCCCGGTGACCTGCATGAAGGTCGCCGCCCGGGCCGGGTCACAAACCTGCTCCACGCCATCCCAGGCATCGAGGCCGCCGGCCACCCGGAGGTCGATCACCAGCCAGCGCTCGGTGAAGCCGAGATCCTCCATGGTGAGGCCGGCGAGGTCCCGGACCGTGCTGCCGGCTCCGTCGCAGCCCAGTACGACGCTGCCCGCGAACTCGCGTTCCTGCCCGCTGGCCCCGGTCCGCGCCGTTACCGTGACCGGCGATGAGCTGATCGCGCCCGCCTGACCGGAGAGCCCGATGACGTCCGCGGTCCGGTGCAGGGTGATGAGCGGATGCGCGGCTGCCCGGCCCAGCAGCAGTTCCTCCAGGTCCGGCTGGTGGAACATGTTGGCCTGCGGGGCGCCGTGCACCCCGGACGCGGCCCGGCCGAGCTCGGCCATGACCTGATGCCGGGCGTCGAGCAGACGCAGGCCGCTGCACGGCCGGGACCGGGCCAGGAACTCCGCGCCGACCCCGGCCCGGCATAGCGTCCGGACCACCTCGTCGTCCAGGTGTACTGCCCGCGGCAGCGGGTGCGGTCCGGCATGCCGCTCGAGCATGGTCACGCCGATCCCGGCATCGGCCAGCAGTAGCGCGGCCGTGGTGCCGACCGGCCCGGCGCCCACGACGATGACTGGGCCGGCCGGCTGTCCTGCTGCGGTGATGGCACCCATGGCTAGCTCCCGGCCCGGACGGTGAGCGGCAGGCCGGCCAGGGCGGAGTGCACCTGGCCCGGATCGGCCCCGGCCACAGTGACGACGAGGCCGCCCTCACCCGGCGTCACCGTGATCTCGCCCGCGCTCACGCCGGCCCGGTCCAGTGCCCCGGCCACGGCGCGCCGGGCGGCGTCGGCGGCCAGTGCAGGCTTGAACTGCTTGCCGACGGCTGTGAGCGGGATGGCCGGGATCGCGTAAATCCGCTTCGGCCGCGCGGCCTGCTCGCCGATCGTCTTCGCGGCCCACTCGAGCAGCCCGGCCTCGTCGAACGTGCCGGGATCGGCCGGGACGACGTAGGCGACGGGCACCTCGCCCGCGTGGGCGTCGGGTGATCCGACCGCCGCCGCGGCGGTGACAGCAGGGTGCTCGGAGCAGCGCTTCCTCGATCACGCTCGGGTCGATGTTGTGCCCGCCGCGGATGATCAGGTCCTTGGCCCGGCCGGTGAGGTAGACGTAGCCGTCGGCGTCGACGTGGCCGAGGTCGCCGGTGTCCAGCCAGCCGTCGCGGACGGTCGCGCCCCGGCTCACCCGCGGGCCGCCGTCGCGCGAGTCGGTGACGTACCCGGCGAACACGGCCGGCCCGCCGATCACCAGCGCGCCGGGCTCGCCCGGCGCGCAGTCCTGCCAGGACCCGTCAGCGCCGATGCGCACGGCCTTGACCTGCTGGCCGGGCAGCGCCTGGCCGACCGAGCCGGGCCGGTCCGCGCCGGGCCGGTTCCAGGTGCTGGCGCAGGTCGCCTCGGTCAGCCCGTAGCCCTGCAGCAGGTGCCGCCCGGTGTGCCGGGCGAATCCTTCGCGGACCGCCGTCGGCAGCGGCGAGGCACCGACGATCGGGATCCGCAGGGAGCTGATGTCGGCGTCGACCGGGACCCGGGCCAGGGCGCCGTAGACCGTGGGCACGGCGGACATCGCCGCGATCTGGTAATGCTCGACGATCTTCCAGAACCGCTGGTAGAGCGCCGGGTCGCGGTAGCCGGCCGGGCCCGGCCAGACCACGCGGGTCCCGCTCAGGAGCGGCGCTATCCCGGTCACGATCAGCGCGTTGACGTGGAACAGCGGCAGGCCGGCCAGCACGCCTTCGCCCGGCGCGAGACCGGCCGTCGCCGCGATCCCCCGGGCGCAGGCGAGCTGGTTCGCATGGGTGTGCGCGGCAATCTTCGGCGCCCCCGTGGTCCCGCCGGTGTGCACGAACGCGGCCAGGTCGCTGGCGGCAGGGGGGCTGATGCCGTCGAGGCGGTCGGATGGCTGGCCGTCGGCCAGCTCGTCCAGGTACCGGGCGGTCAGGCCCGGCTGACTGCGCAGGGCGGCCGGCTCGCCTGCGGCGCCGTCCGGCCGCAGCGCGATGATGGCGCGAATCCCGGCCTGCCGGGCGACGCCGGTGAGCCGCTGCCAGAGTTCGGGGTCCGCCTCCGGCCCGGCCGCGATCAGCACCTGTGACCGGGTGCGCCGGATCAGCCCGGCGATCCGCTCGGCGGCGAGCGAGGGACTGACCGGGGCGGCGATCCCGGCGGTCTGCGCGGCCAGGGTCGCGGCGAGCAGCCCGGAGGAGTTCGGCCCGCACAGCGTGACTGCGTCCGCGCGGCGCACGCCGAGGGCGGTCAGGCCGTTGGCGATCCGGGTGACCGTGCCGGCCAGGTCGGCGTAGGTCCGGGCCTGGCAGCGGGCATAGTCCGCCGGGTCCGGGATCCACTGGGTGGCGACGGCGTCCGGCCAGGTGCGGGCGGCGCTGGCCAGCAGATCGTACGTCGACTGCGGCACGGCATCGGCGGTCGTGTTCATGGCGTCTTCCCGGTGACGGTGCAGTGCTGGGTGCCGAGATCGAGCTTGCCGTCCGCGCTGGCGATGCTGGCCGTGACCAGGTCTCCGTCGCGCAGGTAACGGGGGTTGGCTGCCTGCCGCCGGAAGAACATCTGCCACTTGACCCGCGGCGGCAGCAGGCCGGCCAGCTTCTCCACGGCCTTCGGCGGCGCCTTCAGAGCGGTCCCGCCGGGCGTGCCGGTCAGCAGCAGGTCACCGGGCGCCAGCGGCTGGAACTTCGACAGCGCGGTCAGCGCCCGGGCCGGGGGGACGATCATGTCCGCGGCGGCCGCGTCCTGGCGGAGCTCGCCGTTGACGCTGAGGGTGAGCCGCAGCGAGCTGAGCCGGGCCAGGTCCGCGGCGTCGACCAGGGCCAGCCACGGCCCGGCCGGGGTGAAGGTCGGATAGGACTTGGCCTCGTAGAACTGTGTCTTGGTGAGCTGGATCTGCCGGGCGCTGACGTCGTTGGTCACCACCAGCGCGGCCACGTAGTGGTGCAGCGTCTCCTGCGTCACGGCGGTGCCGACCGGCAGGTCCGCGCCGATGACCAGGCCGAGCTCGACCTCGTAGTCGAGGAACCCGACGCCGGCCGGCCGGATGATGTCCCCCGACGGGCCGGTCAGCGAGTGTGAGGATTTCCGGAAGAAGACCGGCGGGAGCCGGTCCGGATCGAACCCGGACTCGACCGCGTGGGACCGGTAGTTCACCGCCTGCGCGACCACCCTGGCGGGCGCGGTCACCGGGCTGAGCAGTGTCCAGCGACTCGGGCGGCACGGCCAGCCGCGGATCCGCGGCCGCCGCCGCCCGCGCTGCCTCGACGGCAGCAGCGAGGGTCTCCCTGTCCGCCAGCAGCGCGCCGGTGCTGGCTGCCTCGACGCGGAGCGGGACCAGGCCACCCGGAGCGGCGAGCCACCAGCCGTCGGCGGTGCGGGCCAGGCGGGTCCTCATGAGCTCATCGCCTTCACCAGGCCCCGCAGGGTTGCCAGGTCGATGTCGTTGCCCTTGTCCCGCAGGGCCCGGATCGCAGCGACCAGGGTGGCGGGATCGCGGGCGCCGGTGAAGTCAGCGGTCGCCTTCGGGCCCCACTGGGCCAGGCCGCTGACTGACAGCGGCGCCCACCCGGCCGGCTCGGTGCAGTCGAAGACGTCGCCGTCGGCGTAGTGCTCGAACATCAGCCGGTCGGGGTCGCGCCAGTAGTCGAAGATCTGGCTGCCCTGGATGTGGCGGCCGATGCCCCACGAGTGCCGGTAGCCGCGTTCGCGCAGGTACTGGCCGCTCGCGGCGACCTCGTCGAGATCTACGACCTGGTACGCGGAGTGCACATAACCGGTCTCCGGTGCCAGCAGCATCGCCAGGGTGTGATGGTCGGCCGGGACGCTTCCCTGGTCGCAGCGGATGAACGCCATGACCGGGCCGCGCTCGCGCTGGCCGTCCAGGTGCAGGAAGTCGCTCACGATCAGGCCCAGGGTGTCCAGGTACCAGTCCAGCGCCGCCCGGAACCGGGTGGTGCCGAGAACGACGTGGCCGAGCCGCTCGATCTCTGCGGGCCGGCGCTCCGGCCGCTGCGTCGCATTCACCCGGGCGGCGGATGTGCCGAAGTTCAGCGGCAGCGGCGCACGCTCGGGCAGGGCAGGCAGTTCCGGGACGCCGTAGCTGACCGTTACCGGGATGCCGCTTGGGTCCAGGATCTGCACCGCATGCCCGCCGCGGCGCGCGGTGACCGAGCCGCCGGTTCTGGCTGCCAGCCGGTCCAGGTCCGCGCGCGCTGCCGCCCGGAAGGCGGGGCCGACGAAACGCGGCGTGCGCCCGCGGCGTACCACCAGGCATGGCGCGGCGGCCTGGCGGCCCCGGAGAATCAGCTCGTCTGGCGTCCGGTCGGCGACGGCGAACCCGAAGTCCGTGGCGAAGCGTTCGGCTTGGTCCAGATCCGGCTTCTCGAACTCCAGCCAGGCCAGCCCGGCGATCTTCACGAGCGGGTCGCGAGAGCGACCCGGGTGTTCGCCGCGCAGCGCGCCGGCCGGGCTGTGCAACGCGCGATGCGGATCCTGGTCCTGGCTGGCCGGGGTGCTGGCCTTCTTGCCTTGCGTGACCATGGGTCGCTCCCCTCAGGCTCACATTCGTGATCGAGCCATCAATATTGATGACTAGTATCAGTTATGAGCTTCGGATCGTCAAGAGGCCGTCATGGGCGGCGAGGTCAGGCCTGGCCGCCAGTCGCTAGAGGGCACGGCGACACTCGTGCGCCTCAACGGGAGGAGCGCGGAGTACCTGCTACGATCAGTCTTGTCACCATCCGTCAGGAATGATGGCGCGGCCCGGCGCGGCAGTGACCCGCACCATGACCTTGCCCGGGAGCCAAGGAGGTACTGATGACGAATGCCGCACCGGCCGATGCGCCCCGGCCGACCCGGCTCGACCGGCGGAAGGCGCGCACGAGGCAAGCCCTCATCGACGCGGCAGTGGAGCTCATCGCCACCGGGCGGGGAGACCGGGCCAGCATCCAGGAGATCACTGACGCCGCTGACATCGGTTTCGGCTCCTTCTACAACCACTTCGAGAGCAAAGACGAACTGTTCGCCACCGCCTCCGCCGAGGTGCTCGAGCGGTGGGGCCAGATGATCGACCGGGCCTGCGCGGGAATCTCTGACCCGGCCGAAGTCTTCGCCGTCTCGTTCCGGATCTCGGGCAGGCTGGGCTGGACCCACCCGGGCATGGCGCGCTTCATTACCGGTTCAGGACTCAGCCTGCTGGGTGCGAGCACCGGCCTCGCGCCGCGGGCGCTGCGGGACATCCGGGCCGGCCAGAACGCCGGGCGCTTCGCCGCGCTCGACGCTGACATTGCTCTCTCCGCCGTGGCCGGCGGCCTGATCGGATTGCTGCGGCTCGGTCAGGAGCACCCGGAACGGATGCACGACCAGGTCGTCGACCAGCTCGCCGAGGCCATCCTGCGGCTCCTCGGGGTCCCGGCCGATGAGGCAGCCCGCCTCGCCGCAATCCCGATCCCGGAGCAAGGCGACTGGCAGGTGAGCCCGGACTTAGCCCCGCTGGCTTAGGGTCGGCAGGCACCTTGTGACCGGCAGCCGGCGACGGGGCCAGCGCGAGTCACTGAGATCCGACCGCGACAATGACCAGGAACTATGGCGATGAACCTTCGGTCCCGTAGGAGGTGCCCGGGTCATCTGTGACTGCTGCCGGCGGCGGCCGCTGGCCTTACCCGGGCCGAGGGGAATTGCGGCCCCCGCCACGACCACGGGAAGCCGGCCTAGGCGCCGGCCTCGCTGCCGCCAACCGCGCTGAAGGTGACGCGCCGGGGTGGCGGCGGGAGATCCGGACGCGCAGCGAGGCGGGCCGGATGACGAATCGCAACGGCCCGCTCAGATCGGCTGCTTCCCCGTCGATCCCGGCGTGCACCGTTGCCGGGGCTTCCACCTCCAGATATGCCGCGGTCCAGGCTCGCGCCGGTGGATGCGGCCGGTCGGCCGGCGCGTCGAGCACAAGGATCCCGAGCTTGCCGGAGTCGAGCGCCGGGCGGGTGCCGCGAGCAAGGGGCTGATCCAGCGCATAGGGGTTGTTCGAAACGAGCACCACAGCGGGCTGCCGGTGCTCGCGCCCGGCATCGTCGGTCAGAAGCAGGGCCGGCGCTCGCGCTCCAGGGCTCACTACCTGCTGCGCGGTTTCCAGCAGGGTGCGCACCTTTGCGTCGCGGTAGGCCGACTGCTGGACCGCATCGCCGTAGATGCCGAGCGAGACATTGTTGAGGAACAGCCTGCCGTTTACCTCGGCCATGTCGATCCGGCGCTCGACCCCTTGGCTGAACGCGTCCAGCGCGCCGGCCACGTCATGGCGGTCCACCCCGATGTCGAGCGCGAAATGATTGCGCGTCCCGGCCGGAATGCACACGAACGGGAGGTCGCGCGCAGCAGCGGCGGCGGCCACGACCGCCAGGGAACCGTCCCCGCCGGCCATTCCGAGGGCATCAGCGCCGCCGGCTGCCGCAGCCTCAGCCAGCGCTGCCAGGTTCTGGCCGGGCGACAGGATGACGGCTTCAATACCCTGCTCGCGCGCCCGCTCAACGATCCCGCTGCGCTCGGCGGCACCCCCGCCGGACCTGGGATTGACAAACAGCACCGGCTGCCGCGGGCGGCCTGCGGGCCGCCAGCCACGACGCAGCAGCTGGCGTTCGGCCCCTTCCCGCGGTGACACGGGCTGTCCGGATGATCGGATCGGGCGTCACTCCCCCTCGGCCACAATCCCGGCACGTACGCACAGTCAGATCGTTTCACAGGCCGGTCAGGCCGGTGAGAAGCGGACCCGCGCGGCGCCGGGCACGCGCAACGCAAGCCTCGCCGTAGCGAACGGGCACCGGTAATGGCGGTAGAGACCTCAGTGGAGCAGGCTGGCGAAGATGTTGATCGCAGTAGCGAGGATGACCGCACCGAACAGATAGGACAGCAGCGCGTGATGCAGCGCCAAATGCCGGATTGCCTTCCTGGTGATGTTCGTGTCTGACACCTGGAACGTCATGCCGATCGTGAACGAGAAATAGGCGAAGTCCAGGTAGGCCGGCGGATCCTGCTCGTAGAAGCAGATCCCGCCCATCGGCTCACCGAAATAGCTGCGCGCATACCGCAGCATGTAGACCGTGTGGACCACTAGCCAAGACAAGACGACGCTGACAGCGCCAAGGCCGATAAGCGACGCCTTCGCGGTACCTGTTGCATGACCTGCCCTGACCAGCGCAAAGCCGACGGCCACCAGGGCGGCGATACTCGCGGCAACTACGACAAGCTCGGCAACGGGATTGCTGGGATCCTCTTCGCCCGCCATGCGAGAAATTACCTCCGCGCTCATCCGATACACCGCAACCCACACCATGACGAGGTAGATCACTGCCGCGACGTCCCAGCCAATCAACAGGGCAGGCGCCGGCGTGGTGTGCTGCCATGCCACAGCAGCCAGCGCCGTGCCGATGACCATGCACGCCGCTACCTGCCCTCCCGCAGGCGGCCGGTGCAGGAACTCAATTCGACGCGCGGGCACTCAATACTCTTACCCGCGCGCCGAACTCCCTCCGAGCACCGCCATAGGGATTCTTCGACATACTGAGTTTCCTTCAGTAGCCTCAGGCGCGTCATCCATCACAACACCCGCATCGCCAAATTCGCTGGCATCGACGCATATATGTTCCTGAGCCGGCTTCGCCGACGGACTCACGAGACTCGGGCCGGCGCAAGGGCGCCCGCGAAGCCCAGCGCGGCCCGGTCGAGCCGCCCGTCAGCAGGTCGTGCGTCAGGATCGCCAGAGCGGACTGCGCGCTGAAGCTCGCGCGCCTTCTTGCGGAGTTGCCCGAGGTCGGGATCCGTCCGGAGCGAGATGGTGGACACAGCGGTCTCCTTCCGTTCCCGGCCGGTCCGCGCTGCCGGTCGAAAGGAGGTAAGCACTGCTCACCGAAGTACAAGATGCTGAAGTGGGCTCTGCCCTTCCCGCGGACCCGGTGGCGCCCTGCTCGCCACCCGAAGCATACGTCGAGCGGGCGGCCGCTGCTAGGGGACGGCAGCTACGCGCTGAGATCCACGCTTGCACACAACGGGTCGGGCGCGAGCAGATCGGCCGCCAGCTGTGCGACCTCCGCCGCCAGTTTCTCGCCGAGGAGGCACGAGTCATCGACCGTCTAGAGCAACAAGCCGGGGTATCTGCTGCGGTGGACCGCGGCTGCGACTGCGGCGCCCTTCGTGGCCGATCGACGACCTTTGCGCGCAGATTCGCGCATTGAAACCGGCCCCGTGAGTGATCCCTCCTGCCGCTGTCAGGTGTTCCGGATCTGGAGCGCAGGTAGCTAGACAATCTATCCTGGCCTGGTGCTTGACCTGAGCGGCATCGACCTGGAGGAGATCGCCTCTGCGCTGGCCGACCAGGACGACTATGAGCACCACTGGCTGATCGACCCTGACACGGGAGTGATCTCGTTCTGGACGGCCGATACCGGCATCGACGGCCAAGCGCCGGTCGACCTCGACGAGCTGGACCTGGTCGTCATTGATCCGCTGCCGTCCTGGGTGTGGTACCAGGACATGGCCGACTTCGCCGATGGAGTAACCGATGAGCGCGCCGGGCGCAGACTAGCCCGCGCTATCCAGGGCAAGGGAGCCTTCCGCAGGTTCAAAGACGAACTCCACGAGGAACATCCGGACATGGTGCCCGCGTGGCACGCATTCCGGGATGCTCGCGCCAGGCGCCGGGCCGTGCAGTGGCTCGCCGATAACTCACTCATCGCTGACGGCACTGCGGATGCCTTTCTCAAGGCGCATCCAGATCCCGCTCCGCCCTGAGCCCTGCGGCCGCCGTGACCGGTGCGTTGTTGCCGCAGACCGAACGCCCTGTGCCCGGCCAAATGCGAGCTCCTGGCGGCTCAGGTCTTGGCCGCCCGGCCGCAGCACGCGAGTTCTTGGTCTTCGACGGCGACCTGCGCGCCTCTGAGCTTCGCGACACCCGGCATCTGGTCACGAGACTGATCGGCCGCGAGCTCGCCGCCGAGAACCTGCCCGCGGCCACCTTCGGCTCGCTTGACGGCGAGGACCTGATCGTGACACGGACCGCTGACCGTAGCGTGCTCGGCTGCATGAACGATATGACCGCCATGTGCCAGTCCGCCGTCACCAACGCCGGCGGCCTGCACAAGGTCCACCTCGCCGCACTCAGCCGGTCACTGCACCGCAACATCAACAGCGCCCGCGGATACCAGCGCCCAGTCGACCTGGCAGCTCGTCGAGCCAGCTAATAATCTTGCTCACACCGCAGCCGACCCCACTCATCTCCGCCGGAAGTCACTCGTAACCGACTACTGCGACTAGCTGATGCGCGAGCTGACCCTGGCCGGTGTCAGGCGTGGCCAGCGAATCCGCACCACGCGGGCGGATGCGGCGCCGGCGACTCGGAGCAAGCTCGGACGTGGCGGAGATGGCCGGCGCATTGGCCGCGCTCGGCGAGCTCCAGCGCGACTGCCTGTCGCGGGCTGCCACGCTGAAAGCCGAACCTGAGGACCCAAAGCCGCCTACAAGGAAGTCACAGATCCGCCGCGGATACCAGCCAGCTGATGGCCCGTGTCGACGAGGACGCCCGCGCTCAGCTGCTGGCCTGGCCCTGGATTAGCAGCAGTGAACGGCCAGGGCCTCGCGAGTTGCGCCGTTGAACGTGCCGACTGCCCATGCGTTGCCGGACGAGCTCGCGGCCACGCCGAACAGGTCGTTGCTGGAACCGGGGTTAGGGCTGGCCACGTGCCGCCATTTCCGGCCGTTCCAGCGCAGGATAAGGGTCTTGTTAACAAGTCCGCTGGCGGCAGCGCCCACGGCCCATGCGTTGCGGCCCGAGGTTGCAGTCACGCCGCTAAGGAAGTTGTCGTTCGCGGCACCCCCTTGGTCAGGGCTGGCCACGTGCAGCCATTTCCTGCCGTTCCAGCGCAGGATGAGCGTCTGGTCCGCCCTGCCGTTCGCTGAAAAGCCGACCGCCCACGCGTTCGCAGCCGATGTGGCACCGATGCCGTCAAGCGAGTCAATCACTCCCGGATCCGGGCTTGGCACCTGCTTCCAATGGGCGCCGTTCCAGTGCAAAATCAGATTCCTTTCCCGGCCGGAACTGGAAAAGTTGCCTACCGCCCAGGCGTTGCGGCGGGAGGTGGCTGCGACGCCGAGCAAAACGCTGTCGCTGCCGGGATGAGGGCTTGCGATTTGCTTCCATCCGTGGCCGTTCCAGTGCAGGATGAGGGTCCGGTTCGCGGTTCCGCCGCTGAAGCTGCCCACCGCCCAGACGTCGGATGCGGACACAGCCCGTACGCCGCTGAGCTCGTTGGCCCTGGTGCCCGGGTCCGGGTTCTCGTACTGCGCCCAGGAGTGCCCATCCCAGTGCAGGATGAGGGCCTCGCCTATGCCGCCGTCAGAGAAGCTGCCCACCGCCCAGATATTGGCGGCGGAGACGGCGCGAATGCTTTCCAGGGAATTGTCGCCGCTGCCCGGGTCCGGGCTGGGAACGACCTTCCAGGCGGCGCCGTTCCAGTGCTCGATGAGAGTCTGGTCCGTTCCGCCGCTGAACTGGAAGCCGACCGCCCAGGCGTTGCAGGGCGACAGCACAGCCGCACTGAACAGCGAGTTATCCGCCGTACCGGGGCTCGGCGGCTGCGCACCGGACCAGCTTTCACAGGTCCCTGCCTGCGCTTCGGCCGGCTCGACCACGGTGAGCATGGCGGCCGGCACCAGCGCAGCCGCCAGCGCCGTCACAATACGCTGGCGATAAAGACGTGCGAGCATCCTTGGTATCCCTTTCCTGTATAAGACATGACCACTGCCAGACCGCCCGGTCATCGCCTGCTCCCTCATGCGTTCAGCTAGCCGCGTGGTGGTGACCGTCGGGCCTGAGCCGCGGCGGGCTGGGGAAACCCGGGCGACGGTCAGGCCTAGGCCGATGATGCCGACCGTCGGCGCGGACGGCATGGGGGCAGGCACCCCACTCTTTGGCCGAAGCGGCGAGCCCGGCGCGAACCGGACTGGCCGACTGGGCGAAGTGGCTAATGCCCGGCGGTCGGGCTGAGCGTGCCTGCGAGCTCGCCCCGCCCCTGGATGCCGAGCTTCCGGTACGCGCTGGCGAGGTGTTTCTCGACCACCTTCACGGTCACGAAAAGCTCCTGTGCGATCTCTCGGTTGGTGCGGCCGCTGGCCGCTCGTCGCGCCACGCGGAGCTCACTCGCCGTCAGCGCGTCCACGCTGCTGATGCGAGCGCGCCGCGGCCGTCCCCCCGCGGCAAGGAGTTCCTCGCGGGCGCGCTGCACGACCGTGACGGCTCCGCAGCGGTCGGCGAGGTCAAGCGCGGCACGCAGCGGCTGGCGTGAATCTGTGCGCCGCCCGGCTCGGCGCAGTGCCGCCCCGAGTTCGAGATGCGCCCGGGCGCGCTCCAGCAGCGCCGGTGATCGCTCCAGCTCCAGGGTCGCGGCGTGGAGCAGGTCGAGCTGCGCCTGACCGTGTTCGATGAGCCCGAGCGTGCGCAACGCGATGCCGATCGGACCGGGTGCTCCGAAGGGCTGCACTAGCTGTAGCTGCTCGCAAGCCAAACTCTGTGCGTCCGCTCGCCGGCCGAGCGCAAGCTGGGCGACAGCAGCCCCGATCCGCCAGGCCCAGAAGCCGGGCAGGTCGTGGCCGGCCTCGGCAGCGAGGCTTCCCGCCAGCTGGAACTCCGCGAGCGCTTCGACCGGCCGTCCCTGGGCGATCCGCAGCCAGCCCCGGCAGCACACGTAGATCGCCAAGTCGCATTTCGCGCCGCGACTGTCGCGGGCTCCGGCCGCCGCTACTTCAGCCTCGGCCAGGCGACCCTGCTCGGTGAGGGCCATGAGCAGTGCCGCGGCCGAGACGTAAACGCTGTAGTCGCGGCCGCGTGACTGAGCAAGCTCCAGGGCCGTCGTCGCGTCTTGCTCAGCATCGGCCAGAGCGCCGCGGCGGCAGGAGACATCGGCCCGGGCGCTGGCGGCGAGCATGAACTGACTCGGCGATTGCCGGCGCTCCGCTTCCTCCATCAGGCGGAGCAGCCAGTGATCCGCCTGGTCGAGCCGGTCGGCGAGCTCGAGCGCCCAGATGGCGCCGAGCGCGGGCATATGATCATCCAGGCTCAGCGCGTGCCCGTCATGCAGGACTCGCTCAGCGAGCGCGCCGACCTCGGATGCCGTGCTCCCGGCGGCCGAGGACACGTAGGCGGCCATAGCCAGCAGGTCGAGTTCCGCGGGCGACTGCCCCACGTCGGCCATCTCGATCGCCCGATCCAGCCTCTCCCGCCGCACCTCGCCTGCCACTAGCTCAGCGTGCAGGAGCCCGGCGTTCAGGCGGAGCAGGAGGCTGGTTTCGGCCGTGCCCGACGCTGGCGGCGGGCTGGAAAGCTCTGCGATTGCGCGGCGCAGTATCGGCCCGGCGTCCTCAGCTCGATCGTGCTCGACCAGGCTGCTGGCGAGCTGGGCAGCAGCTGCCGCCCTCTCCCGCGGGTCCTTGCTCAGGCGCAGCGCCTCGCTTAGATGTTCAATTGCCCGAGCGTCATAGGTCAGCGACTCAGCTCGTCCAAGCTCGGCCAGCAAAGCCGCCCGGACGTGCCTCGGGTTCGGCTCGGCAAGCGCCCGGCGCAGGTAGACCGCCCTGCTCTCGGGCCGGACCTCGGCGGACGCTGCTGCACGCAATATCTCGACCGCCCACCGATCCCCGGCTGCAGGGGCGTTGAGCAGGTGCATGGCGATGTGAGCCGGTGCCGCCTTCTCGCTGCGCAGCAGCCGTGCCGCATGGCCGTGGCTTCCTGCCCGCCGCCCGGCCGTTATAGATTCGTAGACGCTGGTTCGAAGGACCGGGTGGCTGAACTCGAGAGGCTGGCCCGAGCGCAGCAGGCCGGCCGCCGCTAGCTCGTCGCCGGCGGCCAGCACCTCGTCCTCGCCGAGAGCGGCCAGTACGCAGACGTGGCGCACCTCGGCCTGCGTGCCAAGCAAAGCGACCTGCTCGGCCACCTTGACGGCAGCAGGCGACAGCCGCCGCAGCCGGTTCACGACCAGCGCGGACACCCGCTCTGGTGCAAGCTCGACCACGACGTCGGCATGGATATCGACCGGCCTCAGGCAGCGAGCCCGCGCCTCATCCAGAAGCTGCAGCGTGAACAGGGGAATTCCGCCCGTGGCCTGGTGGCAGGCCCGGAGGAATCCGTCCTGGGGTCCGGTCTCGAACCGGGCGGCGGCCAGCTCGCGCACGGCATCCAGGCTGAGCGGCCTGGGCCGAATGACCTGGACCAGAGGCTCGGCCGCTAATCCGGCCAGGTCCGCATCCGCTCGGGGCTCATCGACCCGGCGGGCAAGCGCGAGAAGGACGGGCAGATCGTCAAGGCGGCGAGCGAGGTAAGCGAGGAAACGCAGCGACGTCGCATCGGACCACTGCACGTCGTCGATCGCGAGCATGATAGGTGAGTGCCCGGCCAGTCGTGCGCAGAGCCAGTACAGGGCGTTGTGGCTCTCGTACTCATCAGCCGGCGGATCGGAGTCTGTCCCGTCCAGGCCAAACAGACGGCCTACAGCCGTCGCGGGTCGTGCCAGCAGCTCGGCGCGCTGGACCTGACTCGCGCGGACCAGTAGCGGCTCGAACAGCTGGCGCTCGATTCCGAGGCTGAGTTCCCGCTCCAGCTCGCCCCCGCGGGCGGCGAGCACCCGCAGGCCCGCGCGCCCGGCGCCTTCTCGCGCTGCCCGGAGCAGCGCCGTCTTGCCGATCCCGGCCGGTCCCTCGATCAGGATCCCGCGCGCCGCGCCCGCGGCAGTCGCGGCAATTGCCTCCTCGAGCAGAGCCAGTTCGGAGGCTCGCTCCAGGAGCGTGGCCGAACTCGCATTCGCGCCGCCCATGCCCTGATGATCTCACCGGTGCCGCACATCAGGTACTAGCTCCTTATTGCCCTACGGGCTCCCCGCGGCGCCAAGGAAGTAGCTGGCGTACGGTGTGCCGGCGAGCTTTTCGCCCATCAGACGAGAAAGCAGGAGGACTGAGCTGCGGGGCCGGTGGTTCACCACGATGTGCTGGGTCTGCCCGGCGTCGTTGCGGGTGACGACCCCGGCCACGCCGAGCGGCTCGCCGCCGATTTCAGTGGTATAGACCTCGATGAAGTCGTTGTCGCCGTAGGGACCGGCGAAGTCGATCTCCTGGTACGGGTACAGCGACTTGACTGCCAGGATGATCGACCGAACGGCGTCCGCCCCCTGCGCGGCGCCGTCCATCGCCGATGCCTCCAGGGTGACGTCGTCGGCGAGGTTGTCCAGCCAGACCGGGTAATAGTCGGTGCGATGGAGAGCCGGATCGCCGCTGCCCGCATAAGTGGGTGCCGATGTCATGCCGCGCCTCCTTCGGATATGGCTAGTCCTGCCATTCCCGGCCTGGCAGCCGCGTCTTGATCTCCTGGAGGAGCCACTCGTTGCCGTCAGGGTCGCTGAAGGCGGCATAGGTCTGGTAGGAGCGGTTCTGCGGGTCACGGCCGGGAACACGGCCTCCGGCGAGGTGAAACGCCTCGCTGACCGGCGCTCCGCGCTGGAGGAGGTCGGCGCGGGCTTCGTCGATGTCATCGACGGCGAGGATCAGGCGGTGAACCGAGCCCGGCTCGCCCGTGGTGACGCCCTTGCCGAACGCGACCGAGCAGTCCGAGTGCGGCGGCGTGAACTGGACTACCCGGAAGGCGTCGCCGGCGGCGATGTCGGCATCCAGCCGCCATCCGAGGTTCTGGTAGAACTCCTTGGTCCGGTCTACGTCGGAGACGGGAACGGTGACGACCTCGAGTTTCATGTCGACCGTCCCGACTTCGGGCATCCGGGTCGAAGTGCTGGTCTGCGTCGTGCTCATGGTGACCTCCGTCCGATAGAACTCATCGTTCTCCGGGTGCTAGCGGCGAGCGAGGAACGCTTCCACGTCCGCGGCGAACTCGGCGTGGTGCTGGAACAGGAACCCGTGCGCCGCGTCGGGGTAGATCTTGATCTGGGCCTGCGGGATCAGCCCGGCCAGCAGGTAGGAGTAATGCGGCAAGATCATCGGGTCGCTGTCGCCGTTCGCCACGAATACTGGCAGTCCGAGAGCGCTCAGCCGCTGGAGCCGGGCATGATCGGGAATGCCCCAGGTGCAGACGGCGTCGTACTGCGCCTCGCGTGTCTCCCAAGTCGTCGCCGTGTCCCGGTCCTCGGTCCTGGCGTACATGCGCTTCAGCGCCTCCTGCCCGGATCGCAAGCTGGCGGGCGACTGCGTGAAGAACACGCCGAGGTATTCCTCCGGGCTTGTCTGCGGTGTGCCGACCGCGCCGATGACATCCGGAGCCCAGCCGTGCATGCCGACCGCGCCCTGTGGCGCCGAGGACGCGAGAACCAGACAGCGAACGATGGCGGGCCGCATCAGAGCGACCTGCTGGGCGACGAAACTGCCGATCGAGAAGCCCGAGCAGATCCGCCTCGCTGATCTCGAGCGCGGCCATGAACGCGACGGCGTCGCGCGCCATCTGCTCGATCGTGTCCGGGGTGCTTCCGCTGGAGCCGCCGACGCCGACGTTGTCAAAGGTGATGACTCGTCGGCCGGCCGCCAACGCGTCGATCAGCGCCGGGTCCCAGTTGTCGAGATTGCCGCGGAAGTGCTGAAACAGCACCATCGGTACCTTGCCCTCGCCGCCGCCAGTATCGCGGTAGGCGTAACGAACCTCGTCGGGCGCTTTGACCAGTTCGTTCGGAAGCTTTGAATATGCCTCAGCCATCAGCCGCTCCCCCGTCCCCGGCCCAGCTGGCAATGTCCCGTGCAGCTTACGAGCGGTCCCTTGACTTCCGCGGCAACCCGCCCACCAGCTCACGCGGTCCTTCACAGCTCAAGTTCCCCAGGTTACCCGTCCCATGCTGGAGCACATCGACAGGGGCGAGCAGCTCCGAAGACGGCCGCCCTGCCGTGCCGAAATACTCGCGTGCCGACGTAAGAATGATGATCCGTTGGCTGGCGGTCAGGGCATCATGACTAACTTCCCGCGGGTGCGGCCGCCTTCGAAGTCACGGAAGGCGTCGGGCCCGTCAGACAGAAGGTGTGTCGCGGCGAAGAGCCCACCTTAAGTGCCGAGGAGCAAGAACTGCTGGCGGCTGATCCAGTCTGAGTACCGGTTCACCATGGCGTCGAATAGCTGCTGATCGGGTACTGCTGCCTGACGAAGCTGGCCGTGGTACTCAAGGTAGCCTCGCGAGTCGGCCAGGACGCCGGGCGGGTCGTCGCGGGTCGGGTCCTTGTGCCCGGTGACGACAGCGGTCGGGTTGAGCGCGGCCAGCCGGTCGAGCGCCAATGGACACCGGCGCCTCGCTGTTCTTCGACCATCTCGACCCCGACCCCGACCCCGACCCCGACGCCGCCATCCGCCCCGGCACCCGGACCGTCGAGTAAGACACGTCGAGTAAGACACGGAGCACCGCACGATGAACAACACCGAACTACAAGCGCGCGTACGCGAGGCGCTGGAACACACCGACGTCATGGCCTTGTCGACCATCGACAAGGACGGCGGCCCATGGACCAGCCCGGTCCAGTACCAGTGGGATAGCCAGCTCAACCTGTACTTCGCGTCGATGCCAGACGCACGGCACGTCCGCAACATCCAGCGTGATGCCCGCGTCGCGGTAGCCATTTACAACATGCCCGGCCCCCCGGGCGGCAATCTCGGCCTGCAGATCCGCGGCGCCGCCGTGCTAGCACCTGACAGCAGGCACGACGGCTGGCAGCAATTCATGATCGAACCAACCGAAGTCTGGTGCTTCGACTCCCGCGTCGACCGGCAACGTCACCGCATCGACCTATCCGGCCTCGATCAGGACGCCGGAGAGGTGCACTGACGGATCCGCACGCAGTGGGGAGTCATCGATGAATACTCGGCGATCCGCTCCTGCATGTCTGGATGCGTGACACGATGGCAGCGATCGGGCCCTGCGGTCCGGGCTCGCCGTCAGCAGTCCGGCCGCGACTGGCAGGCGGCGCAGCACTTCTACGCCATCACGCCTGAAGGCCGCCAGGCGCTCGCCGCCTGGCTAGCCGAGGCCGTCGAGGCACTGGCGGGCGATCCTCTCGCCGAACCGGAGCTTCGTGGCCGTCTCGTCAACGGATCGTGGCCACCGCAGGCAGCCCACTGGCGCCACCTCACGGCGCGCCTAGCCGGCGCGCTCAACTCAGCGGACCGATGTCGCGTCCCCAGCGCGCCGGCGCTGACCGCGCAGCGCAGCCAGGAGGCCAGGAGATAGCCGGGTCCGGCCGGCCGCAGGGTATATTCCCGTGGCTGAAGTGACGGTTGATACCGTGGTGGCTTCCCTGACACACCCCCAGGGAGGCGGTAATGAGCACTATCGAGGACCGCGCAAGCGGTGAACTTCGCGAGGGCTATGCCGAGATCGGCGACCAGCGACTGCATTACGTCGAGGCCGGTGACGGGCCGCTGATTGTCCTGCTGCACGGCTTCCCGGAGTTCTGGTACGCCTGGCGGGAGCAGATTCAGCCCCTCGCGGCAGCGGGATTCAGGGTGGTCGCTCCCGATATGCGCGGCTACAACCTGTCATCGAAGCCAGACGGCGTGGCGGCCTACGACATCGACAAGCTGGCCGACGACATCCGCGACCTCATCCGCGAACTCGGCGCCGAGTCCGCGATGCTGGCCGGGCACGACTGGGGCGGCAGCGTCGCCTGGGCCACCGCGATGAACCACCCCGAGGTGGTGGACCGGCTGGCCGTCCTCAACGCGGCTCATCCGCGGAAGCTCTCGCAGGGACTGCACCACCCTGGCCAGCTCCGCAAATCCTGGTACTTCTTCTTCTTCGATCTCCCGGACCTGCCGGAAAACGTCGTGCAGTCCGACGACTGGCATTTCTTCCGGCACTTCCTGCGCGATGCGCACCCGACTTATACACCGGACGAGGTCGACCGGTATGTCGAGGCGTGGTCGCAGCCCGGCGCCGCGACCGGGATGATCAACTATTACCGGTCCTCGGTGCGGACCCCGCCCAAGCGCGCGGCGGCGGCGCTTCGCCCGATCGAGGCGCCGACCCTGGTCATCTGGGGGCAACGGGATCGCTATCTCGGCGAGGAGCTGGCCGAGCCCGACCGCGACGACGTGCCTAACCTGGACCACGTCGAGCGACTGCCCGACGCCTCCCACTGGGTCCACCACGACGAGGCGCAGCGCGTCAACCAGGTGCTCACCGACTTCTTCAGCCCCGCCCTGTCAGCCAGCAACTGACCAGCGATTTCGAGGGGGGCCGGCTCGGGCTCGAGTTTGTCGCCACTGCCGGGCTCTGGCTAACGCTTCGCGGGTCCGTAAGCATCAGTAGCAGAGGAGCCGGTGATGACTCAGCCGTACCGCATGCTGCGGGTCGCCCCGAGCGACAAAGGCGTGCTCGGCGTGGTGATAGACGCGCCGCCGATGAACCTGATCGGGCCGGAACTGGTGCGCGATCTGGTCGGGTTGCTCGGCGCGCTGGAATCCGGCCAGGAGGCCAGGGTGGTGGTGCTGGAGAGCGCCGACCCGGATTACTTCATCCCGCACGTCGACCTCACCAGAGTCGCCGAGTACACCGCCGAGGCGGCCAGGGCGGGCGGTCCGGACGATGCGTCCCTGGGCATGTTGTGGCGCAAGCTCAGCGACGTGCCGGTCGTGACGATCGCGAAGATCCGCGGCCGGGCCCGCGGGGCGGGCAGCGAACTGGCGCTGGCGTGCGACATGCGGTTCGCCGCACGGGAGAACGCCATCCTGGGGCAGATCGAGGTCGGCGTCGGCGCAACCCCGGGCGCCGGAGCCATGCAGCACCTTGCCCGGCTGCTGGGACGAGGCCGGGCCATGGAGGCCATCCTCGGCGCGGACGACTTCAGCGCCGACCAAGCCGAACGGTACGGCTGGATCAACCGGGCCCTGCCGGACGCCGACCTGGACGCATTCGTCGCCCGGCTTGCCCGGCGCATCGCGTCGTTCCCCGCCGATGCGGTGCGATCCGCCAAGCGCGTGCTCAACGGGCTGACCCTGCCCGGCGCCGACGCGATCCGCGCCGATGCCCGGCGATTCCAGCAACTCGTCGCCTCGGACACGGCCACGAACCGCACGGCCGCCCTGTTCACCCAGGGCCTGCAGACCCGTGGCCCGCTCGAACGCGACCTCGGCGACCGCCTCGGAGCCCTGTTACGGAGAGTTAGGTCCAGCGCATGGGGTCCGGTTGCACCGCCAGTGGGTCGCAGACTTGGAACTTAGGCACGGACCGTTCGCGGAATCATCCGATCTGCCGCCGCCGGCACGATGGCAGGAATGACGAAGGAGGCGACGATGGCTGAGCCTGGTCTCATCCTGGTGACCGGTGCCGGCGGGGGAATCGGCGGCGTGGGCGGCAAGGTTGTGGCGTTGCTGCGTCAGCGCGGCCTGGCCGTACGAGCGATGGCGCACCACGACGACAACCGCGCCGATGCCGTGCGCGCGCTCGGCGCCGATGTCGTCGTCGGTGACCTCACCCGGCCAGCAGATGTCGCGACGGCCCTCGACTCGGTCCAGCGGACGTTCTTCAGTATGAGCCTTTCGCCGTCCTACCTTGAGGCCGCCGCCACGGTTGCGACGGTGGCCCGTGCCGTCGGCGACTTGGATGCACTCGTCGCAATGTCCCAGATGACCGTGTCCCAGATGGACGCGCTCAGCATGAGCGAGTCGCACCATCAACGGCTGCACTGGCTGTCAGAGCAGGTGCTGAACTGGTCCGGGCTTCCGGTCGTGCACGTTCGCCCGACCGTCTTCTTGGACAATCCGCTGTTCACGACGGTGGCCGCGCATTCCATCGCCGACAGCGGCACGATCCGGCTCCCGTTCGGGTCCGGCCGCACCTCGCCGGTCACGACCGGCGACGTCGCGCGGGTCGTCGCTATTGTCCTGGCCGACCCGACACCGTACGTCGGGGGGGTCCTGGAGCTGACCGGCCCCCGATCGCAGGACATGAATGGCGTAGCCGACGAGTACGCGCGCGCGCTGGGCAGGCCGGTTTCCTACGTCGACATTCCGCCTGAGACGTGGGCCGAGCAAGTGCTCGCACGCGCCGGGCTCGGTTCGTACGTCGATGAGCATCTGCTCACCATGGCGCGGCTGCACCGGGAGAACCGGTATGACCGCGTAACCGCCACGGTCCAGGACGTCACCGGCCAGCCCGCGGAGTCCGTCGAGGAATTCATCGCGCGGCAAAGAGACCTCTTCAACGGGTGACGTGCAGCAGCGAGGCACGGCAACCAGCCTGGCCGAGCCAGTACTGCGCCGAGTACCGCCGTTTTCCCCGGGTCAGCAAGCATGAAGCAGGATGACCGCCAACGCCTCCGGAACCATGTGCATTGTTCGCGCATCGCAGATCCCCCGGCGCCGGTGCCCTGGCCGCCTCCCAGTCAAGGAGCCAAGCCAACGGCCAGCGCCATCACGCGGCGTGCCGCTACGCCAGGCGAAGAACGTCCAGCTCATCGGCATGTAACACCTTCGAGCTGCCCCCGGCGACCGCTTTAGCTTCCCTGACACGTAAGAGGTCACTGGTCCAGTTCCAGTACCGCCCACCAAGTGAGAGGCCCTTCCGCCCCGGGGCCTTTGGCCAGGCCGCATGCTCCGCCTGCGATCAGCCGCACCGGCCCTCCGCGCAAGCGTCTAACCTATGCGCAGTGGTGCTAACACGGCGCAATGTAGGCCGCCCAGATCTGCGACGTCTTGTTGGTAACAGCGCTGCCCCAGCTCAGCATGACCACCGGCCGCCCGTTCTGGCTGCGTGGCAGCACCGTGATCCCGACGGTGTCTCCCGGCCATACGCTCCTTGCCCCGAATTGGCGGGACACCATCCGGGCCGGGCACTGCCATCCCGAGCTGACAGAAAATGGCCGCAGGTACGCCGCGAACCCCTGGCGGGCGTTGTCTGCGAGCCAGCCAACGTATGCCACCCCATGCCGCCCGCCAACTACGGCCATAATGTGCTCGTCACGGTCAGTGTCGGGCGTCGCCCGTTGGGCCGGCGACCAGGTCCGCCCGTGATCGGTTGAATACGAAAGCCAGCCGATGTCCCCGCCGGGACTCTGTGTGTCCCAGGTCGCATACAGGTTGTCGGCCTCGTCGATTCCGAGGTTGCCGTCGATCCAGGTCACGGCGGCGCCGATCGTGCCGGCGCCCGGCCGGACGGCGACGGGCGGCGACCACGACGAGCCCCGGTCGGCCGAGGACGTGAAGTAGATGAATCCGCCGGGCAGCGCTGGCCTGCGGACGCCCCCGGCCAGTACCCAGAACAGCAGGTCGATGCGCCCGCGGGGCTCGACCAAGACGATGCCGCCGACACCCCCGCCGTGATCGGGGAAACCGGGGCTGACGGGCCTGATCGAGCTCCAGGTCCGGCCGCCGTCGGTGGATCTCTGGATGACGATGTTCGCATACCTGGTCCGCAGGCTCTGCCCGTAGTCCCAGGTCAGGTAGACGGTGCCGTCCGGCGCTACAGCAATGTAGTCCCGGTCACCCCAGTTCTGGCTACGGGGCGGGACGATGTTGGAAACCTGAGCGAAGGTCGCGCCATGGTCGAACGACGCCGCGACGACCGGGTGATCATAGCCGTGCCGATACACCATGTAGGAGGCGTAGATCGTGCCGGTAGGCGCAACGGCTATAGCCGGATCCCAGCCGAACCTGGGCAGACCGCTGACCGACGTGGACTGGTAGAACCCCTGACCCGCTGATTCGGGCATGGTCAGCGGACTGCCAAAAGTCCGGCCGCCGTCGGCCGACCGGGCGAAGCCGATGCCGCCGCAGCCGATCCACAGCTCGTACACGTACCTGCCGTCAGCGGCTTGCACGACTTCCGCGTTCCGACCCGTGCACCGGCTGATCTCAGCGACCTGGCCGGCCCTGACATTCGCCGATGGCTTCGGGCTGACGGTGTGCGCAGGACTAAGCCGGGACGGCGTGGACGACGGCCTGGAAGCGGCCGGCGTGGAACTGCATCCAGCCGCCGCGCAGCCGACTACGCAAGCCGCGCATGCTATGGCGCGGCTCACTCGCTTAGCCATGCTGGCCTCCGCGGCGGACAAAATCCCGTCGCTGGCGTAGACCTCCGTGACGACACCGTCCGCGACAGCGCCGTCGCGGAGGCGGATCAGGCGGTCGCTCCGGGCGACGATCTGCAGTCATGCGAAGCGAGCGCAATGGTCACCTTCCGTACCGGCCGAGCGTCTCTTCAGTTCGTAACCGTGGCCCGGTGTGTCGGCTAGCTGCACGAGGACAGCGCGATGCAACGGCATGTGTCGTCAGTCCCCGGTCGAGACCAGTCTCGTCACAAAGCGATTTCGTCATGCATTGTGACTAGCCAAGCAAACTCGCCACGGTCTTGCATTGTCACTAGGTATAGGGCGATAGTAGCCACTAGCTAGCCGCAGTGCCAGCGCCAGGAGGAGGCGGCCGCCTGTCAGGCGCGAGCAGCAAAAAGATAGGAAAAAGAACGATGGGACGAATGTCCTGGCTTCAGCTGAGATCCGGGGCGGTTCGCTCGGTCGCGCTGCTGCTCGGGCTGCTGCTGGCGACGACGGCGTTCACGGTGCTGACCGCCGCATCACGGACCGTCCAACTGCGGACTATCGGCGCGGTGTCCGCGCATTTCGTTCCCGCCTACGACATTCTTGTCCGGCCCAAAGGCACTAGGACCAGCCTGGAGACCCAGACTGGCACGGTCCAGCCAGACTTCCTGTCCGGGATTTACGGCGGGATCACCATGACGCAGTACCGCCAGATAGAGAGGATCCCCGGCGTCGAGGTCGCCGCTCCTATCGCGATGATCGGTTACACGCTGGTCAGAGACTTTATCCCCGTCTTCTTACCGGCTGCCGATAATGCTCGGCCAGGACGGGCGCTGTACCGGTACTCGACCACCTGGGTGAGCGACGGCGGGTTGACCCGGATTAGCCAGCCTCCGTCCTACCTGTATCTCACACCGGATCGCCTGGGTGTCAGCAGCGCTGGCGACATTTACGAGATCCAGCCACGCGGTCCGCGGGTTACTGTCTGCCCGCAGCAAGGCTTCAACACCAATCCGTTCGGTCCCGCGGCGCAGTCGAATGCCTGGTGCTGGTCGAAGGTAAACGGAACGGCGGGTGCATTTGTCAGTGATGAGTCATCGCGTCGCGCCTTCGCCACGGTCGACTGGTCATTCCCCATGCTGCTCGCCGCCATCGACCCAGGTGCGGAGGTGAAGCTGGACGGGCTCGATCACGCCATCGCATCCGGCCACTACTTCGGATCAGGCACGCTCGCAGGACAGACATCGAGCGGCCAGGCGACGTTCCCTGTACTGGCCGCTTCAAGCAGCGGAGTCGGCGAATTCGCGCACACGCAGGTTCAGCGGCTCGCGCCGCCAATAGCAGCGCTGACACTGTCGCAGGCCACGATGAACACCGAGGCGACCGCGCCCGGCACGACAGTGCTAACGAGCCGGGTCGACGCGCAGCAGGCCTATGCCGATGCGCTCCGTGGCATGGCGACCGCAGGCGGCTGGCAGCCCATTGACGCGATCTGGACCGCTGGCCCGGTAACTTACCGATCCAACCCGACTGGCAGTCGCAGCCCGCTCCCAGCGACCAACCCGTCCTCGGTCTGGGAACCGGCGGAGCCGACGGCCGCCTTGCTAGCGCCACCCATGGACAACGCAGAACCCCAGTACCGGAGACTGCAGGTACACCACCTGCCCGCGAGGCCGGTGGCACGCCTGGTCGGGGTATTTGATCCTTCGGAAGTCAAGGCATTCGACCCGCTATCCCTGGTACCGCTCGGACCGTATCAACCGGACACCGTAGTGCCGGAGAACGCGGCCAGCCGAGCCGCGCTTCGAGGGTCCCGCCTGCTGCCGAACCTGAACCTGGGCGGGTACGTCAGCCAGCCCGCCGACCTGATCACTACGCTCGCGGCACTGCCCGCGCTGCAGCAGGCTGGCTACGGCAACGTGCGCGCCAACGACCCGATCAGCGTGATCCGGGTCCGGGTCGCCGGCGTCACGGGACCAGACGCGCTGTCTCTTGAGCGGATCCGGGAGGTGGCGCAGCAGATCGCCCAGCTCACGCATCTTGACGTGGACATCGTCGCCGGATCCTCGCCGGCGCCGACAACCATCGAGTTGCCCTCCGGGCCATTCAGCCGGTCAGCGCTGACGCTCACCGAGAACTGGGTGAAGAAGGGCGTTGCCGTCAGCCTCCTCACCGAAGTCGACAAGAACAGCGTCCTGTTGTTCGCGCTGATCCTCATCGTTTGCATCCTGTTCGTGGCCAACTCGGCGGCCGCTGCGGTCCGCAGCCGCCGCCGCGAACTTGGCGTGCTCGTCTGCCTTGGCTGGACGAAGCCCAGGCTGTTCGCGGCTGTCCTAGCCGAGCTAGCGGCGCTCGGCCTGGCTGCCGGCCTCCTCGGCGCGGTGGCGGCATTGCCGCTGTCATCGGCGCTCGGCCTGCACGCCTCGCCGGGGCGGGCCATGCTGGCCGTGCCAATTGCCATCGGCGTGGCAATCGTCGCCGGGTTGGCACCGGCCTGGCTGGCGGCCCGCGCCGAGCCAACAGCTTCGATCCGGCCGCCTGTGCTTCTCGTGCGGCACACGCGCCAGCCCAGCGGTATCACCACACTTGCGATTGCGAACGTGCTACGCACCCCCGGCCGGGCGCTGATCGGCGCCTTCAGTCTCGCCGTCGGCGTCACCGCCCTGACCATACTCGCCGCCGTGACCCTCGCGTTCCGTGGCGTGATTGTCGGTTCACTGCTCGGTAATGCGGTTGCAGTCCAGGTTCGCGGTGTCGACTACGTAGCGGCAATCGCCACCATCGCCCTCGGCGTGCTCGCGGTCGCGGACGTCGTGTTCCTCAACGTCCGCGAGCGCGCAACCGAGTTCGCCGCAATCCGCGCATTCGGCTGGCGGGAGTCCACACTCAGCCGGCTCGTCGTTACCGAAGGCGCGATCATCGGGCTCGCCGGGGCGCTCGCGGGCGCCGCAATCGGCCTGGCCGCCACCGTCAAGTTCACCGGCCAGCTGCCAGGCGCGCTATATCTGATTGCGGGTGCAGCGGTCGTCGCGGGGGCGCTAGTCACCGCCATCTCGGCGTTGCTGCCGGCCCAGGTGCTACGCCGATTGCCAGCCGCCAACCTTCTCGCCGAAGAGTAACGACGTGAATTGCGTAGTTCGTGCGCGGTATACCGGACGATGCCGTCCGGGAGCGCGGCGGTGTAGCCCTGCGAGCTTGGTACCGGCGCCGCTCACGGGGAGCGCCGGGCACGCGGGAGTACCGGCCCGCTGACAGAGCGCTGGCAGCGGCAGCGCAGCCGGTACTATCCGAAGCCAGCCGCCGGGCCAACTTCACCTACGAGGCTGGCATCGATGGAACGATCCGGTACCCGCGGAACGTGATGGGTCTCTGGCTCCTGCAAGAATCGATCCGCGCCTGGTCGCCGGCGGAGATGCAGGCCCACCAGGCCACATAGCTGGGCCTCGCGAGAGTGGTGCCCCCGCTGCGTGCCGTGGTTGACCCTGACGACCTGGCGTTCCTGTCACCCGGTGACCTGCTGTCTCGGATTGCGCAGGCATGTGAGCACACCGGTCAGCGGCCACCACAGAAATCCCCGGAGACAGTCCGATGCATCCTCGACAGCTGGCGCTCGCCTACCGGCTGGCGATCCGTGAGCTCCAGGCACTGTCTGGCCGCCACGTGTCCAGTGTGCACATCGTCGGCCGCGGAGCGCGTAATGCCCTGCTCTGCCAGCTCACGGCTGACGCCTGCGGGCTGCCCGTCATCGCCGGACCCGTGGAGGCGACCGCGCTCGGCAACATCTGGCCAGGCGCGCGCCATGGGCGTCGCGCCGACCGGCCTCGCCGGGATGCGCTCGCTGGTGCGCGGAACGCACCGGCTGCGGCACTACAAGCCAGCCGCCGGTGCTGCACGGGCATGGGAGAGCGCGGCCAGGCGGGTGGCAGCCACGGTGTGAGGAGTCCCCGCCGGTCGTAGGTGATGGACCCGGTAGCCGGCTGCCAGCAGGACCGAGACCTGCTTGTCCCAGGCCCGGCCGCTGAGCGGGTAATCGTGGATCAGCACGACGGGCTGGCCCCAGCCCCATGGTCCTCAGCATCGCCCACGCCAGGCATTCCTGGCCCGACGCGGCGGCGTCCGCCGCCGCTCTCATCGCGGTCGCGCTGGGCCGGTAATGGGGAGCTCGACCCGGGCCTCACCGCACTCGAAGGCGACACGCTAGGCCGGAAGGCAGCGGCCGCCGTCGCCGGGCAGCTCCCGGACGATGATCAAGCTGGGCGCCCGCGCGACTCGTTTTGTTCGCTTACCAGACCAGCCTGGCCGCGCCGCGGGCCGCCGGGGGCCCTGTCCGCGCTGCCCTGGTCGGGCGGGCCCGCTTCAGCTGCCCGCGTCGACCGGCTCTTGCCTGGGGCCGTCAGCCACCAGGACGGCCAGGACATCGCCGATCGCTGGTTCCTGGCTGGCGGGCTCGGGCAGCGGCAGGTGCGCCTGGATCTGGTAGCGGTTGCGGCGGCCGTGCTTGCGCTTAACGAGGTATCCGGCCGCGGTCAGATCAGTCACGATCCCGTGGGCACTGCGCTCGGTGATGCCGAGGCTGGCCGCGAGCTCGCGCAGCCGCACGCCGGGATCGCGGGCGATGCACAGCAGCACCCGGGCGTGATTAGTAAGGAAGCTCCAGCTTTCCGCCACGCTCCGAAACCTACCATATGATTCTAGAAATGGATTGCTAGTTTCCAATTTCATGTGTACGCTCAGAATCAGACCCGGACAGTCAGCAGCCGACGGCCGCAGCAAGACCGGATCACTCAGCGAGGTGCCTGGCCGCGGTTTGCGCGGCCCGCTCTCACTGGCGAAGGAAGCACCGCCATGACCGAGCAACCAGCCTCCCAAGGCCCGACCGCTACCCTGCCGCCGCAGTCAGCCAACGGCACTTCGCCCCAGCTGCCACCCGCGCCCCGGCCGATGCGCACCCGGATCAGCGGCATGCGGACCAGCCTCATCGCGGGCTTCGCTGGCCTGATCATCGTGATGATCTTCATCATCCAGAACGCGCGCGCCGTCAACATCAGCTTCCTCGGAGCGCACCTGCGCCTTTCCCTGGCCGTGGCACTGCTCCTCGCCACCATCGCCGGCGCCCTGATCATGGCAGCGGCCGGCACCGCCCGGATCACCCAGTTGCGGCAGGTCATCCGGAGCGACCGGCGCAAGTCGCGCACCAGCTGACCCGCGACCACGCAGCCCCTTCCAATCCACGCTCAATTCCCGCGCACGTCACTGACTAAGGAGTCGGTCAATGGGCATCATCGCTTGGATCATTCTCGGACTGGGCGCAGGCCTGCTCGCCAACATGCTGATCCCCGGCAGGCGACAACAGGGCCTCATCCTCACCTGCCTGATCGGCATCGCCGGAGCTCTGCTGGGCGGCTGGCTTGCCACGAAGATCTTCCACATCCACACCCTGCACGGGTTCTTCAACGCCTCCACCTGGCTCACCGCCATCGCTGGCGCGGCGATCCTGCTGCTTGCCTACCACCTGATCACCCGCCAGTCCGGCGGATCCCGGTCCGGCCGATCCCGATCCCGATCCCGATCCCGCCGGCGCTACGCGAGCCGGTGACCTGACCAGCCGCCGCGGCCGGGACCGCAGTCTCGTCTCCCGGCGGAGCGGGCCGCGCGAGCACCGCCAGAACGTTGCGTAGGGAGTGGCCGAGCAGCTGTCGGAGCAAGGACACGGCAGCTGCCAGATCAGGAGGAAGGCTCATGTTCAACGTGGAGCTGAGTACCGCCGACCATGGCGGTCACGCCGTGGTCGCGCTACGCGGCGAGCTCGATCTCGCCGACGCCCCGTCCGTAGCGTCACATCTGATGACGGCCGTAGCGGCCTCGGGTCCGTTCATCATCCTGGACCTGGCCGACCTGACCTTCATTGACTGCTGCGGCCTGGGAATACTTGTGCGGGTGCTGCAGTGGACCCGGAAATGCGGTGGCAACATGCCGCTCGCGGCCCCGCAGCAGCGTGTCCGCAAGGTACTGAGCGTCACCGGGCTGATGGACGTGTTCTCGGTTTATCCAAGCGTGGATCAAGCTGCGGCCGGTTTGGGGCTGGCACCGCTGGCGGCGGCCGCGCTGTAGACCCTAGGCCGACGATGCAGCAGTACTCGCCGCAGCGGCAGTCTCCCTTTCGATCTCCTTCGCACGCTGCACGGCGTAACGCTTGTACTCGTCGCGGATCTGGGCGAAAACGTTGCGGTTGTACTGCGACGTTGCCGCGGCATAGCCGCTCTCGGCCGTAGCGATCTTTGCTGCTATCTCATCCTGCGTCAGCGTTGCCATGGTCACATGCGCTTAATGCGCACGTACCTTCGCGCGTCTGACAAACCCGTGACTGCCACCGCTCCTGCGGCCACGACCCCGACCGCGATCGCGATTGCTGCCACGTAACCGAGTGTCACCACGACTACCTCCTGCTGTGCATTGGCCGACGCCATATCCGCGTGTGGGGGTGGTCTGGCGGCCTTGTATCTCGGGACGACGCAATGCTCGCGCGCAGTCCTGCTTCGAGCCTACACATGCAACCTAAAACAAGCAATCCATTTCTAGAATAAAAAGGCCAGCAAGGAGCCTCGGCGGGCTGACCCGCTCCTCGCAACCTGGATCCAGTCTCCGAACCTGCCAGCATCTGACAGGCGTAATCGGCCTGGCCGGAAGGACCCGAAACAACCACGCCAGGGCAGTGCACGTGGGCTCTAGCATCGGGGGCGTGCGCATCGCAGGAGCAGTTCTCGGGGTACTACTTGTCGGTGCCGT
Organism: uncultured Actinomycetota bacterium; assembly: GCA_963805805.1. GTDB lineage: Bacteria > Actinomycetota > Actinomycetes > Streptosporangiales > Streptosporangiaceae > JAJYUU01. The sequence goes on along the minus strand of CAWDVS010000015.1, from coordinate 421,681 downwards.
GTGGGTGAACGTAGCCATCACCCTGGTCATCCCCCGCGGCCGCATTGGGTTCATCAAAGTCGTGGACCGGTTCGTCGACCGGATGTACACCGTGATCGGTCGCTTCGTGCGGCGATGGGACCGGCGTGACGCCCTGCTCGCCAGCCAGCCTGTCGCCACGCTCGGCCTGCTGTTGTTCATCTGGCTGGCCGGCTTCCTGGTCGGCTTCGGGCTGTTGCTGTGGCTGCCCGGCGGCAGCTTTCCTAGCGCGCTTCGCGAGGCGGGCTCATCGCTGTTCACCCTCGGATTCGCCGTGCGGACAGGCACGGAGCCGAGCGCCGCCGAGTTCCTCGCGGCTGCCTCCGGACTGATCATCGTGGCCCTGCAGATCGCCTACCTGCCCACCCTGTATGCGGCCTACAACCGCCGCGAGACGGTGGTAACGCTGCTCGGTCCCCGGGCCGGGCAGCCCAGCGTGGGGGCCGGAGCTGCTGGCCAGGGCGCAGATTGTGCACGGCGTCGAGCAGCTGACGGTCATCTATGACGACTGGGAGCGCTGGTCAGCCGACGTGGCCGAGTCCCATTCGAGCTACCCGTCGCTGCTGCGATTCCGGTCACCCGAGCCGCATAGCTCCTGGATCGTGTCGCAGCTAGCCGTCCTCGACGCAGCCGCTCTTCACCTGGCGGCCTGCCCGGCGAGCGCGCCATTCACGGCCCGGCTGTGCGTGCAGATGGGCTTCACCTGCCTGCGGAAGCTGACCCGCACGCTCCGGATCCCGGTCGACGAGGATCCGCGGCCCGACGGGCCGGTACAGCTGAGCTGGGAGGAATTCCTGCAGTGGCTGGGACCGGATCACCTCCGTCGGGTTCCCTGTCGAGCGGACGGCTGAGGAGGCCTGGCCGCACTTCCGGGGCTGGCGGATCAACTACGAGGCGGCCGCGTTCAAGCTAGCGTCGGGCCTCGATGCGGTCCCCGCCCCCTGGTCGGGCCCGCGCCGCCACGCCTGGAGCCCATTCGAGCCGCGACAGCTGGCAAACCGCACCCCGGAACAACCCGACGGCCAGCCCGCCGCGGCACGAGACACGCGGTCGGAATGACGCGTGGCCGCCGCCATGCGACGGGCTTTACTTCAGCGTGTTGGCCTGGCGACGTACCGGATTGTTCCGGTCAGAGGAGACCATAGGCGCGCTCGACACGGCCGTCAGGTCGGGCAAGGCCCTGTATGCCGGCATCTCCTCGTACTCAGCCGACGCGCCGCCGAGGCGGCGGCGACCCTGCGCGCGATGGGCACGCCGCTGCTGATCCACCAGCCGTCGTATTCGATGCTGAACCGCTGGATCGAAGGCGGTCTGCGTCCGGGCGCTTGACCAGATCGCCGGCGCGCGGGCAGTCGCTGGCCCAGCTGGCGCTGTCCTGGGTACTCCGCGACCCCCGCGTCACCTCGGCCCTCATCGGCGCCAGCAGCGTGGCCCAGCTCGAGGGAAACCTCGCCGCCGCCGGCCGCACGCAGTTCTCCGCTGACGAACTCGCGGCCATCGACCAGCATGCCGTCGACGCCGGGCTGAACATCTGGGCAGCCTCAAGCACGGCCTGACCCCGGCTCGGCCGCCGAAGGCCACGTCGCGAGGGTCAGGGCGGCAGCGCCAGCCGCTGCATACCCGACTGCTAGAGAAGCTGGCCGACGGACTTTCTCGGCTCGCTGTCCCAGATCACTGCTACGACCTGGGCCGGGTCGACCACTGCCCACCCAGCCTCGCGCTCCAGACGAACGAGGCCGTCCGGGCGGACCTCCACGCCGGTCAGACTCTTGTTCTCCGTGGCGCTGCCGGTCATAGCCAACCTCCGGAGTACTGCTGCGGCATCGGCAGAAGCGTGACGAATCACAAACCGCAGGCAGTTGCAGGATAGTCCTCCGCGCCCCGGCCAGTCGGGCGGCAGAGCCTGACAACGTCGCGGCAACCTGAATCCCAGGTCATCGCGGCGACCGCATCGTCTATCGCGGTGGGCCACGGGATTTCAGGCACGGGTCATCTGGCGGGCTGCCGGGTATCGATCCTGGGGGCGCCTTGTTCCAATCCACGAATGGCACAGTCTCGCTGAGGAGGAGCGCGAGATGAACACGATCCCAGATATCAGCAAGCCCGCCAGCGAACTGGAACGCCTGATCGCCGACCTGTCGGAGTCGGGACTGCTGGTCTTCGTCTTCGCCGCTGGTGTCGGGTGGTGTACGGCGCACCTCACCGGAGTGACAACGCCGGTCTTCCGCGGACCGGCCGACCGGCGCTGGTGGCACGTCGAACTCGGCGACGACGCGGCGAGCTGGTCGATGTCCGTGCGGGTCGATGAAATCACCGGGGTCCGGTTCGAGCGCGGGCCCTACCCATTCCCGTCGTTCCCTGGCCGGGAGGTCTTGACCGTACAGTTCCTCGGGCCAGGCGAGGAGACTGCGCTCCACTGCTACCTGCACGACCTGTATGACGGCCAGCAGATGCGCCCAGAGAAGCTGGCGGCGTGGCGGGCGCTGCGCGAGCGCTACGGCAATCGCGACGAGTCCAGGGTCGATCAGGGCAGGCTCCTAGCCCCGGCTGCCTGAACCATCGTGACCCAACCAGTCCGCTGGAAGCGATGCAGAAGAGCACGGTCAGCAACCCCGTAGTACGGCGCCGGCAGGCTAACGCCGCCTGACGGGCGGAGCCTGCCCACGCAGCGGCACGCATACAGCCAGCCCGCGGCGCTACCCGTTGAGGATCTGCTCCCTCAGGATGTCTGCGTGCCCGCAGTGCTGGGCCAGTTCTCGCAGGACGTGGAGGTACACCCAGCGCAGCGCGAGCGGGCCACGCCGGTAGCCGTAGACCCTGTCGTCCAGACCCAGGGATGACGTCGCGCGCCGTGATGACTCGCATGCCTCGCGGTGTGCTTTCTGAACGCTGGCGATGGTCTCGTCATCATGAAGAATGAACGACTCGTCCGAGGTCGCGGGGATACCGATCGCAGTACGTGACCGGCATGTGACAGCTTCGTCAAACCAGACCTTCTCAACGAAGGTCGCGTGCTTCACCAGGCCCAGCAATGTGGTCTGAGATGGCACCAGCGACCGGCGCGCCTGCTCCTCGGTCAGCCCGTCCAGGCAGCGATTGAGTCCACTGCGGTGCTCATCGAGGAACGCTTCAAACTGGGCACGAGCGGGCAGGTCGATGACATCCGCAGCGAACGTCGCTGGAAGGGAAGCCATCAGCGAAGCATTTCAGGGGGCGCCGCCCACGAGCAAACTCCCGGTCATCTGCCCGCCGTGACCGTATCAGCCACCCTCAGCTGGAATTTCACTCGGAGCGCAGCCGTCCTGCCAGAGGGGCTGCCCCAGGTCACGCTCATACCTGGTGCCTTGCTTACCGCCGATGTCGGCCGGGGCTGCCGGGCCGACCGGGATGAACCCAGCCCTGGCCAGCACCTTCTGTGACGCGGCGTTCTCGCGGGAGGTGGCCGCCCTGAGCATGCGCAGCCCATGCCGCGCCCCCGCCAGACCGCATAGCTCCCGGACGGTCGCGGTCGCCACTCCGCGACCCGCGACGTGCTGGGCGACCCGGTAGCCGAGATTTGCGGTGCCCCCTTCGGCAAAGAGCAGGTTGAACCGGCCCAGGACCGAGCCGTCCTCGGCGACGAGCACGTAGAAGGCGCCGAGGCCGGCTTCCTGCTCGGCCAGCAACGCACAATGCCGCTCGGTGAACCGATCAGCAGCTTCCGAAGCCTGAACAGCCGACGGTGGTCTTGGAAGCGTGCGCGTACTCTCGATTTTGGGGGATATGAACCTCCGCGCGGCGGGGGATCGGGGCGATGCAGATGAGCACTGACCGTTGCGGCTCGGTCATAGCAGACGGGTGGTCCAAGTGACGGTCCCTATTTCTTTCAATCCCGGTCAGACGCTTCCCTCACAGGGATCTGAGCAGTCCCGCGAGCACGATCAGAACGGGCAGGCGGACACCACCGCGGCGACGGCTCCCGGCAAGACCTGCCAGCTGTGCGGCGCGATCATCAAGGCCGCCCAAGAGGCGCGGCGCCGGGTCAATGGCGAGTGGATCCACGAGGCCTGCCCGATCCCGTAGCTGGCCGCTTAGGTGCTCTTGGTTGCCTGCGGGACCGGGGGCCGCGCCTCGCGACGTTCCTCAGTGGCTCACAGCGGCTGGACACGATGAGTGATCCGGCTGGCACAAGCGGACAGGACAGTTCGGCAAATACCTCAGAAGAAGTGAATTGCTCGTTCCATCGGCGAGATCGGTCGGGCCTGCGGTCAGGCCGGCAGCGGCTGGTGCGGATAGTCGGGTGAGCGGCGTTGGAATGACAAGATGCGGGGGTTCTGGATGATGCCGTCGCGGATCTCGATGGAACGGCGGACGGTGTCGTCTGCTTCCCACGACCCGGGACCTGCGAGCACGGGCCGCAGGAGCGGCAGGAGGGCCTCGCTGATCTCCCAGGTAGCTGAGTCCCACAAGTGCGACGGGCTATGGTCCACGGCGTAGTAGCGGACATTATCTCCAACCGTGAACATTGGTTCCGCGAACGAAGTCGGCCGCGCCCAGCTGAAGCCCATGCCCTCATCGCAGGAGACGTCGACGATGATGCTGCCGGGCACGAAGGACCCCAGCTCCTCGCTCGTGACGAACATCAACGGCGCATCGGTATCCTGCAGGACGCAGTTGACCACGATGTCGTGCTCGGCGAGGAACGCCGCCAGGGGCATCCGGCTGCCTTCGCGCAGCACGTGGCAGCGGCTCGGGTCATCGTCATCCAGTTCAAAGCGCAGCATGCGCGCGGAGTGGATCGGCGAGGCTACCGCGTTGATGGCACGGTGCGTCAGCACGTCTAGGTCGCCGACGCCGTGCGCCTTCAGAGCGGTTACCGCGCCGCGCGCCGTAGCCCCGAAGCTGATCACGGCCGCCCGCAGCCGCCGGCCATACTCACCGGTCAGCCCCGCGAGTTCCAGGGCGTGCAGCACCGAACAGTAACCGGCCATTTCGTTGTTCTTGTGAAAGACGTGCAGGCTGAAGGAACCGTCAGCGGCCCAGTAGTTCATCGCCTCGAACGCGATCAGCGTGAGCCGGCGGTCGATGCTCAGCTGCGTGATCTCCGCGTCCTGCACACAATGCGGCCAGCCCCACAAGACCTGTCCCTCGCGCATGTCCTCGAGGTCGGCGGCTTGCGGCTTAGGGAGCAAGATGACAGCGCAATCCGCGAAGAGCTCGGCCCGGGTCCGAAGCCCGGCGACGCTGTGTGCGAGCTGCTCGTCGGACACGCCGAAACGTTCTCCGTAACCTCGCTCCAGGTAGATTCGTTTCCGCAAGTCAGCAGCAATCCGCCCGATGTGCAGCGGATGGATCGCGAGCCGGCGCTCGTTCTCTTTCCGCGACCGGCCCATGACACCGAGGCTGAGCTGATCCACGTCTGCTCCTTTGCTGGCTGGGCGTCGCACACCATTCTCACTGCGGCATGAATGTCTGGCGGTTCTGCGTGCGGTCTCCCGCTGGTTGCGGGACTCCGCGTCCTGGCCGACCCGGACGATGCGACCGTCCTGACGCTCGGTCCGTCGGTCTCCATGACCTGCTATTCCCGCGCCTGAGTGCGGGCGCGTACCGCCACGCGACGCATGCAAGCGCCCCGCCAGGAATGGGCGCCAAGTAGGTCGCAGCCCGGCAGAGAAGGACAGCCGCTGTTACCTGGCCGACGACTTTGTGATCGGCGCCCGCGCCCAGGATGCTGACAAGGCCTAGCTCGGTGATGCCGGCACCGCCTGGCGTAATGGGCAGGACAGTGAGCAGACGGACGAACGCGAACGCCGCAAGCGAGGTCTGCCACGGCACCTGCGACTGGGACAATCCCACACCGCGCAGGCTCGCCAGCAGGACCAGCCACAACGCCAGGGAACTCACGGCCGTGGCCGCGGTAATCCGCCAGCCCCGCGCGGCGATGAGCCCGCAGGCCCGCTCACGGAAGCCCTGCAAGCACCCGGCAGCGGAAGGCGGCGGCGCCCGGCGAGCGAGCCGACCCGCCAGAGTGAGTACGTGCCAGAGCGCCGCATCCGCGCGGAGCGCGAGTGACTCGCTCCGCAGCAGAAGGCCGAAGCCGGCCGCCACGACGACGAGCAAGACCAGGCCCGCAACAGCGCCGGCGAGCAGGCCAGCCTGCGGCCTGCTGACCGTCATCATGATCATCAGCGCGATGACCGGCAGGCCCAGCCGGCCGAAGACATTCCAGATACCGGACACCAGCGTGTAGAGGACGTAGTCGGCTGCGCTCACGCCCCAGCTGGAGAGCATCGCCCAGCTGACGCCCATGGCGAGGACACCGCCAGCCGGAAGCGTGTTCGCCGCCGCAGTGGAACCCAGGTTCACCACCGCTGCCTGGCGCAGCCGTACCGACGGCAGGAGGGAACAGATGATCAGCCAGCCCGCGACCAGGCTGACCGCTGCCGCAATGACAACAAGCGACACGCCCGGCCAGGTCATCATCTGGACGCTAGACCATACGCTGCGGTAGGACGCGAAATGCGGCAGCGCCAACCCGAAGATGGCGGCGACGATGACAGCGGACGCCACGGTGCTGACTATCCTGCGCCCGCGCCGAAAACGACCTGCGCCCGCCGCTGGCAGCTCTCGCCGCGCGATGCCGCAGCCGGGACCGCTCCGCCATACTGAAGCCACGCAGGATGGCGACCCCGCGACCAGGCCGACAGCGGGCGAGGCATCCCCCGCGCTCACGGGCGCGCCGCCGGTCATGATGAACGCTCCGCCGCGGCCTGTGCCGACGCGCAGGAAACCTGACAGAAGTCGTCGCCGTCCGCAAAATAGCCGGGGCACACCCTTGCGCTCATCGCACGCCTCGCGATCTAGAAGATGCAGCAAGGCGGAACTCAAAAACAGGCGCGTGGTCTGGACCAGGTCCGGAACTCTTTCGGGCTGCCAAAGCGGATACAGCACAACCAGCATACGCGGCAGCCACTCAGCACAAGCGGCCTAGCCGGCCCGTGGAGGTTGGCGTAGCCGGCGGTAGCGGGGTACCGCTCCGATGAAGCCGGCGCGGGTCGCCGGACCGAGAGCAGCGTCGGTAACTCGTCCGGGCTGGCCAAAGAGACGCGGCCGCAGGTAGCTGAGAGCGCCGGCAAGCAGGCGGGAGACTTGCATCTGGGAGATGCCGAGCTGGCCGATCTGGGCCTGGGTAAGACCCCGGAAGAAATGCAGCAGCACGATCTGCTGCTCGCGGACCGGAAGCTCGCCCCAGTGCACTGCGAGCGCCTGCATGCCGAGCATGTTCTCAAGCCGAGGGTCGTCCGCCCCGGGACGATCAGACAGGCTGGCGACGCGCGGCCGGCCCGGCCGCGGCTCATCCAGGGACACCGGCTTGAGCAGCAATTCTGCCTGCCGGGCCTCGCGGACGTCCGCAGCGCCGATACCCAGGTCGTCAGCCAGCTCGGAGTCCGCCGGCATGCGGCCCAGCTGCTGGGCCAGGCGGTGCTCCGCCTCCCGGATCTCCAGTACCCGCTCCTGCAACTGGCGCCCGACACGCACTTGCCAACTCTTGTCCCGGAAGTGCCGCTTAAGCTCCCCGGTGATGCATGGCTCGGCGTAGCTAGCCAGGCTGAAGCCACGAGCGGGGTCGAAGTTATTGATCGCCTTCAGCAGGCCGACATACCCCACTTGCATCAGGTCCTCGACCAGCTCAGGGCCGCGCGAGTACCGGCGCACGCACGACCGCACCAGTTTGCTGTAACGAGCGACCAGCTCATCGACCGCCGCCGCGCGGCGCTGGCTGGACTGCGGCAGCGAAGCCGTCAGGGCCAGCAGTTCCCAGTCCCCTGGGGAGCCCTGCAGATCCTCGCTGGAGCCGGCTGCGGGGTCGGGCAGAACCCGAAGGTGCTCGGTGGCAGCGAACTCGCTCATTGGAATATCGCCATGGGACGCCTCGGCTTGGGTGCACGCCAGATACGGACGCCGAGGTCCAGAGCAATTGGAAAGACTGACAACGCCGAGCGCTCGCCCGGTGCAGCGTGCTTCAGTTGTTACGAGGCTAAGTCACGTTCACAGCCACGGCAACGGTGGCGCAGCCGGGCGCTGTTGGCCATAGGTGAAGCTTTCCGCGCACCACCGCGCGGGGGCGTTCAAGGCCGGGCCATGGGCGTCGGAACGTGCTTTGCGCGCAAGTGAAAAGGCGCGTAGCCTTTAATCGTTGCTCCGGACCTCGGTAGCCGCCTCCGCGATACTCGCGGACGCGCACTGGCGGCCCGGAGTTTTTCTGTCTGTGGCCCCCCGAACGCGTCCGGCGATCGCTGTCGGCGGCCGGCCGAGACAGATCGCGGGTCAAGTCCTCGCCCACCACGATCCACGACCTTGCCTGACTACTGCCCACTTCATCCTGATCAACTGGCTAAGGAGTCAGTTATGAGCATCATCGCCTGGATCGTCTTAGGCCTGGCGGCAGGCCTCATTGCCAACATGCTGATCCCCGGCCGCCGACAGCAGGGCCTCATCCTCACCTGCGCCATCGGCATCGTCGGAGCCCTGCTCGGCGGCTGGCTCGCCACCAAGCTCTTCCACATCCACAGCGTCCAGGGGTTCTTCAACCTGTCCACCTGGCTTACCGCCATCGCCGGCGCGGCCATCCTCCTGCTTGCCTACCACCTGATCAGCGGCAAGTCCTCCAGCCGCAGCCGCTGGTTCGCGCACCGCTAACAGCCGCGCTGGGGGGCGCTCCGGTTCTCGGGCTGCCCCCCGCCGGCGTCGCCTCGCTCACCGTGCCACCTAGCCCGGAGTGGTCATGATTATCCTCGGACTCGTCATCCTGGTCGCCGCCCTGATTGTCGGCGTGGCCGGTGTAATAGGGAATAGCGGCAGCGCGCATGCGGTCGGCCATTTCTCGGTGCTCGGCTATCACGTGACCGGCTCGGCCAGCTCGCTGTTCCTGGCCGGCATCGCAGTCGGCGCGGCCGCCCTCGCCGGGCTGAGCCTCCTGCTCGCCGGCGCGCGGCGCACTTCACGGCGTGCCAGCGCCGCACGCCGCGGGCTCCGGCAGTCCCGCCGCGAGACCGCAACGGCAACCCAGCAACGCGACGACCTGATCGACCAGCGCGACGCTGCCCGCGCCTCCGCCGCCAGCCCGCCGGGCAACGGCCCCGTTACCAGCATCCGTGACCTCAAGCCCAGCCCGGCCGCCGATCGCTGGGGCAGACTCCGCAGCCTCGGTCACCGGCTCGTTCCCGCTCAACAGACCGCACAGCCAGGCTCACCCGCCCCCGACGTTCCGGCGATCTCGCCCGGCCCCGGACTAATCTCCAGATCCACCCCCTCTGACGCGCCTGCTGGCGCGTCAGACCAGGACCTGGCTGCCGTCTCCCCGGCCCACGACGCGCATGCCAGTGCATCCCCGCCCGCGGAGTGAACGGCTCGGCTCGCGCCCGACACAGCGACCCGTCCGGTTCCTGGCCACCTGCCCGGACCGCCGCCGGCCCTGATCTCACCTGCCGCGGCGCTGCCTGCCGCGGCTCCCGTTCTCGCGCCTGCGCGCTTCCCGAAAGAGTTGTCATGCCGTAATCAGAGTTCGCCGTCGGGTCTCCTGGCTGGATGTCATGGGGTGCCTGCCAGGCCGAAGATCCCGAGCTTTTCTTCCCCATCGCCGCGTCCGGCCCCGCGTTGACGCAGGTCTTCGCCGCCAAGGCAGTCTGCTTCCGGTGCACAGTCCGCGCCAGGTGCCTGTCCTACGCCCTGGCCACCTGGCAGGCCGGCATCTGGGGCGGAACCACCCAGGAGGAACGCCACGCCATGCGCCGGTCGTCCGGCCTCCGGGCCCGCCAGCATGACGCCAGCCCCGGAGTCGCAGGCCTAGCGGAATACCATCGCAGCAGTCCCGGTGGGCAGTAAACCGTGCACGCGGACGGACGCCATCCAGGCCGGCCTATGCAGGACCGGAATCACCGGCGCGCCGGCCGCGGTGTGCGGCGCGCGCGCTGGCCATGCCGCAGAGGCCTGATGAGGCTCCGCGGCGGCCCGCAGCGGGCGCTGGACCGGATCGGGCACAGCCTAGCGGCGGAGGACCCTGGCCTCGGCATGCTATTCGCCTTCTTCACCATGCTGACGCGGGAGGAGGCGATGCCGTTGAACGAACGCGTACCGGGCCATCGGGAGCGGTTCCTGCGCCGTGCGGTACTGCTTCCGCTCCTGACGGTCGGCGTTGTGGCGCTGGTGGCGGCTGGCTGGCTGGCGCACAGCCGGCCGGAGTGCTCGACTGGCATGCATGCGGCCGCCGTCGGGGCGCGGCCGTCGACGGGCGCCATGCGCTGCCAGCCCGGTCCCGCGAGCAAGCCTGCCGCGATTCCCGTGCACTGACTTGGCTGCGCCAACAGGCAACCGTGGGCCCTGGGTACGTCAAGGTGTCCTAGAACAGGAATCAGGAGGGAGCGAAGCGCAGCCGCAGGCCGGCCGACGCCGCAGCCGAGGGGGTCACGGTCGGAGCTGCGATCAGGATCGTGTTAACGTCAAGTTATCGCTCCGGACCTCGGTGGTCATGGCGCTCGTTAACCGCGAGCGCCGCCGAGATACCCCGGAGTTTCTCATGCCCGGATTCCTGCCATGAACCTAGTCCGCCGCTTCCGCCCGAAGGTCTCTGCCGGTTCCAGGGACGAAGAGGGCCAGCAAGGCGAAGCCGCAGCACCGTATCAGCGGACTCGTCTCACCCCCGGCGACGCGGAGATGGCGGAGCAGTTTGTGACTGCCATGATCGTCCGGGAGTGCATCCTGCACTGCGGTGGTCCCCGGCGAGGATGCGGGATTCCGGCTGACGATCTCTGCCTGCTGGCGATGCAGGGAGCGAACCAACGGATAACTACAGAGTCAAGTACGCCGGGTCCACGAAGGCTCGCGCCCGGGCTGCACCCGAGTGCTGGTGGACCGGATCTGGCCTCAGGAAGTGCCTAGCGGCCGGCGTGCCCGCCGCGTGCCGCGGGCCGGGTTCTGGCCGGGCTGCCCGCGAGCATTGGGGCGGTGCCGCTGATAACGTCGGTGGCCAGCCGGGTGAGCGCGTGATTGTGATTGCGTGAGTAGGTCCGCAGCACAATGAATGCCTGGTCGGGGCTCACCCGCATCCGCTCGGCCAGGATGCCCTTGGCCTGCTCGATAATCACCCGGCTGTTCAAAGCCACCTGCAGCTGCCCGGTGACAAGCTCCTGCTCGCGGGTCGCGCGTTCCTGCAGGATCCCGATGGTAGCCACATCGACCAGCGCCTGAGCTGCCCGCGCGACCGCCGGGTCCAGGCCGACCCGCGCACTGCCGAACAGATTCAGCGTGCCGATGACCTGATCACGCAGCCGCATCGGGATGGCGTGCACTGCCGCGAAGCCCATCTCCCCCGCCGCGGCGGCGAACCGGGGCCAGCGAGCCGCGGCCGGGCCGGCGGTGATGTCCGGGACGATAACCGGCTGCCCGGTGCGATAGCTGTCCAGGCAGGGGCCCTCATCGTTTTGGATCTGGAACAGTTCCGCGACCCGTGCCTGTTCGGTGGAGGCCGCAACCAGCTGCAGCGCGCCGCGGGCATCAGCTAGCAGCAGCCCCGCCGCGTCGACCTCCAGCAGCTCCACGCACCGCTCGGTGAGCATGTGCAGGAACTCCATCAGGTCAAAGCCGCCGACCAGGGTGTCGGCCAGCTCGACGAACGTCTGCGCGAGGCGCTCGTCCATTATCGCTGCCATGTTGCCAGATTAGTCCTCAGCATTACCGGCAGATACCGCCACAACATGACCGCCACGGTCACCGACTGGGATAACCAGTAACCCGATGGGTCACTCACCACCACCACCCTGGCCTCACCAGGCAGTGCCGGGGGCTGAGGTCCGGCGGTGCCACCTACCCGGAGCAGCTTGACCTCACGCCAGGCTCGTGGCCGTCGGCGATGCGCACTGCCCTGTCTCCGGCTAATCGCTGCTCCAGGCGGTACAGACGGTCAGTTGTGGTGATTCTTGTTCCTGGGGTATAGGCCCGGCGCTAGACATCCCACGGATGTAACTGTCAAGCGGCGGCTTTGAGTTCGGTGCTGGGACGGTTGGCCCAGGCGGTGTTCTCGTCGTAGGGGGTGTGTTTGGCGAGGCATCCGTGGAGGAAGCCGACGAGGTGGTTGCCGAGGGCTCGCAGGGCCTGGTTGTGGTTGTCGCCGGCGGCGCGGCGGTGGTCGTAGAACGCGCGGGCGCCGGGGCTGGTGCTGATCGCGGAGAAGGCCCAGAGGTAGATCGCGTCGGCGAGGCGCTTGTTGCGGACGTGGCGGGCCAGCACGGCCCGTTTCCTGCCGGAGGTCCGGGTGATGGGTGATGTGCCGGCGTAGTTCCTGCGAGACTTGGCGTCGAGGTAGCGGTCCGGCACGTCGCCGAACTCGCCGAGCACCCGGGCGCCGAGGATGGTCCCCAGTCCTGGCAGGGATCGGACCACCCCGGCGTCCGGGTGCTGCTCAAAATCCGCGGTCAGCTGCTGCTCGAGCGCGGCGATCTGCCGGGTCATCTCGGCGATCACCGATGCGAGCGCGGCGACGCTGGCGCCCATAGCGGCGGCGGCCAGCGGGGCGGGCTGCAGTTGCGGGGCTCGCAGCGCTGCCTGGATCGCGGCGGCCCGTTTATCGATGCCGCGGGTCCGGCCGCCGCGGCGCAGCGCCGCGGCGATCTGGGTTTTCGACAGGCCCGCGCCCAGCCGCGGCTCGGGCGCGGCCTGCAAGACAGCCAGCTCGTCGCCGCTGGTCAGGTCACCGAACGCGGCCAGCGCGGCTGGGTAGAACTCCCGCAGCGCTGACCGGAGCTGGTTGGCCTGCCGGCGCCGGTTCCAGACCATCGACTGGTGCGCGCGGGCCAGCACCTTGATGGCCTCGGCCAGGTCGCTGTCCGGGGCAGCGGGCCGGTGGTTGTGCCGGTCGGTGCGGACCAGATCGGCCAGCACCTTCGCATCCCCCGGGTCGGACTTCGCGCCCGATGCGGAGTGCCGGTCCCGGTACCGGGACACCGACATCGGGTTCACCGCGAACACCTGATACCCCGCGCTGATCAGCGCGGCCACGAACAGGCCCCGGTCCGTCTCGATCCCGATCACCACCTCACCCGGATCCCCGGCGTGCGCAGCGACCAGGTCATGGAACCGGGCGATCCCGGCGGCCCCGCCGGCCAGCTTCCCGCCGGCCAGCCGGCGGCCCTGCTCATCCTCGACATGCACGTCATGACTGGCTTCAGCCCAGTCCACCCCGGCGAAAATCACAACCGGCACTCCTCCCGCAGAACGGCTCATCAGCATCGAACCCGGAGGACTCCTCGCAGCTCGCTAATAGTGCAGCGCTCACCGGCGCGTCATCCCACCAGCCGTCAGCGGAGACCTCACCAGCCGGCAGGGGCACGATCTAGCGCTAGGACTCAGCACGTCCAGCTGACCACAGTGCTCACCCGCCAGCGGGCTCAGCGACCATCCTCACCGAACACATCCGCCGAGGACCATCGATCCCTATTAGCTGGCGTTGGCGGCTTGCTCGGCGACAGGGACCTGGACGCGGAAGCTGCCGTCGGCCCCGGCTTCTCCTTCGACGCGTTCATGCACCGGCAGGTCTGCCCGTGCGCGTGGGTGTGCAGGACGCGCGGTTCCACACGGCCGCCAGGCCTGCGCACTGCATTTCCGACAGGACCGCACTCAGCCGGCTGCGCGGATTTTGGCTTTCCTGTGCCTGTGATCTCGCGAGGACTTGCTTTCGCTGGTGCGGACGCCCAGGATCAAGAGCCTCGCGGATGCGGCATGCGACGAATACCTGCATGAATCAGCCGATCACCATTACTTGATACAGAAATTCCGTGGCACCGAGGCGCATTCTCGAGCACAGGCTCGTCGGTCATTATCGGGTCTCCGAGCCACGTCACACCTGTGCGAGTCGGAGTCCGTCGCCAACGCCGACACTGTGGCGTACGAGGCCACTAGTGCCGGCCCGACGAGGAGGCGAGTCTTTGCTGCGCAGGTGGAGTAGTGCCCATCCCCGGCAAGGACCGAACTTACAAGTCGTGACGCGAGGACGGCCAGATAGTCAGCCGGTTACGGGCACGGTCGTGGGTATCGGGGTTGGAACGGGGGCCGGCCGAGGGCGCTTGTGATGGTGCTTGTGGTGGCGATGCTTGACGCTGCTCGGCGACGGACTGGGTGTCGGGCTCATGCTCGGGCTCATGCTCGGGCTCATGCTCGGGCTCATGCTCGGGCTCATGCTCGGGCTCATGCTCGGGCTCATGCTCGGGCTCATGCTCGGGCTCATGCTCGGGCTCATGCTCGGGCTCATGCTCGGGCTCATGCTCGGGCTCATGCTCGGGCTCATGCTCGGGCTCATGCTCGGGCTCATGCTCGGGCTCATGCTCGGGCTCATGCTCGGGCTCATGCTCGGGCTCATGCTCGGGCTCATGCTCGGGCTCATGCTCGGGCTCATGCTCGGGCTCATGCTCGGGCTCATGCTCGGGCTCATGCTCGGGCTCATGCTCGGGCTCATGCTCGGGGACATGCTCGGGCTCATGGTCATGCTCGGCGAGGTCGTGGTGCACCCGGTGGGCGCGTTGATGGTGTCGTCGTCGAGGCTTACCCCGCCGATACTGGCCAGCAGACGGCCGTTGATGGTGGCGGTGGACAATGCCGAGATCGACGCGGAGGCAAGGATGTTACCCACGAACTCAGATCCGCTGTCGATCGTGGCGGAAGTGCCAACCTGCCAGAAGACTTCGCAGGGAGAAGCACCGTTGATGAGAACGAAATCCGTAGCGAGGACTGAGCCGACGGTGAGCGCGGAAGGAACCTGGAAGACGAAGACCGGGTCGGCCTGGTTCTCGCCGTCAAGGGTGATCGGGCCGCCGTTCACGAGCAGGCTGGAGGAGGCGTTGTAGATGCCGGGCGTGAATGTCTCCGGGCCTACGATGACGTCGCCGACAATCGGGGTTGCCGGGGTCTCGTTCATTGCCTGGGTGATCGCGGTCGTCAGGTCGGCCTGGGCTCCCGCGCTATCGGGAAGGTCCTGTTGGGCGGGGGGAGTGAAGTTAGCCGCCGTTATCCCGGTCACCGCAGTGCCCGGGCTCACGCCCAGGTTCCCGCCGCTGATCAAGGTCGGCCCGGTGTTGGTGACTGTCGACCCGGCCAGGACTGCGTAATTGCCGGCCGTCCCCAGCAGCACTGGTTCAACTGCAGCGCCCGCAGTAGCTTGCGTGACGATCACCATGGCGACCACGGCTGCTAGCGATACCGCTGCGGCCAGCCACGGATAAGCAGCGCGTCCGCGTAAGGCACGACTGCTGAATTCCCTCATCTGCCGATCCTTTCGCTGACCGGGTCAATCAGAGCATCAGCGGCCGTCAAGTAGGTTCAAGTCAGCATAATTGTCTGGCGAGCTACTGCCGCAGCCGATGATGAGTATCCAATCCGGGGTCCCCGAAGTTGGCGAGAACGTTACACCCGGTGGCAGACGGTTCACCGAGCAAACATTGCTCCGGCGCGCAAAATTCTTGGCAGATTTCTCTTTTCCAGGGTGACTTTCTATGCAGCTCAGACATCAGTAACGCAATGATTGCGACGTGGTACCCAGACGCAGGATCGTGCTAAAGCCTCGCGCAGCCCGGGAAAGAGCACCTTCCCGGCGAATTACCGGTCGGCCACACGGAGCCGCGCCACCACAGATTCAATTGCAGGAAGGTGGCCTCTCCCCCGCCGTACGATAATCAGCAACTGCCGGATGCAATGCATAGTCATTTATCATGATATCTCCCTGGAGGATTACTAAATGCTCCGCCGATCTACGCGCGACCAGCAATGCCGTGCAGCAGCAAGGACAAAGCCGGTCAAGCGAATGATCGCGCTGGCTGGCGCCGGCTTGATTTCTGGTTGCGGAGCCGCCAGCACGCCACCTGCCGTGCCGCCAGCCGCCACGGAGCCTGTCCTGCCCGCGCACGTCTCTGCTGCGCAGCTAGCTCGACTGCCGATGGCGACGACGTTTGGCAGATCGCCAGCGGCACCGCAGGACCCGGATCCGTTCAAGCCCGAGACGGGAACAGTGCTGCACCCCAGAGTGAAGGAGATCGTTTATATCCAGCCCGGCGGGCCGCCAGCGGCAGTGCTGCCCACCACGGAGCTCGGAAGCCCGACCTGGGTCCCGGTGGTGCAGTCCCGGCCGCTCTGGGACCGGATCCTGCTGCCAACGCGACCTAACCGTTCCACCGGCTGGATCTACCTCAAGGGCGGAGATCTGGTAACTGCCTACAGTCCCTACCAGATACAGATCAATCTCGCCGCCTACCAGCTGAGTGTCCTGGACGCGGGGCGCAGGCTAGGATCCTGGACCGTCGCTGTGGGTGCACCCGCCACACCTACTCCCACCGGCCGGACGTTCTTGCTCGCTTCGATGGCACCCGTCCATCCGACCTACAGCCCGCTGATTCTTCCGCTTGGCCTGCACTCGGACACCCTGACCACCTTCGGCGGCGGGCCCGGCACGGTCGGCCTGCACGGCTGGCCCGACACTGCCGTATTCGGCCACGCGGTCAGCCATGGCTGCGTGCGAGTTCCCGCGGCCACGCTGCGGATCCTGTCCCAGATCCCGCTGGGGAGCTCCGTCATGATCGTCGGCTAGCTGACCGCCGCGCGCTCGCAGCAAGCGGGCGGCAGGTCAGTTGCTCACGCCGTAGGGGCAGCGGCGTCGGGGGCGATGACGGCGTGGACGTTGTGGCGTGGCGGGCACGGGGGTCGTGTCGCGGTCGCGCGCGTGGGCTGGGTGGCCGGGGAGGATCTCGGTGCCGGGGGTGGTGCGGCGGGCGTGCATGAGGCCGAGGCCGCTGAGGATGAGCATGACCGCGGCGGCGATGAACGCCGCGATGGCGGCGATGCCGGCGATGGTGCCCATGGTGCCGAAGGCGTAGGCGTTGAGCAGCAGCCCGCGCAGGGTCTCGCCCTTGAAGACGGTGGCGACCTGGGCGGCGAGCGCGGTGTCGGTAGGCTTGGCGATGGCTTCCGCGCTGAGCTGGGCGTAGGTCTTACCGCCGCCGATTGCCTTGAGGTGATTGGCGATGAAGTGGTCGGCGTAGACCTCGGCCTGGGCGCCGGTGGTGAGCTGCTGCCCGCCGTACTGGCGCATGGCCTGGAACTCGGGCTTGGCTACCGCGGGGCTGTTGGCGGCCGGGAAGAAGATCTGCTGGGCGGCGAGCTGCGTGTGGACCTCGTTGCCGATGAAGTTGTGGCCCCACAGCGCCAGTCCGCCGGCGACGGCGAGGGTGACGGCGAGGAACAGGCCCGCTACGGCCATCAGAAGGTCGAAAGTCCTGCGTTTCATTGTGGCGTCCTTAGCTGGGGAGGCTTGATGGGAGCGTTCGGATGGCGCCGGGCCGTTGTGCCTCGGATCGGCGCCGGCCGGCCTGGCCGCGGGCGATGCGGCGGGTGGCTAGCCGGGCTCGACCGCTGCCATGACGGCCGAGCCGTTGGGGACGACGGGGGCGGGTTTGCTGCCGTTGGCGGGCCGCAGTGGCGGGCTGGCCGCTGCCGTCTCGCGGGCGAGGAAGGTGCCGAGTTCGGCGATGGTGGACATCAGCGGGGCAGGGAACACCACGGTGGTGTTCTTGTCCACGCCGATCTCGACCAGGCTCTGCAGGTTACGCAGCTGCAAGGCCAGCGGGTGCGCCATCATGATGTCCGACGCCTCGCCGAGCGCCGCCGCGGCCAGCGACTCCCCCTCGGCGTTGATGATCTTGGCGCGCTTCTCCCGCTCGGCCTCGGCCTGCCGCGCCATCGCCCGCTTCATGGAGTCGGGCAGCTGAATGTCCTTCAGTTCCACCAGCGTCACCTCAACGCCCCACTCGACCGTCGACACGTCGAGGATCTTGCGGATGTCCAGGTTGATCGCGTCGGTATCCGACAGGGTCTGGTCCAGGGTGTGCTGGCCGACGACCTTGCGCAGCGTGGTCTGCGCGATCTGGTTGATCGCCGCGTGCACGTTCTCGATCGCGACCACTGACTTGACCGCGTCGACGACCCGGAAGTAGGCGACCGCGGACACGTCCACGCTGACGTTGTCGCGCGTGATGATGCCCTGCGACTGGATCGGCATCGTCACGATCCGCAGTGACACCTTGTGCAGCACGTCGACA
The DNA here is from genome assembly GCA_963805805.1 of uncultured Actinomycetota bacterium. Classification (GTDB taxonomy): domain Bacteria; phylum Actinomycetota; class Actinomycetes; order Streptosporangiales; family Streptosporangiaceae; genus JAJYUU01. The sequence goes on along the minus strand of CAWDVS010000015.1, from coordinate 403,550 downwards.
ACCGGGATGATCACCCGCAGCCCCGGCGCGCGCGTGCCGCGCCAGCCGGCCAAGCCGGAACAGCACGCCCTGCTCGTACTGTTTCACGATGCGGACCGCCAAGCCCAGTCCGATCACGAGCAGCACAGCGACGATCACTACGGCGATAATCAGGATTTTCATGAGGAACAGGCTCCGCCCAGGCCGGCCTGACGGTGACTGCGTGATCGCGCCGCGAACATGCGGCCATTTCCGGCAGCGGCCGAAGCCATTTCGGCATGTTTCCGGGTCGCAGGGCAGTCATACAGGTGCGGGAACTTGCCGCAGCCAGTGATCCCGGCCGTGCGGGAGCCCAGCCGGCACCACCCCCGGCCGCGCGGTCGGGCAGATTTCGTCGCAGCTGGGAGTAGGGAAGCGAAGGAGTTTTCGAGGAGATACATGCTGTCTGCCCCTGCAGGCCGCTGCCGGCCCGGTTTCGGATCGCCGGGGGCGAGGCTGGCAAGGAGGCCAGGTGCGGAATACCCTCAATGAAAACAACTCTACTGCACGTAGTCGGCAAAGTCGAATTAGTTCAAAAAGGCGGCCAATGGGCCCGCCGACGTCTTCGCGAAATTGCACGAACGCAATTAACTGACGCGTGCGAAGTGTCAGGACAGGAGCACCAGCATACTCGTCGCGACGGGTCCCCGAATCAAGAAAGTCCGGGCGTATCGGCGGCGCCGCCACCGGTGTGTTAACACTGGCTGATGGCGCATGATCGGGATGGTGAGCAGGGTCCGGTTCCTTTTCCTGCCGGGACTGCCGCGGGACGGTCGCATGACCTGCTCAGGTCAGTTCAGGAGCCGGATAGTCCCGGCGGGTCGGAGAGCGTCACAACGGTTCTTGTCGCGTTCGGCGCGAACGTTCTGGTAGCAGCGGCTAAGTCGGTCGCTGCCGTGGTGACCGGCTCGGCCTCGCTGCTGGCCGAGGCGGCGCATTCCTGGGCAGATGCCGGTAACGAGATCTTCCTGATGATCGCCAACCGGCGGTCGAGGCGGCCGCCCGATCTTGCGCACCCGTTCGGGCACGGCCGGGAGGCATACGTCTGGTCGCTGTTCGCCGCGCTCGGCTTGTTCGTCGCCGGGGCCACGGTTTCGGTCACGCACGGTATCCAGGAACTCCTCAAGCCCGAGCCGGCTGGCCATTTCGTCGTCGGCTACATCGTGCTGGCGGTCTCCTTCATTCTTGAGGGAGTCTCCTTCTTCCAGTCGGTCCGGCAGGCGAAGCCTGAGGCCGAGTCGATGGATCGGGACCTCATCGAGCACGTCCTGGCCACCTCCGACCCGACTCTGCGGGCGGTGTTTGCCGAAGACTCCGCTGCGCTGGCCGGGCTTGTCATCGCGGCCGTCAGCTTGGCCGCGCACCAGCTAACCGGCTCCCCAGTGCCGGACGCCGTCGGCTCAATCGTCATCGGTGTCCTGCTTGCTATCACCGCGATGGTCCTGATCAACCGGAACCGGCAGTTCCTGGTCGGGCAGGAAGCAGACCCGCGCGCTCGCGTCGCCGCCATCCAGGCCCTGCTGGAGGCGCCCGAGGTCGCCAGGGTGACCTATCTGCGACTGGAGATAGTCGGGCCAAGAATGGTCTCGGTCATCGGTGACGTCGATCTCACCGGCGACGACACCGAATCCCACGTCGCCGTCAGGCTGCGCGCCCTGGAGGCAAGAATCTGCGCGTCACCCGCTGTCGCCGGCGCCGTCCTCAGCCTCTCCGCGCCCGATGAGCCCACACTCGCCGTCTGACTTCCGCGGCCGGGCAAGGCCTGCACAACAGCATGGGGGGCAGCCCGGCGGGCTGGCTACCGCGATTCCAGTACGACGAGGTCGCGTACTGCGTACCGGTAGTGCTCTATCTCTTCGTTCATCACTACGGCGAGGCACTCGGCGACCGGGCGCTCTTCCTCCGGATAGCCAGGTGCCGGCGACCGCTGACACGGCCGGCCGAGATCGTCATCGGTCAGCCCGGTCACGATCCGCCGGACGACTGCCATCCGGCCGCTCCGGGCGGCCAAGATCTCGTCATAGCCGGGCTCTGCGGCCAGGTCGATGCCCAGCTCTGCCGCGGCCGCCGCCGGGTACCAGCTCTGCGGAATCCCGATCGGGTGATAGGGCTTCTCCTCGTCCAGCACAGTGCGGCTCGCCCAGGCATCGGTGATGAAGACCAGGTGACGGAGGGTCTGCGCGAACGACCATTCCTCGTCAACCTGCTCGGTCAGCGCGAGCTCGGGCAGCCGTCCGGCTCGTTCGGCTGCCTGGGCCCAGAGCTGCTCGATGGTGTTCCACATCGCGCGGAAGTCGTCGGCAGTCTGAACCTCCCGGAACTGCACGCGCTCGGGGTGCCGCCGGTCCAGCTCGGCGTCGACGAAGTCGGTCACGTCGACGCCGTTGACGGTGAGGTCGCTGACCAAGCCGGAGATGCTGACGTTGACCAGCCAGCCGTCCCGGATCGTCACGCCGGTCAGGTCACAGTCGGTGAACCGCGCGCCGCGAAGATCGGCGACGTCGAACCGGGCGGCCCTGAACTCCTCGGTGCCGCCGCCTTCACCCGGATAGAACCGGTGCGGCCCGAACTGGGCCTCGCCGGGCTCGTCGGGCGCAGTCGGCGGCGCGGCTCCCTGATCGTCGGCCTCTGTCATGCACGGCATGCTAGCGCTGGCCACGGACTCATCTCAGCCCCCACCGCGCGCTAGCGCATCCGTCGCGCAGTCGGCCCGCGGCAAACCAGAAGTTACGGCAGCCCGCACGTTTCCGCCACGACCGCCGCGATGCCCGGACCGTCGAGCCGGTAATGCGCGTAGAGGTCCGAAGGCGGCCCGATGAGCGCATACTCATCGTTGATGCCATGCCGGCGGAACCGGACCGCAAGGCGCCGGTCGGCGAGGACCTCCGCAACCGCTCCGCCCAGGCCGCCGATGACGTTGTGCTCCTCCACCGTCACCACGGCAGCCGTCTCGGCAGCAGCGGAGATGACCTCGCCGATGTCGAGCGGCTTGATGGTGTGCATGTCGACGACCCGGATCGAGCGTCCGCGCCCAGCCAGGATCTCAGCCGCGATGAGACTGGGATGCACCTGTGAGCCGGTGGCGATGATCGTGGCGTCGTGGCCTTCGCGAAGCCGGGCCGCCTGGCCGAAGACGAACGGATCGGGCACTGCCGGGTACACCTCGGGGTCGCGCCCGCGGCCGAGGCGGATGTACATCGCGCCGGGCACATCGAGCGACGCCCGGAGCATCGCCCGCAGCTGATTGCCGTCCGCTGCGCACGCCACGACAAGCCCCGCGATTGCCCGCATGGCGGCGAGGTCCTCCAGCGCATGGTGGCTCGTGCCGTAAAAACCCAGGGAGATGCCGGAGTGATGAGCAAGGATCCGCACCGGCATCCGCGGATAGGCGCAGTCCGTCCGGATCTGCTCCATCCCGAGTAGCGCGGCAAAGGATGCGAACGTGCCGGCGAACGGGATAAGGCCAGTAGACGCGAGCCCCGCGGCCGCCGTGATCATGTTCTTCTCGGCGATGCCGAAGTCGATGAAGCGGTCCGGATGCCGGCCGCCGAACTCGGCCAGCCGGTTCGCGGACGCCAGATCGGCGGTCAGCACCACGATTCTGGGATCGGTCTCGGCCAGATCGGCCAGCTCTGCTCCGGCGACGAAGGCGGGGATCGACGCCGCCGCGATGCCTTTTCCGGTCGCGCGGCGACTCGCCGACTGCGGGCTGACCCCGCGGAAGACCTCGCTCTGATCCTGGCCGACGGCGCCGGGCGGCCGCGGGCTCACCGGCTGCTCCCGGCGGTCACAGGACGCCGGCTGGCCGTGAGCTCGGCCACCACGTCCTCGTAGTCGTCGGGGCCGAGGTTTCCTACATGCCAGCCGAGCTCGTTCTCCATCCGCTGCACGCCCTTGCCCTTGACCGTGTCAGCGATGAGCAACTGCGGCGGGCCGGGCCGGGCCGGGTTAATTTGATCCAGCGCGGCGGTCACCGCCCGCAAGTCGTGCCCGTCCACCCGCTGCACGTGCCAGCCGAACGAGGCGAACCGGTCGCCGATCGGCTCGACCGCCATCACGTCCTCCGTCGGTCCGTCAATGCAGAGCTCGTTGCGGTCGACGATGCAGGTCAGGGCGCCGAGCCGGAAGTGCCCAGCCGCCATGGCCGCCTCCCAGACCTGGCCCTCGGCCAGCTCACCGTCGCCCACGAGGACGAAGACGCCGAAGTCCCGGTGCGCCACCCGGCCGCCGAGCGCCATGCCCACGCCAATCGACAGCCCGTGCCCGAGCGAGCCCGAGCTGAAGTCGATGCCCCTGACCTTGCGCATGTCGGGATGGTCGCCGAACGGGCTACCCAGCCTGGTGTAGGAGTCGAGTTCGGCCGGATCGAAGAATCCGAGGTCGGCGAGCACGGGATAGAGCCCGATCGCGGCGTGCCCCTTGCTCAGCACGAATCTGTCCCGTTCAGGCCAGTCCGGGCGGGCCGGATCGATTCTCAGCTTGTAGTAGTACAGCGCGGACAGCAGTTCGGCCGCCGAGAATGTGCCGCCGTAATGGCCCGCTCCGGCGATGCGGGTCAAGCGCAGCGTCTCCAGCCGGATGAACAGCGCACGATCGGCGAGGTAGTCGAGATCGGGAGTCCGCGGTGTGGTCATCTGATCCCAGTCCTCCTGGTTGGTCTGGCCTGGCTAGCGACCTGGGTTCGCAGGCGGGCCGCAAGCGCCACGGTCATGACACTTCAGCTCCTCGGATGGTGTTTCCTGGCCGGAGGATGAGTGGCTCGCCGACTGCGGCGATAACGTCCCAGTCGTACCGCATCGGGATGAGCTCGCACCGGGACCAGGCTTCGTGCTGGTCAAGGTAATGCGGGCTCGCTGGATCGCCGGCTGAACCGCCGACCACGATCCACTGGCAGGCATCCCAGTTACCCACGTCGAAGACGTACCGGGCCACGGCGCCGTAGACGGCCGCAGTGCCCGATTCCGCCCGGCAGCCGTTGGCCCACACTGTCTCGTTGTCGCCCCCGACTCCGGCGCCGGTCCGGCTGAGCGCGGCGGGCGCGGCCGGGATCAGCGCGGTCAGCGGGTGCGACAGCGCCGCCGGGTGGACATCACGCCACGACTCACCGCCGGCTGCGCCCGCCACTGTGGCCAGGGCCTCGGCCAGCAGGTCCGGCCAGCTCCGGCCGCCGGTGAGCGCGACGTCACCGGAGCGCAGCAGAGCCGGAAGCACCCACCAGAGCTGGCTGACAGCGGAGGTGCGGCCAGGCAGCTGGAAGGGTGTGTCCTGCGCGGCGGGCGCAAGCCCGGAAAGGTCGCCGACCATCCGGCTCAGCGTCCAGCGCAGCCGGGAGTAGTAGGTTGCCCCAACCGACTCTGGTGACATGCGTGCATCCCAGGCCACCAGGAGGTCCCGCACCGCGCGGGCCTCGGCACTGGCTGGCCTGACGTCAGCGAGTGCGGCCTGGAACAGCTGCGCCGGACGGCTGAGGTCATCGTGATGAATCGCGGCCATGTCCGCGGGCGACACCGGCAGCGCGCGGTCCAGCAGTTCCTCTATCCGCCTGGCCCGGTACGGCGGATGCGTGTCAGTGCAGAAATAGCCGCCGGTGCCGTCGATGGCGGCGACGACCCGGTTATTAGCGGTCACGATGTAGCCGCGGGCCGGATCGTCGACTCGCGGCATCTGCTCCGCCGGAACCATGCCGTCCCACTCATACAACCCGCTCCAGCCCGGGACGGGCAGCCAGCCGTTCACCGCGGGCCGGCGCGGGATCACCGCCCGGACGAGGTGGCCGATGTGTCCGGCGACATCGCCAGCCACGAGATTGTGATCGATGAGTCCCCAGCCCCGCACCGCGCTGAACAGCGCGTCAACGCTCCCGGCTCTGAGCATCGGCAGCAGGCAGTCGAACGAGCGGTCTACGTCGAAGAACTGGACCGACTTCAGGGTCAGAGCCGCACCGCTGGCCGGGTCGCCGGCGACCACCGGGCCGTGGATCGTCTCGGTGATCTGCACCCGGACTGCCCCGGCGTCCCGGACCTTGATTTCCTCTGCCGCCGTCGTGGCGGTCAGCCAGTCGTCCTGGTAGCGGTACCGCGCCGGATCGGTTCGGTCGAATTGCTCCACGTACAGGTCATGGATGTCGGCGAAGGCGTGGGTGACACACCACGCCACCTGCCCGTTGTGGCCGAAGTGCGGGAGACCGGGCACTCCGGGCACGGTGAGCCCGATGGCGTCGAACTGATCGCAGCGCAGGTGGAGCTGTGCGTACATGCCAGGCAACTCGAAGGCGCGGTGCGGATCGCCCGCGAGCAGCGCGCGGCCTGTTGTCGTGCGGTCCGGTGCCACCGCCCAGTTGTTGCTCCCGCCCTGGATCTGCGCTGCGAACGGGAGCAGGCTCAGGGCCTCAATTGGTTCGCGCAGGTCGGCCAGGCCCGCGATCCAGCGGCTGGCGTCAGCACCGGGCGGAATGCACAGCCGGTCCAGGCCGCTGTCGTCGTAGCGCAGCTTGGCGATGTCTTGCGGGCCGAGAACGCCGACGGCCGCGGCGCGCCACAGCTTGAACCACACTGAGCCCATCAGGTAGCCGCGCTGCCGCATCGCCGCGATGCAATGCCAGCCTTCCCACGGCTCCGGCGCACTACCCAGCAGCTGGTACTCGGCCGGGGCCGGATGCGTATCGAGGTACGCATTGACACCCGCGGTGTAGGCGTCGACCATCGCGCTGGCCTGCGGGCCAAGAGCCGCGTAGTCGCGTACGGAGGCGGCACTGACCCGCAGTCGCCTCGCTAGCATGTCCGCGGCGACGCCGGGCGCACCGACCCACTCTGCCCAGCGGCCCTGCATCTGCTTCCGGCTCGCGTCCATCTGCCAGAGCCGATCCATGGCGTGCGCATATCCCTGCCCTACGAACGCGTCGTGGTCGGACTGCGCCCGGATGTGCGGGATCCCCCACTCATCTCGGTAGATGTGCACCGGATCCTCGACGCAGTCCAGCCGGCGTAGCACGTCCGCCGCCGGCCCGCTGCCTGGCTCCCCCACCATCGCCTCCTCGGTAGCCCTTGGCCCAGTGGACCACGCTGGCGAGCGGCAGCCCAGACCGGTAGCGAGCCAGGTTCGCGAGAAAGACCCGGGCCTTACCGTCGATCTCGGCGCCCGAGCCCGGCGGTGTGCTGAGTGAGCGGCGAGACGTCCGGCTCAGGCCAGCACGCGGTAGGTCACGTGCGTGACCGAACTCGCTGCCCGCGACTTCACCTGCTCGAGTCTTAGCGGTGGGACGTCCTCGAACAGCCGCGTGCCGGTACCGAGGGTGAGCGGCACAACGTGCAGCCGCAGCTCGTCGATCAGGCCGGCGGCAAGGTACTGGTTGATGGTGTTAGCGTCGCCACCGATCGCGACATCACCGTCGCCCACTGCCGCGCGGGCCTGGGCCAGTGCCGATTCGATTCAGCCGGTGACGAAGTAGAACGTCGTGCCGCCGTCCATCGGCTGTGGCTCGCGCGCGTGGTGGGTGAGCACGAAGACCGGCGCGTGAAACGGCGGGTCGTCGCCCCACCAGCCGTTCCACTGCCGATCCCACTCGCCACGCTGCGCGGACGTAATGAGCGGGAACTCAACCGGCGCGTCGTCCACCGCGCCGGCTACTGCCGGGCCGGCTGCGGCCAGCGCTGGTATGCCGTCACCGAGGGTGACGATCGCCACCGGCCACTCATGGACGCGGTCCGCGCCGACGAGCGCGGCAACCGCTTCATCCCCGAACCGGGTGTGCAGCCGCGCCGCAATGCCGGCCGAGTCGGCAGCGGCAAGCAACTGCGACAGCATCGTGCCAGCGTCCCAGTAGACGTGCCGGTAACCACGCTCGCGGTAACGCCAGCCCGTCCGCCACGGGATGCCGGTGATGACCAGGGCAGGCGCGTCGCCGCTCGGCGGCGGACCGACGAGGACCAGACAATGATCCTGCGGGTGATACCAGTACAGGCCCGCGGCGACCAGGCCGTCCGCTGGCGCGGCGACATAGACCTCCAGCGGGAACCTGCCGCCGGCCGATCCCGCGGCGCGGAACAGGTGCGGGCCGTAAGGACGCTGCGAGACCCGGACCACCCCGGCGGACAAGTGCAGCAGCCGGGACAGCTGCGACAGGCCCAGCTGGGCGCGCGGTACGGTCGCGGTTCCGGCGAGCACGTCAACTGCGGCCGCCGTCTTGCCGGGAAGCTGGTCCGGCAGTTGCAGGCGCGGCAGCGACTGCGGGTACCGCTTATAAAACCAGGGCAGCTGCCCCACGTCGTTGACTACGAGGTCGCGCACTACGCGCGGGTCGTCTACCGGCGGATCCCACGCACGGGCTTCGTCGAACTGGCCCATCGACGTGAGCCGGTGCAGCGTCTGCGTTGCGGTCTCCACCGGAGCATTCTGGCATCCCGGATGCGCGCCAAGGCTGCGGCTCAGGTTGGGCCGCCGCCTGCGGGGTAGCCAGCCGGGCATGACCAGATGGAAAGATCGCCTGCTCGCTGTCCTGCGTCTCAGGGGCCGCAAGTCAGGCGCGGACGTGCCGCCGGACCCGGCCGGGCCCGGGCTTGGTACTGACTCACGCCCGGCCCACCGGCCGGGACTAGGTATATCGTCTACCGCCCGCGGCCGACGACGTCATCGCCGTCATCGGGTCGCAGCACGAGCACGTCAAGACCTGCTCGAGGCCGTCCGGCAGCAGGCCGGACAGCGCCGGGCTGCCGCCTTTCACACCCTCCGGCTCACCCTGGCCCTGCATGAGACGGCCGAGCAACAGGCCATCCACCCGCTGGCCCTGCGTCAGCTCGGCGCTTACGACCGGGCCGCCAGCGACCGCATCGCCGAAGAACAAACGGCAGGCCAGACCATCGGCGCGCTGGAACTGGTGAATGTCGACTCCGACCAGTTCAACGCCACCTTCGGGCACCTGGCCACCAGCGTCACCGAGCACGCCGCCGCCGAGGAGGCCGAGGAGTGGCCCGCGCTCCGGCAGATCACCGACCCGCCGGTCATCAAGGCCATGGTCGAACAGATGCAGGCCGTCACCCGGCTGGCCGGCGATCCTTCGGCACCTGGCATTCGGGCGACCTTTGCCGAGATGGAGGACTGGGCCAAAGCCCGCCTCCCGCGGCCGCCAGCGTCGTGACCAGGTGCGCAGGGCGGAAGGGGATTCCGCGGTGATACGAGAAGAACTGACGAGGCTCTTCACGGTGGGGAACGGCACCGGCGGCTGTTCGCGCGCCTGGTGCTCGCGTTCGGCCTGTCAGTCGTGGTCTTCGCCATCGGCACTGTGCTCATCTGGGTATTCGAGAGCGGAGTGAAAGGCGGCGATATCCATGGATTGGGTGATGCCGCCTTTTTCTGCTCCGTGCAATTGCTCACCGTTTCGTCGAGTATGACCAACCCATTGACTCCGGTCGGCAAAGTAGTTGATGTCTGCCTCGAGGCCTGGGCTATCTTCGTCGTCACCGCGGTCGCGGGCAGTTTCGCGACGTTCTTTGGTTCAGGCGACCAGAGCTAGTGACTTATCCGGGCCGGTCGATCCCGGCCCGGCCCGGCCGACACGAGGGGGCAGTCTGCGTTGCGATTCCTAGTCGCCGGGGCATCCGGCTTTGTCGGTCGCCGCCTGACCGCTGCCCTGGCCCAGGCCGGGCACGAGGTCGTCGCGATGACCCGGCACCCGGACAGCTACCGGGCCGCGGGGGCGCCGGTATTCGGCGACGTGCACGATCCCCCGACGCTCGGCCCGGCCCTCGACGGCTGTGAGGCGGCCTACTATCTGGTCCATTCCCTCGCTGACGCCGATTTCGCCCGGAAGGACACGCTGGCTGCGCGCGCGTTCGGGCAGGCAGCCGCCGCGGCCGGGGCGCAGCGGATCATCTACCTCGGCGGCCTGGGTGACGAGCGCGAGCAGTTGTCCGCCCATCTGCGCAGCCGCCGCGAGGTGGAGCGGATGCTGGCAGCGGGCGGCGTGCCGGTCACCGTGCTCCGCGCGGGGATCATCATCGGGGACGGCGGCATCTCCTGGGAGCTCACCCGCCAGCTGGTCGAGCACCTGCCCGCCATGATCACCCCGCATTGGGTCAGTACCCGGACGCAGCCGATCGCGATCGACGACGTGATCCGCTATCTCATCGGAGTACTGACCCGGCCGGAGTCCGCCGGCGCCGTGTATGAGATCGGCGGCCCCGACGTCATGCGCTACAGCGACATGCTGCGCCGGGTCGCCGCGATCAAGGGACGCCCGCTGCCGATCATCGCCGTGCCGCTGCTCACCCCCTGGCTCTCCTCGCTCTGGCTGACGCTCGTCACCGATGTGGATACGGCCACCGGCCGGTCGCTGATCGATTCGATGAGCAACGAGGTCGTCGTGCGCGATTTCGCCATTCGTGAGCTCGTCCCGTTCCCGCTCACGCCCTATGACGACGCGGTGCGCGCGGCGCTGCGCGAACGCGAGCAGGGCAGGTCCCGGTGACGGGTCGCAGTGAACGGCAGCGGGCCCGGCGCAGACGCGTCGTCGGCGCGGTGCTCCCGGCCGGAACGAGCCTGCTCGGTCTCTCGCTCGCAGCGGAGGGCGACGACCCGCTGTTCTTCGCCCTGACCCTGGGTCTGGCCGGGACCTGGGCCGGCGCTGCGCTGGCGTCCGGCCCGCTCCCGGCGGGCGCGGCGTTCACCAGCCCGGGCCTGCGCTCGCTGGCCGAGCCGGTGCTGACCGGCGCCGGCACGTTCGGCCTGTTCTACGCGGTCGCCAGGGTGGCCCGGCGGAATCCGACGCTCAACCGGGCGATCAGCAGCGTGCTCGGTTACATGGACACCGGGCCGTCCGGCCTGGTCCTGCTCACCGCGTGCGTCAACGCGGTGGCCGAGGAATTGTACTTTCACGGCGCGCTGTGGGACGCGGCCGGGCCGGACCATCCCGCGGCCGCGACCGCCGCCGTCTATACCGCCGCCACGGTCTCGACCAGGAACCCGGCCCTGGTCCTCGGCGGCGCCGTGACTAGCGTGATCTTCGGCGTGCAGCGCCGCCGGTCCGGCGGCGTCGCGGCACCGGCGATCGCGCACGTCGTCTGGTCAGTGCTGATGCTCACGCTGCTTCCGCCGCTATTCGCATCCGAGCCCGATCCGCCCTCGGCCCGGCAGCTCGCACGGCGAGCTCGCACGGCAGGCCGGGGCAGCCTGCCGCCCGCAACCGGGCGCTGCGGTGTCGGCGGTGCCTGATACTAAGAGCCCATGACATCAGATCCGAATCCAGCCGATCCGATGCGAGCTGAGGCGCAGGCGTGCCTGCAGGTGCTCGCGGGCGAGGACGCGAGGCTACGGGATGATCAGTGGACGGCGATCCGCGCGCTGGTAGCTGATCATGTCCGCGCTCTGGTCGTGCAGCGGACCGGGTGGGGCAAGTCAGCGGTCTACTTCACCGCGACCGCGCTGCTGCGAGCCCGCGGCGCCGGCCCGTCGGTCATCGTCTCGCCGCTGCTGGCGCTCATGCGCAATCAGATCACCGCAGCGCAGCGGGCTGGGATCCGCGCCCGGACCGTGAACTCGGTCAACATCGAGCAGTGGGACGAGATCTACGCCGAGGTAGCGGCCGGGCAAGTCGACGTCCTGCTGGTAAGCCCGGAACGACTCAACAACCCGAGCTTCCGTGATTTGGTCCTGCCGAAGCTGATCGCGTCGGCGGGCCTGCTCGTGGTGGATGAGGCGCACTGCATCTCTGACTGGGGGCATGACTTCAGGCCCGACTACCGTCGGCTCCGGACGCTGCTGGCCGGCCTGCCACCTGACGTGCCGGTGCTCGCGACGACGGCCACCGCAAACGAGCGCGTCAGCCACGACGTCGCCGAACAGCTGGGCGCGGGCTACGACGGCGAGACCCTGGTCCTGCGGGGCAGCCTGGACCGGGACAGCCTGCACCTGGCCGTTGTCGCGCTGCCGACGGCCCAGCAGCGCCTGGGCTGGCTGGCCGACCATCTCGCCGAGCTGCCGCGTTCCGGCATCGTCTACGCGCTGACCGTCGCCGGGGCGCGCGAGGCCGCCACGTTCCTACGAGGCGAGGGCCTGAACGTCGCGTCGTATACGGGCCAGGACGATCCGGCCGACCGGCTAGCGGCCGAGGAGGCGCTCCTGGCGGGCGAGCTCAAGGCGCTCGTCGCTACCAGCGCCCTCGGGATGGGGTTCGACAAGCCCGACCTGGGCTTTGTCGTGCACCTCGGGGCCCCGCAGTCGCCCATCGCCTACTACCAGCAGATCGGCCGGGCCGGCCGGGCGGTTGACCGCGCCGACGTGATCCTGCTCCCCGGCCGGGAAGACGCCGACATCTGGGCGTACTTCGGCTCGCTCGCGTTCCCGGCCGAGTCGGTCGTACGCCGCACGCTGTCGGTGCTCGACTCGGCCGGCCGGCCGCTGTCGACCGCCGCGCTCGAGGCCAGTGTCGACCTGTCGCGCACCAGGCTGGAGACGATGCTCAAGGTTCTCGACGTCGACGGCGCGGTCCGGCGGGTCTCCGGCGGGTGGACCACGACGGGACAGCCATGGGCGTACGACGCGGACCGCTATGCCCGCGTCGCCGCCGAGCGGGCCCGCGAGCAGCAGGCCATGCTCGGCTACATCGCGACGGCCGACTGCCGGATGGAGTACCTGCGGCGGCAGCTCGACGACCCGGCGGCGGCGCCGTGCGGACGCTGCGACAACTGCACGCAGCAGCGCTGGCCCGACGCGGTGACCGAGACCGCTGTCCGCGCGCGAGACCACCTGCTGCGCCCCGGCACCGAGATCCCGCCGCGCAAGATGTGGCCGACCGGCATGGGTGACCTCGGCATCGACATCGCGGGCAAGATCGGCGCCGACATTTCCGCCGAAGCCGGCCGTGCCCTCGGCCGGCTGACCGATCTCGGCTGGGGACCCAGGCTGCGCGCTCTACTCGCCGGGGAACCGCCGATCGACGATGCCCGCGAGCAAGCGGCGAACCCGGACGGACCAGTACCCGACGACATGATCGCCGCCGTGGTCAAGGTGCTGGCCGCCTGGGACTGGACCCGCCGGCCGGCCGCGGTGATGTCGATGCCGTCGGGCACTCGACCGCTGCTCATCGGGAGCCTGGCCAGCCAGATCGCGAAGATCGGCCAGATGCCCTACCTCGGCGCGCTTGATACCGCCGAGCCGGCTGGACCCGCCCGCCAGCACAACAGCGCTCAGCGACTGCGTGCGGTCTGGAGCAGCGTCGCCGTGCCGGACGCAATCCGACCCGACCTGGCCCGGCTCGATGGCCCCGTCTTGCTCGTGGACGACCGGATCGAGACCGGCTGGACGATGACCGTCGCGGCGATGCGACTGCGCGAAGCGGGTGCCGCCGGGGTCCTGCCGCTAGTGCTCGCCACCACCGCCTGACGGGCGCAGCCGACCAGCGGGATCGCCACCGTCCGCGACTGTATCGTGAAGACATGTGCGGCCCTGACGAGCCAGTTATGGCGGCAGCGGCCCGAACGGTGGCCGCTGGGACTGCTCGGCTGTACGCCGCCTGGTCATCAGCCTCCATCCCAGAGCAGGCCGATCGTCGCTGCGAGGGTATTGCTGATTTCGCGGCCCGGCGGGCGCGCGTGTGGCAGGTGCCGATGTTCACCGCCGGGGTCGCCGCTGAGTTCATCGAGCAGCATCAGGTCGCGGCCGACGACATGGCTGAGCTCGCCGAACCGCAGGAAATGATCTACGACGGCGCCAACACCTACCTGCGCGTGGCTGACACCTGGACCGGGTTCTTCCTGAGTGACCGCGACGGACCGCGGACAGTCAACGATCCGTTGTGGCCGCTGGACGCGCTATTCGGCGCCCGGGATGCGGTTGAGGTCGGCCCGGAGGTCGTCCGGGGCGTGACCGCGACCGCTATCGCGTGCGAGTGGATCTAGCTCTGGCCGACGCGGCCGTGCTCGCCGGGGTCACCGTGCCCGCCGGCCCTATCGCGCGCTTACCCAGATCCCGGCCGAGGTGTGGCTGGATTCGGCTGGCCGGTCTCGGCGCATCGCGGTGCTGCCCGAGCCAGCGTCCGGCGATCGCCAGGTGCCGATCTGGTCAGTCCTCGAACTGTGGGACTTCGGCGTGCCCGCCGACATCCTGCCGCCAGGTCCGGATGCCATCGCGGCACCGCGGGAGGCTTACCGCCACCCGCCGCCGGCTCCCGCTCCGTGACAGACCGGAGTTCGCCTATTCAGTGGCAACGCGACTCGTGTCCGGCTCCGGGCGCCGGCTCGCGTCCGGCCGGGTCCAGCTGCCCCAGCCCCGATCGGCCGCATGAACTCCGCGGCCGGATCGGGTGACGCCAGTCGCGGTCCGAACTGCCAGTGCACGCCGTCCCGATCCCCCGCCGCTGCGGTGGCGGCCCCCAGGATTCGAGCGGTGTCCGGCACCAGGCTGAGCTTGCCAAGAAAACATCGATGTCCCCTCCCTGGTGGGTAAGACGGCCAGGGGCGGGGGTGGGTTTACCCATGATCTTGACCTGCAGTCAGCGCCTGGGAGGCCGCGGCCGGAGCTGTCCGGCGCTGACCGCTCCGGGCGGCGGCAATTCAGGGCTCCTGACCCGCCGTCGGTCGCGTGCCAAGAGCCTTGCTGAGACGACTCAGGTCGGCCCGGAGAGCGGCGTTCGCAGCCTTGACCCGCCGGTTGGACGACCGCAACTGGCCGAGTGAGGCCGATCTTGCCTGCTGCGCGATCAGCACGGCGCGAGCGCGGTTGGCCCGTACCAGCGCGTTGGCGATGGGTGCGGCCATGGGTGGGAACGGGAATCTCGTGAGACTCGCGTCCAGCGCGTTCGCGGACGTCACTTCCGCCCGCAGGGCCACCTTTGCCGCCGCCAGGTCGTGCCGTTCATTCGCGACGTACGCGGCCACGTCAGCGTTCAGCTGCTGGACTGCCGGAGTCGTGATCGCCGCGTACCGCCGGGCCAGCACCTGCACGGTCGTGCACTGCAGGCCGGACGGCGACAGGTTGGGCTCGCAGCCGGCGGCGGCAAGGGCGGCCTGATGCCGTCCGCCGGTACCCGCGGCATAGAGGAGGCCGGCCGCGACGACGATGGCCGCCAGGACCGATACGGCCACGAGGATGACGCCGCCAGCCATTGTCGGCTGATGCTGGCGGGGTCTGGCGTAAGTTCCGGTCGTCAAGCCCGCTCCTCCGTGGCCGTATCCGAGGTGGCCGTGTCTGAGTGCCGAATGTTGCCCTACTCCCCGCTGGGGGTGTTCAGGAACGAGTCGACTCCCTTGAAGATCTCTTCGTTGATGACAAAGACGAGTCCGAACACGAACAGCGCGAAAACCGGCGCGATGGTCAGGTACACGAGCCAGTTCCGGCCTTCCTTCTGCCGGGCGGTGATCCAGCGCTTTACCGGCGGCAGCCTGAGGGTGAGCAGGAAGAGGCTGCACGCCGAGAACTGGTAGAAGCGCTGATGGAAGACGGGGTCGCCGTCACCGGCGAAGCCGGGCTGGGGCGGGAATCCCTCCAGCAGCATCAGGTGCACGGCGAGCAGGGCCCAGATGGCGTAGATCAGCCGGTGCAGGGTCTTCCAGAACCGGCCGAGCTTGCGCTGCGCCCACGGATTGCCGGTCAGCAGCAGCGGGATGACCAGCAGCACCATCACGAATCCCGCGAGCAGGAAGGTGTGCTCAGTCAGCCGGGCGAAGAAGCCGCCGGCGAAGTTGTCGGTGAGACCGGCGGCGACCGCGTCGCCGATGGCGCTGCACGCCATCATGATCCCGTACCAGCGCCGCAGCGGCACGAACCAGCGCTGCCCGGTGAGCGTGACCACAGGGGTGACGAGCAGGCACAGGAACAGGCAGAGTTCGGCGCCGGTTCCCAGCGTGTCGTCGACCGACACCGAGAAGGTGTTGTAGTTCCGCGTCAGGAGCGCGGGCAGCATGAAGATCAGCGGCAGCGCCGCCGGGGCGCCGAGCACGACAAGCGCGAGCGACTTCCGCTTGATCCGGGAGCCACCGAACTTGAACTCGACCTCCATCCACTCGTCTACACCGCTCCTGGCGGCCTTCCGGAGCGGCTGAGAGTTATCGGCCGGCTCTTCCTTACCGGTCCGCGTGCCCAAGGCGCCGCCGGAGTACAGGTCTGGCTCGTAGTCCCTAGTCGTGGCCATCTCGCAGCTTCTCCTTCCAACCGGCAGCGCCGCTCCCGATGGGTTTGCCTGCCATCCAGCCGTCGTCCCGCCGGATCCTGGCTCCGCAGCGGCTGCGTCAGCGGACTGCTAGTGATGCACCTCGACGGCCTGAGCCGGCTTCTTGTGATGGCGGCCCTTCGGCGCCGCGGCGTGGTGCGCCGCGGCCTTCTGCTTCGTCAGAAAATTCTGGTCAGTCTCGGTGCCTGACGTCTGGCCGACTCCGGCCTCGCGGAAGACGAAGAACTTGAACCCGTGCTTCCCGATCTGCGCGGCACCGCCGATGACGGAGAGCGCGAGCAGCGTCGCGGTCGCGCCGGTGGCGATGCGCATCGCCTGCTGTTGCCTGGGCCGCTTCTGCGGCTTGCTGGCCGGCGTTGTCCCCGGCCTGGCCGGCGTTGTCCCCGGCCTGGCTGGCGTTGTCCCCGGCCTGGCGGGGCTCGCGTCCGGTCCGCTCCGGGCGGGCCTGGTGTCCGGCCGACCGTCGTTGATCTCCGGCGGAGCCGTCACCGGGTCCGGCGGTGTTGGCCTGGCGCGCGGGTGCGCTGGCAAGAGCTCAGGAAGCGCGGGTGCGGCCGCCGGGATCGCCGGTGCCGCGAAGGTCTCCGTCACGTAGGCGGTCACGACCCGGCTCAGCTCTCCCGGCATCGAGCCGAGCCGCGTCCGGAAGGCAGCGGCCTCCTGCTCGGCTGCCCCGCGAATGGCAGCCGCCTCGGCGGCCGCCTGCTGCGTGATCGCTTCCGCCCTGGTGGTCGCCTCCCAGGTGATCGCGGCCGCGTGGCGATCCGCCGCCTCGCGGATCGACGCCGCGTAGTCCTGGGCCTCGCGCGCGATCCGGGACGCCTGGCCGTCGGCGAGCGTGAGCACCTGCTCCGCCATCCGGAGCGAGTCGCCGTGCGGAGACTGCCCCCGCCAATCCGGTGGCGGTGCATGCCACGTACCGGCCGGCTCTCCCGGCCACTGCTGTGGTACGTCCCAGGTAGCCGGCCCCGGATAGGCAGGCATAGGTCCTGATGGGTGATCGGACAGGATCTGGACCCGCGGAAACGGCGCCGACGGATGATCAGGATGAAGCTCCGGCGGCGGTCCCCAGTCACGCCAGCCTTGCGGCTCCGGCCAGGAGGCATCTTCGAGGGCGGCCTGGCCGTACCCGGCCGCCTCAGACCAGAACCCGGCCGGTTCCGCCACCGCGCCAGCTGGCGCCAGCGACGGATCAACGTCATACCTACGGAGCTCAGGCACTACGCGGCCTCCGACAGTAAGTGCGCCACGAGTTGGCCCCGGCGCAACGCTGCAGATCGCTCCCTGCCGCCATAACGTAGGCCCTCCCGGTCACTTCCGCACCGGGACGCGCATCTCCGGCTGGGACGGAAATCCCCCGGGGGTGGGAGCAAGGCGGCCAAAAGGACCGCGGCGGAACGCCGGCCCTGAGCCGCTGGCCGGTCCGGCGCCGGAGCAAAAGCCAAACTGAATCACGTTCTGGTAACAGAACACGTCATGAATAACAGAGAACTCGCCATTGTCGGGCCCTGATCCGGCGTAGACTGCGATACCTCGCTAATCCGCCAGTTATGGAGATAACGGAATCTAGGCTCACGATGGCCGCGCCCCCCGCTCGCGTTACCATCCGCGTAGTCGTCCAGTCGTCCCGTCGGCTGCTCCGGGACACCTTGTCGGCCTGCCTGGCCATCCGGCCAGACATCACCGTGGTCGGCAAGGTGGCCGAGGCAGACAGCGTCGTCGCGCTGTGCGGGCTGCGCCAACCCGACGTGGTGATCCTCGATGCAGGTCCCCGGCTGGGTGAGTTCGCCGCGCTGGTGGGTGAGCTGCGGCGCGGGTTCCCTGAGCTCAACGTGATCGTGAGTTACCGCACTGCGACCGAGCAGGATCTCGCCGCCGCGTGCCGGGCCGGAGTCACCTCGCTCGTACCTGAGTCGCACGGCCTCGCCGCTTTGCTCACGCTGCTGCGGCCGCGCAAGGCGCGGCACGCGCGGACAACGCCGGGGAGTCTGACCGACCGCGAAGTCCAGATCGTCGTGCTGCTGGCGTCCGGGCACAGCGTCGGCGAGATCGCGACGCTGCTGCGGATCAGCCCGCTCACGGTCGAGAACCTCAAGCGCCGCCTCTTCGCGAAGCTAGACGTCAGCAGCAGCGCGCATGCGGTATCGAGGGCGGCGTCGCTCGGGATGCTGGACCGCAACGCGAGCCCGGTCCGCCGGATGCGGGCAAACGACGACGAGAACTCCCTGGTCCTGACCGTGGTGTCTGGCCAGGAAGGCGCCGTCCTTGATCGGATAGTGGCGGTCCTGGTGGCGGCCCGGTTGCCGGTAGTGGTGATCCGCTCGCACGGGCCGGTGGCCGAGACGGACTGGGCCCGCTGGCATCGCGGCCCGATCGTGGCCGCGCTGGTGGACCCGGCCAAGCCGGACTGGGACCTGGTCGCGGAGCTCGGCATACCCGCGGTCCTCGTCCACAGCAAGCCAGTAGACCCGCCGGAAGTCGCCGAGGCGCTGGCCTCCGGAGCCACCGCGCTGCTGCCGGCGGACCGGATCGACGATCACTTCCTGTCGGTGCTGCGGATGGTGAGCCAGGGCTATCTCGTCGTCGGCTCGGCACCGATGCGACCGCTGATCGGCGCGGTGCGCGCCCGCTGGGAGGACGGCGTCGCCGGCGGCCTGGAGATACCGGAACTGACGGCACGGGAGAGCGACATCCTCCGCTCGCTCGCGCAGGGGCACTCGATCCGGCAGACCGCCCGGGTGCTGGGGATAGCGCCGAAGACGGTCGAGAACGTCCAGACCCGGCTGTTCCGCAAGCTTGGCGTCCGCAACCGATCCGGAGCGTTCGCCGTTGCCGACGCATTCGGCCTGCTCCCTGCGAATGCTGCGCCGCCGGCGCAGGGACCCCGGGGGCCGGACGTCCCCCAAGGGGAATTCGTCGGTGTCCGGAAATGAGCCGCGGCCTTAGTTTTATCGGCGGCGAGTAGCCAGCTCCAAGAAAAGCCCTGAGATCACGACATGATCTCGGCCGGCCCGCGAGTAGGAGTATCAAGGGTGACTTACATCATCACGTCAGCCTGCGTCGATCTACTGGATCGGACCTGTATTGCGGAATGTCCGGTCGACTGCATCTACGAGGGCGAGCGCATGCTCTACATCCAGCCCGACGAGTGCGTCGACTGCGGCGCCTGCGAGCCCGTCTGTCCGGTCGACGCGATCTATTTTGAAGCCGATCTGCCTGGCGAGCTGAGGGACTATCACCGGGTCAACGTCGAATTCTTCTCCCGCCTCGGCTCGCCGGGCGGCGCGTCGGGCGTGGGCAAGATCCATTTTGACCACCCGATCGTCGCCGCGCTCCCGCCGCGGGCGGTCCGGTACTGACGCCGCTGGTTGCCGGCGGTCGCCCGGCCGCCGCCTGGTACGCGGCGTTCGCCGCGTTCGCGGTGCTGGTCACCGTGATGTCCGGGCAGCCGGTCCAGCGGATCTGGGGGTTGTCGGCAGCGGCCGGGTACGCACTGGCCGCGGCCGCCAGCTGCCGGCGGGGCCGCGAGGCAGCGCTGATCATCGCGCTGGCCGGTGCGATCGCGGCCCCGCTGGCCTGCCAGGCGGCGCTGGGCGCCCGGATGCCCACGGCCGGCGAGAGCTCGCTGACCGTCGTCGCCCGGGCCGCGGCTCTGCTGCTGCAGCACGGCACCCCGTACCTGTCCGCGGACAAGATCTCGCACGCCCTGCAGTACGACCCGTACCAGCCGGCCATGACGATCTTCGGCTTGCCGGCCGCAGCCGGCCTGCACGGCGCGGCCGGCAACCCCAGGCTCTGGCTGGGCATCACGACGGTGATTGCCCTCGCCGCCGCGTTCCGCATCGCCCATCCGCGCGGCGCGCTGCGTCGCGCTGCCCTCGCCCTGGGTTCCCCGGTGCTGGCGCTGCCGCTCACGACCGGACTCACCGATCTGCCCGTGCTGGCGCTGCTCAGTCTGGCCCTGGCCGGCACCGCCGCGCACCCGCGGCGGCCGTGGTTCCAGCCGGTTGCTGCGATCGCGCTCGGCGCGGCCTGCGCCATCAAGGCCACGGCCTGGCCCGCGCTGCCGATCCTCGCCGTGATGCTGGCGGTCAGGCCCGGTGGCCGGGCGGCCGTCAGGTTCGTGGCCACGACTGTCAGCACCGCGATCGCGTTGGCGGTGGCCACGGCGCCGGCCGCAGTGCTGGCACCCGGAGCGCTCGTCCAGAACACCGTGCTGTTCCCGCTCGGCCTGACTCGCTATCAGACCGCCGCGGCCAGCCCGCTGCCCGGGCACTTGCTCGCCACCATCGGACCAGGGGGCCGCTGGGCGGCGATCGGCTTGCTCGGCGCCGCCAGTCTGGCGCTGGCGGCGTCACTCATCATCCGGCCGCCGGCGGACCTGAAGGCATCAGCCTGGCGGCTCGCTGGCAGTCTCGCCTTGCTGTTCGCCCTCGCGCCCGCGAGCCGGTGGGGATACTTCGTCTACCCCGCGGCGCTGCTGGGCTTCGTGCATATGAGCGGCGGCGCCGCCCGCGCGGAGCAGCCACGCGGTGCCGGCCGGGGTGCGCCCGCTGTGGGCATGGCGCACCAGGCTCAGCATCAGCCGCTCCGCTCGTCTCCCACGTGAAACAGCTCCTCGGGCCGGCCCGAGGGCGTTCTGGCTGACAGCGCACGCCCCCCGGGCGCAGATCTCCACACCGGGGTCACGCGCCCGGGGCTGTGCGAGAAGTCGGTTATGGTGGGCGCGCCGCGGGCCGGCGACGACGAGCGTCGCGAGCCCCGGTGGCGACGGCGGCGGGCAGAGAGGAACCGACGATGACCGAGACAGGTCCCAGCCGGTACGACCGCGGCGCGGCCAAGATGCGAGAGGTCTACGCCGGCGACGTTGTCGACCTGCCGGAAGGCACGATGCCGTTCTACGACGTGATGATGCGCAGCCTGTTCGCGGAGGTCTGGGACCGGGATGTGCTCGATCTGCGTTCCCGCCGGCTGCTGCTGATGGGCGTGATCGCCGCCAGCGGCCAGGCGGACGTATGGAAGATCCAGGCCCGCGCCGCGCTGCGGCGACGCGAGCTGACTCCCGACGAGCTGCGCGAGACGCTCATAATGCTGGCCCCGTACGCCGGGTTCCCCAACGTGTCCGGCCTTGTCGCCGTGTGTGAGCAGGTCATCTCGGCCTGGCGCGCCGACGGCGAGCCCGGCGCCGGCCCCGCCTGACCCGGGCAACCGCGGGAGCCGCTGCGCCCGCGTGTAGTCGGGGGGCCGCTGGGTAGCGGGCTGGCACAAGCAGCCCGGTATCAGCGAAGGAGGGGCAGCCATGCCACGCGGATCAAGCCCGAAGCGCGAGCGCCAGTACGAGCACATCAAGGAGAGCGAGCGCAAGAGCGGCCGGAGCCCGTCCACGGCCGCCGAGATCGCGGCGCGCACCGTCAACAAGGAACGCGCCAGGTCCGGCGAGTCGCGGACGGCCAGCAACGCCTCGGTCCGGGACATCTCGTCGGCTCGCCGCGGTGGACTGCGGTCGGGCTCGGGGCCGGGCGGGCGGACCAAGGCGCAGCTCTACGCCGAGGCCAGGAAGAAGAACATCAAGGGCCGGTCGGCCATGACGAAGGCCCAGCTGGAGCGCGCGCTCGCCCGCTGACGCGGCGGGGCCGCAGCCCCTGGAGGAAATGATGACCAGCAGTGTCCCGGTGACCGCGGTGCGGGCCGCGACCTACGTGATACCCACCGACGCGCCGGAGGCAGACGGCACCCTGACCTGGACCGAGACCACGATGGTCCTCGCCAGCGCCGAGGCTGGCGGGCACACCGGAATCGGCTGGACGTACGGCAGCCCGGCCGCGGAGCCGCTGATCACCGGGATCCTGGCCGACGCCGTCCGCGACCGCAGCGCGCTCGACGTGCCCGCGAGCAACGAGGCGATGTCGAGGGCCGTCCGCAACATCGGGCGCGAGGGGGTCGCGGCCACCGCGATCTCGGCGGTCGACATCGCGCTGTGGGACCTGAAGGCGAAGATCCTTGACTGCCCGCTCGCCAGCCTGATCGGCAGGGCCCGCGACACGGTGCCGATCTACGGCAGCGGCGGGTTCACCAGCTACGACGACGACCGGACCCGCGAGCAGCTCGCGAACTGGGTGGGCAAGGAGCAGATACCGCGCGTCAAGATCAAGATCGGCGAGTCCTGGGGCAGCAGGGAACACCGGGATCTGCACCGGGTCGAGCTCGCCCGCGACGTCATCGGCGCCGACGCCGAGCTCTACGTCGACGCCAATGGCGGCTACGGCCGGGCGCAGGCAGTCCGGATGGCCCGGCAACTGGCCAGCTACGGCGTCACCTGGTTCGAAGAGCCGGTGTCATCCCAAGACCTCGCCGGGCTGGCGCTGATCCGGGCCCAGATCCTGCCCGACGTAGCGGCCGGCGAGTACAGCTGGACGCTCGCGGACTCGGCCCGGCTGATCGACGCCGGCGCCGTCGACTGCCTGCAGATCGACGTCACCCGGTGCGGCGGGGTGACCGGCTTCCTGCAGGCGGCCAGCCTCGCCGCGGCCAGCAACCTGCAGGTCTCCGGGCACTGCGCGCCGAACCTGCACGCGCACGTCGGCATCTGCGTGCCGAACCTCCGGCACGTCGAGTACTTCCATGATCACCAGCGGATCGAGCGGATGCTGTTCGACGGCACGCTCAGCCCGGACGGCGGTGAGCTCACGCCGGACCCGGACCGGCCCGGCCTGGGCCTGGACTTCCGCGCCGCGGACGCGGCGGCGTACCAGCGCGGCTGAGCGCGAGCGTCGCGCGCTCCAGAACTCCCCCCGCTCCATCCAACCCCCCGTGGAGGAACCCCATGACCCAGACAGTTGTGATCACCGGCGCCAGCGCCGGCATCGCCCGCGCGACCGCGCGCCTGTACGGCGAGCGCGGCGACCGCGTCGGGCTCATCGCCCGCGGGCAGGCCGGCCTGGACGGCGCGGCGGCCGACGTCACCCGGGCGGGCGGCACGGCGTTCGCGGTGACCGCTGACGTGTCGGACTACGACCAGGTCGACGCCGCGGCGAGCCAGATAGAGGACGCACTCGGGCCGATCGACGTGTGGATCAACGTGGCCTTCACCTCGGTGTTCGCGCCATTCGCCGACATCGGACCAGACGAGTTCCGCCGGGTCACCGACGTCAGCTACCTCGGCTTCGTGCACGGCACCATGGCCGCGCTGAAGCGGATGCGACCGCGCGACGCCGGCACGATCGTCCAGGTGGGGTCCGCGCTGAGCCAGCGCAGCATCCCGCTCCAGTCGGCGTACTGCGGCGCGAAGCACGCGATCAACGGCTTCACCTCGTCGCTGCGCTGCGAGCTGCTGCACGAGGGATCGCACGTGCAGGTGACCGTCGTGCAGATGCCCGCGGTCAATACGCCGCAGTTCTCCTGGGTCAAGTCCAAGCTGCCGGACAAGCCGCAGCCGGTACCGCCGATCTACCAGCCGGAAGTCGCCGCTCGCGGCATCGTGTTTGCGGCCGACCATCCGGCGCGGCGCGAGTACTGGGTCGGCGGCAGCACGGCCGCGACCCTGATCGCGAACAAGCTCGCACCCGGAGTGCTCGATCGCTACCTGGCCAGGACCGGCTATAGCTCGCAGCAGACGCAGGAGCCGGACGACCCCGGCCGGCGGGACAACCTGCTGAAGCCGGTCGACGAGCCTGCCGGTTCCGACCACGGCGCGCACGGGACGTTCGACGACAAGGCGCACGGCCGCAGCGCCCAGCTGTGGCTGTCGCACCACCTGTCCGCCACCGCACTCGCCGCGGCCGGGACCGCGGCAGCCGGCGTCGCGCTGGCGCTCGCCGGGCGGCGACGGTGACTCACGCCGCGGGCGGCCCGGCGCCGGTGCTGCCGGGATCCCGGTGGGCCAGCGCGGCCCGGGCCGCCTACGGCGTGGCACTGATCTGCGCGCCCGGCCGGCTGATCTCGACCCGGACTGGCCGCGCGCCGAGCCGCCGCGCGTGCTTCGTCGGCCGGATCCTGGGCGCCCGGCACCTGTTCCAGGCGATCGTCTGCGGCGCGGTGCCCACCCGCTGGCTGATCCGCGCGGGCACCGCGGCCGATCTGCTGCACGCCGGGTCGATGGTCGCGCTCGCGGCCGAGGACGCGCAGTTGCAGCCGGCCCTGCTGGCCGATGCCGGGATCGCGGCCGCGTTCGCAGCGGCCGGCGGGGCGTTCCTGCGGGTCAGAGCCTGACGACCGCGCTCAGCCGGCCGGCGCACTCCAGCAGCAGCGCGTGCACGAATGCCTGCGGCAGATTCCCGCGCAGCTGGCGCTGGTGCACGTCGAACTCTTCGGCGTACAGCCCGGGCGGCCCGCACGCGGCCCTGGCCCGCTCGAAGAACCGGGCCGCCTCGATCGCGTCGCCCTGCTGCAGCAGCGCGAGCGAGAGGACGAAGTTGCACAGCAGGAACGCGCCTTCCGCGTCCGCCAGCGGCCGGTCATCGTGCCGGAACCGGTACGCATATCCCTCGCTGACCAGCTCCTCCTGATAGGCCGACAGCGTCGCGGTCGTCCGCGGGTCGTCCGCCGGCACCGCGCCGCGCAAGCCCGCGAGCAGCAGCGCACCGTCCAGGCCCGGATCGGCCGGCGATCGCTGCCAGCGGCCCGACCGGTGCAGCGCGTGCTTAGCCGTGTCGGCCACGATGGCGTCCGCGAGCGCGATCCAGCGACCCCCTAAGGTCCCGGCCGCGCACGCGGCCGCCGCCGACCGAAGGCCGGCCGCGCAGGTCAGCCTGCTGTGCGTCCAGGCCTGGTCGTCGATTTCCCAGATGCCAGCGTCGGGTTCCTGCCAGCGCTGCTCGATCGCGGCCGCGGCTACCTGCGCGGCCGCCGCGGCGTCGGCGTCCAGCCGGTCCAGCCGGGCCGCCGCTGCGAACAGCAGCAGCGCCTCGCCGAACGCGTCCAGCTGAAATTGCCTGTTGACCCAGTTGCCGGTCTGGTCGAAGCCGCCGGGATAGCCGGGCAGTCGCAGCCCGGCCTGGTCCGGGACCCGGCCGCCGGTCGTGGTGTAGGCGGGCCGCAGCTTCGGCCCGTCTTCGTGCAGCCGGGCGGCAACGAACCGGACGGCCTGGTCGAGCAGCGGGTGGCCGCCGGCGGCGGCGGCCGCAGAGCCCGCGTAGCACTGGTCCCGGATCCAGGCGTAGCGGTAGTCGTAGTTCCGGCCGGCCGCGGCCCGCTCGGGCAGGCTGGTGGTCGCGGCCGCGACCATCCCGTTCCCGGCACTGGTGAGCCCGCGCATGACCGCGTAGGCGTGGACGGCGTCGCGCCGGGCGGTCACCTCCTCCAGCCTCGGCACGGCCTGCTGCCAGCCGTGCTCGGTGGCGGCCCAGGCCTCGTCCGGGTCGGGTGGCGGGTCCGTCGAACGGGCGGTCGGACAGCTCCAGCACGAGGTCGGCGTGCCAGGCCTTCGTCCACCCGCAGCGTCTCCTCCAGCCGAGCGCCTCCCTGCCGGGTACTGGCGGTCGCCGCTCCGACCGCACCGGACCAGCGCAGGTAGAGGTCGCCGACACGGCCGGTCCAGGTGCCCGCCTCGTCCTGGTGCACTTGGCGCAGCGGCCGCCGGTCGTAGTCGGCCCGCGGCTGCAGCCGGACGCAGACCCGCGCGGTTCCGTTGCACGCCATGACCCGGCGCAGCAGCACCAGCCGGCCCGGCTCGCCAGGGAAGGCGAGCGCCTCCCGGCATTCGGTGATCGCGTCCGCGTCGGTCACCCAGCGGCTGTGCCAGATCAGCGAGCCTGCCTCGTAGAAGCCGCCCCAGGTAAACCGGTCGGCCGGCCAGATCGCGTAGACGCCGCTGCCGCCGATCAGCGAGGAGTAGACCGAGCCGGACTCCCAGCACGGCGCGCACATCCAGGCGATGTCGCCCTTAGGCCCGATCAGCGCGCCGCGCTCGCCGTCGGCGAGCAGCGCGTACTCACGCAGCGCGTGCGGCGGGAACAGCGCCGCGGTGAGCTGTCGCGCCGACGCCACGGGGCCGCTGCCGCCGGGGTCGTGCTGGCCCGGCCGGGTCGACCCGGCCGGTTTGCGCGGCTTACTGGCACGCCCGGTCATGGCCGGACGTCCGAGTCCCGCTGGTCCCCATCGACCCGGGGCTCATCGGCCCGCTGTTCTTCGATCTGCCGACGGCGCGCGCCCGGCAGCGCGAACCAGAACACTCCGAACAGCACCGAGATGACGATGGTGAGCGCGACAGCGGGCGCGCCCGGCAGCACGTAGCTCGTCACCAGCAGGACAGCGCAGGCGACGGCCAGCGCGACGGTCACCAGCCCGCAGATCGCCAGCGAGTTGGCCGCGCGGATGAGGTGCTCGAGCTGGTGGCGCTGAAACAGCAGCCGGTGATAGGCCACGGGCGCGACCAGCAGCACCACCGAGACCGACGAGAGCATCAAGGTGGCGACGTACAGGCCGCGCTGCCACGTGTGCAGCGCGCTGAAATGGCTGGTGAACGGCAGCCCGAGCAGGAAGCCGAACAGTACCTGCACGCCGAGCGTGGCGACCCGGAGCTCTTGCAGCAGGTCCACCAGATTGCGGTCGGCGCGCTCGTCCCGCGTCTCACCTGGCCGGCCTGGCGTAGTCATTCAGCGCAGGTACCCGGCCCGCCGCGGCCAAACCGGAGCGCGCTGCAGCCAGCCGGGTAGCCGGAACGTACTTGTCGCCCGGCTACCCAGCCACGCTGCGGACTTGCCCGGTCAGCCGCGCTCGCGCGGATGGCCGAGGTCGCGGGTGATCCGCTCGACCGCCTCGCTCGGCGCGCCGGCGGAACTCATCGAGCCGTCCCATGAGGTCCTCCACCCGCTCGGTGATCCGGTCCGGCCCATCCCAGCCGCGGCTCAGCCAGCCCGGCCCGGCCGCGGGCGCCGCGGCGGCCGCGGCGGCCGCGGCCCGCCGCCACGGTGGTGGACGTGCGGGCCGGCGTGCTCGGCCCAGTCCTCCGGCTCGTTCCAGTCCTCGGCCGCGGTCTCGGCCGCCTCCGCCGCCATGTCGGCGCGCTCCTGCGCGTGCTCGGCCGCCTGCTGAGCGCGGTCGGCTTCCTCCCTCGCCCGGTCCGCCCGCTCGTGCATCTCCTCGGCCCGGCGCCGGGCCTGCTGCTGCTCGCCCGGGTCGGCCCAGTCCTCGGCCATGCTGGCCGATTCCTCGGCCAGCTCGGCTCGCTCCTCGGCTAGCCCGGCGGCTTCCTCAGCCTCGTCCGCGTGTTCCTGGGCCAGGTCGGCGGCTACCTGCGCCTGTTCTGCGGCCTCCCGGGCCCGCTCGGCGGCTATCCGCGCGTGCGCCTCCACCGCCGGGCACGCCCGCCTCGGCGGCTTCTCGCAGATACCGGTCGTAGAAGTCCTCGCCCGCGTCCGGCCCGTTCACGGCCTGCTGGCCGGCTTCGGCGGCCCGCCCTCAGCGGATCCGCCGTCAGCTATCCGGTCCTCAGCGCCAGCGTCTTCGCCATCGGCCAGAATCGCCCGGCGGGCGACGTTGTACGGCTCACCGGCCTGCGCCATCCGTGCCCTGATGGCGCTCTTGAGCGCCTTGTCCTGAGTCATGATCATCTTTCCCGGCGAGTCTGCCCGCGTCTGCCCGCCTAGGTGAGTGACCAGACAGGAAGAACTAGCGCACGGCGAGTCGTGGACCCTTGTCCTCGTCGCGGCCGACGGCGCGGGCCGCCAGCGGCTCGGAAGCGGGCAGGCTGTGCAGCTGCCACTGCCGACAGGATAACGGTTATCGGGTCCCCGCGCCAGTCCGTCGCCCGCACGAATCTGAACTGACCGCCCGCCCCCCTACGTTTAGGCCAGCGGCTCCGGGTAGCGCCGGAGGGATCACTGGCCCGAAGGCGGGCTCGGCGACGCGGTCCTCGCCGCGTTCGGCCACGGGCACCAGGCGCCCCGGCTCACGAAGCTCGCGGTGCACGCGATGCCCGGCTCGGCGCACCCGGACGGGCAACTACCCGCGGCGGGCATCGGCGCGAAAGCCATTGAGGCGGCCGCGATGGCTCTGATCAACACCGAGGCAGGGTACTGATAGCAGATGGCGCGCGAAACCGAGACTAAGTACGAGGCCGAGGCCGGACACGCAGCTGCCCCGGCTGGACGGCCTGCCCGGCGTCCGTGACACCCGCGGTCCGGAGCTTGAGCAGTTGGAAGCCGAGTACTACGACACCGCGGACCTGCGACTGCTGCGGGCCGGCATCACGCTACGCAGGCGCAAAGGCGGCCACGATGCCGGCTGGCACCTGAAGCTGCCAGCGGGCGGCGCCAGCCGGGAGGAGCTGGCGCTGCCCCTCGGGCGGACCGGCGGCCGGGTACCCGCAGAGTTCGCGAACCTGGTCCGGGCTAGTTCTCGCGGCGAGCGGCTCGCCCCGGTCGCGACCATCACAACGCTCCGGCAGACCGTCACGCTGCTCGGCCCGGACGGTGAGTCGCTCGCCGAGGTGGCCGACGACGAGGTACGCGCGACTCCGGCGGCCGGACAGGGGTCCGGGCCGGCCGCGTGGCGCGAGGTCGAGGTCGAGCTGACCGGCGGCGGGCCGGACGTGCTCGCCGCCGCGGACAAGGTATTGCGCAACGCCGGGCTGCGCCGCTCGGCCCGGTCGGCCAAGCTCGAACGGGTGCTCGCCCGCCCGGCCGCCAGCGACGCCGACGTACTGAGTGCACGCCCGAGCGCCGCCGAGGTCGTAGCCGAGTACCTGCGCGCGCACACGGCCAGGCTGGTCGCGGCGGATCCGCTGGTCCGGCGCCAGGAGCCGGACGCCGTGCACGAGATGAGGGTGGCGGCCCGCCGGCTGCGCAGCACGCTGCAGTCGTTCCGCACCGTCGTCAGCCCGGCGGACGGCGATCACGTCGCGACCGAGCTGAAGTGGCTCGGCGCCGTGCTCGGCGAGGAGCGAGATGCCGAGGTCCAGGCCCGCCGGCTGGAGCGGCATATTCGCGACACCGAGGTCGAGGTCCTGATCGGCCCGGTCCAAGCACGGATCCAGGCCGACACCGCGAAGACGGCCGCCACCAGTCACGCGGCGGTCATGACGGCGCTGAACTCGGATCGCTACCGCGCGCTGCTGGACGCGCTCGACGCGCTGACCGCGGGCCCGCAGACCGGCCCCGACGCTGATAGAAACGCCAGCGCGGTGCTGGTGCGGGCGGTGCGGCGCGGCTACCGCCGGACCCGGCGGCGGATGCGCGCGGCGGTCCGGCAGCCGCCGGGACCGGCCAGGGACACGGCGCTGCACGCCGCGCGCAAGGCGGCCAAGCGGGCCAGGTACGCCGCAGAGGCAGCCATCCCGGTGGCGGGGAGTCCGGCCCGCCGGTTCGCCCGGCAGCTGAAGGACGTCCAGTCGGTCCTCGGCGATCATCAGGACACCGTCGTCGGCCGTCAGCTCGCGCGGCGGCTCGGGGTCGCCGCGCAGCTCGCGGGCGAGCCGGCGTTCAGCTACGGCCTGTTCTACGGCCGCGAGATCTGCCGGGCCGGACGGCTCGACGCCGCCGCGGCGCGGATCTGGGCGCAGGCGTCCCGGCGCAAGTACCGCCGGTGGCTGGCCTGATCGCCTGTGTGCGGCCCGGCCGGATGGTCAGGCTGGCTGGACGGTACGCCGCATATACGTGCGGATCGTGGTGCCGTGCTCGCCGGCCCGGATCTCCACCCGGTCGCAGATCTGGCGTACCACCCAGAGGCCTCTGCCTCCGCCCAGCGCGTCCGGCTCGGGCCGGGCGGCGCCCGGCGCCGGGTCAGAGAGCTGCCCGGTGTCATCGACCTGGCAGACGATCTCCTCGTCAGTCGTCCAGACCAGCAGGGTTCCCGGTCCGCTCGTGTGCGCCAGCGTGTTCGCCGCGAGCTCACTGACCGCCAGGACGAGGTCCTTGACCCGATGCGGAGACAGGCCGGCCCGGCGCGCCCTCGTCGTGATGAAATCACGAACGGCGGCGAGCTCAGCTCGATACACCAGCGCCTCCGCGTGCGCGGGGGGCCTGCTCATCTCGTGCGTGACGGACGCTTCCCGCCTGTCATGGCACCCTGCCGGACAAGATCATCGATCCGGTAGCGCCTGGCTGCTCCCGTATGGTGTATATCAGAACTGAGTGAGCCTGGTTCCCGCCGACCCGCGGCCGGTAGGCTCCGGTCCAGGTTGAACAGCCAGCCGGCGGTAACGCGCATGGCCGGATTCTGTGACCTAACCCCCGGCCTGCCGGCCCGGCCGAGCTGCAGGCAGGAGGCACCCAGACGATGGCCCAGCCCGAGTCGGCCAGCCTTGAAGACCGAATTCGCGACATCCAGTCGGTCACCGACGCGGCGCTGTCCCAGCTCAGCGACCAGGAGATGCTGGCCGAGCTGCTGGAGCGCACCCGGCTGATCCTGCACGCGGACACGGCCGCGGTACTGCTGCTGGACGCGCCCTCCGGCCACCTGATCGCGACCGCGGCGGCCGGCCTGGAGGAGGAGGTG
This sequence comes from uncultured Actinomycetota bacterium, assembly GCA_963805805.1. GTDB lineage: Bacteria > Actinomycetota > Actinomycetes > Streptosporangiales > Streptosporangiaceae > JAJYUU01. The sequence continues at coordinate 372,940 of CAWDVS010000015.1, read as the reverse complement.
CGCCAGGGTGTTCGGGTCCCGCTCGGGCAGGGATTCGCCGGGCGCATCGCGGCCGAGCAGAAGCCGGTGATCCTGGACCACGTTGACCACACGACCGTGCTCAACCCGATCCTGTGGGCCAAGGGCATCCGGGCCCTCATGGGCGTGCCGTTGATCGCCGGCACCCGCGTGATCGGGGTGCTGCACGTCGGCTCGCTGACACCGCGCGAGTTCACTGCCGAGGATCTCGAGCTCCTCCAGCTGGCCGCGGACAAGGCCGCGGGCGCGGTGCAGTCGCTGACCGGGCTGGAAGACCGGATCGCCGCGGTCGCGCTGCAGCGCAGCCTGTTGCCCAGCGCGCTGCCGGTGCGGGGCGAAGCGCAGTTCGCCGCCCGCTACGTGCCGGGCGAGGGCTCGGTGGGCGGCGACTGGTACGACGTGTTCTCCCTGCCATCCGGAGAGCTCGGAGTCGTCATGGGTGACGTCACCGGATCCGGGCTCGCGGCCGCCGTGATCATGGGGCGGATGCGCAGCGCGCTGCGCGCCTACGCGCTCGAGAGCTCCGATCCGGCCGACGTGCTGGCGCGCCTCGACGCCAAGATGCAGCACTTCGAGCCCGGCGCGCTGGCGACGGTCTCGTACGCGATCTTCAGTCCCGGACTGGACAGCATGCGGATCTGCCTGGCCGGGCACTACCCGCCGGTGATCGCCGGGCCCGATCGACCCGGCGCGCTGGCCGAGATTCCGCCCGGCCTGCTCATCGGCGCGGCCCCGGACTGCGAACCGGCGCACCACCACGATCACCATCAGCCCGGGCATGCTCCTGTGCTTCTACACCGACGGCCTGGTCGAGCGCCGCCAGGCAGCCGATCGAGGACCGCCTCGCCCTGCTCTGCCAGGCGGTCAGAGCAGGGCCGCCGGAGACCGCTTGCGCCACGATCATGACCGAACTGGTGGGCGCGGAGCAGCCTCGGGACGACATCGCGCTGGTAGCGTTGCGGCGCAAGCCGACCGACAGAGAGCCATGGGCGCAGACGACTACCTGATCGAATGGCGCGGCCCGCGCGCCGTCGTGCGCATGCCGGCCGAGATCGATCTGACCAACGCGCACCAGGCCCGCGCGGCGCTGCTCGCCGCCGCCGGGCTGCGCCCGGCCGTCCTCATCATCGACATGAGCGAGACGACCTTCTGCGATTCCGCGGGCGTGCAGGCCATCGTCATCGGCTACCGGCAGGCCGCCGGTACGGGAACCCAGTTCCGGCTCGTCACCACGAAAGTCGAGCGCATCCTGCACCTGGCCGGGATCGGGGAGCTGATGCCGATCGATCGCAGCCTCGACGCGGCCCTCGCCGCCACCACCGCCGACGGGTAGCCGGGCGCGTCGCGGACCGTTCCTGGCGGGGCGCATATGGCAGTATCCGGAACACACCGACCGCCTACCCGCGAAAGGCGCGCCATGGCCGAGCTGCCCAGTTACCGGGATCTCCCGCCGGCGCCGCGCGGCGGCCGCAGCGCCTGGGGCCTGTTCGGCCCCGACGACAACCTCGGGCTGATCAACCTGCTGACCCCCGAGCGCGTCGCGGCCGCGGCCAGCCTGGTCCGGCACGGCCGGGTGTTCCCGCTCGATATGCCGCTCGGCAGCATCCGGCCCGCGCTCGCCCAGTCCCGCGGCACGCCGCGGCACACCGTGCTGCACGAGCCGGGCAGCATCGGCTTTGACGATCTGTACGACAACTTCTATCCCCAGGCCGCGAGTCAGTGGGACTCGCTCGGCCACGTCGGTTACGCGCCGGACGAGTTCTACAACGGTGCCACCGAGGCCGAGGTGCTCTCGGGCGCCAGGAACACGATCGAGCACTGGGCCAGGCACGGCATCGCGGGCCGCGCGGTGCTGCTGGACGTCGCGGCCGCGATGACCGAGGCCGGCCTGCACTATCACCCCGGCGAGAGCATCGTGGTCGGGGTCGCCGAGCTCGAGCTCGCCCGGCAGCGGGCCGGGACCGACTACCAGCCCGGTGACATCCTGCTGCTGCACACCGGGTTCGCGCAGTGGTACACCGAGCAGCCGGGCCCGGCCCGGGCCCGGCTGCCCGCCCGGCTGACCGCACCAGGGCTCGCCCACACGGAGGAGATCTGCGAGTACCTGTGGGACAGCCACGCGGCCGCGATCGGATCGGACACGTTCGCGGTCGAGGTGTGGCCGCCCGACCGGAGCCCGGCCGGACGACCCCATGGGCTTCCTGCACCGGATGCTGATCGGCCAGCTCGGCCTGGCGCTCGGCGAGCTGTGGTGGCTGGCCGACCTCGCGGCCGACTGCGCCGCCGACGGCCGGTACGAGGCGTTCCTGGTCAGCGCTCCGTTCAACGCACCTGGCGGGATCGGGTCACCGCCGAACGCGGTCGCGATGAAGTAGCCGCGGCGAACCGCACCAGCGCTACGCCGACGGCCGCGCGTGGCCTGGCCGGTAGATGCCGAGCAGCAGGCTGTACCTGGCTTCGCCCACTGCGTCTTCGGCCGTGTCCGCGACCTCGCGCAGGATCGCCTCTAGCGCCGCGGCATGCTCCGCGGTCAGCCGGAGCGTCCGGTGCACGAGGAACGGATCCGGCCCGGCGTCCGCGATCTCGGCGGCGATCGCGCGGAACGCCGCTTCTGTGCTGGCTGCGTCCCCGTAGGACAGGGCTCGCGCGGCCGGGCGGAAGTACTGCTCGGTGCCGCCGCGGACGTGCCGTGTGCCGGCCGGCAGCACGAGCCCGGCGTCCGCGAGCACCTTCAGGTGATGCGCCACGTTGCCTTTGTTGCTCCCCAGCGCCACGGCCAGCTGGCTGATCGTCGCGTCACCCTGACCGAGGGCGAACAGCAGCCGGTGCCGCGTCGGGTGGCCGAGCGCCTTGAACTGCCGCGGGTCGGTGACCGCGAGTACATCCTCTTCCGCCATGAAGTAAAGCGTTAAGGACTCTTGACGCTATGTCAAGCGTCTGCTTTTCTTAACACTATGACTGAGATACAGGTGGATGCCGTCGTCGGCCAGCTGCGCACGCTGGTCGAGACTCACTACGTTTTCCCTGCGGCGGCCGCGGACATCTCCCGGCTGCTCGCGGACGGCCTGGCGGCCGGCCGCTACCCCGCCGACGCTGGCTCGCTGGCCGAGACCGTGACTGCCGACCTGCAGTCGGTCAACGGCGACAAGCACCTGCGGCTGCTGTTCCACGCCGACGCCCTCGCGGACCGGACACCAGGCGACGACTCACTGGAGTACGCGGCGATGACCCAGTGGGCCGAGCAGACCTGCGGCGGCGTCGCCTGCGTACAGCGGCTGGAAGGGAACGTGGCCTATCTGAACCTCAGCCCCGTGCTGTTCCCGGCCGCCATATCGGGCGCGGCCGTCACCGCCGCGCTGAGCCTGGTGGCCGGCGCAGACGCGCTGCTGCTCGACCTGCGCGGATGTCTCGGTGGTGAGCCAGCGATGGTGGCACTCGTCACGAGCTACCTCTGGGACTCCGAACCGGTCCAGCTCACCGGCCTGCGGGAACGGGCCGCCGGCCAGATCCGGCAGTCCTGGACGCTGCCGTTCTTGCCGGGGCCGCGGTTCGGGAAGGTCAAGCCCGTCTACGTGCTCACCGGCCCGGCCACGTTCTCCGGGGCCGAGCAGCTCGCCTACGACCTGCAGCAGCTAGGCCGGGCACGAGTAATCGGCGAGCGCACCAGGGGCGGGGCCAACGCGCGCGAGGCGTTCGTGGTGCACCCGCATCTGGAGGCGACGATCTCCGTCGCCGCCGCGGTCAGCCCGGTGACCGGCGCGAACTGGGAAGGCACCGGCGTAACGCCGGATGTCGAGGTCAGCGCCGGCGAAGCGCGCGACGTCGGCTACCAGGCGGCGCTGCGGGACGCTGCGGCGGCTCGCGACGAAGGGCGGCAGGCGAAGATGGCCGGGTGACCTCCCCGCTGGGATCAGGCCGCTGCCGCAGTGGATCCGCGCCGCGGCCCGATCCGGCGGCCAGCCGCCATCTGGATAGGGTCGTAGCGAGATGACCGTGCAGATACCGGAGATGTTCGATCGGGCCGGATGCTCGGGCCACTTGTGCGTCCAGTCCGTGGACGGGACTCGCGAGATTGCCGTCGACGCCGACGAGCCGGCGGTGGCCGCGAGCGTGATCAAGGTCTGCGTGGCGCTGGTCGCCGAGACTCAGTTCGCGACCGGTCAACTGGACCGCCGCGAGCGAGTGGTCCTGCCGACCGCGAGCCGGTCACCCGGCCCGGTCGGGTTCTCCCTGTTCCGGGACGACGTCGAGGCGTCACTGCAAGATCTCGTCGTCGCGATGCTGACGATCAGCGACAATGACGCGACCGACGCCCTGATCAGGCGGGTCGGCCTGGACACGCTCAACGCCGTGTCCGCCCGCCTCGGCCTGACCGGGACCGTGCTCGTCTCCGACGAAGGCACCATCGCCAGCTCGATCGCGCACGAGGCCGGCTTCGCGAGCTGGGACGCGATGTGGGAATGGGCCGACCAGCCGCATCCGGCTGAGGACGAGCGCGCGCTGGTCGAGCAGATCCCCACGATGACGGCGCTCCGGCCGGAGACCACGACCCGGACTACCGCGCGGGACATGGCGACGCTGCTGCGGCTGATCTGGACCGACCAGGCCGGGCCGCCGGAGGCGTGCCAGCGGGTCCGCAAGCTGATGGGCCAGCAGCTCACCAAGCACCGGCTGGCGGCCGCGTTCCCCCCGCCCGCGACCGTCGCCGCCAAGAGCGGCAGCCTGGTCGGCGTCGTGCGCAACGAGGTGGGCGTGATCGAGTACCCGGACGGCCGCGGCTACTGCGCCGGGGTCCTCGCCCGGTCCTACCAACCATGGGAGAACACCGCGGCCATCAACGCGGTCATCGGCGCCGCCGCGGCGGCGGCGATCGAGCAGCTCGAAGGGACCGCGACATGACTGACCCCGCCGCGTTCGCGGCCCTCCCGCCCACGACGCTCGCCGACCTGCTCGACCGCAGCCAGGTCATGGACATCGGCATCCGGCCGCTGTGGCCGGCCCCGCGGGTGGCCGGGCCCGCCTTTACCGTACGCTGCCTGGCTGGCGACAACCTGATGCTGCACGCGGCGATCTACCGCGCGGCACCCGGCTCGGTCATCGTGGTCGAGGCGGGCGACGTGGACTACGCGGTCGCGGGCGGGAACGTCTGTGCAGTCGCCCAGCGCCGCGGGATCGCGGCGTTCGTGGTCGATGGCGTGATCCGCGACATCGGCGAGGTGCGGGAGATGAGGTTCCCGGTGTTCGCCCGCGGGGTCATCCCGATCCCCGGCACGAAGGCCGCCATCCAGCCGCTCAACGAGCCGATCCGCTGCGGCGGCGTCGCGGTCCGGGCCGGGGACGTCGTCGTTGCGGACGAGGAGGGCATCGTCGTGGTGCCCGCCGCCCGCCAGGCCGAGTTGCTGCGCGACGCGTCGGCCCGGCTCGCGCGGGAGGCAGGCGAGTCACTCGACGCCTGGGAGGAAGGCCACCGGGCCCGCATAAGCAAGATCCTGACGGACGGCGGCTTCGACGGCTGAGCCGTGCTGCAGCCGGCCGGTCCGCCGCGACTGCGCCCGCCGCTGCGGACCGGCCGGGCTACATCGGCAGTAGCTCGAAGATCTCCACCGCGCACGAGCCATCCCGGCCGGCCAGGAACGGGAGGCCACGAGTGAGCGCCTTGGCCGCAGCGAGGTCATCGGCATCGACGATGGTGTAACCGATCAGGTCGCCTGCTGTTCCTTCGGTGCCGTCATCGCGGACCGACGTACTCGACCCGAACGGGCTGCCGACGTCGACCAGCGCCGCGCCCGCCTTCTCCATCCAGGCGGCAAACGCGGCCGCTCGCTCGGCACCCTGCTCTCGCGTGAGGTCGGACATATCCGGTGCCGGGCCACGGTAGAGGTAGATGAATTTCGCCATATCGGTCGTCCTTTCGAGAACCGGAGTGCCCGCGCACGCCATCTCCGCGGGGCGGATCTGCGATAGAGACGAACGGCGCGGCCCGGCCCGGACAGCCGCGGGAAGAAATCTCCGGCCCGATTTTGCCGCCGTCGGAGTTGTCCGTCGCCGCTGCCGCCGTTCGTCAGATACTCGAACCGGCAGTCATCAGTGAACGGGGAGGTCATGCAGTACGCATTGCTTGCATACGGCAGCCAGCGGACCGGGGACGGGCCCATGGAGGCAGGGATTGCCGACGTGGTCGCGAGGCCGGATGTCCTGGGCTGGGCTCGTCTGTACGCCGATGCCTCGGCGACGACCGTGCGGACCGGCGATACCCAGATGCTGCTCACCGACGGTCCGTTCATCGACACCAAGGAATACCTGGCCGGCATCATCGTGGTAGAGGCCGACAACCTCGACGCGGCACTCGCCATCGCGCAGGAACTACAGGAAACCCGGACGAGCGGCGCAATCGAGGTGCGGCCCATCCTCGAAGCGTCGTTCCATGGCGCTTGACGGGATCTTCCGCGCGCACTGGGCCCGGGTGCTGGCCACCCTCGTGGGGGCTTTCGGTGACATCGAGCTGGCCGAGGATGCTGCTCAGGAGGCGTTCGCGATCGCTGCCGAGCGCTGGCCGCGGGACGGCGAGCCGGACAATCCGGTCGGCTGGCTGATCTCGACCGCACGGAACCGGGCGATCGACCACCTTCGCCGGCAGCGCGTGCTGGCCGAGAAGACGAAGCTGCTCGCGCGCGAGGTCACCCTGACGTCGGAGGCAACCGTGTATCAGTCAGCCACCTTCCCGGACGAGCGACTGGAGCTGATCTTCACCTGCTGCCATCCGGCGCTCGCGCTCGACGCCCGAGTGGCGCTTACTCTGCGGACCCTCGGCGGCCTGTCGACCGAGGAGATCGCGCTGGCGTTCCTCGTCCCGGCCGAGACGATGAGCAAACGGCTGACGCGGGCGAAGCACAAGATCCGCGACGCCCGGATCCCGTTCGCCGTGCCACCCGACCACCAGCTCCCGGACCGGCTGGCCGCCGTCCTCGCGGTGGTCTACCTCGTGTTCAACAATGGCTGGGGCGGCGGCCGGGTCGACCTCGCCGCCGAGGCGATCCAACTCGGCCGGGCCCTGGCCGAACTCATGCCCGACGAGGGCGACGTCCTCGCGCTGCTCGCCCTCATGCTGCTGCTCGACGCGCGGCGGGGCGCCCGGATCCGCGACGGTGAGATCGTCCTGCTTGATGACCAGGACCGCGCGCTGTGGGACGACCAGCAGATCAGCGACGGACGCGCGTTGCTCCAGCACGCTCTCGCGCGCGGCGCGACCGGTCCCTATGCAGTGCAGGCCGCCATCGCTGACCTGCACCTGCAACAGCCACGCGACTGGCAGCAGATCGCGGCGCTTTACCAGACCCTCGCCGCCCAGACTGGTTCGCCCGTCGTGGAACTCAACCGGGCCATCGCGGTGGCCGAACTGGACGGCCCTGAGGCTGGCCTGGCCATTCTCGAGGGCCTTGACCTGGACCAGTACCGCTACTTCCATTCAGCCCGCGCTGACCTGCTGCGTCGCGCGGGGCGGGACGACCAGGCCCGCCGGGCCTACCAACGCGCACTCGAACTCGCCCAGACCGACGCCGAACGCAGGTCGCTGAACCGTCAGCTCGCCCAGCTGTCTTCCGGCTGAGCCCGCGCCGGGAGGTGTCAGTAGTCGGCCAGCGCGCGCAGCGCCGCGGTCACCTTCGAGACGGTCGGGATGACTTCGTCTTCCAGCGCGTCCGCGAACGGCAGCGGCACGCAGGCGGCCGCGACCCGGCGGACCGGCGCGTCCAGCAGCTCGAAGCCCTCGTCCGCGACGATCGAGGCGACGGTGGCGCCCCAGCCGCCCTGGTACGGGTTCTCCTCCACGATCAGCAGCCGGGAGGTCTTGCGTACCGACGCCAGCACTGTGGCCATGTCCAGCGGGACCAGGCAGCGCAGGTCGATGACCTCGGGCTCGACGCCGGACGCCGCCAGCTCGGCGGCGGCCGACAGCGCGATCGGGACCGTCGCCGCGAGCGCGACGACCGTCACGTCCGTGCCCGGCCGGGCGATCGCCGCCTCGCCGAGCGGCACGACGTGCCCGTCCGGCGCGGTCTCGCCCCGGCTCGCGAACAGCCCCTTGTGCTCGAAGAACACCACCGGGTCGTCACTGCGGACCGCGGCGGCGAGCAAGCCGATCACGTCGGCCGGGTTCGACGGCGCGGCGATCTTCAGACCGGGCACGGTCAGCGCCCAGTTCTCCACCGACTGCGAGTGCTGCGCGCCGAACCCGAGCCCGCCGCCGTTGGCCGTGCGCACCACCAGCGGCACGGTCACCTGCCCGCCGGTCATGTACCGCATCTTGGGGATCTCGTTGGCCAGGTAGTCCCAGCAGCAGGCCAGGAAGTCCGAGAACATGATCTCCGCGACCGGCCGCATCCCGGTCATCGCGGCGCCCATCGCCATCCCGACGATCGCCTGCTCCGAGATCGGCGTGTCCCGCACCCGCTCCGGGCCGAACTCGGCGAACAGCCCGACCGTGGTCTTGAACACCCCGCCGGCCGCGCCGATGTCCTCGCCCAGGCACACCACCGACGGGTCCCGGCGCATCTCCCGCGCCAGCCCCTCCGCGACCGCGTCCCGGTAGGTGATCAGGTCCGCCACTGGAAGCCTCCGTCCGCCCACACGTCAGTGAATGCCTGCGCCGGGTCCGCGCCGGGCGCCGCCCTGGCCGCCGCGACCGCGGCCGCGACCGCGGCGGCGGCCCGGTCCGCCGCCGCCGTCAGTTCCGGCTCGGGCACGCCCAGGCCGCCCAGGCGCCGCCTGGCCACCTCCAGCGGATCGCGGTCCAGCCACTCCTCGAGCTCGCCGGCCGGCCGGTAGGCCGCCGGGTCGGTCCGGCTGTGACCGAAATGCCGGTAGGTCAGGGCTTCCAGCACCGTCGGACCATCGCCGGACCGGGCCCGGTCCGCGGCCCGGCCGACGGCCTCGGCCACCAGCACCACGTCGTTGCCGTCGATCACCTCAGACGGCAGCCGGTAGCTGGCCGCCCGGCCGGCGGCCGGATGGTCGGCCGCCGTCACCGAGCCGATCGGCGTGTACTCCATGTACAGGTTGTTCTCGCAGACGAACAGCACCGGCAGCCGCCACACCGAGGCCAGGTTCAGCGCCTCGTGGAAGGCGCCGATGTTGGTCGCGCCGTCGCCGAAGAACGCGACCGCGACCTGGCCGGTGCCGCGCAGCACCGCCGACCAGGCGGCCCCGGCCGCGATCGGCAGGTGCGCGCCGACGATCGCGTACGAGCCGAGCATCCCGGCCGACGCCTTGGTCAGGTGCATGGAGCCGCCCTTGGCCTTGCACACCCCGGTGGCCTTGCTCATCAGCTCGGCCAGGCACTCCTCCGGCGAGGCGCCCCGGGCCATCGCATGGTGATGACCGCGGTAGGTGGCGAACACGTAGTCGTCGGGCCGCAGCGCCGCGCTCGCCCCGACCGCGACCGCCTCATGCCCGGCCGCCAGGTGCGTGGTCCCCTTCACCAGGCCCGCCAGGAACAAGTCATGCGCGGCCTTCTCCGTGCCGCGGATCACCGCCATCTGCTCGTACAGGCCGAGCAGTTCATCGGCTTTCACAGCACGCCTCCGCCTTGTCCGGCCCGCGGGCCGGGCACTATCGCGCCGACAATCGCCCGGCCGCCCTCCGCTTCGCCGATCGGGGCGTGACCGGTCAGCTCGCCCCGGCCAGCCGCCGTATTCAGGTTGGACTGGCTCTCCCGGACGGTGCCCAGGGCGCCGCCCGCGGTCCAGTACTTGCGGCCCGCGACCAGCAGTTCCTCGGCCGGGAACTTGGTGATGACCTCGCAGCCATCGGCGGTGACGACGACCTCTTCCTCGATCCTGGCCGCCGACCAGCCGTCAGCGGCAGGCCAGTAGGTCTCCAGCGCGAACACCATGCCCTCCTCCAGCGGCTCGGGATGATCCAGCGAGACCAGCCGGGAGAAGATCGGCTTCTCCCAGATCGACAGGCCCACCCCGTGCCCGTACTGCAGGGCGAACGCGGCCATCTCGTCCGGGAACCCGAAGTCCTGCGCCCGCGGCCACAGCTCGACGATCTCGCCGGTGGTCACCCCCGGCGCCACCATCGCGATCGCCTGGTCCATGTACTCCCGGCAGCGGATGTAGGCATCCCGCTGCGCCACCGACGCCGACCCGACCGCGAACGTCCGGTAGTAGCACGTCCGGTACCCGAGATAGGAGTGCAGGATGTCGAAGAACGCCGGGTCGCCGGGCCGGATCAGCCGGTCCGAGTAGACGTGCGGGTGCGGCGAGCAGCGCTCCCCCGAGATCGCGTTCACACCCTCGACGAACTCGCTGCCCAGGTCATACAGCACCTTCGCGACCAGGCCCACGCACTCGTTCTCCCGCACCCCCGGCGCCAGGAACTCATACAGCCGCTCGTACGCCGCGTCCACCATCGCGCACGCGTGCGCGAGCAGGCTGATCTCATCAGCGGTCTTGACCCGGCGGGCCTCCATGAACACCTGCTGCCCGTCCACCACCTCGATGCCCTCGGCCCGCAGCGCCGCCAGCACCGGGATCTCCGCCACGTCGACCCCGACCGGCTCGCCGGCCAGCCCGTGCTCCCGCAACACCGCCGCCACCTTCGCGGCCACGTCGCCAGCCATCCCGGCGTCCGGGTGCAGCGCGCCGCGCAGCGTGGAGATCCCCGCCCGCGCGCCGGTCGCCCGCGCGCCCTCCGGGGTCGGCGGCCCGCCGGAATGATCCAGCCACGGGTTATAGATCTGATGATGGCGCGCCGCCGAGCCGAAATCCCACACCACCGGCTCACCGCCGCGCGGCAGCAGCGCGAACCGCACCAGCTTGTCCATCCCCCACGTGCCGATATGGGTGGCGGTCATGTAGCGGATGTTGCCGAAGTCGAACGACAGCAGCGCCCCCAGCGACGACCCCTCCAGCTTCGCCCGCAGCCGGGCCAGCCGCTCGGACCGCAGCCGGGCCAGATCCACCCGCTGCTCCCAGTCCACCGCGTTCGGGCCATAGGTACGAATCGCCATCGCCCCTACCTCACTCGCTCGGTCTTGTCCGCATGAGCCTGCACGCGTTGCCGCCGAGTATCAGCCGCTCCGCCGCGGGTGGCAGGTTCAGCGCGGCGATCTCGGCCAGTGGCTGCTCGGTCCCCATGTCAAACGGCCCGTCCGTGCCGAGTAACACGTGCCCGGCGCCGGCGAAGCCGACCAGGTCAGCCAGCACGTCGCGGTCGTGCGTGAGGCTGTCGAAGTACAGCCGGCCGAGCATCTCGTCCGGATCGGCGGCGCCGCCCGAGCGTGCTTCCGGCCGGACCGCGTGCGCGTGGCGCAGCCGGCCGCGCAACGACAGCAGCGCGCCGCCGCCATGCGCGAGCAACACGATCAGGCTGGGGCACCGCTCCAGCACGCCGCCCGCGACGAGCTGAGCGGCGGCGATCGAGGTCTCCAGCGGGTTCCCGACCGAGTTCCACAGGTAGTGGCCGTCGAGCCCGGGCAGACCGAGCCCGGTCGTCGTCGGGTGCACGAACACGATCGCGCCCGTGCCGGCCGCGGCCTCCCAGAACGGCGCGAGCTTGTCGTCGTGCAGCGGCAGTCCGGCGATGGCGGCGGGCACCTCGACCCCGTACATCCCCGGCAGCGTCATCAGGTACTCAAGCTCGGCCGTCGCCAGCTCCGGGTCCTGCAGCGGCACGGCGCCGAGGCCGCGGATCCGGTGGCCCGGGCTCGCCGCCGCCACCTCGGCCAGGCTCTCGTTCTGGGCCCGGCAGATCTGCGCGGCCAGGTCCCGGTCTTCCTGCACCGGGATCAGCAGGACCCACGGCGACACGAGCAGGTGCGTGACCCCGGTCGCCCCGGCCTGCGCCAGCATCGCGTCCGGGTCGGCGAACTCGCCGGTCACCGAGTTGAGCGTGCGGCCGCGGAACGACACCAACGGCCGCCCGTCCTGACGGCCGAGCACGGGCCGCCACGCCTGCGGCACGGAGGCGGTGAGCATCACCGGCGGGATGATGTGGCGGTGGCAGTCGAGGATCACGGGCCCGCCCCCGGCGCTTCCGGACCGGACTGTGCTGGCCCGGACTGTGCTGGCCTCGATTGTGCTGGCCTGGATTGGCCGCCGAGGTAGAGCGCGCCGATCTCGGGATGCCCGAGTACCTCCGTCCCGGTCCCCGTCAGCCGCACCCGCCCGTTCTCGAGTACGACGCCGTGCCCCGCCATCCGCAGCCCGGCCCTCGCATTCTGCTCGACCAGCAGGACCGTTTTGCCGCGCGCGTTCATCTCCCGCACCGCGCCGAACACGGTGCGCAGGATCTGCGGCGCGAGCCCCATCGACGGCTCGTCGAGGATCACCACGTCCGGATCCAGCATCAGGCAGCGGGCGAACTCCACCAGCCGCTGCTGACCGCCGGACAGGCTGCCCGCCTTCTTCCGCAGCCAGCCGCCGACGTCGGGGAACAGCGCCTGCACGCTCGCCCGCCGGTCCGCGACCTGCGCCCTGCTGCCGAGCATGTACCCGCCGAGGTCGAGGTTCTCCGCGACCGTCATGGCCGGGAACAAGCTGTGATTCTGCGGCACCTGCACGATCCCGGCCCGCAGCACGTCCCGCGGGCTCTTGCCGGTGATCCGCTCGCCGCGGTGGGTGACCTGCCCCGCCCGCGGCCTGAGCACGCCGCTGATGACGGCGAGCAGGGTCGACTTGCCGGCCCCGTTGGGCCCGACGATGCAGGTGATCGTCCCGGCGGGCACGGTGAACGAGACGTCGTGCAGCACGTCCCCGCCGCCGTAGCCCGCGGTGATGCCGTCGATGACCAGCGCGCCGTCAGTCATCGTCTGGCCCGGTGCCGAGATAGGCGTCCAGCACCCGCGGGTCGGCGCGGACCTGCTCCGGCGGGCCTGCCGCCACCACCGAGCCGGAGTCCAGCACGGTGACCTGGTGACACAGACCCATGACGAAGTCCATGTTGTGCTCGACGATCAGGAACGTGCGGCCCGCCTTGTTCAGCTCGCGGATGCGGTCGGCGATGTGCTCGATCAGGCCCGGATTCACGCCGCCGGCGGGCTCGTCGAGCAGCACCACAGCCGGATCGGAGACCAGCACGTACGACAACTCCAGCAGCTTGCGCTGGCCGTAGGACAGCGTCCCGGCCAGTGCGCCAGCGTGCCGGGCGATGCCAGTGAACTCGAGCAGTTCCATCGCGTGCTCGCGCCGGGCCCGCGCGGATTTGCCCGTGCGCGCGGGCACGAGCATGTTCTCCAGGACGGTGAGCCGCGCGAAGATCCGGGTGAGCTGGAACGTGCGGCCGATCCCGAACGCGAACACCCGGTGCGGCGGGGCGCCGGTGATCCGCCGGTCGTCCAGGAACACGTCGCCGGCCTCGGTCTTCTCGTAGCCGGTCATGACGTTGAACAGCGTCGTCTTGCCGGAGCCGTTGGGGCCGATGAGCCCGGTGATCGCCCCGGCCTGCGCCGTCAGCGTGCACCCTGACAGGGCCTGTACACCGCCGAAGGACCGGGTCACGCCCTCGGCCCGGAGCGTCGCGCTCATGCCGCGCCGCCAGCCGCCCGCTCGGGGCCGGGGGCGGGCGCGGCCCGGCGCCGCGCCAGCCGCGCTCTGGCCTTGGTCACATACTCGGCTCCCGTCGGCAGCACGCCACGCGGCAGGAACAAGATCACCGCGAGGAAGATCACGCCGAACAGGATCTGCGACTCGTAACCGTTGGACTCGGTGGAGGTGAGGTACTGCTGGGTCGGCTCCAGCACGAGCGCGCCGAGCACCGGCCCGGCCACCGTCCCGAGTCCGCCGAAGAATGCCATCAGGACGACGGCCAGGTCGAACAGCGGGTCGAAGACGAACTGCGGTACCGCCTGACCGATGAAGTACACCCACAGCCCGCCGGCCATCCCGGTGATGAAGGCCGAGATGACCAGCGCGGTCAGCTTGACCGGCATGGCCCGCACGCCCAGGCCGGCGGCCCGGTCCTCGTCGTCCCTGATCGCGCGCAGCTGCAGGCCGAACCGGGACCGGCGGATCAGCCAGGACACGCCGATCGCGCCCGCCGCGAGCAGCGCCGCCAGGTAGTAGAAGGGATTGTTGTAGGTGCTGGCGTCCCAGTTCGGCACCGGGACCAGCAGGCCGGAGGAGCCGCCGGTCACCGACAGGTTGGACGCAGACAGCTGGGCGATGAAGAAGAACGCGATCGTGATGACCACGAACGTGTGCCGCCGCACCCGCAGGGCCACCAGCCCGAGCGGCACCGCGATGATCGCGGCGGCCAGTCCGGCCAGCGGCAGCAGCCAGAAGATCGCGGCCCCGGTCAGGTTCCAGTCCTTGGCCGCGACGACGAGGAAGTACGCGCCGGTGCCGTAGAAGATGGCGTGCCCCAGCGACAGGTAGCCGGAGTAGCCCGAGAACAGGTTCCAGGCCGACACGACGGCGATGAAGACCAGGGTGATCACGCCGTACTCGCTGGCTATCGGGTTGGTGAACAGCAGCGGGAAGAGTGCGACGATGCCAGCGGCCAGCACCAGCCCGGCCACCTTCCCCGTGCTGGCTTTCACCGTGCTGGCCTTCATTGGGCCCGCACCGCGCCGCGGCCGAACAGGCCGGCCGGGCGCACCGTCAGGATGATGACCAGCGCGAGATAGAAGACGGCCACCGACCAGTCCGGCTGCCAGATGTCCACCAGTGCCTCGGCGGTCGTCATGAACACGGCCGTCACCAGCGCGCCGCCGATGCTGCCCATCCCGGCCAGGATCACGATCGCGAGCAGCCGGGAGATCAGGTCATAGCCGCTGTTCGGCGTGAACCCGCCGCTGATGGCGCCGTACACCATCCCGCCGATGGCGGTGACCGCGGTGCCGAGGCCGAAGGTGATCGCGGACACCCGGTTCACGTCGATGCCGATGAGCCGGGCGGCGGCCTGGTTCTGCATCGTCGCGCGCACCGCGCGGCCGAACGTGGTCCGGTACAGGATCAGGTACAGCGCGGCGATGGCGAGCACCGCCAGCGCGAACCCGTACAGGTAGATCACCGGCAGGTAGAAGTCCAGAATGTGCACGCTGGACGTGGTGTAGGACGCCGTCAGGTAGACGTAGTTCGAGCCGAACTCCCGGTACAGCACGCCCTCGATGATGAGCGCGACGGCGAAGCAGGCCAGGAGGGTCATCGATGTTCGCTCCGCGCCGCGCAGCGGCCGGATGAACAGCCAGTAGATTCCGACGCCCAGCAGGAACATGGCGGGGACCGTGATGAGCAGTCCGACGAACAGATCGATGTGCAAGTGCACCCAGAGCGCGTAGCTGAGATAGGCGCCGAGTACCACCAGGATCCCCTGCGCCACGTTGATGATGTCGAGGACGCCGAAGATCAGCGTCAGCCCGGCCGCCATCAGTGCGTAGACGCCACCGCCGAGTATCCCGGCGGCTATCGCCTGGCTGATCTCCTTGCCCATCTCAGCTCCGCGCTACTGTCGGTTACTTCTGCTATCTCACCAGTTGGGCTTGGGATACAGGACCGGCACCGACCCAGTCGCTCCGGCCGGCAGTATCTGCACGAACTTCCCGTTCTGCCACTGGAAGATGAACGCGATCGCCTTCACGTTCTGGCCCAGGCTGTTGAACTGCACCGATCCCTGCACGGTCGGGATCGTGACATTGCTGTGCAGGTAGGCATTGATCTTCGACCCGGTGGTGCTGTTGGTGGCCTTGACTGCGGCCGCGGTCACCTCGCCGACCGAGTAGGCCTCGGCCACGTCGGCGTTCACGTCAGAGGCGCTGCCGCCGTACTTGGCGACGTACTCGGCCACCATCGCCTGGCTGGATGCGTTCTGGTAGCCGGGGAACCAGCCGTTGGGCACCATGATCCCGTTCGCCACGCTGGCCCCGCCGACCGCGGACAGGAACGACTGGCCCTGGTCCGGCCCGGCCGCTGCGATGAACACCTTCGGGCTGAAGTGCTGCTGCTGGAACCCGTGCACGAAGGACGCCACGGTCGGGACGTCGGTAGACCCGAGGATGACCGCATCGGGCTTCTTCGCCGCTACCAGGTCCGCGTTGGGCAGGTAGTCCGGTACTTCCTCGGGGAAGATCTTGCTGTACACGGTGCTGATCCCGGCGGGCTGCAGCAGGCTCTGGGCGAGCTGGACCTGCGGCGTCGCGAACGGGTCGTCAGCCATCGGGTACGCGGCCGTCTTGGGTCGCTGGCTGGCGGGCAGTGCCTTGACCCAGGCCGTGAACGGATCGAGCTCGTTCGCCACTGGCAGGCTCACGTCGAAGACGTTCGGCAGCTTCTCGCCAAAGACCAGATTCCCGCCGCCGGCCCCTTCCACGAACGCGAAGCCATACCGGTGTGCCACCTCGGCCGAAGGAGCGGTCAGCAGCGTCGAGAACGGCCCGAACGTCAGGTTGACGTGGTTGACGGTGATCAGCTGGGTGTAGTTGGTGTCGACCTGCGTCGGGCTGCTGTTGTCGTTCTTGATGATCAGCTTCACCTGGCGGCCGAGCAGCCCGCCGTGCTTGTTCACGTCGCTGACCCACAACTCGTAACCGCGCTCAAACGCCTGGCCGTCGGTGGAGAAGTCACCGGACAGGGACAGCGACGCGCCGATCAGGATCGGCGCCGAGGTCTTACTTCCGCTGCCGCCCGAAGACGAACCGCAGGCGGCTACTAATCCGCAGGCCAGTACAGCCGTCGTGGCGACGGCGAGATACCGGGCGCGATGCGTGTGCTGTCTCATCCCGGTGCTCCTTCCAGTGGGAAAAACGTCAGATGATGGTCGGGTCAGCCGACCGGAGGGAGGTCCGGCGGGCTGACAGTGGTGACGCCGCCGGCCTCACCGCGTGTCGGTCTGATGTGCTCGTGCTGCGGCCCGGCCGCCGGCCGGGTCGAGCCCGTCGGATACCTCCGCGTCCTCACTGACCAGGTCCAGCCCGGCCGACTGCGCCTGGAGTTCGAGCACCGTCGCGAAGTCCTGCGCTCCGTACCCGTGCCCGACCAGGCTCTGGACGATCTGATGGACGACCGCCGCGACCGGCATCGGCACCTCGTGCTCACGCGCGGCGGCCAGCCCGAGGTCGAAGTCCTTACGCAGCAACTCCGAGGTGAAGGTCGCGTGAAAGTCCAGGTTCACCAGGGCCGGGGATTTGTACCGGGTGAACGTGGAGCCCATCACGCTGTTGTTGATGCAGGCCAGGAACGCCTGCCGGGTTACCCCGGACTTCTCCGCCAGCACCGTCACCTCGGCCAGCGACTGGATCACCACGCCGAGGAACAAATTGTGACACAGCTTGACAGTCCTGGCGATCTCGCCATCGCCGACGTAGCTGGCGCCCGCGCCGAGGATGTCGAGGTAAGGGCGCACCGTCGCGGCGGCCTGCGGCGAGCCGGACAGCGCGAAGGTCAGCCGGCCGGCGGCGGCCACCCGCGGGTTGCCCATCACCGGCGCGGCCAGGAACTCGGTGCCGCGCGCCGCCAGCCCCGCCCTGGCCTGACTCGATGCCTCGACCGAGACAGTCGACAGATCGACCACAACGCCGGGCGCGTGCTCGCCGGCCAGCAGGCCGGCCGGCCCCAGCAGCGCGTCCAGCAGGTCCTGCGAGGTCCCCACCATGATGAAGACCACGTCGCACTGCGCGAGTTCGGACGGCGGTGGCGGCGATCTTGGCCCCGTCGGCGGCCAGCGGCTCCGCCCGCGCTCTCGTCCGGTTGTAGACCGTCACGTCCACGCCTGCCGCCAGCAGCCGGCGGATGAGAACCGAGCCCATCCGGCCGGTACCCAGCCAGCCGGCCTGACTGCGGGAGTTATCGCTCATTGGTGCCCCAGCGGCGCTCGGCGGACCGACGGTGTCAGCTAACGTCAAACACAAGCAGCAATCGTTTGCAAACAGATGCTGGCGCATCGGCAATACGGTTGTCAATGGCAGAAATCGCGCGATCAGGAAAGGTGCGCGGTCGACCCTCTGACGATCAGCTCCGGGGCCAGGTAGAGCACCTTGACCCGGCTCCCGTCCCCGTTCAGGTTCTCGATCAGCAGCTGCGCCGCCTCGGTCCCGACCTGGTAGTGCGGAAACGCAATGGTGGTCAGCGGCGGCCTGAGCATGTCGATGAACGGCATGTCATTGAAGCCGACCACCGACAGGTCGGCCGGGCAGCTCAGCCCCGCCTGATCCAGGGCCTGGTAGCAGCCGACGGCCAGCATGTCGTTGGCCGCCGCGACGGCGGTGCAGTCGCCGCCGGCGGCGAGGATTTCGGCGGCGCACCGCCGCCCTTCCTCGATGGAGAACGCGCTGGCGAACGCCACCTGGCCGGGCGGCACGGGCAGCCCGGCCGCGGTCATGGCCGCCTGGAAGCCGCGGTACCGGGCGAGCCCGGTCGACAGGTCCTGCGGACCCGCGATGCAGGCGATCCTGGTGTGACCGAGGCTGGTCAGGTGGCTGACCGCCATCCGCATGCCGCGTTCGTTGTCCACGGTGACCGACGGGAAGCTGTAGTCCTCGGCCATCCGGTTCATGAGCACGACCGGGACGCCCGCCCGCACGGCCTCTTCCAGCAGCGGGTTGCGCAGGTGCGCGGTCGCCAGCACGTAGCCGTCGACGTGCCGGGCGAGCATCTGCTCGAACACCTGCCGCTCGCGGGCGTCGTCGCCGTCGGTGTTGCCGATCAGGGCGACGTAGCCGGCCGCCGCCAGCCGGTCCTCCAGGCCGCGGATCATCGGCGGGAAGAGCGGGTTGTTCAGGTCGGGGATCAGCACGCCGACGGTGTGCGAGCGCCTCGTGCGCAGACTCCGGGCAACGGCGTTCGGACGGTACCCGAGCTCGGCCGCCGCGGCCAGCACGCGCTTCGCCGTTTCCTCGCTCACCAGCAGCCGGGTCTCCGGGTTGAGCGCGCGCGAGGCTGTCGCCGGGTGCACGCCCGCGAGGCGGGCCACATCTCGCAGCTTGACCGCTGGCTCTGGCATAAGCGCTCCCGATGCCTGCTGACTTGCCCGAATCGTATCCTCGCGGACGCTAATTGGCGCGACGCAAGCCTGCAAGCAGGGCAGACTCAGCACGTGCTTCTGACCATCACGACCACCCGGCAGCCCGCAACTGATCTGGGCTTCCTGCTGCACAAGCACCCGGACCGGGTGCAGTCGTTCCGGCAGCCATCCGGGCAGGCGCACGTGTTCTATCCGGCGGCCACAGCGGACCGGTGCACCGCGGCGCTGCTACTCGAGGTCGATCCCGTCGGCCTGGTCCGCGGCCGCGCGCGCGGCCAGGCCCCGGCCGAGGGATTCGCCCTCGGCCAGTACGTCAACGACCGGCCGTATGCCGCGTCCAGCCTGCTGGCCATCGCGCTGAAGGACGTGTTCCGGACCGCGCTCACCGGCCGCTGCGACGCGCGGCCCGACCTCGCGGCCACTGCCCTGCCGCTGCAGATCTCGGTCCCCGCGCTGCCCTGCCGCGGCGGCGCTGACCTGCTGACGCGCGTCTTCGAGCCGCTCGGCTGGCAGGTGCGGGCCGCCGTCAGCCAGCTGGACCCGCAGTTCCCGCAGTGGGGCGAGTCGCGCTATCTCGCGGTCACGCTCACCGGCGAGCAGCGGCTCGCCACCGCGCTCAACCACCTGTACGTGCTGCTCCCGGTGCTCGACGACGCCAAGCACTACTGGGTCACGGCGGACGAGGTCGACAAGCTGATCCGGGCCGGGACGGGCTGGCTGGCCGCGCACCCGGAGAAGGACCTGATCACCCGCCGCTACCTGGCGCACCGCCGGGAGCTGACCCGGTCCGCGCTCGCCCGGCTGGCCGAGGTCGATGACGCGACCGAGGAGGATCTCGACAACGCGACCGAGGGTGCGGTTGACCTGAATGCCGACCCGGCGGCCGGCCCGAGGTCGGTCCCGCTGCACGAACAGCGCCGGGAAGCGGTGCTCGCGGTCGTCCGGGCGGCTGGCGCGCGCCGGGTCGCCGACCTCGGCTGCGGCGAGGGCGCGCTGACCGCTGACCTGCTCGCCGACTCCGCCATCGAGCACGTCACCGCCACCGACGTGTCGGCCAGAGCGCTGCAGCACGCCGCGCGCAGGCTCCGGCTCGACCGGCTCACCGAGCGGCAGCAGTCCCGGCTGACGCTGTTCCAGTCCTCGCTGACCTACGCCGACGACCGGCTGAAGGATCTGGACGCCGCCATCCTGATGGAGGTCATCGAGCACGTCGACCCCGGCCGCCTCGGCGCGCTTGAGCGCTCGGTGCTCGGGTACGCAGCGCCGCGCACGGTCGTCGTCACCACCCCCAACGTCGAGTACAACGCGCTGTTCGCCACTCTGCCCGCGGGCGCGCCCCGGCACCGGGACCACCGGTTCGAGTGGACCCGCGCGCAGTTCCGCGCCTGGGCCGGCGCGGCCGCGCGGGCCTACGGTTACGACGTCCGCTACCTGCCAGTCGGCCCGGAGGATCCGGCCGCCGGGCCGCCCACCCAGCTGGCCGTCTTCACCAAGCTGGCGGCGGTATGACCGGTACTTCACCACGGGAACTAGGAATCCCCGAACTCAGCCTCGTCGTGCTGATCGGCGTCAGCGGGTCGGGCAAGTCGACGTTCGCCGCCGCGCGTTTCCGCCCGACGGAGGTCATCTCCTCCGACTTCTGCCGCGGCCTGGTCGCCGACGACGAGAACGACCAGTCGGCCACGCCGCAGGCGTTCGAGCTGCTGCACTACATCGCCGGGGTCCGGCTCGCGGCCGGGCTCACCGTCGTGGACGCCACCAACGTGCAGCCGGCCGCCCGCCGTTCGCTGATCGCACTGGCCCGCGAGCACGACGTGCTCGCGACCGCGATCGTGCTGGACGTGCCGGAGCAGACGTGCGTCGCTCGGAACGCGAGCCGGCCCGACCGCGCCTTCGGCGCCGCCGTGATCCGCCGCCAGCGCGACCAGCTGCGCCGCGGCCTGGCCGGCCTGCGACGTGAGGGCTTCGCCGCCGTGCACACGCTGCGCGGCCCGGAGGAGATCTCGGCCGCGACGATCACGCGCACGAAGCTGTACAACGACCTGCGGCACGAGGCCGGCCCGTTCGACGTGATCGGGGACGTGCACGGCTGCCGGGCCGAGCTCGAAGAACTGCTCGGCGCGCTCGGCTACGCCATCGCGCGGGACGCGGCGGGCCGGGCCGCGGGTGCGCGCCATCCGGCCGGCCGCCGGGCGGTGTTCGTCGGTGACCTGGTCGACCGCGGCCCGGACACGCCGGGCGTGCTGCGGCTGGTCATGGGCATGGTGGCCGCGGGCGACGCGTTCTGCGTGGCCGGAAACCACGAGAGCAAGCTGCTGCGGGCGCTGCGCGCCAAATCAGGCCAGCACAGCAAGGTCCAGCGCAGTCACGGCCTGGCCGAGTCGATGGCGCAGCTCGACGCGGAGATCGCCGAGTTCCGGCACGAGGTTGCGGACTTCCTGGACGGCCTGATCTCGCACTACCTGCTGGACGGCGGGCGGCTGGTGGTCGCGCACGCGGGCCTGATCGAGCGCTACCAGGGCCGCGCGTCCCGGCGGGTCCGTGAGTTCTGCCTGTACGGCCAGACGACTGGCGAGACCGACGACTACGGGCTGCCGGTCCGCTACCCGTGGGCGCAGGAGTACCGCGGCCAGGCGATGGTGGCATACGGGCACACCCCGGTGCCCGCCCCGGAGTGGGTGAACAACACGCTCTGCCTGGACACCGGCTGCGTGTTCGGCGGCCGGCTGACCGCGCTGCGGTATCCGGAGCGGGAGATCGTCGCGGTGCCCGCGGCGCAGGTCTACTACGAGCCCGCGCGCCCGTTCCCGGTGGCGGCCGAGGCAACGGCCGACCCGAACACGGGCGACCCGAACACGGGCGACCCAAGCACGGGGCCAGCGACCCGGCGCGAGCCGGGGGTGCTGGATATCACCGACGTGCTCGGCAGCCGGGTGATCGAGACGGCCTACCACGGCCGGATCGGCGTGCGGGCCGAGAACGCCGCTGCCGCGCTGGAGGTCATGAGCAGGTTCGCGATCGACCCGCGCTGGCTGGTGTACCTGCCGCCGACGATGAGCCCGGTGCCGACGTCCGCGCTGCCCGGCCTGCTTGAGCACCCGGAGCAGGCGTTCGCGGACTACCGGCGCGACGGCGTCGAGCAGGTGATCTGCGAGGAGAAGCACATGGGCTCGCGGGCCGTCGCGCTGATCTGTGCGTCGGCCGGGGCGGCCGCGGACCGGTTCGGCACCGACGACGGCCAGCCGGGCGCGCTGTGGACCAGGACGGGCCGGCCGTTCCTCGGGCCGGAGCTGGACGCGGCGCTCGTGACCCGGCTGGCCGCAGCCGCGCAGGCGGCCGGCCTGTTCGCCGAGCTCGGCACGTCGTGGCTGCTGCTCGACGCCGAGCTGATGCCCTGGAGCGCCAAGGCCGGCCCGCTCCTGCGCGATCAGTACGCGGCCGTCGGGGCGGCCGCGCGCGCCGCGCTGCCCGCCGCGGTCACCGCGCTGGAACAGGCCGCCGCCCGCGGCCTGGACGTCGCGTCGCTGCTGGACCGCACCCGCGCGCGAGCGGCGAACGCGGCCGCCTTCACCGCCGCATACCGGCGGTACTGCTGGCCGACCGACGGCCTGGCCGGCGTGCGCATCGCCCCGTTCCAGCTACTGGCGTCCGAGGGGTCCGGCGGCCAGTCGCGGCCGCACGGCTGGCACCTAGGCGTAGCCGACCGGCTGGTCAGCGCCGACCCCGAGCTGCTCGCGCCCACCCGCCGGATCCGGGCCGACCTGGCCGACCCGGCTTCCGTCGCCGCCGCGACCGCGTGGTGGGAGGAACTGACGGATGGCGGCGGCGAGGGCATGGTGGTCAAGCCCGCCGCGAACCTGACCCGCGGCGGTCGGGGCCTCGTGCAGCCCGGCCTCAAGGTGCGCGGCCGCGAGTACCTCCGGATCATCTACGGGCCGGACTACACCGAGCCGGACAATCTCGGCCGGCTGCGTACCCGCGGCCTCGGCCACAAGCGCTCGCTGGCACTGCGCGAGTACGCCCTCGGGCTGGAAGCCGTCGACCGGCTGGCCCGCGGCGAGCCGCTCTGGCGCGTGCACGAATGCGTGTTCGCCGTGCTGGCGCTCGAGTCGGAACCGGTCGACCCGCGGCTGTAAATCGTACTGAGTACCGTAAAAAGCCGGGTCCGCGCCGCCCGGACGTGTGCATGATTACCGTCCGGACCCCCGTGTATCAGGAAGAGACAGTGTCAGTGCCGCAGCCACCATTGGTCGCGCCCTTGCGCCCGTGGGATCCCGAGCAAGTCGGCGGTTACGTCCTCCTGGGACGGCTCGGCGCCGGCGGGATGGGCCAGGTCTACCTCGGCCGCTCAGCCGCCGGACGGCTGGTGGCGGTCAAGACGATTAAGTCCGAGCTGGCCGAGGAGCCCGATTTCCGCACCCGGTTCGGGCAGGAGGTGGCCGCGGCCAGGCGGGTCAGCGGCGCGTTCACGGCGGCCGTCATCGCGGCCGACTCCGAGGCGGACGTGCCGTGGCTGGCTACCGTCTACGTGCCCGCGCCGTCACTGAGCCGGCTCATCCAGACCTGCGGGCCGCTGCCGGTGGCCGCCGTGCGCTGGCTCGCGGCCGGCTGCGCGGAGGCGCTGGAGGCGATCCACAGCGTCGGGCTGGTGCACCGCGACTTGAAGCCGTCCAACGTGCTGGTCTCTCCCGACGGCCCGCGCGTCATCGACTTCGGGGTGGCTAGGGCGGCCGAGCGGATCCAGCTGACGGTCAGCAACGGCGGCCCCGGCACGCCCGCCTACATGGCGCCCGAGCAGGCTCGGGACCCCCGGCAGGCGACCGCCGCCAGCGACGTGTTCTCGCTGGGCGGCACGATCCTGTTCGCCGCCACCGGGCACGCGGCCTACCAGGGCGCAGACGGTCATGGACGTGCTGGTCCGGCTCGCCAGCGAGCCGCCCGACCTGACCGGGCTGCCCTGGGGACTGGCTGGCCTCGTCGCCGCGTGCCTTGAGCGTGACCCGCGGAGCCGGCCGACGACCACGGCGATCATCGCGCAGCTGAGCGGGACGGCGAGCCTGGAGTCACCGTCCCTGCCCGCGAGCGCGGTCGCCCTGATCGAGGCGTTCCGGGCCGCGCCAGCGCCGGGCGAGGTGATCCCGGTGCTGCCCCCGGCGGCCAGCGCTGACCCGCCCGAGGAGCCGACGTTCGGCTCCCAGCCCAGTGTTAGCGATCTGTTCCGCGACGACGCTGACCACCTCGCCGCGGGCAACGCCGCCCGGCCCGCCCCCCGCTGGCCCGCGGCGTCCGGCCGGGTCAGCTGGGCCAGCCGGACGACGTGGGTCCAGCGCCGGACGGCGATGGTGGTGATTGCCGCCCTCGCCGGGGCCGCGGTCATCGGCGCGGGCTTTGCGATCGGTTCGAGGCTGGCCGGCCCTGGGCACCCGACCCCCAACCAGACCAACAGCCAGACCACCTCGCAGGGGCCTGGGTCCCCGCCGCGCAGCGGACCGGGGTCTGGTCGAGACCAGTGCGCCGGCCCTCGGCGGGCAGTCGATCGAGATAAACCCGCGAATAGGGCAGCCGACGACCACCTTCATGGTGCACGGCCAGAACTGGCCGCCGCGGACCCGGCTGACGCTCCGGCTATTCGACCTGCCCACGGCCGGGTCGCGGGCCGATACGGCCGACCCGATAACGGTCGTGCATCTGGTCACCAACAAGCAGGGCGCGTTCAGCTACCCGATCAAGGGGCAGCAGTTCTTCTCCGGCCCTTCCCCACCGGGCCCTTCGGGGTGATCGTCAATGGTCCCGGCAACCAGGTGGCCAGGGCCCGGTTCGGCGTCAGAGCGTCGCCCCCCAGCTAACCGGCGCCGCTACAGCGCCGTTGTCCACCAGAGATCCTCCTGCCGCGAGCACCACGCCGGATCGGCGAGCCGCTCCAGGTCGGCGGCAGTGACGACGCCGTTCTCGATCAGCGCGCCGACCGCGACCTCGTCCGACAGCCGGGCGCCGGGCCGGACCAGGCCGCGCTCGGTGATCTTGCGGCGGAGCACCTTGAGGTGCTCGCCGACCCGGGCCGAGAGCCGGTCACGGACGGCCTGGTCGGTGTCGAACTGCTCGAGCTCGTGGTGGGCGTCGGTGACCTCGAGCGCGGCCCTGGCGATCTCCGGGGTGCGCGGCAGGGCGGTGCCGCGCGACTGGTCGATCAGCCACGGCCGGCACCACATGAGCGCCACCAGGTACAGCTTGGTGTTCGGGTCCAGGTACAACGGCAGCAGGGTGGCGTCGCCGTCGGCCCGGGGCCGCGCCTGGTCGGCGCCGTCCGCGGTGGCGGCCGCCCGTACGATCAGCCGCAGCGCCTGACCCTCGTCCAGCATCGCCCGCGAACCCACCAGCACGCTGCCCTCGCGCAGGAACCAGCCCTGGGCCGGCTCGCCGGCCTGATCCATCCGGGGCAGCCGGATCCGGTAGCCGTCGCCCTCGGCGTACAGCGCGTGCGTCTGGCTGATGTTCGCGACCCAGGCACCGCCCTCGACCGCCGTGATGGTCCCGGCCCGGCGCGACAGCCCGCGGCCCGCGGCCACGATCAGGTGGGCGTCCGGTCCGCGGCCGAACACCAGCTGAGTACCGGCCGGGATCGCGGTCACGGCTCCGGACGCGGTGGTGACATACGTCGTCGTCACGAGTGGAGTCGATCGCCATGCGCAGCGGGACCAGTTCCTGCCAGGGCCGGCCAGCGAGCCGCGGCCGGGCGTACGGGTGCGGTATCGGGCATTTTAGGCCGGGCGACAAGCGCGGCGCATCCCTGAGTTCGGGGATGGCGGCCCGGACCGCGAGCGCGGTTGACTGCACAGGTAACCAGGGCGGGGCACGACTCGCCTGACCGGCCCGTGTGCACGCTAACGTTCGGGCCGGGGTACGGAACGCCGGGAATCATGGGGAGGCCGGCGGTCCGGGACGGAGTGCCCCGCCCTGGCCATCCCGGCGCAAGCCTGATCTGCGAGGAGCATGGGTGATGTTCGACTACGAGTGGCGCGGCGCCAGCGCCGCTGTACGCCGGCCGGCATCGCAAGGGCTGGCTCGCTGCCATCGGCTGACTGGCGCCGCGGTTACCGGCCGCGGACCCGGGCCGGCCGGGACGTCGCCGCCGCGCCGCTCGCCCTGCCGGACCGAGCGCGAACTGCAGGTCGCCGGCCGCGATCACGGCAGCCAGGCGCGCTAGCGGCAGCCTCTCGCTCGATATCCTTCGAGGTGCGACGCATCCCGGAGGCAGGCGACCATGACGGACGACGCCAGGGCCGCGGCGGAAGCCGAGGCGGCGGTCATCGAGGCAGGCGAGGCGGCCAGGACGGCCGCCGGCCCGCTGCTGCACCGCCCGGCCGCCGAACTCGACCAGGCGCTGCGGTCGATGGCGGACCGGCTCGCCGAACGCGCGAGCGTCGTCCTCGCCGCGAACGCGCAGGATGTCGACGCGGCCACGGCCGCCGGGCTGGCCGCCGCGTTCGTGGACCGGCTGGCGCTGGACGAGACCAGGATCGGCGCGATGGCCGATCAGCTCCGGACGCTCGCGGACGTGCCCGCCGAGGCCAGCCAGACCCGGCTCAGGGATCTGTCCGGCGGCCTGGAGCTGCACGAACGGCGCCGGCCGGTGGGGGTCGTCGGGGCGAACTTCGAGGCCAGGCCGAACGTCGTGGTCGATGTCGCCTCGCAGCTCATCAAGTCACGCAACGCCGGGGTGCTGCGGACCGGATCGAGCGCCATCCGGTCCGCGGCCGCCCTGATCGACGACGTCGTCTGGCCGGCGATGCGCGATTGCGGCCTTGACCCGGCCGCCATCCAGCTGCTCCGGGTGGCCGGCCGGGATAGCGCGTTCGCGCTTGTCCGGCAGCCCCGGCTGGTGCCGCTGGTCATCCTGCGCGGCAGCGGTGACAGCACCAGGGCGCTAGCCCGCGAGGCCGCGCTGCACGGGGTTAGGACGCTCGCACACGCGGACGGCGGCGGTGTGCTCTACCTGGACGAGTCCGCGGACCTGGCGCTCGCGGGCCGGCTGATCGAGGCCAGCCTGGACCGGCTCGGGGTGTGCAACCGGCTGAACCTGCTGCTGGTGCACGACGCGCTCTGGACCACGGCGATACCGGACATCACCGCGCTGACCGCGCGGCTCGGCGTCGCCGTCTCGCTGCCGCCGCACCGGCACCCGCTCGGGCACGAGTGGGCGCTGGACGCGGGCGCGGAAGCGACGATCACGATCGCGCCGGCCACGGGTCCCCGGCACGCGGCCGAGATCGCCAACCGGGATACCTCCGGCCTGGCGGCCGCCATCGTGGCCGCCGACGCAGCGGCCGCGCGGATCTTCCTGGACAGCTACGCGGGCACCGGCGCGTTCTGGAACGCCACCACCCGGCTACTGGACGGGTTCAAGCTGCTGTCACTGCCGGAGACCGGGATCAACATCGACGTGGTGCCAGGGCCGCGCGGGCCGGTCACGTTCCGCGACCTGTACCTGCGCCAGTACGTCGTCGTGCCGCGCGACCGCCAGGCCGGGCCCGCGAGATCCGGATGAGGCTTGACCCGGGTTATCCGGTCCGCTCGGCTCGCTTGCTGCTCCGGCCGCTGACGACGGCCGACGCCGACGATCTGGTGGAGTACCGGTCGATCCCCGAGGTGTGCCGGTACGTTCCGTTTGAACCGCAGGATAAGGCGGCGGTGCTCGCCCGCATCGACGGCGCGTGGCGCCGGCAGACGCTTGACCAGGAGGGTGACTCGATCACTCTTGGTGCCGAGCTCATGGATTCCGGCAAGGTCATCGGGGATGTGCTGGTGCGCTGGGTGAGCGCCGAGCACAGCTGCGGTGAGATCGGCTACGCCTTCAGCCCCGCCTACTCCGGCCGCGGCTTCGCGGCCGAGGCCGCGCACGCGGGCCTGCACTTGGCCTTCGATGAGCTGGGGCTGCACCGCGTCATCGCCAGGATCGACGCCAGGAACTCCGCATCAGCGCGGCTGGCCAGCCGTCTCGGGATGCGCCAGGAAGCGCATCTGCGGGAGAACGAGTGGTTCAAGGGCGAGTGGGCCGACGAGATCGACTTCGCGCTGCTGGCGCACGAGTGGCCGTCGCGGAAGCTGGCGGGCTGCCCGGCCTGCGACCAGCGATAGCAGCGCGACAATCAGGCCGGGTAGACCACCAGCGACTCGCGGTGCACGGCGTGGATGTCACGCAGCACCCGCCGCGCCGCCTCTTCCGCGGGCACCTGGCCCTGCCGGAATCCGCCCGCCAGCAGGAACGTGGTGCACAGCTGCGGCTGCGCCAGCAGCAGCGAGTCGGCTAGCTCCGCCACCCGTTCCGGCGACAACGCAGCCAGCTGCGCGAACGCCTCCTGGCTCGCCCGCGACTCGCCGGTGGCCAGCTCCTTGCAGTCAGCGTAGACAGCCGGATTGGTCAGGCTCACGACGTCCGTACCAGCTCGGGGGGACGACCCCCCGGACCCCCCGCGGACATCGTTAGGCACGTACCGCAGCCGCAGCAGCACCGAGATCACGCACCCGACCTGCTGCGGGGACAGGGCGCGCAGCAGCCGGAGAATGCTGGCCGGCAGCGCGACCGAGCCACGTCCGAGCAGCCGCTCCGGGTGCCGGACGTCCTGCAACTCGACCACGGCACCCGCGGCGAAGTCGCCGTCCACGCGCTTCACCCCGGACAGGAACAGCGTGCTGCCGGTGCGCAGGCTCACCTCGGCCTCGCGATTCACGTGCAGCGAGCCGGCCGAGTAGGCCATGCCGCCGATCCACCGGCCCGCCGGGTCCAGCCGCGGTCCCGCGGCCTTGACCACCGTGCCGAGCCGGGCCCGCGGGTTCAGGCTGCGGCGCACCACGTCCGGTTCCCTGGCCGAGCCGATCACGCACTCCACGCCGCAGCACGCCGCCCTCGCGGCCGCGCCGAGCTTGGAGCCCATGCCGCCACGGCCGGTGCCGGCCCCGGTCACCCGCACCGCCCGCGCCTGCGCGGGCGTGAGCCGGATGATCCGGTCCTGCAGCGACGAGTCCCGGTACGCGGCCCGGACGTCGGTCAGGAACAGCAGCCGGGACGCCTCGGCCGCGACCGCGATCGCGACCGCCACCTGGTCGTTGTCCAGCGCGGAGACCGGGTCGGTCGCGTCGTTGCCGTTGACGATCGGCAGCAGGCCCCGGCCTGCCGCCTCCCGCAGCAGCTGGCCCAGGTCGCCCATCGCCCGGGCCGAGGCCAGGTCGCTGCGGGAGATGAGGACCTGGCACACCTCCACCCCGACGGCGGCCGCCAGCTGCCGGTACAGCGCCATCAGCGCGGGCTGGCCGACCGCGGCCGGCAGCGCGGTGCCGAGCCCGTCTTCGCCGGCCGTGGGCGCCTGGTAGCGCAGCAGCGTGTCATGCAGGCCGGAAACCAGACGGCGGTAGTCCGCCGCGCCGTCCCGGCGGGAGCTGGCCTGGCCGGGCTCCGGCAGCGCCGAGCGGATCGCCTCGACGAGTCGCGTGCAGCGCGGGCGCGGCCCCCGCCGCGGGCCCTTCGAACGCGAGCAGCCGGCGGCCCAGCCGGGCGGCCCCGGACGTGACCAGGATGACCTCGTGCCCGTCCCGCTGCGCGGCCGCGATCTGGCTGACCAGGCTGGCAATGACGTCCAGCGCGAGCCCGTCCTGGCTGGCGATGGAACTGGAGCCGAGCTTGATTACCTGTCTGGTCACGGTTAGCTGCCCTGCGGGGCGCTACGGGCGGAACAGACGCGGCCAGCCGGGCGCCATCGCCGCGCCGGTACCGCGTAAATGATCATCGCAAAGGCTATCACGGCCGCTGCGGCCCAGGCCGGCCCGTAATCCGGCGCCCCGATTACGCTGGCTCAGTGGCCAGCGCAGAGACCAGCGAGACCGACACCCGCGACGCCGACAGCAGGCAGCTCCCGGTGGCCATGCGGCGAGACGTCCGGCTGCTGGGCGAGATCCTCGGCCAGGTCATCCGCGAGCAAGCAGGTCAGGATCTGCTCGATGACGTCGAGGATCTGCGGCACCGGGTCATCGCCGCGCGGCTGGCGGCCGGCCCGGAAGCCGACGACCAGATCGCCGCGCTGGTGCAAGGCTGGCCGCTCGGCCGGGCCGAGGCGGTAGCCAGAGCGTTCACCGTCTACTTCCACCTGGCCAACCTGGCCGAGGAACAGCAGCGGATCCGCACCCTGCGCGAGCGCGACACCGGCACCGCACCGGTCCGCGAGTCGCTGGCCGCGGCGATCGCCAGCCTCCGGCACACCCAGCTCGGCGCCGGTCACCAGGACGCGCTGATCGGACGGCTCGAAGTGCACCCGGTGCTGACCGCGCACCCGACCGAGGCGCGCAGGCGGGCCGTGACCGAATCGCTGCGGCGAATCAGCGCGCTGCTGGTCGCGCTCGACGCCGGGCAGCCGGGAGCGGCGGCCGCGGCGGAGGTGACGCGCCGGCTCCGGGAGGAGATCGACTTGCTCTGGCGCACGTCGCCGCTGCGCAGCCGGGCCATGCAGCCGCTCGACGAGGTCAGGTCGGGGATGGCGGTGTTCGACGACACGCTGTTCCGGCTGGCACCGGCCGTGTACCGGGCCCTCGATCAGGCCCTGCAGGGCGAGGCGTCGGGCGTCCGCCCGCCCAGGGCCCCCGCGTTCCTTCGCTACGGCAGCTGGATCGGGGCGGACCGGGACGGGAATCCGTTCGTGACGGCCGCGGTCACCGAGCAGGCCGCGCGGATCCAGGCCGAGCACGCCCTGCGGGCGCTGGAGAACGCGACCGTCAGGATCGGCCGGTCGCTTACGGTGGCCGCCGACCTGAGCGCCGGGCCAGTGCTGGACAGCTCGGGCCCGGCCGGCGGCACCGCGGACGCGGAACTCGCGGCGGCGCTCGCGGTCGCCGCCGACAAGCATCCGGCCCTGCTCGGCGAGCTCAGCTCGCACGCCCCCGATGAGCCGTTCCGCACGTTCCTGCTGTACGCGGCGCAGCGGCTGCAGGCGACCAGGGTCGGCTCGGACGCGGCCGACCTGCCGTACCGCCATGCCGCCGAGTTTCTAGCCGACCTGCGGCTGGCCCAGCGCGCGCTCGCCGCGGTCGGAGCGGACCGGCAGGCGTTCGGCGAGCTGCAGCACCTGATCTGGCAGACCGAGACATTCGGCTTTCACCTCGCCGGGCTGGAGGTGCGCCAGCACAGCGCCGTGCACGCGGCGGCGCTGCGGGAGTTGCGGGCCGGCGGGGCCTTGTCCGCGCAGACGCAGGAGGTGCTCGCGACCTTCACCGCGATCGCCGCGATCCAGCGCCGGCACGGCGTCGAGGCCTGCCACCGGTACGTGGTCAGCTTCACCACGTCGGCAGCCGACCTCGCGGCCGTGCACGAGCTGGCCGAGCGAGCCTGCCCGGCCGCCCCGCCGGTGCTCGACATCGTGCCGCTGTTCGAGAGCGGCGACGATCTGGCGAACGCGGTCGAGGTGCTCGACGAGATGATCGCGCTCGAGCCGGTCGCGCGGCGGCTGGCCGTCACCGGCAGGCGGCTGGAGGTCATGCTCGGCTACTCCGACTCAGCCAAGGAACTGGGCATGGTCAGCGCCACCTTGCGGCTGTATGACGCGCAGGCCCGGCTCGTCCGCTGGGCCGCCAACCGGGAGATCACCCTCGTGCTCTTCCACGGCCGGGGCGGCGCGCTCGGCCGCGGCGGCGGCCCGGCCGGGCGGGCCGTACTCGCGCAGGCCCCCGGCTCGGTCGACGGCCGGTTCAAAGTCACCGAGCAGGGCGAGGTCATCTTCGCCAGGTACGGCCACCCGGCGATCGGGCAGCGGCACCTGGAGCAGGTCACCTCCGCCGTGCTGCAGGCGTCGGTGAGCACGCTGGCCAGCGCCGCGGACCGGGCCGGCCCCGGTCCCGGCGGCAGGCCCGGCGCGGCGGCCGGTCCCGCTGCGCGGCCGGGCGCGGCGGCCGGCCCGGTCATCGAGGCGCTGGAGAACGGCGCCCTGCAGGCCTACCGCGCGCTGGTCACCGCCGACGGGTTCGCGGAATGGTTCGCGCAGCTGAGCCCCCTCGCCGAGATCGGCGGCATGCGGCTCGGATCACGCCCGGCCCGCCGCGGCGTGGCGCCGCCGGCCGGGCTGGCGGACCTGCGCGCGATCCCGTGGGTGTTCGCCTGGGCGCAGACCAGGGTGAACCTGCCCGGCTGGTACGGCCTGGGCAGCGGTCTGGCGGCCGCGCTCACAGAGCCCGGCGGGCTGGCCGCGGTGCGGGCCGCTTACCGCGACTGGCCGCTGCTCCAGGTGCTGCTCGACAACGCGGAGATGAGCCTGGCGAAGACGAACCGCCGGATCGCCGTGCGCTACCTGGCGCTGGGCGGCAACGACCGGCTGGCCGCGCAGGTCCTGGCCGAGTACGACCGCAGCCGGGAGCTGGCGCTCCTGGTCACCGGGCACGACCGGCTGCTCGCGGGCCGGCCGGTGCTCGCCAGGGCGGTGTCGCTGCGCGACCCGTACGTGGACGCGCTGTCGCACCTGCAGCTGCGGGCGCTGACCGCGCTGCGGGCCAGCGAGGACGCGGCCGAGACGGCGGCGCTGGAGCGCTTCCTGCTGCTAACGGTGAACGGCGTGGCGGCCGGCCTGCAGAACACCGGCTGAGCGACCCGGCTGGGCGCACTGTGCCTACTTTGGACGCTATAGCGACCCTGAGTAGACACAGTCGGGGTCAGGTTCCGCGCAGGCTGCCGATGCCGAGCGAGCCCGGCTGCCCTGAGCCCGGCAGCGCGCGCTCGGCTTGCTGCACGTACTGTTCCGGGTCCTGGTCCACCGGCGGCACGCCGGCGACGTGCCGCGCCTCGAACGCGGCGAACGCGACGGCGAGGTCGTGCCGCCGCTGCAGGCTCGCCTCCCGGCGGAAGTCGGTCAGCCCCTCCCGCTCTTCCTCGGCCATGTGGTCGCCGTTGGCGGCGTTCACCGCGGCGACCGCGGCGAACCACTCCGGGCTGCCCACCGGATGGCCGGCCACCGCGGCGATGGTGTCGCGGATGTCGTTGTGGTCGTGAATCGCGTCCAGGGTCTCGTCCTCGGCCGTCCCGAGCCGGCCCGCGGCCCGGCCGACGTAGAGCAGTTGCGGGTAGAAGATCTCTTCCTCGGCCCGCGCGTGCGTCTCAAGGAACGTCGCCAGCCGTGCCCAGATCTCGCCGAGCGTCACCGTGTCGCCGCTGTCTACCTGCTCCAGGATGGCGAACAAGCGCCGCTGTTCATGATGGTCGTCGAGGATGAGCTGGGTGATGTCCATGCCGTCAGAGCTTTCCAGGGAAGGCGGGGGCATGCCAGCACGTTAAGGCTCAGCATGCAAGTAGAGATCTGGTCTGACATCGTCTGCCCGTGGTGCTACCTCGGCAAAAGGAACTTCGAGCAGGCCCTGCAGCAGTTCGGCCACCGGGACGAGGTGGACGTCGTCTACCGCTCGTTCGAGCTCGACCCTGCGGCGCCTGCGGACGCGACGACGCCGACGGTCGAGTTGCTGGCCAGCAAGTACGGGATGACCCCCGACCAGGCGCGGGCCGCACAGCGGCAGATGGAGCAGCGGGCCGCGCAGGCCGGCCTGACGTTCCGGATGGGTGATCTGCGCAGCGGCAACACCAGGGACGCGCACCGGCTGCTGCAACTGGCCAGGGAGCGCGGGCGGCAGCCCGACCTGGTCGAGCGGCTGCACCGCGCGTACTTCACCGAGCAAGACTCGGTGTTCGACCGGGCCGCCCTGGCCCGGCTGGCCGCCGACGCCGGGCTCGATCCGGCCGAGGTCGCCGCGGTACTCGACTCCGACCAGTTCGGCGCCGACGTCACCGCTGACGAGCAGACGGCCCAGGCCCTCGGCGCGACCGGGGTGCCGTTCTTCGTGATCGACCGCCGGTACGGGATCTCCGGCGCGCAGCCGCCCGAGCTGATCGGCCAGGCGCTCAGCCAGGCCTGGGCGGCCGCGGCGGAGCGCTAGCGACGCGCTGGCGGCACGGCGAGCGCCAGCCACACCGGGCAGCACCCGCAGCCGTTGGCCAGGCTGGGCGTCCGCGCGAGCGCCAGGCGGCGCCCGCGCGGCGCGCGGTCAGGTGCCGCGGATGGCGCGGATCGACTCGCGCAGCGACGAGGTCGTGGCCAGCACGGCCGACGGCTCGTAGCCGCAGTGCGCCATGCAGTTGGCGCAGCGCGGGTCCTTGCCCCGGCCGTAGGCATCCCAGTCGGTGCTCTCGAGCAGTTCCGCGTACGTCTTGGCGTACCCGTCGGCCATCAGGTAGCACGGTCGCTGCCAGCCCAGCAGCGAGTAGGACGGGATGCCCCACGCGGTGCAGCCGTAGTCGACCTTGCCCTCAAGGAAGTCCAGGAACAGCGGCGTGTGGTTGAGCCGCCAGCGCTTCCGGTTCCCGTCCGCGAACGCCTTGCGGAACAGTTCCCGCGTCTCGGTCACGCCGAGGAAGTGGTCCTGATCCGGCGCCTTCTCGTAGGCGTAGGCGGGCGA
This sequence comes from uncultured Actinomycetota bacterium, assembly GCA_963805805.1. GTDB lineage: Bacteria > Actinomycetota > Actinomycetes > Streptosporangiales > Streptosporangiaceae > JAJYUU01. The sequence goes on along the minus strand of CAWDVS010000015.1, from coordinate 338,491 downwards.
GATCTGCATGTCGTCGACCTGCAGGTCGTCGTTGAGGAAGTTGAGCACGTCGATGACCGTGTGCGGGGTGTCGGTGTTGAAGACGGTCGTGTTCGTGTTGACCCGGAAGCCGCGCCGCTTGCACTCCCTGATCGCCGCGACGGCCTCGTCGAACACGCCTTCCTTGCACACCGACTCGTCGTGCCGGTCCTTCAGCCCGTCGATGTGCACCACCCAGGCGAAGTACGGCGACGGCTTGAATTTGTCGATATGGCGCGGAATCAGCAGCGCGTTCGTGCAGAGGAAGACGAACTTCTTGCGCTTGATCAGCTCCTCCACCAGCACGTGCAGCTGCGGGTGCATGAGCGGCTCGCCGCCGGCGATCGACACCATCGGCGCGCCGCACTCCTCGATCGCGGCCAGCGCCTGCTCGACCGGCATTCGCTGCTTCAGCAGGCTGGCCGGCTGCTGGATCTTGCCGCAGCCCGCGCACTTGAGGTTGCAGGCGAACAGCGGCTCAAGCTCGACAAGCAGCGGGAACTTATCCCGGCGCGCCAACTTCTGGCGCATCAGGTAAGTGCCGACGCGCAGGCTCTGCCGCAGCGGCATCGTCATAGTCTTCTGACCTCCTTGGGCAGGCCGAATTGCACAGACTCGGCCACAACGGTGCGTTCAGTGATGTCCAGCTGGCCAAGTCCGGCCAGCGCGCTGGTGATCTGGCTGACCACGGCAGGCGGCGCGGACGCGCCCGCGGTGATCCCGATGGCTGACGCTCCGGTCAGCCAGCCGAGCTCGATGTCCTCGGGCCCGTCGACCAGGTAGGCGGGCGTGCCCGCCCGCTCTGCCGTCTCGACCAGCCGGCGTGAGTTGGACGAGTTGGACGACCCGGCGACCAGCACGAGGTCGCACTGCTCGGCGATCGCCTTGACCGCCAGCTGCCGGTTCGTCGTCGCGTAGCAGATGTCGTCGCTGCCAGGCCCGCGCGCGGCCGGGAACCGGTCGGTGAGCGCGTCCACCATGGTCGAGGCCTCGTCGACCGACAGGGTGGTCTGCATCAGGTACGCCACCTTGCCGGGGTCGGCCGGCCGCAGGCGGGCCACGTCCGCGGCGGACTCCACCAGCGCCATGGCGGCGGGCGCCTCGCCGAGGGTGCCCTCGACCTCCTCGTGCCCGGCGTGGCCGATGAACGCGACCAGGTAGCCCTCGGTCGCGAACCGGCGCGCCTCGGCGTGCACCTTGGCCACCAGCGGGCAGGTGGCGTCGATCGGTCGCAGACCGCGCCGGTCGGCTTCCAGGCGCACCTCCGGCGACACTCCGTGGGCGGAGAACACCACCGTCGCGCCGTCGGGTACCTCGTGCAGCTCTTCCACGAAGATCGCGCCCTTGGCGGCCAGTTCAGCCACGACGACGCTGTTGTGCACGATCTGCTTGCGCACATAGACCGGGGCGCCGTACAGGTCGAGCGCGCGCTCGACGATCTCGATGGCCCGCTCCACACCCGCGCAGAACGACCGGGGGCTGGCCAGCACTATCCGCCGCGGCTGGCAGGCCGCTGCCCACCGGGCCAGCGCCGGGGCGGCCAGCCGCAGCGACCGCAGCGCGGCGATGCCGCCGGTCACGATGCCGGGGCTGAGCACGGAGCGCTCCGGGGTGTCGGAGATGGCCCGGATCACCACGGCCGGGCCGCCGCCGGCCGCGGCCAGCAGCGGTGCCGACTCCATGTCAACCGCGATCGCCCCGCCGGCCGCGACGCCGGTCAGGTCGCGCGGCTTGAGCAGCCGGTCGACGGTCTGCACCGGCCCGACCCGGACCCGCAGGCCCGCCCGTTGCAGCTCCCCGGCCAGCAGCGGCGCGGACGGGCAGCTGACGGTCGTGCCCTGGTAGGACGCCTGGCTCGCGACGACCACGTCGCCAGTGCGCAGGTCCGCGGCCGCGCCGCCGCCGACGCCCGCAACGGCCAGCGCCTCCGGCGGGCCAGCCGCGCGCAGGCGCGCCGCCGTCGCAGCTGCCCTGGCCGGGCCGTAGCCGGCCCGCACGACCTGAGCCGCGTCCGGTGCGGTCGCGCCGCGCAGTCCGCGCCGGACCGCGAGGGCCTCGATGCCCAGCGGCGCGCAGACGGTCAGCTTGGTCACCGGACACCTGCCAGGTAGCGGCCGAGCGCACTCACCGGGAAAACCAGCCGATAAAGGTGATAGTTAATATAAAAGTCCCCAGGGAAGCCGGTCCCGGTGAACTGCGGCTCATCCCAGTTCCCGTCCGGCTGCTGGGTCGCGGCCAGCCACTGCACGCCGCGCTCGGCGCTGCGCATGGCGTCGTCCCCGCCGGCCGCAAGCAGCGCCAGCAGCGCCCAGGCAGTCTGCGACGCGGTCGACTCGCCGCAGCCAGCCCACGCCTTGTCGGTGTAGGACCGCAGGTCCTCGCCCCAGCCGCCGTCCGGGTTCTGATGGCCGATCAGCCACGTCACGGCGCGCCGGATGACCGGCTTGCCCGGCAGCACGCCGGCCGCGAGCAGGGCGGGCACGACCGCGCCGGTGCCGTAGACGTAGTTGGCGCCCCAGCGGCCGAACCAGGATCCATCGGGCTCCTGGGCGCGCAGCAGCCAGGCCACGCCCCGGCGGACCGCCTTGCTGTCCGCCCGGCCCTCGGCACACAGCGCTTCCACGGTGTGCGCGGTCACGTCGGCCGAGGGCGGGTCGATGACCTCCCCGAAGTCACAAAACGGCAGCTTTGTCACCAGCCTCTTCGTGTTGTCCGCATCGAACGCCCCCCAGCCGCCATCACGCGACTGCATCCCCGTCAGCCAGGCGATGGCCCGGTCGAACGCGGGAGCAGCCCGCCTGGCCAGGTCGTCCGGCTCCCCCGCGGCGCGCGCCCGGCGCAGCGCCAGCAACACCTCGGCGGTGTCGTCGATGTCCGGATACCCATCATTGTCGAACTCGAAAGCCCAGCCGGCCGGAGTCAGGCCTGGCCTGCGCACCTGCCAGTCGCCCGGGCCGCGGATCTCCTCGTCCAGCAGCCACTGGCCAGCGGCCTGCAGGGCCTGATGGTCGGCGGGCAGCCCGGCGTCACCGAGGGCCACCATCGCCAGCGCGGTGTCCCACACCGGCGACTGGCAGGCCTCCAGCCGTCGCACCTGGCCATCCGGCCCGTCCTCGAGGATCGTGAACCGGTCCAGGCCGGCCAGCCCGCGCTTGATGACGGGATGATCGAGCTCGTAGCCCAGCAGGTGCAGCGCGAGCAGCGAGTACACCCACGGCGGCTGGATGCCGCCCCAGCAGCCGTCTCGCTCCTGCCTGGCTATGATCCACTCGGCGCACCTGCGCATGGCCGCGGTGCGCAGGGCGGCGGCCGGCTTGCCGCGGCCCAGGCTGCGCTCGTAGCCGCGCAGGGCCTTGTCCAGGCCCTGGAAGACCGCAGTCCACGGGTCCCGCAGCACGCTGCCCGGGTCGCTGGCGCTTCGGCCGTAGCCGCGCAGCTCGGTCAGCGTGAACGGGAACGGCCGGACCGGCCGGAACGAGCACACGACGGTGAGCGGCACGATCGTCTGCCGGGCCCAGCAGGCCCAGTCGTAGACGTTCAGCGGGAACCAGCGCGGCAGGTAGATCAGCTCGGGGGGCATGACCGGCAGGTCGTCCCACCGCCACTCGCCGAACAGTGCCAGCCAGATCCGGGTGAACACCCTGGTGGCCTCGATCCCGCCGCGGGCCCGGATCCAGCTCGCGGCGGTGGCCATGTGCGGCGCCTCCGGGCTGTCCCCGGCCAGCCGCAGCGCCGTGTAGGCCTCCACCGTGGTGGACAGGTCGGCTTCGCCACCGCGGAAGTTCGCCCAGGTGCCGTCTGCCCGCTGGCTGGCCCTGATCCAGCGGGCCGCCGCCGCCGTCTCCGCGTCGGTCCGGATGCCGAGGAACTCACGCAGCAGCAGGTCCTCGGCGTCCATCGTGACGTTGGTTTCCAGCTCGCCCTGCCACCAGCCGGCTGGGTCCTGCAGGCCGGTCAGGCACGCCACCGCCCGGTCCAGCGCGGCGCGCGCGGCCGTGGCGGCCGTGGCGGCGGAGACGGCCGGATCGGCGGACCCGGCGAGGTCGGGGGCGGCTACCACTGGCGCGCCGTGATGAACTCGGCGATCCCTGACAATTCGGCCCGCGCGTCCTCGGGCATGTCGGCGCGGCCCAGAGCGCCGAACGCGCTGTCCAGCGCCTTGGCCGCCATGGCCTCGGTCTGGTCCCGGCCGCCAGCCTGCTCGACCAGCCAGGTGGCCCGCTCGACCTGCTGCTCGGTCAGCGGCTCCTGGCCCGCCAGCAGCGCGGCCAGCTCGGCGCTCGCCTCGGTGCCGCTGGTCAGCGCCGCGACGACGGGCATTGACTTCTTCCTGGCCCGCAGGTCAGAGCCGACCGGCTTGCCGGTGACGTCCGGCGCTCCCCAGATGCCGAGCATGTCGTCGGCGAGCTGGAAGGCCAGGCCGGCCCCGGTGCCGAACTCCGCGAGGCTGAGCACGAGCGCCGCCGGGGCGCCCGTATAGATGGCGCCGATGCTGCACGCGCACGCCATCAGCGCCGCCGTCTTGTCGGCCTCCATGTCCAGGCACTCCGACACCTGCACGTCGTCGCGGCGCTCGAAGTCCAGGTCCGCGCTCTGGCCCGCGATCAGCCGCTGTACGGCGGCGGACAGGCACCGCGCCGCCCAGACCCCGTACGGCGGCGTCTCCAGCAGCAGGTCCTGCGCCAGCACCAGCAGCGCGTCGCCGGCCAGGATCGCGGGCCCGACGCCAAACACCGTCCACGCGGTGGGCCGGTGCCTGCGCTCGGTGTCGCCGTCCATGATGTCGTCGTGCAGGAGCGAGAAGTTGTGCACGAGTTCCACCGCGGCGGCCGCACTGACGGCGCGCTCGGCCGGGGCGCCGGCGGCGCGGGCCGACAGCAGCGCCAGCGCTGGCCGCAGCGCCTTGCCCGCGCCGGCGGTGACCGGCTTGCCGGTCGCGTCCGCGAGGCCCAGGTGGTAGGCGGCGACGGCGCGCACGCTCGGGTTCAGCCGCCCGACCGCGGCCGCGATCGACGGTCCGACGAGATCGCGGGCAACCTGCACTCCGGCCGGCATGGTCATCGTCATCGCGCACCCCGCCCGGCCGGCTCTGGCGTGACTGCCGTGGTTGCCCGATCTGCCGCGGTCAGCTCGCGGATGAGCTGATCAGCTGCGTTATGCCCGCTTCGCACTGCACCCTCCATAGTGTCGGGCCAGCCGGTGTCGGTCCACGCACCGGCAAGCACTAGCCCTTGCGCAGGGGTTGCGGTACCCGGGCGCAGCCCTGCGCACCCGGGCGCCTGCCGGAACGTAGCCCGGCGTTCCCTGGTGACGAAGAAATCGGTGATCTCGGTGCTGGCCGCGGCCGGGAAGAGCCGGGCCAGCGCGGGCACGAACTGCTCGCGCAAGGTGGCGGTCGGTACGTCGATGTACTCGTCGGCCGCCGACAGGGAGATCGCCAGGTACTGCCCGGTCGGCAGGCCGGCCTGCCGGGTCTTGTCGAACACCCACTGCACCGGCGAATCCACCGCCGCCGCGAACGGCAGGTCCATGACCGGCTGCGCGTACAGGACGTGCACGTTCACGATCGGTGAGTACCCGAGCGCGTCCCAGCTCGCGGCCGCCGGCAGCCCGGCCGTAGCGCCGAGCCGGGCCGCCTGGCCAGGCGGCACGGCGAGCACGACGCCGTCGGCGTGCAGGGTCGCCGGGCTGTCGCCGGTGTCACCCGGCTCGCCGTCCGCCGGATCCGCCTGGGTGAGCCGGACGCGGTAGCCGCCTGCCGGGTCCTGATCGATGGCGGCCGCCCTGGCCCGCAGCCGCACGGTCGCGCCCAGCCGGGCCAGCAGCGCGCCGGCGGCCGTGTCGTGCAGCTGGCCGAGCGGTACGGTCGCCATCCCGATGTCGGCCGCACCCCGGCCGCCGAGCAGCCCGGTGCGCACGACGGTCGCGGCGAGCGGCACGCTGGCGTCGTCGCCCGCGATGTTCAGCGCGGACACCACGAACAGGTCCCACAGCAGACGCCGGGCCCGCTCGCTCTGGCCGCGCGCGGCCAGGAAGTCTCCGAGCCGGACCTGATCCAGGTCGGGCCGTGCCGGGTCGGCCTGTCGCAGCGCGAGCGCGGCCCGCCCGACGTTCGCCCGCTCGCGCAGCGACAGCAGGCGGTAGGACGCCAGCGCCCCGGCCAGGTGCAGCGGGCTCGGCAGCGCGCTCCGGCGCAGCCTGGCCCGTCCGTCCGGAGCCAGCACGGTGATGTCGAACCGGTCCTGGATCGCCACCGAGCCGGTCACGCCGAGCCGGGCGAGCAGCTCCTGGTAGAACTCGCAGCAGCGCAGGAATACATGCTGGCCGTTGTCGACCGTCAGCTGGCCGCGGACGTAGGACGACGCTGCGCCGCCCAGCCGCGGCCGCGATTCCAGCAGCGTGACCTTGACGCCGGCGTCTCGCAGCGCGATCGCGGCGGTGATCCCGGCGAGCCCGCCGCCGATGACCGCGACGTGCGGACGCGGGATGCGCGGCCCGGTCATGGACGGCCCTCCGCGGTCGTAGCCGGCTGGGTGGTGTCGTCGCCCGGCTGGCCAGGCCCCGGCTGGGCACCAGCCGACTCCGCGGCTGGCTGGACGGGGCCCGGCTGGGCCGGGCCGGCCGGCTCGCCCCGGCCGGCGGCCGCGGGCCGGCCGCACGATGCCGGCCAGCGCCGCCACCGCGATCGTCGCCTTCTCCCGGCCGGGCAGCGACATCCGCTGCCCGAGCGCAGTCTGCGGCGACGCGGCGATGTGCTCAAGCAGCTGCCGGTAAATCCCGGCCATCGCGCCGGTGCAGGCCGCGCTGCGCCGGTCGAGCATCGGCAGCAGCCGCAGGCCGGTGGCGTAGCGGGCCCGCGCCCGGTCGGCCTCGAACCGGATCAGCTCGGCCATCGGGCCGGTCACCCGGCCCGGCGCGCCCGCGCCCTGGCCGCCCGCACCCGCAGGCCCCGTCGCAAGCTCGCCGACCCCGGACTCGCCACCGCTGCCTTCGCTGCCACCGCCCTCGCCCGGCGGCGTCAGCGTGCAGCCGAACCTGGCCAGGTCCTCGGCGGGCAGGTAGACCCGGCCGCCGTTCAAGTCCTCGGTGATGTCACGCAGGATGTTGGTCAGCTGCAGCGCGATGCCCAGCTCGTCGGCGAGCGGCTCGGCCGCGCGCGGATCGCTGCTGCCGAACACGCCGAGCGAGAGCCGCCCGATGGAGCCGGCCACGCACCGGCAGTAGTACTCAAGCTCGCCGATGGCCGCGTAGCGGGTGCCCCGCACGTCCGCCTCGCAGCCGTCGATCAGCTCACCGAAGGCGGTCACCGGGATCGGGAACAGGCGGGACGCGTGCCAGAGGGCGAGCAGGACCTGATCGCCGGCGCAGGCCTCGGCGGCCGCGCCGCCGCCCCCGGCCACCAGCGCGACCGACCCGCGGGCGGCGGTCAGGGCGGCGATCTTGTCCGCGGCGGGCAGATCGCCGTCGCCGATGTCGTCGATGCGGCGGGCGAACGCGTAGACGGCCGACAGGGCGCGCCGCTTGTCCCCCGGCAGCAGCGTGATCCCGTAGGCGAAGTTCTTCGCCTGCTGCCGGACGACGGTCTCACAGTGCCGGTACGCGGCCTTGATGCTCGCCTGATCCGGGACGGCGGTGGTAGTCACGGCGTCACCTGCCCCGCGCGAAAGCGAGGACCAGTCCGGCCAGGGTGCGGCCCTTGCCCGGCCGCGGGGTCGTCCGCAGGACGTCGTAGTCCGCCTTCGCGATCGCCGCCAGGGCCGCCCGGCCGCCGGCCACGAACCCGGCCACCGCGGCCCGCGGCACGACGCCGAGGTCGCCGATGAGCGGCGCCCCGGAGTCGATCAGCTCGCCGGCCCGGCCGACCTCGAACGCGAGCAGGTTGCGCAGCGCCGAAGGGGCCCGCGACGCCCGCAGGTCCTCCTCCCGGCAGCCGAACCGGCGCATGTCCTCGGCCGGCAGATAGATCCGGCCCGCCCGCATGTCCTCGGCCACGTCCTGCCAGTGCTCGGCCAGCTGCAGCCCGGTGCAGATGTCGTCCGAGCGGCGCGCCCGCTCCGGCGTAAAGCTGCCGAAGATATACAGCACAATCTGCCCGACCGGATTAGCCGAGAGCCGGCAATAGCCGACCAGGTCCGCGAACGTGGCATACCGGCTAACGACCTGATCCTGCTGGTTCGCGGCTATCAGGTCGAGAAAAGGCTGCATCGGGATAGCGCACTCGGTGACGGTCGCGGCCAGTCCGCGCACCGCCGCGGCGCGCGGGCCGCCCTCGGCTGCCGGGTCGGCCCCGTACAGGCGCCGGACATCTTCAGCCAGCTCAGCGAGCAATTTCGGACGCTCGCCCGGCGCCCGGTCGCCGGTGTCGTCGACGGTCCGGGCGTACGCGTAGACCGCAAGCAGGTGCCTGCGGTGCCGTTGCGGGAGGAACCGCAGCGCGACGGGGAAGTTCTCCTCAGTTACCTGGCTGGCAGTACGCGCAGCTGATTCGCTCTCCCACGCGTCGGCTGCGGCCGGTTCATTTGCCGTGGGCACAGCGGCTATGACTCCCGGCTGGTCGCGTGTCACGATCCCTATTGCGGCACGATTCAGAATTAGTTGCAAAGGCAATAATGACGTCAGCGTCACCTGATGTCCGTGTCAGCTTTCCTCCCCGGTCCCAGAATTGATCTCCAGGCGCGGCCGGCCAGCCCCGGCCGGACCGCAGCTTTGCGGCTGATTGCCGCCCGTAACTGCAGCCCCAGGCGACACAGTACGGGGCAACAGTCCGAGGCAGATTGTTGGCCAACCGGCCGACAGGTTAGTCTCGCCTGCATGAGCCGGGAACCCAGGCTGGGCGCGCCGGGCCGACCGCAGATCATTCCAGCGGGCAGCTACCAGGCGGGGAGGCAGCCGACGATAGTCCGCGACACGCCGCCAGAGCGCCCGAACCGCACTCCGCTGGCCCAGACCAGAGCAACGGCCGCCCCGGCCGCGGAGCGCACCCCGAGGCCCGCCCGGCGGCCGGCCGGCCAGTCGGCCGAGCCCCGTACCCCGCGGCCCTCGCTGGACGGGGGCATTCCCGCGCAGCAGCGCGGCCTCGGCGCCCAGGGCAGGCAGACGGTTCAGCGCCTGCTCGACGCCGGCCTCGCCGTGTTCGACGAACTCGGACTGTCCGCCGCCAGGGTCGAGGACATCGTCCGCCGGGCGAAGACCTCGCACGGCACCTTTTATTTGTACTTCGCCAACAAGGACGATCTGCTCCGTGCGCTGCTCCAGGACGCGCTGCACGACATCGCGATAGTGACCGGGGAGTTCCCGGTTGTCACCAGCAACGAGGCGGGCAAGCTCGCGCTGCGGCGCTGGGTCCAGCACTTCGGCGACATCTACCTCAGGCACGGGACCGTGCTGCGGATCGTGAGCCAGGCCGAACTGGTCGAAGAGGACGTGTACGGGGACGGCCTGCAGCTGATGTTCCGGCTGGCCGAGGCCATGACCCAGGGCATGACCGCGGCCCGGAAGGCCACCGACGGCGAGCCGCCACCGCACGCCGAGCTGACCGCGGTGGCCTGCCTGATGATGCTGGAGCGGGTGAACTACCTGGTGTCCAACGAGATCCCGCTGCCCAAGGAGGAGATGACCGACCGCCTGGCGGCGATCATCTACGCGGCGTTCCACTCCGGCTGAACCGCGGCTGGCTATGTCCCGGCGCTACCGGTGTCCGCCAGATTAGGCGGCATTGTGGTTAGGGTCTTAAGTAGTCACTTGGCGAGCTTGGAGGTCAGCATGGGCAACTGGCAACTGGACCCGTACCACACGCAGGTCGAGTTCTCCGCGAAGCACCTGGGCATGATGACGGTCCGCGGCCACTTCGCCGAGGTGAGCACCACCGCGAACATCGACGCCGAGCACCCCGAGGCCTCGTCGGTGGAAGTGGTCATCCAGACCGCCAGCATCCGCACCAATCACGAGGTCAGGGACAACGACCTGCGCTCCTCGAACTTCCTTGAGGTGGACAAGTTCCCCACCATGACGTTCGCCAGCACCGGGATCGAGGCTGCCGGGCCGGACCACTGGGCACTGGCCGGCGACCTGACGATCAAAGGCAACACCCGGCCGGTGACGCTGGACGTCACCAAGTACGGCGAGTTCAACGACCCGGGCATGATGGGTCACCGAATCGCCTACAGCGCCCAGACCAAGATCGACCGGCGCGATTTCGGGCTGACCTTCAACATGCTGCTGGACGGCCGCTGGGTGGTCAGCGACGAGATCCAGATCACCATCGAGGGCGAGCTGGTCGAGCAGAAGGACCCGGAGTCAGCCGGCGCCTGAGTCAGCCAGCGCCTGAGTCAGCCGCAGCCGAAGCCGGGTCGGCCAGGCCCGAGTCGGCCACGCCGATGCTGGCCGGATCCTCGCCGGTGCCGGCCGGCCCGGCGCGGCGGGCCCGGATCGCGATGACCGCGACGGCGAGCCAGCCGACGACGATGGCCAGCCAGAAGTTCACGACGCGGAACGTGATCGCGGTGGCGAGGGCCGGCACACGGCCCGCGCCGTACGCGGTCAGGATGACCGCGAGGCTGCCCTCGACGATGCCGAATCCGCCGGGCACGACCGGGAACGAGCCCACCACCTGCGCGGCCCCGTAAGCCAGCAGCACGCCGTGCCACGGCACCGCCGCGTGCACCGCGCGGAAACTGAACACCAGGCAGCCGAAGTCACTGAACCACACCGCCGCGGCCAGCGCGACGATCGCCGCGGTGGATTGCGGGCTCAGCGGTATCTCGCGCATCCGCGCCAGCGTCGACTCGATCCTGGCGCCGACGCCGCTCCGCGCCTGCTCGTCGGCTCGCCACCGCAAGGTCACCCGCCGCGCCCCGCGGATCAGCCCGCCCGCGAGCCGCAGGACCAGGTCCCGGCGGACCAGCACGGCGCCCGCGGCCAGCACGATCACCAGCCCCAGCACCGTCACCCCGGTCCCGGCTACGCTCCGGCTGCCGACCAGCGCCACCAGCACGCCGGCCAGGAGCAGCAGCGACATCCCGATGGCCTGCGCGACGAGGATCGTGAACACGGTCCAGCCAGCGCTCGCGCTGGTCGCCCCGCTGCGCCGGTAGTAGCGGTACCGGTACGCGCTGGACACGGCCGGCTCACCGGGCACCGTGCCCGCGATGGCGTCGTTGGCCAGCGTCAGCAGGTACAGCGCGGGCATCCGGATCCGGGTCCCGCTGAGGCGCAGGACGCGGTGCTGCAGGTAGGCGTAGAGCCACAGCGAGGTCGCTTCCGCGCCGATTGCCGGGGCTACCCAGGCCAGCCGGACCCGGCCGAGCTGGTGCCAGGAGGCGGCTAGGTCGCCCCGCTTGCCGAACAGCAGCACCAGCACCACGACGCCGAGCAGCACGCCGAGGATGTACCGGGCCGCCTCGGCCCGGCGGTTTCCGGACCGCCGGCGACCGCCCCCGGCGACGCTCTCTTCGACCACGATCGAACGATACCGACTGCTTATGTACACCATCATGAAGACGACCGCGCACCGGCCGGGCTGGCGAGAAGGGATACCGCGACCGTGACACAGGAGTTCGGCGGGACGATCGGCCAGGACTGGCGGGACTCCGAGCCGTGGTGGCCCCCCGTTCCCGCCCCGCCCCCCGGGGCGCCCAACATCGTGCTCGTGGTGCTCGATGACGTGGGGTTCGCGCAGCTCGGTTGCTATGGCTCCGACATCAGCACGCCGGTGCTCGACGGCCTCGCGGCCGGCGGCGTGCGGCTGGCCAACTTCCACACGACCTCGCTCTGCTCGCCAACCCGCGCGTGCCTGCTCACCGGGCGTAACCACCACCGCAGTGGCATGGGCCGGGTCGCGGACCTCGCCATCGGCTTCCCCGGCTACTGGGGCCGGCCGCCGCGGGAGAACGGCTACCTGTCCGAGATCCTGCGCGCGGCCGGGTACGCCACCTACGCGGTCGGCAAATGGCATCTGTCCCCGGAGGACGAGACCAGCATGGCCGCCGCCCGCACCACCTGGCCGCTGGCCCGCGGCTTCGACCGCTGGTACGGGTTCCACGGCGGCGAGACGCATCAGTTCGTGCCCGCGCTGTACCACGACAACCACGGTGTGCGGCCGCCGCGCACGATCGACGCGGGCTACCATCTCTCGGCGGACCTGGCCGACCGGGCCATCGAGTTCCTGGGCGACCTGCGGGCCGCGGACGCGGGCAAGCCGTTCCTGCTGTACTTCGCCACCGGCGCCTGCCACAGCCCGCATCAGCCGCCCCCGCACTGGCTGGCCCGCTACCGCGGCGGGTTCGACGCCGGCTGGGACACCTGGCGCGAGGCCACCTTCGCTCGCCAGCTCGCGGCCGGCCTGCTGCCGCCGCAGACCCAGCTGTCGCCGCGGCCGCCCTGGGTGCCCGCCTGGGACTCCCTCGACCCCGGCCAGCGCGCCGTCGCCGCCAGGTTCATGGAGTGCTTTGCCGGGTTCCTCTCGCACGCCGACGAGCAGATCGGCCGGGTGCTGGCTTTCATCCGGGAACTGGGAGAGTCCCGCAACACGGTCGTCGTGGTGGTCTCGGACAACGGGGCCAGTGCCGAAGGCGGCGCCCAGGGATCGATCAACGACATCCGGATGGTCAACATCGACCCGGCGACGGACCCGGAGATGCTGCGCCGGCTGGACGAGATCGGCGGCCCGCGTACCCACAACAACTACCCGTGGGGCTGGACGATGGCCGGGAACACCCCGTTCCGGCGGTGGAAGCGCGAGGTGCACGAAGGCGGCGTGGCCGACCCCTGCATCGTCTCCTGGCCGGGCGGGCCGGTACAGCCGGGCGCGATCCGGCACCAGTTCACGCACGCCATCGACGTGCTGCCGACGCTGCTCGAGCTGACCGGGATCGAGCTGCCGGCGCAGCTCGACGGCATCGAGCAGACCGCGCTGGACGGCGAGAGCTTCGGTTACCTGCTGGCCGAAGGCGGGCAGCTGGAGCCCGAGCGCCATCACACGCAGTACTTCGAGATGTTCGGGTCCAGGGCGCTCTACCACCGCGGCTGGAAGGCGGTGGCATTCCACCCGGTCGGGCCGCTGTACGACGACCAGGATCCGAACGCGTCGTTCGACACCGACGCCTGGGAGCTCTATCACGTCGCCGAGGACCTGGCCGAGACGCGCGACCTGGCCGCCGAGCACCCCCGGATGCTGCACGAACTGGTCGAGCTGTGGTGGTCGCAGGCCCGCCGGAACCAGGTGCTGCCGCTGGACAACCGGGTGCTCTGGGCGCTGGTCAACCCCAAGCCCGACCACCGCGCGCCGCGGGACGAGTACCGCTACTTTCCCGGCGGCGCCCAGGTGCCTGAGCCGGTCGCGGTGAACGTGCGGAACCGGTCGCACGCGCTGATCGTGGACGTGGCCATCACCGACCCGGCGGCCACCGACGGGGTGCTGCTCGCGCTCGGCTCCGCGCTGGGCGGCTGGTCGCTGCACATCCTGGACGGCCGGATCCGGTACGTGCACAACCTGTACGGCAAGGAGCAGCACGTCGTCGCCGCGCCGGACGCCATCACGCCCGGCGAGCACCACATCGAGTACGCGTTCACCAAGGACGCGGGCCTCGGCGGTACCGGCGTGCTGCGCTGCGACGGCGTCGAAGTGGCCGGCGGGCCGATCCCGCGCTTCACCCCGTCCGGGTTCAACGGCGTCGGCGCGGGCCTGACCTGCGGCTATGAGTGGGGGCCCGCCGTCGGCGACGGGTATACCGCCCCGTTCCCGTTCCAGGGCGAGATCCGCCGCGCCCTGGTACGGACGACCGGCCCGGTCGTCCGCGACCCCCTGGCCGAGCTAGAAGCAATCCTCTCGGAGCAATGATCACACCTTCCAGGTCGGTTTCGGCCCCTTCCGCAGCAGCAGGAACATGCTCGGACCGAAGTACAGCGGCGCGCACCGATCCTGCAGCGCCCGTTCCACGGCCAGCAGAGTCTGCCGCGGCACCCACCGGGTCAGGGCCCGGTGCCGCAGGTTGGAGACCGACAGCAGATCCTCCAGCCGCAGCCCGGTGGACCGCAGCAGGGCGATCACGGTGGCCGGGTGGTGGTTCACGAACGGGATGCTGCCCTCGGTCCGCAGCGCGGCCGAACGGATGTCCACCGGCCGTCGCGGCATCGGCTGGCCGCGGACCGCGTAGCGCACCCGGTTGACGGCGTGGGCCAGGTTCGCGACCTCGATCAGGGCGTAGCCGCCCGGCCGCAGGATCCGGTACAGCTCGCGCAGTTCCGGCGCCGGGTCGGGCAGGTGGTGCAGCACCCTGATCATGCTGACCAGGTCCGCGCTCTCCGCCGCGAACTTCAGCGCGGAGGCGTCCATCAAGCGCGGGGTGATCCGCGGATGCCCGCACAGGAAATCGGCGGCCAGGTCGAGTTGCTGCTGGCTGGCGTCGACCAGCGTCACCCGGCCGGCGAAATCGGAGAGGACGACCGACAGGCGGCCGTAGCCGCCGCCGACGTCCACTGCGTGCTCGAAGGTGCGGCCGCGCAGCAGCCGCCGCACAGCCATGACCTCTGCTTCGTGCTCATAGTTCCGGCTCGTCCAGTAATCCTGATAGTTGAGATTCTGGTCGTCGTAATACGCGGGCGGGATCCGCGCCATAGTGCTTGTCATCGTCCCCCCGGCGGCGAGTGTTCCCAGCTTAAACCGCATGCACACTACTGGGTGTAATCAATGAACTACTCGTTGCATCCAATCGTGATCGTGCTCGCCGAAGGCGCGTATGAACTGATGGAACTCGGGTAGCTGGGCCGCCTGCCGGTCGGCAAGGGAGGCCTGAGCATGGTGACATCGTCGCAATCCGCGGAGCCCGGAACGATCCGGAGCCTGATACCGGCGCGGATAGACCGACTGCCCTGGTCGCGATTCCATACGCGGCTTGTGATCGCGCTGGGGGTGGCCTGGGTCCTCGACGGACTCGAGATCACCATCGCCGCCAACGTCGGACCCGACCTGACCGACAAGGCGGCGCTCGGCCTCTCGGCCAGCTCAGTGGCCGACATCGCGACCTGGTATCTCATCGGCGAGGTCATCGGCGCGCTGTTCTTCGGCCAGCTGTCGGACAAGCTGGGACGACGCAACCTGTTCATGATCACGCTGGGCGTGTACCTGGTCGGCAGCGGTCTCACCGCCATCACCCCGGCGGGCGGGAAGTGGTTCCTCTTCCTGTACGGGACGCGGGTCATCGCCGGCATGGGCATCGGGGGTGAGTACGCGGCCATCAACTCCGCCATCGACGAGATGATCCCGGCCAAATACCGCGGCCGGGTAGACCTCGCGGTCAACGGCACCTACTGGGCGGGCGCCATCCTCGGCACCATCGCGACCCTGGTGCTGCTCAACAACCTCGCGCCCGACACGAGCTGGCGGCTCGCCTACGCGGTCGGCCCGGCCCTGGCTCTGGTGATCATCCTGGTCCGGCGGCACCTGCCCGAGAGCCCGCGCTGGCAGATCATGCACGGCCGGGCCGAAGCCGCCGAGACATCGATCGCGGAGATCGAAGGCGACGTCGCCGCCACCAAGGGCGAGTTGCCACCGGTACCCGACGACCGGGCGATCGAGATCCGGCCGACCGAGCAGATCGGCTACGTGGCCTTGCTCCGGGTGCTGTTCAGGCACTATCCGAGCCGGGCCATCTACGGCGGGGTCCTGATGATCACGCAGTCGTTCCTGTACAACGCGATCTTCTTCACCTACGGCCTCGTGCTGGAGTTCTTCTTCCACGTCAAGCCCACCAGCACGCCGTACTACTTCCTTGCGTTCGCGGCAGGCAACCTGCTCGGCCCGCTGACCATCGGCCACCTCTTCGACACCATCGGCCGCCGCAAGATGATCTCCGGCACCTACCTGGTGGCCGGCATCCTGCTGGTCATCACCGCGCAGCTGTTCAAGGCGGGCTCGCTGAACGCGACCACGCAGACGCTGTGCTGGGCAGTCATCTTCTTCTTCGCCTCCGCGGGCGCGAGCGCCGGCTACCTGACCGTCAGCGAGATCTTCCCGCTGGAGGTGCGGGCCAAGGCGATCGCGGTGTTCTTCGCGATCGCGCAGTGCTTCGGCTTCCTCGGCACGCACTTGTACGGGCACCTGATCGGCACCGGCAAGGACCCGAACTCGCTGTACTGGGGTTACATCCTCGGCGCCGGCGCGATGATCCTCGGCGGGCTGGTCGCGGCCTTCCTGGCCGTGGACGCCGAGGGCAAGTCGCTGGAGGACATCGCCAGACCGCTCGGCGTCATCGGCAAGCCGCCGGAAGCGATCTTCCGGGCCGGCGGTTCCACTACCTGACCATCGCCGCATCCGTCGCGCCGGAGGGCGGGCCGCTTGCCAGCGGCCCGCCCTCCGGCAGCCTGTGCTTCCGAGCCGGGGCCAGGCCGGCGTCAGGCCGGCCTCCCCGCACGCGGACGGTCAGCACGGTGAGATCATCACAGCGAACAGCCTCGGTAACTCAACGTGACCCGGATCGCCCGTGCCCAAGTCCAGCCTCACCCCTGCGCAGGCCAAGGCCGCAGTCCTGGGCAGCGCCATCCTCGCTGTCGGGTGCCTGTGCTCTTACTGGCTAGTGGACAGCGTGCGACCCAATGTGTACTCCGCGTCGGCGACGGACAACGCGCTCGGCGGGCTGTGGGCGGTGATAGCGACGATCGTCGTGACCCGGACGGGATACGCCGAAAGCCAGAAGGCGGCAGTGGGCCGGCTGCTGGCGACGATGGTCGGCTTCGCGCTCTGCCAGCTCTACCTGATCTTCCTTCCGTTTCACCTGTGGGCCTTCGCGCTGCTACTCGGCCTGTCAACGCTGGCCACTGCCGTGCTCCGGCGGCCCGACGCCGCGGTCACCGCGGCGGTCACCACTGCGGTGGTGATGATCTCGGCCCAGGTCAGCCCCGAGCACGCCTGGCGGCTGCCGGTACTCCGGCTCGCCGACACCGTCGTCGGCCTGATCGTCGGTCTGGTGGCCGCCCGGCTGCTCACCTGGATCAACGCAAGGCTGCACGTCGGCAGCTGACCGCCAGCTGCCTGCTGACGGCCTGCGGCCCGGCTGCTGGTGGCTTGCGGCTGCTCAGCCGCCAGGGCAGGCAGCGTTGAGCTGCCCGATGATGGGCTGCGCCGCGTCCTTCATGCTGGTCAGCGCCGACTGCACGGCGGTCAGCCGGGCCGCCGTCGGCGCGCCGATCTCGGCCTGCGCGGCCAGCGTGATCCGCCGGAGCGCGGCCGTCAGCTGGCCAGAGTCGCTCGCCCCGGCCGATCCGCCGAGGCTGCGCAGCGATCCCAGCTGCTGCTCGATGTTGCTGAGATCAGCGCCCATCTGGCCGATCGCGGCCGGGCTGGCCTGCAGCCTGGTCAGGCTCGTCAGCGACGCCCGCAACGACCTGAGGTGCGGGCACGCGGCCGCTGCGGCCGAGCTGAGATTCGGTGCGGGGCTGCTGGACCCGGCCGACGGGCTGGCTGTGCCCGTCGCACCGGACGAGCCGCACGCCGCCAGCGCGACCGCGCAGCCGATTCCGGTCGCCGCCAGGCGCCAGGTCCGCCCGGCCCGGTCTTGAGCTGAAGTAGCCATTAAGGACTGCTTCCCTCGCGGCGGGCCCTAAACGCCTGCCGCATGGTTAAGCCGGCCCCCCTCGGGTAACCGGCGTGGATGTCGGATTCCGCCGGATTCGAGCTGATCGCCGGGCGATACCGGCTGGACCAGCGGATCGGCTCTGGCGGGTTCGGCGAGGTCTGGCGGGCCACGGACACCCTGCTCAGCCGGCCGGTGGCCGTCAAGATCATGCGTTCCGAGCTCCTCGGCCAGGAACTCGCGCGGCGGCGGTTCGAAGCCGAGGCCCGGCACGCGGGGTCACTCGTGCACGTCGCGATCGCCAAGGTCTACGACTATGACACGGCCGGCCCGGCTGGCCGTCCGTTTCTGGTCATGGAGTACGTGCCCGGCCACTCCCTGGCCGAGGAACTCGCCACCGGCCCGGTCGGCCCGGCGAGGGCGATGGATCTCGTCGCGCAGATCGCGGCGGGCCTGGAAGCAGCCCACTCGGCCGGGCTCGCACACGGTGACATCAAGCCGCACAACGTACTCCTGGACTTCGACGGCCGGGTCAAGCTCACCGACTTCGGCGTCCCGCTCGCGCCGGACGCCGATGCCGCCGCGCCGGGGGCGCTGCTCGGGACGCCCGAATACCAGGCGCCGGAGCGGACGACCGGCGGCCGAGGCAGCGCCGCCAGTGACCTGTATTCGCTCGGCATCCTCGCCTTTCAGTGCCTGACCGGCCGGGTGCCGTTCCGCGGCCGCGCGGTCGAGGTGGCGCAGGCGCACCGCAACTGGCCGCTGCCGCCGCTGCCGGCCGGCCTTCCGGCCGAAGTCGCGCGGCTGGTCACGGACCTGACCGCGAAGAATCCGGCGGACCGACCCGCCAGCGCCCAGGAGGCAGCCCGGCGGGCCGCCGGCCTGCGTGACGAACTGGCGCTGCAGGCTCCGGCAGGCGTCGCCGCCTTGCCGGCCGGCGCGGACGGCGGCTCCGCGGCTGCGGCCGGCCCGCGGCGGCCCCGAGCAAGGCACCGCGGCCGGGCCGGGTGCGGCCAGGCCGCCGCATCGCCGCTGGTACCTGGCGCTGGCCGCGATCGTGGTGGCGGCCGCGGTGGCCTGGGCCGCGGTTACCCTGCTCGTCCCCGCCGGCGGCGGGCCGGCCAGCCAGCGGCCGGGCACCCACCTGGTGGACGTCGACGCCCCGGCGCTGCGCGGCCAGCCGGTCGCGGCGGTTGCCGCCCGGCTTCGGGATCAAGGGCTGACCGTGACCATCCAGTGGCAGCCGGACTCCGGCCGTGCCGTCCGGCCTGGTCATCGCGGTCCGGCCCGCGGGCTGGCTGCCGGCCGGGACGCGGGTGCTCCTCACCGGCTCGGCCCCGCCCGGCACCACCGGCAAGCCCGGCCCGGTTAAGTCCGGCCCGCCGCGGCCGGGCAACCCGCCGGGGCGAGCGCCTGCGCCGCCCCGGCCGCGGCCCACCGGCTCCGGCGAGCCGCCAATCCTGACCGGCAGTCCGCAGCCCACGATCCCGCTGCCCAGCGCCAGTTCGCCCACGCCGTCCGCCTCGGTCACTCCGAGCCCGACGGCGACGCCGACTCCCACCCCAGACCCGTCCAGCTCGGGCAGCGGTGGCGTCGGCGGCGCGCGGCCGGACATCAGTACCCGCGGTGCCGCCGCGTCCGGTACCGGCGCGACAAGGGCCGGGACCGGTACCCCGAACCCGATCTTTTGCGGCATTTCCGGCACGGACTGGGTCGGGGGGTCGCTTGCGGTCAAGCCGCTGCCAGCGGCGCCGTCGGCACGTTCCGGATGCCTGCTGCTGCCGCCCGCCGGACGCCGAAGCCGATAACCCGGTCCGCGGTTAGCAGGCCAGGTGCGCCGGGCAGGACTGCTGGACGGGAGGGACTCGATGGCATCTGACGGACAGCTCGTGGTGGTGGGCGTGGATGGCTCGGGCGGGTCGGCAGGCGCCCTGCGGTGGGCGGCCGAATACTGCGCGACCACCGGTGCCCGCGGTCGCGCCATTCTGGCCTGGCACTACCCGGCGGCGGCCGGGCCGGCCCGATCGGGCACGCGCCTAAGCCAGTCAGCAATGAGGTGTACGGGCAGATGATGCAGACCCTGGCCGCGGCGGTGGCCGAGGCGGCCCCCGACGCCACCCTGGAGCAGGAGGTCGGCTATGGCCACCCGGCCCAGGTTCTGGTCGAGCAGTCCGCCGACGCCGACCTGCTGGTGGTCGGCAGCCGCGGGCACAGCACCTTCAAGGGCATGCTGCTGGGCTCGGTGAGCATGCACTGCGTGACCCACGCGCACTGCCCCGTGCTGGTGGTGCGCCAGAACGTCTGATCTGGCCGCGGCCAGCCCGGTGCGGCTTGGGCACCCTCAGTTGTGCAGCACGGCGGCACCGCTGAACCGGCCGTGCGCCAGGTCGGCGAGCGCGTCCTGTGCCGCCGCCATCGGGTAGCCGACCGTAGTCGGCCGCACCCGAAGGCGCGCCGCCAGCGCCAGGAACTCCTCGCCGTCGGCCCGGGTGTTCGCGGTGACGCTGCGCAGCTTCCGCTCCTCGAACAGCGTGTCCGCGTAGGTCAGGGCCGGTATGTCGGACAGCCAGATGCCGGCGATCGCGAGCGTGCCGCCGCGGCCGAGCGCGCGCAGGGCGACCGGCACCAGGTCGCCAGCCGGGGCGAACAGGATCGCCCCGTCCAGCGGCTCTGGCGGTTCGTCCGCGGCCGCTCCGGCCGAGTCGGCGCCGAGATCCAGCGCCAGCCGTCGATTGCCTTCGCCGCGCGTCAGCACGTGCACGCGCAGCCCCTGGCGCAGCGCGACCTGGGCGGTGATGTGCGCGCTGCCGCCGAATCCGTAGATCCCGAGGCTGCCGCCCGGCGGCACGGCCGCGCACTTCAGCGCCCGGTACCCGATGATGCCCGCGCACAGCAGCGGCGCGGCGTGCTCGTCGTCAACGGACTCGGGCAGCCGGTAGACGAACGCGGCGTCGGCGACGCACGCGTCCGCGTAGCCGCCGTCGATGTCCCAGCCGGTGAACCGCGGTGCCACGCACAGGTTCTCGGCGCCGCGACGGCAGAACCGGCACGTCCCGTCCGTGCCGCCGAGCCACGGCACGCCGACTCGGTCACCGGGCGCGAACCGGCTGACGCCGGTCCCCGCGGCGTCGACGACGCCCACCACCTCGTGGCCGGGCACTACCCCCGGCCGGCGCGGCGGCAAGTCGCACTCCGCCAGGTGCAAGTCGGTGCGGCACACCCCGCAGCACCGGATGGCGATCCGGACCTGACCAGGGCCGGGCTCCGGCCGCGGCTTGTCTATCAGCCGCAGCGGTCCCCCGTCGATCGGTCCGCAGGCGTCCACGATCCAGGCACGCACCTGATCCTCCAGCGCTCGTCAGGCCAACCCCGGGGGACGACCCCCGGCCCCCCGCGCAGTGCAGCCGGCCTCGGCTACCCCTGCCGCGACCAGAGCGGGCCTGACACGTCCCATTCCCGCTGCCAGCCTGCCATGCGGCGCCGGTTCGCGAGCACCCGGACCGCCAACGCGCCGAGAGCGAGCGCCACGGCCCAGCCGGTGACAGTCAGCAGGACCGCGAACGTCACCTGATCGCGAATGTCGGACTCGCTCAGCGGCGCGTGCGTCAGGTGCCCGGCCTGGGTGAGCCAGATCGGCACGAACTGGCCGGCCCTGGCGTCAAGCGCGGTCGGCACCTGGCCCTCCTCCACCCGGCCGTCCCGCCGCGTCCATCGCGCCTTGACCCACGCGACGTCCCAGTCGCTGCCGTCGCTCACCGACTCGTCCGCGCCCTGCTCCAGCGTCGCGCGAGCCTGGTACCAGCCCGCCTCGGCGTGTTGCTGGTGCAGCGCGGCCGCGTCGGCCACCCGCGCCACCGACACGGCGAGCACCGGTCCGGCGATGACGAGCACGCCGATCAGCACGGTCATCGCGAGGCTCTCGGCCCGGTCGATACCGCGCCGCAGCGGGTTGCCGTCCCAGCCAAGGAAGCGCGCCGCTCGCAGCCACCACAGCTTCACCGGCTCGCCACCTCCGATCCGCGCGCTAGTTGACATAGTCTCCGATAATCGCGTCCTGCATAAGGGGCGAACGCGGACTATGCCAGGTCAGCTCAGCGCAGTCGGCGCAGGAACGGGTCCCTGGGTACCGCTGGGGCCAGCCGGACGCGCGCGTCCACGACCTGGACGGCCTCCGGCCGGGCGATGACGGGATTCAGGTCGAGTTCCGCCACCTCGGGCAGATCGGCCGCGAGCCTCGACACGCGCAGCAGAATGCCGGCCAGCCCGGCCGTGTCCACGGCGCGCGAACCGCGGTGCCCGGTCAGCAGCGCAGCGGCGCGCACGCCGCCGATCATCTCGTCCGCGTCAGCGTCCGTGAGCGGCGACAGCCGGGCGACGTGGTCGCCCAGCACCTCGGTGGCCACCCCGCCGAGGCCGAAGACGACGAGCGGGCCGAAGACCGGTTCCTGCACGACACCGACAATTGTCTCGACGCCGTTCGCCAGCATCGGCTGCGCCACGATGCGCTGCAGGCCGGCGCCGAACCGGGCGGCCAGCGCGTCGTAGGCCGCCGCTACATCCGGCGCGGTGCGCAGGTCCAGCCGCACCGCCCCGGCCTCGGTCTTGTGCACCACGCCGGCCGCCTCGGCTTTCAGCACGACCGGGCCGCCGAGCTCGGCGGCCACGGCGACCGCTTCCGCGCTGCTGGTCACCACCTGGCTCGCGAGCACCGGGATCTGATAGCCGGCCGAGCAGCCCGGTCGCGTCCGCGGCCGGCAGCCAGCCGCCGTCCGGGTGACCGGCCAGGAACCGGGACACGAGCGCGCGCGCTCCGGCCGGATCCAGCCCGGCCAGCTCAGGCAGCCTGCCCTGCTGACTGTCGCGCCAGGCGCGATACCTGACCGCGTGCCCGATCGCCCGCACCGCGCTTTCCGGGTAGGCGTAAGCGGCGACCGACGGCGCGCGGTCGCTGCCGGGCAGCTTCGGGCCGACCGGCAGGACGCGCACCGAGTCGGCCTGTTCTAGCAGCGTGACCGCGATCGGCTTGCCGACCCTGGCGCCGGTGATCGCGGTGCTCAAGTCCGCCAGCGCCGTCGGCACGCCGATCGCGACCAGCGCGTCCACCGACGGATCGCGGGCGACTTCCTCCAGGCAGGCGCGGAACGCGCCGGCGCCCACGGCGGCGGTCGCATCCACCGGGCCCGCGACGACGGCGCCCGGCGGCAGCAGCGCGGCGAGCCGCTGCTGAGTCTCGTCGGTGAGGGTAGCCACCGACAGGCCCGCGTCCGCGCACGCGTCGGCGGCGAGTACGCCGGTACCGCCCGCGTTGGACACGATCGCGACCCGGCGGCCCGTCGGGCAGCGGCTGGCACGCCAGCAGCGCCGCGGCCTCCACCAGCTCGCTCAGGCTCTCGGCGACGATGATGCCGGCCTGCTCGAACAGCGCTTCCCGGGTGATGAGCGGCGTCGCGGTGGCGGCCGTGTGCGACTGTGCGGCCCGCTGTCCGGCCGTGGACCGGCCGGCGATGATCGTGAGTACCGGCATCTTGCGGCCGACCCGCCTGGCGGTCCGCGCGAACGCGCGCGGACTGCCGAAGGACTCCACGTACAGCACCGCGAGCCGGGTCTGCTCGTCCTGCTCCCACCAGGTCAGCAGGTCGTTGCTGGAGACGTCGTACTTGTCCCCGACCGAGGCGAACGACGACACCCCGATGCCCAGCCGGCCGAACAGCTCGAGCAGCGCGATCCCGATACCGCCGGACTGCATGACCAGGCCCGCGAGGCCCGGCTGCGGCTGGGTGGCGGCGAACGTCGCGTTCAGCCGCGCGCTTGGGACCGCGATACCGAAGCAGTTGGGGCCGACCAGGCGCATGCCATAGCGCCGGCAGATCGCGATCAGCTCCGGTCCGCTGCCGCCGAGCCCGGCCGTGATCACCACGAGGTTGCGCACGCCGCGGCGACCGCAGCTGACCGCCACGTCGGCCACCTCGGCCGGCGGCACGGCGATCACCGCGACGTCGACGCCTTCCGGCAACTCCATAGCCGAGGCCAGGCACGCGATGCCCTCGATCTGCTGGGCGCTCGGGTTCACCGCGTGCACGTCGCCGGGGAAACCGCCGGCGACGATGTTGTGCAGGATCTCCCGGCCGACCGTGCCGCGCTGCCGGCCAGCCCCGATGACGGCGACGGAGGCCGGCGCGGAACAAGTGCCGCAGGCTCGCGACCTCGGCCCGGCTGGCGCGGACCGCGACAACGTCCAGGTAGCTGTCGAGCCGCTCGGTGTCGGCAGCGGGCAGGGGGAACGTCAGCTCGATGACGCCGTCGGCGAACTGCTTTTGCACCGGCAGGCCGGCGTCGGCGAAGACCCGCTGCATCGCGTAGTTGTCCGGCAGCGTCTCGGCTTCGAACGCGGTCAGGTTGTGCTGCCGGCCGGCCGACACCAGGTGTTCGAGCAGGAGCGTGGCGATGCCGCGCCCGTGCATGTCGTCCGAGACCGCGAACGCCACCTCGGCGCGATCGGCGCGACCGCCCATCTCGTAGGTCGCCACCCCGACCAGCTCACCGGTCAGCAGGGCCAGCAGGGCGACGTGGTCGTCGGCGCGCGGGCGGGTGACCCGGGTCGCCTCGCGCTCGGGCGCGCGCGGGCTCAGGTTGAAGAACCGGAAATAGGCGTTATCCGGGGAAAGGTTCGCGTGCATCTCCCGGACAGCCTCGAAATCCTCCGGCCTGGCCTGGCGGATCTCGATCGTGCTGCCGTCGGCGAGCAGCGCGTACGTCGCGTTGTCAGCGGGCGTGCTCACAGTTCCAGCATGCCTTGCCTGCCCGCAGCCCGGCCGGTCAGGCCCGTGGACCGACCCCGGCTTACTGGCCCCGGGTCCTGGTCATGCTCTGGTACACCGCGAGCAGCGCGGCCTTCTGGCTCTCGTCCAGCTGACTGTCAGTCCTGATCGCCCGCTCCACGGAGTCGGCTCCGGGGCCGCTTGGCTCGTCCGCGGCACCGTCTTGCCGGTCCAGCAGTCCGGCGTGCTCCAGCAGCATCTCGGCCGACACGTTGAGCGCGCTGGACAGCTGCTTGAGCACGCGCACCGAAGGCTGATGCATGCCCCGCTCAAGCTCGCTGAGATAGGGGTTGGACAAGGTCGTCAGCTCGGCCAGCTGGCGCAGGGTCAGATTGGCCAGCTTGCGCTGACTGCGGATGAAGGCACCGAACGCCTCCATCTGCGAATCCCATTGGCTGGTCATGGTGCTCCCGTCGGTCTATCCGGCAGGCCCGGTCTCGGCAGACAGCCTCGGCAGACACAGCGTCGCGGGCAGCGGCGAGCGCGCGGCGAAACAGTGCTCACCGCGCGCTGCTCGGGCCGGACTCAGCTGACGTCCGCGGCGTCCTTCGCGGTCGAACCGGAGGGCAGCAGCGGCGCGGTGGCCTTCAGCACGTCCTCGGCGAACTTGCGCTGGCTGGCCAGCAGTTCCTCGGCGAAGTTGTAGGCGTTCCGCACCAGGTCCTCGGGCTTGGGCAGCTTACCGCCGATGTTGAGGCTGTCGGCGAACGGGAGCTCAGGCAGCTCTGGGCGGATCGACTGGACGGTGGTCGCCCAGCGCTCGATCGCGTCCACGATCGCGGCCTGGCTCTTGCGGATGGTGTTCAGGACCTCGCCAGTGACGTCCTGACCCAGGTTGGACTCGGCCATTTCTCCTCCTGCGGGCTGGCTAATTCCAGCGCCATTGTCTCGCGGTATCTTGCGTTCTTGCTCACTATATCTAGCAAGCGATCGATACGTCAAGCGCGGCGGGCGGGCGGCCCGCAGGCTGGGCGGGAGGTCCGCCGCAGGCGGCGCGGGCCCGCCGATGTGGCAGGCTCGGGGGTCATGGACTGCACGCTGCACGTGTCCTGGGACGACAGGCTCGCCGGATACGACTTCGGGCCGCAGCACCCGCTGGCGCCGGTCCGGGTGAAGCTGACGATGGAGCTGGCGGCCGGATTGGGCGTTTTCGCCGCCGAGAACGTCACCGTGGCCGCCGCGCCGCCCGCGTCCGACGCCGAGCTCCAGCTCGTGCACGATCCGGCCTACATCGACACAGTGCGGTACGCGGGCGGGCTGGCCGGGTCTGGCCCGAACGGACCGGTGGACGCCGTGCGGCTGCTGACGCACGGCCTCGGTACCAGCGACGACCCGGTTTTCGCGCACATGCACGAGGCATCCGCCCTGGTCGCGGGCGCGACGCTGGCGGCGGCCAGGGCGATGTGGGCAGGCGAGGTGCGGCACGGCGCGAGCATCGCCGGCGGCCTGCACCACGCGATGCGGGCGAACGCCAGCGGCTTTTGCATCTACAACGACCCCGCGATCGCGATCGCGTGGCTGCTCGGCCAGGGCGCCGAGCGGATCGCGTACGTCGACATCGACGTGCACCACGGCGACGGGGTGCAGACGGCATTCTGGAATGACCCGCGC
This sequence comes from uncultured Actinomycetota bacterium, assembly GCA_963805805.1. GTDB lineage: Bacteria > Actinomycetota > Actinomycetes > Streptosporangiales > Streptosporangiaceae > JAJYUU01. Next base: position 312,477 of record CAWDVS010000015.1, on the reverse strand, counting down.
GTCCTGACGATCAGCCTGCACGAGCACCCGGCGAGCCTGTTCCCCGGCACCGGGAGGCCAACTGAGACCGGCGGCCCGGACGCCGAAGGGTCCGCGGTCAACGTCGCCCTCCCGCCCGGCACACGCGATGCGGCCTGGCTGCGTGCGTTCCACGCGGTGGTGCCCCCGTTGCTGGCCGCCTTCCAGCCGCAGTTGCTGGTGTCCCAGCATGGCTGCGACACGCACTGGAGCGATCCGCTGGCCGACCTGGCGCTCACCATCGACGCGCAGCGCACGGCGCACGCGGCCATTCACCGGCTTGCGCACGAGGTCTGCGACGGGCGCTGGCTGCTCACCGGCGGCGGCGGGTATCAGCTCGCGCAGGTCGTGCCCCGGTCGTGGACGCACCTACTGGCCGAGGCCGCCGGGCGGCCGGTCGATCCGGCCACCCCGACGCCGGATTCATGGCGCCAGTCGGTCGCGGCCGCGGTGCGCGAGGCGGCGCCGGAGCTGATGACCGAGGGCGGCGACGGCTCGTTCGCCAGCTTCGACGGCGGCTACGACCCGGCCGATCCCGTGGACCAGGCGATCACGGCGACCCGCAACGCGGTCTTCCCGCTGCACGGCCTCATGCCCTGATCCCGGCCGGAGCCGCGCTCGCCGGAGGCGTTCCGACGCCGGACCGGGCTTTGCCGCGATAGGCCCTGACGTCCGGCCGGTTGCGGCTCTGTTACCAGATCGGTCCTGGCGAGCTATCGGGTTGTGCTGCAAAGGCTGCTAAAGCTGAGCGTGAGGCATTCATGCGAAACGGCTACTCCACCGCGCTCGTGCTCATCGGCCTGGCCCTGGTCTGCCTGGTCGGCTGGGCGGCCTCGCATGCCCCGGCGTCGTGTCGCTCGGCGGTCTCCGCGAACTTCACGCCCGCACCGCCGGCTCCGCCCGAGCCGACCGCTGAGCCCCGTTCCTTCCGTGTACGGCCAGTGAGCTAGGCCTGGCCTATGTGACCGGGCAGCGGATCGGCGACAGCAACTTCGGCATCGTGGCTATCTGGGACAAGTCACCGGCCGACTGCTCGCTGACCGGCGCGGTGCTGTTCACCGGGCTCGGCCCGACCGGCAAGCCGGTGACGCCGGAGTTACCAGGTCGCGGTGTCCGGCATGCTCACCGCGCGCGGCACCAGGCCACGGGAGGGCATGCAGCTGAGCGCGGGCGAGCGCGCGGCACCGCTGATCGTGTCGGCCGAGTACCGGCTCGACCCGGCGACCGACAAGCGGTGCACCCGGCCGTTGGAGCCCGCGTCGTGGCGGCTGACCATCCCATCCGGCGAGACGCTGACGGTCGCCAACGCGGACCCGCAGGCGACGTCGAAGAGCGCCCGCGGGCTGCCGGCTGATCACGGGCTGCTGACCTGCGGCGGCCAGCTGGAGACGCCGAACCCGGTGGTAGTGCCGACCCACGTGCTAGCGGCGCCGGTCAGTCCGCGCCGATCGCCGTGGCCGGTCAGTCCGTGGCCGGCTCAGTCCGTGGCCGGTTCCGGGCCGGCGGTCATGGCCGGGCGGCCGGGCTCGGGTCCGGTCGGCCCCGGCGCGGGCACGCTGCGGCGGAGGCGGCGGTCCCGGCGCCGTCGACTGCCACACCGCCTTCACGATGACCTGCACGGCGCCGGCCGCCGGGATCGACAGCAGCGCAGCGACGAACCCGCCGAAGAACCCGCCGATCCAGTTGCCGATCGAGGCGCCGACCAGGATCGAGACCAGCACGACCAGCGGGTTGATGCGCACCGTGCGGCTCATGATCACCGGGTTGAGCACGTGGTTCTCGACCTGGGTGTAGATCAGGAAGACCACGAGCGTGACGATCCCCGCCGACACCGAGTGGGTGAAGGCGAACAGCACCACCGGGATGCCCGCCAGCGCGCCGCCGATCATCGGCAGGAAGTCCACCAGCGCGACCCACAGCGCCAGCAGGAACGGGAACGGCACGCCGAGCGCCATCAGCGTGACCAGCACGACGACACCCGCGATCAGCGAGGTCGCGAAGTTCCCGAGCATGTAGCCGGTGACCGACCGGTTCACCTCGCCGGCCACGTCGCTGAAGCGCTCCGCCCGCGCGGGCGTCATCAGGCCGAGGATGCCGCGGCGCAGCTTCGGGCCCTCCAGCATGAGCAGCACGGCCAGCACGAAGATCGTGAACAGCTCGAACACCAGGGACACCGCGCCCGCGCCCAGGCTCAGGGCCGGAGTGGCCAGGTCCCGGCCGTAGGTGACGAGCTTCGGCGCGTTCTTGGTCACCCACTGATGCAGGTGGTACTTGGTCACCAGCCTGCCGACCCAGCCCTTGCCGTGCTCGGCCGTGCTGACGTAGTGCGGCAGGTTGGCCGCCAGGTGCGTCAGCCCGTTCACCAGCGGGTAGCCGAACGCGAACGCGAGGCCGGCGAACGCCGCCAGCCCGAACACGGTGACCACGCGCGACCGCGAAGCCGCGGCGGTGCAGCACCCGCTCCAGCACGACCACCAGGGGGTTGAGCAGCAGCGCGATGAACCCGGCCACGACCAGGAGCAGGATGACGCCGCGCAGCTTGTCGACCAGCCGCCAGGCGATGTAGGTCAGCGCGATGGCCGCGATCGCGGCCATGATCGCGCGCAGTGGCACGTTGCGTGACTCCGCGAGCCGCCACAGGCGGGCCCGCCTGGTGTCCTGCGGCCGGATATCGGTCATTCGGCAAGCATGCCAGGTCGGTGCGCGTGCCCGGGCCGCCGGCGGCCGCACCGGCCTGGCCCGGCGATCCTGGCGGCGGCGGCCCTGACGCCGGCCGCAAGGGGGTACCCCGAGTCCCGGCCAGGGCTAATCCGGGTCGGCTGCGGGCTCTTCCCGATACCCCCGCAGGCCGCCGACCGGCAGGCTGGAAGACATGAACACGACATATGAATCAGCACCCAGCAGTACCTCTGACGAGACCAGCCAGGCTGACCCCAAGGCTGGCGCCCCGGCCCTGCGCCGCCCGGCCGAGGGCCGGATGCTCGCGGGCGTCGCCGCCGGCGTGGCCCGCAGCCTCGGCATCGACCCGGTGATCGTGCGCGTCGCGTTTCTCGTTCTCGCGCTCGCCGGCGGGGCCGGAGTGCCGCTGTACATCGCGGGCTGGCTGCTCATCCCGGACGAGGTGTCCGGCGAGTCGCTGGCCGGGCAGCTCATCCAGTCCGTGTCGGCAGGCCGCTGATGGCCGCGCCGGCCAGCCGCGCGCAGGCCGGGTGGTCGTCCGCGAGCCCGGTGTTGCAGATCGCAGCGGCGCCCGGGCCCGCCCCCGGCGGGCCCGGGCCCGGCCGGGGCCCGGCCCGGCGGCACGCGGCCAGCCAGCTTGACCTGCGGGTTTCAGACGCCGAGCGGTCCGAGGTGGCTGATCAGTTGTCCCAGCACTTCGGGACCGGCCGGCTGGACGAGCACGAATTCAGCGAGCGACTGGACCAGGTGATGGCGGCGACGACGTACCGCGACCTCGGCGGCGTGCTGCAGGACCTGCCGGGATCGGTCGTTCCGTCGGCGCTGGCTCCCCCGGTGCCGCCGGCCCGCCCGGCCCGTGCGGCCCGACCGCGCCGCGGGCGCGCGCTGCTGCGGTTTGCGCTCATCGTCTTGCTGGTGCTCTTCGCGGCGGCCGCGGCACACGCGGTGGCCTGGGTGCTCGCGCCGGTCTTGTGGATCGGCGTGCTGTGCGCCATCGCCGTGCTGGCCGCCAGGGCCAGGGCGCGCCGCTGACCAACGCCGCCCCAGACCGAGGTCAGCGCAGCTCAGCGCGGACACTTTGCGTTCTCCCAGAACGCAAAGTGTCCGCGCTCTTTTGATCGTGGCCGCCAGGCCGCGCTCCAGGTAGACCACGGCGGCTTGACATGTGACTAATTGGTCACCTATTCTCGAGCCATGGATGAGGTGTTCAAGGCCCTGGCCGACCCGACCCGGCGCGAGCTGCTGGACGAGCTGTTCCGCTCGGACGGGCAGACGCTCTCCGCGCTGGAGGAGCGGTTCGAGATGACCAGGTTCGGGGTGATGAAGCACCTGCGGCAGCTGGAGGAGGCCGGGCTGATAGTGACCCGGCGGCGCGGCCGGGAGAAGCTGCACTTCCTGAACCCGGTCCCGATCCGCCTCATCCACGACCGCTGGGTGAGCAAGTACGCCGAGCCGTGGGCCGCCGGGCCTGGCCGGCTTGAAGCGCGAACTGGAGACGACCATGGAGAAGGTTTTCGAGATCTACATCGCCACCACGCCGGAGCGGCTGTGGGAGGCAATCACCGACCCGCAGATCCGGGCCAAGTACAACTTCGGCGCCGGCATCGTGTCGGACTGGGCGCCGGGCTCGTCCTTCACCTTCAGCCACGCGGCCGGCGGCCGGGTGCTGGGCGAAGGCCGCAACCTTGAGGTCGACCCGCCACGCCGGCTGGTGCAGACGATGACGGCACTGTGGGGCGAGGACGTCAAGGCCGAGGGCGAGAGCCGGATCACCTGGGAGATCGAGCCGGTCGGCGACTCCTGCCGGCTGACCGTCGTGCACGACCAGCTCCGCGAGGGCGCCAACGACCAGCTTTACGGCGGCTGGCCGATGATCCTCTCGGGCCTGAAGACCTGGCTGGAGAGCGGCAAGCAGCTCACCACGCCCGGTTCGCTGATGTACGCCGCCTCGGAAGGAGCATGGAAGTGAGCAGCGCAGACATCACCGGCATCCACACCGTCGGCGTGCCGGTCGCCGATCAGGACAAGGCGCTCGCCTTCTACACCGGCACGCTCGGCCTCAGCACGCGGATGGACGTGCCGATGGGCAACGGCGCCCGCTGGATCGAGGTCGCGGCCGAAGGCGCACCGACGTCGGTCGCGCTGATCCCGGCGAAGGAGTCGGTGCCCGCGGGCGTCGAGACCGGCATCAGGTTCATCACCGGCAGCGCGGCGGAGTTCCACGCCCGGCTCGTGGCCGCGGGCGCCGACGTCGATGACGTGCTGCACTGGCCCGGCGTGCCGGCGATGTTCGCGTTCCGGGATCAGGACGGGAACGGGCTGGAGATCGTCGAGCGGTCCTAGCCGGGCCGCAGCCGGGATTCGGCGGACCGGGCGAGCCCGGTCCGCCGAATCCCGTTCGGTTTGCCGATTGCCGCGGTGATTTGCCTGGAGTAGCGTCCGAAATCAGGACACCGGCCCGCGGCGACAGCACGGTGACAGTGGAGGTGGAGTCATGTCCGAGCCCCAGCGGGCGGACGCGGTCATCGTCGGCGCCGGGTTCTCCGGCCTCTATCAGCTGTACCGGCTGCGCGAGCTGGGACTGACCACCAGGGTCTTTGAGACGGGCGACGACGTCGGCGGCACCTGGTTCTGGAACCGGTATCCGGGCGCCCGCTGCGACATCCAGAGCCTGTCCTACTCCTACGGGTTCTCACCCGAACTCGAGCAGGAGTGGGACTGGTCGGAAAAGTACCCGACCCAGCCCGAGGTGCTCCGCTATCTGAATCACGTCGCCGACCGGTTCGACCTGCGCCGGGACATCACCTTCAGCACGCGCGTGGTCGCCGCGCACTGGGACGACGCGGCCGCCCGGTGGCTGGTCCGCACCGACGCCGGCGAGGAGGTGAGCGCGCAGTTCCTGATCATGGCCACCGGCTGCCTGTCCACCTCCAAGCTGCCGGAGGTGCCAGGGCTTGAGCGCTACCAGGGCCGCACGCACCACACCGCGCGCTGGGGCAAGGAGGACATCCGCTTCGACGGCATGCGGGTGGCAGTCATCGGCACCGGCTCCTCTGGCATCCAGTCGATCCCGATCATCGCCGAGCAGGCGGCGGAGCTGACCGTGTTCCAGCGGACGCCGAACTTCAGCGTGCCGGCCGGCAACCGGCCGCTGGATCCCGCCGAGGTCGCGGACCGGAAGGCGAACTACCGCGAGTTCCGGCAGTTGCAGCGCACCTCCGGCTACGGCGTCCCGGCCGAGCCGCCGACCGAGCTGGCGCTGTCAGTGACCCCGGATGAGCGTGCGGTTGCCTACGAGGCGGGCTGGGCCAGGGGCGAGATCGTCGGCCTGCTCAGCTGCTACGCCGACACCCTGATCGATCCGGCCGCCAACGAGACGGCGGCCGAGTTCGCCCGGGCCAAGATCCGGGCCAAGGTCGAAGACCCGGAGATCGCCGAGTTGCTGTCACCGCGGACGTTCCCCATCGGAACCAAGCGCATCTGCCTCGACACCGGCTACTACGAGACGTACAACCGGCCCAACGTGCACCTGGTCGACCTGCGCGCGACGCCGCTGACCGAGTTCACCGAGTCCGGGCTGCGCACGTCGGCCGCGGAGTACGAGTTCGATGCCATCGTGTTCGCGACCGGGTTCGACGCGATGACCGGCGCGCTGTCCGCCGTCGACATCCGCGGCCGCGACGGAATCCTGCTCGCGGACGAGTGGCGGGCCGGGCCGCGCACCTATCTGGGCATCTCGGTCGCCGGGTTCCCGAACCTGTTCACGATCACCGGGCCGCTCAGCCCGTCCGTGCTGACCAACATGGTGGTGTCGATCGAACAGCACGTGGAATGGATCAGCGACTGCATCGCGCACCTGCGGGCGAACGGGCTCGGCGTGATCGAGGCGACACCCGAGGCCGAGGCCGGCTGGGTGCAGCACGTGGCGGAGGTGGGAGCGATGACGCTGTTCCCGCGCGCCGACTCCTGGTATATGGGCGCCAACGTGCCAGGGAAGGCGCGCTACTTCCTGCCCTACGTGGGCGGCGTCGGGCCCTACCGCGAGGTCTGCGACGGGGTCGCGGCGAGCGGCTACCAGGGCTTCACGATGACCGCCGAACCGGCCAGCGCCACGGTCGAGGCAAGCCACGGTCTAGGCCCGGTCTAGGCAGGCCGGTCTGGGCAGCGGCGGCGGCAGGAGTCGCACCGCCGCGCCGGGGTAGGTTCGCAGCGTGAATCCCGTCACGCCGGCCGGCCAGGCCGGGCTGACCGCGCTCATCAGCGATCCGCGGCACGCGCTGCTGGCGTTCGACTTCGACGGCGTGCTGGCGCCGATCGTGGCCGACCCGGACCAGGCGCAACCGCTGCCGGGGATCTTCGGCGCGCTGGCCGGTCTCGGGCAGCGGGCCGGCTCGGTGACGATCATCACCGGGCGCCCGGTCAGTTTCGTGACCGGCCGGACCGGATTCGCGGACCTGGCGGCCGTCCGGGGCTTCGCCATCTACGGCCAGTACGGCCTGGAGCGCTGGCGGGACGGCACGACCCAGCGGAGCCGCCCGGCCGGAGGCGACATCGGCGCCGTCCGCGCGGAACTCGCTGACCTGGTGCGCCAGTCGAAGGTCGCGGCGGACTCGTGGATCGAGGACAAGGGCACCGCGGTCGCCGTGCACACCCGCCGCGCCGCCGATCCCGCGGCCGCGCTGGCCGCGCTGGAGGAACCGGTCCGGGCCCTCGCCGCGCGCCACCACCTGCACGTCGAGCCGGGAAAGCTGGTGCTGGAGATCCGGCCGCCCGGCATCAACAAGGGTGACGTCCTGCGCGAGATCGCCGGCCGCAAGGGAACGGGGAGCCTCCTCTACGCAGGCGACGACCTCGGTGATCTCAGCGCGTTCGCGGTCGTGGACGAGTTCCGCGCCGACGGCCTGCCGGGAGTCAAGGTATGCAGCGCCTCCGCCGAGGCGCCGCAGGTGGCTGCGGCCGCGGACCTGGTGGTCGACGGCCCGGCCGGGATCAGCGACTTGCTGCTGGATCTGACCCGCCAGATCGACGCCGCCTGAGCGCGTCCCGGCGCCGGCGCGACCGCGGACGCAAGCGCCGGCCGGGCGGCCCCGGTTCCCCGCGGCCCGCGATCCGGCAACAGCTGTGCCGGCTTTGCTGTTGATAGTGCAACAGTGATGCCCGCAAAGCTGTTGGCGGTGCGCCGCCTGAATCCTCGTGCTGACCTGCGCGCTTGACATATATCGCGGTTTGCTTGATATAGTTTGCAGTGTAGTTGAATCGAGGAGGATCCAATGATCGACACTCGCGCAGTCGCGCAGGAAGTTCAGGATCAGCTGAATGCCGCCTTCCAGAAGGGGCAGGAGCAGATCCGCAAGGGCCGCGAGAGCGTCACCGTCGCCGTCCGCACCGGCAGCCAGATCGCCCAGGCGGTCAAGCCGAGCCTGCCGAAGCTGCCTTCGGTCCAGGTGAAGGTGCCGTCGCTGAGCGAGCTCGCCAGCCCGGACAAGCTTCGTGCCAGCGCGCACGAGCTGGCCAGCCAGATGCTGGCCGCTCAGCGCAAGCTGACCGACCAGGCCCTGGCTTCGCAGCGCAAGCTGACCGACCAGGCCCTGGCTACGCAGCGCAAGCTCGCCGGCCAGGCCCAGGAACTGACGGACCACGCCCTGACCACGCAGCGGAAGCTCGGCGACCGGGCGCTGGAGGTGGCTGGCCCGTTGATCTCGGATGGAGTCAGCAGGCTCGCCCAGGCCGCGGGCACGTTCGCTCCCGGCCGCCGGGCCGAGCGCGGCAACCACAGCCAGCCGGCCGACCACACGTCCATCGCCACCCCAGCCGAGGCAGCCGCGACAGCGACAGCCACCGGCAGCGAGGACGCCCCCGAGCCGAAGCAGACCCGGCCAGCCAAGGCCAGTACGGCCAAGGCCAGCCGGCCAAGTGCCGGCCAAGGCCAGCCCGGCCGCCACAAGGCCGCGGACCACCAAGGCCGCAGGAGACCAAGGCGGCACCGCCAAGACCGGCACCGCCAAGTCGGGCACCGCCAAGGCTGATGCCGCGAAGACTGGCGCTGCCAAGACCGGCACTGCGAAGTCAGGCACCGGCGCGACCCGGACCCCGCGTACGCCGCAGAAGTGACGCTGTCGCTGCCGGGTAGCCATGGCACTACCGTGGCTACCCGGCAGCCGGCTCTCGCCGCCGAGTCAGCGGCCGCCTTCGACCGTCCGGAGGGGACAGCATGAACGAGCCCTGGGACTCGCAGATGCAGGCGCTGGGCGCCTTCATCCGCCGCCAGCGCCAGCTAGCGAACCTGTCGCTGCGCCAGCTGGCCGACCGGACGAAACTGTCGAACCCCTACCTGAGCCAGATCGAGCGCGGGCTGCATCAGCCCTCGGTCCGGGTGATCCGGGCTGATCTCCGACGCGCTGAACGTCTCGACCGAGACGCTGCTCGCGCAGGCGGGTCTCCTGCATCACAAAGGGGCATCGTCGGAGGACGGCGCGCAACAACCGACGGTGAGTGTCGAAGAGGCCATCCAGGCCGAGTCACGGCTCACTGACGAGCAGAAACGTGCGCTCATAGCCGTTCTCCGGAGCATGCTGCCCGCCGAGTAGTACGAATCGGCGAGACATCCAGTTTTGGTGTGAACATCCCAGAACGTTGGCCGAGCACTCAGGAAGCCGATTACGATACGTCAGCGTGACTGACCTCAGCCCGCACTCGGAGCCCCTTCCGGTGCGTCAGCCGCTGCCGGAGCGTGGCGACCCGCTGCCGCAGCGTGGCGCTGAGCCATTGCCGCGGCGCGGCGGGGAGCCCCTGCCAGACCGCGGTCCCGAGCCACTGCCCCAGCGAGAGGCGGCCCCCTTGCCTCAGCGCGGTGCCGATCCGCTGCCCCAGCGCGGCGGCGATCCGCTCCCCCAGCGCGGCCCAGCGCCGCTGCCCCAGCGCGACGGATCACCGCTCCCACAGCGCGGCGGAGCACCCCTGCCAGAACGCGGTGCCGAGCCATTTCCCCAGCGCGGCCCCGCGCCGCTGCCGCAGCGCGGCGGCGAGCCACTGCCGCAGCGCGGCGGATCACCGCTCCCGCAGCGCGGTGCGTCACCCCTGCCCCAGCGCGGGGGCGATCCGGCCGGCCAGCCAGGCGATCCCCTGCCCCGGCGGACCGGCCGCACCCGCCCGGCCGGACGGCACCGCAGCCCGCACCGGCTCTCCGTCGCGTCCGACGCGCCGGCCCTCGTCATTGCCGTGCCTGGCGCCGCGGAGAACGACTCAGCCGACGTGGCCGCGGACGTCGCAGCGATCGCCGAGCTGTCCTGCCCCGGCGTCGACATCCGGGTCGGTTACCTCGACGGCGAGGCGTTCACCCTCGCGGACTGCCTCCGCGCGGGCACCCCCGCGGCGGCGCCGGACCGACCCGACAGCGTCATCGTTCCGCTGCTCCTGAGCCCGAACGAGCGCGCGGACGGCGCGGTGGCCAGGATCGCGAATCAGAGCGAAGAGAACATCACCCTCGGCGGCCACCTCGCCCCGCATCCGCTGGTGGCCGAGGCGCTGCACGCCCGGCTGGCCGAGGCCGGGCTGGTGCGGCACGCCCGCTCGACCGGCCTGAGCATCTCGGCGGGCGGCCAGGGCATCGTCGTGCTGGCCGACGTCGGCGAGGAGGCGGCCGCCGCCGCCTCCGTAGCGGCCGTGCTGCTCGCGTCCCGGCTGTCGGTCCCGGTCCTGCCGGCCTCGCTGGGCGACCCCGAGAGCATCGCGAACGCCGTGGTCAGGCTCGGCGAGTCCGGTGCGCAGCGGCCCGTACTCGCGCCCTGCCTCATCGGCCCGGAGATCTCCCAGGCAGTGCTGGATGACCTCAGCTCCGCGCTGGGCGTGCCGTGCGCGCCGCCGCTCGGCGCGCACCAGGCGATCGGTCAGCTGGTGGCCATCCGCTACGGCGCGGCCCTGGCCCGGCTCAGCCTCGCAGGCTGACGCCCGCTTCCCACCGCCGCTCTGCTGGCGCCGTCAGCGGTAGCCGCCTTTTCGCAGGTAATTGGCCGTTGACAGCGACTGCACCCATACGCTGGGCTTTAGGCGCACAATGGTTCTCCATACGAACACACGGGGCCGGATAGAGGTGACGGGCTTGAGCGAGTGGAACGCCATGACCTACGAAGGAAAGGACACCATCCTTCGGGTCGTTCGCGAGGAAGCTGCCCAGATGTTCGCGCTGGCCGAGCAGCCGGGTGCGTGGGAAGCGCCGACAGCCTGCGAGAGCTGGAAGGTCAAGGACGTCATCGGCCACATCGTGGACACGACCGAGGGCTATTTCAGCGCCTTCGACACCGCCAGGAGCGGCGCGGAGGCCGACGCCCCGTACGGGCTCGCCGGGATGCACGAGCGGGCCGGCCAGTCGGCGCAGGCGTTCGGCACCATCTCGCAGGCGGAGATGCTGACCAGGGCGCGGTCGGACCTGGACCAGATGATGGGCATCCTGGAGCCGCTGACCGCCGAGGAGTGGGGCGGGCTCATCGTCCCGCACTTCTACATGGGTCCGGTCCCGGCCTTCATCTACGCGGCCGGCCAGCTCATGGACTACGGCGTGCACACGTGGGACATCCGGCAGGGCAGCGGCCAGGCGCACGTGCTGTCGGCGGATGCCGCGGACCTGCTGGTCCCGTTCATGTTCATCATCTGGCAGTCGACGATCCGGGCCGACGCCGATCTCTCCCCGTTCAGCGTCGGCGTCCGGGTCAGCGGCCGCAACGGCGGCGACACCCGGGTGTCGATCAGCGACCAGGGCATGGCCTACGAGCCCGGCGACATCTCGGATCTGCCCGCCGTGCTCGAGTTCGACCCGGGCAGCATGGTCCTCACCGCGTTCGGGCGGGTCAACGGCGGCACGGCGAGCGGCGATCAGGCGCTGGCCAACCGGTTCCTCAACCTCTTCTACCGGATCTGAGCTTCCGGCGGGGAACGGCGCGGCCGGGCGGTCGCGGTCTCAGTCGCCCGGCTGCGGTTCCTGGCTGGTCGTCACCGGCATCCGGAACCGCGGTATCGGGCCAGGTAGCAACAGCAGTGCGGCGAGCATTCCGCCGACCACGGTGATCCACAGCGTCGGGCGCAGCCCGATGGCCGCGCCGAGCAGCCCGCCGAGCAGCGCACCGACCGGGCGGGTGCCGTAGTTGACCGCCGTGAACGCCCCGGATACCCGCGCCCGCAACTCCGGCGGGATCACCGCTGCGAAGATCGACCCGATGCTGATGTCCAGCACCATCACCCCGAAGCCGCTGCCGAACTCGGCCGCGAACAGCATTCCCAGGACCAGCGGCCGCGGGCCGCTCGCGAGCGGCACCAGCGCCACCGGCGCGGCGAACAGCGCGCAGCCCAGCGTGTAGGCCCAGCCGACACCGATCACGGCACAGATGCGCTTGGTGACGGCCGCGCCGACTACCCCGCCGATCGCCGCCGCCCCGAGCACGACGCCCAGCTCCCCCGGCCGGATGTGCAGCTGCCTGATTATGTAGAGCAGGTACACGGCCTGGAACATGAGGTTGAAGAAGTTGATGGTGCCGACCGCCAGCAGCGAGGAGCGCACGATCGGCGACGAGATGATGAACCGCGCACCGGCCGTGACGGCGCCCTTGTCGGTGCTCGCCGGCGGCTCGGTGGTCCTGGTCCGCACCAGGAAGAACGCCGAGCCGAGGAACGACAGCGCATCCGCGAGCACGGCCATCGGCGCCGACAGCAACTGCACCAGCACGCCGCCGATGCTCGGCCCGGCGACATACGACAGCGCCCGGCTGCCGTGGATCAGCGAGTTGCCCTCGACGTACTCATCCGACCGCAGCAGTGACTGGAACAAGGTGGCGTCGCTGACGTTGAACAGCACGCTCAGCGTGCCCGCGAGGAACGTCACGATCAGCAGCTGCGCCAGCGTCAGCACGCCGAGCAGGTAGCCGACCGGCAGACTCGCCATCAGCGCGAACCGGCCCAGGTCGGCGGCGATCATGATGGCCCGCCGCTTTCCTGACCGGTCGACGTACGCACCGGCGTGCAGGCCGAACAGCAGGCTCGGCAGCCATTCCAGTGCGGTCAGGTAGCCCATCTGCGGCGCGCTGGCGTGCAGCACCAGCACCGCCGCCAGCGGGATCGCGATCCCGCCGATCTGGTCGCCGAGCATCGAGATGCTCTGCGCGACCCAGTAGCGCCGGAAATTGGTCCCGGTGAGCAGCGGCGGGATCCGCCGGGTCAGCCAGGACGCCCGCGGGCCGCCGCGCCGGGGCTCGGCCGGGATCTCGGTTCGCGCGCTCACGGCATCGGCCCCGTGGCGCCCGGCGCGTCAGGCCGCGCCCGACGCGCCCGGCGCGCCGACGCCAGGCGCCCCGGAGCTCGCCGGCCGGACCGAACAGATAGGGCTGCGCCAGCCGCAGCACGCTCACCAGCCGCGCGCCGGGCGGGCGGCGACTCGGGTCCGTGAGCCGGTCGACGTACTGGTCCGCCAGTTCCTCGTACTGGCGGCCGAGCTCGGCGAGCTCGTCGGCGGTGACGTAGATCATCGTGTCGCCGAACAGCGCCGCGCGCTGCCACTCCTCCGGCTCGTCGTCTCGGACCGCGAGCCAGCGCCGGAGCAGCGAGAAGTAGTACTCCGCGACCACGCCACGCGTCAGGGCGGACGCCGCCCCGACCTTCGGATCGCGCGTGGTCTCCGGGATGTCGGTGAACAGCTTCGTCGCGCGCCACGGCCGTTCCCGGCCGTGGCCGCCGCCGGCCTCCTCGACCAGCCCGTACTTGGCCAGCTGCCGCAGGTGAAACGAGGTACTGGCCGAGCTCTCGCCCAGCAGTTCCCCGGCCCTGGTGGCGGTGAGCGGTCCCTGCGACCGCAGCACGGCCATCAGCGACAGCCGGATCGGGTGCGCGAGCGCCCGCAGTGCCTTCGGGTCGGTCACTCGGATCGTCGGCCGGTTCGGGCGCTCTGTCATGCATCCCAAGATAGCTTTGCAAACGAATCTTTGCAAAGCTATCTTGGGATGATCTTGCCGCTAGGACATCAGGTCATGGTCTGGTGCATGAAGAACAGCACCAGACCACGACCTGATGCTGTTACGCCCCGCCGCCAGGCAGTCAGGACTGGATGACCTACCGGCACCGGGACGGTAGCGAGCAACGCCGCGCGTCAGCCGACGGCCCCGTCCGGCCGCGGCGAGATGTAGCGGACGGCCTCGTCGGTGTCGCGGTAGATGGCCTGGCCGACCGGGGTGCGCAGCTCCTCGGCCAGGTGGCCGAGGAGCCCGGCGGTCCGGGCCAGCAGCGCGAACCCGCGCAGCAGGTCCACCGGGAACCCGAGATCAGCCAGCGCCGCGCCGCACACGCCCGCGCCGTTCAGCGGCAGCGTGCGGCCGATGATCGCCGGGTGCACCCGGCCGACCGCGGCGAACAGCTCCAGGTGCGGCCCGACCAGCCCGGCCTCGCCGGCGATCCGGTACAACGCCGGCGTCCGCGGGTCGCCGTTCTTGTGAATCGGATGCCCGAGGCCGGGCACGAACTTCCCCGCGGCGCGCTGCGCGGTCACCGCCGACGCGGCCAGCGCGTCCCAGCCGGCCTCGTCGGCGGGCAGCGGGCCCGAGTGCGAAGCCAGCGCCTCAGCCAGGAACCGGCCGCAGTCCTCGGTCACGCCGAGGTACCGCGAGCCGCCGCCGAGCAGCCCGGCCGCGAGCGCGCCCTGCAGCGACTCCGGGGCGCCGGTCAGCGTCAGCCGCGCGGCGATCGCCGACGGGGTGAAGCCGTGATCCGCGAGCGCGACGAGCACCGCCTCGAACACGGCCAGCTCGGCCGGGCGTCGGCCGCCGCAGTGTCGTCAGCCAGAACGCCAGCTCGCCGAAGCTCACCTGGCCCATCAGCTCGCTGGCGACGTCATGCCCGAGCAGGGTGATCGAGTCAGCGTCCGACGTGCCGATCGAAGTCGGGTAATCAGGCATCTGCGTCAAACTCCTCTGGCGGATGACCGGCGGGCAGCCGGTGCTTGGCGATCCTGGCGGTCGGCGTCCTGGGCAGCTCGGCGAGCTGCTGCCAGTATCTCGGCACCTTGAACGGCGCGAGCCGGCCGGCCGCGTACGCGCGCAGCTCGCCGAAGTCCAGCTCCGCCCCGGCGGCCGCGACCAGGAACGCCTTGACCTCTTCTTCCGACAGCTCCGACGGCACGCCGACGACCGCGCACTCGACAACCGCCGGGTGCGATTCGAGCACTTCCTCGACCTCCAGCGGGGACAGGTTCTCGCCCCGGCGGCGGATGACCTCCTTGACCCTGGACACGAACGTGTACGTCCCGTCGCCGTTGACCGTGACCAGGTCGCCGGTGCGCAGCCAGCCGTCATCGAGCCGGACCGCGGCCGTCTCGGCCGGCATGCCGAGGTAGCCGCGCATGACGACCGGATTGCGCAGCTGCAGCTCGCCCGACTCGGCCGGGCCGAGTTCCCGGCCGTCCTCAGCGACGACCCGGGCTTCGTTCACGGTGCCGAGGTCCGGATGCTGGCGGACGGCCCCCAGCGTCCCGTACGGCCGGGTGCCGCGCGGCCAGATCAGCCCGTACGGCGACTCGGACATCGCGTACCCGACGACGATGCGCAGCCCGAACCGGGCCTCGATCTCCAGCTGCCGGTCCCGCTCTGGCGCGGGGCCGGTGTAGCACAGCCGCAGCGGCGTGTCGGCGTCATCCGGCCGCTCGGGCTGGCGCATCAGGATCTCGAGCATCGCGCCGATCGCGTTGAACTCGGTCGCGCCGTGCCGCCGGGCCGCGTCCAGGAACCCGCTGGCCGAGAACCGGTCGACCAGGATCAGCCCCGCGCCGCAGGCCAGCGAGCCCATGACCGAGTACGCGGGCGCGTTCACATGAAACAGCGGCAGCGTCGTCAGCAGCCGGTCGGCGGCCGTCAGCTCCATCCAGAACGGGAAGCCCTCCCCCGCCATCGCGTACGCCCGGTGCGTCTGCATGACCAGCTTGGACTTGCCGGTGGTACCGGAGGTCGGGATCAGCACCGCGAGGTCGTCTGGTGCGGGCGATGCCGGGAACGTGGCGCGTCCGGCCTCGGCCGCCATCGCCGCGCGGTCGGCCCAGTCGGCGGGCACGAGCGCGTGCACGTCCAGGGCAGCCGTCCGCCGGGACCCGGCGGCCGCGGCGACGACGGAAGCCAGCCCGGCGTCGGTGACGATCATGGCCGGGTCCACCTGGCCGATGAGCCCGGCCAGCTCGGCCGTCGTGCTCCGCGGGTTCACCGCCACCGCGACCGCGCCCATCGACGTCAGGGCCAGCCACGTCAGCAGGTACCCGGGCGTAGTGGCGGCCGTCAGCAGCACGAGGTCGCCTGGCCGCGCGCCGGCCGCCGCCAGCGCCCCGGCCGTGCGCGCTACCGCCGCCGCGGCGCCCGCGAACGTCAGCTCACCGTCGTCACTGCGCAGCCACGTTCCCTCCGGATCGCGCTCGGCGGCGGTGAGCAGCAGCCGCGGGATCGTGCCCTGGTAGCCGGCCGCCGTCACGCCGTGCTCACGCCGGGATCCTGGTCATGGTCGTCGTCATGACGTAGTCCTTTCCCGGTCCGCTGACCCGCCATCGCTCGACGTAGGCATCCGGGCCGAGCACCCGGACGGTCACGTGATAGCTGTCGCGGCCGCAAGGGTGCTCCGCTGACCAGGAGCCGGAGCGCAGGTCGAGTTCGTAGAACGGGCGGCCGTCGGCGAACCGGACGTCGACGGTGCCGTCCGGCCCCGGCCGCAGCAGCACGCTGCGGCTGGCCGGGCCGCGATGGCCGCCGAACCGCAGCTCACCCTGCTCGTGATAGGCCAGCGCGCCCGCGGCTCCGCCTGCCGCCTGGTCGCACCGGGCCAGGCCGGAGAAGGAGCCAGACTGGCCGGAGGCGAAGTCGGTGATGGCGCGCTCCACCTCCCAGCGACCGCACAGGAACTCGAGGGTGCCGCCGGGCAGCCACGTTTTCGCCGTTACGCCCACGTCAGGCACGCTACTACCTGGTACCTGACGCGGCCGGAGCCGCGGCCGGCGCTCGTGGTAGCGTCCGTGATCTCCGGCCCCAGCCCCCAGGCGGCCGCGAACCAGGAGGATGTTCGCCCATGTCCGTCTCGGTCCCCCTTCAGCGCTCGCGCGTCCCCGTGCTGGCCGACCTCATCGCCGGCAGCCGCGACCGGACCGCGCGGATTGCCTGGGACGTCGCCCTCGTCGTCGGGGCCGCGGCCATGGTCGGCGCCCTCGCCCAGGTCTCGATCAAGCTCTCCTTCACCCCGGTGCCGATCACCGGCCAGACCCTCGGCGTGCTGCTGGCCGGTACCGCGCTCGGCTGGCGCCGGGGCGCCGCGGCGCTGGCGCTGTACGCCGTCGCGGGCGTGGCGGGCGTTCCCTGGTTCGCAGGCCACGCCAGCGGCTACACCAGCGCCACGATCCCGTCCTTCGGCTATATCATCGGCTTCTTTTTCGCCGCCGCGGTGTGCGGCTACCTCGCCGAGCACGGGGCTGACCGCACGATCCTCGGGTCGGTGCCGGCGATGATCGCGGGCGAGATCGTCATCTACCTGTTCGGCGTGACCTGGCTGGCGATCGACCTGCACGTGGGCGCCTCGACCGCGCTGCACCTCGGCTTCACGCCGTTCGTGATCGGGGACGCGATCAAGGCCGCGATCGCGGCCGGCCTGCTGCCCGCCGCGTGGAAGCTGGCCAGCCGGCGTCCGGGCTCATCCGGGCCTGACCGCGTCGGCTAACTGGGCAGCGTA
This sequence comes from uncultured Actinomycetota bacterium, assembly GCA_963805805.1. Taxonomy (GTDB): domain Bacteria; phylum Actinomycetota; class Actinomycetes; order Streptosporangiales; family Streptosporangiaceae; genus JAJYUU01. Next base: position 295,053 of record CAWDVS010000015.1, on the reverse strand, counting down.
GCCGGGGCCGGGGGCACCAGCCCGCGGGCCAGCACGTCCATGAGGTCGTCAAACACATCGTCCGGCACCCGGCCGCCCGCGGTCCACTCGGCCCAGCGCATGCCGACGAAGTGCCCGATGCCGGTGTAGATGTAGGCGATGACTTCCGGGTCGTACCTGGGATCGACCTCGCCCGCGAGCTGGGCGACCCGGACGCCGCGGGCGTAGCCGCGGGCCAGCCGCTCGTAGTACGCCTGGAACTCGGCCGGCGCGAGGAACTCGGCCTCGCGGACGATCCGGTACACCCACGGGCGCTGCGACATCAGGTCGAAGTAGGCCCGGAACGCGGCCCGCTCCCTGGCCCGCTGGTTCTCCGCGCCGCTATGCTTCAGCGCCTGCGCCATGGCCGCCCGGACGTCGTCGTTGATCCGCCGGATCACGCTGCTGAAGATGTCCGCCTTGGACGCGAAGTGGGCATAGAAGCTGCCGGTGGCGATGCCCGCGTCCGCGCAGATGTCCGCCACGGACGTGCGCCGGTAGCTCCGCTCGCCGAACAGCCGCTCCGCGGCCGCCAGCAGCCGTTCGGCCGGCGGATCCGCAGTCGCGGCGGCTTTCCGGCCCAGGGTGGTAACCACGCTAACCCCTGACTGCGACCCCTCCGGTCCCGGCCGCCCGCACCCGTACGGGCGGCCGGAACCCTGACGCCGTCAGGCTACGGTATGCCGTTGGATGGAGCCGGCGGCTGCGCCGTGGAATAGGTGCTGACCGGCCCGGTCGCGGTGTTGTCGGTGACCTGGGTAGGTCCGAGGGGAACGAGCACACCGCTCTTGATCTCAGCCATGTACGCACCGGTGATGCCGTCATGATCGCTGGCCGAGTACGCGAACGGCGCGACCGAGACGCCCTGCGACAGTCCGCCGTTTACGGCATTCACCAGGTCCTGCCGGGTTGGGTTGCGGCCGGCCTTGAACAGCGCCTGTACGAACGTGTACGCGGCCGACATGCCGTACAGCACGTTGCCGTCCATGGGCAACTTCGGCAGGTACTGACTGTGGATCTTGGTGAAGAGCTGGATCCAGCTGTCGCTGCTGGTGCCCAGCGACGGCAGGTAGCTGTCGGTGATGATGCCCTGGATCAGCCCGGACCCGAACGTCCCCGACTTCTTCGCGAAGCTGTTGAGCAGACCCGTCAGCGTGCTCGGGTCGGACCCGACGTCGCTGCTCACGTTCGTCGGGTTGAAGCCGAGGCTTAGCTCCGACAGCCGCAGCAGCGCCATAAACGCGGGCACCGCGAACGCGACGACGACCTGCGCCTTGGACGCCTTCAGCGCCGCGGTGAGGGTGCCGACTTCGGCCGCTGGATTGGACGCGGCGACGTTGTAGGGCTCCTTGGCGACCACTTGCGCCGCCGGGATCTCGTCGCCCAGCCCCTTGATGCCGTCCTGGCCGAACTCGTCGTTCTGGTAGAAGTAGGCGATCTTCTGGCCCTTGAAGTGCGACGCGATGTAGGCACCGAGGATCTTGCCCTCGCGGATGTAGTTGATCTGCCACCCGAACGTCTCCGGCAGGGTGGACGGGGCGTTCCAGCACGCACACCCGGAGGCGACGAAGAGGTCGGGCACCTTCTCGGCGTTGATGAACGGGGCGACGGCCAGGTGGGTGGGGGTGCCCAGGCCGTTGAAGATCGCGAAGACGTGATCCTGCAGGATCAGCTGGCGGACGTCGGTCGTGGTGATCGACGAGTTGTACTGGTCGTTCAGGAACTTGTAGACGATCTTGCGGCCGTACACGCCGCCGTGCGCGTTGACGTACTGGAAGTAGGCGTTCGACGCCGGGGCGATCTCGTCGTAGCCGGGTGCCGCGATGCCGGTGAGCGGCTGATGGCTGCCGATCGTGATCGTCTTGGCGGTCACGCCGGGCGCCGACGCCTGCAGCGTGCCGGACGAGCCGGAGCCACTGCTGTTGCCGCACGCCGCGAGCAGCATGCTCATGGCGGCCAGCGCGGCCAGCGGCGCGATGCCCAGTCGGTTCGGTCTGTTCATCTGGTTCCTTCCTTATCCACTCCCTGGGAGGTGGTCAGTTCCGGGTCGGCGTCCTTCTCGCCGGCCCGCTTCCTGCTGGCCGGCCAGCGCCTGCCGAGTGCGGTCACGGGTGCCACCGCGGCGGGCGCCACCGGGCTGAGAAGCCGCCGCACGCCGCCCTGGACCCCGGTCGGGAAGACGAGCATGACGACGATGAGCACCAGCCCGTAGCCGGCGATCGGGACGCTGGCGCTGGCCGCGGACAAGCCATGGCTGGTGGCGAAGTTGCTGAGGAACGGCGGGACGAGCACGAGGATGATGCCGCCCCAGACGGCGCCCGCCAGGCTGCCGAGGCCGCCGAGCACGACGGCGGTCAGCAACTGGATGGACAGCGCCAGCGTGAACGCGCCCGGCGTGACGTTGAGCATCGTCATCGCCAGCAGCGAGCCGGCCGACCCCGGCGCACGCGGCGCTGACGATGAACGCGCGCACGCGCAGCACCGCGACGTTGAGCCCGGCGAGCGCCGCCGCCGTGTCGTTGTCCCGCACCGCGCGCCAGTTCCGGCCGACCCGGCTGCGCAGCACGTTGGCCAGCAGCACCAGCACGATCAGCGCGCAGACGCAGCACACCCAGGCCTGCCACTGCGTGAGCTGGAAGTTCGCCCCGAGGAAGCCGGGGGTGGTGACGGTGAAGTCCAGGCCCTGGTCGCCGCCGAAGACGCCCTGCCACTGATAGGCGACGGCGGGCAGCGCGACCGCCAGCATCAGCGTCGCCCCGGCCAGGTACGGGCCGCGCAGCCGGGCGGCGGCCACGCCCATGATCGCGCCGGCGATGCCGGCGACCACGGCACTGGCGAGAATGACCAGCGCGAGGTTCCAGTTCAGGTGCATCACGATCAGGGCGGTCGCGTAGCCCCCGATGAACATGAACGCGCCGTGGCCGATCGAGATCTGGCCGCTGATCCCGATCAGGACGGTGAGCCCGGCCACGGCGACGACCAGCGCGGCCACCTCGGCCACCTGGTACTGGCGGTACGAGTCGAGGCGGCTGGTCAGCGCCAGCAGCACGACGCCGGCGACGATCGCGATCCCGGCATGCCGAGCGAGGGTCATCGGGCTACACCTGCCTGGTCGCGGTCGCGGCGAACAATCCGGATGGCCGGAGCATCAGCACCAGTACCAAGATCGCGAGGCCGGCCAGCTCGGGCAGGTTGCTGCCGACGTAGCCGGTGACGTAGTTGAGCACCACGCCGAGGATCAGGCCGCCCACGATCGCGCCGACCGGACTGTCGAGGCCGCCGATGACGGCGGCGGTGAAGCCCAGCACGAAGATCGAGTCCATGCTGTTCGGGTACAGGAACGTCTGCGGCGTGACGAGCATCCCGGCCAGGGCCCCGATCAGCCCCGCCAGCGCCCACCCCAGCGTCGTGATGCGGCCGACGCGGATGCCCATCAGCTGCGCGACGGTGCCACTGAACGCGGACGCCCGCATCCGCAGGCCGACGGACGTGTACCGGAACAGCAGCGCGAGCAGCCCGGCCGCGGCGAGCACGGCAGCCGCGGTGAAGATGGCGGTCGGCGACGAACCGGGCCCGAGCGCGAAACTGCCGGCCTTCGCCCCGACGATCGAGAACGGGGCCGGGAAGGACCGGTTCTTGCTCCCGTAGATCATGCCGGCGACCCCCTCGAGGAGGATCAGCAGGCCGATCGTGACGATGACCGCGTTCAGCGGCGGCTTGCCCAGGGTCGGGCGCACCACTGCCCGCTCCAGCACCGCGCCGAGGACGAGGCCCGCGGCCAGCGCGACGGCGAAACCGAGCCAGTAGCTGCCGGTCGCGTTGATGACGAACAAGGCGATATAGCTGGTGAACATCGCCATGCCGCCCTGGGCGTAGTTCAGCACCCTGGTGCCGCGCCAGATCAGGACCAGTGACAGCCCGATGGCGGCGTAGATCACGCCGTCGCTGATCCCGCCGAGGGTGAACTCGACGAACTCCTGCATGTTCGGCCTCCCGCTAGAAACCCAGGTAGTGCCGGCGCAGCCCGACGTCGGCGGCAAGCGCGGCGGCGTCCGCCTCGGCGACGACCTTGCCCTGGCTGAGCACCGTGCCCCGGTCCGCGATCGACAGGGCGCTGCGCGCGTTCTGCTCCACCAGCAGGACCGTCAGCCCCGCCTCGTCGCGCAGCTGCCGGATCAGGTCCATGACCTGCGCGACCACTCGGGGCGCGAGGCCGAGCGACGGCTCATCGAGCAGCAGGACCCTGGGCGCCGACAGCAGCGCCCTGGCGATCACGAGGATCTGCCGCTCACCGCCGGAGAGCGTGCCCGCCTGCCGGCGACGGCGATCGGACAGGATCGCGAACCGCCGGTAGGCGTCCTCCAGCGCGGGCCCGCGCTCGGGCCGGCGCCGCAGCAGCAACCCGAGCCGCAGGTTCTCCTCCACCGTCAGCTCGGTGATGACGCCCTGGCCCTCGGGGACATGGGCGACCCCGGCCCTGGCGACGTCGTCTGGCGCCAGCCGGGTGAGGCTGAGGCCGTCCAGCTGGACTTGTCCGCTGCGGGCGCGGACGAAGCCGGAGATCGTCCGCAGCAGCGTGGTTTTCCCGGCTCCGTTGGCGCCGAGCACGGCGGTGATGGTGCCGGCCGCGGCCGTGATCGAGACCCCGTTCAGCACCGGCACGCTGCCGTACCCGGCCACCACGTCGGCGACGGTGAGCGCCGCGGACTTACTCATCGGCACGCTCCGTTGCCTGCTCGGCGGGCACGCCGCCGGGTTCGGGCGCTAAGCCGTCGGCCTGGTCCGCCGGGCTGGCCGACTCAGACCCGGTGACCTCGGTACCGAGATAGGCCGCGGTCACCGCCGGATCCGCCTGCACCTGCAGCGGCGGGCCGGACGCGATGACCTTGCCGAAGTCGAGCACGAAGATCTGCTCGCAGACCGCCATCATCAGGTCCATCCGGTGCTCGATGACCACGACCGTGCACCGCCGGGCGATGGACGCGATCAGGTCACCCAGGCCGCCGAGTTCGTCCTCCGCGAGCCCGCTGGCCGGCTCGTCGAGCAGCAGCAGCCGCGGCTGCCCGACCAGCGCCCGGGCCAGCGCGACCCGCTTGCGCAGCCCGTGCGACAGCGTGTCCGGCATCGCGTCGGCGCAGTCGCCGGCGCCCGGCCTGCTCCAGGGCCCGCACGGCCAATTCGCGCAGTCGCCGCTCGTCGGCGTCCGACCGGGGCAGGCCGAGTAAGCCGGACCAGAACCCGGCCTTCGCGAGGCTGCTGGCGCCGACCATCACGTTCTCGGCTGCGGTCAGCCCGCTGAACAGGCCGACCCCCTGCAGGGTGCGCGCGATTCCGAGGCCCGCCAGCCGGTGCGGCCGCATCCGGCCCAGCTCCCGTCCGCCGAAGACGATCGCGCCTGCCTGCGGCCGCACGAACCCGCACAGCACGTTCAGCAGCGTCGTCTTGCCCGCGCCGTTCGGCCCGATGATGCCGGTCACCTGCCGGGCCGGTGCCGTCAGCGACACGTTGTCGAGCGCCACCAGACCGCCGAACCGGACGGAGACGCCGCGCACGTCCAGGCTGTCATCCGCGGTCTCAGCCGACCCGCTGGCAGTCACTAATGAACGGCTATTCATCCAGGAGAACCCCGGTACGGACGGCGATTGTGGCGGTGTGATGAACCAAGATTCACCACAAGAACGGGCACAGGCAAGGTTTGTGACTAAACCGAAACCTTTCAGCCCGCCGCGGGCATGGCCGGTGGTCGCGCCCAGACGCAGGCCTGAGCGCGAAACCGGTGTGGGCGGGACCGCGAAGTTTCCGCGCTAATTTGATGGCGTGACGGACAGTGCTGACTGGGCGGGCCGCGTCGACCGGGTCGCGGTGCTGACCGGCGCCGGCATCTCCACCGACTCCGGCGTGCCGGACTTCCGCGGCCCGCAGGGCCTGTGGACCCGCAATCCCGAGGCCGAGAAGCTGTCGACGTTCCAGCACTACGTGGCCGACCCGGCGCTGCGCCGCCGGTCCTGGCAGAGCCGGCTCGCGCACCCGGCCTGGGCGGCGCAGCCCAACGCCGCGCACCTGGCGCTGGTCCGGCTCGCCGACGGCGGCGTCGACACCCAGGTGATCACCCAGAACATCGACGGGTTGCATCAGCGCGCGGGCACGCCGCCCGACCGTGTGCTGGAACTGCACGGCACCATGTACGGCGTCGTCTGCGTGTCCTGCGGGGACCGGACCGAGATGGCGGCGGCGCTCGACCGGGTCCGGGCGGGCGAGGCGGACCCGCCATGCGCCCGCTGCGGCGGGATACTCAAGTCGGCGACGGTGATGTTCGGCCAGGCGCTGGACCCGCGCGTGTTCCAGCGCGCGGTCGCCGCCGCGCAGGCCTGCGACCTGCTCCTTGCGATCGGCTCCACGCTCACGGTCGAACCTGCCGCCTCGCTGTGCGCGGTCGCGGTCGAATCGGGCGCGCGGCTGGTCATCGTGAACCGGGATCCGACGCCGTATGACCGGCTGGCGGCGGCCACCGTCCGCGAGCCCATCGGCGAGGCCGTGCCGGCGATCGTCGAGCGGCTGCTCACGGCACGGTAATTCTCGTGCGCCTACGGCACACGGTGGACATGGCGCGGCTTACGGCACACGGTCGACATGGCGCGGCCTACGGCACGGTCGACATCGCGCGCCTACGGCACGACTGTGACCGGCCACTTGCCGGCCTTGACCAGCCGCACGGCGAGCGAGCCGACGAACCGGTGTCCCGCCTTCGTGGACGCCCCGACCACGATCGCGTCCGCGCGCACCTCATCCGCGACCCGGCAGATCTCCGCGAACGGCTCGCCGCGCCTGGCCTCGAACCTGACCGGGATCCCGAACTCTTCGGCCGCGCTCTCGGCCCGTTTGCGCATGTCGTCCGCGGTCGCGTTGTAGGCCTCGTCCTTGGCCACGGCCAGTGCCGCGCCACCGGGACCGGCCGTGCCGAGGGTCGCGACCGGCGCGACGAAGACCACGACGAGCCGGGCTCGCTGGCGGCGCGCCAGTCCCATCGCGTACCAGCCGGCCCGGATCGAGGTGGTGGAGTCGTCGGCACCGACCAGGATCACCGACGGCCCGTCGGTACCTAGCTCGAACAGTGCCTCGTCGCCGGATTCCACAGCCGAAGTCTAGGCCGCGGGCCGCTATCGCACACTCTGGCATGATCGGTCCGTGCAGCAGCCGCCAGCGATCACGCCAGCGCAGCTGCGCGCCCTGGTCCGGTCGGCGGACCCGGACTGGCGGGCCGTCCGCGCCTGGCCGCTGTCGGGCGGGGCATCAGCGCAGGTGCACGGCATCGACATCGAGCGGCCGGACGGCGGCGGCCGGCTGGTGCTGCGCCAGTACGGCCCGGCCAACCTCGCCGCCGATCCGCATGTGGCGCTGACCGAGTACCGGCTGCTGGAGCTGCTGCACCGGGCCGGGCTGCCCGTCCCCCGGCCGTACTGCGCCGACGAGTCGGGCGCGATCCTGCCCGGTCCGTGGCTGCTCACCGCGCACATCGACGGCCAGACCAGCACCGATGCCGCGGGCCTGGCCGCCTTCGCGGCTTCCGGCACCGAGTTCACCGGGCTGCTGGCGCAGGCACTCGCCGACCTGCACGGCACCGGGCTGCAGGCCGCTGACGTCCCGTTCCTGGCGGACGCGGGCACCGTCGTGTGCCGCCGGCTCGCGGCGGCCCCGGAGCGGCCAGACGACGCGCTCAGTGAGCCGGACGTCAGGGCCGCTCTCACCGCGCACTGGCCGCCGCCGCAGTTGAACCGGCCGGTGATACTGCACGGTGACTACTGGCCGGGCAACGTGCTGTGGCGGGATGGCCGGCTCGCCGGGATCATCGACTGGGAGGACGCGATGTTCGGAGATCCGCTCGCTGATCTCGCCGTGGCCCGGCAGGAGCTGTGGTGGTTCTTCGGCCCGGACAGTGCGCGCTCCTTCACCGGCCAGTACCTGACACTGCGACCCGACGTCGACGCCGGCGCGCTGCCGGTATGGGACCTGTGGGCCGCGCTGCGGCCGGCCGGGAAGCTGGCCGGCTGGGGATTGAGCGCCAGCCAGCAGGCGAGCATGATCGCAGCGCACCGCCAGTTCGTGGCCGAGGCGCTCGGTCAGCTCGGTGTTCGCCAAGCCCCGGGTCGCCAACGCTGCTGCCGCGAGGAGACGCTCGTGACCGCACCACTTGCCCGGCTGGCGGGTCCTGGACATGTCCCAGGCGATCTCCGGCCCGTACGCGGGCCGCATCCTGTCCGATCTCGGCGCGGACGTGGTCCGGATCGACGGGCCGCGCACCGACGTGACCGAGCACTTCGGCGTCGTCCGGGACGGGCGGGCGGGGATGTTCGCCCAGTACAACACCGGCAAGCGGAGCATCGGCGTGGACCTGGCGGCACCGGGCGCGGTCCGGCTCGTCGCCGACCTGGCCGCCCGCGCGGACGTGCTGATCGAGAACTTCCGGCCCGGCGTGATGGACCGGCTGGGCCTGGGCTACGCGCACCTGTCCGAAGGCAATCCCGGCCTGATCATGATGTCGATCTCCGGCTTCGGCCCGGCCGGACCGGACGCCCGGCGGCGTGCGCTCGCGCCGGTCATCCACGCCGAGTCCGGACTGCTGGCCCGGCACGCCGAGCTGGACCAGCGCCCCGCCACCGACCTGCCGCTGGCGCTCGCCGATACCACCACCGCGCTGCACGCCGCCATCGCGATCCTCGCCGCGCTGCACCAGCGCGCGATCACCGGAGCCGGGCAGCACATCGACCTCAGCATGCTGGACGCGGTCACCGCCAGCGACGATCACGCGCACGCGATCCTCGACGGCAGCGAGGAGGAGTACTCCTCCCGCGGCACTATCTGGCAGGCGCCCGGCGGCCCGCTGCTCATCGCCGCGCCGCCCAAGCACGCCTGGGCGATGCTCGCCCGTAGCGGCCTGATCGCCGACCCGGCGCCGCCGGGCGCCGACCTGGAGCGCAAGATCGCGCTCCGGCAGCAGGCCATCCAGGACTGGATGAACGGCTTCGCCGACCGCGCCAGCCTGCTCGCGGCGCTGGAGTCCGCGGGCGTCGCCTGGGGCGAGGTTCGCGGTAGCGACCAGGTCTACGCCGGCGGCGCGCACTCCGTCGCGGTGCCCGGCAGCGCCCGGCGCGTCGTCGGCCTGCCCTACAGCTTCTCCGCGGCCAGCCCGGCCGTGCGCCGCCCCGCGCCGGTCCGCGGTCAGCACAACGCCGAGGCGCTCGCCGACTGGCTCGGCCTGGACGAGCCGGCCGTCGCCGTGCTGGCGACGGCCGGTGTCCTCATCGGCGGCTAGAAGTCCTCGTCGAACGCGACCTGACCGGTGACGCCGACCTGGTAGGCCGACACCCGGCGCTCGAAGAAGTTGGACAGCTCCTGCACGTCCTGCAGCTCCATGAACTGCAGCGGGTTCGCCGAGCCGTAGAGCGGCTCGATCTGCAGCCGGGTCAGCCGCCGGTCGGCGACGTGCTGCAAGTACTCGCGCATGCTGGCCAGCGACAGGCCGGGTAGGCCGGGGCCGAGCAGGTCCGCGGCGAACTGCACCTCGCACTCCACGGCCTCGGCCAGCATGTCCCGGACCCGGTCCGCGAGGTCCGCGTCGAACAGTTCGGGCTCCTGCGCGCGCACGGTATCCACCACGTCGAAGGCGAAGGCCATGTGCATGGACTCGTCGCGGAACACCCAGTTGGTGCCGGACGCCAGCCCGTTCAGCAGCCCGCGCGAGCGCAGGAAATAGACGTACGCGAACGCGCCATAGAAGAACAGTCCCTCGATGCAGGCAGCGAAGCAGATCAGGTTGAGCAGGAACGCCCTTCGGTCGGCCGCGGTCGATAGGGTGCGCAGCTCGCTGAGCGAGTCGATCCAGCGGAAGCAGAACTCGGCCTTGCGCTGGATCGACGGGATGTTCTGGACGGCGGCGAACGCCGCGGCCCGCTCGGTCTCGTCCGGCACGTAGGTGTCCAGCAGGGTCAGGTAGAACTGCACGTGCACGGCTTCCTCGAACAGCTGCCGGGAGAGGTAGAGCCGGCCCTCGGGCGAGTTGACGTGCTGGTAGAGGTTCAGCACCAGGTTGTTCGCGACGATCGTGTCCCCGGTGGCGAAGAACGCGACGAGCCGGCTCACCAGGTGCCGCTCGGCGGCGGTCAGCCGGGCCAGGTCGCCGAGATCGGCGTGCAGGTCGACTTCCTCCACCGTCCAGGTGTTCCTGATCGCGGCCCGGAACCGGTCGTAGAAGTGCGGGTACCGCATCGGCCGCAGGGTCAGCTCCATGCCCGGATCGAGCAGCAGGCGGCCTTCGGCCGCGGGCCCGGTCGCCGTGTTTGCCTGCACGTGTTTGCCTGCACTGTGTTCGCGGTCACTGGCAGGCCTCGCAAGTCTCGGGGTTCTCCAGCGAGCACGCGACGGCTTCGGTCATCGGGGACGTCCACCGCGCCCGGTACCTCAATCGACACCGTGGCCTGGGCGATCCGCGTAGCCGGCCGCGAACGCAGGTAGTACGTCGTCTTGAGGCCGGTCTTCCACACATGCAGGTACATCGAGGACAGCTTGCCGATCGTCGGCGCGGCCACGAACAGGTTCAGGGACTGGCTCTGGTCGATGAACGGCGCCCGCGCGGCCGCCATGTCGATCAGCGCTCGCTGCGGCAGCTCCCACGCGGTGCGGAAGAGGTCGCGCGCCTGCGCCGGCAGCGCCGCGACGCCCTGCACCGAGCCGTCCGCGCGCTTGATGCCCTCGCGGATTTCCTCGGTCCACAGCCCGTGCGTCTTCAGCTCCGTCACCAGCGCGGAGTTGACCTGCATGAACTCGCCCGACAGGGTCTCGCGCTTGAACAGGTTGGACACCTGTGGCTCGATGCACTCGTAGCAGCCGGCGATCGAGGCGATGGTCGCCGTCGGCGCGATAGCGATCAGCAGCGAGTTGCGCAGCCCGGTGGCCGCGATCCTGGCCCGGACCGCCGCCCAGCGGTCGGCCTGCGTGACCGCCGCCTGCCAGAGATCGGGTTGCAGCGCGCCGGCCGCGGCCCGCGTCCGCGGGAACTCCGGATGCGGTCCGTGCTGCTCGGCCAGCGCGGCCGACGCCTCCAGCGCGGTCAGGTAGATTTCTTCGGCGATCCTGGCCGACAGCTCCCGCGCCTGCGGCGAATCGAAGGGCAGCCGCAGCGCGAAGAACACGTCCTGCAGGCCCATCACGCCGAGGCCCACCGGCCGCCAGCGCGGGTTGGACGCCGCCGCCTCCGGGCTCGGGTAGAACCCGAGGTCGATGACCCGGTCCAGGAAGGGCACGGCCATCCGCACCGTGGCCGCGAGCCTGGCCCAGTCCACGGCCCGGCTGCCGTCCGCGGCCGTGGTCAGGTGCCGGGCCAGGTTGACCGAGCCGAGGTTGCACACGGCGGTTTCCGCGTCGCTGTTCACCTCCACGATCTCGGTACACAGGTTGGACAGGTGCACCACGTTCCCGGCCTGACCGGTCTGGTTGCACTTCGCGTTCGAAGCGTCCTTGAAGGTCATCCAGCCGTTACCGGTCTGCGCCAGCGTGCGCATCATCTTCCCGTACAGGTCGCGGGCCTTGACCTGGCGCACATACCGGCCGTCGGCCTCGGCCGCGCGGTACGCCCGCTCGAACGCCTCGCCCCACAGGTCAGGCAGTTCGGGCACCGAGTCAGGATCCATCAGCGACCAGTCCTCGTCCGCCTCGACCCGGCGCATGAACTCGTCCGGTATCCAGTTGGCGAGGTTCAGGTTGTGGGCGCGCCGGGCGTCCTCGCCGGTGTTGTCGCGCAGTTCGAGGAACTCCTCGACGTCGGGATGCCACGGCTCCAGGTAGACGCACGCGGCGCCCTTGCGGCGGCCGCCCTGGTTGACCGCCGCGACGGAGGAGTCGAGCGTCCGCAGCCAGGGCACGATCCCGTTGGACTTGCCGTTCGTGCCGCGGATCAGCGCGCCCCGGGACCGGATCCGCGACCACGCGATCCCGATCCCGCCGGAGAACTTGGACAGCCGCGCCACCTGGGCGTACCGGGCGTAGATGGAGTCGAGCTCGTCCCGCGGCGAGTCGACCAGGAAGCACGACGACAGCTGCGGGTGCCGGGTACCGGAGTTGAACAACGTCGGCGAGCTCGGCAGGTAGCGCAGCGACGACATCAGCCGGTAGAAGCCGATCGCCTCCGCGGGCGTGCCGGACAGCCCGCAGGCCACCCGCAGCAGGAAGTACTGCGGCGTCTCGGTCACCAGCCGGCTCGACGGGTGCCGGAGCAGGTACCGGTCGTAGACGGTCTTGATGCCGAAGTACTCGAACTGCAGGTCCGCCTGCTCGTCGACGGCGAAGTCAAGCTTGCGGGCGTTGTCCTTGACCAGCTTCGCGGTCTCGTCCCCGATCAGGCCCTCGGCGTGGCCGAGCGCGACCGACTGGCTGAACGAGGCGATGCCCTGGCCGCGCACCTCCTTCGCGATGTAACCCGACAGCAGCCGGGCGGCCAGCCTGGAGTACTGCGGCTCGACCGCGATCATCTCGGCGGCGGTCTGGATCGAGAGCCGGTCCAGCTCGGCCGTCGTGGCGCCGTCATAGAGCCCGCTGATCGTCTTCGTCGCGACCCGCATCGGGTCGACGTCGTCCAGGTCGCCCGCCCACCGCTGCACCGCCCGGACGATCTTGTTCACGTCGACTGGCTCGGTGTCCCCGTTCCGCTTGCGTACCTGCATGGTCGCCGCCATCTGCCGCTCCTCCGTAGTGTGCCTGCGCAACGGACACCATATGTAGGCGGCGCACCGGTTCCCGGTACCACATGTTGTGCCGGCGTGTCGCGCCCTCCCAGCATCGCTCAATACTTTGACATCTAATCATTAGCTATCTATGCTTCATGACATGACCGCAGCGACAGAGTCAGGCAACGGCACCCACACGCCACCGCACCCCGCCAAGGACAGCAGGCGCTGGCTCGGCCTGACGTGCATCTCGGTAGCGCAGCTGATGGTCGCGCTGGACGCGACCGTCATCAACATCGCGCTGCCGTCCGCGCAGCGTGCACTCGCCATCTCCGACCCGCAGCGCCAGTGGCTGGTGACCGCGTACACCCTCGCCTTCGGCGGCCTCGTCATCCTTGGCGGCCGGATCGCCGACACGATCGGCCGCAAGCGCGCGTTCCTGCTCGGGCTGGCCGGTTTCGCGGTTGCCTCCGCCGCGGGCGGTGCCGCACCGTCCTTCGGCGCGCTCGTGGCCGCGCGCGCCGTCCAGGGCGCGTGCGCGGCGCTGCTCGCGCCGACCGCCCTGTCCCTGCTCGCAGTGACGTTCACCCAGGCCCGCGAGCGGGCCAAGGCGTTCGCCGTCTTCGGCGCGATCGCCGGCACCGGCGGCGCACTCGGGCTGCTACTGGGCGGCGTGCTGACCGAGTACCTGCAGTGGCGGTGGTGCCTGTTCGTGAACGTGCCGATCGCGATCGGGGCGCTGATCGGCGCCAACCGGGTACTGCCCAGCCTGCCCGCCCGGCGCGGGACCAGACTCGACCTGCCGGGCGCCGTGCTGGTCACGACCGGCCTGGTCGCGCTCGTCTACGGGCTGTCCAGCGCCGCATCCCATGGCTGGTCCGCCCCGCTGACCCTCAGCACCCTGGCCGCCGGCCTGCTGCTCCTGACCGCGTTCTTCCTGGTGCAGGCCCGCGCCACCGCGCCCCTGCTGCCGCTGCCGATCCTGGCGAACCGCAACCGCGCGGGCGCCTACCTCGGCATCGGCCTCGCGGTTATCGCGATGTACGGGCTGTTCCTGCTGCTGACCTACGACTTCCAGGTGGTCGGGCACTACTCGCCGGTGCGGGCCGGGCTCGCGTTCCTGCCGCTCTCCGCCGCCGTGCTGGTCAGCTCGACCGTGATCTCCCGCGCCCTGCTGCCCCGGGTACCGCCCCGGCTGCTGATGGCGCCCGGCCTGCTCCTCGGCGCGGCCGGGATGGCGACGCTGACGTTCCTGCAGGCCGGCGACAGCTACGCCACCCACGTGCTGCCCGCCGAACTACTGCTAGGCCTCGGCATGGGCGCCGTCTTCGTACCGGCCTTCTCCACCGCCACCCTCGGCGTCGGACCCCGCGAAGCCGGCGTCGCCTCGGCCGTCGCGGGCACCTCCCAGCAGATCGGCGCGTCCGTCGGCACCGCCCTGCTGAACACCGTCGCCGCCGCCGCCACGACCACGTACCTAGCCGCCCACCACACGGCGACCGCGACCAGCCAGGCCGCCGCCCTCGTGCACGGCTACGCCACCGCCGCCGGCTGGGCCGCCGCGATCCTCACCATCGCAGCCCTCCTTACGGCCCTGCTACTAACCGCCGGCCCGCCAGCCTCTGACGACTAGCGCCCGACTCGGGTTGGTGACGTGGCACGGCAAGCTCATGACCGCCACTCGACGGCGCGTGCGGGGGGCAAGGTGCCGGGTGCGCAATTGCCGCAGGGATGCAAGAGCTGGGTGGGTGCGCACGCGGGAACCCGCATGGTTCCAATCGAGCCCAGCGGCCGCGATGCCTGCGAGCGCAGAGATGTGGGCCGCGCACGTTTCGCTTCGTCGCCCGCCTTCGGCCGCGTCTCTGCCTCGCGCCATCAGGTTTCTCGGAGGACCGCGCAGAGTCGAGCGAGGGCTGTCGTGAACGCGTGGCCGGGCGGGTTCGCGTAGCCGACGACGAGGGCGGGCTCGTGCTCCTGGGCACCGAGGCTGAAATCGCCGAGGCCTTGCACGGCGAGGCCGCGCCGGGCGGCGCTGGCCACGACGTCCGGCTCGGTTGCGCCGGCGGGCAGCGGCACGAGCGCGTGCAGCCCGGCCGCGATGCCGGTCACGTGCGCCCGCGGCGCGCGCCGCTTCAACTCGCTGACCAGCCGGTCGCGCCGCTGCCGGTAGCCCAGCCGGGCCCGCCGGACCTGCCGGTCATAGCCGCCGGAGACGATGAACTCGGCCAGCGTCAGCTGATCCAGGCTGCTGGACAGGCGCATGGCCGCGCCTTTAGCCGCGACGACGTCGTCGACCAGCCACGCTGGCAGCACCAGCCAGCCGAGCCGCAGCCCCGGGACCAGGCTCTTGCTCGCGGTGCCCGCGTACGCGACGCGCTCGGGCGCGAGCGACTGGAGCGCGCCGACCGCCTGCCGGTCGTAGCGGAACTCGCCGTCGTAGTCGTCCTCGATCACCAGGCCGCCGGTCCCGGCCGCCCAGTCCAGGACCTCGCGTCGGCGCCGCGGGTGCAGTGCCACGCCGAGCGGGAACTGGTGCGCGGGTGTCAGCAGCACCGCGGCTTCGTCCGCGAGCGCGCTGGTCACCGCGCCGTGCCGGTCGACCTCCAGCGTGCGCAGCCCGAGCCCGGTGCTGGCCGCGATGTGCTGATGGATGCGGACCCCGAAGCTCTCGACCGCGATCCGGGTTGCGCCGCGGCCGGCCAGCACTTGCGACAGCAGCGTCAGCGCCTCGGCGTAGCCGGAGCACACGACGACCCGGTCGGGCGTGACCGCGACGCCGCGAGCGCGGCCGAGGTACTCGGTCAGCGCGGCGCGCAGGGCCGGCAGGCCGCGGGGATCGGTGTAGCCGAGGACGGCGGCCGGGGCGTCGGCCAGCGCGCGCCGGGCCGCCGTGAGCCAGGCAGTGCGCGGGAACGCCGACACGTCGGGGACGCCGGGCCGCAGGTCGTGCCGGATCGCGCGGCCGCCGGACGAGGGCAGCGCCGCGGGAGCGTCGGGCGGCGGCGCCGTGCGCTCGGCCACCCAGGTGCCAGACCCGTGCCTCGCCGCGAGCCAGCCTTCGGCGACGAGCTGTCCGTAGGCGTCCACTACCGTGTTCCTGGCGATGCCAAGGTCCTTCGCCAGCGCGCGCGACGACGGCAGCGCCGTGCCGGCTGGCAGCCGGCCGGTGCGCACCGCGGCCCGCAGCGCCGACTCCAGGCCGTCTCGGACCCGGCTGCCTGACACCTCGATATGCAAGTCAAGGCCCGCAGAAGTGGCCCAAGCTTTCTGCATGGAATTGGATCCTAGTCCTGAGCCTCTATGCCCCTAGTATCGAAAGCACAGGCAAGTAATCAGGAGGATTGAGTAGATATGACCACCACCACCGACCAGGCTACGGAAACGATCCCGGTACGGCTGGACTTCG
Source organism: uncultured Actinomycetota bacterium (assembly GCA_963805805.1). Lineage (GTDB taxonomy): Bacteria > Actinomycetota > Actinomycetes > Streptosporangiales > Streptosporangiaceae > JAJYUU01. The sequence goes on along the minus strand of CAWDVS010000015.1, from coordinate 278,913 downwards.
ACGAGCACGCGGCTGGCTTCTCTCGCGCGATGGCCCACCTGGACAAGGCCGCCACGAAGGAACTCGACCAGGCCGGCATCGACCCGCTGCTGCGCGAGCTGATCCGGGTCCGCGCCTCGCAGCTCAACGGCTGCGCGTACTGCGTGGACATGCACACCAAGGACGCCAGGGCGGCCGGCGAGAGTGAGCAGCGCCTGTACGCGCTGCCGGTGTGGCGCGAGACGCCGTTCTTCTCGGCCCGCGAGCGGGCTGCGTTCACGCTCACCGAGTCGGTCACGCGGGCCGCGACAACGCACGTGCCGGACGAGGACTTCGCCCAGGCCGCGGCCGTCTTCAGCGAGACCGAGCTGGCCGCGATCGTGAGCCTGATCGTGACCATCAACGCCTGGAACGCGATCGGCGTGACGACTCGCGCCTGGCTGCCGGGCTCGTACCAGCCATGACGGACCGGACTGCCGCCAGTCCGGCCGAGCGGGTGCGGGCCATGCACCATGGCCCGCACCCGCTGGTGCTGCCGAATGTCTGGGATCCGGCGAGTGCCCGCGAGTACGCCGGGGCGGGCTTCGGCGCGCTGGCCACCTCCAGCGCGGCGGTCGCGCTCACCCTCGGCTACACCGACGGGCACACGCCCGGCGCCGAGATGCTCGCCGCGGCCGCCCGCATCGCCGGGGCCGTCGACGTGCCGGTGACGGCCGACATCGAGGACGGTTACGGGCTGCCGCCGGCGGAGCTGGTGGGCCGGCTGCTGGACGCCGGGCTCATCGGTTGCAACCTGGAGGACTCCGACCCGGCCGGCCGGGCCCTCCGGGATCCGGCCGCGCAGGCGGACTACCTGGCCGCGGTCCGGCAGGCGGCCGGGCCGGCACTGGTGCTGAACGCGCGGGTCGACGTGTTCATCCGGCCGCTGCCCGACGGCGCCGACGCGATCGGCGAAGCCGTGCGGCGGGCCCGGATTTACCTGGCCGCGGGCGCGGACTGCGTGTATCCGATCATCGCGCCGGCGGACAGCATCGCCCGCCTGGTCGCCGAGATCGGCGGCCCGGTGAACGCGATGAGCCGCCCCGGCGGTCCGGCCATCGCCGACCTGGCCGCGGCCGGCGTCGCGCGGATCACCTTCGGCAGCGGACTGCACAGCCAGGTGATGGCCACCGTGCGCGAGCTCGCCGACGGGCTGGCCGCCGAGATCAGCGGCTGGTCAGGACCAGCGCAGCGGTAGCGAGTCGATCCCGTAGATGCCCTCGACCCCACCGAGCGCCGCCGGACCGGCCGCGGCCAGACCCGGCATCCGCGGAGCGAGGAACGCGAGCGCCTCCTGCAACTCGGCCCTGGCCAGGTTGGCGCCCAGGCAGAAATGCGGTCCCGCGCCGAAGGTCAGCAGGCGGTCGTCGCGGGGCGCGGTGATGTCGAAGTCCTCGCCGTCCTGTTCCCTGTTGCCGCGTTCGGCGCACACCGCGACGATCGTGCCTTCAGGGAACAGGACGCCGCGGTGCTCGACCGGCCGCAGGCAGATCCGCGCGGTGAACGGCGTGATCGGCTCGGCTCGCAGCACCTCCTGCACCGCGGCGCCAACCAGTTCGGGCTGCTTGCGCAGCGCCTCCCACTGATCCGGGTGGGCCGCGAACATCCGCAGCGCGTGTGACAGCTGCGCCTGCGTCGTGTCGATGCCGCCGGCGATCACGTTCAGGACGAGATTCACGCACTCCGCATGCGACAGCCGGTCGCCCGCCTCTTCCGCGGTCAGCAACGTCGTCAGCAGGTCATCGCCGGGATCGGACCGCCGCGCGTTGAGCAGCTGCTCGACGTACGCGTAGACCTCCGTGACAGCCCGTTCCATCTCCGGCACCTGGCTGTCGAGGGCGCGGATGTCGAACTGGCGCTGCACCAGGCTGGACCAGTCGTGCAGGGCGGGCGCATCGGCCAGCGGCGCGCCGAGCACGGTCGCGATAGTCAGGGACGGATAGGGCTTGGCGATCGCGGACACGAACTCGCAGCCGTGATCGTCCGCCACCGCCGCCCACAGCTCGGGCGATGAACTCGCGCATCGCCGGCCGCCACCGGTCCGCCGCCCGCGGCGTGAAGGCGGGCCCGACGAGGGCGCGGAGCCGGCGGTGCTGCTCGCCCTGCTGATTGAGGATGTTCGCGTCGATCTGCTCGCGCAGCCGGCCGGCGTTGACGCCGAATAGCTCCGCGATCTCGCGGCCGGGGAACGCGGTATCGCGGGAGCGCAGGAAGAACTCCGCCGACTCGCGGTCCAGGAGGATGTAGGCCAGCGGCGAACGGGCCAGCCACTTGTATTCGCCCTCGCGCACGAGCTGAGCGAGGCGAAGGTGATAGTTGTCGCCCGCCAGCTCCGCCCCGTTGAGGTCGACATCGGCCAGCACCAGGTCGGTGACGACTGTCATGGTGTCACCGTCTCGCTACCGGCCGGTAAGCGCAAGACGCCGCACGGCCCGGCGCTGGCTGCGGGTCAGGAACTGCCCGTCCCGAGCAGCAGCGCGTTCAGCGCCGCGGCCAGTTGCTGCAGCTCGTCGAGATGCGCGGGCGTCAGCTCGGTCAGCAGCCGGTCGCCAAGGCCGGTCAGCTCCACCCGGACGACCCGCCCGTCGGTGGCGTCGGCGACCCGGCGGACGAGTCCCGCCGCGGCCGCCCGGTCCACGAGCTCGACCGTGCTGTGATGGCGCTGCAGCAGGTAGCCAGACAGCTCCCCGATCGTGGGCGGCAGGTCGCCGGGATGGCCCTTGATCGCGACCAGCAGCTGATGCTGCACATGCGTCAGCCCGACCGCCTGCGCCTGGTCCTCGCTCCAGCGCTGGAAGGTCCGCAGCCTGGTTCGAAAGGCCAGCAGGCGTTCGAAGTCCGCGTGTGTCAGCTCCGCCACGTCTCCTCCGGGTGCTTGTCGGCAAACCGCGGACCTGGCACGTCAGGACGTGTACCTGCTCCGCGTGGCGCTGCTCGCGCAGCAGCCGGGTCACGGGCGGCGCGAGGTCGAACTGCGTCACGTTGCACTACCCAGGCTGTCAGAGTCACCGCGGCCGATAATCCGGCAGGGCGCCGGGCCCGGCCGCTGCCGGTCCGGGCCGGCGATCGGCCGGGGCCGGGCGGCTCAGCCGGATCCGGCGCCGCCATCGGCCAGCCCTGACCATGGCCGCAGCGTGCCTTCGGTGGCCCCGACGTTGGCCCCGAGCCTGCCCAGGAGGTCCTCCAGGGTGGCCACTTCGGCGGCCGAGATGCCGCGGCGCAGCCTCTTGTCAAAGGACAGCGCGACGCTCGCGAGCCGGCCGAACATCTCCTCGCCGGCCTCGGTCAGCTCGACGACCTGGATCCGCCGGTTGGCGGCGTCCCGGCGCCGGGAGATCAGCCCGCTGGCCTCCATCGAGGTCAGGTGGTGGGTCAGCGTGGCCTCGCGGATGCCCATGACCTCGGCCAGCTCACGCTGGCTGGCGAGGCTCCGGGACTTCAGGCTGATCAGCACCAGCCAGACCGGCAGCGAGCCGCCAGCAGCCCCGAGCGCGTCGTCGAACGCGCGGCTGACCGCGCGCGAGGTCTGGGTGAGCTGCAGGCCGATGGGTGTCCGCGCGGGTCGCATGCTCCGATTGTACCTTAGACATCTAATCTTTGCGGGGCGGCCGCGGCGCCGGACAGCCGAGCCGGTTATGGTCCATTCGTGCGGGACGTGACTGTTATCGGCGCTGGCGTGATCGGCCTGTCCACCGCCATCTGCCTCGCCGAAGCCGGAGCGCGGGTCGCGGTGCACGCGGCCGAGCCACCGGAGCGGACTACCTCGGCGGCCGCGGGCGCGCTGTGGGGTCCGCACCTGGTCGGGGCCGACGACCGGATCGGGCGCTGGGCCGAGCAGACCAGGCTCCGGCTGCTGGAGCTGATGACGTTCCCGTTCGTACAGGAGTGCTCCGGGATGTCGGCGGAGGCCGGCGTCGCTGCGACCGGGTCGCGGCCGCCCGAAGTCGCCGCGACCGCGCCGGACCTCACCGCGTGCCCGCCGGGCGAGGTGCCGCCCGGCTACGCGGTGGCCTGGCGGTTTCGCGCGCCGCTGGTCTCGATGCCCGAGTATCTCGGCTACCTGCGCGAGCGCTATCTGGCCGCGGGCGGCCAGCCCATCGTCTCGGCGGCGTACCCGACGCTCGCGGCTGCCGCGCAGGAAGCCGGCAGCGGCGTCCTGGTGAACTGCGCAGGCACCGGTGCCCGGTCGCTGGTGCCCGATCCGGACGTCGTCGCGGTGCGCGGTCAGGTCGTGATCGCGCGCAATCCCGGCATCACCGAGTTCTTCGTCGGCGCGGGACACCCGGCCGCCGAGCTGACGTACGTGTTCCCGCACGCCGGCCGCGTCGTGCTGGGCGGCACCGAGGTGCACGACGACTGGCGGCTGGACCCGGATCCGGGCACGGCCGACCAGATCCTGGCCGCGTGCGCGGCCGTCGTGCCCGCCGCTCGCCGGCGCCACCGTCCTGGAGCACCGGGTCGGGCTGCGGCCTTACCGGCCCGCGGTGCGCCTTGAGACCGAACGGGCCGCGGACGGCACCCCCGTCGTGCACAACTACGGCCACGGCGGCTCGGGCGTGACGCTGTCCTGGGGCTGCGCGCAGGACGCGGCCGCGCTGGCCCTCGCCGCGCTCGACGCCCGCCGCTGAACTCAGGCGGCACGCGGCCCGGCCGGGCCGCGCCACCGCTTCGCGGCATGGGCCGCCAGGCCCGCGGCGGGAACGCCCGGGCCCAGCCCGAGCGCTCGGACCCGGTGGAGCCCGGCTCGCGGCGGGGACTGGCGGGTCGACGGCTTGGTGCGCCTACGCGCCTTGCGCCGACGTCGCGCTCCGCCCGACCGGGCAGGCCGGCGAGCACGGCCGGGCCCCGGCGTAACCCCGCCGGCTCAGGACCGCCGCCACCTGCGCGCCGACGTCGCACGGCCGCGCGGTCACGTCCTGCCAGCCAAAGCGCAGCGTGGTGATGCCACCGGCGGCGGCGACGTTGTCCCGGCGCGCGTCCCGCCACTTCTTCTCGGCCGGGTGCGCCAGCTGGCCGTCAAGTTCCACCGCCAGCTGGTACTCCCGGTAGAGCGCGTCCCGGTAGCCGCTGCGCCCGTCCTGGCGGAAGCTAGCCTGCCGGTCTCCGGCGGGCAGGTTGTGCGGCCGTTCCACGTCGCGGACATAGCGATGCTCCAGCACCGAGAGCACGCCGGCCAGGTCCGGCGACAGCAACTCGGACAGCACCGCGCGCCAGCGGATCCGGCTGCGCATGGCCAGGGCGGCTCGTAACCGGTCCGGCGTCGTGAGCCGCCGCCCAGCCCGCGGGTGACCCAGCCGACGGCCTCGTCGAGGCTGCGGGCCGCATCGACCAAGTCCAGGATCGTGTCCTCAACCCTGGTCCGCGGCGGCATTGCTGCCGGGTGCGCGGCTTGCGCAGCCCGCCCCGACCGGTGAACCACGACGCCCGCAGCGTCTACGCGGACCCGGCGAGCAGTGGGCACGGTCACGTGAATGACCTGACTGGGCTCGTCAGTGAGCTTCTGCAGCTCGGCAGCAGATCCATGACTCAGCATCGCGCCGCATCCGGCGCTCAACACTGCGGCCCACAGCTCCGCCCGCCGACTGAGCCTGCCCGAGAACGTCGCGTAGACCCCTCGATGAATGCGCTGCCATCGTCCTTGGCTAACGCGTGACCGAAGCAGTTCAGCGCTGAGACCGGCCGCGACTGCCTGAGCGCTGGACACGATGCCGGCCTGAGACTCGGCTATCTGAGCGAGCTGCCGCGGCAGATCGGCGGGCATGGCTAAAGAGTGCCCGACTACTCCGACAAAACCCGGTCACAGAAATGAGCGCGGACTCTTTCCGTGCTGTGAGAACGGAAAGAGTCCGCGCTAATTTGATCTTGGTGCTAGAAGCCGGGGAAGATCGCGCGGAGCTTGTCGAGGACGTCCGGGTCGCCGACGACGGCCGACGGCGTATGCGCCGGGTCGAGCCGACCGTAGGAGAGCCGTATCAGCGCCTCGGCCGGCAGCGTGACCTGCGGCACCGACGCGTCGCCGTCGGCCGGCCAGTCCGTCATCGTCACCGACTCGCCGGAAGTCAGCAGGTAGTCGCGGTCCGGGCCGGTCGTCGTGATCCGCACCGAGAACGGCTCCGGCAGCGGCTTGCCCAGCCGCGGCGCCAGGAACCCCGGCACGTTGTCGACGAGCAGGTCCGCCGCGTCCGCGGACACCACCGCGGCCGGGTCGGCGTGCTCGGCCACGTCCCAGGTGTGCAGCGCGTGCTCACTCAGCCGGAGCCGGACGATCCCGACGGCGTCGAGCTGCATGCCGAAGAAGTCCATCTGCATCCGGCCGAGCTGCTCGTCGCTGAGTCCCTCCAGCGTGCTGATCTGGCTCTCGTCCGTGGTCAGCGCGTCCGCGGCCTGGTCGTCAGGGCTCTTGCCGTTCCAGCTGTCCCAGATGGCCGGGAACGCGTCCCGGCTGCGCCGGCTCTCCCTCCCCCAGCGCTCCCGGCAGCATCATGAGCGAGATCTCCGCGCCGCTGCCCAGGTGCGACAGCACCTGCGCCACCGACCAGTCCGAGCAGTAGGACTGATCCCGCAGCTCCTCCGGGGACAGCTGCTTGACCAGCCCGGTCAGCCGGTCGTGCGACCGGCGCAGCGTCTCGATCCAGACGCGGGGATCTGCTTCCACAGGAGACTCCAGGGTTCGGAGGGAACGGGGCGACTCCACCCTAGCGGCCGCACTTTGCCTCGCGGCGACCCGGCTAGTGTGGGGTTCGTGAACATCGGATTCGGCGCGCCGGTGTCTGGCGCCTGGGCTACGCCCGCCAACCTCAGCACGTTCGCGACGGCCGCCGAGGAGGCCGGCTACAGCACGCTCTGGTCCTTCCAGCGGCTGCTCATCCCGGCGGGCTCGGACATGGAGCCCGTGTACCTCGACGTCCTGGACCCGATGGCGGCGCTGGCGTTCGCCGCCGCGGTCACTACCCGGATCCGGCTCGGCGTCGCCGTCGTCAACCTGCCGTACGTCTCCCCCGGCTACCTGGCCAAGCAGGCAGCCTCGCTGGACGTACTGTCGGCCGGCCGGCACGACCTCGGCCTCGGCATCGGCTGGATGCCCGAGGAGTTCAGCCTGACCGGCGCCGACATGGCCAGGCGCGGCGCGCGCACCGCCGAGTACGTGCAGGTGCTGCGGCGGCTCTGGTCGGACGACGCCGCCGAGCACAAGGGCGAGTTCTACCATGTGCCAGGCCGGCGATCAGAGCCCCAAGCCGGTGCAGGGCAGCGGTCCGCCGATCTTGCTGGGCGGGATGGCCAGGCCAGCCCTGGAGCGGATCGGCCGGATCGGCGACGGCTGGGTGACGTCCAGCCGCACTGACCTGTCCCGGATCGCCGAGCTGATCAGCATCGTGCGCGAGTCAGCCGAGCAGGCCGGCCGCGATCCGGGCCGGCTGCGGGTCGTCTGCCGCGGCGTGGTCCGCGCGGGCGAGCCAGTGACCGGCCCCGACGGCGCGCGGGTTCGGCTGTCCGGGAGCATCGAGCAGATCCGCGAGGACGCCGCCTGGCTCGGCGAGCAGGGGGTCACCGAGGTGTTCTTCGACCTCAACTGGGATCCGCAGATCGGCAATCCGGCGGCCGACCCGGCCGCGGCGCGCGGCCGGGCGATGGAGCTGCTGGCGGCCCTCGCGCCAGGGCAGGCCTAGCCCGAGCGTCAGCTCGGGTCAGGGCAGGCCCAGTCCGGGCGTCAGCCCGCGCCGGAACCCGTCACCGTGCCGGGGCTCGGCGGTCCGGTCGTACCGCCGAACCCGGTGCCCGAGCCGGGCACCGCCGGGCTCAGCCGCGCGCTCAGCCACATCAGCGTCTGCGGCAGCTCGCGGCCCCAGGTCGCGAAGTTGTGGCCGCCCTGCGCCAGGTACAGCGTGTACACCTGCATCGGGGGCTTCACCAGCGAGACGAAGTGCAGCGTGCCGCCGTAGGTGCGCTCGCCGACCTTGCTGGAGGTGACGAGGATGCTGACCGGCGGGGCGGGCAGGTGCTGCAGCCGCCAGTCCGGGCTGTTCACGTCCTGGTACCCGACGCTGCCGCCATACAGGTTGCCCGTCGTCTGGTCCAGGAGCGCCTGGTAGTAGCCGGCCAGCGAGACTGCGTAGCTGAACTGGCGCGGATTCATCATGGCCAGCTTCACCGCGCAGTATCCGCCGGTGGAGTAGCCCAGTGCCGCCCAGCTGCCCGGCCCGCCCTGCACCCGGAACGCGTGCTCGATCGCCGCGGGTACATCCTGCGCGAAGAACGTCTCCACTTGCAGTCCGGCCGGGACGTCGGTGCATTCGGTGTCGCGCGGCATGGCCACGGAGGCGTTCATCATGACGAGCACGGCCGGCCTCGCCTTACCCGACTGGACCAGCGCGGCCTGCTCGGCGGGCAGCTTCAGCCGGGACACGATGCTCCAGGAGGAGCCCGGGTAGCCGGTCAGGGCCAGCACGGCCGGGAACCTGGTGTGAGCGTAGGCGGGCTGGAAGTACTGCGGCGGCAGGTAGACGAAGTCCTTCGCCACCGCGATGCCCGAGTGCTCGCCGGTGATGTTGACCTGCAGCAGCTCGCCGGTCTGCTGCAGCCCGTTCTTGCCGCCCACCTGGCCGGCGAGATTGGTGATGCCGCGACCGGCCGCGACCGGGATGTGCGTGGTCACCTTCTGCGCGCTGCCGCCGGGGACCGGGGCCGGCTCAGCGCCGGTCACGAGGACCGAGGCCTGGCTCGGCCCGGTCGCCTTCGCGACCCGGACGACCGCCGTCGTGCCGCTGCCCAGCAGCTGTGACCACGACGCGTAGAAGCCGAAGTAGCTGTTCAGGAACACCAGGAACGCGGCGATCACTAGCAGCTGGCTGACGCCGATCAGGCCGACCCGGGCGAGCATCGTCACCGGCCGCTGCCGCGCGGCGCGTCGGCCAGAACCAGACCAGCCCGACGATCCCGGCGGCCGCCAGGATGAACATGAGGGTCCCGAAGGATCCGCTGGTCAGCCCCACGGGCCGGCCCCCGTCACCGGGCCGCCCCGGACTGCCCGGCCGCGGCGGGAGCGCCCACCGCCGCGGCGACCCAGGTCAGGACGTGTGCCAGCGGCCAGTTGCCAGAGTCAAGCTCGATGGCCGAGACCCGCATTGGCTGCTGGGCGCTGGCGATGAAGGGCTGCGCGAGACCCGGCCCGGCCGCTGAGCCCGGGCCGGCGAACAGCACGGTGACCGGCGGCACCGGCAAGTGGCTCAGCTGCCAGACCAGGTTGTCCTGCTGCCGGAACGGGCCGGGCAGCTGGGCCGCCAGTCCCGGCGGTTGCGTGTAGGCGGCGCGCGGCGCGACCGCGACCGAGAACACGTAGGAGTTGTCCAGCGCGAGCTGCAGCGCGCAGTAACCGCCGGTCTGGTCACCGAGCAAGGCCCAGTTCGCCGGGCTGGAGCTGACCCGGAACGCGGACTCAATCGCGGCCGGGAAGTCCTGAGCGAAGAACGTCTCCGCCTGGATGGCCGGCCGCTGCGGCGCGCGGCGCACGAACGTCGGCGGCAGGTTCAGGCAGGCCTGGTCCACCCGGTCCACGGTCGCCGGGAGCATGACGATGACGAGCGGGCCCATCCGGCCCGCCGCGATCTCGGTGGCCGCGCTGCGCGCCAGGCGGCCGGCCGCATACGGCGAGCCACTGCCGGGCGCGGCGTCCGAGATGACCGCCAGGACGGGGTAGTCCCGCCGTGAGCCGCGGGCGAAGTAGGCCGCGGGCAGATAGACGCTGGCCGGGGTCGAGATGCCGGACAGCTGCCCGGCGATCCGGACCTGCTCAAGGGCGCCGCCCGGCCGGCCGGCCGGCAACCGGATCGGGGCCCGGCCGGTCACCGAGAGCAGATCATGGCTAGCGGCGTCCACCGGCCCGGCCGCGACGATGCTGGCGTGGCCGGACGCGTCGGTGCCGAGCAGGTCCGACCACGAGGAGTAGAACTCGCCCTCGTTGTTCACGATCACGAAGATCAGGCCGAGCACGAGCGCCTGCAGCACGCACAGGCTGACCAGCCGCAGGCCGATGCGGCCCGCCGAGCGACGGGACAGCCAGGGCCATCCGAGGATGATCGCCAGCAGCACGATGAACGCGAGCAAGGCCAGCAGGTATGGCAGGCCAGGGCTGGTCAGGCCCACCTGTCCACCTCCCGGCTGGTTGGCGACTCGCCGGCCCGACTCGCCGGCTGAGCAATGATCACGACGGGCACCGGGTGCCCTGACCCACCGCCACAAGGCGGGCGGCCTCACCCAGGCTAGCCGCTGCACGGCACCCAAAAGGCGATCCGCGACGCAATATCGGAGTCAGGAAATATATATTATTCGTCACATTCTGTTTTGATCGGTCGGGTCTATGGCCTGCGCCGCCCGGGCCGGTAAATCCACCGCCTAGCCCCGGCATCTCCGCGGCAAAAACGCAAGACTGCCATCTTGCCGATTATCCTCAGTGACGACTCGCATACTCTTCGAAACGGCCGCCGTATTTGCCTGCGATAACGGGCATTGAGCCCGAAGCCGCAGGCGTTCGGGAGCCGCTGGCACCCGGCCGCGCGCGTCAGGCCCGGCGCCGCAACTGCGGATCGGCCAGCGCGGGCGGCTCATACCCACGATCTGAGGCATTGAGGTTCGTGCCGGGCGGCACGATCTCGTCGATCCGGTCCAGCAGGTCGGCCGGCAGCGTCACGTCGGCCGCGCCAAGCTGGCTCTCCAGGTGCTCCATCGTGCGCGGCCCGATGATCGCAGCCGTGACACCGGGATGGTTCAGCACGAACGCCAGCGCGAGGTGGATCAGGGACAGGCCGGCCTCGGCGGCCAGGCCGGCGAGCTGATCGGCGGCGGTCAGCTTGAGCTGGTTGCCCGGCAGGCTCAGGTCGAACCGCTGCGGCAGCCGCTGCGCCCGCCGGCTGACCGGCACGTCGGCGTCCTTGCGGTAGGCGCCCGACAGCCAGCCGCTGGCGAGCGGACCCCAGCTGATGACCCCCATGCCGTAGGCCTGGCAGGTCGGCAGCACATCCGCCTCGATGCCGCGGACCAGCACCGAATAGGGCGGCTGCTCGCACACGAACCGTTCCCGGCCGCGGCGCTGCGCGGCCCACTGCGCCTCGACGATCTGCTCCGCGGGGAACGTCGAGCTGCCCGCGTAGAGGATCTTGCCGGCCCGGATCAGGTCGGAAAGCGCGGCCAGCGTCTCGTCGATATCGGTCGTCGGGTCCGGCCGGTGGATCTGGTACAAGTCGATGTAGTCGGTGCCGAGCCGGCGCAGGCTGTTCTCGCACTCGCGGACCAGCCACCGGCGCGAATTGCCGCGCTCGTTCGGATCCCTGCCCATGGCGCCGTGCGCCTTGGTCGCGAGCACGACGTGTTCCCGCCCGCCGCCGGCCAGCGCCTTGCCGACGATCAGCTCCGACTCCCCCGCCGAGTACACGTCCGCGGTGTCGACGAAGTTGACGCCCGCGTCGAGCGCGCGGTGGATGATCCGCACCGATTCCTCGTGGTCCGGGCTCCCCCAGGAACCGAACATCATCGCGCCGAGGCACAGCGGTGTGACCTGCACGCCAGTGGAACCAAGGACTCGCATCTGCATATCTCCACCCTATGTCGGCGGGCGGGGCCGGCTGCTGCGCATCCGTTATGCTGCCGCGGTGCCGATACCGCAGTTCGTCCTCGATCTGCGGGCCCGGCTCGGCCACGACCCGCTGCACCTGCCCGGCGTGACCGCCGTGGTCCTCGACGACCAGCAGCGCGTCCTGCTGGTGCAGCGGGCCGACAACCTCCGGTGGACGCTCGTCACCGGCTGCCTGGATCCGGGCGAGCAGCCCGCCGTCGGCGCGGTCCGGGAGGTGGCCGAGGAGACCGCGGTGCAGGCGCGGGTGGACCGGCTGCTCAGCGTCACCGCGCTGCCGCTGATGACGTTTCCCAACGGCGATCAGACCTACTGGCTCGACGTCGCGTTCCGCTGCCACGCCACCGGCGGACAGGCCCGGGTGAATGACGACGAGTCGGTGGATGTGGGCTGGTTCCGGCTCGATGCCCTGCCGGATATCCCCGAGCGGCACCGGGAGGCGATCGACGACGCGCTCGACCCTGGCCGGCCGGCCAGATTCCTGACCGGGTAGGCGCGGGGCTTATGCGAGTGCGCCCGCCGGGAGGGCGCGGCTATGCTTGGCGCCATGAGCACCGACGCTGACCGCACGAACAAGCCGGCCCTGGACGGGCTGGAGGACAAGTGGACGCAGCGGTGGGCCGAAGCTCGTGTAGTACAAGTTTGACCGCTCCGCAGACCGTCATGGCGTCTACGCCATCGACGCTCCCCCGCTCACCAGCAGCGGGGCCCTGCATCTAGGGCACGCATTTTCCTATACCCAGACCGACGTCGTCGCGCGGTACCACCGCATGCGCGGCAAATCGGTGTTCTACCCGGTCGGCTGGGACGACAACGGGCTCGCGACCGAGCGCCGGGTGCAGAACTACTACGGCGTGCGATGCGACCCGGCGCTGCCGTACGACCCGGACCTGCGCCCGCCCGCAGCCGGCGGTGACCGGCCGCTGAGCCCGGCCGACCAGGTGCCCGTGTCGCGGCGCAACTTCGTGGCGCTGTGCCGGCAGCTGACCGACGTCGACGAGCGCTCGTTCGCCCAGGCGTGGCGGCAGCTCGGGCTGTCGGTCGACTGGGACATCAGCTACCGCACCATCGACGAGCGGTCGCAGACGATCTCCCAGGCTGCCTTCCTGCGCAACCTCGCCAGGGGCGAGGCGTACCAGGCCGAAGCGCCGGCCCTGTGGGACGTGACGTTCGGAACCGCGGTCGCGCAGGCGGAGATCGAGGATCGCGAGGTGCCCGGCACGTTCATCCGGCTCGCGTTCGCAGTTGCCGACGGGATACCACGAGCGCCGACACCGAGGCCATCGTGGCGACGACCAGACCCGAGCTGCTCCCCGCCTGCGTCGCGCTGGTCGCCCATCCAGACGACGAGCGATACCGGAGCCTGATCGGCGGCACGGCGATCACGCCGCTGTTCGGCACCAGGGTCCCGATCCGCGCCCACCGCCTCGCCGACCCGGCCAAGGGCACCGGCCTGGTGATGGTGTGCACGTTCGGCGACACGACGGACGTGACCTGGTGGCGCGACCTGCAGCTGGAGACCCGGCCGGTGATCGGCCGGGACGGCAGGCTGCGCCCGGAGCCGCCGGCCGGCCTCACCGGCGAGACCGGCCTGGCCGCGTACGCGGCGCTGGCTGGCCAGACCGCCAAGGCAGCCAGATCGCGGGTGACCGACATGCTGCACGCGGCCGGGGCGGTGCGGGGCGAGCTGGAGCCGATCCGGCACGCGGTGAAGTTCTTCGAGTACGGCCAGGCGCCGCTGGAGATCATCACCACCCGGCAGTGGTACATCAGGAACGGCAGCCGCTCCGAATCGCTGCGGGACACCATGCTGGCCAGGGGCCGCGAGCTGCAGTGGCATCCCGAGCACATGCGGGCCAGGTACGAGCACTGGATCGAGGGTCTCACCGGCGACTGGCTCGTCAGCCGGCAGCGCTACAACGGCGTGCCGGTCCCGGTCTGGTACCCGCTCGACGCCGACGGCGAGCCGCTCCGGGATGAGCCGATCGTGCCCGCCGAGGCGGCGCTGCCGATCGATCCCGCGACGGATACCCCGCCCGGTTACCGGCCGGAGCAGCGCGGCCAGCCGGGCGGCTTCGCGGCGGACCCCGACGTGATGGACACGTGGGCGACGTCGTCACTCACGCCGCAGATCGCGACCGACTGGCCCGCCGATCCGGACCTGCTCGGCCACGTGTTCCCGATGGATCTCCGGCCGCAGGCGCACGAGATCATCAGGACCTGGCTGTTCTACACGGTGCTGCGCTCGGAGCAGGACTTCGGGGCGCTCCCGTGGCGGCACGCCGCGATCTCCGGCTGGATCCTGGATCCGGACCGCAAGAAGATGTCCAAGTCCAAGGGCAACGCGGTGACCCCGGCCGAGCTGCTGCGCGAGTACGGCGCGGACGCGGTGCGGTACTGGTCGGCCAGCGCCCGGCTCGGGGTGGACACCGCGTTCGATGTCGCGCAGCTGCGGATCGGCCGGCGGCTGGCGATAAAGATCCTGAACGCCACCCGGTTCGTCCTCGGCATCGGCGCCGAGGACGCGCGCCAGAGCGACCCGGAGCCGGTGATCACCGAACCGATCGACCTGGCCCTGGTGCGCCGGCTCGCAGCCGTAACCCAGCGCTGCACCGCGGCGTTCGAGGCCTACGACCACGCGACCGCGCTGGAGCAGGCCGAGCGGTTCTTCTGGTTCTTCTGTGACGACTACCTGGAGCTGGTGAAGGCGCGAGCCTACGGTGAACACGGGCCAGGTCCGGCCGCGTCGGCCGTCACCACTTTGCGACTTGGCCTGTCGGTGGCGGTGCGACTGCTCGCCCCGTTCCTTCCGTTCGCGACCGAAGAAGCCTGGTCGTGGTGGCAGGACGGGTCGGTGCATCGCGCGGCGTGGCCCGACGACGCGGAACTCAGCGCGCGCGCCGGTCCCGGCAGCGACGCCGTCTTGGCGGCCGCGTCCGCGGCCATCACCGCGATCAGGAAAGCCAAGTCGAAGGCGCAGCTGCCGATGAAGACGGCAGTGCCGCTGCTGACCCTGACGGCCGGGCGGCAGGACCTCGACGCGCTGGCGGCGGCGGCCGCGGACGTGCGCTCGGCCGGCCGGGTCGCGGCGATCGACCTGCGCGACGGCGACCCGGCGGAGCCGCGACACGAGGTCGCGATCTAGCGGCCGTCCGGGCGCTGGCGCGCGAGCGGGCGAATAAGGCGGCCGGGCGCCGCGCGCGGCCTCCGGTCAGGGGAAGCGGCCGGCCAGGACGCAGAACTCGTTCCCTTCCGGGTCGGCCAGCGTGACCCAGCTCTCGTCGCCGGTCTGGCCGACGTCGGCGGGCCGGGCACCCAGGTCGAGCAGCCGGCGGACCTCCTCGTCTTGCTCCCGGTCAGTCGGGTTGACGTCGAGGTGGACCCTGTTCTTGACGACCTTGCCCTCGGGCACGAGCGCGAAGGTCAGCGTCGGTGGCACCGGGCCGCGGCGGTGCTTGCCGTCAGGCACCTCCGGCGAGCCGATCGTGACTAGCCCGTCCTCTTCGTCTTGCACCACGTAGCCGAGGACCGCGCACCAGAACCGGGCCAGACCGCTGGGGTCGGCACAGTCGATCGCAAGCTCGGTGAGCTTACTGGTCACGTCAGGACCTCCCGGTCAGGTAGCGAGTCCGCCAACCGGCACACGATAACGGCAGCATCCGACGGCGCCAGTGAATTAGAACAGAGTTTCGGCCGTGATGTCAGACCAGGGCGCTATGATTAGATCGTGAGTACTGAAAGGGTCGTCGCGATCCGGACCGAGTATGAAGCCCGGCCGGGCCGGCGGGCGATCGTCGTGCTCGATCTCGCTGATCTGCGCGGCCCGACCTCCGGCAGCGTCGAGCTGCCGCTGCGGCTGTACTGGAGCAACCCGGATCAGGCGTTCGACCTGGCAAATTCGGAGATGCTGCGCTGGCTCTATCAGACCGTGCTCCGCGAGGCGAACCGGGCTGAAGACCTCACCGGTTACCTCGACCGCGAGACGCTGATCGCCCTGTGGCCAGGATTGCACCTGCCCAAGGGGGTCCGGCAGGCGTGGGAGGACCAGCATCCGGTGCTACGGACCGAGGTGGCCTGATGCCGATCCGCAGATTCCATCGCCAGATCGCCGAGTTAGTACTGCGCGCGGCCAGCCCGCACGGATTCGCGCTCGCCGGCGGGAACGCCCTGATAGCGCATGGACTAGTGGACCGCCTGACGCAGGATGTCGATGTATTCACCAACGAGGAAGGCGGCGTGGAAGCCGCGGCCGAAGTCGTTGAAGCGGCACTTCAGACGGCCGGATTGGGCATCGAGCGACAGGACAAGACCGGTGGCATTGCGGACCTCTTCCCTGGGATGGGCGAAGGCTTGGCCGAATGGAGCGTCTGGGGACCTGGCAGTAGCGCGACAGTTCTTCAGCTGGCATATTTCTACCGCTGTCGTGCTCCGGTGCTGATGGAGATGGGACCAGTACTCGATATCGAAGATGTCGTGGGCGGCAAGGTCTCGCGCACTCGCCAGCCGCGCCGAGCCGAGGGACTACGTGGATACCGCGGCGGCGCTTCGCCGGTACTCGGTAGACCAGCTCATCGGCTTCGCCCGCCGACTCGATTCGGGCTTGGGGCAGCGAGACTTCGCCGAAGCAGGATCGCAGCTGGATAAGTGGAGCGACGACGTCTTCGCGTCCTACGGACTCACGCCGGCTGATGTGGGGGAGATCCGGCGGCAGTTCGCGGACTGGCCGCGAAGGTAGGCCAGCGATCAGAGCGCACGGGCGAGGTCGGCCTCGACGCTGGCGAGCCAGCGCAGCGCGCCCGCCGTGAACTCCCGCGCGTCGGCGGCCACGGCGGGACCGGCGCCGGCGGGCAGCCAATGAAATGCGTAGCGAGACCGGCGAAGCCGGGCATATCTTGCTCGCATGCCCGCTCTCATCAAGTCTGTGACGTTCGACTGCGCGGACGCGCTCATCGTGGCCGAGTTCTGGGCCGCTGCGCTCGGCACCGACGTCGATGAGGACGCGACATCCGAGCTGGCCTACGTGGAAGCCGCCGGCTGGGGCGGTCCCAACATGTGGTTCGCCAGGGTCCCGGAGCAGAAGGCGGCCAAGAACCGCGTGCACCTCGACCTGC
Source organism: uncultured Actinomycetota bacterium (assembly GCA_963805805.1). Lineage (GTDB taxonomy): Bacteria > Actinomycetota > Actinomycetes > Streptosporangiales > Streptosporangiaceae > JAJYUU01. The sequence continues at coordinate 262,161 of CAWDVS010000015.1, read as the reverse complement.
GCGCCCCGGTCACGATGGCGGAAGAGGTCCGGCGGCTGCGTGCGCTGGGCGCCACCGTGGTCGAGCGACACGAGGGACATACCGTACTGAATGACCCCGAAGGCAACGTCTTCTGCGTCGAGCTAGGCCCCGCCGACTAGCGGGAACACTGCAGGTACGCTCACGGTTATGGGCAACGTGGAGCGATCAGAAGCAGAATGGCGGGACCAGCTGTCGCCCGAGGAGTACCACGTGCTCCGGGAGGCGGGCACCGAGGCCCCGTTCACGGGGAAGTACACCGACACCGAGACCACCGGCGTCTACCGGTGCAAGGCGTGCGGCGCAGAACTCTTCCGCTCGGATGCCAAATTCCACTCCGGCTGCGGCTGGCCGAGCTTCTACCAGCCGACCGAGGACGACGCCGTGGTCCTGCTGGAGGACCGGTCGCTGGGCCGGACCCGGACCGAGGTCCGGTGCGCCAACTGCGGCTCGCACCTCGGCCACGTGTTCGAGGGCGAAGGCTACGACGTACCCACCGACCAGCGGTGGTGCATCAACTCGGTCTCGCTCAGCCTCGAGCCCAAGTAAGCCAGCACAGTGAGCCTGGACGCCCTGCGGCTCATCCGCGCGGATGAGCTGTCCGGGGCGACCGCGCAGACCAGCGGCATGATCCGGTCGGCCGCGATCTCCGGGGATCTCACCGGCGCGCAGTCACTGTGGATGGGCCGGACGGAACTGCCGCCGGGTGTCACTTCGGGTGACCATCACCATGGTGACTCCGAGACTGGCATCTACGTCGTGTCGGGCTCGCCGGTGTTCGTGTTCCGCGATCCCGGCACCGGCGAGGTGGTCCGGCTGGAGACCCGGCCGGGCGACTACGTGTGGGTGCCACCGCACGTGCCGCACCGGGAGGAGAACCCGGCCGCGGCCGAGACCGCCGTCGTCGTGATCGCCCGGTCCACCCAGGAAGCCATCGTCGTCAACGTCGCCGGGCTCTAAGCCCGCTACGGCCTGCGCTGCAGCAGGTCAGGGCTGAGTTCGGCCAGGCTGGCGACCCCGGCCAGCCGCATGGTCAGCTCGAACTCGTTGCGCAGCGCCCGCAGCACGTGCCGCACGCCGGCCTCGCCGCCCAGCCCGAGACCGTAGACGTACGGCCGGCCGATCAGCACGGCCTGCGCGCCGAGCGCGAGCGCCTTGACCATGTCGGCGCCGGTCCTGACCCCACTGTCGAACAGCACAGCCAGCCGGGAGCCGACGGCGGCCGCCACCGCCGGCAGCGCGTCCAAGGCCGCGATCGCGCCGTCGACCTGGCGGCCGCCGTGGTTGGACACGATGACCCCGTCCATCCCGGCGTCGGCGGCGCGGAGCGCGTCCGCCGCCGACAGGACGCCCTTGAGCACGATCGGCCCGTGCCAGTGCTCGCGCAGGAACGGCAGGTCATCCCAGGTCAGCGACAGGTCCCCGAAGATCTCGGTGTAGCGGAGCACGGCCGCGCCCGGGTCGACGTCCACCGGGCTGGCCAGGCCCGCCTGGAACACCGGGTCGCTGACGTAGTTCTGGATACCGATGCCGTGCAGGAACGGCAGGTAGCCGTTGTCCAGGTCGCGCGGCCGCCACGCCAGCGTCCGGGTGTCGAGCGTGACGACCAGCACGGTAGAACCCGGCCGCCGCGGCCCGGCTGAGCAGGCTGGCCGCGAACGCGCGGTCCTTCGGCCAGTACAGCTGGTACCAGCGCTGCCCGTCGCCGCTCGCCGCGGCCACGTCCTCCATCGCGGTCGAGGCTGCCGTACTCAAGATCATGGGAACGTCTGCGCTGGCCGCAGCCCGGGCGACGGCCGGCTCGGCATCGGGGTGCGCGATCGCCAGCACGCCGACCGGGGCGAGCAGGAAGGGTGCCGTCAGCCGGGTACCGAGCACGGTACTGGCGTAGGACGGCGCGCTGACGTCGGTGAGCATGCGCGGCACGATCCGCCAGCGGCGGAACGCCGCGAGGTTCTCCCTGGCGCTGTCGCCCGAGCCCGCGGCGCCCGCCACATAGTCGAAGGCGCGCGGTGTCATGACCTTGCTGGCGGCGTCTTCCAGCGTGGACAGGTCGGTAGGGTAAGCCGGGACGGCCCAGGACAGCCCCGTCAGGTAGATCTCGTCCTGGTAGGTCTCCAGCGGCTGGCTCACGCGATTCTGCCCTCCTGGCCCGCACCCGGGTCTGCGGTGGTGCTGACCGGCCGTTCGCTGGCCGGCGCCCTGTCATCGTGTCATGGCCGTCGGCCCGCGCCGCCGAGGCCGGGCTGCCCGGGCCGGGCTGCCCGGACCGGGGCGCTGCGCGACAATGGCGGAGTGTCCCAGGCCAACGACAAAGTAGCCGCGCTGATCGAGGAATACGCGGACCTGTACGTCATGACCGGCGGCGACCCGTTTCGCGCCCGCGTCTACAGCAAAGCCGCCCGCGCGCTCGCCGCCGCAGACGCAGGACGTCACCGGGCTGTCCGGTCCGGCCCTGCTGCGCATCCCTGGCGTAGGCAAGTCCATCGCGGCGAAGGTCGGCGAGATCAGCACCACCGGTACCTTCGCCGAGCTGGAGGAACTGCGCGCGGATATCCCCGACGGTGTCCGCCAGCTCACCCGGATTCCCGCCCTCGGGCCGCGCCGGGCGCTGCAGCTGTATCACGAGCTGCAGATCAGCTCCCCGGAGCAGCTCCGCGACGCGATCGCCGTCGGGCAGCTGAACGACCTGAAAGGTTTCGGCCCCAAGAGCGCCGAGAAGCTGCTGCGCGGCCTGGACCTGCTCGCCACCGCCGGCAGCCGGGTGCTGCTGAATGTCGCGGCCGAGACCGCGGCGGGCGTCATCGAGGCTGTCAGCGCGGCCGGCGGCTGTCAGCGGATCGCGCCGGCCGGCTCGCTGCGGCGGGCCAAGGAGAGCATCGGCGACGTCGACGTGCTGGCGGCCGCCGACGACTCGGCGCCGCTGATGGCGGCGCTCACCGCGATGCCCGACGCCGTCGAGGTCATCGCGGCCGGCCCGACGAAGACGTCGATCCGGACGGCGGCCGGGCTGCAGGTGGACCTGCGCGTGGTCGCGCTCGATGCCTGGGGCGCGGCGCTGCAGTACTTCACCGGATCGCAGGAACACAACGTGCGGATCCGGGAACTGGCCGTGCGGCGCAAGCTCAAGCTGTCCGAGTACGGCCTGTTCGACACCGAGTCCGGGGAGCTGATCGTGTCCCGGACCGAGGAAGAGGTGTACCAGCGCCTCGGCATGCAGTGGATCCCGCCGACGCTGCGCGAGGACACCGGCGAGGTGGCGGCCGCGCTCAAGGGCGAGCTGCCCGAGCTGGTGACGCTGCCGGACGTGCGCGGTGACCTGCACTCACACACGAACCTGACCGACGGCACGGCGCCGCTGGCGGACATGGTCGCCGCCGCCAGGGACAGCAGCGGCTACGAGTACTACGCGATCACCGACCACGCACCCGATCTGGTCATGCAGCGGATGACCGACGAGAAGATGCTGGCCCAGCGCGAGCAGGTCCGGAAGCTGGCCGCCGAGCTGATGAGCGACGGAGGCAGGCCGATGGCGCTGCTGCACGGCACCGAGCTCAACATCGCGCCCGACGGCAGCGTCGACTGGCCGGCCGACTTCCTGGCCGGGTTCGACGTCTGCGTCGCCTCCGTGCACTCACACTTCGATCAGCCGCGCGCGGACATGACCCGCAGGTTCCTCACGGCCTGCGAGAACCCCTACGTCAACGTCATCGGGCACCCGCTCACCCGCAAGATCGGCCGCCGTCCGCCGGTCGACGTCGACCTGGCCGAGCTGTACAGGGCCTGCGCGCGGACCGGCACCGCGCTGGAAGTCAACTCGCATCCGGCCCGGCTGGACCTGCCGTCCGCGCACATCAAGGCGGCCCGCGACGCGGGCGTGAAATTCGCCATCGACACCGACTCGCACTCGCTGCGCGACCTGACCTACCTGCAGTACGGCGTCGCGACCGCGCAGCGCGGCTGGCTCACGCCGGACGACGTCATCACCACCTGGCCGCTGGCCAAGCTGACCGAGTTCCTGCGCAAAAACCATTAGGGCCGGGAACGGCGGCAAATCCGTGGCTGGGCCCGGCGCCGAGGTCTGCGGCTGGCGGAACCGGACCTGTCTAGACGATCTATACAACTAGGCAGCATGCCATTCAAAGTCAGTCACGTTACGTAATATTGCTGCTACTGGCTGCTACTGTCCGTGACACCATTCGCCTTCCCCGCGTCACAGGAGCGTTCGCCATGCGCATGCCCACCAATCATCTCGCCACCGGCAGGCGGCGGCTTGCGGTGCTAGCCGGTGCCAGCCTGGCCGGCACGGCGCTGCCTATCGTCGGCCTGGCGGCCGGCCCCGCCAGCGCGGCCAACAGCCCGGTCTGCGTGTCCGGAGCCACGACGGCGACCTGCACATTCCACTACAGTCCTACGGTCTACACCTGGACTGCGCCTGTCGGCGTAACCAGCCTCAGCGTCTTAGCCTATGGCGGAGCGGGTGCTTTCAGCCCCAACCGGCCAGGCGGCGCTGGCGCGGTATTCGCCGCCACCGTGACCGGCGCGGGCGGCACTACCCTGACTGTCGCTACCGGCGGCGCCGGCCGGTTTTCGACCGGCGGTAGCGGAGGCGGCGGCGCAGGCGGCAGCGGCGTCGACACTCCCGGCGGCGGGGGCGGCGGCGCTACCGTCATCCGCGCGGGCGCGACCACGCTGATCGTCGCCGGCGGCGGGGGCGGCGCGGCTCTCGGCGACGCCGGCGGCAAGCGCCGGCACCAGTTCGTCTACTACCCCGTCGGCCACCAACGGCGCGCCCGGCTCGAGTGCGCTGTCCCCCATCGCGACCGGCGGCGGCGGCGGACGCACCACCATCCTGGCCGGGGGCGGCAGCGCGGGCAACGGTCCGGCGTGCCTGGGTGTGACAGCGGGCGCGTCCGGCGCCGGCGGCCACGGCGCGAACTGCATCGGGTTCGGCGGTGGCGGAGGCGGCGGCGGCTACTACGGCGGAGGCGGCGGCGGGAATGCCTCCGGCGGAGGCGGCGGCTCCTCGTATCCGGCCACCGCGTTCAGCAGTGGCGGGATCACCGTCACCCCGGTCACGAGCAGCAGGGTCAACTTCGGCAAGGGCGGGGTCGTCATCACCTACAGCCTCACGACCACGACCACGACCCTGGTCTCGAACCCGAATCCCAGCGACCCGGGCCAGCCCGTCACGTTCACCGCGACCGTGTCACCCACCGACGGCGGCGGCAGCGTCTCGTTCGACTACAACGGCCATCCGATCTCCGGCTGCGCCGCTCGGCCGCTGGTCGATAACGCCGGTATCTACACCGCGACGTGCACGACCAGCACGCTGCCACCCGGCACCGACCCGGTCACCGCCGTCTACAGCGGCGACCCTGGGTACGGGACTTCGACCAGCAACACCGTCGACCAGGTCGTGCGCTTCAGCACGACGACGACGCTGACCTCGAGCGGGCCGAACCCGAGCTGGTACGGCCAGTTCGTCGCGTTCACCGCGACAGTCAGCCCGAGCGATGGCGGCGGCACGGTCACTTTCAAGAACGACGGCACCGACATCACCGGCTGTGCCGGCCTGTCCCTGACCGACCACGGCGGCAGCTACCAGGCGACCTGCGACACCAGGACGCTACCCGTCGGCACCGACCCGATCACCGCCGTCTACTCCGGCGACACGGATTACGTCGGCTCGACCAGCAACACCATCGATCAGGTCGTCAATCCGTCGAGGACGAGCCTGCGTGCCTTCGGCACTGTCAACCCGCGCGGCCACATCTACGTCTCTGCCCGTCTCACCAGTGACGGCCAGCCGGTCGAGGGCCAGACGATCACGTTCACCGCCGGCCCGGGCACCCTGGTCTGCACCGCGGTCACAGATAGCCTCGGCTTCGCCACCTGCGAGGCCAGCCAGCAAGGCGGCGTCATGATCGCGCTCCACAAGGGCGTGTTCATCGCCACCTTCGCCGGTAGCGCCGACTACGGGTCATCGCACGCGATCGGGGTCGTGAACGGCCACTAGGTCGTCCCTGACCGGCACCAGGCCGGCCCGGCCCTGCGCCCGGGCCGGCCGGGACCGTTGCCACCGCCGACGCAAGCTGTCTGAGTGCGGCCGTCGCGACGCCGAGACCGGCCGGTGGCACTGCTCCCACCTGCCCCTGGCGCAACTACCGGCATTGACACGCCACTACGACGCGCCGCAGCCGAAACGTTGATTACAGAGCGTAACTCTCTGTTACTGTCTGCAGTCAGTTCACTACTGCGACGAGATCATCTGGAGCACCCACTATGCGTTTGCCTGCCCGTGCGCCGTTCGCCGCCAGGAGGCGACTAGCGGTCCTCGCCTGCGGCGCCCTGGCAGGCGCCGCGGTGCCCGCCTCGGCGCTGATCGCCGGGCCCGCCCTGGCCGCCGACAGCCCCACTTGCGTGTCCGATCCCACGACCGTGACCTGTACGTTCGCCTACGACACGAACGGCTATAGCTGGACCGTGCCCGCGGGCGTGACCACGCTGACCGTCACCGCGGACGGCGGCTCCGGCCAGGGCAGGCTCGCCGGCGCCGGGGGCGCCGGGGCCGAGTTCCTGGCCACCCTGACCGGAGCAGCCGGCCAGACGCTGGGCGTCACAACCGGCGGCGCTGGCAACGGCCGGACCGGCGGCACGAACGGCGGCGGCGACGGCGGCACGGCCCCCGGGCCAGGCGGCGGCGGTGGCGGGCAGACCGTCATTACCTCGGGGCTGAACATCCTCCTAGTGGCCGGCGGCGGCGGAGGCGGCGGTGTCGGCAACCACGGCGGCGCCGCGGGCACCAGTTCCGCGACCACTCCAGCCGCAACAACCGGCGGCAACGGAGCGAGCCTCCTCAGTCCGGTCGAGACTGGCGGCCGGGGCGGCAGTACCGTCGGCGCGACCGGGGGTGCCGCGGGCGCCCAGTTGCTCTGCTCGGGAGGCACGGCCGGGGTGTCGCTGCAGGGCGGGCACGGCGCGAACTGCCCCGCGACCGGCGGTGGCGGCGGTGGCGGCGGCTACTTCGGTGGCGGCGGTGGCGGCGGCTCCTCGGGTGGCGGCGGTGGCTCTTCGTACCCGTCGGCGGCGTTCACCGCGGCCGGCATCACGGTCACGCCGGTCACCAGCAGCGGGGCGAACACCGGCAACGGCGAAGTGACCATCAGCTACAACCGGGTGACCACTACGACGACGCTCACCTCGACGCCGAACCCCAGCAATCCGGGCCAGCCGGTCACCTTCACCGCCACGGTGTCGCCGACCGACGGCAACGGCACGGTCGAGTTCGACTACAACAGCAACCCGATCTCCGGCTGCACGGCCCAGCCGCTGACCCAGCAGTCCGGCAGCACGTACACGGCGACGTGCACGACCAGCACGCTGCCGCCCGGCACCGACCCCATCACCGCCATCTACAGCGGGGACACCTCCTACCTGGGGTCCACCGGCGGGCCGTACGACCAGAACGTCGTGATCGCGGCGCCGACCCGGCTGCGTGCCTTCGGCTCGGTCACCAGCACCGGGCGCATATTCGTGTCCGCGCAGCTGACCAGCCACGGCGCGCCGGTCGCCGGCGCTCAGATCTCGTTCACCACGGTGCTGGCCAGCATGCCGGTGTGCACGGCGACGACCAACGGTGCTGGGATCGCGACCTGCGAGGCGACGGGAGAGGCAGGGTCACTGATCGCGCTCGGACATGGTGCCTTCACCGCCAGCTACGCCGGGAGCGTCAACTACCGGGCCGCGAACGCGCTCGGGATCATCAACGGCCACTAGCTGGTAACAGTGTCTGCCCGGCCCGGCCACCCGCCGGGCCGGGCCGAACCCCGGCGCGACCAGGACCATGATCTGAGACTGCGCCGTTGGCGCGACACACGGCGGCCCGTCCACCAGATGCAGCTACTCAGCGCATCTACCTGTTACCTTCTGTGACCGCATACGCTCTCACGGTAACCGGGGGTAACCGTTCATGCGTCACCCAGCGATCAGCCCGACCGTGCCCGGCCGCTGGCTCGCGGTCCTGGCCTGTGCCGGGCTGACCGGCGCCATGGTGCCGGCGGCGGGCGTGCTGACCACCGCCGCCAGCGCGGCCGGGGGCCCGGTGTGCGTGACCAGGACAACGACAGTGACCTGCACGTTCGGCTACGACGCGGGCGGCTACTCGTGGCCGTTGCCGCCGGCGGTGACCGAGGTAACGGTGACCGCGAGCGGCGGCGCCGGCGCGCGGGCCGGAGCGATGGCGGGCGGCAGCGGCGGCTCGGTGCAGGCGACGGTGACGGGCCTGCGCGGTCAGACCCTCGACGTCTCCACCGGCGGCGCGGGTGACGGTCAGGCGGGCGGCACCGGCGGCGGTGGCACCGGCGGACTCGGCGGCGGGCCCGCGGGCACCGGCGGCGGCGGGGGCGGCAAGACCGTCGTCAGCGTGGGCCCGGACGTGCTGGTCATCGCCGCCGGAGGTGGCGGAGCGAGCGTCGTGGCGCCCGGCGGGGCGGGCGGTACGAGCGCGGACACGGCGGGCACCGCGGGTACTTCCGACACCGTCATCCAGACGGGCGGCGCCGGCGCCAGCGCGAGCACCGGCACGATCCCGCCGGCCGGCGGCGCGGCCGGTCACTCAGTGCTGTGCGCGGCCGCCACGTCCGGCAGCCCCGGTGTCGGCGGCGCCGGCGGAACTGACTGCGGCACGAGCCCCGGCGCCTTCGGCGGGGGCGGCGGCGGAGCCGGATTCGAAGGCGGTGGCGGCGGCGGGGACTTCTCCGCCGGTGGCGGCGGCTCGTCGTTCCCGGCGCAGACATTCACGGCGGCCGGCGGGATCACCGTCACGCCCGACCCGGCGGACGCCGCCACCAGCGCCGGCAACGGCCAGGTGGTTATCAGCTACGCCATGCCCGGCCAGTAGAACGCGCTGACCGGGACCGTCCCGCCCCGGTCAGGTCCGATCAGCCGGTGCCCGGTTCGACGCCGGCCTCGCCCTGCGCCAGGCCAGCCCGGGCGGCCGGGGTGCGGGTCGAGGGGTCCAGCGGGTTCGCGCCCATCGCCGCCGCCGACGCGGCGTCCGGCACGAGCACGGTGACCTGCGCGCCGCCATCGCGCAGCAGGCCCACGACCGCGCGCAGCGGCAATGGCGACGGTAGCGGCGAGTCGTATCCGAGCGGGGACACGACGGTGATCCGCGCGTACCCGGCGGCCAGGTCGGCGTTGTCGGACGAGCGGACTCCGCCGTCCATGTACCGGCGGCCGCCGATCGTCACGGCGGGCCAGATGCCCGGCACCGCGCAACTGGCCGCGACGGCGTCGATCAGGTCGACGCCAGAGTCCCGGTCGAAGACTCGTAGCTCCCCGGTCTGGACATCGACGGCGGTTAGCCGCAGCGCGCGGTCCGGCCAGTCGGGTACCGGCAACCGCGACTCGATCACCGCGCGCCGGGCCGCCTCGGGCACAGTGTCCGCACCGACCGCGTAGCCGCCGATGCGGCGCAGCATCTCGGCCGGCGTCGTCACCCCGGCTAGTTCCGCGCCGAGTTCGGCCGCCATCGCCGCGAGGTCTACCTCGGCCGGGATCTCGGCGGCCTGCCTGGCCGGGTCCGTCTGCCGCGCTAGCAACTCAGTCAGCGGGAGGCCGCTGCCGAGCTGCGCGGCGACGGCCGCGCCCGCCGACGTCCCGATGAGCAGGTCGGCGCCGGTGACGATCCGCGCCCGATTCGGCCAGCCCGGCCAGCAGACCGGTCATCCAGGCGATCCCGGCGACGCCGCCGCCACCGAGCACGAGCGCATGTCCGTCCTGCATCCGTCTTCCCGTTCCCCTCGGATCCGGCCTTCCCGGTCTAACCTCTGGCCTGCGCCGGCATTCCCGCGGTCGCGGACGGCGCAGCGTCAGCGACTGAAAATCAAGCCGATCCGCACCGATCTTGACGACGTGAAAGTCGACGATCTCGAAGAACTGCCGGGCAAACGCCTGGATCTGCGCGTCCGTCCGCCAGGCGAAGAACCGCGGCGGCACGTGATCGTCGTCGGCCGCCTGCCCTTCCTCGTCGACGCCCCCGTAGACACCGAGAAAGAACAGGCCGCCCGGCCGCAGCAGCCGCGCGATCGCCGCCAGTACCCCCGGCAACTGCGAGTTCGGCACGTGCAGGAGGCAGTTCATCGCGTGCACGGCGTCGAACGACCCGGCCGCGAAGGCCGGCGCGGCGAAGTCCATTACCACTGCGCGCAGGCCCTTGGCCCGGCAGCCTGCCGCCATGTCCGCGGACAGGTCCGTCGCCGTGACGTCGAGCCCGTGGGCCGCGAAATACGCGGAGTCCTGCCCGGTGCCGGCGCCGAGCTCCAGCAGGCGCCGGCAGTTCTCCTGCCGCAGCCTGCGCCGGAAGCCGTCCCGCTCGGCCAGCTTCCAGTCCGTCTTCTGCTGGGCGTCCCGGTGCCGCGCACCGGCGGCACCGTAGGAGGCGCGCAGGTCAGTGCGGATCTGGTCGTAGTCAGCCATCGACTATCCCGTCGGGTATTCGAAGCCGGGCGGATGCATCGTCAAACCTATCGTGATCGTGACATTGCTCCCCGCGCGGCGTGCAATTGCACGCGGGCACGGCCGACGGCGCTATATTCCCGTTCATGACAGACGCGCTCAGTCCCGCGGAGCACGCGGAGCTCATCGCCGCGGCCAGGGACCGGCTGCTCGCCTTCGCCGCGGCGTGCACGGACGACATCTGGCACGCACGGCCGTTAGCGGAGCACGGCGACCACCGGGCGGTGGGAGTCATCGTCGATCACGTGGCGCACGCCTACGAGTACATGGGCGGCTGGATGCGGGAGATCCTGAGCGGCGGGAGCCCGCCGGTGGACGTCGCACTGGTGGACCGGCTCAACGCGGCGCACGCCGGCGACGCCGGGCACCTGACCCAGGCCGGCGCGATGGAGCACCTGAGCCGCAGCGGGGACGAGCTGATCGCCCAGGTCTCGGCGCTGACCGCGGCCGACCTGGAGGCTGGCGGCGGCCGGGTGCGCCGGTTCGCCGAGATCGCTGCGCGGCACCCGGACATGCACCGGACGGACATCGAAGAAGCGCTGGGCGACTCGGGCTGAGGCCTGACCGGCTCAGGCCTCAGCGGGCGGCGCGCCGGAACCGGGGCTGGTTCACGGTCCACAGCGGCTGCTCACCGCGGGCGAAACGCTGCAGGTTCGCGGCGAACGCCACGCTTGTCTGCCGGAACATGTACCCGGTGTGCCAGCCGACGTGCGGCGTCGCGATCACCCGCGGATGAGTGACGAGCGGGCTGGCCGGATCGACCGGCTCGCGGCCGAACACATCCAGGCCGGCCCCGCCGACCTGGCCGGAGCCGAGCGCGGCGAGCAGCGCGTCCTCATCGACGAGGCCGCCCCTGGCGACGTTGACAAACAGCGCGCCCGGCCGCATCGCCGCGAACTGGGCCGCGCCGAACATCCTCGCGTTGCCGGCGTGCATCTCCGCGCAGCACATCACCGCGTCGGCGTGGCCGAGCAGCTCGGTCAGTTGCGCCGGGCCGCCGACGAACTCGACCTCGGCCGGACCGCCGAGCTCTGGCCGGCTCCGCAGGCCGATCAGCCGGGGCCCGAACGGCGCCAGCCGCCGCACCAGCGCCGTGCCGATGGCGCCCAGGCCCACCACGAGCACCGTCGAGTCGAGCAGCGAACGCCCGAGCGGGCGGTCCGGCCACCGCCGGGACGCGACTGTGGCTCGTGACTCGTCCAGCCTGCGGGCCAGCGCCAGCAGCAGCAGGACCGCCAGCTCAGCGCAGCTGTCCGCGTTGCCGCTGACGTCACCGGGCACCCTGGCCGCCCAGACGCCGTGCTCGGTGGCGGCCTTGACGTCGACGCCGTCCAGCCCGACGCCGAACTGGTGCACCAGCCCGAAGCGGCCGGCCGCGATGATCCGCGCGTCGATCCGCGCCCCGAACGGGCACAGCACGTCGACTCCGTCGAGGTGGTCGATGACGGTGTTGGCCGCGCAGGCGGTCAGCTCCCAGCCAGGCAGCAGCGGGCGGAGCGTCTCCCAGGACAATTCCGCGCTGATCTGATCCCGGCCGAACAGGACCTTCACGGAAGCGCGGCGACCAGCTCGTCGAGCGGCTTGCGGCGGCCGGTGAAGAACGGGATCTCGACCCGGGTATGGCGGCGCGCCCGGGCCGCGCGCAGATGCCGCATCAAGTCCACGATCCGGTGCAGCTCATCGGCCTCGAACGCGAGCATCCACTCGTAGTCGTTCAGCGAGAAGCAGGCCACCGTGTTGGCCCGGACGTCGGGGTACTCGCGCGCCATCTTGCCGTGCTCGGCCAGCAGCTCGCGGCGCTCGGCGTCGTCGAGCAGGTACCACTCGTAGGACCGGACGAACGGGTACACGCTGACGTAGTTCCCCGGGTCCTCCCCAGCCAGGAACGCGGGAATATGGCTCTTGTTGAACTCGGCCGGCCGGTGCAGCGCCATCGCGGACCAGACCGGCTCGCTGGCGCGGCCGAGGGCCGTCCGGCGGAACCTCGCGTAGACCTCCTGCAGGTCGTCGGCCGTCGGCGCGACCCACCAGAACATGTAGTCGGCGTCCGCCCGCATCCCCTGGATGTCGTAACAGCCTCGGGTGATCACGCCCTTGAAGGCCGCCTGCTGGCACAGCTCCGACACTTCCACCGCGAGCCCGGTCCGGCCACCGGAACGGGCTGCCGCCTGGTCGATGGCGCCCGCATCCGCGACCCGAAAGACCGACCACATTACGTAGCGGATCAGCTCGTTGAGCTCCCGCGCCTTGGGGCGGGCCGCGGCCTGCCCGGACTCGTCGTTCCCAGCCATATGCCCATGTCTACCAGAGCGCCGGCCACCCCGCGCCCCCGCGTGGGGCCACCAGAACCCGGGAGGTAGTGTCGAAATCGGGCCGCCTGGGGACCGGCCCGCAGCGCGGATCGGTGCCGACACGGGGGGTTTCGATGACCGATGCGAGCCTTGAGCAGCACATGGCGGCGGCAAGCCGCGCGCACCTGATTCCCGGCCGGGAAATCCACCTGCGGGACATGCGCGGATACCGGTTCTGCGAGGTGGGCCTGATCACCGGCGACAGCGCCGAGACCGCCATCGCGAACATCTGGAACACGACTGGTGCGTGCGACCCGACACCCGAGCGGCTCGACGCACTCGACGCCGACACCATCGCCAGGGAGAACGGCGCGCTGCGCGCCTGGATCGACCCGGTGCGACAGTGGACGTTCGACCGGCTCGATCTGCAGGAGGCTGGCGATGACCGAGCGTTCGGTGACCTCACCGGCACCTGGATAGGCGCGGCCGACGCGCCGGCGACCGGTCAGGGCAGCTACGACCCCGGGTATGTGTACCGAAGTGAGGCCTACACCTTCACCGGGGGCAGCGAGGTCTTCGTGCTCGACGCCCCCGACGGTGAGGCTTTCGTCCTGCAGTCCTTCACCCGGCACTGGGATCCCGGCCTGACCGAGGACAACCTCCGCGAACTCGGCAGCCGGCTGGACCTCCCCGACGGCTGGGGTTTCCGGGTGGAAGTGCTGGAACGCGACATGGAGGTCTCGTCGGCCGGCCACGACCACCTCGCCCATGTCATGCAGGACGACCTGCACAACGTCTATCAGGGTTCCGATGTAGGCCGGGCATTCAGCGACATCTGCCGGCAGGACTCGCTGTGGTAACCATCAGGACTGGCCTGGCCCCAGTCGGATCCTCGGTCCTGCGCGGCGGCCTCGCAACGACGCTGTTGTGGATAGGGGCGCTCAAGTTCACCGACTATGAGGTCCAGAACGCCGAGGTCCTGGTGACCGCGAGCCCGCTGACGTCGCGGCTTCGGCAGAAGCTAGGCGCGCAGCAGCTCGGACGGCTCGTGGGCGTCATGCAGATCGCGCTGGGCTCGCTGATCGCGGCGAAGCCGGTCGCGCCGCGGGCCTCTGCGGCCGGCAGCTTGGGGGCGGCCGGCCTGATGGTCAGCACGCTGAGTTTCCTGGTCACGACGCCGGAAGCATGGCAGGAAGGAAAGGGCGTCCCGCGGCTGTCGATGCTGGGCGAAGCCCTGCTCAAGGACACGGTGCTCCTCGGGGCCGCCCTCCTGACCGCTGCCGACTCGCTGCGCGCCGCAGGGGCTCGCCCGGCGTAAGCATCGCCCCACCCCACCGATCGCGGGCCGTAGTTCCGTGCTTCCCCCGTCGGTCGTTGCCGGAACACCCGGTCTCCGAGTGCAAAGGAGGGTCACCGAGATGAAGATCGCTGTCCTCGGCGGAACTGGGCTCATCGGATCGCAGGTAGTCGAGATCCTCAACGCGAACGGGCACGAGGCGGTACCCCACTCGCCAGCGACTGGCCTGGACCTGCTCAGCGGGCAGGGCCTGCCCGAGGCGCTCAAGGACGCGAGCGTGGTGGTCAACCTGACGAACTCGCCGACGTTCGACGACGCCTCGCTCGTGTTCTTCCAGCAGTCGATGGACAACCTGCTCCCGGCCGCCAGCACCGCCGGCGTAGGTCACGCCGTCGTGCTCTCGATCGTCGGCGCCGACCAGGTTCCGGGCCTGGTCTACTACCGCGCCAAGGTGCTGCAGGAGGACATCCTCAAAGCGGGGCCCGTACCGTACTCGATCGTCCGCGCCACACAGTTCTTCGAGTTCATGAACGCGACCGCGGTGGAGACCGCCGACGACGAGACCGTGCGGCTGCCCGAAGTCCTGGTCCAGCCCATCGCGTCGGCCGATGTCGCGCAGGCCGTGGCCGACGTCAGTACCGGCCCGCCGCTGCGAGGCACTCGTATCATCGCCGGCCCAGAGGTCTTCCCCCTCGATGAACTCGGGAAGATCACGCTCGCGGCCCACGATGACCATCGCAGGGTCATTACCGACGACACCGCTGGTGTTTTCGCCGCCGCGTCGGGCGATGCCCTCATCGCCAGGAACGGCGCCACCATCGCCAAGACCACCTATCGCGAGTGGCTGGCGAGCTAGGCCGGACGGGCTGGCCCATATGGCCCGCCAACAAGGAGAGGAGCCACTGATGAGCACTCGACCGAATATCGTCCTCGTCCACGGTGCGTGGGCGGACGGCTCCAGCTGGAACGCGGTCATCGAGCGCCTGCAGTCCGACGGCTACAACGTCACCGCGCCCCAGTTCCCGGAGTCCTCGCTGGCCGCTGACGTGGCCCGGCTGCGCCAGGTGCTGGCGCGGCAGGACGGCCCCACCGTCGTCGTCGGCCACTCTTACGGCGGCCAGATCGTCACCGCGCTGGGCACCGACGCGCCCAACGTCGTCGGCATCGTCTACATCGCGGCCTTCGGCCTGGACGAGGGCGAGTCGATCGGCGGTCTGCTCGCCCAGGCGCCAGCGGGCCCGGCGCTGGCCCACCTGGACGTCGACGAGCAGGGCTTTGCCTGGCTGCCCGAGGACGACTTCGTCAATCATTTCGCGGCCGATGTCGACTCGGTCACGGCGCGGGCGATGCACGCCGTGCAGCAACCGCTGGCCTGGTCGGCCCTGGACGAGGTGATGGGTGTACCGGCCTGGAAGTCGCACCCGACCTGGTTCTTGGTCGCCGACGGCGATCAGGCCATTCCGCCAGATGCCGAGCGCCAGTTCGCCGCGCGGATGGGCGCGACCACCGTCGAGATCCCGACAAACCATGTGGCGATGGTCTCCCACCCCGACGACGTGGTACGGCTCATCCACACGGCGACTGAGGCGCTGCAAGCCGCGTAGGCCGCGGGTGAGCCGAGCTAAGGCCTGGAGCTGCGGCTGAACAGGGCATCTGCCTGATGTGACGGGAGGGACCTTACCGCGAGTGTGACTGGTGCGGGGCCTGCTAGCGCCCGCGATCAGGAGGAAGTCCGATGCACTCGCACCTTTTGTCCAGCAAGAGCAGCCCGCAGGTGACGGGCGTCGCGCGGCAGCATGCCCGCCCAGCTGAGGAGATCGCGGCGCCTGTCCGGCCGGTTCGGCACCGACACCGGCGCGCCTGGGCCGACCCGCGAGCAGGCCGGCCGAATCGCGACCGGGCCCCGGAGGAAAGCTACCGCGACTACATATTCCGGACATCCATCTGGCGCTAGCTCGGGATGTTAGCCGCGGTCATCGGGGTAGCACCACCGAGGGGACTGCTGCTGCCCGTGCCCCAGGGCCTGCGGGGAGGAGGGGCGGATGACAGGACTTCAGGTGGACTACGCCGAGTTGTTCCGACAGCTCCCGGTTCCGGTGCTGGTGCTGACGCCGGAGTTCGAGATAGCCGAGATGAATCTGGCCTATCTGCGAGTGGCGGGGCGCACCCGGGAGGAACTGCTGGGCCGCAACGTGTTCGATGCGTTCCCGGATAACCCGCGGGATCCCGACGCGAGCGGGGTCCGCAACCTGAGCGAGTCGCTGCGCCGGGTGCTGGCCACCGGCGAACCCGACGCCCTGGCATTCCAGCAGTATGACGTCGAGGTACCGGGCAGTCCGGGCACGTTCGCGGCGCGGTACTGGTGCCCGGTGAACGCGCCGGTGTTCGGACCCGACGGCCGCGTCGCGCTGATCGTGGAGTGTGTGGAAGAAATCTCCGACAAGGTGCACCGGTTCGTCACGGGACTTGCCGAAGGCGAGCCCCGGTAGGCGCCTGCAGCCACTCAGTCGAGACAGAACTCGTTACCCTCGATGTCCTGCATCACCAGGCACGACTCGTTCTCCTCATCGGCAAGCAGCAGGCGCACACGGACCGCGCCGAGCTCGACCAGGCGCGCGCATTCGGCCTCAAGCGCGGCCACGCGCTCCGCGCCGACGAGCCCGGTGCCGACCCGCACGTCCAGATGCACCCGGTTCTTGACGACCTTGCCCTCGGGGACGCGCTGAAAGAACAGTCGCGGGCCCGCACCGGTGGGATCCACGCAGGCGAACGCGGAACCCTGCTGCTCAGGCGGCAGCGTGTGATCGAAATCGTCCCAGCTAGCAAACCCCTCCGGTGGCGGCGGCACGACGTACCCGAGCACCTCGCACCAGAACCGAGCGACGCGCTCGGGCTCCGCGCAGTCGAAAGTGACCTGGATCTGCTTGACCGATGCCATCGGTCCACCATAGAGGCGCGGCCCAGCTATCGCCGCGCGGGCCCGCTAGTGCGCCTGGGCGGCGGCCTCGATCTCGACTAGCCGCTTGCTCTTGTCCGGTCTGACCGGCGGACGGTAGAACCTGTATATGCGCAAGGTGGAAGCTGCGGCCGAGCAAACTGCCCATGTGCCGCCCGAGGTCGTCTGGTCCCTGCTCAGCGACGTCACGGTGTATCCGCAGTGGGGACCATGGCGCAAGGCCGGCTACCGCAGCGAGGGCGACGCGGCCGCGAATGGCAAGGGTGCCGTCTACTGGCTGGAGGGGTCAAAGCGGTACGGGCTGCGGTACCCCGTCTCGGTTGAGGAAATCCTTGACGTGGAGCCGGGCAAGCGGCTGGCTTACACCGTCCTGCGCGGCATCCCGGTGCGCAACTACCGGGCCGAGGTCACGCTGACCCCGTCACCCGACGGCACCCTCATCCGCTGGGGCGCATCGTGGGACCGGACCATCATGGGCCGGCTGGTGTACCGGCCGCTGCGTAACCTGTACCCGGTCATCGTGGCCGGCCTGGTGAAGGCCGCGGAGGCTCCCCAGAGCTAACCGCGGCACCTCAGCCTTCGAGGCGGCGCCGGCCGACGCTTCCGCCCGGGTCCCGCCTCGCGGTCGGCGACAACGGCTATGGCTGGTTGCGCATCCGCGCTTCATAGACGGCGAACGGTTTCTAATCCCGCGTCCGCGCGGCGCCGACACTACCTTCCGCCCCTTGAACTCGACCAGAAGACGTACACGCTGATCCTCATCATGACGGGCCAGCAGCTCGCTCCGGAGTTCTTCGTCCACGCAGCTATTCCACCTCGCCACGCCCTACGCGAATAGACGCCGAGACCGCGGGATAGTGTGGATTTCCCGCTGTCGTGCCAGGTTCCAGAGTGAGGGGACGCCTCACAGCAGGCGTTCACGGCTGCGGTAGCTCGGCGAGCGCTATCGCGTTGCCGTCCGGATCCGGGACCTTCACGTGGCGGACACCGTTCGAGTAAGTCTCGATTGGTTGATGTCCGATACCTTCGGTCGCCAGCCGCTCCAGGAACGCGTCGAGTTCGGCAACCACGAGGGTGACCCGGCCCGCGCCCGCCCGCGCTGCGTCCGGCTCAATGAAGAGGGTGGCGCGCTCGTCGATGTCCCAGAGGATTTCTTCGCCCGCGCGCAGGTCGGGCGGCCGCCCGAAGAGCTGGGTGTACCAATCGATCGCGGCACCCAGCTCCGATACGGGGACACCAGCGATGAGGTGGGTGATTGCCCCCTGCATGCAACTCCTCGTGATCCGCCAAGGCTGGCACCGTAGCGCATCAGCCGCCGGGGCCGCGGGCGTGGAACTGGGGCCAGCGGACTCAGCGGGCGGGACCCGGCTCGGACGACGGCCGCCACTCCCGCCTGATCAGCCCGTAGACCCACGAGTCAGAGACCTCGCCGTTCACGACGCAGTCTTCGCGCAACGTCCCTTCACGCACGAAGCCGAGCTTCTCCAGCACGCGGGCAGATGCCACGTTGCGCGTGTCGGTCTCAGCCTGGACGCGATTGAGGTCCAGCGTGTCGAATGCCCACCGCAGCAAGGCGCGCGCGGCCTCCGTCGCGTAGCCGTGGCCCCACGCGGCATCGTCGAAGCAGTAGCCCAGCGACGCACTGCGGTAGTCCGGATTCCACCGGTTCAGGCTGCACCAGCCGATGAACGCCCCGTCACAGACACGATCCACGGCCACCCGCGCCCCGGTGCCCTCCTGTGCCATCTGCCGGCAAGCCGTGATGAACCGCTCGGCGCGCGCGCGTTCGCTCCACGGCGGCGCGTCCCAGTAGCGCAGCACGTGGGCGCTGCTCTGCAGCGCGAACAGGTCGTCCGCATCCGCGTCGTCGAAGGGACGCAGTCGGAGGCGAGCGGTGTACAGCGTGGGGGTGGGCAGCGATGTGCCCGTCATGTTCCCTCCCGTGATTGCACTGGCTGCCGGGCTCGCTAACGCACCTGTGCGATGGCCTCGATCTCGACAAGCTGGCCTGAATAGCCAAGGACAGAAACGCCGAGCAGCGTGCTCGGCACCTCGTGCGCGCTGAAGTACTCGTCGTGTATGACCGTCCAGGCGCTGACCAGGTCCGCCTGATCGGCTGAGGCTACGTAGATCGTGGTCTTGAGCACGTCGGTCAGACCTACCCCGGCGGCGCCGAGGGCGACCACGAGATTCGCCATCATCTGCCGGGCCTGGGCCGCGACGTCGCTACCACCCACGACCTCGCCGTCCGCGTCGATCGGGCAGGCGCCGGCCGCGAAGACCAGGCTGCCAGGTGCCGACACGGCAGCGTAGGCGTATTCCGAGTCCGGGTACAGGCCGGGAACGTGCAGCAGACGGGCAGCCATGGCAGCGATGATCGCAGTGGCCCGACCCGCCGGGCAACCGCGTTTCGCCCCAGGCCGCGGTCAGCCCGCGGCCGCGGGCAGCTCCGGCCGGACCGGGTTGATGATCTCGTCCGCGAGCCAGCGGGCCACGTTGTCCGGCCACGGCGGCCGCACGGCCAGCACGATGTGACCGAACCCGGCGGCGACGAGATCGCCGATCATCGCCCGCACGGCCGCGGCGTCCGCGACGGGGAACAGCAGCTGGACCGAGCGGGTGAGGCTGGCCGGGTCGCGGCCGATGGCCGCGCAGTGCTGGTCCAGCACCCGGCTGCGCTCGGTGACGAACTCCAGGCTGCCGTGGGGCGGGCCGGGCACGTTCCAGATGTCGGCGTGCTCGGCCGCCACCCGCAGCAGCCTGGTGCCGGATCCGCCGACCAGGATCGGCGGGCCTGGCCGCTGTACCGGCGGCGGCTGGTTCCTGGTGCCGGTCAGGGAGTAGTAGGTGCCGTCGAAGTCGAACACGTCCTCGGTGAACATCCGCCGCAGGATCGTCAGGCTCTCCGCGAGCCGTCCGACGCCTTCGCCGGGCGGCACGAGGGACAGCCCGTAGGCCGCGAACTCCGCCAGGCCGGGGTTGTCGCCAGGAATGCCGTGGCTGTCAGCGGGCTGGTGCGTGCCGCCTGCGCCGATGCCGAGCACGAGCCGGCCGCCCGAGATGACGTCCACGGTCGTCGCCATCTTCCCGAGCACGGCAGGCTGGCGGATGCGGTTGCTGGTGACCAGGAGTCCGAGCCGCAGCCGCCGGGTCTGCGCGGCCAGCGCGGCGAGCAGCGTCCAGCCCTCGAAGATGTTCCCGTCCCTGGGCCCGGTGAGCGGCAGCAGGTGGTCCCACAGCCAGGCGTGCTCGATCTCCTCAACCTCGTCCGCCTGCCGCCAGGCGCGCTGTATTGCCTCGTACGTCGTGTGCACGGGCGACGTCTTCAGGCCGAACGTCACCGGCCCGGTGTCTGTCCGCACAGTGTCTGTCAGCACGTGATCTCCAGCTCTCGAATATCGTCAGTCTAGCTGATTATCAGTCTAGCTGAGTATCAGTGGCACCCGGTAGATTGGATGCATGACTGACGGGCTGCCCGACCCGCTGGCTCGCCGGCTCGGCTACCTGCTCAAGCACGCGCAGCAACTGCTCATGACGGCCGCCGGGCCGGCCCTGCTGCCCTATGGCATCGACGGGCGGGAGCTGGCCGTGCTCGCGGTGCTCGGCGCCGCCGTCCCGCTCTCCCAGCAGCAAGCGGCCGGCCAGCTCGGCGTCGACCGGACCACGATGGTGGCGCTGGTGGATGGGCTGGCGGACAAGGGGCTGGTGACCAGGCGGCGCAGCCCCGATGACCGGCGCAAGAACATAGTCGCGCTGACCGACGCCGGCCGGCGGTGCCTCGCGGGCGCGGGCGCGGCCCGCGACCAGGCCGAGCGCGAGTTCCTCGCGCCGCTCGGCGACGCCGGGGCGGACCAGTTCGTCCGGGCCCTTCGGGTGCTCGTCAGCGCGGGCCGCGAGCGCTAGCCGCCGAGGTAACCCGTGACCTGGTCGGCGGCCAGCCGGGCCGACGCGATGCAGGCCGGGATGCCGACGCCGTCGAATGCGGCGCCGCAGACGGCGAGCCCTGGCAGGCGCGCGACACCGGCCCGGATCCGGGCGATGCGGTCCAGGTGCCCGACGCTGTACTGCGGCAGCCCGCCGCCCCAGCGCGTCACCCGGACGTCGGCGGGCGAACCTGCCACCCCGGTGGCCGCGGCCAGGTCAGCCGCGGCCAGGGTCGCCAGCTCGCCGTCCTCCCGCTGCAGGATCGCCTCCTCGCCCAGCCGACCGACCGAGCAGCGGACGATCTGCACGCCCGGGCTGACGGCGCGCAGGTGCGGCCACTTCACCGTGCTGAACGTCACCGCCTTGACCGCGCGGCCGTCGACGGCCGGCACCAGGAACCCGCTGCCGCGGGGCGGATCCGCGAACGCCGAATCCGGGTAGGCGAGCGTGACGATCGCCATGCTCGCGTACTTGATTTCCGCCAGCCCCGCGGCCGCGGCGGCCGCCTCACCACCCGGCACCTGAGCCAGCAGCCGGCCCGCGGGCCGGGCCGGGAGCGACAGGACCACCGCGTCGGCCAGCACCGCCTCCGGGGCGTGCGCCGACCCCACCGTCAGCCGCCAGCCGTCCGGCGTCTTGGCCAGCTCCCTGACCATTGCGCTGGTGCGTACGGTCGCCCCGGACGCGGCGGCCAGCGCCGGGGGGAGGCTGCCCAGGCCCGCCGCCAGCGTCGTGAACACCGGGGCCGGCGGCTGGTCCGCCCGCGCGCGCGGCAGCAGCCGGGCCGCGGCCGCAGCGAGCGATCCGCCGTCGCGGGACGCCTGCGCCAGCGCCGGCAGCGTGGCGCGAAACGAGAGATCTTCGCACCGGCCGGCGTAGACGCCGCCCAGCAACGGCTCGACGAGCCGGTCCACCAGCTCGGCTCCGAACCGGCCGCCGACGCGGCTCGTGACCGACTCGTCACCCGCGGGCTTGGCGGCCGGCTCGGACAGATCCTGCTCGGCCCGGGCGAGCCCGGCCGCCGAGAGGATTCCGACGGCGGCCAGCTCGCCGAAATCGGCGGGCACACCCATGAACTGGCGGCGCGGCAGCGGCCGGACCTGGCCGCGAGTCCAGATCCCGGCCGACGTCGTGCCGGGCAGCACCAGGCCCGCGGACAAGCCGACGGCGCCGATCAGGTCGGTACCCTCCGGGCGCCTGGCCAGCAGTGCTTCCGCGCCGGCGTCGACGGGGACGCCGGCCACCTCGGACACGGCGAGCTTGCCGCCCAGCCGGGGCGATCCCTCCAGCACCGTCACGTCGAGGCCGCGCTCAGCCAGCAGGAACGCGGCCGCCAGGCCGGCTATCCCGCCGCCGACGACGGCCACCCGGCGGCGCGCACTGCGCGGCTCAGTCATCATCGGCTCGCGCGCGCCGGTTGCAGATCAGTCACGGAACCCGATTATTGCGCCGGGCGCGGAACCGGCCGGCCGCCGGCCGCGTCCCAGCAGCATGACGAGCATCACATCAATTCGCGGCGCCGCACTTGCGGGCGCCGGCCTGCTCTCCGGCTGCCTCGTGCTCGGCGCGTGCAGCACTGGCGTCAACAACTCGGCGGGCTCATCCGGGGTGATCCACGGAGCGCCGGCCGCGGCCGCGCCACAACAGCAGCAGCTCAGCAACGAGGCCGTAAACGGCGGCGCCGCGGTCGGCCGCGCAGGCGGCTCGGCCGCTACCCAGACCGCACGGCTGGCGCCGCTCAGCCAGAGCATCATCTACACCGCCAGCCTCACGCTACGGTCGGGGAGCGCGACTGCCACCGCGCAGCGCGCGGTCTCCATCGTCTCGGCAGCGGGCGGCTATACCTCAGCGGAGAACGCGACGGCCGGCTCGGCTCGGTCCGGCGGGACCGTCACGCTGACGCTTAAGGTCCCCGTCGCCGTCTACCAGCAGGTCCTCGCGGAGCTGGCCGCGCCAAGGCTCGGCCGCCGGGTCGCGTTGAGCCAGCACGCAACCGACGTGACGCAGCAGGTGGCGGACGTCAGCAGCCTGGTCAGCTCGCAGCAGGCCGCGATCTCGGCGCTGCGCGGACTGCTGGCGCACGCCGCGAACGTCGGCCAGCTGCTTCAGGTACAGCAGCAGATCAGTGCCGACGAGTCCAGCCTGGAGTCGCTGCAGGCGCAGCAGCGCGCGCTCGACCACGAGACGTCCTACGCGACGATCGGCATGACGCTGCTCAGCACCAGCCACCGGGTGGCCGCGCACAAGCAGCACGCGCGCACCGGCTTCGTCACCGGCCTCGGCTCGGGCTGGCGGGCGCTGGGGCACGCGACCACGTGGCTGCTGACGGCACTGGGCACGGTGCTGCCGTTCCTGATCATCGCCGTGGTCCTGGCGGGTATCGGCTACGCAGGCCGCCGCCGGTTCAGCCGCCGGCACACCGGGCCGACCGCCGCCGGCTAGCGGCCGGCCTCGTGCACCAGCTCGGTCAGCCGGACCAGCATGTCCGGGTCGGTCTGGGGCAGGACGCCGTGGCCGAGGTTGAAGATGTGCCCCTCGGCCGTCCGGCCGCGCTGCAGAACCTGCAGGGCCCGCTGCCGGATGACGTCCCAGGGCGCGAGCAGGATGGCCGGATCGAGGTTGCCCTGCAGGGCCTTGCCGAAGTCGACCCGCCTGGCCGCCTCATCCAGCGGAACCCGCCAGTCCACCCCGACGACGTCCGCGCCCGCCTCCCCCATGACGCCGAGCAGCTCGCCGGTGCCGACCCCGAAGTGGATCCTCGGCACATCCGATCCGGCGAGCGCGTCGAAGATCCGCTTGCTGTACGGAAGCACGGACGTCCGGTAGTCATCGAGGCTGAGCGAGCCCGCCCACGAGTCGAACAGCTGCACGGCGCTGGCACCCGCGTCGACCTGGAGCTGCAGGAACGCGATGGTGATGTCGGCCAGCCGGCTCATCAGGTCGTGCCACAGCTCGGGCCGGCCGAACATCAGCGACTTAGTGATCTCGAAGTTCTTCGACGGGCCGCCGTCAATCAGGTAGCTGGCGAGGGTGAAGGGCCCGCCCGCGAAGCCGATCAGCGGCGTCGCGCCGAGCTCAGACGTCAGGGTCGCGACGGCCTCGGTCACATACGGCACGTCGTCTGGCTGCAGCGGCCGCAGCTGCGCGAGGTCGGTGTCCGCCCGTATCGGCTTGTCGACCACCGGACCGACGCCAGGCTTGATGTCGATGCCGACGCCGATGGCCCGTAGCGGGACCACGATGTCGCTGAAGAGGATCGCTGCGTCGACGTGATAGCGGCGCACGGGCTGGAGGGTGATCTCGGTGATCAGGTCAGGGGTCGAGCAGGCCTTCAGCATCGGCAGGCCGGCCCGCACCTTCCGGTACTCCGGCAGCGACCGGCCCGCCTGCCGCATGTACCAGGCCGGGGCGTGCGGTACCGGCTTGCGGCGGCATGCACGCAGGAATACGGAGTCATCGGCTGACAGAGTCACGGCACGATGATCCCACAACGTGGCAATGCCCCTGGCCTGGTGTGCAGTTGCGGCAGGCGGGGCGCCCGGGGGCAGCGTGACCGGTTCCGCGGCAAAACCGCATGACACGCCGTCGCAGGTCCGAGGCTCGCGCCCGCCGGCGTGCCAGCATCGTCGGTAGCCGAACGGTTAGGAGGTTCCAGATGACCGAGATCATCCGGCACTGCCCTCACTGCGGCTGGGACCGCCCCTACGCGCAGCACCACCCGGCACCGGGCCGCTGCCCGGACGCTACAGATGGTTATTGCTCTGAGTGGTTCTGCCTGGATTGCGGCGGGGTCGCGATCCTGGGCGCTGTTCCCGCGCCGTTCGAGCGGCCCGACACAGTCATTCTTCGCGACCGCGTGGCATGACGGGCCCGCGCCCGTGCCGCACGCCCAGATGAGGCCTGCCGGACGGCCCGTGGATACCGAGAGCGGAGCCGACCCTTTCCGGCGGGCGCTGACCGAATTGCAGGACGCGCTGACCGACCTGCAGGATGCCCGGCCAGAGCTGACGTTCGAGCAGCAGCCGCCGCCGCGGCGGCTCGCACCGTTCGCGACCGCGGTCGCCGCCGCGGTCGGGACTGAAGCCGATACCGAAGCCGACGACGAGATCGGCAGCGGCAGATTCGTGCTGCTCTACGACCCGGCGGGGCAGCCAGGCTGGGACGGCAGATATCGCATCATCGGGTACGTGCGGACCGAGCTTGAGCCGGAGATGGCCGCCGACCCGCTGCTCAACGCCGTCGGCTGGAGCTGGCTCACCGAGGCACTGGATGAGCGGGCGGCGGCGTATCTGAATATCAGCGGTACCGTCACTACCGTGGTGACGCAGGGATTCGGCGCGAAGCAGGACGAGCCGATGTCTACTGAGTTCGAGCTGCGGGCATCGTGGTCGCCGGCCGCGGAACCAGCCGCTGACCCGCGGCTAGCCGGGCACCTCGCTGCCTGGTGCGACGTGCTGTGCGCCGCTGCCGGGCTGCAGCCGCTGCAGCCGGGCGTGGCCCCGCTACGGCCGCCGCGGGGCAGGCGACGGCCATGACGGGCAGCGGCCCGGCCGAGTCCGGGCCCGGCCCCGCGGAGCGCGAGGTTGAGCCGCTGCTCGAACCTCGGGACGGGCTGCCACCCCTCGTCGACACCCCAGCCGCGCTTGACACCGCGATCGAGTCGCTGGCCGCGGGCACCGGTCCCGTTGCGGTGGACGCGGAGCGTGCCTCGGGCTTCCGGTACGGACACCGGGCGTTCCTGGTGCAGCTGCGCCGCGCGGGCGCGGGCACTGTGCTGATTGACCCGGTCGCGTGCACCGATCTGGCCGGACTCGACGCCGCGCTGGCCGGCACGGAGGCGGTGCTGCACGCGGCCTCGCAGGACCTGCCGTGCCTCGCTGATCTCGGCTACCGGCCGCGGCAGCTATTCGACACCGAGGTCGCCGGACGGTTGCTCGGCTACCCGCGCGTCGGCCTGGCCACGCTGGTGGAGACCATCCTGGGCCTCGGGCTGGAGAAGAGTCACTCGGCGGCCGACTGGTCGACGCGGCCGCTGCCGCAGGAGTGGCTGCTCTACGCGGCGCTCGACGTGGAGGTGCTCGTCGAGCTGCGGGATCAGCTCGCCGGCCAGCTGACCGAGCAGGGCAAGCTGGAGTGGGCTAGTCAGGAGTTCGCGGCGGTTCTGGCGGCCGGGCCGCCCCCGCCGCGGGCAGACCCGTGGCGGCGGACCTCGGGAATACACCGGGTGCGCAACCGCCGGGGCCTCGCGGTGGTCAGCGAGCTGTGGCAGGAGCGGGACAAGATCGCCCGCCGCCGCGACCTGTCTCCGACCAAGGTGCTGTCAGACGGCGCGATCGTCGAGGCCGCCCGGGCGATGCCGAACGGTCCCGATGAGCTAGCCGCGATCAGCGGGTTTAGCGGCCGCAGCGCACGCCGGCACCTGCCGGAATGGACCAGGGCGGTCGGCCGGGCCAGGGCGCTGCCGGACCGGGCGCTGCCCGCCGCCTCCGCGCCGCCCGGAGAGGGGCCGCCGCCCGCGCACCGGTGGCAAGAGCGCGACCCCGAAGCGGCCCGCCGGCTCACTGCCGTTCGCGCGGTCGTCGCCGCGCTGGCCGACTCGCACAGCATGCCCGCCGAGAACCTGCTGCAGCCTGATGCCGTCCGCCGGCTGTCCTGGCAGCCGCCGGCCGACGTCGCCCCGGCCACCGTCGCCGCCGAACTCGCCGGGTACGGCGCCCGGCCCTGGCAGATCGAGCTGACGTCCGTGCCCATCGCCCGGGCACTCGTGCGCATCGAGGAGAA
Source organism: uncultured Actinomycetota bacterium (assembly GCA_963805805.1). Taxonomy (GTDB): domain Bacteria; phylum Actinomycetota; class Actinomycetes; order Streptosporangiales; family Streptosporangiaceae; genus JAJYUU01. The sequence continues at coordinate 235,373 of CAWDVS010000015.1, read as the reverse complement.
AGGCGAGGACTAGAAGGGTCACGCGGAGCGGCGGAGCTGGCGCAGATCACAGGGCGCCGACGAGCCGGGCTGGCGCTGCCCGGCGCACGGCAGCAGCGCACCGGCGTCCGGGTAGTCAGGGAAGACGTTCAGCAGCACCTCGCAGTCGCAGCAAACCCCGCCCAGCCGCTGCAGCCTGGGCACCAGGCCAGTCGACCGCGGCGCGCGCAGGTCCCGCCACCGGCTCGTCCACCGGTGCTTGCCGTCGCACCCGAACTCATTGATCATTCGCAGCAGGTAGCAGCGCAGGCATTCATGCTCGCCCGGCTCGGTGAGCAGGCCGGACAGCTCGACCAGCTCGGCCTCGACGGCCGCGGCGAAATTGTCGTCCGTCATTCTCGCTTCCACCTTCCGTTCGGCGCGAGCTGACAAGGCCGTTGTATCGCGTGCCGCCGACAGTCACGGGCGGCCGGGCACAGCCCGCCCGGCCGTGACCGGCAGGTACCCGACATCCAGGCCCGCAGGGCCTGCGCAGCTGGCCCGGCTATGGACACAATGGACGGGTGACATCCCTCGAATGGGCCTCGCTGGACACCCCTGTGGGCCCGGTCTCGGTCGGCTGCAGCCCGGCCGGCGTGGCCAAGGTTCGGTTCGGCTCCCTGCCTGCGGACGCCAGCCAGAGCGCGCCAGGCAGCCTCGCGCAGGCCGCGCGGCGTCAGCTCACGGAGTACTTCTGCGGCCAGCGGCAGGCGTTCGACGTCCCGCTCGACTGGTCCTACACCGAAGGCACGCAGCGGCACGTGCTGGAGATCCTGACCGACTCGGTCGGCTTCGGCCAGACCACGAGCTACGGCGCGCTCGCCAGCTCAGCCGGGCTGACGACCGTGACCGACGTGCCGCCGGCCCGCGCGGTCGGCAAGATCATGGGCTCCAACCCGATCCCGGTGATCGTGCCCTGTCACCGGGTGCTGGCGAGCGACGGGCTCGGCGGCTACAGCGGCGGCGCCGGTCCCGAGGTCAAGCGCTGGCTGCTGATCCTGGAGGGCTCGCTACCGCCCACGCTGGACTGGCAGCCCGCGACACCGTCGGCCGCGGCCGGATAACCTCAGGTCCTCGGGGTGATGGCACTCGCTGCCCGCGAGCCGCCCCGCCGCCCGGTGCAGCACCACGAACCCGCTCTTGCGCAGCGGCGGTTCTTCCGGCGGCTGCGCGCCCAGCCGGGCGCAGATGGCCGCCAGCAGCGCCGGCATGTTCTCCCGGTGTGCGCAGATGACGACCGGCTGCTCGCCGCCCGCGAGCGCGGCGACCGTACCGGCCGCGGCCTGCCCGAGCTCGTCCGCCGTCGCGGCGCGCACCGCCTTCTTGTGTTTGCCGGGCGGCAGGCCGAACTCCGGCACCGCTTCTACCTCCGCGCCGACGGCGGCGGCGTACGGCCGCACCGTGGCCAGGCAGCGCTCGGCCGGCGAGCTGAGCACCCGGCCAGCCCCGAAGCAGCGCAGCAGCTCGGCGAGCAGCTTGGCCTGCTGCTTGCCGCGACTGTCCAGCGGTCGCAGCGCGTCATCCCGGTGCCACTCGGACTTGGATCCGGCGGACGCGTGCCGGACCAGGATGAACGGCACGGTCGGCCGGGGCGCCGCGCCGAAGTCAGCCAGCAGAACCGCGTCGTGGTCATAGCTCAGCCTGCCGGTGGCGTGCGTCAGCGCGACCCAGTCCAGCCGGTCGACCTCATGATTCGGGGTGAACGCGCCGGCCGAGGCCGGCGTTCGAGCCGCCCAGTAGTCCACCACCTTCGGCTGGCCGTCCACCAGGTACCGGACGGGGGGCAGCCGCTGGCCGAGCGTGACCCGAAGCCCGGTCTCTTCCGACACCTCACGCACGGCTGCCAGCAGCGGATGCTCGCCCGGTTCCAGCTTGCCTTTGGGCAGTCCCCAGTCGTCGTACTTAGGCCGGTGAATCACCGCGACCTGCGTGCCGCGTCCGGCAGGCCGCCACAGCACTGCCCCGGCCGCCCTGATCTCCGCGGCCGCCTCGCGATCAGGCATCCGTGCTCCGGCCGCGCCTGGACCTGATGAGCAGGTCCTGCAGATCGGTCAGCGGAACCCCGTCCGCGTCCAGGTGGTGCCGGGCCCAGGTGCCGTCCCCGGCCAGCCACCACGAGGCGGTGCGCGGCGCCATGGCGAGGTTGATGAGCTGGCGCAGCTGGGACTGCTGCTGATGATCGGTCACCCGTACCAGCGCCTCCACCCGCCGGTCCAGGTTGCGGTGCATCATGTCGGCGCTGCCGATCCAGACCTCGCTGGGCGACTCGCCCGTCCCGGTGCCGAAGACGTAGATCCGCGAGTGCTCAAGGAACCGGCCGACGATGCTGCGCACCCGGACGTTGTCCGACAGGCCGGGCACGCCCGGCCGCAGCGCGCAGATGCCCCGAATCCACAGATCGACGGGAACGTCGGCCAGCGACGCCCGGTACAGCGCGTCGACCACTTCCTCGTCGATGAGCGCGTTGCACTTCATCTGGATCAGCGCGGGCAGGCCCGCCTCCTGCTCGGCGATCTGCGCGTCGATCCGCTGGATCAGCCCCGGCCTGATTCCTTCCGGCGCGACCAGCAGCCGCCGGTAGTCGGAGTGGCGGCTGTAGCCGGTCAGGTGGTTGAACAGGTCGGTGACGTCCTCGCCGACCGTGCGGTTCGCGGTGAGCAGGCCGAAGTCCTCATACAGCCGCGCGGTCTTCGGGTGATAATTCCCGGTGCCGATGTGGCAGAACCGTCGCAGCGACCCGTCAGCCTCCTCGCGCACCACCAGGGCCATCTTGCAGTGCGTCTTCAGCCCGAGCATCCCGTAGACCACGTGGCAGCCGGACTGCTCCAGCTTGCGCACCCAGCCGATGTTGGCGCGCTCGTCGCCGCGCGCCTTGATCTCCACCACGACGACGACCTGCTTGCCTGCCTCGGCGGCGTCGATGAGCGCGTCGACGATCTCGGAGTCGCCGCTGGTCCGGTACAGCGTCTGCTTGATCGCCAGCACCCTGGGGTCGGCCGCCGCGGACACGATCAGGCGCTGCACGCTCGCGGTGAACGAGTCATACGGGTGATGCACGAGCACGTCCTGCTCGGTCAGCGCGGCGAACACGCTGCCGTCGCTGTTCTCCGGCGGCAGCGCGCTCTCCGACGGGACGAACCTGGGGTACTTGAGCTGCCGGAAGTCGAGATCCGCGATCGACGAGAGCCCGGACAGGTCCAGCGGCCCCGGCAGCCGGTACACCGCGCGGGCGTCCACGTCCAGCTCCGTAACGAGCTTGTCGAGGACGTCCTCGGGCATGGACTCCTCGACCTCGAGCCGGACGGCGGGCTCGAACCGGCGCTTGAGCAGTTCCCGCTCGAGCGACTTGAGCAGGTCCTCGGTGACGTCGTCGTCGATCTCCAGGTCGGTGATCCGGGTGACCCGGAACGTGTGGTGCTCGAGAATGTCCAGCCCGACGAAGAGCTCGCCCAGGTGCGCGGCGATGACGTCTTCCAGCGGGACGAACCGGTTCGAGCCGACGGTCAGGAACCTGGGCAGCAGCGGCGGCACCTTCACCCGGGCGAACATCGTCGCGCTGGTTCGCGGGTCGGCGATCGTCAGCGCGAGGCTCAGCGTCAGCCCGGATATGAACGGGAACGGGTGCGCCGGATCCACCGCCAGCGGCGTCAGCACCGGGAAAATGCGCTCCTTGAAATACGCCTCTAGCTGTGCCTGCTCGTCCGGCACCAGCTCCTTCCAGCGCAGGATCTCGATGCCCTCGTCCGCCAGGTCCGGCAGCAGCAGCTCGGTGAAGCACCGGGCGTGCCGCTGGGACAGCTCCCTGGCCAGCTCGAGCACGTGCGCCAGCACCGCCTCCGCCGACTTCCCGGTCGCGTCCTCGACCGGCAGCCCGGTCGCCATCCGCCGCATCCGGCCGGCCACCCGGACGCCGAAGAACTCATCCAGCGCGCTGGCGAAGATCGCCGCGAACCGGACCCGCTCCAGCAGCGGCACGTGCTCGTCCTCGGCCAGTTCCAGCACTCGCTGGGCGAACCTGAGCCAGCTGTCCTCCCGGTCCAGATACCGGCCGGACGCGCAGCAGATCGGCCTGCTCGGCCGACCTCGGCTGCCGCGGCCGCGTCGGCGGCCTTGGCCGCGGCGCGTGATCTGGCCCGGGCCGCGGCCTGCTGGTGCTTGCGGGCCCGGTCAGTGGCTGCCTGCAGATCCCGGTCCTGCGTTCGCGACCCGGCTAGGCGGCTTGGGACGGCGGGGATCAGGCTGACTCATGTCCCTATTGTCCCCGCCCAGGCCGCCAGGCAAAGATGCCGGGTGGCCGAATTCGGCCCGGACCGCCTGGATCTTGCGCTGGCCGGGCGGGATGGACAGGATCAGACCCAGTCCGTCCACCCGAATGGAGACGTACATGCGAATTGGCACCTCGGTGATCGAGCCGGGCGGCCCCGATGCCCTGGCCCGCATCGCCGACCAGCTGCGGACCGCGGCCGACGACGGGTTCGCCTCGATCTGGATGTCGAACATCTTCGGGCTGGAGGCGCTCACCGCGCTCGCGGTGGCGGGCAGCCAGGTACCCGGCATCGAGGTCGGCACCGCGGTCATACCGACCTATCCGCGGCACCCGGCCGTGCTGGCCCAGCAGGCGCTGACCGCCGCGCTGGCGCTGGGTCCTGGCCGCCTGACGCTGGGCATCGGGCTGTCCCACCAGATCGTGATCGAGAGCATGTACGGCTATAGCTTCGACCGGCCCGCCCGGCACATGCGCGAGTACCTGTCGGTGCTGCTGCCGCTGCTGGACGGCAGCCCGGTCAGCGTGGACGGCAGCACGCTCAGCGCGCACATCGGGCTGTCGACCCCCCGGCCGGAGCGGGTTCCGGTCGTGCTGGCCGCGATGGCGCCGCAGATGCTGAAGCTGGCCGCCGAGCAGACCGACGGGACGATCCTCTGGATGACCGGCCCGGCCACGGTGCGGGATTACGTGATCCCGGCGGTCACGGCCGCGGCCAGCGCGGCGGGCCGCGGCCGCCCCCGGGTGGTCTGCATGCTGCCGGTGTACGTGACCGACGACCCGGCGGCGGCCAGGACCGCCGCCGCCGAGGAGTTCGCGATCTACGGGCAACTGCCCTCCTACCGGGCGATGCTCGACAAGGAGGGCGCGGCCGGCCCGGCGGACGTCGCCGTCGTCGGCGACGAGGACGCAGTGGCGGCGCAGATCACCGCGCTGGCCGACGGCGGCGTCACCGACTTCGTCGCCATCGAGTACGCCCGCGGTGCGGACCGGCAGCGAACCCGCAGCCTGCTGAAGAAGATGATCACCGCGGGTTAGCGGCGAGATCGCCGAGCAGGCCTGGCAGCACCCGGTCCTCGGGCACGCCCCGGCCGGTCCGCTGCATGACCTCGGCCAGCCGCGGGTCCCAGTCGCTGCGCTCGGGCCGGCCGCGCAGCGCCGGACCGCCGCCCGCCAGGGCCGCCTGGAAATCGGCCGCCGCCATCCGCCACGGCCGGGCGCCGAGCCGCTGGACCGCTGCGGTGGTGTTGCGCAGCCCCGGCCAGGTGAAGTCGGCGTGCCAGTGCACGGCCGAGCCGCTGCCGACCGCGGCCTGCAGCAGCCGCGCGCAGGCGACCGACGACTCGCCTTCGGTGCAGACCAGGGCCGGGCACCGCGGCCCTAGCTCGGCGGCGGCGGCCCGGACCAGGGCCGGGCTCGCACAGACGAAGATGTCGAGCGCCCACGGCAGCACCGGGCTGCTGGTGAGCTGCCGGAGCGTGACCCGGAACGGCTCGCCGGCCTCCGCGGCCTCGCTGAGCCAGCGGCCGACCGGCTCGCCGCCGCAGCGCACGTTCAGCACCAGGACCTGACTGGCCAGGTCATCGGCGACCAGCCCGGCCGCCGCCCACAGCGCCTCGGCCGCCTCGGTCGTGGCCGGGGCGGGCACGCCTTCCCTGATCGCCAGCGCCCGCAGCACCAGGTCTGGCAGCGGGCCGCGCACCAGCGCCCGTTCGTCTCCGGTCGCACCGGCGGCCAGCGCGGACAGCACCGCGTTTGACCGGCCGGACGCGTCCGGCAGCCGCTCCAGCACCGCGGTGGCCTGGGTGAGTACGTCGGCGTGGCCCTGCCGGATAAGCCTGGTCACCGTGCCGTCCCGGCGGAGCAGGTCCAGCCACTCCTGATACCAGGGCAGCTCGGCGAGGCTGCTCGACTGCATAGGGCCGAGCGCGTCTCCGAACCGGGCCAGCTCGGCCGCCCGTTCGGCGGCCAGATCGCGCACCGGGCCGCCGAGTGACTCCACCGCCGCGCGCAGGTCCGGCGCCGCGGCGGCCCGGAACAGCTCAGTGGCCACGGCCGGCAGCGAGACGCTCAGCGAGGAGGCGCGACCGGGATTGCGGCCGAGCAGCCTGGCCACCGCCCGCCGCTGGACGGGCGTGGCGCCGACCAGGGTCACGACGCCGTCGAGCCGCTCGCCGCGTTCGAGCTTGGCCCGGATGCGCGCGACCAGCCAGGCCAGCTCCGGCTCGCCGAGCATTCGCCGCAGTTTGGCCTGATCTACCGTTACCTGACCCGCTGGTACCGACTTGCCCACTCGCCGCATCGTAGCCAGCCCGGCTTAGCGCGGGAAGGCGGCGAAGTCAGCAACAGCTCTTTCCGGGCTGCTGTTCAACTACTGGCCCAGCAGACCGGGCAAAGCTGTGGTCACAGCCGGCCGGGCTCAGCGATCGCGCCAGTGGTAGAGGTCGCGCAGCAAGGCCACCTCGGCCCCGTGGTGTATTACCTCGCGGTGAATGTGCAGGACAAGCCCGGCCATCGAGTACTCGGCGAACGGCCCCTCGGCCGGGCCGCACGGCCGCGCCAGGCCGTCGGTCCCGAGCGACTGCACGCCCTTGATCCAGGCCGCGTACCCGGCGTCCAGCTGATCGAGCGCCGCCGCGGCGGACTCCGCGTACTCGAACGTGCCGAAATCGACCGGCGGCCCGCCGAAGTGCGCGGCGTCGCGCGCGCCGAAGACGCCGACGATGAGGTGCGCCAGCCGCCAGGCGATCGTCGTCACCGGCTCCTCTTCGTGCGGCGGCATGGCGTAGTCCATGGTGAACGCGCCGCCGCCGACGGAGATGGGGGCCGTGCTCTCGCCGCGCCGTCGGATGCTCCAGCAGCCGGCGACCGGCTCCCAGAAGTACTCGTGATCAGTGAGCCCCGCGAGCCTGGGCCGGAGCTGGTGCTCCCAGTGCCACTCGAGCTGACCGCGCAGCTCGTCGTTCCAGTCGATGTTCATGCCACCACGCTAGATCGCTATGCGGACAACTTCTGTCCTCAATGGATGGGAGACTGAGATTCATGGTGGAAACGTCCGCGCGCCTGCTCCGGCTGCTGTCGCTGCTGCAGATGCGCCCTGACTGGACCGGAACGGAGCTCGCCGGACGGCTCGCGGTCACTCCCAGGACCCTGCGGCGGGACGTGCAGAAGCTGCGCGGCCTCGGCTACCCGGTGTCCGCGACGCCGGGCGCGGCCGGCGGCTACCGGCTCGGCTCGGGCGCCGCGCTGCCGCCGCTGCTGCTGGACGACGAGGAGGCGGTCGCGGTCGCGCTGAGCCTGCGCACCAGCGCCAGTCACGCGGTGACCGGCGTGGCCGAGGCGTCGGCGCGGGCGCTGGCGAAGCTCGAGCAGGTACTCCCGGCCCGGTTGCGGGCCCAGGCGCGCGCGATCGGCGCGGCGACGGTGCCGCTGCCCGGCGGGCCCGCCGTGGACCCGGACGCACTCACCGCGATCGCGCGCGCGTGCCGCGAGCGCGAGCAACTGCGGTTTGGCTATCACAGCCGCGACGGCGAGTACGGCGAGCGGCTCGCCGAGCCGCACCGCCTGGTCCAGGCCGGCTACCGCTGGTACCTGGTCGCACGGGACGTCGCGCGCGACGAGTGGCGTACCTACCGGGTCGACCGCATGCGGTCGCCGGAGCCGACCGGGCGCCGGTTCGTGCCGAAGGATCCGCCCGACGCGGCCGCGTTCGTCGCGCACGCCGTCACCACCGCGCCCTACCGGTACCAGGCGCGCGTGCTGCTGCACGCTCCGATCGGCCAGATCACCGCGCAGCTACCGCCGACCGTCGGCACCCTCGAGCCCGCAGGCGCGGATGGCTGCCTGCTCAGCACCGGAGCAGAGTCGCTCGACGCGCTGGCGTTCCATCTCGGGCACCTGGGCTGCGAGTTCACCGTGCTCGGTCCGCCGGAGCTGATCGACCGGGTGCGCGCGCTGGCGGGGCGATGGCTGCGCGCCGCCGCCGCCTCCTAGAGCCGCCGGACCGCCGGCGCCGCCCGCGGCTCAGTGCAGGCCGCAGGCCCGGTGGATCTCGTCCCTGCTGGCCAGCTTCACCCTGGCGCCCCGGCCCAGTGTCACGCCGAGGTCCTTCTCCGCTTGCTCGATCCCCAGCCAGTCGTCGTAGCTGACGTGCCGGACACCTCGCCGGGCGAGCACCGCGCGCAGCGGCGACTCGCCCTGCGGGGAGACGTCGGGCAGCTTCAGCAGGCCGGCCCGCGGCAGCTGCACATCGTCCGGGCCAGGTCCGCCGGCCAGGTCCGCGAGCAGCGAGCGCACGGTCTCGGCCGCGTCGGACTTGTTCGTCCCGATGACGCCGGTCGGGCCGCGCTTGAGCCAGCCGGCCACGTACTCGCCTGGTAGCGGCGCACCGTCCGGGCCCAGTACCCGTCCGGCCGCGTTCGGCACGACGTAGTTGCGGTCGTCGAACGGCACCCCGGGCAGCGGCACGCTCTGATAGCCGACCGAGCGCAGCACCAGCTGGGCGGGCAGGGTCTCCAGCTCGCCGGTCCCGACGACCCGGCCAGATTCGTCCAGCCGGGTCCGCTCCAGGGTCAGCCCGGTCACGGCGATATCGCCCTCGATCCGGACCGGGCGCAGCCAGAACCGGATCGTCAGCCGGCGGCCCGCGCCGGACGGCGACCGGTCCGCCCAGTCCTTGATCACCGTGTAGTTGCCGCGCACGTGCCGGTCGCTCTGGGCGAGCTGCGCGCTCGCCCCGGTCGCGTCGAACGCGTCGAGATCGGCCTCGCCGTCCCCCACCACCACGTCGACGCCCGCCAGCTCGCCGAGCTCGCGCAGCTCCTTGGTGGTGAACTTGGCCTGGGCCGGGCCGCGCCGCCCGATCATGTGCACCTCGCGAACCTTGCTGGCCATGAGCGTGTCCAGGACGGGCTGCGACACGTCCGTCTCGCGCAGTTCCTCAGGGTTGCGGATCAGGATGCGCGCGACATCCACGGCGACGTTGCCCACGCCGATCACCGCGACCGACTCGGCGTCCAGCGTGAACGCGGCCGGGTCCATGTCCGGGTGACCGCAGTACCAGTTCACGAAGTCGGTGGCCGCGATGCTGCCGGACAGGTCCTCGCCAGGGATGCCCAGCTGCCGGTCACGCATCGCCCCGGTCGCGTAGACGACCGCGTCGTAGGCGGTCAGGAGGTCCTCGCGGGTGACGTCCTCGCCAAGGTGCACGTTCCCGACGAAATGGACACCCTCGTGCTCAAGGACGCCGCGCAGGTACTCGGCGATCGACTTGATCGACTTGTGGTCGGGCGCGACGCCGTAGCGGACCAGGCCGTACGGCGTGGGCAGCCGGTCCAGCACGTCCACGCGGATCGCGTGCGGCGGATCTAGCGCGGCCGCCTGCTTGATCAGCGCCTCGGCGGTGTACAGCCCGGCCGGGCCCGAGCCGACGACCGCAACGTGAAGAGTCTCCATGAACCGATTCTGCCGTGCCTGCACCCGTGCTGGTGCCCCTTGCCTGGACAAATGCTGCGCCCGGACGGCCCTGGCCACGGCCGCCGCGGGCGCCCGGCGCCGTCTGGTGACTTGCCGCGAAGCGCGCCGTTAAGTCCGGCCGCCATAACCGGGACTTTTACTAGCCGGTGGGATTTCACGCCGCGTTCCTTTAGCTGGCGCCGGGTATCACCTGCGCAGTATGAGTCGGGGGCAAATCGAATTCGGGCCGCATTCCGCGGGGCCGGCGAGGTACGCATCTTGATATCCGGTAAAAGCCAGCCGCGGCAGCGCGCGGCAGTGCGCATCGTGGCGGCCATCGCGGGCATGAGCGCCGTCGCCGGGCTGCTCGTGGCGGCGATCGCACTGCCGCTCGTGGGCGGCGTCGGCATGGTCACCAGGCAGGTGTCGGACACCTTCGACAACCTTCAGGTGCCCGCGATCGCGCAGCTGCCATCCCGGTCGGAAATCCTCGACTCGCGCGGCCGAGTGATCGCCGACTATTACCCGAATCACATTTACCGGGTGCCGGTCAGCTACAGCCAGATCTCGCCTTACATGCGCAACGCGATTGTCGCCATCGAAGACGATCGCTTTTACCAGCATGGCGCGATCGACGTCCGCGGCTCATTGCGCGCGCTCGTCACCGACTTCACCGGCGGTCAGGTCGAGGGCGGATCGACGCTCGCCCAGCAGTACGTCAAGAACGCGCTGGTGCTGACCGCGCCCGATTCGCAGCAGCAGCACGCGGCGACGGCGGAGTCCGCCGCCCGCAAGATCCGCGAGCTGCGGATCGCGGCGAGCGTCGAGCACGAGCTCACCCAGGACCAGCTGCTCGCCGCCTACCTGAACGTGGCCTACTTCGAGAACGAGGCCTATGGCGTCGAGGTCGCCGCGCAGCGGTACTTCTCCACCACGGCCGCGCGGCTCACCCTGCCGCAGGCGGCGCTGCTGGCCGGACTGGTGCAGAACCCGGCCCGGTTCGACCCGACGACTCAGCCAGCCGCGGCGATCGCCCGCCGCAACGTGGTGCTCGCCAGGATGGCGCAGCTGCACTACGTGTCCAAGGCGGCCGCGGCCGCGGCCGAGAAGCAGAAGCTCGGGCTGCACTACTCGGTCCAGTCGCTGGAGCAGGGCTGCAACGGGACGAAGGAACCGGACTCGGCCTGGTTCTGCGACTACGTGATCGCGGAGATGCGGGCCAACCCGGTCTACCGCCAGGCCTACCAGCAGCTGACCACCGTCGGCGGCCTGAAGGTCTACACGACCATGGACGCGCGGGACCAGCGCGCGGCCCAGCAGGCGGTCAGCTACATGCTGCCCGGCCCGCCGTCCGGCTGGAACCCGGCCGGGAACGCCGCCGCCGAGGTGCTGATCCAGCCCGGCACTGGCCGGATCCGGGCCATCGCGGTCGACCGGCCGTACGGTCCCGGCCGCAACCAGGACAGCATCGACTACGCGGTGGACACCGCGGAGAACGGCGGCGCGGGGGTGCAGACCGGCTCGTCCTCGAAGCTGTTCACCTTGCTCACCGCGCTCAAGGAGGGCACGCCGTTCGGCTTCAAGGAGTCGGTCTCCTCGCCCACCGTGGTGGGCGGCTTCTACAACTGCAAAGGCCAGCCGACCGGGCCGTTCCCGGTAGCCAACGCCGAGGGCGCGGGCAAGGGCACGTACTCGCTGTACACCGGGACGACCAAGTCGATCAACGTCTTCTACGCCCACCTGGAGCGCCGGGTCGGGCTGTGCAACGTGGTGAAGACCGCGGTCAGCCTCGGCGTGCACCGCGCGGACGGCAGCTCGCTGCTGAAGGCCGTCGGCAAGCCCGGCTCGGCCAGCTACCAGCTGCCCGCCGACGACCTGCCGTCCTTCACCCTCGGCTCGGTCAACGTCTCGCCCATGACGATGGCCGCCGCGTACGCGACCGTGGCCGCGAACGGGATCTACTGCAAGCCGGTCGCCATCCGGGCGATCACCGGCATCGGCGGCGCGAAGCTGCCGGTGCAGTTCGCCGGCTGTCACCGGGTCATGTCGGCGAGCGTCGCCGAGGCGGCGACCTACATCCTGCAGGGCGTGCTGACCAGCGGCACCGCCACCGGCGACAGCATCAGCCAGGGCGGGGTGGGCATTCCGGCGGCGGGCAAGACCGGAACGGCCAACAACTTCGAGTTCGCCGCGTTCGGCGGGTACACGCCGCGGCTGGCGGGCTACGTGTCGATGTTCAACCCGGCCGGCCCGGTCAGCCACCCGATGATCGGCTACGCCTCCTGCTTCCGCTCAGCCGGCGGCGGCCAGGACTGCCCTGGATCGGTGTTCGGCGCGAACGCCGGGCAGATCTGGCAGATGACCTTCGACCACGCCGACCTGGGCCCGACCGTGGCGTCGTTCCGCTATCCCGCGGGCGGCGACTTCTTCAGCGAGGGCAACGGCCAGAACGTCGGCGGGGCCAAGAAGAAGCAGCACTGACTGCCCGCGCGCCGCGCTCAGCAGCGCGGGCCGGGGCCAGGCTCACGCCTGCTGGTGATCGGCCAGGCTCGGCGAGCGGCGGGCGACCAGCTCGGTGATGACGCGGGCGATGTGCTGCGGGGCGAGGCCAGCGTCCTCCAGCAGGTCGTTGCGCTCGCCGTGCTCCAGGAACTCCTGCGGCAGTCCGAACGTACGGACCGGGGTGTCGACGTCCTCGTCGCGCAGCAGCCTGGCCACGGCGTCGCCGAATCCGCCGACCCGGCCGTTGTCCTCGACTGTCACCACGAGCCCGTGCTCGCGGGCGGCGCCGGCCAGCGCCGGATCCAGCGGCTTCACCCAGCGCGGGTCGACGACCGTCACGCCGATCCCCTGATCGGCCAGCCGGCCGGCCGCGGTGACGCACACGCCCGCCATCGGCCCCGCGCCGAGCAGCAGCACGTCGCGCGCGGCCCCATCACCGGGCGCGCGCAGCACGTCCATGCGGCCGAGCTTGGCCACGGCCGGCACGTCCGGCAGCGCGAGACGGCCGGGAAAGCGCAGCGCGGTCGGGCCGTCGGCGATCGCGACCGCCTCACGCAGCAGCTCGCCGACGCGGCTGCCGTCCCTGGGCACCGCGATCCGCAGGCCGGGTACGAGCTGCAGGATCGAGCCATCCCACATGCCGTGGTGGCTGGCCCCGTCCGGGCCGGTGACCCCGGCCCGGTCCAGCACGAACGTCACCGGCAGCCGGTGCAGCGCGACGTCCATCATCACCTGGTCAAAGGCCCGGTTCAGGAACGTCGCGTAGATGGCGACCACGGGATGCAGGCCGCCCATGGCCAGGCCCGCCGCGCTCGTCACGGCGTGCTGCTCGGCGATGCCCACGTCGAAGACCCGGTCCGGGAACGCGGCGGCGAACTGCGCCAGCCCGGTCGGATGCAGCATGGCCGCGGTGATCGCGACTATGTCCGGCCGGCTGGCGCCGATCTCGGCCAGCTCCGCTCCGAAGACCTGGGTCCAGGGGCGCGACCGGGGCATGCCCGTGCTCGGATCGACCTTGGCCTTACCCGGCTTGCCGCCGGCGGGGCTGACCTGGTGCAGGCAGTCCTCGTCGTTCTCCTCGGCCAGCGGGTAGCCGAAGCCCTTCCTGGTGATGACGTGCACCAGCACGGGGCCCCCGAAGTCGCGGGCGCGACGCAGCGCGTGCTCCACCGCCTGCTCGTCATGACCGTCGACCGGGCCGAAGTACTTCAGCCCCAGGTCCTCGAACAGCACCTGCGGCTGCAGCACGTCCTTGAGGCCCTTCTTGATCCCGTGCAGGGTCTCGAACAGCGGCGGGCCGACCAGCGGGGTGTGCGACAGGGAGCTCTTGATGTAGTCCAGCACCTGCTCATACCGCGCCGAGACGCGAACCGACGCGAGGTGCTCGGCGAGGCCGCCGATGGTGGGCTGGTAGGACCGGCCGTTGTCGTTCACGATGATGACCAGCCGGCGGTCGCGGGCGGCGGCGATGTTGTTGAGCGCCTCCCAGGCCATGCCGCCGGTCAGCGCGCCGTCGCCGATGACGGCGACGACGCTGCGGTGCCCCTCGCCGCGCAGCTGATACGCCTTCGCCAGGCCGTCGGCGTAGGACAGGCTGGTCGATGCGTGCGAGTTCTCGATCAGGTCGTGCTCAGACTCGGCCCGGTTCGGGTAGCCGGACACCCCGCCGCGCTGGCGCAGCCCGTCGAAGCCCTGGTGCCGGCCGGTGAGCAGCTTGTGCACGTAGGACTGGTGGCCGGTGTCGAAGACGATCCGGTCCACCGGCGAGTCGAACACCCGGTGCAGGGCGATCGTCAGCTCCACGACGCCCAGGTTCGGGCCCAGGTGGCCGCCGTTCGCGGTGACAACCTTGATCAGGTAGTCACGGATTTCCACCGCCAGCTGGGGCAGGTCGGCACTGCCGAGAGCCTTGAGATCGCGCGGACTCCGGATGCTCTCCAACAAGCTCACTAGGTCTGCTCCTCGTGTCGGCAGGGACCCGCCGGATCCGTCGAGTCTATTTTCTGCCTGGTCCGGACCGCGCACCGCGGCAGTCAATCCGCCTGTCCGCCGGGCCGGAACCGGCCCTGGCCTGCAAATTATGCTAATCAGCTGAATTCCATCGTATGGTGCGGGTCGGCCCAGAGGGTGACGGCGCCGTCAGGCGTCCCCGTTTAAGGTGGTGTGCCATGACTGGCGAATTGTCCCCGGCGGGCGGCGCGGGCGAACTGCGGGCCTCGCACGCCGACCGTGACCGGGTGGTCGAGGTGCTGCGGGTCGCGGCCGGCGACGGCCGGATCACCGCCGACGAACTGGACCAGCGGCTGGAGGTGGCGCTCACGGCCCAGACGCTGGGCGAACTGGCCATCCTGACCACTGACCTGCCGCTATCGCCGGCGCACGCGGCGAGCGTGACGGCCGGCCCGGCCAAGGACCTGATCAGGATCGACTGCGGCAGCAGCGTGGCCCGGCGCGACGGGCCGTGGCTGGTGCCGCAGCGGATGGAGATCCGGGTCACCAGCGGCGTAGTCCAGCTGGACTTCACCGAGGCGATCATCGCCAGCCCGGAGCTGCACATCGACGCCGACGTCCGCAGCGGCGTCCTGGCGCTGGTCACCAAGCCGGGCATCGAGGTGGACCTGGACGACGTCAGCACCGGCAGCGGCATCGCCAGGGTGGAGCGGCCGGAGGGCCCCGCCGTCCCGGTGGTCCTGCGCGTCGTCGTCGCCGGCCGGGTCGGCAGCGGCGTGCTCAAGGCCAGCCCGCCGCGGCCGCCGCGACGCACGTTCTGGCAGTGGCTGCTGCGCAGGCGTCCTACCCGCCCGGCGCTACCCGGCTGAGTTCCGGCCCGGCCGGCACGGTCAGGGCCCGCCCGGCCAGCCAGCCGGTGAGGAGCTGCGCCGTGACCACTGCGAGCAGCACGATGAGGGGCACCGTCCAGCCGCCCGTGGCCGTGTGCAGGAACCCGATGACCAGCGGACCCAGGCTGGCGATCAGGTAGCCGATGCCCTGCGCGAACGCCGACAGCGAGGCCGCCGTGCCGGGATCGGGTGCCCTGGCCATCGTGTAGTAGATGCCGAGCCCCAGGCTCGCGCCCTGACCGAGTCCGAGCACGACCATGGACTCCGGCGCGAGGCCGTAGGGCCCGAAACCGGCTACGGCCAGGCCGAGGGCGGTCACCAGCATCGCGGCGACGGCCAGCACCCGCTGGTCCGCGTACCGGTGCGCCAGCACGGGGACGGCCATCGCCGTGATCGCGTTCCCGACGTTCATGAGCGCGAGCAGCGTGCCCGCGTAGGCGGCGCTGGCCCCCCGGTCCCGGAACATCGTCGCGAACCAGGACAGCGTGCCGTAGTAGGACAGGCTCTGCAGACCCATGAACAGGGTGACCTGCCAGGCGAGCGCGGACTTGCGCAGTGCCAGGGCGCCCGTCCGGGCGCCGCGTTCTGGCCGGGTCCGGAAACGCAGCTGCGGTCCCCAGAGGATGACGGCCACGAGCGCCGGGCCGGCCCACAGACCGAGGATCAGCCGGGCAGCCCCGAGGCCGCCGCCGGCGGCGTTGAAGACCGGGACGGCGAGCGCGGCGGCCACGATGCTGCCGACCGCCAGCGACAGCAGGTACAGGCCGATCAGCAGGCCCGCCCGGTCCGGCGCGCGGCGCTTGACCAGGCTGGGCAGCAGCACGTTCATCAGCGCGATGCCCGCGCCCGCCACGATCGTGCCGGGAAACAGCAATACCGACGGCGCCGCGGCCCGCATCAGCAGGCCGCCGGCGATCAGCAGCAGCGCGGCGGCCAGCACGCGTTCCTCGCCGTACCTGCGGCTCAGCGGTGCGCCGCTGCCCGAGAAGATGCCGAAGCAGAGCACCGGCACGGCGGCGAGCACCGCGAGGCTGCCCGACGACACGCGCAGCACGGTCTGCAACTCGGGAAAGACCGGCGGTACCCCGGTGATCATCGTCCGGAGATTGAAGGCCAGTACGAGGATGCCCGTGACCAGCACCGCGCCGCCAGCGGCCTGGCTGCGCTTCATGCGTGCATCGCGTCCTCGTCTGCCCGGCCAGGCGAACCGGACCCGCCGCCGCGCGCTACCGCACACCGCGGGCCCTGGCCTCCCGGCAGCCTAGCCAGCCTCGGCGCGCAGGCCGGCGGCCGGCCGGCCGAGGCCCCGGCGGCGCCCGCCCGGTCCGGCGGAGTCAGCACGGTCAGCACGCCGGTGAGCATCAGCACCGCCGCCAGCGCGCAGACCTCGAACTTCGTCACCGCCGGCGGCCCCAGGCCCGCCGTTGGCCGGCGCCGCAGCCAGCTGCGCCCGGCCAGCGCGAGCCCGGCGGCCGCGCACACCAGCGCCGCCTTGGTGATCAGGAAGAGCCCGTACGCGGTGTGCAGCAACGCCCCCACCGGCACCAGCACCAGCGCGGACACCACCCCGGTGATCAGCACGAGCGCGAACAGCCACGCGGCCGCGGTGGCGTACAGGCCGACGATGCCCTGGGCGGCGGCCGGCCGGTCGCGCCAGGCCAGCCCGGCCCGCAGCGCGTACACCAGCATCCCGGCCCACAGCACGGCCGGCAGCAGGTGGCAACAGGTGACCAGCGCGCCGGCCACCGGGATCACCCCTTCGGGGTGCGAGCGGATGGCCTCCGCGAGGACGACGCCGCACAGCACGGTCCCGGCCCAGCCCGGCCGGCGCATTCGCAGCAAGACGGCGGCGACCGCGAACAGGACTGCCTCGGCGACTGCGATCCTCGCGGTGCCGCCAGCTGGCAGACCGGGCGGCGCCGGCACCGCCAGCCGCGCGGCCAGGCGCGGGACCCGCGAGCGCGGTCAGCGCCAGCGCGACGCTCGCGGTCAGTCCGAGCAGCGCCCCGCGCAGCGCCCACGGGGGCGGCAGCGGCCCGCCGCGCTCGCCCTTGTACTGGCGCGACAGCCCGCGGCCAGCCAGCCCGCCGAGCGCGACGGCCAGGCCCGCCAGCAGCAGGCCCCGCTCCGCGCCGGTCAGCCAGAGGCCGGGCGTGGCCAGCGAGACGGCTGCCGGGGCGATCTTCATCGCCTGACAGTAACCCGTTTGCCGCCTTTATCGCCCGGAGCCGGCTCAACCGCAGCCGGAGGCCCGGCAGGCGGCCCGGCCCAACCGCTGGCCGCCGAACCGCGGCTGGGTCAGGCCTTGCCGAGCAGCGAGCGCAGCACGTACTGCATGATCCCGCCGTGCCGGTAGTACTCCGCCTCGCCGGGCGTGTCGATCCGCACGATCGCGGTGAACTCCTTGTCGTCCGCCCGCACCGTTACCTCGCGCGGCGTGTCACCGGAGTTCATCGCCTCGACCCCGGTCACGTCGAAGACCTCGTGCCCGGTCAGGCCGAGCGACTCGGCGGTCTCGCCCGGCTTGAACTGCAGCGGCAGCACGCCCATCCCGATCAGGTTGGAGCGGTGGATGCGCTCGAACGACTCCACCAGCACCGCCCGCACGCCCAGCAGCGCCGTGCCCTTCGCCGCCCAGTCGCGGGACGAGCCCGAGCCGTACTCCTTGCCGCCCAGCACGACCAGCGGCGTGCCCGCCTCGAGGTACTGGCGGGACGCGTCGTAGATCGACATCGGCTCGCCGCCGGGCAGCGCGATCGTCACCCCGCCCTCGGTGCCCGGCGCCAGCAGGTTCCGCAGCCGGATGTTGGCGAACGTGCCCCGGATCATCACCTCGTGGTTACCGCGCCGGGAGCCGTAGCTGTTGAAGTCGCCCCGCTGCACGCCGTGCTCGGTCAGGTACTTGCCCGCCGGACTGTCGGTCTTGATCGCGCCGGCCGGCGAGATGTGGTCGGTCGTGACCGAGTCGCCGAGCATCGCCAGCACCCGCGCGCCGTGAACGTCGGTCACCGGGCTGGGCTCGTCGCTCCATGCCCTGCGAAGTACGGCGGGTGCCGGACGTAGGTGGAGTCGGCCGCCCAGGCGAACGTATCGCCCGGCTGGACATCCAGTTCCTGCCAGCGTTCGTCGCCGCTGAACACGTCCGCGTAGTCCCTGGTGAACATCTCCGCCGCGACGGCGGTCTCGACGATCTCCTCGATCTCCGCCAGGTCCGGCCACAGGTCGCGCAGGTAAACGTCCTGGCCCGAGGACCCGGTGCCGATCGGCTCGTTGTCGAGGTCGATGTCCATGGTCCCGGCCAGCGCGTAAGCGACGACAAGGGGCGGCGAGGCCAGGTAGTTCATCTTGATGTCCGGGTTGATCCGGCCCTCGAAATTCCGGTTGCCCGACAGCACCGAGACGACCGCCAGGTCGTTCTCGCTGACGGCCGCGCTGATCGCCTCGGGCAGCGGGCCCGAGTTACCGATACAGGTCGTGCAGCCGTAGCCGACCAGGTTGAAGCCGAGCTTCTCCAGGTACGGCGTGAGGCCGGCCCGCTCGTAGTAGTCCATGACGACCTTCGAGCCGGGGGCCAGCGTGGTCTTCACCCACGGCTTGCGCTCCAGCCCGGCCTCGACCGCCTTCTTGGCCAGCAGCGCCGCCCCGATCATCACCGACGGGTTGGAGGTGTTGGTGCAGGAGGTGATCGCGGCGATCACCACCGAGCCGTGATCCACGACCGTGGTGGTGCCGTCATCCAGGGTCACCTCGGCGGGCGCGGACGGCCGGCCAGCGCCGGACCGGGCCGGCTGGCGGGTCTCGCCGCCGTTCTCGCTGTCGGCGGTGAAGGGGTCCGAGGCCGGGAACGTGCCGGCGATGTCATCGTCGAGCTTGTCCAGCTGCACGTACGACCCGAGCGACTGCCGGAACGCCGCCTTGGCGTCGCTCAGCGCTACCCGATCCTGCGGGCGCTTCGGGCCGGCCAGTGACGGCACCACGGTGGACAGGTCCAGCTCAAGCTCCTCGGAGTAGCGGGCGTGCTCGGCCGGATTGTGCCAGAGGCCCTGCTCCTTCGCGTACGCCTCCACCAGCGCGACCTGCTCGGCCGGCCTGCCGGTGAGCTTCAGGTAGGTCAGCGTCTCCGCGTCGATCGGGAAGATCGCGCAGGTCGAGCCGAACTCGGGGCTCATGTTCCCGATCGTGGCCCGGTTGGCGACCGGCACCGCGGCTGACGCCATCACCGTAGAACTCGACGAACTTGCCCACCACGCCGTGCTTGCGCAGCAGTTCGGTGATCGTGAGAACGAGGTCGGTCGCGGTCGCGCCGGAGGGCAGCTCGCCCGCCAGCCGGAACCCGACCACCTTCGGGATCAGCATGGAGACCGGCTGGCCGAGCATGGCCGCCTCCGCCTCGATGCCCCCGACACCCCAGCCGAGGATGCCAAGGCCGTTCTGCATCGTCGTGTGCGAGTCGGTGCCGACACAGGTGTCGGGGTAGGCCAGCGTCCCGCCGTCGGCCTGCTGGGTCATGACGACCCTGGCCAGGTACTCGATGTTGACCTGGTGCACGATGCCGGTGCCTGGCGGGACAACCTTGAACTGGCGCAGCGACTCCTGGCCCCAGCGCAGGAACGCGAAGCGCTCCTTGTTGCGGTGGAATTCAAGCTCTACGTTCCGCTCGAACGCGTCCGGGCGCCCGAACACGTCGGCGATGACCGAGTGGTCGATGACAAGCTCGGCCGGGACCAGCGGGTTGATCTTCCCGGCATCGCCGCCCAGCGCCTGCATCGCCTCGCGCATGGCCGCGAGGTCGACCACGGCGGGCACGCCGGTGAGGTCCTGCAAGATGACGCGGCCCGGCGTGAACTGAATCTCCGTGTCCGGCTCCGCCTGCGCGACCCACCGCGCGAGGGAGGTCACGTGGTCGGCCATGACGTTCAGCCCGTCCTCATTGCGGAGCAGGTTCTCCAGCAGGATCTTGAGGCTGTAGGGCAAGTCACCCGCGCCCGGCACGGCGTCCAGGCGGTGAATCTGATAGCTGGTCCCGGCTACGTCCAAGGTGGCGCGGCTGCCGAAGCTGTTTCCGGTCATGTCTCCTCGTTCTCCTGCCCGGCCACGCCTGCGGCCTTCTCGTAAATCTTCCCGCACTCGCCCAGGCCGCGGGCGAGTGCCCATGGAGACCCGGCAATGTATCTCGACGTCAAGCTATCTCGCCTCCGAGGCTAGCGCCGGATTATCTCGACGTCAAGCTATCTCTCGATGCCCGCTGGGCGCATGCCCGGCGTCATTGACGCCGGGCAGTTCGCGGGCGGAACATGAGCGCTGTCGCGATGTGTCCGCGAGCGGGAGGAGTTGTCCGTGTCCAGTTCGATCGATGCGGTGCTGCGGTCGGCGGTTGACAACGACGTCGTGCCTGGCGTTGTGGCGATGGCGGCCAGCACGGACGGCCCGGTGTACGAGGGAGCGGCGGGCGTCCGCGCCGCTGGCGACAGCGACCCGATCACCGCGGACACGGTGTTGCGGATCGCGTCGATGACCAAGATGGTGACGACGACCGCCGCGCTGCAGCTGGCCGAGCAAGGCAGCCTGGACATCGAAGCGCCGGTCGACAGTTACCGGCCCGAGTTTGCCGACCTGCAGGTGCTCGACGGATTCGACGGCGACACACCACGGCTGCGCCCGCCGGCCAGCCGCGCCACCGTGCGGAACCTGCTCACCCACACCGCGGGCCTCGGGTACTGGATCTGGGACGCCGACGTCGACCGGTACGAGCAGCTCACCGGCACGCCGAACATCATGCCGGGCACGCTGGACGCGTTCACCGCGCCGATGGTCTTCGACCCCGGCACGCGCTTGCAGTACGGGATCAACCTCGACTGGCTCGGCCGGGTCGTCGAGGCGGTGAGCGGGCAGCCGCTCGACGCCTACATCGCCGAGAACATCACCGGCCCGCTCGGCATGCCGAACACCGTCGCGCGGATGTCCGCCGAGCAGCGCGCCAACTCCACGCCGGTGCACGTGCGCGGCGAGGACGGCAAGTGGCTGGCGACCGACATCGACTGGGCGCAGCAGCCGGAGTTCTGGGGTGGCGGCCATTTCCTGTACTCGACGCCGCGCGACTACCTGAGGTTCCAGCGGATGCTGCTGGGCGGCGGCGCGCTGGACGGCACCCGGATCCTGTCGGCGGACACCGTCGACGCGGCGTTTGCCAACCAGATCGGTGACCTGGAATTCCCGGCCGAGATGCCGACCGCGCACCCCGAGCTGAGCGGCCCGGTCAACCTCGGGCCGGGCCTCAAGTGGGGCTGGGGCCTGCTGCTGAACCCGGCCCCGTTCCCTGGCATGCGGGCGGCCTGGAGCGGGTCGTGGTCAGGCCTGTTCAATACCCACTTCTGGGTCGACCGGGAGTCGGGCATCACCGGCGCGATCTACTCGCAGACGCTGCCGCTCGCCGACCCGGCCGCGTTCGAGATGTACATCAACTTCGAGGTGGCCCTGTACGCCTCGCGCTAGGCCAGGATGCGCTGGCGGGTGTTGGCAGCAGCAGTCGGCGGCAAGCAGCCTGGCTAGGCCAGGATGCGCAGGCGCTGCTGGATCGTAGAACGGGGCGAGCTGCAGCCGGGCCGGCACGTCACCGGCACCGGACCTGACCCGGAACTTCTGCCCGGCGAGCCACTGCGCGGTGACTCCGTCCGGGCAGCTGACCTGCGCCAGGCCGACCGCGCCGCCGACCGTGTGCCCGTAGGCGGCGGCGCGGACGTAGCCCGCCCACGCGCCGTCAGCCAGCACCGGCTCGTTCCCGAACAGGTCGACCTGCGGGTCGTCCACCAGCAATCCGACGAGCCGGTCACGCGGCGGGCCGGCCGCGCGGACGGCGAGCAGCGCGTCCCGGCCGGTGAACCCGCCCGGCTTGTCCCACGCGACGGCGAAGCCGAGGCCGGCGCCGACCGGGTTGTCGGTGCTATCGATGTCGACACCGAAGTCGCGGTAGCCCTTCTCCAGCCGCAGGCTCGTCATCGCGGCGAGGCCGACCGGGCCGAAGCCCAGGTCCCGGCCCGCGGCCATCAGGTCATCAAATACACCGGTCGCGTACTCGGCGGGCACGTGCAGTTCCCAGCCGAGCTCACCCACATAGGTCACGCGGATCGCCAGCACCGGCGCGTACCCCACGTAGATCTGCCGCGCGCTCAGGTACGGGAACGCACTGTTACCGAGATCAGCGTCCGTCAGCCGGCTGATCAGCTCACGACTGGCCGGGCCTTGCACGGACAGCAGCGTGGTGCCGGACGTGACATCGGCGATGGTCACGACCTCTGCCGGGTCAGCCGCCCGGCGGATCATCGGCTCGATCCGGCGGTGAATGACGTCGCTGGCGACGACCAGGAACTTCTCCGGCTCAAGGCAGGTCACCGTCACGTCAGCCTCGATGCCGCCGGCGCCGTTCAGCCACTGGGTGTAGACGATCCGGCCGACGCCCGCGGTGACGTCGTTGGCCGACAGCCGGCTGAGCACCGCGGCGGCGTCGGGGCCCTGGACCAGGAACTTGGCCATCAGGCTCATGTCCAGGACGCCGACCCCCTCGCGGACCAGCCGGTGCTCGCGAGCCACGATCGAGTGCGACGCTGGCCGTCGGAAGTCCAGGGTCGGCACCGGGTGCTCGCCGGGCGCGGCGTGCCACTCGGCGAACTCCCAGCCCGCAGACTGGGCGAAGTGCCCGCCCGCGGCGACGAGGCGGTCGTGCAGCACCGAGCGGCGGATGTCGCGCCCGGTCGACGGCTTCCAGCCGGGCCATACCGCGTCGCCGAACAGCACGCCCAGCTGCTCGACCGTGCGTTCCTTGCGGAAGCGGCGGGATGACTCGTAGACGTGCGTCCGGTCGATCGCGATGGCCGCGGTGTCGACCGGCGGCACGCCGTCCACGATCCACTGCGCGACGACGTTGCCGACGCCACCGCCGGACAGGATGCCGAGCGAGTTGAGGCCGGCCGCGACGAAGTAGCCGTCCAGCTCGGGCGCGGGGCCGAGCAGCGGCCTGACGTCGGCGGTGAACGACTCCGGGCCGCAGAAGAACGTGCGCACGCCCGTCTCGGTCAGGCACGGGATACGCGCGAGCGCCGGGCCGAGAAACCGCTCCATCCGGTTCCAGTCCGGGGGCAGCTTGCCGAAGGAGAAGTCGCGGGCGACGCCGTCCAGCGACCAGGGCGCGCCCTCGGGCTCGAACAGGCCGACCAGCATGCCGTCACCCTCGGGCCGGTAGTAGCCGTAGTTGTCCGGGTCCTCGATGACGGCGAGGTCGGGGTCCATCCCCGGCACCGTGTCGGTCAGCAGGTAGTAGTGCTCGGCCGCCTGCAGCGGGACCGAGACGCCGGCCAGCGCGCCGAACTGCCTGGCCCACATCCCCGCGGAGTTGACCACGAACTCGGTCTCGATCCGGCCGGCCTCGGTCAGCACGGCGGTGACCCGGCGGTTCTTCGTCTCGACCCCGGTCGCGGCGACCCCCTCGATGACGGTGACGCCGAGCTGGCGGGCGCCCTTGGCCAGCGACGTGGCCACGCCCACCGGGTCGGCCCGGCCCTCGTCGGCGACGAAGAAGCCGGACAGGATGTCATCGGTGCGGGCCAGCGGCCACATCTCCGCGATCTCGCGGGCGGAGATCTCGGTGTCCTCCACTCCGAAGCCGTGCATCCACTGGGCCTCCCGCCGCAGCGCCTCCTGCCGCTGCGGCGTCGTCGCGATGGAGAGGTGCCCGACGGCCCGGAAGCCGGTCGAGTGCCCGGTCTCCTGTTCCAGCCGGGCGTATAGGTCGCGTGAGTACCGGCTGAAGAACAACGCGGTCTCGTCCGTCATCCCGGCCGACGTGATCAGCCCGGCCGCATGCCAGGTGGTGCCCGCCGTCAGCTGGTGCTGCTCCAGCAGGACCACGTCGGTCCAGCCCAGGTGCGCGAGGTGATAGGCGATGCTGCAGCCGATGACGCCGCCGCCGACGATGACGACCCGCGCCCGGGCCGGCAGCTGACTGCCGCCCGCGGTCCTGTCTGATCGTTCAGTCATGCCCAGATCCTAGACATCCTAGGGCGCTGTGCCGACTCTTCACGGGCAACGGACTGCCGGGCGGTCAATTTAGGTGGGTTTATGGCGCCGATGCCCGTGAAAAGTCGCCGATCGACCGTGGAAGATTGGGAGCCATGACGGCTGACACCTTTCGCGGGCTGTTCGACGACGCGTCCCTATTCCCGCCCGCGTCCCTGACGATGGTCGACGCCGTAGCCGGGCACGTGCGCCATCAGGCGGCCTGGTACGGCTCGATGTCCGGGCCGTTCGTCTGCCCCGACACCCGGCTCGGCCAGCTCTCAGTGGTGCTGACCGCGGCCGGAGTGGCGGAACTGGACCTGGCGCTCGTGCTGCCCGGCGGCGCGGGCGGCCTGGCCGCCGCCGCGGACGCGGTCTTCGCCGACCCCCGGCTCCGGCTGCGGGCCGTCGAGCTCCCGGTCGGCGACGACTCGGCCGCCGATGTGGTGGCCGCGGTCGACGCGACGCCACTGCAAGGCGCTAGCTCGTTCCTGGAAATGCCCATCGCGCACGTCGACGCCCGCGCAATTCAGGTAATTGCGGACCACCGGCACCTGGTGAAGCTCCGGACCGGCGGCGTCGACGCGGACGCGTTCCCGGACGAGGCGACGCTGGCGCGGAGCCTGACGGCGCTGGCGGACGCGCGACAGCCATTCAAGTGCACCGCCGGGCTGCACCACGCGATCCGGCACCGGGCGGCCGACACCGGCTTCGAGCACCACGGCTTCCTCAACGTGCTGCTCGCGATCAGGGCGGCGCTGGACGGCGGGAGCGAGGCGGATGTCGCGGCCGTGCTCGCCGATCAGGACGCCGGCCAGGTGGCGCGCGCCGTCGCGGACCTGGACGACGATCAGGCAGCGGAGGTCCGGGGTCTGTTCACCTCGTTCGGTACCTGCAGCACCGACGAGCCGGTAACCGACCTCGTTACGCTTGGCCTGGTCAGCGGGGACTGACCGGGGGCAAAGGAGCACCATGACACAGGCAGCAGGCTGGCTCGGCATCAGGCCGGATCACCCGTTCGGGATCGCCGCGCTCCCGTACGGTTCGTACACCGCCGCCCAGCACGCGGAGGTCCACCGGGTCGGTGTCGCGATCGGAGACAGCGTCCTGGACCTGACCACCGCGGCCGACCGGCTGCTGCCGGCTCGGGCGCATCTGTTCCGGTCGGGCAGCCTGGATGAGTTCCTGGCGGCCGGTGACGGTGCCTGGACCCAGGTGCGGGCGGAGATCACCCGCTGGCTGTCGGACGACGCCTGCCGGCCAGCCATCGAGGACCTGCTCGTCCCGATCGCAGACGTCGCCCTGCGGCTGCCGTTCACCGTGTCCGACTATGTCGACTTCTACGCGTCGCAGCACCACGCCACCAACATCGGCCGGATCTTCCGGCCGGATGCCGAGCCGCTGACCCCGAATTGGAAGCACCTGCCCATCGCCTATCACGGCCGCGCGGGCACCGTGGTCGTCTCCGGCACCCCGGTCCGCCGCCCCTGCGGTCAGTCCCGGCCGGCCGGAGCCGACGGGCCCTCGTACGGGCCGTGCGCGCGGCTGGACTTCGAGGCCGAGCTGGGCTTCGTGGTCGGCGCGCACAGCCACCTCGGCGAGCCGGTGCCCGCAAGCAGATTCGCCGAGCACGTGTTCGGCGTGTGCCTGGTGAATGACTGGTCCGCCCGCGACATCCAGGCCTGGGAGTACGTGCCGCTCGGCCCGTTCCTCGGCAAGTCGTTCGCGACCACGATCTCGCCGTGGGTGCTGCCGCTGGCGGCGCTCAGTCACGCCCGGGTGCGGCCCCCTTCGCGGGACGCGGACCTGGTCAGCTACCTCACCGAGGCCGCCGACTGGGGACTGGACATCGACTTCGAGGTTCGGCTCAACGGGCATCTCATTTCCCGCCCGCCGTACGCGACCATGTACTGGAGCCCGGCTCAGATGCTCGCGCACATGACCGTCAACGGCGCGTCGCTGCGGTCCGGTGATCTGTACGCCTCGGGCACCGTCAGCGGGCCCGAGCCCGGTCAGCGCGGCTCGCTCATCGAGCTGGGCTGGAGCGGGAGCGAGCCGGTTCAGCTCGCTGACGGATCCAGCCGGGTGTGGCTGCACGACGGCGACGAGCTGACCATTTCGGCGACCGCGGCCGGTCCGGACGGCACCAGGATCGGGCTCGGCAGCGCCGTGGGCTGCATTCTGCCGGCCACGCCTGCTTGAGCACCGGGCTGTTCACGGCCAGGGTCTGGCGGCCCGAACTGCCATTACGCTGAGCGGATCGGCAGAAGGCGGGAGAATGTGCTTATGCCAGGGCCGCCTCAGCCGTGGGACCAGCCAGAGGACCCGCGCGACCAGACAGTGGATATGCCGCGCATCGACCTGGCCGGTTTCGGTACCGGGCACGCGGCCCCGGAGAACGGCGCGCGCTCGTCCTGGCACCTCGGCGACCAGTCCCGCACCCTGCCGCCGCGGCCCGGACTGCCACCACCCCCGGCCGGCCGGCCGCCGTCAGCCGACCTGCCGCCGGATCGCCCCGCGCCGGATCGCACCGCGCCGGGCCGGCTGCCGCGGCGGGACTCTGGCGTGCATCCGGGTCAGGCTGCGCGCCCGACCGCGCCGCCGCCGCCGTACGGGGCACCGCTCCCGCCCGAACCGCTGCCGCGCCGCCGGCCGGACACAAGCCGCGATCCGTATGCCGGCCGTGATCCGTACGCCCGGCCGGCCGGCGACGACCGCGAACCGGGGAGCCTGTTCCGGCCGGCGCCGCCAGCGGACGGCGACCGGCGCCCGGCTCGCGATAGTGGCGCGCTCGAAGCAGACGCCCGCGACAGCTCGGGCCGCAATAGCGCGGTGCTCCCGGCGATCACCTCGCAACTTCCGAGCCTCAGCCCGCCGTCCGGCCGGGCGGACGCGGCCGGTCCCGGCCGGCCGGCCAGCTCGGTTCCGCCCAGCACGGTTCCGCCCAGCACGGTTCCGCCCAGCACGGTTCCGCCTAACACAGGGCCACCCGGCGCAGTGCCGCCAAGCACTATGCCGTCAGCTCCCGCTGCCGAGCCGACCGTCCCGGCTGACCCGGCAGTGCTCGCGGCCGGCTCCGCGCCGGCCGGCTACGGGTCAGCCGAATCCGCGCCGCCGGTACCCGGCCCACCATCCCCGCGCCCGGCCGCGCCGTCCAGCCTGGATGCGCCCGCGAGGGCCGAGATCGGCTCGCCGGCGCGGGACCAGCTATCGGCGCAGCTGCCACCCTCGCCGGTGGCAGACCAGTCCGCCGATCGGACGCAGACCCAGGATGGCTCCGGGAATTCGCCCCCGCCGGCCCGGCGGCGGACCGGACGCCCGGCACCTAGCGGCAAGCCGGCGGCCGGTTCGATCAGCGATCTGCTCGCGCGGCTCGACCGCCTGCCGGATGGGCACCCGTCTTCGCCCTACGAGGACGGCGGCCTGGCCAAGCCGCTGCCGCACCGACTGCGTCAGCTCGAACTCGGGCTGCCCGCGCCCGAGCGCGAACCGGTCGAGTCCGGGCTGCTGGCCGATTTCGGCAGTCCCGCGATCGAGCGCACCAGCCCGGTCGTACCTAGCGTCGGCAGCGCGACCGACGACGAGAGTCCGACGGCTGAGGCCCCTGACGGGACCTACGGAGCCGCACTGGACTCCGCCCCCGGGCCCGAGACTGGCGTCCGGCCCGAACCGCGAGCTGATCCGCGTCCGGCCGGCGACCCGGCGGTGGCACATCGTGCGCGCCCGCTGCCACCGGGCGATCGGCCGCGCCGTGACCAGGGCTGGCCGGACTCGCCCACCCCGCCGCGCCAGGCCAACGGCCACGGCGGCGCCGACCACCGGCCGGCCGCCGATGCGCTGTCGCTCGGTCCCTGGGCAGGGGCCGAGCCCGAGGCCAGCGCCCCCGCTGAGCGGCGCAACGGCAGCGACCCCCGCGCGCCGCGCGCACCCTCCGGCTGGTCCGGCGACGACCAGGCTGACCTGGTCGCAGGCATGCTGGCCGCGTACCGGACCGCCGAGGGCAGGAGCCCGCGCGGCGAGTACGGCGAGAGCGGCCTGACCCCGGCGATGCGGCGGATCGCCGCGCAACTCCCGCGTGGCGGGCTCGCGCCCGGCACTGAGTCGCTGAAGTCGCCGGAACGCCTGGCCGCCAAGCTGGCCAGGCTCGTCGCCCGCCATCCCGGTTGCAGCCCCGAAGAACTGGCGGCGGGTATCGGCGACGGGATCAGGTACACGTTCACCTTCGACCCCGACTACTACACCGAGGGCACCTGGCTGGTGCACCGCAAGCTCAAGGCGTATGGCTTCGAACTTGAGGCCAGGAGGAACCGCTGGGATAGCCCCGAGTACAAGGGCGTCTGGACGCGCTGGCGCGATCCGGCACACGGCCTCCCGTTCGAGGTCCAGTTCCACACGGGCGTCAGCTGGGACATCGTGCAGCGCACACACGAGGCCTTCGTCCGGATCACCGATCCGGCTACGTCGGCAGCCGACCGCGCCCGGCTCCGGTCCCGGCAGGTGGCCGCAGCCGCAGTCGCCAAGGCGCCGCCGGGCTACGCTGAGATCTCAGACTTCGGCCGGGAGGCACGGTGAGCGCGGAGGTGCAGTACTACGCCATGGCCGCGGCGGGCGGCAGTACCCGGTCCCCGTCCGGACTGGCCAGGAGAATCTATGAGCCGGACGGCCCGGTCGACGAGACGCTGCGCCGCGACCTGACCTGGGCGGCGGACTCGGCCATAGTCGAATGGGAGTACGGCGACCTCGGCGCGGAACTCGTCCGGATCACCGCGGATGACGCGGCCCGGCTGCGCGAGACGTTCGGCGCGCGCTGGGATCCGGCCGCTTGAGCTTGTTCGTCCGGCAGGCCACGGCGGCCGATCTGAGCACGGTTGCCCAGATCTTCGGCTGGTATGCGACGCACTCGGTGGCGACGTTCGAGGAAGCTCCGCGGCCGGTGCACCAGTGGCGGGAACTACATGACCTGCTGACCGACCTCGGCCTGCCCTTCCTGGTCGCCGACGCCGACGGCGACGTGGCCGGCTACGCGTACGCCGCGCCCTGGCGGCAGAAGCCGGCCTACCGGCACACGGCGGAGGACTCGATCTTCGTCGCGCCGGGCATGGCCGGCCGGGGCGCCGGACGCGAACTGCTCGGACGACTGCTGCCGGCGGCGACGGCGGCCGGAGCCCGGCAATGATCGCCGTGATCGCGGATACCGGGGATCCGGCCTCGGTGCGCCTGCATGAGCGGTTCGGCTTCCGGTCGGCCGGGCGGCTGACCGCCGTCGGCTACAAGCACGGCCGTTGGATCGACACCCTGCTGATGCAGTATTCGGCGGACCAGGATGCGTCGCTACGACGCGACTCCGGCTGAAGCCGTGCCCCGACCGCGGGAATCTGGGGTCCTCCAGCGGCCCTCGATTACCACAGTCGCGCGCGGCGGCGGAGTTGCCTTACCGGCAGGGCTCGGATGCGCCGAGCTAGGAACTCCCGGCGTCCGGGCCTGAGCGGTCGAAGAACTCCCTGATCAGCTGCCGCTGCCGCTCGCTGACCTGGTCGAAATGCTTGTCGAGGGCCTCCTCGCCGATCGCTTCGGCGGTGAGATACAGATCCTTCAACTGCTCTAGCTTCGCGGTAGCAGCTGGCGACATTTCCCGCTCGATGGACAGCTGGCGGATCTGCCACCGGGGCCGCGGAATAGCCGCCGTTAGCCACCGATCCCGGCACCGAGCCGACGCGATCGGCTGGCGATGTCCCAGGTTGCGCTGCTGAGCGCGAGAGGCCGGGCCCGGATCCGACCGCCTCGGGCGGCGGGGGCGGTACCGCGCCGGTGACGCTGACCGGGCGCGCCTCGGGCGGCGCCGCCACGGGTCGAGCAGCCTCGAAGAACCCGCGCGGCGCCTCGACCGGGGCCGGGCGGGGCAAGGCCGCGGCGCCCGGCAGGATCACCGGTAGCGGGCTGGTCGTCTCGGCGTCCTCGTCCCGGGCGTCGGCGGCCGGCGATCCGGGCTCGCTGCCGTTGGCTGGCATGGGATCAGCCGGCCCGTACGCTGCCGCGCCCGACTCGGCCGGAGCGTGCGCTGCAGGCCCGGCGTCGCTCGGTGTGCCGGGACCGGCCGGCCCGTATCCGCCAGGCCCTGAGTCGGCGGACCCATTTGGCGGCGCGAACGCCGCCGCGCGCTGTTCTGGCCGGGCGACCAGGCCGACGTCACCTGGGGTCGTCGGGCCGCCAACCGCTGGCCAGGCCGTGGATCCGGCGCCCGGCCCGTACCCGCCGAACCCCGCGCTAGCCGGGACCCCGGCGGCCGCCGAGCCTGGCCGGTGCCAGCCGTCCCCGCCCGGCTGCTGCGACCTGTCGTCACGCTGAGCGAGGCGGAAGTCGCGCTCGCGCCGATAATCGCGGTACTGCCTCCGGTCGACATCCCGGCCGGGCCGCACGTCCGGGCGCTGATCGAGGTCGGAACGCTGGCCCGCCTGGCTTCCGCGCCGGTCCGGCTGCGGATCACGATCATGCGACCGCGGGCCGCGATAGTCCGCCCGCTCGCCGACCACGTCGGGAGGTGTTTGCGTGCGCTCGTCGCGCCGGGCATCTTGATCGCGGGCGTAGCCGTCGGGAGGCGTCGGCTGGTACTGCGCGGGCGCAGCGTAGCCGCGCGCCCGCCCGTCGTCCGCGGACGGCCGCGGGGCGTCAACCGAGGTGTCCTGCGGCTGCCGGTCCGGGTAGCGCCGCTGCCCAGCCTGTCCGCGGTCGGCCGGGTACCAGGGCGGTTCAAGCTGCCCGCGCTGGTCGGGGTGCCGCTGCCGGTCGGGATATCCGCCCTCGTCCGGGTACAAGCGCCGCTCGGACTGCACCGGCCCGTCCACCAGCGGCAGCGGCAACGGCTGCCCACGATTCCCCGCCTGCGGCAGCGGCTCGAGCCGCCCGTGCTCGCCCGGCTGCGGCAGCGGCTCGAGCCGCTCGTGCTCGCGCGGCTGCGGCGGCGGCAGTGGTTGCCCGCGCTGATCTGGATACCGCGGCCGCTCGGCATAGCCGCCGTTGTCCGGGTGCGGGCGCTGCCCAGCCTGCCCATGCTCGCCGGCCTGGCGGCAGCGACCCAAGCTGACCGCGATCGTCCGGGTACTGGTGCGGCCCGACCTGTTCCCGCTCGTCGGAGTACCGCGGCCGATCGCGATATCCCCGCTCATCGGGATACCCCCGCCGATCGGGGGGTCGCTGCTGCTCCGGAGCACGCTGGTCCGGAGCACGCTGGTGGGGAGCACGATCGTCCGGAGTGCGCTGCTGGCCAGGATGGGCCTGGCGGCCCCGGTCACGCTGATCAGATCCGCCAGCGGGCTCGGGATAAGGCCGCGAAGGCTGACCGGGATCGGCGGACGGCCGGGCACCAGCGCGCGGACCGGAGCCAGCGTGCGGACCGGAGCCGGCGCGCTGCCTGGGGTCAGCGCGCAGTCCTGGATCGGCCGGAGCATGAGCTGGCAGCTCGCCGCGCCGCGGTCGCGGATCGGGTTGCGCGAGCCAGGCCGCCGTGTCGGGCTCCGCGGGCGGCGGCGCGCCTGGAGCCCGGTCCGGCCAACCGCGCTCCCTGCCCTGGAATCCGCGGCCGGGGAACCGCCCGTCCGGGCGGGAACGCTCGTCCGGGCGGGAACGCTCGTCCGGGCGGGAACGCTCGTCCGGGCGGAAGCGCGCGTCCGGGCGGGAACGCTCGTCCGGACCGGCGTCGCGATCGGCGGCGGTGAGCTTGTCGGGGCGCACGGGACGGAACTCGCTCAGCCATTCCTCAGCGCTAGGCTCGTGGCGATCTGAGTCGTCCCGCCCGTCGGCGGATTTACGGCCGAACCTCACTTCTGCCGCCACTCCCCCATTACCAACCACCGCCAGACACGACCACCAGCCAGCTCGCTGGCAGCCTGCCGGCGAGCGGCCGCGAAGGTCAGTGACGGGCCCGCGGTGGCGCGCTGCGCTGCGATCGCACAGGAGCCCACCGGCCAACCATCGCATGCAGGCTTACCCGCCGCAACCCGTCTTCGACGGCCAAACCGCCTGGCTACGGCGTGACATTTCGGTGCTTCTGGTATTCCGCGCGGGCCGGTCGGCAGCCCCGAGTAGCGGCTCGAGGGCGACATATGCCGCACTTCCAGGCCCGGATAGTTGTCCGCTACCGTTACTGCTTTCGGGACGTTTTCCCCCGCCCTTCCGAATGCCTGCCTCGTGAGCGGAGAAGCCGATGGAGAACCAGGTCAAGTACCTCCTGCAGGAGTCAGAGATGCCCCGCCAGTGGTACAACGTGACCGCCGATCTGCCAGCACCGCAGCCCCCGCCGCTGCACCCGGGCACCGGGCAGCCGGTCGGCCCCGACGACCTCGCGCCGCTATTCCCGATGGCGCTGATTGCGCAGGAAGTATCGGCTGAGCCGTATATCGATATTCCTACTGACGTACTTGACGTGTACCGGCTATGGCGGCCAACTCCGCTGTTCCGCGCTCGCCGGCTGGAGAAGGATCTGGGCACGCCGGCCCGGATTTATTACAAATACGAGGGCGGCAGCCCGGCCGGCTCGCACAAGCCCAATACCGCGGTGCCGCAGGCGTACTACAACGCCGCGGAGGGCGTGACCAAGCTGACAACCGAGACTGGCGCGGGCCAGTGGGGCAGCGCGCTGGCGTTCGCGGCGGCCCTGTTCGGGCTGCAGCTTGAGGTATGGATGGTCCGGGCCTCCTACGACCAGAAGCCGTACCGCAAGTTGCTGATGGAGACCTACGGCGCGACGGTGCACGCAAGCCCGTCCGAGGTCACCGCGTCCGGTCGGGCCGTGCTGGCCAAGCACCCCGACTCGACCGGCAGCCTCGGCATCGCGATCAGCGAGGCGGTGGAGAGCGCCGCGGCCGACCCGAACACCAGGTACGCCCTCGGTTCCGTGCTCAACCACGTGCTCATGCACCAGACGGTCATCGGCGAGGAGGCGATCAAGCAGCTCGCGCAGGCAGGCGACACGCCCGACGTGATCGTCGGTTGCACCGGCGGCGGCTCGAACTTCGGCGGCCTGGCCTTCCCGTTCCTGCGGGAGAAGCTCGCGGGCCGGATGGACCCGGTCATTCGGGCGGTGGAGCCCGCCGCCTGCCCGTCATTCACCCGCGGCATCTACGCCTACGATTTCGGCGACACGGCCGGGCTGACCCCACTGCTCAAGATGCACACGCTCGGGCACGAGTTCGTGCCTGACCCGATTCACGCTGGCGGCCTGCGCTATCACGGGATGTCACCGCTGCTCTCGCACATCTACGAGCTGGGCCTGATCGAGGCCGTGGCCAAGCCGCAGTCAGAGTGCTTCGCGGCCGGGCTGAAGTTCGCCCGCACCGAGGGCATCGTGCCCGCGCCTGAGCCCTCGCACGCGGTGGCCGCCTGCATCGAGGAAGCCCTGCGGTGCAAGGAGACCGGCGAGGAGAAGGTCATCCTGACCGCGCTGTGCGGCCACGGCCTGCTCGACCTGGCCGCCTACGGCGAGTACCTGACCGGCGAGCTGAAGGATCTGGAGCTCAGTGACAAGGTGATCGAGGACGCGCTGGCCGGCCTCCCGGTCGGGAGGTAGGGGCGTAGGCGCTGGATTTCGAAGCGCTGCCGGACCCGGGCCGGGAGGAGGGGTATCGGCCCGGGTCTTTGGCACGCTTCCGCGGCCGTCACAGCGGACGCGCCAAAACTGAATGAACGTAAACAAGCGTTCATACAGCTCTATAGTCGTACGCTTGCGGCCCCGCAGCTGTCAAGGCTTAGCTGACAACCTTCTCGCCGGAGAGCGCGTCAAGTACCTACATACCTGCGACGTACCCAAGGACGGCACTCCCGGCCATGACCGCCGAAATCCCGCCCCAGCCCAGTCCACGGCTGCCCATCGGCGGGACGAGCCTGCAGGGCCGGATCGCGGACGCCGCGATCGAGCTCTTCTACACCCAGGGCGCGACGGCGACGAGTGTGCGCGACATCACTTCGGCCTGCGGGCTGACGCCCGGCGCGCTCTACAACCACTTCAGCTCCAAGGAACAACTGCTCTACGTGCTGATCCGGGACATCCATGTGCTCGCTGACCAGGGCCTGGCGGCGGCGATCGCTGGCGCTGAGCCGGCGCCGTCCGCCCAGCTGTCCGCCGCCGTCCGGTTCATGGTGTGGCGAGCGGCCGGCCAGCGCAGGCAGTCCAGGGTCGCCAATCGCGAGTACGCCCGGCTGCCCCGTGACAGCCGGGAGGAGGTCAAGGCGATCCGGCGGCACATGCGGGGGCGCTTCGCCGAGATCCTGCTGGCCGGCTCGCAGGCCGGGGAGTTCGCCCTGCCCGGCAGCCAGGACCGGATGGCGGCGGCCCTGACCGCAACCGCGATCGCCACGCTTTGCGCCGACATCAGCGAGTGGACGCAGGAAAACTACCCCCTTCCGCTGCCGGACCTGCAGGACCGCTACGTCGAGATGGCCCTGCGCCTGGCCGGCGCCCGGCGCTAACCGCCGGGCGGCTAACGGTCAGCGGCGGCCGCCTACCAGCGCCCCGAAGTCGGCCGGATCGATGTTGCCCCCGGACAGCACAACTGCGGTGCAGCCGCCCGCCGGGACCGCGCCGGTCAGCAGCGCGGCCAGCGGGACCGCCCCGCTCGGCTCCAGCACGATCTTGAGCCGCGCGAACGCGAACAGCATCGCGTCCACGATCGCCTCCTCCGGCACCGTAACCACATCCGCGAGCAACCTGGCGTTGATGGGGAACGTGAGGTCACCTGGCTGACTGGCGCGCAAGCCGTCGGCTATGGTGGCCGGCTCGCCGATGTTCACCAGCTGGCCGGCTCGGAGCGACTCGAGCGTGTCCGCCCCGGTGGCCGGCTCCACCCCGATGACCGCGGCCGACGGCTGCAGGCCGCGGACGGCGGTGGCCACGCCCGCGATGAGCCCGCCGCCGCCGATCGGCGCCAGCACGCGGTCCAGGTCCGGCACGTCCGCGGCGATCTCCAGCCCGGACGTGCCCTGCCCGGCCATGATCGCGTAGTCGTCGAACGGCCGGACCATGGTGAGCGAGCGCTCCGCCGCGATCTGCGCCGCCACCTCCTCCCGCCGCTCGGTCTGCGGGTCATAGCGGCGCAGCTCGGCCCCGTAGCCCTCGATCGCGGCGAGCTTTGCGGCCGATCCGGTCGCCGGCACCACCACGACCGCGTGGATGCCGAGCAGCCGGGCGGCCAGCGCCACCGCGCCGCCGTGGTTGCCGGACGAGTAGGCGACCACGCCGCGGCCGCGCTCATCGGCCGATAGCTGGCTGAGCTTGTTGTACGCGCCGCGGAACTTGAACGAGCCGCCGCGCTGGAAGGACTCGGCCTTCAGTAGCACCGTGCTGCCGCACGCGGCGTCGAGTGTGGCCGAGGTGAGCAGCGGGGTACGGTGCGCGACCCCGCTCAGCCGGCCCGCCGCGGCCTGGATGTCCCCGAGCGTCAGATTCGGATCGTTGATAGCCGCCTCCTGCGGGTCGGTTAGGAAGATCGCCTGCTTGTCTACCATGCCAGGATTGTCGGCGGGTGGGACGGTTGCGGCATGCAGATCCCGAAGCCGTCGCAGGAGGACAATGACTACTTCAGCTCGCTGGTGCCGGCCGAGCCCCAGACCGCCGCGGACCGGGTGGCCAAAGCGCTGGACTACGTCCGGACGTTCCCCGCTAAGAAGCTCAAGCCGGCCAGGAAGCGCTGACCAGGCGCTGGTACTGTCGCGCAATGCCGGTCCAGCGTTCGCACCTCGCCCGCCTCATCGACCGGGAACGCGCCGCCTACCTGGCTGGCCGTCCGCGCTCGGCCGCCGCGTTCGCCGGGTCGGCCCCGCACCTGCTCGGCGGCGTGCCGATGACCTGGATGCGGATGTGGCCGGGCGGGTTCCCGCTGTACCTGGAGTCCGCGGCCGGCGCCCGCCTGACCGACATCGACGGGCACACCTACATCGACTTCTGCCTCGGCGACACCGGCGCCATGGCCGGTCACTCGCCGCCGGCCGTGCGCGACGCCGTCGCCCGCAGGTACGGCGAGCTCGGCGGCGCCACGACGATGCTGCCGACCGAGGACGCGGCCTGGGTGGCGGCGGAGCTGACGCGCCGCTTCGGGCCGGCCTGCTGGAGCTTTACGCTGACCGCGACGGACGCCAACCGGTGGGCGATCCGGCTCGCCCGCCAGCTGACCGGGCGGCCGAAGATCCTCGTCTACTCGTACTGCTACCACGGCAGCGTGGACGAGTCCTTCATCGTCGCGACCCCGGACGGCCCGCGCTCGCGGGCGGGGAACGTCGGCGCGCCGGTCGACCCGCGGGAGACGACCAGGGTCTGCGAGTTCAACGACGCGGCCGCGCTGGAGCGGGAACTGGCGCACGGCGACGTCGCCGCCGTGCTGATGGAACCGGCGCTGACCAACATCGGCATCGTGCTGCCGGCTCCCGGCTACCTGGACTCGGTCCGCGAACTCACCCGCGCGCACGGCAGCCTGCTGATCAACGACGAGACGCACACGTTCAGCGCCGGCCCCGGCGGCTGCACGCAGGCCTGGGGGCTCGCGCCCGACATCGTCACGATCGGCAAGTCGATCGCGGGCGGCATCCCGGCCGGCGCGTACGGCCTCTCGGCGGACCTGGCCGAGCGCATCCTGTCCGACCCGGCCGCCGACATCGAGGACACCGGCGGCGTCGGCGGCACCCTCGCCGGCAACGCGCTGTCGGTCGCCGCGATGCGCGCCACGCTGGAGCACGTGCTCACCGACGCGGCCTTCACCCAGATGATCTCGGTGGCCGGGCGCTACACCGCCGGCGTCCGCGACGCGATCGCCGGCCACGGGCTGCCGTGGAACATCGTGCAGCTCGGCGCCAGGGCCGAGTACCGGTTCTGCCCGCAGCCGCCGCGCACCGGCGGCGAGTCGGCCGCGGCGGCCGACACCGAGCTGGACGAGTACCTGCACCTGTACCTGATCAACCGCGGGATCCTGCTGACCCCGTTCCACAACATGGCGCTGATGTGCCCGGCCACGACGGCGGCGGACGCCGACGCGCACACGCAGGCATTCACGCAGGCCTGTGCCGAGCTGACCGGCTGACCCAGCTGGCCGGCTAGCTGCGCTCGATCACCTCGGCCAGGAGCCGGATCGCCTGCCGCAGCGCGGCCGGCTCCTCGGCGGCGAAGCTCAGCCGCAGGTAGGCCGCCGGCGGCTCGCTCGGGAAGCTGGCCCGGCCCGGGTTGACGATGACGCCGCGGGCGGTGGCCGCCTCGGCCACGTCCGAGTCGCTGCTGCCCTCGGGCAGCCGCAGCCACAGGTGCATCCCGCCGCCGGGCACCAGGTCGAGCCGGCAGCCGGGCAGCAGTTCGGCGATCGCGACGACGAGCGTGTCCCGGCGCTCACGCAGCCGCCGCCTGGCCGCCGCCAGGTGCCGCGGCCAGCCCGGCGACGTCAGCACGTCCAGCGCGATCTGCTGCAGCATTGGCGCCACGAACAGGTCGTCGCTGATCCGCCCGCGTCGCAGCCGGGCCAGCACCGGGCCGCGCGCGGCCAGGCCGGACACCCGGAGCCCCGCGGCGATCGGCTTGGACACTGAGCGCAGGTAGATCACGTGACCGTCATCGTCTTGCGCGATCAGCGGTAGCGGCGAGGGCGGGCCGAGATCGAAGTCCCGCATCCAGTCGTCTTCCACCAGGAACGCGCCTGCCCTGGCGGCGGCCAGCAGCACCGGCTCCCGGCGCTCCGGGGCGAGCACCGAGCCGTGCGGGTTGGCGTACCGGGGCTGCAGGTACGCCAGCCGGCTCCCGGTCCGGGCGAACGCGTCCGCGAGCGCGTCAGGCAGCACACCGTCGGCGTCGCCGGGCACCGGCACCAGCGTCAGGCCGGCCGCGCGGGCCGCGGCCAGCGCGCCGACGTACGTCGGCGACTCGACGATCAGCGGGTCGCCGGGCGCGCACAGGTGCCGGAAGACCGCCGACAGCGCGGCCTGGCCGCCGGACGCGATGAGCACGTTCTGCTCGGTTAGCTGGCCACCGCCCGCCTCGGCGGCCAGGAAGCTGCGCAGCTCGGGCAGCCCGGCTATCGGCAGCCTGCTCCAGGCGTGCGGCCGGCGCGCCGCCCTGGCCGTCGCGGCCGCGAGCAGCCCGACCGGCTGCAGCCGCTCGTCCGGGAAGCCGCTGGCTAGCCCGATCGAGTCCGCCGGCGCCGGATCCACCAGTCGCTCCAGGTCCGGGCCGAGCCCGGCCCGCGCGCCCAGCGCCAGGGTCTGCCAGGACAGGTCGGCCGGGTGCCGGGGCGGCCGCCAGGGAGCGGTGAACGTGCCGCTGCCCGGCCGGGTCACCAGCAGCCCGCGGCGAGCCAGGTCGGCCAGCATCCGCTGCACCGTAGCGGGGCTGAGGCGATAGCGCTGCTGCAGAGCGCGATAGGACGGCAGCTTGCTATCCGGCGGAAGGTCGCTGATCAGAGCCTCAAGGCTGGCGAGGGCCGGGCCGTCGCTGTTATCGTCGTTCATGAGAGCCAATAGAAGCACTTCTGGCCTGTCGACGGAAGCGTCTCCGGTCCTGCTCGGGCTGCTCGGGGTGCTCGCGTTCAGCGTCACGTTCCCGGCGACCACCCTCGCCGAAGAGTCGTTCAGCCCGGTCCTCGTCGGCGTTGGCCGCTCCGTGCTCGGCGCGGTACTCGCCGTCGCCGTGCTGGCGGCCAAGCGCGAGCGGCTGCTGCCGCCGCGGGCGCGGCTGGGCAGTTTTCTCATCGTCGTGGCGACGGTCGGCGTCGGCTTCGGGCTGCTGTCCGCGCTTGCCCTGCGACACGTGAGCAGCGTGCACGGCGCGGTGCTCACCGGGCTGATTCCGGCCGCGACCGCTGGGCTCGCCGTGCTGCGGGCCGGTGAGCGGCCGCGGCCCGGCTACTGGCTCGCGCTTGCCCTCGGTCTGGCCGTAGTGGTGGGGTTCGCCGTCGCCGAGGGCGGCGGCCGGCTGCGCGGACCCGACATCCTGCTGCTGGTCGCGATCGTCGTCGGCGGGACCGGCTACGCCGAGGGCGGCATCCTGGCCCGCGAGTACGGCGGCTGGCGGGTGATCTGCTGGACTCTCGTCGCATCGGCGCCGATCAGCGTGCCGGTTTCGGTCGCCGCCGGGGTGGCCAGCCCGCCGCAGCACGTCCTGCTGCGGTCGGTGCTCGCGCTCGCCTACCTCGGCGCCGTGTCGATGTGCCTGGGCTTCTTCGTCTGGTATCAGGCGCTGGCCCGCGGCGGCGTGGCCCGGATCGGCAGGCTGCAGCTCGCTCAGCCCGCGCTCACCCTCGGCTGGTCGGCGCTGCTGCTCGGCGAGCACGTCAGCCTGCTGACCGGGGCCGCGGCGGTGGCCGTCATCGCGGCGACCGCCGTCGGCCGCAACGCCAGGGTTGACCGGCCGGCCGAACCGCCGCGCCCGGCCGAGCTGCGAGCCGTGCCCGCCGCCGCCGAAACCGGCCCTGCGCTGACCTACGGCAGGTCCCCGCTCGCGTAGATGTAGCCGTTGGCGATGGTGGCGCAGCCGGTGACCTCGGCCCACACGTCCACGCTGCCCCGGCCCGGGTAGGCGAACGCCACGAGCACCGCCGACCCGTCGTCGGCCGGGCAGTGGTACATCGCACCGACTTCGTGGCTGACCGGGATCCGGGCGATCGCCGCCGCCAGCTTCCGCGCCCTGGCCGGCCCGAGCCGCTGCTGCGCCTTCAGCTCGAATGGCTTGCCGTTCGCGCCGTAGTACGAGCACCGCAGCGCGGCGGCCGGCCGGCCGGCCGGCAGCAGCGTGCGGGTCAGGTGCGCGCCGGGATTGCGCACGCCGACGACGCGCGAGTCGGTCGCCGGGCAGCGGCCGGAGGCCAGCACGCGCAGCCGCGGCCCGGTCGCGGTGTCCCGGTACGGGACCGGGTCCAGCCAGGCGACCAGGCCGTCGGCCCGCAGGAAACTGGCGTTCGCGCCGGCCGGGGCCACGCCGACATCGAGTTCGGCGCCGCCCCAGGCGGCGCTGGCCGGTCCGGCGAAGCTATACCCGGTCGGCGGCGGCGGGTTGGCCCAGCCGGTCTCCTTCAGCCCGGCGGGGCGGTGCGCGGCGAGCCACGCGGGCGGCCGAGCTGACCGGCATGTTCAGGCGCCAGGACTGCTGAGCATCAGCCAGGCCGGTCACCCCCGGCTCGCCCAGCGCCGGCATCGGCATGCTGGCCGGCGCCGAGCGCAGCCGCCGCGCGCCGGGCGGCACCCGCACGAGCGCCAGCAGCTTCGCCGCCTCGGCGCGGGCGAGCCTGCGGTTGCCCGCCAGCGTCGGCCCGGCGGCCCGGTCCGAGGTCACCCGCGCGCCCGGCGGCGCGGCGGCCGAGCCGCAGCCGGCCGCGAGCAGGCAGAGCGCTGCGGCGGGCGCGCAAATCCAGCTCGTCTTCATGACACTGTGACGCTACGGGCCGGGCGCCGGTTCCGCGAATTACTGTGGACTCCATGCCGGATCGCAAGGAGACCATCGAGGTGGCCGGCCGGGCCGTGACGGTGTCCAACCCCGACAAGGTCTACTTCCCGCGCACCGGGCACACCAAGATGGACCTGGTCCGCTACTACCTGAGCGTCGCCGACGGCGCGCTGACCGGCGTGCGCGGCCGGCCGATGGTGCTGAAGCGGTTCGTCAACGGCGCCGAGGCCGAGGCGTTCTTCCAGAAGCGCGCACCCAGCTCGCGGCCGGACTGGCTGGAGACCGTCGTGCTCAGCTTCCCCTCCGGCCGCACCGCCGAGGAGATCGTCGTCACCGACGCCGCGGGGCTGGCCTGGGTGGCCAACCTCGGCTGCATCGACCTCAACCCGCATCCCATCCGCGCGGACGACATCGACCATCCGGATGAGCTGCGCGTCGACCTGGATCCGATCCCGGGCATCGGCTGGCCGCAGATCGTCCGCGTCGCGCTCGTCGCGCGCGACGTGCTGACGGATTTCGGGCTGACCGGCTGGCCGAAGACGTCGGGCTCGCGCGGCATCCACATCTACAGCCGGATCGAGCCGCGCTGGACGTTCACCGAGGTGCGGCGCGCCGCCGTCGCGCTCGCCAGGGAGATCGAGCGGCGCGCGCCGCAGGACGCGACCGCGCGCTGGTGGAAGGAAGAACGCCACGGCGTGTTCGTCGACTACAACCAGAACGCCAAGGACCGGACCGTCGCGTCCGCCTACTCGGTCCGGCCCACGCCCGATGCGCGCGTGTCGGCGCCGCTGCGCTGGGACGAGGTGCCGGACTGCGACCCGGCCGCGTTCACGATCGACACCATGCCCGAGCGGTACGCGCGGCTCGGTGACCTCGGCGCGGGCATCGACGACGCGGTCGGCTCGCTGACCGCCCTGCTCGAACTCGCGGCCGCGGACGAGGCCGCCGGGCTGCCGGACGCGCCGTGGCCGCCGCACTTCGAGAAGCAGGAGGGCGAGCAGCC
Source organism: uncultured Actinomycetota bacterium (assembly GCA_963805805.1). Taxonomy (GTDB): domain Bacteria; phylum Actinomycetota; class Actinomycetes; order Streptosporangiales; family Streptosporangiaceae; genus JAJYUU01. Next base: position 193,842 of record CAWDVS010000015.1, on the reverse strand, counting down.
GCGGGTGCAGCCCTCCAAGCGGCGGACGGTGCCCGCGCCCGCGCCGGGCAAGTCCAGCGGTCCCGCGGGCCGGCGCGCCACCACCATCCCGATGATCGAGGTGGCCAGGGCGAAGAAAAAGGATGACGCGCTGGCCGGGCTGGACCGGTGGAAGGCCCGGCACCCGGCGGCCGCGGCGCTGCTGGAGCCGGCTGACATCCTGGTCGACGCCATGCGCGGCCGGTCGTCGACCTGGACCAGGATCCGGCTGAACCTGCGGCACGTCCCCGAAGACATGCGGCCACCGCAGGAGGAGCTGGAGGTCGACTACGACCCGCGGACCGAGTGGCTCGGCCAGGGCGGCAGCTAGCCGGACGCGGGCTTCACCAGGACCTCCAGCTCGCCGTGGTTCTGCGTCGTGACGAACGGCGGGAAGCTCGGGTTGCTGATGCCCCAGTCCGCGAACACGACCCGGAGACCTCGATCCCGCCGCCGGTCCGCTCGGCTCGCGGCGCGAAGGTCAGCGGCCTGGTCTGGCCGTGCCGGGTAAGGTCGGCGGCGGCGTGCTAGGACCTGGCTAGTCGATCAGCTCCGCGAGCAGTTCCAGGTGGTCGAGGTCGCTGAGGTCGAGTACCTGAAGGTACATGGTCGCGGCGCCGGCCTCGGCGAACTCACCGATCCGGTCCCGGATCTCGGCGACCGAGCCGGCCAGACCGTGCGCGCGCAGCTCGTCCGGCTCGCGGCCGATGGCGGCGGCGCGCCTGGCGATCTCGGCGTCATCCCGCCCGCAGCACACCACCTGTGCCGCCGAGTAGGTCATCGACCCGGCCCCCCGGCCGGCCGCCGCGCACGCGTCCCGGACCCGGCCGAAGGCCTTGCCGGTGTCCTCGACGGTGTGAAACGGCACGTTGAACTCGTCCGCGTAGCGAGCCGCGAGCCGGGGCGTGCGCTTGGCCCCGGCGCCGCCGATGAGCACCGGCGGGCCGGGCCGCTGGGCCGGCTTGGGCAGCGCCGGCGAGTCCGTGACCGTGTAGTACTTGCCGCCGAAGCTGAACTGCTCGCCCTCCGGCGTCGCCCACAAGCCGGTGATGATCGCGAGCTGCTCCTCGTACCGGTCGAACCGCTCGCCCAGGTCCGGGAACGGGATCGCGTAGGCGGCGTGCTCCGCGTCGAACCAGCCGGCGCCGAAACCGAACTCCACCCGGCCGCCGCTCATGTGGTCGACCTGGGCGACCGAGATCGCCAGCGGGCCGGGATACCGGAACGTGGCCGGGCTCATCAGCGTGCCCAGCCGGATGCGCGTCGGTCTGGATGGCCAGGCCCGCCAGCGTGATCCAGGCGTCGGTCGGGCCGGGCAGCCCGCTGACGTTGCCCATCTTGAGGTAGTGGTCGGACCGGAAGAACGCGTCGAAGCCGAGATCCTCGGTCGCCTTCGCCACCCGGAGCAGTGTCTCGTAGTCCGCGCCTTGCTGAGGCTCGGTGAAGATTCGCAGTCGCATACGGACATCTTTGCGCGCTCGCCGCGGGCTCGGCTACTCGCGGGTCAGGGTAGCCAGGCACTCCACGTGATGCGTCATCGGAAAGGCGTCGAACGCGCGCAGGCCGGACAGCCGCCAGCCGCCGGCCAGCAGCAGCCGGAGGTCGCGAGCCAGCGTGGCCGGGTCACAGGACACGTACGCGATGCGGCGCAGGCCGGGGCGGCAGAGGGCTTCGATGACGGCGGGCTCGGCGCCGGTGCGCGGCGGGTCGAGCACGGCGATCGACGCCATCGGGCTGACCGGCCCGGCCCAGCACGCTCGCGACGTCGCCCTTCGTCACCCGGGCCCAGGGCCACGCGCGCAGGTTGTGCCGTGCGTCCCGGACCGCGGCGGTCTCCGCCTCCACGCCCAGGACCGAACCCGCCGGCCCCACCGCGTCGGCCAGCAGCCCGGCGAACAGGCCGGCCCCGCAGTACAGGTCCAGCGCCATCTCGCCGGGCTGCGGTTCGAGCGCGCCGAGCACCGCGGCGCCGAGCAGTTCGGCCGCACCCGGGTGCACCTGCCAGAACCCGCCGAGGGTGACGCGCCAGTCCCGGCCGGCTGCGCGCCGGATCAGATAGCCGCGGCCGCGGACCGGGGTGCGCCCGCGCCGCCCGGCCACCAGCACCGAGTCCGCTGGCAGCGCAGCCAGACCGGCCAGGTCCGCGGGACCGGCCCGGCCCTGGCGGTGCACGAGGATGCCGCGCTCCTCCGTTTCCGGCACCACGTCCACGTCGACGGCCCGCGCCCCCGGCCAGCGCCTGCCGGTCACCCCGGCGGCCGTGACCAGCGGATGGGCTATCCGGCACTCGGACACCGGGACGATCTGGTGCGACCGGTGCCGGCGCAGCCCGGCAGTGCCTTCCCGGTCCACCGCGAAGTCGACGGTCGTCCGCCAGCCCAGGCCGTCATCGGCTCCCGGCACGGCCTCCACGCTGACGTCCAGGTCCAGGCCGGCCACGCGGCTGAGCTGCTGGCGCACCACTGCCGCCTTGAGCAGCCGCTGGGCCGGCAGGCTGGCGTGCTGCCAGTCACAGCCGCCGCAGCGGCCGGGGCCCGCGTACGGACAGGGGGGCTCCACCCGGTCCGGCGACGGGCCCAGGATCTCGATCGCCTCGGCCCTGGCGAACCGGGACGTAACCTGCGTGATCCGGGCCAGGACGCGCTCGCCGGGCAGGGCATGCCGGACGAATATCACCCAGCCCGTATCATCTTGCCGACAAACGCACCAGCCGCCGTGCACCACCTCGCCGACGGCCAGCTCCAGCACCTCGCCGGGAGCAGGACTGGTGGCCACGGGCTACATGTTGCCCTGGCGGTGCGCTGGAGCTTTGTCGGGGTACCAGTCTGGCAGCGGCGCGCCAGAGGGAATACGTTGAACTGCACCGCTCTGGCTGGCTGGAGGAAGGCACGTGCACATCGTCATCATGGGATGCGGGCGGGTCGGCTCGAGCATTGCCCACAGCCTCGAGAACCAGGGCCACTCGGTGGCCGTCATCGACCAGGATCCCGAGGCCTTCCGGAAGCTCCGGTCCGGGTTTAAAGGGACCAAGGTCACCGGAATCGGCTTCGACCGGGACGTACTGAGCGAAGCCGGCATCGAGCGGGCGGTGGCGTTCGCGGCTGTCAGCAGCGGCGATAACTCCAACGTGATCGCCGCCAGAGTGGCCAGGGAGTCCTTCGGCGTACAGCGGGTGGTCGCGCGCATCTACGATCCCCGCCGCGCCGAGGTGTACCAGCGGCTGGGCATCCCGACAGTGGCGACCGTGGCCTGGACCGCCGATCAGATGCTGCGCAGGCTGCTGCCCGAGGGCGCCGAGTCGCTCTGGCGGGATCCGTCCGGCGGCGTGGTGCTGGCCGAGGTCGCCTACGCCGACGGCTGGATCGGCGAGAAGGTCTGCGACATGGAGAGCACCGCGGGCATCCGGATCGCGTTCATCACCAGACTGGGCGAGGCCATCGTCCCCGGTCCGGGGCTGGTGCTGCAGGAAGGCGACGTGGTGCACGTCATCACCGACGAAACAGAGTCTCGGCCGGGTCGCCGCCGTATTCGCCAACCCGGCGCCCGGACGAGGGGCGCACTGATGCGAGTCGCGATCGCCGGGGCCGGCGCGGTCGGCCGGTCCATCGCCAAGGAACTGCTCGACAACGGGCACGAGGTCCTGCTGATCGACAAGGACCCGGCCTCGATCAAGGTGCACGGCGTGCCGCGCGCCGAGTGGCTGCTGGCCGACGCGTGCGAGATCAGCGCGCTGGATGACGCCGCGCTTGAGCGGTGCAACGTGGTCATCGCGGCCACCGGCGACGACAAGGCCAACCTGGTCGTCTCGCTGCTGGCGAAGACCGAGTACGGCGTGCCGCGCGTGGTCGCCCGGATCAACCACCCCAACAATGAGTGGCTGTTCAACGAGTCCTGGGGCGTGGACGTCGCGGTGTCGACCCCGCGGCTGCTGTCGGCGCTGGTCGAGGAGGCCGTCAGCGTCGGCGATCTGGTCCGGCTGATGACATTCCGCCAGAGCGAGGCCAGCCTGGTCGAGCTGACAATGCCGGAAGACGCTCCGCTGGCGGGCAAGCACGTGGGCAGCATCGAATGGCCGGCCGACACGGCGCTCGTCGCGATCTTGCGGGACGGCCGGGTGATCGTCCCCAGCAAGGAAGATCCGCTGGAGACCGGCGACGAGCTGCTGTTCGTGACCAGCCAGGATGTCGAAGGCGAGCTGGCCAGGCTGCTCGCCGGGCGCTGACCGCGGGCGCTGGCGGCGCTACCGCGTCTCGGTGATCTCGGGGCCGCGCTCGAATGGGTTCGTCGGCATCCCGTCCGGCTGCCCCTCCGCGTCGAGCTGCCCCTCGCGCCTCGAGCTGCCCCTCAAGCAGCTGCTGCGCCTCTTGCGGCAGCCGGATCTCGAGCGGCTGGCGCGGCGGCACCGCGTGCTCCCCGCGGACGACCACGACCTCGGCGAACACCTCTTCCAGCGGCTGGGCGAGCGCGGCGTCCACCGCGGCCGGGCCGCTGATCAGCCCGCGCAGGAACCACCGGGGACCGTCGACCCCGATGAATCGCAGCGGCTGCGGCGGCAGCATCCCGCTGCCGTCGGGCGCGGGCGGGCTGATCCAGGCGAGCAGCTCAGGCCCGAACTGCCCGGCCTGGGTCTCGCTCCGTCCGCCGGCGCTCGCGACCTCGTCGGCGATCTCGGGCAGCACCTCGTGCCACAGCCCGCTGCTGCGCGGAGCGGCAAACGGCAGCAGCTGGAGCGCGCTGTCGCCAGCTACCACGGCGATGGAGATCCCCGCTTCCTCGGAGACCCCGATCTGCACGTCGGAGCCCTCTCGGACGGGCACCAGCAGACAGCCAAGATCGATCCGCTCAGCCTCGGGATAGTCGCCGGAGCTGTCCCACGGACCCTCGGACCGGGTGTGCGCCGGCGTGGCCACCGCGGAATCGCGCAGCCTGGTCCAGGTGGTCGGGTCGCTGAGATCATCTCGCCCGGTCCTGGCGTGCCGGCCGGGTCGCTTGTCGTCCTCGCCGTCCTCGTCGGCAGCGTCGGCCTCGACTGGCTCGGGCTCGTCGTACTCCTCGTCGTCTTCGTAGTCGTCGTCCGCGGCCAGCTCATCGTCGGCCGCGTACTCGTCCTCAATGCCGTCAGGTGCGGCCGGATCTGCACCCGCGCGGCCTCGCCGTCGGAACACCTGCTCGCTCCTAACTTCCGGGCGGCGCGGCTGCCGTCGCCCGAAGCTCGTTGCCGCCGCTGATCAGCGGTCAGCCTTCACATACCCCCCGGTCGACCCGTGACCGCCGGCCCCGCGCTGAGATCCTGGCAGTGCGTCGACTTCCAGGAATACCGGGGTTTCCACGCGTTGTATGACAAGCTGGGCGATCCTGTCGCCCCGCCTGAGCCGCACGGATCGCTCGCCGTCGGTGTTCAGCACGATCACCTTGATCTCGCCACGGTACCCCGCGTCCACAGTGCCCGGCGCATTGACGATCGTCACGCCGTGCTCGGCTGCGAGGCCGGACCGCGGATGCACGAACGCGGCGTACCCAGCGGGCAGCGCGATCGCAACCCCGGTACCGACGACGGCGCGCTGACCCGGCGCCAGGTCGACGTCGGCCGCGGCGTACAGGTCACTGCCGGCGTCACCGGCGTGGGCCTGGCCGGGCAGCGGCAGGTCCGGGTCCAGCCTCCTGATGAGGATCTGTATTGGGCCGGGCGGGTAGCCCTCGCTCATCATGCTGATTTCCTCCGGGACGGGCGGCTGCGGCCCGGATACCCGGCGGCCGCGCACCGCGGCAGGTTCAGCCGGCCCTCTTGCCCGCCCACAGCACCGGCCACGCGTACGTGATCACGGCGGTGAACGGAACCGCGACGATCGCGCCAGGGATGCCCGCGATGATGCCCCCGACGGCGAGCACCAGGATGATCGACAGCGGATGCAGCCGGACGAGCCTGCCGACGACCAGCGGCTGCAGCAGGTGACTCTCGATCTGGTTCTCCACCAGCAGCACGGCGAGCAGGATGACCGCTGCGACCCAGCCCTTCGTGGCGAGCGCCACCAGGATCGCCAGCGCGCCGACCACGAGGATGCCGACGAGGGGCAGGTACGCGGCGATGAACACGAGCACGATGAACGGGACGAGCAGCGGCACCCCGAGTAGCCACAAGGCCAGCCCGATGAACAGCGCGTGGATCGCGGCCACGAGGGTGGTGCCGCGCACGTACGCCACGAGCGTCCGCCACGCGGTCTCGCCGGCCAGGTTCACCCGCCGCCGCGGCTCGGGTCGCAGCCCCTTGATCAGCCAGGTCCAGATCTTCGACCCGTCCTTCAGCAGGAAGAACGAGATGAACAGCATCAGGATCAGGCCAGTCAGCAACTCAAGCGCATACTTGCCGCCGGCCAGCACGGTGCCGGCGATCTGCGCCTTGTGCTGGGACAGGTAGTTCGCCAGGTCGTCGGTGTAGGTCTGCAGCCGCCTCGCGTTGAGGTGGAACGGGGGTCCTGCCAGCGAATGCTGCACCTGGCGCGCGGTCCTGGTGACCTCGGCTACCAGCGTCGTGTAGTCCGCGCTCACCCGGTCGGCGAACAGGAAGATGGCGCCCGCGATCAGGATGATCGCGAGCAGGAACGTGCACCAGGTGGCCAGCATCGGGGCCATCCCGACGCGCTTCATCCTGGACGTCAGCGGCTCCAGCAGCGCGGTCAGGAGCAGGGCGGCGATGAAGGGGAGCACCACCAGGCGCAACTCCACGGCCAGCCGGAAGATGACGTAGATCAGCAGCGCGACGATGAGCAGCCGCCACGACCACCCGGCCGCGAGTTGCAGCCAGCGCGGAGTCTGCGCGGTGCCGGCCGGGGCGGCGGCCGCACCGTCCGGCTCCGCCTCGGGCTGATCGGGATCGCCCGCCGGGCTGGCCGCGGACTCGGCCGGACCGCGGGCGAAGAGCCGCCGGATGCTCCCGCGTAGTCCCGCGGGCGCCGGCTCCTCGCCTGGCCCGCCTGGCCCCTGCTCCAGCCCATCGCCCGGTCATGGAGTACATGTAACCAACTACCGTGGTGCCATGCACAGCTACCGCGAGCGCCTGCGCGCGCCGGTGTCCTGGTGGGTCAACGGGATGCTGATTATGTTCACGTTCGGGTCCATCGTCTGGTTCGGCTTCCCGCTCTGGGCGGCGGTAGTGACCTACGCGACACTGTTCCTCATCACGGCCGCCTTCCTGCTGAACTGGGGTCGCGCCGCGATCGAGATCCGCGGCCCTGAGCTGATCGCCGATGGCCGGCGGCTGCCGCTGGCCGCGACCGGCGAGGTCCGCGAGCTGACCGAGGCCCAGGCGAGGGCGCTGCGCGGGCCGCGGGCTGATCCGCGCGCGAACCTGCTGATCAGGCCCTATCTGCGCAAGGCCGTCTACATCGAGGTCTGCTCGGCCGATATCGCGGCGCCCTACTGGCTCCTGTTCACCCGGCGGCCCGCGGACCTGGCGACCGCTATCGAGACTGCCAGGGCGGCCGGCCGCGCGGATTCCGCCGTGGGATGATCGGCTTAGAAATCACTAGCACAGCTCCGGCCGGACTGTGCCCACGACCACGGGCCTGGGACGCCAGGGAGGGATAGCGCATGTCGGATAAGCGGGCCGGGGCCGGGCTTCCAAGGTGGTAAGCGCCGTGGCGGGCGCCGCGGCCGCGTTTGTCGCGCGCAAGGTGCTCTTCTTCGCCTGGAAGAAGCTGACCGGCAAGGAGCCGCCGGAGCACCCCGAGGACCCGCAGGTGGCCCTGCGCGAGGCCCTGGTCTGGGGCGTCGTGCTCGGCGCGGGCGTGCAGACTGCCCGCATGCTGGCCGTCAGGCTCGCGTCCGGCCGCGGCCAGAAGGACACCGAAGGACCCCCGGTCTGAGCGGCATAGGTATCGCTAGCGCAAAGAGACGGCACAGCGGAGGTCAGGGCGCCTCGGCTGGCACCCGCCTGAACTGAATTGCCCTAATCTTTGGCTGTGCATTCCAAGGACCGCTCGCGCCTGACGCACCTGGTCGGCTACGCCTTGCAGCATCCGGACCGAATCGCCGGCTACGCCCGTCGTCGCGGCCGCGATACGTGGCTGTGGCTCACCACCCGCGATCACGTCCAGTACTACCGGGCCGTGATGCGATCGGACGCTGCCCGCAGCAGTGATGGTGCCGTCGGGAGCAAGAGCCGCGAGTCGTGGCTGCGCATCGGGCAGCTGCAGTTCGACTACCTGGTCAAGCACGGCCTCAAGCCGGGCATGCGGATGCTGGAGATCGGCTGCGGCAACCTGCGCGCGGGCCGGCTGTTCATCGACTACCTGGACTCCGGCAACTACTACGGCACCGACATCTCCCCCGACATCCTGCTTGCCGCGCACGAGACGGTCGGCCAGTACGGCCTGCAGCGCAAGCTGCCGTACCTGGGCCTGGTCCGCGATCTGCGGCTGGAGTTCCTGCCGGACGACCACTTCGACGTCGTGCACGCGCACAGCGTGTTCTCCCACTCCCCGTTGCCGGTCATCGAGGAATGCCTGCGGCACGTCGGCCGTGTCATGGTTCCCGGCGGGATGTTCGACTTCACCTTCGACGCCACCCGGGGCAGCGAGCATCAGGTGCTGCGCGAGGACTTCTACTACCGCACCGAGACTCTGCTCGAGCTGGCCCGCGGCTACGGGTTCGAAGCGCAGTACATGGCCGACTGGGAGCAGACCGGGCACGAGCAGTCCAAGATCCGGCTGATCCGCCCGGCTTAGCCAGCGGGGTACCTTTCTCCGGCTTCACCCACCACACTGGTTGCCGTAGCGGCATCCGGGCAGACTGGCCGAGGGAGGACGGAGCGTGACTGCTGACCCGCAAGTACTCGGCATGGTGCTCGCCGGTGGTGCGGGCAAGCGACTGGCGCCGCTGACCGCGGACCGGGCCAAGCCTGCGGTTCCGTTCGGCGGCCTGTACCGCCTGATCGACTTCGCGCTCTCGAACCTCGTCAACGCCGGCATGCGGCGGATCTGCGTGCTGACCCAGTACAAGAGCCACAGCCTGGACCGGCACGTCAGCACCACCTGGCGGCTGTCCAGCCTGCTCGGCAACTACGTGACGCCGGTGCCCGCGCAGCAGCGCCTCGGCCCGCACTGGTACACCGGCTCCGCCGACGCCATCTACCAGTCGCTGAACTTGATCTTCGACGACCAGCCCGACATCGTCGCGGTATTCGGCGCGGACCACGTGTTCCGAATGGACCCGCGGCAGATGATCCAGCAGCACATCGATCACGGGGCCGGGGTCACGGTGGCGGCGATCCCGGTGTCCCGGGAGGAGGCGAAGGCGTTCGGAGTGATCCAGGCGGCCGCCGACGGCCGGACGATCGAGGCGTTCCTGGAGAAGCCGCCGGAGCCGCCGGGCATGCCCGGCCAGCCCGACCTGGCCTATGCGTCGATGGGCATCTACGTCTTCAGCACCGACGTGCTCGTGGATGCGCTGCGCAAGGACGCGGCCGACGATGGCAGCCGGCACGACATGGGCGGCGACATCGTGCCGATGCTGGTCAGTGACGGCGCGGCTCAGGTCTACGACTTCCTGGAAAACGAGGTCCCGGGCGCGGAGGACCGCGACGCCGGCTACTGGCGGGACGTCGGGACCCTGGACGCCTACTTCGAGGCGAACATGGACCTGTGCGCCGTGCACCCCTTCTTCAACCTCTACAACGCGAAGTGGCCGATCCTCACGCACGTCCCGTCCCAGCCGCCGGCCAAGTTCGTGCACGACAGCGGCGACCGGATCGGCCGGGCGCTCAACAGCGTCGTCAGCAACGGCGTAGTCGTCTCCGGCGGCCTGGTCCGCAACGCGGTGCTGTCCCCCGGCGTCCGGGTCAACAGCTGGTCCCGGGTCGAGCGCGCCGTGATCCTGGACAACACGAAGATCGGCCGGCACGCGATCGTGGAGAACGCGATCCTCGACAAGAACGTCGTGGTCCCCGACGGCGCGGTCGTCGGCGTGGACAAGGAGCACGACCGGGCCCGCGGCTTCGTGGTGTCCGAAGGCGGCATCACCGTGGTCGGCAAGGGCCAGGAAGTACACCTGTGAGCGGTGGGGGCCGCGCCCTCCGGGTCGCGATGCTGACCCGCGAGTACCCGCCGGAGGTCTACGGCGGCGCCGGCGTGCACGTGGAGTACCTGGCCCGGTCGCTGGCCGGGCTTGTGGACCTGACCGTGCACTGCCAGGGGGCCGACCGCCCGGACGCGGTAGCGCATCAGCCGTGGCCGCACCTGGCGCAGGCGAACCAGTCGCTCCAGGTGATCTCCGCTGACTTGTCGATGGCGGCAGCCACGGCGGACGCGGACGTGGTCCACTCCCATACCTGGTACACGAGCCTGGCCGGCCACCTCACCGCGCTGCTGCACGGGATACCCCACGTGCTGACGGCGCACTCGCTGGAACCGCTGCGGCCGTGGAAGGCCGAGCAGCTCGGCGGCGGGTACGCGGTGTCGAGCTGGTGCGAGCGAACCGCGATCGAGTCGGCGGCGGCGATCATCGCCGTGTCCCGCGGCATGCGCGCGGACATCCTGATGACCTATCCGAACGTGCCGCCCGACCGCGTGCACGTGATCTACAACGGCATCGACGCGCGCCAGTACGCGCCCGATCCGCAGACGGCGGTGCTGGCCAGGTACGGCATTGATCCCGGCCGCCCGTCGGTGGTCTTCGTGGGCCGGGTGACCAGGCAGAAAGGGCTTCAGGTACTGCTGCGCGCGGCTACCAGGCTGGACCCGCGGGCCCAGCTCGTGCTGTGCGCGGGTCAGGCGGACACGCCGGAGCTGCAGGCCGAGGTCGGCGCACTGGCGGACCAGCTGAGCGCGACCAGGTCCGGCGTCATCTGGATCCCGGGCATGCTGGCCAAGCCCGAGGTCATCCAGATCCTGAGCCACGCGAGCGTGTTCGCCTGCCCGTCGCTGTACGAGCCGCTCGGGATCGTGAACCTGGAGGCCATGGCCTGCGGCACCGCCGTGGTGGCCTCGGCCGTCGGCGGCATCCCCGAGGTGGTGCAGGACGGCCAGACTGGCCTGCTGGTCGCCGCCGATGACGACGCCGCGCTGGCCGCGGCGATCAACTCCCTGCTCGCCGACCCGGCCAGAGCCGCTGAGTTCGGCACCCGCGGCCGGGCCCGGGCGGTCGAAGAGTTCAGCTGGGACTCGATCGCCGCGCAGACGGCGGACCTGTACGCGAGCCTCGCGAAGCCGGCCAGCCGGGCCAGCTAGCTCACCCCGCGATGCGCGAGCGAAGCACCGCGGCGCGGGCGGACGCCGTTCCGGACCAAACACCCCCGGCGCGGCGGGAAGTGGTTCCGGTATCTTAGTCAAGATACATCTTGATTCCCGAGGGAGCGCAACGCCATGGAGCCGCCGATCCAGCCCGACCCCGGCCAGCCACCCGCGATCCGGGTCGGCGACCGGGACCGCGACGCCGCCGCGCACCGGCTGCAGGACGCGTTCGCCGAGGGCAGGCTGGACGACGATGAGTTCGACCAGCGGATGCGCGCGGCCCTGACCGCCAAGGTCAGCACCGAGCTTGACGTGCTCACTGCGGACCTGCCCGCGGCCGCGCCGCGCCCGGCCGCGATCGCGCAGACGGCCGACGGCCCGCGGCCGGGCAAGCTCGCGATGGCGTATAAGAGCTCGATCCGCCGCGGCGGCCGGTGGCGGGTGCCGCAGCGATTCCGCTGCGTCATCTACAAGGGCAGCGGGCGGCTCGACCTGCGGGCGGCCGAACTGGCCGGACCGGCGACCACGATGGCCGTAATCGCGTACAAGTCGCACGTCGACGTCCTGGTCCCGCCGGGCGTCCGAGTCGAACTGGACGGCTTCGGGGTGAGCAAGGGCTGGTCGGCCGCGGAGGACCTAGAGGCATTGCTGCCGGCCGATGCGCCGGTCGTGCACGTGCGCGGGATCGCGTACAAGGGCACAATTGAGGTGAGCACGCGGCCGCCGGGCGGACCCGAGCTGCCAGGCTCGCAGTCACCAGCACGCCGAGTCTGACCCGGCAGGCGCCCCGCCCGCAGCAGCAGCACTTAGCCAGCGGCGCGGCCGGCCACCGGCAAGGTATTTCGGGCCCGAAGGAGCGCGCCGCAAAATGCACAGCCAGCTGACCGTACTCGGCGGCTGCGGCGCGTGGCCGGAGCCGAACCGGGCTTGCGCCGGGTTCCTGCTGGAGCACGACGGCGCGCGGATCGCGATCGACCTGGGTTACGGTACCGCGGCCCGGCTGTTTGCCGCGCTCGACTCGGCCGAGGCGGACGGGCTCGACGCGGTCATCATCAGCCACCACCACCCCGACCACATGGTCGACCTGCACGCGCTGATGCGGGCCCGGTGGATGGGCAGGCCGGGCGCGGCCAAGATCCCGCTGTTCGCTCCGGACGGGGTCGTAGCCAGGCTGACCGAGTTGGAGGACGGTGACCGCACCGCGGTCAGCCAGGTCTTCGACTGGCATCCGATTCCGGCGCCGGCGCAGTCCGCAGGCCCGTTCCGGCTGGACAGCGTGCTGCTGCCGCACTACGTGCCCAACGCGGGCGTGCGCTTGTCCGCGCCGGGCCTGACCGTCGCCTATACCGGCGACACCGGGCCGGCGGCCGCCCTGGCGGACCTGGGCCGGGACTGCGATCTGTACATCGCGGACGCTACCAGCTGGGAGCAGCGGCACCAGCCGGACGGCGGCCCCGCGTTCAATCTGACGGCGGCGCAGGCTGGCCAGGCCGCGGCGGCGGCCGCCGCGCGGCGGCTGCTGCTCACGCACTTCTGGCCAGGCAACGACCGGCAGGCCAGCAAGGCCGACGCGGCGGCCTGCTTCGGTGGCGAGATCCTGCTGGCCGACGAGGGCAGCGTCATCCCGCTACCCTGACGGGCGCAGGCCAGGCCGGCTCAGGTCACCGAGCCCGCGGCCGCGCCGGTGACCCGGTCGCCCCAGCGGGCGATCTCGCCCTCCAGGTCGAGCGGCGCGATCATCGCCCCTGACTTGGTCTCCCGGTCCCAGTCCTCGGCCGGCACCCGCCACATCACCTCGAACTCGATGCCGTTCGGATCCTTGGCGTACAGCGACTTGGACACCCGGTGATCGCTCGCGCCGACCAGCGCACCGCGCGCGGCCAGCCGGTCCCTGGTCTGCGCGAGCTCGGCCAGCGTGCCGACCTCCCAGGCCAGGTGGTACAGGCCGATGTAGGGCCCGTCCGGCAGGCTGCCCTCGGGGACCGCGAAGAGTCCCAGGTCGTGGTCGTTCGCGGTACCCTGCGCGCGCAGGAACGCGGCCCGGCCGGGAATTTCCATGCGGACCTCGAAACCCAGCGCGTCGGTGTAGAAGTCAACACTGGCGGCCAGGTCCCGCACGTACAGGACCGCGTGATTGAGCCGGCGTACTGCCATGACGTATCTCCCGGATCGCGGTTGGTGTAGTCATAATGCGGGCCACGCCGTTCTGATTCCGCTACGAGGCCTGGCCGGCGGCATCCAGCCGATCGTTGACGAGCACGACTCGCCGCCCGCGGGCGGCGAGCATGGAGGCCGCTATCGCGGCCCGGTAGCCGCCCTGGCAGTGCACCCAGATCTCGCCGTCCGGCAGCTCCGTCATCCGGCCGGCGAGCTCATGGAGCGGGATGTGGATGGCACCGTCCAGGTGCCCAGCCCGCCACTCATTGCGGCGGCGCACGTCGAGCACGGCGAACTCCCCGGTCCGGGCCCCGGCCGACAGGTCGCTGAAGGTGGCCACCCGGTAGGAGGCGAGCGGCGCCCCCGCGGCCCAGTCGCTCGCGGACCCGTACGCCGCGGCGGCGATCTCGTCGATGCCGATCCGGCACAACTCGCGCTGGGCCTGGCTGACGACCTCCGGGCTGGGACCGAGCAGGGTCAGCGGCGACTGCCACGGGATGAGCCAGCCCAGGTACGTCGCCAGGCTGCCCTCGGCCTCGAAGTTCAGCGTTCCGGCCAGGTGACCCGCCGCGAACGCGGTGCGCGACCGCAGGTCAACTACCCACTCGCCGGCCTCGATCCGGGCCCGCAGCTCGGCCGGATCGGCCCGCCGCGGCGGAGTCAGGTCCGGCTCCGCCCGGCCGGTGATGTTGGCCGACGCCATGTGCGCGTAGTAGGCCGGGTACGCGTCGAGTCCGGCCAGCAGGTCCGCCACGAATCTCGCCTTGCTGCCGGTCAGCGCCGGGTTCGTGTGCCGCTCGGCCTCGATCGTCGACGCCGCGCCAGCTGCGGGCGCCGCCGTAGCGGACGAGGCAGTGCAGAAGCTGCCGAAGCCGTGCGTCGGGCAGACCGCGGCGGTTCCCGGCAGCTCGCGGGCAAGCCGCCGGACCGAGTCGTACTGAGCCCGGCTGAGCTCCTCGGTGTTGTCCGGGCCGAGCAGGTCGGTGCGGCCGGTCGAGCCGTTGAGCAGCGATCCCCCGCTGAAAACCGCCTCGGCGCTATCCGGGTCCCCCGCCGCGCTGATCGCGTAGGACAGGTGCGTAAACGTGTGGCCCGGCGTGCTGATCGCGCGCACCCGCATCCCGCCGACCTCAACCACGTCGCCGTCCTGCACGACGGTCCGGCTGAAGGTGACCGGGTCCGCGGCGTTGACCAGGTACTGCGCGCCGACTGCACGGGCCAGCCCGTAGCCGCCGGTGACGTAGTCGTTGTGGATGTGCGTCTCGACCACGTGCGTGATCGTGACGCCGCGGTCGGCGGCGACGGCCGTGACCCGGTCGAAGTCCCGCTGGGCATCGACCACTAGCGCAACCTCGCCGTCGGTGGCGAGGTACCCGCGGTCGCCCAGCGTGGGCGTGTCGATGCCGATGATCTCGATCACTACACCACCTCCGTGCCCCTCCTCGTTGCCCGGCACACGTGCCCGGCGGGCGGCGGGCGTGCTACTCGGCAACTGCCGCGGGGATCGGGCCGACGTAGACGCCGCGGGGACGGATCGGAATGTTCCGGTCATACTCTTCGAGGGCGTGCGCGATCCAGCCTGCCGTACGCGAAACCGCGAAGATGGCCTCGCCCGCGCCGCGGACCATGCCCGCGACGGCGGCGAGCACGGCCAGGGCGAACTCGATATTCGGCTCGGGCAGTGAGCGCCGCCGGACCTCGGCGACCACGGCGGAGGCCACCGCGAGCCGCGGCGAGTCGGCCGCGTACTCCTGGACGACCTGCAGCAGCAGGTTTGCCCGCGGGTCGCCGTCCTTGTAGACAAAGTGCCCGAATCCCGGCAGCCGCTCCCCCCGCCTGAGCAGGTCACCGACAACTCTCGGCACCTCCTCCGGCGACTCGGCCGACGCCAGCATCAGCTCCGCACCGAGCGCCGCCCCGCCGTGCAGGGCACCGCCCATGGCGCCCAGGCCGGTGGCCACGACCGCATACGGATCTGCCCGCATCGACGCCGCGACCCTGGCTGCCAGCGTCGAGGCGGCGAGTTCGTGGTCGGCCAGCAGCACCATCGCGACGTTCAGCACCGGCTCCAGCCCGGCCGGCACCGGCCCGGCGCACAGCCGTCCCGCCAGCCGCCGGGGGATGGATGCGGCATCCGCCCCAGGGCCGTCGCCCGGCGCGGCCCCGTCCTGGCCGCCGCCGGCCTTCTGCTGGCCTCACCCTCGGCGCCCGGCAGGGCGCCGGCCATCCCGGCGATCAGCGCCTTGCCCGCCGCGATCACCGCGGACCGGTCCAGATGCAGCCGGAGTTGGTCCGTCGCGGCCAGAGCGGGCACGATGACCTGCAACCGCTCAAGCGGCAGCGTGCCAGCCGGCAGGGCCGACTGGGCGGCACCACCCACCGCCAGCGCCGCGGGGGTGGCCTGCCACTGGCCGGCCAGATCGCCCGTGCCCGCAGCGGCCAGCTCGCCCGTCCAGAGCAGGCCAGCGACGTCCTCGAAGGACCGGTTGCGGGCCAGCCAGGTGGCGTCCAGGCCGCGGTAGTGCAGCGTGCCGTCGGTGATCTCGGTGATCGCCGACTCGATGATCAGCTCAGAGCCGCCGCCCGGGCGGCGTGGCCTGCCCTTCCGAGCGAGCTGGGCGACCTCGTCGGCGTCGAACATGCTGGCCCGGCCGTCCGCGTCGCGGCGCCGGGTGAGGACGCCGCGGCTGACGTAGGCATACAGGCTCGCGGGCTTGATGCCCAGCCGGTCCGCCGCCTCCGCGGCGCCGATCCACTCCGTCACCCCGCCGCCCTTTCCACTCGTCCCTGGTCGTCTAACCGGCCCGCCGCGAATGCTGGTCCGCACGAGCGTGCCGCGCCGCGCACCGGGCACCACAAGGTGATGTCCCTGCACCGGCCGCACCCGCTCGGGGCCGCCCGGCTGGCGGGTGCTCCAAGCTCAGCGCGCCGCCGGATGCTGCCCTCGCTCCCGACGAGCATAGTTGATTTTAATCAACATTGACAGCTCAGTACAGTATCTACCAATAATAGATGAGCTGCCGGACCCTGTAATGAGGGCCGGATCCCCGCTGCTGAAGGAGACAACATGAGCGCCCCAGCGAACGCCGTGGCCAGTGCCGCGGCCAAGAGCGAGCCGTATCAGGCGCAGCCGGGCCTGGCCGACGTGTCGGTAGCCCGGACAACTGTCTCCGACGTGCTCGGCCGCCTGGGTTTCTACCACTACCGCGGGTACAACGCCGTCGACATCGCCCGCCGCGGCTGCTTCGAGGACGCCTGGCACCTGATGCTGCGTGGTGAGTTGCCGGCCGACGACCAGCGAGCAGCGTTCCGGCAGGAGACGGCGGCGCTGCGCCCGCTGCCTGCGGGGGTCGGCGAGCTGCTGCCGGCCATCGCGCGACTGAGTAAGCCCGGCTCGCTGGAGTCCCTGCGCACCGCGTTCTCCCTCGCCGCGCAGTCGATCGGGTGCAAGCCGTGGACCGACCAGACGCCCGAAGTGACCCTGGCTCAGGCCGAGCAGATCAGCGCCGTCATGCCGACGCTGGCGGCCCAGCTGTACCGGCTCGCCACCGGTCAGGAGGTAGTCGAGCCCAGGGCCGACCTCGGCTACGCGGCCAACTACCTGTACATGATCACGGGCCAGGAGCCGGACGAGCGGAGCGTCTACGCGGTCGAGCGCTACCTGATGCTCACCATCGATCACGGCTTCAACAACTCGACGTTTACCGCTCGCGTCATCGCCTCCAGCGGCGCCGACCTCGGAGCGGTGATCAGCGGCGCGATCGCGGCGCTGTCCGGGCCGTTCCACGGCGGGGCGCCGGCCCGGGTGTTCGACATGCTGGACTCGATCGGCACGCCGGAGGCCGCCGAGCCGTGGCTGCGGCACGCCATCGAGCACGGCGACAAGCTGATGGGCTTCGGGCACCGCATCTACAAGACGATCGACCCGAGGTCGCAGCTGCTGCACGAGGTGGCTCAGGAGCTGCACAGCGAGCGGGTCGGATTCGCCGAGCACGTGGAAAAGACCGCGGTCGCGCTGCTCGCCGAGCTCAAGCCGGGCCGCGAGCTGTACGCGAACGTCGAGTTCTACGCGGGCGTGGTGCTCGAGGCGGCGGGCCTGCCGCGGGAGCTGTTCACCGCGACGTTCGCCTGCAGCCGGGTCGTCGGCTGGATGGCCAACGTGCTGGAGCAGATCCAGGACAACCGCATCTTCCGGCCGGTCGCTACGTACGTCGGCCCGCAGGCACCGCGCGAGTTCCCGGCCTACTGGCACCCCGGCCAGGCGTGACCGGCCGGCTGAACCACCTTCGCCAGTGAACTCACCAACTAGGCGTGGCCGTGGACCCTATAGCGTCCACGGCCACGCCCAGCGGTGCGAGTAAGTCTGCGGCTAGCCGCCGATCTGCCTGCGCCTGCGGTTCTCGCGCAGCTTCCGCCGCTGTGACGGGCTGAGGGCCCGGTAGGCGACGACCGGAATAGCGATCGCGGCGGCGATCAGAATGATGCCGATCAGCGGGTGCGATATCAGCAGGATCAGCCCGATGACCCCGATGAGGCCGAAGAGGCCATACCTAACGCGCGGTGTCATATCCGGACTCCTTCTTTCGGGGTACCAACCCCTACCAGTATTAACTCACCTGGCCTGCCGGATAGTTCCCCCGGCCTGCCCGTGATGGGTCTGAGCCGCAGAATACCCGGTAGCTCACCCGATAGTGGATGATGGGCTTCGCTGACCACGGAGGTTCCCCCATGACGCTCAACCTGCCCGTTGAGGACGCGGCCAACGAGTTGCTGTCCCGCAGCCCGTTCGCGCTGCTGCTGGCCATGATGCTGGACCAGCAGGTGCCGCTCGAAAAGGCGTTCAGCTCCCCGTACCAGCTGGCACTGCGGCTAGGGCACGAGCCGACCGCGGCCGAGCTGGCGGGCTTCGACCCGGACGCGCTCGCGGCCATCTTCTCCGAGCGGCCCGCCCTGCACCGGTTCCCGAAGGCCATGGCGGCGCGGGCGCAGGACCTGGCCAGGCAGGTCGTCGAGCAGTACGACGGCGACGCGGCGAGCGTGTGGACCGGCGCGGCGACCGGCAAGGAGCTGGTGGCCAGGCTGGCCAGGCTGCCGGGATTCGGCGGGTACAAGGCCCAGATCACCGCCGCCCTGCTCGGCAAGCAGTTCGGGGTCGAGCCGGACGGCTGGCGGGAGGCCGCCGGGCACTTCGGAACCGAGGGCTCCCATTACTCCGTCGCGGACATCGTCGACGACGAGTCGCTGTCCGCCGTCCGCGCATACAAGAAGGACATGAAGGCCGCCGCGAAGGCGGCCAGCTAGTGTCCGCGCCGGCGGACGACTTCCCGCGGACCGGCTCCGCGACGGTACACGTGCTCCAGCCCGGCTACGCGCGCGAGGAAGCCGACGGCGAGCACGTCGGCAGCACGGTCACGCTGATCCGTGACGGCGACGTGACGATCATCGTGGACCCGGGGATGGTCGCCTCGCGCGACGGCCTGCTGGCCGCGCTCGCGGAGCACGGCGTCCGGCCCGAGGCCGTCACCGACGTCGTGTTCAGCCACCACCACCCCGACCACACGGTCAACGCCGCGCTTTTCCCCGCGGCCAGGATCCACGACCACTGGGCGATCTACGACGGCGACCGCTGGATCAGCCGGGAGGCGGACGGCGCGCAGCTGAGCCCGTCGGTCCGGCTGATCGCGACGCCGGGGCACACGCCCGAGGACATCACCACGCTGGCCGCGACGGCCGACGGCGTGCAGGCCTGCACGCACGCCTGGTGGGCCGCCGCCGGCCCGGCTCAGGATCCGTTCGCGCCCGACCCCGGCGTCCTGGCCGCGAGCCGGGCCCGCGTCCTCGGCGTCGCGGCGGTGATCATCCCCGGCCACGGTCCGGCGTTCGTGCCGGACGACACGACCCCGCGCTAGCCCGCCCGCCGGGCCGGCTGGCCGCCCCCGCGGGCCAGCCGACCTGGCGGTAGGCCGACCTGGCGGTGGGCCAGCGAAGATCAGGCCACGTCGCCCTTAATCGTGAACGCCGCGAGCCGGTTGATGCCGAAGCCGATCAGCAGTGCCCCGGTCACGATCCCCATCACGATGCCGGTGCCCGCGCCCAGATAGGCATGCAGCGCGTCGTCGTGGGCGATCGCGTTGGCGATCGCCAGCCCGTAGTGGCCCATGGACAGCAGGGCCACGCCCGGCACCAGGTTGGACAGCAGGCCCTCCCACAAGACGATGTAGCAGAGCCCGAACGCGAGCGCCCGGCCCGGCCGGAACGTGGCGCTGAGGAAGATGAACAGGGCGTTGTAGAGCAAGGACGCCGCAATCGCGCCGACCAGCAGGCCGATGCTCAGTTTGCTGCCCGCGCCGGTCGCGATCGCCGCGGCGAGGTACTCCGGGATCGCGGCCAGCGCGATCGTGAGCGCGACCGCCACGACGTACTTGCTCGCGATCACGCTGGCCCGCCGCACCGGCGTCGCCAGCAGGTGCACGATGCTGCCATCCTCGATCTCGGCGCCCAGCACGCTGGTGCCGATGATCAGCGCCGTGAGCGGCAGCACCACGGTGAAGCCGAAGGTGCCGAGGATCTCCGGCGGCCACACCGGGCTGTGCGCGGCCGTGGCGGTCAGCAGCGCGGAGATGCCGATCAGCAGGATCGCGGGCAGGGCCAGCAGCAACGCCCGCTTGCGGCTGAGCGTGGCCCGGAACGTAATCCGCACGATGACGCCGTTGATGAGGCCCGACACCGGAACCACCGCTTTCTTCGTCGCGCCGGCCACGGGACCGGGAGCTAGCTGCGCCTGCTGGCCGGTCATCACGCCGCCAGCAGATAGGTGAAGACGCTTTCCAGCGACTCGTCGGCGGGCAGCAGTTCGGTGAGCCGGATGCCGTGATCGCGGCTGATACCCGCCAGTTCCCTGGTGAACGTGCCGTAGTCGGACGCGAGCACCTGCAGGCCGTGCGCGGTGAGTTCGACGGCCCGCACCGCGGGCCGGCCGATCAGCGCCGCGCCCAGCGACCGGTCGTCGGAGGACCGGACCACGAACACGTGCGGCCGATTAGTCATCAGCCGGCGGATGGCGCGGAAGTCGCCGGAGGCCGCTAGCCGGCCGCCGACGATGACCTGGATCGTGCCGGACAGCCGCTCGACCTCCTCCAGGATGTGCGAGCTGAACACGATCACCCGGCCCTTTTCGCCTTCGGCGTGCAGCAGGTCCATCATGTGCAGCCGCTGCCGGGGGTCCATGCCGTTGAACGGCTCGTCCAGCAGCACGATCTCCGGGTCGTGCACCAGCGCGGCCCCGACCTTGATGCGCTGGCGCATGCCCTTGGAGTAGGTCGAGATCCGCCGGTCCTGCGCCTCGGTCATCTCCACCATCTCGATCGCAGCGCGGGCGGCGGCCTCCGGCTGCGGCAGTTCGTGCAGCTTCGCGGTCGCCAGAACGAACTCGGCTCCGGTCAGGAACGCGTACACCGAGTCTCGTTCCGGCACCAGCGCTACCTTGCGGAACATCTCCGGGTTCCGCCAGCTCGCCTGCCCGCCAAGGCTGATCTCGCCGCGCGAGGGCGGCAGGAAACCGGCCATCATGTGCAGCAGCGTGGTCTTGCCCGCGCCGTTAGGCCCGAGCAGCCCGGTCACGCCCGGCCCGATGGACATCGTGATGTCGTTGACCGCCACCACGTTGCCGTACCAGCGCGAGACGCCCTGTACCTCTATCCCGGTCACGCGATTCCCACCTTCCGGTACCTGGCCAGCAGGCCGCCGATGGCCGCCGCGAGCATGACCGCGAGCATCGCGCCGTACAGCGGCCCGAAGTGCCCGACCAGGTGCGCCTGGCGCCCGATCGGCCCGCCGCCGCCGCCGAACCCGCCGATGAAGACCTTCGGGGCCGATCCCAGCCAGTCGGTGAAGCCGGCCAGGACGGTGAACGGGTTGATCAACCCGGCCAGGCTCGCCAGCGCGGGCGGCTGCGTGCCGCCCCCCACCGCCTGGAACGTCTGCAGTCCGACGTGACTCAGCACCGTGGCCAGCACCCAGGTCACGAACAGCGGGATCGCGACGGCGCAGATGGCGAATACCCGCTTGCCCGTAGCCGACGCCAGTGCCAGGCCGATGCTGGCCAGCAGCAGCGCCCAGAGCGCGCCGTACAGAAGTCCGGGACCAAACGCGGTTGTCTGGTGCCATACCGCGCTGGCGCCGTGCACTTGCGAGATCGTCCCGGCCCACAGGATCAGCAGCGGGATCTCGATCAGCGCGAGGCAGGCCATGGTGAAGCCGATGAGCTTGGCGACCGGATAATCCGAGCGGCTGATCGGCCGGGCGAAATACAGCGGCAGCGTGTGGTAGCGCAGGTCGCCCGACACCAGGTTCGGCGCCTGGAGGGCCACGAACACCAGTAGCACGAGCGGGCGCAGCGTGGACTGGTACGTGTCATAGCTGATCAGCTGGCCGTTGTTCGGATTCAGCGCCATCGCCGCGATGCTCACCACCGCGGGCAGGCACATGATCGCGAAGAGCAGCACCGGGAAGATCTTCGCCTTGACCCCGCGGCCGAAGCCGAACGAGGTCCGCAGCCCGTCGATGGCCAGCGCCCGGACGATCTGCGGGCGGCCGAACCGCTGGCCGCCGTACTGGCGGTAGCCGATGTCATGAATGACCCCGCCTGCCCCGGCCAGGGCCACTGGCTGCACTCCGGCAGCGTCACTGGACACTGATAGCTCCTGTCATCTCGGTCAGACTCGGGTCCGCGCGGAACAGCTCTTCGAGCCGGTGCCGGCGCTGCTCCATCCGGGTCAGCGGCAGCCCGAGGTCGGCGATGGCGTCCCGGATGGTGTCGTAGGCCTGCGGGCCCGAAACCTCCAGCAGCAGGCCGCGCTGGTAGGCGACGGCGGCCAGCCCGCGCCGGGCCAGCTCGGCCTGCAGCTCGTCCGTGCCGTCGTCCACCTCGACGAGCAAGACCGAGCTCGCCTGGGTGACCGAGCTGATCGTGTCCGCGCGCAGCAGCCGACCGCCGTCGATGGCGACCAGGTGATCGCAGATCTGCTCGATCTCGCCGAGCAGGTGCGAGGCGACCATGATCGAGATCCCGAATTCGGATCCGATCCGCGCGATCAGGTCCAGCATCTGGGTGCGCCCGGCGGGATCAAGACCGTTCGTCGGCTCGTCCAGAAGCAGCAGCCGCGGATCGCCGACGAGAGCCTGGGCGAGCTTGACCCGCTGCTTCATGCCGGTGGAGTACGTGCCGATCTGCCGGTACCGCTCCTCGTACAGGCCGACGTGCCGGAGCGAATCGGCCGCCCGCTCCCGCGCGGCGGTCGCGGGCAGGCCGGACATCCGGCCCAGGTGCGTGACGAACTCGGTCGCGCTCACCTCCGGCGGCAGGCAGTCGTGCTCGGGCATGTAGCCGGTGAGCGTCCTGATCTCGTAGCCGTCCGTGGTGCAATCGTGCCCGAGCACCGCCGCATGACCGCCGGTCGGCTCGAGCAGCCCGAGCAGGATCTTGATCAGCGTGGACTTGCCGGCGCCGTTGGCACCGACCAGGCCGGTCACGCCCGGCTTCACCGCGACCGTGAGCTGATCCAGCGCGGTCACGGCGGCGCCGTAGCGCATGGTCAGCCCGGCCGCTTCGATCACGGCGTCACCGGCCGGCCGCCACGCCTGGCCGGGCGCCGTCATCGCGCCAGTCCCGGCTGTTCCAGTCCCGGCCATGCCGTCGCCGTTCACGCCGGCCCAGCGGATCACGCCGGCGGCGACCACATCAAGCATGCGCATAGTGAGCCCCCTGGGCACTCGCTTGTCGTGCGGTCACCACACTGACAGCCGGCCGGCGACGACGTCATCAGCCCGCAGACTGATTGCGTCTGCCCCCGCGGAGGTAGTGCGGGGCGCGCTGCGTGCTACCTCCGCCGTGGGCCGAGGACAGGTATGGTTTGGTACAGATGCCGGGACTAGGGGCAATAGCCGGCGGCGAGTAAGGGACTGCCTAGCGTGACCGACGGGGCAAGCGCTGCAACGGGACGGTCGGAGGCCGACCGCCAGGGGCCAGGTCCCCGCCCCGATGCCGCCAGAGCCCGGCTGCTCCTGGCCGGCTTGCTGATCCTGATCGTGATCTTCGGGGTGCGCGCGCTGCCCGCGCCCGCCTGGTACCGGAGCTGGCGCGGTCCCTGGCACGACCAGGGCATCGCGGTCGCGATCGGCACCGAGGTAGCGCTCGCCGCCCTGCTCGGCGCGCTGCTCCGGCTACGCAGCCGGCATCCGAACACCAGCTGGCTGGCGGGCCGGCTGCGGGCCTGGCTGACCGTGTTCATCCCGGCCGCCATGATCGGCTGCGGCGTCGCGCTGCTGCGGTTCATCACGCTGCCGCACTTTCACTTGCATCCGCTCCGGCACCGGCCCCAGCGCGCCGCCCCACCGTCCTTCAAGGCGTCCGGCATCCACCGCGGGATGTTCTCCCCGGCCATCGCCACGGCCATCGAGTACACGGTGCTGGCGCTGGTCATCATCAGCCTGATCATCGCGATCGTGTACCTGGTCGGCCGGCTGCGCCGGATCGTGCGCCGGGAGCGCCTGATCGTCGAGGCCGACGAGGCCGACGTCGTCAGGGAGGCCGTCGAAGCCGGCCGCACGGCGCTGACCGGCGTGAGCGACGCCCGGCTGGCGATCATTGCCTGCTACCTGGCCATGGAGCGCAGCCTCGGCGACGCGGGCACCGCCCGCGCGGCCGCGGAGACGGCCGACGAGCTGCTCGCGCGCGCGACGGCCGCGGGCCTGCTCCGCGGCGAGTCGCCCGCGGAGCTGACCGAGCTGTTCTCCGCGGCTCGCTTCTCCCGGCACGAAGTTTCCGAGTCGGCCAGGACCAGGGCGCTGGCCGCGCTCAACGTCATCCTCGCCGACCTCAGCGGACGCGGCGGGAGCGGCAAGCCCAGGCCGGGCGGTGCGGCGGTGCCGTCGTGACGGCCGGCCGCCAGCCGCCTGCCGCTGCGGGCCGGCCCGGTCAGCCGCCGCCGACCGGTCCGCCGCCGCCGCCGAGCCGCACGGCTGGCGATCCGCGCGGTCAGAGGTTCAGCTCGCGGCCGGCACGGTGCTCGTCGTGACCGTCGCGGCGTATGCCTGGGCCGGGTCGGCGGCCGCGGCCGTCGTCCTCGCGGCCAGTGCGGTGGTGTTCCTCGTCCTGCTGCGCGCGCTGGCCGAGCCGGACCGCAAGCCGGCCGTCCCGCAGGCCGAGTGGCAGACCACCGGGCGCTCGGTGATCGCCGGCTTCTGGCGCAAGCGCGGCATCGTCAACGACGCGACGGCGGGGAACGGCAACTACGACTTCGAGCTGCGGGCCACCTTGCAGCACCTGCTCGCCGCCCGCCTGGCGGAGCGGCACGGCATCAGCCTGTACGCCGAGCCGGAGCGGGCCCGAGAGCTGCTCGGCGGCAGCAGGCACGACGATCTCTGGCGCTGGATTGACCCGGCGCGGCAGCCAGCGTCCAGCACCACCGGCGGCATCCCGCCCCGTACCCTCGCCGCGATCATCGACAGACTGGAGCACCTGTGACTGAAGCAACCGAATCCCTCCGGGTGTTCACGCCCACGGAGACCGAGGTTCGCTGCGCGGCCGTGCTGGCCGAGGTCGAGCGCGCGGTCGTCGGCCACCGGCGCGGACTCGAGCTGGTGCTGAGCGGCATCCTCGCGGGCGGCCACGTCCTGCTCGAGGACCTGCCCGGCCTCGGCAAGACGCTCATCGCCCGGTCGTTCGCGACCGTGCTCGGCCTGGACTTCGCCCGGATCCAGTTCACGCCGGACTTGCTGCCGTCGGACGTGGTGGGCGCGCCGCTCTACGACCAGCGGACGGGCGAGATGGTGTTCCGGCCGGGCCCGGTATTCACCCAGCTGCTGCTGGCGGACGAGATCAACCGGACCCCGCCCAAGACGCAGGCCGCGCTGCTGGAGGCGATGGGCGAGAGCCAGGTCAGCATGGACGGCGTCACCCGCAAGCTGCCGCAGCCGTTCGTGGTCCTGGCCACCGACAACCCGATTGAGTACGAGGGGACCTACGAGCTGCCGGAGGCGCAGCTCGACCGGTTCCTGCTCCGGCTGAGCCTGGGGTACCTGCAGGCCGCCGAGGAGACCGCGATGCTGCAGCGCCGGATCGACCGGCAGCACGAGGCCGCCCAGTTGCGCCGGGTCACGACCGCGACCGAGCTGCTGTCGATGCGGGCGTCGCTGGAGCAGATCGAGATCTCGCCGGACCTGCTCCAGTACGTCGTCGCCATCGTGCGGGCGACCCGCTCGCACGCGCAGATCCAGGTCGGCGCCAGCCCGCGCGGCAGTCTCGCCCTCGTCCAGCTCGCCCGGGCGCAGGCCGTGCTCACCGGGCGCGACTACGTGATCCCCGATGACGTCAAGAAGGTCGCGGTGCCCGCCCTCGCGCACCGGATCACGCTGCGCCCGGAGTTGTGGGTGCGGCAGGTGCGGTCCGACGACGTCGTGGCCCGGCTGCTGGACAGCGTGCCCGTCCCGGCCACCGACCCGGCGGCGTCCGTTGGCTGACCCGCGCCTGGACCGGCGCCCGGTCCCGGTCACGTGGGCACCGTCGGCGCACGCCCGCCGGCTGCTGACGCTCGCCATCGGCGCGCTGGTGCTGGCCATCTTCACCCGGCGGCCCGAGTTCGCCGGGCTGGCCGCGCCGCCGCTCATCCTGCTCGCCACCTGGCGCACCGACCGCCCGGCCGAGCTCAGCCTCGGGCTCGACGGCCCGCACGGCCGGGTGGTCGAGCGAGACGAGGTAGCCGTGCTGGTGTCGCTCGCCGGCCAGGGTGAGCACGATGCCGAGCTGACCCTGCTGCCGGTCGCCGAGATCTTCGCCGGCCCGACCGTGATCGTGCCCGCCGATCCGCAGGACCGGCCGGCGACGGTCCGGGTGCGGTTTCGTGCGTCCCGGTGGGGACGGCGGCGGCCGGGCACGCTCGAGATCGTGCTCAGGGACCGGGCCCGGCTGGCGGAAGGCACGGTGCTGGTCGAGCTGGCCCACCTCGACTGCGCGCCGCTGTCGGCCCGGCTCGACGGCGCGATCCTGCTCAGCAAGCTGCAGAGCAGGCTGGGCGAGCACGCGGCTCGGGTGGCCGGCGACGGCGGCGAGTTCGACGGCGTGCGCGAGTTCGTGCCGGGCGACCGCCAGCGCCGCATCAACTGGGCCGCCACCACCCGCCGCGGCACCCTGCACCTGACCACGTTCGCCGCCGAGCGCACCCAGAACGTCGTCGTGATCGCGGATGTCACGTTCGACATCGGCGCGCTCGGCATGAGCACGCACGACCTGGCCCTGCGCGGCGCCGCCGGCGTCATCGGCCGCTACACCGCGAGCCGGGACCGGATCGGCCTGGTCAGCTACGGCAACGGCGTCGGCTGGGTCGCGCCGGGCCAGGGACGGCTGCACCTGGAACGGCTGATGGAGCTGCTCGTCAGCGGTCCGACCGGCACCCGGCCCGACACGCTGGCACGGCTGCCGAGGGCCGCGCTGCCGCCCGGCTCGCTCATCGTCGCGTTCAGCCCGCTGCTCGATCCGCGGTTCATCGAGGCTGTGCGTGACCTGCGCGAACGCGGCTTCAGCGTGCTGATCGTCGACGTGCTCAGCTCGCTGCCCGAGCACGACTCCAGCACGCTGTCCGCGCTGACCGCACGGCTGTGGAAGCTGGAGCAAGAGGCGATGCGCTACTCGCTGACCCAGATCGGCGTGCCGGTGGCGCACTGGGACGGCCGGGCGCCGCTGGACGAGCCGCTGGCACCCTACCTGCGGCGCAAGATCGTGGTGCGGCACTGATGGCGAGCCTCAGCGCCACCGGAGCCCGCCGGATCACGATCGCCGTCGCCGCGGTCCTCGCCGCCGGCTGCGTCACCTGGGCCGCGTATCCCGTGCACCGAGGCGGGCCCGGCACGGAGGTCGCCCTGATCGTCGCCGTCGCCACCGCCGCCCTCAGCGTCATCCGGCTCGCGATCGCCGGCCTGCCGCGGCTCACGGTCCCGTTCCTGGCCTCGGCCGCGCGGCAAGCCGCGGACTCGGCGGCCGAGATAGTCGGCGCCGTGCCCTGGGCCGAGGGCATGCTCGTGGCGGTGCTCGTGCTTGAGGCGCTGCACCCGGCCCGGCCCTGGCACACGGGCGTCCTCGGGCTGGCGTTGCTCGGGTACCTGCTCGCGACGCACCTGGCGGAGACCAGGGCGACGCCGCGGGTACTGCGCGGCCAGCTACCGCTGCTCGCGGCCGGCCTCGGCCTGCTCGCCCTCGCCGTCGGCGCGGCGGCGCTGCCAGGGCACCCGTCCGGCCCGGCTGCCTTTGTCGCCACCACCGTCACGGTCGTCGCCACGGTGATCGTCGTCGCGCTCGTCTTGCCGGGAACGGGGCCGGGGCAGCGCTGATCTGGCCGCCGGCCGCGCCGGGGCCCGCGCCTCAGCGGCCCGCGGCGTAGCCCTGCATGCCGCGCGCGTTCGCGCCGGCGTAGAGGAGGCCGCCGGACCTGGACACCGCGCTCATCCGGCCTAGCGACCAGGCCGGCTGCACGTCCACCAGATGGCCGCGCTCGGCCAGCCCGGCGATGACGCGCTCGCCCGCCCGGTCCTCGATCAGCAGCGACTTCGGCACCGAATCACGCGGCCAGAAGGAGGACGGGAAGTGCTGGGTGTGGAACGCCGGCGCGTCGATGGCCTCCTGCAGGTTCATGCCGAACACCACGTGATTGAGGAAGAACTGCAGCGCCCACTGGTCCTGCTGGTCGCCGCCGGGCGTGCCGAACGCCAGGTACGGCTGGCCGTCGCGCAGCGCGAGGCCCGGCGTCAGGGTCGTGCGCGGCCGCTTTCCTGGCGCCAGGCTGCTGGCCAGCCCCGGCGTGAGCGCGAACATCTGCGCCCTGGTGCCCAGGCAGAAGCCCAGGCCGGGAACGACCGGCGAGCTCTGCAGCCAGCCGCCGCTCGGCGTGGCCGCCACCAGGTTGCCGAACCGGTCGGCGACGTCCAGGTGGCAGGTGTCGCCGGGGCCGAGCTCGGCCGCGGTGCCGCGCGCGCTCACCATCGTCGGCTCGCCTGCGCCCGGCGGCGGCCCGTCGCCGAATACCTCGGTGACGAATCGCGGCAGCCGCGGCCGCGCGCCGCCGGGCGCGCCTGGCCGCAAGTCGCCGGACGCCTGCTCGGCCACGAGCCGCCGCCGGGCCGCGGAGTACTCGGGCGACAGCAGGTCGGCCAGCGGCACCGGCACGTGCCGCGGGTCTCCGTACCACGCCTCCCGGTCGGCGAAGGCAAGCTTGGCCGCCTCGACGACCGTGTGCACGTACTGCGCGCTGCCGGGCTCCATGTCCTCGATGCCGAGCCCGTCCAGCAGCGCGAGCTGCTGCAGGAACACCGGTCCCTGGCCCCACGGCCCGGTCTTGCACACGGTCAGGCCGCGGAAGTCCAGCGTCACCGGCCGCTCGGTGCTGGCCCGCCACCCCGCCAGGTCGGCGTCCGTCAGCAGCCCGCGGTGCCGCTGCCCGCTGACGTCCATGACCTCGGCCGTGGCCAGATAGGCGGCGATCGTCTCGGCGACGAAGCCCTCATAGAACGCCCGCCTGGCCGCCTCGATCTGCGCCTCGCGGTCAGAGCCGGCCTGCTCGGCCTCGGTCAGGATGCGCCGGTAGACCGCGGCGAGCGCGGGATTGGCGAACCGCGCGCCGGGCGCGGGCACGCCATCGGCCAGGTAGACCTCGGCCGACGTGGGCCAGTCCGTACGGAACGTGCTGGCCACCGCGGCGATGGTCGCGCTCACGACCGGCGTGACCGGGTAGCCCTGCTCGGCGTAGCCGATCGCGTACTCCATCACGTCGCGCGGGTGCAGCGTGCCGTAGTCCCGCAGCAGCAGCAGCCAGGTTCCGAACGCGGCCGGCACGCACGCGGCCAGCAGGCCGGTACCGGGGATCAAGTCGAGACCCAGGGCCGCGAACGCGTCCAGCGTGGCCGTGGCCGGCGCCGGACCCTGGCCGTCCAGGACGAACGGCGCGTCGGCGCCGGCGGCGAAGCCGATGATCGGCACCTCGCCCGCGGGCCCGCAGTTGTGCGGCTCGACGACCTGCAGCACCAGGCCGGCCGCGACGGCGGCGTCGAAGGCGTTGCCGCCCTTCTCCAGCACCGCCATGCCCGCGGCGGTGGCCAGCCAGTGGGTCGACGCCACCATGCCGAATGTCCCGGCCAGCTCCGGTCGCGTCGTGAATTGCCCGCCGCGCATGCATGCCCTCCGATTCGGTGCCTCACTGCGATCTGACGCTATCTGGTTCCAACCGGGACACCAGTGCCCGCGTCTTAGGTGGCACGTATCCGGTGCGCTGGCACCGCTAAGGGAGGGTTCATCATGTTCTCAGTTGCTGACGCCCGGGCAGCCGCGCTGGCCCGGCGAGCCGGCCTTGTCGTGGTCGCGGGCGGCGCGGCCGGGTTGCTGACGGCGTGCGGCAGCGGTCACCCCGCGGCCGCGCCGACGGTGACGGTCACCACGACCGCGCCGCCACGGCCTGCCGACCGGCGGCGCCGGCCACTCCGGTTTCGACCACGACGCCCGCCCGGCACCGGCCGGGCCCGGCACGTGCCAGCCGGCGGCGCTGAAGGCATCGCTCGGACCGGGCCAGGGCGCGGCTGGCACGTTCTACCGGGTCATCGTGCTGACCAACGTCTCGGTGTCGGCGTGCACGCTGTACGGGTATCCCGGCGTGTCGTTTGTGACCGGCCAGGGCGGCAGCGTCATCGGCGCGCCCGCCAGCCGCAACCCGTTGGTCTCCGACACGCTCATCACGCTGCAGCCGGGGCAGGCGGCGAGCGCGCTGACCGGCATCGTCGACACCGGCGCGCTGCCGGCGGCGGCCTGCAAGCCCGGCCCGGCCAGCCTGCTGCAGATCTACCCGCCCGGTGACCGCGGCGCTTTGTTCCTGACCTTCAGCGCGCAGGTGTGCACCCGGCCCGGCGAGAAGTTCATGACCACCACGGCCATGCACGCGGGCGCGGCGAGTTCTTTCTAGCCGGCCAGAAATAACCAGCCGGGCCGCTGCGGCGTCCTAACTGGTGAGGGGCCTGCACCGGGCGGGCCGCCGCGACGCAGGCGGAGTGGCCCCGCGGCCGCGCCGCCGGCGGAGAAAGGTGACACCGATGTCCGTTGTCCGCTCGCGGGCAGCCCGGCCGGCGCTCGCAGCCGCCGGGCTTGCCGCCACCGCCCTAATAGCCGCCTGCACGGGCGGGCACACCGCCGCCGGGGGCAGGCCGGCCGGGCATGCCGCGACCCAGCATCAGCCACGCGCCGCCTGCCACCGCGCCGCCGACGGCACCGGCCACCCCGACGACGCCGGCCCGGCCTCGTCCGGGCCAGCCGCGCCGCGGACTACGACTCCGGCGCAGCCGGTCGCGGCGGGACTGCCGGTCTGCACGACCGGCAGCCTGCAGGTGACGGTCGGCCCGGCGAACGGGGCCGCCGGCAGCTTCTACTACCCGCTGCTGTTCACCAATACCTCGTCAGCCACGTGCACCATGTACGGCTACCCGGGCGTGGCCCTGGTCAGCCAGCCCGGCGGCGCCGTGGTCGGCGCGGCCGCGGTGCGCAACGCTACGTTCCCCAAGGAGGTCGTGACGCTGGCGCCTGGCGCTGTCGCGCACGCGTCACTGCAAGTGGGGATAGCGCAGAACTACCCTCCGGCACAGTGCAAGCCGGCCACCGGGCACTGGCTGCAGGTGTACCCGCCGGGCGAGTATGTGGCGCTCTTCGTCGCGTTCACCGCGCAGACCTGCACGCTCCGGGTCGGCGACGGCTCGACGCTGGGGATCTACGTGGTCAGGGCGGGTGCAACCGGGCCGTAACCGCAGGCCAGCGGCGCGGTCCGAACAACCCTCACGGGCACGGCTGCGTCGTACTAGGAGAGGCTGCTTTCCCCCTCGCCTGGAGGCAACTGATGCATGCCCTGCGGCAGTTAGTCAGGATGCCCGTCGGCGCCGTCGTGCTCGCTGGCACGGCGGCGGCCCTCGCCGCCTGCGGTTCGGCCACAGTGTCCGGTAACACGGGCTCCGGTAACACGGGACCGGGCGCCACCGCGACCAGCGGCGCCGCGGCCGGCGGTCCGGCCGCGGCCTGCCGGACCGCGGACGTGACGGTAACGCTCGACGCCGGCGCCGCGGGCGCGGCGGCGGGCAGTTCGTATGTGCCGCTGGAGTTCACCAACCGGTCCGGCCGCCAGTGCGTGGTGTCCGGGTATCCCGCCGTCGCCTTCGCGACGGCACCCGGCGGCCCCCAGATCGGCACCGAGGCGGTCGCCGAGCAGGACACGCACTCGGCCGGGATCACGCTGGCGCCCGGTGCGGTGGCGCATGCCTGGCTGCAGATCGCGGATGTGGCCAGCTACCCGGCGAGCCGGTGCAAGCCGGTGCAGGCAGGCGGGCTCCGGGTCGCGCTTGAGCGCGCCCAGGCGGCCGCCTTCCTGCCGCACTCGTTCCAGGCCTGCGCCGCCAGCATGCCCGGCAGCACCCTGCTCGCGGTCTTCCCGGTGCAGCCCGGCCACGCGAAGCGCGGCGCCGCCCCCTGACCGATTACGCCGTCAGCGACAGATCGAGAGGACCGAACTATGCGCATCAGGGTCACCGTGCTGGCCGGCGCCGTCGCGGCCGCAGCCGCGCTCGCGCCGGCGACGGCCGAGGCCAGCCCGGCGGCTCCGGCCGGCCCGAGCCAGTGCGCGGCCAGCCAGGTGCTGGCGTGGGTGGGCCTGTCCGGCCAGCCAGGCACGGCCAAGGGCGTGACCGTCCCACTGCAATTCAGCAACGTCAGCCGGCGAGCGTGCTGGCTGGCTGGCTACCCGGGTGTGCTCCCGGTCGGAATCAAGGCCCGGCCGGTGGCACCGCAGGCGGGCCGCAAGTCCGGCACCCATCCGCGCCGCGTCACGCTCCGGCCCGGCCAGACCGGGCACGCCGCGCTGACGATCGGGATCGCGAAGGCATCGTGCCGGACCGTGGTCGTTGCCGCCGCGGTGCGCATCACGCCGCCGGGCGCCAGGAAGGCACAGCAGATCGGGCTAGTGTTCCGGGCCTGCGCCCGGCACCGCACGCTGTCAGTCGGGCCGGTCCGGGCGGGCACCGGCATTCCCTAGCCCGCGATCCCGCGGCCGCGGCCGGCCCGCGCTGATCCGGTAGCGTTCCGGGGGTGGATGAGCTGAGTCCCCGGCTGCGGGCCGTTTGTGATCTGCACGTCGCCGAGATGCGCGAGTACAGCGGGCGGCATGAGTACGACGGCGCGGTCCAGGACCTGTCGCCCGGCGGCGTCCGAGCGGCCCTGGGCCGGCTGGCCGGGACCGTCAGCGCGGCGTTCCCGCTGCCGGACGCGTACGACGAGGCGCAGCTCACGGCCTTCATCCGGCACACCGAGGTGCAGTACAGCGAGCTGGAGCTGCACCGGCGCAATCCGCTCTATCACCTCGGCAACCTCGACCTGGCCTGCTACGACCGCGACTACGGGCCGGCCGCGGACCGGGCCGCCGCCCGGCACGCCCACCTGGCCGGGTGGCCCACCGCGATCGACGGCGCCACCGAGGCGCTGGATCAGGTCAGCGCGCCCGTCGCCCGGTCGCTCCTCGACGTGGTCGGCGGCCTGACCGCGGGGCTGCCCGCGGACGCCGACGCCGACATCAGGCGGGCCGCCCTCGACGCGCACGCGCGGCTGATGCAGCGGATGAGCGCCGCCGCCGAGCGCGGCGACCCGGACGCGGCCCTCGGTCCCGACGCGCTCCGCTCCCTGCTGACCAGCGCGGAGGCAATGGAGGTTGACCTCGGGCAGCTGGCCGGCCGGGCCGACGCGGAACGCGACCGCCTGATGGCGCGCCTGGCCGACAGCTGCGGCCAGATCGACCCGGGCCGGGACCCGCTGGACCTGGCCCGCGACCTGGTGCGCGAGCATCCCGACGCGGACGGGGTACTGGCGGCGGCGCGGAGGTGGACGAAGCTGGCCATCGAGTTCACCCGCGAGCGCGACCTGGTGCCCTATCAGGACGGGGAGTGCCTGGTCGGGCTCGCCCCGGAGAGCAGGCGCTGGGCTATGGCCATGATGTCGACCGCCGGGCCCGGCGAACCGGAGGGCCCGTCCTGGTACCACATCACGCCGCCGGAGCCGTCCTGGCCGGCCGCGGACGCCGAGGAGTGGCTGCAGGTCTTCAGCGACACCACGCTGCCGGCCATCACCGTGCACGAGGTGGCGCCCGGCCACTTTTCCCACGGCCGGGCCATCCGGCGGGCCGGAACTGAGGTGCGGCGCGTGCTGCACTCGGCCGCGTTCGTGGAGGGCTGGGCGCACTACGCCGAGGAACTGTGCGTGGAGGAAGGTTTCTGCGGCGACGACCCGCGGTTCGCGATCGGGGTGTGGCTTGAGGCACTCGTCCGGGTGACCCGGCTGGCCTGCGGCCTCGGCATGCACGCCGCCGGGATGACGGTCGCCGAGGCCGCGCGGCGGTTCGAGACCGACACGCACATCAGCGGCGCCGCGGCGATGGCGGAGGCCCGCCGGGCCACATTCGATCCGACCTACGGCCGGTATACGTGGGGCAAGCTGGAGATCATGGACCTGCGCGAGCGGGCCAGGAAGGAGTGGGGATCCGGGTTCTCGCTCCGCCGGTTCCACGCCGCGCTGCTCGACCTCGGGTCGCCGTCCCTGGGTCTCCTCCGCACGGCGCTGGAGCGCGGCTAATCTTGACCCAGGTCCGCTCCCGAATGAGGTCGATCATGCCAGCACTGCGCCGGTCCGGCCGGCTCGCCGAGGCCTGCCCGCGGCGGCCGGTGTCCCGGCTGGCGCTGACCGGCCTCGCGATCGCGCTGACCGCGGCCTCGGCGGCCGGCTGCGACACAACGGCGCAGCCGCCTGGCCCCTCGCTCAGCCTGATGTCCGCTCAGGTCACAGTGCCCAACGCCGACGGCGTCACGGCCGCCTACCTGGTGGTGGAGAACAAGGGCCCGGCGATCCAGCTCATCGGGGCGCGCACCAGCGCGGGCGGCACGGTGGCGCTGCGATCCCCGGCCAGGGCCGCCCGTGCGGTCATGCGGACGGTACCGGCGATCGTGATCCCGGCGCACGCCCTGTTCCGGCTGGATCCGGCCGGCTCGCACCTGCTGATCACCGGGTCCGGGCCGATGAAGGCGGGCACGGAGATCACCCTCACGCTTATCTTCGCCCGCGGCAAGACCATCGCCGTGCCCGCCATGGTCACCAACCCGGCCACCGGCGGGGCCAGCTACTTCCTCAACTAGCGGCTCCTCACCCGCCCTCCAGGCTGGTACTGTTGCCGAGCCGGTATTCGCGACATATCGTTTTGTGATTGGCGGCACACGGGGTACGGAGGACGTCATGGCGGGCACGGGTGATTTCCGGGTCGGCGACGCCGAGCGTGAGGCGGTCGCCGCCGAGCTGCGCGAGCACTACGCCCAGGGCCGCCTGAGCCTGGACGATTTCCAGCGCCGCCTGGACGCGTCATTCGTCGCCAAGACCCGCAGCGACCTCGACCAGCTGATCAGCGACCTGCCGCACACCATGCCGGCGGGCAGGCCGCTGCCAGCCTCCGGATCGGGCCCCTGGCATCAGCACGGCCGCGGCTCTGGCTCCGGCGGGCGCCGACGGCGCGCCGCCTTCGGCCGGGTCACCTCGATGCTGGCCGCGCTCGCGAGCCTGGTGATCGTGCTGGACTTCATGGCCGGGCTGCGGTTCCCGCTGCCGGGCCGGCTAGGGCTCCTGTTCGCGATCTTCGCCGTCGTCCGCGGCCTGCTGCGGCGGATCTTTGGCCTGCGGCGGCGCTAGGTCGTCGCGGGCACCCGCAGCGGCACTACCAGGTACCGGAACGGGCTGGCGCCCTCCCCCGTCGCGGGCTGCCCGCCGCCGCCCGCCCAGGTGATCAGCGCGGGCTTGGCCGCGCTGGTGAACTCCAGCCGGATCCAGCCAGCACCAGCGGCCGCGCCGTCCTCGGGCTCGGCGTCGTGTCCGCTCAGCGTCGCCGCTGCCAGACCGTCGAGCAGGTAGTGCGGGCTGAACGCGATCGCCTGCTCGCCGCCACCGAAGCGGACCGGCACCGACTCAATCCCGCGGGCCCGGCCGTCAGATCGGGCTTCGATCAGCACTGAGTCCGGACGGAACGTCAGCCGCACCGGGCTGGTCCGGTCCGCGACCAGGGATACCCGGCGGACCGCGTCGGTGAACTGCACCGCGGGCAGGTCGGCCGTGCTGCCGAACTCGGCCGGGAAGCGCGACTCGTACCGGATGAACTCGGCGCCGATCAGCCGGGCCGTCAGCCGGCGGCCGCCGCCCTCGAAGCTGATCATGCCGTCCGCGCCGCGGCCAGGCTCGCCGCCCGGCGAGCCGAGGGCGATCGTCACCGGCACGCCGTGCCCCATCGTCTTGGCGATGTCGGCCAGCGTCCGGGCCGGCACCAGGGCCCGGGCCGCGATGTCCGGGTCGGCTGGCTCCCAGCCGATCGTGCGCACAGCCAGCCGGTACCGGTCGGTCGCCGCGAGGGTGACCCGGTCGCCGGCGATGTCCAGGCACACGCCGGTCAGCATTGGCAGGGTGTCGTCCCGGCTCGACGACGGCACCACCTGCGCGGCGGCGGTCGCGAGCGCGCCGCCGTCCACCGTGCCGACCACGCCGGGCAGGTCCGGCAGGCTCGGGTACTCCTCGAGTGCGAGCGCGACCAGCGAGAACTCAGCGCTGCCGCAGCTGAGCATCAGCATGTCCCCGGCCGAGGTCACCTCGGCGGCGGCCGCGGGCAGGCTCCTGGTGATCTCCGCGAGCAGCCGCCCGGGCACCAGTGCCTCGCCTGGCTCGCCGACGTCCGCGGGGACCACGACCCTGGCCGAGACCTCGTAGTCGAAACACGACAGCGTCAGCCCGGCCGCGTCGGCCCGCACCACCATGCCCGACAGCACCGGGACTACCGGCCGGGTGGGCAGCGCCCTGGCCACCCAGGACACCGCCTCGCCCAGCACTTCGCGCTCGACCCTGAACTTCACTACATCCTCCGCCCGACCCGCGGCCCTACCCACTGATCGTGACACGGGCCACTGACACTGCCTGCGACACAGATCCGGGTGCCACCTGAATACCGGGGCCGGGACTACTCCCCGTTCCCGCCCAGAACCGTGGTCAGGACGACCGTGGTCAGGACGACCGTGTCAGACCGCCAGCCCGGCCGGAACGGCGGCAAGGGCCGCCTCGATCGCCCTGGCCAGCTCGCGCGCCGACTCGGCGGTCAGTTCCACGGCCACCCGCGCGGACGGTCCGCGGCCGGGGTTGCGGAAGTCGATGTTGAGCGTGTGCTCGGCCATCGCGTGCACCGGGTGATCGAAGTAGACGGTGGCCTCGCTGAGCGAGAACCACCCGGTCGCGCCCTTGCCGCTGCCCTCGACGCTGATCTGCTCAGTCTGGTACGTGCACATGTCGCTCTCCCTCACCCGGCCAGGTACTGACCGTAGAAATCCCAGATCCGGTCCCAGGCGGCGGTGGCCGCTTCCGCCCGGTAGCCGGGCCTGCTCACGTTGAAGAAACCATGGCCAACGCCATCGTAGGTGTGAAACTCGTGCGGCTTGCCGAGGTCGTCGAGGATCCGCGACAGTTCCTCGGTCTCGGCCGGGGCCGGGTACTTGTCGTCCGCGCCGAACAGGCCGAGCAGCGGGCAGGACAGGTCCTTGGCCATGCCGGTCAGCGGGCTGACGTTCAGCGGCATGCCCTCGGGCGGCGGGTTCACGATGCAGGCGCCGTAACAGTCGATCGCGGCGTCGAGCCGCAGGCTGCAGGCCGCGAGGAAGGACTGCCGGCCGCCGGAGCAGTAGCCGATGACGCCCACCTTGCCGTTGGCGCCGGCCAGCCCGCGCAGGTGGTCCGCCGCGCCGCGACGTCACCGACGAGCTGCTCGTCGGGCACGCCGCCCTTGGCCCGCGCGGCCGCGGCGGCGTCGTCCGGGCTGACCCCCGGCCCTTCGCGGGAGTACAGGTTCGGCATCAGCGCGGCGTACCCGCGCGCGGCGAATCGCCGGGTGATCTCCTTGGTGCCCGAGTCATAGCCCGGCAGGTGGTGGATCACGACGATGCTGCCGCGAGAGCTCGCTCCGTCTTCGGGCACGGCCAGGTAGGCCTCGATCCCGGCACCGCCGTGCCCGGTGATCGTCACTGTGCTGGCCGTCAGGTCCTCGCTCATCCAGCTGTACCCCTTTGCGAAAGATCTTGCGGGTTGTGCGGGCCGAGTCCATCCTGCCAGCGCCCGGCGGCGGCGTTTCCGCTGGAGTCGTGTTCCCCCATCAGCCATGATCGGACCAGGTCAACGCCAGGGGGGCGTACTGGCACATGAGTGTGGCAGCGATCGGGTTGATCATCATCTTCCTCGTCGTCGGCTGTTTGCTCGGCTGGTACAGCCAGAAGACAACGGCGGCGCACGGCGACGTGAAGGTGGCCAAGACCAGGCTGCGCGGCGGCCGCAAGACCCGGTGGCGCAGTGGCATCGTCGTGCTGGTCGTGGCCGCCGTGGTGATCCTTGCCGTCAAGGACGTCCTGCACCCCCGCTAGCCGGCCGGATTGTCAGACCCCCGGGCTAGCGTCGTCTTACGCCTGTGAAATAGTTGAGTTCCACAAAGATTGACAGGCTCAACTGAGCGGGGATAAGTTTGAGCTACTCAACTATTGAGTAACTCAGCAGTGTGGGACAGCACGAACGGGAGTCTGGTTCGGATGGCACGTCAGGCGCGGCGGGAGCAGCTGAACGCCGAGATCCTGGACTGCGTGTCCGAGCTGATCGGCCGGGTCATCAGTCACGGCGAGCAGCTCGCGCAGAAGCTGGCCATCCCCGCCCCCTTCATCAAGGCCCTGCACACCATGGACTGCCCGATGGCCATGAAGGATCTCGGGAAGCGGATGCACTGCGACCCGTCCTTCGTCACCCTCGTCGCAGACATGCTGGAGAAGCGCGGACTGGCCAGGCGGGAGCCGCACCCAGCGGACCGGCGGGTCAAGAACATCGTGCTGACCCCGGACGGCCTCAGCCTCAAGCACCGGCTGGAGACCGAGATAGCGGACCGGATGCCGTGGAGCCGGGCGCTGACCGACGACGAACGCGCACAGCTGCTTGCCCTGTTCCGCAAGATGCTGAGCGCCGATAACCACGCGGAGGACGCCGCCGGGACGAACGAGCCCGGCGACGTGGCGTCCGCGGCGGTCGTGCTGGCCGCAGCAGGAATGGATTCCCTCAGCGCCCTGGACGGGGTGCTCGCTACCGAGGCAGCGGATGCGGCGGAAGACTCCGCGGCGTCCGCAACCCCCGGTCGTGCCGGGGGAGGTGACAGCGCTGTGAGCGAGGCGCCAGCCGCCCGCTAGGGCCGCGCCGCCAGCCAGGTAGCTCACCGCACTTCGCCAAGCGTCCGGGCCCGCGGGGTGGGCCAGATATCGGACTTGTGCGCCTTCGGATAGGCCACACCAGATCAACAGCGCCCTAGCTGAATACGTACTGTAACGAAGGAGTCACTCTCACATGTCTGTCAGGACATCGGGCCGCGCGCAGCAGCCTGCCGGCGCAGCAGTTGTCGGCGGCGCGCCAGCGCGGTCAGCCGCGCAGGCCCCAAGGCACCTCGGCCTGGCCCTGGTGGTCATCGCCGCGGCCCAGCTCATGGTGGTGCTCGACGCCACCATCGTGAACGTCGCCCTCCCCCACATCCAAAGCGCGCTGGGCTTCTCCGGCTCAGGCCTGGAATGGGTGGTCAACGCCTACGCGCTGACGTTCGGCGGGTTCCTGCTGCTCGGCGGCCGGGCCGGCGACATTCTCGGCCGGCGCCGCGTATTCGTCGCGGGCATCGTGCTCTTCGCGCTGGCCTCGCTGGCGGGCGGCTTCGCGACCAGCCAGGCGTGGCTGCTTAGTGCCCGCGCGATCCAGGGGGTGGGCGCCGCCGTCGTGGCGCCGACGGCACTCTCGCTGATCACCACCACGTTCCCGGAAGGCCCGCGGCGCAACCGGGCCATGGGCGTCTACGCCGCGATGAGCATCGGCGGCGCCGCGATCGGCCTGCTGGTTGGCGGCGTGCTAACCACGTACGCCAGCTGGCGCTGGGTGTTCTTCGTGAACGTGCCGATCGCGATTGTCGTCGCGCTGCTGGCGCCGCGGGTTCTCGGCGAGTCGACCCGCAACACCGGGCGGTTCGACCTGCCCGGCGCGATCACCGGCACGGCCGGCCTGGCGGCCCTGGTCTACGGGCTGTCCAGCGCGGCCACGACCGCCAACGGCATCTCGCACTGGGGCGACACCAAGGTGCTGGCCTCGCTCGGGGCGGCCGTGGTCCTGCTTGTGTCGTTCCTGTTCATCGAGTCGCGCAGCAAGCACGCGCTGATGCCGCTGCGGATCTTCAGTAACCGGGACCGCTCGGCCGCGTTCCTGATCTTGCTGTGCGTCGGTACCTCGCTGTTCGGCATGTTCTTCTTCCTGACGATCTTCGTCCAGAGCGTCTGGGGTTACAGCCCGATCAAGACCGGGTTGGCCTACCTGCCGATGATCGTGGCGGTCATGACGATGGCCGGAGTCAGCTCCCAGCTCGTCGGCCGGATCGGCGCCCGGCCGTTGCTGATCGCAGGCTCGACCTTCGCGGCTGGCGGCATGTTCTGGCTATCCCGGATCACCGAGCACAGCACCTACACGGGCGGCTTGCTCGGCCCGAGCATCCTGACCGGCGCCGGACTCGGCATGCTGTTCATGCCGCTGACCCTGGTGGCCTTGTCCAAGGTGGATGACCGGGACGCGGGCCTAGCCTCCAGCCTCGTCAACACCGGCCAGCAGGTCGGCGGGTCTATCGGCCTGGCCATTCTGGGCACTGTCGCCTGGACGGTCGTGGCCAACACCGTGCACAGCTCGGCGACCGCGGCCCAGGCGGCGGCACACCGGGCCGCTGCGGCCGGGCACGCGGTCACGCCGACGAAGGCCCAGGCCGCACAGGCGACGAAGGCGATCTACGATCACGCGCTCGCGACCGGCTTCTCGCGCGGGTTCCTGGTGTCGGCGGGCATCGCGCTGCTGGGGCTGATCATCACCCTGGCGATGGTCCGCGTCACCAAGGAGGACCTGGCTGGCATCCAGCCGCCGATGATGGGCTGACTGGCGGGGGCGGTCGCGGTGGCCCGGTGCGGGGAGATCCCCGCACCGGGCCACCGGCGTTTCGGCCCCCGGGCCGATTGCGGTCTCACATTCGGCGCTGGCTGAGCGTCTGCTAAGTGGTGCGCCCGCACCAGGTTGCGCGGGCGCGGTACGGCGACGACAGGGAGCAGACAGTGACCGCTAGAGCAGGCAGCACCGCAGGCACCGCGCACACGGTGATCGAGACGCGCCTGGGACCAATCACGCTCGTCCGGTCGGGCGCGAACCTCACCGGCCTCTACTACCCGCGGCACTGGCCGAAGCCGGACCGCACGGCGTTCGGTCCGCGCGCCGGCGCTGGGTTCGCGGGTACTGGCTTCACGGGCGACGTCTTCGCGGCGGCGGCGAGCCAGCTCGGCGAGTACTTGGACGGCGACCGGGCCGAGTTCGAGCTGCCCGTGCGCGCCGACGGCTCCGAGTTCGAGCAGCGCGTCTGGGCGCTGGTGGCCGGCATCCCGTACGGGCAGACGACTAGCTACGGCCAGCTCGCCCGCCGCCTGGGCGCCGGGACCGACCCGCGCGATGTGGGCGCGGCCGTCGGCCGCAACCCGCTGTGCATCGTGATCCCGTGCCACCGGGTGGTCGGCAGCACCGGCAAGCTCACCGGCTACGCGGGCGGCCTGAGCCGCAAGCGCGAATTGCTGGAGATCGAGCACGCCCGGCTGGTGCAATCGGAGCCGGCCGCG
The DNA here is from genome assembly GCA_963805805.1 of uncultured Actinomycetota bacterium. Taxonomy (GTDB): domain Bacteria; phylum Actinomycetota; class Actinomycetes; order Streptosporangiales; family Streptosporangiaceae; genus JAJYUU01. Next base: position 152,608 of record CAWDVS010000015.1, on the reverse strand, counting down.
GCGGCCGGGCTCTGGTAGGCCGAGTGCACCGGCGAGGGCCGGGGCGGGAGCGGCTTGCTCCGCCCCGGCGCCTTGCTGTCAGTGGAGCGGTTCGATGGCAGGCTGACGCGCGGCCTGAGCCGTCACGACGCGTCGTGGAAGACGAGCCCGAGCGTGTGCCGCTGGCCAGATCTGAGCACCGATACTCCGTGCCGCACCGGGGCGGCTGACCAGCCGCGGGCCGAGCGGACCGGCCGGTCGCGGGTGGTGAACAAGTACCCGCGGCAGTGTGGCAGCAGCGCGGCGGTACCGCGGGACTGCGCCCGCGGCCGCTGCTCCATCAGCAGGAACTCGCCGCCGCTGTGGTCGGCGCCCGGCTCGTTCAGGTTGATGACGACCTGGAGCGGGAACACGAGGTCGCCGTAGAGGTCGCGGTGCAGGGCGTTCCAGTCGCCAGCCTGGTAGCGGAGCAGGATCGCGGTCGACCGGTCCTGGCCGGCCGCGTGGCACATCCGCAGCCACTCGTCCAGCGTGTCTGGCCACGGAGCCGGCCGGCCGAGCTTGGTCCACCAGTCCCTGGCGATCGGCAGCAGCCGCGGGTACAGCGCCTGCTTCAGCCGCTCGACCGGCTCCGGGTACGGCGTCTTGAAGTACCGGTACTCGCCCTCGCCGAACCGGTGCCGCCCCATGTTGATCGTGGCCCGGAAGTACCCGGGCTGCGCGTAGAGCCCGCGGATCTCGGCCGCCTCGGCGGGCGTGAGCAGCTCCGGCAGCAGGGCGCCGCCGAGCGAGTTGACCTCGGCCGTGATCGCCGCCCAGTCACCGGACTCGACCCGGTCCCGCCACGGGTTACCGGTCACGCCGCCGCCTCCAGGCTGAGCAGCGCCTGCCTGGCGGCCGCGCCGCCGACGTAGCCGCTGAGCTTTCCGTCCGCCCGCAGTACCCGATGGCAGGGCACCACGACCGGCAGCGGGTTGGTGGCGCACGCGGTGCCGACCGCCCGCACTGCCTTCGGGTTCCCGACCAGCTCGGCTACCTGTCCGTACGTGCGGGTCAGCCCGTACCCGATCTCGGGCAGGTGCCGCTGCACCAGCTGCCGGAAGCCCCTGGACAACGACCGGTCAAGCGGCACGCCGAAGACGCGCCGCCGCCCGGCGAAATACTCGCCCAGTTCGCGCGCCGCGGCGTCCAGTCGGCGTGGTGCTCGCAGCACACGCGGGCTGATGCGCTGCGACAACGTGTCCAGCACGCGATCGTGGTCCTCGACGGCATAGGCGACGCGGACGAGCCCCTGCGGCGTCGCCGCCAGCAGCAGCACGCCCACCGGCGAGTCGATCGTCGTGTAAGCGACGTCGAGCAGTCCTTCAGCCTCAGCGGCGAGCCCGAGCCTGTCCCCGAGCATTGACAGTGTCTGCGCGTCATCCGGGGCGGTGAAGTAGTCAGGTGAGATGGTCACGACGGTGCTCCTTCCTTCGTCGCGTCCCGATAGTTCTTCCGCAGGTTCTGCACGCCGTCCGCCGCGGCCCTGCGCGCCGCGTCGGCGGTGCCGCCGAGCAACTCGGCGATCTGTGCGTAGGCCAGACCGGCGACGTAGTGATACGCGACCGCCTGGCGCTGTTTCGCTGGCAGCGCCGCGACCGCCTGCCACAGGTCGCCGTCCGCCTCGCCCGGCACGCCGAGTGCGCTCGGCGCCTCGGGCACCGCCGCGACCGGGGCCGGCTGCCGCTTGCGGGCGCGCAGGACGTCGATGGCCTTGCGGTGTGCGATCGTGACCAGCCACGCCTCGGCGTTGGCGTCCTCGGGCAGGTCGGGGTAGGCCCGCAGCGCGGCCAGGAAGGTCTCGGACCACGCGTCCTGCGCGTCGTGGCCGCCGAGGACCACCCGGCATACCCGCAGCACGGTCCCGCCGTGCTGCGCGACCAGCTGCTCGAACGGCTGTTTCATCCGCGCGCTCCGGCCGGCGGCTGCCTGCCGGGGCACGGGCTGCTTGCGGTCACTGTCAGCCCCTCTCCTCACCAGGAAGACGCTCACGGCAAGCCGAACGTGAGATGAGCCGGCATCGAGGTCCGGAGCACTCGCGCGGTACGCGTCAAATGATCTTGGAAAGGGTGCCGCCAACCCGAATTACCGCAGCTCAGAGGGCCGACGTCGGGTGAAACTGGCTCCCGCGATAGGACTCGAACCTATAACCTGCCGGTTAACAGCCGGACGCTCTGCCGATTGAGCTACGCGGGACCGTGCGGCGGGTCACCGCCGCGGGCACAAGGTTAGCGCACCGGGCAGAGTCCGCAAGCCAGGGCCGGGTACGCGGCCTTTTTCATGATCACCAGGGTTTTGCGCCGACGGCCGACTGCGGCTTAGCCCGCCAGCCTGATGGGCATGACCGGGTAGGTCAGCGTTGCGCGCATAACGAGGACTGTACGGGGAAGCTGGATGGCGCGCCTGATCGCTTCTCGGAAGAGGTTGCATATGTCGTTCCATCGCCTCACATTCGCGACCGGCCTGGCGGTCGGCTTCGTCGCCGGAGCCCGCGCGGGCCGCGAGCGGTACGACCAGATGGTCAAGGCGGCGAAGGCCGCCAAGGAGAGTCCCGCGTTCCAGCAGGCCGCCGGCGTCGTCCAGGCCCAGGCCAGCGGGTTGCTCAACTCAGCCGGGCAGAAGGCGCCGAAGTTCGCCCAGTCGGCCCTGCACACCGTCAGCGATCACGTGCCGCTGCTGAAGAACCGCAACGGGGACAGCTCGGCCAACGGCCACGACGGCGCCGTCTCGGCGTCAGGCAACGGCGACTCCCGCAAGGCCGACAGCTAGCCAACTGGACGCGGTCGGACCCGGCGAGCCACCCGGCTCGCCGGGTCCGACCGACTTTCTACTGTTCCGGTGACCTCACCAGACCAATTCGCGCCGTTTGTGGTCACGGGAAGAGTAGAAAGTCGCCGAGCGGCGGTCCGCGCGAGCCCTAGGCCAGGTACTCGCGCAGCATCTGCGCCCGGCTCGGGTGCCGGAGCTTGGCCAGCGTCTTCGACTCGATCTGGCGAATGCGCTCGCGGGTGACCCCGAACTCGCGGCCGACCTCTTCCAGCGTCCGCGGGTGACCGTCAGTCAGCCCGAAGCGCAGCTGGATGATCCGCTGCTCCCGCACGCTGAGGTTGTCCAGCACCTGATCGAGCTGGTCCTGCAGCATGATGAATGCCGCCGCCTCCATCGGCACGACCGCGTCCGCGTCCTCGATGAAGTCACCGAGGTCTGAGTCTTCCTCGCCGATCGGCGACTGGAGCGACACCGGCTCCTGCGCAATCCGCTGGATCTCGGCGACCCGATCCGGATGCATGCCCATCTCGGCGGCAATCTCGTCCGGCGTGGCCTCGCGACCCAGGTCCTGGTGCAGCTGACGCTGGATGCGCGCCATCTTGTTGATGGTCTCCACCATGTGCACCGGAATGCGGATTGTCCGCGCCTGGTCGGCGATCGCGCGGGTGATCGCCTGCCGGATCCACCACGTCGCGTACGTGGAGAACTTGTAGCCCTTGGTGTAGTCGAACTTCTCCACCGCGCGGATCAGGCCCAGGTTGCCTTCCTGGATCAGGTCCAAGAACACCAGGCCGCGGCCGATGTAGCGCTTGGCGATGGACACCACGAGCCGGAGGTTCGCCTCGATCAGCCGCTGCTTGGCCCTCGTCCCCTCGGCGGACACCTGCATCAGGTCCGCCAGCTGCGGCCCCTGGCCGTCGGCGCGCACGCCCGCCTGAAGCATCTCCTCGGCGAACAGGCCGGCCTCGATGGCCTTGGCCAGCTCCACCTCGTCGTGCGCGGTCAGCAGCGGGACACGGCCGATCTCGCGCAGGTAAATCCGGACTAGGTCGCCGGTGACGGCTCTTCGTGCTTCGGTCTGCGCCTGCCGGGGCGACAAGTCCTCGGGATCTGTCTGGTTGTCGATTACCTCGACACCTTCATCCGCGAGCAACTTGAGGACACCGTCGACGGCATCAGCCGACAGATCACACCGGTCAAACGTCGCGGTGAGCTCCGTCATCGAGATTGCGCCGCGATCGCGCGCCTGAGCGACGAGATCGGCCACCTGGTCACTGGGGGGTGCAGCCGTAAGGCTCATGCAGACCAGTGTGCGTCAGGATGCTGCCGATCAGCGGACTCAATATTGTCACCAAAACGTTAGTACCGCTGGGGCCGCTCAGTGTGCCTAAAGCGCGCCCGCCGCGTGCTCGCCGACTACCTTCTTGCGCTGCTCAAGGGCTACGAGGTCGCCGAAAAGGCGGTTGTATTCGCCTTGCTCGGTCACCGGGTTGAGCCGCTGCAGGCGCCGCTTGATGTCGGCGATCTCGCGACTCACCGCTAGCTCTTCGACGCGCGCGAGTACCGCTTCCGCGTACCGCGCGTCCGGCTCGGCGAGCTGTCCTGGCGCCTCAATCGGCTCCACGATGAGCCGCGTCACGAAGCTGCGCGCGATGTCGTTGGGCGCAGCCGCGCGCAGTTGCTCGGCCCAGTCCCGCGCGGACTGCACGCTCGTCACGCCGCCGCACGCGGCGATCAGATCGCGCACAGCGGCGTGGGCCGGCACCGTGAAGACGGACGCGGGCAGCTGATCGAACGCCGGCCCGCACAGCGCCGGGCGCTGCATGGCGAGCTTCAGCGCCTGTCGCTCGACGTTCACGACGGGATCGGACTCGTCGTAGCGTGCAAGCCGGACCTGCTCGGCCTGGCGGTGGCCGTTCTGACCAGGCGCATCCGCGGCCTGGTCCGGCTGCGGCTGACCAGGCCGGCCCGCCGGATCGAACTGACCCGGTCGACCGGGCTGTGCGCCGCTGACGCGGCCGCGGCCGGGCGCCGGCCCCGCGGGCCCGGAGTGCGCACGGACCCGGTCGAGGACGAACTGCTCGTTCATCATGCCGAGCCAGCGATCCAGGTTCACCGCGTACAGCTGGCGGAGCCCGCGATCCTTGATCTTGCCGACGATCAGCGCGGCCGCGTCCAGCGCCGCCAGCCTGCCCTCCGCGGTGTCGAGGTTGTGGTCGGTGAGCGCACTGCGGATGGCGAACTCGAACAGCGGCACGCGCTGCGCGATCAGGTCGCGGACCGCCGCGTCGCCCTGCTTCAGCCGCAGGTCGCACGGGTCGAGGCCGTCGGGCTGCACAGCCACGAAGGTCTGGGTTACGAACCGCTCCTCCATCGAGAACGCGCGCAGCGCCGCCCGCTGCCCGGCCGCGTCGCCGTCGAAGGTGAAGATGACCTCGCCCCGGAACTGGCTGTCATCCATCAGCAGCCGGCGCAGGATCGTGATGTGCCCGTCGCCGAACGACGTCCCGCTGGTGGCGACCGCGGTCGTGAGGCCGGCCAGATGGCAGGCCATCACGTCGGTGTAGCCCTCGACGACGACGACCTGGCGCTGCTGCGCGATGTCGCGCTTGGCCAGATCGGCGCCGTAGAGCACAGAGCTCTTCTTGAACAGCACCGTCTCGGGGGTGTTCAGGTACTTCGGGCCATCGTCGTCGGCCGCGAGCTTGCGCGCCCCGAACGCGATGACGTCACCGGTCAGGTCCGCGATGGGCCAGATCAGCCGGCCCCGGAACTTGTCGATGAGCCCGCGCCGGCCCTGGCTGGACAGGCCGCCCGCCAGCAGTTCCGCCTCGGTGAAACCGCGGCCGCGCAGGTGCCGGGTGAGCGCATCCCATCCGGCCGGCGCGTAGCCGATGCGGAACCGCCCCGCATCTGCCTCCGCGAATCCCCGTTCGGCCAGGAACGACCGGCCGTCCGCCGCGGCCGGCGTGCTGAGCTGATCGATGTAGAACTCGGTCGCGGCGCGGTGCGCCTCGAGCAACCGCCTGCGCTGTGACTGTTCCTTGCCGGGTACCGCGCCGCCCTGCTCGTACCGCAGCTCAATGCCCGCCCGGGCGGCGAGTCGCTCGATGGCCTCGGTGAAGCTCAGGCTGTCAATCTTCCGCACGAACGTGATGACGTCGCCGCCCTCGGTGCAGGAGAAGCAGTACCACATGCCGCGAGCCGGGGTGACGTTGAATGAGGGCGTCTTCTCCTCGTGGAACGGGCACAGCCCTTTCAGCGACCCGCCGCCCGCGCTCTTGAGCTGGAGGTACTCGCCGATAACCTCTTCGACCGGCGAGCGCTCGCGTACCAGCGCGAGGTCCTCGTCGCGGATCCGGCCTGCCATCTGCGCCCCTCCGCCCCTCGCCTGCATGTCCTGCTCGGCGCGAGTCTAGTCCCGCGGCCTGACCCCGCGCGGGCCAGAGCCGACGCGGTGCCCTGCGTGCCCGCTCGTCACCTGCGGCTGATACGGTCGCCGCGTGCGGCCGCTACTTGTGCTGTGGGATGTCGACTTCACCCTGATTGACACGGACGGGGCCGGCCTGCGCCTGTATCAGACCGCGCTGCGCGACATGTACGGCCTGCCGTTGCCGCGCGCCGGCCAGTCATTCGGCGGCCGCACCGACAGCGCGATCGCGCTGGAGATCCTGGCCCTGGCTGGCGTGCCCGACCCGAAGGGCCAGCTGCAGCGGTTCCAGGACTACATGTCTCAGCTGGCGGCTGACCTGGAGGAAGACGTCCGCCGGAACGGCCGCGTGCTGCCCGGCGCGCCGGACATCCTGGCCGCCCTCGCGCTGGGCACGCACGGACAGCCGGTCATCCAGTCCCTACTGACCGGGAATCTGCCCGAGCTGGCGAGGGTCAAGCTCAGTGCGCTGCAGCTCACCGAGCACCTGGACCTCACGATCGGCGCTTACGGCGACATCAGCGCGGTCCGGGCCGACCTCGTCCAGGTCGCGCAGGCGAAGGCGGCCGCCAGGCACGGCGGCGACTTCGGCGGCCGGTACACGGTGCTGGTGGGCGACACCCCCAGCGACGTCGAGGCGGCGCTCGCCAACGACGCGAGCGTGGTGGCGGTCGCGAGCGGTTCGTTCGGCGCCGGCGAACTCACGGCGGCCGGCGCGCACGTGGTGCTCCCCGATCTCGCCAACACCCCGGTCGCGCTCGCCGCGATTCTCGGCGCCCCGACGGCCGCCGCGGCGGCCTAGCGGGCGACCAGCACCCGGGCCAGGTCCTCGTATCCCACTGGCGGCTCGCTGCGCCACAACTCCCAGTGCATCGCGCCGAGTTCCAGCGGGTCGACGGTCAGCTCGTACCCGGAGATGTCGCGCACCGGCTGCAGCCGCAGGCCGTCGATGCCGATGCCGCAAGCGTGCACGATTACGTACACGTCCGGGTAAGCGAGGCTGAAGCCCGATTGCCAGCCCGCCATGCCGATGACGGCGGCCTCCTCCAGGCCCCAGTGCGTCGTCGCCCAGTCCCGGTACCGGTTTGCCTGCTGGTTCGCGAACTGCACCAGCGATCCGACCAGCCCGTCGGGACGCGCGCCCGGCACCCGGATCTGGTGCAGCGCGAGGTTGATCAGCGCGAACGTGGCCTCGAACGCGACCTCGCGGACCGGGTCCGAGCCCGTGCCCGCCACCTCGGCGTCGAAGCGCTCGCGCGGGAACGTGCAGGCAAGCACCATCGCCGCATCACTGGCGTGACCCAGCCTGATGCCTCGTATCGGCTCCTGGCCGCGACCGTGGACGGGCTCGACCCAGCATCGGGACGGCCACGCCGCCTCCAGACCCCAGGGGATGAAGTCGAGGGCGAGATTCTCCATGCGTGATACCCTCTCACGCTCAGTAACGGATGGTGGCCATGTCGCGGATCTTCGCGCCCGGGCCGACAGGGAACGAGCCGCGCTCATCGGGGCTATCTCGGTCCACGCAGGCCGGCTGAGGCCAGCAACGTGACCGGGCGCCGCGCCAATGTTACGATCACTCACAATGTAATAGATCATAACATTGAGGAGGCGCGCAGATGACGGCTTCCGCCGCCGCGAAGGCGCGCTGGACTGAGGCCGACATGCCTGATCAGGCCGGCCGGACCGCGGTCGTCACCGGCGGAACGCCGGCATCGGACTCCAGACGGCCAAGCTGCTCGCGAGCCGGGGCGCGCACGTGGTGCTGGCCTGCCGTAACCCGGGCCGGGCCGGAGCAGGCCGCCGCTCGGCTGCGGTCCGCTTACCCGGCAGCGAGCGTCGCGACCGTCGCCCTCGACCTGGCCTCGCTCGCCTCGGTGCGCGCGGCCGCCGCCCAGCTGCGGTCCGGCTATCCGCGGCTGGATCTGCTCATCAACAACGCCGGCGTGATGGAGGTGCCGTACGAGCGGACCGAGGACGGCTTCGAGCTGACGCTCGGCACCAATCACCTCGGCCACTTCGCGCTGACCGGGCTGCTGCTGCCCAGCCTGCTGGCGACCCCCGGCTCGCGCGGTGGTGACCATGAGCAGCCAGGGCCACGCGAGCGGGGTGATGAACTTCGAGGACCTGCACTGCGACCACGGCTACGAGCCGGCGACGGCCTACTTCCAGTCCAAGCTCGCCAACCTGCTGTTCACCTACGAGCTGGACCGGCGGCTGCGCGCCGCGGGGGCGGCCACCATCGCGGTGGCCGCACATCCCGGCGTCGTGTACACCGACCTGTTCCGCACCCGGTCGAAGCTGGATCAGCTGCTCATCAGCCCGCGGCTGCGGGCGGTCAACTTCTGGTTCGCGCAGAGCGTCCGGATGGGGGCGCTGCCGCGCGCTGCGCGCCGCGACCGACCCGGCCGTCCGCGGCGGCGACTTCTACGGGCCGCGCCGCCGCTTCGACACCGGCTACCCTGCCAGGGTGGAGTCCAGCGCCCGCTCGCGTGACGTCGCCGATCAGGCGCGGCTCTGGGCTGTTTCGGAGCAGCTGACTGGCGTCGCCTATGCCGTCGCCCGCTAAGAGCGGCCGGTATCACCACGGTGACCTGAAGGCCGCGCTCGTCGACGCGGCCGTGGCCCTGATCGCGGAGCGGGGCCTGCGCGGTTTCTCCTGGCCGAGGCCAGCAGGCGGGTCGGCGTGTCCGCGGCCGCGCCCTACCGGCATTTCGCCGACCGGGACGAACTGCTGGCCGCGGTCGCGGTGCGGGCGCTGCGCACGTTCGCGGACATGGTGGCCGAGGAAGGCGGCCAAGACAGCCCGGAGCAGCAGCTGGCCGCGATGGCCAGCGCCTACGTCAGGTTCGCGGCCGAGCAGCGGCCGCTGTTCGACGCGCTCTTCAACGCCGGTCTCGACAAGAGCAAGTATCCGGAGCTGACCCGGGCGTGGGCGCCGATCGACGCGCTGCTCGACCTCGTCGACGAGATCTGCCCCGGCGACGAGGCGGCCGCGGCCCTCGCCGCGGCGCTGGAGGCCACCGCGCACGGGCACGCGACGCTGCTGCGCGACGGTGAGTACGGCGCCGGGCCGGAAGCGGTGAGGGTCGCGGCCGACCGGGCCGCGGCCGCCACGCTCGCGCTCATCGCCGGGCGGCAGGCGCTGCGCTGACCAGCAGCGACCTGCGCCCGTGACTGACGTCGTCGCTGGCCGCGGGCGCGTCGGTGACCGCCGTGACGCGCCAGCCCGCGGCGGCGAGCAGCGCCAGGTGCTCGTCCGCGCGCAGGATGGTGCGCCATGGCTCGGCGGCGCCGGCCCGGCGGCGCGCGTTCGCCTCGGCCGCGACCACCTCCGCGGGCTCATCCGAGTTGTGCGTGGCCAGCGTCGCGGCGAGCGTGCTGCCCGGTCCCGCGCACGCGGCCAGGCCGGTCAGCAACCGGAGGCAGGTGTCACGGCCCAGGTAGACCAGCAGGCCCTCGCACAGGAACAGGGTGGCGGCAGTTTCGCGGTGCCCGTGCGCGCGCAGCGCGGCCCCGACCTGGTCGGTCTCGAAGTCACAGCTCACCAGCACCGGGCCGGCCCGCCGCGCGCCCGCCATCCAGGCACGTCCATGCGGCACTTCCGCCGACACGTCCCCGCACCGCCCGCGTCGGTACCGCTGGCCTCCGCCGATGGCGCGCAGCCGGGCCGCCTTGTCCGCCTGCGTCACCGGGTGATCCAGCTCGAAGAACCGGACGCCGGGAGTGCGGAACCGCAGCGCCCGGTCATCCAGGCCCGCGCCGCAGACGACGACCTGCCGGACGCCCGCCGCGATCGCGGCGATGACGTGATCGTCCATGAATCTGGTCCGCGCCTCGATGCCCGGCCGCAGCCAGGCCGGCAGAGAGAAGTCCAGCCCGGCGCAGAGCGCGCGCTGCGCGCCCGGGTCGCCGTCGGGGCTGTGCGGCCGGTCCAGCTCCGCCCGGCTGAGAGCGACGGCCTGGCTGGTGCGCGACGGTCCAGAATCCATAAGCTATAGCTTAGTAAATATCCCTGAATCGTCGAATCTGCCCCGAACTAGTACGTGCTAGCGTGGTATATATGAGCGTCGACCCGCAGCTGATGGCCGTGGCCGCCACCGTGCGCCGCAGCGTCATGAGCCTCGGCCGCAGGCTCAAGCTGGAGCGCCCGGCGGACGGCCGGACGTCGCTGGAGCTGAGCGCGCTCGGGCACCTGCACCGGCGCGGGCCGATGACGCCCGGCGAGATCGCGGCCGCCGAGCGCGTGCAGCCGCAGACCCTGACCAGGACCCTGACCAGTCTGGAAGCCGACGGGCTGATCTCGAAGGCGGGCACCCGCGGGACGGCCGGATGATCCTGCTGGAGCTGACCGAGGCCGGGCGGGCGGCGCTGCGCCGGGACATGGCCGCGCGCGACTCCTGGCTGGCGCAGGCGATGGCGGCGAGCCTCACGGCGACGGAACTGGAGCTGCTGCGGCTGGCGGCCGGGCTGCTCGAACGTGTCGCGGACGCGGCCGGCCGACCGTGACGCACGAACCCGGCGCGTACGCCGCCGGGCCGCAGTCCCCGGCTGGTTGCGCGCGGCCGCGAGCCGCTCGTGCCAGGCCAGCGCGGAAGTGTCGGTCAGCGACGCGATCTGGTCGATCACGACCCGCAGCCGGGCCGCGTCGTCGGCGGCCGCCTCGAACCCCGGCCGGAACATCGGCTCCAGCGTCCCCGGCGCGCCGGCCGCACGCGCCTCGGCCAGCTCGGCGATGATCTCGCGCTCGCGGGCCTGCGCGGCACCACGCCGGACCGGCTCATGACGTAGTGCGCGGTGACGCCCTTGAGCAGCGCGCACTCCAGCCGCTGCTGGCGCGGCACGGCCAGGTCGGCCGCGTACCGGGTCAGCGGCGGATGCCCGGCCGGCCGGGTGGCCTGCTCGGCCGCCCGGCAGAACCGGCCGATCAGCTCGCTGGTCAGGTTCTTGACCGCGGCGGCGGCGGCCAGGCTGCCGTCGAAGCGCCGCGGCCAGCAGTCCAGCTCCAGCAGCCGGGCGAACACCTCGGCCAGCTCGTCCGCGCTGGTCGAGCCCGGCGGGCAGTAGGCGGCGAGCGTCAGCTCCGCGACGGCCTGGCGTTCGGCCGGGATCGCGCAGCAGGCCGAAGCGTGACCAGCCCGGCATGCAGGCCGTCCTCCAGGTCGTGCACGGAGTAGGCCACGTCGTCGGCCCAGTCCATGACCTGCGCCTCCAGGCACGGGCGGCCCGTCCGGCGCCCCGTCCCGGATCCAGGCGAACACCTCGGCGTCGTCGGCGTAGGCGCCGTACTTGCGGCGCGCTGGCCGGCCGCCCCGGCCCGAGCCACGGGTACTTCAGCGTGGCGTCGAGGGTCGCCCTGGTCAGGTTCAGCCCGGCGCCGGGCACCTTCGCCTCCAGCCGGGTGAGCAGCCGGAGGCTCTGCGCGTTCCCCTCGAAGCCGCCGCAGTCGGCGGCGACCTCGGCCAGCGCCGCCTCGCCGTTGTGGCCGAACGGCGGGTGACCGAGGTCATGCGCCAGGCAGGCGGCGTCGACCAGGTCGGGATCGCAGCCGAGCGCCGCGCCCAGCTCGCGGCCGATCTGCGCGCACTCCAGCGAGTGCGTCAGCCGGGTGCGCGGGAAGTCGCCGGAGCCGACCGCGACGACCTGCGTCTTGGCCGCCAGCCGGCGCAGCGCCGCGCTGTGCAGCACCCGGGCGCGGTCCCGCACGAAGGGCCCGCGCCCGGATTGCTGCCGACTGCTTCGGCGGCTCGGGAACCCAGCGGGCCGTGGCCTGCTGGTCGTAACCCGGCCCGTCACGGCCTCACCTGCTGTCGCTGCCCCCCGCGGCCTCCATCACCGCGGCGCGGCCGGCCTCCAGCCGGGCGACCGGCACGCGGAACGGCGAGCAGGACACGTAGTCCAGGCCCGCCGCGTGGAAGAAGTGCACCGAGTCCGGGTCGCCGCCGTGCTCGCCGCAGACGCCGATCTTCAGGTCCGGCCGGGTGGCCCGGCCCTCCTCGACCGCGATCCGCACCAGCCCGCCGACGCCTTCGGCGTCGATCGTCTCGAACGGCGAGACGCCGAAGACGCCCAGCTCGATGTAGCGGCTGAAGAACGCGCCCTCCACGTCGTCGCGGGAGAAGCCCCAGCCCATCTGGGTCAGGTCGTTGGTGCCGAACGAGAAGAACTCGGCCGCCTGGGCGATCTGCCCGGCGGTCAGCGCCGCCCGCGGCACCTCGATCATCGTGCCGATCAGGCGTGTGCACGTTGCGTGCCGGTCTCCGCCGCGACCTCGGCCAGCACCTTCTCGGCCTCCTCGCGCGCCGACCTCGAGCTCCTGGACGGCGCCGACCAGCGGGATCATGATCTCCGGCTTCGGGTCGCCGCCGGCCTTGACCCGGTCCACCGCCGCCTGCGCGATCGCCCGCACCTGCATCGCGAACAGGCCGGGGATGACCAGGCCGAGCCGGACGCCGCGCAGGCCCAGCATCGGGTTCTGCTCGTGCAGCCGGCGGACCGCGTCCAGCAGCTTGCGGTCCTGCTCGGTGGCCTTGTCGCCGGCCAGCGCGACCTTGACCGACAGCTCGGTCAGGTCGGGCAGGAACTCGTGCAGCGGCGGGTCGAGCAGCCGGATGGTGACCGGCAGCCCGTCCATCGCCTCGAGGATCTCGACGAAGTCGCCGCGCTGCAGCGGCTGCAGCGCGTCCAGCGCCGCCGTGCGGCTCGCCTCGTCGTCGGCCAGGATCAGCCGCTCGACCAGCTGCCGCCGCTCACCGAGGAACATGTGCTCGGTCCGGCACAGGCCGATGCCCTGCGCGCCGAACCGGACCGCCCGGGCCGAGTCCTCGCCGGTGTCGGAGTTGGCCCGCACGCCGAGCCGGCGCTTGGCGTCGGCGTGCTTCATGAGCCGGTGCACCGCCTCGACCAGCTCGTCGGCCGACGGGTCGAGGCTTGCCCTCGAAGTACTCCACCACCGGGGACGCGACGACCGCGACCTCGCCCAGGTAGACCTCGCCGGAGGTGCCGTCGATCGAGATCACGTCGCCCTCGCGAGACCGTGACGCCGCCCGGAGCGGTGAACTTGCTTGCCCGACGTCGACCTCGAGCTCCTCGGCGCCGCACACGCAGGTCTTGCCCATGCCGCGGGCGACCACGGCCGCGTGGCTGGTCTTGCCGCCGCGGCTGGTCAGGATGCCCTGGGCGGCGATCATGCCGTGCAGATCGTCGGGGTTGGTCTCGCGCCGGACCAGGATGACCTCCTCGCCCCGGTCGGCCCACTCGACGGCCGTGCCGGAGTCGAACACCACCTTGCCGACGGCCGCGCCCGGCGAGGCGCTGATGCCCTTGGCGATCTGCTTGACGTCCGAGCCGGCCTCGAACCGCGGGAACATCAGCTGCGCCAGCTGGCTGCCGGTGACCCGGCGTCAGCGCCTCGTCCAGGTCGATCAGGCCCTGGTCGACCAGCTGGGTCGCGATCCGGAACGCGGCCGCCGGCGGTGCGCTTGCCGACCCGGGTCTGCAGCATCCACAGCTTGCCGCGCTCGATCGTGAACTCGATGTCGCACAGGTCCTTGTAGTGGTTCTCCAGCGTCTTCATGATCTGCATCAGCTCGGCGTAGGACTTGGAGTCGATCTGCTCCAGGTCCTGCAGCGGCACCGTGTTGCGGATGCCCGCGACGACGTCCTCGCCCTGGGCGTTCTGCAGGTAGTCGCCGTAGACGCCCTGCTGGCCGCTGCCGGGGTCGCGGGTGAAGGCCACGCCGGTGCCCGAGTCCGTGCCCAGGTTGCCGAACACCATCGCCACGATGTTGACCGCGGTGCCGAGGTCGGCCGGGATCCGCTCCTGGCGCCGGTACAGGATGGCCCGGTCGGCGTTCCAGGAGTTGAAGACCGCCTCGACGGCCATGTCCATCTGCTCGCGCGGGTCCTGCGGGAAGTCCCGGCCGGTCTGGTCCCGCACGATCCCCTTGAAGGTCTCGACCAGGCGCCTGCAGGTCGCCGGCGTCCAGATCGAGGTCGTTCTTGGTGCCCTTGGCCTGCTTGGCCGCGTCGATGGCGTGCTCGAACTCGTCGCCCTCGATGTCCAGCACGGTCTTGCCGAACATCTGGATCAGCCGCCGGTAGGAGTCCCAGGCGAACCGCTCGCTGCCCGCCTGCTTGGCCAGGCCGTGCACCGACTCATCGGACAGGCCGATGTTGAGCACCGTCTCCATCATGCCGGGCATCGAGAACTTGGCCCCGGACCGGACGCTGACCAGCAGCGGGTCGGCGTGGTCGCCGAGCTTGCGGCCCATGCTGCTGCTCCAGCGCCTGCAGGTGCTCGGTGACCTCGGCGGCCAGGCCGTCGGGCACCTTGCCCTGCTCCAGGTAGTAACGGCACGCGTCGGTGGTGATGATGAATCCGGGCGGAACGGGCAGGCCCAGGTTGGTCATCTCGGCCAGGTTGGCGCCCTTGCCGCCCAGCAGGTCCTTCAGGTCCTTGTTGCCCTCGGTGAAGTCGTAGACGAGCTTCGGCACTGCTCTGCACTCCTCAGATTGCCGTTCCCCGCCCGCCTGCGGCCTGGGCAGTCTCGCGGCTCATGTGGTCTTCCGGCCTGACGGCCCTCAGTTCCGAGCCTATCGAGCCTTTGGCGTCGCCGGCGCAGCGGTCAGCTCTCCGAGGTGGCCTGAGCCGCCGATCGTGGCCCAGTGCCAGCTACCTGATCGGCAGGCAACTAACGGGCGCTGGCGGCGTCTCTGGATTGTGGAACTCGAATTGCCCGATACCCTGCCCGCGGACCACACCGCGGCCGGGACGCCACGGCGGTGGCGGTGACCAGGCTGTACGAGCTGCACGCGGTCGGGCTGATCAGGCTCGCTATGGTGATGCTCGGCGACCGGCCGTCCGCCGAGGACGCGGTTCAGGACGCCTTCTGCGTCCTGTACCGGTACGGCTCCCTCGTGCAGCCGGACAGGGCACTGCAGTACGTCCGCTCCTGCGTGCTGAACGGTTGCCGGTCACAGTTGCGCCGGGCGGCAGCGAGATCTGCGCCGCGCCGCCAAGGCGCTGCCAGCCGCGCCCGCCTCACCGGAGTATGACGTGCTGCTGGGCGAGGAGCACCGCGAGGTGCTCGCGGCTCTCCGCCAGCTGCCTGATCGTCAGCGCGAGGCGCTGGTACTGCGCTTTTTCCTCGACTTCCCGCCGACCCGCCGCTCGCCAGCTCGATGGGGATCTCTGCGGGCACGGTCAAGTCCACAACCTCCCGCGCGCGCCGCGCCCCTCGCCCGGTTGGTAGGTGCTCACTCCTGATGAACTTGATCGAAGACCGGCTCCGGGCCGCAGCCCGCCCCCCCCCCCCCCCCCCCCCCCCCCCCCCCCCCCCCCCCCCCCCCCCCCCCCCCCCCCCCCCCCCCCCCCCCCCCCCCCCCCCCCCCCCCCCCCCCCCCCCCCCCCCCCCCCCCCCCGGCAGCCGCAGACACGATCCCGCCTGGCTCGGCGCCGCTGCTGCGGCACTCGGGTGAGAGGGCGCGCGGCGGCTACCGGGCACTACCGCTGGCGCCCGTCGTACGCGCTGGCCTGATCGCGGCCGGCGACCGGCGGCTGGTCGCACCGCTCGGCCGCGGCCGCCGTCGTGGCCGTCGCCGGTGTCGCCGTGCATTTGGCGCAGCGGGACGCACTCCGGCCGGCCCCGGCGCTGGCCACTCCCCGCCAGTTCAACCCGCTCATCCCGTTTGCGGACTTCGGCTGGCTGCCACCAGGTTCGGAGGCTCAGCCCGGCGGCGCCGTGGCCGGCCAAGTGTGGCGATCGGCGGAATACCTGAGTGCGGGCCCGGGCACGACGCTGTCGGTCTTTGCGGCCGGCATGTGCGCCTGGACCAGGCAGCATCCCGTGACCGAGCAGATTCTGACGTGTGCTCCGCCGGGCGCGGCGCCGGGCGAGGCGGCTGTGATCCGCGTTACCAGCCGCGCACCGGACGTTAACAGACGGCCTGCTTACTGGGGTGTCGGCGGCCCGCTCGCGGGCGGCGACGTCACCAACCAGCCCGTTCTCCCCATGATCGCGATTCAGTGCGCCCCCGGCGGCTGGGCCCTGCTGCAGTACCCAGTCCGCAAGTACGCGCTCCGGATGGCCAGGACAGCCCGGTTCGGGCTGCGCGCTCCAGTACGGTTCGGCGCCCAGCTCCGGCACGGGCTTCGGCAGTGGCGGGTCAGCTTCGTCAGCTTCACTCAGGACCTGAGTGTCATCGTCTAATTCGATCGCGAATTCAGCGTCGACCGGTACGCCTCCGAAGGATTCGAGGGCGACAGCCTGATCATCGGCGATAGCGGCCAGCCCAGCGACCATATTCAGCCCGGATCACCGTGGCTGCTGGTGTTCCGCCAGCCGCGGCGACTTGCGTCCTCCTGCCCGTTCAACGCGGCGAGGACCCCTTCTCGGGTAATCAACGGATACCGGGTAGCGGTGCGCACCACGCGCGGGGTGCCGCCGACTGGCGGCCCCCCCGGGCGGTACCAGGACGTGTGCACGCCCGATGCCGGCGGCCTGTTCGTGGAAGTAGCTGTGACCGGCAGTCATCCCCCGCTGACGGCGGTCCAGGTCTTCGGCCGGCTGAAGCTACTCGGGCCTGATCCGGCGCGCTGGACCACGAAGCCGCTGCGCTGACGACTGGGCGCAGGCCTGCGGCCTGGCCATGCCACACTCACGTCATGAGCGCGAACTCAACGGTTGTCGGACTGCTGCACCCGGGTGAGATGGGAGCGGCCGTGGGCGGGTGCCTGACCGGTGCCGGGCATCGGGTGCTGTGGGCATCCGAGGGCCGCGGCGCCGACACCGCCGCGAGAGCCCAGGCCGCTGGCCTGACCGATGTCCGGACCGCCCGCGGCGTCGTCGCCGACGCCGAGGTGATCCTCTCCGTCTGCCCGCCGCACGCCGCGCTCGACGTGGCCTGGGTCGTGCACGGCTTCACCGGGCTCTATATCGACGCGAACGCGATCGCGCCTGGCACTGCCCGCGAGGTCGCCCAGCTCATCACCGACAGCGGCGGCCGGTACGTGGACGGCGGCATCATCGGCGGGCCGCCGGTCGCGCCGGGCGCGGCCCGGCTGTACTTGTCGGGCGCGGACGCACCGGAAGTTGCCGCGCTGTTCGGTGACACCGCCCTCGAGACGCGGGTGGTCAACGGCTCAGACACCGCGGCGTCCGCGGTCAAGATGGCCTACGCGTCCTGGACGAAAGGCAGCTCGGCCTTGCTCCTGGCCGCCCGCGCGCTGGCGCAGGCCGAGGGCGTGGAGGACACGTTGCTGGCCGAGTGGGAGCTGTCGCAGCCCCAGCTTCCCGGTCGGCTCGCGCACGCGGCCCAGGCGGCGGTGACTAAGGGCTGGCGCTGGGTGGGCGAGATGGAAGAGATCGCCGCGAGCATGGCCGCAGCGGGCCTGCCCGACGGTTTCCATCAGGCGGCCGCCGAGATCTACCGGCGCAGCCCCCGGTTGCCGGCGCACGACGGGTCGCAGGCCACCGACGCGGTGCTCGCTGCGCTCACTGGCGCCGCATAGGCCGCCGGTCTTGTCCGCAGCTGGCACGGATTGTCATACTGGTGCGTATCGGGCACGGTAGTTAGCCGGAGCGGGGGGTGGCCAGTGCTGAACGCCAGGCTGGCCGTCCTGACGAACTCCCGATGGCGTGCGGTCAGCGCGGTCGCAGTCGCTGTCCTCGTCGGGCTGGCCGCGCTTGCCTGGCAGGGCCCGATTGGCATCGGCAACGGGCCGCTGTCGGTGCCAACCGCAGGCGGCGGGTACGGCGCCGGCGGCGCGGCCGGGCAGCCGTTCGTCTACGTCGTGCCGCTGTTCAATTCCTCGGGCCTCACCGCGGTGATCGACAGCGTCGACGTCGTATCCGCCGCGGGCTACCCGGCCATCCGGGTCCGGAGCGTTCGCGTCGGCCGGTACGCCGGCTACAACTGCACCGACCTGGGGCCGGTGCGCAGTCTGGCTGGCTGCGTCCAGCCCGCGCTCGCGGCCGTATCCGGATACGCCATCCCGACCGCCCCGCTGACCGACGCGCACGGCCCTGGCCTGGTGATCGAGCTGGCAGGCCCGGCCACGGCGCAGTGCGCCGTGCTGACCAAGATCGTGCTGCACTACCACGTCGGCATCCGGCACTACGCGGGCAGCTATCCGCAGGGCACGGTGTCGGTCTGCGCCCCGCACGCCCACCTGCAGCCGGGCAGCCTGGCGGCCCCGGCGGACGGGTGATAAGGGACCTGACCGGGCGGTTCGCCGGTGAGCAGCCGGTGAGCTTGTCCGTCAGGTAGCCCACCAGCGCGTCGATCCCGATCCGCTCCTGCCGCATCGAGTCTCGCTCCCGGACGGTCACGGCCTGGTCTTCGAGCGAGTCGAAGTCGACGGTCACGCAGTACGGGGTGCCGATCTCGTCCTGCCGGCGGTACCGCCGGCCGATGGCGCTGGCGTCGTCAAAGTCCGCGTTCCAGTGCTGGCGTACCAGCGCAGCCACGTCGCGGGCCTTGGCTCGAAGTCGGCGTTCCAGTGCTGGCGCACCAGCGCGGCCACTCCCTGGCCTTGGCGACAAGTCGGCGTTGCGCGACAGCGGCAGCACCGCGACCTTGATCGGCGCGAGCCGCGGGTCGAGCCGCAGCACCGTGCGCTTCTCCAGGTTTCCCTTGGCATCCGGCGCCTCGTCCTCGGCGAAGGCCTCCAGCAGGAAGACCAGCATCGACCGGTCCACGCCGAGCGCGGGCTCGATGACGTACGGCACATAACGCTCGTTGGTCTCCGGATCCAGGTAGGACAGGTCCGCCCCGGACGCCTTGCTGTGCGTGCTCAGGTCGAAGTCGGTGCGGTTCGCGATCCCCTCCAGCTCACCCCACTCGCTGCCCGGAAACTCGAACCGGTACTCCAGGTCGACGGTCCGCTTGGAGTAGTGCGACAGCTTGTCCTTGGGGTGCTCGTAGCGGCGCAGGCTCTCCTTGCTCACCCCGAGGTCGAGGAACCACGCCTCGCGGGTGTCGATCCAGTACTGATGCCAGTCCTCGTCGGTGCCGGGCTTGACGAAGAACTCCATCTCCATCTGCTCGAACTCGCGGGTGCGGAAGATGAAGTTGCCCGGCGTGATCTCGTTCCGGAACGACTTGCCGATCTGCGCGATCCCGAACGGGACCTTCTTGCGCGAGGTCTGCAGGACGTTGCGGTAATTGATGAAGATGCCCTGCGCGGTCTCCGGCCGCAGGTAGGCCAGGCTGGAACTGTCCTCGACCGCCCCGAGGTGCGTGGTGAGCATGGTGTTGAACATGCGCGGCTCGGCGAACGCACCTCTGGTGCCGCAGTTCGGGCAGGCGAGGTCGGCGAGCCCGTGCTCGGGCGCGTGCCCGTGCTTTTCCTCGTACGTCTCGATCAGGTGGTCAGCGCGGTAGCGCTTGTGGCAGGACTGGCACTCGGTCAGCGGATCGACGAACTCGGTCACGTGCCCGCTGGCGACCCAGACCTCGGGCGCCAGGATCACGCTGGAGTCGAGCCCGACGATGTCATCACGCAGCGTCACCATCGAGCGCCACCACTGCCGCTTGATGTTGTTCTTGATCTCGACGCCGAGCGGGCCGTAGTCCCAGGCGGCGCGCAGCCCGCCGTAGATCTCGCTGGACGGGAACACGATGCCCCGTCGCTTGGACAAGCTGACGATGGTTTCCATGCGGTCGCTGCGGCGTGCCATTGCTCTGCTCTCCATCCGGCTGGCGGTCGGCGGCCCTGCGTATGAGGTGTGCGAAAGCCCGGTCAAGGGGGTGGGGGGTGATGCCAGCTTAGCGGCCCCGGACTGGCGCCGTCGCCCGAGTTTCGGCGGCCACAGCGGGACAAGCCGCTGGTAACGGGCGGTAACCTTAGCCTCTGCGTATCGTCCGTGCGGCAGAGCAAGGCCAGCGCGCGCTGGCCGGGAGGATCGGGGCGTGACCAGCAACAGGACATCGAGGCAGCGGCGAGCCCGGCCGTTGCCGCCGGGCCAGAGCCTTTTCACCCCGGACACCTCTCCCGCCCGCGCGACCGCCGAGCGGCGCAGCGCCCAGCCGCTGCTGTACCTGCACCAGATGCCGGCCTGGATCGCGCCGATCGCCGCGGCCGTGCTGCTGATCGTCGGCCTGGCCGTCCGCGGCCCTGGCGGCGCGGTGGCCCTCGTCGGCGTCGCCGCGGCGCTCGGCTGGCTGGCCATGATCTCCTGGCCGCGGCTCGCGGCCGGCGGCCGGGCCGCCCGGATCCTCGCCGTCGCCGTGATGCTCGGCCTCGCCGTCTGGCAAGCCCTCCGCTAGCCCGTCCGGTTCGCGCCAGATCACCGCACCGAAGGCTCTGGTTGCAGCGGGTATGACCGTATTACCCTCTCCTCACCGCGGTTCCGCCGGTCGGGGCGGAACCGCGGTGATGCCGGTCAGGGGGCAAGGGTGGCCGATCAGTCAGCGGGGGTTCCGGCACTGCCCGCCGGGAGCGGACCAGCCAGGCCACGGCGGCGGTCGCCGTGGCGCCGCCGGTGGTGGCTCTGGGCACTGATCCCGGTCGGGCTCGCGTGCGTCGCTCTGGTCATCCTCGCGGTCGCGGCGAGCCGCTACGAGCCGCTTGGCTTCGGCAACACCGGCAACTCGGCCGAGGCCTTTCCCGGTCTGCCCACCGGCCAGGGCATCCACCTCGTCAACACGGTCGGCGAACTGCACGAGGACGTCTACATCCCGCCCCAGCGCGGAACGTTCTCGCTGTTCGCGGACGTCGCCAACAACGGGACGCACCCGGTCACGATCACGTCGGTGCGACTGCCGGCCGGTTCGCCGATCTCGCTGGCCGGCCCGGTGCGCTACTCGTATATGGGGATGGGACCGAATCCTGACAACGAGATGCCACCGCCGGTATCCAGGGTCCTGCACAGCGTCGTCCTCCAGCCGGGCGAGCAGTTGTTCCTCGGCTTCCCCGTGCACATGTGGCCGTGCGGGCAGAAGGGCGGCTGGATGAGCCTGTCGGAGTTCGACGTCACCATGAAGTACCTGAGCTTCGCGCACATCGTCGCGCTGCCCTGGGGCATGCGCGACGACTCCCTGATCATGCTTCCCAACGGCGGGACGCCGGGTCAGAAGGACACGGTGTGCGCGCCGGGCACGACCAAGGCGAACCTGCCCAAGACCCGGCCCGATTCGGAGGGACCGGCGGCCGTGGCCGGCTCCATCATCCGCGTCGACAAGGGCGGCGACACCGGCGAGCTGCGGCTGATGGAGATGAACGCGCCCGACGCCGTCACGAACCTGACCGGGAAGGTGCCGGCCTGCCTGGAGGCGGGCGGCGCCCGGCCGGCGACCTACCGGATGGTCAACTTCGACCTGAACTGGGCCGGCATCAACGTGGGCCAGAGCGGTCCGGCCCCGGCCGTGCGGCTCTCCATCACCGGCCCTGGCGGTCAGGCCATGATCGCGGCCGACTGGCAGGGCGGGGTCGGCGGTCCCGTCGGCTGCCGCGCCGTGCTGGGGTACCACCTGGGCCAGCAGGGCAAGAACTGGCAGCTGGTCCTCGGGCTGGCGATGCGCGCACCGCGGCACGGACCACTCACCAGCCTCCAGGTCACCATCGACGGCAACGCGATCACGGTGCCGCTGGTGCCCGCCTGCAGCCCGGACTCGGACGGATCGGCCTGCTTCGACGGCACCGAGCTGGGCGGTGACTGGACCGCCGGCACCCCGTACTCGGTCAGCGTGAGCGGCTGACGACTCAGCCGGGCGGCTCGGCCGGGTCCGGTCCGGCCGGATCCGGCCCGGCCGGATAGGGTCCCACTGGATTGGGCACGGCGCCGCCATAGCGGCGGTCCCGGCTGGCGTAGATCTCGCACGCGTGCCACAAGTGCCGCCGGTCGAAGTCCGGGAACAGGGTGTCCAGGAACACGAACTCGGCGTACGCGGACTGCCACAGCAGGAAGTTCGAGGTCCGCTGCTCCCCCGAGGACCGCACGAACAGGTCCACGTCCGGGATCGAAGGCTCGTCGAGGTACTTCCCGATGGTCCGCTCGTCCACCTTCTCCGGCTTGAGCCGCCCGGCGGCGACGTCGAGCGCGATCCGCTTCGCCGCGTCCGCGATCTCCGCCCGGCCGCCGTAGTTCACGCAGAACTGCAGTGTCAGCACCGAGTTCCCGACGGTCATCTGCTCGGCGTCCTCCAGCTCGGAGATCACCGACCGCCACAGGCGCTGCCGGCGCCCGGCCCACCGGATCCGGACTCCCATGGAGTTGAGCTGGTCCCGCCGCCGCCGGATCACGTCCCGGTTGAAGCCCATCAGGAACCTGACCTCGTCCGGCGACCGGCGCCAGTTCTCGGTGGAGAACGCGTAGGCGGACAGGTACGGGATGCCCAGCTCGATCGCGCCCATGATGACGTCGAACAGCGCGTACTCGCCGGCCTTGTGACCCTCGGTGCGGGGCAGGCCGCGCTGCTTGGCCCACCGGCCGTTCCCGTCCATCACGAGCGCGACGTGCCGCGGCACGAGCTCGCCGGGGATCTTCGGCGGCTGCGCGCCATCCGGGTGCGGATAGGGCGGAACAACCGCCATTACGCGTGCTCCACGTGCCGGAGCGAGCGGATCGAGTGCTCCAGGTGCCACTGCAGGTAGGCGGCCGTCAGCCCGCTGCACTCCAGCTGATGGCGGTGCTCGCTGGCATCCGCGTGACTCCAGTCCCCGCGCAGCAGTGCACTCATGAGGGCCACCGTACCTGCCGCCGGAGTGGCCGATCCTGGCACCCGGCAGGACTGGCAGTTCAGCCCGCCGGTCGCGAGGCCGAACGCGCGCAGCCCGCCCTGGGCCTGCGGCGCCGGCGTCCCGCACACGGCGCACTCGTCCAGGGCCGGCGCGTAGCCGGCCACCGCGAGCGAGCGGAGCAGGTAGGCGTCCAGCACCAGTCGCGAGTCGTGCTCGCCCTCGCCGAGCGTCCGCAGCCCGCCGACCAGCAGCAGGAACTGGCGCATGGCCGGCTCCTTCTCCACCGGCGTCAGCTTCTCGGCCGTCTCCAGCATCGCGGTGCCGGTGGTGTACCGGGGGTAGTCGCCCGCGAGCTGCTCGCCGTACGGCCGCAGCGTCTCGGCCTGGGTGATCACGTCCAGCGAACGCCCGGTATACAGCAGCAGGTCAACGTGAGTGAACGGCTCAAGCCGGGCGCCGAACCGCGACTTGGTCCGGCGCACGCCCTTCGCCACCGCCCGGATCCGGCCGGTCCGGCGGCCCAGCACCGTGACGATCCGGTCCGCCTCACCCAGCTTGTGGGTGCGCAGCACGATCCCGTCGTCCCGGTATATGCTCACCAGCCCATTGTCGCCCACACTTCAGGCTGGGAACGGGGTGTGCACGCCAGCGAGTCTTCCGCTAGCCCGCGGCCGCGCTCTCCTCGGTCATCACGATCACGCCGTGCGCTTGGGCCGGCGTCATCCCCAGGTAGGCCGCGATCTGCCGGGCGGCGCCCCGTTCCTCCAGCGAGAGCTGCCCGTCGGAGAGGCCGATCCGGACGATCCCGGCCAGGAACCACTCGTGCGCGGGCATCGTCAGCTGGCGCGCGAGGCTGGCCATGTGCACGGCCAGCTCAGCGCTCGCGGCGACGTCGTTCCAGGCGGTCAGGTCGGCCGTCAGCTCAGTCTCGCCGTAGTCGGCCGCCCCGGCGCCACGCACGGTCTCGATCGCGCTCGAACGGGCGAGGCCGCTGTCCGGGTCGCCCGCGTGCAGCATGGCGGCCGCCGCCGCGCGGGTCGCGGCCGGCAAGACCATCCGCATCTCCGCGGCGGTCGGCAGCGTGAGGACCTCGATCCGGTACCGCGTATCGCAGGAGATGCACTGCACGTGCTCGGTAATCCGGTCCAGTGGTATCAGCGGCAGGAAGAACAGGTGCAGCCAGCGCCGGCCGGCGCAGGTCCGGTAGGCGCGGTCGCCGCCGCAGCGCTGGCAGTGCAGCGTGCCCCGTCCGGTGATCCGGAAATGGAACCCCAGTCCGATAAAAACCAACGAGCCGCCCCCCTGCCCCCCAGGCGATCGACCTCGGAAAACAACAGCCTGGGCTCGCTGATCATCACACGTCAGCTGCTGGCCGGGCACTGCAATCAGCTTAATTCCCGAACTCTGGCCGGGGCGTCCCCGCCGGTATCCGGGTGATTGCGGCAGGACGCCGCGGGACGCGAATTTTCGGTTGCCGGGCCAGTCTTCGCGCCGGTTAGCTGGCTGCCATGCGCATCGAGCGATTCGACCCGCTGACCGACGACGAGCGGCTGCGCGCCTGCTATCAGATGGCGGTCGACGGACAGCCGGCCGACGACCCGAACGTGCCCGCCATGCCGCTTGCGCTCTTCCGCGCCTGGTGGGCTTTCGGGTTCGCGGATCACCCGACCCAGGCCTGGCTGGGTACCTGCGAGGACGGCACGCCGGCCGGTGCCTACACGATGGAGCTGCCGGCAACGGAGAACCGCGACAACGCCTTCGCCGCGGTGCTCGTCGCGCCGCGGGCGCGCCGCCACGGCCATGGCACCGCGCTGCTCGCGCACCTGGCCGGTGAGTCGGCCCGGGCCGGACGGACGCGAGTGCTGTCCGCCACGAGGGTGGGATCGCCG
Source organism: uncultured Actinomycetota bacterium (assembly GCA_963805805.1). Classification (GTDB taxonomy): domain Bacteria; phylum Actinomycetota; class Actinomycetes; order Streptosporangiales; family Streptosporangiaceae; genus JAJYUU01. The sequence goes on along the minus strand of CAWDVS010000015.1, from coordinate 127,818 downwards.
GGCGAGGCCTTTGCCGCGGCGACCGGCGGCAGCAAGGGCATGCTGGACGTGCGCCGCCTGCTCCGGGTCGACGCCAGCACCCGCCAGCTGGCGACTGAGCTGCGAGCGGAGGCCGAGCCGTACGCGGCCGGCTACGAGCTCCGGTCCTGGACCGGGACCACGCCGGACGACCTCGTGGCCGGGATCTGCGCGACTCATACCGCGCTGGCGGACGCGCCGCACGATGACACGTTCGAGCCGTCCGGCTTCGACGCCGCGCGGCTACGCGCGGTCGAGGAGCGCCGGGCCGCCGCGGGCATCCGCTGGCTCTCGGTGGCCGCCGTCGAGACCGCCACCGGAGCCGTCGCTGGCCTGACCCAGGTGAACGTGCACCCGGATCAGCCGGGCTGGGCCGAGCAGGCGATCACGGCCGTCACCGGCGAGCACCGCGGCCACCGGCTCGGCCTGCTGATCAAGGCCGCGATGCTCGGACTGCTGGCCGAGCGCGAGCCCGCGGTGACGGACATCCTGACCTACAACGCCGACCGCAACGGGCACATGGTCGCGATCAACGACCGGCTCGGGTACCGGGTCAGTGACTACTTCCGGTTCTGGCAGCACGACGTCGCGGCCGCCCGGCGGCTGGCCTGACCGGTCCCGTGCCGCTCAGTCGTAGAAGCCCAGGCGGCGCAGCTGCCGCGGGTCGCGCTGCCAGTCCTTCGCCACCTTGATCCGCAGGTCCAGGTAGACGTGGCGGCCCAGGAGGGCTTCGATCTGCTGCCTGGCGGCGGTGCCGACGTCCTTCAGCCGGGCGCCACGGGCGCCGAGCACGATGGCCTTCTGACTCTGCCGTTCGACGTACATCATCGCGTGCACGTCGATCAGGTCGTCGCGGCCCTCGCGCGGCGCCATCTCCTCGACGACCACGGCAATGGAGTGCGGCAGCTCATCCCGCACCCCTTCCAGGATCGCCTCCCTGATCAGCTCCGCGACGAGTTGCTGCTCGGGCTCGTCGGTGAGGTCGCCGTCCGGGTACAGCGGCCGGCCTGCCGGCAGGTGCGAGACCAGCACGTCCGCCAGCACATCGAGCTGGAAGCCGCCGACCGCGGAGACCGGCACGATGTCGGCCCAGTCGCCCAGCTCGCTGACGGCCGCGAGCTGCGCGGCGACCTCCTGCTTGCTGGCCTGGTCGGTCTTCGTCACGATGGCGACGACCGGCGTCTTGCCGATCGCGGTCAGCTCGCCGGCCAGGTACTTGTCGCCCGGCCCGATCCGGTCCGGCGCCGGCACGCAGAACCCGATGACGTCGACCTCGGTCAGCGTCGCCCTGACCAGGCTGTCCAGCCGCTCGCCGAGCAGCGTGCGGGGCCGGTGCAGGCCCGGCGTGTCGACGATGATCAGCTGCGCGTCCGGCCGGTGCACGATGCCGCGGATGGCCCGCCGGGTCGTCTGCGGCCTGCTGCTGGTGATGGCCACCTTCGCGCCGACGAGCGCGTTCATGAGGGTGGACTTGCCGACGTTGGGCCGCCCGGCAAAACAGGCGAAACCGGACCTGAATCCCTCGGGCGGCCCTGGCCTCGGCTGTGTGCTCACCCGGCCAATTCTCCCCTACCGCGGACGCCGACCGCGACGGCGACGACGCACCGGGCCCGTCACCGGGCGCGCCAGAGCCAGCGGCGGGCCGCAGCCAGACCCGCGCCGGGCGCGGCGAGCACCACGAGGGCGAGCCCGATCAGGCTCAGGCCTGCCACCCCGGCCCCCGATAGCCGTTCGCCGAGCAGAGTGAGGCCGAGGATGGCGGCGACCGCGGGCTCAGCGAGGCCCAGCGTGACGGCCACCGGGGCTGGCACGGTCCGCAGCCCGCGACCGTAGAGGAGATAGGCCACCGCCGTGGTCACGACGCCGAGATACCCGGTGACGGCGGCCCCGCGCGGCGTGAGCACCCACCCGGGCGACGTGAGCAGCAGCACCGGCAGGAGCAGCACGGCCGCGATACCGAAGAACGCCGCCATCACCGAGGCCTCCGGCGTTCCGGCGGAGATGAGCCCGGCGGCCGCGAGCGCGTAGACCGAGTAGCACAGTCCCGCGGCGAGAGCCAGGCCCACGCCCGCCAGGCTGGCCGACGCCGCCTGGCCACCCGCGACCAGCGCGCTGACCCCTGCCACCGCGCCCCCGGTCGCGACGACCCACCTTCGGCCGAGCGGCGGGCCGCCGGTCAGCCGGCTGAGGATGCCGGTGAGCACCGGGGCGCTGCCGATGGCCACCGCCGTGCCGATGGCCACCCCGGTCAGCCGCACGCAGGTGAAAAAGCACAGCTGGTAACCGCTCACGGCCACGGCGGCCAGTAGCGTCAGCGCCCTGGTCCGCGGCTGCCCGCGCAGCAGGACCCGCAGTCCGGCGCGATGCGGTGGGGTGCGCAGCGCGATGACGGCCAGCAGCGCGCCGCCGGTCACGATCCTGGCCGCGGCGACCGACAGTGAGCTCGTCCCGGCCGGCGCGAAATGGGCGGCCGTCCCGGTGCTCCCCCACGCGGCCGCGCCGGCGAGCAGCGCGATGGTCCCGGACACCGGGCGGGCAGTCGCCCGCGGGGCCGCCGCTGACTCCGCCGCCGCTGGCTCGCCGATCGGTCCTGCTATCAGGGCGCTCTCCGTAGCGCGCCGGGCGTCACGGCCGCAGCGTGGCCAGGACCGTGCCATCCGGCGCGGCGTGGAAGACAACAGCCTCGGGGCCGAGCTCACGCACCGCCGCGAGGTCACGCGGATCCGGGGCCTGGCCTTCGCTCACCACCGCCGCCGCCTCCAGGCTGGCCGCACCGCTGGACGCGGCCATGGCAACGGCCAGGTGCAGGGCCGAGAGCTGAAGTGATGGCAGCGCGACCGCGGCCGCGGCATAGGTCCGGCCCGTCTCGTCCCGCACCGCCGCGCCCTCGGCGGCCGCCACCCGGGCGCGGGCGGCCCGGGCCAGCGTAATGATCTTGGCGTCTTCAGGGTCAGGCGCCGCTGGCGCGACCTCATTCACGCTGCCGATGATAACCGCTCGCCGGGCCGGATCTATTTACCTTGATCCGGCCGTGACCGCCAGCGCCATCCGGCCGGCCAATCGGATTGACCGAAGTCTGATGACTGAACCAGTGATTTCAGTAATATGACTGCTAAGTCAGTGCATCGTTTATCTGCCCGACTAGATCCGTTACGGGCGACTTCAGCGCAAACCTGACACTGGTTACAAGGCAGCCTGATCTGCAGTTATTACGCAAAGTGATGGCTTGATAATTCATAGTTAATCAATGTGATCATAAAAGCTGTAAACCGCCGTGCACTGTGGGGCGTCTCTTCTATGCACGAGCCAAGGGTGGGAACAGCAGCCGTCGGAGTCGCGGCGCGCTTGTGCATTGCGCTGGGAGGGCGGCTTTGGCTGTGGACATGACTGTCTCGGAAACCCTGCAGGTTGGCGCGGCCCCCGCCGCCACCCGCAGGGTGACGTCATGGACCGCTTCGCACCGGTGGCAAGCCTCGATCCTCGACGCCTGGTGCGCTATCGCCGCCGGCCTGCTGGCATTCGAGGTCCGGTTCGGCAGCAGCAGCAGCCTGGCCGTGCTCCCCTATCTCTGGCTAGCGCTGACGATGCCGGCCCTCTGGCTCCCGGCGCTCGGCCTGGCCGGCGCCTATGACAGCAAGGTCTTCGGTGTCGGCTCAGACGAATTCCGCCGCGTCCTGAACACCGGAATCTGCCTGACGGCGCTCATCGCCTTCGTCGCGTACGCGACCAAGATCGACGTCGCCCGCGGCTACATCGTGATCGCGCTGCCCGCTGTCACGATCTTCGACCTGCTCGGCCGGTACGCGCTGCGCAAGCACTTGCACCGGGTCCGCAGCAAGGGCGCCTGCATGCGGAAGGTCGTGGCCGTCGGGCACGCGGACGTCATCGCCGAGCTGGCCGCGTTGCTCCGCCGGGACGCCTATCACGGCCTCGACGTCGTCGCCGCGTGCGTACTGGGCCCGGACTGCCCGGAGACGGTCGACGGCATTCCCGCCGTCGGCGGTCTCGGCAACGTGCCGGCCGTGGTCGAGCGGATGGGCGCGGACACGGTGGCGGTCCTGGCCTGCCCGGAGATGAGCGGAGCCAGGCTCCGCGACCTGGCCTGGAAGCTGGAGAAGACCGGCACCGACCTGTGCGTCGCCCCGGCGCTGCTGGATGTCGCCGGACCCCGGACGACCATCCGGCCGGCCGCTGGCCTGCCGCTGCTGCATCTGGATCACCCGGAACTGAGCGGCGCCCGGCGCCTGATCAAGTCCGGGTTCGACCGGACCGCGGCTGCCGTCGCCCTGGCCGTGCTACTGCCGCTGCTGGCCGCCATCGCGCTGGTCATCCGGCTGTCCGACCGGAGCCCGGCCCTGTTCCGGCAGGTCCGCGTGGGCAAGGACGGCAAGCAGTTCACCGTCTACAAGTTCCGCACCATGGTCGTCGATGCGGAGCGGCTGCAGGCTGAGCTGCAGGCGCGCAGCGACGGCGACGGCGTGCTGTTCAAGATGCGCAAGGACCCGCGGATCACACCGCTCGGCGGCTGGCTGCGCCGGCGCTCCCTGGATGAGCTGCCGCAGCTGATCAACGTGCTCAAGGGCGACATGTCGCTGGTCGGGCCTCGGCCGGCGTTGCCCGCCGAGGCCAGCGCCTATGCCGACCACGTGCGCCGCAGGCTGGCGGTAAAACCCGGCATTACGGGATTGTGGCAAGTGAACGGACGATCTGATCTATCGTGGGATGAAGCGGTCAGACTAGACGTGCGCTACGTCGAGAACTGGTCGCTAGTGCTGGACCTCCAGATCTTGTGGAAGACGGGGTCGGCGGTCGCCCGCGGACACGGCGCCTACTGACATGCGGCCAATGCCGGAGACGTCAGTGCCTAACTCAAGGAGGATCGAGTGACGCGGGTCGCGAGTACCCGCTCTCGGGCGGAGCACCAGGGAGCGACCTCACCGCTGGCCACGGGCCAGGGTGGGAGGCAGCTGGGCCGCGCCGAGGGCACCGTGGACGTCGCCCAGCTAGTCCGGCAGGCAGCGAGCGGAGACAAGGCAGCGTGGGAGCGCCTCGTCGACCAGTTCTCGCGCCTGATCTGGGCCATGACCAGGGACTTCAAGCTGTGCGAGAGCGACGCGGCGGACGTCGTGCAGGCTACCTGGCTGCGCCTGCTCGAGAACATTCACCGGATCGAGTACCCGGAGCGGATCGGCAGCTGGCTGGCCACGACGGCCCGGCACGAGTGCCTGCGGCACGTCACGGCCGGCAAGCGGGTCATGCTGGTGCAGGATCACGACGCGTTCAGCGGCAGCTCAGGGCAGCAGCCCGCGATCGACGAGCGGCTGCTGGCCGACGAGCGCGCCCAGGCCGTCCGGGCGGCCCTGTCTCAGCTGCCGTCCCGTTCGCAGCGGCTGCTGGAGCTGCTGATGGCCGACCCGCCGGTGCCGTACGTGGAGATCTCCGACCGGCTCGGCCTGCCCATCGGCAGCATCGGGCCCACCCGCAGCCGCTGCCTGGAACGACTCCGCGTCATCCTCCAGACGACCTGAGCCTGCCCCCCGAGCACCATGTCAAGAGCCCAGCGAATCCGCGTCGACCCAGTGTCCGCCGGCCGCCTCGATCTCCGGGTAGGCGGCGCTGACCTCGGCGCGCAGATCCGCGAGGAAGAGCACGACCGCGTCCGGATGCCGGGTGGTCAGCTCGGCCGGGCTCACCACCGGGATGTCGGTCCCCGGCATCCGCAGCCCCTGCTTGGCCGGGGACGCGTCGGCCACGGCTGGCAGCAAGTCCCGGCCGATGCCGGCCCGCCGCAGCAGCGCGATCGCGCGCGAGGCGGCGCCGTAACCGAGGACCTGCCGGCCGGCCTGGCGCTGCTCGGTCAGCCAGGCCCGCAGGCCCGCGGCGCGGGCCTGCGAGTCCTGCTGCAAGGTCCGCAGGGCAGCCGGATCGGTGACGCCGACGCTGTCCTCGCGGCCGAGCAGGGTGGTCACGGCGGCGTCGGGTCCGCCCCCGCCGCCCAGGCCTGCCCGGACGTCAATGTCCCGGCGGGCCGCCAGCAGCACCGTCCCGCCGTAGAGCTCGAACGTCCACGCGGTGACCGGGCTGAAGCCGATGCCCGCCAGCAGCCGGGTCAGCGCGATGGTCGAGTAGTAGGCGTAGTGCCCGTGCCGCAGCGCGTTCCACTGGCCGTGCTCGACGATCGCCGCGAGGGTGTGGAACTGCAGCAGCAGGATGCCGCCCGGCGCGGTCCGCGCCGCGCGCTCGGCCATGGCCGCGGCCTGGTCCCGGTCGTGCATCAGGCCGAAGCAGTCCACGACGACGTCGGCGGGCTCGCCGTCGGCCGCGGGCTTCAGGCCCCGGTCGGCGAGCAGGCCGAGCCAGGAACCGCCGTGCGGGCTGCCGAACTCGGCCGCCGTGCCGCCGTCCGGGAGCAGGCCGGCCGCCGCCACCCCGGCGACGGCCGCGGCCGCCTGCCGGACCAGCGCCTCCGGCTCGGCCGCGCGCGGCTCTTCCGGCACGGTCGGGTCGTCCATGAGCTGGGCCAGTCCGCAGCGGCCGCACAGCCACATCTGCAGCGGGTACTCCGGGTCCGGCCCGGCGTCGTCCGCCCGCGGGAAGTAGTCGCAGGCCGGCTGCAGGCCGAGGTCAAGTACCAGCGCGCCGGTATCACCGCCGCACGCCCGGCATGCCCAGTCCGTCACTGCCTACCTCCGGTCCGGAAGATCCCGGCAAGGAGCCTAGCCGGGCCGGGCGGCGGAGTTTCGCGTATCCGCGCTTACACCGCCGATGCGGTAAAGACTTGCAGATCAGAACCGAGAACAGCCGTTAAGCCCGCGGTCTGCGGGCCTGAGGTTTTGGAGTATGTGTGTCATCGATAGCCCAGTGCCGCCTGTGCGGAGCCGGCCTCACGCGGACATTCGTCGATCTCGGCATGTCCCCGTTGTGCGAGAGCTACGTGCCCGCGGACCGCCTGGACGGCCCGGAGACCTTCTACCCGCTCAACGTCCGGCTGTGCGAGTCGTGCCTGCTGGTGCAGCTGCCCGCCTACGTCTCCGGTGAGCACATCTTCTCCGACTACGCCTACTTCTCGTCCTACTCCGACTCGTGGGTCGCGCACGCCCGGCGGTACGCCGAGGGCATGATCGAGAGCCTCGGGCTGACCGGCGACAGCCTCGTGACCGAGGTCGCCAGCAACGACGGGTACCTGCTCCAGCACTTCGTGGCGGCGGGCATCCCGGTGCTGGGCGTCGAGCCAGCCGGGAACGTGGCGGAGGCCGCGCGGGCCAAGGGCATCCGCACCGAGGTGGAGTTCCTGGGCCCCGAGACCGGCGCCGCGCTCGCGGCCAAGCACGGCCGGGCCGACCTGGTCGCGGGCAACAACGTCTTCGCCCACGTACCTGACATCCGCGGGTTCGCGGCCGGGCTGCGCGCCCTGGTCAAGGACACCGGGACGGTCACCCTGGAGTTCCCGCACCTGCTCCGGCTCATCGAGCGCCGCCAGTACGACACGATCTACCACGAGCATTTCTCCTACCTGTCGCTGCTGACCGCGACCAGGGCGCTGGCCAGCGCGGGCCTGGCCGTGGTCGACGTCGACGAGCTCGAGACCCACGGCGGCTCGCTCCGGGTCCACGCCCAGCCGACCGAGGCCGCGGCCGAGCCCGCCAGCACCGTCAAGGCAGTCCTGGACGCCGAGGAGGCGGCCGGGCTGCACACGGTCGCGGGGCATGAGGGCTTCGCCCCGCAGGTCCTGAAGATCAAGACCGACCTGGTCGAGTTCCTGCTCGAAGCGGCCAGGCAGGGCAAGTCGGTGGCCGGCTACGGCGCCCCCGGCAAGGGCAACACGCTGCTCAACCACTGCGGCATCCGCGGCGACCTGCTGAGCTACACGGTCGACCGGAGCCCGGTGAAGCAGGGCATGTTCCTGCCCGGCACGCACATCCCGATCTACGCGCCGGAGCGGCTGGCCGAGACCAGGCCCGACTACATCCTCGTGCTGCCGTGGAACCTGCGCACGGAGATCACCGCGCAGCTTGAGTACGTCCGGTCCTGGGGCGGCCGGCTCGTCTACCCGATCCCTGAGCTGGAAATCGTGGAATAGGTGATATAGATGAAAGTTGTCCTGTTCTGCGGCGGCCTGGGCATGCGCATGCGCGACGGCGTGAGCAGCGGGCCGAAGCCCATGGCCATGGTCGGCGAGCGGCCGCTGCTGTGGCACGTGATGCGCTACTACGCCCACTTCGGTCACACCGAGTTCATCCTCTGCCTCGGCTACGGCGGGTCCTACGTCAAGGACTTCTTCCTCAGCTATGACGAGACCCGGTCGAATGACTTCGTGCTGGAGAACGGCGCCAAGGAGGTGCGCCTGTTCAGCACCGACATCTCGGACTGGAAGATCACGTTCGTCGACACCGGGCTCAACTCGCCCATCGGCGAGCGGTTGCGGCGGGTCCGGCGGTTCGTCCAGGACGAGCCCATGTTCATGGCCAACTACGCGGACGTGCTGACGAACGCGTCGCTGCCCGACATCGTCAGCCGGTTCGAAGACAGCAACGCGGTCGCCAGCCTGCTGGCCGTGCCGCCGCAGTCCTCCCACCACGTGGTCGAGATCGGTGACGACGGGCTGATCAGCCAGGTAACCCCCATGCGCGACCTGCGGCAGTGGGAGAACGGCGGATACTTCGTGCTCCGGCCGGAGATCTTCGACTACCTGTCCGACGGCGAGGACCTCGTCGAGGACGCCATCATGCGCAGGCTGGTCCCGCAGCGCCGCGTCATCGCCTACCCGTACAAGGGCTACTGGTGCCCGGCCGACACCGTGAAGGAGCGGGCGCAGCTCGAGGAGATGTACCACCGCGGCGACTGCCCGTGGATGATCTGGGACCCGGACCGCTCGGTCGGGCTGGCGCCGCAGGCCGCGGCGGGCGAGTCGGCCGCCGGCGCGGGGTGACGGGCCGTGCTGCCGCTGCACCTGGGTATCCCAGCTTCCGGACGACTTGCCGTGCTGGCGATCGGCGCGCATCCCGACGACATCGAGATCGGCGCGGGCGGCACGCTGCTCAGCCTGGCGGCCGCTTATCCCGAGCTGACCGTTACGTATGTGGTGCTGACCGGATCGCCCGACCGGCAGCTGGAGGCGCAAGCGGCAGCCGGCGGCCTTCACCCCCGGCGCTGAGCTGACGATCTCGCTGCATGACTTGCCCGAGGGCCGGCTGCCTGCCGTTTGGGCGCAGGCGAAGGACGTGCTCGAGGAGCGTAGCGACCGGCGGTCGGCCGGACCTCATCCTGGCGCCGGGTCCCGACGACGCACACCAGGATCACCACACCATCGGGCAGATCGTGCCCACGGTCTTCCGGGATCAGCTCTGCCTTAGCTACGAGATCCCGAAGTGGGACGGCGACCTCGGCCGTCCCTCGGTGTACGTACCCCTGACGACCGACATCGCCAGGCGCAAGGTGGAGCTCCTGCACAAGTGCTACCCCTCGCAGCACAACCGGGACTGGTGGGATGACGAGGTGTTTCTCGGCCTCGCCCGACTCCGCGGCATGGAATGCCGCGCACCGTACGCGGAGGCTTTCGCGTGCGCCAAGTCGATCATCCTCCCCAGGGCGGCCCACCCGGCAGTGGCGCCGCCGCACGTCTTTGACCACCTGAGAACTGAGGTGAACCGTGATGTCCGTTTACGTCGACCTGGAAGTCCCTCCGGATGAGCTAAGGCAGACGCTGTACGACGGCAACCTGGTGATCCTGACCAAGCTGAGTGCGGTCAGCGAGTTCGTCCAGCACGCCAGGGAGCAGCTCAGCGAGCTGTTCCGGCCCCACGACCCCGAGTTCGCGCACGAGTACTTCGACCCGGCGACCATGGCGAAGATGCTCGGCGCCTGGAAGCCGGCATTCATCCACTCCGAGCGATCGAACAAGCTCGTCCGCGAGATCATCCAGCAAGCCGGGTTCGCGGCCGGGCACACGCACTACGACGTGCCCAAGCCGCGGACGTCGTTCCCGGTCGGGCACCTCACCACCGGCGTCGCCTTCGCGTTCCCCTGGCACCGCGACACCTGGTACAGCGCGCCGGCCCAGCAAATCAACTGGTGGCTGCCGGTGTACGCGGCCCGGCCCGACAACTCGATGAGCTTCGACCTGCAGAACTTCGGCCAGGCCGTGCCCAACACGTCGGGCGAGTTCGACTACTACGAGAACAACGCCAAGCGGCTTACCACCGCCAGCCAGGTGACCAAGGAGACCCAGGCCCGGCCGGGCGCGATCGACCACGAGCCGCGGCACGATCTGGTCGCCCTGCCCAGCCCCGGCGCGGTGCTGCTGTTCTCCGGCCAGCAGCTGCACACGTCGATTCCCAACACCTCCGGGCGGGCGCGCTACAGCGTCGACTTCCGCACCGTGGACGCCAGGGACCTGACGGCGGGCCGCGGGGCCGCGCTGGTGGACGCGCACTGCACCGGTACGTCGATTCGCGACTTCCGCCGCATCGTCGACGGCCGCGCCTTCGACGAAGGCCTGGTACGGCATCTGTTCGGCGCGCCGCCGGCGGACGCCATGCTCGTCTACGGGGCCCCCGACGAGGGGTAGCCCGGCGCGCGGCGCTGGCGGTGCGGCTAGCCCGCCAGCGAGCGCGCTGAGTCGGAGGCGGCCCCCGGCGGGGCGGCCGCCTCCGAGGCGGCGGTTTCGAATCCCGGCAGCAGGACGTCGGACAGCAGCGCGAACTGCTCGGCCAGGCGCTCGGTCTTGCCGTTGACCCGCTCGACCAGGGTCAGCGTCAGCTCGGCCGAGCGCCCTTCCAGCTCCCGGAACCGGTCGATGAGCAGGTCGGCGTCCAGCCACCGGGCGGGCACGCAGAACTCGCCGAGACCCAGGTCGTCCATCAGGACGTCGTGCTTAGGGCTGTAGCTGACCGAGATCGCCGGCTTGCCTAGCTTCGCCGCCGCGATGAGGTTGTGATACCGGATGCCGACGACGGTCCCGACCGGGGCCATCGCCCGCAGCAGTTCGCCAAGCGTCGGCGCCGCGGGCGCGGTTACCCAGTCGGCGGGGGCCTCGGGCCGCTGATCCCTGATGTCCGCCAGGATCTCGGCCACGACGGTGTTGTCCACCACGTCGCCGGTAAACAGGCGCACCCGGTGTCCGGTGTCCACCAGCCACCGGACGAATTCCTTCATGCTCGCCACGTACTGCGCATGGATCTCGTCGGCGTCGCGGCGGTCATCGTTCCCGCCGTAGAAGGCCATAACGCCAACGCCCACGATCATCGGGTCGGCGGCGGCATAGGCCGGCACCGGCAGCCCGTAGACAAGGTCGGGATACAGGGGGTCGCCCGCGGTGTCAAGGCCCCGCCATTCCATGGCCTGCCGGGCGAAGTCGTCGCGAAATGAGCGGTAGAAGGCGAGCCGGGCCGCGGCCGTGCCGAGCCGGCGGGTCGCCCGCTTCTTGATCCGGCTGGCGCCGACGCTGACGAACGCGACCTTGGTTCCGAGTACCCGGCCCGACGCGGCGAGCACGAACAGCGCGTACGGGAGGCCCCAGGCGTGCAGCGGCAGGCTGTCCTCGAGCGGGCCCGCCCCGGAGATGATGACCACGTCGTGGCGCCGGGTCCAGGCGGCGATGCGAACGACGTCGACGGCCTTGCCGAGGATCTTGGTCAGGACTGCCACGGGACGGGGCGCGTCCTCATACCGCTGGCACCAGAGCATCGGCACCGCGTCGAGTCCGTACTGCGCCCGCAGGCCCTCGGGCCCGGTGGTCATGGCGTCGATCGTCGCGTCCGGGTACGTGCTGCGCAGGTAGCCGAGCATCGACTCCAGCGAGCCGTCATTGCCCATGTTCCCCGAGCCGAGCAAGCCCCACATGCCGATCCTGGGCGGCCGCTCCCTCCTGACCGCTCGCCCCCCGCGCATGACTACGCCCCGATCCCGCTGGCCACGACCGAGCTGACCGACGAGGGCGGCACCGCGCCCGGCATCTCCTCCGGAATGACGGAGGCGCCGCGCTGCTCGGTGTGCACCCGGCTGAGCGCCCAGCCCGCGAGGTGCCGGTAGCACTCGCGGCGCTCGGCCGGTGCCAGCGGCGCGCGCCGGATCATGGCGATGTAGGCCCAGATGTACTCGGCGTACAGCCGGATCAGCGGGTTGCGGAGCTTGTCGGCCCGTTTCGGGTCCATGTTGGCGCACCGGCTGCGGACGCTGGGGAACGCGCGCTCGGCCCGCTCGGGATGGTCGCGCCGGAAGTAGAGCCAGTCCTCGACCTGGTAGAACGGGCCGTGCAGGGCCAGCTCGGCGATGATCGTCCGGTCCGCGTGGTGATAGCTCTCCTTCATCGCGGTGCGGCGCAGCACCGCCGTGCGCACCACCCCGCCGTCGTCATCGCCGCCGTTGCCGAACAGCAGGCTGCGGAAGCGATCGGGGGCCCGCGGAGCGGACGTGTCCAGCGGGTAGCCGATGGCCTTCGTGATGTTGTCCGACCCGTCGATCATGGCCGTCCACGAGTGCGCCAGCACGACCTCCGGATGTTCGTCCAGGGCAGCGACGCAGAGCTTGAACAGGTCACGACCGTAGAGGTCGTCATTCGACGCCCACTTGAACAGATCCGCGCTGGCCTGCTCCACGACGAAGTTGTGGTTGGGCGCGAGCCCCAGGTTCTGCGGCTGCCGGTAGTACTTGATCCGCCGGTCGAGTTTCGCGTAGTGCTGGCAGATGCCTGGCCGTCTCGTCGGTCGAGGCATTGTCGGCGATGAGCAGCTCGAAGTCGCCGAAACTCTGGCCGAGGAGGGCCTCTATCGAATAGGCCAGGTACGTCTGGCCGTTGTAAACCGGCAGCCCGACGCTGAGCCTGGGTGTTGCGGACATCTTAGCTTTCTCCCATCGGGTGAATAGCCCCAGGTGGATCGCTTGAATGCGGTTGAGCGATCGAATCTGATTGAGCAGTCAGGGTGGTGTGGTGACGCCCGGCTGGCCGGCTGGCCCACAGGCCCTGGCCGTCCGGCACCTTGTCCGACTCCCGCAGCGCCCGGTGCAGCTGCCACCACCAGAGCAGGGCCCCGGCCCAGACGGCGGCGGCGGTGCCGCGCACGGCCCCGACCGCCCCGCCCTCGGCGGCGCCGGCCAGGGCGGCGGCCACGTACAGGGCAGAGGCGATGACCTGCGTGCGCAGGCTCCGCTTCGATGCCCCCATGGCGCGCAGGCCGGCGCTCGCGCCAGCGATGCAGGTGGCGCCGGCCAGGCCGATCGTGGTCGGCAAAACGATCGGATAGGCCTGCTTCCACAACGTGGGCAGGAGCAAGTGACCGAGGCCGCGCGGCAGCGCGATGAGCAGGAGGCCGCCCCAGGCCAGCGCGGCCAGCGTCAGCCCGACGGCCACGGCCAGGCAGAACAGCGGCAGCCGCCGGGGCGAATTGCGCAAGACCCGGGCCGCTTCGGGCACCGTGACCAGGGACATGCCCATGAACACCACCATGAACGGGCCCATCAGCGTGGTGGCCCCCTGCACGTAGCCCACGGCGGCCAGGCCGGTGATGATGCCGAGGCCGTAGCTGCGAAGCTGAGCGGCGCCGCTGTTGGCGGTGTTCTCCATCAGGTACCGGGGGCCGAGATCCCGATGCCGGGAGACCCACTTCGGCACCGCCGACAGATTCGGGATCACCCAGGCCTGCGCCGGCCCGATTGCTGCCGCCAGGCCCGCCGCCGCCCCCCAGCACAGCACGAACCAGAAGACGTTCTGATGATGCGTGTGCCGGATCAGGTAGAGCCCGGGCAGCATGGCCAGCGCCCAGATGAGTGTCGCTGAGGAATGCCTGGCTGCCACGGCCGTGGGCGAAGAACGAGTATCGCCAGCTGTCCTGCAGCATCAGGCCGGGCAGCGTCAGGCCCAGGGCGAAGAACGCCAGCCGCGCGGTCCCGCCCATCGCCATGGCCACGCCGAGCACGCAGGCGCCCAGCACGACGCCGACGACAAGAGCGGTCGCGGTGCTGCCCGCGACGGCCCGCCGCCAGGTCGCCCGGTCGGTCCCGCTGAAGCGCACCATCAGCGGGTCGGTGGCCAGGCCGCGGGAGGCGTTGAGCGCGAACGCATAGGTCACGTACGCGAGACTGAACGCGCCGAAATCGGCCGGTATCAGGGCCCTGGCCGCGTAGAGACTGATCGCCGCGTTGGTGACGCTGGAGACGCCCTGGTCCGCGACGCCCCAGCCGAGCCGGCCGAAGCCTGCGCCGCAGCAGGCCGCCAGCTCGCTTCGCCTTGCCGATGGCACCGCCAGGACCAGCGCCACCGTCGTCTTCGGGCTCGGCGGCTGGCCCGAATCCGCGGGCACCGGGATTCGGGCGGTCCTGATGTCCGCCGGTGGCCGCGGGCCCGAGGACGAAGTTGACCGCAAGCTCAAGCGTGTTATCGGACAGGTTCACCGGCTGGTAGCCGTCGCCTGCCGGAGTGTCATCGTTCGGCAGCGGCGCATCGCTGCGATCGCCCGGAGTGAGCTCAGCCTCAGCGGCCGGGGGCGGTCGCGTGCTTGCACCGCGCGCGCTGGGCTGGGCTGCCTCCGCTGCGCCGTGCTCGCCGCGCGCGGGGGCCGTGGTCATAGGCGGCTACTCGTGATGTCGGAATGCGGGATGCGGCGGAGGGCGGCGTCGATCTGGCCGGAGTCCAGCAGCTCGTTAATCTTACGGAGCCGGACGTACCGAGCCGAGTTGAAGTCTGCCTCGGTCATGCCGTGGGTGCTGTAGGCGGCCAGCAACTCGGTGATGCCGGCCGGGATGCTCCACTCCAGCTTCAGGGCCGGGAAGGTGTCTTCGAGCTTGGCGAAGTCGACCCGGTAGTTCCGCAGATCGGGGCCTGCGCCCTCGGCAAACGACAGGGCCGAGCCGGGCACGGCTGCCTGCACCATCTCGGCGATGTCGCGGACCTGCACGTTGTCGGCCGCCCGGCCCACGTTGAACGCCTCATCGTGGATGTGTTCCCGCGGCGCCTCCAGCACGGCCAGGAAGGCGGCCGCGATGTCGCGCGCGTGCACCAGCGGCCGCCACGGCGATCCGTCGCTCTCCAGCCGCACCTGCCCGGTGAGCATCGCCACCGCGCTCAGGTTGTTCACCACGATGTCGAGCCGCAGCCGCGGCGAGGCTCCGTACGCGGTGGCGTTGCGCAGGTACGTCGGCGAGAAGTTGTCGTCGGCCAGCGCCGACAGCGCCTGCTCGGCCTGGACCTTGGTTTCCCCGTACGGCGTGACCGGCGACATCGTCCCGTCCTCGGCGACCGCCGCCGACCCGGACGCCCCGTACAGGCTGCACGAGGAAGCGAAGACGAACCGCGGCACTCCGGCCGCCTTCGCCGCCCGCGCCAGCGCCAGCGTTCCGTCCAGGTTCACCGACACCGTCGCCGCCGGGTTCAGGTGCCCCAGCGGATCATTCGACAGGGCCGCCAGGCACACGACCGCGTCAAAGCCGGTCAGGTCGCCTGGCCGGGCATCGCGCATGTCCGCCAGCACCCGGCCGGGGGCCAGCTCCGGCACCGGGCCGAGGTCACAGCCCTCGTAGAGGCCGAGGTCAAGGCCTTCCACCAGGTGCCCGGCTGCTGCCAGCACTGGCACCAGCACCGCGCCCAGGTAACCCCGGTCACCTGCAACAAGAACCCTCACCAAAGACTCCCTCGGGCAGCGCGGCGCACGGCCGCGCGACAACTAAGCTAACCACCCACAAGACCACCGCGGCCGTGCGCCTGATACACGCAGCTGACATGCTCATTCGCTCGGCCTGAAGGCCGCTGAGCCGCCGCCGCGCCTGGGCCAGCAAGGACTTCAGGTCTCCGCTGTCGGAAGCGTAGGCCACCAGGCTGAAGGCGACCATGGCGCACAGCGCGGCCAGCACGGCGATCCCGGCGTCCGCCACCTTGCTGCCCAGCGGCAGGGCGACGCCTACGGCCAGCCCGGCGGCCGTTCCGGCCACGGCGGCGGCCAGGCCGGCCCAGTTCGCCCGGCCGACGCCAGCCACCGCGGCGCGGCCGCGGATCCGCCGGGTCGCTATCACCAGCGGGATGGCGACCAGCGTCTGGCCGATGGTGTTGCCCAGACCCAGCGCGGCCACCACCAGCTTGGCCGGAGCCAGCCCGGCGAGCACGACGTCCGCGATGATGACGAGGACCCAGCTGCCCGTCAGGGCCATCGCCGCCACCTTCAGCCGGCCGAGCGCGAACATGACCCGGGACAGGCTGGCGATCACGCCTACGGCCGCCAGGCCAGGCGCGAACGTGACGAGGCCGAGGAATACCTGGGTGACCTGAGCCGGGTCCCTGGCCAGCACGTGCGCGGCCGGCGCGGCGATCGCCACCAGCACGGCGGTGCCGAGCCAGGACGCCAGCAGGATGGCCCTGGTGGACCCGGCACAGGTGCGGTCGAACACCGCGCCGTCGCGCGCGGACAGCACCGGGTATGCGCTCATGGCGATCGCCAGGGCGAGCACCGCGTGCACCGAGCTGAACGCCAGCCACGCGTAGTTGAAGATCACCAGGGCGCCGGTGACACCGCGGCCGTTGGCCAGCGCGATGACCGCGACCGTAGACAGGTCGTTGGCGATGATCTCGATGACGCCCACCAGTGCCAGGCCGCCCGCCCGGCGGGCGATGCCCGGCGGGAACCGCAGGGTGGGACGCAGCCGCAGGTGCAGCCGCCACGCGGGCAGCAGCCCGACCGCGACCAGCGCACCGACCCCGAGGGTGGCGCCGCCGGAGAGGGCCAGCTGGGCGGCCAGCGGCAGGCGCGCTAGCGGCAGGCCCTTGGCCAGCGGCACGAACGCGAGGTAGGAGGCGATCAGCACCAGGCTGGCGATCACCGGCGCCAGCGCGGGCCCGGTGAAGCGCCGGTACGCCTGAAGCAGCCCGAACAGCGCAGCTGATACCCCGTACAGCACGACCTGAGGGGAGAAGACGACCAGCATGCTGCTCGTCGTCGACACGACCTGGGCGTGGTTGCAGTGCGAGTTCGGATTCGCCGGGTCGAGGAGCGAGGCGATCGGCCCGGCCGCGACCGCGACCACGACCGTCAGCGGCACGAGCACGAGCAGTGACCAGGTCAGCGCCGCCGACGTGACCTGACTGACCCGTGCTTTCTCCGCCGGGTCGGCCGAGCGCTCCGCCGATCGGGCGAGGATCGGCACCATGGCGCCGGTCAGCGCCCCGCCCACCACCAGTTCGTAGAGGAGGTTGGGTACCTGGTTGGCCGTCACATAGGCGGTGCCAACACACCCGGCGCCGACAGTCTGCGAGAAGACCAGCGTCCGGATCAGCCCGAGCGCCCGGGACAGCATGGTGAGCCCGGCGATCAGCGCCGCGCCGCGGGCAATACCGGAGCCGGGCCGCTCCTGCCGATCCGACTCGGCGGCCCCGGCTGACGCCAGCCGGGTCACGTCCGAGCACCTCGCATACGGTGAAGACGCTCAAGTCGGCCGAACGGAGTACAAATCGCGCCCGGGTGCTCACTGACCGCAGCCGTCGCGCGGTGGCACTGAGCAAAGGGGCATCTGCCGTATCACGGGCGCTCGCCCAACTCTCCTATGCACACTCGGGCCTGCGGCCTGGCGCTCCGGGTCGCGGAGCCGGCCAGCGGCACATGGGCGGCAATCGGGAGGGATCAGATGAAGGTTGCGGTGGTCGGTCTGGGCTACGTCGGCACCGTGACTGCGGCCTGCCTCGCCGCCAACGGTCACGACGTGTGGGGCGTGGACGTTGACTCGGTGAAGGTCGACGCGATCAGATCCGGGCGCAGCCCGGTCGCCGAGCCGGGGCTGGACGACATCGTCGCCGCCGCGGTCGCGAACGGCTCGCTGCACGCCGCGACGTCCTACCCGCAGTCGCCGGACGCCCCGGAGATCTCGCTGGTTTGCGTCGGGACGCCCTCGACCGCGCGCGGGGCCACCGACCTGACCTACATCCGGCGTGCCGTCGACGACATCGCGGCCGCGTTGCGAACCGCCCCCCCGGCTGGCGGCCGGCACTGCGTCGTCATCCGCAGTACCGTCCCGCCCGGCACCGTGGAGCAGGTCGTGATCCCGGCGCTCGCGGCGGGGGTAACCGACCTCGGCCTCACCGTCGGCGGCGCGATGTGCCCGGAGTTCCTGCGCGAGGGCACCGGCGTGGCCGACTTCTATGCCTCGCCGTTCCTGGTGGTCGGCACCGGCGACCAGTGGGTGGCCGACACCATCACCGCGCTGTTCGGGTTCCTGGACCAGCCGGTCCGGGTCGTCGGCACCGACGTGGCGGAGTCGCTCAAGTACGCGTGCAACGCGTTCCACGCCACCAAGGTGTCGTTCGCCAACGAGATGGCGCGGCTGCTCGGCTCCCTCGGCGTCGACGCGCGCGAGGTCATGTCGCTGTTCTGCGAGGACAAGATCCTGAACATCTCGCCGGTCTACCTGCGGCCGGGTTTCGCCTTCGGCGGTTCCTGCCTGCCGAAGGACATCCGCTCGCTGCTGCACCTCGCGCGGCTGGGCAGCGTCGATCTCCCGCTGCTGGCGGGGACCATGGCGACCAACGAGCTGGTGATCAGGGACGTGCTGGACCGCGTCGTGGCCTGCGACGCCCGCGAGGTCGCCCTGCTCGGCCTCAGCTTCAAGATGAACACCGACGACCTGCGCGAGAGCCCGAACGTGGAACTGGCGGAACGGCTCATCGGCAAGGGATTCAGCCTGCGGATCTATGACCCGGTGGTTAACCCGGAACGGCTGATCGGCGCCAACCGCCGGTACGTGGAATCCAAGCTGCCGCACCTCGGGCGGCTGCTCTGCAGCGAGCCGGGCAAGGCCCTGGCAGGCGCCGACGTCGCCGTCATCTCCAGCAGCGACCCCGGCGTCGTCGCGGCCCTGAAGGCCAGCCCGCCACCGCACGTGATCGACATCAGCGGGCGCCTCGACCGCGACGTCGAGCTGCTGGCCGGGTACGAAGGGCTCGGCTGGTGACCCGCGTCCTGATCATCGTCCAGAACCTGCCGGTCCCGTTTGACCGCCGGGTCTGGCTGGAGTGCCAGGCGCTCACCTCGGCCGGTTACCAGGTATCCGTCGTCTGCCCCAAGGGCAAGGGCGACCCCTCGCGCGAGGTGATCCAGCAAGTCGAGCTGTACAAGTACCGGCCGTACGCGCCCGGCGGCAGCAAGATCGGCTTCATCACCGAGTACGTGTACTCGTTCGCGGCCACCCTGTGGCTGACGCTGAAGGCACGCCGGTCCGGCCCGTTCGCCATCGTGCAGGCCTGCAACCCGCCGGACATCTTCTGGCCGATCGCGCGGCTGCTGCGGGTGCTGGACCGGACCCGGTTCGTCTTCGATCACCATGACCTGTGCCCGGAGCTGTTCGAATCCCGCTTCCCGGACGGCCCGCGGCTGCCCTATCGCGGCCTGCGGGCGCTGGAGCGGATCACGCACCGCACTGCTGACCACGTCATCGCCACGAACGACTCCTACCGGGAGATCGCGATCCAGCGCAGCGGCAAGGCCCCGGCGGACGTGACCGTCGTGCGCACCGGCCCCGACCCCGAGCGACTGCGCCGGCGGCTTGGAGGATCCCGCCCAGCGGCGCGGTCGCCAGTTCCTGGCCACCTACATCGGCGTGATGGGCCCGCAGGACGGGGTCGACATCGTCGTGCGCGCCGCCGACGTGATCGTGCACGAACTGGGCCGGGACGACATCGCGTTCACGCTCATCGGCTCGGGCGACTGTTTCGACGAGCTGGTCGCGCTCCGGGACGAGCTTGGCCTCGGCGGCCATGTCGAGTTCACCGGCCGCGCGCCCGATGAGCTGGTCGGGCGGATCATGTCGACCGCGGACATCGGCCTGTCGCCGGATCCGAAGAATCCGCTCAACGACGTCTCCACCATGAACAAGACGATGGAGTACATGGCGTTCGAGCTGCCGGTGGTGGCGTTCGACCTGCGCGAGACGCGCGTGTCGGCCGGCGACGCCGCCGTCTACGCGACACCGAACGACGTGCGCGAGTACGCCAACGCAATCGTGAGCCTGGCCGACGACGAGCAGCGGCGGACGCTGCTCGGCAAAGTCGGCCGCGAGCGCGTCGAGCTGGAGCTGGCCTGGCGTCATCAAGAGCGGGCCTACCTGGGCGTCTACCAGCAGCTGAGCGGCGACGGCCAGCCGGCCGGAGAGCAGGTCAGGAGCTGACATGTGCGGAATCGCAGGCTGTTACCAGCAAGCCGACGGCCAGAAGCTCGTCGACATCATGACGGACCGGATCGCGCATCGCGGCCCTGACTCCACCGGAACGTGGCGGCACGAAACTGATCAGGTATCGATCCAGCTCGGCTTCCGCCGGCTCTCGATCATCGACTTGAGCGCGGCCGCCGACCAGCCGCTGCGCAAGGACGGCCTGACGATCATCTTCAACGGTGAGCTGTACAACTACCGCGCGCTGAAAGCCGAGCTGACGGCCAGGGGCACCAAGTTCCGCACCCAATCCGACACCGAGGTGGTGCTCGAGGCGTGGCGGGCCTGGGGGCCCAAAGCGCTCGATCGATTCCGCGGCATGTTCGCGTTCGCGCTCGCCGACGAGCGGACCGGCGAGCTGATCCTGGCGCGCGACCCCTTCGGGATCAAGCCGCTGTACTACCTGCGCCGGGGCGGTGGCCTCGTATTCGCCTCTGAGCTCAAGGCCATCGTGGCTGCGCTGGGTTCCGAGCTGCGGATGGAGCCGGGCGCGCTCGTGGCGTCGATGCTCTATTACTGGCTGCCCGAGCAGCGCTGCGCGATCGACGGCGTGCACAAGCTGCCCGGCGGGTCGTGGGCACTGCTCCGGCCGGATGGCTCGTTCTCGGTCGAGCAGTACTGGCGCATCGCCGACGTCGCCGCGCAGGCCGCGGCCGGGCCGCCCGCCGACCTGCGCGAGGTGATCGAGGAGTCGGTCGCCGCGCACCTGGTGGCCGACGTGCCCATCTCCAGCTTCCTGTCGGGCGGGCTGGACTCCAGCATCGTCACGGTGCTGGCGCACCAGGCGCAGGCCGACATCGACGCCTACACGATCGCGTTCCGGCCCGAGGACCAGCGGCTGGAGGCGATGCCGGACGATGCCGTCTACGCCCGCAAAGTGGCCGCTCAGTACGGCATCAAGCTGCACGAGATCGAGATCTCGCCCGACATCGCCGACATGCTGCCGCGCATCGTCGACGTCCTGGATGAGCCGATCGGCGACCCGGCGGCGATCAACACCGTGCTGATGTGCGAGGCCGCCAGGGCTCGCGGCGTCAAGGTCATCTTGTCGGGCATGGGGGCGGACGAGCTGTTCGGCGGTTACCGCAAGCAACTTGCCTGCGTGCTGGCCAGCCGATACCGCCGGATCCCGGGCCCGATCCGGCACGGCCTCGTGCAGCCGGTCGTCGACCACCTGCCGGTCGCCGCCGGCGGCCGCGGGCTGCGCTATCCGCGCTGGGCCAAGCGCTTCCTGACCTTCGCGGAACTGCCGGAGGAACCGCGGTTCCGGCGCAGCTACACGCTGTATGACCCGGCCGAGCTGAGCGACCTGCTCAGCCCGGACCTGGCCGGCCAGGTCAGCAGCGTGGTGGCTGAGCACGCCGAGATCTACAACGACAACTCGCTCGACGACGAGATCAACCGGATGTGCCTGGCCGACGCGCGGCTGTTCATGCCGGGCCTGAACCTGGCCTACACCGACCGCGCGAGCATGGCGGCGTCAGTGGAGGTCCGGGTGCCCTTCATCGACCCGGTGGTCGCGGCGGCGGCGTTCTCCCTGCCCGGCACCGACAAGATCCGGGGCCGGCAGCAGAAGGTGGCACTCAAGCAGGCCGCCGAGAACTGGCTGCCGCGCGAGATCGTGCACCGGCCGAAGGCGTCCTTCAGCGCGCCGCTGCGCGCCTGGGTCCGCGGTGACCTGCACGAGATGATCCAGGACGTCCTGGTCCGCGGTGAGCTGGTCGGCACCGGGATGCTCCGGCCGCAGGCCCTCAACCAGCTGATCAGCGACGACGAGGCGGGGCGGGAAGACCGGTCCAAGCAGATCTGGCAGCTGCTCTCCCTTGAGTTGTGGTACCGGCACGCCCAGGC
Source organism: uncultured Actinomycetota bacterium (assembly GCA_963805805.1). GTDB lineage: Bacteria > Actinomycetota > Actinomycetes > Streptosporangiales > Streptosporangiaceae > JAJYUU01. Next base: position 105,771 of record CAWDVS010000015.1, on the reverse strand, counting down.
GATGGGTGTCGGCGCGTAGCGCCCCCCGGCCGCCGCGGACGCGAACGAACAGGTGACTAGAGGACATGAAGCAGATAGCGCAGAACTACAAGTCGGGCGACCTGGCCGTCCTGGACGTGCCCATTCCCTCGTGCCGGCCCGGCGGCGTCCTCGTGCAGTCCCTGTACTCGCTCATCTCCACGGGCACCGAGATGATGAAGGTGTCCGAGGCGAAGATGTCCATGGTGGGCATGGCCAGGGCCCGGCCAGACCAGGTCAGCAAGGTACTCGACTCGGTACGCCAGCAGGGCGCGCTCAACACCTATAAGAAGGTGATGAACCGGCTCGACTCCTACACCCCGCTCGGCTACTCGCTGTGCGGCGTGGTCGTCGAGGTCGGCCGGGGCGCCGAGGAGTTCCGGGTCGGCCAGCTGGTGGCCGGCGCCGGGAACGAATACGCCCTGCACGCCGAGTACAACTGGATCCCGACCAATCTCTGCGTACCGGTGCCCGACGGTGTGCTGCCTGAGCACGCCGCGTTCGCGACGGTCGGTGCGATCGCCATGCAGGGCGTCCGCCAGGCCGAGGCCCAGCTCGGCGACGTCGCCTGCGTGATCGGGCTGGGGCTGGTGGGTCAGCTCGTGGTCCGGCTGCTGGTCGCTTCGGGCGTCCGCGTCGTCGGCCTTGACTTCGTCGCGGACCGGTGCCGGCTGGCGGAGAAGGCCGGCGCCGTGCTCTGCGCCGCGCCAACCGAGGAGGGCACGGCCGCCGTCGAGCAGGCGCTCGCCGGGCTCACCGACGGCCGGGGCGCCGACCACATCCTGCTCGCGGCGGGCGGCTCATCGAACGGCCCGGTCGAGACGGCGGCCAGGCTCGCCCGAGACCGGGGCCGGGTGGTGGACATCGGCAAGACCAAGCTCGACCTGCCCTGGAACGCGTACTACGACAAGGAACTTGACCTCCGCTTCTCCCGCTCCTACGGGCCCGGCCGGTACGACGACCGGTACGAGCTAGAGGGCATCGACTACCCCGCGGGCTACGTGCGGTGGACCGAGCGGCGCAACCTGGCCTGCTTCCTGGACCTCATCGCCGGCAGCGATCTCGAGGTCGGCTCGCTCGCCTCGGCTACCTTCCCGCTGGAGCAGGCGACGTCGGCCTATGCCGAACTGGCCTCCGGCGCCCTGTCCGCGGTCGGTGTCCTGCTCGAATACCCGGCCAAGCCGGCCGAGCTGGACGGCAAGGCCGCCAGCCAGCCTGCCGCGGTCGAGACAAGCACGGGCCGGCCAGCTGCGGCGCCCCGCCCGGCGGCCGGCTCGAAGGCGCTCGCGGTGGGCTTCATCGGGGCCGGCAACTACGCGTCGTCGATGCTGCTGCCGCACCTGCAGCGGTCCGCCGACGTCGACCTCGCGCACGTCGCGACCACCAAGTCGCTGTCGGCCGTCAACGCGCAGCGCAAGTTCGGCTTCGGCGCCGTGTCGACCTCCGCCGACGCGGTCCTGGCCGACGAGTCGCTGGCCGCGATCTTCATCGTGACCAGGCACCATTCGCACGCCGATCTGGTCTGCCAGGCCCTGCGGGCCGGAAAGGCGGTCTTCGTCGAGAAGCCGCTCGCCCTGACCGGCGAGCAGCTGCAGCGCGTCATCGACACCGTCGCGGAGACCGGCAACGACCGGCTCATGGTCGGATTCAACCGCCGCTTCGCCCCGCTCCTGGTGCAGATGCGCAACCAGTTCGGCCCGGCCGGGCCGGGCAGCGCCAGCCGCTATCTGGTGAACGCCGGACGGCTGGACGCCGACAGCTGGTACCGGAACGACGGCCTGGAAGGATCGCGCTTCATCGGCGAGGGCGGTCACTTCATCGACACGCTCAGCTGGTGGGCCGGCAGCCTGCCCGCCGAGGTGTACGCCACCGGCGGACCGGAGGCGGACGATGTGCAGGCGCTGCTCCGGTTCGAGAATGGCTCGACCGCCAGCCTCAGCTACCTGACCGGCGGCAACTCCCGCTTCCCCAAGGAGACGCTCGACGTCGCGGCCGACGGCAAGAGCGCCCGGCTGGACAACTTCAGCCGGGCCGGCGTCTGGGCGGGCCGCAAGCACACCAGCACGCGGGCCCGCGGCGGGCAGGACAAGGGTCAGCGGCACGAGCTTGAGCAGTTCGTCGCCGCCTGCCGGAGCGGCGGCCCGATGCCGATCGCGTTCGAGTCGCTCGTGGCCACCACGCAGGCCACGATCGCCGTCGGCCAGAGCCTGGCGAGCGGCAAACCGGAGCGAGTATGAGCACCTCGCCCGGCGAACGGCTCGGCTGGTACGCGCGCCGGCTCGCGCGGATGTCACCGGCCGAGGTCGGCTGGCGCGCGCGCGACAAGGCGCTCCAGCTCGCCTGGGCTCGCCGCCAGGTCAGCCGGGCGGATATCGAGGACTACGCGTCCGCGGCACCCGCCGACCGCCGGTTCCAGAGCGTCTTGCCGGCCGAGACGGCCGACCGGGTGCCTGCCGCCGCGCGCGCCGCCGTGCTGGCGGCGGCCGACTGCCTGCTGCGGGGCGAGTGGGAAGTGCTCGGCCTGCTGCGGACGGACCTGCGGACGCCGGACTGGTTCCTCGATCCGGTGACCGGACGGAGCGCTCCCGCCGACCGGTACGCGTTCCGCATCAACCATCGGTCCGAGAGCCAGACCGGCAACGTCAAGCAGATCTGGGAAGTCTCCCGGCTCCAGCACGTCACGTTGCTGGCCTGTGCCTGGCATCTCAGCCACCGCGAGGCCTACGCGTCGCTGGCGGCCGAGCAGCTGCGGTCCTGGTGGCGAGCCAACCCGTTCCTGTCCGGCGTGCACTGGACCAACGGCATCGAAGTCGGCATCCGGCTCATCAGCATGGCCTGGGTCAGGCGCCTGCTCGACGACTGGCCCAAGGTGGCCGACCTGTTCGAGCAGGACGAGCTCGCGGTCCGGCAGATCCAGTGGCATCAGCAGTACCTCGCGGCGTTCCGCAGCCGCGGCTCGTCGGCCAACAACCATGTCATCGCCGAGGCGGCCGGCCAGCTGGTGGCGAGCTGCGCGTTCCCGTGGTACCCCGAGTCCGGCTCCTGGCGCCGAACCGCGGCCCGCCTGCTCGAGCGTGAGTTGCTGCGCAACACGTTCCCCTCCGGCATAGGCCGTGAGCTGGCATCCGACTATCAGTGCTTCGTCGCCGAGCTGGCCCTGGTCGCCGCCGTCGAGGCCCAGGCCGCTGGCTGCCCGGTCAGCGACGCGGCCTGGCAGCGGCTGACCGCGATGGTCGACAGCGGCGCGGCCGTCCTGGACGAGCGCCTGCGCCCGCCCCGCCAGGGCGACGGTGACGACGGCCGCGGGCTCGTGCTGGACGCGCCAGAGGCGAATCGCTGGCCCTCGCTGCTCGCCCTCGGCGCCGCGACCTTCGGCCGGCTCGACTGGTGGCCGGCGGTCCCGCCGAACGCCGCCAGCGTGATCATCGCCGCGCTGCCTGGCTCGGCCCGGAGCGGCGGGGACCGACCGCAGACCCGGCCCTGGCAGTTCGCCGACGCCGGCCTGACCGTGCTGCGCACGACCAGCACGCGGGAACCGGAGATCTGGTGCCGGTGCGACGGCGGCCCGCACGGATTTCTCAGTATCGCCGCGCACGCGCACGCGGACGCGCTGTCGGTAGAAGTCCGATACGGCGGCGTCGATATTCTCGCCGATCCGGGCACATATTGTTATCACGGCGATCCGGCCTGGCGGTCCTATTTCCGGTCCACGATTGCGCACAATACGCTGGAGATTGACGGCCGGAACCAGTCCGTCGAGGGCGGCCCATTCCTCTGGCTGCGGCACGCCAACAGCCGCGAGCTCAGCGTGGTCGACATCGGCGACGCGGCCGAGTGGACCGCCGAGCACGACGGCTACCAGCCGGCCCGGCACCGCCGCTGTGTCCGGCTGGACCGGGCCTCCAGGACCATTGACCTGGTCGACGAGATTGGCGACCAGAGCCACGACGTCTGCCTGGCGTTTCACCTTGGCCCTGACGTCGAGGCCGACCTGTACGGCCCCCACGCGGTCCTGAACTGGGCTAAGGCCGCCAGCCCTGGCGCGGCCCGGATGGAGCTGCCGCAGCAGCTGACGTGGAGCCTGCATCACGGCCAGACCGAGCCGATCCTCGGCTGGTACTCACCCGGCCTGGGACGGCGGATACCGGCCTACACCCTCATCGGACGCGGTCGGGCCGAGCCTGGCCAGCCATTCACGACCCGGCTCAACTTTTACGATGTCTGCGAAGCTGCGATACCTCCCGGTAAGCGGTTGAACATATGATGGTCAGGCTTCGGCATGTGATAGGTAAGGATGCCGGAGACTTCCAAGGAGGCCAGATGGGCCAGGGCGCCACGGACGCCTCGGACGCTGGCAGCGCACGGGGCAGAGTTCGGGACGAGGATCAGACCGTCATCCTGCCGCGCGTCGATGCTGGCAAGGCACGCCCCGACGCTGGCAAAGCACGCCCCGACGCTGGCAAGGCACACCCCGACGCCGACAAGGCACGCGCCGACGCCGACAAGGCACGCGCCGACGCCGGTCAGAAGCGCGCCGACGCCGGCCGGGCCCTCGATGAGGATGCCCGGGCCCAGGACCTGGCCAAGGAATTCCTGGCCCAGGAACTGCTGGCCCAGGACCTGCTGGCGGACGTGCCGTGGCCAGACGACAACGCCGCCTACGCGGGCGAGCGGCCACCAGCAGAGCTCGCTACCTCGCTCGCGAGCGGCCTGGCCACCTTCCCCTACCTCGGCCGGACGATCCGCCGCCGGTTCCGGTTCTGGTGCATCGCCGGCGTGGTCGGCCTGATCCTCGGCCTCGGCCTGCATTACGCGAAGCCACCGCCCGCTAAGGCAGTGACCTCGGTCCAGGTCGCCGACGGACCCGCGTCGAACCCGATGGATGCGGTCACCACCGAAGTAGCCCAGGTGACGAGCCGGGTCGTCGCCAGCATGGCCGAGAAGAAGCTTGGCCTGACCGAGAACGTCAACAAGTTCCTGGCCAGCTACACCGCCGTCAGCGTCACCGATCAGATCATCTCGATCACGGTCAGCGCGCCAACGGGCCCGGAAGCCCTCAGCCGCGCCACCGCGCTGGCGAATGCGTACCTGCAGTTCCAGTCCGATCAGCTCCAGATCGTCAGCAGCATGGGGTCGTCGCGCAGCTCAACCAGCAGATCAAGAATCTCGAGCGGCAGATCGGCACGGACAACCCGGCCCAGCGCAGCCAGGACGCAGGGGACGCTCGGCCAGCTGCAGAAGGCACTGCAAGACTTTGACTTGAGCAATCAGGTGGGCAACGCCCAGATCAACGCGGGCAGCCGAGTGCTCGACAAGGCCACCCTGTTGCCGCCATCGAAGTTCAAGTCGTCGGCCGTCTACGCGCTCGGCGGGCTGGTCGCCGGGCTCGTGGTGGGAATCTGCATCGTGATCATCGGCGCGTTCGTCTCCGACAAGCTGCGCCGGCGTGATGACATCGCCAGGGCGTTCTCGGCGCCGGTGGAGCTCAGCGTCGGCCGCGTCCGGGACGCGCCGTCGGCCCGAGCTGGCCGCGATCCGCGATCGGCACCTACAGCGGGTGGTCACCTATCTGGATCGGCTGATCCCCGCGACGCACATCGCGCCGGGCCCCGGCGCTGGTGCTGATCCCGCTCGACGCACCCCAGACTGGCGCGCTCGCCATGGCCGCGCTGGCTTTTGCCCGCGCACAACGCGACCAGAAGGTCGTCGTCGCCGACCTGCTCGACGGCGCGCCGGCCGCGCGCTTGCTCGGAGTCAGAGAGCCCGGCACGCACACGATCGACCTCGCCGGGCAGAAGCTGACCGTGATCGTGCCCGACAGCCTCGGCCCGTCCGGCCCGCTCAGCAGGCCGGGAATCAAGGAGCACCAGGCCGAGTCGGCCGCGCCGCCGGACGTCGCCGCCGCCTACAGCAACGCGGACGTCCTGCTCACCCTCGCGGCGGCCGATCCGGCATTGAGCGCCGACTACCTGCGCACCTGGGGAACCGCGAGCGTTCTGCTGGTCACCGCCGGCAGCAGCTCGGCCGGCAAGCTGCACGCGACCGCGGAGATGATCAGGCTCGCCGGATTGCGGATCCTGTCGGCCGTGGTGCTGGGGGCCGACAAGACCGACGACAGCAGCGGCACCTGGGCGCCGGCCGGGCCGGATGCCGACGGCGACTACCAGGAGAACGGGCGGGTGACGCCCGTCGATGCCTTCCTCAGCGCGGTCGTGCAGGCCGACCGGAATTAGCTGACCGCACTGCACCCTGGGCCTGCGGCCCGGGTCAGCCGCGGCTACGGTTGTAGCGTGCTCCCCGCGTCCTGCCGGTACGGCTGGCCCCGCCAGGTGTTCCAGGTCACGATCGTGCCGAGCTGGTGGACCAGGAAACGCCAGGGACCGGTGTAGACGTTGTCGGCGAAGTGATTGCCCTGGCGGAAAGTGATGCTGTTTTCCACCGCCTGGCCCTGGAACGGGCTCCAGGTCGGATCACTGCCCCACTCGGAGAAGATGCCGACGAAGCCGCACCCGTTCGCGGCCGTGCAGTCCCGGCCGATGTGAGCCGGGTTGAAGTGGAACGTGTTGTGCGTGACGTCGACATTCTGCGTCTTCCACCGGCAGAGATCGTAGTAGTCGGGCGTCCGGCCTGGCTTGGCTCGCTGCAGGTCCGGCCGGGTACACGTCTTGAGGTTGGCCACCCTCGGGTCGGCCAGCGTGCAGTCCGTCGTGCTGGTGTTGTCCGGCGATCCGCAGAACCGATTCGCGTTCTCCCACAGGATCACGCCGCTCCAGTTGTCGCTGAAGAGGTTGCCGGTGATGGCGAACGTCTTGTTGTAGCTCGTGGGCAGCCGGGGATCCGACCCGGATTCGGAGATGTAGATCGCCCCGGTCGGGAAGCCGTCGTTGTGCGGGCCCTGCCCGAAGCCGTTGCGCACGAACGCGTTGTCCTTGATGAGCGCGTTGTAGCTGATCTCGTACACCAGGCCCACGTCGTAGTTGGCCTGGAAGACGTTGCGCTCGATGTCGAAGCCGCGGTTGTCGGTGTCGGCCCACAGGCCGACGGAGTGGTTGTCGTGGACCCAGTTGTCCTTGACGGTCGCGCCGGTGACGTTCCAGAACTTGCCGCCGCCGGTGCACCCGCAGCCGGGGACGCGTTTCTCCCAGTTGTAGGTGTCGTTGCCGGCGATCTCGTTGTCCGCGAGCAGCAGGTTCTTCGGCCCGCTGGCCGAGTAGGCGTTGAACCCGTACTGCTGGTTGTCTGCGCAGGCAGTCGAAGGTCAGCGCGTTGTCGCTGCCGAGCATCACGCCCGCGCCGGCGTTGCCTTCGATGGTGGAGTGGTCGATCCGCCAGCCAGTCCCGGAATCATGGTTGACGACGCCCTCGTTGTTGTTGCCCCCGTCGGTGCCGAAGTTCTCGATCGTCAGGTAGCTGATCCGCACGTCGCTCGCGTGGTCCGCGAAGGCGTAGTAGTTCTTGTGCTGCCCGTCCAGGACGGCGCCGGGCGCGCCGACGAACGTCGCGCCGGGGCCCGGATTGATCTGCGCGTAAGCGGCGCCGCCCAGCGTATGGACGCCGGGCGCGAACCAGTAGGTCGTGTGCGGCCGGCCAAAGTTGATCGCCGCGTTGACGCCCGCCGGCACCCTGACGGCCCCAGCCGGCGGCCGGCTCGGGCCGTGGCCCAGCACCGAGCTGTTGCCGCACACGTGCACCGGCTTGGCCGGAGCTGACGCCGCCGCCTGGCCAGCCGCTGCTGCCGGCCCCGCCGCCGCTGCCGGTCCAGTCGCTGCTGCCGGTTGCCGAGAGCCGGGCCGACCCGGCGCCAGCGCCTTGGCACCGGCTACTCCGGCGGCGATGACGGCCACGGCCGTTAACAGCCAGGCCGCGCCGCGCCAGCCTCGGCCAGCTCGCGCTCTCCGGCGTTCGTGTGCGTACGGCCGACTCAGCGTTCGCTCATTTCGTAGCTGGGTTGGCCACGGCGTACTCGTAGATCCCGACGAGTTCGCGCAGGTTGCGCTCGGGGTTGAAGCGCCGCTCGTAGGTCTTGCGGGCCTGCTCGCCGAGCCGCTTGTACCGGTCCGGGTCCGCGGCGGCCGTCGGCGATGGCGGTCGCCAGCGCGGCCGGGTCGCCGGGCCGGAACAGCACGCCGTCCACGCCTTGGGTGACGAGTTCAGGCAGCGATCCGTGCCCGGCGGCGATCGGCGGCACGCCGAGCGCCATGGCCTCGACCACCACGAGCCCGAACGTCTCTTCCCACGCCGACGGCACGATGACGGCGCGGGACCTGGCCACGAGGCTCGTGCACGCGGCGGTGTCGAGCTGGCCGAGCAGCTGAACGGACGGCCGGTCCGCGGCCCACGCCGCCACCTGGTCCGAGAGCGGGCCCGAGCCCGCGATCGCCAGCCGCACCGCCGGACCGGAGCTGCCCGCCAGGCTCAGGTACTGGTCCCACCCGGCCATCAGCAGCCGCGCGCCCTTGGCGTCGTCCAGACGGCCGGCGTAGGCGACCATCGGCTCCGTCCCGGTGGCGGCCGCGGCCCGCCGCGGGATGAGATTGTCCCGGACGAACACGCGGTCGGCCGGGAGTTGCAGCCCGGTGAGCAGGCCGGCCTGCGACTTGCTGATCAGGATGTACGCCGACACGAGCGACCGCCAGGCCTTGCGGTGCACGGCCGTGCTGACCGCGAGCGGCGCGGTCGCGAGGCGCGAGTCGCGGTAACAGCCGTGCCGCACGCCGGGCATGGGTGACCCGTTCGCGCAGTCGTGACAGACCGCGCCCTGCCGGAAGAAGTCGCCGCTCGCGCACGCCAGCTTGTAGTTGTGCAGGGTGGCCACGACCGGCACGCCGGCGTCCCGGCAGGCGTACAAGACCGACGGGCTGAGCAGCGGGAACGTGTTGTGCACGTGCACCACGTCCGGCCGCCACTGGCGCAGCCGGACGCCGAGCTCACGGCGGCTCTCCGGATTCCACACCACCTTGGCCGGCATCGTCGCCTTCCGCCGCCGGGACCAGGTCTCGATGTCGTCGCTGAATCGCTCGAACCGGACCACGTCGTGGCCCAGCTCGGCCAGCGCCGCGCCCTCGATGTCGACGACCCGGTTCTCCCCGCTCGGCGCCGCCGACCGATAGCGGTTGTGGACCTGCATGACCCTCATGCCGACCGGCTGTCCGCCCTGGTCGAGACCAGCAACGAGGCCGCCAGCGCGACGTACGAGCATGTACGTCGACGCGTCGCTGAAGCCCGTCTCGGTGAAGGACGCGGCCAGGCAGTAGGTGGTCAGGAACATGCCCAGCGCCCGCTGCACGCTGCGCGGCTGGAAGAACGCCGTCATCAGCAAGAACACCAGGATCGCGGCCGACACGACGATGCCGAACAGGCCCTGGTCCAGGTAGGAGGCCAGCCAGTTGCTGTCGATCGGCAGGCCCTGGAACGACTTGTTCGACAAGCCGAAGCCGAACAGATCCTGGAACCTGGTCCGCGGCATGTTCTCCACGCCCGCCCACACCGTGGTGCGGCCGGTCAGGTTGGTGAGCTCTTTGGTGCTCTCGCCCCGCGCCAGCCAGTTGGTCAGGAAGCCCGACAAGGTGACCGCGGCGACCGACCCGACCACGCTGCTGATCGTGAAGATTCGCCTGACCCGCGCCCGCCCGGCGAACATGCTCAGTCCGGCTACCAGGATTGCGCCGACCATTGCCACCAGCGCCGTCCTGGTGTGCGTCAGCAGCAGCGCGACGACCGACACGGCGCACACGGGCAGCGCGAACCGGCCGGAGATCTGACCGCCGAGCCAGAGCACCAGCAGCATGCCGGTCGTCACGGCCGCGAACTCCGCCACCTGGGTCGGCGGCGTCGGCCAGATGACGCCCGCCAGCCGGCCCTGCGCCATGGCCCGGCCCGGCGACAGCGCCAGACCGGCCAGCATCAGCCCGAGCACGGCGTAGGCCACCCGCAGATGGCAGCGGATCAGGAGCATGTCGCGCCGGCCCCACCACGGCGTGAGCAGCCAGAGCGTGGCGACGAAGGCGATGCAGCCGGAAGGCCCGGTAGATCGAGCCGAAGTGCTCCACCTGGGTGGTGTTCATCAGCGCTTCCACGGCCAGCAGGCTGACCAGGCACAGGAAGACGTTCGGCCGGAACGCGATCCGGCGGTTGATGGACAGCGCGCCCAGCAACGCCAGCGGCAGCGCGCCCTGCGTCACCATCTTGCCGACGCTGGACGGGATCGGGATGATGAGCGGTGCCCCGCTCCAGGTCCGCGGATAGAACGTCAGCGTGTTGAGGGCGAGCAGGGCCCAGGTGAGCTGGACCCGGCGGCGGATCTTCCGGTCGGCCGCCTCGTCCGGGTCGATGGCCAGGACGGAGTCGAGCGGCCGCCGGGTAGGCCCGCGGGTCGGGTTGCGGGCCGGATCGAGACTGACCGGCGGGGCGGGCGCCATCGTCATCCCGGCACTCCGACGCCCTTGGCTGGGCGGCTGCCGGTAGGTGACCTGCCGGTGCCGGGCGGCGGGATTGGCGCCGACGCTGTCGTCGTTCTTGTCCGCCTCGAGCAGGACCGCGGACAGCGCCACGCCCGCCAGCCGGACCATCTCGGCGGTCGCGCCGAGCCCGGTGGCGGTGCACTCGCCGGCCGTCACCAGGACGACGGCCGCGCTGGCCCACGTGCCGATGTGGTCGCCGCCGAGGGCCGGGTCCAGCGCCGCCAGCGTCACGACGACGTCCGCGGCCCGGTAGGCGCTGGCCAGCCCCTTACCCGACAGCCCTGAGCCGTCCAGCGGGCGGCGGAAGCCCGCCCGGGCCGGGCGCAGCGGACCGGTCGGGCAGATCCCTTCCGGGAAGGCCACGACCAGCTGCTCGCCGTCCACGCTGACGGCCCGGACTCCCTCGCCGGGCGACGCCCAGCAGCTTGGCGGCGTAGGCGCCGCCCGACAGGTCGGCGAACAGGACCGCCTTGCGCTCCTTGGCCAGCGACAGCGCCAGCGACACCGCCGCGACCGCGGCCACCCGCGGGTTGTCGGCCGGGATCACCGCGAGCGCGGGCGGCCGGGCCGCCGCGTTCGGCATCACGTTCCGCAGGTGGCCCACGATCCGCTGCAACTCCGGATCCTTGGCCGCGGCCAGGCCGCGCGGGCCCCGCAGTCCGCCGATCCGGATCCGGCCCACGCTCAGCTGCACCGGCGCGCCGAGCGCGCGGGCGATGTCGTCCCGGCGGCGCAGCCGGTCCGAGGCGAGCGCCCCGACGATCACGAACCCCATACCCAGGACCAGCCCGAGCAGCAGGCCGCCGAAGACGTACTGCAACGGCAGCCGCAGCCGCGATCGTGGCAGTGCCAGTGGCCGGGTCGTAGACGTGGCTGCCCTGGATCTCCTGCTGGATGAGTGGTCGGATAGTTCGGTGATGCTTTCCTGCAGCCCCTGCAGCGTCTTGCTGGTCCCCAGCCAGCGTGGCCTTGTCGTTGTCGACGGCCCTGTTCCGGGCGGCGGACGGCGGATTCGCCTCCGCCGTGCGGAGCGCGGCCTCGTCGGCGGCTAACCGTCTGCGTCTAGGCGGCGGCCTCCTCGCTGGAGCGACCCGACGACGAGCCCCTGCTGCCCGCTTCAGCCGCTCCGCCCGGAAGTCCAGGAAGGCCGAGGCCAGCGCGCTGGCCCGTTGCACCGCCTGCGCGCTGGTCTTCGCACTGAGGGTGATCGTCATGACCTGGTCGGTCGTGGCCGCGACCGTGTAACTGCCCAGGAACTTGGAGCACGCTCTCGGTGCAGCTTCAGCTGGTTCACCACCACTGCCCGCCACTGCCCTGGTCTGCACCAGCGCGACGTCGGTCTGCATCGCGTCGGTCGGATTCTGGTTCGGATCCGGCTTCAGGATCAGCGAGGTCGTGGCCTGATACGGCGGCGGCGCCAGCACGAACAGGGCGGCGCCGAGGATCACGCCCGCGATGGTCACGCCGACCCACAGCCGGGCCCGCCGGCGCAGCGCCGCGCCGACGAACGACAGGCTGACCAGGCCGGCCGCCGGGTTCACGCTCCGGGACCGCTCCGGCAGATCGTGACTCGCCCAGACCGGCGACCCGACGGGGCCGGTGTCCGGCGCCGTCACCTCCCCTCCGTGGTGTCCGGCAGCCGGGTGGGCATCCGGCGGTGGGTCGGGCGCTCGGTCTGGGGCACGCTCCCGGTGGTGGGGTCGGTCGGATCGGGGTCGGCGACCAGGATGCCGGTGATCTCGCGGCCGTCCCTGGCCGCGTTGACCGCGACCCGGGCGAGCTGCTCCGCCGTGGTAGCCCCGGCGGAGACCCCGAGCACGGTCGCGGTCGTCCGCATCGTGCCGGTCAGGTCCGGCGCCTTGCCGTCGACCGTGGCCACGACGACGGTGAGGGCCGCGCCCGACTGCCGGTCGACGCCGGTGCCGAGGCGCATGTTGACCGGCCGGCCCGACGGGGTGGCGGCCGTGCCGCCGCACGCCGCGGCCAGCGTCGCGGTCGCGTTCGGATCCTGCTGCGGGCCGAGCACGAGCGAGGTCTGAATACCCATCGACGCGACGAAGACGGCGATCTGCGGGCCGAGCGCCAGGCCGCCCGGTCACCCGCCACCGAGATCACCGTGAGGGACGTCCCGGCCTGGCCGGCGCCGCTGAAGTCGGTGAGGCCGAGCTGCCGCAGGGCCTTGCGCAGGCTCCAGGCGTCCACCACTGCGGGCTCGTACGTATCGAGCAGCCGGGTCCAGCCGGCCGCGTCAGACGGGCGCAGGACCGGGATGGAGGCCAGCACCGGGATGCCGATCGCGTCGGCGATCTCGTCCCGCCGCCGCAGCTTCCGGTCCGACTTGCTCACCATCAGCGCGATGGCGATGCCGATCAGGAAGCCCAGGATGAGGCCGATCAGGCCGTCCAGGATGCGCGCCTTGAGCACCGAGCCCTTGGCTGGTGCTGGCCTGCTCCAGGATCTGCACGCCCACCGCGCCGTGGTCGGGTTTTTCCGGACGTAGGCCTGGTAGGCGATGGCGACGGCGTTGGCCATCTGCTCGGCCTGGCTCGCCTTGGTCGCGCTCGCGGTGATGCCGAGGACGCTGGGACGTGGGGGCGCAGACCGAGACCCGCTGCTGCATCACGGTCTCCGGCACCGGCGGGTCCGAGTGCCTTCCCGGCGGCTTGCAGGACGCCGATGCCGTCGGCGATCAGCACCTGGGTCTGATGATCGGCGGCGCCGGTCCCCGGGTGGCCGGGAACTGCACCTCGACCAGTGCCGGCTGCTGAGCAGCGGCGGCGACAGGAACGTGTAGCCGACGCCGAGCCCGAGCCCGAGCAGGGTGATGAGGGCGACGATCAGCTTGTGCTGCCGCGCGGCTTGCCAGAAGCGCCTGAAGTCCATCGTCGCCTTCTTGTGTTTCCGGGCTCGGTTACTGCCGGCACACGGCTCTAGTCAGGTCCCCCGACGCGGGCTTCCGCGGCTCCAGCGCGCGTGCTGGCATATCTATACGACTGCTGGCCCCGGACGGTGATACTACCTGGGCGAGTCGTTTTCAGATATCTGCTTTGCGCGGATCTGACCATGTCGCTCGCGCCTTCGGCCCGGTCTAGGCCGATGTAGCGCGGCGCGAGCGGCGGGCCACGGACTTCGCCACCCCAGGGGGCCACGTTGTGGGTGCCCGCGATGAACCGCATGGACGGTCCGAGGCTGCCAGCCGCGGGCGCGCCCAGGAAGTAGAGACCGGGCACGCTCGACTCGCAGTTGCGGGTCAGCACCGGGTAGCCGCCCGCGGTGCGCAGCCGGGAGACGACGTTCGCGCCCAGCTCGGGCAGCCCGGCCACGTCGATCTTGAAGCCGGTGCCGGCGATCACGTGATCGACCTCGACCGTTGACTGCTTCGGCCCGTCGAGCAGCAGCTGCAGGCCGCTTCCGGTCGCCACGGCGCCCTTGACCCGGTGCTCGGTCAGGACGTCGACGACGCCTTCGATGCGGTCCCTGAGCCACCAGGATCCACTCGGCCCGAGCACGGTGCGCGCCTTGGTGAGCCGGTAGCTCTCGGATAGCCGGCGGAACGCGAACGGCGTGTTCCAGAACGCGCAGTGCCAGCCCTCGCACAGCTTCGTGGTCGGCCGCTTGATGTGCCCGAGCGCGCTGATGTGCTCCGGATTCGGATCGAGGAAATGAATTCCGTGCCCCCGGACGATCAGCTGCGTCTCCGCGCCCGCCTCGTGCAGGAGGGCCGCGGTCTCCATCGCCGACTGGCCGCGGCCGATGACGGCGACGCGGCGGCCGCGGAAGTCTTCAAGATCGTGGTGATCGGACGTGTGCGACACCAGGTCGATCGGGAATCCCTGCAGCTCGGCCGGGATGTGCGCGAAGGGACGGATGCCCATCGCGACCACGACCTGCTGCGCGGTGACCGGGTCGGCGTCCGCGAAGCTGACCCGGAAGCCGTCGCCTTCCGTGGCGATTTCCGTCACCGTGACGTCGTCGACGTCGGGAACGAGCTCGCTGGTGAACCAGTCGGCGTAGCCGAGGAAGCGCTCGAGCGGCAGCGGACCGAGCCGGTCGACGTACTCGAGCCCGTGCGCCCGGCAGTAGGCGGCCAGTTCATGGCCGGGTGACGGCGCCGAGAAGTAGGAACCGTACGGCTCAGACTTGAGGTTCATGCCTTTCGGCATGTACGTCCGCCAGTGATCGACCGGACGGCCGACGATGCGGTGGTCGACGTGCCGACCGCGCAGGTGGGCGGACAGCGACAGCCCATACGGTCCGGCGCCAATGATGAGAATCCGGTCAGAGGACAACTGTCCCTCCCTTACCCGCGCCGGGGCGAAGTTGTTTGCGACGTGGTTCTTCTGCGCACTGCGATCGCGGTATTGCGCAACTCGGCGAAGGCCGGGCTAAGGTCGCCGCGATCGAGAAAGTCGTAGTGAACGGTTCTGAGGAACTCGGTGCCGAATATCCACAGCGAACGCGCGGGCGAGACGCTGTCGGGCCGTCCGGCCCGGCCGTAGTTCTCCAGCAGCCAGCGCATGTCACCGCGCAGCCAGCGCGTGCGCACCCCGGTCTGGTAGCTGGTAACGGGGGTCACCGGCTGCCCGGACGCCCACTGCCAGATCATCCAGGGGACGTCGACACCCGAGCGCAGGGCGTTCTCGATGGTCCCCGCGAGCCGGGCGTTGACTTCCATCAGCAACGGACGCCCGGACGCGTCCCGGCGGAACTCGACTTCACACACGCCGGTGAGGCCGATCTCCTGCACCAGGTTCACCGCCGAGGCGTAGGTGTCGGGCGGCGGCAGCACGCTCTTGCGCATCACGGACGCGCCGCCCAGCGGCGGGCTGGTGCGGATGGCGACGTGCGCGCAGTGGCCGACGACCTCGCCGCCGACCACGAAGAGCGTCACGCCTTCCCGCTGGCCGCTCGCCCACTCCTGGACCAGGACGCTGGCTCCGGTGCCGAGGTAGCGCTCGATTTCGGCCATCGCCTCGGCCTCGTCGATGGCGTCCACCGGCGCGATGCGTTCCGCGGCACCAGGCACCCAGGAGATGGTCGGCTTGAGCACGACCGGAAAGCTGAAGGACTTGAGCGCCACCGGAGCCTCGTCGAGCCGGTCGATCCGCTCCGATCGCGGGTAGGCGATCCCCAGCCGCTCAGCGAGCGCCAGCGTCTTGGCCTTGTCGTTGGCGATGGCAAGGGACGCGTCGGACGGAAGGGCTAGCATGCAGCCGAGCTGCGCGAGCTCGGCTCGCCTGGGCATCAGCGCCGAGATCGAGCCGTCCATGGTGGGCAGGACGACCTTGGTCGGGTGCGCGCGTACGAACTCGACGACCTGCGCCCCGAACTCGTCGGGTTCGGTGGCGTAGCTCGGCAGCACCAGGTTGTACCGAGAGTGGCGGGACCGGAAGCCGACTACCGGCGACGTCGGTGCGCACTCCGCGAAGCATTCGGCGGCCACCACGCGCAGCCCAGCCCGGCCGAGGCTACGCACGCAGGCGAGGCCCTGTTTCGTGGCCGCATCGAGGATCAGCGCATCGTATTCGCCGCTGGGACCGTCGGCGGCCGCACTAGCCGGTCCGGTGCCCACGGCCGCCTCGGGGGCGGCAGCCGTTCGGCGGAGCTCTGCGAGTCCCACGTCGTCAATTCCTCCGCTCCGCCGGGGGTATAGGCGCATAACAGTGAGTAAGAGATCACCGCATCAAGTGGTGATACACCGGCGCTCAGGTTTTACGCGGGCATTACTCAAGACGTGGCTGACGTGCGGGGCGGTCAGCCGGCGCGGCGGCTTCCGGCCTTGACCGCGATACCGAACATCCCGATTACGTCGAGTGACTCGCAGACGATCGTGTTGTACTCGGGGTGCCGTCGCGCGAACGTGGCGAAGCCGGTGTGCGACTTGATGTCGTCGACCAGCATGACCCCGCCCGGGGTCAGCGCCGGGGCGACCTGCTCCAGCTCGAACAACGTGTTCCTGGCCGTGTGCAGGCTGTCGTGGATGAAAAGATCCACCCGCCCGACGTCGGCGACCAGGGCCGGCAGCCGGAGCCTGCTCGTGCCCTCCAGATACGACCAGCGGTCCCGGCGATCGGCGGGCACGGCCACGGCCGTATCGCCGTGCTGCCGCTGATCAAGGGGGTGCGGCAGGTCGATGCTCCAGAGGTGGCCGTGGTCGTTGCGCCGGAGCGCCTCGAGTACCACCCGGCTGGAAACTCCGTGCGCGACCCCGGTCTCGACCACGACCTCGGGCCTTGTGTGCACGGCAGCGCACCACATCGCGCGGCAGAGGAAGATCTCGGCGTCGCTATACCACCCGTAGGTGCGGCGGCCGGAGCCGAGCCCATGACCGGACAGCAGCCCAGAGATCTCGTCCATGAGCGCGTCGAGCCGGTCCGGCTCCGGGCACGGCCAGGCCGCGCCGAGCATGCCGTGCAGGTGCTCGAACCAGCGGTCGTCCAGCTGGGTCGCGCCGTATTTCACGCTCCCGTGCCGCTGCCGGAACTCGCCGGGCAGCGACCGGCCCACCGCCACCGGGTCGGCGGCGAACGCGCGCAGCAACCGCGCGAGCTGCTGCCCGCGCGACTCCTGCAGCTCAGGTGTCCGGGTCACGAGATACTCCCCTCGGTCCTGACTGGCCGATGAGCACGGCCTGCGGCGGGGGCCAAGGACATGCGTAAGTAAGAGCTGCGGGCCGGTTGTCTTGATACCGAGCGCGAGCGAATCCTTACGCCCCGTCGGTATGACCGGCCGCGGGCACCTGGCCGTTGCCGGCCGGCCGCCCCTCCCCCGCGCCCTCGCCGGGCCCAGCCGCCCCCGCCAGCCGCTGCACAGTCACCGTACCGATCCGGTTGCGCCGCCCGGCCAGGCTCTCCGCGGTCAGCCGGCAGGCCGGCCACGGTCGCCACCGACCCGGCGATCGGCACCCGGCCCAGCTGGTGCGCCAGCAGCCCGCCGACGGTCTCCACGTCCTCGGCGTCGATGGCGGCCCCGAACAGCTCCTCCAGCTCGGCCACCGGCAGCCGCGCGCTCACCCGCGCCGACCCGTCCTCCAGCCACTCCACCGGCGGTCGTTCCCGGTCGTACTCGTCCGCGATCTCGCCGACGATCTCCTCCAGGATGTCCTCGATCGTGACCAGCCCGGCAGTGCCGCCGTACTCGTCGATCACGATCGCCATGTGCACGTGCCGGGCCTGCATCTCCCGCAGCAGGTCATCCACCGGCTTGGAGTCCGGCGCGAACGTGGCCGGCCGCATGAGCGATTCGACCGTCTCGGCCGACTCCCCCTCCGGGTGCTCGTACACCCGGGTCACGACGTCCTTCAGGTAGGCGATGCCGATGATGTCGTCCAGGTTCTCCCCCACGACCGGGATCCGGGAGAATCCGCTGCGCAGCGCCAGCGACAGCACCTGCCGCAGCGTCTTGCCCCGCTCGATGAACACCATGTCCGTCCGCGGCACCATCACCTCGCGCACGATGGTGTCCCCGAGCTCGAAGACAGAGTGGATCATCTCCCGCTCACCGGGCTCGATGATCTGCCTCTGCTCCAGCAGGTCGACCAGGCCGCGCAGGTCCTCCTCGGTGCCCGATTGCCCGTCGCGGCGGCCCTGGGCCGGCGACAGCGCCGTGCCGGCCGCCGCCAGCAGCCGGGGGACGGGCCCGAGCAGCCGGACCAGCGGCCGCAGCACCGAGGCGGCGGCGCTGGCTACCTTGACCGGGTTGTGCCTGGCGATGCCCCGCGGCACCGTGCCCGCGAGGATGTAACTGGCGACGGTCATGGCGACGGCGGTGACCAGGAAGGCCCGCCAGCCGATCCCCCACCAGTGCACCAGCACGGCCGTGACGAGCACCGCCGAGGAGATCTCCGCGGCGACCCGGACCAGCAGCACGACCGACAGGTAGCGCGGCACCTCCGCCAGCACGGTCTGCAGCGGCTCAGCCGATTCGCCGGCCGACCGGCCGAGTTCCTTCGCGCCCGCCCGCGACACCCGGAGCAGAGCTGCCTCGGCGCTCGTGCACCAGCCAGCCACCAGCATCAGCACCACGGCAGCGACCAGCAGCCAGCCCATCGGCAGTTACCTGGCCTCTGCTGGATTCTCGCCGGGCAGGTCCTGACCCCGCTCGGATCGCCAGGAGGCAAGCAGCCGGTCTTGCAACCCGAACATCTCGGCGTGCTCCTCCGGCTCGGCGTGGTCGTAACCGAGCAGGTGCAAGATGCCGTGCGTGCAGAGCAGGTCGATCTCGTCCTGGACGTCGTGCTCCGCCTCCGCCGCCTGCCCGGCGGCCACCTGCGGGCAGATGACCACGTCGCCGAGCAGCGACTCGGTCGCGTCCGGATCGGGCGGTGAGTGGTCCCCGTGCGTGCCTGGCTGCGGCAGCCGCAACTCATCCATGGGGAACGCGAGCACGTCGGTGGGACCCTCTTCGCCCATCCATCGCACGTGCAACTCGGTCATGGCGGGCTCGTCCACGAGCAGCACGGACAGCTCTGCCAGCGGATGCACCCGCATCCCGTCCAGGACGTGCCGGGCCAGGCCCGCCAGCAGGGCCTCATCGACGTCGACGCCCGACTCGTTGGCTATCTCAATGCTCATCCGGCCCCCGCCCGTCCCGTGTCATCCGCTGCCTCAGCGCGTCCGCGGGCCGTCCCGCCGCTGCCGCCCCGGCTGCAGCCGGCCCGGCTCCGCCGCTGCCTGCCTGGCGTCATGCCGCTCATAGGCATCAACGATGTCAGCCACCAGCTTGTGGCGCACAACATCGTGGCTAGTGAGCCGGGAGAAGTACACGTCCCCGACGCCGTCCAGGATGTCCTGCACCAGCCGCAGCCCGCTGCCCGTTCCGGCCGGCAGGTCGACCTGGGTGACGTCGCCGGTGACGACGATCCTGGAGCCGAAGCCGAGCCGGGTGAGGAACATCTTCATCTGCTCAGGCGAGGTGTTCTGTGCCTCGTCCAGGATGATGAACGAGTCATTGAGGGTGTTGTGGGTGAGCAGGAAGTCTTCCGTTGTGTAGAGCGAGTCGGCGGCCGCCACTGCAATGCAGACAGCCTCGGCGGACCCGTCTGGCTCGATGCGCTCGATAAAGCGCTTCGGATTGCCGCCGCCACCACTGGCATGGAAAAGAGATCGCTTGCGTTCAAGCCGGAAGGGCTCGATGCCTGCCGGGAGACGAATGTCCAGGACATATGCGTCGTAGCGGTTGTAAACGGCCCGGCCCCGCGCATAACCCGGCTTCCGACCCGCAGCCGCTCGGGTCCGCACGTACGCGATGCCGCCTAGGGAACGCACCAGGAATAGTACGTCGTCTCGCAGCCGGGGCGACGTCGTCACATACTGCACCCGGCAGGTCCGGCCTTGCTGTGGAACGGGACCACCGTCAGCGTCCAGCAGCCCCTGCAGTACGGCGAGGCGAACGTCCGCGGAGTTCTGCAGGTACGCTTCAGGCACGAACTTGGTAGCGGATCGCACCCCAGCCAGACCCAACCGGCGGAGAGTACCGGTCACCGGGTTCTCGATCGTAATGACGTCACCAGGTGCACTGACCCGGTTGAGAACATAGTCCGGGCCGCCTTTATGACGGACCTCGGTGCCCGGAAGCAGGAGCGAGAGCGCGTCCGCCAGCTCCGGGTCCCCCGTGGCGAATGACGGGGTTGTGCTCAAGGTCAGACATCCGTCACCGAGCAACAGCCCGAGCGCATACGGGTCCATCGGCACGACGCGATGCGGGAACGACGCTGGCGCGCTGAGCATTGGTAGCTCGTAGCGGTGATAGCGATTCGCGCGCAGGTTGCCGATCATTTCGCGGGTCATCAGCGTTCGCGGCGGCTTGCCCCGGCGACGGTCATCGCGAGTGGCAACGGACCAGCGATGCTCACCACAGCATCGCGTAGAAGCTCCGTCTTGGGTAATTACGCGGTAAATATCCTTCTCGCCCTGCGGATACACGCCGATCACGAGAACTGGTTCGCCGCCTGAACCTATGACGAGGTCGCCGATCTCAAGGTCGCCGATCGCCCGGAAACCGTCGGGCGTCAGAACGGGCGTGTCAACCGGCTGTGCCCTACCCCGCATATAAGCCAAAGGGGCTATTTCTATCGTGCCCGCCGCCGTCAGCCGAGGAATCGACTCCGGGTCCACCATGTCGTGCAGGGCATCGTAGAGCGGCCGCAGGTACGGGTCGATCTTCTCGTACAGGGTGCCGGGCAGGAAACCGAGCCGCTCCCCCGCCTCGACGGCCGGCCGGGTCAGGATGATCCGGTTGACCTCCTTGGCCTGCAGCGCCTTGACCGCCTTGGCCATGGCCAGGTACGTCTTTCCGGTACCGGCCGGGCCGATCGCGAACACGATCGTGTGCGTGTCGATGGCGTCGACGTAACGCTTCTGGTTGAGCGTCTTCGGCCGGATCGTGCGGCCCCGGTTGGACAAGATGTCGAGATTCAGCACCTCGGCGGGCCGCACGCCCGTCTTGCGGCGCAGCATCGAGATGCTGTGCTCGACCGCGTCCGGGGCGAGATCAGCGCCGCTGGCCACGAGCTGGATCAGCTCCTCGAACAGCCGGGAGGCCAGCACGGTCTCGGCGGACGGGCCGCTGACCGTTATCTCGTTGCCACGAACGTGGAAGTCGGCGTCGACGGCGTTCTCGATGATCTTGAGGAGGCCATCACCGGAGCCGAGCAAGCTGACCATCGAATGGTCGTCCGGAATGACGATCCGGACCTGAGCAGTCCCCTCGGGCCTGGCGCCCTTGGTGAGCTCACCGGGATTGTCTGTCAATGACTCTTTCCTGCCGCAGGGAGGCGCGGGCCTGCGCCAGCCCGCGCATAGCCCATGATATCGGCCCGCGGCCAGCGCCCGGCCCGTAGGCCAGCTCAGCCCGAAGGCCAGCTCAGCCTGGCGGCCAGCCCAGGGCCCGGCCGCCGAGCAAGTGGGCGTGCACGTGGTCGACGCTCTGACCCGCGTTCAGTCCGGTATTGAACACCACCCGGTACCCGCCCTCGCTGACCCCCTCGCTCTCGGCGAGCTCGCGCGCGTGCTCGACCAGATCACCGAGCAAACCGCTGTCCGCGGCCGAGAGCGCGGCCAGGTTGGGATGGTGCTCCCGCGGGATTATCAGCACGTGCACGGGAGCCTGCGGGTTGATGTCGCGGAAGGCGAGAGTCCGCGGTTTGGCCGACACCACAGTGGCCGGGATCTCGCCCGCGGCGATGCCGCAGAAAAGGCAGTCAGGCACGGGGAAGATCTTAACGTGTGACCCGTCCGGCGGCCGTCCGACATATATGGTTGCACTACTGCGAACCCACGGTGCACCACCCCTCTGGTGCAACGGCCGCGCCGAACGTTGGCTTTCCGTCGCCCAGGGTGCGTCAGCGCGGGCGCGCTGCGAGCGAATGTAGTGGCGTGGGGGGAAGTGCACGGTGAGGAACTTTGGTCTGTCGGCAGCGAGTCATCATGACCCGTGATGACGGCGAGTGAACCTTCGGACGTGGCTGAGCGTCCTATTCACGTGACCGAAACCCTGGTGGCGGATGTCGCCCTGGGTTCGATTCCGGCCGACTTGGATGCCGACCGGGCAGTGACAGAGCTGTACACCACGCATTACCGATCGCTGGTGCGGCTGGCTGCGCTCCTGGTACGTGACATGGGAACCGCGGAGGAAGTAGTGCAGGACTCGTTTGTCGCGATGCACGGTGGCTGGCGCCGCCTGCGGGACAGCGAGAAAGCCCTGTCCTACTTGAGGCAGTCAGTGGTCAATCGATCACGCTCCGTACTCAGGCATCGCGTCGTCGTTGACCGGAACGCGCCGAAGCCTCCGCCCGATATGCCCAGCGCCGAACACGGCGCCATCGCTCTCCTCGAACGCTCCGCGGTCATCGCCGCGCTCCGGACCCTCCCGGCCCGGCAGCGCGAGGCCTTGGTGCTACGGTTCTACGCCGATATGTCAGAAGCTCAGATCGCCGACGCCATGCAGATCAGCAAAGGCGCGGTCAAGAGTCACACCGCCAGGGCGATGGCGACGCTCCGAAATGTGCTGGAGCGTGACGCGTGAACGAGATCTTTGCTGGTGAGGCGGCGCTCCGCCGGGCGCTCCATGCCGCGGCCGAGCAGGTTGATCCCGCCGGCGACGGCCTGGACAAGATCAGGCAGCGCGTCCGGCACCGGCGGCCGATGCCGATGGCGATCGCCTGGGTCGATATCGCGCTGACCAGGCTGTCGCTGGGGGTTCCTGACGGATTCTGGGTGGTCTGGGACCGGATGGCGCTCGAGGTGCGCGCGGTTACCAGGCACTTCTGGCCGGAGCAGGGCCGCCCGGCCCGGCCCGGCCGCGCGTGGCTCGGCTGGGCGCGACCACTCGCGGCCATGAGCGCGGTCGTGTTCATCGTCGCCGCCGTGGCCTACACGGCGGTCGGGGTGTCGAATGTGATGGCTCCGGCGGGGTCGTCTCAGCCGTCCGGGCACAACACCGGCGGCCGGCAGGCCACCGGCGGCCAGGGCGGCTCTGGCGGTCAGCCGCAGACCCAGCCGGGACCGAGCCAGGCGATCGGCTCCGGGCCGACAGTCGGCGCGACCAACTCATCGGCGTGCCCGTCGACCAAGCCGACGCCGGGCGGTACCATCACGAGCGAACCCCCGTCGCCGACCTCGACGCCGACGTCGTCGCCGACCAGCACGCCGACGCCGACGGTCACGCCCACCCCGACGGTCACGCCGACGCCGACGCCCACGCCGTCCAGCACCGACAGCAGCTCGCCGAGCGGGTCGGGCACCGGCCCGGCGGTCGGATCGCAGGTCCCGGCCGACCCGAGCCCGGGGACCACCGGCGCGCAGGCGGACAGCGCCAGCAAGACGACGACGCACAAGAGCGCCAAGCTGGCGGCGGGTCACACCGCGGCCCGCACGCAGATCGCGAGCTCGTCGCCGACCCCGTGCCCGTCCTCGACGCCGCGGCCGTCCAAGACCATCAGGGTGCGCCCGGCCGCGGGCGGCCAGCTATCGCTGCGGCTGGGCGGCCCGGCCGCGGCCGAGCAGGCCAAGCTCAATTAGGCGCTGAGCTCAGCTAGCAGCCAGCAGCACGCCCGAGTGCCAGGCCCTGGGGGCCTGGCACTCGGTCCGTCTGGATAGACCAGCAAGCCGCGGGCTAGAACCCGGCTACCCGCTAGGCGCTAGCCACCTGCTCGTGCGCGCGAGCACCAGTCCCGCGGCGACAACCCCCGCCGAGGACGCGCGCAGCACCGTCGGGCCAAGGCGCGCGCCGACGGCGCCCGCCCCGGTCAGCGCGTCCCGCTCGGCTGCGGTGATACCGCCCTCCGGCCCCACGATGAGCACGATGTCTCCGGCCGCCGGGACGTCCAGATCGGCCAGTCCGCGGCTGGCCTGCGCGTCCAGCAGCACCGCCAGCGCCGCCGCGCGGACCCTGGCGGCGACCCCGGCCAGGTCTTC
This sequence comes from uncultured Actinomycetota bacterium, assembly GCA_963805805.1. Lineage (GTDB taxonomy): Bacteria > Actinomycetota > Actinomycetes > Streptosporangiales > Streptosporangiaceae > JAJYUU01. Next base: position 81,878 of record CAWDVS010000015.1, on the reverse strand, counting down.
CTGCGGCGGCACGACCGGAAACCACGCCCGCCGGGACTGCTTGGCCGCCTGCACCGCGGTCGACTGCCAGCGGGCCTGAGCCTTCGCCGCCCGGTCGCCGCGCCACACCGCGACGCAGCGCTCGGCCGCCCACGGCACCACCGTGTCGGCGCCCACCTCGGTCAGCAGCTCCACGGCGAGCTCGCCGCGATCCCCCTTCGGGATCGCCTGCACGACGGTCACCGTCGGCTGCGGCGGCGGCTCGGTCGTGACGGTACAGGACGGACAGCTCAAGCTCGCCGGGCCGGACCGCGGTCACCACGCACTCGGCCACCCGGCCGGCGCCGTCAGTCAGGTACGCCTGCTCGCCGGGCGCCAGCCTGCGCACGGTCGTCGCGTGCCGCCCTTCCTGGCCGTCCAGGACGATCCGGGGGCCCGCCAGCGCGGCTCGGTCGGTGACGAAGAACGGCGGCTTCAGCCTGGGCTCCCGGCCCGAAGGCAGCTCAACGGCCGTTGAACGCGTCGCGCAGCCGGGAGAAGAACCCGTGCTGGCCCGGCGCGAACTTGCCCGGCGGCGACTCCTCGCCGCGCAGCTTGGCCAGCTGCCGCATCAGCTCCTCCTGGTCGGGCTCCAGCTTGGCGGGCGTCTCAACCGAGATGTGAATGATCAGGTCGCCCCGGCCCGAGCCGTTGAGCCGGCCGGTGCCCTGGCCGTAGAGCGGGATGGCCTGGCCCGACTGGGTGCCCGGCCTGATGTCCAGCTCGGCCGGCCCGTCCAGCGTCTCCACCTGGAGGGTCGCGCCCAGGGCGGCGGCGGTCATCGGGATGGTGACGGTGCAGTGCAGGTCGTTACCCTGCCGCTCGAAGATCGCGTGCGGCCGCTGCACGATCTCCAGGAACAGGTCGCCGGGCGGCCCGCCGCCGGGGCCGGTCTCGCCCTCCCCGGCCAGCTGGATGTGCGTGCCGTCCTCGACCCCGGCCGGGATGCGCACCTTGATGGTCCGCCTGGTCCGGACCCGGCCGTCCGCGTCGCACTCGGGGCACGGCTTGCGGATGACGGTGCCGAAGCCGCCGCAGCCGGGGCACGGCCTTGAGGTCATCATCTGGCCGATGAACGACCGGGTGACCTGGTTCACCTCGCCCCGGCCGTTGCAGATGTCGCAGGTAACGGGGTGGGTCCCCGGCGCGGTGCCCTCGCCCGAGCAGGTCGGGCAGACCACCGCGGTGTCCACCACGAGGTCCCTGGTCGTGCCGAACGCGCATTCGGACAGATCGAGATCCACCCGGATCGTCGCGTTCCGGCCGCGCCGGGCCCGGCTCTTCGGGCCGCGCGGGGCGGCGCCGGCCCCGAAGAAGGCATCCATGAGATCGCTGAACGGGAACCCGGCCGCACCACCGAAGCCGCCCGCCCCAGCGCGGGCGCCGCCCGGCGCGAACGGGTCGGCGCCGAGGTCGTACATCTGGCGCTTGTCCGGATCGGACAGCACCTCGTAGGCCTGGGTCACTTCCTTGAACCGCTCCTGCAGCGCGGGGTCAGGGTTGACGTCCGGATGCAGTTCGCGCGCCAGCCGCCGGTAGGCCTTCTTGATCTCGTCCGCGTCAGCGTCGCGGCGCACGCCGAGCACGCCGTAGTAGTCGTTTGCCACCGGCATCCCTAGGACTCCGCCAGGATCTGGCCCACATATCGTGCCACCGCGCGCACTGCTCCCATCGCTGTCGGGTAGTCCATCCGGGTCGGCCCGAGCACTCCCAGCCGGGCCAGCGCCTGCTCCCCGGACCCATAGCTAGTCGCCACAGTAGACGTGCTGCGCAGGCCCAGGAACTCGTTCTCGGCCCCGATGCGCACGGTCACTGTCCCGTCCCCGGACTCACCGAGCAGGCGCATGAGAACCACCTGTTCCTCCAACGCCTCCAGGACCTCGCGCAGTCCCCTGGAGAAGTCCACCGCGGTGAGATTTGCGGCACCCCCGACCACGACGCGCTCTTCGTGGTGCTCGACCAGCGTCTCGACGATGACCGAGAACACAGCGGCCGCGTTCGGCCGGTCGGGCGCGCTGACCCGGCCCGGCAGGTCCGCGACGACCGCGGCGACGTCGGCCAGCCGACGGCCGTCCAGGCACGCGTTGAGCACCGCCCGCAGGTGCGTGAGCGCCTCGTCCCCGATCGCCGCCGGCAACTCGATCGTCCGCTGCTCGACCCGGCCGGTGTCGGTGATCACTACCAGCAGGACCCGGCGGTCGCCCAGCGGCACGAGCTCGATGTGCCGGACGGACGACTTGGTCAGCGACGGGTACTGCACGACGGCGACCTGACGGGTGAGCTGCGCCAGCAGCCGCACGGTGCGCATGACGACGTCGTCCAGGTCGTACGCGCCGGCCAGGAACGTCTCGATCGCCCGCCGCTCGGCCGCCGACAACGGCTTGACGCCCGACAGCCGGTCAACGAACAACCGGTAGCCCTGGTCGGTCGGGATCCGGCCGGCGCTGGTGTGCGGCTGGACGACGTAGCCCTGCTCCTCCAGCACCATCATGTCGTTGCGGATCGTCGCCGGGGAGACGTCGAGATTGTGCCGGTCGACCAGGGATTTCGAGCCGACCGGCTCGTTCGTGGAGACATAGTCCTCCACGATCGCGCGCAGGACCGCCAGTTTCCTGTCGTCGAGCACGCTGTCACCTCCCCTTGGCACTCCCGTGACCTGAGTGCCAAGTCTATGGCGGAAACGAGCGCAAGGCACAGATCGCGCTGATCCGCTGGTCAGGCGGTCAGTTCGTCAGGCCCCTGATCACCGCGTCGGCCAGCAGTCGCCCCGTGGTCGTCAGCTCAACCCGGCCCGCGGCCAGCGCATCTTCGCTGGCCAGGCCGTCCGCCACCGCCTGCCGCGCGGCCGACAGGCCGGCCGGGCTCAGCGCCGACGCCGGGTAGCCCGAGATCAGCCTCGTCGCCAGCATGATGTCCTCGACCCTGCGCTCGGCGCTGGTCAGCACCTCCCTGGCCTGGCCGGGGCTGACGCCGGCCGCGAGCCGCTGCGCGTAGGCGGCGGGGTGCCGCACGTTCCACCACCGGGTGCCCGCGACGTGACTGTGCGCGCCCGGACCGACGCCCCACCAGTTCCCGCCGGTCCAGTACAGCAGGTTGTGCCGGCACCAGGACGACTCGCTGGCCGCCCAGTTCGAGACCTCGTACCAGCGGAGGCCCGCCGCGCCGAGCATCTCGTCGGCGCTGAGGTACCGGTCGGCCAGCACATCGTCGTCGGGGACCGCGAGCTCGCCCCGCCTGATCCTGGCGGCCAGCCGCGTTCCCTCCTCGACGATCAGTGCATACGCAGAGATGTGGTCCGGGCCGGCCTCGATGGCGCGGCGCAGGGACAGCTCCCAGTCGGCGTCGCTCTCACCCGGCGTGCCGTAGATGAGGTCGAGGCTGACCTGATCGAACCCGGCCGCCCTGGCCCAGCCGACGCAGGCCTCCGGCCGCCCTGGCTGGTGCGCCCGGTCGAGCACGTCGAGCACGTGCGGCACCGCGCTCTGCATGCCGAGCGAGACGCGGGTGAAGCCGCTGGCCCGCAGCTGCGCCAGCGCCGCGTCGTCGACCGACTCCGGGTTCGCCTCGGTGGTGATCTCGGCCCCCGCGGCCAGGCCCAGCTCAGCGTCGATGGCGCGCAAGATGGCGGCCAGGTCGGCGGGCGGCAGCAGGGTCGGTGTGCCGCCGCCGAAGAACACCGTCTGCACCGGGCCCGCCCGGCCCGCGAGCACCCGGCCGGCCAGCCGGATCTCCGCGATCGCGAGCCCGGCGTAGCTCTCCCTGGACGCGCCGGAGCCGAGTTCCGCCGCGGTGTAGGTGTTGAAATCGCAGTACCCGCACCGGGTCCGGCAGAAGGGAACGTGCACGTAGACGCCGAACGGCGCAGCGCCGAGATCGCGTTCGGACTCGGCGGGCAGCCCGCCGTCGGCGGGTACCGGCTCGCCCGGCGGCGGCTGGCCCGCCATGGTCAGGTCACCCGCCCGGTGGCCGCGGTCAGGCCCGGCTCAGGACCGAAGCCCCGATCTCGTCCCACCGGTCGCCCCGCCCTTCCACCGTCAGCAGCCTGTGCATGATCTCGCGGTCGCCGTAGTAGGCCTGCATCGCCTCGGCGACCGTGACGGCCTGCTCGGGCCGGCTCAGCACGGCCATCCCGTCCCCGGCTCCGACCGCGCCCGCGGTGAGCACGCGCAGGTATGCGCCAGGCCGGCGGGCGGCCGCGAACCGCTTGACCCAGTGTGGCTCACTGAGCCAGGACTGGAACGTGACGCACGGGATTCGCGGCGCAGTAACCTGGATCACCGCCGTGCCGAGCTGCCAGACCTCGCCGATGAGGGCGCCGGTGACATCCAGCCCGGCCGTGGTGATGTTCTCGCCGAACAGCCCGTCGCGCAGGTCCCGGCCGAGCTGCGCCGCCCACCAGTCCAGATCCTCCCTGGCGTAGGCGTACAGGGCCTGATCGCGGCCGCCGTGATTCACCTTGTCGCCGTAATCGTCACCGGCGAGGCCACCGAACCCGATGGCGACCCGGCCGGTCTGGGGCTGCTTGTCGATCCCGGACCGGGCCGGCTTGCCGCCGACAAGCACGTCCCGGACCGGGCCCCGGTTTACCGAGACGACGTATGCGCTGGACATGCCAGGAACGGTAGCTGACAGTTTCCGCCCGAGTCGAACGCAAAGCCCGGTTCGCGGCCGGTCCCGGCCACCACATCGGGCACTTTCGCCGCCCGAACGCCACGTTTCGCATTAATCACTACATCGGGTTCCGCATCGGTAATACTTGGCCGACCAGCCAGTACGGCTGGCCATTGCGACCTGGGGGACGTCATGAGTTCAGGCGGATTCGGCGAGCAGAGTCCACAGTTCGGTCAGGGCCCATTCTCCGGCGGCCCGCAAGGCGAAGCCGGATTCGGCCCGCCGCAGCCGGGCAGGCCCGCCAGTACGGCCAGGGCGCGCCGCAGTACGGCCAGCCCGCCGGCTACGGGCCGCCCCAGTTCGGTCAGGCGGCGCCATACGGCCGGGTGGGCCGCGGCACGAACTCGCTGGCGATCGCGGCCCTGTGCTGCGGCATCGGCCAGATCCTCGCCGGGCCGCTGGCCGGCATCCCGGCTGTCATCCTCGGCTTCATGTCGCTCGGCCAGATCTCGCGCTCTGGCGAGGACGGCCGCGGAATGGCGATCACCGGCTTGGTGCTGGGAATCGTCGGCCTGATGCTGACCGTGCTCGTCATCATCCTGATCGTCGCGGTCGCGAACAACGTCACGTCGTCGTCGATGGTGCCCGCGGGCTAGCGCTTCTTGTCCGGCGCCTGCTCGGTGGACAGCGCCGCGACGAAGGCCTCCTGCGGTACCTCGACCCGGCCGATGACCTTCATCCGCCGCTTGCCTTCCTTCTGCTTCTCCAGCAGCTTGCGCTTACGGGTGATGTCGCCGCCGTAGCACTTGGCCAGCACGTCCTTGCGAATGGCCCGGATGTTCTCGCGGGCGATGATCCGCGCGCCGATCGCCGCCTGGATCGGCACCTCGAACTGCTGCCGCGGAATGAGCTCCTTGAGCCGCGCGGTCATCGACAGCCCGTAGTCCCGGGCCTTGTCCGCGTGCACGACCTGGCTGAACGCGTCGACCGGGACGCCCTGGAGCAGGATGTCCACCTTGACCAGGTCCGCTTCCTGCTCGCCGGCCCGTTCGTAGTCGAGGGAGGCATAGCCGCGGGTGCGCGACTTCAGCTGATCAAAGAAATCGAAGATGATCTCGCCCAGCGGCATCGTGTAGCGGATCTCGACCCGGTCGGCGGACAGGTACTCCATGCCGAGCAGGACCCCGCGCCGGCCCTGGCATAGTTCCATGATCGGTCCGACGTAGTCCTTCGGCGCCAGCACCGTGGCCCGGACCACCGGCTCGAATATCTGCCCGACCTTCCCGTCGGGGAACTCACTGGGATTGGTCACGATGGTCTCGGTGCCGGACTCCATCACCACCCGGTAGACCACGTTCGGGGCGGTGGAGATCAGGACCAGGCCGAACTCGCGCTCCAGCCGCTCACGGACGATCTCCATATGCAGCAGCCCGAGGAATCCGCACCGGAAGCCGAAGCCGAGCGCGGTCGACGTCTCCGGCTCGTAGTCCAGCGCCGCGTCGTTCAGCCGCAGCTTGTCGAGGGCATCCCGCAGTTCCGGGTAGTCGTCGCCGTCCATGGGATACAGGCCGGAGAAGACCATCGGCTTGGCGTTGGCGTAGCCGGGGAGCGCCTCGGCGGCCGGCCTGGCCACGCTGGTCAGGGTGTCGCCGACGCGGGCCTGCCGGACATCCTTGACGCCGGTGATCAGGTAGCCCACCTCCCCGGCGGCCAGCCCGTCCGAGGGCACTGGCTCGGGCGAGATCACGCCGATCTCCAGCGTCTCGTGCACCGCCTTGGTGTGCAGCATCAGCGTCCGCTCGCGCCTGCTCAGCCTGCCGTCCATCACCCGGACGTAGGTCACGACGCCGCGGTAGGTGTCGTACACGGAGTCAAAGATCAGTGCCCTGGCGGGCGCCTCGAGGTCGCCAGCGGGCGCCGGGACCTGCTCGACCACCGCGTTCAGCAACTCGGTGACGCCCTCACCGGTCTTGGCCGACACCCGCAGCACGTCGGCCGGGTCGCAGCCGATGATGTTGGCCAGCTCGGCCGCGAATTTCTCCGGCTGGGCGGCCGGCAAGTCGATCTTGTTCAGCACCGGGATCAGGTGCAGGTCGGCCTCCAGGGCGAGGTAAAGGTTGGCGAGCGTCTGCGCCTCGATCCCCTGGGCCGCGTCGACCAGGAGGATGGCGCCCTCGCAGGCCGCCAGTGACCGGGACACCTCATAGGTGAAGTCCACGTGTCCGGGCGTGTCGATCAGGTTGAGCACGTACTGGGTGCCATCCGGGCCGCGCCACGGCAGCCGCACCGCCTGGCTCTTGATCGTGATCCCGCGCTCCCGCTCGATATCCATCCGGTCGAGGTACTGCGCGCGCATCTGGCGCCCTTCGACCACGCCGGTCAGCTGGAGCATCCGGTCGGCGAGCGTCGACTTTCCGTGATCGATATGCGCGATAATGCAGAAATTCCGGATAATCTCCTGCGGCGTCCGGGAGGGTGCAGGCGAGGCCAGCTGGCGCGTCGGCTGCTCGGGCGTTGATGACACTGGGAATCCGCCAGGGTGGCTAGTCGGCTGGGCTGCTGAGATCCGCGGGCGGAGCAGCCGTTCGCCCAGACCAGGCTAGGCGTCGACCGCTCGCCGCCGGGGCTCGGCCCGGTCAGGCCCGCGCCCGGCCGCACGCTGGCACCGGCGGGCCCAGCCTGTCAGCAGGCCGCGCGGCCCGGCAGATCCTTCTCGGCTCTATGGTTGCACGCCGGTACCGATGCGATTGCCACGGCGGCGCCGGCCCGCCGCAACCGGCCCGGACCGGCGCTCGGTTTGAGCCGCCCCGGTGATCTCGGCTATCCTTGCCTCTCGACTGCCTGCATGCCCGCGGTTGCCCGCGCTGCGGGCCGCGACTCCAGACCCCTGGCTCGTGCCGGGCAGCACCGAGACCACCTAGACAAACGCTAACGAGGCATCCGCGTGGCAAACATCAAGTCCCAGATCAAGCGCAACAAGCAGAACGAGAAGGCGCGCCAGCGCAATAAGGCCGTCAAGTCCGAGCTGAAGACCGCGGTGCGCAAGTTCCGTGAGGCGGCGGACTCCGGCGACGTCGACGCGGCGAGCCTCGCGATGCGCGCTGCCTCGGTCAAGCTGGACAAGGCCGCGAGCAAGGGCGTCATTCACAAGAACCAGGCCGCCAACCGCAAGTCGGCTCTTGCCCAGCGCGCCGAGCAGCTCAAGCAGGCCTGACCGAGCCGGTGCGGGCGAGGCCGGGCCTAGTGCGCCTCGCCCCGGCAGGCCACGATCGTCGTGACGCACCGCTCCAGCGCGTAACCCGCGCTCGCCCCCTCGCCCTTCACCTGGGCGTCCGCCTCGGCCACGGCCGCGTGCGCGGCGGCCAGGCCAGCCGCGGTCCAGCCGCGTAGCTGCTGGCGCGCCTTATCGATCTTCCACGGCGGCATGCCAAGGTCGGCCGCGAGCGCGTTCGGGCTCAGCCCGCGGCCGACGGAGCCGACTAGCCCCAGGGTCCGCAGCCCGGATGCGAGCGCGCTGCTGATCAGCACCGGCGCGGTGCCCGTCGCCAGTGCCCACCGCAGCTGTTCCAGGGCCGCGGTCAGGTTGCCCTCACACGCCCGGTCCGCCACCGAGAAGCCGGTGGCCTCGGCCCGGCCCCGGTAGTAGCGCAGCACGGTCTCCTGCCCGATGACGCCGGTCGTATCGGCCGCGAGCTGGCTGCACGCGGCGGCGAGATCACGCAGGTCGGTCCCGACCGCGTCCAGCAGCGTCCGCAGGCCGCCTTCGTCAGCCTTCCGCCCGGCCCGGCTGAACTCCCCCCGGAGGAAATCGAGCCGGTCGCCAAACCGCTTGATGGCCGGGCACTCGACCCGCCTCGCCCCGGCGTCGGTCAGGCTGGTCAGCAGCGCCTTGTTTCGCGCGCCGCCGGAGTGCGTGAGCACGAGAATCACGTCCGGGTCCGGCGCGGTGGCCAGCCTCACCAGCTCGGCCGTCAGGTCCTTGCCCGCGTCCTGCGTGCCCCGGACCACCACCAGGCAGCCGCCGCCGAACAGGGAGGGCGCCGTCACCGACCGCAGCTCACCCGGCGCCAGGCCAGCGGCGGCCACGTCATGGACATCCAGGCCGCCGACCTGGCCAGCACCGGCCGGGACGCCAGCCTCGCCAGACCCGCCGGCCGCGTCCGCCTGCGGGCCGGCCGCCGCGCTGGCCAGCACGGCACTGACCGCCCGCTCGACGAGCAACTCCTCGTCGCCCACGATGAGAGTGACGGGATCGGGGCCGGACCTGGCCGCCTCCGCGGTCTGCCGGTCGCGCCGTGCGGCTGGACTCATGCAGGCAACTGTATTTCCCGCTCGCCTGTCGGGGCGCTTTTGGGCGTCGTCTTCCTTCGTCGCAAACCCGGCTCCTCAGTCCAGACGACGCCGCGCCCCTCCGGCTCGCTCGGGCTGGTCGGTGCTACGCGTCTCGGAGCGAGGCACTTGTTCTGGTTCGCGTGAGTCGGAGAGGGGCGGAGATTCACCCTTGAATTGGCTCGCCGCCGCGCCAGACGCGGACCGGCTTCATCCCGTAGGACCAGCCGAACGCGCCCTCGTGGTCAGCGTCCCAGGCCACGATGTCGGCCAGCCGCCCGCGGGCCATGGCGCCGCGATCGGGCGCGCGCAGCGCCTGCGCGCCGCCAACCGTCGCGGCCCGGAGCGCCTCGGCGACGCTCATCCCGAAGTTCGCGATCGCGAGGCTGATGACCAGGGGCATCGAGGTGATGCCGTTCGCGCCCGGCGCGTGCCCGGAGCCGAGGGCCAGCGGCACGCCCTTGTCCAGCAGCGCCCGGACCGGCGGCTGGCGCCTGCCGTCGGAAGAATTCGCCGGGCAGACGACCGCCGTCACGTTGGCCCGCGCCAGGGCGGCCACGTCGTCGTCGGTCGCGTCCAGCAGCATGTCGGCCGACGCGCAGCCGAGCTCGGCGGCCAGCACCGCCGCCCCGATCCGGCTGTCACCGCCGGCGTGCAGACGCGGCTGCAGCCCGGCGGCGCGGCCCTTGCCCAGGATCCAGCTCGCCTCGCGGGCACTGAACCGGCTCTCGTCGCAGTGCACGTCGATGCCGTCGGCACCCGCCGCCGCGGCGTCGGCGCACCAGCTGGCGACCGCGTCCACGTAGTCGGACCGCCGGCCGAAGTACTCCGGCGGCAGCGCGTTGGCCGCGAGGAACGTGACGTGCACGCGCGGCATGCCCAGCTCGCTCTCCAGCGACCGGAGCAGCCGGACGTCGGCGAGTTCCCCGTCCCTGGTCAGGTGGTAGCCGGTCTTCGCCTCGACGGTGGTGGTGCCGTTCAGGATCCAGGACCGCAGCCGCTCCCTGACCCCACTGCACAGGGTCCATGGGTCGGTGCCCCTGGTGATGGTGACGGTCGAGGCGATCCCGCCGCCGGCCGCGACGATCTCCGCCTGCGATGACCCGCCGGACCGCATCGCCAGCTCCGCCCACCGGTTGCCCGCGTAGACCGGGTGCGTGTGGGCATCGATCAGGCCGGGCGTGACGAGTACGCCGCCCAGGTTCTCGACGTGGTCCACGTCAACGATGTCCCTGATCACGCCGGGAACGCTGGCGGGCAGCTCGGCCGCGGGACCGACCCAGGCGATGCGATCGTCCTGGGTCACGATGGCCGCGTTGCTCCACACCTCGGCGCCGGTCCACAGGCGGCCGATGTTGGTGAGCAGCCGGATGGTCACCGGGCGCCGCCAAGCTGAGGACCGTCGCCCCGGCGGTGTCCCCGAGCTAGCATGCGGTCTCTCCTGCCGAGCAGTGGGAATAAGCGTGCGGACCGGCCGTGACCTGCCGCTGCGGACCGCGTCCGTGGTCGCTACGGGCGACTCGTGACGCGCTTCACCAACATATCGGTTGAGTCACGGTATTGCACAAGTCGATCCCCTGTAAAGGGTCGCATAAGGATACCGCTAAGCGTCGGCTCATTGCCAATCAGCTCCGGAAGGAACGGCGCTACCTGCAGCAGTGTCCGGCTCCGGGCCAGCAGCGCCTGGACGCTTGTGGCACCGGTCCTGCCAGCCAGATCAAGTTTAGTAAGCGGTTCCGCAATCGTTCTCATGAGTTCGGAAATTGCGCTTCAGAAGTCGCGGCAATCATCCGAAAACAACAAAGCAGTGCCATCACGCAATTGCGAGCCGGAAAACCGACCGTTCAGTATCCGCCGCTATCGTGGCGCACCGGACGACGTCACGCCGTAGCGGTCAAGCTCGGCCGCCAGCCCGAGCGGCACCCGCGCCGTCAGCTCGGTGCCGTCTCCGTTGTGCCCGACGGCGAGCACCTCGCCCTCGTCATGCACGCGGGAGACCAAATCGCCGCGGTCATACGGGACAACGACGCTGACCTCGCGCTGGCTGCGCGGCAGCAGCCGCTCGATCTCAGCCCGCAGCTCTTCGATCCCGTCCCCGGTGCTCGCGGACACGATCACCGACTGGCGCTCGGTGAGCTGCAGCCCTTCCAGCGCGATGCGGTCCGCGGCGTCGGCCTTGTTGATCACCACCAGCTCGGGCACGTCGCCGGCCCCGATTTCGCTGAGCACTTCCCTGACGGCAGCCAGCTGTGAGCGCGGGTCCGCGTCCGAGCCGTCGACCACGTGCAGGATCAGGTCGGCGTCCGCTACCTCCTCGAGCGTGGATCGGAACGCGTCCACGAGCTGGTGCGGCAGGTGCCGGACGAAACCCACGGTGTCAGTCAGGGTGATCGGCAGACCGGACGGGGTGCGCGCCTTGCGCACGGCCGGGTCCAGCGTCGCGAACAGCGAGTCATCCACCAGTACCTGGGCGCCGGTGAGCCGATTCAGCAGCGTGGACTTGCCGGCGTTGGTGTAGCCGGCGATCGCGACCGACGGCACTGCCCGGCGGCGGCGCTGGCCGCGCTGCACCTCCCGGCCGACGGACATCTCCGCGATCTCCCGGCGCAGCCGGGTGATCCTGGTCCGGATCCGCCGCCGGTCGGTCTCGATCTTCGTCTCGCCAGGGCCGCGGGTGCCGATCCCGCCGTTCCCGCCGGCCGGCCGCCGGTCTGCCGGGACAGCGACTCGCCCCAGCCGCGCAGCCGGGGCAGCAGGTACTGGAGCTGGGCGAGCTCGACCTGGGCCTTGCCCTCCTTGCTGCGCGCGTGCTGGGCGAAGATGTCCAGGATCAGCGCGGTCCGGTCGACGACCTTGACCTTAACGGCGCCTTCCAGGCTGCGCAGCTGGCCAGGGGTCAGCTCACCGTCGCAGATGACGGTGTCGGCGCCCTCGGCGGCAACGATCTCCGCCAGCTCGCGAGCCTTGCCTGACCCCACGTAGGTCGACGCGTCCGGCCGGCTCCGCCGCTGCACGAGGGCGTCCAGCACCTGCGAGCCCGCGGTCTCGGCGAGCAGGGACAGCTCCCGCAGGGAGTTCTCCGCCGTCGCCAGCGTGCCGTCGGTCCACACCCCCATGAGGACGACCCGTTCCAGCCGCAGCGCCCGGTATTCGACCTCGGTGACGTCCTGCAGCTCGGTGGACAGCCCGGCTACCCGGCGGAGGGCGTGCCGCTCTTCGAGATCTAGCTCGCCGTCCTCCGGCAGATCCTCGGGCTCCCGGTCGGCGTCCTCCGGCGTGAGGTCCCGGTCGCCGTTTTCGTCTGATAGCGCGGTCATAGAGTGCTAGCCACCTAATGCCGGGCGGCCAGGCCGCCCGGACCATTCTGAGCCGTAATAAGACGGTACGTATGCTTGCGCCCGCCTGTTGGCGGGAGCTGGTCCGATAGTGCCACGGACTGCTTTCATCCTCACCTCAATAACAGCCGGCGCGGCGGTAATGTGCCCGCGCGCCGGCAATAAGCCGCGGCACCTGCTATCTGGCGGCGGCACCTGCTCGCTGGCGGCGGCGCCTGCTCGCTGGCGGCGGCGCCTGCTCGCTGGCGACGGCGACAGCCACCCAGGCAGGCGGGGCTGTATGCCGCGGGCTGATGAGTTACCTTCGGGTACACGAGCGGCCCGTCGCGGCGCGGAAGGAGCGTGGACTGGTGAGTGGCGTGGAGATCGCCGGCCCGTCCGGCAGCAGGTACGACGAGATCCTCACCCCCGAGGCGCTCGGTCTGGTAGCCACGCTGCACCGCGAGCTCGGCGCGCGCCGCCGTGAGCTGCTCGCGGCCAGGGCCGAGCGGCAGGCTGAGCTGTCGGCCGGCGCCCTGCTCGACTTCCGGCCCGAGACCGAGGCGATCCGGGCCGACTCCGGCTGGCGGGTCGCGCCGCCCGCCCCCGGGCTGGTGGACCGGCGGGTCGAGATCACCGGGCCGACGGACCGGAAGATGACGATCAACGCGCTGAACTCCGGCGCGAAGGTGTGGCTGGCCGACTTCGAGGACGCCAACACGCCGCTGTGGGACAACATGATCACCGGCCAGCTCAACCTGAAGGACGCGCTGGACCGGACCATCGACTTCACCAGCGACGAGGGCAAGTCCTACCAGCTGCGGCCCGATGCCGAGCTGGCCACCATCGTGGTCCGGCCACGCGGCTGGCATCTGGACGAAAAGCACCTGCTCATCGACGGTGAGCGGGCGTCGGGCAGCCTGGTCGACTTCGCGCTCTATTTCTTCCACTGCGCGCAGCGGCAGCTCGACAAGGGCCGGGGTCCCTACTTCTACCTGGCCAAGATGGAGAGCCACCTGGAGGCGCGGCTCTGGAATGACGCCTTCGTCCTCGCCCAGGACGCCCTCGGCATCCCGCAAGGCACGATCCGGGCCACGGTGCTGATCGAGACGATCCCGGCTGCGTTCGAGATGGAGGAGATCCTCTACGAGCTGCGCGATCACAGCTCGGGCCTGAACGCCGGCCGGTGGGACTACCTGTTCAGCATCATCAAGAAGTTCCGGACTCGCGGCGCCGAGTTCCTGCTGCCCGAGCGCAACGCGGTCACGATGACCGCCCCGATGATGCGCGCCTACACCGAGTTGCTGGTCAAGACGTGCCACGCCCGCGGCGCGCACGCGATGGGCGGCATGGCGGCGTTCATCCCGAACCGGCGCGACCCGGAGGTCACCGAGCGCGCGCTCGCGAAAGTGCGCGACGACAAGACCCGCGAGTCCGCCGACGGGTTCGACGGCTCCTGGGTCGCCCATCCTGACCTGGTGCCGATCTGCCGGGAGATCTTCGACGGCGTGCTCGGCAGCGCCCCGAATCAGCTCGGCAGGCAGCGGCCCGAGGTCGAGGTCACTGCCGCGGACCTGCTCGCGGTCAGCCAGACGCCGGGAGAGATCACCGAGGCGGGCCTGCGCAACAACATCAGCGTCGGCCTCCAGTACCTGGCTAGCTGGCTCGCCGGCACCGGCGCGGTCGCGATCTTCAACCTGATGGAAGACGCCGCGACGGCCGAGATCTCCAGGTCACAGATCTGGCAGTGGCTGCACAACGACGTGACTCTGGCCGACGGGGCCAAGGTCACGACGGAACTGGTGGAGCGGCTCATCACCGAGGAGCTGGCGACGATCCGCGCGCAGCAGGGCAGCGCGTTCAGCGAGCCCGGCTACGAGCAGGCGACGTCACTGTTCACCGAGGTCGCGCTCGCGGACGACTACGTTGACTTCCTCACCCTGCCCGCCTACGAGCGCATGCCCTGACGGCGCCCGCGACCGTTCGGCCCGGACCGGGACCAGCGCCGCCGCCAGCAGCGGGAACGCAGCTACCGCGGCGAAGCTGACCCCGTAACCGGCGGCCCCGATGGTCAGTGCCAGGACCGGCGGGGTGGCCGCGGCCAGCGCGTTCTGCCCGGTGTTCTGCACGCCGAGCGCGCGTCCGGCCCACGCTGAGCCGGCGTACTCGGCCACGGCGGTGAAGGCGAGCCCGTTCGTGCTGACCGCGACGACGGCGCAGGCCAGCAGCACCGGCACGGCAGCCGCCGAGCCAGCCGCGGCGGCGGCCGCCAGCGCGAGCATGCCCGCTCCGGTGCTGATCGCGAGCAACCGCATCGGCCGCATCCGGCTGCCGGCCCGGTCGGACCAATAGCCGGCCCCGAGCCGGGACAGCGCACCGCAGGCCTGCGCGCCGGCCAGCAGCCGGCCGGCCGCGAGCGCGGTCCAGCCGCGCGCGTCCACGAGGTACACCAGCGCGAACGTGGCCACCGTGAATTGGGGCACGACCAGCAGCGCGCTGGCCGCGTGGATGCGCCAGAGCACACTCTGGCGGTACGGCGACGCCGTTCGAACCCGGCCGGCCGGGTCGGCCGGCCGGCGGCCTGCGGCCGGGCCGGGTCGCGGACGAGGACGATGACCAGGGCGGCGGCGACGAGGCAGAACAGGCCGAGGAACAACAGCGGCGCGGCCGGGCCGGACGCTCCGAGGGCCGGCAGGCTCGCGGCCGCCAGGGCGACCCCGATCGGCTGCGAGCTCTGCCTGATACCCATGGCCAGCCCGCGCTCGTGCCGGGCGAACCAGCCGAGAATGAGCCGGCCGCTCGCGGCGAACACGGACCCGCCGGAGGCGCCGGCCAGGATCAGGCAGACGGCCAGGCCGGCGGTGCCGTGCACGTAGCGCGCGGCCAGCAGCACGACGCCCGCGCCGCTCAGTCCGCTGGCGAGGACGACCCGCTCACCCCACCGGTCAGCGGCCGCGCCCCAGCCGATGAGCGTGAGCAGCAAGCCCGCGGTCGGGCAGGCCACCAGCGTGCTCGCGACCTCCAGCGAGAACCCTTCGTGCCGCAGCGCCGGGATCAGATACGCCAGTCCGTACTGGTATGTGCAGCCAGCGGTCATCGCGATCAGGCCGACGACGAGGATCAGCCAGCGGCGGCGCTCGGCCAACTCCGGCCCGCTCGCGTCTCGCCCGCGCACGCCCTGCTCACCGACGGCTTCGCTCATATAATGATACTAACTGTCCGTATATTGAGACGATATCCAGATGCCACCAGGACCGCCAGTGGCGGGCAGCCGTCCGGCGAGAGATGCTGGAGGACATGGACAGCGCCCGGCCCGGCAGCGGGCTCGCCGCCCGGCTGACCGAGATCTGCGGCGCCGACGGCGTGGTCACCGATCCGCAGGAGCTGCGCACCTACGAGTGCGACGGCCTGACCGCGCACCGCTGCAGCCCCGGCCTGGTCGTGCTGCCGCAGACCGCCGAGCAGGTCGCGGCCGTCGTGCGCGCGTGCGCGGCGGCCAGCGTCCCGTTCGTCGCGCGCGGCAGCGGCACCGGGCTGTCGGGCGGCGCGCTCCCCCGGTCGGACGGCGTCCTGATCGTCACGGCGAAGATGCGCAGCATCATCGCCATCGACGCGGCGAGCCGGCGGGCGATCGTGGAGCCGGGTGTCACCAACCTCTCGGTGAGCAAGGCCGCCGAGCCGTACGGCCTCTTCTACGCACCCGACCCGTCGAGCCAGGTGATCTGCTCGGTCGGCGGGAACGTGGCCGAGAACTCGGGCGGCGCGCACTGCCTCAAGCACGGCTTCACCGTGCACCACGTGACCGGCCTGCAGATCGTCACCCCGCAGGGCGAGCTGACCTGGCTGGGCGACGGCACCGGCGCCACACCGGGCTACGACCTGGTCGGCGCCTTTACGGGCTCAGAAGGCACGCTGGGCATCGTTACCAAGATCGTGGTGAAGCTCACCCCGATCCCCGAGGCGGTGACGACGTTGCTCGCAGCGTTCACGACCATGGGCGCAGGCGGCGCCGCGGTGTCGGCGATCATCGGCGCGGGCATGCTGCCCGGCGCGATCGAGATGATGGACGCGCTGGCGATCGAGGCCGCCGAGGCGGCGGTGAGCTGTCAGTACCCCGAGGGCGCCGGCGCCGTGCTGATCGTCGAGCTGGACGGCCCGCGCGGCGACGTGGCCAGGGACGAGGTCGCGGTGCGGGAGATCTGCACCCGGCTCGGCGCGTTCGAGATCAGGGCGGCCAAGGACGCGACCGAGCGCGCGGCGATCTGGACCGGGCGCAAGTCGGCGTTCGCGGCCGTCGGCCGGATCAGCCCGGCCTACATCGTGCAGGACGGCGTGGTGCCGCGGACCGCGCTGCCGCAGGTGCTCGACCGGATCAGCGAGCTGTCCGCCGCGACCGGCATCCGGGTCGCGAACGTCTTCCACGCCGGTGACGGCAACCTGCACCCGCTGGTGCTGTTCGACGACGCGGTACCGGGCGAGCAGGAAGCAGCGGAGCAGGTGTCCGGCGCGATCCTCGATCTGTGCATCGAGCACGGCGGCTCGATCACCGGCGAGCACGGGGTGGGCGTGGACAAATCCAGGTACATGCCGAAGATGTTCACCGCTGACGACCTGGACACGATGCAGCTGGTGCGGTGCGCGTTCGACCCGGCCGGGATCTGCAACCCGGGCAAGATCTTCCCGACCCCGCGCCTGTGCGGTGAGGTCCCCGGCGTCCGCCGCGAGCCGCATCCGCTGGTCGCGTCGGGACAGCTGGAACAGTTCTGAGCATGAGCACCCCGGTCCCGGACGAACTCGCCCGCGCGTGCGCGGACGTCCGCCCGGCCGGGGATGGCGACACGGTCGGGCGGGCAGCCGGCCAGGTTCGTCGCCGAGCCCGCCAGCACCGCCGAGGCTTCGGCCCTGCTGCGCGCCGCCGCCGCGCTGGATCTGTCCGTGCTGCCGCGCGGCCTCGCGACGCGGCTGAGCTGGGGCAACCCGCCGCGCGGCTGCGACCTGATCGTGAGCACCCGACAGCTGGACCAGGTCATCGAGCACGCGGCCGGCGACCTGGTCGTCACCGTCCAGGCCGGGGTCGCGCTGGACGCGCTGCAGCAGCGACTCGCCGCCGAGGGCCAGCGGCTCGCCCTGGACCCGCCCGGCGGGGCGTCCGTCGGCGGGCTGATCGCCACCAACGCGACCGGGCCGTTGCGGTTCCGCTACGGCGCGCCCCGCGACCTGCTGATCGGCATCACCGTCGTGCGCGCGGACGGCACGATCGCCAAGGCCGGCGGCAAGGTCGTCAAGAACGTCGCCGGCTACGACCTCGGCAAGCTGTTCGCCGGCTCCTACGGCACCCTCGGCCTGATCACCGAGGCCACGTTCCGCCTCCATCCCGCTCCCGGCGGCCAGCACCTGGGTCACCGCGGACACCGACGACATCGCCGCGGCCGCGGCCCTCGTCCTCGGCACGGCCAGCTCACCAGTCGCTCCCGCCGCGATCGAGCTAATCTGGCCGTCAACTGCCGCCCCGCTGACGGTCTCGGTCCTACTCGAAGGCGACGAAGCGAGCGTCGCCGAACGACTGGGCCTCCTTGAGGCTCGCCTGAGGAGCGAGGCCGACCGGGCTGCGGCCGGCCCGTTTCGTGTGGGTCGGCCGCAACCCGGCGGTCGCGCTCATCTGGAGGACCGCACCCGAGTTCGGATCAGCCTCGCTCCGGAGGCCACCGCCACTCTCATCCAGACCGCGTTCTGGGCCGGGCGGCTCGCAGAGGTCCTTGGTACCATCCGCGGACGCGGGAGCGAGTCACGGGCTTGATCCGGCGGTCAGCGGGTCGGCAGCGGCGGGGGTGCTGGAGATCTACCTGCCAGCGGGCGCGGACGGCAAGCGGACGGCCGACTTCGTCGCGGGTTTGCGCGCGGCAGTCGCACAAGCGGATGGTGACATGCCGACCGGATCGGTCGTGGTGCTCGATGCGCCGGCCGAAGTGCGGGCGGCGCTCGATCTGTGGGGGCCGGTGCCGTCGCTGGATCTCATGCGGGCGGTCAAGGACCAGTTCGATCCCGGCCACCGGATGGCGCCGGGCCGGTTGGCGGGAGGGATCTGATGGGCACGCCGCCTGACCCGACCGGCGAGCTGCGCGAGCTGGCCAGTGACTGCGTGCACTGCGGGTTCTGCCTGCCTGCTTGTCCGACGTATCAGCTGTGGGGCGAGGAGATGGACTCGCCGCGCGGCCGGATCCACCTGATGATGCAGATACTCGACAGCGGCGAGGGCAGCGCGGCGGCGGCCGAGCACTTCGACCGGTGCCTCGGCTGCATGGCGTGCGTGCCCGCGTGTCCGTCCGGGGTGCAGTACGACCGGCTGATCGAGGGCGCGCGGACGTGGGCCGAGGGCGAGCCGGGCGCGGCCAGGGTGCTGCCGGCCCGGTCCCGGCGCGACCGGGCCGTGCGGGCGGCCATCTTCGCGACGTTCCCGTACCCGCGGCGGCTGCGGGCGCTGCTCGCTCCGCTCCGGGTGGCGCAGCGGACCGGGCTGGACCGGGCGGTGCTGCGCAGCTCGGCGCTCGGCCGGCTCGCACCCGAGGCGGTCGCGGCGCTCGCGGTCGCGCCGGAGCCGGTTCGCGGTGGTCAGCCTGGGCGGCTGCCGGAACTGGTTTCGGCCCGTGGCGCGCGGCGCGCGGTCGTCGGCATGCTCACCGGCTGCGTGCAGTCGGTGTTCTTCCCGCGGGTCAACCAGGCGACGGCGCGGGTGCTGGCGTCCGAGGGCTGCGACGTGGTGATCCCGCGCAGTCAGGGCTGCTGCGGCGCGCTGTCGCTGCACAGCGGCCGGCACGAGGAGGCGGTGGCGTTCGCGCGCGCCGCGATCGAGACGTTCGAGCGGGCCGGGGTCGATGCCATCGTCGTCAACGCGGCCGGCTGCGGCTCGGCCATGAAGGAGTACGCGGGCCTGCTGGCGGCGGACCCGGCCTGGGCCGACCGGGCCGCCGCGCTGAGCGCGAAGGTCCGGGACTTCAGCGAGTTCCTGGCCGAGCTGGGGCCGGTCGCGCCCCGCTCCGGGCTGGAGCTGACGGTCGCCTATCACGACGCCTGCCACCTCGGGCACGCGCAGCGGATCACCGCGCAGCCGCGCGGCCTGCTGCGCGGCGTCCCCGGCCTGACGCTCGCCGAACTCGGCGACGGAGGCACCTGCTGCGGCTCGGCCGGCATCTACAACCTGGTCCAGCCGGTCGCGGCGGCCGAGTTGGGCCAGCGCAAGGCGCGCGTGGTGCGCGCGGCGGCGGCGGACCTGCTGGTGTCGGCCAACCCCGGCTGCGCGCTGCAGATCACCAAGGCGCTCGCGGCCGACGGCGGGCGGCCGCTGCCGATGGCGCACGTCGCCGAGGTCCTCGACGCCTCGATCCGGGGCGTTTCCGCCGCTTCCCTGCTCCGCTAGAGCGCCACTGTGTGGGTCTGCTGTCGTGGGAGCGGCCCGGTAGCGACAGTAATCCCACACAGTCCTTCCAGGCCAAGCCGCAGCTGCGGTCAGTGACGTCAGGTTGCTCGCCGACTGACGTCAGACTGACAGTTGACAGACGTCGCATGTGACGTCATGATGGTGTCATGGATCTCAGCGAGTACGCGGAATCGCTCCGGCGGGAGCTGCTGGCTATCACGCGGTTCGCCGGCGAGGACGTCACCAGGGCCGCCGAGATGCTGGCGGAGTCGCTGGACTCCTCAGTCCGGCTGGCCCTGCTGGACGTCCTGTCGGCGGCGGCCGAGGAGATCACCTCGGGCCTGGACGGGGCGGTGATCGACGTCCGGCTCTCCGGCATGGAGCCTGAGTTCGTGGTCACGCTGCACCAGGACACCACCGCCGAGCCCGCCTCCGCGGCTGCGGACCCGGGCGACGACGCGAGCCAGGCCCGGATCACCCTGCGGATGCCCGAAGGCCTCAAGACCAGAGTCGAGGCGGCGGCGGCCGGGAGCGGCGTCTCCGTCAACACCTGGCTGGTCCGTGCGGTGTCCAGGGCGCTGGACGCGCCGCCTGCCGGCGGTCCTTCGGCCAAGCCCCGGCCTTCGATCGGCAAGCGCTACACCGGGTTCGCCCGCAGCTAGCGCCTCCTCCAAAAACAGAATCCCCCGCTATCCCAGAGGAGTCAGCGATGACTACGTGGAATTTCCCCTGCACCCAGCCGGCCGCCATCAGCATCACCCGCTGGGCATCCGGCAGCGTCGCGGTGGCCGGTGAGCAGACCGACGCAGTCTCGGTCGAGGTCGTCGCCAGCGACCCGCGGGCCGACGTCGACGACCTGCTGGCCCAGGTCAAGGTCACCTTCGAGAACGGCACCCTGTCGGTTCGCGGCCCGCGGCCCGAGGGCCTGTGGCGGCGCCGGACGGGCCTGGACCTGACGATCAAGGCACCCGCCGAGTCCGCGTGCGAGGCGCATACCGCGTCCGCGGACGTGTCGGTCGTCGGCCAGCTCGGCGCGCTGAGCGTGCACACGGCCAGCGGCGACATCACCGCGACCGCCGAGTGCGGCCCGATCACGGTGCACACGGCCAGCGGCGACGTCTTCCTTGAGCGGGCCGATGCGGAAGCGGAGATCACCACCGCCTCGGGCGATGTGAAGATCGGCCGGGCCAGCGGTGACGTGTCGATCAACGCGGTCAGCGGTGACCTGTCGATCGGCAGCGCCACGGGTCAGATCGGCGCCCGCACGATCAGCGGCGACATCGCCATCCGCGATTTCTCGGCCGGGCAGGCCGACCTGGCCACGACCTCCGGTGACGTGCAGGTGATGGTGACGCCCGACCTGGGCGTCTACCTGGACCTGTCGACCATGTCCGGCCGGGTGGGCAGCGAGCTGGACGAGCAGGAGGGCGACGGCACCGGCACCGCGCTCGAAATCAAGTGCCGCACGATCAGCGGCGACATCCGGGTCTCGAAGGCCCTCGCCGCGTAGCGCCCGTGCGACAGACACCCGTGCGACAGACACCCGTGCGACAGACACCAGTGGGCTAGACGACGGTGCGCTCAGGCACCAGCCCGGTTAGCCAGCCAGCGGCTAGCTCGCCCTGGGCAATGATCTCGGCCGGCCCGGTGAGGCGGCTGGCGGTGGCGCTCGGCGTCACCGTCAGCAGCCCGCCGGGCACCCTTATGCGCCACGGCAGTTCGCGCCCGGCGTCCCAGTCCCCCGCCGCGACGGCCGCCGCGACCGCGGCCGCCACCGCTCCGGTGCCGCAGGACATGGTCACCCCGGAACCGCGCTCGTGCACCCGCATCTCCGCCTCATGTTCCCCGGCGATGCGCACGACCTCCACGTTCACCCCTCCGGCCGGGACCTCCGGCGCCAGCAGCTGCGGCGCCGTCAGGTCGAAATCGGCCACCGGCGTGTCGGTGACACACGCCAGGTGCGGGTTCCCGACCGAGATCGCCAGCCCGCCGAGCTGCGCGCCGCCGAGCCGCACCTGCCCGGAGCCAGTTACCTGCGCGCCGCCCATGCCGACGGTCAGCTGCCCGTCGGGCTCCTCGCTGACCTGCCGCAGGCCCGCCCTGGTGGCCACGGCGAACTCCGGCCCGGCCGCGAGCCCGGTGTCGAGCAGGTAGCGCGCAAATACCCGCACGCCGTTGCCGCACATCTCGGCGATGCTGCCGTCGGCGTTGCGGTAGTCCATGAACCACTCGGCCGGCTGGTCGCCGGGTACCTGCGGTCCCGCGGCGGCGGTGCGCACCACGCGCAGCACGCCGTCGCCGCCGATCCCGAACCGGCGGTCACAGATCCGGGCGACCGCCGCCGCGGACAGGTCGAGCCTGCCGTCCGGATCGGGCAGGATGACGAAGTCGTTGCCGGTGCCGTGGCCCTTGGCGAAGCGCATGGACCCGATCGTAGCCCGCGCGCTATCCCGACTCGGACTCGCGCACCGCGGCGAGGGCCAGGTCAGCGGCGTCCTGGCCCGGACCTGGCAGCCAGCTGACGCGCGGGTCGCGGCGGAACCAGGACTCCTGCCGGCGGACAAAACGCTTGGTCGCCTGCACGGTCTGGGCGGCGGCCTCGGCCTCGTGCCAATCCCCGTCCAGGCACCGGAGGACCTGGGCATACCCGAGCGCCCGGCTGGCCGTCCGGCCTTCGCGGAGGCCCCGGGCGGCCAGGTCGCGCACCTCGCTGACGAAGCCCAGCTGCCACATCCGGTCGACCCGCTCCGCGACCCGGCGGTCCAGCTCGGCCCGGTCGAGCGTGACGCCGATCTGGATGGCCGGGAAGACCGATTTGTAGTCCGGCAGCATGGCGGTGAACGGGCGGCCGGACAGCTGGATGACCTCCAGGGCGCGGACGATCCGGCGGCCGTTGCTCGGCAGGATGGCCGTCGCCGCCGCCGGGTCCAGGCCGGCCAGCCTCCCGTGCAGCGCGGCCGGGCCCACCCGCGCCAGCTCCGCCTCCAGGTCCGCCCGCAGGCCGGCGTCGGTGCCGGGAAACTGCAGGTCATCGATGGCCGCGCGGACGTACAGGCCAGAGCCGCCGACCAGGATAGGCGTCCGGCCGCGCTGCTGGATGTCCGCGATCGCGGCCCTGGCCAGGCCCTGGTACTCCGACACGCTCGCGGCCCGGGTCACCGGCCAGATGTCGAGCAGGTGATGCGGTACGCCGGCACGCTCGGCCGGCGTCAGCTTGGCTGTGCCGATGTCCATGCCCTGGTACAGCTGCATCGAGTCCGCGTTGACGACCTCGCCGTCAAGCGCTCGGGCCAGTGCGAGCGAGAGGTCCGACTTGCCGGCCGCAGTCGGCCCCACCACCGCAATGACTGGCCGGAGCATGGCATCAGTCTGGCAGCGCAGGGTAAGTGATCGCACACGGGATGCGGCCGGGGGTGGCCGCCGAAGCGGGGGATCCATGAGTTACGGCGACGACATCATCATGTCCGATGGCTTTGTGCCGGACGAGGAAGACGACGAGTTCGACTCCTCGGCTTACGAAGATCAGTTCCGCAAGGACTACGAGAGTAGCGGGGACGACGATCAGGCATCGGACCGCTAGCCCGGCGGCTAGGCCGGCGCACCCAGGGTAGGCATGCCCAGCAGCACGGCGGGCCCGGCGTCCGCGCTGCCAGCCTGGTCACCGGACGCTTGCCGGGCCGCCCAGTTGTCGCCGCCGCGGGTGGCGCGCACGCTGAGGGGCGCCCCGTCGGCCAGCAGGTAGTGCGGCGACGCGCTGGTCACGACCGTGGTCACGATGTCACCGGGCCGCGGCGCGGGCTCGGGCGGCGCGAAGTGCACGAGCCGGTTGTCCCGGGCCCGGCCCGACATCCGGTGGGTCGCGCTGTCCTTGCGCCCCTCGCCGACGGCCACGAGCACCTCGACCTGCGTGCCGACGAGCCTCTTGTTCTCCGCCCAGGACACGTCGGCGACGAGCGCGGCCAGCCGCTCGTACCGGTCGGCGACGACCTCGGGCGGCACCTGGTCCGGCATCCCGGCCGCGGGCGTGCCCGGCCGGATCGAGTACTGGAACGTGAACGCGCCCGCGAACCTGGCCGCGCGGACCAGGTCGAGCGTGTCGCCGAAGTCCCGCTCGGTCTCGCCGGGAAAGCCGACGATGATGTCGGTGGTGATCGCCGCATCCGGCATCGCGGCCCGGACCCGGTCCAGGATGGCCAGGTACTTCTCCCGCCGGTAGGCGCGCCGCATGGTCCGCAGCACCGCGTCCGAGCCGGACTGCAGCGGCATGTGCAGCTGCGGCATGACGTTCGCCGTCGCGGCCATCGCGTCGATGACGTCGTCGGTGAAGTCGCGCGGATGCGGCGAGGTAAAGCGCACCCGTTCCAGGCCGTCGATCTCGCCGCAGGCCCGGAGCAGCTTGCCGAAGGCCAGCCCGTCGCCGAAGCCGACCCCGTAGGAATTCACGTTCTGGCCGAGCAGTGTGATCTCCAGCACACCGTCCGCCGCGAGCGCCCGGATCTCGGCCAGGACGTCGCCGGGCCGCCGGTCCTCCTCCTTGCCGCGCAGGCTCGGCACGATGCAGAACGTGCACGTGTTGTTGCAGCCGACCGAGATGGCGACCCAGGCCGAGTACGCGGACTCCCGGCTGACCGGCAGGACCGAAGGGAAGCGCTCCAGCGACTCCAGGATCTCGACCTGGGCCGTTTCCCGGACCCGCGCGCGTTCCAGCAGCACGGGCAGGGAGCCGATGTTGTGCGTGCCGAACACCACGTCAACCCACGGCGCCCGCTCGGTGATCACCGCCCGGTCCTTCTGCGCCAGGCAGCCGCCAACGGCGATCTGCATACCGGGATGCGCGTTTTTCACCGGCAGCAGGTGGCCTAGGTTCCCGTAGAGCCGGTTGTCGGCATTTTCCCGGACAGCGCAGGTGTTGAAGACGACCACGTCCGGGTCGGTGCCGTCGGTCGCCCGCCGGTACCCGGCGTCCTCCAGCAGACCGGCCAGCCGCTCCGAGTCGTGCATGTTCATCTGGCACCCGTAGGTGCGGATCTCGAAGCTTCGCTGCTGGGTGGCGCCGGCCATGACATCCAGGGTAGACGCCTGGCGGGCCCGCGCTGGCCGGTGCGGGCACCAGCCGGGTGCGCGAAGATTGAACCAGTGTCCGGATTCCGCGCCAAGCGCCCCCGCCCGGTAGGGCACCATATGCGTATGACTGACAGCAGGACAGAAAATGCCGCGGGCGTTGCCGACGTCGAGACCCTCGAGCCGGAAGCCCCGCAGGACTTGCGCCCTGCTGTCCCGTATGGCGAGTGGCCCTCGCCGATCACCGCGGCCGAGATCGCCAGCGGCAAGGCGGCCGGCTCTTTCCCCGTAATCATCGGCAGCGACACGTGGTGGCAGCAGGGCCTGCCGGAGGAAGGCGGCCGGACGACGATCATGCACGGCTCGGGCGGCAAGCAGACCGCGCTGCTGCCCGCGCCGTGGAGCGCTCGCACCCGGGTGCACGAATACGGCGGCCAGTCGTTCCTGCCGGTGCCGCGCGCGGCGTTGCAGCCGGACCAGCAGGCCCGGTCAGCCAAGGGCTACGAAGTCATGTTCGCCAACTTCGCGGATCAGCGGCTCTACCTCGCCGGTCCGGGGGTCGCCGAGGGGCGCGAGCAGCCGCGGCCGATCACCCCCGATCCGCTCGAAGTGCAGGGCGGCTCCGGCCCGCTGGCCTCCGCCGGGCTGCGCTACGCCGACTTCACCTTGTCGCACGACAAGCGCGAGGTCTGGTGCGTCCAGGAGCGGCACGAGGACGGCAAGGTTAGCCGCGCGATCGTGGCCGTCCCGCTGGACGGCTCGGCGGCGGCAGCGCCGGACAAGATCCGCACCCTGGTCACCGGGACCGACTTCTTCGCCTTCCCCACGCCCTCCCCTGACGGGAAGTGGCTGGCCTGGATCTGCTGGAATCACCCGCTACATGCCGTGGGACGGGACCGAGCTGCGGGTCGCGCCGGTCGCGAACGGGATGCCCGGCAAGGGCCGCCTGCTGCAGGGCAGCCTGCGCGAGTCGGTGCTCGCGCCGCTGTGGCGGGACAACGAGACCCTCTACATCGTGACCGACTGGCCGGGCTGGTGGAACATCTACCAGTTCGGGCTGAGCGGCGAGCCGCCGCTGGCGCTGTTCCCGGCCGACGAGGAGTTCGCCGGGCCGATCTGGCAGCTCGGGATGCGGCCGTTCGCCCTCCTCGGCGACGGCCGGCTCGCCGTCACGCACGGGGCCGGCTCCTACCGCCTGGGCATCCTCGACCCGGAGACATTCGAGCTGCACGACCTGGACACCCCGTTCAGCGACTTCGCCCCGACCCTGTCGGCCGACGGCAACTCGATCGCCGCCGTCGCGGCCGGTCCCGCTCGCCGGCCGACCGTCGTCCGGGTGGACGCGACCACCGGCAAGACCGAGGTACTGCAGCGCGATCTGCCCGACCTGCCCGACGAGGCGTACCTGCCGGTGCCGCGGCAGGTCGACTTCGAGGGACCGTACGGCCAGGTCGTGCACGCGCAGCTCTACGCGCCGGCCAACCCGGAGGCGCGCGGCCCCGACGACGAGCGGCCGCCCTACGTCGTGTGGGTGCACGGCGGGCCGACCGGGCAGGTGACCGGCGTGCTCGACCTGGACAAGGCGTACTTCACCAGCCGTGGCATCGGCATCATCGACGTGAACTACGGCGGCTCGTCCGGCTACGGCCGCCAGTACCGCGAGCGGCTGCGCCGGCAGTGGGGCATCGTGGACGTGCAGGACGCGATCGCCGCCGCGCAGTGGGTCGCGAAGGCCGAGAACGCGGACCCGGCCAGGCTCGCCATCCGCGGCGGCTCGGCCGGCGGCTGGACCACGCTGGCCGCCGTCACGACCGGCACGGTCCGGGCGGGCAAGGTTTTCAGCGCCGCGGCGTCTTACTTCGGCGTCTCCGACCTGCGCGGCTTCGCCGAGACCACGCACGACTTCGAGTCGCACTACCTGGACGGTCTCATCGGGCCGCTGCCCGGCTATGAGACCGTCTACGCGGAGCGCGCGCCCGTCGGGCACGTGAACGCCCTGACCTGCCCGATCCTGCTGCTGCAGGGGCTGGACGATCCGGTCGTCCCGCCGGCCCAGTCGGAGAGCATCGCCGCCGACCTGGCCGCGCACGACACCAGTTACGCCTACCTGGCGTTCGAGGGCGAGTCGCACGGCTTCCGGAAGGCGGAGTCGATCATCGCGTCGCTGGAGGCCGAGCTGTCCTTCTACGGGCAGATCCTCGGGTTCACGCCGCCGGGCGTCCCGGCCGTCAGCATCACCCGGCCGAAGTCGGGCAAGCACGCGGGCAGCGCGAAGTAACGGGTCAGGGCGCTAGCGGGCGAACTCGATGGCGCGCGACTCGCGGATCACCGTCACCCGGATCTGGCCGGGGTAGGTCAGCTCGTCCTCGACCTGCTTGGCGACGTCCCTGGCGATGACCTGGGCCTGGATGTCGTCGATGTCGCCGGGCTTGACCATCACCCGGATCTCCCGGCCGGCCTGCATGGCGAATACCTTCTCGACGCCGTCCTGGGCGAGCGCGATCTGCTCCAGCCGCTCCAGCCGCTTCACGTAGGCCTCGAGCGACTCCCGCCGCGCTCCCGGCCGCCCGCCGCTGATCGCGTCGGCGGCCTGCGTCAGCACGGCCTCGACCGTCCGCACCTCGACCTCGTTGTGGTGCGCCTCGATCGCGTGCACGACATCCTCGGACTCGCCGTACTTGCGCGCGATCTCGGCGCCGATCAGCGCGTGGCTGCCCTGCACCTCATGGGTCAGCGCCTTGCCGATGTCGTGCAGCAGGGTGCCGCGCTTCATCAGCACCGGGTCGAGCCCGAGTTCGCTGGCCATGATCCCGGCGATGTGCGCGGACTCGATCAGGTGCTTGAGCACGTTCTGCCCGTACGAGGTCCGGTACCGCAGCCGGCCGAGCAGGTTGGTCAGCTCGGGATGCATGTCGGTGATGCCGACGTCGATCAGGGCGTCCTCGCCGGCCCGCACGCACAGCGCCTGGATCTCGGCGACGCTGCGCTCGTAGGCCTCCTCGATCCGCTGCGGGTGGATCCGGCCGTCCAGCACCAGCCGCTCCAGCGTCAGCCTGCCGACCTCGCGGCGGACCGGGTCGAAGCACGAGAGCAGCACGGCCTCGGGCGTGTCGTCGATGATCAGGTTCACGCCGGTCACCGACTCGAAGGCGCGGATGTTGCGGCCCTCGCGGCCGATGATGCGGCCCTTCATCTCGTCGCCGGGCAGGTGCAGCACCGAGACCACGGACTCGCTGGTCTGCTCGCTCGCGATCCGCTGAATGGCGAGCGTGACGATCTTCCTGGCGCGCTTGCCGCCCTCTTTCTGCGCCTCGCTCTCGATGTCGCGCACCAGCAGGGCGGCCTCGCGCTTCGCCTGCGTCTCGATGGCCGCGATCAGCTCCGACTTGGCCTGGTCGGCGGACAGCCCGGCGACGCGCTCCAGCTCGGCCTGCCGTTGCGCGTCGACCCGCTCCAGCTCGGCCCGCTGCTCGTCCAGGGCGTCGCGGCGGGCGTCCAGGTCCGCGGACCGCTGTTCGGCCTTGCGCCCCGCCTCTTCCGTCCGTTGCTCGCGCTCGGTCAGCCGGTCCTCGCGCCGCTCCATGTCGGCGCGCAGCCGCCGCGTCTCGTCCTTGGCCGCCTTCGCGTCTTCCTTCGCGCTGCGGGCGCCGGCCTCCGCGTCCGCGCGGGCCTGGGCGGCGGCCGACTCGGCCTTGCTGATGATCTCCGCGGCCTCCCGGTCGGCGGTGGCCTTCAGCTGGGCTGCATAGGATTCCGCCTCGGCCGCGAGCCGGGCCCGATCCGCCTCCGACAGCTGAGCGTCAGGCTGGGAACGCGGGGTCTGGGTGGCGAGTGGCGTACCACGCCGAAGCAGTATCACGAGCACTGCGAGGGCGCCTACCGCGGCAAGGAACCCGAGGATCGCCAGTGCGAGTACTGCTCCGTTGTTCACGGTCCACCCCTCTCCGCCGCCGGCTGCGCAACGCGCTAGCCGCCGGCAGGCTTATCGGCCTGCAGCGAGGGGTCATGCCCGAGCAAGGTGAGCCGCCCAGGGGCGGGCGCACCCGGAAACTGGCGCGGGGCGGAGGTGGCCTGATACCAGCGGCCGACCGCCACACCGGCGCCGCTACGTTCCTGCCGTCAGGTGTCCCGCGCTAGCCGGCTGCACTGAATCGCAGTCGGCCGCACTAACTCTGAGCTACTCTCTCCTTCCGCCGCCCTAGACCTCGATCGCCCAGGTCACGCGGCCGGACCCGGACGGCTGCTACCCCGCCCCGCGGAACCGGCTTACGACCTGCGCTTATCTCCCGCTTCCCGGGCATCCGGACTGCCAGCTCAGCAGGCTGGCCGCCGTCCTGCCGCTCGTATCGTGAACGCTTCTATACGCTGGAACGCCTTGCACGGAGCAAAAACCTCGCTGCCGTGAGGCTAAGCGTAGATAACGATTTGAGCAAGCCTGCCGATCTTGGATGATGCTCATGATTCGGCTGAGGCGGGACAAGACGCGTTAGAGCTCGCCGGACGGGCCGAATCCCTCCGGCCCCTCATCGCCGTCGGGCTCGGCCAGTTCGTCGAGGTAGCAGGCCTCGTCTTCGCCGTCAGCTGGCTCTTGCTCCAGCGCCTCGCGCACAACCCGGTACGCGAGGCCGGCCGGGTAGCCCTTGCGCGCGAGCAGGCCCACGAGCCGGCGCATGCGGACCGGTCCCGGCTGGCCGCGGGTGCCGGGCAGCCTGCGGGCGACCAGTTCCCGCGCCGTGGCGAGTTCCTGGCCGGGGTCCAGCTCGGCCAGCGCGCTGGCGATGTCATCCGACCCGACGCCCTTGCGTCGCAGCTCGTCGCGCAGCGCCCGGCCGGCCAGCCCGCGGCCGTGGTGCCGCGACTCGACCCAGGCGCGGGCGAACGTGGCGTCGTCGATGAGCTTCACCTCGGCGAACCGGGACAGCACGGCCTGCGCGGCGTCCTCCGGCACGCCGCGGCGGCGCAGCGCGGTCGCCAGCTCCGCGTGCGTCCGCGGCGCCGCGGTCAGCAGCCGCAGGCAGATCAGCCGGGCGACCGACTCGGGATCGTCGCGCTCCGGATCGTCGCGCTCGCGATCGGAGCCCTCGCGATGCGTGCGCGCGCGGCCAGGTGGTGCTCCGCGATCGTCGCGCTCGCGCCCGGCAGGCCAGTCAGCCGGGTCGGCGGAGTCCGCCGCGTCGACCGGGATCGTCGTCATCCAGCCGGGCTCGGAGCGCCGCCCGGCGGTCGCCGCCGCATCCGCCTTCGGGTCCGGACGCGCGGAGAGCCGGGCTTGGCTCTCCCCGCCCGGCTCTGCCGCCCTGCCATGTGCTGCGCCTTTCGCTGCGGCGGCCTACTCGGTCCGCAGGCTCGTCACCGACGCGAGCCCGGCTCCGCCCGCCGGCGGCAGCGCGCCGTTCGCGGCCACCGGGTCCGCGTCCACCCGCGCGCCGACGCCGAGCTTCTCCTTGATCTTCTTCTCGATTTCGTTGGCGACGTCGGGGTTGTCGCGCAGGAAGTTGCGCGCGTTCTCCTTGCCCTGGCCGAGCTGGTCGCCGTCGTAGGTGTACCAGGCGCCGGACTTGCGCACGATGCCCTGCTCGACGCCCAGGTCGATGAGGCTGCCCTCGCGGCTGATGCCGATGCCGTACAGGATGTCGAACTCGGCGACCTTGAACGGCGGGCGCATCTTGTTCTTGACGACCTTGACCTTGGTCCGGTTCCCGACCGCGTCGGTGCCGTCCTTCAGCGTCTCGATCCGCCGGATGTCCAGCCGGATCGAGGCGTAGAACTTCAGCGCCTTACCACCAGTGGTCGTCTCTGGACTGCCGAACATGACTCCGATTTTTTCCCTGAGCTGGTTGATGAAGATCGCTGTCGTCTTTGTCTGGTTCAGCGCGCCCGCGACCTTGCGGAGTGCCTGTGACATCAGCCGGGCCTGCAGGCCGACATGGCTGTCGCCCATCTCGCCCTCGATCTCGGCGCGCGGCACCAGCGCGGCGACCGAGTCGATCACGATGACGTCGATGGCGCCGGAGCGGATCAGCATGTCCGCGATCTCCAGCGCTTGCTCACCGGTGTCCGGCTGGGAGACCAGTAGCGCGTCGGTGTCGACGCCGAGCTTTTTCGCGTACTCCGGGTCCAGCGCGTGCTCGGCGTCAATGAACGCAGCGATGCCGCCCGTCTTCTGTGCGTTCGCCACGGCGTGCAGCGCAAGCGAAGTCTTCCCGCTCGCCTCAGGTCCGTATATCTCCACAATTCGCCCGCGCGGGAAGCCGCCGATGCCGAGCGCGACGTCGAGCGCGATGGACCCGGTCGGGATCACCTCGACCGGCGCGCGGGTCTCATCCCCGAGGCGCATGATCGCGCCGCGGCCGAACTGCCGCTCGATCTGCGCGAGCGCGGTCTCGAGGGACTTCTCCCTGTCACCGCTCTTGCCGAGGCCCGTCTTGTCGTTCGGTGCCATGTCAGCTCCTGTGGGGAAGAAGGGCTACGCCAAGCGGCTCGCGTTGTGCGTAGTCAGCGTCGTCAACTTTGCTGGCATCTGCTGCCGGCGATGACGCTACGCGCCGCCACCGACAATTTCGCTGAGCCGCGCGCCGCCGTCGTCGCGCAGATACAAATGACCGTCATTGCCGCTGACTCTAGCGAACAGTTGTTCGATCATGAAGCCAACACGCCGACCGGAGCCAGAAACCTGTCCGGTAGCTCACGAGCCGTGACGTGCGCACACCGAGAGCACCCGCCGCTAATCTGCCGAGTCCGGCAGCAGCGTGCCCTGATGATGCACGAGCCGCCAGCCGCCCGGCTCGCGGCGCCACAGCGACGTCCGCCGGGCTCGCCGCCCGCCGCGATCCGAATCCCAGCGGACCAGGACGAACCCATCGCCGACGACCCGCCCGGTGAGATCGTGGACCTCGATCACCGCGGCATCCTCGGACTCAGCGGCGAGCAGTTCCAGCGTCGAGGCCCGATCCCAGATCCGGCCCGACGCGCCGACCTCGGAGAAGTCCTCGGCCAGCAACGCGCTCACCCGGGCGTGATCACATCTGCACGCGGCGCCCTGCAGTTCGCGCTCGAGCTTGAGCACGTCCTCGACGTCGCCGGCCGCGAACGTCACGACGCCTGCCGACACTGACAGCAGCGTTCCACAGCCGCAGTCTGGACCAACCACGCCAGCCGGTGCGCACCGCCGCACTCAGGCGGACCTGACCACGGATAGTAGCTGTCCGCTACGGGTAGTAGTTCTGCACCATGAGCAAGGCAGGGCGAAGCCGGGCCGCGGCCAAGCTGCGGGGCAAGGCGGCGCGACTGGAGCGCGAGCTCGCCCGACTGCAGCAGCGCAGGCCGGCCCTGGCGGTGGCGTTCGGGACGTACAAGAAGTTCAGCGACGATCAGGCCGGCTATCTCGCGGGCCTGATCGCGTACTACGGCTTCGCCGCCCTGCTGCCGCTGCTGCTGGGGCTGATCGCCTTTCTCGAGCTCATCGGCAGCGACGACGACAGCCTGCGCAACCACCTGCTCGAATCGGCGCTGAGCCAGTACCCCGGCGTCGCCGGCGAGCTGAAGAACAGCGCCCACGGCCAGGGCGCTACCGGATTCGCGCTGGCCGCCGCCCTCGTCTTCACCCTCTACGGCGCGCACCGGTTTGCCACCGCGGTCCAGAACGCGATGAACACGGTGTGGGGCGTGCCCCGGTACCGCCGGCCCAAGCTGCCGCTGTCGCTACTGCGCAGCTTCGGCCTGATCGCGGTCATGGGGCCCGGTCTGATCGCCACCGTCACGCTGTCGGGCATCGCCAACGGCATCGGCGGGCTCGGCGGGCCGGGAAGCCGCATCCTGGCCATCTGCGTCTCACTGCTGCTGAACATCGGCCTGTTCTGGCTCGGGTTCAGGATCGCCACCGCCAGCGAGGTGCCGGCCCGCTATCTGCGGCCGTGCGCGATCCTGGCCGCCATCTCGTGGGAAACGCTGCAGCTAGTCGGCGGCTACTTCATCAGTCACCAGCTGAAGTCCAACTCCGCCTACGGCGCGTTCGGCATCGTGCTGGGCCTGCTGGCCTGGCTCTACCTGCAGGCCCAGCTGACCCTCTATCTGGTCGAGCTGAATGTCGTGCGGGTCAAGCAGCTGTGGCCGCGGATGGTCGCCCCGCCGCCGACCGGCTACGCGGACATCCGCACCTATGATCTCGCCGCCCAGGCCAGCCTCCGCCAGCCAGACCTGGAGATCGAGGTGCGTCGGCGCGGCCGCGGCGATAAAGACCAGTCTCAGTAGCCAAATCTCCCGCCGCCCGGGGCTTTCCAGGCAGGCATCGCGCCAGCCAGAATGAGGGCAGCCAGCATACCGACCACCCGGTACGGAGAGTCATGCCTGTACGCGGTCCACGCCGGCCGATCCGCGCCCGCCGCAGCCTCGCAGTCCTGGCCGTCGCCGGGCTCACCGCGGCGACGGCCGCGTGCACCGGCTCGGGCTCGGCCGGGGCGAGCCATCCGCGCTCGCCGCTGCTGGTCCGCGTCGCCGACGGCCAGCTCCGCGGGAAGCAGGCGGGCGGCACCGACGAGTACCTCGGCATCCCGTACGCGGCGCCGCCGGTGGGCCAGCTGCGCTGGGCGCCGCCGCAGCCGCCCGCGGCCTGGACCGGGGTCCGGCCGGCCACGAAGTTCGCGCCGCACTGCGCCCAGCCGGCTGGCGTGTTCGGGCGCGCGAGCACCTCGGAGGACTGCCTCTACCTGAACGTGTACGCACCCGCGAAGAACCGCGGCCGCCGCCTGCCGGTCATGGTCTGGATCCACGGCGGCGGCTTCGTCGGCGGCGAGAGTGACGACTACAACCCGAGCGCCCTGGTGGCGCGTGGCGTCATCGTGGTGACGATCAACTACCGGCTCGGCGCACTCGGGTTCCTGGCGCACCCGGCCCTGGCTGCCCACCCCGGCGGCGCGAGCGGCGACTACGGGCTGATGGACCAGCAGCAAGCGCTGCGCTGGGTCAAGCGCAATATCCGCGCGTTCGGCGGCAACCCGGCGAACGTCACGATCTTCGGCGAGTCGGCTGGCGGCCAGAGCGTGCTCCTGCAGCTGATCTCGCCCGCCGCGCGCGGGTTGTTCGCCAAGGCGATCGCCGAGAGCGGCGGCTACGCCGAATACCCGCTGCCGCTGGCGACCGCGGAGGCGCAGGGCCGCGCGTTCGCGACGAAGGCTGGCTGCGCCAGCCAGACCGCGCAGTGCCTGCGCAGCCTGCCGGTCTCGACCATCCTGGCCGACCAGAACCAGTCCGGCGCGAGCGCCGACATCGACGGCCAGATACTGACCCAGCCGCTGAAGACCGCGCTGGCGGACGGGGACTTCAGCCACGTGCCGGTGATCGACGGGTCCAACCACGACGAGTGGCGGCTGTTCGTGGCGCTGGCGACGTTCCTGGGTCACCCGGTGACCAAGCCGAACTACCTGGCGACGATCGAGTCCACGCTGCACGTGCCCGCGCGGATCGCCACGGCCATCGCCGCCCAGTACCCGCTCGGCAAGTACGCCAGCCCGCCGCTGGCGATGAGCGCGGTCGGGACCGACGGCATCTTCTCGTGCCCGACCTTGCTGCTCGACCAGGACATGGCCAAGTACTCGCCGCTGTACGCGTACGAGTTCAACGACGAGAACGCGCCCGCCGGGTATCCGAGCCCGGGGTTCCCCTACGCCGCGACGCACGCGGCCGAGCTGCAGTACCTGTTCGGGCTGCCGGCCAGCTCGCACGGCACGCTCTCGGCGCCGCAGCAGCAGCTCGCGGCGACCATGCAGCAGGAGTGGACGAGCTTCGCGAAGACCGGGGTGCCGTCGGCCCCGGACGCGGCCTCGTGGCCGCAGTTCGTGCCCGCGAGCCAGCAGATGCTCTCGCTGGTTCCGCCGAAGCCGCAGGTCCAATCGGACTTCGGCACCGAGCACGACTGCGGCCTGTGGGCGCTGGGCGGCGACTGAGGCGCTGCGGCGGGCGTCAGCGCTGGTTCTCGGGGATCCGGAACGCGTCGCACATCGCGCGCCAGACGTTCTTGACCGCTTCGCCGTCGGCGAGTGCCTGGTCCGCGGTCCGCCCGCCGAGCTGGGCCAGCACGTGGTCGTGCGCGACGCTCTCGGCGTAGCTGTCGCCGAACTGCGCGCGCATCCGGTTCCAGAACTCGGTCAGTCGCACCCGCGCCAGGCTACCGGAGCGCGGGCAGCCTGGAAGCGCGGGCGCTTTCCCATGGCGGGACGGGAAGCGCCCGCGCTACCGGCTGGCGGGTGCGCTCGCGCCACCAGGTTGGGTGTCCAGGTGCCGGTGGCGACGTGCGGTCCGGCGCAACTGCACGATACGGCCGGTACCGGGGATGATCACGATGAGCGCGCCCGCGGCGGCCGACAGCAGCATGGCCACACCAAGGGGGAGGTCGGCGTGGGCACCGAAGAAGCTGACGTCGGCGCGCTTGAGGTTCTCCAGGATGAAGACGAGCAGCAGAATCAGTACGACGGCGGAGATGGTCAGCATCACCCAGACACCGCCGACCCTGGTCCGCCGGATCACATGCTGGCGCGGCGGCGGGGCTACCGCAGCTTCCGGGCCAGCGGGACCAACCTCCACTGGCTGCGGCGCCGCTCCAGGCACTACCTGCGGGGGGCCATCAGGAACAGGCTGCGGACTGACGGCCGGCCCCGGCTGATCGGAATCCGCCGGGAATTCACCGTTCTGGATAGTCATGTAGACCATTGCCCCCTTCCGTGGTCCGCCAGGCCCGGGTCCACACCTACCCGGTCCTGGCGGAGCAAACGTCGGCGGCCGGACTTACTGCGCGGCGCGGGCCACCTCGGCGTCCCGGTCCGCGCCCGCGGCCGGCGCACCGTCAGCATCGGCCCGGCCGGAGCCGGCACCGTCCCGGCCCGAGCTGGCAACGTCCCGGCCGGAGCTGGCCCCGGCCCGGCCGGCCGCTGGGCCGGCAGGAACACCGCGGCCAGGATCGCTCCCCCGGCCGCCACCCCGCCGGCCACCAGGCAGCCGATGGTGAGCCCGTGCAGGAACGCGTTGGTGGCCGCGTCCCGCACCAGGCCGCCGGCCGCGCGCTGGCCCGCCAGCGCCGAGCCGCCCGGCCACCGACAGCGCGGCGCCCACCGACTGGTGCGCGACCGCGGTCAGCCGCCCGGGGAGCGCGGCCGGGAGCTGCGCGCTGAGGCGCGCACTGTAGAGCGACGCGTAGACGCTGCCGATGACCGCCACCCCGAGCGTGCCGCCGAGCAGCCGGGTGGTGTCGTTGATTGCCGAGCCGACGCCCGCCTGGCGCAGTGAGACCGCGCCCATGATCGACTCGGTGGCCGGCGCCGACGTGAAGCCCATGCCGAGGCCGTACAGCACCATCTGCGCCGCGATGATCCCGTAGCTGACCGACGTCGTCGTGGTCGCCGCGACCCAGCCGTAGAAGCCCGTCATCGCGAGCAGCCCGAGCGTCACGATCAGCTTCGTGCCGCGGCGCACCGCCAGTTGCGTGCCCAGCACCGAGCCGACCCCGACCGACAGCGCCACCGGCAGCAGGTGCACGCCGGTCGACAGCGGCCCGTAGCCGCGGATGAACTGGAAGTACTGCGTCATCAGGAAGATGAAGCCGAACAGGGTGAAGAACGAGATCGTCACCGAGCCGCTCGCCGCGGTGAAGCGCATGTTCCGGAACAGGCGGATGTCCAGCATCGGCTCGGCCGCGCGCCGCTCGCGCCAGCCGAATGCCGCGGCCAGCACCGCCGCGCCGGCGAACCCCGCCGCGCTGCGGGCCGACCCCCAGCCCGCGGACGGCGCCTCGATGATCGTGAACACGAGCAGGGCCGCGGCGGCGGTCGAGAGCAGCAGGCCGGTGACGTCGAGCCGGCCGGACTGCGCGGACTTCGGCGCGGGCACCGCCACCACGGCCAGCACGATGCCGGCCGCCGCCACCGGGCCCATGGCGACGAAGACGCTCGACCAGCTGAAATGCTCGAGCAGCCAGCCGCCGACGATCGGTCCCAGCGCGATCGCGACGCCGCCGATCGCGCCCCAGAGGCCGATCGCCCGGGCCCGCTCGGCCCGCCCGGTGAAGACGTTCGAGATCAGCGACAGCGTGGCCGGGAACGTCATTGCGGCGCCCAGGCCCATGACCGCCCGCGCGACTATCAGCCACCCGGGGCTGGCCGCGAAGCTGCCCGCGACGCTGGCGGCGCCGAACACGGCCAGGCCCGCGAGCAGCATGCCCTTGCGGCCGATCCGGTCCGAGAGCGCGCCGCAGGTCAGCAGCAACGCGGCGAAGACGAGGTTGTAAGCGTCCACCACCCACTGCAGCTGGGTCGTGGTCGCGTGCAGTTCGCGCACCAGAGTCGGCAGCGCGACGTTGACCAGCGTGGTGTCCAGATTGATGACGAATGCCGCCAGCAGCAGGGCGGCGAGAACCATTGGCTTTGATCGCATACTTGAGATACTCAAACTCTAGCTTGATTTTGTCAAGTCATAATTCTTGAAACTCAACCATCGCGCTGGTAGTCGTGAGTACATGCGGAGCTACGGCCAGTACTGCTCGGTCGCCAAGGCGCTGGACGTCGTGGGCGACCGGTGGACGCTGCTGATCATCCGGGAGCTGATCCAGCAGGGCCCGTGCCGGTACACCGATCTGCGCAACGGCCTGCCGGGCATCGCGACCAACCTGCTCGCTGACCGGCTCCGCGAGCTCGAAGAAGCCGGGCTGGTACAGCGCGAGGAGGCCGCGCCGCCGATCGCGGCGACGCTCTTCAGCCTCACCGCCACCGGCGCCGAGCTTGAGCCGGCCCTGCGCGCGCTCGGCGAGTGGGGGCTGCGCTACATGACGCAGCCGCGGGGCGACGACGAATTCCGCAGCCAGTGGTTCTCGTTCCCGGTGTCGCTGTTCCTGCACGACACCGAGCCGGACGGTCCGCCCGTCACGATCGAGCTGCGCGCCGACGGCCGGCCCGCGGTGGTGCAGGCGGCTGGCGGCGAGATCAGCACCAGGCTCGGCCCCGCGACTGCGCCCGACCTCGTGCTGACCGGCGACCCGCAGCTGATCCTCGGCCTGCTGGGCGCGTTCGTCACGTCGGCCGAGGCGGCGGCCGCCGGCCTGGAGATCCAGGGCGACGTTACGGTCCTCGCCCGGTTGCAGCGCCAGCGGCCACCAGCGCGCCCGCCGCGAGCTAGCCCCGGCCGGTGGACCCGAGGCCACCAGCCCGGCCCGCCGGCCGCTGGCCGCCCGGCCGCCGCGCGGTCACCAGCAGGTGCGGGCCGACGCCCATCAGCTCAGGCACCCGCTCCAGTGCCCGCGCGCTGTCCAGCACGATCCGCCAGGCCTCCGGGTCCGCGCCGCGCTCGGTCAGGTCGGCCAGCATGATCGCGGCGCCCTCGACGCAGACGAGATCCGTGACCTCCAGCCCGGCCTCCTGCGCCTCGGCGCGCAACTCCTCCGGCCGGTGCGTGAAGCCGCAGAACGAGCCGGGGGCGAGCGGCTGGAGCACGCCGGTCCGCTCCACCTCCGCCACCATGTGCTCCATGTCCGGCTCCGTCTCGTAGAGCCGCTGCGCCAGCACGCCGTCCAGTCGCGCCGCCCAGCGGGTGATCGCCGCCCCGAACACCGGGCCGCCCGGCCGCACGATCCGGCCAGCCTCCCGCAGCGTCCGGACCCGGTCCGCGCGGTCCAGGTGGTAGAGCGGGCCGAGCAGCAGCACCGCGTCCACGCTGGCGTCGGCGAGATCCAGCGCCCGCGCGTCCCCGACGGCGGACTCGACGCCGCCGACGCCCGCGGCGCCCCCGGCGCCAGCCGCAGCGGCCGCCGTCACCTGCTCGACGTGCAGCGGCATCAGGTCACGGTGCCGGACGTGATAGCCGAGCTCGGCCAGCCAGAGCGCGTACCGGCCAGGCCCGCCGCCGACGTCGGCGACCACCGCCGGCGCGGGCGGCAGCGCGCGCAGCACGATCTCCTGGGTGCGCTCGAATTCCAGCCGGCCGGGGCCGTTCGGGCCGAGCCGGTCCGCCTCCTTGCCCAGCTCGTAGTACGCGTGCATCGCGGAGGTGAGAGAAGCGCTGTCGGCCATACCCGATCATGCCGGCATCGGGCGGTGCCGCGCACCTGAGATTCTGCGCACCATGACATCAGCAGCGGATGCGGGCACCTGGACCCTCGGCGACCTGACGGTGAACCGGCTCGGCTTCGGCGCGATGCGGCTGACCGGCGGCAGGCCGTTCGACCCGGCGAGCAGACCCAGCGACCGGCGTCAGGCGATCGCGGTGCTGCGGCGCGCGATCGAGCTCGGCGTCAACCATATCGATACGGCAGCGTTCTATTTCTCCCCGCTCCGGTCGGCCAACGAGCTGATCAACAGCGCGCTCGCGCCCTACCCGGCCGGCCTGGTCATCACGACCAAGGTCGGGCCGGGCCGGGACGCGGCGGCGAGTGGATCCACCGGGCCCGGCCGGAGCAGCTGCGCGGGCAGGTCGAGGAGAACATCCGCCAGCTCGGCGTCGACCACCTCGACGTCGTGAACCTGCGCTGGGGCTCCAGGACCGACCCGATCGACGAGCACTTCGGGGCGATGGCCGACCTGCAGCGGGCCGGCCTGGTGCGCCACCTGGGCATCTCGGCCGTGGGTCCCGCCCAGCTCGCGCAGGCCCGGCGGATCGCGCCGGTGGTCTGCGTGCAGAACGCCTACTCGGCCGGGGCGAAGCCGGAGGCGCACGAGTTCCTGCGCGAGTGCGGCGCGCTCGGGGTGGCGTTCGTGCCGTTCTTCGCCATCGCCGGCCGCGGCCGCGAGGGCGGCGTCGCGGCCGACGACCCGGCCGCCGCGCAGGTCGAGGCCGTCGCCGCGGCGCACGGCGCCAGCCCGGCCCAGATCAGGCTCGCCTTTACGCTCGCGCAGGGTCCGCACGTGCTGGCCATCCCCGGCACCGGCAACGTCGATCACCTGGACGGGAACGTGGCAGCCGCCGCCATCCGGCTGTCCGAGGCGGAGCGGGCGCGGCTGGAGGCGGTATAGCCGGCCTGGTGACCCAGTGCCCGCCCTGGTGACCGGCGCTCGGCCGGCGGACTCACCGTGCGATACTCGACGCACGGGAGGTGTCGTGATGGGTGCCCTGCGGAATGCGGTGAACCCGTTCTCCACCGCCTTCAGCCGGTGGTGGTGTCACTCCAGCCTGCGGGCGATCGCCCGCGGCAAGCCCCGCGACTTCTACCGGCAGCGACTTCCGGCC
The DNA here is from genome assembly GCA_963805805.1 of uncultured Actinomycetota bacterium. Classification (GTDB taxonomy): domain Bacteria; phylum Actinomycetota; class Actinomycetes; order Streptosporangiales; family Streptosporangiaceae; genus JAJYUU01. Next base: position 41,930 of record CAWDVS010000015.1, on the reverse strand, counting down.
CGGCCGGTGCCGGCCCCGCCACTGGATCCCGCCGTCCGCCAGGCGCGCATCGACGAGATCGAGCGGGTACTGCGCTCCGGTCCTGGTTAGTCGCCGATCAGCGCCGCGATCCGGGCCGCGTCCGGCGGACTGGCGGTGAACGTCACCAGTTTCTGCTCGGGGTCGTCGGCGACCTGGAGCACCACGTGCTGGAACTCGATCACGCCGAGCGCCGGATGCCAGATCCGTTTCATGCCCGAGCTGAGCGGGACCACGTCGTGCTCGGGCCACCACCGCCGCGCCTCCCCGCTGCCCTCTTGCAGCTCGGCGATGAGCGTCCCGAACCTCGGGTCGTCCGGACGGCGCGCTGACGCCGACCGCAGCCGCGCGAGCTCCGCCCTGGCTACGCTCTCCCAGTCCGCCAGTACCGCGCGCGCGGCCGGGTCGAGGAATGTCCACCACAGCACGTTCCGCTCGGGCTCGGGCAGGCCCGGCCAGTCGGCCCACAGCGCGCGGGCCGCACGGTTGCAGGCGAGCACGTCGAAGCAGCGTCCGGTGACGTACGCCGGCCACGGGTCCAGGCGCGCGACCAGATTGGCGACCGCGGGCAGCAGCGTGTCGGGCGTCTTGGCGCCCACGGCCGGGCCGCCGTGCACCATGTCGTGCAGGTGGGCGCGCTCGGCCGGCGTCAGCCGCAGCGCCCGGCCCAGCGCGTCCAGTACGTGCTCGGACGGGCGGACGTCGCGGCCTTGCTCCAGGAACGTGTAGTACGTCGGCGAGATGTCGGCGAGCTGCGCCACCTCTTCGCGCCGCAGCCCGGGCGTCCGGCGGCGGCCGCCCGCGGGCAGTCCGACGTCTGCGGGCTTCAGCCGGGTTCGCCGCGCGCGCAGGAACTCGGCGACCTCCGCAGTGCCGTTATGCCTGGCCACTGGTCTCCTAGCAGGTGGCTGAGAGTTCAGCATGGCACATCCGTTACTAGCATAATCTTAGTATTGTTGGCCGCCTCCAGGCGCCTTAGGCTCGGTGCAATGAGCGCCAAGACTGAGATCGTCACGGAGTGGGTGCAGCTTCCGGTGCCGGGCGCGAGCGCGCCGATGCCCGGCTACCTCGCCCGCCCGGCCGGGCCAGGACCGTGGCCCGCCGTGCTGCTGGGTTTCGAGATGTTCGGCGTCACCGGATACCTGCGCGAGGTGGCCGCGCAAGTCGCGGACACCGGGTACCTCGCGCTCGTGCCTGACTTTTATCACTGGCAGAGCCAGGATGGCTCGCACACCGAATTGGTCGCCGACGCGGCCGGCCGGACCCGCGGCCTGGAACTGGTCAACGGGCTCCGCCGGGATCAGGTCGAAGCAGACGTGCGCGCGGCCGCCGGATACGTCGGCGCGCGGCCGGACAGCACCGGCCAGACCGCGATGGTCGGCCTGAGCGCGGGCGGCCACATTGCCTACTACGCCGCGACCCGGGTTCCGCTCGCGGCCCTGGCCGTGTTCTATCCGGGCTGGCTGACCGGCAGCGACACCGGCCTGAGCCGGGCCGAGCCGGTGCTCGCCAGCACGCCGCGGCTGGCCGAACTCGGCACCCCGGTGCTGGTGCTGGCGGGGGCCGGCGACCACCTGTACGGGCCAGGCGACCTGGCCGCCATCGACGCCGCGCTCACCAGCGCCGGGGTTACGCACGAGGTCGTCGTCTACCCCGACACGCCGCACGGGTTCGCCTGCTTCGAGCGCGACACCTACCGGCCGGAGGCGGCCGCTGACGCATGGGAACGCACCCGCCGGCTGCTCGCCGGAAGCTTCGGCACCAGAAGTTTTCCTCTTGCGGAATAGCTGGCCGCTAGTGTTACTTTCAAAGAAGTGCAGTCAGCGCAGCGCCGCGCGGCCAGCAACCCGTAGCGCAGTACGCGACCTAGCTTCCGGAGGCTCCCGTGAACCGCCCGACCGCTCATCGCGGGCCGTGGTTGGTCTGCCGCCGTCACATTGATCAGATGCGCGTCTCCAGCGCGATCTGTCGTCCTTCTCGCTGACCCAGGTTTCCAGCGCGCCATAGCCCGCCCGGTCCCGGGCGGACCCTGCCCGTGCCCTGCCTCCAGACCAGCAAGAAGGATCCCCGCGACGATGCCATCCCAGCCCCAGCGCGGCCAGAAGCTGCGCGGCCAGGGCCAGTGGGCCCTCGGCCATCACGAGCCGCTCAACCCGGCCGAGCGATTCAAGAAAGACGATCCCGGCCTGAACGTCCGGGATCGGATCATCAACCGGTACTCGGTGCTGGGGTTCGACTCGATCGACCCGAGCGACCTGCGCGGCCGGTTCCGCTGGTGGGGCCTGTACACCCAGCGCAAGCCCGGCATCGGTGGCGGCAAGACCGGCGCGCTCGAGGACGCGGAGATCGAGGACCCGTTCTTCATGATGCGGGTCCGCATCCCCGGCGGCCAGCTCTCCGCCACCCAGCTGCGCGCGATCGCCGAGGTGGCCAAGGAGTACGGCCGGGACCTGGCCGACGTCACCGACCGGCAGAACATTCAGTTCCACTGGCTGCGGATCGAGGACATCCCGGCCGTCTGGGAGCGGCTGGCCGAGGTCGGCCTGTCCAGCCAGGAGGCCTGCGGCGACGTGCCGCGGAACATCCTCGGCTGCCCGGTGGCGGGCCTGGACTCCGGCGAGATCATCGACGCCTCCGCGGCGCTGCGGGCCACCGAGGAACTGGCCATGAGCCGGCCGGACCTGGCCAACCTGCCGCGCAAGTTCAAGACCGCGGTCTCCGGCTGCTCGAATCAGTGCACCGCGCACGAGATCAACGACGTCGCCTTCGTGGGCGTGATCGGCCCGGACGGCACGCCGGGATTCGACCTGTGGGTCGGCGGCGGGCTGTCCACGAACCCGATGCTGGGCCAGCGGCTCGGCGCGTTCGTGCCGGCCGAGCGGGTGCCGGAGGTCTGGGCCGCGGTCGCCAAGCTGTTCCAGGACTACGGCTACCGGCGGCTGCGCAGCCGCGCCCGGCTGAAGTTCCTGGTCGCGGACTGGGGCACCGAGCGGTTCCGGGAGGTGCTGGAGACCGAGTACCTGGGCGGTGCGCTCGCGGACGGTCCGGCCCCGCCGCCCGTCGGCTCCGGCTCGCGCGACCACCTGGGCGCGCACCGGCAGCGGGACGGCCGGTACTACGTCGGCGTCGCGCCGCACACCGGCCGGTCGTCGGGCACCCAGCTGTGGCAGGTGGCCGACCTGGCGGAGGAATTCGGATCCGGCCGGGTCCGCCTCACCGTCGAGCAGAAGCTGCTGATCCTCGACGTCCCCGCGGAGTCGGTCGAGGCGCTGACCACCGAGCTCGCGGCCATCGACTTGCAGGCGGCCCCGTCGGTGTTCCGGCGCGGCACGATGGCCTGCACGGGCATCGAGTTCTGCAAGCTCGCGATCGTCGAGACCAAGGGCCGGGCCCGCGAGCTGTACACCGAGCTCGCCAAGCGGCTGCCCGACTTCGACTCCCCGATCTCCATCAACGTCAACGGCTGCCCGAACTCGTGCGCCCGGTTCCAGCTCGCTGACATCGGGCTGAAGGGCTCGATCGTCGACGGGCAGGAGGGCTTCCAGGTGCACCTGGGCGGCTCGCTCGGCGCGGACCCCGGCTTCGGGCGCAAGCTGCGCGGCCTCAAGGTCACCGCGGAGGGGCTCACGGACTACGTCGAGGGCCTGCTGCGCAACTACCAGGCCGACCGGGCACCGGGCGAGGAGTTCGCGACCTGGGTGCGGCGGGCCGACCAGGAGCTGCTGGCGGTGCAGCCATGACCCCGACCGAGCAAGCACTGTCCGCCGGTCAGGCCAGCGCCGGAGCGCTGGCATGACCCCGACCGAGCAAGCACTGTCCGCCGGTCAGGCCAGCGCCGGGGCGCTGGCATGACCGGCGAGCGGCAGGTCCCGTTCTACTGCCCGTACTGCGGCGAGGAGAATCTCCGCCCGGCTGGCGCCGACGCCGGCGACTGGGAGTGCCGCGCCTGCGCCCGGGCGTTCCAGCTGCGGTTCACCGCGGTCGTCCGGCCGCAGCTGGGTGACCCGCGCACCCGGACGCCGGCGTGAGCGCGCCGCGGTACGCCCTCGCGCTGTCGATGGCGGGTAAGCGCGCGGTCGTAGTCGGCGGCGGCCGGGTCGCGTTGCGGCGCGCCCGCGGCCTGCTGGACGCGGACGCGAACGTCATCGTGATCGCGCCGGCGGTGCTGCCCGAGCTGGCCGCGCTGCCGGTCACCGTGCTGCCCCGCGAGTACCGCGACGGCGACCTCGCCGCGGCGTGGCTCGCGCACGCCGCCAGCAGCGACCCGGCGGTCAACGCTCAGGTGGCCGCCGAGGCCGAGCGGCACCGGATCTGGTGCGTGCGGGCGGACGACGCCGCCGCGTCGGAGGCGTGGACGCCGTCGGTCACCCGGCAGGACGACATCACGGTCGCGGTCACCGCCGGCGGCGATCCGCGCCGGGCCCAGCGGCTGCGCGCGGCGATCGAGGCCGCGCTCGCGGCCGGCACGCTGCCGGTGCGCAGGCAGCGCCCGGCCGCGACCGGGCATGTCGCCCTGGTGGGCGGCGGTCCCGGCGATCCGGGCCTGATCACGGTCCTGGGCCGGAGGCTGCTGGCCGAAGCCGACGTGGTGGTGACCGACAAGCTCGCCCCCCGCGCCCTGCTGGCGGCCCTCGATCCCGACGTGGAGATCATCGACGCGGGCAAGGCGCCGCACGCGCACAACCTCACCCAGGACAAGATCAACGAGCTCATCGTGGCCAGGGCGCTCGCCGGGCAGCGGGTGGTCCGGCTCAAGGGCGGTGACCCGTTCGTCTTCGGCCGGGGCGGCGAGGAAGCGCTCGCCTGCGTCCGGGCCGGCGGTGCCGTTCCAGGTGGTCCCCGGCGTCACGAGCGCGATCGCGGTGCCGGCGTACGCGGGCATCCCGGTGACGCACCGCGGCGTCACCCAGGACTTCGCCGTCGTGTCCGCGCACCTGGACCCGTCGCAGCCGGGCGCCACCGTCGACTGGGACGCGCTGGCGAACGGCCCCGGCACGCTGGTGCTGCTGATGGCCGTCTCGCACCTGGACAGCGTCGCGGCCGAGCTGATCAAGCGCGGCCGGGACGCGGCCACCCCGGTGGCCGTGATCTGCGATGGCACGATGCCCACCCAGCGCGTCCTCACCTCGACGCTGGCCGCGGTGGCGGCCGACGCCGCGCAGGCCGGGATCGCCCCGCCGGCCGTGGTCGTGATCGGCGACGTCGTCCGCCTGCGGGAATCGCTAGGGGCTAGTCAGTGAGCGGCCCGGCGCTGCTGGCGGTTGCGCACGGCAGCAGGAACCCCGCCGCCGCCGACGTCGTGCGCACGGTGGGCAGGCAGATCGCCCGGCTGGCACCAGTGCTCGACGTCCGGGTCGCCTTCCTCGGCCACGCGGAGCCGTCCCTGCCCGCGCAGCTGGACGCGGCCGGGCGCGGCGCGGTCATCGTCCCGCTGCTGCTGTCGTCTGGCTACCACATCTCGGCCGACATCGCCGCGGCGGCGCAGACCTCGGGCGCGCGGGTCGCCGCGCCGCTGGGACCCGATCAGCTGCTGCTGACCGCCCTGACGGCCCGGCTGGCCGAAGCCGGCGTGCCGGACGGCACGCCGCTGGTGCTCGCCGCGGCCGGCTCCTCGGACCCGGCCGCGATGACCGACGTCGGGCAGCAGGCGGAGCTGCTCGCGGCCCACCTGGACGTGCCCGTCCGGCCCGCGTACCTGTCCGCCGCGCAGCCCGCGGTCGCGGACGCGGTGCGCGGCCTGCGGGCGCAGACGGGCGGGCAGGTAGCCGTCGCCTCGTACCTGCTCGCCCCCGGCCAGTTCCAGGACCAGCTGGCGGGCAGCGGAGCGGACTGGGTGACCGCCCCGCTCGGCGGCCATCCGGCCCTGGCCGGCATCGTCATCGACCGCTACCGCGCCGCGGCCCGATCCAACTGATCGCTGCCCGGCTAACCACTAGGGTTTCCGGTCATGAAGGTTGATTCCGTCCCCGGCATCGAGGGCGCCCTGCTGTTCCTGCCCGAGCCGCACGTCGACGAGCGCGGGTTCTTCTGCCGGACCTACGAGGAGTCCGATGTGCGCGCCGCCGGACTCGACCCGGCCCGGTTCGTGCAGGACAGCATCTCCCGGTCCCGGCAGGGGGTCGTGCGCGGCATGCACGTGCGCCGCGGCGCCGGTGAGGCGAAGCTGGTCCGCTGCTCATACGGGGCGGTGTTCGACGTGGTGGTCGACCTGCGGCCGGACTCGCCGACATTTCGCAACTGGGAGAGCTTCGACCTCAGCGGGTCCTCCCAGGTGACGCTCTACGTGCCGGCCGGCTGCGCGCACGGGTTCCAGGCGCTGACCGATCCGGCTGACGTTTCGTACCGGATTGACCGCTTGCATGACCCGGCCGAGGATGTCTCCATCGCCTTTGACGACCCGGACCTGGCCATCCCGTGGCCGGTGCCCGTCTCGGTCATATCCCAGCGCGACCAGCGGGCGCTGCCGCTGGCCGAGGCGCTGCGGCTGCTGGGCTGAGGCCACCAGGCTGGGCTGCTGTGCTGGGCCTGCTTGACCGGGCCAGACTGTCGGCAGGACCAGGCAGTATGGAGGTATGTCGGCGACAGGCGCGGGCCCGGTGAGCACCGGCCCGGCCAGCACGGGCGGGCTGCCAGGCTTCAGCGCGGCCACCAGGGCCTGGTTCAGCGCTGCCTTCGCCGCGCCCACGCAGGCCCAGGCGCAGGCCTGGCAGTCGATCGGAGCGGGCGACCACACCCTGGTGATCGCGCCCACCGGCTCGGGCAAGACGCTGGCCGCGTTCCTGTGGGCCATCGACAAGCTCGCCACCGAGCCGGTCCCCGCCAATCCCCGGCACCGCTGCCGCGTGCTGTACATCTCGCCGATGAAAGCGCTGGCGGTCGACGTCGAGCGGAATCTTCGCTCACCGCTCACCGGGGTCCGCCGCGCGGCCCGTCGGCTCGGGCTGCCCGAGCCCGACATCACGGTGGCGGTCCGGACCGGCGACACCGCCGCCGACGAGCGCCGCAAGATGTCCAGCAAGCCGCCCGACATCCTCATCACGACCCCGGAGTCGCTGTTCCTGCTGCTGACCTCGCAGGCGCGCGAGTCACTGCGCGGGGTCGAGACCGTCATCGTGGACGAGGTGCACGCGCTCGCGGGCGGCAAGCGCGGCGCGCACCTCGCGCTGTCGCTGGAGCGACTGGACGCGCTGCGGATGAGCCCGCAGACCTCGGTGGCCCCGGCGCTCGGGGTACACCGACCCGGAGCGCACCGGCCACGGGCGTGCAGGCCGCGGTGGCGGCCCGGCCGGCCCAGCGGATCGGGCTGTCGGCGACCGTCCGGCCACCCGAGGAAGTCGCCACGTTCCTCGGCGGAGCACTGCCGGTATCGGTGGTCGCGCCGCCGAGCGAGAAGCGGCTGGACCTGCAGATCGTCGTCCCGGTAGAGGACATGGCCGATCTGCAGACGGCCGCGGGCGCGGGGCAGGCCGACGGCGACGGCGGGCGGCCCCAGGCCGGGGACCCGGCCCGGCAGCACTCCATCTGGCCGCACGTCGAGGCGCGGGTGCTGGATCTGATCGAGGCGCATCGCTCCACGATCGTGTTCGCCAACTCCCGCGGCCTGGCGGAGCGGCTGTGCGGCCGGCTGAACGACCTCGCGGCCGAGCGGGCGGCGGAAACGGAGCAGGACTCGCCCGCCGCTGACCCCGCGGCCGGCGATCTGTTCGCGGCGGCAAGCAGCGGACCTGCCGCCGGGCCAGGCGCGGACGGGTCGGCCGCGGCGGGCCCGGCCAGGATGCCCGCGCAGATCATGGCGCAGTCGGCGGCCGCTACCGGCGCGCCGCCGGTCGTCGCCAGGGCGCACCACGGCTCGGTCTCCCGGCAGGAGCGAAACCAGATCGAGGAAGCACTGAAGGCGGGCAGGCTGCCGGCCGTCGTGGCGACCTCCAGCCTCGAGCTGGGCATCGACATGGGCGCGGTGGACCTGGTCATCCAGGTTGAGTCGCCACCGTCGGTGGCCAGCGGGCTGCAGCGCACCGGCCGCGCCGGGCACAACGTCGGCGACGTTTCCCGCGGCATCTTCTTTCCGAAGTACCAGGGCGACCTCGTGCAGGCGGCCGTCGTGACCGCCCAGATGCGGGCGGGCCGCATCGAGCAGATGCGGATGCCGCGCAACCCGCTGGACGTGCTCGCCCAGCAGATTGTCGCGATGACGGCGCTGGACGACTGGGAGGTCACCGACCTGGAGCAGGTGGTCCGGCGCGCGGCTCCGTTCGCGACCCTGACCCGGCCGGTCTTCGAGGCGGTGCTGGACATGCTCGCCGGCCGCTACCCGAGCGAGGACTTCGCCGGGCTGCGGCCGCGGCTGATCTGGGACCGGGTGACCGGCAGGCTCAGCGGCCGGCCGGGCAGCCAGCGGCTGGCGATCAGCAACGGCGGCACCATCCCCGATCGCGGCTTGTTCGGGGTGTTCCTGGCCAGCGGGCAGCCGGATCGGTCGGGGCGGCACTCCCGCCGGGTCGGCGAGCTAGACGAGGAAATGGTGTACGAGTCGCGAGTCGGCGACGTCTTCGTGCTCGGTGCCACCTCGTGGCGGATCGAGGACATCACCGCCGACCAGGTGCTCGTCACCCCCGCGCCGGGCCAGCCCGGACGGCTGCCGTTCTGGCACGGCGACGCGCCTGGCCGCCCGGCCGAGCTCGGCGCGGCGATGGGCGCGTTCTGCCGCGAGCTGGGCGCCATGCCGGAGGACCAGGCGGTCGCCCGGCTCGGCGACGACGGCCTGGACCAGCTCGCCGCGGTGAACCTCGTCTCCTACCTGTCCGAGCAGCGGCGGGCGACGGGCTACCTGCCGGACGACCGGACGCTCGTGCTGGAGCGCTTCCGGGATGAGCTCGGTGACTGGCGGCTGGTGCTGCACAGCCCGTATGGCGCCCAGGTGCACGCGCCGTGGGCGCTGGCCATCGCCTCCCGGCTGCGCGAGCGGTACGGCGGGATGGACGTGCAGGCCCTGCACACCGACGACGGCATCGTGATCCGGGTGCCGGACGCGGACGAGCCGCCGCCGGCCGGCATCGCGATGCTGGACCCGGAGGAAGTCGAGCAGCTGGTGACGGCCGAGCTCGGCGCGTCCGCCATGTTCGCGTCCCGGTTCCGGGAATGCGCCGCGCGGGCGCTGCTGCTGCCCAGGCGGCAGCCCGGCCGCCGGACGCCGCTGTGGCAGCAGCGCCAGCGGGCCGCCCAGCTGCTGGCGGTGGCCAGCCAGTACGGCACGTTCCCGGTCGTGCTGGAGACGATCCGGGAATGCCTGCAGGACGTCTTCGACGTGCCCGGCCTGGTCGCGCTGATGCGCGACCTGGCCAGCCGCCGCATCCGGCTCGTCGAGGTCGAGACGCCGACCGCGTCGCCGTTCAGCAAGTCCCTGCTGTTCCGCTACATCGGCGCGTTCATGTACGAGGGCGACGCCCCGCTCGCCGAGCGCCGCGCCCAGGCGCTCGCGCTCGACTCGGCCTTGCTCGCGGAGCTGCTCGGCCAGCCCGAGCTGCGCGAGCTGCTGGACCCGATGGTGGTCGAGGAAGCCGAGCGGGAGCTGCAGCGGCTGGCGCCAGGCCGCACCGGCAGGGACGCCGAGGCGGTCGCCGACATGCTGCGCGCGCTCGGGCCGCTGACTACGGCGGAGGTCGAGCAGCGCGCCGCCGACCCTGACCACGCGGCGCAGTGGCTGGCCGGACTCGCCGGGCAGCGCCGCATCCTGGAGCTGCGCATCGCCGGCGAGCCGCGCTGGAGCGCGATCGAGGACTGCGGCCGGCTGCGGGACGCCCTGGGCGTGGCCCTGCCGCCCGGCATTCCGGACGCGTTCACCGAGCCCGTCGCGGATCCGCTGCGCGACCTGGTGCTCCGGCACGCCCGCACGCACGGCCCGTTCAGCGCGACCGCCGTGGCCGAGCGATACGGGCTGGGAGTCGCCGTCGTCACCAGCGCGCTGCACCGGCTCGCGGCCGAGGGCGTGGTCTCGGAGGGGGACTTCCACCCGAGCGGCGGCACGAGCTGGTGCGAGGCCGGGGTGCTGCGGATGCTGCGCCGCCGGTGCCTGGCCAAGCTGCGCAAGGAAGTCGAGCCGGCCCCGCCCGCCGCCTACGCGGCCTTCCTGCCGGCCTGGCAGCACGCGGCGAAGGCGGCACCGGCCGACGGCAGGCAGCGTCCGGCCAGGGTCGATGCCGTCTATGACGTGATCGACCAGCTGGCCGGGGCGGCCATCCCCGCGTCCGCGCTTGAGACCCTCGTGCTGCCCGGTCGCGTGCCTGGCTATTCGCCGGCGCTGCTGGACGAGCTGACCGCCGCCGGCGAGGTCAGCTGGTCGGGTGCGGGCGCGCTGCCGGGCGGCGATGGCTGGATCGTGCTGGCACCAGCGGCGGCGGCGCCGTTGCTGCTGCCGGACCCGGCCGAGATCACGATGACACCCGTGCACCAGGCGGTGCTCGACGCGCTCGACGGCGGCGGCGCGCTGTTCTTCCGCGCGATCGCGGACCGCGTCTTCGCCAGCCTGCCGGCCGACGCCGCCCGCAGCACCGATCGCGAGGTGGCCAGCGCCATCTGGGACCTCGTCTGGGCCGGCCGGCTGACCAACGACACGCTGGCGCCGCTGCGCACGGTGCTGGGCAGCGGCCGGCCGGTCGCGCCGGCCGCCGACGGCTCCGGAACCAGCCCGGCGCGCGCGTACGGCCGGCCGGGCGGCGGGCCTGTCCCGGCGACCCGGCTACGGGCGCGCGGTGCTGCCGTCCAGGTCCGGGCCGCCCACGGTCAGCGGCCGCTGGTCCGCGCTGCCGCCAGCGGAGTCCGATCCCACCCGGCGGCGGCACGCCCAGGCGCGGGCGCTGCTCGAACGGCACGGCATCCTGATCCGCGGCGCGGCGGCGGCCGAGCACGTCAGCGGCGGATTCGGCGCGCTCTACCCGGTGCTGCGCGCGCTGGAGGAGGCCGGTCAGTGCCGCCGCGGCTACTTCGTCGAGGGTCTCGGCGCGGCCCAGTTCGCGCTGCCGGGCGCGGTCGACCGGATGCGCGCGATGGCGGACACGGCCAGAGCGTCGGCGGTGGCCGCGGACCCGTGGGCTACACCGCCCGAGCCAGCCCGCGCGGCGGATGATCGTGCTGTCCGCGGCTGACCCGGCGAACGCCTACGGAGCGGCGCTGCCCTGGCCCGAGCGGCCGGAGGACAGCGCGACCGGGCACAAGCCGGGCCGCAAGGCGGGCGCGCTGGTCGTGCTCTGCGACGGCGAGCTGGTGCTGTACGTGGAGCGGGGCGGCAAGACGCTGCTGTCGTGGACGAGTGAGCCGGAGCTGCTCGAGCCTGCCTCGGCCGAGCTGGCCGCCGCCGTCCGGGCGGGCGCGCTCGGACGGCTGACGGTCGAGCGGGCTGACGGCGCTGGCGTGTACGACTCGCCGCTGGCCAGGGCGCTGGAGTCGGCCGGATTCCGGCCGACGCCCAAAGGCCTGCGGCTGCGCGGCTGAGACCGGCGGCGCGGCGCGGCCGAACGCGGGTGACTTCACCCGTCCCGCTGGCACACTGACGTCATGACCGCCGAATTCGAGGCGCTGATCGCGCTCATGCCGTATGCCGGGACAGCTGGGCATGGCCCTGACCGAAGCCGGCCCGGACCGCGTGGTCGCGACGCTCGACTGGGAGCAGCGGCTGTGCACGACGGCCGGGATCATGCACGGCGGCGCGCTGATGACCCTCGCCGACACCGCCGGCGCCCTGGTGGCGTTCCTGGGCCTGCCCGAAGGCTGCACCACGGCGACCATCACCTCGACCACGCAGATGTTCCGCCCGGTCACCGCGGGCACCGTACGGGCCGAGGCGGTCCCGCTGCACCGCGGCCGGACCACGGTCACCGTGCAGACGAGCATGCGGGACTCTCAGGACCGGCTAGTCGCGATGACGACCCAGGTCCAGGCGGTCCGCCCGGCGTAGCGCAGCCCGCCGCCCCACTGCCGCGGCCCGAACCCGCGTGACCGGCCGGCGTGCACTCCCGGCAACAACATCAGGTAGTGGTCTGCTGTTGTTCTAGGGACCTGTACCAAATGGGCCACGTCTCCGTTGTCGGGATGGGCGGGGGGTTCGCTGTCGCTGATGATGGCGGCGAGGGTGCGGGGGGTGGCGGAGCTGATGACGGCGTGGATGCTGACCTGGTGTTTGCCGCTGTCGTAGAGGATCTGGAGGTCGAAGGCCTGGTAGAGCTGCTGCTGGCGGCGGGCGGGGGCCCGGGTGAGGATGTCGCCAAGCAGCGGGAGGACGTCGAGCAGGTCGGGGCGGGGTGCGGGGGTGGCGAGGTCGGTGAGCTGGGCTTCGGCCTGCTGCTGTTGCCGGCTGGCGGCGTCGGTGTCGTCTGCGGGGAGGGTGGCGGCGAGTATGGCGGCGCGGTCGGGGCCGAAGATCCTCTGGGCGAAGAACTGGCGGATGACTCCCAGCAAATGGTCTTCGCGGATGCGGACGGTTTCGGGGCAGGCGGCGGCGTGGCGGGGTTGGCGGTGTCGTGGGGACAGCCGTAGTAGGTGATGGCCTGGCCGCCCGGGCCGGGGGGTGAGGGTGCGGCCGGGCATCCGCCGTTTGCATTCCCGGTGCCGGATCCGGGAGCGCAGGACGTAGGTGCGGCGGGTGGCGGGGTGGGAGTGGCGCCGGGGTCGTCGCGGCTGGTGGAATGCTCGGCCCGGCTAGCTGGGCGGCGTCCCAGGTCGCCCGGCTGACGATCGCGGGATGGGCGGGCTCGGGGGACCAGATCCACTCCGCCGGGGGGACGCGCTGGCCCCGGCTTTTCCCGTTCTTGCGGGTGCGGCCGTAGACCATGTACCCGGTGTACTTGGGGTTGGCGAGGATCGAGTTAACCCCGGTGGGGTCCAGCCGCCGGGCCTCGGCGGCGGGCAGGCGGCCGGGTCGTTGTTGAGCCGGGCGGCGATAGCCCGCAGCCCGAGCCGGTCCTGCGTCCGCCAGGCATAGATGCCGCGACGATGGGCGCGCGGACGGGATGCGAGGGCGAGGCGTGTTTGGTGGCGCCGAGCGCGGCCTTGGCGGGCACGGGGTGGGTGACCCGGTCCGCTTGGTAGCCGTAGGGCGGGGTGTCACCCGGGCCAGCGGCTTGGGCGTCAGCTCGGCCTCGACCGCCCAGCACTCCCCGCCGTACGGGCCGGCGCCGTCGGGCCAGTGCACCTCCGCGTCGGGCACGTGCACGGCCAGCCGCCCGGTCGCCGCGGCGGCCGTGATGCGGCGCTCACTGCGCCGCCACGCCCCACCATCCTGGTAGGCGTCGCTGTCTTCCATCGACAGCCGGACTGCCAGTACGGTCCGGATGTGCGCCAGCCTCGCCAGGGCCGGCGCAGCCCGCGCATAGCGCAGGCCGATCCCGGCGAGTCCCGCCCGGGTCAGCCAGCACCAAGCCGGGCCCGGGCCAGCCGGCCCGTCGCCGCAAGCCCCGCCGCCGCCACCGGGCCACGATGCCGCGCAACCGGTCCTCCCGCACCCCCAGCGCGACCGGCGAGAAGGTCATACGGCGCGCGCCGTACATCTCCCCGCAGAGCACCAGCCCGGCCGGTCCCGGCCGGTCAGCCGGATCACCCCGGCATCCGACCGCCGGCCATCGCGGCCGACCGGGGCGAACCCGCGGCGGCGGGGCGCTGCCGACTAATCGCGCTGCAGCCAGCGCGCCGCTAGCCATCGAGCATGGCGTCGAACTCACCGCCGCGCACCCCGCCCAGGAACGCGGCCCACTCCGCCGCGGTGAACGACAGCACCGGACCGGACGGGTCCTTGCTGTCCCGGACGGCGACGCCGCCGGGCCCCTCAGTCGCGCAACTTCCACGCAGTCACCGTGGCGTAACTCAGCGAGCTTTTCGCCCAGCACCTGGCGGTCACGCCCTGCTCGGGCTTCATCTGCTCCATCGTGTCCTACCTCCTCGCAGGGCCGCTTTGCGGCCGCCCGCACAGCTCCCGTACAGTTCCGAGCGTGCCGGCGGGGTCTTGCGGAGACCTTGACGTCGGCCTTACGCCCAGGCCAGGACGGGTCAGACGACTAGGTGCTCGATCGTTCGGTCAGGCGTGTCGGGTAATGCCGGCGGATCAGCGCTGCAGCTCGTCCGGGTCGTCGGAGCAGAGGACCTCGCAGTGCCCGAACCGCGCGGTCGCGGTGTAACGACCATCGCGGAATGCGAAATGGTCGGGTCGTCCCAGTGGAACCTCAGCAGCGCAAGCGCCGCACGGGTCTCATCGCGCTGCCTTGCGGCAGGAGGCGCCGTCGCCGTGAGATCCGTGCATCCGAGCGCCTGCAGCAGTTCCACCGGGTCGCTGGTCACCACGGCATAAGGCCTCACGCTCAGACTGCGCGCCACTGCGATGTAACGGGGTCTGCCGGTGCAGCAGGCACTGTCGACACGCACGTGGTAGCTGTCTGCCACCTGACGGGCGCAGCGATCCCAGCCGGACGGGTCGTTGGAATCGGCCGCGTGCTGCGCCCAGTCGCTAAGCTCAGGCCTGCATTCCCCGCGCACTGGTCCGCAGGTGACCACCGCCGCCGATGCCCGGCGTCGGCGCGGATGCGGAGGCATATCGTCACCTCGCCTGCGCGATGGTTCGCCGCTATGACGCAGCGCTGATGACGCCAACAATCGCGCTGCAATGGCGCCTTCCCAGCACCAGGCGATATCCCCAGCGGCATATAAGCTCGTATTCAGCAGCCCCATCCAGGCCGGACCAAATTCCTAGGGACGATCATGCATGCGCCGCCGTGCTTACGACTTAGCCAAGATCCCGAATCGCTCTGGCAGCGACCTGAGATGATCGAGCGTTGCGCCGGCGCGATATCAGCCACGTGTCCAGCTCGTCAGCCAGTACAGCGGGTCAGCCAGACTCAGATCGCCATTGCATGCGCGATGACCCAGGCAAGATCAGCACCATCATGCGCGGAATATCCAAGGTCGAGGAGCTAGCAGTCTACCTCCGCATCGCCAACGGGCTCAACATGCCCGCCCGGCCCGCATCGCCCTCGGCCTCGCCCCCCCGGTGCGCAAGCTACCCGCTGACGACCCCGCGGAGAATGAGGAGGACGCCGACCCCGTGCGACGGCGAACCTTCAGTCAGTCTCACCGGAGCCTCGCTCTTCGGCGCCGTCCTGGCCGACTCCCGGCGCGGCCCCTCCGACGCGATCGAGTCGCTCGCCGCGGCGCTCGCTACGCTCTCCGGCATCGGCTTCGCGGCCGTAGATGCGCCACCGGACCTCTCCGCGCTGGCTGATGCCGTCGCCAGGCGCGAAGCGCGATTACCAGGCCTGTGCCTACTTCCAGGTCACCAGGGAGCTGCCGCAGCTTCTTACCCGCTTGCAAGCCGCCTGCGCCGTACTCGACCGAGCCGAAGCGTCTCCAGGCATGCACGCTGGCAGCCGAGGCGCATCACGTCGCCGCCAGCTTGATGCTCAAGCACGGGGACCCGGGCCTGGCGTCACTTGCCGCTGACCGGAGCATGCAGGCCGCGAGCGCCAGTGGCGACCCGGTGGCCATCGCCAGCAGCGCGAGGATCATCACGCACGCGCTGATGAACGGCGGTCACCACGCGACGGCGGTCGCCACGGCCGCCAGCTACCCTCGCCGCAGCTGGACCGCGACCTCAACCGACCCGACCCCGGGCTCGCTGTCGGTCTACGGGGCGCTGCTGCTGCGCGGCGCCGTCGCCGCCGCCCAGGACGACAACCGCCCCACCGCCCACGAGCTCCTCGCCGAGGCCGAGGACGCCGCCCGGCGGCTCGGCCAAGACGCAAACCACTGCTGGACCGCGTTCGGCCCCATCAACGCCAAGCTCCACCGCATCAACATTGCCGTCACTCTCGGCGACGCAGGAACGGCCATCGACCTCGCCCGCGGCATCCGCCTCGACGCCGATCGACCGTCACCGAACGGAAGGCGACCCTGCTCATCGACACCGCTCGCGCATTCCTCCAGCGCGCCCGGCACGAGAACGCTTACCTCGCCCTCCGGGCGGCCCACCAGACCGCGCCCGAGGAAATCACCGGCCGCCCTCCGTCCGCCAGATCTCGTCCGCGAACTGGCCGCCACCGGCCCCGCCCACCGTCAAGCGCGCAGGCCCCCCAGTTCGCCGCCACCGCATCGGCGCCGCCCAGTGACCAACCCGCACACGCGCATCCTGACCGATCATCGTTTGCGGGGCCGGCCCGGCCTCAGACCGTCACCACCCTGATCGGCCAGGCCATCGAACGCGGCTGGACCGTCCAGGTGGTGGCCACCCCGGCCGCCCTCGCTTCTTCGACCCTGCCGCGATCAGAAGCCAGACCGGCAGCTCGGTTCGCAGCCAGTACCGCACGCCCGGCGCGCCCAGGTCGACAGTCCAGCCGACGCGATCATCGTCGCACCGGCCACCTACAACACGATCTGCAAGTGGGCGTTCGGCACCAGCGACACCTACGCGCTCGGCATCCTCGCCGAGATGACCGGCATGGATGTCCCCGTCGTCGTCCTGCCCTTCGTCAACGCCGCCCTAGCCAGGCGCGCCCCGTTCCGCCGCAGCGTCGAATCCCTGCGCGACGAGGGCGTCCGCATCCTCCTCGGCCCCGGCGGAAGTCGAACCGCACCAGCCCCGCACACCGGAGCGATCTCATCGACAGCTACCCATCGGACTAGCTCTCGATGAGGCCGAGCGCCTGCTCTATCTCACTGCGGAGTAGCGGCAGGCAAGGAATAGCCACGGCCGCCATTGCGGCGTCGTCCTGCGCGCCGCGCGGAGCGTCGGCGCTCCTGGGAGGCGAGATTGGGCCGCGCCCTCGCGTAGGTCCCGTGGCCGATGCCGTAGGAGAAGCTGCCACACCGCCGCACAGCCGCCGCACGCCCCGGCACGGCCGATGTCCCCGTGCGGGGACTGCAGCGACTTAACGCCGACCGCGCGGCGGCGCTTCCCGCGCCGCGCGGCTCGCCTGGCGCAAAATCCCGGCCCCTCGTACGATGGCCTGACTATGCTGCGCATTCACCACATGCTCGGCCATGCCTGGCGGGCATCCCGCAGTGTCACCATGCGGGCATGGCACGAGGACCCGATAACGCTGATAGCGGCATACCTGGTCCTGGCTGCGGCGGCCGAGGTGCTTCGCCAGAGCGCCTCTGTGGCATCCAAGACCTACGGTCTCGCCTGATCCCCGTCTCGCATTCCTCTGCTGGAGAGTCTCGCGCGGCAGCCGGACTCCCGCGGCATATCGATCTACATATCCATCGGCAATCTGTTGAGGCAGCAGACTTGGTGGCCGGGGTGGCACTCCAGCAAGCTGCCGTGTCCACAACAGGCCTGGCCGGGCTACTCCTGTGCTCAGCCCGGCGGTCTATGCGCGCACGCACCAGGGCATCGCTGCGGCCTCGTCGCGCATCAGGCTGATCCCCGGCTGGTCGGTGGTCTTGGCCGCTCCGCTCGCGGCGCTGCCGCTGCAGGCCTGGCGCTGGCTAGCGCGCCGGTGGTCTCTTCCAGCAGCGGATGCATGATCGGTCCCGTGGAAGGCATGCCGCAGCACTGCGTTGGCGTGGGCCGAGTTTCCCGCACGCGTGGTGGCAACTGTCCACGGCTATCACACAGTGAGCCAGCTGGCCTTCGTCGAGGACTGCGTCCAGTGGACAGTGGCGGTCATGGCTCCCAGCTACCTTCTCTGGCTCGCGTTCCATCGTCGGCATGCTCCAACCTCGGAGCGTCCGGTCGTTGCAGGCCTAATCGCTCCCGTACAGGGGCATGACTGCTGCGCTCCGGCGCAAACACCCGCCTGAAGATCGCCGCTCCCTGCAGCTTCGGCTGAATCGCGGTGGTCCCATCTGCTGGCCAACAGGTCGTGCCTCCCGCTGGCGGACGACAGGCCTACTGGACGCTGAGACCTCGTCGTAGGTAGGAGCTGGCCGGTAACGACTGCAGCGGAAACCAGGGCGATGATCCATCGCCATCTTGTCAACCTCGGCGTCACCAGCACACGGCGGGGTTCTACCACGCCTCACGGAGGGGCGGGCGGGCGGCCTTCCTGACGAGCCGCTGTTCGGTGCGCCGAAGGCGTCGCCAGGTACGGGCGTAGTCAGAGACGGACGTCCACTCGATGATGAGTCGGCGCTCGCGATCCGGCAGAGCCAGGGTGGGGGTTTTCGTGCGTCCTTCTAGCGACACCAGACCACCACCTGATGTCCTACGGACTGGCGCGCAGGGTCAGCAGAACTCGGGCAGCAGCTGCTGCGCGAGGGCCAGGTCCTCGTCCAGCGGGCGGTCCGCGGTCGAGGCGGGCAGCACGGCGGCCGCCCGGTCGAACGCGTCGCGCAGCGGGCCGGGTTCGAGGGCGATATCGCGCAGCCGCAGCGCCCGCACCGCGGCCACCAGCTCGCAGGCCAGCACGACCCGGTAGGCCGCGACCGCGCCGGTGGCGGACCGGGCCGCCTGGGTGGCGAAGCCGGCGTGCTCCTCCACCCCGAGCGACAGCACCGCGCTGCCGAGGGCCGCGGGCGCGGCCAGCCGGCGGATGTCAGCGACGGCCGAGTGCGACACGTACTCCAGGATCATCAGGCCGGAGCTGGGCGGCGGGTCGGTCGCCTGGAACGGGTTCAGGCGCGGTGAACTCGGGCTCCATCAGCGTCCCGAGCCGGGCCGCGGACAGCGCCGCGGTCTGGAACAGCGCGGCGCGGGCCGCGTCCAGGCCGAGGCCGACGTAGGCGGTGTGGAAGTTGCCGTTGTGCCAGATCGCCTGCCCGGCGACGTCCACGAGCGGGTTCTCGGCCGCGGCGTTGATCTCCGTGGTCACCACCGCTTCGGCGTGCGCGACCGCGTCCAGCGCCGCGCCGTGGACCTGCGGCAGGGCCCGGTATCCGTACGGATCCTGGATCCTCGCGCTGCCCGGCGGCCGGCCGGCCAGCAGCTCCCGCAGCAGGCCCGCGACCTCGTCCTGACCCGGATGCGGCCGGGCCTGCTGCACGGGCCGGGCGTAGGGCTCCGCCGATCCGCCGACCGCGACGTGGCTCAGCGCGGCGATCACCGTGCTGGCGGCGAGCAGTCTGGTCAGGTCGGCGCAGGCGATCGCGGCCTCGCCGAGCGTCGCGGCGTTGCTGGAAATGAACGCCAGCGCATCCTGCGGATCCAGCGCGAACCGCGGCGGCGCGGCCGCGCCCGGCAGCCAGTCGCGCTCGCCGAGCAGGCAGAGGGCAGTGACCGCCAGCGCGGTCAGGTCGCCGGTGCCGATCGCCCCGTACACCGGGGCGGGCGGCCACAGCCCGCGGTTCACGCACTCGGCGAGGGCCGCGAGCACGCCGGGGTCGACGCCGGAGCCGCCGGCCGCGATCTGGTTGGCGCGCACGACCAGCATCGCCCGGCCGAGCGTGTCCTCGATCAGCGGGCCGCCGCCGCCCGCGTGGCTGCGCAGCAGCCGCAGGCCGTGGGTGCCCGCGTCGGTGCCGGGCACGGCCTGGCTCCGGTTCGCGCCCACGCCGGTGGTCCGGCCGTAGACCGGGTGCTGCGCCGCCAGCTTGCGCGCGAGCGCGGCGGCCGCCGCGGCGCGCTCGAAGGCGGCCGGATCGACGCGAACCGTGGCCCGGCCGGACGCCGCGTCGGCGACCCCCGCGCAGGTCAGCGACGTCCCGTCGATGGAGATGAGCACGCACGCTCCGATCCGGGCCATGATCCCGTAGAGAATGTCAGGCTCAGGCTGACAAACTCTACGCGATCATGTTCGGGCGGCCCGCCAGGCCGGACCGGAAGATGTCGCGGAGCAGCTGGCCGGCCGCGTCCGGGTCACGGGCCAGCTCGGCCGAGCACAGCGCGCAGCCCGGCCCGGCCAGATACGACCACTGGCCCTCGAGGGCCAGGACGTACGCGTAGCCCGCTATGGCGCCGACCGGGACGCCGAGTTCGGCGGCGGTGTTCTCGGCGACATCCCGCACTACCGGCCAGGCGAACACGCTGCTGCCTTCGTGCCTGCCGGGCAGCCGGACCGCGCGACCAGGCCGAGGCGGAGGCAAGGGTCGAGATGACTACCAGCCTGAAGCGGCTGCAGGCCTGGCCAGCGATGGAACTCCGGGCGGGTCGAATACCTCCTCGCGTCCGGCCGACCTGCTGCCGGATGACTGCCCAGCGATCTGCCTCGGGTCGGCAGCCACGGACGGCGTCGCGGAGCCTCGCCCGTTGCCACTCCGTCGGCCGCCTGCCGGATGAGCCGGTGCCACCAGGCTGCCCATTGCTGCGCGGCTGTCG
Source organism: uncultured Actinomycetota bacterium (assembly GCA_963805805.1). GTDB lineage: Bacteria > Actinomycetota > Actinomycetes > Streptosporangiales > Streptosporangiaceae > JAJYUU01. The sequence goes on along the minus strand of CAWDVS010000015.1, from coordinate 21,682 downwards.
CTCGGTCTCCGGACGCCAGGACGCCGGAGCAGTCAGGCACATCGCCCCTGAGCCGCGGCGGGACGCTGGCACCCGGCTCGACCGGCAGCCCGGCCGCAGTCGCGCACGAACAGGGCCGTCTCCAGATAGCCCATGCTGCCGTGGCCGAACTGCCAGGAATGCCGTCCGTCGCACTTGCATCCGGCACCGCCCTTCGCTGCCTGACTCCACTGTGCGCAGATTCGGCAGCTATAGCTACCGGATTCACGCACGGTCGCGGGTAGCAGGGCGTTTCCCGGCTGGGCGCGGGCTTCAGGCGGGCGCGGCGACCGAGTCGAGCAGCTCGGACCGGGCCTGATCGACGGCGGCGAGGATCGCGCCGCGCAGCACCGGGCCGCCGCTGACGGCCGACGGCACGACGGTCGGCCGGGCCGGGCAGATCCGTCCGACCTCGGACGCCACGCGCTCGGCCAGGGCGGTCCCGCCGGCCAGGCCGACGTCCCCGCCGAGGACCACGAGACCGGGGTCCAGCACCACGGATATGGCCGCGACCCCGGTGGCCACCCGGCCGGCCAGCTCACCGAGAAAGGCGCCGCCCCGTTCCTCCCCCGCATCCGCGGCGCTGACCGCAGCCGTGACGGCGGCCGCGGCGGTGGGCTGGCTGAACCCGTACTGAGCGGCGAGCGGCAGCAGCGCCTGCGCGCCGACGAGCCGCTGGAACGCGCCCGTCGCCGGGTGCGTGACGTCCTCCGGCAGCGGGACGCCGGGCACCGGCAGGTAGCCGATCTCGCCGGCCGCCCCGCCCACGCCCCGGTGCACCCGCCCGCCGAGGACGGTGGCCAGGCCCAGGCCGACTCCGATCCACACCAGCACGAAGTCCGAGACGCCCGCCGCCGCGCCGACCGACCGCTCGGCCATCGCGGCGAGGTTCACGTCGTTCTCCAGCGTGACCGGCCGGCCGAGGTCGCTGCGCAAGGCGTCGAGCACGCCCTCGTGCCAGGCGGGCAGGTTGACGGCCAGCCGCGGGTCGCCGGTGCGCGGGTCCAGCACGCCGGGGGTCCCGATCACGAACGCGCGCAGCGACTCGGGCGCGACGCCGGCCGAGTCGCAGGCCGCCATCACCGCGTTGCGGACCAGCGCCACCGGGTCGTCGGCCGTGGCCGGGTTGACCGAGATCTTGGTCACCACGTTCCCGGTCACGTCCGCGACGCCGGCGCTGATCTCGTCCCGCTCGACGTGCAGCCCGGCGACGTAGGCGCTCGACGGGATCACGGCGTACAGCGCGGCGTTCGGGCCGCGGCCGCCAGCCTGCTCGCCCGCCACCGCGACCAGGCCGCGCTCGCCCAGCCGGGCCAGCGCCTGGGACGCGGTCACCTTGGACAGGCCCGTGTGCTCGCCCAGTTGCGCCCTGGTCATCGGTCCGCCCGCCAGCAGCAGCTCTAGCGCGGACCGGTCGTTCAGCTCCCGCAACAAGCTGGGCGTCCCCGGCCGTCGCTGCATGCGCCCCTCCCCTTGGCTGAGCCACCGTATCCGGCGGGCTCAGTCGGCTAGCACTGCCCGACAGACTCTGCCGAGCACCACTGTGCGCGCAAGCACTACCTGCTTGAACGCCCTCTGTGTCTCAATATGGCAACGGACTCTATCTTATAGGAAAGTTTCCTGTTAGTTTCTGCGGCATACACCGTCGGGGCACCGCCCTGGCGAGCACCGACGCCGAGCCTAGCTGGGTAAACCAGTCCAACTCGGCACTTAACGTAGGTGCCGCCGCCGGCGTACGGCCCGGCCGGAGGCGTCCAACCCCGGAGGACGCGGCTCCGCTACTTGACAGCCGGGAAGGGAGATCGGGCAGTGACATTCACCAGATCGGTGGCCGCGGTAGGTGCGGCCGTCGCGCTCGCGGGAGCTGCCGCGGGCATCGCGGGCTGTGGCTCCAGCAGCCCGTCAGCGGGCTCAAGCTCTTCCGCCCCGGCCAAGCTGGTCGTGTGGCGGATGGGTGGTTCGGTTCCGTCCCAGGTCACCTGGATGAACGGCATCGTCTCGCAGTTCCACAAGCAGTTCCCGCAGTACAAGAAGACCAAGGTGGTCGTGGACTGGATCCCGTGGGGAGACCGGGCGACCGACTGGACCAACGCCCTGACCAGTGGCAAGGGCGGCCCGGACATCACTGAGCTGGGTAACACCGACACACCCGGCGTGGCCGGCCAGGGCGCGCTCGCCGACATCGCCAGCAACGTGAGTTCCTGGTCGAGCGGCTCGGACCTGATCAAGGGGAACCTGGCCAACGACACCGTCGGCAGCAAGGTCTACGCCGTGCCGTGGTTCGGCGGCGTGCGCGGCATCTGGTACAACAAGGACCAGTTCGCCAAGGCCGGCATCTCCTCGCCGCCCGCCACCTGGGCGCAGTTGGTCAGCGACGCCAAGGCGCTGATGAAGGCCTACCCGGGCACCTACGGCCTGGGCGCGCCGAGCGACGACAGCAACGCGATCGTCAGCTTCATCTGGGGCGCTGGCGGCCAGGTAGCCGTGCAGTCGGGCAGTCAGTGGAAGGCCGAGCTGAACTCGCCGCAGTCTGAGGCGGGCATCAAGTTCTACGCGGACCTGCTGCGCACCGAGAAGGTCTCCCCGGCCAAGTACATCGGCGAGACCGAGCTGGGCACCGTGGGTGCCACCTCCGGCGGTTCGAACGAGGACTTCGCGCTCGGCAAGCTGGACATGTACATCGACGGCCCGTGGGCGCAGGCGCAGCTGGCGCAGGTCAGCACGAAGAACAAGGCGCAGTGGGCCTCGTTCCCGATCCCGAGCGAGAATGGCCCGAACCCGGCGCCGGCCTTCGCTGGCGGCTCCGACCTCGGCGTCTGGGCTGGCAGCAAGAACCAGTCCGCGGCCTGGGACCTGGTCCAGGTGATGGACAGCCCGTCGAACGCGACCACGTTCGCCAACTCGCAGGGCTTCTTCCCCGAGTTCACGTCGCAGCTGTCCAGCGGCGTGTACACCAGCAGCCCGGTCATGTCGGGCTTCGCCAAGGCGGCCGGCTACACCCAGATCTCCCCGCTCAACTCCAAGAACTGGGCGACCGCCGACACCGGGAAGTACAACATCATCCCGAACATGATGAAGGCGCTCATGCAGGGCGCTAACTTCACCACCACGGTGAACAACGCGAACACCCAGCTGCAGACGGTGCTCAACACCGGCACCGAGTGATCAGCCGGCCGTAGGACAGTCCCGGCCGGCCTGCTCGGCCGGCCGGCCGGGACTCACCAAGCACGTGATCCGAACCGCCGGAAGGAGCGAATCGACCGATGGCCGATAGCTTGCAGCACCGGGCCGGCGGCCCGCTTCCGCTGCCGTCCGCGCCTGGCGACGGAGGGCTTCGGGGGCCCGTTCCCCCGGGCCAGCAGCACCCGGCGTCGGTTCGATCCCGGCTCGCCGCTTTCACCCGCCGCCACAAGCTGGCGCCGTACCTGCTCATCCTGCCCGCGCTGGCCGGCATCGCGCTGGTCCTGCTCTGGCCGCTGGTCCAGGTCGTGCTGTACTCGTTCCAGAACTACGGGATCCAGCAGGCCAACGGCGTGCTGCCCACGCAGTGGATCGGCTTCGCGAACTTCACCAGCATCTTCGCCGACCCCGAGTTCTGGCTCTCGCTCCGCACCACGGTGCTGTTCGCGCTCGTGGTCGTGCCCGCGACCCTGATCGTCGGGACCATCGTCGGCCTGGTGCTGAACCGGCTCGGCAAGAAGATGTCCATCTTCGTCAGCACCGCTGCCCTGCTGGCCTGGGCTATCCCGCCGGTGTCGGCCAGCGTGCTGTTCTACTGGATGTTCAACCCGGACGGCGGCCTGGTCGACTGGGCGCTGAGCAAGATGCCGCACTGGCTGGTCGGCAACTCCGACTGGTCGCAGTTCAACTGGGCCACTACCAACGCGACCGCCGCGTACACGCTGATCGCGATCCTGGTCGTCTGGCAGTCGTTCCCGTTCATCGCCGTTACCGTGCTGGCCGCGCTGAAGACCATCCCCGGTGAGCTGAACGAGGCCGCCAGAGTGGACGGCGCGAGCGCGTGGCGGACCTTCTGGCGCATCACGTTCCCGCTGATCAAGCCGATCTATCTCGTGCTGCTGCTGCTGTCGGTGATCTGGGACTTCAACATCTTCACCCAGAGCTACTTCATCACCGGCGGGCTGGGCAACGCCAACGAGTTCAACCTCGGCCTCTACATCTACGACAAGGCCTTTACGTTCCCGCCGAGCTTCGGCCTGGGCGGTGCGCTCGCGCTGATCTTCGTCGTCATCTTGCTGATCGTCACGTTCGGCTACGTGCGATCCTCGGTCAAGCAGGGAGCCCTCACATGACCAGCCCGCAGATGGCCGGCGGCAGCGTGGCGGGTCTAGACCTGGCGCACGCGGAGGCCGCGGCCGCCAGCCGGCCGAATGCCCGCGCGCTCAGCAGCCGGCCGCGCAACCGCAAGCGGGCCAAAGCGGCCGGGCTGAACGCGTTCGGCGTTGTGATCGCGCTGCTGACGCTGTTCCCGATCTTCTGGATGATCAGCACCGCGTTCAAGCCGTCGCACGAGATCTACTCGCTCACGCCGCATCTGGTGCCCGCGCACCCGACCTGGGCCAACTTCAGCCAGGTCATCAGCGGCCGGGTCGCCGGCGGCATCGGGGGCGTCTGGATCTTCTTCCGCAACAGCCTGTCGGTCGCGATCCTCAGCGTCGTCATCGCCTCGCTGCTCGCCCTGCTCGCGTCCGTCGCGGTCGCGAGGTTCCGGTTCCGGTTCCGTACCAGCTTCCTGATCATGCTGCTGATCGTGCAGATGATCCCCGGCCAGGCGCTGATCATCGCGCTGTTCCTCGACTTCAAGTCGCTGAACCTGCTGGGCAACCTGGCCGGGCTGGTGGTGGTGTATTCGGCGCAGGCGCTCCCGGTCACGATCTGGATGCTGCGCAACTTCGTCGCCACGATCCCGAAGGAACTGGAAGAGGCGGCCGCGATCGACGGCGCCTCAAGCAGTCGGATCTTCTGGCGCATCCTGCTCCCGCTGGTGGCGCCCGGCCTCGTCGCGACGAGCATCTTCGCCTTCATCACCGCGTACAACGAGTTCATCGTGGCGCTGACCTTCCTCGGTCAGGCCCACTCGGACTACACCCTGCCGATCTACGTCCAGTACTTCTTCGGCCGCGGCGGCGCGCAGTGGGGCCCGATCATGGCCGCGTCCACGATGTACACGATCCCGGTGGTGATCTTCTTCCTGATCGTCCGCCGCAGGCTCGTCGGCGGGCTGGTCGCGGGAGCGGTGAAGGGATGACCCAAGAGCTTGCAGCCGACCCAGCCCTGGGCCGGCTAGCCGACGCAGTCCTCATACCGCCGTTTCCCGGCCCGCAGGCGCCCGAGTGGATCTGCGCGGCGCTGACGGAAGGCCTGGCCGGCGTCACCCTGTTCGGGCCGAACGTGGCCGACCGGGTCCAGCTCGCCGAGCTGACCAGCCAGTTGCGCGCAGCGGTCGCCGAGCCCGTCATCGCCATCGATGAGGAGGGCGGTGACGTCACCCGGATCTCGCACCAGACCGGCAGCGACTACCCGGGCAGCGCGGCCCTCGGCGCGGTCGACGACGTGCGGCTGACCGAGGCCGTCTACGCGGCCCTCGGGGCCGACCTGCGCCAGCTCGGCATCAATGTCAATCTCGCTCCGTCGGTGGACGTCAACACCGCCGCCGACAACCCGATCATCGGCACCCGAGCCTTCGGCTCGGACACCGCTCTCGTCGCCCGGCACGCCGCCGCCGCCGTCACCGGCCTGCAGTCGGCCGGGGTGGCCGCGTGCGCCAAGCACTTCCCTGGCCACGGCAGCACCCGGCTGGACTCGCATGACGTCATCGCCACGGTCGAGGGCTCGCTGCGCGACCTGCGCGTCCGCGACCTGCCGCCGTTCGAGGCGGCGATCCGGGCCGGCGTCCGCGCGATCATGCCCAGCCACCTGCGGGTACCTGAGCTGACCGGCGACCTGCCCGCATCGCTGTCGGCTACTGCGCTGACCGGCCTGCTGCGCGGCGAACTCGGGTTCGCGGGCGTCATCGTGTCGGACGGGCTGGAGATGCGCGCGGTGAGCGAGCCGTACGGCATCCCCGAGGCAGCCGTGCAGGCCGTCATGGCCGGAACTGATCTGCTGTGCCTCGGCCGCGACATCGATCAGCTGACGTTCCTGGCCGTCAGGACCGCGCTCATGGACGCGGTCCGGTCAGGCAGGCTCCCTGGCGAGCGGCTCGAGGAGGCCGCCGCGAGGGTCGCCGAGCTCCGGACCTGGACCGCCAAGGCGGCTCTGGACCTGGGCTCGGCGCCGGGCCGGCCGGCGTATGCGGGCGCTGGCCGGCCCGAACTCAACCGGATCGCCGCGGCCGGTCACGGGCGCGACGTGGGACTCGCCGCCGCCAGGCGGGCCACGGTCGTGACCGGCCAGCTGCCGGCACCGCACCACCCGCTCGCGGTCCAGCTCGTGCCGCCGTCGAACATCGCGGTTGGCGCGGTTCCGTGGGGGATCGGACCCTGGCTGCCGGCCAGCGCCGTCCGCCAGGTCAGCACCGCCACGCCGGCCAGGGAGGTGCCTGCGGTCGCTGCCCGGCTGCTGGCCGAGGCCGACGGCCGGTCGCTGATCATCGTCGTGCGCGACGCCCATCGCTACCCGGTCGCCACCGGCCTCACCGACCTGCTGCTGGCCGCCCGGCCGGACGCGGTCGTGGTGGAGATGGGCCTGCCGGTCTGGCGACCTGCCGCCGGCGGCTACGTCGCCAGCTACGGGGCGGCCCGCAGCAACGCCACGGCCGTGGCGGAGCGGCTAGGGCTCGCGGCGCGCTAGCCGCGGCCTGCGGGGGCGCTGCGGCCTGCGGGGGCGCCGCGGCCTGCGGGGGCGCCGCGGCCTGCGGGGGCGCTGCGGCCTCGGCGCGCAGGATGGGGCCAACCCCTGCAATCCCGGCAGGATCGGGCCGTTCGCGGTGCGGCAGCAGTGGCCCGGCGCAGGTTACCTGCATAATGCTGCATATGCGTCTGTCCGCGCGCTCCGACTATGCACTGCGCGCCGTCATCGAGCTGGCCGCCTCGGACGGCGGCCACGTCACGGCCGACCAACTGGCGCGGACGCAGGCGATCCCCGGCAAGTTCCTTGAGGCGATCTTGACCCAGCTCCGGCGCGCCGGACTGGTCCGCAGCCAGCGCGGCCCGGACGGCGGCTTCTGGCTGGCCCGGCCGGCCGCCGAGATCTCGCTGGCCGACATCATCCGGGCCATCGACGGGCCGCTGCTCGGCGTGCGCGGCGAGCGCCCGGAGAATCTCGGCTACGTGGGCGCCGCGGCACCGCTGCAGACGGTCTGGATCGCGCTGCGGGCCAACGAGCGCGCGATCCTGGAAGAGGTCACGCTGGAGCACATCGTCTCCGGCCACCTGCCCGGCTCGGTGCGCAAGCTGGCCGAGAACCCCGAGGCCTGGACCTCGCACACCGCTAACTGAGCCACCCCCGGACAGCAAGCAGGGCCAGAGCCGGTGCGGCCCTGGCCCTGCTCGGCAAGATCGCGTCTAGACGGGCACCATGTTGGTGATCTCGCGGGTCAGCGTCTCGAACTCGGGCTCCTCGCCGCTCTTGAGCGAGACCTGCTCGATCAGCGGCTCGTTCGACGGCACCAGGTGCTGCGCCGTCCGCACCGTGAGCCTGCGCTGCGCACCCGGCATGACCAGGCGCTGCTTGGCCGGCTCCGGCACCCGGACCGGCGCCGGGATCCGGTGCGCGGCGGCCTGGCCACCGGCCACCTGCGCCTCGGCCGCGGGCCTGGCCCTGGCCGGAGCGGTGAGCGCGGGCTCCACCGGCGCATCGAAGACAGGCTCGTTCTGCAGCTCGGCGAGCGCGAAGCTGTCTGAGACCTCGCGCAGGACCTGTGACAGCGGTGCGCCGAGGGCCCCGCAGATGGAGGCCAGCAGCTCAGACGAGGCTTCCTTCTGGCCGCGCTCGACTTCGGACAAATAGCCCAGAGACACCCTAGCTGCGGCAGATACCTCGCGTAGGGTGCGACCCTGCCGAAGGCGCAGTCGCCGAAGCGCGTCACCGAGCATTTGACGAAGCAGGACCATCGTCGCGCTCCCCTCCCTGAGGCCGTACCGCTACTCCTTCTACCGTACCTGTCCTCACTGACCGTGCGGGAGAGGGCATAGCTGCGTGTTCACCAGCTCGTAACACTGTAATCAAGATATATCTTCCCGCAAAGTGCTCACCAGCAGCGACAACACGGCGACCACCGAGGCCGCCCGGACGGCGCTCCGGCCGCCGGTCAGATCCAGCCCGCGGACCGCCTGCAGCCCCGGCCCGACCGCCGCGACAAATACGGTCCCGGCCGGCCTGCCGTCGGCCGGCCCCGGCCCGGCCACGCCGGTAGTGGCCAGGCCGTATGTCGCCCGCAGACGCTCGCTGACGCCGCGGGCCATCGCCTCAGCGACGTCAGGGTGGACCGGACCATGCTCGGCCAGCAGATCCCCCGGCACGCCGAGAAGCTGAGCCTTGAGGTTAGTGGCGTAGGCGACGATCCCGCCGAGGAACACGGCAGAGCAGCCAGGCACGCTGGTCACTGCCGCCGTCACCAGGCCGCCAGTCAGGGACTCGGCGACCGCCACCGTCTCGGACCTGGCGATGAGCAGGCGGACGGCCTCCGCCGCCAGGGCCTGCCCGGGCAGCCCTGCGTCACCGCCGCCCGCGTCACCGCCGCCTGCGGGCATCGCCGCCGCCCCGCCGCCCGTCACCGCCGCCGGCGGCGGGCACGTCGCCGCCGGTCACTGGACCGCCCGCCGGAGCCGGATGGCCCGCGCCGTGTAGTCGACGCCGGTCACCACCGTCACCGCGACCGCAGCGCCCATGACCACCTCGCGCAGCACGGTCAGGTGGATCGGCAGGACATAGAGGCTGATGGCGACGATCTGCAGCATCGTCTTGATCTTGCCGCCGCGGCTGGCCGCGATCACGCCGTGGCGGATGACCCAGAACCGCAGGCAGGTGACGGCCACCTCGCGGACCACGATGACCGCGGTGACCCACCAGGCGAGCTCGCCCAGATACGACAAGGTGATCAGGGCGGACCCGGTCAGCGCCTTGTCGGCGATCGGGTCGGCGATCTTGCCGAAGTCCGTGATCAGGCCGCGCCGCCGGGCCAGTTCACCGTCCAGCAGGTCGGTCACCGAGGCCACGGCGAAGGCCACGAAGGCGATCGTGCGCCCGCCGGTGCCACCGGAGAGCAGGAACCACACGAAGACGGGGACCAGGGCGAGCCTGGCCACGGTCAGCCCGTTGGCGACGTTGACGAGGCCGGGCGGAGCGCTTGCCGCGCCAGCCCCGGATACCCCGTCCCCGTTCACGTCAGCCGCCGGCTGGGTCAAGGCGCGCCCGAGGGCCGTGCGTCCGAGGGTTCACCGTCCGAGGGTCGTGCGTCCGAGGGCTCAGTGTCCGGGGTGGCGGCGATCAGGTCCACGCCGTCGCTGCCGGTCACTACGACGCGCAGCAGGTCACCGGGGGTCGCGGGCTTCCCGGTCACGACCTCGGTCGTGCCGTCGACCTCGGGCGCCTGGTGGGCGGCCCGGCCCAGGTAGCGATCCCCGCCCAGGACCTCGTCGATCAGAACCTCGACGTGCTCCCCGATCCGCTCCGCGGCGCGCTCGGCCATGAGCTCGTCGGCCAGGCCGGCCAGTTCCTCCAGCCGGGCCGAGATCTCGTCCTCGGGGAGCTGGCCGGGCAGGTCAGCGGCCTCCGTGCCGTCCTCGTCCGAGTAGCCGAAGACCCCGATGGCGTCGAGCCGCGCCTCGGCCAGGAAGTCCCGCAGCTCCTGCACGTCATCCTCGGTCTCGCCGGGGAAGCCCACGATGAAATTCGACCGCACCCCGGCCGCGGGCGCGGCCTGCCGGACCTGCGCCAGGAGCCCGAGGAACCGCTCCCGGTCACCGAATCGCCGCATCGAGCGCAGCACCGGCCCGCTCGCGTGCTGGAAGGACAGGTCAAAGTAGGGCGCCACGCCGGGTGTGCCCGCCAGCACCTCGATGAGCCCCGGCCGCACCTCGGCCGGCTGCAGGTAGCTGACCCGCACCCGGCAGATGCCCTCGACCGCGGCCAGCTTCGGCAGCAGCGACTCCAGCAGCCGCAGGTCCCCCAGGTCCTTGCCATACGAGGTCGAGTTCTCGCTGACCAGCAGCAGCTCCCTGGCGCCGTGACCGGCCAGCCAGCCCGCCTCCGCGATCAGGTCCTCGGGCCGGCGGCTGACGAAGGCACCGCGGAAGGCCGGGATGGCACAGAACGTGCAGCGGCGGTCGCACCCGGATGCGATCTTGAGCGGGGCGACGACCGAGCCGCCGAGCCTGCGCCGCAGCACCCGCGGCCCGGAGGCCGGCGCCACGCCGGGCGGCAGGTCCGCGATCACCGGCTTCGCGATGACACCGTGGCCGGGCTGATGCGTGCCGCTGGCCGGGCGCTCGGCCGGTGACAGCGGCAGCAGCCGGCGCCGGTCCCGCGGCTCGTGCGCGGCCCATCGCTCGCCGGCCGCCACTGCGTCCAGCCTGGCTGAGATGTCCTCGTAGTCGTCAAAGCTCAGGACCTGCGCCTCGGGCAGCGCCTCGGCCAGCCCGGAGCCGTACCGCTCCGCCAGGCACCCGGCGGCCACCACCTGCGCGCCGCTCGCCGCCGCGCCGAGCAGTTCGTCGATGGACTCCTGCTTCGCCGCCTGGATGAAGCCACAGGTGTTCACGAGGACGACGTCGGCGTCCTGCGCGTCGTCGGCGAGCTGCCAGCCGCCCGCTTCCAGGCGCGCGGCCAGTTCCTCGGAGTCGACCTCGTTGCGCGCGCAGCCGAGTGTGACCAGGCTCACACTGCGCCTGCCTACACCTGCTTGTTCCCTGCTCGACGGCACACCCGCAGACTACGGTAACGGCCCAGATGCGAGCGCACCGCCACGTGCGCGCGAGCAGGCGATCAGCCTCCGGTCACCGTGCACTTCGTCCGGGTGCAAGACAGTATGACCGGGTTGATCGAGTGGATCTTCTGCTTGACGCCATTGAGGAAGAGCACCGCGCCGCTCGGGTTGCCCAGCGACAGGGTGACGGTGTGCTTCTCCGTCCACACCTTCCGCGCCGGGTACGGCGACTGGCCGACGTCGCTGTTGTAGACCACCTTGCCGGCCGACGTGGTCAGCTCGGCCCAGGTCGTCGCCCCCGGCTTCGCGATCAGCACGAGCCGCACGTGCTTGGGCTTCGGGTGCGTCGCCGGCGCGGTCGTCGTCTTCTTCTGCTTGTGCTGGGAATGGTCCACCGACGTGCTCGCGGTGGACCGGGCGGGCGTGTTGCTGTGCGAGCCGAGCAGCTTGAACCCGGCGATGCCGAGCACGGCGACCAGCCCGGCGAGCAGCAGCACCGACCAGTTCGGCCGGCGGCGCTCCTTCAGCTTGACCGGAGTGAACGGCTGGAACACATCCGCGGCCGTGATCGGCTGCGGCGCCGCCTGCGTGGCGTCGTACTCGGCCACCAGCTGATCCGGGTCGAGGTTCACCGCGCGGGCGATGCTGCGGATGTGACCGCGCGCATAGAAGTCGCCACCGCAGGCGGAGTAGTCGCCCCGTTCGATCCCCCGGACGATCGTTTCCCTGATGCAGGTCCGCTGGCTGACCTGCGTAATGGTGAGACCCGCCTCACGGCGCGCAGCCGCAAGGGCGTCACCGATACTCACGCGGTGCCTCCACAGTTGATTGCTGCGTCCCGTCCCGGGCCGCGAAACGCAGGATTCCGTTAGTTTGATTGCCCCCTGATCCCTGTACCAGGGACCGGTCACCAAGTGTAGACATCCGGTTACGCTACGGCGAGAACCGGGAGCGATTCGGAGTGGCTAGTTCCTAGTGTCTCGCCGCGGCCGCGCGCTGCCAACCGGCCGGACCCGCGGACCGCGGGTCAGTTCTCGCCGCGCAGCGACGCGAGCAATCCGGGCAGATCGTCGGGGCGGATCAGCACATCTCGTGCCTTGGACCCCTCGCTCGGCCCGACCACGCCGCGGCTCTCCAGCAGGTCCATCAGCCTGCCCGCCTTCGCGAAGCCGACCCGCAGCTTGCGCTGCAACATCGACGTGGAGCCGAACTGCGTGCTCACGATCAGCTCGGCCGCCTGCACGACCAGGTCGAGGTCGTCGCCGATGTCCGCGTCGATCTCCCGCTGCCGGCCCTCGGGCGCGACCACGTCCTCGCGATAGCTGGGCTGGGCCTGCTTCGTGCAGTGCACGACGATCTCGCGGATTTCCTTCTCGGTCACGAACGCGTTCTGCAGCCGGATCGGCTTGCTGGTGCCCATCGGCAGGAACAGCGCGTCGCCCTGGCCGACGAGCTTCTCCGCGCCTGGCTGATCCAGGATGACGCGGCTATCGGTCAGGCTCGACGTCGCGAACGCCAGCCGGGACGGCACGTTGGCCTTGATCAGGCCGGTGACCACGTCCACGCTCGGGCGCTGGGTGGCCAGCACGAGGTGGATGCCCGCCGCCCTGGCTAGCTGCGTGATCCGGACGACCGCGTCTTCCACGTCCCTGGGCGCGACCATCATCAGGTCCGCCAGCTCGTCGACGATCACCAGCAGGTACGGATAGGGAACGTAGACACGCTCGCTGCCCGGTGGCGGGCTGACGCGACCGGCCCGGACGGCCTTGTTGAAGTCGTCCATGTGCCGGAACCCGGACGCGGCCAGGTCGTCGTACCGCCGGTCCATCTCGCCCACGACCCACTGCAGCGCGTCGGCGGCCTTCTTCGGGTTCGTGATGATCTGCGTGATCAGGTGCGGGATACCGGCGTAAGGAGCCAGCTCGACCCGCTTCGGATCGATGAGCACCATCCGCACCTCGTCCGGCGTGGCCCGCAGCAGGATCGATGTGATCAGCCCGTTCAGGCACACCGACTTGCCCGAGCCGGTGGCGCCGGCGATCAGCATGTGCGGCATCTTGGCGAGGTTGGCCACGACGGTGCGGCCTTCGACGTCCTTGCCCAGCCCGACCACCATCGGGTGGTGGTCGGCCGCGGCAACCGGTGAGCGCAGCACGTCGCCGAGGCTGACCACGTCGCGGTCGGTGTTGGGGATCTCCACGCCGATCGCGGACTTGCCGGGGATGGGTGACAGGATCCGCACGTCCGCGCTCTTGACCGCGTACGCGATGTTCTTGGACAGCTGGGTGACCCGCTCGACCTTCACCGCCGGCGCCAGCTCGATCTCGTACCTGGTCACCGTCGGCCCCCGGGTGAACCCGGTGACTTGCGCGTCCACCTCGAACTGGTCGAACACCGCGGACAGCGCCTCGACGACGGTGTCATTGGCCCTGGTCCGCGCCCGCGGCACGGTGCCCGGCTTGAGCAGCGCGACCGGCGGCAGGGTGTAGCTGGCGTCGGTCGACGCGGCGAGCGTGAGCTGCTCGGGCTTGCCCGTCCCGCTCTTGGCCGCCGCCGCGGACTCCTGCGCGCGGCCGCCTTCGGGTGCCCCGAACCAGTCCTCGTGCCAGCCCGCCTCGGCCGCGGCGTTGCCCGCGGCCGGCGCCGTCGGGCCCAGCCGGGAGAAGACCAGCGCATCCGCAACCGGATCGGCCTCCGCCGCGACGTCGCCGGCGGCCAGTTCCTGGCTGCCGGCCTCCGCGGTCTTCGCCTTGATCGTCGCGGCCAGCAGCGGGCTGTCGTAGGCCCGGTCGCGGGCGCCGGCCTCGATGGCCTCGGCCTTCTTCCGCCCGAGCCTGAGCGGCGCCGGGCCAGTCCCGGATGTGGTCGCGTCGCCGGCTGCCGTCGCGGCCGCGTCCGCGGGGTCGCTCCGGCCCAGCCCGAGCAGCTCGCCGAGCCGCTCTGGGACCCGGTGCAGCGGCGTGCCGGTGATCACCAGCAGTCCGAACCCGGAGACCAGGGCCAGCACGGGCGTCGCGCCCCACTTGGTGACCAGGTCCACGAGCGGAATGGAGGCGGCGGCGCCGATCAGGCCGCCCGCGGCCCTGATGGCCGCCAGGCCGCCCGAGAATCGCGGCGTGCCGGAGGCGATGTGGGCCAGGCCGAGCGCGCCGGCCACCAGCGCCGACCAGCCGATCACCATCCGTGCTGTCGCCGCGTTGTTATCGGGGTGGCGCAGGAATCGCCACGCCAGCAGCGCCAGCAGCAACGGCACCGTCCACGCGCCCGAACCGAAGAACGCCACCAGGAACTTGTCGACTGGCTTGACCGGCCCGGTGGCGTGCCACCAGGTCGCGGCCGCCGCGATGATCGCCCCGCACAGCGCGGTAAGGCCGACGCCGTCGCGCCGGTGCACCGGGTCGAGGTCCCTGGCACTCTGCCCGGCGACCCTGGCTACCGACCCCACGGTGTGGGCGAGTGCCATCCAGATGCCGGTCAGCAAGCCGCCGAGCCAGCCGACCAGGATGACGATCGGGTTGGTGGACTTGGGCCGGCTCGGCCGCCGGCTCGGCGCCTTGCGTCCGGCCGGGCGCTTAGTGCCACTCCGGTAGGCCTTGCCGGATGCACGCGTGTTCCGCGTCGCCGTGCCGGAACGGCGCGCGGTGGAGGAGGCCTGCCGGGTCCGGCTGGCCGTGCCGCCACGAGGGCGCGCTGCGCCCCTGGGCGCACGAGTCGCCATGATGCTCACCGTAGCGAGCGCGACCGGCGACGGCGAGGATCCGGCCCGGCGTGTCGGCCGCGGATTCTGAATCATCTCGGTTGACACCAGGAATCCCAGTATCCTAATGTGCTAGTCACCTAGTTAAATGGAGGCTCGGTGATCGAGTTCCACCTGGACACGCGCTCCGGCGTCGCGCCTTACCTGCAGCTGATCCAGCAGGTCCGGCAGGCACTCCGGCTCGGCGTGCTGCAGGAAGGGGACCGGCTGCCCACCGTGAAAGAGGTCTCCGGATCGCTCGCGATCAACCCGAACACCGTCCTCAAGGCCTACCGCGAGCTTGAGTACGAGGGCCTGGCTGCCGCCCGGCCCGGCGTCGGGACGTTCGTGACTAAGACGCTGGCCGACGAGTCGGTTGCCGCGCATCAGGAGCTGAGCCAGGCCCTCACCGGGTGGCTCAGCAAGGCGCGGGCAGCCGGCCTGGACGACGAGAGCATCGAAGCTGTTTTTCAGCAGGCCCTGAGGTCCGAAATGCAGGAGGAAGCGCTATGACCATCGCCATCGAGGCGCGCGGCCTGGGCAAGCAGTACGGGCGGCGCTGGGCGCTGACCGACTGCACGCTCACGGTTCCCGCCGGGCACGTAGTCGGCCTGGTCGGCCCCAACGGGGCCGGCAAGACCACGCTGCTGAACCTGGCCACCGGCATGCTGGCGCCCACGACGGGCACGATCCAGGTCCTCGGCGGCCGGCCGGCCAGCAGCCAGGAGCAGCTCGCGCGGGTCGGCTACGTCGCGCAGGACACGCCGACGTACGCCGGGCTCAGCGTCGCCGATCACCTGCGGTTCGGCGCGCACATGAACCCCGGCTGGGACGCCGCGCTGGCGCAGAGCCGGATCGAGCAGCTCGGGCTGGACCCGGCCCAGAAGGCCGGCAAGCTATCGGGCGGCCAGCGGGCCCAGCTCGCGCTGACGCTGGCCATCGCCAAGCGCCCGGAATTGCTGATCCTGGACGAGCCGATCGCGAGCCTCGACCCGCTCGCCCGGCGCGAGTTCCTGCAGATCCTGATGGAGGCGACAGCCGAGCAGGAGCTGAGCGTCGTGATGTCCTCGCACCTGGTGGCGGACCTGGAGCGGGTCGCGGACTACCTGATCGTGCTGGTCAGCTCCCGCGTGCAGGTGGACGGCGAGACCGAAGACCTGCTGGCGAGTCACCGGCTGCTGACCGGGCCGCGGCGGGAGGCGGCTTCGCTGCCGCCGGGCATGCAGGTGATCACCGAGAGCCACACCGACCGGCAGAGCACGTTCCTGGTGCGCACCTCCGCGCCGGTCGCGGATCCGTCGCTGGACGCGGATTCCGTCGACCTGGAGGACCTGGTGCTCGCCTACATGGGCAAGGCCGCGTCCGGCAAGACCGCGCTGGAGGGAATCCGATGATCTGGATGACATGGCGGCAGTTCCGCGGCCAGGCGATCGCCGCAGCCGCGATCTTGCTGGCAATTGCCGTCACGCTCGGCATCACCGGCGCGGGGCTCGTCTCCGACTTCAACGGTGCGGGCCTGAACGCCTGCCATCTCAGCTGCGGCCAGGACGTGACCAACTTCCGGAATTCGCTCAGCGGCAGCATCTATATGCCCTTGTTCTACGGCGGGATCGTGGTCATGTACCTGACCCCGGCGCTCATCGGGCTGTTCTGGGGTGCGCCGCTGATAGCCCGCGAGCTGGAGACCGGCACCTACCGGCTGGCCTGGAACCAGAGCGTCACCCGCGGCCGCTGGACCCTGGTCAAGCTCGGCATCGGCGGGCTTGCCTCCGTTGCGGTTGCCGGACTGCTCAGCCTGATGATCACCTGGTGGGCCAGCCCCATTAACACGGCCCTGACCTACGATGCCTCGGGCACGCCGAGCAAGTTCGGCCGCATACAACCGCTGATGTTCGCTGCGCGCGGCGTCGCCCCGCTTGGCTACGCCGCGTTCGCGTTCACCCTCGGGGTGACGCTCGGCGTCCTGCTGCGGCGCACAATTCCCGCCATGGCCCTTACCCTGGCCCTGTTCGTCGCTGCCCAGCTCCTGATGCCGGCCCTGGTCCGGCCGCACCTCCTGCCCGCCGAGCAGGCGACCGCGCCATACAACCCCGGTCGCAATGGCGAGATGATGATCACCAGCAGCGGGCAGATGACAGTGTTCGTCCCCGCGACTGTCCCCGGCGCATGGGTTATCTCCAACGTCACGGTCGACCCGGCCGGCAAGGTCTTCACCGGTCCGGCCACCAGTGCCTGCCTGGGGCAGAGCAACAACCCCTGCATCAGCTGGCTCACCGGCAAGCACCTGCGCCAGCTCGTGACCTACCAGCCAGCCAGCCGGTTCTGGCCCTTGCAGTGGATCGAGCTGGCGATTTACCTGGCGGCATCGGCCGGACTGGCCGGCGCCTGCGCCTGGCAGGTCCGCCGCAAGCGGGCCTGAGCGCCAGTCCGGCACCGCCCCGTTCCCGACGATCTCACGAGGAAGCGACATGTTCTGGCTTACCTGGCGGCAGTTCCGGCCGCAGGCCATCGTGGCCGCCGCCGCCCTGGCAGCAGTCGCGATCGCGCTCGCGGCCACCGGACCGCATCTGGCCGGCCTGTATACCAGCAGCGGGCTCGCGAACTGCGCCACCGACTGCGGGTCTAAGGCGAGCGACTTCCTCGGCCAGGTGCAGGGATCCGCCAGCGAGCTGATCTTCTACGGTGCCGTCTTCCTGATCTATGCCGTGCCCGCGATCATCGGGATCTTCTGGGGCGCGCCGCTGATAGCCCGAGAGCTCGAGTCGGGCACGTTCCGGCTGGCCTGGAACCAGACCATCACCCGTCGCCGCTGGATCCTGGTGAAGCTCGGGCTCGGTCGGACTGGCCTCGATGGCCGCGGCCGGGCTGCTCAGCCTCATGATCAGCTGGTGGGCCAGCCCGCTGTACCGGGCCGCGGGCCAGGCCAGCTCGAACGGGCTCAGCATCAACCGGCTGGCGCCGCCGCTGTTCGGCGCGACGGGAATCGCGCCCGTCGGGTATGCGGCCCTGGCCTTCGCCGTTGGCGTCACTGCCGGCCTGCTGGTCCGCCGCACGATCGCGGCCATGGCGATCACGCTCGCCGTCTTCGTGGCCATCCAGGTCCTGTGGCCGGTCTTCGTCCGCCCGCACCTGGTCTCGCCTGCGCACATCAGCCGGCCGCTGGCCGCAGTGAGCTGGAGCGGCGTCGGCGACGAACACGGCGGCCACCTGATCCTGCAGCCCGGCGCAATCAGCGGGCTAGCTCCCGACGCCTGGATTACCCGAAGCACGCCGGTCACCGCGGCCGGCCAGCCCGCCACGATGACTCCCGCTGCCTGCAATTCGCGCTTCAGCTCAGACGCGCGATTCCTCGGGTGCCTGCAGGACCACGGCATCCGGCTGACCGTGACCTATCAGCCCGCCGACCGTTACTGGGAGTTCCAGTGGCTGGAGACCGGCATCTTCCTGGCGCTCGCCGGCAGCCTCGGCGGCGTCTGCTTTTGGCGGATCCGCCGCCTGGCTTAACTGTCAGTACCCAGTGCCACCGTGGCAGTCATGCGTTATGGAGGCACCATGGTTGCCATGACCATCGCGGATCCCTGGCAGCACCCGGATCGGCTACTGAACGTGGACGACCTGGACGAATTGCCCGACGATGGATTGCGCTACGAACTCGATGACGGAATGCTCATCGTGTCCCCCGCCGCCATCACGATCCACGCCTTCGCGCTCACCCGGCTAACCCAGGTGCTAGCGGCAGCCTGCCCGGATCGGCTTGTGGTCCTGCAGAACGCCGGTATCACCATGAGCAGATTCCAATTCCGGATCCCCGATCTGACTATCGCTCCAGTCAGCTCTCTTGACTCGAAGTCGGTGGCCCAGCCTCCGCCGCTCGTAGTAGAGGTGGCGTCGCCCCGCACTAAGCTCTACGACCGGAACCGGAAGAAGGACGTCTACGAGAGCTTCGGGATCCCGTCGTACTGGATCGTCGAGCCGGACCGGGACCACCCGCGGCTGATCGCCTTCGAGCTGCGCGACGGCAAGTACGGCCAGGTCGCGGACGTGACCGGGGACGAGCAGTTCACCGCCGCGCAGCCGTTCCCGGTCACGATCCGGCCCTCGGCTCTCGTCCGCACCGGCCCGCTCGGCTGAGGACTTCACTCGATATCGCGCACTGTTGACGACCGTTCGATCCGCGACATAACCTGAGTCGCATGCGGATAGCCGTGGCCGGCGGCGGACCAGGCGGGCTGTACTTCGCCGCGCTGGTGCGCCAGTTGCTGCCCGACACCGAGATCACCGTCTGGGAGCGCAACGCGCCCGACGACACCTTCGGCTTCGGCGTGGTGTTCTCCGACGAGACCCTCGGCGGGATCGAGAACGCGGACCCGGTGATCTACCGGCAGATGGCGCAAGAGTTCGCCCGCTGGGACGACATCGACGTGCACTACCGCGGCGAGGTCATCACCAGCGGCGGGCACGGCTTCGCCGCGATGAGCCGCCGGCGGCTGCTGGAACTGCTGCAGCAGCGCTGCGCCGAGCTGGACGTCACCGTGCACTTCCGCGCCGAGGCGCCGGACGTCACCAGCCTCGCGGCCGACTTCGACCTGGTCATCGCGTCCGACGGCGCGAACTCGGTCATCCGCCGCGAGCGGGCGGCCGCGTTCCGGCCCGAGATCGAGGCCCGCGACTGCAAGTACATGTGGCTGGGCACCGACCTGGTCTTCGACTCCTTCAAGTTCTACATCGAGCAGACGCCCTACGGCGTCATGCAGATCCACGGGTACCCCTACGACGCCACCGGCAGCACGTTCATCGCCGAGATGCACGACGACGTCTGGCGGGCCGCGGGCTTCGGCCAGCTCGCGGCCGCCGAGCTCGCGCCCGGTGAGTCGGACCAGGCCTCGGTGCAGCGGATCGGCGAGCTGTTCGCGGACGTGCTCGGCGGGCACCGGCTGCTGGCGAACAACTCGCGCTGGCTCAGCTTCGGCACGCTGCGCTGCGGCAGCTGGCGCGACGGCAACGTCGTGCTCATCGGTGACGCCGCGCACACCGCGCACTTCTCCATCGGCTCGGGCACCAAGCTGGCGATGGAGGACGCGCTCGCGCTGGCCGCCTGCCTGCACGAGCACCGTGCAGCCGGCGGCCAGGCCGAGGGCCTGCAAGCCGCGCTGGCCGCGTACGAGGCGGAGCGCAGGCCGGTCGTGGCGTCGACCCAGCGGGCCGCCCAGGCCAGCCTGGAGTGGTTCGAGAACCTGGGCCAGTACGCCGGCCAGGAGCCCGAGCAGTTCGCGTTCAACATCATGACCCGCAGCCGCCGGGTCACGCACGACAATCTCCGGCTGCGTGACCCTGAGTTCGCGCAGCGGATGGATACCTGGTTCGCCGGCTACTGCAAGCGCCGCGGCCTCGGGGCCGGCGACGTCGTCCCGCCGATGTTCCAGCCGTTCCGGCTGCGGGAACTCGAACTGCCGAACCGGATCGTCGTCTCCGCCATGGACATGTACTCCGCGCCGGACGGCGTGCCGTCCGACTTCCATCTGGTGCACCTCGGCGGCAAGGCGCTCGGCGGCGCCGGCCTGGTGATGACCGAGATGGTCTGCGTCAGCGCCGAGGGTCGCATCACGCCGGGGTGCGCCGGGATGTACGCGCCCGAGCATGGAACGGGGTGGCGCCGGATCACTGACTTCGTCCATGCGCAGTCGGCGGCGAAGATCGGCATCCAGCTCGGCCACTCGGGCCGGAAGGGCTCGACCCGGCTCATGTGGGAAGGCATCGACCTGCCGCTGCCTGCGGGCAACTGGGAGGTCTGCGCGCCGTCGCCGCTGCCCTACCAGCAGGGGGTCAACCAGGTCCCGCGCGAGCTGAGCCTGGCCGAGATGGAGCAGATCAAGGACCAGTTCGTGGCCGGCGCCCTGGCGGCCGACGCGGCCGGGTTCGATCTGCTGGAACTGCACTGCGCGCACGGCTACCTGCTGTCCTCGTTCATCTCGCCGGTCAGCAACAACCGGACCGACGACTACGGCGGCTCGCTGGCGGCCCGGCTGCGGTACCCGCTGGAGGTCTTCGCGGCGATGCGCGCGGTCTGGCCCGCGGCCAAGCCGATGACCGTGCGCATCTCCGCCACCGACTGGGTGCCCGGCGGCGTCACCGGGCCGGAGGCGGTGCAGATAGCCGCGGCGTTCCAGGCGGCGGGCGCGGACGCCATCGACGTCTCGACCGGGCAGGTCACGCCGGACGAGCAGCCTGCTTTCGGCCGCTCCTACCAGACCCCGTTCGCGGACGCGATCCGGAACCAGACCGGCATCGCGACCGTCGCGGTCGGAGTGATCTCGTCCTACGACGACGTCAACTCGATCATCCTGGCTGGCCGGGCCGACCTGTGCGCGCTCGGCCGGGCGCACCTGTACGACCCGAACTGGACCCTGCACGCGGCGGCGGCCCAGGATTACGCTGGGCCCGCCGTGGCCTGGCCGGTGCAGTGGCAGCCGGGCAGCCGGCCACCGCAGAGCGGCCGGTCCGACGGACCTCGCCCGCGGCTCGAGCTGATCCGGCAGGGTGAGACAGGCACCCGGCACGCCCGCTGGAAGCCGTGACCGGCAGCTGGGAGGACATGATGAGCATCGAGCGGGTGAACCCGCCGTCGCTGGCGGCGCCCTCGGGTTTCTCGCACGCCGTCGTCGCGACCGGCGGGCAGCTGGTGTTCCTGGCCGGGCAGACCGCGCTGGACCAGTCCGGTGCCATCGCGGGCGGGACGGTAGCCGAGCAGTTCGAGCTGGCGCTGGCCAACCTGCTGACCGCGCTCGCGGCGGCGGGGGGCCAGCCCGAGCACCTGGCCAGTCTCACGGTCTACGCGGTCGACCTGGCCGACTACCGGGCGAACGGCCGGGAGATCGGCGCGGCCTGGCGCAAGCTGGCGGGCCGGGACTACCCGGCGATGGCGGCGGTCGGCGTGTCCAGGCTCTGGGATGCCGCGGCGCTGGTCGAGGTCCAGGGCTTCGCGGTCATCCCGGCCGCGGGCTGAACCGTCTGACTACCGGGTCGCCTGATCGCTAGATCAT
>CAWDVS010000014.1:0-366973 GCA_963805805.1 uncultured Actinomycetota bacterium | reverse complement strand
GGCTGGCCGACGGCGGATCGGTATAGAACCAATCAGGCCCACCCGTCTGCCTTGAAGATGACATAGCGGACGAACTGGCCGCCCTGGCGGATGAGCTTAAGCGTCTCCGGCGATGTGCCCAGCCGGGCCGCCAAGGCCCCGACCAGGGCCGAGACGTCCATGACAATCCAGTCGATGCTGGGGTCAGGCACGTAGCTAAGGCACCAGCGGTCGTCGTCCTCGTACAGCGTCTTCGGGGCTTCTAGCAGGAACCGAACGGCGAGCCCGGCGGCATCGAGATAGCGGCGAGCATCACGGAGCGTCTCGTACCCGTCCAGCAGCGCCTGGCCGACAAACGAGGTGACCACCCGGTTGGGGAACTTCTTGCTGGGCAAAGTACCCACGTCCTGCCAGGGATAGGGATAACCCCAGCAAAGCCCTTCGAATCCTGGCGCCGGATGGTCGATGAGCCAGTCGTAGCTCACGCGCCTCACGCGCATCGTCGGCCGATCCGGTCATGCGGTGCCGGGCGAGCAGCGCACGGGCGAAAAGGGAGAGCCCCTTCGCGTCTCCTTGCCTTACGGACGCCGACCATCGGCCGCAGATCCACGGGGCTGCGGGTCACGACCTGGATCGCCCCGAGCCGCCGAAGCCTTGATTTTCCGGCCAGCAACGCCAGGACGGGCGGAGTTAAGGCCGTCGTGCTCTCCAGCACCCCTCATAGCGGTCGATCTCAGCCATCTGCAGGACCCGGTCGAGCACCTCCAGCGCAATCCCGGACTGGCGCTGCGGCGCTGCGGAAGAGCACTTCGCCGCTGATTGCTACGGTAACCTCGCATCTGCTGGCTCTCGGAGACCCTTGCGCGGCAAGGGTTGGCTGGCGCAGACGTCCAGGGAGCTGGGCTTCAAAGTACCGATAAAGGCTAGCAGCAGGCGGTCGCGCTTGCCCGGCCTGGTGAGCCGCCTACCCAGGGAGCCCCTCGGCGAGCACGATCGGGTGGGGCGCCTCCTGGTAGCGTGGCGGGACCAGCAAATTGACCGTTGCTACGAACATCTGGTCGGGGTGGGTCTATCCGAAAGCAGGTCGAAGCTCGGCATGAAGCAGGTGTTCCGCAGAGTCATCGATCCACGGGGTCGGGTTCTGGTCAGTGAGCTGCCCGTCCCCCATGTGGGTCCTGATCAGCTCCTCGTCCAGAGCCAGTACTCGCTGATCAGCTCCGGAACCGAGATGGGCACGCTCTCGAAGACTCCGGCTGAGCTGGTCAAGCAGACCGTCTCCGATCCGTGGATGCGGCACGTCGTGAAGCAAACGGTGCTGGCCACGGGCCCAGCCAGACCGCTCGTCGGGTCTGGCACGAGATGATCACTCCCCGCGAAGATCGGCTATAGCGGCGCCGGCACTGTCCTCGCGCATCGGTGACCGGGTCGAAGGCTTCGAAATCGGTCAGCCCGTCGCCTTCGCGGCGAGTGGCCACGCCGAGGTGGCCGCCCCCTACGTCAATCATGTCGTTTCGGTACCCGGCCACGTCAACATGCGGGAAGCGGCCTTCGTCACCGTCGGTGGCATCGCCATGCAGGCCCTCCGCCGGGCCGACATCCAGTTCGGCGAGACGGTCGCCATTTACGGGCTCGGCCTGGTCGGCCAGCTGTGCGCCCGCATCGCCCGAGCCGCCGGCTGTGTCGTCGTCGGCATCGACATCAACCCCGCAGACCCACGAGCTGGCCCGGGCGGCCGGCGCCGAGCTCACGGTCAACCCCAAAGAGCCGGAATGGAAACGGCGCATCCTCGATTTCACCGGCAAGAATGGCGTCGACGCCACCGTGATCTGCGCCAGCTCCGAGTCGCCGGAGATCATCAATGCCGCCATGGAGATCACTCGACGGCAAGGTCGGGTGGTTCTGGTCGGATACGTCAAGCTGGACATCCACCCCAAGAACTTCCTGTACCGCGAGATCGACCTCCGCTATTCCCGCGCCGACGGTCCCGGCAGCTACGACAATAGCTACGAGAAGGGACGGCTTGACTACCCATTGGGCTACGTCCGGTGGACCGAGAAGCGCAATCTGGAGGAGTTCATCCGGCTGCTCAGCTCCGGGGCCCTGTCGGTCCGAGCCGCTCATTGACCGGGCCTACCCCGTTGACCGCGCCCAGGACGCCTTCGACGCCGTCCGCTCAGGCAAACTCTCCGGCGTGGGGGCCCTGATTTCATACGGCTCCGATCCCGACTTGAGCCGAACCATGCCGGTGAAGCCGCGACCCAAGCGGGACGGCAAAGTCGGTATCTCGCTCATCGGGTTCGGCAACCATGTTCTGAGCAAGCACCTGCCAACCTCCGGTCCAGGCGAGACGTCGAGCTGCGGGGCATCGCGTCGGCGACCGCCCGCAACGCATCGGTCGTGGCCAAGGGCCTCGGTGCCACCCTGATCACCACCGATGTCAGCGAAGTTCTGGCTGACGACGGGACCGACGGGGTGATGATCTGTTCCAGCCAGCCCGAGCACTACGAGCACATCCGGGCGGCGGTGGCCGCCGGCAAGGCGGTCTTCATCGAGAAGCCCATGGTCACGCGGCTCGAGGACTTCGCCGAGTTGCTTCGACTGGTGGAAGACGCAGCCGGCTCTGATCACCCTGGGGCTCAACCGCCGCTACTCGCCGATGGTCGAGACCTTCGCAAGCCTTCTGACACCCAGGTCGACTTTGTCGAGTACCTCATCACTCAGCCTTTCGTGCCACCCGATCACTGGACCCTCGACCCGGTCGAGGGCGGCGGGCGCCTCATTACCGAGGGAGAGCATTTCATCGACCTGTGCAACCTGCTCATCGGCCGGCGCGCCGGTGTCAATCATCGGCCCGGGCCCTGGGCAAGACCCCCGACGACCTCCGGACGCTGTGCAACTTCTCCCTGACCCTTCACTACGCCGGTGCGGCCGCCACGGTCGTGTTCAACGAGAGCGGAGCACCGCACTTTCCACGCGAGCGGCTCACGGTGCTGGCGCGCGGCCAGGTGGCGATGCTCGACGATTTCGCCAAGCTCACCCTGTTCGGATTAGGCGAGCCGCGCAAAGCAGGGCACCGGCCTCCACAAGTCCATGGGGCATGCGGAGGAACTCGAGCAATTCGTTCGGGCCATCAAAGGTCAGCCCAACCATCTGCTGTCATGGGAGGGCGCCTCGCTGGCGACCACGTGCATGTTCGCGGCTCAGGAGAGCATCCGGCTCGGAGCCGAAATCGACCTCGACGAGTTCCGCCGGTCGCTGCTCGCCTCGGCCGACCCCGCCGAGAACGGCATGCCGGACATGCGTCGCTAGAGGCCGGTAACGACGATCAGGTTGCGGTGCGGTGATGGTATTCCTGCGCAGTTGGGTAAGTGCGCTGCCGCACGGCTGACGGTTCAGGCCGTGACCGCCCGGCGGCTCACGTCGGCCGTACCGGTACAACAGAATGGGTTCGGGGCCGACGCGGATCCTTTCCACCGGGGCGCCGGCCAATTCAGTTTGCCAGGTGCGCACCTCGAGGGAATCTGGTGCGACCGGACGATCCAGATCCGCCCGCGTGCGGAGGCCGGCCGCGGCGATCTTGTTCTCAGCCGCCGCCAGCGCGTTCGCGATGTCCGCTGGCTCGCGGTTGGTCATCACGACCATCCACGGCAACTGAGGATAGGCAACGCCGTAGCCATCGGGCGTGACGGCGTCGACCGGGAAGCTGGGCGTAGCGGGATAGTAATACGCGAACCCGAAGCTGGCCCCGTAGCTGACAATGACGACGTCCTGGTGCCGGAAGTGGGCTTCGAGATAGGTAATCTCAGAATGGACGTCCTCATTGGGGATGGTGTGAGCGCGGATATCGCCATTGGTCACCGCGACGAGACCGCAAGGGCCGTTCGGCGACCAGCAGCGGTGCGGGGCGATCGATACGGCCCGCCAGGTGTGCCCCGGCGGCGACCGCGACGGCCATGAGCACGGGGATCACCACCAGCCAGAACGTGGACGTCCGCGCGTTGCCGAACGGGTACTTGTGGGCCGCGCTAGCGAGGAGGACGAGCGCCAGCATGATCGGGAACATGGCGGCCAGGGCATACCGCCGGAGCCAGATTAGCGCGGCGATGCCGGCCAGCACGAGCAGCACGTCGACGATCAGGTCATTGACGCCCATATACGGCACGAGAGACCGTACCTGCCGGGACAGAAAGTGGGCTGCGGCAGACGGATTCGAGATGGGCAGGTAGTGGGAGCTGGGCATCGGGGCGTCGGTGAGCTTGGATCCCGGGTGGATGACGACCTTGTAGATCACCAGGCCGACGATGAGCATCCCGGCCGAGGCGGCGGCGATCTCGAGCAGCCGCCGGTAGTGCCGCCCGACCAGGCACTCGAGCGCCAAGGCGGCCATAGCCGCAACCCCTACGAAGATCACCGTGTTGGCGAACAGCATGCCGACTGAGCCCACGGCGGCGATCGCGATCAGCGCCGGCGGCGCCATTCGTTCTCCACCCGCGCTACGAGAACCCACAGACCAGGCAGGCGAACGCCTCGGCTGTGTACTGCTTGAGGTCGTCCCGGAGCAGCATCGCCGGTGCGAGCAGCACGGCGGCTCCGGTCAAGATCCCCGTGGCAAACCGGGTCAAGCGAAGCTCGCGCCCGAACAGGTAGCCCGCAGCCGCCGCCAGCATCGTGAACCCGAGCGGCACGAGTCGCAGCCGCTGGGGACCACCGAATGGCACCAGCCGCAACAGCAACGACCATCCCAAGGGCGTACTCGATGTCATCGAAGGCACGAGCGTGATCCTGGCCCGGACCGAGTCCGCGACCCACCCTTCGTCGACCCACAACGAGTGATGGAGCATGTACGGCACATCGTGAACGAGCAGGACGGCAAGGCCCACGACGACGGCGAGGCAGATGTCAATCAGGTACGGCCTGGCGGCAATGCCGCCGCGCCAGGACGCGGCCTTCACCAGGCTGTCCGGCCGCCGCCCGCGCAGCAAAGGGAGCGACGTCTTGGCCCGAACCGACACGCTGCCTCCAACCGGATCCTCCACCTGCCCAGGCCGTCGCGAAGCGCCGACGCCCTCAGGCAGGGTACCCTGCACTAAGCTGAATCGTGGTGGTTTGCCCGTCGGCCGCTAACACCCGCGGAGGGGATTCTACCGGCCCGGCGGCTGACCCAGCCGCCGAGGACGCCGGCACCGGCGAGCGAGCCGGTATGGCGGACTCTGTACTCGCCCGGCACGTAGGCTGCTCTGGGCTCCGCCGTCGGCTGGACCGGGGTTCCGGGTTTCGCTGGCCCCCCAACCCGACGGCTTGGTATTTGCACGGTAATCGCGTCAGGAGGACGGCCGCCGATGACTAGCACCGTGCGGCAGTCTGCCGGCGCCCCGGCCGGTCGGCATGTTCGCGAGCATCCGCTCAAGCCGGGCAAGTTCCGGCCGACATCGAGGGTTTGCGAGCGCTCGCGGTGCTCTCCGTGGTGCTGTACCACGCCGATCTGCTGGGCGTACACGGCGGGTTCGTCGGCGTCGACGTGTTCTTCGTGATCTCCGGTTTCCTGATCACGCGATTGCTGCTGGAGTCGGTCGGCGAGCACGGCATCCGGGCATTGCCCACTTTCTACACCCGCCGGATCCGCCGGTCTTGCCCGCGGCTATGACGGTCGTGGTGGCGACCGTGGTGGCTGCCCGGCTGTGGGCCCCGCCCCTTTCGGTCCGGCCAATCGCCGTCGACGGGATCTTCACCACGTTCTACGGCATCAACTACCGGCTGGCCGTGGAAGGCACCCAGTATCTCAATCAGGGAAATGCCGCATCCCCGCTGCAGCACTTCTGGTCGCTCGCCGTCGAAGAGCAGTTCTACCTGTGCTGGCCGATCCTGATCGTGCTCGTGGCGCTGGTGGGCAGGCGCCACCGCAATGCGCTACTCGGCCTGCTGCTAGCCGCCATCGTTCTGGCGTCCTTCGGCTATTCAGTGGTCCTCACTAAGGTGGACGCCCCATGGGCCTACTTCTCGATGGCCACCCGCGCCTGGGAACTCGGCCTGGGGGCGCTGGTGGCGCTTGGCGCGTCCCGGCTGGCGCGGCTGCCTGGCTCCCTCGCCTTGATCGGAGGTTGGCTGGCGTTGGCCGCGGTACTGGCCGCTGCCTTTGTCTACAACGACCGGACGCCGTATCCGGGTTCGGCTGCCGCGGTCCCCGTCGTCGGCGCCGCTGCGCTCATCGCGTGCGGTTGCGCTGGTCAGCGAGGTGTGGGGGTTCTGCTGGGCCTGCGGCCGATGCAATTCTTCGGCCGCATGTCCTACTCGTGGTACCTGTGGCACTGGCCGATGCTCCTCATCGCCCCCATGATCGTTGGTCATGCTCTGGGCTGGCCGGAACGGCTGACGGTAGTCGTGCTGTCGCTCGCCGCTGCCATCATCACCTTCAAGCTGATCGAGAACCCTGCCCGATCGCTCCGGCTACCGAACCTCCAGTGGTTCGCAGGCGGCCTCGCTCTGTCGGGCATCGCGGTACTCGCCGCGGTGCTGGTCGTGGGGAGCCTACCGCCGCTCGTCGGAACGGGCGCCAATGCCAGTGTCATACACGCGTCGACGGCCACGCCAACCGTCAGAAGAGAGATGAAGGCTGCCATCATCGCGGGGCTGACCACGGGGGAGGCGCCCAGAAACCTCACTCCCCAGCCGGCGCATGCGCACGACGACCTGCCCTCCTCGTCGTACGACGGCTGCCACGCCGACCTCCTGGCCGTCACTCAGGGGCCGTGCATTTTCGGTGACCCAGCAGGCAAGTACACCGTGGTGCTGTTCGGCGACTCACATATGCAGCAGTGGCAGCCGACGTTCACCGAGGCTGGAACCCACGCCCACTGGCGCGTCGTCAACCTGACGAAGGGAGCGTGCCCACCTCAGGAACTCAGCGTATTTAACGCGCACCTGAACCGCATTTTCTACGAGTGCAATACCTGGCGGGCCCGGACTCTGCGGCGGATCGCGGCGCTCAACCCCACGGTCGTGATCGTGGCCGGCTGGGACTATCAGGCCGCCGCGAACGTGTCCCCAACCGCGGTTGCGGACGCTACCGTGTCCACCGTACGTACGCTCCAGCAGACGACCACCGCAAGGATCGTGTACATGGAGGACACGCCGTACCCGGGCTACAACGTCGCCAGTTGCGTGGCCGTCCATCTTGCCGACGTCAAGGCGTGCAACCTGCCGATGAGCCGGGCCTATCCGAGTCCGGCCCGGCACCAGGCGATTAATCACGCCCTGCGGAAGCTGGGCGGCGTCACGCTCGTCAACCCGGCGGGCTGGATGTGCGCGGACAACGCCTGCCCGGCCGTGGTGGGCAACCTTCTGGTCTTCAGGGACGAGTCGCACCTGTCAGTCGAGTTCAGCGAATGGCTGACCCCGATGATCGTCTCCTTGCTGGCCGAGCTACAGCCGGGGCACAGGAGCTGACGGGGCCAACGATCGCCAGAATCGGCGCGGTCGATTGCGGCTAAGGGCGAGTCAGGCTGCGCTCGGCGCGCAGTCGCCGGAGCCGGCGCCGGCCGACCAGCGCCGCGGCCGCGGCACCCGCGACGGCGTCAGCCAGGACCGAGAGCGCCCGGCATAGCAGCGCCACGGTCAGGGCAGTATGTATCGTCGTTCGCGTACCCAGGACCGCGACCATGACCGCCTCGCGGACGCCCGCGCCGGCCGGGGCGAAGACAGCCAGGAACCCGACCGACCAGGACAGCGAGTAAGCGCCGACCGACACCAGCAGCAAGCCCTGCGGGTGCCCGGCTAGCTGCCGCATGAACACATAGACCATCAGTCCGTTGGCCGACCAGCCGAACAGCGCCCACGCCATAGTCCGGGCGAGGCCCCGGTAGCTCACGGTCTGCTCCATAACCGGCTGGCGTGACACCCGCAGGACGAGCCTGAGCAGCCGGTTAAGGACCGGCGGGGACAGCAGCACGGCGGCGACAGGTAGCAGGAAGAGGATCCAGAAGTACTGGGCGATCGATGCGGCGGTCGCAAAGGGCAGCGTGACGATCGCCACCACGATGCCCGAGGTGCTCATCACGGCATAGCTCACCAGCACGGATACGGCGGACCTGCTGCGGGGAATGCCACAATCGGCGCCTAGCTCTGACTGGGCGAGCACCGGCCAGATGCTGCCAGGCACGTATTTCCCGAGTTGCCCGATGAACATGATCCGCGCGGCCTCGGGGATCGACAGCCGTGAGCCAAGATCGGCGAGTATTTCCCGCCAGACCATGAGGCTGCCGAACAGCCCGCAGAGGCAAAGGAGAAACGCGAGCAGCACTACCGGCACCGACAGCCGGGAGAGCTGATGCCAGAGCGTGCCCGCTTGCTCGGTCAGGGCGACGCCTAGCAGCGCCAGCACGATGGCCAGGAAGCCGATTCGCACTGCCTTCGACCTCATCAGGCGCACGAGCGGGCTAAGCCAGCGCGAGAAGGGCACGACGTCGGGCCGGGCCTGGGACGGGTCTACGACCGCCGGATTGGCCGGGCCTGGCCGAGGTGGTGGGTTACCGGCCAGTGCGATGTCCTGCTCAGCATCATCCGGCGGGTTCGGGTCAGCCACCACTGGCGGCTCCCAGTCGGCCTGAGGGAGAGCACGCACTGGATCTGGGCGGGTCATTCCTAGCGGATCGGATTATTGGACGCATATCCGATGCGCCTGCCCAGATACCCATCAGCCCGGTCGATCACGGGCTTTGCCTTGGTGTCAGCCATTACGGCTGCGGTCTCCCTTGGGCTAAGTGCTCATCCGTTGTGTGCGGATACTCGCGTTGAAGCCATCACCCTAGCAGAGGGAGCAGGCCAGATTCCCCGCCCCGTGCTGGGCGAGCAAGCGCGGGCGCCAGGCGCCAGCGCGACCGTCCGGCCTGGGCGGGAAGCGAGCAGCGGGTCGGTCGGCGCGCTGATCGCGGGGTGGGCATAGGAGTCCGTGGTCAGCAAGGCAGCCCAGGGCCGCCACGGAGATCGTGGCAGGCCAGGAATAGCGCTTGAGGCTAACCAGGACAGTCCGGCGGCCAGCTGGCGCGCTCCCTGCGCGGCGCCGCCACGGCACAAACTTAGCTGTGCGGTTTACCAGCTTGACAGATGGTCTGTCCGGTTGGCCAGGGTGATTCTCGGACCCGGCCAGGACCGGCCCTGACCTGCTCCGCCGCAGGTCGGAGCCAGGTCAGAGCGACCTGGCCGGGCCCGCACGGAGTTTGCCGCGCTATTCCCACGGGAACATCACATTCGGTTATCGGCTCTCTTCGCACGGTAATTGTGATGTTGGCCTTAGCTCTGGCACCGCCCCGCGGGTGCGCAGAGTGCGGGAGCCGGGACCATGGTCACGAATGACCGGGACCGGAGTTCTACCCGGGCCGCGTTCTCGTGCTGGTCGAACCTCCCCAGCACGGACCGGCAGTGCACCCACAGTCGCCAGCGACGGGCGCGAGCATGCCCGGCGCTAGCGGAGGCGTGATCGTCACGCGGCTCGACACGAGGAGGCAGTGCAGATGAGAATCGGCCTAATTGCCCCGCCCTGGGTTCCGGTACCACCTCCGGCCTACGGTGGGACCGAGGTCGTCATCGATAACCTCGCCAGGGGACTGCAGCGACTGGGTCACGAGGTCCGGCTCTTCACCGTCGGTGAGTCGGAGTGCCCGGTTCCGACCGACTTCCTGTACCCGAAGGCCATCGCGCCGATCGGCGTGACGGTGCCGGAGACGGCGCATGTACTGGCCGCCTACGAGTCGCTGGCGGACATGGACATCATCCATGACCACACCTTCCTCGGGCCGCTGATCTCGGGCCTGCGCGGCATGCGCCGGCCCCCGGTCGTGGCCACCAACCACGGTCCGTTCAACGGCGAGACCCAGCCGGTCCTGGCCGAGATCGCCAAGCACGCGTCGATCGTGGCCATCTCGCACTCGCAGGCCCGGCAGGCCCAGGCCTACGGCGGGGTGACGATCGGTGACGTCATTCACCACGGCATCGACCTCGACCTGTACCGGGCCGGCCCCGGTGATGGCGGCTACGTGATGTTCGTCGGGCGCATGTCGCCGGACAAGGGCGTCCATCACGCCGTCCGCATCGCCAAGAAGGCGGGCAAGCAGCTCATCCTGTCCACCAAGATGCGCGAGGACAACGAGATCGCGTACTTCGAGTCGGAGGTCAGGCCGCTGCTCGACGCGGGCGACGAGATGCCGGCCGAGATCCCGCAGGACCGCCGGGTCGAGTTGCTGCGGCACGCCGACGCCATGCTGAACCCGATCACCTGGCGGGAGCCCTTCGGCCTGGTCATGGCGGAGGCGCTGGCGTGCGCCACGCCAGTGCTCGCATTCCCGAATGGTGCGGCCGCGGAGATCATAGATTCCGGCCGGACCGGGTATCTGTGCCGTGACGAGGAGGAGATGATCAGCGCTGTTCACCGGGTGGCCGACATCGATCGGGACAGATGCCGCGCTGCGGCCGAGAGTCGTTTCTCGCTGCAGCGGATGGCGCGCGACCATGAGCGGTTCTACCGCCGCCTGCTCGAGCGCGAATCCAGGCTCGTGCGCCGTATCCCGGCCGCGGGGCGCCGGCTCATCAGCGCCTAGCGCGGACCGCGGCGCCCGGCGTCGCCCGCACGGTGTCACGGACCCGGCCGCTTGCGGCCGGGTCCGCCGTGCGGGGACGCGACGCGAGCACGACGGCGCTGGTCGGCGGCCAGCCCGGCACCGGGACCCGGTCCGATGACCGCTCCGTGGGCGTCCGGCGAGCTGCCGCCGGGCCAGGGCGCTGCCTGCGCTCCGGTCACGCTGATCGAGGGCTCGACGTTCTGCATCAGCGAGCCGGGCGGCGACATCCTGACCGAGCGATCGCACGGCCTGTTCGTGCGCGACACCCGGATGCT
Organism: uncultured Actinomycetota bacterium; assembly: GCA_963805805.1. GTDB lineage: Bacteria > Actinomycetota > Actinomycetes > Streptosporangiales > Streptosporangiaceae > JAJYUU01. The sequence goes on along the minus strand of CAWDVS010000014.1, from coordinate 356,109 downwards.
CTCGCGCTGGGAGCTGCGGGTGAACGGGCTGGAGCCACAGCCGCTGACGATGACGATGACCGAGCCGTTCGCCGGCCTGTTCCTGGGCCGGATGCCGCCGAAGGCGGGGCACGCGGACAGCACGCTGCTGGTGGTGCGGCGGCGGTACGTCGGCGACGGGATGCGCGAGGACATCACGCTGCGGAACACGTCGGCGAAGCCGAAGCGCTGCGTCATCACCCTGGCCGCCGAGGCCGACTTCGCCGACTTGTTTGAAGTGAAAGGCCAGGCCCGGCCCCGGGTCGCGGCCGCCGTCGCGGCCACAGACGACATGCTGGTGATCACCAGCGGACGCGGCGAGCGGCGGCAGGAACTGCGGATCATCGCGGACGAGAGCCCGTCGGTTGCCGACGGCGTGCTGACCTGGCGGGTGCAGGTGCCCGCGCAGGGCGAGCGGACGCTGACGGTGGAGGCGGTCGCGGTCAACGACGGCGTGGCGCTCAAGCTCCGCCACCCCCGCGGCCGGCCGGTGGACCTGACCCGCCCGGCCAAGCGGCTGCGCAAGTGGCGTCAGCGCGGCCCGCAGGTCCGCACCGAGGACCGCAACCTGGCGGCCGTGCTCAGCCGCAGCGTCGAGGACCTGGGCGCCCTGCGCATCTTCGACCCGGAGCACCCGAACTGGCCCGTCGTGGCCGCGGGCGCGCCCTGGTTCATGGCCCTGTTCGGCCGGGACTCGCTGCTGACCGCGTGGATGCTGCTCCCGTGGGATCCCGGCCTCGCGCTCGGCACCCTGCGCACGCTGGCCGCGCGCCAGGGCGCTGAGGTGGACCCCGGCTCTGAGGAAGAGCCGGGCAAGATCCTGCACGAGGTCAGGTTCGGTCCGGCCGCGTCGTTCGCGCTCAACGGGCGCAGCGCCTACTTCGGCAGCGCGGACGCGACCGCGCTGTTCGTGATGCTGCTCGGTGAGCTGCAGCGGTGGGGCGGCAAGGAGAGCGCGGTCGACGCGCTGCTGCCGAACGCCGACCGGGCCATGGAGTGGATCGAGAGCTACGGCGACGCTGACGGAGACGGCTTCGTCGAGTACTGCCGCAAGACCCGTGATGGCCTCGTCAACCAGGGCTGGAAGGACTCCTGGGACGGCATCAACTTCGCGGACGGCACGATCGCGGAGGCGCCCATCGCGCTCGCCGAGGTGCAGGCGTACGTGTTCGCGGCCTACAAGGCGCGCGCGCAACTGGCCAGGCACGCGGGTGACGAGCGCGGAGCGGCCGCCTGGCAGAAGAAGGCCAAGCAGCTCAAGCGGCAGTTCAACGAGCAGTTCTGGCTGCCGGACCGGGGCTGGTACGCGATCGGGCTGGACAAGGACAAGCGGCCGATCGACGCGCTGACGTCCAACGTCGGGCACTGCCTGTGGACCGGCATCGTGGACAAGGACAAGGCCGACGCGGTGGCCAGGCAGCTGATGTCACCGGAGATGTTCAGCGGCTGGGGCATCCGCACGCTCGCCACCACGATGGGCGCCTACAACCCGATGAGCTACCACAACGGCTCGGTCTGGCCGCACGACAACGCGCTGTGCGCGGCCGGCCTGATGCGGTACGGCTTCATCGAGCAGGCTCAGCGCGTCAGCGACGCGATCATCGACGCGGCCGAGCACTTCGGCTACCGGCTGCCGGAGCTGTTCTGCGGCTTCGACCGGGCCGAGTTCGCCGCGCCGGTCCCGTACCCGACCTCCTGCTCGCCGCAGGCGTGGGCGGCCGCGGCGCCGCTGCAGCTGCTGCACAGCCTGCTCAGGTTCGCGCCCGAGGTCTCCTCCGGGCAGCTGTGGTGCGCGCCCGAGGTACCCGACCGCTACCTGCCGTTGCGCGTCAGCGGACTGCGGGTCGGCAAGTCCCGGCTCTCGGTCGACATCGGCGACGGTCAGTGGGAGATCAGCGGCCTGGAGCCGGTGAGCCTGGAGGTCATCGCCGCGCCGCGGCCGGCCCGTTCGGGCTGAGCGGGCTCAGTCGTCGACCGCGGCCACGAACATGCGCGAGCCGGGCGGCGCGATCTGGCCGTAGTCGGCCGCTGTCGCCGAGCCCTCCGGCGAGCCGAACCCGGCACCCATCGCCGCGTCGTCGGCGAAGTACAGTTCGGCGATCCGGTAGTAAGTCTGCTCGCCGCCGTCTAGCGCCGCGACGAACTTGCCGGCCTCGAATCGCTGCAGGCCAGGAATCTTCTGCACCAGCGGTACATGCACGCTCAGGTAGTGCTCGTCGAACGCGGCCTTGTCCTCGGGCTGGGTGTACAGGACTACCAGTTTCACCGTCATGGGTGCGAGGCTACCGATCCAGCGGAACCAGCTCAAGATCAGTTTTCCTGAAGTCATCGCCGACACAGAGCAGCGGCTCACCGGCTAGGGCAGCAGTCGCGTAACTACAGCAGTCGCCGAAATTCAGGGCAGCAGGATGGCGGCCCTTTCCGAACCGCGCGAAGGCATCCAGTGCGATCCGCGCATGCTCCTCGGTGAAAGGCAGCACTTCGATGCGTGCCTCAGCTGAAATCCTTGCGCGAACGCCGTCCTGCCCCGCGCGCCGAGCCGCGCCCTTCAAGCACGATTCCAGTCTCCAGGCAGTGTTGGCGCACCGATAGCGTTGCTACGCCGAGAATCAGCGAGCCAATCGAAGCGATTCGCTCGTATCCTGGTTCCCCGGCGACAACGCTGACGAGGGCGGAGGCATCGACGATCATGCGCCGTCCGGCCCGATAGCCAAGGATCTCCTCCCGCTCGGCTTTCGATATCGATCGGCCGACCTAGCTCTCTGGCGGCAGCAGCGGCCAGATCTCCTCGTCCAGCGACCGCGCTCGAACTGAGCCCGCCTGCGAGCGCTGGTGTACCGCTCGTCTGATGCCGGTCGAGGAACTCGCGCAGCGCCTGCCGGATCACCCCCGTCTTGCTGTCGCCAGCCAGCGTCGGCGGCCTCGGCGGCCAGCCGTTCCGTCTCCGGGTCCTTGATGTTGAGTGCCATGGTGTAATGATAGTCCGCATGGTGGAATTACACCAGCTAGAGTCCGCTGGCCAGCTCTGAGGTCCAGACGACGACCTTCGTCCGGTCGCCGCGGAACAGGTCGCGGGCGAATTCGAGCGGCTGCCCGGCGGCGGAGTACGCGGTCCGCTCCACCAGCATCAGCGGAGCGCCTTCCTCGACCTCCAGTGCTTCGGCCTCCCGCACGCCCGCTACCACCGGCTCAAGGGACTCGCGGGCCCGGCAGGGGCGCAGGCCGTAGTTGTCCTCCAGCAGCTCGTACAGCGACCCGTCGAGCCGCGAGTCGAGCATGCCCGGGCACAGCGCGGCCGGGAACAGCGAGTGCTCGATCACCATCGGCTTGCCGTCCGCCAGCCGGATGCGGCGCACCTCGATGACGGGGTCTCCCTCGGCGAGTTCCAGCGCCGCGGCAGCGGTGACGCTCGCGGGGATCTCGGCCGCGGCGAGCACTCGCGCCCCCGCCACCTTGCCGTGCCGCCGCAACTGCTCGGAGAACCCGGCCAGCGTGGTCAGGTCCTGTTCCAGCTTCGCCTCGCCGACGAACGTGCCGCCGCCGCGCCCGACGGCCCTGGTGACCAGGCCGCGCTGGGCCAGCTCGGCCAGCGCGTGCCGGAGCGTCATCCGGCTGACCCCCAGCCACGCGGCCAGGTCGTGCTCGGTGGGAAGCCGGTCGCCGGGGGACAGGTTGCCCGCGGCGATCGCGTCCGCCAGCCAGTCCTCGATCTGGCCGTGCACGGTCGTGCCCGGCTGCCGGGAAATCTCCGGCGGCTTGCGCGGCAACGGCGCGACCGGCGCGGCCGCGCCGCGGGGCCCGGCCAGCGCCCGCGGCGACGACAGCCACGAGTGCGTGCGCCGCTGCATGCTCCCAGTGTCCTCTCCGCCCCGTGCCACCAGGGCCAGGCCCCGGCCGGCGGGCCGCGTCACCAGATTCACGCGGCCCGCCGCCGGGTGGAAGGCGCGCCGCCCTCCCCGCCAGTCGGCCGGGTCACGGGGCGAGACCCGGCCGGGCGCTACGGCGCGCCTTCCCGCTTAGCAGCCCCCTAGACGGCACCCTCCGCGGGTACCGGCTCGCCTTCGGGGGCGATCGCCGGGGCGAATTCCTTGGTCCGCCCGGTGACCAGGTAGTAGATGGCGCCCACCAGCAAGAGGAAGATGAACACGGTCCACAGGATCGGGATCTTGTTCAGGAATCCGATGTGGAAGTTGAGCTGCTGGACGCCGGCGATCACGGTCTGGTTGGGCTCGGGGTTGCTGGCGGGCCGCGGCCAGGCGAAGTTGATGAGCATCGCGCCGCCGTACACCAGGCCGAGCACGTTGATCGCGACGCCCCACTTGCCGAGCTTGAACGGCGCCTTCGTCCGCGGCCAGCCCCGGAGTCGGTCCCGCAGGATGGCCAGGTTGCCGAGGAAGTAGGCGAAGTAGATCATCGCGGTCGCCGCGATCGCGATCGTCGCCGCGCCGGTGAACTGGATGAACGGGATCGCCGCGATGATCGCGATCGCGATGCAGGTCCAGACCGGAGTGTGCAGGGACGGCGAGACCCGGGAGAGCGGCTTGGAGAACGGCAGCTGATTGTCGCGGGCCATGCCGAAGCCGAGCCGGATCGTCGCCGCCATGATCGACAAGCAGCACACGAAGATCGCCGCCGACACCACCAGCAGGTAGACGGTCGCGAAGTGGGGCGAGAAGTTCGCCTCGATGATGTTCGCCGGCCCCCACGAGCCCTTGATCGCCGTACTCATGTTCGGGATCGACATCAGCGTGCCCAGCAGGAAGACGCCGCCGATGACGAACGCGCCGATGATCGCGTACAGCACCGCCTTGGGCGCGGACCGCCGCGGGTCCCTGGTCTCCTCGGCCAGCGTGGACGCGGTGTCGAAGCCGTAGATGACGAACAGGCTCATGAACATCGCGAGCAGGAAGGAGCTGCCGGTCACCTTCAGCCCGCCGCTGTTGGTGATGACGTGGAGGCCCTGGTGGTTGTGGAAGATCATCAGGATCAGCGCGAATACGAACATGCCGAGGATCTCGAACAGCACGCCGGTGTTGTTGATGATCGCGACGAGCCGCACGCCGTAGATGTTCAGCACGGTAATGACCACGAGCGTGATCAGCGCGACGACGAGTTCGGTGTGCAGGAAGGTGTCGCCGCCGCCGACTCCGAGTCCGTGCCAGCCAAGGCCCTGCAGGGCCGGGATCAGGGCGAGCGGCAGCGTGGCCACCACGGAGGTCACAGTCAGGATCCCCGCGAACAGGTAGATCCAGCCGGTGAACCACGAGTAGGCCCGGTTGGCCATGTACTTCGACCACTGGAACACCGAGCCGGCCAGCGGGAAGTGGCTGGTCACCTCCGCGAAGTTCAGCGCGATGATGAACTGCCCGAGCGCGACGGCTGGCCAGGTCCAGATGAACACGCCGCCGATCGTGGTCAGGCCGAGGAAGAACAGCGTGAAGATGCCGGTCGACGGCGAGATATAGCTGAACGCGACGGCAAACGAGGAGAAGGTGCCGAGCGACCGCTTCAGCTCCTGCTTGTAGCCGAACCTGGCGAGATCCGCCGCGTCCTGATCGTGGCCGCTGGTGACGTCCGGGGTTGCACTCACGGCGGGTCCTCCGCATCAGGAGCCGAACTTAGATGACGCGTAGCGTAGGTGCCGCGTCCGCAAACTGTCCATACCCTAAGGCCCGACATTTGTGACTGCAGGGCAAATCAGCCGCCTTCTCGTCTAGACCTTTGCTGGGTTCACTCGTAGCCTTCGGGAGTGAGCGCCCATCCGCAGACAGCGCTGCGGGATCTGCCGGCTCCGGCCCTGCAGGTGCTCGCGCGCGTGCCGAGCCTGGCCGGCGCGCGCCAGATCACCGCGCTCCCGGGCGGGCTCACCAACCAGAACTTCAAGGTGGTCACGGACGCCGGCCGCTACGTCGCCCGGCTGTGGTCCGACGGCGGGGACCTGCTCGGTATTGACCGCGAGCACGAGTACCGCAACTCCCAGCTGGCGGCCGCGGCCGGGGTCGGCGCGCCGGTGATCGAGTACCGGCCGCAGGACCGGGTCCTCGTGCTCGGCTTCATCGAGGGCCGCACGCTCGGGGACGCGGACGTCGCCGACCCGGTCATGATCGAGCGGATCGCCGCTGCTTGCCGAGCGCTGCACGCGGCCGGCCGGTTCGCCGGTGACTTTGACATGTTCGCGCTCCAGCCCAGGTACTACGCGACGGTTAAGCAGGCGGGAATCCGGATCCCGGCCGGCTACGCCGACCTGCTGCCCGCGTTCGCGGCCGCGCAGGCCGCGCTGGCAGTCCGGGACGAGGGCACGGTGCCGTGCAACAACGACCTGCTGGCCGCCAACTTCATCGACGACGGCAGCCACCTGTGGCTGATCGACTACGAGTACTCCGGTAACAACGACCCGTGCTTCGAGCTCGGCAACATCGCGGCCGAGACCGGGCTTGACGCCGACGCGCTCGCGGCGCTCGTGACCGCCTACTACGGCCGGTCACGACGGAGCAGGATCGCACGCGCGGAGCTATTCGGCCTCGTGGCCAGGTACGGCTGGACGCTCTGGGGCGCGATCCAGCACGCCAGCAGCACCCTGGACTTTGACTTCTGGTCGTGGGCGATGGCGAAGTTCGACGTCGCCGCGGCCGGATTCACGAGCCCGGCCTTCACCCGGCTGCTCGACGACGTGCAGGACGAGGACTGACGGTGACGACTGGCGACGCCGCCCGCCCAGCAGGTGTCGGCCAAGGGGCCCGGCCGGGCGGTGCTGGCCCAGGGGCCCGGCCGGGCGGTGCTGGCCCAGGGGCCCTGCCGGGCCGGGCCAGGGTGGTCATCATCGGCGGCGGGGTGATCGGAGCCAGCGTCGCCTACCACCTGACCGCCCTGGGGTGGACCGACGTGCTGCTGCTCGAGCAGGGCCAGCTGTCCTGCGGCACGACCTGGCACGCGGCGGGCCTGGTCGGGCAGCTGCGGGCATCGGAAGCCGGGACCCGGCTGGTGCAGTACTCCACCCGGCTGTACGAGCGGCTGGAGGCAGAGACCGGCCAGGCGACCGGCTTTCGCCGCTGCGGCGGCGTCACCGTCGCCAGAACCGCGGACCGGATGACCGCGCTGCGCCGCACCGAGGCGACCGGGCAGGCCTTCGGGATCGACTGCGAGCTGCTCGGCGCCAGGGCGGCCGCCGAGCGCTGTCCGCTGCTGCGGACCGACGACCTGGTCGGCGCGCTCTGGCTGCCGGGGGACGGCCGGGCCGACCCGGTGGACCTGACCGCAGCCCTCGCCCGCGGCGCCCGGCAGCGCGGTGCCACGATCCGGGAGCGGGTCCGGGTCACCGGGATCACCAGCAAGGACGGCCGGGCCACCGGCGTGCGCACCGACGCCGGGGACGTCGAAGCCGAGGTCGTGGTGAACTGCGCCGGCCAGTGGGCCAAGCAGGTCGGCGCGCTGGCCGGGGTGACCGTGCCGCTGCACTCGGCCGAGCACTTCTACGTGGTGACCGAGCAGATCGCCGGGGTGCACCCGGCGTTGCCGGTGCTGCGCGACCCGGACGGCTACACGTACTTCAAGGAAGAGGTCGGCGGCCTCGTGGTCGGCGGGTTCGAGCCGCAGGCCAAGCCCTGGGTGTCGCCGGAGGAGCTGCCTTACCCGTTCGAGTTCCAGCTCCTGGCCGAAGACTGGGAGCACTTCGGCCTGCTGATGGGCAGCGCGGTGCACCGGCTGCCGGTGCTGGCCGAGACCGGGATCCGCAAGTTCTACAACGGCCCGGAGAGCTTCACCCCGGACAACCAGTTCATACTCGGCGAGGCACCGGAACTGGCCGGATTCTTCGTCGCGGCCGGGTTCAACTCGGTCGGCATCGCCTCGGCCGGCGGGGCCGGCCTGGCCCTCGCCCAGTGGATCACCGAGGGCCAGCCGGACGCCGACCTCACCGCCGTTGACATCCGCAGGTTCGCCGCTTTCAACGGCAACAGCCGGTGGCTGCGGGACCGGGTCAGCGAGGTGCTCGGGCTGCACTACGCGATCCCGTGGCCGAACCGCGAGCTGGAAACCGCCCGCCCGTTCCGGCGGTCCCCGGCCTACCCGCTGCTGACGCGCGCGCGCGCGTGCTTCGGCAGCAAGATGGGCTGGGAGCGGCCGAACTTCTTCGCGCCGCCGGGCGAGCCCGCCGTCATCGAGTACTCCTGGGGTCAGCAGAACTGGCAGCCCTGGTCGGCGGCCGAGCAGCTGGCGACCCGGCAGCGGGTCGCGGTGTTCGATCAGACCTCTTTCTCCAAGTACCTGGTCGCCGGGCCGGACGCGGAGTGCGCGCTGCAGTGGCTGTGCACCAACGACGTCGCGGTCGAGCCGGGCCGGACCGTCTACACCGGCATGCTGAACGCCCGCGGCACGTACGAGTCGGACATCACCGTGACCCGGCTGTCGGCGACCGAATATCTGCTGGTCGCCAGCGCCGCCACGACCGAGCGCGACGCCGACCATATCCGGCGCCAGATGCCGGCCGCCCGGCACGCCACGCTGACGGACGTGACCTCCGGCTACGCCGTCTACGGCGTGATGGGGCCCGCGGCGCGGGACCTGCTCGGCCGGCTGACGCGAGCCTGCCTCGACGACGCGTCGTTCCCATTCGGGACGAGCAAGCTCATCGACCTCGGGTACGCGACGGTCCGGGCCACCCGGATCACCTACGTCGGCGAGCTCGGCTGGGAGCTGTACGTGCCGGCCGAATTCGCCGTCGGCGTCTATCAGGATCTGATGAGCGCCGGCGCGGACCTCGGCGTCGCCAACGCCGGCTACTACGCCATCGAGTCGCTCCGGCTGGAAAAGGCCTACCGGGCGTTCGGCCGCGAGCTGACGCCGGACTACAACCCGGCCGAGGCCGGGCTCCTGTTCGCCTGCAAGCTGTCTGGCAGCACCGGCTTCCTCGGCCGGGAGGCGGTGGAGAAGGCGAAGGCCGACGGGCCGCGGCGACGGCTGGTGTCGGTCGTCCTGGCCGACCCCGGCGCGATGCTGTGGGGCGGCGAGCTGCTGGTGCGCGACGGCGCGGCGGCCGGGCAGCTAACCTCGGGAGCGTTCGGGGCGACCGTCGGCAGCGCCGTCGGGCTGGCCTACCTGCGGGATCCGGCCGGCGGCCGGGTGACCGCTGACTTCGCCAGGGCTGGCAGCTATGAGGTGAACATCGGCGGGCAGCTGGTCGGTGCGACCGTGCAGCTACGGCCACCCTACGACCCGGCGGGCAGCCGGATCAGACCGCAGGCGCCGGCCGGCTAGGCCAGTGCTTGACTCGGCGCACCAGCGGCGCAACCGGACAGAATCGGCAAGGAGGGCGCGATGACGGTCAGCGTCTTCGAGCTATTCAAGATCGGCATCGGGCCGTCCAGCTCGCACACCGTGGGCCCGATGCGCGCGGCCGGGCTGTTCGCGCGCGCGCTTTCCGCCGACGGCGTCCGGCCGGCCGTGCACGGGGTGCGCGCCGAGCTGTTCGGGTCACTCGGCGCCACCGGTCACGGCCACGGCAGCGTCAAGGCGGTCGTGCTCGGCCTGGTGGGGGAGGAGCCAGAGACAGTCGACCCGGCGCTGGCCGATCCGCTGGTGGACCAGGTGCGCAGCACCGGCACGCTGCCGCTGGCCGGCGGCAGCCCGATCAGCTTCAGCCCGGACGACGACATCGTGCTGCACCGCCGCAAGCGGCTGGAGTTTCACTCCAACGGCATGCGGTTCGCGGCCCTCGATGCCGCGGGCGCGGAAATCTGCGCGCGCACGTACTACTCGGTCGGCGGCGGATTCGTACTCGGCGAGGACGAGGCGGGCCGCCCCGCTCTGGTCGCCGACCCGACCCCCGTTCCCTATCCGTTCGCGAGCGGGGCGGAGCTGCTCGCGCAGACTGCCCGCACCGGCCTGCCGGTCAGCGGCATCATGCTGGCCAACGAGCTGGTGCGCCGGGATGAGGCGGAGGTCGCCGCCGGGCTGCTGCGGATCTGGGCCGCGATGCAGGAATGCGTGCAGCGCGGCAGCCTGGCCGAGGGCGTGCTGCCGGGCGGGCTGAAGGTGCGCCGTCGCGCCCGGGCGCTGCGGGAAACGCTGGAGCGCACGTCGGACACCGCCGATCCGCTGTACGCGATGGAGTGGGTCACCCTGTATGCGCTCGCGGTGAACGAGGAGAACGCGGCCGGCGGCCGGGTGGTCACCGCGCCGACCAACGGCGCGGCCGGCATCATCCCGGCCGTGCTGCACTACTACACCAGGTTCGTGCCCGGCGCCGATGACGCCGGGGTCATCCGGTTCCTGCTGACCGCGGCCGCGATCGGGGCGCTGTTCAAGGAGAACGCGTCGATCTCCGGCGCCGAGGTGGGCTGCCAGGGCGAGGTCGGCTCGGCCTGCTCGATGGCCGCGGCCGGCCTGGCCGAGGTGCTCGGCGGCACGCCTGAGCAGGTGGAGAACGCCGCCGAGATCGGGGTCGAGCACAACCTCGGGCTCACCTGTGACCCGGTCGGCGGCCTGGTGCAGATCCCGTGCATCGAGCGGAACGCGATCGGCGCGGTGAAGGCCATCACCGCGGCCCGGATGGCGGTTCGCGGCGACGGCATGCATACCGTCTCGCTGGACAAGGCGATCAAGACGATGCGGGAAACCGGCGCGGACATGAAGGTCAAATACAAGGAGACAGCGCGCGGCGGCCTTGCCGTGAACGTCATCGAGTGCTGACCGTCGTCGGTGCGGACGCCGGCGTTTGGCCGGGCGGCTGGCGGGCAGCTGACCCCGACCGGAAGCTACCCGGAGGAGGGCCGCGCTGATGTATATCGGCATCGGGACGATCGTGTTGATCGTGCTTATCATTCTCGTCGTCATGTTCCTGCGCAGGGCCTGAGTCGCGGCCAGCACAGACAAAACGCGCCGGGACCCGCAGCGGGGTCCCGGCGCGTTGCGCGCCTGCTAGATGGTCAGCGCGCGGTGTCGGTGCCCGCGTGCTGTTGCTGTTGCTGTTGCTGCAGCCTGGCTGAGTGCGTCTGGCCGGCGGCCCGTCGCTCGCGCAGGTACGTCTGCATGATGACGCGGGCGTAGCGCAGCCCGTACGCCAGATTGCGGCCCTTCTTGCTCTCGCCGGACAGCCGCTGGCGCATGACGGTCGGCACCTCGGCGACCCGGTAGCTTTGCAGCAGCGCGCCGATCAGCAGCTCTGAGGTCTGGTACTGCGGCTGGGTCTGCATCACGGTGCCGGTGAGTTCGGCCCGCATGAGCCGCAGGCCGCTAGAGGTGTCGGTCAGCCGGGTCCGGGTGAGCGTGCTGATCACCCGGGCAAAGAACTTGACGCCCAGGTTGCGGAACGCGTCGGTGTTCTCAGTCTGGCCCAGCTCGCGCGAGCCCAGGACGAAGTCGGCGCGGTCGGCCTCCAGGATCCGTACCATCGCCGGCAGGTCGGCCGGGTCCCACTGGCCGTCGCCGTCGAGAGTGGCGATGTAGCGGGCGCCGCCGTCGCGCGAGATCCGGTAGCCGAGCCGCAGGGCCACGCCGTGGCCGCGATTGGAGGCCAGCGTGCACACGAGCGCGCCGTGGCGCTGGGCGACCTCGGTGGTCTTGTCGGTGCTGCCGTCATCGATCACGAGCAGCGAGACGGGCACGTCCGAGATCTGCTCGGGCACCTCATCCAGCACCGCGCCGATGTTGTCCGCCTCGTTGTACGCGGCGATCACCACGACGAGAGGCTGGAGCTTCAGGTCTGGGTAGGTGCTGGCGAACGCGCTCAGCGCGACGCCTGTGACCTGGGCGGTATCTGGTGCCTCGCGTAGCGCGTGGTAGGTGACGGCTGCGGAGTGCTCGCGCCTCGACATCAGCGATGATCTCCCGATCCGGCCAAACAGTTGTGACGGTCCACAATAGCCACAAAGCTGGACGCGCCGACCTCATTCAACATGTTGGAGCGCCCAGCGTGGCCGCGCGCAGTTACTGACGGTACAGGCCTCCGCGCGGTGGCGGAGGCATTCGGATGGCTCAGGATCTCCTGCCTACCCGCAAGCGGCCGGGTCATGCCGGCTGCCGGGCAGAACCGCCCGGATGCCGAAATGCCTGCTCCGGTGGGCGTCGAAACGCCAGCGACGGCCCGTACCCGGGGCTTGCGGCAGGCTCGCACGGCCATCCTTCGGATCTGCTGAAGAAACGGTAACGACTTTGCATCCTGGCCATATTCCGGCCCGTAGCTGGCGGAATCCCCGACCGTGCTAGGCAGGATACTGGAGTCTCAGCGGCCACGTTCCGGTCACCCTGTTCTTGACCAACCCATGACCGGCGAAAGTGCGCAGGCGGCATTCTGTCGCCCGGCGGCGGCGCGGCCGCCGGACGCGGGCCGGGCGCCGGGCCCGCAGCGGGCCGGGCGCGGCCACAGCCATCGGTATGGCGGCGGTCACAGCTGGTAATGGTGCTGGCCCGAAATCGCGGTCACCGGCGTTTGCCGGTAAGCTAAATCAGCCCCGCGGCTAGGGCAGGGGGTTCCCGAGTCGTTCCGGACACCGGAAGCAGGGAACGAGCCTGACGGGTCAGGGCGGCGGAGTAGCTCAGTCAGGCAGAGCAAGCGGCTCATAATCGCTGTGTCGCCGGTTCAAGTCCGGCCTCCGCTACCACCTAGAATCACCCGGACCACCCGCTGGGCGGCGCCGACGTACGACCGAGAGAAGGGCACGCCACCGTGGCTGCGACCGATGTCAGGCCCAAGATCACACTGGCTTGCCAGGAGTGCAAGCACCGTAACTACATCACGCGCAAGAACCGCAGGAACGATCCCGACCGGCTCGAGCTGAGCAAGTACTGCCCGTTCTGCCGCAAGCACCAGCCGCACCGCGAGACGCGCTAGCCTGCATGGCCGTCAACCGGGATTACGCCGGGCGCACGTTCCCGCCGTCAGAGCCGTACGAGGTATCCCGGGTCAAGATCGCCGAGTTCGCGGCGGCCATCGGGGATCCGAATCCCGTGTACCGGGACCGGCCGGCCGCTCAGGCGGCCGGTTATCCCGACGTCATCGCGCCGCCGACGTTCGCGATCGTGATCAGCATGGCCAGCTCGGGCGCGGCCATCGCCGACCCTGCCCTCGGCCTGAACTACGCCATGATCGTGCACGGCGAGCAGCGCTTCGAGTACACGCGGCCGATCGTCGCGGGTGACGTCCTGACCGCGCAGCCCACCATCACCGAGATCAGGGACGCCGGCCGGAACGTGATGCTGACCACCAGCACCGAGATCCGGGATGCGGGCGGCGAACTGGTCTGTACCGCGCTCAGCACGCTCGTCGAGCGGGGTGCGTGATGAGCGAGCAGGTCAGCTACGACGCGCTGGCGGCCGGTGCCGAACTGCCCGTGGTCACCTACCCGGTCAGCCGGCTCAGCCTGGTCCGGTACTGCGGCGCCTCCGGAGACTTCAACGTCATCCACTGGAACGAGCGCATCGCCAGGTCAGTGGGCCTGCCGGACGTCATCGCGCACGGCATGTTCACGATGGCCCAGGCCGGCCGCTATGTCACCGACTGGGCCGGGCCGGGTGCGGTCGTGACCGAGTTCGGGGTCCGGTTCTCATCCATGGTTGTGGTGCCGGATGACGATCAGGGCGCGGCCATCGAGGTCAGCGGCCAGGTCGAGGACAAGCTCGACGGCCACCGGGTGGTCATCGCGCTGACCGCGAGGTCGGCCGGCACCAAGGTGCTGACCAGGGCCCGCGCGGTAGTCCGGCTGCGCTGACCCCAACCGTCATGGATGACGCCCCGGCCGAGGTAGCGGACCTGGCGGCCAGGCGCGCGGAGGCGCGCGCGGCCAGGGACTTCGCCGCCGCCGACGCGCTGCGGGCCCAGATCGCGGAGCTGGGCTGGGACGTCACCGACGGCCCCGACGGATTCGTGCTCACCCCGGCCGCGCCGCCCGATCCTGAGCCCGGCTACCCCGTGCTGCCCGCGCCCGGCGCGATCCCGGCCGCCAGCCCGGCCGGCCCGCCGCGGCTGGCCACCGTGGCCCTGCTGGTCCAGGGCTGGCCGGAGGACCTGCGCGAATGCGTGGCCGCGCTGTTCGCCCACACGCCCGCGGGCGTGGTGATCAGCGCACTCGATATCGGGAACGAGGCGGGCGCCGGCGACGCCCTGCATGAGCTCGCGGCCGAGTATCCCGGCCGGATCGAAGCGTGGCACGTGGCGACGGGGGCGGGCTGGGGCCAGGACCGCAATGCGCTGCTGCGGGCCGACCCCGGCCCGGTGCACGTGATCATGGAGACGTCCACGATTCTCACCGGCGACGCGATCAGCCCGCTGCTGGCCGCGGTGGCCGCCGACGGTGTCGTCGCGGCTGGGTGGCGCGGCGCCGATCCCGATCCGGACCTGCGCGGCTTCCATGACGCCGGGCCAGGGCGGGTGACGGCGCTGCTCGGCTACCTGCTCGCGGTGCGGACCGACGCGGCGGCTGCGGCCGGCGGCCTTGCCGCCCAGGGCGCGCTTCTACCGGAACGCGGACCTGGAGTTTTCCCTGCGGCTCGGCCAGGCCGGCGCGCTGGTGGTGCCGGCCGGACCGCTGCCGGTCCGGCAGGCCCGGCACCGCGGCTACCACGACAGCGACCCGCGCGTCCGCGACCGGGAGTCCCAGCGCAACTACCGCCGGGTGCTGGAGTTGCTCAGGGACGCGGCGGGCAGCTAGTCCGCTACTCCTCGACGTACTCCTCGATGGTCTCCTGCTTGACCTCCCCGGCGGCCGGCGTGACCGCCCCGCGGCGCGCGGTGGCTATCCGGCCGGGAACCAGCAGGCGGCTGAACCGCGGCGTCTCCGGCCGGGTCACTTCCACGGTCTCGGTGACGGTGTCGGCCGCGGTCTCGGTGTCGGGGACGTCCTCCGTCTCGACCACGGTGCTGCGGCGGAGCCAGCCGGTCCCGCGGCGCGGGATGATCGCGCCCGCGGCCCCGGTGAGCATCAGGACCCAGCCGACCACCTGCAGGTTGAGCCAGCTGGGGCTGCGTGAGATCGCGAAGGCCAGAATCGCGCCGATCGCGACTAAGGCCAGCGACGTGGCGGTTTTCATCGTGGTCAGGTCCCTTTCATCTGCGGGCAGCCCGGCGGCCGGGCAGCCTCAATCCGGCTAAGCCGTCCTCTTGGGCGTGTCCGCGACGTGCTCGCGCAGGTAGCCCAGCGCCTCGGCGAGCAGCCTCGACACGTGCATCTGGGAGATGTTCAGCTGTGCGCCGATCTCGGCCTGAGTCATGTTGCCGAAGAAACGCATCAGCAGGATGGACTGCAGCCGCTCCGGCAGGTCGTCCCAGTGCGTCCACACCGCCTGCATGTCCAGCACGTGATCCAGCTGCGGGTCATCGGCGCCGAGCAGGTCACCGATGGTCACTGAGCCGTCGTCGGCGGCTGCGGGCGAATCCAGCGAGGAGGCGCGGAACGCGAGGTCGGCGCGGCGTGCCTCGACGACGTCCTCGACGGCCACGCCCGTTCGCTCGGCCAGTTCCGCGTCGGTCGGCGTCCGGCCCAGATCGTGGGTCAGCTCGCCGCTCACGTTTCGCAGTTCGAGCCGCAGTTCCTGCAGCGAGCGTTTGACGTGCACGTGCCAGCGCTTGTCCCGGAAATGCCGCTTGATCTCGCCGCTCACGCACGGGTGCGCGTACCCGGCCAGCGTGTTGCCCACGGCCGGGTCGAAGTTGTTGATCGCCTTCAGCAGGCCCACGTACCCGACCTGCATCAGCTCCTCCTGTGACTCCGGGCTGTTGCGGAACGGCTGGACGCACGATCTGACCAGAGGCTGATAACGCACGACCAGCGTCTCGCACGCCAGCTCACGCAGGCCGCTGCCGCGGGGCAGGGAGTGCACCATCTCCAGCAGCCTCGCGTCATCGCACTGCGCCAGTTCCCTGGCGCTAGTCGGCCTGAGCTCGCTCACTGGTTTGCGCATCCCTGCTCACCCTCCAGCGGGCCGGCACCGGCCCGCGCCCCCTCTTCGTGCCCTGCCTGCACGGCCCAAACATGGCCGCCCTCGGGCTGGCGCGGCCGGCCGGTGCGCAGCAAGTCGTCCAGCGGGACCCGGACGCCCTGCGGCGGCGCTGCCTCGTCGACGAACTGGCGCAACCGCACGCGCCCGAGCAGCAGCCACGCCCGGCCGCCGTGCGGCCACAGCCCGGCGGCACCGGTAAGCAGCAGGATGACGCCGACCAGCCGGATATCGACGGCCGCGGGATGCCCGCTGACCGCGAACGTCAGCACGGCGCCCGTGACGCAGAGGATGATGGCGCTCCTGGCTCTCATATCGCCCGTCATGTGCCCCCGTCACCCGGCGTAAACGTGCTGCCGGACCGGCTGGTCGGGTCTACGAATACGTGCGGCATCACCGGCAGCTTCGCCGCCAGCTGGGTGTCGATCCGGTCGGCGATCTGCTCCGCCTGATCGGCGCTGATGTCGTCGCTCAGGTCGACGCGGGCACCGACGATCAGCCGGTCCGGACCGAGATGCATGGTCAGCAGCTCGACCAGCCCGTCGACGCCGGGTGTCCCCTCGATCTCCGCGCGGATCGTACGCAGCTGCTCGTCGTCGGCGGCGCGGCCGATGAGCAGGTCCCGGCTGTCCCGGCCCAGCTGCAACGCCACGAGCACGAGCAGGCCGCCGATGGCGATCGAGGCGGCGCCGTCCCAGACGCCGGACCCGGTGACTTGCCGCAGGATCAGCCCGCCGCCCGCGAGCAGGAGGCCCACCATCGCGGCGCTGTCCTCGAACAGAGCGGTCTTGACGGTCGTGTCCGGGCTCTCCCGCACGTGCTGCAGCACGCCCACCCGGCGGCCCCGGGCCTGATCTCGGGTCTGTCGGTAGGCGCGGAAGAACGACGTGCCCTCGGCCGCGAACGACACCGCGAGGACGATGTAGGCGAGCAGCGGGCTGCCTTCTCCGGCGGGGCGCCGCAGCGCCAGGATGCCCTCGAACACCGAGAACCCGGCACCGGCGATGAAGATCCCGAAGGCTGAGAGCAGCGACCAGAAGTACCGGTCCTGCCCGTAGCCGAACGGGTGCTCCCGGTCGCCGGGACGCTCACCTAGCCGAAGCGAAGCGAGCAGCAGGCCCTGGTTCAGCGTGTCGGCGATCGAGTGCGCCGACTCGGCGAGCATCGCGCTCGACCCGGCGAGCAGGCCGGCCACCAGCTTGAGGATGGCGACGATGACGTTCGCGGCGCCCGCCGTCAGCACCGTCCGCCGGGTGGCCTTCAGCTCGGCTGCCTGCTTCTGCTCGGCGGACAGTGCGCCTCCTCGGCAGTTCGGTCTGGGCTAGTACTCGCTGATCGTCGGCCTGGAGTCGTACCGGGGATCCGGCGCCACCGGCGGCTCGCCGCCGCGCCTGCGGGTCAGCGAGCGGCTGGCCACGCTTCCGATCAGCGAGCCGATCGCGATGCCGAGCACGAGGTCGACGACAGACGTCGCGGCCTTGGCCGTCAGCGCGGCGGACGTGCTGAACGGGAACAGCACCGCCAGCAGCGTCGCCAGGCCGACGATCCAGTTGAAGAACGTGACTGGCCGGGGCGTGCTCACCAGCAGCAGGTGCATCAGTGCGGTCGCGACGAGGGCGACCCCGGCGGCGGCCAGCACGAAGCCGGTCGTGTGCACATCGCCGTACGCGCCGTCGCTCTTGGGGGCGAGCAACGGGATGCCGAAGAGCCACCGGCAGACCAGGATCCCGGCGAGCGCGATCAGGGCCGCGACGACCGCGGTGGCGATGCCACCTGGCCACAGACGGCCCGCATCGACGGTCAGTCCCGACTCACGGGTGCGGCCGGCAGGCATGTTGGGGGATGTCATGGCTCCTGTCCTTCGGGCAAGGGGAACTCTGGGCGGCTGCATAGGTGTCCAGCGGGGTTCCGTTCAAACAGCGCAGCAAACACCGGCGCCGCAAACACCGGCGCCTCAACGCGGACATGAAAGTCGCCAGCCGGCGGGTGGGGGGATCCGCCGGCTGGCGAGTCAACGGGGCACCTGGCTCGCTGGCCGGGTGCGTGGCCGCGCGGGACCGCCGGTCAGCGGGCGCGCGCCCGGATCACCAGTAGTACCAGCGACGGCGGCGCGGCCGGGCGATCCTCTCGCCGACCCGCAGCACGAAGCCGAGCAGCCAGATGACAAGCGCCGCGATCGCCACCCACCACAGGATGTGCACGGCGAATCCGAGTCCGCCCAGGATCAGGATGATCAGGAGGGCGACAAGAATGACAGCCATGGGAATCCTCTCGTAGCTAATCTGCTGCGCAGGTACCCCCGAGCGGGCACTCAAACATCTGCCGCGGGCCGGACCGGTCAGTCGCCCTGGCCGGCCTGGCCGCCAGCCGGCACCGGCCTGCCCGCGGGCATGCCGCCCACGCGTTCTGACCGCTAGGCGGTGACGGCCACCAGGCTGGTCTGGCGGTAGTTGGCCTCGTGCCCGGCGAGCCGGATCGCGGCCCCTGAACCGGCTAGGCCGTCTACGGCAACCACGATCGGCATGGCGATTCCTCCTCGCGTGCGCGCCTGGTGCCGCGAGCTACCCGGCACCGGCGCGGCAAACACCGCCACCGGGTACCGGCGTGGTCAGGGACGATCGAGCCACATATGCAAGCGGATGACCGTGCCGCTCTGGGTACTTCGGACTTCGACCAGATCGCAGATCTGGTTGACCAGCCACAGCCCGTGACCGCCGGGCTGATCCGGCTGCGGCTGCAGGAACCCGGCTAGCGGGTCGCTGATGAACCCGCTGTCGTTGATCTGGCACACCAGCTCTCCGGCTGCCTGCCAGGCTTGCGCTACGCCCCCGGCCCGGGTGTGCTGCAGCGTATTGGCGGCGAGTTCGCTCACCGCCAGCGTCATATCCGTCGCCCGCATCGCCGAGAGCCCGGCCCGTTCACCGGCCGCGGTCACCATCGCCCGGACGGGCCGCAGGTCGGTGCGGTAGCGGACCAGCTGGGCGCCGGGCGGTGGTTCGGTCAGCGGCAGGCGGCACGCGGCCGGCTCGGTGTCCCGGCCCGAGTAATCAGGGCTCAGCACCACGGCATCGGATTCAAGCCGCCACTGGTGGGCTCTGGTGGCATCCGCGAGCGCGGCGGGCGGCAGCCCGGCCGCGTCGTACGGGCACACGAGAGTGGCCTCCAGCCCGGTGAGAGCAGTGTCGATCAGCGCGTCGATCCTGGCCGCTTCGCACATCTCCGCCGCTGTCCGGCCGGGCCACACGGACTCGGTGACGATCCGGGGCCGCCGGCCTCGGTGCCGCTCGGCGAACGAGCGCAGCGCCTCGATGAGGCGGGCGGGATTGCGGCCGAGCTGGGCCATGTCAGCCACCGTGACGAGGGCGGAGCGTCCGCCCGGCCAGTCGGGGACAGCCGCGCCCGGCCGCGGGACCGCGACGAAGACCGGCTCTTTCCTGGCCAGGCCGGCCCGGACGAAACCGGAAACTGCGGCCCGGTAGTCCGCTACCCCCTGGTAGAAGAAGACGACATGCCGGAGGCCCTCTGCTGTCGCCGCCTCAGGCACCGCTCACCTCCAGGCTCACCAGCTGCGCTTCGCCTCTGGGGTCACCAGGCCGTCTACTGCCCGCCACGACGCGGGCCATGCAAGCCAGCGCGGAAGTCGGCCCGCACCTACTATGAGGAGGTAACAACTTCCTTGCCGGGATCGAGCTTCCTGGGGCGGCCGTGGACGGACTGGTGCTTTCATCGGAGCAGCGTGGTGACAACTTCGTGGTCACTGTCGGTGGCGACCTGGACATCGTCACAAGTCCTGCGCTCGATGACTGCCTGACCCAGGCCCGCGGCGGCCGCAATCGGGTGGTACTGGACCTGTCTGGCGTCGACTTCATGGACACCAGCGCGCTGGCCGTGATCGTCGGGCACTGGAAGCGGCTGGAAGCCGACGGCGGCTCGCTGGCGCTGGCCGGCGCGCGGTACCGCTACACCAAGACGCTCTGGATCACCGGCCTGGCGGATCGGCTGAGCTTGTACGACACCGTGGACGCAGCCCTCGCCGCCGGGCACTGAGCGGCGCGGATGGCGTTCCCGGACCTGGCCGCGCGGACCGCGAGCCTGCTCAGCCTGCCCACCGCGACCGAGGAACGCGCGCTGCACCAGCTCGCGAGCCTGGCTGCCAGCCAGGTGGCCGGCTGCACCGCGGCCTGCGTCACCCTCTGGCGGGACGGGGAGCCGGCCGGCCTGGCCTCAAGCCACCCGGACGCCACCCGCCTGGTTCAGGTCCAGCTTGACTGCGGCAGCGGCCCCATGGTGGACGCGCTGGCTAGCCGCGAGCCCGTGCAGTGCCCAGACACGCTCGCGTCCGACCGCTGGCCGGAGTACTGCGCGGCGGCCGTCCGGCTGGGCGCGCGCTGCTCGGTGACGCTGTGCGCGGGCGACGAGGTCACCGTCGTGCTCTCCCTGCTCGCGGCCAGGCCGCGGGCGATCGACCCGCAGCAGCTGCAGCTAGCTGAGCTCGTCGCGGCCTACAGCGCCGCCTTGGTCGGCGCCGTGGCGGACTACCGCGATTCGCGCCGTACGCAGGCTCAGCTGCAGGACGCGGCTGCGGGCCGGGCCCTCGTCGATCAGGCCAAGGGCATCCTCATGCACGCGCTCAGCTGCACCGCGGACGAGGCGCTGGCCCGGATCAGGGACGTCTCCCAGCGCAGCAACATGCGGGCGACCGAGGTGGCGGCGAGAGTCATCGACGCGCACGGCGGGGACGTCGGCAAGCTCGGCTTCCCGGTGCAGCCGCGGCACCGGGACGCCCGCCGCAAGTCCGGTTAGGCCCGCGCACCTCGCATAGGCCGCAATCCGGGCACATCCCTCCGGGTGGCGGATCGGTCGATCTTGGCTGCGATCGGCGCTCCGGTGGAGGCCCGCCCGGCCGATACGCTGTAAGCACCAGATGGAGGTGGGGCGACGCGATGGCAGACACCGCGGGCCAGGCTGCCATGCAGGACACCATCGGCGGCCTGCGGTCGCGCAGTACCGCGTTGCGCAAAGCCGCGGTCAATCCGCGCTCGGGCGAGCGGGCCCTGCTCGAGGCCGCCCTCACCGAGCTCGACGCCGCGATCGACGCGCTCGGTGCGGCGGGCGGCGGCGAGCGGGCAGCGGGCAAGGACGGCCCGGGCGGCGGCCAGTCCGACCGCAGGCTGCTGCAGGCCGTCTTCGGCCAGGTGTCCGTGCCGCTGCTGGTCGTGGACCCCGAAGGCACGATCAGACGGGCCAATTCCGCTGCCTGCGAGCTGCTCGGCGTCGGGCCGGGCTATGCCACCGGCCGGACGCTCGCGTCGATGATCGAGGCGGGCGGTCACGCGCCGCTGCGGTCCCGGCTGGCCGCCGTCCGGCGCACCGGGACACGAGGCAGCACCGAGTGCAGTCTGCTGACTGACGCGGGCGAGGTCACCTGCGTACTGGACATCCAGCCGCTGGCAATCCGCGGCGATGACGACCGGCTGCTGGTCGCGGTGCAAACCGCGGACCGGCCGGCTACCGGGCGGACGGCCGCGCCCCGTTCCCGGTCCCGGTCCGGTGGCGGCCGCGGGCAGCAGCCGGACGCGGAGATCGCCGCCGCGATCCGGCGGACTGACCTGCTGGCCGACGCGGCCCGGCTGCTGCTGGAGAACGCCGCGGTCAGCGAGTCGGTCATCCTGCAGCGGTGCGCCCGGCTGCTGGCGACCGGGCTGAACGCGTGGGTGATCGTCGACATACGGCGGCGCGGCCCGCTCCAGCGCCACTTCGTGGCCGGCCCCGATGATCCGGCCGCGGACCGGCTGGCGCAGGTCGTCACCGCGGTCGGGCCGGACCCGGGCACGGCACCGCACCAGGTCTTCGAGTCCGGCACCTCGCTGCTGATCACGCACGCTGAGGACGAGGAGTTGCTCGGCCGCGATCCGCAGGGCAATCCGCTGCTGTCCCTGCTCGGCCCGTCGCTGCTGGCCGTCCCGGTGGCGGCCGGCGACCGGATGCTCGGCGCGCTCACGCTGGTCCGGCCCGCTCAGGCTGGCTACTTCGGCCTGCCCGACGTCGGCCTGGCCGAGCAGATCGCCGGCCTCGTCGCCGGGGCCATCTCGGCCCGGCGGATGCTCACCCGGCAGACGGAGGCGGCAGCGGCGCTGCGCTCGAGCCTGCTCCCGCCGGTGCTGAAGGCGGTGCCGGGCGTGGACATCGCCGCCGCGCACCTGGCCCCGACGCGCGGCCGCGAGGTGGGCGGTGACTTCTATGACGTGTATCCGACGCCCGATGGCTGGGGCGTCGCGATCGGCGATGTGTGCGGCAAGGGCGACGACGGCGCGGCCGCCACCGCCGCGGCCCGGCACGCCATCCGGGTGCTCTCGCACTGGAACGGCGACCCGGCCCAGGTACTGCGCGGCGCGAACGAGATCATGCTCACCGAGGAGTTCGGCAGCAGGTTCGTCACCGCCGACGCCGCGCACCTGAGCTGGCAGGACGGGGCGCTCCAGGTTGTCCTCAGCAGCGCCGGGCATCCCGGTCCGGTGCTGCTGAAGCCAGACGGCCGGGCGCAGATGCTGGCCGGCGGCGGCGTGGCCCTCGGCATCTTCCCCGATCCCGAGCCAGCGACGCAGCAGCTCAGCATGAGTCCTGGCGACGTACTGTTCTTCTTCACCGACGGCCTGACCGGCGCCCGCAGCCCGCAGCTCACCTACCTCGAGGACATCCTGACCGACAGCCTCGCGGGGCTGGCCGGACGGCACGCCGCCGACATCGTGTCGGAAATGCGGAAGATCGTCCTTGACTTCTCCGCCGGGGTGCTGCGCGACGACCTGACCATGCTCGTACTGCGGGCCGGCGAGCCGCCCGGCGGGTGACATCCCGGTGGTTTCGGGGCACCGTTGCCAGGTAGCTAGCCGCCATGGCGACCACGCAGCGGCCAGGTTCTGGCCAGCCCGGCCGGGCGAGCCGGGACATCGACAGCGCTGACCTGGCGGGCGAGGACCCGGACGTCGAGCAGACCGAGCACGACCAGGTCATGCAGGAGGCCGTCCAGGATGCGGCGGCCGAGGCCGAGGCGACCGGCGGATTCGGGCGGCCGGGCAAGCCGATCAACCGGCGGTCTCCGTTCTTCGTCGGGATGGCCGCCGCGGCCGGCGTCGCGGTCACCTACGGCATCGTCGAGCTGGTCATCAGGGCGCGCTCGGTTCTGATTCTCATCGGCCTGGCGCTGTTCATCGCGGCCGGGCTCGACCCGGCCGTGCGCTGGCTCATGCGCTGGCGGATGCCGCGCTGGTGCGCGGTCCTGGCGGTGCTCGCCGCCGCGCTCGGCGTGTTCGCCGGGTTCTTGCTGGCCGCGATACCGCCGCTGGCGGCGCAAGCGTCGGCGCTGGCCGGCCAGCTGCCGCACTACCTGCACGCGCTCAACAACCCGCACTCCAGCCTGGGCCGGCTGAACTTGCACTATCACCTGGAACAGCGGGTGCAGAAGCTGCTGGAAGACCGCGGCAGCACGATCGCCGGCGGCGTGCTGGGCGCCGGGGAGGTGGTGCTGAGCGCGGTCGGCACGGTTTTCGCCGTGACGGTGCTGACGGTCTACTTCCTGGTCGGCCTCCCCGGCATCAAGCTCTTCCTGTACCGGCTGGCGCCCCGGTCCCGGCGGCCGCGGGTGATTCTGATCGGTGACGAGATCTTCACCAAGGTCGGCGGCTACCTGCTCGGAAACTTCCTCACCTCGCTCATCGCCGGCGCGGGCACGTATGTCTGGATGCTGATCTTCGGGATTCCGTACCCGGCGCTACTGGGTTTGCTGGTCGCGCTGCTCGACCTGGTGCCGGTCGTCGGATCCACGATCGGCGGCATCATCGTCACCCTGATCGCGCTCACGGTCTCGCTGCCGGTCGCGATCGCGACCCTCTGCTTCTACGTCGGTTACCGGCTGGCTGAGGATTACCTGCTGGTGCCGCGGATCATGGGCAAGACGGTCGAGGTGCCGGCGATAGTGACTGTGGTCGCCGTGCTGGTCGGCGCCGCGCTGCTCGGGCTCATCGGGGCCCTGGTGGCGATCCCGGCGGCGGCGGCCATCCGGCTGCTGCTGCACGAGGTCACCTTCCGCCGGATGGACCGCGCCTAGCGCCTGGGCCCGGCGGTCGCGGCCCTGGCCCGCCCGTCAGCTCAGCCGGCCCGCTGCATTTCGTGCGCGCGCACGAACTCGGCCAGCCCTCGTCGCTCGCTCTCGGTCAGACCGCCCCACACCCCGTCCGCCTGCCGGGTCGCCAGGGCGTAGTCCAGGCACAGCTGCCGGACATCGCAGCCCGCGCACACGGCCTTGGCCCGCTCCAGCTGCCGCCGGGCCGGGCCGATCTCCGAGACGGGAAAGAACAGTTCGGGATCCGCGCGCTGGCATGCGGCGAGCTCCCACCAGCGGCTCGACTGGGTCATGTCGTGCATCGCGACCTCCGGATTTTCGTCGCGCGGGCCGTCCGCGCCTGCGCGCTCGCGTCCTGCTGCCCGCGCGGCCCGGGTTTACACGCCAGGCAGCCAGGGAACATGCGGTGGGCTACGACGGGCGCCACCTGGGCGGCGCGCGGTGACTGGTGGGGAGATGCGGGACGAGCTGGCAGGACCGGCCGGCCAGGTAGCGTTCGTGCTCGGCGGCGGCGGCGTGCTCGGCGCTACCCAGGTCGGGATGCTGCGCGCCCTGGTGGAAGCGGAGATCCGGCCCGACCTGATCCTCGGCACCAGCGTCGGCGCGGTGAACGGCGCGGTGATCGCGGCCGACCCGAGCGCCACCGGGGTGGCTGTTCTGACCGACTTGTGGCAATCCATGAGCGAGTCAGGGATCTTCAGCGACAACGTGCTGGCGCGGGCGACGAACCTGGCCAAGCACCGCACGCACCTGTACTCGCCCGCGCCTTTCCGCAAACAGCTGCGCGAGCACCTCCCCCCTACTTTCGCCAGCCTCCAGGTGCCGTTTCAGTGCGTCGCGGCCAGCATCGAGCAGGCCGGGGCGCGCTGGTTCAGCGCGGGGGACCTGCCCGCAGGCCGTGCTCGCCTCGTGCGCCGTGCCCGGCCTGCTACCGCCCGTCCAGATCGACGGCGAGCACTTCCTGGACGGCGGCCTGGTGCATTCGATCCCGGTCGGCCGGGCCCTGGCGCTCGGGGCCACCGAGATCTACGTCCTGCACGTCGGCCGGATCGAGCAGCCGCTTGAACCGCCGCGCTCGCTCTGGGACGTCTGCCTGGTCTCGTTCGAGCTGGCGCGCCGGCACCGGTTCGTGGAGGAGATGGCCGGGCTGCCGGCTGACGTCCGGGCCCACGTCCTGCCGAGCGGGGAGGAAAACATGCCGCTCATCTCGATGCGATACCGGGGCGCGGCCCGGGTCGCAACCCGGATCGAGCGCGGCTACCAGTCGGCCGCCGCGTACCTGTCCGCGATCGGCGCGCGCCGGTGAGACCGCCGCCGCTGCTCGTCCGCCGCGTCCTCATCGACCCGGTGTGGGTTCCGCTCGCCGTCGTCCTGGCGGCCGCGTTCGCGGTCGTCGCGCTGCTCTGCCTGCCGTTCGGCCGCCGCCGGCGGGTGTCGCGGCTGGCCGCCATGGCCGCGGTCTACCTGCTCGTGGACGCAGGCATGATCGTCGGGTGCGCGGCCCTCTGGCTCCGCCACCCGGTTGCGTCCAGGCGCCCGCCCGCTTGGGCGGACGCGCACGAGGAACTACTGCGCCGGGCGCTGGCTCGGCTGATGGCGGCGGCCCGGCCGCTGCTGGGGTTCCGGGTGAGCCCGGAAGAGCTGCCGGGCCGCGGCAACCTGCCCGCCGGGCGGCCGCTCCTGGTGCTGGCCAGGCACGGTGGTCCTGGCGACTCGTTCGCCATCGCCGACCTGTTGCTGTCGCGCTACCGGCGGCGACCGGTGATCGTGCTCAAGGAAGTGCTGCGCTGGGATCCCGGTCTGGATGTGATGCTGAGCCGGCTGCCGTCGTGTTTCCTGCCCGCCAGCGGCGCCGGCCGCGAACTGCCCGCCCGGGTGGCGGCCTGCGCGGCCGGCCTGACCGGCGGCGACGCGCTGCTGATCTTTCCCGAGGGCGGCAACTGGACTCCCGGCCGGCACCTCCGCGCGCTGACCCGGCTGCACGCCCGCGGCCGGCCAGCGGCGGCTGCGCGCGCGGCCGCCAACCGGCACGTGCTGCCGCTGCACCCTGGCGGTGTCCTCGCGGGCCTGGAGGCGCGGCCCGATCTCGAGGTGCTCATCGCCGCCCACACCGGACTCGACGATCTCGTCAGCCCGGCCCTGATCTGGGCGGCGCTCCCGGTCTCGGACCGGCCGATGGTCGTGCGCTGGTGGCACTTCCCGGCGGCCAGCAGGCCGGCCGACCCGCAGCGCCTGCAGGAGTGGCTAGACCTGCAGTGGACCATCGTCGACTCGTGGATAGACGCGCGCAAGGCGCGGCCAACTGGCCGGCCGCCGGCCGAACCTGACCCCACGGCGGGGGCCGCGGCCGGGCCGGGCTGACCCGTACCGGCCTGGGCCTGGGCGGGTCAGCCTGAATCGGGCCGCGGGAGCCAGGACGGCAGCCGGAGCGGCCGGTCCCGGTCGCGCGCCAGGAATGGCCCGAATGCCCACCACAGCACCAGGCCAACCCCGATAGCCACGGGCAGGCTTTCCAGCGTGTCGCTCAGCCAGTGCGCCGCCAGGTAGGTGCGGCAGAACATCATCAGCAGGCCGGCGGCAGCCACCGCAGCCAGAGCCCAGCGGCGACGGCCAGGCCGGGTGGTGAAGATAACTGTCAGCGCGATGCCCACCCCGACGGTCGTGATGACGTGACCGGACGGGAACGAGCCGATGTCGGCCACCACCAGCGGGTGCGGCGGCCGGTGCCGGTATACGTAGTGCTTGATCAGGTCCGAGCAGGTCGAGCCCAGCGCCTCGGCGAGACCGAGGTAGATGACCGTTCGCCAGCGGGCAACGACCAGCAGCCCGGCGCCGAGCGCGCAGACGATGATCGTCGCGCCGACCGGGCCGCCGATGAGGCTCAGGATCTTGAAGCCATCGGTTACCGGCGCGCTCCGGCTGCGGCGCACTAACGACAGCCAGCCCTCGTCCATCCCCCTGACCGGCCGGGCCCGGTCGGCCCGGATCACGATCGCGAAGGCGGCCGCCACGGCGAGCAGCGCGAGACCGGCGGCCAGAACTGCAACCCGCCGCTGCGGGGGCGGTGTCGCGGTCGCCGTCGCGACCGGAGGGGCTATGTCCGATGTCCGCGGGGCTCGCCCCTGCGGGCTAGCATCGCTCGGCCGGCTAGTCATCGGCCGAACCTGCCCGGCGCCGGGCGACTCATGCGGTGCTCGATGAATTCGGCGCCCGATGTATGAGTGCCCGGCCGCGTGGTACATGCGCTCCGCCGGAGGCTCCGGCTGCGACATCTGACCCGGGAGGTCGGCAGTGTCCGTACGCAAGCGCGTGGCGGCCTGGGATACCAGGACGTTCGACCGGTTCGGCGCGACCGACTCGGCGATCCTCGATCACCTCTTGCCGCGGCTCGGCCGGGCCGCGGATCACGGACTGCTCTGGTTCGCGGTGGCGGCCGCCCTCGGCGCGACGCGCAACAAGTGGTCGCGGCGAGCAGCGCTGCGGGGCGTGGCCGGACTGACGATCGCGAGCACCACTGCGAATGTCATTGCCAAGCAGGTCGTCGGCCGGGACCGGCCTGCCGGCCTGGTCCCGGCCATCCGCCGCCAGCTCAGCCCACCGCGCACGACGTCGTTCCCGTCCGGGCACGCGGCGTCCGCGGCGGCGTTCGCGACTGGCGTGGCGCTGGAAATGCCGGCGCTGGCGTTGCCGGCCGCCGCGCTCGCGGCCGCGGTCGGCGCGTCGCGCGTGGTCACCGGCGTGCACCACCCGACCGACGTCGCGGCCGGATTCGCGCTCGGCACGACGGCTAGCCTGCTCACGCTGCGCTGGTGGCCGCGTCGGCCCGCCACACCGGCGGCCGCGGCTCGCCCGCGGCGCCCGGCCCCGGCCGCGCCCGACGGCGCCGGGCTGGTGCTGATCGTGAACTGCAGCGCGGGCACGGCGTCGGCGGAACTGGCGGACTCGCTGCGAGCGGACCTGCCGGCCGCCGAGATCGTCGTCGCCAGTTCGGCCGACGACCTCGAGGACCTGTTCAAGGCCGCGGTGCTGCGGGCCAGCATCCTGGGCGTGGCGGGCGGCGACGGGACGGTCCGGCTCGCCGCCGGGTTCGCCACCGAGGCGGGCCTGCCGCTGCTAGTCCTCCCGGCCGGGACGTTCAATCACTTCGCCGCCGACCTCGGGGTGCACTCCGCGCAAGACGCGCTGACCGCGCTGCGCGCGGGCGACAGCGTGCTCGTCGACGTCGCGACCGCGGGCGAGGAGGTGTTCCTCAACACCGCGAGCACCGGCGTCTACGTCGACCTGGTCAACGCCCGCGAGCAGATCGAGAACGTCGTCGGGAAGTGGCCGGCCGTTCTCGTCGCCCTGGTCAGCGTCCTGCGCACGAGCAAACCGGTCGAACTGAACGTCAACGGCCGCCGCCGTCGGGTCTGGCTGCTGTTCGCGGGCAACTGCCGGTATGAGCCCTCCGGCGCCGCGCCCGCGTACCGCCCGGATCTGGCCGACGGGACACTCGACGTGCGGATGATCGACGGCAGTCAGCCGCTCGCCCGGATCCGACTTGTCGCCGCGGTCCTGCTCGGCACGCTCGGGCGGTCGCGGATCTACCGGACCTGGCCGGCCGCGACGTTGCGGATCGCGGCGGCCGACGGCAGCCCGGTCCAGTTGTCTCTCGACGGCGAGACCACCGAGGCGGGGACCGCGATAGAGCTCACCAAGCACCGGAAAGAATTGCTGGTTTACCGCCCGGCGGATGGCTGACCGCCGCCAGAAACGGGTTTGCCGGAAAGCCAGCCGGGCAGTTCCGGGCCGCACTTTCTAATCGGAGGTCTGCCATGGTCACGCGCGCAGCGCGCCGGGGAACTACACGGACGAGGATGACCGCCCGCCGGGCCGCCGACAGCCCCTACCTGGGCTGGCTCGCCCGGGCCGGGCTCGCGGCCCGCGGCACGATGTACATCCTGATCGGCATCATCGCCGTGCAGATAGCGACGGGTGACGCCACTCAGCAGGCAGATCGCAGCGGCGCGGTGCGGCTGGTCGCGAAGACGCCATTCGGCTCGGCCATCCTGTGGCTGCTGGTGATTGGCTTCGCGGGCATGACGCTGTGGCGGCTGTCCGAGGCGATCTGGGGCGCGGCGGGGGAAGGTGGCCGCAAGGCGTCCAAGCGGGTCGCCAACCTCGCCCGCGCGATCTTCTACGGCGCGGTCACCTACGGGATCCTCAAGTACGCGCTCGGGGTTGGCGCGCCGTCGTCCAGCGACAAGCAGTCGCAGGACCTCACGGCCACGGTGCTGAAGGTACAGGGCGGCCAGGTGATCGCCGGCATCGCCGGCGTCCTGATCGTCGGCGGCGGGCTCTATGTCGCGTACCGGGCGTTCAAGCGCAAGTTCCTCAAGCATCTGCGGCTGGGGTCGGCCTCGGCCCGGACCCGCAAGATCGTCACCCGGCTCGGCCAGGTCGGCGGCATCGCCCGCGGCGTCGTATTCGTCACCGTCGGGATCTTCCTGATCATCGCGGCCCAGGACGCCAACCCGAAGCAGGCCAAGGGCATCGACACCGCGCTGCGCGCGCTGGCGCACACGCCGGCCGGCCCGTGGCTGCTGATCGTCATCGCCCTGGGCCTGGTCACGTTCGGCGTCTACTCCTGGTGCGAGGCTCGCTGGCGCGCCGTCTGACCGTCTGGCGGGGCGATCGGCGGTTCCGGGATGACCGGCTTCGAGATGCCCGGGATGACCGGCGGCGAGATCCGGAGCCGGGCCGGAAGGCGCGGTGCCAGCTGCGCGGGCCGCAGGTCGGCGAGGGCGGGCGCGCGGGCGACCAGCACGACGCCTGCCACCAGCGCCGCGATGCCGATGGCCTGCACCGCCAGCATCGCGGGCGAGATCCGGATCTCATCGCCGAACACGATGATGCCGAGCACGATCCCCGCGGCCGGCTCGGCCGCGCTGATCCCCGGCAGCGAGGCATGCAGCGGCGCCGTGTTGAACGCGCTTTCCATCAGCCACAGGCCCACCAGGTTCGCGCCGATGAGGCTGTAGCCAGGCCAGGTCGTCAGCAGCGCGGTGAACGAGTGCGCGTCCATGATGTGGACCGTTTGCCGGGTCAGCGCGTCCGCGATGCCGAACACCAGTCCCGCGGCGATGCCGGTGAATGTGGCCCGGGCCAGGCCGTGCCGCAGGCGGCCGGCCTGGACGCAGGCCAGCGCGACCCCGGCGATTGCCGCCGCGCCGAGCCAGCCGGCCGGCGAGGCGAAGGAGTGGGCGGGCGAGTTGGCCGTCCTGGCCACCGACAGCGCCGCGACGCCGCCGCACAGCAAGACGACGCCGACCAGTTCGGTCGCGCGCAGCCGCTCGCCGGACAGCGGGACGGCCAGCGCGAGCGCGAACAGCAGATTCGTGCTGAGCAGCGGCTCGGCCAGGGAGAGCGATAGATGGCTGACCGACCAGGCGGACGCCAGCTGACCGGCGACCATGACGCCGATGCCGGTCAGCCACATGCGCTTGCGCAGCAGGTCGGCGATCAGCGCCAGGCGCAGGAAGTGGGCTTTGGGGGCCTGCTCGGCAGCGTGCTGCTGCAGGACGAATCCGGACCCGAGCAGCAGGGCCGCGATCAGTGTGATGGCGATGCTCACCGGGCCGCGCCCGGGCGCGCGCAGGCCGCGGACAGCAGGGCGCCGGCGGGGTGCGCGTCATCGCGCCGCCCGCCGGGAACGGGGAACACCTGAACCGTGATCATCAGCGGTTGTCCACAGCATGCCCCCCAGAACCGCCGGCGGGGCGTGCCTGCCCACCATTGTCCACGAGCGCGGCCGCGGCTTCGCAGCAAGCCGCTCATCTGACGTCGGCTAGCTCATGTTCTGCCGCGGAGGGCTGGTCGCAAACCAGGCCAGCCCGATCGCGCCAGCGTCGGCTATGCAGGCCGTCCGCATGATTGCGGCCGGTTTGGGCAGTAGGCAGCCCTGCGACGGCGCCAGCGAGCGCCGGCATCAAGAAGAGGTGTAAATCGTGCTCGCCGCGCTCGTCCTAGCCGGAATCATTGCCGCCCCGATCGGCACCATCGCGCTGCTGATCAAGAGCAGCGGGCAGGCCCGCAGTACCGGCGCCTGGCCGCCGGTGCGCCGGTTCGCGACGGCCGTGGGCGGCACCCTGCTGCTGGGCGCCCTGGTCGTCGGCGCGCTGCGGCTGCTGGGCGTGACCGAGCGCAACTCGATCGTCGGCGCCGCCGCCATGGCCGCCACGAGCCTGGCCTGGCTGCCGGTCACCCGGCGGTGGAATGCCAGGGGGCACCTGTGCTGGTCGACGACGATCTTCCTGTTTGTCGTCTACCTGGCCTTCGTCCTGGACTGGACCCTCAGCAGCAACCTCGGTCCCGCCGGGACCGCCGGCGGCCTGCTGCTGTGGCTGTTCGAGGTGTTCGCCGCGATCCTGGCCTGCGCCTACCTGTGGGAGATCTGCGACGCGCTCGGTTCGGAGACGTGGCGCAGGCGGATCACCAGGCTGGAGCGCGCCGCGGCGCCCGACGGCGCCCCGCCGTTCGTCAGCCTGCACGTGCCGGCCCACAACGAGCCGCCCGACATGGTGCTGGACACGCTCAGGTCGCTGGCCCGGCTTGACTATCCCCGGTACGAAATCGTGGTCATCGACGACAACACCGACGACGAGAAGCTGTGGCTGCCGGTGCGCGACTGGTGCGCCCGGCACGGCGCCAAGTTCGTCCACCTGGAGGACTGGCCCGGCTATAAGTCTGGCGCGCTCAACTACGCGCTGCGGGAGATGACCGACCCGCGGGCCGAGATCATCGGCGTCGTGGACTCGGACTACCAGCTCGACCCGGGCTTCCTGCGGCGGTGCGCGCCGCTGTTCGCGGACAGCTGGGTCGGCTTCACCCAGGCACCGCAGGATTACCGCGGCTGGGAGCGATCCAGGTACTACCGGCGGCTGTACTACTCCTATTCGTACTTCTTCGCGGTTTCCCAGCCGTCCAGGAACGAGCGTGACGGGGCGATCTTCGCCGGCACGATGGGCCTGATCCGCCGGGTCGCGCTGGAACAACTCGGCGGCTGGGACGAGTGGTGCATTACCGAGGACGCCGAGCTGTCGCTCCGGCTGCTGCGGGCCGGCTGGTCCGGGCTGCACGTGGACCAGTCCATGGGTAAGGGCATCATGCCGCTCACCTTCGAGGCGCTCAAAGGTCAGCGGTACCGCTGGTGCTTCGGCGGTATCCAGATCCTGCGGATGCACTGGCGCTCGCTGCTGCCAGGACGCGAGTCCAAGGAAAACCGGCTCAGCGTCGGCCAGCGCTGGTCGTACCTGTCCGGCGGGGTGCAGTGGTACGGCGACCTGCTGGGCCTGATCTTCCTGGTGTTCCTGCTGGCCGGGGCCGTGAACCTGGCCACCGGCGGGGGCGAGCTGTTCCGCAAGCTGACCGCGTTTCTGGTCGCGACCGTGCCGGTGCTCGTGCTGCTCGGGCTCGTCCGGGCCGTCGCGCTGCTGCGGCGCGGCACCGGCGCCTCCTGGCGGGACGCCCTCGGGGCGTTCCTGATCTGGCAGTCCACCTCGCTCGTGGTCGCACGGGCGTCGGTGCTCGGCCTGTTCGCCAAGCGCGCGGCGTTCCTGGTCACGCCGAAGACGAGCGAGCGGGTCAGGTGGTGGGAGGCATTGCGGGCGAACTGGGCCGAGTCCACCCTCGCCCTGCTCGGGCTGCTGGGCATCGCCGCGGCGCTGACCAGGCCCGCTGAGCTGGCCGGCCCGCTGCTGGCCGGCCTGCTGGTGTTTCCGACGGCCGGGATGGCCGCCGCGCCGGTGAACAGCTGGGCGGCGCAGCGCGCGGCCCTGCCGGCCGACCTGCGCGAGTGGCGGACCACGGAGTGGAAGCGGTCCAGGAACCGGACTGCCCTGGTCCGCACCGCGGCCGCGGGCGGGGTCGCCGCGGTCGTCGGCGTCGTCGCCGCGGCCGTCGGCCTCATGCTCGCGCCGGGCGCCGGGCCCGTCCGCTCGCCGCAGCTGGCGCCGGCCCCGGCGCATAGCACCGGCACCCGGCACCACCGGCCGGGACCGTCGCCGTCCTCGGCAACGCCGTCGGTCAGCCCGAGCAGCTCGTCCCCGGCGAGCCCGTCGCCGTCACCGTCCGCAAGCACCCCGACCCCGGCGCCGACGTCGCCATCGCCGAGTTCGCCGACACCCGCGCCGAGTTCCTCCGGGCCGTAGCCGGACCGCGTTGCCGGACCGCGCCGGCTGGAGCGGTCAGGCGCGCTGGTTCGCGATCAGCTTCTCGATGTGCTCGAGCCGGTCGGACAGATCTTCGGTCGTCACGACGTCGGCCAGGGTCAGCCGGATGCCGGCCAGTTCCCTGGCCAGGAACTCGGTGTCCTGCTGGATCCGGGACGCGACCTCGCGGTCCCGCTCGATGCTGGCCCGGTCCCGGTCGTCCTGCCGGTTCTGCGCCAGCAGGATCAGCGGCGCGGCGTAGGCGGCCTGGGTCGAGAACGCGAGATTGAGCAGGATGTATGGGTACGGATCGAAATGGTTGACGAACGCAATCGAGTTGAGGATGATCCAGGCCACGACGAGGATCGTCTGGCCGACGATGAACTTGCCGGTGCCGAGGAACCGCGCGATCGCCTCCGACAGCCGTCCGAATGCGTCCGCGTCGTAGCGCGCGCCTATCACCGGCGCCGCTCCGCGTGGCACCGCCAGCTCGGACTGGGTCACCCCGCGGCGCGCCACTGGCAGCATTCTCATGACAATCCCTTCCGCCAGCCGTCTGGCAGCAGCCGGTCCAGCACATCATCCACGGTGACGGCGCCGACCAGCCGACCGGCGTCGTCGCACACCGCGACGCCGATCAGGTTGTAGGCCGCCATCCGGGTAGCGACCGCGCGCTCGGACAGTCCGGGCCGGACGAACGTGCTCTCCTCGATGCACCGGCCCACCAGCAGCGAGGGTGCCTCGCGCAGCAACCGCTGGAAACCTACGGTGCCGAGGTACCGGCCAGTCGGCGTCATCGCGGGCGGCTCGCAGACGTAGACCTGGGCCGCCTCGCTCACGCCCATGGTCGGCTGCCGGATCCGGGCCAGCACCTCGGCCACGCTGGTGTCGGGCGGCACGATAAGCGGCTGCGAAGTCATCAGGCCGCCCGCCGTCGTGGCGTCATAGCTCAGCAGCCGGCGCAGGTCGACCGCCCGCGCGGGCTGCATGTCGGCGAGCAGTTGCTCGCGCTGGTCTGGCGGCATCTCGGCGAGCAGGTCGGCCGCGTCGTCCGGCTCCATCTCCTCGATGATGTCGGCGATGCGCGCGGCGCCAAGACCCGCGAGGAAGCCGATCTGCTCTTGCTCGGGCATCTCCTGCAGCAGGTCGGCGAGCTCCTCGTCCTGCATGGCGTCGGCTAGCTGGCGCCGCCTGGCGGGCGGCATAACCTCGACCGCCCCGGCCAGGTCGTGCGGGTGCATCTCGCGCAGGCCAGCGATCTGCTCGCCGACGCCGCCAGCGTCGAACAGGTCGCGGTGCTTGTCCCAGGGCACGATCGTCGCGCCGTGCCGGAGCAGCCCGCGCCGCGGCCCGAGGGCCAGCAAGGTGACCTCCCAGCCGCGGCCGGCCGCCGACCTGGCGATGCCGATGTCGAGCACCACGCCGGTGCCGGCCGGCTTGTCGTAGATCTTGGAGGCCAGCAGCTCGCCGGCCCGCTGGCTGAAGTGACCGAGGTCCACGCTGCTGCCGTCCAGGTAGATCCCGTCCACCGACATCTCGCCGACGCGGCCCAGGCTGACGAAGATCTGCCGTCGTTGCAGGGACACGACGAGGCCGAGCGCGCGCGGCGGGTCGGCCCCGACCGGCTGCAGAATCACCACGTCGCTGACGCGGCCGATAGACAGGCCATCCGCGCCGAGCAGCCGCCGGCCGGAAAGCCTGGAAGTGAAGACCGGCTCTGTCGTCATCGAGGCCTCCGCCGCCTGTGGTCGAGAGTGCTCCCGTTACCCCCCGTTTCCGGAATTTCCGCCATTGCCATGCCCCTTCCCGCCCGGCCGCAGGATATGCGCTGGCCTGCCGCGATGTCACCGTCCCGCGCGGCACCCGGCGATGCCAGCGGCGATGTTTGAGTCCGCGTGTCCTGGACAGCGGAGTCAGCACGGCCGGCCAGGCAGCTGGAGTCCGGGTGCGATCAGAGGGGAACCTGTCATGGGTCAGATTGCGAAGGCATTGACCGGGTGCCTGGCCGGCCGCCAGGCGTTTGCCGGGTTTATTCGCGGATAGCTACTGCGCTATGCCGGAGAGTGTGACTGCCGGGCGACCGCTGCCCAGCCCGCCGCCAGGGATTCCGGCGCTGACCTATCGCGACAACCCGGCTGCCGCGCGTCAGTTCGTCAGGAAACTGGCGGCGGCGGCCGGGCTGACCGAACCCAGGCTGACCGACCTCGTCATCGCCGTGGGCGAGCTGGCGGCCAATACGCTCCGCCACACCCACGGCCCCGGCACGGTGCGGCTGTGGGCGGAGCCGGACGAAATCGTCTGCGAGGTCCGCGACAGCGGGCACATCCGGGACGACCTGGCGGGCCGCGGCTGCCCGGCCGCGGACGCGGGCCGCGGACACGGCCTGTGGATAGTGCACCAGGTCTGCGATCTGGTCGAGCTGCGCACCGGAGCCGCCGGCACCATCTTCCGGCTGCACCTGGGATTGTGAACTACCAGCACAGTCTTTCGGTACGGGCGTATGTTGTGCCAATGTCGCCCGGCGTGGAGTCCATGATCGCGGTGACCTACGTGCGGGACATCGACGCCGCGCGCGCGTTCTACGAGCTGCTCGGCTTCAGCGCCGACTCGGCCCGGCAGACCGAGAGCTCGGCCTGGCTGGTGCTGCGTCAGGGCGACCACACGGTGCTGCTGACCTCGACCCGGCCGCCGCTGGAACTGCCCGCGCTGCCGTTGCTGTTCTACTTCTTCTACCCGGACCTGGAGCCGGTGCTGGCCGGGCTCGAGGGTGCCGGGGTCGAGGTGGCCCGCCTGGGCCAGGCCCCGCACGCCGCGGGTGGTGAGGCGAGGATCGCGGATCCGGACGGGAACACGATCCTGCTCGGCCAGCGGCAGCAGTCGGAGGCGACCGGTGGCTCCACGGCGGTGTCGCGGTTCTCTCTCCTCCGCGAGGCGGCGGCGGCCGTCGCCGCGAACGGTGGCCCGGCCAAGGCCTGCCAGGTCGGCGCAGCCGGCGGCGAGCCCTGCCCGGCGCCGGCCGAGGTTCGGCTGGCCGATTCGTCCGGCACCGCCATCTGGGCCTGCCTGGCGCACGCCGACGAGGTGCTCGTTATGGTGCCGGGCGCGTTCGTGGCCAGTGACGAAGGCACCGGCATCGCGAGCTTCCTCGCATTCCGGCACGGATAGTCCGGTTTCGCCGGCCGGGCGCTAAGATCGGGCTGCGGTTCAAGAGCCAGCCGTTGCGGCTGGCTCGCGCGTCCGCCTCCTGTCGGCCAGCCAGCCCAGCGGCCCGACGGAGGGTGAGCGAATGTCAGGTATGTCATTCGAGGTGCGAGAAGTCGGCGGGTTCACGGTGGTCGTGGGCCCGGCCGAGATTGACATCAGCAACTCAGGTCAGTTCCGCACGGCGCTCCTGCACGCTCAGGCGCTGAACCCGGCCGTGGTCGTGGACCTGTCCGGGACCGAATTCTGCGACTCTAGCGGCCTCAGCGTGCTGGTCCGGGCCCTGCGCCGGGCGCAGGCCGAGGGCGGCGAGGTGCGCCTGGTCGTCTGTACCACCGCGGTGCTGCGGATTCTCGCCGTGACCGGCATCGGCACCATCTTCGGCCTGTTCTCCAGCCTGGATGAGGCGCTGGCCAAGCCGCCGCCCGAGCTGACCTCCGCCCCGTGACGCGGGCGGGCCGGGATTCGGGGCGGTCGCGTTTCGGCCCGAGAGCACAGGGCAGCGATGTACCGGGCTACCCGGCCCCTCACCCCGCGCCGCGACGGCCCGGGCAGCAGACATGGAGGCATGATGGCGGACACGGTCCTGGAGGAACTGCTGGTCAGCACCGAGGTGCAGACTGCTCGTGACCGGCTTGAGGACTACGACAGTGCGGAGCAGGCGGCCAATCACAATCCCAGCGGCGAGCAGGAACTAGCCAGCCTGCGGGATGCCCTGGTCGAGATGCCGGGCGCGGTCCGCATGCTGCTGCTCGCCATCGATCGGGCCGGAGAAGACTCCGGCGAGCCGCAGCACGACCCGGGTGAGGCCCAGCAGATGCAGCAAGCCCAGCCGTGACCGGTCCGGGCTCAGCCGTCCTGCTGCGGGCTGAGCTGGCCGCGCTCGATCCGGCCGGCTACCAGGTCGGCAGCGATTTCACGGACCTTGCGGTTGGTGCGCTGCGACATCCGGCTGAGCTCCTTGAAGGCGATCTCCGGATCGCACCCGTGCTCGGCCACCAGGATGCCCTTCGCCTGCTCGATCACGGCGCGGGACTCGATCGCCGTCTGCAAGTTGGCGACGAGCTCGCGGCAGCTGCGGTAGGCGGCGGCATTCCGGATGGCGACGCCGCCCTGAGCCGCGAACAAGAGGGCTATGTCGTGGCCGGCGCCGGTGAATGCCTCCGCCTCGCGGCCGTAGACCACCAGCGCCCCGCCGGGCTTGCGGTCGGTGCGCAGTGGCAGGATCAGGCAGCTGCCGAAGCCGAGCCCGGCCATCTCCCGGCAGGCTTCCGGCCAGCGCTGCTCCTGGCTGGTGTCGTCGATCCGGCGCGCCTCGCCGTACCGGATGGCCTCCACGAGCGGTCCGTTGCCCGCCTGCATCTGGCCACGATGCAGGTCGCCGGCGTCGGCGGGCACGGACGCGTAAACCCAGGTGGATTCCGTGGCGGCCACAACACCGGCCGCCGCGCTGCCCGGAATGAGCTGGATCGCCAGCTCGGTCAGCTGCTGCAGCGGTACATCGGTGCCGTCATCGTCAAGCAGTAGCTTGGCGAGATCCGCGATGCGCTCCGCGAGCTGCCTGGTGACCCTGACCATTCCTGCGCCACATCCTCTCGCCGCAGGCGCAGGCCCGCGCTGGGCCTGCCTGCCGGTACGGCACCGGCCCCAGCTACCCGGAACGGGCGCCAATCCACATCGGCGATTGCAGCAGGGACCGTGATCACCTTGACCGGCAGCCGCGCAGCGCACTTGACTAGTTCCCAACGAGTCCGGGAATGCCCCGGCGGCGGCAGTGGTGCGTTTGACCATGCGCCGGATAGATGCTGCCAGATCCGCCTATGCTTTCTCGGACTCCGATCATTACCGACACCTAGTGTGAAAGCTGACGAGCAGGCCGAGATGGTAGCAGAAGGCGTCAGTCCTCCGGGTGCGGGAGTGCCCGCCGACCGGATGCGCATCCTGCTGATCGAGGACGACGACGGCGATGCGCTGCTGGTAGACGAGTTGTTGCTCGACGCCGGCGCGCCGTTCGCCATGCGCCGGGCGCGATCGCTGGCCGAGGCTGGCCCGATGCTGACCGACGTCGGCTGCGTGCTGCTCGATCTCGAACTGCCGGACTCACGCGGCCTGTCTGGCGTGCGCGCACTCTGTCAGCTGGACCCCGCGCTCGCGATCGTCGTGCTGACCGGCCTGGCCGACGAGCACCTCGGTGAGCAGGCGGTCCGCGCTGGCGCGCAGGATTACCTGGTCAAGGGGCAGGTAGACGGGCATCTGCTGCACCGGGTGGTGCGCTACGCGGTCGAGCGCGCCCGGGCTGAGGAGACGCAGCGCCAGCTGGCTGAGGCCCGCCTGTACGCGGCGGAGAACGCCCGGCTCGAGCGCGGGCTGCTGCCGTCGCCGGTGCTGACTGATCCCCGGCTCACGGTGACCGCGCGCTATCGCTCTGGCGGCCAGCAGATGCTCCTGGGCGGCGATTTCTACGACGTGGTCCAGGCCCAGGACGGCTGGGTGCACGCCGTCGTCGGCGACGTCTGCGGCCGCGGGCCGGACGAGGCGGCCCTGGGCGTCTGCCTGCGGGTTGCCTGGCGCACGATGGTGCTGGCGGGCCGGCCGGTGCAGGAGGTGCTGTCCGCGGTCCAGGACGTGCTGGAGCACGAGCGCCAGCACGAGCGGCTGTTCGTCACGCTCTGCATGCTGTCGATCGCGCCCGACCGCACCAGCGGGCGGCTGCACCTGGCCGGGCACCCGCAGCCGGTCCTGATCACCGCGGGTGAGGTAACGGAGCTGACGTCACCGGTCAGCCTGCCGCCGGGGATCAGGCACTCGACGCACTGGCCGGGCGGCGACGTTCAGCTCGGCGAGTCCTGGTCGGTGCTCATGTACACCGACGGTCTCATCGAGGGCAAGATCGGCAGCGGCCCGGAGCGGCTCGGCAGCGACGGCTTGATCAAGGCCATCGAGAAGGCCAGGGCGCAGGCGCCGTCGGGCGCGCAGCCGGACCACGCCGAGAGCGAGCGGGTCGTCGACTCGGTCATCAGCCAGGCCCGCGAGTTCAATGGCGGCGACCTCGACGACGACCTGGCCGTCCTGGCCATCAGCTGCCACGCCCCGGCGGGCGTGCCCGGTTCATGAGCAGCCCCGAGCAGCCTGGCGGGGCCGACGACGCGACCGAGATCGCTGCTCAGCGGCACCGTGGCTTCACCGCGACCACGCGCTCGTCGGCCGACTCGACCCGCAGGTTCGCCGCAGCCGCCGAGCAGGCCGCCTCGCGCTGGCCGCTGAGCCGGATCACCGGGGCCGGCGTGCTGGTGATGGCGCTCTTCTCGATGCTCGCCATCGCGATCGCCGGAACGGCGCTGGCCAGCGAGGCGTCGGCCAGGAACAGGCTAGAGACGATCATCGACCCGGCGTCCGGATCCGGCCGGAAGCTCGCCTACGACCTGGTGAACCAGGAAACCGGGGTCCGCGGCTATCTGCTCAGCGGGCAGGCCTCGTTCCTGGCTCCGTACCTCTCCGGCTACGCCGACCAGCGCGCGCAGATCGCGGCGCTGCGCAGGCTCATCGGCCGGGGAGCCGGCGGCTAAGCGTGATCTGGATCAGGTTGAGGCCCGGATGGACAAGTGGCGCGCGGCCTATGCCGTCCCGGCCATCGAACAGGTGCGCGCCGCCGGGAAGCCGGTTCCTGGCCCCGACGTGAGCACCGGGAAGGCGCTGTTCGACGCGACCCGGGTACCGCTCAACGACCTCGTCGCTCAGCTGAACGACTTGCGGAATCAGGCCGTGGCATCGCTGAACAGCTCGGCCGGGACGCTGGAAGCGGTCAGCTTCGGCATCGGGGTCGCGCTCCTGCTGGTTGTCGGCGCGATCGCGCTCGGCCTGCGGGCCACCGCCACCAGGCCGCTGATGCGGCTAGCGAGCGAGGCGCGGCAGGTGGCGGCCGGCGACTTCGAGCACGAGGTGAGCCCGTCGGGGCCGCGCGAGACGGCCGACCTGGCCATCGACGTCAACCGGATGCGGGAGCGGATCCTCAGCGAGCTGTCGGCGGTCCGGGTGGCGAATACCGCCCTGCAGGCCAGGGCGCACGACCTGGAGCGGTCCAACTCGGAGCTCGAGCAGTTCGCCTATGTCGCGTCGCACGACCTGCAGGAGCCGCTGCGGAAGGTCGCCAGCTTCTGCCAGCTGCTGCAGCGCCGGTACGTCGGCCAGCTCGATGAGCGGGCCGATCAGTACATCGAGTTCGCGGTCGACGGGGCCAAGCGCATGCAGGTCCTGATCGACGACCTGCTGGCCTTCAGCCGGGTCGGCCGGGTCGAGCGGGAGCCAGCCTTCGTCTCCTGTGCCAGCGCCCTGTCAGCCGCCAGGGTCAATCTGACCGCGGAGATCAGGGAGTCGGGCGCGGTGATCGAGTCCGCGGAGCTGCCGGTGGTCCGGGCTGAGTTCTCCTTGATCACCTCGCTGTTCCAGAACCTGCTCAGCAACGCGATTAAATTCCGGGGTGACAAGTCCGCCCCGGATCACCGTCACCGCGCGGCGCCAGGACGAGTTCTGGCTGTTCGCGGTCGCGGACAACGGGATCGGCATCGAACCGGAATATGCGGATAGAATCTTCGTTATCTTCCAGCGGTTGCATGACCGGGCGAGCTACTCGGGAACCGGGATCGGGTTGGCCATGTGCCGGAAGATCGTCGAGTATTACGGTGGCAGGATCTGGCTGGAAACCACGGTCAGCGCGGGCGCGACATTCTGCTTTACCCTGCCGGTACCGCACGAGGACGAGGAGACCACCTGAGATGGCCGACCGTGGTGGCCTGGCGCTCGCTGACGTGCTGCTGGTGGAGGACGACCCCGGCGATGTCCTGATGACCAGGGAAGCCTTCGCGCACTACCAGATCCGCAACACGCTGCACGTCGTCGGTGACGGCGAGCAGGCGATGCAGTTCCTGCGCCGGGACGGCGAATACGCAGCCGTGCCGAAGCCAGGCCTGATCTTGCTGGACCTCAATCTGCCCCGGCGCAACGGCCTCGAAGTGCTCGCCGACCTGAAGTCGGACGACGACCTGCTGGCCATCCCGGTGATCGTGCTGACGACCTCGCAGGCCGAGGAGGACGTCATGCGTTGTTACGCCCTGCACGCCAACGCCTATATCAGCAAGCCCGTCGATTTCGACAATTTCGTCGACGTGATCCGGCAGATCAACAAGTTCTTCCTCAAGCTGGTGCAACTCCCGAACTAAACCGTGCACGCGCGCCCGCCGAGTGGTTTGCGCGCCCGCCAGCGGGTAGCTGGAATGGGTCGCGAGACGATAGGCGCCGGGAGCGTGCGATGGGGTTGCCAGCAGGTCAGCAGCGGGTTCTGGATTCGATCGAAGACGCGCTGCGGGCAGCCGAACCGAAACTGGCGTCGATGTACGCGATCTTTGCCAGGCTCACCCGCGGGGAGGCCCGGCCAGCGCGCGAGGAACTGCCCGAGCGCAGCAGCCTGCGCTCCTGGTCGGCTGCCAGCAGGCGGGCCAGGGCGCTGCAGCGGGCGCGGGCCCGGCGGCAGCGTCGCCAGGCGGTGCCCGGCGTCGCCGAGCCGCTGATGCGGCCCGCCGCCCGACCCCGGCGACCGCTGATGCGAGTGCTGTTCATCGGGCCAGCTCATGGCGATCCTGGCCGTTCTCGGCTTGCTGATCGGCTTCGGGTCGAGCATGACTCCGGCCGCGTGCGCGACTCAGGCGGGCGTCAGCGCGACGGCCGCGCACTCCCGCGTGGTTCCGGCCGCCTGCCGGGGCGGGCTGGGCAAGTAGCAAAGCGGCGGATAACAGTCGGACAGCAAACGACAGGCCGGGCACAAAGTGCCCGGCCTGTCGTTTTGCCTGCGGTCGGCTAGCTCCTCGCCGTTACCAGCTCTGGCAGCTGCCGGCCGATCTCGGAGACCGCCTGGCAGAACTTCCGGTACTCCTGCAGCGCCGCCCGGAGCTGCTCGGTGTCCTGCGGCCCGGCGGTGCCGAGGCTTGACTGCCGTTCGCGCAGCCCCGTCACCAGGGCATCCAGGGCGCTGTCGGCGGCGCTGGCCGCCATCTGCACCGCCCCGTGCGGGTCGTCGACGAAGGTCGCCTGGATCTCGCGCCACTCCTGGATGCCGAACGGCTGCGCCGTGGCCGCGGCCGGGATGTCCCCGGCAACTGCCGGGTGCGCGGTCTCGTCGGCTAGTGGCTGGCTGGCCACCGGGGTCCGGGCGGACATCCCGTTGCGAGCAGTGTCGTCGGGGCCAGACGCGGTGGTGCCCGCCGCCGCTGGCATCGCGAACGGCTCGCCTGCACGCTCCCCGGCCGGGACGGCCGACTCGGTCTCGAGCACTTCCGCCACGACAACGACGTCGTCGTCGGGTACGGTCTCGTCCGCTGGCACGGTCTCGTCCGCTGGCACGGTCTCGTCACTGGAGCGCAGCCTCGTCGTCAAGCCCGGTCTCGCCATCGAGCCCGGTCTCGCCGTCGAGTGCGGCGTCGTGCGTGCCGACATCCGGCTCATCGGTTGCGCTGACGCGGTCAGGCTGGCTGCGCCAGAACCGGCCGGCCCGCGACTGCTGGGTGTCGCTGTCCTCGCCGTTACCTACGGCGGGCTCGGCGATCTCGTAGTCCTGGTCGTTTTCGTGCATCACGCAGGCCTTCCTTACTGACGGCGGGAGCCGTCGGGCTCCAGGTACGGGGCGGTCACCGGCTGACCGTCAGGGTCGGTGGCCACGGGCGGCACCGCGTATTCGGTGGCGTCGGCACCAGTCGACTCGGCTGGCGGCATGGCATGCCTGCCCGCCGGGCTGGCTTGGGCGGATCCGTTCACTGCGCCGTCAGGTGCGTCGCCGAGCAGGTCGGCGAACAGCTCGCGGTAGTGGATGAAGGCCTGCCGGAGATCTTCGGTGGCGACGCTGCCGTGCGCGGCCTCCTTGGTGATCGCCTGCGCGGACCGGAAGTGGCCGATGGTGGCGGCGTGCTCGACCGACAGGTCGTCGGCCGCCTGCTCGTCGTCGGCCGACGGGTAGCCGCGGTCCTGCATCACGGTGGTGACCAGGTTGTAGGCCTCCGCGACCGCGGTCTGCGGCGAGTCGACGAACTGCTCCTGAATCGCCTGCCATTCGCCCTGGTAGCGGCTCCGGGCCTCCGCGCTCAATGGCCGGATATCGTATTTGCGCACCCGGCGCTGGCGCTCGGCGAGTTCAGATTCTGCTGCCCGCCGGCTCTCTTTGTCGGCGAGGGTGCGGTCGTATTCGTCGCCGAACTGCTGCTGCAGTCGGCGCCGCCTGGCCGCCATTGCCATGACAATGGCCACCGCGATGACGATTATCACCACCACAATGATCACGGCCGTTATTCCGCTGGACATAGATCCTCCTGCAGTTCGGTTGCCTGCCCGCTACCCCCGGGGGGGAGTTCAAACACGGCCGGGATTGCTGCCGGGCCAGCCGGCCAGGCATTTCCGGAATGCAGAGCGTCGGTTCTTAGGCCGTGTTCAGGTGAGCAGCACGGTTAGCGACTCCGGCGGCATCGAGCAGTGCCCGCCAGCCACCGACACGCCGCCCTTGCTCGCGGCCAGCACGAGCCCCTGCGCGGCGCCGGTCGCCACCCGCTGCGCGCGCTCGCTGAGGTTGGCTATTACCCGCAGGCCGCCGCGGCGCATGACCAGCCAGCGGCGGCCCTCGTCGAAGCCGACGTGTACGCTCGCGCGGTCGGGATCGCTGAGCTCGGGGCGGCTGTGCCGCAGCGCGATGAGTTCGCGGTACCAGGCGAGCAGCTCCCGCTGTGGTTGCCCGGCCGCCTCGGACCAGTCGAGCTTGGACCGGGCGAACGTCGCCGGATCCTGCGGGTCGGGGATCTGGCCCGGCTGCCACCCGTGCGCGGCGAACTCGGCCCGCCGGCCGTCGGCGACGGCGCGGCCGAGTACGGGGTCGGGATGGTCGGTGAAGTACTGCCATGGCGTTCGCGCGCCCCACTCCTCACCCATGAACAGCATCGGCGTGAACGGCGCGGTCAGCACCAGG
The DNA here is from genome assembly GCA_963805805.1 of uncultured Actinomycetota bacterium. Lineage (GTDB taxonomy): Bacteria > Actinomycetota > Actinomycetes > Streptosporangiales > Streptosporangiaceae > JAJYUU01. Next base: position 311,657 of record CAWDVS010000014.1, on the reverse strand, counting down.
CCCGCCGCCACCTTCAGCATGTCGAGCGACGTCGTCGCCGCGATCCGGTCGCCCATTGCCCGGTTACCGACCTGGTCGTGGTTCTGCAGGAAGCCGACGAACCGGTCAGCGCCGATGCTGTCGGGCACGGGGCGACCGTGTGACCGGCCACGGAACTGCGACCAGGTGCCGTCGTGAAAGAACACCCGGGTCAGCGTCTTGGCCAGCGCGGCCATTGTGCCGAAGTCGCAGTAATAGCCTTGCCGCTCACCGGTCACCGCGGCGTGCACCGCGTGGTGGAAGTCGTCGCTCCACTGCGCGGTGAGGCCAAAGCCGCCCGCCGGGCGCGGGGTGACGAGCCGGGGGTCGTTGGCGTCCGACTCCGCGATCAGCACCAGGTCCTGTTGCAGGTCGGCCGACAGCGCCCCGACGCGTGCCGCCAGCTCCTCCAGCAGGTGCACGGCCCGGTGGTCCTCCATGGCGTGCACCGCGTCCAGCCGGAGCCCGTCCAGATGGTAGTCGCGCAGCCACATCAGCGCGTTGCCCACGATGAACGCGCGGACCTCGTCCGAGCCCGGCTGATCGAGATTGACGGCCGGTCCCCAGGGGGTCAGGTGCTGGTCGGTGAAGTAAGGCCCGAAGTCGGCCAGCCGGTTGCCGATGCCGACGTGGTTGTAGACGACGTCCAGCAGCACGGCCAGGCCGCGTTCATGGCAGGCCGCCACGAATCGCTTCAGCCCGTCCGGCCCGCCGTAGGGCTCGTGCACGGCCCACAGGCTGACGCCGTCATAGCCCCAGCCGTTCCGGCCGGGGAACGCCGCGACGGGCATGAGCTCGACGAAATCGATGCCGAGTGAGACCAGGTAGTCGAGCCGATCGATGGCCGCGTCGAAACTGCCCGCGGCGGTGAACGTCCCGATGTGCAGCTCGTAGATGACGGCGCCGCGCAGCGCCCGGCCCGGCCAGCCGGCGTCGGTCCAGCGGAACTCCGACTGGTCGTAGCACTGGCTCGTCCCGGCCGGGCCGTCGGGCTGCCGGGCCGAGCGCGGATCGGCGCGGGCGTCCGCGCCGTCGAGCCGGAAAGCGTAGCGCGCGTCCGCGGCCGCCGGGGCGCTGACTGACCACCAGCCGCCGGGTTCACCGGCCATGGGCAGCGGCTCCCCGGCGAGGACGAGATCGGCGCTAGTCGCGGCCGGTGCCCAGACCCGAAACCGGGTCACGGGCGTGTCTCGCAGCCCGCGGGGGGCCCAGGTACCTTGCTGTCCGCGGGGGGTCCAGGGGGGTCGTCCCCCCGGGCTAGCAGAGCGACTGGCAGCCCTTCGGTCAGGTCGGCCAGCCGTACCTCGCCCCCCGCGTGCGCCGTGCCAGTGAGCACGTCCTGCCACTGGCCGGGCGGTAGCCGGAGGGTCGTGTCCAGCCAGCCGCCCTTCCGGCGCAGTCCCGCGGGCAGCCGGGTCGCCACCGTGACGCACTGGCCGGAGCGGCTGAAGGCTACGGCGTGCTCGTGCGCGGGCCCGCTGGCCGCCAGCGGTTCGTATCCGCCCGCGAACCAGGCCGGGTGCTCGCGCCGCAGCCGGGCCGCGCGCGAGCAGACAAGGAGCTTCCCTGCGTCCAGGCTCGCCCTGGCCACGGTGCCACCCGGGCAGTCGGCGCACCAGTCCCCGGTACCGGGGTGGCCGTGCGCGTCCTGCTCGCTCGTCTCATCCAGCGCCGCCAGCATCACCCGCCGCCGGGCGAAGTCCACCGGCCGCCGGTTGTCGGGATCGACGAGCGAGAACGCGGCCAGCTCGCAGCCCTGGTAGACGTCGGGCACGCCGGGCATCGTGAGCTGCACCAGCTTGGCGCCGAGCGAGTTGGCGATGGCGTCCGGCGTAATCCAGGTCACGAACGCCGCGATCCGCCCCGCCAGCGTCTCGTCGCTGAGCACAGCGCGTGCCAGGTCCAGCACCGCCGATTCGTACCCGCTGTCTGGCTCCGTCCAGGAGGTCCGGGTCTTGGCCTCCCGCATGGCCTTGCGCAGGAAGCCGGTCAGCCGGTCCTCGCTGATGGGCCAGGTCCCGGCCAGCGTCTGCCAGAGCAGGTACTCGGTGTCGGGATCTGGCAGCTGCGTCCTGGCCAGCTGCGCCGCGCGGTCGTGCCAGCTGGCGACCTCGCGGACCCACGCATCCGGGGACTCGGCGAGCGCGGCCAGCCGGGCCCGCACATCCTCCTGCCGTTTCGTGTCGTGGGTCGACAGCGTCGTCATCGTGGCCGGCCAGTCACTGGCCAGTCGGCTGGCATACGAGTGGAACCGGGCCGGATCCGCCGGCTGGCCGGCCGGGATCGGCGCCGACCTCGCTGGCGCTGACGAGCCGCGACCACCGGTACATGGCGGTGTCTTCGACGCCCTTGGCCTGCACCGCGGCGGAGGTCTGCTGGAACGCAGTGATCAGGCGGTCGCGGGCCTGCTGCCCGGACGGCGAAACGCCGCGCCCGAGCAGCAGCGCCGCGAGCACGTCCAGAACCGGTTGCAGCCGGTTGGGCACGCGCCGGCGGGCGCGCGCCGCCGCTGCCCCGACCTGCCCGGCGGCGGCGGCGGGCGGCGGACTGCCGGGCACGACGTACGTCCGGTAGACCTCGAATGCGGCCAGCAGCTCGGCCAGGACGAACCGCAGGTCGCTGGTCTCGGCCTGGCGCAGTGTCGGCTCGCTGGTGCGGCGGGCCAGCCGGGCCAGCCGGGCGACTTCCGCCGTCAGCTCGTGCCCGGCGATCTCCCGGCGCGCGGTCCAGGCAACGGGTCCGAACGCCGCCGGACCGCCGGTGAACCGCACGTACTCGCGGCCGAGCGGCTCGACCCCGGCCGGGTCGGTGAACAGCGCGCCGACGGCGGCGAGCGTGTCATAGCCGGTAGTCCCGGCGCATGGCCAATCGGCCGGCAGCTCCTCGTCCGCGGCCAGGATTTTCTCCGCGACGATCCAGCAGTCGCCCGTGGCCGCGGCCAGCTCGCGCAGGTACCCGCGCGGGTCCGCCAGCCCGTCCGGATGATCCACCCGCAGGCCGTCGATCACCTGCTCCTGCACCAGGCCGGCCAGGACCGCGTGGGTAGCGGCGAACACGTCGGGGTCCTCGACCCGGACCGCGATGAGCGAGCTGATGTCGAAGAACCGGCGCCAGTTGAGCGCCGCGGCCGCGGCCCGCCAGGAGTCCAGCCGGTAGTGCTGCGCGTCCAGCAACTCCGGGATCGGCAGGCCCGCCGTCTCCGGCCGGAGCGGCAGCACGTGGCCGTGGTACTGCAGGACCGGCTCGTCGTCCTGGCGGGGGAGCGCGCGCCGGGTGACTGAGTCCGGCAATGCCGAGAGCCGGGTCACCCGGATGTCGCCCAGGCAGTAGCGCAGCGGCCGGGCCAGGATCGGCAGCAACATCTTGTCGTCCTGGGCGGCCCAGTCGATGTCGAACCAGTGCGCGAACGCGGACTCCCGGCCGTCGCGTAGCACCGACCAGAGCTGAGCGTTGAGATACTCCGGAACGGGCACGGCCATGTGATTGGGCACCACGTCCGCGATGATGCCGATGCCACGGCCGGCGAACTCGGCGGCCATCGACCGGAACTCCTGCTCGCCGCCTAGGTCGGCGGAGATCGCCGAGTGGTCGACGACGTCGTAGCCGTGCGTCGAGCCGGGCCCGGCCTGCAGGATCGGCGACAGGTACGCGTGCGAGACGCCGAGGTCAGCCAGATATCGCGCCTGGGCGGCAGCCTGCCGGAAGCCGAAATCCGGCGTCAGCTGCAGCCGGTACGTGGCGGTCGGGACGCGGTCAGGCACGGCGCAGCACCCGAAGCGAGCGGTGCGGCAGCGAAATCACCTCGCCCGCCTTGACCGGCGGCGGATCGGTGTCGGGCCGCGGATCGCTGGTATCCAGCTCGGTCACCCAGTGCTCGCCGTACTCCGGCGGCGGAACCGTGAACTCGAGGTCGTGCTCGGCTGCGTTGAACATCAGCAGGAACGAGTCATCGACGATGGGCTCGCCGCGCGGCCCGGGCTCGCTGATGGCGTCGCCGTTGAGGAACACGGTCAGCGACTTGGCGAAGCCCGCGTCCCAGTCCGCCTCGCTCATCGTCGAGCTGTCCGGCCGCAGCCATGCGATGTCGCCGAGGTGCCCGCCCGAACCCAGGCCGGAGGGCCCGGTGAAAAAGCGCCTTCGCCGGAACGCCGGGTGCTCAGCGCGCAACCGGAGCAGTTTCCTGGTGAACGCAGCCAGGGAGGCGGCCGGGCCGTCCTCCTCCGCCGAGCCGAGCGTGCCGGGCTGGAGTTCTGAGAAGGGCCACCGCACCCAGGACAGCTCGTTGTCCTGGCAGTAGGCGTTGTTGTTGCCATGCTGGGTGCGGCCGAACTCATCGCCGGCCAGCAGCATCGGCACGCCCTGCGACAGCAGCAGGGTCGCGAGGAAGTTGCGCTGCTGCCGGGCGCGCAGCGCGAGCACGGCCGGGTCATCGGCCGGGCCCTCGGCGCCGCAGTTCCAGGACCGGTTGTCGTCGGTCCCGTCCCGGTTGTCCTCGCCGTTGGCCTCGTTGTGCTTGTGGTCGTAGCTGACCAGGTCCGCGAGGGTGAAGCCGTCGTGGCAGGTGACCAGGTTGATCGACGCGATGGGCCGCCGGTTGCCGGCATCGTAGAGATCGGCGGACCCGGTCAGCCGGGCGGCGAACTCCGGCAGCGCCGCGGACTGGCCGCGCCAGAAATCACGCACCGAGTCGCGGTACTTCCCGTTCCATTCCGTCCACAGCGGCGGGAAGTTGCCCACCTGGTATCCGCCGTCGCCCACATCCCACGGCTCCGCGATGAGCTTCACCTGGGACACCACCGGGTCCTGCTGGACCAGGTCGAAGAAGGCCGACAGCCGGTCGACCTCGTGGAACTGCCGGGCCAGCGCCGCGGCCAGGTCGAACCGGAACCCGTCGACGTGCATGTCGAGCACCCAGTACCGCAGCGAGTCCATGATCAGCTGCAGCGCGTGCGGGTGCCGGACGTTGAGGCTGTTGCCGGTGCCGGTGGTGTCCTCGTAGTAGCTGCGGTCCGGCTCGGTGAGCCGGTAGTACGCGGCGTTGTCGATGCCGCGGAATGACAGCGTCGGGCCGAGGTGGCTGCCTTCGGCCGTGTGGTTGTAGACGACGTCGAGGATGACCTCGATGCCCGCCTCGTGCAGGGCATGCACCATCGCCTTGAACTCGGGGACCTGCTCGCCGAGCTGGCCGGACGCCGCATACGCGCTGTGCGGCGCGAAAAACCCGATGGTGTTGTAGCCCCAGTAGTTGGACAGGCCGCGGTCGGTCAGGAACCCGTCGCTGACGAACTGGTGCACCGGCATGAGCTCGACGGCCGTGATGCCGAGCCGGACGAGGTAGTCGATGACGGCCGGATGGGCAAGCCCGGCGTAGGTGCCGCGCTGGTCCTCGGGCACATCGGGGTGCAGCCGGGTCAGGCCCGCGACGTGCGCCTCGTAGATCACGCTCTCGTGATAAGGCACGCGCGGCGGCCGGTCGTTCGCCCAGTCGAAATACGGGCTCGCGACCACGCTGTGCGGAACGTGCCCGGCCGAGTCCGTGCCGTCGGGCTCGGCCGGGGCGCTTGAACTGGTAGCCGAAGACCGCCTGGTCCCAGCGCACCGTCCCCTCGATGGCCTTGGCGTAGGGGTCGAGCAGCAGCTTGGCCGGATTGCAGCGATCCCCGGCCGCCGGGTCGTACGGGCCGTGCACCCGGTAGCCGTAGCGCTGGCCGGGCGCGACGCCGTGCAGGTAGCAGTGCCAGATGAAGCCGTCGACCTCGCGCAGCGGGATCCGCTCCTCGGCGCCGTCAGCCGTCCAGCAGGCACAGCTCCACCTGCTCGGCCACCTGGGAGTAGAGCGCGAAGTTGGTGCCCACCCCGTCGTAGGTCGCGCCCAGCGGGTAGCTGACGCCTGGCCACGCGAGATCGTGCTGCAATGCGAGATCCTGCCTCTCCGGGACTGCCGCTGGTCGCGGTCCGCTGGCTTCAGGTGCCCGCGTTGCTGGTGATCATTCCCGCTGGCTCGCCGGCGGAGACACGTCGTCGGCGGTTTGCGGGGTCCGGGCGGGCGGCCGGACCCCGCGGGCCGGTCGGTGAACCGCACCTCCACGATCTGCTCCGGCCGGCGCTGGTTCTGCAGCGCCTGCAGCGCCATCGAGGTGCGGTCGGCCTCAGTGAGCGGCGGCTGCACGATCGCCCTGGGCCACAGCCGCCGGGTGATGACGACGTTGACCTCGGCCGCGTACACGAACGCCTGCACGCCGAAGTAGATCCACGCCAGCAGGCCGAGGACGGTGGCGAACACGCCGTATACCGAGTCGCTGCGCAGGAAGTGGTGCACCAGGTAGGCGCCGAGCGCCTGGACCAGGGTCCAGAACAGGCCGCCGGCGATCGCGCCGGGCAGGAGCTGCCGGTTGGACACCCCGCTCGGCGTCAGCACGCGGAAGCTGGCCAGGAAGAGCGCCACGTTGGCCAGGACCGCCAGCAGCTGGGCCGCCGCGGCGACGACCAGGGAGTGCTTTCCGTAGGTGACCAGGCCGCCCAGGCCCGTGCTGACGATCAGGCCGACGGCGAGCACGGCCAGGAAGATGACCGATCGGATCAGCCTGGGCACATATCCCGGCCGGGCCGGTCCCGGCAGGTTCCAGACCTGTTCCATCGTGTACAGCCCGGCCTGGGCCAGCCGGGTGACGCCCCACACCAGGAGCGCCAGGCCGACGATGAGGCCCGGCGTGCTCTCGGTCGTCAGGCCGTGAATGTTGCTGGCCAGCTGACTGCCGATATAGGGGAACTGCTCTGGTCGCCCCGCTGATGACGCTGGCCCGCAGCTTCGGATCGCCGGCCGCGACCTTGACGAGCACCGTCACCAGAATCAGCAGCAGCGGGAAGACCGAGATAAACGCTGAGTAGACGAGGTTACTGACCAGCGCCCCGCCGTTGTCATCGCCGAATTTCTTCACCACTCCGAAGCCGAACGCGGTCCAGCGGTGGCGCTGCTGAAAGGAATCAGCGCCGCGGATCACGCGTTCGACGGGGTTCACAGCCTGGCCTCGTATCCGCTCGCTTTCCGTTGGTCCTGGTCGGCCGGGGCCCGCGCTCGGCATCAGCACCCCTTGAGCACGCTCATCCCAGCCCTTTGCCCTCGGCCTGGTCGGGAACGGTGCTCCAGCCCCGGTGCGCGGGGACGTACACGCGCTCGCCTGGGCCGTCGTCTTCGACGATCAGCAGGCCCTCGGCGAGCAGCGTGTCTAGCCCTGCGGCGACGACGTCACCGGGCAGGCCGGTGGTCGCGACGATCGCGGCCTCGCTGGCGCGCCGACCCGAATACTCCAGGGTGGCGATCGCCTCGTAGATGTCGGCATTGGTGTCAGAAACAGCCTGGATGTCTGGACGCCTGGCGGGCATAGCTGTCACCTCCCGGTACAGCAGCGCCGTTGTCAGGTGGCTGGCTGTGCCGTGGCCGGCGCGGCCACGGCACAGCTCGCTCGGCTGCGGTGCCGCCCTTAGCTGCTGGGCTTCGGCACCGCGCAGTGCACCTTTGGGTTGGCCCCGACGTAGTTGAGGGGACCTGCTGCGATGGTCGCGGCGATCGTGCCGGCCTTCGCGCAGCTCACGTCACCGTTGTAGTAGTGCCGCTGGAACCCGGCAAACACGCCGATGATCAGCCAGATCACGAGCACGACGCTTAGGATTCGCATTTTGTTCCTCCGGTTATCCGGACGGCCGCCTTATGACCGCGCGGATCGGGCGAGAGGTACCTGGGGCGCGCCGATCTAAACCCGGGCCAGGTCAGTGGTGAACGCCGGACACCCGGGCCGCGCGGCGCGTGCAGCTGATAAACGGCGGGCCCGCATGTGCGGCTGAGTGCGGGCCGTGCTTGCCGCTCGCCGGGCCGCCGAGGATCAGCTTCTTGCGCTCGGTCACGAGCCTGCGGCACGGCAGGCTCTCGTGCTTGGCCAGCGCCACCGCGTGCTCGCGCAGGACGATCGCGGTCTGCGCGAGCTTGGTCGTCATCCACTCCAGCATCGCCGGGAGCTCCGCCCGCCAGACGCCCATGGTGTGACCGCCGGGCGCCACTGCCACCGGCGGCACTACCTGGTACAGCGCCAGCAGCTGGACGAAGTAGTCGGCGGCCTGCACGTCAGCCCGGTCCGTCGCGCCGGCGCCGACCCAGAACTGCGGGATCACGGCGCCGGGATGCAGTGACCGCACCTCGGCGGCCGGTGCGTTGGCGAAGAACTGGTGCTTGCTGGCGAACGCCCGCACCTGCTGGCCGCCGGCCAGCAGGTCGTTGGCCTGCGGGTAGAAGTAGCCGGACAGCACCCCGGCGAAGCCGTACGACCGGCGCAGGTGCAGCGCCAGGTTGGCGGCGCAGTAGCCGCCCTCGGAATAGCCGGCGATGCCCCAGGCCGAACCCACCGGCTGCACGTGGCCCGCCAGCATCGCCTCGACATCCGCCGGCACGTCCTGGCCCAGGTAGGTCGTGTCGGCCGGGCCGTGCGGCACGTTCAGGCACTGCAACGAGACCCGCTGGCCGCCGTTGGCGTCCGGCATCACCAGCACGGCGGGCTTGGCCAGGCCCCGGTTCACCAGCTCGTCCAGAACCGCGGTGACACCGGCCACGTTGATCCAGTCCTGCGGCACGCCGGGCTGGCCGTGGATGAGCTCGATGACCGGGAACTGATAATGGCGGAAGGCCGGCTGGAAGTACTGCGGCGGCAGGTAGATAAGGCCACGTCGGGAGATATGACTGAGACGGCCGCGCAACTCGACCTGGAAGGTGAAGCCTTGGCGGCTGGCGAGTTGCTGGTCGACTGGTGTTGGCACTACCGATTTGCCATAGGAGCTATTCACCAGGCTGCTATCGGAAACCTGGGAGACCGGAGGGCCGGGATTGGCGAGGTCGTCGACGACCGATCCCCAGGTCGGGTAGTAGGCGAAATACCGGTTGACCGCCAGCACTCCGACCTGCATCGCGACGACGAAGGCGAGCACCGCCGCGCCGATCTTGACGACGTTGCGGTGCGTTCGCACCATCCAGTACATCAGCCCGGCAAAACCGAGGATGAGCAGGGCGAAAAGCACGGTGCTCTGGGGCTCTAGCATCCGCGCCCCGCCCGGGCTGATTTCGCTCGCATCCGATTAGCAGACCTTTGTGATTAGCGTCACGCCCCCGCCGCGAAGCGTGCCCTGGCCATCACATCAAACGCAGCCACGGCCACCGGAGTTGCCGTAAATAACCCCACATGGGGAAGTCGATAACAAAGCTGGGCCGTGACATTGCCTGGCGCCTCGGGTAGGAGAGTACTCCCGCTCCGGCTCGTGACCTGGCAGCCACATGCGCCTCGGCTGTCCCGCTCGATCACGCCCGGGTGCCCAGCCGGGCGGAGCGGATCGGGCTCGGATGTTTAGACCCCGTACCACGGGGATAACGGCGCCAGGCGGGCTCCCCTCCCCGCCTGTCGGGAGTTGTGATGACCAACCAGACAGCAGTCCCCGGGCCGGGACTGGATGAGATGCAGGACCTCGGCGACGCCGAGCTGCTCACGATGATTCACACGCTGCCGCGCGGGAGCGGCGCTCGTGACTTTGCCTGCGAGATCCTCGTGACCCGGTACCAGCCGCTGGTCCGGTCGTGTGTGCTGCGGTACCGGGGCAGCACCGAGTCGCACGAAGAACTCATGCAGGTCGGCTACGTCGGCTTGCTGAAGGCGATCAATAACTTCGACCCGGCGGTGGGTACCAGCCTCGCCAGCTACGCGCAGCCGTGTGTCAGCGGCGAGATCAAGCGGCACTTCCGAGACAAGCGCTGGCAGGTGCACGTCAAGCGGTCACTGCAGGAGCTGCGGCTGGAGATCAGGAACGCCAGTGCCGATCTGACGTCGACCCTCGGCCGGGCGCCTTCCGATCCGGAGATCGCGACGCACCTCGGCGTCACCGAGGACAGTGTCCGCGAGGCGCGCCAGGCCGAGCTGGCGTTCCACGCCGCGTCCCTGGATTCCCCGCTGAGCAGCGAGGAAGGCACCGGCAGCCTCGCTGACCTGCTGGGCGCCGAGGATCCGGGCCTCGAGCTCGTCATCGACATGCAAGCGGTCTGGACGCACTGGGCCGGGCTCCCGGACCGGGAGCAGCAGCTGCTGCTCATGCGCTTCTACGGGAACATGACCCAGTCCGAGATCGGAGCGCGGCTCGGCATCTCGCAGATGCACGTGTCGCGGCTGCTGGCCGAAGCGATCGCATACCTCAGGGAACGGATCAGCGACACCGCGGCTCAGCCGGCCTGACCGGCCTGACCAGCCTGACCAGCCCCCTGACCAGGCCGCCTGACTGCCGATCGGCGACCGAGTGCGCTCCCGCGAGAAATTCGCGGGAGCGCACCGGTTTGCGGCGAGCCCGCTGCGGGGTAAGGTGCTACCAGCGATGTCTACGACGCAGGCACGCCCTCACGCCGTCATGGCGTAAGCACGGAGGGTGTGCCTTCATTTATTTCCTGGCCCCTGGTGGTTGCGCTGTGACTGCAGCGACGACTACCTGGAGGCATTCCCCATGCGCATCGCCCTCATCGTGGCAGGCAACCCCCTCACCTCGGCCACGGACATGAGCAGTCAGCCGGCGCAGCTTGCTCGCGCGCTCGCCGGACAAGGGCACCGCGTCACCATCTACGCCCGCAAGGACGGCACGGCGGCCCGGACCGGAATCCTCGGCCGCGGCGTCTCGGTAGAGTTCATCGCGGCCGGCCCGGCCAAGCCGCTGGCCGCCGAGCAGGCGGCCCGGCACATGCCCCAGCTGGCCGCCGAGCTAATCGGCCGCTGGGTCGCTGATCGGCCCGACGTCGTGCACGCATTCGGCTGGGTCGCCGGCCTGGCCGCGCTCGGCGCGGTCCGTGAACTGGACATCCCCGTCGTGCAGTCGTTCGGCTCGCTCGCGGTGGCCGAGAACCGGCAGCCGGGCAGCGGCGTGCTGGCCAGCAGGCTGCGGCTGGAGACCCTCATCGCCCGCAAGGCGGCGGCGGTGCTGGCGATCTCCTCGGCCGAGGCTGCCGACCTGGCCAAGATGGGCGTGCCGCGGCCGGCCATCAGGATCGTGCCGTGCGGCGTGGACACAAGCCAGTTCTCCCCTGAGGGCAAGACTCAGGCGCGGGCCAAGCAGGTGCGGCTGGTGGCGCTCACCGACACCGAGCACGCCAGCGGCCTGACCGCGATCCTGCACGCCACCGCCCAGCTGCCCCAGGCCGAGCTCGTGATCGCGGGCGGGCCCGACAGCAGGCACCTGCCGCGCAGCGGCCCGTTCCGTGCCCTCGCCCAGCTCGCGACGGAACTGCGGATCCGCGGCCGGGTGAAGTTCGCCGGCGAACTCGCGCCGCCCGAGCTGGCGGCCCTGCTCCGGTCCGCGGACGTCCTCGTGAGTGCGGCCGGCTACGAGCCCGCCGGGATCGGCGCGATCCAGGCCATGGCGTGCGGCACCCCGGTGATCGGGTCGGCCGTCGGCGGCCAGGCCGATGCCGTGATCGACGGCACCACCGGCCTGCTGATCGCACCGCAGCACCCGGCCATGCTGGTCAGCCGGCTGCGCCGGCTGCTGGCCACCCCGGCGCTGCTGCGCGGCTACGGCATCGCCGCCGCGGACCGTGCCAAGTCCCGGTACTGCTGGGAGCGCATCGCCAGGGAGACAGCGGCGGCGTACGAGCGCTGCCTGCCGGCCTTCGCGGCGCAGGACGAGGCCGCCGAGGCCGAGGCCGAGGACTTGGAGGGGCTCGCGGTGTCAGTCTGACCACCGCCCCGGCGAAGGTCAGCTCGCCATAATGACGGCCCGGCAGCGGTTGCGCTGCCGGGCCGTCGCCATCACGACAGCGGCCGCGCTGGCTGCGCAGCACCGGACCCGGTGCGGCGATGTCCTGGGCCGGTCACGCCAGCGGGCATGCTTGACTTGCTGCCACGCCGCCGCGCCGCCGCGCCCGTTCGCGGCGGTCGCCGAGTAACGGGAGACCTCGTGACAGTGACCGAGCAGACGCTGCTCGCGGACTACACGACGCTGCGCCTCGGCGGCCCGGCGAGCCGGTTCGTGCGCGCGGACAGCGACGCGGAGCTGGTGGCCGCCGTCCGGGCCGCGGACGCCGAGGGCGAGCCGGTCCTGGTGCTCGGCGGCGGGAGCAATCTGGTCGTGGCCGACGACGGGTTCCCCGGTGTCGTGGTCCAGGTGGCGACGCTGGGCGTGACCCTCGCGGCCGATGGCGAGGCGGTGCTGCTGACGGCCGCCGCGGGGGAGAACTGGGATGACCTGGTCGAGCGGGCCATTGGCGAGGAGCTGGCCGGGGTCGAGTGCCTGTCGGGCATTCCCGGCCTGACCGGAGCCACGCCGATCCAGAACGTCGGCGCGTACGGCCAGGAGGTCGCGCACACGGTCGTGGCCGTCCGGGTGTACGACCGGGTGCTCGACGCCGAGGTCGAGCTGCCCGCCGCCGAGTGCGGCTTCGGCTACCGGACCAGCATCTTCAAGCGGCACGCGACCGGCAGCCGCGGGACCCGGCTGAACGCGGCCGCGGCCACCGGCAGGCACGTGGTGCTCGGGGTGACCTTCCGGCTGACGGCCGCTGCCGCGCCGGGATCGGCCCGATCCCGGCCCGCCCTGTCCGGCCCGGTCCGGTACGCCGAGCTGGCCAAGCTCCTTGGCGTCACCGAGGGCGCGCAGGTGCCGCTCGCCGACGCCAGGGCCGCCGTGCTCACCCTGCGCCGCGGCAAGGGCATGGTGCTCGACCCGGCGGACCCCGATACCCGCAGCGCGGGCTCGTTCTTCACCAACCCGGTGATCCGCGCCAGCCAGCTGACCGACCTCGAGTCCGCGGTCGCCGCCCGCGGCTGGACCGGCCCGGTGCCGCGCTTCCCCGCCGCGGACGACCTGGTCAAGGTGCCCGCGGGCTGGCTGATCGAGCAGGCCGGATTCGGCCGCGGCTACCCGGGCTCGGACGACCGGGGCGCGCGCATCTCGACCAAGCACACGCTGGCGCTGACCAGCCGCGGCGGCAACACGGCGGACCTGCTGGCGCTGGCCAGGGAGGTCCGCGACGGCGTGCTGGGCGCGTTCGGGATCCGGCTGGAGAACGAGCCGGTGCTCGTCGGCGCCGAGCTATAGCGCGCCCGGCCAGGACCGGCCCGGACCCGCCGACGCGAAATGTAACGGCGCGGCCGTGGACGCCCCGGCTAAACGCGATGTATCTTCTTTCGCATGGACCAGCTTGCCAAGGAAGACATCGCCGCGGCCGCCGCGGCCCATCAGGAGCTTGGCCCGCACTTCGACGGCGCGGTGGCGGAGAGCCTGGTCGACCGCATCGGGGCCGAGATCGACAAGCGGGTAGACGCGCGGATCGGCGATCTGGGCGGCAAGCGTGCCCGGCCGGCCCGCAGTCCCGCCGACAGCGCGCACGCCGACGGCGCTGAACTGGCCGACCGCGGTCTTGGCGCTGGGCTCGATGGGCATGGGCATCGGAGCCACGGCAGTGATCCTCAACACCAGAAACGGCGGCGGACCGAGCAGCGGCCAGGTCTTCCTGGCGCTCGTGCTCTGGATCGTCCTGGGCGCGGTCAACGTCGCGTACGCGCGCAGGCGCTAGCCGCCGGCCCAGGCGTCGACGCCGGCCAGCAGCTCCTTCTGCAGTTCCGGCGGCGCGGCTGAGCCACGCACCGACATCCTGGCCAGCTCCGCGAGGTCCGCGTCAGTCAGCTCGAACGCCTGCCGGGCCAGCTCGTACTGAGCGGTGAGCCGGGGGCCGAACAACAGCGGGTCGTCGGCGCCGAGCGCTATCTGCGCGCCGGCTCCGAGCAGCGCACGGACGGGCACGTCCGCGGCGGTCGCGGCGACGCCCAGCGCGACGTTCGAGGTCGGGCACACTTCCAGGGTGACGCGCGCGGCCGCGATCCGGGCGAGCAGGGCCGGATCCCTGGCCGCCGCCACGCCGTGCCCGATCCGGTCGGCGTGCAGCTCGTCCAGGCAGGCCCGGACGCTCGCGGGCCCGGCCAGCTCGCCGCCGTGCGGTACCGCCCGCAGGCCGGCCTTGGCCGCGATCCGGAACGCCGGCCCGAAGTCCGCGACACTGCCACGGCGCTCGTCGTTGCTCAGTCCGAAGCCGACCACCCCGTTCCCGGCATAGGCGGCAGCTAGCCGCGCGAGCGTGCGGGCCTCGAGCGGGTGCTTGGTGCGGTTGGCCGCCACGATGATCCCGATGCCGACTCCGGTCGCGGCCTGCGCGGCCGCGGCGGACTCCAGCACCAGCTCCAGCATCGGCGTCAGCCCGCCGAACCGGCCGGCGTACCCGGACGGGTCGATCTGCAGCTCCAGCCAGCCCGATCCCTCGGCCCGCTCGTCCTGCGCCGCCTCCAGCAGCAGCCGCCGCACGTCAGCCTCGGTCCGCACGACTGACCTGGCGATGTCGTAGAGCCGCTGGAATCGGAACCAGCCCCGCTCATCGGAAGCGCTCAGCTGCGGCGGCCACTCGGCGGTCAGCGCCTCCGGCAGGTGCAGCCGGTGCCGGGCGGCCAGGTCCACCAGCGTCGCGTGCCGCATCGACCCGGTGAAGTGCAGGTGCAGGTGCGCCTTCGGCAGGGTCGCGAGCAGCCCCCCCGCCCGGGTCGACAGCATCCCGCCAGTGTGCCAGTCCGGCACCGGGGGTGCGACCGGCCTGACTCCGGCCGGCTACCGGGCCGAGGACAGCAGCTTCGCGAGCCGCCCGACGCCTTCTTCCAGGTCCGCGTCGCTGAGCGCGCAAGACAGCCGGAAGTAGCCGTTCGTGCCGAACGCCTCGCCGGGCACGACCGCGACGTCCGCCTCGTCCAGGAGCAGCTCCGCCAGCTCGCCCGAGGTCGCGGGCCGACGGCCGGCCACCTCCATGCCGAGGAGCCCCTGCACCGACGGATAGCAGTAGAACGCGCCCTCCGGCAGCGGGCAGAGCACGCCAGGCACCTCGTTGAGCATCGCGGTCATGGCCTGACGCCTGCGGTCGAATGCGGCCCGCATGGTCGCGACCGCGGACAGGTCGCCGGACACCGCCGCCAGCGCGGCCGCCTGGGCGACGTTGCAGACGTTCGAGGTCGCGTGCGACTGGAGGTTGCTGGCCGCCTTGATCACCGCGGCCGGACCGATCATCCAGCCCACCCGCCAGCCCGTCATCGCGTATGTCTTGGCGACCCCGTTCAGGACCACGCACCGGTCCGCGATCTCGGGCGCGACCACCGGCATCGAGGCGAACCTGGCGTCGCCGTAGACGAGGTGCTCGTAGATCTCGTCGGTGGCGACCCAGAGGCCCCGGCTGGCCGCCCAGCGGCCGATCGCGGCGACCTCGTCCGGCGGGTAGACGGCGCCGGTGGGGTTGGACGGCGAGACGAACAGGAGCAGCTTGGTCCGGTCGGTGCAGTGCGCCTCGAGCTGCTCGACCGACGTCCGGTACCCGGTCGTCTCGTCGGTCATGACCTCGACCGGCACGCCGCCGGCCAGCGCGATCGACTCCGGATACGTGGTCCAGTAGGGCGTCGGCATCAGCACCTCGTCGCCTGGATCCAGCAAGGTGGCGAACGTCTGGTAGACGGCCTGCTTGCCGCCGTTGGTGATCAGCACCTGGCTCGGCTCGACCCGGAGACCGGAATCGCGGGCCGTCTTCGCGGCCACGGCCGCGCGCAGCTCCGGCAGGCCGGCCGCCGGGGTGTACTTGTGAAACCGCGGCTCTGCGCAGGCCCGCTGCGCCGCCTCGACGATGTAGTCCGGGGTCGGGAAATCGGGTTCGCCCGCGCCGAAGCCGATGACCGGCCGGCCCGCGGCCTTGAGTGCCTTGGCCTTCGCGTCTACCGCCAGGGTGGCAGACTCGGCGATCGCGGCTATCCGGGCGGAGATGCCCGCCGAAGCGTCAGTCATGAGTCCTATCCTTCCATCACCGGGCCACCGGCTGGCTCGGAACCGGACCCGGCCTGGCCCGGAACGGGCCGGCCTGGTGCTCGGGCGGCCGGAGCGGGCCGCCGGCCGCGTACGGTTCGACGGCACGGCCATGGCCACGTACACTTCTGGATCTGGTGGCAGGTTCGCCAGTGGCCCGTGCATGCCCGCACAGGCCGGCACAGGGCAGTAGCTCAATTGGCTAGAGTTCCGGTCTCCAAAACCGGCGGTTGGGGGTTCGAGTCCCTCCTGCCCTGCGGAGTACGGCCCGCGGTGTGCGGGCAACTGGCTGCACCAGCTGCCAGTGGGGTTCATGCACAAACAGTGCTCAGGTGAGGACATGGCGACTCAGACGCGAGGCCCAGCGCCGGATAGGGCCGCCAAGCCCAATGGCCCGGCAAAGCAGGATCGGACCAGCCCTGCCCAGTTCGTTTCCGAAGTCCGGGACGAGCTGCGCAAGGTCGTCTGGCCGACCCGCACCGAGCTCATCACCTACACGACGTCCGCCCTGATCTTCATCCTGGTCATGGTGGGCATCGTTACGGGCCTGGACTATGGCTTCACGAAGCTGGTGCTCGCCCTCTTCGGCTGAGGTTTGACCGGCTGGGTAGTGGGCCGCGCACGCAGCGTGGCACCATGATCACAGAGGCTTTGCCTGCGCCGGGGCCGGTCCGCAGGGCAAGCTCGTGCTTGGCCGACACAGTGCTTCAGCCAGGAGCGCAGCGATAGCGCAGGGAGAAAGAGAAACGTGTCCGAGTCCGAACTGCCGGTAGGTAACCCTTCGGCAGAGCAGAGTGCGGCTGAGGCCAGCGCTGAGGCAGACAATGCTGCCGACTTCGAGCTGGCCAGCTTCGCCGTCCCCGGCAACCAGGACGCTGCTGAAGCCGGGGCCGCCGAGACTGAGGCCGCCGAGACTGAGGCCGCCGAGACTGAGGCCGCTGACGATGTGGCCGCCGAGGCCGAGCCCGGGGCCGATGAGGCAGACGAGGACGCCGAGGTAGATCCCGTCGTGCAGTTCAAGTCCGAGCTGCGGGCCCTGCCCGGTGACTGGTACGTCGTGCACTCCTACGCCGGGTACGAGAACCGCGTCCGGACCAACCTGGAGAGCCGCACCCAGTCGCTGAACATGGAGGACTTCATCTTCCAGATCGAGGTGCCGACCCACGAGGTGATCGAGGTCAAGTCCGGCAAGCGCCAGCAGGTCCAGGAGAAGGTGCTGCCCGGCTACATCCTGGTCCGGATGGACCTGACCGACGAGTCGTGGGCCGCCGTCCGGAACACCCCTGGCGTTACCGGCTTCGTCGGCCTGTCCAGCCGGCCCTCGCCGCTCAGCCTGGATGAGGTCGCCAACCTGCTCGCCCCGGTGCCGGAGGAAAAGGCCGCTAAGAAGGCCGAGACCATGCGGGCGGCCGCGGTGGACTTCGAGGTCGGCCAGTCCGTTACCGTGATGGACGGGCCGTTCGCGTCCCTCCCGGCGACGGTGAACGAGATCAACCCCGACACCCAGAAGCTCAAGGTGCTGGTCTCGATCTTCGGCCGGGAGACCCCGGTCGAGCTGTCCTTCGATCAGGTCAGCAAGATCTGAGCCACCCCGTCAGCAAGCAACGAATCACGCCCGCAGAACCGAAGTGAGGTAAGGACCAGCAATGGCTCCGAGGAAGAAGAAGATTGCTGCCGTAGTCAAGGTGCAGCTGAACGCAGGTGCCGCTACGCCGGCCCCGCCGGTGGGCACGGCGCTCGGCCCGCACGGCGTCAACATCATGGACTTCGTCAAGCAGTACAACGCCGCGACGGACACCCAGCGCGGGAACGTGATCCCGGTCGAGATCACCATCTACGAGGACCGCTCGTTCACGTTCATCACCAAGACCCCGCCGGCGCCTGAGCTGATCAAGAAGGCCGCGGGCGTGCAGAAGGGCAGCGGCGAGCCGCACAAGTCCAAGGTCGGCACCGTGACCCAGGCGCAGGTTCGCGAGATCGCCCAGGTCAAGATGCCGGACCTGAACGCGACGAGCATCGAGGCCGCAGAGAAGATCATCGCCGGGACCGCCCGGTCGATGGGCATCACCGTCCAGGGCTGACCCTCTGGACCTAGCCGCGCTGGCACCCGCCGGGGCGGCTGTGGCAGGGCCGCGCGCTGGCCCGCAGACCACGACCTCCAGCAGAAACGGAGACAGACATGAAGCGCAGCAAGGCATACCGCCAGGCCGACGAGCACGTCGAGGCCGGCAAGCTCTACGCCCCGGCCGAGGCGGTGGCGCTCGCCAAGGAGACGGCCACCACCAAGTTCGACTCGACCGTCGAGGTCGCGTTCCGGCTCGGCGTCGACCCGCGCAAGGCCGACCAGATGGTGCGCGGCACCGTGAACCTCCCGCACGGCACCGGCAAGACCGCCAGGGTCCTGGTGTTCGCCACTGGCGACCGGGCCGAGGAGGCCCGCGCCGCGGGCGCCGACTACGTCGGCTCGGATGAGCTGATCGAGCGCGTCCAGGGCGGTTTCCTGGACTTCGACGCGGTGGTCGCGACCCCGGACCTGATGGGCAAGGTCGGACGGCTCGGCCGGGTGCTCGGCCCGCGCAGCCTGATGCCCAACCCCAAGACCGGCACCGTGACCATGGACGTGGGCAAGGCCGTCACCGAGATCAAGGGCGGCAAGATCGAGTTCCGCGTCGACAAGCACAGCAACCTGCACCTGATCATCGGCAAGGCCTCGTTCCCGGACCGGTCGCTGGTCGAGAACTACGCGGCGGCGCTGGAAGAAGTGATCAGGCTCAAGCCGTCGGCCGCCAAGGGCCGCTACCTCAGGAAGGTCGCGATCACGACCACGATGGGTCCCGGCATCCAGATCGACCCCGGCATCACCAGGGGCCTGACCGGGGCGCCCGAGGACCAGCCCGTCGGCTGAGCCGCGGCTCGCGAACCTGGCCCGGCGGGCCGCCAGCTGGCGGCCCGCCGGGCCTTTCGCTGTTCGCCGGGCCGCTTCGCTGGGCCTGGCGGCCATGGGCCGGGCGCCGATTTGGCTGTGCGCGGGCTGGCCGCGTACGCTTGAGCCTGCCAAAGACCGTCGGCTGTGGCTGCGCGCTTCGCGCGGCGACCGAAGGCTCGCGAGAGCGAGCGGCCCACGCAGGTGAGCTGAGAGCTAACTCAGGCGCGCGGTGTCCGCACTTCGCCCCTGACCACGCCCCGTGCGCCTGCGCCCGGGGCGTTCGTATTTCACCGGGCCGGCCGACTCAGGACATAGTCCGGGTCCCGCTCCGCGGGACGCCCCGGAACACGAAGGGAGGCCCATGGCGAGGGCGGATAAGGTGACCGCGGTCGCCGAGCTGACCGAGCGGTTCCAGAGCTCGTCCGGCGCGGTCCTCACCGAGTACCGCGGCCTGACGGTCGCGCAGCTCGGCGAGCTGCGCAGGTCGCTGGGCGACAACGCGTCGTTCTCGATCGTCAAGAACACGCTCACCAAGATCGCCGCGAACGAGGCCGGCGTGACCTCGGAGCTGACCGATCTGCTGACTGGCCCGTCGGCCATCGCGTTCGTGACCGGCGACGTGGTCGAGGCGGCCAAGGGACTGCGCGACTTCTCCAAGACGTACCCGCTGCTGGTGATCAAGGGCGGCGTGCTGGACGGCAAGGCGCTCAAGCCCGGCGAGATCACCAAGCTCGCCGACCTGGAGCCGCGCGAGGTGCTGCTGGCCAAGCTGGCCGGTGCCATGAAGGCATCGCTGGCCGGAGCGGCTGGCACGTTCGCCGCGCTGCCGCAGCAGATGGCCCGCCTGCTCGGCGCGCTGGAGCAGAAGCGTGCGGCCGACGCCCCTGAGGCGGCGGCTAGCCAGGACACCGAGCAGGCCGAGGCGGCGGCTGACGCCACGCCAGCAGCCGAGGCCCCGGAAGCCGCAGCAGCGGAAGCCGCAGCCCCGGAAGCTGAGGCCCCGGAAGCTGAGGCCCCGGAAGCCGCAGCTGCGCCGGAGGCGGCCGCTGACAGCTCGGACAGCTAACCAGTCACCACGGGTGACCTGACCAGGACCCGCAGGTGGCTGAGAGCGGCCATCGGCGACACACGGAATGAAACGGAAGAGGAATCACCACCATGGCAAAGCTCAGCTCTGACGACCTGCTCGACGCGTTCAAGGAGATGACGCTGATCGAGCTCTCGGAGTTCGTGAAGCAGTTCGAGGACACGTTCGACGTCAAGGCCGCCGCGCCGGTCGCTGTCGCGGCCGCTGGCCCGGCTGGCGGCGCCGCCGCCCCCGAGGAGGTCGAGGAGAAGGACGAGTTCGACGTCATCCTCGAGGCCGCGGGCGACAAGAAGATCCAGGTCATCAAGGAGGTCCGCACCCTCACGAGCCTCGGGCTCAAGGAGGCCAAGGACCTCGTCGATGGCGCGCCCAAGCCGCTGCTTGAGCGGGTCAACAAGGAGGCCGCGGACAAGGCCAAGGCCGCCCTGGAGGGCGCCGGCGCCACCGTCACCGTCAAGTAAGTCCGCAGTACGCGACACAAGGGCCCGTCCCGCCGGATCCGGCGGGACGGGCCTTCGCTTCCGCGGTCGGCAGCAGGGCCCGCTCCACCAGTACCGCGTAGCGGGCCTTCGCTTTGCCCGCGTAGCCCCGCGCCGGGGGGGCGCCCAGCTTTTCACGGCGAACGCCTCGCTCGGCGGGATATTTGTGCTGCTTTGTGTGGCCGTTGCCCGTGAAAGGTCGCGTTGTGGGCGGTGACGGGTGTCGGCTCCGCCGGAGGCGGACCGATGCGATGGTTGAAAGGCAGGCTGCGGCTGGCATTTGGCGACCGGGTGAGACGGGTCGCTGTGGGGTCTTGACCGCGACCCGGACGCCGGGCCGGTATGCTGTATGCACACGGGAAACCGGCGTTCAAAGCGCCATACCCGCCTCTCCTGAGGTTCAAACTCCAGATAGCCTGTGACGTTCGTCACGTAGCTGCGAGTAGCGACACAAGCCCTCCAGGGCTTGACGTTTCGCTCTCCAGGAGCGATGCTCCTGTGCAACCGTGAACCTAATAAAGACGTACACTTGACCAGCGGTGTGTCCTTCGACTACACTGCCAATTTGCGCTGCACCAACTCGTCCTCGGCTCCCACATACCCCCTAGCGGCGTAGCCGCAGGGCGTTTCGCGTGCGCGCGGTGCACCGTCCGCAACAAGCTCGGAAGGACCCCTGTTGGCAGCCTCGCGCAGCGCCTCAGCTACCGCCCTTGGTCCCCGTCGTGTTTCCTTCGCTCGTATCAACGAGCCGCTAGAGGTTCCCAGCCTTCTTGCCCTGCAAACCGAGTCGTTCGACTGGCTGCTGGGCAACGAGCGCTGGCGCGCCCGGATCGAGGCGGAGAAGCAGGCAGGCCATAAGAATCTCCCGGAGCAGTCCGGCCTCGAAGAGATCTTCGAGGAGATCAGCCCGATCGAGGACTTCACCGGAACCATGTCCCTCTCGTTCCGAGACCATCGGTTCGAGCCACCCAAGTACTCCGCGGAGGAGTGCAAGGACAAGGACATGACCTACTCCGCGCCGATGTTCGTCACCGCGGAGTTCATCAACAACTCGACTGGCGAGATCAAGAGCCAGACCGTCTTCATGGGCGACTTCCCGCTCATGTCGGCGAAGGGCACTTTCATCATCAACGGCACCGAGCGTGTCGTAGTCTCCCAGCTGGTCCGCTCGCCCGGCGTCTACTTCGACCGGCAGGTCGACAAGACCTCGGACAAGGACATCTACAGCTGCAAGGTCATCCCGTCCCGCGGCGCCTGGCTTGAGTTCGAGATCGACAAGCGGGACAGCGTCGGCGTCCGCATCGACCGCAAGCGCAAGCAGAGCGTCACGGTGCTGCTGAAGGCCCTCGGCTGGGACGAGGCCAAGATCCTGGAGCGATTCGGCCAGTTCGAGTCGATGCGCGCCACCCTGGAGAAGGACCACACCACCGGCCAGGACGACGCGCTGCTCGACATCTACCGGAAGCTGCGGCCGGGTGAGCCGCCGACCAAGGAGTCGGCGCAGGCCCTGCTGGAGAATCTGTACTTCAACTCCAAGCGCTACGACCTCGCCAAGGTCGGCCGCTACAAGGTCAACAAGAAGCTTGGCCTGGGGCAGCCGATCAGCCAGGGCACGCTGACCGAAGAGGACATCGTCTCCACCATCGAGTACCTCGTCCGGCTGCACGTCGGCGAGGAGGAGATGAAGTCCGGGGCCGAGATGATCCCGGTCGAGACCGACGACATCGACCACTTCGGCAACCGTCGCCTGCGCACCGTCGGCGAGCTGATCCAGAACCAGGTCCGGCTCGGGCTGGCCCGGATGGAGCGCGTGGTCCGGGAGCGGATGACCACCCAGGACGTCGAGGCGATCACGCCGCAGACCCTGATCAACATCCGGCCCGTCGTCGCCTCCATCAAGGAGTTCTTCGGCACCAGCCAGCTGTCCCAGTTCATGGACCAGACCAACCCGCTGGCCGGCCTGACGCACAAGCGCCGGCTGTCCGCGCTTGGTCCTGGCGGTCTGTCCCGTGAGCGGGCCGGATTCGAGGTCCGCGACGTGCACCCCAGCCACTACGGCCGGATGTGCCCGATCGAGACGCCGGAAGGCCCGAACATCGGCCTGATCGGCTCGCTGTCCTCGTACGGCCGGGTGAACGCGTTCGGCTTCGTCGAGACGCCGTACCGCAAGGTCAAGGCCGGCAAGGTGACCGAGCAGATCGACTACCTGACCGCCGACGAAGAGGACCGGCACGTCATCGCCCAGGCGAACGCCCCGATTGACGACAAGGGCTCCTTCGAGGAAGACCGCGTCCTGGTCCGCCGCAAGGGCGGCGAGGTCGACTACATCAAGCCCGACGAGGTCGACTACATCGACGTGTCGCCGCGGCAGATGGTCTCCGTCGCCACCGCGATGATCCCGTTCCTCGAGCACGACGACGCCAACCGGGCGCTGATGGGCTCGAACATGCAGCGCCAGTCGGTGCCGCTGCTGCGCAGCGAGGCACCGCTGGTGGGCACCGGCATGGAGTACCGCGCCGCGGTCGACGCCGGTGACGTGATCGTGGCCGAGAAGGCTGGCGTGGTCGAGCAGGTCTGCGCCGACTACGTCACCGTGGCCAACGACGACGGCACCAGGATCGACTACCTGGTCGCCAAGTTCCGCCGGTCCAACCAGGGCACGTGCTTCAACCAGAAGCCGATCGTGACCGAGGGCCAGCGGGTCGAGGTCAACCAGGTCATCGCCGACGGTCCGTGCACCGACAACGGCGAGATGGCGCTCGGCCGCAACCTGCTGGTCGCCTTCATGCCGTGGGAGGGGCACAACTACGAGGACGCGATCATCCTGAGCCAGCGCCTGGTCCAGGACGACGTGCTCTCCTCGATCCACATCGAGGAGCACGAGGTCGACGCCCGCGACACCAAGCTGGGCCCGGAGGAGATCACCCGGGACATCCCGAACGTCTCCGACGAGGTGCTGGCCGACCTCGACGACCGCGGCATCATCCGCATCGGCGCCGAGGTCGTGACCGGGGACATCCTGGTCGGCAAGGTCACCCCCAAGGGCGAGACCGAGCTGACCCCGGAGGAGCGGCTGCTGCGCGCGATCTTCGGCGAGAAGGCCCGCGAGGTCCGCGACACCTCGCTGAAGGTGCCGCACGGCGAGTCCGGCAAGGTCATCGGCGTCCGGGTCTTCACCAGGGACAACGGCGACGAGCTGCCGCCCGGCGTGAACGAGCTGGTCCGCGTCTACGTGGCGGCCAAGCGCAAGATCACCGACGGCGACAAGCTGGCCGGCCGGCACGGCAACAAGGGAGTCATCGCCAAGATCCTGCCGGTGGAGGACATGCCGTTCCTCTCCGACGGGACCCCGGTCGACATCGTCCTCAACCCGCTCGGCGTGCCCGGCCGTATGAACGTCGGCCAGGTGCTCGAGACCCACCTCGGGTGGGTCGCGGCCACCGGGTGGGAGGTCGACGGCGACGACCAGGACTGGAAGAAGCGGCTCAAGGCGATCGGCGCGCACGCCGCCGCCTCCGGCAGCAAGGTCGCGACCCCGGTCTTCGACGGCGCCAAGGAGGAGGAGATCACCGGTCTGCTCGCCAGCGCGCTGCCGAACCGGGATGGCGACCGGATGGTCGGCGGCACCGGCAAGGCCTCGCTGTTCGACGGCCGGACCGGCGAGCCCTTCAAGGACCCGATCTCCGTCGGCTACATCTACATCCTCAAGCTGCTGCACCTGGTGGACGACAAGATCCACGCCAGGTCGACCGGCCCGTACTCGATGATCACCCAGCAGCCGCTCGGCGGTAAGGCCCAGTTCGGCGGCCAGCGCTTCGGTGAGATGGAGGTCTGGGCACTGGAGGCCTACGGCGCCGCCTACGCGCTGCAGGAGCTGCTGACCATCAAGTCCGACGACATCCTCGGACGCGTCAAGGTCTACGAGGCCATCGTCAAGGGCGAGAACATCCCCGAGCCCGGCATCCCTGAGTCTTTCAAGGTGCTGATCAAGGAGATGCAGTCGCTCTGCCTGAACGTGGAGGTCCTCTCCAGCGACGGCGCGGCGATCGAGATGCGTGACACCGACGAGGACGTCTTCCGCGCAGCGGAGGAGCTCGGCATCGACCTGTCCCGGCGGGAGCCGAGCAGCGTCGAAGAGGTCTGATCCGACGAACAACCCCAGGGGATATACAACGTGCTAGACGTCAACTTCTTCGACGACCTGCGGATTGGCCTGGCCACGGCGGACGACATCCGGACGTGGTCGCACGGTGAGGTCAAGAAGCCGGAAACGATCAACTACCGGACCCTGAAGCCGGAAAAGGACGGGCTCTTCTGCGAGAAGATCTTCGGTCCGACCAGGGACTGGGAGTGCTACTGCGGTAAGTACAAGCGGGTCCGCTTCAAGGGCATCATCTGCGAGCGGTGCGGCGTCGAGGTGACCCGGGCCAAGGTGCGCCGCGAGCGGATGGGCCACATCGAGCTGGCCGCGCCCGTTACCCACATCTGGTACTTCAAGGGTGTGCCCAGCCGGCTGGGCTACCTGCTCGACCTGGCGCCGAAGGACCTGGAGAAGGTCATCTACTTCGCCGCGTACATGATCACGTACGTGGACGACGAGGCGCGCGGTCGCGACCTGCCCAGCCTCGAGGCCAAGATCACGGTCGAGAAGAGCCAGCTGGAGCAGCGCCGGGACGCCGACATCGAGGCGCGCCAGGCGAAGCTGGAGAAGGACCTGGCCGAGCTGGAGGCCGCGGGCGCCAAGGGCGACGCGCGCCGCAAGGTCAGGGAGAGCTCCGACCGCGAGTGCAAGCAGATCCGCGACCGCGCGCAGCGCGAGATCGACCGGATCGAGGAGGTCTGGAACCGGTTCCGCAACCTCAAGGTCCAGGACCTTGAGGGCGACGAGCTCCTGTACCGCGAGATGCGCGACCGGTTCGGCCGCTACTTCCGCGGCGGCATGGGTGCGCAGGCGATCCAGGAGCGGGTCGGCAGCTTCGACCTCGAGGCCGAGGCCGCGAACCTGCGCGAGATCATCCGCACCGGCAAGGGCCAGCGCAAGGCCAGGGCGCTCAAGCGGCTGAAGGTCGTGTCGGCGTTCCTGAACACTTCCAACAGCCCGCTCGGCATGGTGCTCGACTGCATCCCGGTGATCCCGCCGGACCTGCGGCCGATGGTTCAGCTCGACGGTGGCCGGTTCGCCACCTCCGACCTGAACGACCTGTACCGCCGGGTCATCAACCGGAACAACCGGCTGAAGCGACTGCTGGACCTCGGCGCGCCCGAGATCATCGTGAACAACGAGAAGCGGATGCTGCAGGAGGCCGTCGACTCGCTGTTCGACAACGGCCGCCGCGGGCGCCCGGTCACCGGGCCGGGCAACCGGCCGCTGAAGTCGCTGTCCGACATGCTCAAGGGCAAGCAGGGCCGGTTCCGGCAGAACCTGCTGGGCAAGCGCGTCGACTACTCCGGCCGCAGCGTCATCGTGGTCGGCCCGCAGCTCAAGCTGCACCAGTGCGGCCTGCCCAAGGAGATGGCGGTCGAGCTGTTCAAGCCGTTCGTGATGAAGCGGCTGGTCGACCTCAACCACGCGCAGAACATCAAGTCCGCCAAGCGGATGGTGGAGCGCGCCAAGCCGGTCGTCTGGGACGTGCTCGAGGAAGTCATCACCGAGCACCCGGTGCTGCTGAACCGCGCGCCGACGCTGCACCGGCTCGGCATCCAGGCGTTCGAGCCGCAGCTGGTCGAGGGCAAGGCCATCCAGATTCACCCGCTCGTCTGCACCGCGTTCAACGCGGACTTCGACGGTGACCAGATGGCCGTGCACGTGCCGCTGTCCGCAGAGGCGCAGGCCGAGGCCCGGATCCTGATGCTGTCGACCAACAACATCCTGAAGCCGGCCGACGGCAAGCCCGTCACCATGCCGACCCAGGACATGGTCATCGGCATCTACTGGCTGACCAGGGCGAAGGAAGCCGCGCCCGGCGAAGGTCGCGTGTTCGGCAGCCTGGCCGAGGCCCTGATGGCCTACGACAAGGACGAGCTCGACCTGCAGGCCAAGATCCAGATCCGGCTCCAGGACGTCACGCCGCCGCGCGGTTACGTGACGCCCGACGGCTGGGAGCTGGGTAAGCCGCTGCGGCTGGAGACGACGCTCGGCCGCTGCCTGCTGAACGAGACGCTCCCGTCGGACTACCCGTTCGTCAACTTCGAGGTCGGCAAGAAGCAGCTGTCCACGATCGTGAACGAGCTGGCCGAGACCTACCCGAAGGTCGAGGTCGCCGCCGCGCTGGACGCGCTGAAGGACGCTGGCTTCCACTGGGCGACCAGGTCTGGCGTCACGATCTCGATCGAGGACGTGGCGGCCCCGCCGAACAAGCGGGAGATCCTGGACACCTACGAGAAGCGCGCGGACAAGGTGCAGCGTGAGTACGAGCGCGGCCTGATCACCGACGACGAGCGGCGGCAGGAACTCATCGAGATCTGGACGCACGCGACGGCGGACGTGGCGCAGGACATGGAGAAGGCCTTCCCCGAGACCAACCCGGTCTGGATGATGGTCAACTCCGGTGCCCGCGGAAACCTGATGCAGATCAGGCAGATCGCGGGTATGCGAGGCCTGGTGTCTAACCCCAAGGGTGAGACCATCCCGCGCCCGATCAAGTCCAGCTTCCGCGAGGGCCTGTCCGTGCTGGAGTACTTCATCTCCACGCACGGTGCCCGCAAGGGCCTGGCCGACACCGCGCTGCGCACCGCCGACTCGGGTTACCTGACCCGGCGCCTGGTGGACGTCGCGCAGGAC
Source organism: uncultured Actinomycetota bacterium (assembly GCA_963805805.1). Taxonomy (GTDB): domain Bacteria; phylum Actinomycetota; class Actinomycetes; order Streptosporangiales; family Streptosporangiaceae; genus JAJYUU01. Next base: position 284,472 of record CAWDVS010000014.1, on the reverse strand, counting down.
GTCATCGTGCGCGAGGAGGACTGCGGCACCGACCGGTCGCTGCCGATGCGGATCGGCACGAAGGACTCGTCCGGCGTCGTCGTGAAGCTGCCCAACATCGAGAACACCGGCACCGGGCGCACGCTGTCCGAGGATGTGGCCGGACCGGACGGCACGGTGCTGGCGCCCGCTGACGCTGACATCACCGAGACGATGATCGACATGCTGGTGAACGCCGGCGTGGAGTCGGTGCGCACCTACTCCGTGCTGGTCTGCCAGGCCAAGGTCGGCGTCTGCGCCAAGTGCTACGGCCGCTCGCTGGCCACCGGCAAGCGGGTGGACGTGGGCGAGGCTGTCGGCATCATCGCCGCGCAGTCCATCGGCGAGCCTGGTACCCAGCTGACGATGCGTACGTTCCACACCGGCGGTGTGGCGGGCCTGGACATCACCCACGGCCTGCCGCGCATCCAGGAGCTGTTCGAGGCGCGCATCCCCAAGGGCCTGGCTCCGATCAGCGAGGTCGACGGCAAGGTTCGCGTTGACGAGCAGGACAAGACCCGCAAGATCATCGTCACGCCGGACGACGGCTCGGAGGAGATCGCTTACCAGGTCTCCATGCGGGCTCGCCTGCTGGTGTCCGAAGGTGACCGGGTCCGGGTCGGCCAGCAGCTCATCGCCGGCGCGGTGAACCCGCACGAGGTGCTGCGCATCCTCGGGTCGCGCGAGGTGCAGCTGCACCTGGTGCACGAGGTGCAGGAGGTCTACCGGTCTCAGGGCGTGTCGATCCACGACAAGCACATCGAGATCATCATCCGGCAGATGCTCAAGCGGGTGAACGTGATCGAGTCCGGTGACACCGACCTGCTGCCCGGCGAGCTGGTCGAACGGCCGAAGTTCGAGGAGGTCAACCGTGCTGTCGTCGAAGCGGGCGGCACCTCGGCGGCCGGCCGTCCGCAGCTCATGGGTATCACGAAGGCGTCGCTGGCCACCGAGTCGTGGCTGTCGGCGGCCTCCTTCCAGGAGACCACCAGGGTCCTGACCGACGCGGCGATCCACGCCCGGTCGGACTCGCTGGTCGGCCTCAAGGAGAACGTGATCATCGGCAAGCTGATCCCGGCCGGCACTGGCATGCAGCGCTACCGGGGCCTGCGGGTCGAGCCCACCGAAGAGGCCAAGGCGGCGGTGTACCCGCCGACCTCCTACGACAGCCCGGCCGACTACTCGTTCGGCCAGGCGTCGGGCCAGGCAATTCCGCTGGAGGAGTACGACTTCGGCGCCTACAACAGGTAAGCCGTGTCGTCCCGCTAGCGGGATCAGGACGGGAACGGGGCTTCGCCGGGCACAGACGCCGGCGGAGCCCCGTTTTCTTGGCTAGCACTAACGACGGGGTCTTTCTGGGCTCGGCGGGCCTGGCGTTTCGCGGTCGCAGTTTGCGGTAACTGCTTGCCGCCATGATGCCGTCACCGCAGGCCGCCACGGGGCCGCTCGCCAGGGGATACGGGGCGCTCGTCGTCGCGTTCCGGTACCTCATCGCGGCGGCGTGGATCGCGGCGATCGCGGGCGCGGTCCGCTATCTGCCCGCGCTGGCGCCGGCGGGCGGGGTGGCCAGCCTGGTCCCGCCGAACGCGCCAGCACTACAAGCCGAGGCGACAGCCACCAGGATGTTCGGCGCGCCGCTGGACGCCGAGGTGGCGATCGTCCAGCGCGCCGCCCGCGGCCTGTCCTCGAACGCGCAGGTCAGCGCCCTCCGCAACGCCGCCTCCCTGGACACCGGCCACGCCCGCGGCGCGCCTATCGCCGGACTGGCCGGCGCCGTCCCCGTTCCCAATACGGTGGATCCCGGCACGGGCGCCCAGTTTCCCGGCTCGCGGGAGCGGTCGACCACAATCGTGACGTTCCTGTACTTCCGGCCGGGCACGTCGTTCGCGACCCAGACCGCGGGCGCGGGGCAGTACGCGCGGCAGTACGCTCCCAGCCACTTCATCGGCGTGACCGGAGTCGGGCCGGCTACCTACCAGCAGGGCGTCATCATCGCGCAGCGGCTGCCGTGGGTGGAACTGGCTACCGTCGCGGCGATCTGGCTCATCGTCGGTTTCTTCTTCGTGTCCCTCGGTGCCCCGGTGGCGACGCTGCTGTGCGCAGCGACTTCGTACCTGCTGGTCGTCCGCGTCGTCGCCTGGGTGACCCAGCAGATGCACGTGCCGCTGCCGCCGGATGTCGAGCCCGTGCTCATCGTCTTGCTGCTCGGCGTGACGACGGACTACTCAGTGTTCTTCCTGTCCGGCATGCGCAACCGGCTGGCCGAGGGCATCCCGCGGCTGCAGGCCGCCCGGCTGACGACGGCCGAGTACGCCCCGATCATCCTGGCCGCGGGCGTGCTCGTCGCCGCCGCGACCGGCTCGCTCGCGCTGGCGAAGATCGAGCTCATCCGCGCGCTCGGGCCCGCCCTCGCGGTCACCGTCGTCATCGCGATGCTGGTCGCCCTGACGCTGGCGCCCGCCCTCATCGCGATCTTCGGCAACGTGCTGTTCTGGCCCGGACCCGGCTGGTACCGCAAGGCCAGGCGGGCCGCGCGCGCGGCCCGCCGCGATGCCATCCGCACCGACCAGCCAGTGCAGCTGGCGTCGCCGTGGCACGTCCGGGAACGGCTCGCCCGGGCCGGGACCGCCAAGCCGGTCGCCCTGATCATCGCCGCGGCGTGCGTCGTCGCGATGGTCGCGGTCGGCCTGAAGGCCACCAGCTTGCGACTCGGTGCCCCGCTGATCAGCGCGCTGCCAGGGTCGACGCAGGAGGCCAGGGCGCAGGCCGCTGCGTCGCACGGGTTCGCGGCCGGCATCCTGTCGCCGACCGAGGTGCTGCTGCTCGGCCCCGGCGTCACCGGCCAGACCGCGGCGCTGGACCGGCTGCAGCACGCGCTGACCCGGCAGCCCGGCGTGGCCGGGGTCATCGGGCCGGGCACGATCCCGGCGCTCCTCGGCGGCTTCAGCGCGCAGGCAGCGGCCGCCGGGCTGCCGAACCCGATGCTCGCGAAGTCCGGGAACGCGGCCCGGTTCGGCGTCATCGAGCGCACCGACCCCCTGGGGCCGACCGCGGTCAGGCAGATCCAGGCGCTGCAGCGCCGGCTGCCCGGCCTGGCCCGCGCGGCCGGGCTGACCGGGGTGCGCATCGACGTGGGCGGCGAGACCGCCGCCACCGGAGAGGCCATCAGGTCGACGACGGACAGCATCGCGTCGTTCGCGCCGCTCATGCTGCATCGTCACGCTCGTGCTGCTCGTGCTGTTCCTCAGCGCTCTGATCGCGCCGCTGTACCTGCTGGCGGCCAGCATCCTGGCGCTCTTCGCCACCCTCGGCGTGACGGTCTGGGTGTTCCAGCACCAGCTCGGCGCCGATGGCCTGGTGTACTACGTCCCGTTCACCGTCGGCGTGCTGCTGATCTCCCTCGGGGCTGACTACAACGTGTTCGTGGTCGGGCGGATCTGGGAGGAGGCCAGGCATCGCCCGCTGCGGGACGCGATCGCGGTGGCCGGCTCGCAGGCGTCGCGCGCCATCACGGTCGCGGGCATCACGCTCGCCGCCAGCTTCGCGCTGCTCGCGATCATCCCGCTGCAGCAGTTCCGTGAGGTCGCGGTCGCGATGGCGGCGGGCATCGTGATCGACACGGTCATCGCCAGGTCGCTGCTCGTGCCCGCCCTGGTGGCGTTGTTCGGCCGGGCCGGGATGTGGCCGGGCCGCCGGCGGTCCCGGCGCCTGCCTGGTCCCGGCGATCGGCCGCGGCAGGCCGTCGACGCCCGCCGCACCCCGGCGATGAGCGGCCGCGCGACGTTGTGGCCCGGTCAGCCGCGCCGCGCCCGTCCATCACCGGACGGGTCGCTGAGTTCTGGTCGCGAGGGCGGTGAGCGCCAGCGCGTCGGCCGGGGCCGCGGCGTGCTGGTCGTTGTTGAAGTAGACGAAGACGTCCGCCGCCGCCGACCAGGTGTCCTCGATCCGGCTCAGCCAGGTCTTGAGCGCCTGGCGACCGTACCGCGGCCACGGGCTGGCGGCGCCCTCGTGCAGCCGCAGGTAACCCCAGTCGGCAGTCGGCCAGAGCGGGCCGAGCGGGCGCCCGCGGCGATCCGCCCAGCACAGCGCCGCGTTGTGCCGCGTGAGCAGTTGCCGGACGTCCGGCGTGTACCAGGACTCATGCCGGAACTCGACGCAGACGCGCAGCGCCCGCTCGCGCAGACCCGGCGTCGCCGCGGCCCGCGCCGCGAACTCGCGCAGGCACTGGTCGAGCGCGCCGGGGTCCGCCTGCATGGTCGGCGGCAGCTGGAGCAGCACCGGGCCGAGCCGGTCGCCGAGCCCGGCGCAGGCCGCGAGCAGCCGGCCGACCGGCTCGGCGGGGTCGCGCAGCCGGCGGATATGGGTGAGGTACCGGCTGGCCTTGACCGCCATCAGGAAGCCGTCCGGCGTGCGGGCCCGCCAGCCGGCGAACGTCTCCGGTTTCGCGAGCCGGTAGAAGGTGCCGTTGTTCTCGACCGTGGGGAACGTCTCGGCGTAGTGGTCCAGCCAGCGCGATAGCGGCAGGCCAGGCGGATAGAAGGCGTCCCGCCAGTCGCGGTACTGCCACCCCGAGGTGCCGGTGAGCAGCGGCATTGGCGGTCCTCCTGGCGGCCACAATCACGCCCCGGCGGCCGGGGTGGCTCCGGAAAGCGGCCGGCCGGGCCGGGCGGCGGGGTTACTTCAGGCCGAGCTTCTTGGCCAGCTCGTCCCGGCCCATCTTGGACCGGCCGGGGAGGTCGCGCTTCTTGGCGATCTCGTACAGCTCGGCCTTCGTCTTGGGCGTCGTCCCGCCCGTGCGCTTGCGCTGGGCGACAGCGGCGCCCTGCTTCCCGAGCGCGGTCTTGGTCTTCGCGGGCAGGCTCGCGATCGTCTTCTTACTGGTCGCCGCCTTCTGCGCCTTCTTGACGTTCGCCTTCGCGGCCTTCTTCTGCTTCGTGGTTGCCACCGTGCATCGCTCCTTAGGCGTAGCTGTGTACCCGGTTCCGCTACCCGGCAGGCCCGCGCGCTAACGCGGCTTGGGTCGGCTGTCCAGCGGATTCCGTGGCTGGCGGCCGCTGCCGAGTCGGCCATCTCACTGGTTGCAGTGAATTGGGCGGGAATATCTGGCGTCTGGTCAGCGCTGATGATGCACAGTGGCGTCTAGGTACCCGAATGCCAGGCTGGGCCCGATGGCCTAGGTTCTGGTCCGTCGGGGACTCAGGATCCGCTAAGCTTGTCTGCAGCGGAGTACGAGATGCCGACCCGTTTTGACCAGCGCGACCTGGGTTAGGTAGTCTAGTTCTCCGCGCCCATGAGTCATGGGTGCGTGCACGTCTGTGTGACCGTGGTCTCCTAGGCGCCAGCCAGGGAGCCGAATGGACCAGGCGAGCAGACCTCCCCTCCGTTCCGGGCTCGTATTCGGGCCCGGATGCGTCGTGAACGTCGCGACACGCCCGACCGCGGGGGCCGGAGCGGGCGAAGAAACCGCAGGCCAGGAACGTCCAAGGTCGCGCTCAGTGCGGGTAGCACGGGGTCGGCTGTAACGAGCAGAGTCGCGCCGGAGACGGCGGGACACCGGATGCCGTGCCACCCGGCCGGCGCCACGCAAGCGCCGGCCCGGCCGGCTTGAAGAAGGCAGCATCGCGCCGCGAGGCGCGTGGCAGAGGAAGACGGAGACGCGTTGCCCACGATCCAGCAGCTGGTCCGCAAGGGCCGGCAGGACAAGGTAGCTAAGACGAAGACTCCGGCGCTGAAGGGCAGCCCGCAGCGCCGCGGGGTCTGCACGCGCGTCTATACCACCACGCCGAAGAAGCCGAACTCGGCTCTGCGCAAGGTGGCTCGCGTCCGGCTGACCAGTCACATCGAGGTCACGGCCTACATCCCCGGCGTCGGCCACAACCTGCAAGAGCACTCGATCGTGCTGGTCCGCGGCGGTCGTGTCCGTGACCTGCCCGGTGTCCGCTACAAGGTCATCCGCGGCTCGCTGGACACCCAGGGCGTGCGCAACCGCAAGCAGGCGCGCAGCCGCTACGGCGCGAAGAAGGAGAAGAGCTGACATGCCGCGTAAGGGCCCCGCGACGAAGCGGCCGCTGGTGACCGACCCGGTCTACGGCTCGCCGCTGGTCACAGCGCTGGTGAACAAGGTGCTGGTGAGCGGCAAGCGCTCGCTCGCCGAGCGCATCGTCTACGGTGCCCTCGAGGGCTGCCGGGACAAGACCGGCAACGACCCGGTGGTGACGCTCAAGCGCGCACTGGACAACGTCAAGCCGACGCTCGAGGTCAAGAGCCGCCGGGTCGGCGGCGCGACGTATCAGGTGCCGGTGGAAGTCAAGGCTTCCCGCAGCACCACGCTCGCGCTGCGCTGGCTGATCGCGTACTCGCGGCAGCGCCGCGAGAAGACGATGACGGAAAGGCTCATGAACGAGCTGCTGGACGCCAGCAACGGCCTGGGGGCCAGCGTCAAACGGCGCGAGGACACCCACAAGATGGCCGACTCCAACAAGGCATTCGCTCACTACCGCTGGTAGCGAGCCCCGAAGACAACCAAGGATCGAGGATCACCAACAGTGGCCGCGACACAGACCGCCACCGAGCTCGCCAATGTCCGCAACATCGGGATCATGGCGCATATCGACGCGGGCAAAACCACGACCACCGAGCGGATCCTGTTCTACACCGGCATCAACTACAAGATCGGTGAAGTCCACGAGGGCGCAGCCACGATGGACTGGATGGAGCAGGAGCAGGAGCGGGGCATCACGATCACCTCGGCCGCGACCACGACGATGTGGCGTGACCACACCATCAACATCATCGACACGCCCGGCCACGTCGACTTCACCGTCGAGGTGGAGCGGTCGCTGCGCGTCCTGGACGGTGCGGTAGCCGTGTTCGACGGTGTCGCCGGCGTGGAGCCGCAGTCCGAGACCGTGTGGCGGCAGGCTGACCGCTACGGCGTGCCGCGCATCTGCTTCGTCAACAAGATGGACCGCGTCGGTGCTGAGTTCCACCGCTGCGTTGACATGATCACCGACCGGCTCGGCGCGACCCCGCTGGTCATCCAGCTGCCGTGGGGCGTCGAGTCCGATTTCCGCGGTGTCATCGACCTGATCAGGATGCGCGCGCTGCTCTGGCAGACCGAGGGCAAGGGCGACACCTACGACGTCGTCCCGATCCCCGAGGACCACCTTGAGGCCGCGCGGGACTGGCGGGACAAGCTCGTCGAGACGATCGCCGAGAACGACGAAGAGATGATGGAGCTGTACCTCGAGGGCAACGAGCCGGGCGAGGAGCAGCTCGTCGCTGCGATCCGGCGGGCCACCGTCGCCAGCGCGCTCAATCCGGTGCTGTGCGGCAGCGCGTTCAAGAACAAGGGCGTGCAGCCGATGCTGGACGCGATCGTCGATTTCCTGCCGAGCCCGGTCGACATCCCGGCCATCAAGGGCCACGCGGTCGGTGACGAGAGCATCGTCATCGAGCGGCACCCGGACATGACCGAGCCGTTCTCCGCGCTGGCCTTCAAGATCATGTCCGACCAGCACCTCGGCAAGCTGACCTACATCCGCGTCTACTCCGGCAAGCTCGAGGCCGGCACCCAGGTGCTGAACTCGACCAAGGGCAAGAAGGAGCGGATCGGCAAGATCTACCAGATGCACGCGAACAAGCGCGAGGAGCGCCCGACCGCGATAGCCGGCCAGATCGTCGCCGTGATGGGCCTGAAGGACACCACGACCGGCGACACCCTGTCGGATCCGAGCAAGCAGGTCATTCTCGAATCGATGACCTTCCCGGCCCCGGTCATCAACGTCGCGATCGAGCCGAGGACGAAGGGCGACCAGGACAAGCTGGGTACGGCTATCCAGCGCCTGGCCGAGGAAGACCCGACGTTCCAGGTCAGAACCGATGAGGAGACCGGGCAGACCATCATCTCGGGCATGGGCGAGCTGCACCTGGAGGTGCTGGTCGACCGGATGCGCCGGGAGTTCAAGGTCGAGGCGAACATCGGCCGGCCGCAGGTCGCCTACCGGGAGACCATCCGCAGGCGGGTCGAGAAGGTCGAGTACACGCACAAGAAGCAGACTGGCGGCTCTGGCCAGTTCGCCCGCGTCATCATCGACCTGGAGCCGACCGGCGGCGACGGCGGTGGCTACGAGTTCGAGAACAAGGTGACCGGCGGCCGGGTCCCGCGGGAGTACATCCCGTCGGTGGACGCGGGCTGCCAGGAGGCCGCCGAGTTCGGCGTGCTGGCCGGCTACCCGATGGTGGACGTCAAGGTCACCCTCAGGGACGGTGCCTACCACGAGGTCGACTCCTCCGAGCTCGCCTTCAAGATCGCCGGCTCGATGGCCTTCAAGAAGGCCGCCGGGCACGCCGATCCGGTTCTGCTCGAGCCGGTCATGGCGGTCGAGGTCAGGACGCCAGACGACTACATGGGTGACGTCATCGGCGACCTGAACAGCCGCCGGGGTCAGATCCAGGCCATGGAGGAGAGGTCCGGGGTGCGGGTCGTCAAGGCCCTCGTCCCGCTATCGGAGATGTTCGGCTACGTGGGTGACCTGCGCAGCCGGACGCAGGGGCGGGCGGACTACAGCATGCAGTTCGATTCGTATGCCGAGGTGCCGCCCAGCATTGCCAAGGAGATCATCGCCAAGGCACGCGGCGAGTAGCCAGCACTCGAATAGTCAGTACCAACGACTGAGAACCAAGCAGCGCGCGTGAGCGCCTGGCCCCGCTCCGGCGGGGAAACGATCGCAACGAGGAGACACCAGTGGCGAAGGCCAAGTTCGAGCGGACCAAGCCGCACGTCAACATCGGCACCATCGGTCATATCGACCACGGCAAGACGACGCTGACCGCGGCGATCACCAAGGTCCTGCACGATAAGTACCCCACGCTGAATACTGCCAGCGCGTTCGACCAGATCGACAACGCGAAGGAAGAGAAGGAGCGCGGGATCACCATCTCGATCTCGCACGTCGAGTACCAGACCGAGAAGCGGCACTACGCGCACGTGGACTGCCCCGGTCACGCCGACTACATCAAGAACATGATCACCGGTGCCGCGCAGATGGACGGCGCGATCCTGGTGGTCGCCGCCACCGACGGCCCGATGCCGCAGACCCGCGAGCACGTGCTGCTGGCCCGCCAGGTCGGCGTGCCGTACATCGTGGTCGCGCTGAACAAGGCCGACATGGTCGACGACGAGGAGATCCTCGAGCTGGTCGAGCTTGAGGTGCGCGAGCTGCTGAGCACCTACGAGTTCCCCGGCGACGACGTGCCGGTGGTGCGCGTCTCCGCGCTCAAGGCGCTGGAGGGTGACGCCGAGTGGGGCGAGAAGGTCGTCGACCTGATCGCCGCGTGCGACGACAGCATCCCCGAGCCGGTGCGCGACATCGAGAAGCCGTTCCTGATGCCGGTCGAGGACGTGTTCTCGATCACCGGCCGCGGCACGGTCGTGACCGGCCGGATCGAGCGTGGCGTCATCCACACCGGTGAGGAAGTCGAGATCATCGGCATCAAGGAGAAGGCCACCAAGACCATCGTCACTGGCGTGGAGATGTTCCACAAGATCCTGGACGAGGGTCAGGCGGGCGACAACGCCGGCCTGCTGCTGCGCGGGACCAAGCGCGAGGACGTCGAGCGCGGCCAGGTCATCATCAAGCCGGGCACCAACACCCCGCACACCGAGTTCGAGGCGCAGGTCTACATCCTGTCCAAGGACGAGGGCGGCCGGCACACGCCGTTCTTCAACAACTACCGCCCGCAGTTCTACTTCCGCACCACCGACGTGACCGGCGTGGTGCACCTGCCGGAGGGCACCGAGATGGTGCTGCCCGGCGACAACACCGAGATGGTGGTCAACCTGATCCAGCCGATCGCCATGGAGGAAGGTCTGCGCTTCGCTATCCGCGAGGGCGGCCGGACCGTCGGCGCAGGCCGGGTCACGAAGATCATCAAGTAGCAGTACGGGCCGGGCCCCGGGGCAGTGTTTCAAACACTGGCCCGGGCCCGCGCCACGGTCGTCCCCTGGACGCGCGCCGGCCCCGGCCGCGGCCAGGGGAACGGCACGACAGCGGCACCAGACGAGCGAAGGACAACGAAGCCAAATGGCGGGACAGAAGATCCGCATCCGGCTCAAGGCGTATGACCACGAGGTCATCGACAGCTGGGCGCGGAAGATTGTCGACACGGTGATTCGCACCGGCGCAAAGGTCGCCGGCCCCGTGCCGCTGCCTACCGAGAAGAACGTGTACTGCGTCATCCGCTCGCCGCACAAGTACAAGGACTCGCGCGAGCACTTCGAGATGCGTACGCACAAGAGGCTGATCGACATCATCGACCCCACGCCGAGGACCGTCGACTCCCTGATGCGGCTGGACGTGCCGGCCGGCGTCGACATCGAAATCAAGCTGTAGCAGGACGTCCGGACAAGAAAGCACAGTGATGAGCAAGCAGATCCGAGGGGTGCTGGGCACCAAGCTCGGCATGACGCAGGTCTTCGCCGACGACGGCAGGATGGTTCCTGTCACCGTCGTCGAGGCTGGTCCGTGCGTCGTGACCGCGGTGCGGACGCCCGCCTCCGACGGCTACTCGGCCGTCCAGCTCGGCTTTGGCGAGATCGACCCGCGCAAGGTGACCAAGCCGGTGGCCGGTCATTTCGCCAAGGCAGGCGTGACGCCGCGCCGGTACCTGGTGGAGCTGCGCACCGACGACGCCGACCAGTACACGCTGGGCCAGGAGGTCACGGTCGAGACGTTCGCCGCGGGCGACCTCCTTGACGTCACCGCCACCAGCAAGGGCAAGGGCTTCGCCGGCGTGATGAAGCGGCACGGGTTCAAGGGCATGAGCTCCTCGCATGGCACCAAGCGCAAGCACCGCGCGCCCGGTTCCATCGGCGGCTGCGCCTACCCCGGCCGCGTCTTCAAGGGCGTGCGAATGGCCGGCCGGATGGGCGGCGAGCGGACCACGTCGCCGAACTTGACGCTGCACAGCGTGGACGCCGACCGCGGCCTGCTGCTGATCAAGGGCGCTGTCCCCGGCCCGCGCGGTGGCCTGGTACTGGTACGCAACGCAGCCAAGACCCCAGTGAAGAGTGAGGCGAGATGAGCCCGGCATCCACCAGCGCCACGGCGAAGCCGCCGGCGGCGAAGCCGCGGGCCGCGAAGCCGCGGGCCGCGAAGACTGGTGCCGCTAAGGCGAAGTCCTCGGGCGCGGCGCTGCCGCCGGAGATCTTCGACGCCAAGGTCAACGTGCCGCTGATCCACCAGGTGGTCGTCGCCCAGGAGGCCGCTGCCCGGCAGGGCACGGCCTCCACCAAGACCCGCGGCGACGTCCGCGGCGGCGGCCGGAAGCCGTACCGGCAGAAGGGCACCGGCCGGGCCCGGCAGGGTTCGACCAGGGCGCCGCAGTTCGCTGGCGGCGGCGTCGTGCACGGCCCGCACCCGCGCTCGTACGAGCAGCGGACGCCCAAGAAGATGAAGGCGGCCGCGCTGCGCGGCGCGCTGTCCGACCGGGCCAGGCACGGCCGCGTGCACGTGGTGCCGCACCTGATCGAGGGCACCGCCCCGAAGACCAAGGACGCGCTCGCCGCGCTGACGGCCGTGACCGGCGGCGGCACGCACGTCCTGGTCGTCATCACCAAGGCGGACGACGTGACGCGGCTGAGCCTGCGCAACGCCCCTGGCGTGCACCTGCTCGAGTCCGGTCAGCTCAACACCAGGGACGTGCTGGTGAGCGACCACGTCGTGTTCACCCAGGACGCGCTGGACACCTTCGTCGCCCGCGCGACGGGAGATTCCAAGGCTCCGGCTGGGAACGACGGGGCAGCCGCCGCGCAGGCGCCGGACGGCGCGGAGGCGGAGCCGGCGGCCGAGCCGGCGCCAGCGAGCGACGAGCCGAAGCCGAAGGCGACCCGCGCCAAGGCGAAGCAGGAGGACGACTCGCAGTGAACAAGACAATGAACCCGCGGGACATCCTGCTGCGCCCGGTGATCTCGGAGAAGAGCCTGCGGCTGGCTGATGATGGCAAGTACACCTTCATCGTCGCGCCGGACTCGCACAAGATCCAGATCCGCCAGGCGATCGAGGCCACCTTCAACGTGAAGGTGACCGGCGTTAACACGATCAACAGGCCGGGCAAGCGCCGCCGGACGCGGTCCGGCTGGGGCAAGCGGCCCGACACCAAGCGGGCCATCGTCAGCCTGGCCGCTGGCGACCGGATTGATTCGTTCGGCGGACCGGTCAGCTAGCCGGCGTCTCCTAGGAGCTTGAGTTAGATGGGCATCAGAAAGTACAAGCCGACCACCCCCGGCAGGCGGGGTGCGAGCGGTGCCGACTTCTCCGAGGTCACGCGCAGTGAGCCGGAGAAGTCGCTGGTGCGCCCGCTGCACGGCCACGGTGGCCGGAACGTGCACGGCCGCATCACCGCCCGGCACCAGGGCGGCGGGCACAAGCGCTCGTACCGGCTGATCGACTTCCGGCGCAACGACAAGGACGGCGTGCCGGCCAAGGTCGCGCACATCGAGTACGACCCGAACCGGACCGCCAGGATCGCGCTGCTGCACTACGCCGACGGCGAGAAGCGCTACATCCTGGCGCCGGTCGGCCTGAAGCAGGGCGACCGGATCGAGAACGGGCCGGCCGCCGACATCAAGACCGGCAACTGCCTGCCGTTGCGCAACATCCCGACCGGCACGATGGTGCACGCCATCGAGCTGCGACCCGGTGGCGGCGCGAAGATCGCCCGCTCGGCCGGCTCCGGCGTGCAGCTGCTCGCCAGGGAAGGCTCGCGGGCCACGCTGCGCATGCCGTCCGGCGAGATCCGGCTGGTGGACGCCGCCTGCCGGGCCACGGTGGGCGAGGTCGGCAACGCCGAGCAGGGCAACATCAAGCTCGGCAAGGCGGGCCGCAACCGGTGGAAGGGCAAGCGCCCGACCGTCCGCGGCGTCGCCATGAACCCGGTGGACCACCCGATGGGCGGTGGCGAGGGCAAGACCTCCGGCGGCCGGCACCCGGTCAGCCCGTGGGGCAAGCCCGAGGGCCGTACCCGCAGGGCGAACCGCCCCAGCGACAAGATGATCACCCGCCGGCGCGGCAAGAAGAAGCGGTAGGAGCACTCAGCGATGCCTCGTAGCCTTAAGAAGGGCCCCTTCGTGGACGACCACCTGATGAAGAAGGTGGACTTCCAGAACGACAAGGGCACCAAGAACGTCATCAAGACGTGGTCGCGCCGCTCGATGATCGTCCCCGCGATGCTCGGCCACACGATCGCCGTACACGACGGGCGCAAGCACGTCCCGGTGTTCGTCACTGAAGCGATGGTCGGGCACAAGCTCGGCGAGTTCGCCCCCACCCGTACGTTCCGCAGCCACGTGCGTGACGACCGCCGTAGCCGGCGATAGCTGATTCCGAGAACGAGAAGAGCGAGACTGAGATGCAAGCAAGGGCTAAGGCGCGGTACATCCGCGTCACGCCGCGCAAGGCCCGCCGCGTGGTGGACCTCATCCGTGGCATGCCCGCCGACCAGGCGCAGGCGACTCTGAAGTTCGCACCGCAGTCGGCGAGCGACCCGGTCGGCAAGGTGCTCAGCAGCGCCATCGCCAACGCGGCCCAGCAGAGTCACGTGGACGTCAGCTCGCTCGTCGTGAGCCGGGCCTGGGTCGACGAGGGCCCCACGCTCAAGCGGTTCCGCCCGCGCGCCCAGGGCCGCGGCTACCGGATCGAGAAGAAGACCAGCCACATCACGGTCATCGTTTCTGACCGCAAGGAAGGGACCCGCTAGTGGGCCAGAAAGTGAACCCGCACGGGTTCCGGCTGGGCATCACCACCGACTTCAAGAGCCGGTGGTACGCCAACAAGCTGTACAAGGACTACGTTGCGGAAGACGTCGCCATCCGCCGGCTGCTGCAGCGCGGCATGGAGCGCGCGGGCATCTCGAAGGTAGAGATCGAGCGCACGATGGACCGGGTGCGGGTGGACATCCACACCGCGCGGCCCGGCATCGTCATCGGCCGCCGCGGCGCCGAGGCCGACCGTATCCGCGGCGACCTGGAGAAGCTGACCGGCAAGCAGGTCCAGCTGAACATCCTTGAGGTCAAGAACCCCGAGGTGGACGCCCAGCTGGTGGCCCAGGGCGTGGCCGAGCAGCTGTCCAGCCGGGTCTCGTTCCGGCGGGCCATGCGCAAGGCGATGCAGACCGCGATGAAGAGCGGCGCCAAGGGCATCCGGGTGCAGTGCTCCGGCCGCCTCGGCGGCGCCGAGATGTCGCGGTCGGAGTTCTACCGCGAGGGCCGGGTGCCGCTGCACACGCTGCGCGCGGACATCGACTTCGGCTTCTACGAGGCCAGGACGACGTTCGGCCGGATCGGGGTCAAGGTCTGGATCTACCGCGGCGAGGCGGCCGCGACCCGGGCCGAGCGCGAGGCTGCGGCCGCGGCGCTGCGGGCCGGTCAGCGGCCCGCGGGCGAGCGCGGTGAGCGCGGTGAGCGTGGCGGCCGGGGTGACCGGCCTGGTCGCGGCGGCAGCAGCGGCGGCCCGCGTCGTCGGGCCGGACGGCACCGACCGCGGCGGCGAGCGGGCCAGCGAGCGGCTGGCGCGGCCCGGACCGAGGAGGCCCCGGCGGAGGCGCAGGCGCCCGCCGCGCCGAAACCGGATCGAAGAACCGGATCGACAGCGGCGACGACGTCAGGCGAGGAGGGCTGAGTCATGCTGATCCCGCGGCGGACCAAGCACCGCAAGCAGCACCGGCCGGACCGGCACGGCGCCGCCAAGGGCGGCACCAAGGTGACGTTCGGCGAGTACGGCATCCAGGCGGTTGAGCACTCGTACGTGACCAACCGTCAGATCGAGGCCGCTCGAATCGCCATGACCCGGCACATCCGCCGCGGCGGCAAGGTGTGGATCACGATCTACCCGGACCGGCCGCTGACGAAGAAGCCGGCTGAGACCCGGATGGGGTCCGGCAAGGGCGCACCGGAGTGGTGGATCGCCAACGTGAAGCCGGGCCGGGTCATGTTCGAGCTGTCGGGCGTGCCCGAGCCGGTCGCCAGGGAGGCGCTGCGCCGGGCCATGCACAAGCTCCCGATGAAATGCAAGTTCGTGAAGCGTGAAGTAGGGGAGGCGTGATGGCCAAGGGACTGGCAGCCGCCGACCTGCGGACCTCGACCGAGGAAGAGCTTGAGCTCAAGCTCACCGAGGCGAAGATCGAGCTGTTCAACCTGCGCTTCCAGGCGGCCACCGGCCAGCTGGAGAGCCACGGGCGGCTGCGCGCCGTCCGCAAGGAGATCGCGCGGATCTACACGGTGAAGCGCGAGCGGGAGCTCGGCATCGTGGTCGTGGAAGAGGAGTCAGGCGATGAGTGAGGCGAGCCCCGTGACTGACAACACCGAGCTCTCCAGGGGCTATCGCAAGGTGCGCGAGGGCCTCGTGGTCAGCGACAAGATGGACAAGACCGTTGTTGTCCAGGTCGAGGACCGGGTGAAGCACCCCAAGTACGGCAAGGTCATCCGCCGGACGAAGAGGTACAAGGCACACGATGGTGAGAACGCCTGCGGCGTCGGCGACCGGGTGCTGCTGATGGAGACCCGGCCGCTGTCAGCGACCAAGCGCTGGCGGGTCGCGGAGATCCTCGAGAAGGCCAAGTAGCAACTAGGGCCGCCGGACCTGAATAGCCGTCAGGCAGGCGAGAGCAGAAGCAGGAGTTGACGTGATCCAGCAGGAGTCGCGGCTTAAGGTCGCCGACAACACCGGAGCCAAGGAGATCTTGTGCATCCGCGTGCTCGGCGGCTCGAGCCGGCGATACGCGGGCATCGGCGACATCATCGTCGCCACCGTCAAGGATGCCCTCCCCGGCGCCGGGGTGAAGAAGGGCGACGTCGTGAAGGCCGTTGTGGTGCGCACCCGCAAGGAGCGCCGCCGCGGTGACGGCTCCTACATCCGCTTCGACGAGAACGCTGCCGTACTGATCAGGGACGGCGGGGACCCGCGCGGCACCCGCATCTTCGGCCCGGTCGGCCGGGAGTTGCGGGAGAAGCGGTTCATGCGGATCATCTCGCTCGCACCGGAGGTGCTGTGATGGCCGGCGCCAAGAAGAAGGCACCCGGAATGAAGATCAAGAAGGGTGACAAGGTCGTCGTGATCGCGGGCAAGGACAAGGGCCGCGAGGGCACCGTCATCGCCGCGCACCCGGACAAGCGAGCCGTGCTCGTCCAGGGCGTGAACCTGATCAGGAAGAACACCAAGGTCAACTATCAGGGCCAGCGCGGTGCCAAGGAAGGCGGCATCGTGACCCAGGAGGCCCTGATCCACGTGAGCAACGTGGCGCTCGTCGACCCGGACAGCAAGAAGGCCACCAGGGCCGGCTACCGGACCGACTCGGCGGAAAACAAGAAGGTCCGGGTCGCCCGGGCCAGCGGTAAGGACGTCTGATGCCAGCAACTCAGGTCGACGCGACTACGGACAGCGCGGCAGCCGAGACCCGCGTGCCGCCCCGGCTCAAGGAGAAGTACCGGGCCGAGATCGCGGCGGCGATGCGGGAGGAGTTCGGCTACCCGAACGTCATGCAGGTGCCGGGCATCACCAAGATCGTGGTGAACATGGGCGTGGGCGATGCTGCCCGCGACGCCAAGCTCATCGACGGTGCCGTGAAGGACCTGGCGATCATCACCGGCCAGAAGCCCGCGGTCGCCAGGGCCCGCAAGTCCATCGCGCAGTTCAAGCTGCGCGAGGGCATGCCGATCGGCGCGCACGTAACGCTGCGCGGCGACCGGATGTGGGAGTTCCTGGACCGGCTGCTGTCCCTCGCGCTGCCCCGGATCCGCGACTTCCGCGGGCTGTCCGACCGGCAGTTCGACGGCCGCGGCAACTACACCTTCGGGCTGACCGAGCAACTGATGTTCCACGAGATCAACCCCGATCAGGTGGACCGGCAGCGCGGCATGGACGTGACTGTCGTCACGTCTGCCACCACCGACGAAGAGGGCCGTTCGCTGCTGCGGCGGCTCGGCTTCCCGTTCAAGGAGAACTGAGCAGTGGCGAAGAAGAGCCTCGTCGCCAAGGCGAAGCGCAAGCCCAAGTACGACGTGCGCGGGTACACGCGGTGCTCCCGCTGTGGCCGCCCGCGGGCCGTATACCGCCGGTTCGGCCTCTGCCGGATCTGCTTCCGGTCGATGGCGCACCGGGGCGAGCTTCCCGGCATCACAAAGTCCAGCTGGTAACGCCGCACCTGTGCGGCAGCCCGGGTGCGCTAGCACCCGGAAGAACAACAGAACCTGGGAGCGTACGCTCCCACTGACCACGCCGAAGGTCCGGTCAGCAGCACGTGTCGCAACACAGTGTCGCGACACACAGGGAAACCGCGGCGAGGAGGGCCACCAGGCCATGACCATGACCGACCCGGTCGCAGACATGCTGACCCGTCTGCGCAACGCCAACTCGGCTTACCACGACACCGTGAGCATGCCGTCCTCCAAGATCAAGACGCACATCGCCGAGATCTTGCAGCAGGAGGGCTACATCGCGAGCTGGAAGGTGGAGGACGCCGAAGTTGGCAAGAAGCTGGTGATCGCGCTGAAGTTCGGGCCCACCCGAGAGCGCTCGATCGCCGGACTCAAGCGCGTGTCCAAGCCTGGCCTGCGCGTATACGCGAGCAAGGACAGCCTGCCGCGGGTGCTCGGTGGCCTCGGCGTCGCGATCATCTCGACGTCGTCCGGCCTGATGACGGACAAGCAGGCGAAGAGGAAGGGCGTAGGCGGGGAAGTCCTCGCTTACGTCTGGTAGGGGAGCCAGCTATGTCAAGAATCGGACGGATGCCGGTCACCGTTCCCGGCGGTGTCGATGTCAGCATCAGCGGCCGTCAGGTGCACGTGAAGGGCCCGAAGGGCGAACTGAGCCTCGAGGTCCCGGTCCCGATCGAGGTCAACCAGGCCGACGGCGCCATCACCGTGACCCGGCCGAGCGATGAGGGCGACATCCGCGCGCTGCACGGACTGTCCCGTTCCCTCATCGCCAATATGGTGACGGGTGTGACCGACGGCTACAGCAAGACGATGGAAATCGTCGGCGTCGGCTACCGGGTCCAGGCCAAGGGCAAGGACCTGGAGTTCGCGCTCGGCTACAGCCACCCGGTCCCGGTCACCGCGCCGGACGGGATCACCTTCAGGGTCGAGACCCCGACCAGGTTCGTGGTCGAGGGCATCGACAAGCAGCAGGTGGGCGAAGTAGCCGCCAACATCCGCAAGCTCCGCAAGCCCGATCCGTACAAGGGCAAGGGCGTGAAGTACCAGGGCGAGCAGATCCGCCGCAAGGTCGGGAAGGCTGGTAAGTAGCACATGTCTGGCACCAGGACCAGAGCGCACGGCCGCATCACGGGGCGGACCGCGCCGCGCATCTCGTCGCTTCAGCGCCGCCACCTGCGCGTGCGCAAGAAGGTCGAGGGCAGCGCGGCCCGGCCGCGGCTGGTCGTCACCCGCTCGGCCAAGAACACCTTCGCCCAGCTCATCGACGACACGGCCGGGAACACGCTGGCCTCCGCGTCGACGCTGGAGATCCGCGCCGCGGACGGCGACAAGACGGCCAAGGCCAAGCAGGTCGGGGCGCTGCTCGCCGAGCGAGCGGTGAAGGCCGGGATCAGCGCGGCGGTGTTCGACCGCGGCGGCTACTCCTACCACGGCCGGATCGCGGCGCTGGCCGACGGCGCCCGCGAAGGCGGCCTGAACCTGTGACGACGGAACTTCGCACCACCCGACAGAAGAGGAAGATCTGATGCCAGCAGCACCCCGCCGCGGCTCCCAGGGCGGCGGCGAGCGCCGCGAGCGCCGCGACGACCGCCGCGGGCCCGGCGCCGAGAAGGGCACCGCATACCTGGAGCGCGTGGTCACGATCAATCGCGTGGCCAAGGTGGTCCAGGGCGGACGCCGGTTCAGCTTCACCGCGCTCGTCGTTGTCGGCGACGGCAACGGCATGGTGGGCGTCGGCTACGGCAAGGCCAAGGAAGTGCCCGCGGCGATCGCCAAGGGCGTGGAGGCGGCCAAGAAGGCGTTCTTCCGCGTGCCCCGCATCGCCGGGACCATCCCGCACACCGTGCAGGGCGAGGAGTCGGCCGGTGTGGTGCTGCTCAAGCCCGCGAGCCCCGGTACCGGCGTCATCGCCGGCGGCCCGGTGCGCGCGGTGCTGGAGTGCGCCGGCATCCACGACGTGCTGTCCCGGTCGCTGGGCTCGTCCAACCCGATCAACGTGGTGCACGCCACGGTCCGCGCGCTGAAGGAGCTGAACCGGCCGGAGGAGATCGCGGCCAGGCGCGGCCTGCCGATCGAGGACGTCGCGCCGGCCGCCATGCTCAGGGCCAGGGCCGCGGCCGCCACGGCAGCGGCCGGCACGTCCACCACCGGCGACAACAGCTGAGGCGGGGGCACACCATGGCACAGCTCAAGGTCACGCAGACCAAGTCCAGGATCGGCAGCAAGCAGGAGCACCGCGCCTCGCTGCGGTCGCTCGGCCTGCACCGGATCGGCGACTCGGTCGTCAAGCAGGACCGCCCCGAGATCCGCGGCATGATCAACGCGGTGCGCCATCTGGTCACCGTGGAGGAGGTTGACTAACGATGGCAGACACCGACGGCGGCGCCGACAGCGGTCGCGGCCTGAAGATCCATCACCTGCGGCCTGCCCCGGGGGCGCGCACCGCGCGCACCAGGGTCGGACGCGGTGAGGGCTCCAAGGGCAAGACCGCGGGGCGCGGCACCAAGGGCAGCAAGGCGCGCAACCAGATCCCCGAGTACTTCGAGGGCGGCCAGATGCCGCTGCACCGGCGGCTGCCGAAGCTCAAGGGGTTCTCCAACGCGATGTTCAAGACGAGCTATCAGGTCGTGAACCTGGACCGGATCGCGAGCCTGTACCCGTCCGGTGGCGTGGTGACGCCCGAGGACCTGGCGGCGAAGGGCGCCGTCCGGGCCGGCGAGCTGGTCAAAGTGCTCGCCCAGGGTGAGGTGAGCGTGGCCCTCCAGATCAGTGCCCACCGCTTCTCCGGAGCGGCGCGGGACAAGATCACCGCGGCAGGCGGAACCGTTACCGAACTGTGAGATGACTGCCGCCCGCGTGCAGGTCCGGGTCAGCTTAGACTCCGCTGGCCCGGACTTTCGCGCGGGCACCGGCACTGCCACTAGCACGTTAAACTTCGGCGAGCACAGTTGCACCGAACGTGGCTGCACTGAGCCCCGTTGCAAAGAGCACTGCGCCGCAGGTTCGGGCGCGCTGGCGACCAGCAGGCATCTCCGCACAACGCCGCGGCGGATGCACTAACGATCGAGTAGGGGACTGCGCATGCTGACCGCGTTCTTGAGGGCGTTCCGCACGCCCGACCTGCGCAAGAAGCTGCTCTTCACGGTGTTCATCGTCGCCGTGTTCCGGCTCGGCCAGCAGCTCCCGACGCCCGGCGTCTCGGAGAGCGCGGTCAACACCTGCGAAGGCATCGCCAAGAGCAGCAACGTCCTGCAGCTGGTGAACCTGTTCAGCGGCAACTCGCTGACCAAGCTGACCGTCTTCGCGCTCGGCATCATGCCCTACATCACCGCCAGCATCATCCTGCAGCTGCTGGCGGTCGTGATCCCGCGGCTGGAGACGCTGCGCCAGGAGGGCCAGACCGGCCAGGCGAAGATCACCCAGTACACCCGGTACCTCACGATCGGCCTGGCGATCCTGCAGTCGACCGGCATCATCGCCCTCGCCCGCAGCGGCAACCTGATCCCGAACTGTACCGCGAAGCTGATTCCGAACCCGACGATCTTCACGATCACCACGATGGTGATCATCATGACCGCGGGCACCGCGGTGATCATGTGGCTTGGCGAGCTGATCACCGACCGCGGCATCGGCAACGGCATGTCCATCATGATCTTCACTCAGATCATCGCCGTGGTGCCCGGCCAGTTGCTGGCCATCTACGACGACAAGGGCGCGCTGACGTTCAGCATCGTGTTGATCATGGCGGTCGTGCTGATCGGGTTCATCGCGCTGATGGAGCAGGCGCAGCGCCGTATCCCGATCCAGTACGCCAAGCGGATGGTCGGCCGCCGGATGTACGGCGGCACCTCGACCTACATCCCGCTCAAGGTGAACCAGGCAGGCGTCATCCCGGTCATCTTCGCGTCCTCGCTGCTGTACATCCCGCAGCTCGCGGCGAACCTGTTCAAGCCCCGGGCCACCAGCGGCTGGGCTTTCTGGGTCAACACCAACCTGATATTCAGCGACAAGCCGGCCTACGTGGCCGCCTACTTCCTGCTGATCCTGTTCTTCACCTACTTCTACGTCTCGATCACCTTCAACCCGACCGAGGTCGCGGACGGCATGAAGAAGGGCGGCGGCTTCATTCCCGGCATCCGTCCCGGCGGTCCGACGGCCGGTTACCTGAGCCACGTGCTGAGCAGGCTGACGGCGGCCGGGTCGCTCTACCTGGCCCTGGTCGCGCTGATCCCGCTCGTCGCGGTGTCGCTGCTCAGCGCCAACGCGCAGTTCCCGCTGGGCGGCACCAGCATCCTGATCATGGTGGGCGTGGGCCTGGACACGGTGAAGCAGCTGGAGAGCCAGCTGCAGCAGCGTAACTATGAGGGCTTCCTGAGGTAGTGCGACTAGTCCTCGTAGGGCCCCCCGGAGCGGGCAAGGGGACGCAGGCCCAGTTCATAGCCTCACACCTGTCAATCCCGAAGATATCGACAGGCGATATTTTCCGGTACAACGTCAGCACCGGGACTGAGCTCGGGCAGCAGGCGAAGGCATATATGGACCTGGGCGACCTGGTGCCCGACGAGGTCACGATCGGGATGGTGACGGCGCGGCTGCAGGAGCCGGACGCGCAGGCGGGGTTCCTGCTCGACGGGTTCCCGCGGAACGTGCCGCAGGCCGAGACCCTGCGCAAGCTCCTGTCCGACTGGGACACCAAGCTCGACGTCGTCCTGGAGCTGGTAGTAGACGACGACGAGGTAGTCAGGCGGCTATCCGGGCGGCGCACCTGCCGCCAGTGCGGGCGCATCTGGCACGTGCTGTTCGAGCCGCCCGCCCGGGCCTTGATCTGCGATGACTGCGGCGGCGAGCTGTTCCAGCGTGATGACGACCAGGAGCAGACGATCCGGCACCGGCTGGACGTGTACGCCGAGCAGACCCAGCCGCTGATCGCCTTCTACGCCGACGACGGCATCCTGCTGGGCATCGACGCG
Organism: uncultured Actinomycetota bacterium; assembly: GCA_963805805.1. Lineage (GTDB taxonomy): Bacteria > Actinomycetota > Actinomycetes > Streptosporangiales > Streptosporangiaceae > JAJYUU01. The sequence goes on along the minus strand of CAWDVS010000014.1, from coordinate 262,272 downwards.
ACCGGGCCGGTCGAGGAGATCACCGAGCGGGCCATGGGCGCGCTGCGCCGGTTCATCCGCTGATTCATCCGCTGGCGCGCGCGGCTGCCGCGGCTGCTGCGGCTGCCGCTGCGGGCTGCCCGGCTCCGGCGTGGCCTGCACGCGCCGGGGCGGAGCTACGCTGGATGCGGCCGAACCAGGATGAGCTGACCGCGATCGGCACCGGTGCGCGGACCGGCCAGGCGGCCAAGGGCGCAGGAGGTTTGGATGGCGCATGATCCGCAGCTGCGGGCTTCGGACGAGGACAGGGACCGGGCCGCGGCCCTGCTCCGCGAGCACCATGCGCTTGGCCGGCTCGACGCCGAGGAGTTCAGCGACCGCCTGGACAAGACGTTCGCCGCCAGGACGGTCGGTGACATCGACGCGCTGCTGCGGGACCTGCCCGCGATCGACCTGTACCGGCTCCCGGACGCGCCGCTGACCCGCCAGCCCCGGCAGGCCCAGGGCCGGCCGCAGGCGGGGATCTCGCGCCTGGCGGGCCGTGTGGGGCAGCTACGTGACCGTCAACTTGATCTGCCTGGTCGTCTATGCGCTGTCTGGCTTCGGCTACCCCTGGCCACTGTGGGTCGCGGGCCCATGGGGGGCGCTGCTGGCCGGCACGTACCTGAGCTTCGGGCCCGGCCGGCCGGGCCGCCGCGAGCTCGGCGGCGGTTCCGGGCGGAGCCAGCTCCCGCCCGGCCGCTAGGGGTCGCGGCCAGCGCGGTGGTCTGGCCGGTTATGCCGGTAATGGTACCCAGCCGGAATAAGAACCGGCCGCTGATCGTTAAACCGCCATACCCGGTGGCTGTGGGGTCTGGTTCGCGTAGGCAGCGGACCTGAAGTAGACTTTCATTCGGCCTCTGAGCTGCTGTCTGCGCGCGGATCGAACCGCGTGCGGTCGTCGGAAGTCAGCCGGGCCATCCGTCCCCGGACTCACGCCGTTGGCTGAGTACGCGGCCGGGCTGGGCACTATCTGCCTAACCACAAGCGCCAGCTTGCAGGGCCGACCTGTGAGCTGGTCAGGAACACAAGTAGCGAAGCGCGGAGGGCATGGCCAAGAAAGACGGCGCCATCGAGATCGAGGGAACGGTCGTGGAGTCGCTACCGAACGCCTTCTTCAGGGTGGAGCTGGACAACGGGCACAAGGTCCTGGCCCACATCAGCGGGAAGATGCGGATGCACTACATCCGGATCCTGCCCGATGACCGGGTCGTCGTCGAGCTGAGCCCCTACGACCTCAGTCGTGGGCGGATCGTTTACCGGTACAAGTAACTAGCGTCAATGGGTGGCCACCGGATCGGCGGGCCGCCCGAGGAGAGACCAGGCAATGAAGGTCAAGCCGAGCGTGAAGAAGATCTGCAGCAAGTGCCGGATCATTCGCCGGCACGGCCGGGTCATGGTCATCTGCTCTGACCCGCGGCACAAGCAGCGTCAGGGCTGAGCCAGCCCGGACTGGACATCGGCGCCGCGCGCAAGCGCGGCGCCGGATAACTGAATACAGTGCTCAACTAAACACAGTGCACAGCACGCACCGCACTCCGCAGGCCGCCGCGAGGCAGCCGGCGGAATACCCCCGGAGGAGGCCGGGGCCGTGTCCGGGCAGGGACACGGAGCGGCGCGCAGGACCTCCGCTAACCAAAAGGAGAACTGCCCACGATGGCACGCCTCGTCGGCGTCGACCTGCCGCGTGATAAGCGGCTTGAGGTCGCCCTTACCTACATCTACGGCATGGGCCGGACCCGCGCGTTCGAGACGCTGAAGGCCACTGGCGTCAGCGGCGACACCCGGGTGCACCAGCTGAGCGATGAAGACGTGATCCGCCTCAGGGACTGGATCGAGGCCAACTACAAGGTCGAAGGTGATCTGCGCCGCGAGGTCCAGGCGGACATCAGGCGCAAGGTCGAGATCGGCTGCTACCAGGGCCTTCGGCACCGCCGCGGTCTGCCGGTGCACGGCCAGCGCACGCAGACCAACGCGCGCACCCGCAAGGGCAAGAAGAAGACAGTGGCCGGCAAGAAGAAGGCCGGGAAGAAGTAGTCCGCTGCGCCGCGTCCGCGCCCTGCGCCGGACGCGATCAAGCAGACGGTCCGATCACCTCCGCAAGGTAGAAGGAGCAGAATGCCTCCGAAGAGCCGTACCGCCGGCGCCAAGAAGGTGCGCCGGAAGGAACGCAAGAACATCGCGCACGGCCATGCGCACATCAAGAGCACGTTTAACAACACGATCGTGTCCATCACCGACCCGGGCGGCAGCGTCATCTCCTGGGCTTCCTCGGGCCAGGTGGGCTTCAAGGGCTCGCGCAAGTCGACGCCGTACGCCGCGCAGATGGCAGCCGAGGCCGCCGCGCGCCGGGCGATGGAGCACGGCATGCGCAAGGTCGACGTCTTCGTGAAGGGTCCGGGCTCTGGCCGCGAGACCGCCATCAGGTCGTTGCAGGCGACCGGCCTTGAGGTCGGCTCGATCCAGGACGTCACCCCGGTTCCGCACAATGGCTGCCGCCCGCCCAAGCGGCGTCGCGTCTGAGGAGTAAGCATCACATGGCTCGATACACAGGCGCGGACTGCAAGCGCTGCCGCCGCGAGAAGACCAAGCTCTTCCTGAAGGGCGCCAAGTGCGATGGGCCCAAGTGCCCCATCGAGATCCGGCCGTACCCGCCGGGCGAGCACGGGCGCAACCGTCCCAAGGAGAGCGAGTACCTGCTCCAGATCCGGGAGAAGCAGAAGGCCAAGCGGATCTATGGCGTGCTCGAGAAGCAGTTTGAGAACTACTACGAGGAAGCTGCCCGCAGGCGCGGCATGACCGGCGAAGCGCTGCTCCAGCTGCTCGAATCCCGGCTGGACAACATCGTCTACCGGGCCGGCTTCGCCAAGAGCCGGGACATGGCCCGCCAGCTCGTCTCGCACGGCCACATCCTGGTCAACGGCAAGAAGGTGGACATCCCCTCGTATCGCGTGGGTGAGAGCGACATCGTCGAGGTCAGGCCGAAGTCCAGGGAGATGACCCCGTTCATCGTGGCCCGCGCCGAGGCCGGGGAGCGCACCCCGCCAGCCTGGATCGAGGTCATTCCGGACAAAATGCGGGTGCTCGTGCACACGCTCCCGGTCCGGGCCCAGATCGACACGCTCGTCCAGGAACAGCTCATCGTCGAGTACTACTCGAAGTAACAAGCTGGCAGGCCGGCAGCGAACAACGCTACCGGCCGGTCGCCCGGATGGCGGCCACGCCAGTTCAGGTCGCGACTGTCATATAGCGGGCAGCGCGGAAAGGAAATGTCATGCTCATCGCCCAGCGCCCCGGACTCACCGAGGAACAGGTCGAAGAGTTCAGGTCCCGGTTCGTCATCGAGCCGCTGGAGCCTGGCTTCGGCTACACGATCGGTAACTCGCTGCGCCGCACGTTGCTGTCCTCCATTCCCGGTGCGGCTGTGACCAGCATCAGGATCGAAGGCGTGCTGCACGAGTTCTCTACCGTGCCCGGCGTCACCGAGGACGTCACCGACATCATCCTGAACCTCAAGGAGCTCGTGGTCTCGTCCGAGCACGACGAGCCCATGCACATGTACCTGCGCAAGCAGGGCCCGGGTCCGGTCACCGCCGCGGACATCGCTCCGCCGGCCGGCCTGGAGGTGCACAACCCCGACCTGCACATCGCGACCCTGAACGGCAAGGGCAAGCTGGAGATGGAGCTGACGGTCGAGCGCGGCCGCGGCTACGTCTCGGCGGCGCAGAACAAGCAGCCGGGCCAGGAGATCGGCCGGATCCCGATCGACTCGATCTACTCGCCGGTGCTGCGGGTCACCTACAAGGTCGAGGCGACCCGAGTCGAGCAGCGCACCGACTTCGACAAGCTGATCGTCGACGTCGAGACCAAGCCGTGCCTGCGGCCGCGGGACGCGGTGGCCAGCGCCGGCAAGACGCTGGTCGAGCTGTTCGGCCTGGCCAGGGAGCTCAACCTGGACGCGGAGGGCATCGACATCGGCCCCTCGCCGACGGACGCGGCCCTGGCGGCGGACCTGGCGCTGCTCATCGAGGAGCTCAATCTCACCGTCCGCTCCTACAACTGCCTCAAGCGCGAGGGCATCCACACCGTCGGCGAACTCGTCGCGCGCAGCGAGCAGGACCTGCTGGACATCCGCAACTTCGGCGCCAAGTCGATCGAGGAAGTCAAGCAGAAGCTCAACGACATGGGCCTGGCGCTCAAGGACTCCCCGCCCGGATTCGACCCGGGCTCGGCAGCCGACAGCTACGGGGCCGACGACGATGACGACTACGTCGAAACCGAGCAGTACTGACAGGCTGTCCGCCTGCAGAAGAACCTAGGAGATTAGTCCGATGCCCACGCCCACCAAGGGTGCCCGACTCGGCGGCAGCTCGGCCCATCAGCGGCACATGCTGGCGAACCTGGCTACCGCGCTGTTCGAGCACGGGAAGATCACCACGACCGAGGCGAGGGCACGCAGGCTGCGTCCGTACGCCGAGCGGCTGATCACCTTTGCCAAGCGCGGCGATCTGCACGCCCGGCGGCAGGTGCTGACCGTCGTCACCGATAAGTCCGTCGTGCACACGCTGTTTGCCGACATCGGGCCGAGCTTCGCCAACCGCGACGGCGGCTACACCCGGATCACCAAGGTCGGTCCGCGCAAGGGCGACAACGCCGCCCTGGCCGTGATCGAGCTGATCCGCGAGGAGCCGGACGCGAAGCCGCGCCGGCGCCGGGCCCGCCGGGCTCCGGCGGCGGCCGGCCGCTCCGCGCGCACGCGGGCAACTGCGGCGCCGGAGGTCGCGGCGGACGAAGTCGCGGACGAGGCCGCGGTGACGGAGGAGACGGTGGCGCAGGACACTGCTGCGGACGCCGGCACCGACGACGCCGCGACCGCGGAGACCGACGCTGACGACGAGGCGGTGGCCGACGAGGACACCGCCGGCCGCGCGGACAGTGCCGAAGAGGACACTGCCGACGGCGACGAGAAGGCCGACGAGTAGTCACCCAGCCATGGACGAGCCCGGTCAGCAGCCGCTGACCGGGCTCGTCCGGCTCCGGCTGGACCTCGGCTACGACGGCACCGAGTTTCACGGCTGGGCCACTCAGCCCGGCCAGCGCACGGTCCAGCAGGTGGTCGAGGAAGCCCTGTGGCGGTCGCTGCGGCTGTCCGAGCCGCCGGCCCTCACTGTGGCTGGCCGCACCGACGCCGGCGTGCACGCGCGCGGTCAGGTCGCCCACGCCGACGTTCCCGCCGCGGCCTGGGCCGACGGACAGGGCTCAGTCCTGCGCCGGCTCGCGCGGCTGCTGCCAGCGGACGTCAGGATCTGGTCGGTCCGGCCCGCGGCCGCGGGCTTCGACGCCCGGTTCTCCGCGCTGTGGCGGCGCTACTCCTACCGGGTCTGCGACGATCCGGCCCACGCCGACCCGCTGCGCCGCCGCGACACGCTCTGGTACCGCTACCCGCTGGACCTTGACCGGATGAACGCGGCCGCCCTGGCCTGCCACGGGGAGCACGACTTCGCGGCGTTCTGCCGCCGGCGCGAGGGCGCCACCACCATCCGCGCGGTGATCCGGCTCGACTGGGTCCGCGCTGAGCCCGGCGTCGCCGTCGCGGCCGTGACCGCCGACGCCTTCTGCCACAACATGGTCCGCGCCCTCACCGGCGCGCTGCTCGCGGTCGGCGATGGCACCAGGCCGGTGTCCTGGTTCGCGGAGGTGCTGGCGGCCCGCGTACCGCGACCCCGCCGTGCGGGTCGCGCCGCCGCATCCGCTCTGCCTGGAGGAGGTGGCTTACCCGGACGCCGCCGGGCTGGCGGAGCGGGCCGCGGTGACCAGGCGGACCAGGGAGCTGATAGAGGGTCGGGGAGCTGCAGGAGGGGCGCCCAGGAGCGCCCCGATGGCTTAGCGGGGAGCAGAGCGGCTAGGGGGTCGGCGAGGGCGAGCCGCTGATCATCCGGTCGGTGAGCGAGGCGTTGACGGTGCTGTCGAACAGCTGGGTCATGAACTGCGCCAGGCCGGTGCGCTGGGCGCCCTTGTGCGGCGTCTTGAGCGAGGTGAGCTCGGCCCAGATGAGGATGAGGTAGTGGCCCTTGGCCAGGGCTTCCTCCAGGCCGGAGCCGTGCCCGATCTTGCTGGTCGGGGCCTTGCGGCCGGGCAGTTGCACGATGAAGTTCTGCGCGCCGCCCTTACGGGCCGCCTTGGCGGCCTGCTTGGCGGTCGCCAGGTTGAGCACGCCGATCGTGCCCATCATGCCCGTCTTGCTGGCGAGGTAGGTCGCGCGCGCGACCTGCGAGCAGACTCCCGAGCTGACCGCGCCCTGCAGGTTCGCGCCGTTGACGGCGTCCACGCAGTCCTTGCTGAGCCTGGCCCTGGTCAGAGTGAACTGGACGCCGCCGGTCGCGAAGGTCTTCGGGTACAGCTGGCCGACGGTCAGCGGGGACGGGTCGCCCTTGCGGGAGCCGATGTACCCGTACGGGCCAAGCGACGGAGTCGGCGACGGCGGCGCTACGGTCGCCGTCGCCTTGGGCTGCGCCGCGTTCCTCGGCCGCTGTGCCGCCGCCCTGCCGCCGAGGTAGAGCGCGGCCCCGGCGACCAGGACGATCACCAGGGCGCCGATGACCGCGAACTTCGCGCTGGCGGGGTGCTTGCCGCGCCGGGACGCGCCCTTCCGGCCCGGTCCGCCCGGCCCGGGAGTACCCGGCCGGGGAGTACCAGTCCGGGGAGCGCTAGTTCCGGGCGCTGCCGCCGTGGCCGAGGCGGTTCCGGCCCGGCGGGCCCGCCGCCCGGCGGGCGCGGCGCCGCCGTCTGCGGGCGGGGTTCCAGTGGTCCTCGGGCCGGTGCCGCGGTCCAGGACGCGCGTCCTGCCGCCTGGGGCGCCGGTGCCGTCGGCCGCCCCGGCGGCGCCAGGAGGCCGCTCTGGCGCGCCGTAGGGGGCACCGGGGCCGCCGCGGGGTGACCGGCTAGCCCCGGCTTCCGGAAGAGCACCGGTTGCTCCGGTCTCCTGGCTACCACTGTGCGGGCCGCTGTGGCGCCCTGGCGGCCGGCCATCGCGGGTGAGCTGGTCGGTGCCCCCGGCGCGCTGCGCGGCCGCCTGCGGGCTCCACGGCGCGAGCCTGCGACCGGGCCCTGGCTGATCCGCGTCGCCGCCGGCGCCACGCGCCGGCCGGTACCGCGCCTGCACCGGCTGCGGCTGGACCGCCAGGGCGGGCGGGTGCGGCCCAGGTGCCGCTCGCACGGCCGTCGCCGACCGCCTGCCAGGTCTGGGTCGAGGTCACGTCGGCCGCCGGGTCGCTGACGGCGAGCACGGAGTAGCCCGGCTCGGTGTGCGGTCCCGAGTCGCGGCCGTAGTAGCCCGAGTCCGCGGTCCGGCCGCCGTCAGCCGGTCCCGGCCCGCGGCCGGGGCCAGCCGGTCCGCCCGCGGCGGGACTGGCCGCCTGGCCCCCGGCCCGCTGGTTCCACGCCGCGAACTGGCCCGGCGGGTACATCGGCGGCGGCTGGCCGGGCAGCGGCGGGTAGCCCCGCACCGGGCCCCGGCCGGCCGCGGATCCATGCCAGCCGGGCCGGGCCTGGCCGGGTGCGCCGCCGTCCGGGCCACGGTCCCGGCCGGGGCCGTAGCCGGGCACGAAGACGGAGGCGTCCCGGCCGCTCTGGTCCGGACCGGAGCGCTGGCTGCGCCGTCGGCTCGCAGACTGGTCTGCGGTGTCGTCGGGCTGGTGGCGCATGCCGCGAGCGTATCGCTCTGCGGCGGCGAGCAAGCCCCGTCGCGCGTTTCTGCCGGTCAGCCGCCTCAGCTGGGTAACCTGGGCCACACCGGCCAGACCAGCACCGGACCTGGCGGCTCGCTTTGACCGCTGCCTGGTAGGGCCGGTATCCTGCTTGGTGCGTCCATGCGTATCGGCATGCCCGCGCGCCCAAGGGGGCGCATGAGCTGCGACCGGTACATGCGGATTCCCGCGCCTTAGGTGGTTCTTCAACCGCCGGCACGGGCCAAGTAACAGGACTCACACGCGAAGGCTTATGACTGTGCGCACTTTCAGCCCTAAGGCTGCTGATATCCAGCCCCAGTGGCATGTCATCGACGCGTCTGACGTCGTGCTCGGCAGGCTGGCCAGCCAGGCGGCGACGCTGCTGCGCGGCAAGCACAAGCCGATCTTCGCGCCGCACATTGACACTGGCGACTTCGTCATCATCGTCAACGCCGCCAAGGTCGCGCTGAGCGGCAACAAGCTGCGCGACAAGATGGCCTACCGGCACTCCGGCTATCCGGGCGGCCTGCGCGCGATGTCGTACGCCGAGCTGATGGCCAGGAGCCCGGAGCGGGCCGTCGAGAAGGCAGTGAAGGGCATGCTGCCGAAGAACACCCTCGGCCGGCAGATGCTGCGCAAGCTCAAGGTGTACGCGGGGCCCGAGCACCCGCACCAGGCACAGCAGCCGGTGGCATTCGAGATCAAGCAGGTCGAGCAGGCCGGCTCCGGCCGGTAACGCGCCCAGAGCACTAGCAATCAAGCGGGAAGCACGAGGAAGACAACGTGGCTGAGTCCACCGAGACGCTGGAAGCAGGACCGGCAGCTGCCCCCGACGAGGTCGTGGAGCACGTGTCGGAGTACACCACGCAGACCAGCGATGCCCAGGCGAAGCCCGCCGCGCGCAAGCCGGTGGTGACGGGCCGGGCCATCAGCACGGGCCGCCGCAAGGAGGCCATCGCCCGGGTCCGGATCCAGCCCGGCACCGGCCAGTGGAAGATCAACGACCGTTCGCTCGAGGACTACTTCCCGAACAAGGTGCACCAGCAGCTCGTGAGCGAGCCGCTCGTCACGCTGGGCGCTGAGGAGCAGTTCGACATCGTCGCCAGGATCGGCGGCGGCGGCGTCAGTGGTCAGGCGGGCGCGCTCCGCCTCGGCATCGCCAGGGCCCTCATCCTGGTCGACCCCGACAGCCGCCCGGCGCTGAAGCGGGCCGGCTTCCTGACCAGGGACGCCCGGGTCATCGAGCGCAAGAAGGCTGGCCTGAAGAAGGCCCGCAAGGCTCCGCAGTACTCCAAGCGCTAAGCGCCCCGGCCATTACGGCACCGGGATACTGAGGCGATGGGTCAGTTCTTCGGCACGGACGGTGTCCGCGGCGTAGCCGGTCGGGATCTGACCGCCGGCCTTGCGATGGGGCTCTCGGCCGCCGCCGCGAGCGTGCTCGCGGGCAGCGGCGAGTTCGCCGCCGCGCGCGACGCGCATCGCCGCCCCGTCGCGGTCGTCGGCCGGGACCCGCGGGCCTCCGGTGAGTTCCTCGAGGCCGCGGTCGTCGCCGGGCTGGCCGCCAGCGGCGTCGACACGATCCGGCTGGGCGTCTTGCCGACACCGGCCGTCGCGTACCTGACCGCCGCGCTCGGCGCGGATCTCGGCGTGATGCTCTCCGCGAGTCATAATCCGGCGCCCGACAACGGGATCAAGTTCTTCGCCCGCGGCGGCGTCAAGCTGCCCGACGCGGTAGAGGACGCCATCGAGGCGCGCCTGGCCGGCGGCGGTTACGTGGCCGGCGGCGGTGACGTGGCCGCCCGCGGATCGCAGCCGGCCGGGATCAGCGCGCCAGCCGGCGTGCCGGACGCCGGTTTCGGGCGGGTGACCGAGGCTCCCGAGCACGGCGACCGCTATCTCGACCACCTGCTCACGACGCTGGCCGCCGACGGCGGGACCCCGCTCGCGGGGTTGCGCGTCGTCGTCGACTGCGCGCACGGCGCCGCCTCGGAGTACGCGCCGGTCCTGCTGAGCCGCGCGGGCGCAGACGTGATCACCGTGGGCGCCGAGCCGGACGGGCTGAACATCAACGCCGGCTGCGGCTCGACGAGCCTGGGCACGCTGTCAGCGGCCGTCGTCGAGCACCGCGCGCATGCAGGCATCGCGCATGACGGCGACGCGGACCGCTGCCTCGCCGTCGACGCGACGGGCCAGGTCATCGACGGGGATCAGATCCTCGCCGTGCTCGCCCTCGCGCTGAAGGACGCGGGCCGGCTGGCCGCCAACACCGTGGTGGCGACCGTCATGTCGAACCTCGGCTTCCGGCACGCGATGCGCTCGGCCGGGATCGAAGTCGTGGAAACCCCGGTCGGCGATCGGTACCTGATCGCGGCGATGCTCGACGGCAAGTACGTGCTCGGCGGCGAGCAGTCCGGCCACATCATCATGCTCGACCACGCGACGACCGGCGACGGCCTGCTGACGGGCCTGCAGTTCCTGGCCGAAGCCGTCCGCCAGGACCGCTCGGTCGCCGATCTCGCCAGCGTCATGACCAGGTACCCGCAGGTGCTGATCAGCGTGCCCGGCGTGGACAAGGCGCAGGTGTCGGCGTCGGCGGTGCTGGCCGATGCCGTGGCCGCCGCCGAGGCGGAGCTCGGCGACGCCGGCCGGGTCCTGGTCCGGCCGAGCGGGACCGAGCCGGCCGTCCGGGTGATGGTCGAGGCCGAGCACTCAGATCAGGCCGAGCGCCTGGCCGGCCAGCTCGCCGACACCATCAAGGACGTCGGCTAAGGGCTCCGCTTGTCGGCTGCTGTGTCGCTAGTCCGGGACGTTCGACTGTTCCGTGCCCCACAAACCGGGTGATATTGCCACTGCAGGGTCACCGGAGGAGTAGAAAGTCGACGCCGTAAGCTCCGGGCGGCTCGGACCGATGTGCTGCATGGTGACAGGCTGGGCGGGTGATCGCAGGGATCGGCGTCGATATGACCGAGATATCCAGACTGGAGGCCGCGCTGGCCCGGACTCCAGGCCTGGCTGAGCGGCTGTTCGCGCAGAGCGAACGCAGAAGTTCGGTACGCGAACTGGCCGGCTCCTTCGCGGCCAAGGAGGCTCTGGCCAAGGCACTCGGCGCGCCGAAGGGCCTGCGCTGGACCGACGCGGTGGTGCGCCGGGAGCCGAGCGGCCGGCCCGTACTGGAGGTCACGGGCACCGTCGCGGCCGCGGCCGCGGACCAGGGCATCTCGGCCTGGCATGTGTCGATCAGCCACGACGGGGGATTCTGCCTGGCCATGGTGGTGGCGGAGCGATGAGAGCGGCGCACGCGGTCAAGGACGTCCGGGCGGCGGAGCAGGCCCTGATGGCGAAAGTGCCCGACGGCGCGCTGATGCAGCGCGCCGCGGCCGGCCTGGCGAGCGTCTGCGCGGGCCTGCTCGGGCAGGTGTACGGCGCCCGCGTCGTAGTTCTGGCCGGCAGCGGCGACAACGGCGGGGACGCGCTGTTCGCCGGGGCGCGGCTGGCCCGGCGCGGGGCCAGGGTCGCCGCGATCGCGGCCGGATCCCGGCTGCGCGAGGACGGCACGGCCGCGCTGCGCGCAGCCGGCGGCATAGTGCTGAGCGCGACTGGCGGCGCGCTGGGTGCGCCCTCGGTGCCCGGCGTCGGCGGGCTGCCGACGCCGCCCGTACCGACCGCGGGCCCGCACCTGAGCGCGATCGCGGCCACGGTACGCACCGAGATCGCCACCGCCGACCTCATCATCGACGGCCTGACCGGTATCGGCGGCAGCGGCGGCCTGCGCGAGCCGGCCGCGGCGCTGGCCAGCCTCACCGAGGCCGCCAGGACCGACGGCGCGGTGGTGGTCGCCGTCGACCTGCCCAGCGGCGTGAACGCCGACACCGGCGAGGTGGCCGGGCCGGCCGTGCACGCTGACGTCACGGTGACGTTCGGCACCTGGAAGCCGGGCCTGCTCATCGATCCGGCCGCGGAACTGGCCGGCACCGCTCAGCTTGTCGACATCGGCCTCGGCTCGTACCTGGGCCAGCCCGCCGCGCTCGCCATGCAGGCCGCCGACGTGGCCGCGGCGCTGCCGCGGCCAGGCGCGGAGTCCGACAAGTACCGGCGCGGCGTGCTCGGCGTCGTGGCCGGCAGCGAGCAGTACACCGGCGCGGCCGTGCTGGCGACCGGCGCGGCCATCCGCGGCGGTGCGGGCATGGTCCGGCTGGTCGCGCCGCAGCAAACACTGCGGGTCGTCCGCCAACACTGGCCGGAGGCGGTGCTGACCGACGCGGAAGCCGCGGCGTCGCCGGGGCAGGCGATCGAAGCCGCGGGCCGGGTCCAGGCCTGGGTGGCGGGTCCTGGCATGGGCACGGCGGGCGACGCGGTCGAGCGGCTCGCGGCGGTGCTGGCGACCAGCCTGCCGGTGCTGGTCGACGCGGACGGCCTCACGATCCTCGCCGCCCACCCGGACCTGCTGCACCGGGACGCGCCGACGCTGATCACCCCGCACGCAGGCGAACTGGGTCGGCTGCTGCGCGCGGACCGGGACGACATCGAGGCTCGCAGGCTGCACTACGCCCGCGCCGCCGCCGACCAACTCGGCGTCACGGTGCTGCTGAAGGGCTCGACCACCGTCATCGCCCAGCCGGCCGGGGATGAGCCGGTGTTCGTGAACCCCACCGGTACCAGCTGGCTGGCGACCGCGGGCTCGGGCGACGTGCTATCCGGCCTTACCGGGTCGTTGCTGGCCCAGGGCGTCCGGCCGGCCCGCGCCGCCGCCGCGGGCGCGTACCTGCACGGGCAGGCCGCCAGGATCGCCGCCGACGGCGCGCCGATCGGCGCGGCCGACATCATCGGCGCGCTCGCGGCGGCGATCCGCAGTGTGACCCAGGCCGCCTGACCCGAGGCCGCCTGACCCGAGGCCGCCTGACCCGAGGCCGCCTGACCCGAGGCCGCCGACCCGGGCCGGCCGACCCCAAGGCCAGGAAAGCTCAGTCCTGGGCCTGCCCGCCGAGGTGCTTCGCCAGGAACTTCTCCGCCGCCGCGTAGAACTTCAGCCGGTTCGCCGGCTTGGCGAACCCGTGGCCTTCGTCCGGGAACAGCATGTAGTCATGGTCGATGCCGGCCTTCTCCAGCGCCGCCACGATCTGCTCGGACTCGGCCTGCTTCACCCGCGGATCGTTGGCACCTTGCGCGATCAGCAGCGGGATCCTGATCCGGTCCGCGGCCGACAGCGGCGACCGGGACCAGAGGAAGTCCTTGTCCTTGGCCGGATCGCCAACCCGGCGGTGGAACTGCGCGATCAGCGGCGCCCAGTACGGCGGGATCGTCTCGATGAGCGTGATCAGATTCGACGGGCCGACGATGTCGACCGCGCACCGGTACAGATCCGGGGTGAACGTGGCGCCGGCCAGCGACGCGTAGCCGCCGTAAGAGCCGCCGTAGATGGCGACCCTGGCCGGGTCCGCCCAGCCCTGCGCGATCGCGTGCGCGACCGCGTCACTGAGGTCGTCCTGCATCTTCGCGCCCCACTCCCGGTCGCCGGCGTTGATGAACGCCTTCCCGTAGCCGGTCGAGCCGCGGAAGTTCACCTGGATGCACAGGTAGCCGCGATTGGCGAACCACTGCGCCTCCGGGCCGAAACCCCACGTGTCCCGCGCCCATGGTCCCCCGTGCACGTCGAGCACCGCGGGCAGCCGGCTGCGCTCGGCACCAGGCGGGAACGTCAGGTAACCGTGCACGGTGAGCCCGTCGCGCGCGGTGAAGCTGAACGGCTCCATGGCGGCGAGCTGGTACCGGGACAGCTCTGGCTGGTGCTCGAACAGGAACTGGCTGGTGCCGGTCTGCCGGTCGTAGGCGTAGTACGGCACCGGGCCGGTGTCATTGGTGAAGCCGACCAGCCAGATCCGGTCCGCGTCATCGGCATTCTGGAAGGACGGATCGCCGGGGTGCAGCGCCCGGATCGCCGCCACGTCGGCGGCGACGGCGTCGTCTAGGACGACGTATTCCGACCTGGCCTTCTGCACCGTCACGATCTGGGGCTCGCGGGTGTCCGGGTGGATCTTCACGCCGCTGATGTCGGCGACCGGATCGGCGGCTAGCACCTCGGTGGCGCCGGTCGCGACGTCGACCCGGACCAGTTGCGCGGTCTCCGCGCCCGCCGAGGTGGCGAGCAGGATCGCCGAGCCGTCGGCGCTGAAGGTGATCGCGTCCGTGCTGAGCGCGTCCTCGGCCTCGACGACCAGCAGTTCCCGCCAGTCGCCGTCGGCGCTGTCGCGGACCATCACCGAGATTGACCCGTCCGGGTGCGGCGCGAAACCCGCCCGCACCGTCAGCGCGGCGTCGGCCAGCCAGCCGATGAAGCCAGGGTTGGTGACTTCCTTAGTCAGCTCGCCGGTGGTCAGGTCCAGCCGGTAGACGTCATGCAGCTGCGGGTTGTCCTTGTTGAGGCCGACCAGGAGCTGGGTCGGGAACGCGCGTTCCAGCGCCACCAGCTCGGTCTGCACGCCTTCGAACGGGGTGAGGTCCCGGTGGGCCATCGTCTCCAGGTCGATGTCGTGCAGGCGCCAGTTCTCGTCACCGCCAGTGTCCTGCAGGTACAGCAGATGGCGGCCGTCGTGGGCCCAGGCGAACTGGCGGATGCCGCGGTCGGTGTCGCTGGTGACGACCTTGGCGGCGGACAGGTCGAGGCCGGTGTCCGCGCCGACCGGGGCGACCCAGACGTTCAGAACGCCGTCGTGCGGCGCGATCCAGGCCAGCTGGGTGCCGTCAGGGGAGATCCGGGGGCTGACCCGCTCGGGGTTGCCGAACAGGACGGGTAGCGGGATGAGTTCTGCCATGCCGACTTGCCTATCACGGCCGCCCGCGTGACGGCCATTCAGAACCCGGCCGAGCGCGCCGGGCCAACCGGCCGGCCGGGGCTGGCAGACTGGGATGTCATGGACGGCCAGCCGGAAGCACGGATCGACCTCGACGCCATCACGGCCAACGTCGCGGCGCTGACCAGCCACGTTGGCGCGGCTCAGGTGCTGGCGGTGGTCAAGTCCGACGGCTACGGGCACGGGCTGCTGCCGACCGCGCGGGCGGCGCTGGCGGGCGGCGCGACCTGGCTGGGCGTGGTCCAGGCCGCGGACGCCATCGCGCTGCGGCAGGCGGGCCTGCGGGCGCCGGTACTCACCCTGCACGGCAGCCCGGACGTGCCGCACGCCGACGCCATCGCAAACGACGTCGACCTCACCGTCGGCTCGGCGGCCCTGCTGCGGCAGGTGGCGGCGGCCGCGGGTCAGGCCGGGCGGCCCGGCCGGGTGCACCTGGAGGCTGACACCGGGATGAGCCGCGGCGGCGCGACCGCCGCGGACTGGCCGGACCTGGTAGCGGCGGCGCGGGCCGCCGAGGCCGAGGGCCTGATCAAGGTCGTTGGCCTGTGGTCCCACTTCGCCTGTGCCGACATCCCCGGCCATCCCGCGATCGACCGCCAGCTCGTGGCGTTCCGGGCCGCGGTCGAGCAGGCCGAGCGGGCCGGGATCAAGCCGGAGGTGCGGCACCTGGCCAACGGGCCGGCCACGCTCAACCTGCCGCAGAGCTACTTCGACCTGGTCCGGCCCGGTGGCCCCGTCGTCGGGCTGTGCACGACGCCCGGCGGCGTGCCGGACTGGCTGCGCCCGGCCATGACCGTGCGGGCCCGGCTGATCCAGGTGAAGCGGGTACCCGCGGGGACCCCGGTGTCCTACGCCCACCGATTCGAGACGCAGCGGGATGCCACCATCGGAGTGCTCCCGCTTGGCTACAACGAGGGCGTCCCGCGGACTGCCACCAACCACGACGGGCTGCTCTGGACCAGGGGCCGGCGGGTCCCGATCGCGGGCACCGTCAACCTCAACCACATCATGCTGGACCTCGGCGACCAGCCGGCCGAGGAAGGCGACGAGGTGATCCTGTTCGGGCCCGGCGATCAGGGCGAGCCGACAGCGCAGGAGTGGGCCGACCGGCTTGGCACCATCTCCTACGAGATAGTGACCCGTTTCACCGGTAAGGTGCCAAGAACTTACTCGGGAGTAACCGGCGCCGGGAGCGACTCTTGCCGTGGACGGGAGAGCCGATGGCCAGGTGGCGGCGGCTCACTAGCATCGCCGGGCTGGCGACCGGGGTCGCCGCGGCCGGCGTCGGCGCGGTCATCGCGGCCGAGAAGATCGCGGTCGGCCGGATGCGCACCCAGCCCGACCCGGCCGCGGCCGAGCCGTTCGGCTGGCTGCGCGGCCGGCCGGTGCCGGTCACCGCCAACGACGGAGTGCCGCTCTACACCGAGATCAGCGGGCTGGAAGACGCCCCGGTCACGCTCGTCTTCTGTCACGGGTACACGCTCAGCCAGGACGTCTGGCACTACCAGCGGCAGGACTTCGCGGCCGAGGCGCGGCTGGTCTTCTGGGACCAGCGCGGTCACGGCCGGTCCGGCCGGTCACCGCGCGACCACGTCAGCATCGACCAGCTCGGCGCCGACCTGGCCGCGGTGCTGGCCGCCACCGTGCCGCCGGGCGGCACCGCGATCCTCGTCGGCCACTCCATGGGCGGCATGACGATCATGGCGCTGGCGGCGCTGCAGCCTGAGTTGTTCGGCTCGACCGTGGCCGGCGCCGTGCTGATCTCGACCGCGGCGGCCGGCGTCGACCCGGTGTCCTGGCTGCCGGCCCCGCTGCGGCCGGCCGCCCGGGTGGCGGCGCCGCCGCTGCTGCGGGGCACGTCCCAGGGACGGCGGGCCGACTTCGTCGAGCGATTCCGCCAGTCCGCGGGCGACCTGGCGTTCCTGTTCACGCGCCTCATCGCGTTCGGCGACCCGGATGTCAGCCCGGCCGCCGTCGGCTTCCTGGAGAGCTACGATCCGGGCCACCCCGATCGATGTCATCGCTGACTTCTTCGTCGCGCTGCGCGAGCACGACCAGCGCGCGGCGCTGCCCGTGCTCGGCCGGGTCCCGGTGACCGTCATGACCGGCGGCGCCGACCGGCTGATCCCGCTGCGGCTGTCGGAGGACCTGGCCGCCGCGATCCCCGGCGCGCGGCTGGTCGTCGTGCCCGGTGCCGGGCATGCCATCATCCTGGAACGACCGGACATGGTGACCGAGGAGATTTCTGACCTGACCGCGACTCGCGCTGGACGGCGGCCAGGACGCGGAGGCATAAGTAAGTGACGACGACAGCCGGGCCGGCGTTCAGCGTGCAGACCGACGTGCCGACGGCCGCGGGGATGGCGGAGCTCGGCGGCCGGCTGGCCCGCCTGCTGGCGGCCGGTGACCTGGTGGTCCTGTCCGGGCCGCTCGGCGCCGGGAAGACGACGCTGACCCAGGGCATCGGCGCCGGGCTCAACGTGCGCGGGCCGGTGACGTCGCCGACGTTTGTCATCGCGCGGGTGCACCCGAGCCTGGCAGGCGGGCCGGATCTGGTGCACGCGGACGCGTACCGCCTCGGCAGCCGGGCGGAGGTCGATGACCTGGACCTGGACGCCGACCTCGCGACGTCGGTCACGGTCGTGGAATGGGGCGAAGGACTGGTGGAGGCCCTGGCCGGGAGCTATCTTGCGATCGGGATCGAGCCCGTCCTTGCTGCGCCCGTGCTTGCGGCAACCGTGGCACCGCCTCACCCCGGCGCTGCTGCCGGTGACGGCACCGGCAGCGAGAGCGACCAACCCCGGACCGTGCGGATCGACGGCTGGGGGGAGCGCTGGCAGCAGGCGGCGGGGCGGGCGCGGCAGGCGCTGGCTCACGATCGGTAGGCCCGCCGTGGCCGCTGACCGTTCCGAATTGTCCTCCGCGGCACTGTTCGCACTACTACACTTCGGGTGATCGAAGAACGCTTCGCCGTGTCTGATCGCGGTGCCCAGCGCTATCCGGAGGCACGCGTTGACTGACCAGGGCTCGCCGCCCCGTCGCCCCGCACGCCAGCCCGACCTCGGCCGTCGCGGCTACGACCGCCAGCCGACGGCGGACCGCCAGCCGATGTCGGACCGCCAGCCGATCGCGGATCGACCGCGCGTCGACCGGCCGCGGCCCGAGCGGCTGCGCCGGCCCGACCGGCACGGGGGGCCGCCCGGCTGGGATCAGTACGGCCCCGACACCGACACGGACCTGCCGCCCTGGGCCGGTCCTTCGGTGCACGCGACCAGGCCGGGCGGGGCCCGGCTGCGGCCGCCGGCCCCGCGCGCCGACGACCACGAGCAGGGTGAGTACGCCGATCCGTGGGACTGGCGAAGAGCCGCCGGAGTGGCCGGAGGAGGGGACGCGTCCCGCGGAGGCGCCCGTCCCCGACCCGCCGCCGGGTGGGCGCAGGTCCGGCCGGCGGGCCGCCGCCGCGCGGCTGCGTAAGTCCAGGCGGCGCGTCCTGCGCTGGACCGGGGTCGCGATCGTGGTGTGCGTCATCGCGGCCGGGGTGGCCGCGATCGTGACCCATCACAGCTCGCCCAAGCTGCCGTACGTGACCTCGCTGCTCAAGGGCGAGTTCAAGTCCGTGCCGGACACCTGCAAGGTGCTGCCGGCCGCGACGCTGCGCCAGTACCTGCCGGGACCGGCCAGCACGGTGCAGCCGACGGACACCGCCACGTCCAGCGAGTGCAGCTTCACGATGGACAGCAAGCCGAACTTCCTGGTGCTGACGATCAGCGCGCAGTCGTACCAGCCATTCGCGGCGGCGAGCGGCAACGGCAGCGCCTCCCAGAACGCGCTGGACGCCTTCACCGCCGCGAAGGCGCTGCTGATCCAGCCGCCGAAGCACGCGCCGCTGCCCAAGGCCACGATCAGCCCGCTGACGGGGCTGGGCCAGCAGGCCTATGTCGGCGTCCAGGTCGGGCACACTGGCGGGATCAAGCGGGACGTCGCCACGGTGTCCGTGCTGGACCGCAACGCGATCATCACGGTGACCACGTCCGGCCAGGAGTCGGGCGGCTTCGGGCCGGTCGCGGTCGGCACCCTGCAGGCCGACGCCAGGGCCGTGGCCGCGCTGGTGCTCGCCCAGGAACTCACGCAGCCCAAAGCCTGAGGTCCGCCGGGTCCGGCCCGCCCATCCGGCGGCCTGGGCGGGCCCGCAGCGGCATTAGGCTGGATGACCGTGCTTCTCCTCGCCTTCGACACCGCGACTCCGGCCGTGACGGTGGCCCTGCATGACGGGTCACAGGTCATCGCCGAGGAGTCGGCTGTCGACGCGCGCCGGCACGGCGAGTTGCTCGCGACCGCGATTGCCGAGGTGCTGCGCAGCGCAGGCGCGGTCCGCGCGGACCTGACCCACGTCGCGGTCGGGACCGGGCCGGGGCCGTATACCGGCCTGCGGGCCGGCCTGGTCACCGCGATGGTGCTGGCCAGCGCGCTGGACATTCCCGCGGACGGCATCTGCTCGCTGGACGTGATCGCCGCGGCCGCCGACGCGGACGGCGATTTCCTGGTCGCGACCGACGCTCGCCGGCGTGAGGTCTACTGGGCGCGTTATGACCGGAACGGGGGCCGGCGTGACGGGCCCCGCGTCGGCAAGCCCGCAGAGCTGCCGGCCGGTCTTCCGGTGGCCGGCGAGGGCGCGGTGCTGTATCCGGAGCTCGGGTCCACGCCGCTGCTGCCGAGGTTCCCTTCCGCCGGGCAGCTCGCGATGCTCGCGGTGGCGCGCGTCCAGGCCGGCCAGCCGCCCGAGCCGCCGGAGCCGCTGTACCTGCGGCGGCCAGACGCCAGGGAGCCCGGCCCGCCCAAGCGGGTCACCGAGCCGGCCCCGGCCAGGCGGCGCCAGCCGGACGGGGCCAGGCCATGACGACCGGGCCGGCGGCCGCGGCTGCAGCCCGGCCCGCAGCTGCGGCTGATGACCACCGCGGATCTGGACGCTGTGCTGGAGCTGGAGGCCGCGCTGTTCGGCGCCGAGGCCTGGTCCCGGGCGATGCTGGCGGGCGAGCTGAGCCAGCAGCCGGCCAGCCGGTACTACCTGGTCGCCGAGGAGCCGGCCGGCATCGCCGGGTACGCGGGCCTGCTCACGGCCGGCGGCCAGGCGGACGTGCTGACGATCGCGGTGGCCGCCAGCCAGTGGGGGCAGGGCATCGGCACCGGGCTGCTGTCCGCGCTCGTCGCCGAGGCCAGGCGGCGCGGCTGCACGGAGATGTTCCTGGAGGTCAGGGCGGACAACACGCGCGCGCAACGGCTCTACCGGTGGTGGGGCTTCGGCCAGATCGGCGTGCGCCGCGGCTACTACCAGCCCTCGGGCACCGACGCCATCGTGATGCGCCGCGACCTGACCACGAGGTCCGAGGCCGAGGCCGGGTCGGTCCGCCCGCAGGCGGCCGGGGGTGCGCGGTGACGGAGCTGACCGGGACGGCGCCGCTGGTGCTCGGTATCGAGACCTCGTGCGACGAGACCGGGGTCGGGCTGGTGCGCGGGCACGAACTGCTGGCCGACGCCGTCGCCTCCAGCGTCGACGAGCACGCGCGGTTCGGCGGCGTGGTACCTGAGGTCGCGAGCCGGGCGCACCTGGAGGCCATGGTTCCCACCGTCGAGCGGGCGCTGGACAAGGCCGGGGTGCGGCTGGCCGACGTCGACGCGCTCGCGGTGACCGCCGGCCCCGGCCTGGCCGGCGCGCTGCTGGTGGGCGTGTGCGCGGCCAAGGCGTACGCGCTCGCGCTGGACAAGCCGCTCTACGGGGTCAACCACCTCGCCGCGCACGTCGCGGTCGACCAGCTAGAGCACGGCCCGCTGCCGGCGCCCGCCATCGCGCTGCTCGTGTCCGGCGGGCACTCCTCGCTGCTGCTGGTGCCCGATGTGGCGCACGAGATCGTCCCGCTCGGGGCGACGATCGACGATGCTGCCGGGGAGGCCTTCGACAAGGTCGCCAGGGTGCTGGGGCTCCCGTTCCCCGGTGGGCCGCACATTGACCGAGCGGCTGCGACCGGCGACGCCCGCCACGTTCCCTTCCCGCGCAGCAAGTATCGGGACGGGACCAGCGATTTCTCCTTCTCCGGCCTGAAGACGGCGGTGGCCAGGTGGGTCGAGGCCCGCCAGGCGGCGGGCGAGCCGGTCCCGGTCGCGGACGTGGCCGCCTCGTTCCAGGAGGCGGTCGCCGATGTGCTGACCCGCAAGGCCGTGGACGCCTGCAAGGAGCACGGCGTCGACCACCTGGTGATCGGCGGCGGGGTGGCGGCCAACTCCCGGCTCCGCGCGCTGGCGGCCGAGCGCTGCGACGCCGCCGGGATCGCGCTGCGGGTGCCGCGGCCGGGCCTGTGCACCGACAATGGCGCCATGGTCGCCGCGCTGGGGGCCGAGTTGCACGCCCGCGGCGTCGAGCCGTCGGTGCTCGACTTCCCGGCCGACTCGTCCCTGCCGGTGACCAGCATCACCGCAGCCAAGCGCGGCTGACCTGGGCGGATGCGCTCGCTCTGGTTTGACGCTGGCAGTGTGGGGGGCTACAGTGCGGACTGGCACTCACTAAGGTAGAGTGCTAATGCGACGAGTTGGTCTGACCCCCGCGACGGCAGGCCGACATGGTCGACTCTCTAAATCAGCTAGCCCTTTCCGGAGGGGGAGGTCAGATCGTGACGACCGCCACCAAGGTTGTTCTCAAGCCGCTCGAAGACCGGATCGTGGTGCGCCCGCTCGAAGCCGAGCAGACCACCGCATCCGGCCTGGTGATTCCCGACACCGCCAAGGAGAAGCCCCAGGAGGGCGAAGTCCTGGCCGTCGGCCCGGGTCGGTTCGATGACGCCGGCGCCAAGCGTGTCCCGCTGGACGTCAAGGTCGGTGACGTGGTGCTGTACAGCAAGTACGGCGGCACCGAGGTGAAGTACCACGGCGAGGAGTACCTAGTGCTCTCCGCCCGGGACGTACTCGCCATCATCGACAAGTAACGAGCAGGATTCGCGCGCGCGGGCCCGCCCGCGCCGGACTGACCAAGTGCCTGACCTGGCACCGGCCGGTCCGGCACCGCCCCGGCTCGGTTCGCCGCTCGCGGAGGTAATCCGCCGGGCAGCGTTCCGGTCCGGGGCGGTGGCGTGCGACCGCCCGAGCATTCCCAGACCTAGTACAGACACCGAGGTATCCACATGGCCAAGAGCCTGGAATTCAACGAGGACGCACGGCGCGCACTCGAGCGCGGCGTGAACCGCCTCGCTGACGCCGTCAAGGTCACGCTCGGCCCCAAGGGCCGCAACGTCGTGATCGACAAGAAGTGGGGAGCTCCCACCATCACCAACGACGGCGTGACCGTCGCCCGGGAGATAGAGCTCGAGGACCCGACCGAGAACCTGGGCGCGCAGCTCGCCAAGGAAGTCGCGACCAAGACCAACGACGTGGCCGGTGACGGCACCACGACCGCCACCGTGCTGGCCCAGGCCATGGTGTCCGAGGGCCTGCGCAGCGTGGCGGCCGGCGCCAACCCGATCGCGCTCAAGCGCGGCATCGACCTGGCCGCCAGCCGCGGTCGCGGAGATGCTGGTCAAGTCCGCTCGCGAGGTAGAGGAGCGCAAGGAGGTGGCGCACGTCGCCACCATCTCGGCGCAGGACCCGAAGATCGGCGAGGTCATCGCCGAAGCCTTCGACAAGGTGGGCAAGGACGGCGTCATCACCGTCGAGGAAGCCCCCACGATGGGCATCGAGCTCGAGTTCACCGAGGGCATGCAGTTCGACAAGGGCTACATCTCGGCGTACTTCACCACCGACCCGGAGCGGATGGAGGCAGTCCTGGAGGACGCCTACATCCTGCTGACCGGCGGCAAGATCTCCTCGATGCAGGAGTTCCTGCCGCTGCTGGAGAAGATCGCCCAGACCAAGAAGCCGCTGGTGGTCATCGCGGAGGACGTGGACGGCGAGGCGCTGTCGACGCTCGTCGTGAACAAGATCCGCGGCCTGCTCAACGTCGTCGCGGTCAAGGCACCGGGCTTCGGTGACCGGCGCAAGGCGATGCTCGGCGACATGGCCGTGCTGACCGGCGCCGAGGTGGTCAGCGAGGAAGTCGGCCTGAAGCTCGACCTGGCCGGGCTGGACGTGCTCGGCGAGGCCCGGCGGGTCGTGGTGACCAAGGACACCACCACGATCGTCGACGGCGCGGGCGACCAGAGCGCGGTCCAGGACCGGATCCGGCAGCTGCGCACCGAGATCGAGAACACCGACTCGGACTGGGACCGGGAGAAGCTGCAGGAGCGCGTCGCCAAGCTGGCCGGCGGCGTCGCCGTGCTGCGGGCCGGGGCGGCGACCGAGGTCGAGCTCAAGGAGAAGAAGCACCGGCTCGAGGACGCGATCTCGGCGACCAGGGCAGCCATCGAGGAGGGCATCATTCCCGGCGGCGGCAGCGCGCTGGTCCAGGTCGCGGGTCAGCTCGACGACCTCGGCCTGACCGGCGACGAGGCGACCGGCGTGCGGATCGTGCGCCGCGCGCTCAGCGCGCCGGCCCGGTGGATCGCGGAGAACGCGGGCGCCGAGGGCGGCGTCATCGTCGCTCGCATCGCCGAGCTGCCCGCGGGCCACGGCTACAACGCCGCGACCGGCGAGTTCGGCGACCTGGTGGCTCAGGGCGTGCTCGACCCGGTCAAGGTGACCAGGTCGGCCGTGCAGAACGCCGCCTCGATCGCAGGCATGCTGCTGACGACCGAGGCTCTGGTGACGGAGAAGCCGGAGCCGGCCGAGCCGGCCGCCGCCGGCGGACACGGCCACCAGCACTAACGCAGTACGCTCCGGAGCCCGCCGCCCTGTGCCTGACCGGCCGGGGCGGCGGGCTCCGGCGTTCCCGGTGACCGCGCGTAACGGCGCAGCATGACGTGCTCGCGCGGGCCGGGTGCCGCTGCGGCCGGCGCCGTGTGGCGGGCTGGGGTGCGGCCGGCGGTGATCCCTGGCGGACGCCGCGTGGCCGGGAAAACTCGCGCGCGGACACGGCGGATGCTCGGAGATACTGAGGGCGTGTCTATCGAAGCGGTGATCTTTGACTTCGACGGGCTGCTGATGGACACCGAGAGCACCGGGCTGGCGAGCTGGCAGTGGGAGTGGCGCCAGCACGGACTGGAACTCGATGCCGCCACGTTCTTCGCCGATCACGGCGGTGACGTCAGCGAGGAGCGGTACGCGCGGCTGGCGGAGGCCGTCGGCTCCGGCTTCTCGCGCGCGGCGAGCCACGCGCGCCGCACCGCCTACCGGGAGCGGCTGCACCTGGACCTCGGCCTGTCCGCGGGCATCAACGGCTGGCTCGACGGGGCTCGGCGGCTGGGCCTCAGGCTCGCCGTCGCGAGCGGTTCGCCGGGGGAGTGGGTGCGCGGGCACCTGGGCCGGGTAGCCGCGCTGTCGCGGTTTGAGACCGTCGCGGGTGGCGACGAGGTGGCGCGGCCGAAGCCCGATCCCGGTGTCTACCTGCTGGCGCTGCGGAAGCTCGCGTTGCCCGCCGCGGCCGCGGTGGCGGTGGAGGACACCCCGCACGGGGTCGCGGCCGCGCACGCGGCCGGGTTGCGGTGCATTGCCATCCCCAATCCGCACGCCGATCCTGGCCGGTTCGGGGCGGCCGATCTGGTGCTCGGCAGCGCCGCCGACATGAGCCTTTCCGAAGCCCTCAGCCGCGCTTCCGGATATGACGCTCTCGCCGGGTAATGTGCTTTTTTATACCCGGACATTTTAATTTACCCGGCGCCATTCAATACTCAGAGTAGTTGTTTGACTACGGATTGTGATTCCATTACTAATCTTTCGGCTGGGCCGCACAATGTAATCTTTCTGTTGCCTATTTTGATGTTGCCTTGACTCTTCAGTTGGGGAATCTAGGTCTTGCACAGACCAAGACGTGAGACCGCCGCTGAGTCAGGGGGACCGGGTGGAATCGCAGGTAGATAGAGTAAGGCATGGCAATTTCGGTGAAGTGACCGAATTGGCCATGCGGGGGCAGCCCGCAGCAATTGACAGTCTGCTGCGGCAGATCAGGCCAATGGTGGTGCGCTATTGCCGGGCCCGCCTGGGGCGGATTTCGGGGCATTATCACGCGGCCGATGACGTAGCACAGGAAGTATGTATTGCGGTTCTATCCGCACTTCCGCGTTATCAGGACATGGGGCGACCGTTCGCGTCTTTTGTCTTTGGCATCGCCTCGCACAAGGTGGCCGACGCCAAGCGCAGCGCGGCGCGGCTGGCGATACCGACCGAGGACCTGCCCGACGGGCCCGACGACCGGCCGGGGCCGGAAGAGACGGTCGTCGCGTACATCGAGGCCGAACGCGCCAGGGCGCTGCTGGCGCGGCTGCCGCGCCATCAGCGCGAGCTGCTCGGGCTCCGGGTGCTGTCCGGCTTCACCGCCGAGGAGACCGGGCACGCGCTGGGCATGTCGGCCGGGGCCGTCCGGGTCGCCCAGCACCGGGCGCTCGCCCGGCTGCGGGCGATCGCCCGCGAGGAGTCGATCGCATAGCCACGCGCCAGGCCGGCGCATCCCGGGCGATCCGTGCCCCCCGTCGCGCGGATCGCGGCCCGCCAGGGGCCGCCGGGATCCCTGCTCCCCCGTGGCAGGGATCCCGGCTCCCTTGGCCGGGCAGCCGCGCAGGAGGGCTGCCCGGGGCGGGAACGGGGTCGCGCCGCGGGTGCGACCGGGGCAAACGCGGCCTCGCGGCCGCGGGAAGTGGCGCAGAACACCACGGCGCGCTCACCGGGGCTGCCGCGCCCGTGTCGGGTTGGTTACTAGGATGAACACATCCCAGCTCCCTGCCGCAGATGGATATTTGTATATGAGCGACGAGAAGTTCAGTCCGCCCGCCCTGACCTTCGATGACGTTCTGCTGCTACCGGCACTTTCCACCATAATGCCGAGCGAAGCGGACACGACTGCCCGGCTGACCCGGCGCATCACGCTGCGGATCCCGCTGGTCTCCTCCGCCATGGACACCGTGACCGAGTCGCGGATGGCCATCGCGATGGCCCGCCAGGGCGGCGTCGGCGTGCTGCACCGGAACATGTCGATCGAGGAGCAGGCGCAGCAGGTCGACATGGTGAAGCGGTCCGAGGCCGGCATGATCACCAACCCGGTGACGTGCGGCCCGGACACCACGCTGGCCGAGGTCGAGGAGCTGTGCGGCCGGTACCGGATCTCGGGCCTGCCGGTCACCGACCCCGACGGCCGCCTCGTCGGCATCGTCACCAACCGCGACATCCGGTTCGAGTCCGATCACCGCCGCCGGGTCGCCGACATCATGACCAAGATGCCGCTGGTGACCGCGCCCGTCGGGGTGCAGCCGGGACGAGGCGCTGCGGCTGCTGAGCAGCAACAAGGTGGAGAAGCTGCCGCTGGTGGACGACGCCGGGCGGCTGCGCGGGCTGATCACGGTGAAGGACTTCACCAAGAGCGAGAAGTTCCCGAACGCCACCAAGGACGCCGAGGGCCGCCTCGTCGTCGGCGCCGCCATCGGCGTCGGCGAGGACGCCAAGCTGCGGGCGCAGGCGCTGATCGACGCCGGCGTCGACTTCCTCGTCGTGGACACCGCGCACGGGCACGCGCAGGGCGTGCTGGATATGGTCGCCCAGGTGAAGGCCAACGCCTCGCGCACCGAGGTCATCGGCGGGAACGTCGCCACCAGGGCCGGGGCGCAGGCGCTGATCGACGCCGGCGCGGACGCGGTGAAGGTCGGCGTCGGCCCCGGCGCGATCTGCACCACCCGGGTCGTGGCGGGCGTCGGCGTGCCGCAGATCACCGCCATCTACGAGGCGGTCCAGGCGGCCGGGCCGGCGAACGTGCCGGTGATCGGGGACGGCGGGGTGCAGTACTCCGGCGACATCGCCAAGGCCATCGCCGCCGGCGCCGACTCCGTCATGCTCGGCAGCTTGCTGGCCGGGTGCGAGGAAGGCCCTGGCGACGTCATCTTCATCAACGGCAAGCAGTTCAAGCTGTTCCGCGGGATGGGCTCGCTCGGCGCCATGCGCAACACCGAGCGCGGCGGCTCCTACTCCAAGGACCGCTACTTCCAGGACGACGTGCTGCGCGAGGACAAGCTGGTGCCCGAGGGCGTCGAGGCTCAGGTGCCGTTCCGCGGCCCGCTGTCGGCGGTGGCCTACCAGCTCGTCGGCGGCCTGCGCGCGGCGATGGGCTACTGCGGCGCCCGCACCATCGCCGAGCTGCAGCAGGCCAGGTTCACCCAGATCACCGGGGCCGGGCTGACCGAGAGTCACCCGCACGACGTGGAAATGGTGGCCGAGGCGCCGAACTATGGCGGCCGCCGCAACAACTGACGCAGCGCCCGCGCGAGCGCGGGCAGGCCGGCGAGTGCCGCCGGCGGCTGGGGTGGGAGAAGAGCACACGTGACCGTGGTGGAGATCGGCCGGGGCAAGAGCGGCCGCCGCGCGTACGCGCTGGAAGAGATCGGCATCGTGCCGTCCCGCCGGACCCGGCACCCGGACGAGGTGTCGATCGCCTGGCAGATCGACGCGTACCGATTCGACCTGCCGCTGGTCGTGGCGCCGATGGACAGCGTCGTCTCGCCCGCCACCGCGATCGCGGTCGGCAAGCTCGGCGGACTCGCGGCGCTGGACCTGGAGGGCCTGTGGACCCGGTTCGATGACCCGGAGCCGCTGCTGGCCGAGGCGGCCGAGCTGGACGACGCGGCGGCGACCCGGCGGCTGCAGGAGATCTACTCGGAGCCGATCAGGGAAGACCTCATCGGCCGGCGGATCGAGGAGATCCGGGCGGCCGGGATCACCACCGCGGCCCGGCTGTCGCCGCAGCGGACGGCCCGGTTCTACAAGTCGGTCGTCGACGCCGGCGTGGACATCTTCGTGATCCGCGGCACCACGGTGTCGGCCGAGCACGTGTCCGGGCTGGCCGAGCCGCTCAACCTGAAGCAGTTCATCTACGAGCTCGACGTCCCGGTCATCGTCGGCGGGTGCACGACGCACACGGCCGCGCTGCACCTGATGCGCACCGGGGCGGCCGGCGTCCTGGTCGGGTTCGGCGGCGGATCCGGCCACACCACGGCTGCCGTCCTCGGGGTGAAGGTGCCGATGGCGACCGCCATCGCGGACGTGGCCGCGGCCAGGCGCGACTACCTGGACGAGTCCGGCGGCCGGTACGTGCACGTGATCGCCGACGGCGGCATGACCACCAGCGGCGACATCGCCAAGGCGCTCGCGCTGGGCGCCGACGCGGTCATGGTCGGCTCGCCGTTCGCCCGGGCCGCGCAGGCCCCCGGCCGCGGTTACCACTGGGGCAGCGAGGCGCACCACCCGGACCTGCCGCGCGGCGCCCGGCTGAAGGTCGGCACGATCGGCTCGCTGGAGCAGATCCTGCACGGGCCGTCGACGGTCGCCGACGGGTCGATGAACCTGATGGGCGCGCTCCGCCGCACCATGGCCACCTCCGGCTACTCCGACCTGAAGGAATTCCAGCGAGTGGAGGTCGTGGTGACTCCCAGTGCCGCGCCGCGCTGACCTGGGCCGGGTCTGGGCCGGCGCCCGGGCCGCCACCAATCACCATGCGGGGAACGGGGGCGGTACCCCGCATAATCCCGCCAGGGCCACCACTCGGATCGGACCGGCAGAACGAGCCGCGGCGCTGGAGGCGCTGGCCGGCACCGAGCATCAGGTGCTGGTGGTCGGCGGCGGCGTGGTCGGGGCCGGGGTCGCGCTGGACGCGGTCACCCGCGGGCTGACCGTCGGCCTGGTCGAGGCCAGGGACTTCGGCTCGGGCACGTCGTCGCGGTCGAGCAAGCTCATCCACGGCGGTCTGCGCTACCTGGAACAGCTCAACGTGAGCCTGGTGCGGGAGGCGCTGAGCGAGCGGTCCATCCTGCTGCAGCGGCTGGCGCCGCACCTGGTCCACCCGGTCTCGTTCCTGTTCCCGTTCACGCACTACGGCTGGGAGCGGGCCTACGTCGGCACCGGCGTCTCCGCCTACGACACCCTCGGCTTCACCCTGGGCCAGTCCCGCGGCCTGCCCGGCCACCGGCAGCTGACCAGGAAGTCCGCGCTCAGGCTCGCGCCCGCGCTGAAGCGCTCGGCGCTCACCGGCGGGCTGGTGTACTGGGACGCGCAGGTCGACGACGCACGGTACGTCGTCACGCTGCTGCGCACGGCGGCCAGTTACGGCGCGCACGCGGCGTCGCGCACGCAGGTGACCGGCTTCCTGCGCGAGGGCGAGCGGGTCACCGGCGTCCGGGCGACCGACCTGGAGACCGGGACCGAGCTGGAGATCAGGGCGCAGCAGGTCGTCAACGCCACCGGCGTCTGGACCGACGACATCCAGGAAATGGTGGGCGGCCGCGGCTCCATCAACGTGCGCGCGTCCAAGGGCGTGCACCTGGTCGTGCCGCGGGACCGGATCCACTCCAGCACCGGGATCATCTTGCGCACGCCGGTGAGCGTGCTGTTCGTGATCCCGTGGGGGCGGCACTGGATCATCGGCACCACCGACACCGGCTGGTCGCTGGACAAGGCCCACCCCGCGGCGAGCCGCGCGGACATCGACTACGTGCTGGCCCAGCTGAATGACGTCCTCGCCGTCCCGCTGACCCGCGACGACGTCGAAGGCGTCTACGCGGGCCTGCGGCCGCTGCTGGCGGGCGAGTCGGAGTCCACGTCGAAGCTGTCCCGCGAGCACACCGTCGCGCATCCGGTGCCCGGCCTGGTCATGATCGCGGGCGGCAAGTACACCACCTACCGGCTCATGGCCAGGGACGCCGTCGACGCGGTGGCGCACGGGCTGGACGGCAAGGTCGCGCCGTCCTGTACCGAGAACATCCCGCTGGCAGGAGCGGACGGCTACCAGGCGCTGTGGAACTCCCGGTACGGGCTGGCCCGGTCATCCGGGCTGCACGTGGCCAGGATCGAGCACCTGCTGGACCGGTACGGGTCCATGATCGGCGAGGTGCTGGACCTGATCGCCGCCGACTCCGGGCTCGGGAAGCCGCTGGCGGGCGCGGACGACTACCTGCGGGCCGAGGTGGTCTACGCGACCTCGCACGAAGGCGCCAGGCACCTGGACGACGTGCTGGCCCGGCGCACGCACGCGTCGATCGAGACGTGGGACCGGGGCGTGCTCGCCGCCGAGGAAGCGGTCACCCTGATGGCCGGGCCGATGAAGTGGAAGTCCCGGCAGATCGCCAGGGAACTGGAGAACTACCGGGCCAGGGTCGCGGCCGAGCGCGCGTCCCAGGAGGCGGAGTCCGACCAGGACGCGGACGCGATCCGGCTCGGCGCGCCCGACATCGTGCCGGTGGTGCACGGCGACACGGTAGGCGCGTAGCCCGCACGCGCGCGTGGCCCCGTGCCCGCATCGCACAGTGCGCGGGTCACGGTGCCCGGGTCGCAGTGCCCGGGTCACAGTGGCGCGGTGCGCAGTGCAGCGCGAGCGCCGCCAGTTCGCGGCCAGCGCCCGGCCTACGAACTGGCCGGCCGGATCCAGGCCGGGCGCTGGCTGGTCCGGACGCCGCCGGATTGGCGCGAGTTCGCCGCCAGGAACGCGGCCCTCGCGGCGGATCTCGCCGCCGGCCACCAGCGGCCCGAGCCAGCCCGCCGGGCTGGCTAGACTGCCAGGCATGCCCAGGCCCCGTGTCTTCTCCGGTATCCAGCCGACTGCCGATTCCTTCCATATCGGCAACTACCTGGGTGCGCTGCGCCAGTGGGTGGCGCTGCAGGAGACCCACGAGACCGTCTACTGCGTGGTCGACCTGCACGCGATCACGGTGCCGCAGCAGCCCGCCGACCTGCGCCGCCGGTCCAGGGTCGCGGCCGCGCAGCTGTTCGCGGCCGGGCTGGACCCGGACCGGTCGATCGTGTTCGTGCAGAGCCATGTGGCCGAGCACGCGGAGCTTGCCTGGGTGCTGTCGTGCATCACCGGCTTCGGCGAGGCGAGCCGGATGGTCCAGTTCAAGGACAAGTCCGCCAAGGGCGGCGCGGACGCGGCGAGCGTCGGGCTGTTCACCTACCCGATCCTGCAGGCGGCCGACATCGTGCTCTACGACGCCGATCAGGTGCCCGTCGGCGAGGATCAGCGCCAGCACCTGGAGCTGACCAGGGACCTGGCCCAGCGGTTCAACCACCGGTTCGGCAGCACGTTCGTCGTGCCCGGTCCGTACATCCTGCCGGAGGTCGCCAAGATCGCCGACTTGCAGGATCCCTCGATCAAGATGAGCAAGTCCGCGTCGGCGCCGCAGGGCATCATCGACGTGCTCGAGGACCCGGCGGCGATCCGCCGCAAGATCATGCGCGCGGTTACCGACACCGACGGCGAGGTGCGCGCGGACGAGCAGGCGAAGCCCGGCGTGACGAACCTGCTGCGGATCTACTCGGCGCTGTCCGGTGAGCCGGTCGCCAGCCTGGAGCAGCGGTACGCCGGGGCCGGCTACGGCAGCTTCAAGAAGGAACTCGCCGAGGTCGTGGTGGACGCGTTCGCCCCGATCCGGGAGCGGACGGAAGAACTGCTCGCCGACGACGCGCAGCTGGACAAGCTGCTGGCGGCCGGGGCGGCCAGGGCCCATGAGCTGGCCGCGGCCACGATGACGCGGGTGCGGGACCGGATCGGTTTCCTGCCCGCCCGGTAGCCCGCTGGTTAAGCTCCGGGTTCGCGGGTAACTGCGCCCGCGCAGGCATTCAATCCCCCCACGCCTGCGCAGGGAGTGTTCACGACAATGACTGGAACGCTTCGCGTCCGGCGGAGCCGGGGCGCGCTCAGTGGTGTGCTGCTCGTGCTGCTTGGAATCTGGGGCGCGGTGATCCCGTTCGTCGGCCCGTACTTCCACTACGCCTACACGCCGAACCGGGCCTGGGACTACACCTCCGGGCGGCTCTGGCTGGAAGTGCTGCCGGGAGCAGCTGTCCTGCTCGGCGGTCTCGTCGTGCTCGGCAGCCGGCACCGGCTGGTGGCCGTGCTGGGGTCCTGGCTGGCCGCGGCCGGCGGTGCCTGGTTCGCGGTCGGTGGCCTGGTGGCGGCGCGCTGGACGAGCCTGCCGTCGGCCGGGCACGCCGACCGGCGGACCGACCCGGATGGTGCTGGAACAGATCGGCTTCTTCACCGGACTCGGTGTCCTGATCGCGTTCCTCGCGGGCATCGCGATGGGCCGGTTCACGGTAGTGGCCGCCCGCGATGTGGCCGCGCGCGACGCGGTGGTCGCGGAGCCCGTGGCTGACGGCCGAGCCGGTGACAACCACCGAGCCGGCCGTGCCGAACGAGCTGGCGGACGAGCCGACGACCGAGGTGCCCGCCACGGCCAGCGGCGAGAACCGGTCGATCCGGCGGCTCGGACTGGGTACGGCCGCTGGTGCGGTCCGGCTCGGCCCGTGACGTCGGCACCGACACCACGGCCAGCGACGACTAAGGCAGCGTCGTCAGCGGTGGCTTAGCTGACCCGGGCCAAGCGGCCCGGGTCAGCTAAGCCGCTGTCTGCGCCTGGCTGCCCCGACCGGTGGTCTGCGCCCGGATCTGGCCCGTCGCGGTCTAACGAGCTGCGGTGCTTGCCGGCCAGCCGGCGCCTGCGGGCCAGCGTGCCCGCACCGCCCAGGCCGAGGCCGGTCACGGCGATGACGCCGGCGTAGAGCGCCAGCTGGCCGCCCGATCCAGAGCCGGCCGCCGTGGCCTTCGCCAGGCTCGCGGCGTCACCGGCCGGTCCGCCGTGCTTGCCAATGCTGTGCCTGGCGGCAGGCGCGGCCAGCGGCGGCACCAGCGTGCCGACCGCGCTCACCTTGCCGTTCATCGCGAACCCCCAGTTCAGGAGCTGCACCGCGGAGGTGATCTCCTGCAGCGGGGTGCAGTGCAGGATCGTGACGATCAGCGTGACGCCGTTGCGCCTGGCCAGTCCCACGTAGGTGGCTTCCGACGTCACCGTCCAGCCGATCTTGCCGCCGAGCGCGCCGCGATACTTCGTCAGTAGCCAGTTCTGGTTGACCAGCGTCTCCCAGTGCCGCGGCTTGACCTCGAACTTGGCCGACAGCGTCGAGTCGTACTTCATGAACGCTGGCATCGCCAGCGCCTGCCGGGCGATCAGCGCCTCGTCATAGGCGGATTCGACCTGGCCGTCGGCTGGCAGCCCGTTGGGCCGTTTGGCCACGACGTCATAGGCCTGCAGATGGTGCGCCTCGGCGTTGATCAGGGCCATGCCCTTGGCCAGCGATCCGGTCGCCTCGGTCAGCGCGACGGCCGCGTCGTTGGCCGAGATGGTCAGCAGGGCCGTGAAGAGGTCGGAGACCCGGTACCTGCGGCCGGCCACCAGACCCGCGTCCATCGGCTCGGTGTCCGCCGCCGCTTTGCTGGCGAGCACCATCGAGCCCGGCTTGAGCAGCGGGATCAGCGTGATCGCGGTCAGCACCTTCATCGTGCTGGCCGGGCCGAATCGGCCATGCGGGTCCTTCGCGGCGAGCACCTGCCCGGTGCTGGCGTTGGCGACCACCCAGGCGGAGGCCGGGACGGCGGGGACCTTGCGGGCCGGGCGGCCGACGTACTGGACGACGGTGCCGTGACTGGCCAGCAGCGGCCCGCCGACGGTGGCAGCCGCGCTGGCCGGGCTCTGCCCGGCGGTGGCAGGCAGCGGCGCGGCGGCCAGGCAGGCTAGCGCCAGGGCGGCCCCGGGGACCACCAGACGCCGGGCTCGTAGCCTCATGGAGACACTCCATTTCGCTGTCCGCCTTGCCCGCCAACTAGCCATATATCGGTCAGCCTCGCGAGCAGGTGAGCAGCCTACGTTCTCTTTCGCGGTGCTCGTGTCACGCGCTGTGACCTTCCCCACCTAGGCCGCTAGTTGCCCGCGCCATAATCTGGTTCTATGAGCCGCATATCGGAGTCAGGCAGGCCAATCGAAGGCGTTTACGGGCCCAAGAACGTGCAAAATCTTGACCCCGATGCGGATCTGGGCGAGCCCGGGGCCTTTCCATTCACCCGCGGTGTCTATCCGACGATGTACCTGACCCGGCCCTGGACCATGCGTCAGTACGCCGGGTTCTCGACCGCGGCCGACTCCAACCGCCGCTACCATCAGCTGATCGAGGCGGGCACGACGGGACTGTCGGTCGCCTTCGACCTGCCCACCCAGATGGGCTATGACTCCGACGCGCCGCAGGCCAGGGGCGAGGTCGGCAAAGTCGGCGTCGCGATCGACTCGATCGAGGACATGCGACTGCTGCTGGACGGGATCCCGCTCGGCCAGGTCTCGACCTCGATGACGATCAACGCGCCCGCCGCGCTGCTGCTGATGCTGTATCAGCTCGTGGCCGAGGAACAGGGCGTCAAAGCGACGGAGATCTCCGGCACCATTCAGAACGACATCCTGAAGGAATACATCGCGCGCGGAACGTATATCTACCCGCCGCAGCCCTCGCTGCGGCTGGTGGCGGATACGTTCGCCTACTGCCGCGCGGAGATTCCGCGCTGGAATACGATCTCGATCTCCGGCTATCACATGGCGGAGGCGGGCGCGTCGCCGGTTCAGGAGATAGCCTTCACGCTCGCTAATGCCCGCGAGTACGTGCGCGCCGCGATTGCCTCCGGCCTGGCGGTGGACGACTTCGCGCCGCGCCTGTCGTTCTTCTTCGTGGCCAGGACCACCTTGCTGGAGGAGGTGGCGAAGTTCCGCGCGGCCCGGCGGCTGTGGGCGCACATCATGCGGGACGAGTTCGGGGCCCGTGACCCGCGCTCGCAGATGCTGCGCTTCCATACCCAGACCGCCGGTGTCCAGCTCACCGCCCAGCAGCCGGAGGTCAACCTCGCCAGGGTCACGCTGCAGGCGCTGGCGGCGGTGCTCGGCGGGACGCAGTCACTGCACACCAACTCCTACGACGAGGCCATCGCGCTGCCGAGTCAGAAGGCGGCCACGCTGGCCGTGCGCACGCAGCAGGTGCTGGCCAGCGAGACGGACCTGACCGCGACCGTCGACCCGCTGGCCGGCTCGTACGCGATCGAGTCCATGACCGACGACATCGAAGCGCAGGCCAAGGAGCTGATGGCCAAGGTGGCCGAGCTCGGCGGCGCGGTCGCGGCCATCGAGCAGGGATTCCAGAAGGCGGAGATCGAGCGGTCGGCGTACCGGATCGCGCGCGAGATCGACTCGGGCGAGCGCAAGATCGTCGGCGTCAACGCGTACGTGAGCGCGAAGGAAGAGCCGTACGAGCCGCTGCGGGTGGACCCGGCGATCGAGCAGGAGCAGGCGGCGCGGCTGGCCACGCTGCGCGGCGGCCGGGACAACGCCGAGGTGCGGCGGCGGCTCGACGACATTAAGCGCACCGCGGCCGGCACGCGCGAACCTGCTGTTTCCCATCCGCGAGGCGTTGCGCGCGAGCGCCACGATCGGCGAAGTCTGCGATGCGATGCGCGAGGTGTGGGGCGTCTACCAGCCCGCGGACGCATACTGATCGGCCGGCTCGCTCGTTTCAACAATCATGCAACGTCAGCGAATCCGGCTGAGCTACCGGTACGATGCTGACCAGTAGACAGCGAATCTCGTCAGCGAGCGACGGGCAAGCAGAGTGGCGCCTATTCGGCGCGAATATTGGCTAGTCAGGTGGATGAAGTCGCTCGCAGGCAGGCTCAGGCATCAGCGAGCGCAAGGCGCCGCGTTTTGGTGACCGAAAAGCCGGTACCTAACGTGGCCACGCTGACGGCCCGCCTGCCGTGATCCGGAACATGGGGTTCCGGCGCAGTTCTGGGAGCGGGCACATAACGTAAGGCCGGCTCGGGAGGCGCAGCTGAGCTTCCCGCGGCGGTCTGCTTGCTGGCGGACCGGAGTGAGTACGAGGACACATGGACACGCTGCACAGTGTTGCAACGAGTAAGAGTGCCGGTTGGCGTTCCAATGCCCACGGGGAGGCAGCGCATGGCCGAGCATGATCTTGACGGGGAGCTCGACGCGTTTCTCGCCGGGCATGAGGGCGAGCTGATCGATTTCCGCCGAGACCTGCACGCGCACCCGGAGACGGGCTATCACGAATACCGGACCACGCGCCGGATAGCCCTGCGCCTCGAGGCCGCCGGGCTGCGGCCGAACATCCTGCCCAAGGGCACCGGCCTCACCGTCGACGTCGGCACCGGGTCGGCGGACGAGCCCGTGGTGGCGCTGCGGGCGGACATCGACGCGCTGCCCATCAACGACGAGAAGGACGTGCCGTACCGGTCCGTCAACCAGGGCGCGTGCCACGCCTGCGGGCACGACGTGCACACGTCGATCCTGCTCGGCACCGGCCTGTTCCTGGCCAGGGTCGCGGCCGCGCGGGCGCTCCCCGGCAGGGTGCGGCTGATCTTCCAGCCCGCCGAGGAAGTGCCAGGCGGCGCGATGGACGTGCTCGCGGCCGGCGGCATCGCCTCGGTAGACCGCATCTTCGCGCTGCACTGCGAGCCCAGGCTCGAGGTCGGCAAGATCGGCACCAGGGTCGGAGCCATCACCGCGGCGTGCGACAAGCTGATGGTCAAGGTGACCGGCCCCGGCGGCCACACCGCCCGCCCGCACCTGACCGCGGATCTGGTGTTCGCGCTCGGCAAGATCATCACTGAGCTGCCGGCCGCGCTGTCCAGGCGGGTGGACCCGCGCTCCAGCCTCAGCCTGGTCTGGGGCCGGGTCAGCGCCGGGACGGCCGCCAACGCGATCCCGGACGACGGCGTGGTCGAGGGCACCGTCCGGTGCCTGGACGACACCGCCTGGCACGAGGCGCCGGAGCTGGTAAAGGCGCTGGTGGAGTCCGTGGCGAGCGCCTACGGCGTGGTGCCGGAGATCACCTACCAGCGCAACGTGCCGCCCACGGTCAACGACGCGCTCTGCACGGCGATGTTCGAGGCGGCCGCGGACCGGGTGCTGGGTCCTGACTCGATCACGACGGCGAGCCAGAGCCTGGGCGGCGAGGACTTCGCCTGGTACCTGGACTCCATTCCCGGCGCGCTGGCCAGGCTCGGCACCCGTACCCCGGGCTCGGCCGATGACTTCGACATCCACCAGGCGGTCTTTGACGTCGACGAGCGGGCCATCGGGCTGGGCGTCCGGCTCATGGCCGCGACGGCGCTCACGGCGATGTCGGGCGGCACGGCGGCGCCCGACCGCGGTCAGGGTGCCGCTGAGGGCCGGGACCAGGTCGCCGGCGCGCTCGCCTGACGGCCCGGCCGCAGCCGGCCCTACCTTGCCGCTCAGTTGCGCATACAGTAGGAAACCGGTCGTTGCCCGAGCATGCCGTCTGGAGTATGGGTCCCGTGTCCTTCCCGCCGTCACCGCAAGCACCGCCGGGCGCGCCCTACGGGCGCGGCGGCGGCCAGGACGGGCCGCGCACGCTCTGGAAGGCCAGGCCGGACGGCCGTACGGTGTTCCGGCATCCGGCGCCGCTGGTGCTGTGGTGGGCCTGGGTGGTCTTCGCCCTCGTCAACGTCGTCTACCTGCTCTTCGACGACCTGACGATCAACTCGGTCCGCGGCATCGCAGGCCTGCTCACGGCCACTGGCGTGCTGTACGCGTGCACCCTGCACTCCCGGGTCGAGACCGACGACGAAGGCGTCACGATCCACAACCCGCTGCGCGACCACCGGGCGCCGTGGGGCGTCGTGACGGCCGTGACGCTGGGCGACTCGGTCGAGTTCGCCTGCGGCCGGCCCGCGCCCCGGAAGACAAAGACGATCTACAGCTGGGCGCTGTACTCCAGTCGCAGGTCACGGGCCCGGCGGCAGATGCGCGGCTCGATGTTTCCGTCTCTCGGGCAGCGCGGCATCAGCAGCCGGGCACCCGCCGAGGCGGCCGACCTGGCCCGGCAGCAGCCGAGCCAGATCATGCGGATCGAGCTCGACCGCCGGGCGGCCGCCGGCCGCGACCGCGGTCCTGGCGGCGGCGAACTGCGCAGCAGCGTGGCCTGGCGCCCGGTGGCGGCCATCGTGGCGCCCGCGCTGTTCCTGCTGATCGCCTTCCTGGTCAGGTAGCGCCTTCCGGTCAAGTAGCGGCCGCCGGCTCGTCACCGAGCAGCCATCGGGCCCCCGGCCCGTTGCCCTGCGCCGTGTCCTGCGGGTTGTAGAGAGCGCAGCGGCGCAGCGAGAGGCACCCGCAGCCGATGCAGCTGCTCAGCGTGCTGGACATCGCCTGCAGATCGGCGATCCTGGCGTCGATCCTGGACTGCCAGGCCCGCGCCGCCCGGCCCCACTCAGCTCGCGTCGGCGCCCGGTCGGCCGGGAGCCGGGCCAGGCTCGACTTGATCTCCCGCAGCTCCAGGCCCAGCTCGCGGCCGGCCCGGATGAACGCGACCCGGCGCAGCATGTGCCGCGGGTAGCGACGCTGGTTGCCCGCCGTCCGGCTGGCCGAGATGAGCCCCTGGCTCTCGTAGAAGCGCAGCGCCGAGGGGGCCGCGCCGCTGCGGGCGGAGAGCTCCGAGATCGTGAGCAGGTCGGCGGGACCCTTGGCGGCCATGGCCCAGAGGATAGCCGCCCGCCGCCCGCGACTTCGAGTGCGCTTTAAGTTGCCGGCCGCGCGGGGCCGGGTGCTCGGGTCAGCTGCCGACCGAGTCGCAGGGCCTGGACCGCAGGTCGGCGACGTACTCCGAGGGCGCGCCCGCGGTCTCGGCGGCGTCGGCCAGGATGCCCAGATACCGGGCCGACGGCAGGCCGCCTTCGTAGCCGTTCAGCACGTACAGCCAGGCGAGCACGTCGCCTTCCTCCGTCGCGACCCGCACCTTCGTTTGCCGGTAGTAGCCGAGCGTTACCCCGTCCCACATGTCCAGCGCGGCCTCGTCGGCCTCGTTCATCTCGTACAGCGCCACGAAGACATGCTGGCCGCTGGCCTCGACGACGGTAGCCAAGGCGCCGTCCCAGCCCAGCTCGGCCCCGCCGAACGTCAGCCGCCAGTCTTCCAGCCAGCCGGTGCCGCGCCGGGGCGAGTGCGGACAGCGCCGCGCCATCTGCGCGGGGTCCATATTGCTGCCGTAAGCCGCGTACATCGCCACGGTTTACAAGCGTACGAGCATGACCGCCCTGGCCGCCGGTTATCCCCGTGGCGCGCCGAGGGCGGCCCGCGCCCCCCAGGTCAGGGCGGCCGCGGCCGGATGCGACAGAATGGGAAAACGTGAGCCAGCCACGGGCGAGGATCGCCATCATCGGAGGCGGGCCGGGCGGCTACGAGGCCGCCCTGGTCGCCGCTCAGCTCGGCGCCGAGGTCACCGTCATCGAGCGGGATGGCCTGGGTGGCGCCTGCGTGCTCACGGACTGCGTGCCCTCCAAGACCCTCATCGCGACCTCGGGGATGATGGCCTCGCTGGACGGGTCGGCCGGGCTCGGCATCCAGCTCTACCCCGGCGGCGCCGGGCAGGCCAGGGTAGACGCGCCCCGGCTGTATGCCCGGGTGCGGTCGCTGGCCAGGGCGCAGTCGGCCGACGTCGCGTCCCGGCTGTCGGCCGAGGGCGTGAAGGTGGTCGGCGGCCCCGGCCGGCTGACCGGCCCGCACACGGTGACGGCCGGGGACACCGAGGTCGAGGCCGACGCGGTGCTGATCGCTACCGGCGCCGAGCCGCGGATACTGCCCGGCGCCGAGCCTGACGGCGACCGGATCCTGACCTGGCGCCAGCTCTATGACCTGCCGGAGCTGCCGCCCGAGCTGATCGTCGTCGGCTCCGGCGTGACCGGCGCCGAGTTCGCCAGCGCCTACCAGGCCCTGGGCTCCCAGGTGACGCTCGTCTCCTCCCGCGAGCGGGTGCTGCCGCATGAGGACGCCGACGCCGCCGTGGTCGTGGAGGACGTGTTCCGCCGGCGCGGGATGACGGTGCTGAGCAAGTCGCGCGCGAGCGAGGTCCGGCGGTCCGGCGACGGCGTCGTGGTGACGCTGCACGACGGCCGCAGCGTCCGCGGCTCGCACTGCCTGATGACCGTGGGCATGGTGCCCAACACCGCCGGGCTCGGCCTGGCCGAGGCCGGCATCGAGGTGGACGAGCGGGGCTTCGTGCCGGTGGACAAGGTGTCGAGGACGTCGGCGCCCGGCGTCTACGCCGCCGGCGACTGCACCGGCCGGCTGATGCTGGCCTCGGTCGCGGCGATGCAGGGCCGGATCGCGATGTGGCACGCGCTCGGCGAGGCGGTCAAGCCGCTGCGGCTGAGCCGCGTGGCGGCCACCATCTTCACCGAGCCGGAGATCGCGACGGTCGGCCTCTCCGAGCAGGCCCTCGCGGCGGGCGAGGCCGATGCCGTGGTGGTGAAGCTGCCGCTGGCTACCAACGCGCGGGCCAAGATGCAGGGCTTCCGGGATGGCTTCGTCAAGCTGTTCGCGCGCCGCAGCACCGGCACCGTGCTCGGCGGCGTCGTCGTCGCGCCGCGGGCCAGCGAGCTCATCCTCGCGGTCTCGCTCGCGGTCGAGCGGCTGCTCACGGTCGACCACCTGGCGCAGACGTTCGCCGTCTACCCGTCGCTGTCCGGCAGCGTCACCGAGGCCGCGCGCCGGCTGATGCAGCCCGCCGAGGGTACCGACGACTAGCTAGTGGGTCGGGCGGCCCAGGTCAGGGTCGTCGGGCACGTCGAGCCCGTGCTGGCGGAGCCTGGTCGCCCGGATGTCGTCGGCGTACGCGGCCGTGGTGAAGATGCTGCCGCACAGGATCAGCGCCACCATCATCACCGCGAGCCAGGCCGGCGCCGGCAGCAGCGTGAGCAGCAGCGTGGCGATGATCGCGCAGATCGGCACGATGACCGCGAGGTGCCGCAGGACCGTGCGGCCGCGCCAGCCCGCGTCGGTCAGCTCGTGCCGGACCCAGTCCAGGTTCTCGGCCGGAAGCCGGAAGCCGGCGGCGAACCGGAGCCAGCGCCCGGCACCCGGATCTCCGGCCAGCCTGGCCATTACCCGGCCTCCCCTGCCAACCTGCCCTGGCTACTTGAGCTGGCAGATGACGGCGCCAGCCGGCACGGTCTGGCCGACCTGGACGCTCAGCCCGGTCACGGTGCCCGCCTTGTGCGCGGTCAGCGGCTGCTCCATCTTCATGGCTTCCAGCACCACGATGGTGTCGCCGGCGCCGACCTGCTCGCCGTCGGCCGCCACGATCTTCACGATCGTGCCCTGCATGGGGCTGACCAGCTCGTCTCCCGTCGCCTTCCCGCCGCCGGCCCCGGACCGGCGGCCGCCACCGCGCGCCTTCGGGGACTGGGGGGCCGCGGAACCGCCAGTTCCGGCACCAAACCCCGCAGGCAGGCTGACCTCCAGCCGCTTGCCGCCGACCTCGACGGTGATGGTCTCCCGCCCGGCCTCGGCCGGCTCGCCGGCTTCTCCGGAGTACGGCGGGAGGTCGGCGTCGAACTCGGTCTCGATCCACCGGGTGTGCACGCGCATCGGACCCTGCGCGAACGCCGGGTCGTCGACCACCGCGCGGTGGAACGGCAGCACCGTCGGCATGCCGTCGATCTCGAACTCGGCGAGCGCCCGGCGGGACCGCTCCAGCGCCTGTTCTCTGGTCGCGCCCGTGACGATCAGCTTGGCGATCAGCGAGTCGAACGCCTGCGGCACGGTCTGGCCCGCGGTGTAGCCGGCGTCCAGCCGTACGCCCGGGCCCGGACGGCTGGCGCCAGCCGGTGATCGTGCCCGGCGCCGGCAGGAAGTTGCGGCCGGGGTCCTCGGCGTTGATCCGGAACTCGAAGGAGTGACCGCGCAGCTCCGGATCGCCGTAGCCGAGCGGCTCGCCGTCCGCGATCCGGAACATCTCCCGGACCAGGTCGATGCCGCTGACCTCCTCGGTGACCGGGTGCTCGACCTGGAGCCTGGTGTTGACCTCAAGGAACGAGATCGTGCCGTCCTGCCCGACGAGGAACTCGCACGTGCCCGCGCCGACGTAGCCGGCGGCGCGCAGGATGTCGGCCGACGCGGTGCGCAGCTGCTTGTCCTGTTCGGCGGTCAGGAACGGGGCGGGCGCCTCCTCGACCAGCTTCTGATGCCGGCGCTGGAGCGAGCAGTCCCTGGTCGAGACGATGACGACGTTGCCGTGGGTGTCGGCGAGGC
This sequence comes from uncultured Actinomycetota bacterium, assembly GCA_963805805.1. Taxonomy (GTDB): domain Bacteria; phylum Actinomycetota; class Actinomycetes; order Streptosporangiales; family Streptosporangiaceae; genus JAJYUU01. Next base: position 220,698 of record CAWDVS010000014.1, on the reverse strand, counting down.
ACTGCGTCTCCACGTGCCGCGGCCGGTCCAGGTAGCGCTCGACGAAACACTCGCCGCGGCCGAACGCGGCCACCGCTTCGCGCACCGCCGACTCGAACTGGCTGGCAATCTCCTCGGTGGTCCTGGCGACCTTCAGGCCGCGGCCGCCGCCGCCGAACGCGGCCTTGATCGCGATCGGCAGGCCGTACTCCGCGGCGAACGCCTCGGCCTCGGCGGCCCCGCTGACCGGCCCGTCGGTGCCGGGCGCGAGCGGCGCGCCGACCTGCTTGGCGATGTGCCTGGCCTGCACCTTGTCCCCGAGCGCGTCGATCGCGGCGGGCGGCGGCCCGATCCAGGTCAGCCCCGCCTCGATGACGGCGCGGGCGAAGCCGGCGTTCTCGGCCAGGAACCCGTAGCCGGGGTGCACTGCGTCGGCGCCGCTGTCGGCCGCCGCCTTGAGGAGCTTGGCGATGTCCAGGTAGCTCTCGGCGGCCGTCTGCCCGCCCAGGGCGTAAGCCTCGTCGGCCATGGAGACGTGCAGCGCGTCCAGGTCGGCCTCGCCGTAGACGGCCACGCTGGCGAGCCCGGCGTCCCGGCAGGCCCGCACAATCCGGACTGCGATCTCGCCGCGGTTCGCGATTAGGACCTTGCGCACGTGCGATTTCTCCCTTCGACTGTGAGGAGTCTAGGTGAGAGCCGGCCGTACTGGCCGGGCGGGCGGCGGCGATAATCGGCCCGTTACCGATCCGCTGGGTGAATTGTCGCGACGGCCAGGTCTGATGTCGTTAGCGGGGGAGGGCGCTGGCCCGCCAGGCGCCAGGACCGGGAGTCAGCTGCGGTCGCAGCTGCCGGGACCTGGCCGCCCACTGCGAGCGGGCCGGACTGGGTGGCTCGGGCGCGGACCGGCGGCCGCAGGCCGCCAGCACCACCACGACGGCGGCGAGCTCGGCGGCGGTCGGCTCGCCCCGGACCACGGTGAGCCGGGGCGGCGCGGGAGGCTCAGACATCGCTGGAATTCAGCCCTTCGACTTGCCGACCCCGAGGCCGAACTGGCGGTGCACTCTAGCCCAGAACGCATCCCGCAGCCACTCCCGCGCCTCCTGATAGGCGCGCAGCGAGAGGCCGAGTTCCTTCTCGGCGTCCACCAGCAGTTCCTTGTCGATGACCGGCGGCAGGATCGGGCCGGGCAGCAGGTCGCGGATGTTGTCCTCGCCGCGGGTGAGAATCCACTTCTGCGCCACGTGCTCGCCGGCTTCCTCGACCCGCTCGCGATCCGGTCCGAGGCGGGCCGCGGACAGGTGCGAGATCGGCAGCGGCCGGGACATCGGCCGGGAAGCGTGCCGGTCGCCGAAGACCTGGGCGGGCGACGGCGCGACCTGGCCGGTCTGCGCCGGGACCGGCTGGCCGCCCCGGACCAGGGCGGCATCCGCCGCCGCGGCCGCCGCGGCGGCCGCGGGCGCTGGCTCCGGGGTCAGCTGGCGGGTGAAGAACGGCTCCACGAAAGACCGCTCCAGCACCTCGACCGTGTCCGACTCCCACACCAGCCGCTCGGCCTGGTTCGTGCCGTACGGCGGCTCCACGCCCCACAGATGCACCCGGACGCCGTAGGCCTGCGCCGCCTCGACGGCCGGCACCATGTCCTCGTCGCCGGCCACCAGGATCGCGTCGGTGATGGCCCGGTGCCGGGCCAGCGCCTCCATGTCGGCCCGGATCTGGGCGTCTACGCCCTTCTGCTGGCCGCGGGCGTTCAGGTTGCCGAGGCGCAGCTTCACCCAGGGCATCTGGGCGATGACGCGCTGGTCGATCGTCGGCACCCGGTCCCTGGCCGCGTCGTACCAGTACACCCGCAGCAGCTCGCCGCGGACCTGGTCCTCGGCGTGCCTGGTCAGCGCCTGGATGAGCTTGTCCGCGTCGACCCGGTACTCGCGCCGGGATGCGGCGCTGAACAGCAGCTCGCCGGCGGACGCGTAGATATAACCGACATCCACCATGATGGCGTAGCGGGATAGCAGCGGTAGCGCCGAACCGGACTCGGTCATAGTACTGACGACTCTAACCGCAGTTGAGAGTGCGGACCTGCAGATGCTGTTACCGCAGCGCGGTCAGCTGGTCACGATGCGGTGGTCCCGGCCTGGCCGGTGCTTTCCGCGCCGCCGGCGTTCCCGCCGGCCGCCGCCGAGTCGGCCGGGGCCAGGTCCGGCAGCTCCGCCGCGGGTGCCTGGGCCTGACCCGGAACCACGGCCTGGCCGGGCACCACGGCCGGACCCGCGGCGGCAGTATCGGCCGCCGCGTCCGGGCCGCGCAGCGGCTTGGCGAAGGCCAGCGCCGCCGTGATGCAGATCACCGGGATCGTCGGCACGACGTAGCGGAGCGAGAAGTCGGCCGTGGCGGGCGGGACAACCTCCATGGTCAGCGCAGCGACCCAGGGGAACAGGGCGGGCCCGCCCCAGTCGCGCCGGCGGCGCAGGCCGCCGCCACGCCAGCTCACCACCATGCCGCCGAGCCCGATCAGCATGAGCACGCCGAGCATCGTGCCGCGCATGTACAGGAAGCGCTGGTAGCCGATCATGATGTCGGCGAACGGCTGGACCTCCCTGGTCGCGGCGCCGTGCCCGCCGGTGTACTCGTTCTGCACCCGGACCAGCGCGGCGGCCGTGCCCGCGCCGCCACCGAGCGTATTCAGGCCCTGGGTGGCGTCGGTGAACTGGTACCTGCCCGCCATCGACTGGCTCGGGACCTGCGGCCGGTCCCAGGAGAAGGTGAGCAGCCAGCCATGCACGACGGCGCCGGCGTAGCCCAGCGGCTGAGCCTCGATGGCCTTGATCGCGAACTTCCTGCGCCAGCTCGTTCCTGGTCCTAGTGAATCGGTTGTCAGCTTGTGCCGCCGACAGTCAGCAGCGGGGAGTGCGCCTCCCAGATGTAGAACGGCGATTCCTGCCGGTCGGAGACCGGCGTGCTGGGGCACAGCGGCCGCAGGTCGGCCGGCGGCTTGATGACCTGGCAGTTGGCGAAGGTCATCGAGCGTGACCAGAGGAAGACGCCGTCGCTGTAGTTGAACGCCAGGTGGTGATACCGGACATCGAACCAGCCGGCGTAGGCCAGCAGCGGCACCGCGCCCGCGATCACGGTGGCGACCAGCTTCCGCCAGCCCACCCAGCGGATGATCATGAAGACCAGCAGCACGATCAGCAGCGGCAGGCCCACCGGCCAGAAGGCCGAGGCGATCGCGAGCAGCGCCGCGGCGGCTGGCAGTGACCAGGCCGGGCGCTCCCGGTCCGGCCACCAGAGCACCAGCACCACGGCCAGCACGCACAGGAACGTGAAGACCGAGTCCGCCAGGATTTCCTGTTCCAGCTGGATCACGTACGGATCGATCAGCACCGGCACGGTGGCCAGCGTCGCGCCCCAGCGGGGCAGCCGGTAGCGGTGCCGCAGCAGCGCATAGATCAGCGCGCCCATGGCCAGGCCGGTCAGATGCTGGACGAGCGTGACGACGGCGAAGCTGTGGAGCGGGTGCAGCAGTTCCAGGAAAACGCCGTAGCCCGATTCGCGTGAGGTGCCGGGCTGCATATTCAGGCCGGAGTTCACGTAGGAGACGGAGTCGCCGCCGTACCAGATAGCGGGCGGGAAGGCCAGCATCGTAATGAGCCGCAGGGTGGCGCCGAGCGCGAAAGCCAGGCTAAACAGCCTGTGCTCGGCTAGGAATCGAATGGCACGCACCCTCACGGCGCATATTTTGCCACGCCTGGCCGACTGCTCCGTCCGGCTTCACCCGCCGTTCAAGCTGGAACTGCCGGGCCAGCGCAGGTAAACCGGGCCAGGCCTGCCGCCGGGTCTTGCCCGGATTTAGCACCCGATCAGAGCGGGATGTTGCCGTGTTTCTTCGGCGGGAGCGTCTGCCGCTTGGTCCGCAGCGCCCGCAGCGCCCTGGTCACCTGGGACCTGGTCTCGGCCGGGCTGATCACCGCATCCACGTAGCCGCGCTCGGCGGCGACGTAGGGGTTGAAGAGCGTGTCCTCGTACTCGGTGATGCGCTGCTTGCGCAGCTCAGCGCGCTGATCCGGGTCCTCGACCGCGGCCAGGTCCCGCCGGTACAGGATGTCGACGGCGCCGTCGGCGCCCATCACCGCGATCTGCGCGGTCGGCCAGGCCAGGTTGATGTCGCCGCCGAGGTGCTTGGAGCCCATGACGTCGTAGGCGCCGCCGTAGGCCTTGCGGGTGATGACAGTGATCTTGGGCACGGTGGCCTCGGCGTAGGCGTAGATCAGCTTGGCGCCGCGCCGGATGATGCCGCCCCACTCCTGGCCGGTGCCGGGCAGGAACCCCGGTACGTCCACGAACGTGACGACCGGGATCCCGAACGCGTCACAGGTGCGGACGAACCGGGCAGCCTTCTCGGACGCGTCGATGTCCAGCGTGCCGGCCGAGTGCATCGGCTGGTTGGCCACCACGCCGACGGGCGCGCCCTCGACTCGGCCGAAGCCGACGACCATGTTCTGCGCGAACCCGGCGTGGATCTCCAGGAACTCGCCGTCGTCCACGACGTGCTCGATGACCGTGTGCATGTCGTAGGGCTGCCGCGGCGAGTCGGGGATGAGCGTGTCCAGCTCGCCGTCGTAGCCGGTGATCGCCAGCCGGGCGGCCGGATCTCCGTCGGCCGGCCGCAGCGGCGGCTCCTCCAGGTTGTTGGACGGCAGGTAGGACAGCAGTTCCCTGGCCGTCGCCAGGCAGTCCTGCTCGTCGGCGGCCTGGTAGTGCGCGACGCCGGACTTGACGTTGTGCGCGTGCGCGCCGCCGAGCTCTTCCTGGGTGACTTCCTCGCCGGTGACCGTCTTGATCACATCGGGGCCGGTGATGAACATGTAGGAGGTTTTGTCCACCATCAGCGTGAAGTCGGTGATCGCGGGCGAGTACACCGCCCCGCCCGCGCACGGTCCCATGATCAGCGAGATCTGCGGGATCACGCCGGAAGAGATGACGTTCCGGTAGAAGATCTCCCCGTACAGGCCGAGCGCGACCACGCCCTCCTGGATCCGCGCGCCGCCGCTGTCGTTGATACCGATCATGGGGCAGCCGGTCTTGAGCGCGTAGTCCATGACCTTGACGATCTTCTCGCCGAATACCTCGCCGAGGGACCCGCCGTTGACGGTGAAGTCCTGGCTGAACACGGCGACCGGGCGGCCGTCGATCGTGCCGTATCCGGTGACCACACCGTCGCCGTAAGGCCGGTTCCTGGCCATTCCGAAGTCGTACGCCCGGTGCCTGGCCAGCTCGTCGAACTCGGTGAACGAGCCGGGGTCCAGCAGTGCGTCGATGCGCTCGCGCGCCGTCATCTTTCCCTTGGCGTGCTGACGCTCTACCTGCCGGGCGGCACCTGCGTGCACTGCCTCGTACCGCCGCTGCTCCAGATTGGCGAGCTTGCCGGCGGTGGTGTGCAGGTCCGGCGATGTAGCTGAGTCGGCTGGCATGGGCGGGAGCGGGTCGGTGGCCATGCCGGATAGGCTAAGGCAGGAAAGCGGGGTCCGGCTCACTGAGCGAAGGCAAGGCCTGCTGCTTGCCCGGGCCCGGCGCGGCGGCACCTCGCAACCGCACGATGCTCATCCCGGCGGCAAGGCATGCCAGCGGTATCGCGGCGATCGCGTACCGGTACAGCGACTGGGACAGCAGCGCGGGCGACACTATGCTGACCGCGGCAAGCCCCCACGGCAGTAGCTGGAGACCGCCCCAGCGACGCCAGTCCTTCACTACCGCGGCGAGCCCGGTCAGGATCACCAGCAGGAACAGCACGCCAGGGAAATAGACCGGCTGCTGGTAGTCGAACATCAGGCTCGCATAGGGATATGCCGGGTGGGTGTTCTCCGACGTCCCGGCGTAGGCGCGCTCGTCGCTGACGTAGTACGAGGGCAGGTGCGCGATGCGCGGGCTGGGAGTGAGGTACATGTCCGCCTGGTCCTGCGGCCTGTCAGTGGCAATGAAAGTGAGCAGCACGTCCCGGCCCGCCACCCGCAGGTAACTCAGCGGCTGACGCTCGATGGCCCGGAGCGCGAAGCGCATGCCCAGCGAGTTGTTGTGGCTGGTAAACCCCGGCTTTGCGGCAGTGCGCCACCATGCATCGGCGGCCCACAGGTAATCGGACGGCGTATTTTGCACCAGTTCGTTGGAGATGGAGAAGGCCGGGGAGTTCGCCGGCACGCTGGTCGGCTTCTCCGCGCTCGGACATAGCGGACGCAGATCGGCGGGCGGGTCAATGACCTTGCAATTGGCGAAGGTTGTTGTCCTGGACCAGAGGAAGATACCGTCGCTCGAGGTCAGGTTGAACTGGCCGTGCTGTGCGTGGTAGACGACCGCATAGCTGAGCAGCGGGATCACGATGGCGGCTGCCGATGCGGCGAGCACCCGCCAGCCCACCTTCCTGATCAGCAGGAACGCCGCGACCACCACGATCAGGATCACGCCGTTCCCGCGCAGCGTGCACACGTAGGCCAGCACCAGCCCGGCGGCCACGCACTGCCACATCCTGGGTGTTCGCCTGGTGATCAGCAGCGCCACGATGATCAGCAGCGCCAGGCAGTACAGCGTGTCCGGCAGGATGTAGGACTCGAGTGCTATCTCGCGAGTGTCGAACAGGGTAGGCAACGTGGCCAGCGTGGCGCCCCAGCCGGGCAGCCCCCACTGCCGCAGGAGCCCGTACACGATCACGGCGATGGCGATGCCCATCAGGTGCTGCAGGCCGACGACGACGGTCAGCACGTGCGGCCAGTGAGCGAACAGGCTGAGGAACACCGGGTAGCCGTTCGGCCGGATGACGCCGAGTTGCCAGGTGACGGCCGCGCGCATGTAGAGGAAGGAGTCCGCTGTCAGTAGCGCGGGCCGGAAGGCGGCCATCGCGATTGCCCGCGGGATCAGCGCGACCAGGACCGCGATGGTGATCAGCCGGTGGTTCCGCCAGAGCGCAGCGGGCCGCCCCGTGGCCGCGACTCTGGCGGCCACGGCACGAGAGCTTTCGAGCAGGCGGGCAGCACCGCCCCAGCCGAAGAAATGCAGTCGGCGTGCAGCGGGAGCGTCGGCGGTCAGCTTTGGCAGGCTGGAACCTGCTGCGGCGGAATTTACTGACAACTCGGGGCCCGTCCGGTGGTCATTATTTCCGATATTGATTATATCTGAGCAAGATTAGCCATGAATTGAGCCGTTGTCACCCTCTCGCGCGCTGCGTTCCCAGCTTGGTTAGTTGCGCAATGTGAGACCGTAGAAACTGTCCGTAGTGCAATCTTTTTGCATAGCCGGAACGGGTAGTCGCCTGCGGCGTGCGGCGGCAGGAGCGAGAGGGTGGCGGTATGGCGGACGGTCTGGACGCGGAGTCGGTCCGCGAAAGCGTGCTGACGGGCAGCAGGCTCTGGTCGCGGGTCTCGGTCGTGGCGGAGACGGGTTCCACGAACGCGGACCTCGTCGCCGCGGCCCGGGCCGGCGCCGCCGAGGGCTACGTGCTCGTCGCCGAGCGGCAGAACGCCGGCCGCGGCCGCCTCGGCCGGTCCTGGATCACTGAGCCCGGGGCCGCGCTCACGTTCTCGGTGCTGGTCCGGCCGGTCACGGTCCCGGCGGCGGCGCGGAGCTGGCTGCCGCTGCTGACCGGCGTCGCGGTGGCCGCTGCCATCCGCGAGCAGACCGGCCTGGACGTGAGCCTGAAGTGGCCGAACGACGTCGTCGCCGCCGGCGACGATGGCCAGGCCGGGCTGGGCAAGCTCGCCGGCATCCTGGCCGAGCTGTCCGGCGACGCCGTCGTGCTCGGGGTCGGGCTGAACGTGGCGGCGACGCCCGCCCTGGCCGGCGCAGGCGCTGTTGTAGCCGAGGGAGGCTGGGACCGCCGGTGGTGAGGTCGACCCTCGGGCAGTAGCGCTCGCGCCCGCCTCGCTCGCCTCGATCGGAGCGGCCGGCGTCGACCGGGCGGCCTTGCTGACCGCGATCTTGCGCCAGCTTGAGCACTGGTACCTGCGCTGGACCGGCGAGAGCGAACCGGGCGACGCGGAGGCGTCCGGGCTGCGGGCCGAGTACCTGCGGTCGTGCCGGACCGTGGGCCGCGACGTCCGGGTGGAGCTGCCGGGCGGCACGGTCCTGACCGGGCGCGCCTGTGACGTCGACGGGGCCGGCCGGCTGCTGGTCGCGAACGACAGCGGCGTCGAACCGGTCAGCGCGGGCGACGTGATCCACGTCCGCTAATAGCGGCGGATGTCGGCTGCCCGGCGCATTACGTGCCACGATGGGGCGTATGGGCGAGCCAGGTCTGACCGCGGGGGAACATTCCGTGCTGAGGCTGCACCAGCACTGGAAGACGGTGCTGCGCCCGGTGCTCATCCTCGCCCTGATCATCGCCGGGACGCTGGCCGCGCTGATCCTCGTGCCCCACCTGATCGGCGCCGCCCGGCTGGGGATCGGCGCCGTTGCCCTGCTGCTGGCCGTCGTGTTCGTGGCCGGTCCGCTGCTGCGCTGGTGGACGACGAGCTACGAACTGACGAACCGCAGGCTGCGGCTGCGGGCCGGGGTGATCACGCGCCGCGGTCGCGATTTCCCGCTGTCCCGGATCAGCGACGTATCCTTCGCTCAGGGACTGCTGGACCGGCTCCTCGGCTGCGGGCGCCTCGTGGTCGAGTCACCGGGCGAGCACGGTCAGCTCGTGCTGACCGAGATCCCGCATGTACAGCAGGTGCAGGCGACCCTCTTCCAGCTGGTAGAAGACGAGCAGGCCAGACTCGCGAAGGACGCGCCTGAGCCGTACTAGCGCTAGCTAACGGAGCCGCCCGTGTCAGACCTGCCCAGCCGGATCTCGGTGCGCGAGGTCGGCCCGCGAGACGGACTGCAAAACGAGGACCCGGTCCCGACCGCCGCGAAGGTCGAGCTGATCAACCGCCTGTCCGGGACCGGCGTGCAGCGCATCGAGGCGGTCTCGTTCGTCCGGCCGGAGGCGATCCCGCAGATGGCGGACGCCGACGAGGTGTGGCGCGAGATCGACCGGGCGCCGGCGGTGCGCTACTCGGCGCTTGTGCCCAACCTGCGCGGCGCGGGCCGGGCCCTCGACAGCGGGGTCACCGAGATCGAGGCGGTGGTGTCGGCCTCCGACACGCACAACCGCAAGAACGTGAACCGCTCCACCGCGGAATCCCTGGATGACATCGCCGCGATCATCGCCCGCGCGCACGATCGGGGCGCGACCTGCCAGGTCATCGTGTCGACGGCCTGGGGCTGCCCGTACGAGGGCGACGTCCCGGTGCAGCGGGTGGTCGCGACGGCCGGGCGGGCGGTCGCGGACGGCGCGGACAGCATCTCGTTCGGCGACACCACCGGCATGGCCACGCCGGGCCGGGTGCGGCGGCTGGTCGGGCGAGTTCCGCTCCGCGTACCCGGACATGCCGCTGAACCTGCACTTCCACAACACCCGCGGAACCGGGCTGGCCAATGTGCTCGCGGCGCTGGAACTCGGCGTGGCCGACTTCGACGCCTCGGTCGGCGGCCTCGGCGGCTGCCCGTACGCGCCGGGCGCCACCGGCAACATCGCGACCGAGGAACTCATCCACATGGTCGAGGACATGGGCGTGGACACCGGCATCGACCTGGAAGCGATGATCGAGGCGGCCGCGGACGCCGAGCGCATCATCGGCCGGCAGCTGCCGTCCCAGGTGCTGCGGGCCGGGCCGCGCACCCGGACCGTCAAGGACTAGCGCCCGCTCAGCAACGCCGTCTGGTTGGCGCGCGCGGCGCTGCGCCCATGTTTGATTTCGGCCCATCCGGATACTTTGCGACGGCTAACGCACGGTTGGCTGGGATCGGAGTCAAAACAATGGCTATTCTCGGCGGCCGCCGGTACCGGTGGCTGGTCATCATCTGGGTCCTGATCGGCATCATCGTCGCCTGGGAGCACACCTACATCACCGTCGCGCTGCTGAAGCTCGTGGCGTCGGCGCTGCTGGCGATCTTCCTCTGGCCGCTGATTCTGCTCGGCGTCAACCTGCACCTCCACTAGCGCCGCTGCCCGGTGGCGGGCGGCCGGGTCGGCAGCGGTCAGCCGAACTCGGTACGCTCGCCACCGTGGACGATGGATCGCAAGCAGCGGAGACCGGCAGCCCCGGCCACCCCGAGCTAGCCGAGGTCAGGGCCCGGATCAGCAAGGGCGGCGCGGCCAGGTACCACGAGCAGGCCGCCGCACGGGGCAAGATGTTCGCCCGGGACCGCATCGGGCTGCTGGTCGACGACGGCAGTTTCACCGAGGACGGCGCGTTCGCGAACGTGCTGGCCGACGGGCTCCCGGCCGACGGCGTGATCACCGGCACCGCCACGATCGGCGGCCGTCCGGTCGCGCTGATGGCGAACGACTCCACGGTCAAGGCGGGCTCGTGGGGCGCCAGGACCGTCGAGAAGATCATCCGGGTCATCGAGCAGGCCTACGCGACCGGCGTGCCGATGATCTACCTGGTCGACTCCGCCGGGGCGCGCATCACCGACCAGGTGCAGATGTTCCCCGGCCGGCGCGGCGCGGGCAAGATCTTCCACACCCAGGTCCGCGCGTCCGGCTCGATCCCGCAGGTGTGCGCGCTGTTCGGGCCGTCGGCCGCGGGCGGCGCCTACATCCCCGCGTTCTGCGACTTCGTGGCCATGGTCGACGGCAACGCGTCGATGTACCTGGGCAGCCCGCGGATGGTCGAGATGGTGGTCAGCGAGCACACCACGCTGGAGGAGATGGGCGGCGCGCGGATGCACTGCTCGGTCTCCGGCTGCGGGCACTACCTGGCGCCGGCCGAGCAGGACGCGATCGCGGCGGTGCGGGACTACCTGTCCTACCTGCCGGGCAACTGGCAGCAGCAGCCGCCGCGGCGGCCGGCCAGGCCGCCCAAGCCGACCGACCTGCGCGCGCTGGTCCCGGTCAGCGAGCGGCAGGCGTTCGACATGCGCAGGTACGTGCGCGGGATCGTGGACGAGGACTCGTTCTTCGAGATCCACGCGCTCTGGGCGCGCGAGCTGGTGATCGGCTTCGCGGCGCTGGACGGCCAGCCCATCGGGGTGGTGGCCAACAACCCGATGTTCAAAGGCGGCGTGCTGTTCGTGGACTCGGCCGACAAGGCGACGCGGTTCATCCAGCTGTGCGACGCGTTCAGCCTGCCGCTGCTGTTCCTGGCCGACGTGCCTGGCTTCATGGTGGGCACCGCGGTCGAGCGGCAGGGCATCATCCGGCACGGCGCCAAGATGATCAGCGCCGTGTCCGAGGCCACCGTGCCCAAGATCTGCGTGATCGTGCGCAAGGCCTACGGCGCGGGTCTGTACGCGATGGCCGGGCCCGGATTCGAGCCGGATGCCACGCTGGCCCTGCCAACCGCGAAGATCGCGGTCATGGGCGCCGAGGCGGCGGTCAACGCCGTGTACTACAACCGGCTGGCCGCGATCGCGGACCCGGCCGAGCGGGAAGCCGAGACGACCCGGCTGCGGACCGAGTACGACGCGGACATCGACGTGCTCCGGCTCGCGGGCGAGCTGGTCGTGGACGATGTGGTCGAGCCAGAGGACCTGCGCTCGCAGCTGATCCGCCGGTTCGCGGCCGCGAGCGGCAAGGACCGGTCCTTCTCCCGTCGGCGGCACGGAGTCACGCCGGTCTGAGGGCCGCGGCTCGAAGGCCCGGCGCGACCCCGTTCCCATCCCGGCCCCAAGGTGGGCGAACGGCATAATTTTGCAGGTCAGAGGTCAGTTGTTGGTAATACCATGGCGTCTGGCGCGTGTATCAGGCTGGTTTTCCTTGCGCATCGCCATAACATCAGTTCATGACCAGCGTCCTGCTTGCCGAGGATGATCCGGCAATCTCCGAACCGCTCGCCCGCGCGCTACGCCGTGAGGGATACGAGGTAGACGTCGCCGCCGACGGCCCGGAGACACTTGAGGCCGCCAAGAACGGCGGGATCGACCTGATCGTCCTCGACATCGGCCTGCCCCGGATCGACGGCCTCGAAGTGTGCCGCCGCATCCGGTCGTCCGGCCAGGCGATCCCGGTGCTGATCCTGACGGCCAGGGCCGACGAGGTCGACACCGTCATCGGGCTGGACGCCGGAGCGGACGACTACGTCTGCAAGCCATTCCGGCTGGCTGAGCTGCTCGCCCGGGTGCGGGCGCTGCTGCGGCGCGGCGCGTCCGAGACGAAGGTCGTGCAGGGCGTCCGGGTAGACACCGACGCGCGCCGGGCCTGGCTCGGCAGCCAGGAGATCGAGCTCACCTCGAAGGAGTTCGACCTGCTGGCGCTCATGGTCGCCGAGGCGGGCAAGGTCGTGACGCGCGAGCAGATCATGCGCCAGGTGTGGGACAGCAAGTGGTGGGGCTCCACGAAGACCCTCGACATGCACGTCTCCTGGCTGCGGCGCAAGCTCGGCGACGACGCGCACAGCCCGCAGTACATCACCACCGTGCGCGGCGTGGGGTTCCGGTTCGAGAAAGGCGACTAGGCGCGGTTCCCGGTCGCGCTGACCTGCCCGCAAGATCAGGGGTGAGGCAATGCAGCGACGACTGCTGATCTCCATGATGGCCGTGGCCGTGGCCGCGGTGCTCGCGCTCGGCATCCCGCTCGCGATCGCGATTTCCCGGCTCCAGGTCAACGAGGCGAGCCAGCAGCTGCACCGGGATGCGCAGCAAGCCGCCACGCAGCTGCAAAAGCGACTGGAGGCCGGGCTGCCGCCCGGTGCCCAGCAGCAAGCCGCGGCCGAGGCCGAGGTGGACCGCTACATGGTGATCAAGGAGGCCGGCGGTCCGACCGTGCGGTCGGGCACCAAGCCGGCCCCGCACGACTCGATGACCCAGACCGTCACGCACGGCGTCTTCACGGTCAGCGTCAGCGCCGACGACTCGTACGTGACCGGCAACATCCTCCGGGCGCTGCTGCTGATCGGCGGCGTGGCGCTGGTCGCGGTCGGGATCGCCGTCGTGCTCGGCCTGCTGTACGCCAAACGGCTGCTCCGGCCGCTGGAGGAGCTGGCCGGGGCCGCGGACCGGCTGGGGTCAGGTGACTCCAGCCCGCTCGGCCGCCGGTACGGCTTGCAGGAGCTGGACCGGGTCGCCGAGGGGCTGGACGGCTCGGCCCAGCGCATCAACGAGCTGCTGGCGGCGGAGCGCGAGTTCTCCATCGACGCCTCGCACCAGCTGCGGACGCCGCTGACCGCGCTGTCGATGCGGCTGGAGGAGATGGTCGGGGCGGCCGAGCACCCCGACGTGGTGCGGGAGGAAGGCGCGGCGGCGCTGGCGCAGACCGAGCGGCTGGCCGAGGTCGTGGGGCAGCTGCTGGGCCGGGCCCGCCGGTCGGCGTCGAGCGCCCCGATCGTCGCGAGCGTGGACGAGATCGTCGGGCAGCAGGTGGTGGAGTGGGAGCCCGCGTTCCGCCGGATCAACCGCCGGCTGGCGGTCACCGGGGAGAAAGGGCTGTTCGCGTTCGCCACGCCGGGCGGCGCGTCCCAGGTGATCGCCACGCTGCTGGACAACGCGCTGGTGCACGGGGCCGGGACGGTGACGATCCGGACGTCGCGGACCCGGCGGTCGGTCGTCGTCGAGGTCAGGGACGAGGGCAGCGGCGTGCCGGCCGAGATAGCGCCGCGGATCTTCGAGCGCAGCGTCAGCGGCGCGCCCGGCGGGACCGGGCTGGGGCTGGCCCTGGCCCGGACGATCGCCGCCGCCGACGGCGGCCAGGTGGTACTCGTCCGGCCCCGGCCGGCCGTGTTCGCGCTGTTCCTGCCGCACGCGACCGCGGACGCGGAGGAACGGCCCGCGGTGGTCGGTCCGGCCTAGGTTTCCGCGGGGTGCCTGCTGGCCCAGCTGGCGGCGGCGCGCGGACCGTGCTCTTCGGCGGGCCTCGGGCCGGGCTTTCGCCGCCCGGGCCGTAGGCTACGGCGGGTAATGGACAGCGAAGCGACCCCGGTGGTGGGGATGGTGGGCGCCGGGCAACTCGCCCGGATGACCAGCGGTGCCGCGACCGAGCTCGGCATCCGATTCCGGGTGCTGGCCGCCGCGGCCGACGAGAGCGCGGCCCAGGTCACCGTGGACCCGTTCCTCGGTGACTACCGGTCGGAGGCGGACCTGGCCGCGTTCGCGGCCGGCTGCGACGTGGTCACCTTCGACCACGAGCACGTGCCCGGCCCGCTGATCGCGTCGCTGGAGGCGGCCGGGCGCGTGGTGCACCCCGGATCGGCGGCGCTGCGGTACACGCAGGACAAGCTGGCGATGCGCGCGCACCTGACGAGCCTGGGTTACCGGTGCCCGGCGTTCGAGCCGGTGGCCTCGTTGGCGGAGGTGGAGGGGTTCGCCGCGAAGACCGGGTGGCCGGTGGTGCTCAAGGCCGTCACCGGCGGCTACGACGGCCGCGGCGTGTGGGTCTGCGAGGATGCCGAGGCGGCCGCCTCGGTGCTGGCGCACGGGCTGCAGCTGATCGCCGAGGAGTACGTCAGGTTCAGCCGGGAGCTGGCTATCCTCGTCGCGCGCGGCCCGCGCGGGCACGGCGCCGCGTACCCGGTCGTGGAGACCGTGCAGCGGGACGGGATCTGCCTGGAGGTGATCGCGCCGGCGCCGGATCTGCGGCCGGCCGCGGCCTCCGATGCGCAGCGGCTCGGCTTGTCCATCGCGCGCGACCTGGACGTGGTCGGGCTGCTCGCGGTCGAGCTATTCGAGACGGCGGACGGCCTGCTGGTAAACGAACTCGCCATGCGCCCGCACAACAGCGGGCACTGGACCATGGACGGCTCGCTGACGTCTCAGTTCGAGCAGCACCTGCGCGCCGTCCTGAACCTCCCGCTCGGGTCACCGACGGCGGTCGCCCGGTGGGCGGTGATGGTCAACATCCTCGGTGGCTCGGACCCGGAGCTGCGCTCCAGGCTCGTGCACGTGATGGCCGCGGATCCGGCGGTGAAGGTGCACCTGTACGGCAAGCTGGTCCGCCCCGGCCGCAAGGTGGGCCACGTCACCGCCCTCGGCCGCGACCTTGACCAGACCAGGGACCGGGCCTGGCGCGCGGCCAGCTACCTGGCCTACGGGACCGAGGAGTACCAGTGACTGACCCAGTCGTCTCCGTCGTGATGGGCAGTGACTCCGACTGGCCGGTGATGCGGGCGGCGGTCGAGGCGCTGGCCGAGTTCGGCGTTCCTGTTGAGGCGGACGTCGTGTCGGCGCACCGGATGCCCGCCGACATGATCGCGTTCGGCCAGGCCGCGGCCGGCCGCGGCATCAAGGTGATCATCGCGGGCGCCGGCGGCGCGGCCCACCTGCCTGGCATGCTCGCCTCGGTCACCACGCTGCCGGTCATCGGGGTGCCGGTGCCGCTCGCGCATCTCGACGGGCTCGACTCGCTGCTGTCGATCGTGCAGATGCCGGCTGGCATCCCGGTCGCGACGGTGTCGGTCGGCGGCGCCCGCAACGCCGGACTGCTGGCGGTGCGGATCCTCGCCGCGCACGACGCCGCCCTGGCGGAACAGGTGGCCGCGTTCCAGGCTCAGCTCCGGGACACGGCCCTCGCCAAGGGCGAGCGCCTGCGCGCGTCCCTCCGCGACCCGGAGCGCTAGCCACAAACACCCCAAACCAACCGCCGCCACCGACCTCGTCGCCCGCCCGGCGGACATTTCTACGGTCGACGTGCCGCAAAACGGATCAAATAGGGCGGATACGGGTCACGTGGAACAGTAGAAATGTCAGTGGCCGCCCGGCAGATGCTGGACGCCATGGGCGCGTCCGGGATGCTCGGCGAAGAATGGGCCGTTAGTCCGGATCGTGACGACCGCGAGACTCTCGGCCAAGGCCGGGCACGGTCACCAGCGGCGATCCGCGCCCGGCGTCCAGAGCGGCGAGCTCGTCCGAGTCGCGAATGGGCTGCTACGCCTCGCGGACGAGATCAGCGTCCGAGGTGCGACGCTGTCCTGCATGGCGAAGCGCTCCTGACCGTCGCGCGTCGCGGTCGGCAGTCGGCGGGCGCGGGCTCTGGCACCGTAGCCAGCCACGAGACGGCGGCGCTCTGATGCATGGCCTGGACCTGCCTGCACGCGGCCGGGCCCGGTGTCACGCGTGACCCAGCTGCCGCGGAGTCGGGCAGCCAGCAGCGCAGGCGTCAGGCCGTCCTCGTCAAGACCGCGCAGCATCCCGGCTCGGCCAGATCACCGATCCAGGTGCGGCCTCCCGGTCACGTCGGTGGCGCGGACGGTCGTGGACATCGCGCGATCATCCCCGTTCCGGGCGGGCGTGGTGACCGCGGACTCGGCGCTGCGGCTGAAGCTGACCACCAAGGACGAGCTGCGCGCGGTCTTAGCCTCCTGTCGCCAGTGGCCAGGCGTCACCAGGGCCGCTGACGTCATCGAGTTCGCGGACCGGCTCTCGGAGTCGGCCCTGGAATCCATCTGCCGGGTGGCGTTCAGGGAGCTCGGCCTGCCACCGCCGGAACTCCAGGTCCGCGTCGGCGGCGAGCACGGCGAGATCGGCCGGGCCGACTTCTTCTGGAAGCAGTTCGCCACGATCGCCGAGGCCGACGGCGCGCTGAAATACGCCGACCCGGACAAGGCCCGGCAGCAGCTCTGGCGCGACGCCCGCCTGCACGAGGCCGGCTTTCAGGTGGTCCACATCACCTGGAGCGAGATCACCCGCTACCCCGACAACGTCGCCGCCGCGCTCCGGGCCGCCTTCCAGCGCGGCCTGGCCGTCCGCGCGGCCGAGGCTAGCTAGGCACCGGCACGCAGATCAGGCCCCACGGCTTGCCCTCGCGCCGGGTCAAGACGATGGTCGCGCTGCCCTCGCCCCGCAGGCCCAGCCGCCGGTGAATCTGCGCCACGTCGCCCGCGAGCCCGCGGCGCCTGATGTCGGCCGTGCCGATGCCCAGCTCGCGCAGCCGGCGCGCCGCCTGCTTCTCGTTCCACGGCATCGACTCCAGCACCCGCAGCGTCCGCGCGAACGGCGTCAGCACCGGCCGGTCCGCCGCCAGGAACGCGATCATCGGATCGATCTTCCACGCGCCGAGGTCCCTGGCCAGGTCTTCCACCAGGCCCGCCCGGGTGACCGCCGGGTTGGGATCGAGCAGGTAGTCGCCCGGTGCCTGGACCGGAACGGGGGGTCCTCCGGCCGCCGTCATCGTCAGGCCGTCGGGCAGCAGGGTGGCTCGCCGCGGCGTCGTGGCCAGTGCTGGCGACCAGAGCAGCGCCTCTTTGAGGCTCCGGCCGGTCGCGACGAACTCGAGTTCCCAGTCAGCGGGCACCACCGCGTGCGGCAGGCCGGGCGCCGCCTTGATCCCGACCGCGGGCACCAGCCCGGCCAGGCCCAGGCACCAGTCCAGCGGCGGCAGACTGTCGCCGGCCCGCAGCCGCCGCCCCCCGGCCCGGCGGGCCGGGTCGATGAAGATGCCCGCCAGCCGGGAGCCGCCGAGCGCCAGCCGCTGGACATCGGCGCACACCGTGGTGATCTCGGCGGGCGCGCCGAGGACCTGGACGTTGCGCCGCGCGAACAGCAGCGTCTCAAGGTCGGCGTCGACGGCCAGGACGCCGCCCGCGACCGCCGCGAGGGCGGCCGTGTTGCCGCCGATCCCGCAGCACAGGTCGGCGACGAGCGGCTGGCCCGCGAACCGCTGGGCGGCGTGCCGGGCCGTCAGCTCGGACGAGGCCTGCTCCAGCCCGGCCCTGGTGAAGTACATCGAGTCCGCCTGGCTGAACTTGGCCCGGCCAGCGACGCGCAGCGACTGCTGGGTGAGCGCCGCCGAGATCAGGTCCGCGGGGTAGCGGCCGCGTAGCTCGCTGGCGAGGCGCAGGGCGCTGTCGGCAGTGCCGTCCTGGCCCGCCAGCCAGCCCAGCAGCTCCTGGCCCTGGTCGGAAAAGAGCCTGGCGAGCGGGGTCACCGCCTCATCATCGCGGCTCCGCGGGCCGGGTTCGACACCGGCGCCGCCTCGCGTTGGCCCGATCACTAGGACGTCCTACTATCGACGGTATGAGCCACGACTTCCCTGCCTTCGCCCTGTCCGACGAGCACGAGGCGCTCCGCGAGTCCGTGCGGGCCCTGGCCGAGGAGAAGATCGCGCCGTACGCCGCCAAGGTAGACCAGGCCGCGCAGTTCCCGCAGGAGGCGCACGACGCGCTGGTGAAGGCCGACCTGCACGCCGTGCACATCCCGGAGGAGTACGGCGGGGCGGGGGCAGACGCGATCGCCACCGTGATCGTGATCGAGGAGGTGGCCCGGGTCTGCGCGTCGTCCTCGCTGATCCCGGCGGTCAACAAGCTCGGCACGGTCCCGCTGCTGCTGTCGGCCTCGGCGGAGGTCAAGCAGCAGTTCCTGCCGCCGGTCGCCAGCGGCGCGGCCATGTTCTCTTACGCCCTGTCCGAGCCGGAGGCAGGGTCCGACGCGGTCGCGATGAAGACGAAGGCCGTCCGGGACGGCGACAACTACGTGCTGAACGGCACCAAGCGCTGGATCACCAACGCCGGGGTGTCGAAGTACTACACGGTGATGGTGGTCACGGACCCGGCCGCGGGCGCGAACGGGATCTCCGCCTTCGTCGTGGACAAAGACGACGAGGGATTCACCTTCGGCGCGCCCGAGCACAAGCTCGGCATCAAGGGCTCTCCGACCAGGGAGCTGTACTTCGACAACTGCGTGATCCCGGCCAGCCGGATGATCGGCGCCGAAGGCACGGGCTTCAAGACCGCGCTGGCCACCCTCGACCACACCCGGATCACGATCGCGGCCCAGGCGCTCGGGATCGCCCAGGGCGCCCTTGACTACGCCGTCGGCTACGTCAAGGAGCGCAAGCAGTTCGGCAAGCCGATCGCCGAGTTCCAGGGCCTGCAGTTCATGCTCGCGGACATGGCCATGAAGATCGAGGCGGCCCGGCAGCTCACCTACGCCGCCGCGGCGAAGTCGGAGCGGGCCATGGCGGGGGAGCGCGCGGCCGACCTGACGTTCATCTCGTCGGCGTGCAAGTGCTTCGCCTCCGACGTCGCGATGGAGGTCACGACCGACGCCGTTCAGCTGCTCGGCGGCTACGGCTACGTCAGCGACTACCCGGTCGAGCGCATGATGCGGGACGCGAAGATCACCCAGATCTACGAGGGCACCAACCAGATCCAGCGCATGGTGATGGCGCGCCAGCTGCTCAAGTGGCCACGCTCGGCGCCGCGCGGCAGGCTGACAACGGTCAGGCGGAGGGCCGACTTGGCGCGCGCTCGACAGTCTTCGAGAACTCCACCTGGTAGAGAGCCGAGTTCGAGGGCTCGTCGTACGGTCTCGGCCCAGGTTCCCCGACGGGACCTAGTCGGCCGAAGCGAGCACCGGAATGGTGCAGCCACGACGACAGTGAAAGCGGCCAGTAGCGGCTCCCGCCGGGCCATGCAAGGGCGCGATTCGACCTGGCGCAGCGCCTGACTGCAGCGCCAATCCCGGCGCCGATGCCGTCATCTGGACCAAGACGGCCGCCGACGGATGGTCGCCGAGCTGGTTCCGCTGGACCGGCTAGAAGATAGCGACCGCGGCTCCCTCGCCGGCCCGCCATCGGCATCCGGCGCCCTGCCGCCCCCGGTCATCG
The DNA here is from genome assembly GCA_963805805.1 of uncultured Actinomycetota bacterium. Lineage (GTDB taxonomy): Bacteria > Actinomycetota > Actinomycetes > Streptosporangiales > Streptosporangiaceae > JAJYUU01. The sequence continues at coordinate 201,170 of CAWDVS010000014.1, read as the reverse complement.
CGTTGCTGCGAGCAGGCCCGCCGGTCGCCGTGAGCGATCGATGCCGAGACCGGACGCCGGCCGCGGCCTGAGCAGTGCGCGGCGCGCGAGCTCCGCCGAGGTCGAGCAGCGTCGCCGGTATACCCGCCAGCCGCCGCCGGGCTCCTCGGCGCAGAAGCAGCCGCGCGGCGCCGGCGGTCGGACGACCTCGGACCAGGCGGCCCCCACCGCGAGGGTGCGCCCGAGCTCGGTCGGCCTGCTCGATTTCGGCACCGGTGCCAGCGTGCGCGGCGGCGGCGAGCGGCCGACGGCTCCGCCGATGCGTGCCGATCGTGACCGGCGTGCTCCGCGCGCCCGCAGTCGCCGCTCCGGCGGCGGGTCGTGCAGCCGCGGCGTCCGCGGCTGGAGCTCTCGCGTCCAGCTTCTGCTTCACGAGCTCCAGCCCGAGCGGCGTCGCCTGACCGCGGCGAAGGTGCGTTCAGCGCGCTGCCCGAACCATGCGCTACGCCGTCGCCGCATGCGGCCCCCGCCCGCAGCCGACGCCGCGGGGCGGCCAGGCAAGCGAGGCATGCCGGGGCCGCAGCTGAGGCCGAGCAGAACCGGCAGTATTCCGCTATGGACGATCCGCTCGCCGCGCTGCTGCGCGGCTACCAGCCCGTGGGCGAGGAAGAGACCTCCGACCTCGCTCGCGTCACCGAACTCGTGCACGCGGCGGCCGACCCGTGGTCGCGCGATACGCCGTTGCACGTGACCGCCTCCGCGCTCATCGTGCACCCGGACACCGGCCAGATCCTGTTGCGCTGGCATCCGCGGCAGCAGGCGTGGCTGCAGGTCGGCGGTCACGCCGACCCAGGCGAGCGCGATCCGCTCGCGATCGCGCTGCGGGAGGCGGCCGAGGAGACTGGCCTCCCCGACCTCGCCCCGTGGCCCGAGCCCGAGCTGACGCACCTGGTCGTCGTGCCAGTCGCAGCCGGCCGGGGCGAGCCCGAGCACGAGCACGCGGATCTGCGGTTCCTGCTCGCCACCCGGCGCCCGGAGGAGATCGCCGCGGAGCGACCCGATGCGCCGCTCCGCTGGCTCTCGGCACAGGATGCGACCGACGCGACGAGCGAGCCCAACCTGCGCGAGACGGTGAGCCGGGCCCGGCTCCGGCTGGCGGAAGCGCAACTCGACTGACGCTCCAACCGAACTGCGGGCACTCAGTGCAACCGGACTGACGGACGGATCGTCCAAGTGGCATGAAAGCAAAGCGGGAAACGGTCGCGGCAGTGATCGCGGCCGGTGTGCTCCTCGGTGGTGGCGGGGCCGCCGCCGCGGGCATCGTCGGCGCCATCCCCGGCCCCGCGGCTAGCGCGCCGGGCCACGCCCAGCGTCCGGCCGACGGGCGGGTGGCCGGCAAGTTCGAGCGCGTCGGCGGACCGGTCCAGCCGGGTACCCTGCAGTCGCCCGTCGTGCCGCTGTCCGGGACCATGCGGTTCGCGCGATCGGGTCACGAGCCGATCAGCGTTCGGGTCGGCCGGAACGGAGTCTTCTCGGTGCTGCTTGCCCCCGGCGTGTATCACGTGTCTGGCCGGACGCCGGACATCGCCGGGCGAGCCCGGCAACGTGCCCGCGACGTGTTCGCTGCCCGGCGTGGTGACGGTCACGGGCGGCGCGACCAGGCATATAACGGTCGTTTGCGCGGTCCCGTAGCGGGATCTATCCGGCTCGCTCGTTCGTTGTCCGCTGTGGTGCGGCGCGGCCCGGATGGGAGCGGACATGTTCGAGCGATTCACGAACCGGGCCCGGCGGGTAGTCGTGCTCGCGCAGGAGGAGGCGCGGATCCTCCGGCACAACTACATCGGTACTGAGCACCTCCTGCTCGGGATCCTGGCCGAGGGCGAGGGCACCGCCTTCCGCGCGCTCGACGAGCTGGGCCTCACGCTCGAATCAGCTCGCCAGCAGGTCGAAGGGATCATCGGGACCGGCCAGAACGCCCTGAGCGGCCATATCCCGTTCACGCCGCGCGCGAAGAAGGTGCTGGAGCTCTCGTTGCGCGAGGCACTTCAGCTCGGGCACAACTACATCGGCACCGAGCACATCCTGCTCGGCATCATCCGGGAGGGCGACGGTGTCGCGGCGCAGGTTCTGACCCGGCTCGGCGACGACCTGTCCGTGGTGCGGATGCACGTCATCAGGCTCGCGCCCAGCGGCCGGCTCGAGGCCCCGGCGGAGACCGGCGGACATCCCGCCGCGCCGGACAAGGATCGCGCGCCAGCCCGGACGGGGTCCGCGAGTTGCTCGCAGGACATCAGCGCGCGGCTGGCCAACATCGAGGCGCACCTGGGTATCGCCCGGCCGCCCGTTCCCCCGCGCGGCCGGAACCGGTGGCACGGAACCCGGCACCGAGACGGCCGAGACGGGTCTTGCGGCCGGCGGTGAAACCGGCGCCGACGCTGCGGGCGACGGGCCCGACGCGGCGAAGGACTAGGCCTGTCGCGCTGGCTCCGCGCCGGCGGTCAGAGACCCAGGTCGTCCAGTTCCTTGTGCAGGTCCGCGCGCGGTCCCGCGTACGGAACCGCGGAGCCCGCGCCGGTGGCCGGCACGACCGCCGTTCCGGTGCTGGTGGGTGCGTTCGCGGTGGCGGGCTTACCCGCCTGGCCGGCCTTCGGCGCCTTCGCGGCCTTGGGTGGCCTGGCGGCCTTCATCGCCCGCACCCTGGCCCGGTCGCGGAACACCCAGCCGCCGACGACGCCGCCGACGAGCCCGCCCACGTGGTCCTGCCAGCCGATGCCCGCGTGCGGGAGCAGGACCGTGAACTGGTACGCGAAGCACAGCGCCATCACCGCGCCGATGATGAGGTCGACCAGATGCCGGTCGAACAGCCCGCGGACCAGGATGTAGCCCAGGTAGCCGAAGACCACGCCGCTGGCGCCGACCCCGACCGACCCAGTCGGCGCGGTCAGCCAGGCCGCGAACCCGCTGGTGATGATCACGAGCACGGTGAGCCCGAGGAAGCGGACGACGCCCCGGTAGGCGGCCAGGAAGCCGAAGATGAACAGCGGGCCCGAGTTGGCCTCGATGTGGGTCCAGCTGAGGTGAACGAACGGCGAGGCGAAGATGTCGGGCAGCCCGGACAGCGAGCGCGACTTGATGCCGAACTCGCTGACGAGCCCGTAGTGATCGGCCACGTTGGCGATCTGGATGATCCAGAGCAGAGCCAGGAATCCGACCATCACGAACAGTGCCTTGCGGGCTTCCGCCAGCATCGACTCCGCGTCCCCGGTGCCCGTCGTCCAGGACCTGAGCGATTGACCGGCCATCTGTCACATCCAACTGCGTCGAAAGGGCTGGCCTTCACGCTAGCCGCAAGTCGCGGCGGTTCGGAAGGGCGCGCCAGCCGGCGCTCGCCGCGCGCCGCCATGCCCGCGGCCGGGACCTGGCAAGGCGACACGCCGCGCCGCGGCCGGTCGCGGCCCACTTGTGATCACAGCTAGCGGGTCATTACGCCCAGTAATTGTTACGGTACGTATTGCCAAACTGTGATCTGCGCGACACTAATTCCGGGTTTTCAACACAGCTTTTTCGGCGGAAACGCTTGGTCGGGCCGCTCCGTTCTGGCAACGTTAAGCGGCGACGGTGCTGGGCCTGAAGCAACTGGGTTCTGAGCTCAACCGCAGCAGATCAAGTAAGTGCCACGGCCCGACCGTCATGCGACTCGCTGCCCTGTACCGCAGCGGTCCCGCGCACCGGGTGCTTGTACCTGGGTAGCGCTTGGCCGACGGAAGGACCGCATTGTCACAGCACCGGAGACGTCCCCCGGCTCGGCGCCCGCGCCGCCGCCGAGTGGGAGTCTTCCTGGTCACCGCAGTACTCGCGACGGTGACAGTGTGTACCGCAGGCTTTGTCATGATCGTTTACGGACCGGCGGGCAACGCCCCGGACCCGCTGGCGGTGGCGGTGGCGCAGGGCGTGACCGGCAAGTCGGCCACTCTGATGGAGCACGCGCGCCAGCAGATCATCCTTGAGGACGCGGACTCGCAGAAGTTCACCGTGGCCAGCGCGCCGACGATCACCAGTACGCCCGGCCGCGTCCGTCTCGAACGACACCAGCGCCGGCGCCGCGATCGTCCCGTCCGGGCCGCCGCCGGACCCGTCATCGGCGCAGGGCATCGCCTACAACATGCTGCCGTCCTTTGGCTTCAGCACCGACCAGTTCGGCTGTCTGAACGACATCTATAGCCGCGAGAGCGGTTGGCGCTACGACGCCGAGAACGCGAGCGGCGCCTACGGCATCCCGCAGGCGCTGCCCGGGTCGAAGATGGCCTCGGCCGGCAGCGACTGGCAGACCAACCCGGCGACCCAGATCAAGTGGGGCCTTGGCTACATCAAGGGCACCTACGGAACGCCGTGCGACGCGTGGGCATTCTGGCAGGCGCACGGCTGGTATTAATCGCCAGCGAATCCGATAACTATCAGTAGCCATTGTGCAACGTTTAGCTATCAGCGCCGGGTACGTCGTTGTGATCATCCTGTGATAGGGACAGAGCTGCCCGATTTACGGGCTGCCCGAACCCGGCTGACCGTAGTCCGGTCAGCCGGGTAGCGGCCGGAACGTCGGCAGTGCGGTGGTCAGGATCGACCTGGCTGAGCCGAACGTCTGAGTAGGCGCCCACAGCTCGAACTCATACGACTGCGGGCCGGCCGACGTGTTGAGCGTCACCAGGACGACGAGCTCGGTCTCGTTGTAGCCGAGCGACGCGTTGTTCCAGCTGTACTTCAGCTCGCCTGCGGTGGCCGACCTGAACCCGCCCAGCGAGGTGAAGTTGGTGGTGGTGAGCAGCAGTTCCTTGTACTTGTGGCCCTTGTGCGCGGCGGCCGCCTGGTTCTGCAGGTACTGCGCCTCGCGCAGCGGCCTGGTGTAGAGCCAGTAGCTCAGGTCCACCGCGAGGTGGAAGCTGCGTACTGTCTGGGTCAGGTGCGCGACCGGGGCGCTCACCGACTGGGTCCACAGCACCGGCATGCCGATCTTGAAGCCGGCCAGGGCGCCCATCTCGGCGGCGGGGAACTTGTGCCAGCGATACCCGGCCGGCAGCGTGATGCCGGTCGACGGCGAGCTTGTGCTCGGTGTGGGAGTCGGTGTCGGGCTAGTGGTCGGTGACGGACTCGGTGAGCCCGACGGCGATCCGGGGCTGCCACCGCTGGTCGTCGGGGTACCAGACGGCCTGCCCGACGGCGCGGTCTTGGGGCGGCCGCCTTTCGGCGTGGTCGGGCTGCCGCTGTGGGTGCCGGACGTGCCCCCGGCCGACGGCCCGGTCGAGGCGTGGTGCGATCCGGGTGCGGAGCTGCCCGGCTGGCCCGAACCGGAGTTGCCGTGGCCGGCCTGGGCGACGGTACCGGGCGGGGCGGTGCTGCCCAGCGCGCTGGCCGGCCCGGAGTGCTGGAAGATGTTCCAGGTCACGATCGCGGCGACGATGAGCGCGGCGATGCCGCCCGCCGCCAGCATCAGCCGCCACCGCCCCGACGACCGCCACCAGGGTTGGGCCGGCGCGGTAGCGCCGCCCGGCCCGCCGGAGCCGCCAGACCCGCCGCCCTGGCCGCCGGATCCGCCCGACCCTTCGCCGGGGCCGCCAGGAGCGGCACCAGCCACCCCGGCGGAACTCTTCACCGGCCCCCAGAGCACGGGACCGCTGGAAGGATCCAGGACGTTGCCCGGCGCGGGTGCCGCCTGCGCGCCGTCCGCGGCCTCGGCCCCCGCCAGTCCGGCGGCCGCGGCGCCGACGCCGGCTAGCACGGCGGCACGCGGCCAGCGGTCGCTCACCAGAATCGGCCGTGGCCGGCTCGGGCTGCTGGGCCGGGATCTTCAGCACCTCATAGTCGGGCGGGTCGAGGAAACCTGAGTCGGCGACGATTGGCAGGGCGCCGTCGGTCGGCGCGTCCAGGGAACTGGCGGGCTCGCGGCCGGCCTCGGCGGCGAGCCAGCCATCCTGCAGCGGCCGCGGGCCCGTGCGCGCGGCGGTGGCCGCCTCGGTCAGCATCCGCTCCGCGGTGGCGGCGTCCGGCCGGGTGCCCGGATCGCGGCTCAGCAGCGCTTCGATGACCGGGCCGAGCGGTCCGGCCGATGGTGCCCGCGGCGCGTCCTCGTTGGCCACCCCCGTCGATATGACCGACGAGCCGCCGACCCGGTCGAACGGCCCGCGCCCCTCGACGGCCGCGTACAGGGTGGCGCCGAGCGACCACAGGTCCGCGGCCGGGGTCGCGATCTCGCCGCGGATCCGCTCCGGCGCGGTGAAGCCGGGCGTGCCGACGACCATGCCGGCCTGGGTGAGCGCGAGATCCTCAGCGAACGTGGCGATGCCGAAGTCGGTGAGTACGGCCCGGCCCTCGCCGGTGACCAGCACGTTGCTCGGCTTCACGTCCCGGTGCAGGACGCCCGCGCCGTGCGCGGCCGCGAGCGCTCCGACCAGGCTGGTGCCCAGCTCGGCCGCGCGGTCGGGCGGCAGCGGCCCTTCCTCGGTGATGACCCGGTCCAGCGACCGGGCCTCGACCAGTTCCATGATGATCCACGGGCTGCCGGCCTCTTCGACCACGTCGAAGACCTTGACGACGCCGGGATGGCTGAGGCGGCCCGCGGTCCGCGCCTCTCGCAGCGTGCGCTGGTAGATGACCTCCGCCTCGGCCGGCGACGCCTGGGTCGTCACCTGGACTTCCTTGACGGCGACGTCGCGGGCCAGCAGTTCGTCCCGGCCGCGCCAGACGATGCCCATCGCTCCCCGGCCGATCGGCTCCTGCAGGCGGTAACGACCGCCGATCAGACGCCCAGCCCCCATAACTGCGTGCATGGCGGGACCTTATCTACAGCGGACATTGAATGTCCTGTGTGGAACTTGTGACTTTGCCTGCGGTAAATCGCCATGTAGCAGGCGGTATTAGCAGGCATCAGAGTAGCGACATCCATCGTCCGTCCGAGGTGCATTGTCCGGACTAGAGCGCCGCTCGCGATCAGTTTGTTACACGGCTTCTGGCCAGGTCAGGCGACAGTTAGCCGGCCGATCCCGGCGGTCGGGTCATCGCGAGCACGTCCAGGGCCCGGTCCAGTTGCGCGAGCGTCAGCTTCCCGTCGTCGACAAAGCCGCGAGCGAGGACGACCTCGCGAATGGTGGCGCCGGTCTCAAGCGCCTCGTGCGCCACTTTTGCCGCGGCCTCGTACCCGATGAACGGGTTGAGGGCCGTCACGATCGCGGGCGAGGATTCCGCGTACTGGCGCAGCCGGCCGGTGTTGGCCGTGATCCCGGCGACGCAGGCCCGGGCCAGCCGGGTCGACCCGGCCATGAGCAAGTCGATGGACTCGAGCAGATTCCTGGCGATGACCGGCATCATCACGTTGAGCTCGAAGTTGCCGGCCGCGCCGGCGAACCCGACGGCCGCGTCGTTCCCGATGACCTGAGCGCAGATCTGGCAGACGACTTCGGGCAGCACCGGGTTGACCTTGCCCGGCATGATCGACGAGCCCGGCTGCAGGTCGGGGATGTTGATCTCGGCCAGCCCCGCGCGCGGGCCAGATCCCATCAGCCGCAGGTCGTTGCAGACCTTGTACAAGCTCACCGCGATCGTGCGCAGGACACCGCTCGCGGCGACCAGCGCGTCGCGCGCCCCCGCGGCCTCGAAGTGATTTCGCGCCTCGGTCAGCGGCAGCATGTCAGAGCTGAGCAAGTCGATCACCCGGCCCGCGAAGCCCTGGCGGTGCATTCAGCCCGGTACCGACCGCGGTGCCGCCGAGCGGCAACTCGCAGACGTCCGGCAGGACTCGCTCGATCCGCTCGATGCCGTGCCAGATCGCGGCCGCGTAGCCGCCGAACTCCTGGCCGAGCGTCACCGGGGTCGCGTCCATCAGGTGCGTGCGGCCGCTCTTGACCACATCCGCGAACTCGGCCGCCTTGGCGTCCAGCGCCCTGGCGAGTTGCCGTAGCGCCCCTGGCAGCGACACGCCCATCCGGCCGGCCACGGCCAGGTGGACTGCGGTCGGGAACACATCGTTGGACGACTGGGACGCGTTGACGTGATCGTTAGGGTGCACCGGCCGCCCGAGGCGCTGGCTGGCGAGCGTGGCGATGACCTCGTTGACGTTCATGTTGGTCGACGTGCCCGAGCCGGTCTGGAAGGCCGGCACCGGGAACTGGTCCTGGTGGCCGCCGTCCGCTTCGGCGCCGAAGCTGATCTCGCGCGCCGCGGCCTCGATCGCCGCCGCCATGTCTGGCTCGATGACGCCGAACTCCGCGTTTACCCGCGCCGCCGCGCCCTTGATCCGGGCCAGCTCCCTGATCACGATGAAGGGCACTGGCTGACTGGAAATCGGCTGGAAGTTGCCGATGGCGCGCTGGGTCTGGGCGCCCCAGAGCGCGTCGGCGGGGACCTGGACCTCGCCCATCGAGTCGTGCTCGATGCGGAACTCGGTCACGGCGCGCCTCCTGCGCGGTCAGCTAGGTCCGGATCCGATCGTCAGCAGCGGCTGCTTCGGCGCGGTCACGTCCGCGAAGAAGTCGTTGCCCTTGTCGTCTACCACGATGAACGCGGGGAAATCGCGGACCTCGATCCGCCAGACCGCTTCCATCCCGAGTTCGGGGTACTCCAGCACCTCGACCTTGGTGATCGACTCCTTCGCCAGCTTGGCCGCGGCCCCGCCGATCGACCCGAGATAGAAACCACCATGTTCCTTGCACGCGGCCGTGACGGCAGCCGACCGGTTCCCCTTGGCCAGCATGACCAGAGAGCCACCGTTGGCCTGGAACCGGTCCACGTAGCTGTCCATCCGGCCCGCGGTCGTCGGGCCGAACGAGCCGGACGGGTAGCCCTCAGGCGTCTTGGCGGGCCCGGCGTAGTAGACGGCGTGGTCGCGCAGGTAGGCGGGCATCGGCGCGCCGGAGTCGAGCAGCTCGGCGATCTTGGCGTGCGCGATGTCGCGGGCCACCACCATCGGGCCGGTGAGCGCGAGCCGGGTCTTGATCGGGTACCTGGACAGCTCGGCCCGGATCTCGGCCATCGGCCGGGACAGGTCGATCCGAACGACGTCTTCGGCCAGCTCGGCGTCCGCGGTCTCGGGCAGATACTGCGCGGGGTCGGTCTCGAGCTGCTCCAGGAACACCCCGTTCCTGTTGATCTTGGCAACCGCCTGGCGATCCGCGGAACAGGAGACGGCGATCGCGACCGGGCAGGACGCGCCGTGCCGCGGCAGCCGGATCACCCGCACGTCGTGGCAGAAGTACTTGCCGCCGAACTGGGCGCCGATGCCGGCTCGCCGGGTGATCTCCAGCACCTCCCGCTCCAGCTCGACGTCGCGGAACCCGTGAGCGTCCATCGAGCCGCTGGTCGGCAGCGTGTCCAGGTAACGAGCGGAGGCGTACTTCGCGGTCTTGAGCGCGTACTCGGCGCTCGTGCCGCCGATCACGATCGCCAGGTGGTAGGGCGGGCAGGCCGCGGTGCCCAGCGAGCGGATCTTCTCGTCCAGGAACGTCGCCATCCGCGCCGGGCTCAGCACGGCCTTGGTCTCCTGGTACAGGTATGACTTGTTGGCCGAGCCGCCGCCCTTGGCCATGAACAGGAACTTGTACTCGTCGCCGCCGGTCGCGTAGACCTCGATCTGCGCGGGCAGGTTGCTGCCGGTGTTGCGCTCCTCCCACATGGTCAGCGGCGCGAGCTGGGAGTAGCGCAGGTTCAGCTTGGTGTAGGCGTCGTAGACGCCGCGGGCGATGTGCTCCTCATCCCGGCCGTCGGTGAGGACCTGCTGGCCGCGCTTGCCCATCACGATCGCGGTGCCCGTGTCCTGGCACATCGGCAGGATGCCACCGGCCGCGATGCACGCGTTCTTGAGCAGGTCACCGGCCACGAACTTGTCGTTCCCGCTCGCCTCCGGGTCGTCCAGGATGGCCCGCAGCTGGCGCAGGTGTCCCGGCCGCAGCAAGTGCGCGATGTCGTGCATCGCGGCCGCCGTCAGCTGAGTGAGCACCGCCGGCTCGACTTCGAGGAAGTCCCGGCCGAGCGCCTGCCGGACGCCCACGCCATCGGTGGTCAGGAGCCGGTACTCAGTGGCGTCCGGGCCGGTCGGCAGGAGGTCGGTGTAGCTGAATTCGGGCATGACGACGGGCACTTCCTCGGGCCGGTGACTGATCTCCTCAGTTTAGGTCGCCCGGTCCGGGCCGGATGCGCCCGCCGGCGCGGCGGCTGGTCAGCTCTGGGCGTCGGGTCAGCGGGTCGGCTCCCGCGACCGGAAGCCTGAGGGCCGCGCCGAACGCGACCAGGGCGGCGAGGAGGCCCAGGATGGCGCCGTAGCTCCAGCTGACCGACACCGCGATGCCGAGACCGCCGCCGGCGTTCGGCTTGGCCAGGAAGGCAATGAGCGTGAGCAGCAAGGCCAGGCCGGTGCCGATCAGCAGCAGCTGCCGCAGGCCGGGCAGGGTGAAGGAAAGGTGGCCCAGGTACGGCCGGCCGCACCAGGACCGCGAGGATCGCCAGCACGAGCACGAACACGATCCACAGGAACCCGTGTACCTGCGTTCCGTCCGCCGATCCGCTCAGCGCCCGGCCCGAGCCGATCTGGACTGATGCGCTGAACCAGGGCAGGAAAAGTGCGATCGCGAGCACGATGACGCTGCCCGCGATCACCTTGTCGCCGAGTGCCCAGCCTGCCAGCAACTGCGGCTGCTGCCGCTGGTCCCGCTCCTGATGGATCCGAATGTGCCAGACACCCTTGCCCGCCTCCCCTATCCGGTTATTGCGGGCAACAGTAGACCGCAGCGCGACCGGGTGTCAGCCCGATCGCGCTGCGGCTATTGCGGCGCTGGCGCCGCGGGGTCAGGAGCCAGTCGTCCTGGGGATGCGGATCAGGAATAGCACCACCAGCAGGGCGAGCACATCGAAGATCGCCGCCGCGGAGAACGACGTGCTCATGCCGTGCACGATCGCGTGCCTGGCCTGCTCGACGGCGGTGAGACCGGCCACCGGGTGGCTGGCCGCGGACTGCCGGGCGCTGCCGTAGATGGTGACCAGGATCGCCAGGCCCAGGGTGCCGCCGACCTGCTGCATGACGTTCACCATGGACGCGGCCGCGCCGGAGTCCTGCGGCGGCACGCCCGCGAGGGAGGCCATGGTGAGCGGCACGAACGCGAGGCCCATCCCGGCTCCGAGCAGGAGCATCGGGACCAGCACCGCGGGCACGTAACTGGTTCCGGTGGAGACGTGGCCCAGCCAGGCCATGCCCGCCACGACCGGCAGCAGGCCGATCACCATCAGCGGCTTGGCGCCGAACCGCGGCACCAGGCGCGGCGCGAGCCGGGACATCAGCAGGAGCGTGCCGGTCATGGGGATGAACGACAGGCCCGCCTGTATCGGGCTGAAGTGCAGGATCTCCTGCACGAACTGGGTCAGGAAGAAGAACATCCCGAACATGCCGCACACGAGCAGGAGCCTGGCCAGGTACGACGCTCCGCGGCTGCGATCCCGCAGCAGCCACAGCGGGGTGATCGGCTCCTCCGCCTTCGTCTCGATGAAACCGAAGGCGGTGAGCAGGACTACCGACGCGGCGAACGAGCCGATCGTCGTGGCGTCAGCCCAGCCGGCCGAGGCCGCGTGGATGAAGCCGTAGACCAGCGCGGTCATCCCGGCGGTTGAGCTGAATGCGCCGGCCAGGTCGAGCTTGCCAGCCAGCCGCTTTGAGGCCGCGAGCAGCCGGGGCGTGGCCGCGACGACCGCGATGCCGACCGGCACGTTGATGAAGAACACCCAGCGCCACGACACCCACTGGGTGATCACGCCGCCGAGGACGAGGCCGAGCGAGGCACCGCCCATGGCGACCGCGGTGAAGGCGCCGAGGGCCCGGACCCGTTCCCGGCCCTCGGGGAAACTGGCAATGATCGTGGCGAGCACGGCCGGGGTGGCGATCGCGCCGCCTACGCCCTGGACGGCGCGGGCGGCCAGCAGGATGCCCGGCGAGGTAGCCAGGCCGCCGGCCAGCGATGCCAGCGTGAACAGGCTCAGTCCGGTCATGAACATGGCCCGGCGGCCGAGGACGTCGCCGGCCCGGCCGCCCAGCAGGAGCAGGCCGCCGAAAGTCAGCGTGTAGGCGTTGAGTACCCAGGACAGGCCGGTCGCGGACAGGTGCAGCCCGGTGGCCATGGACGGCAGCGCGATGTTCACCACCGTCATATCGAGGACGATCATGAGCTGGGCGCAGAGGACGACGGCGAGCGTGATGCTCCGCCGGTCCCGAGTCCGCGGGGCGTCCGTGCGGACGACCTGCGCCGACTGGCGCTCGGTAACTGTGGGCAAGGTCCCTCTTTCCATGCAGGCGTGCTGAACAGAGGCCGTGGCGTCAGCTTCCGCTGGTCACGCCCGGCCAAAACGAGCTATGATTGATCCGGAGGATCCCTCCGCTAAGTACTATACGGAGGTAGCCTCCGCTTTGCAAGTCAGTTCTGGGAGCAGTGATGAACGCAAGCGCGACGACGTCCGGCGGGTCGGCCGGGCTTAAGCGGGCCGACGCGCGCCGTAACTACGAGTTGCTGATCACGGCCGCCACGAAGGCGTTCGCCGAGCGCGGGGCCGACGACGTGTCGCTGGAGGAGATCGCGCGGCGGGCGGGCGTGGGCATCGGCACTCTGTACCGGCATTTCCCGGCCCGGCAGAACCTGCTGGAGGCCGTCTACAAGGACCAGGTCGACGGCCTGGAAGTGCTCGCGGGCAAGCTGCTGGTGTCCGAGTCGCCCGGCGCGGCGCTCGCCGAGTGGCTGCGCGCGTTCGCCGCCTTCGGCCGGACGAAGCGCAGCCTGAGCACGGCCCTGGTCGCGACGATCGGCAAGGACTCCGCGCTGATGTCGGAGTGCAGCCGGATCCTGCGCAGCAGCACCGAGGCGCTGCTGGTCCGGGCCCAGGAAGCTGGCGCGGTCCGGCCCGAGATCCAGCCGCCGGACCTGATCCGCATCGTGCACGGCCTGATCGTGGCCACCGACTCCGCGCCTGGCGACACCGAGCAGGCGGACCGGATCCTCGATCTCATGATGGGCGGCCTGCTGACCCGCGGCCGCCAGTAGGCGCCGCGTTGGGTCCTGCGGTATCGCGGCCTGCGGCCGCGGCTTCCGGCCGTTAACCGCCGTTCCGGCGCGCAATGGGCGCGCCTTCACACCGCCTCTTCCGGAGAATTGGCATGCGTTCGGACGCGGACGGGTAAGCAACTCGTTGCCGGGTAGCTGGCCTGCGCGAACACAGGAGAACGCCTGCCGCGCGGGCAGCTATCCGGACCAGCTTTCCTCCGGCCGGCACCTGGGTCAGGCGGGCCGCGAAGACGAGGACGGTGAGACATGAGCAGCACTCATGAGGCCGGCGATCAGCTCGATCTGAGCGAGGCCGCCCGTCAGTTAGAAATGGCCGCGCATGACGCTCGGGTCGCCGTCGGCTGCATTGGCCTCGGCGACCTGGAAGAGGCGCACACGCATGCGCTGCTGGCGCGGACGGCCGCCGACGGCGCCCAGAACCTTTTGCGGGCCGCGCTCGATGCCGGAATGACTATCACGAGCTAGGCCACCGTCAGTTCCGGCTGGCCTGGCGTACTTTCTACTGCGGAGACCTACTGACGGCGATTCATGCCGGTTTGCGGGACTGGAAGTGTAGAAAGACGGGGTCGCGCGACCGGCGCGGCAGCTCGCGGAGTAATGTGTGTGACTCACACACCTACTAGCGACGAGGTGACTGCGATGTCGAACGCGACCGGCAATTTCACGGTCAAGTCCTGGGACGAGAACACCTACCAGGAGCTGGACGGCGACGGAAAGCTCACCAAGGCGTCAGTGGCCTTCGCGCTCGAGGGCGATCTGACCGCGGACGCGGTCTGGGACGCGGTGATGTGCTACCGCCCGGACGGGTCGGCGGTCTTCACCGGCTACCAGCAGATGACCGGCCAGCTGGCCGGCCGGGCCGGCGGCTTCGTGCTGCTGGCCGACGGCGAGTTCGTCAACGGCGAGGCACGGTCTCGCTGGCAGGTCGTCGAGGGAACGGGCACCGGCGAGCTGGCCGGCCTGACCGGATCTGGCTCGGCTGTCGCGACCGCGACCCCGCCGGGCAGCTACACCTTCGATTTCGACCTTGGCTGACGTCCCCTCCGGCCGCGCGCCAGCGGCCCCGGCGACCCACCAGCCCGCGCGCGAGTCAGCGCACGGGGCGGGCCTCGACGGTCCGGCCAACGTCTTCGGCGCGCTGGCGCTGATGGTCGCCGACCAGATGGCGGCCGCCACCGCCGCGGCGGCCGGGAGGTCGGACTCGGCGCCGGCCGCGCTGGCGGCGCTGTATCACTTCCTCGACCGGCCGTCGGTGGACCTGCTGCGGCAGGTCCTGGGGCTCACCTCGTCCGGCGCGGTCCGGCTGCTCGACCGGCTGGCCGAGTCGGGCTTGATCGAACGTGGCCGCGGCACCGACGCGCGCTCGACCGTCGTGTCCCTGACCGAGGCGGGCCGCGCGGCCGCTGTCGAGGTGTGCAGCGAGCGGGCCGCGGTGCTGGACCGCGCGCTGGCCGTGCTGTCGCCGGGGGAACGGGACGAGTTCACCACGCTGGCCGGCAAGATGCTGGTCGGGCTCATGCGCGGCCCTGGCGCGGTGCGCTGGATGTGCAGGCTGTGCGACACCGGTATCTGCCGCGGCACGCCGGGGGGATGTCCGGTCGGGAACGCGGCGCGCGAGCGCTACGCCGGCGCGGCAGGCTGAGACTGGCCCGCGGCCGCAGCGGGGCGGGCCACGGGCCAGTCTCGGGCGCCCGCTACTCAAACCGCGCGTTCGCCGGCGCGGTCATCCGGCGCAGCAGCGGCATCGCGACCAGGATCACCGCGAGCGAGATGACCAGGCCGGCCCCGACGCTGAGGTAGTACGACGCTCCGAGCACGGGCAGCGGCGTGCCCTTGCTCGCGAGGCGGCTGATCGTCAGCACGGAGATCCCGTAGGCGGTAGCCGCGGCCACGACGGTGGCCGTGATCAGCGGAAACGCAGCCTCCAGCAGCACGACGCGATACAACGTCGGACCCGGCGTGCCGCTGACCCGGAGCAACGTGAACGCGCGCTTGCGCTCGACCAGCCCCCCGCCGATCGCGACCGCGAGACTGCAGGCGGCGACTAGCAGGGTCAGGTCGACCGCGATATCCATCAGCCGCTGCACGGCGTCGCCCACGCCGACTCTGGCCTGGACCGCCTCGCCGAACGTCCGCGGCGCGGTGCCGGACGCGGACAGCCGCGAGTGCGTGGCCAGGTATGTCCGCACCCGTTCCAGCGTCGCGCCGTCATTGACCCGGACCAGCACCGACTGCAGGTAGAGCCCGCCGAGGTCCGCCCTGACGGCCGGGTTGGCCGGGCTGAAGATCGACTGCGTCGTGTCCGACGGGTTGTCGCCGTACAGGTTCCACGTGTTGGCCTCGATCGCCCCCGCCCCGACCGGGCAGCTGCCGAGCACGGCCAGCTGCCGCACGCTCGCGCAGCTCACGATGCCGGTGTAGGTGCCCGGCGGGCCACTGCGGCCCGGCTGGCCGGTCGGCGGCAGTGAGTAGACGGGGTAAACGCGGGCGCCGCGGATCTGGTCAAGCCCGCGCAGCAACGCCGCTCCAGCCGGCGGCGGCAGCCCGTCGGCGACGATCCGCCGCTCGGCGGCGGACTTGCTCCCCAGCGTGTCGCCGGGGGACGAGCCAGTGCAGTTGACGCTGTTGCCGCAGACCGGCGCCGTCAGGAACTGCGCCATCAGCACGTTGGACAGCGACCGTGCGCTAGGGGTCGCGGTGGTCGCGTTGGCGGCCGGCAGCAGCCCGGCCAAGATCGTGCCGAGGAACACCGCGAGCACGAGCCCACGGATGGACCGGAACGCGCCCTTCGGGTTGTCGGCCAGCCGGCGGCCGGCCAGCAGCGGAGCGGCGCCGGGCAGCAGCCGCGGCGCCAGCCGGGCCGCGCGCGCCGTCAGCCACGGGCCGCCCACGACCAGCCCGATCATGATCAGCAGCAGGCCGGGATAAGCGGCGGCGCCGATGGATTTCGAGCTGGAGAGCACCATGCCGACCGCGAACGAAGCCAGCCCGATCAGCAGCGGCACCAGCCGCCAGACGCTCGGCGCCGCCGGGGTGACCTTGCGCACGACCCCGAGCGGGGAGATCCGCACCCGCCGCAGCGACAGCAGGGCCGCGATGGCGGCCGCCGCCGGCACCCCAGCGAGCACCGCCAGGTAGCCCCAGGCCGGCGGGGTGACTTCGCTGCCGAAGTAGTGGGCGCTGGTCAGGGTCGAGTGCGCCAGCGCGGGCCGGATCAGCTCGAAGAGCCCGATACCGGTGACCGCGCCGAACAGCCCGCTGATCGCCGCGTCGACCGCGGCAACGGCGCCGATCTGCCCCGACGTCCCGCCGACCAGGCGCAGCGCCGCGAACCGCTCTTCCCGCCGGGCGGCGGCGAGCCGGGTCGCGGTGCCGATCAGGATCAGGATCGGGAACAGGAACGCGACCGCACCGACAACGAACGCGTCCCGGAAGTACGCCGACCAGACCTGCTTGGCAGGCGCCGTGGCGATCGAGTGCACCTCGATCGTGGCGGGGACGCTGGCCAGTGCCGAAGCGGGCTCGCCGACGTACACGACCAGCTCGTCTGGCCCGGTCAGCGCGGCCTGGCCGATGACGCCCGACAGCCGGCCCGCGAACCGGTCCGCGAGCTGATCTCGCGGCGTTGACTTGATCAGCGCCGCCAGCGCCGGGGAGGCGTAGTACTGTCCGGCGGCGGGCAGCCGGGAGACGCCCGGCGGCACCGGCGCGCCGGGTCCGAGCGCGGCGATCTCCAGCCGCTCGATGGTCTGGCCGCGGAAGATGTCGTCGCCGTAGTTCCAGAGCTCCGCGTGCCGGGCCGGCGCCGGAGCGGCGGACACGGCCGTTCCTTGCGTGCACTCCCAGCACGGCCGGTTGCCGGTGACCTGGAACGCGTGGAAGTCCGCGAGTACGCAGAGCATGATCGCGACGCCGACCGCCACCGCGGCCCCGGTGATGATCAGGCGAGTCACGCCTTCGCGTCCGCTGCGGACGGTGAACTGCCAGCCAAGGCGCAGCATCAGCGCACCCCCGCCGGCTGAAGCGCGCTGACCTGGCCGTCGCTGACCCGGACCACCCGGTCGGCGTAGCTGGCGACCCGCGGGTCGTGCGTGACCAGGACGACGGTGCTGCCGGTGTCACTGGCAACCGCGGTCAGCAGGACCATGACCTGCTCGCCCGCCAGCGAGTCCAGGGAGCCGGTCGGCTCGTCCGCGAACAGCACGCTGGGCTGCGTCACCAGCGCCCTGGCTATCGCGATCCGCTGGGCCTGCCCGCCGGACAGCTCGCCGATCCGGCGTCCGGCCAGCTCGGCCACATCCAGCCGGGCCAGCCACGCCCGCGCTGCGCGCAGGGCGGGCCCGCGGCGGGTCCCCGCCAGCAGCAGCGGCATCGCGACGTTGTCGGCCGCCGACAGCTCGGGGATCAGCTGGCCGAACTGGAACACGAAGCCGAAGTCCGTCCGCCGCAGGCGGGAGCGCTCCCGGTCGGCCAGCTCGTCCACCCGGCGGCCGCGGAATCGCACCGCTCCGCTGTCGGGGGTCAGGATGCCTGCCAGGCAGTGCAGCAAGGTCGACTTGCCGGACCCGCTCGGGCCCATGATCGCGACGAACTCGCCGTCGTCGACGGCGAGCGTGGCACCACGCAGCGCGGGTGATCGGCCGAAGGAGAGGTACACGTCAGTTGCTTCTAGGAGGGGCTGAGTCATGACTTGAGCGTGCCGTGATCGCGCCGCCCGGCGCATCGGGAGCATCCCTGGCTTCAGCCCTGACTCGCCCCGGCCATGGGTAGGGAGGGCCGGCCCGGGCCTGATCAGCTGAAGTAGTGGCCCTGTTCGAGATCCTCGATGAGGCCGGGGTGAGTGGGCTTCCAGCTCAGGAGCGCCTGAGTGATGGTGCTGGAGGCGGGCATGTCGGTGCTGAGCAGGTGCACGAACATGCCCTCGTACTCCGCGGCGGGCAGCGACTTGGCCGGCCGGTTCAAGTGCCGGCCGACGATCTCGGCGATCTCGCGGACGGGCACGCCTTCGTCGCCGACGGCGTTGAGCACCGCACCGGCGGGCGCCCGCTCGATCGCCAGCCGGTAGAGAATCGCCGCGTCCTTTACGTGGACTGCGGGCCAGCGGCTGGTCCCGTCGCCGATGTAGCCGGAGACGCCTTTGGTCCGGGCCATGGCGATGAGCTGGGGGATGAATCCGTGCCGTTCCCCCTTGCCATGCACGGAGCGGGGCAGCATGACCAGGCAGGAGCGAACGCCGTTGTCGGCGGCCGCCAGCGCGGTCTGCATGTTGGTGATGCGGGCCGCGATAGGTCCGGCGGCGATGAGTTCGTCGCGTTCGGTCGCGGGTCGTCCGGGCCGGACGAGTGTTCCGCCGGAGATCACCAGCGGCTTGCCGGAGCCGGCCAGGCTGGTGGCAAACGTCTCGATTGCCCTGGCGTCGGTCCGCGTCGCCGCTTCAGTCACGCTGGGCGCGACGAAGGCCAGGTGGATGACGCCGTCGCAGGCGACCGCGCCGGCGCGCAGCACGTCGATGTCGTTCAGGTCGCCGCGCAGCACCCCGGCGCCCATGTCGGCGACCGCGTTGGCGGCGGCGTCGGAGCGGGCGAGCCCGAGGACATCGTGGCCGGCGCTGATGAGTTCGGGGACGACGGCCGAGCCGATCCAGCCGGAGGCACCGGTGACGAAAATGCGCATGGAATTCTCCTTTGTCGTGCTCGCGGGCTGTGGCTGGGTGGCTGGAGCACCGCGGCCGGAATGCCGATGCGATCCGGTCGCATCAATCCTAACACGAACATGCGACTGAGTCGCATTACTTGGCCGGCTGATGCGACCTAGTCGCCTCGCCTAGACTGGGCCGGTGAGCAGATGGGCACCGGACGCGCGCAGGCGCCTGGAGACCGCCGCGCTGGACCTGTTCATAGAGAACGGCTACGAGGAAACGACCGTCGCGCAGATCGCGGATCGCGCTGGTTTGAACCGCGCCACTTTCTTCCGGCACTTCACCGACAAGCGGGAGGTCCTGTTCGGCGGCGAAGACGTGCTGACCGGGCTGTTCGCCGACGCGATCCGGGCCGCCACCCCGGATGCGACGCCCACCGAGTGCCTGCACGCTGCGTTCGCGGCCGCCGAGGGCGCGATGACCCCGCAGCAGCGGGCTAAGGCCGCCCAGCGCGTCCTGGTGGTCGCGGCAAACAGCGAACTGCAGGAGCGGGGGCTGCTCAAGCACGCCCGGATCGCCAGGGCGATCGACGCCGCCCTGCGCGAACGGGGCGTGGACGAACTGACCGCCCGGCTGGGGGCGGAAGTGGGGATGCTCGCCTTCACTATCGGCCTTGAGCGCTGGATGCAGGCGGACAATGACGAGCCGTTCCCGCTCCATGCCGCAGCCGCCTTGCGCGACCTGCAGGTGCGCGCGGCCGAGCTTGACTCTCGAGCCCGCCTTTCATCCTGACGGGCCTGCGAACGCGCCCTTGGGGCAGGTCACGCACCGCTAGCTCGGCTAGCCGCCGGATGGGAGGCCATAGATGCGGGCGGCGTTACCGGAGGCTATAAGGCTGGCGATCCGGATGGCGTCGGCTTCGGTCCAGTGGCCGGCGGCTACCCAGTCGCCCAGGACCTCGGTCATCGCGGTACGCCACGTCCGGGCCCCCAGGTAGATCAGCTCGGGTACGCCGAAGCCGTCGGAGGAGTACAGCACCTTGCCGAACGGGGCGAGCTCCAGGGCCTCGGCCAGCACCGCGTGGGCGCGGGCGCCGACGTAGTGCAGGGTCATGCCGACATCGAAGTAGACGTTCGCATACGCCTGGGCGAAGAACGCGGCTTCCCGGTGGAACGGGTAGGTGTGCAGCAGGATCACCGGCACGCCGGTCTGGCTCACCGCGGCGAGAAAGTCGCGGGCCATGGCCGGGTTGGCCCGGCGTAGGTCCAGGTCCGGGTCGCCGAACCCGGTGTGGAACTGCAATGGCAGCCCGCGGTCGACTCCGGCCCACAGCACGGCGCGCAGCAGCACCGGGTCGGCGAGCCGGGCCTGTCCCGTGGCCTCGACGGTGCGCAGCCACGGACCGGCCGCCGCCCTGACCTCGTGGCGGCCGGGCCGGGCCGGATCGAAGTCCAGCCCGTAGCGGTAGGCCACGACGCTCTTCAGGCCGACAGCGTCGGTAGTCCGTTCGGCCAGCAGCTCGGCGTAGCGGGCGCCGAAGTCGGCGGCGGAGCAGCCGGCCAGGGCCAGGTCGGCGGCCACGGTCTCGAGCCGGACGATCTCGTGCACGGCCGCGCCGGACTGCGCACCGAGTTCGGCCAGTGTCAGCGAGCCGGGTGCGATGTAGCCGGTGTCGACCAGCAGCGTCGCGCAGCCGGCCGCGGTGAGCAGTCGGCTGGTGACCTGGCCGGGGGGCAGCGTGTTGCGGCCCGCGAGATAGTCGTCGGGCGACCCGGCCGGGTCGAGGCCGAGCACGGGCGCGCACCAGCGGCGGACGGCGAAGCCGAGCTGCGAGTCAAACTGCGTGGTGCCGGCCGGGGCGGGCTGGTCGGACTCGGTCAGGTAGCCCTCGAAGTCCGCCCTCGCCACTGCTCCCGGCAGCACCGTGTGCACGTGATGATCGAGGAGGCGCAGCTCTTGGATCGCGTCGGCCAGGCCCATTGCTCAGAACCGCAGGAAGTGCTGGAAGCACTCCCAGGCCGTGTCGTGCTCGGCGAATGCGGCCGCTTCCGCGCGCTTGACCGTGAGGTACGCCGTGGACCGCAGCGGGCCGAGCTTGCTCATCAGCAGCTCGTCCGCAGCCAGCGCGTCGAGCGCCTCGGTCAGCGACCGCGGCAGCCGCCGGGCGCCTGCCGCCTCGCGCTCGGCCTCCGACATCGTCGCCGGGTCGACGTTGACCGCCGCGCCGGGGTCCAGGCCCTGGCGGATGCCGTCGAGCCCGGCGTGGAGGAAGGCCCCGAGTGCGAGGTAGGGGTTGGCGGAGGAGTCCGACGGCTTCAGTTCGAGGTTCACCGAGCTGGTCTCGTCGCCACGCAGCGGCGAGCAGATCCGGACCGCGGCCTCACGGTTGTCCATGCCCCAGATGGTGTACGCGCTGCTCCAGAACTGCGGCTGCAGCCGACGGTAGCTGTTGACGCTGGCGCACGTCAGCGCCAGCAAGGCGGGCAGATGCGCCATCAGGCCGCCGATGAACTGATAGCCGATCTTGGACAGGCCGTACTGGCCCGCCGGGTCGGCGAAGGCCGGCGCACCCGGTGTTCCGTCCGCGGTCAGGTGGGTGAGCGAGGCATGCAGGTGCGCCCCGTTCCCGGCCTGATCCGGGATCGGCTTGGGGGCGAGGCTCGCCCACAGGCCGTGCCGGAGCGCGACGCCGCGCACGGTCTCCCGGTACAGCACGTGATTGTCGGCGGCGCGCAGCGCGGAGGTGTACCGGATGGGCATCTCCAGCTGCCCCTGGCCGAGCTCCGGGTAGTAATGCTCGACGCGCAGGCCCTGCGCGTTCATGGCGCGCATCAGCTCGATCGCGAAGTCGTGCCCCTGGTGGAATCCGGTGGCCCCGTAGCAGAGGCTGTCCTCGACGGGCACCAGCCGGTCCGGTCCGCCGGCCGGATCGGGCTCGCGCCGGCCGACGGTGAACTCTGGCTCGAAGGCCGCCGACATCGCGAAGCCCTCGCGGGCCAGGTCCGCGATCGCGTCCTTGAGGAACGACCGGCTGCACGCTTCCCAGGGCTCGCCGTCGGGCTTGACCAGGTCCGCCAGCATCGCGCCGGCACCGGGGGAGTAGGGCAGCGCGACGAGCGTGTCCGGATCGGGCTTGATCCGTACCTCGCCGACCGGGCTCATCCCGTCCACGGGCTGGAGCGTGTCCAGCATGGTCATTGCCATCATCGCGCAGGTGTGCCCGATGCCGCTGGCGATCCGTTCGGGCAGGAACTCCCTGGTCGCGGCCTTGCCCGCGGGTAACTCCGCCGTGATCGGCGTACAGGAAGATAACGAACTCTAGATCTTCCGCGTCAGCCCGGGCGGCGGCGGCGGTGGCGGACGAAAGGCCCGAAGAAGTCATGCATCAGGGGTAGCACGACCATCGGCTGTCCGTACAGCCTCCTGGCCCTCACCCGTGGTGTGACCTGCGGCACGGCCGTTTGTGCCACTGGTGTTTGTGGCACCGGTGTTTGTTGCACTGGTGTTTGTCGCACTGCCGTTGGCGGCTGAGCCGTTCGTGGCGAGGTCGGCCGCGAGCGCGTCGTTGACGATGTCCGTGCCGGCGCCGGAGGTGGCCGCCCCGGTCGCGAGGGCGGCGGCCTCGGCGCCGTCCTCGTGCACGAACCGGCCGCCGCGCAGCGCGGACGCGCCGGCCGCGATCACCAGGACGGCTATCGCCATGGAGAACACGATCACCAAGCCGTGATGGAACGGCTGGGAGATGAGCTGGGGGAAGAAGGTCCGGCCGGTCAGCACCGCGACATGCTGGGCCGAAAGGTGGTGCAGCACGCCGGTCGGGCCCAGCAGTTCCTTGATCGGGTTGTAGCCGAGGAACGCGGCGAACAGGCTGCCGACGGGCGGCAGCGAGCCGATCTGGTGCGCGATGTTATGCGGCACGCCCTGGGCGGTGAGGCCGTTGGTGAGCGTGGTGGGCAGCGTGGAGGCCAGGCCGGCGATCATCAGCGAGAAGAAGATCCCGATGGACAGCACGAAGCCGGAGTTCTGGAACGTCGCCAGCATGCCCGACGCAGCGCCGCGCTGCTTGGCCGGAACGCTGTTCATGATCGCGGCCGCGTTCGGCGCGGAGAACAGGCCCATGCCGGCGCCCGCCACGAAGATCAGCGCGGCGAACTCGGGATAGCTGAAGTTGACCGGGATGAACAGCAGCCCGCCGAAGGCGACGGCGGACACCAGCAGGCCGCCGGAGGCAAACGCCCGCGCGCCGTGCCTGTCCGACAGCCAGCCCGATACCGGGCCGGAGACCACGAATCCGAAGGTCAGGGCCAGCAGGTAGATCCCCGACCACAGCGGGGTGTCCTGGTACTGGTAGCCGTGCAGCACCAGCCAGATGCCCTGCAGCCAGATGATCAGCATGAACTGCAACCCGCCGCGGGCGACCGACGCCAGCAGCGTCGCGCCGATGCCGGCCGCGAACGCCCGGATCCGCATCAGCTTCAGGTCGAACATCGGGGACTCGACCCTGGTCTCGATGATGCAGAACAGGATGAGAATGAGCGGGCCGCCGATGAGCCCGGTGAGCACCAGCGGACTGGTCCAGCCCATCGAGTGGCCGCCGTAAGGCTGAATGCCATAGGTGATGCCGGTCAGCAGCAAGACCAGGCCGACCGCGAATGTGACGTTGCCCAGCCAGTCGATCTTGGCCGGGGTCCGGATGCCGGTTTCCTTCAGGCTGAGGTAGGACCAGATGGTGCCGCCGACACCGATCGGCACCGAGACGATGAAGACCAGCCGCCAGTCGACCGCGGCCAGCACCCCGCCGAGGATCAGGCCGATGAACTGGCCGGAGATGCCCGCGACCTGGTTGATGCCCATCGCCGTGCCGCGCTGATTGGCCGGGAACGCGTCCGTGAGGATGGCGGGGGAGTTGGCCATCAGCATCGCGCCGCCGGTTGCCTGGATGACCCGGAATCCGATCAGCCAGAGCGCACCTTTCGGGCCGGTGAACGGGTCGAACGGCAACGCCAGCGCGCCCAGGGCGAAGATCGCGAAACCCGCGTTGTACATCCGGACCCGGCCGTAGATGTCCCCGAGGCGGCCCAGGGTGACCACGAGCACAGCCGACACGACCAGGTAGCCCATCAGCATCCACAGCAGGTAGCTGATGTTGCTCGCCTGCAGCGGGTTCAGGTGGATGCCGCGGAAGATGGCCGGCAGCGCGATGATCACGATCGACGCGTTCACCGTGGCCGCGAGCATGCCCAGGGTGGTGTTGGACAGGGCGACCCACTTGTAGTTCCCGCCGCGCAGGCCCCTGCCTGTCGACTCCGTAGGCTCGCCCACCGGCTGGCCCCTCCCGCTTCCCGTGTTAGTTGCTAATACCAAACTAACAGGGGATCGGGCACTGGTGTTCCGCGGCCGGACGGGGGTCAGCGCCCTCCCTGCCGGCACCAGTCTCGCAGCGCGGCTGGCGCCCGGCCAATACGCGGAGGCCCTGCTCCCCGCCTCGCGGCAGTTCCCTGCCCGGTCCGGTAATGGCCGCTGAACGCGGCACCGCCGCGGCCGAAAGCGGTAGTGTCTCCCCGTGGTGAATCTGCTGCGTAACCTGACAAAAGCGGCCCCGGCGGCTCCGCCGAAGCTGCAGGTCGGGGTCGATGTCTCCAGCTACCAGGGCGCGCCGTCTAATTGGTCAGGCACAGCGGGGACCATCTCCTGGGCCGGGGTAAAGGTAACCGAGCTTGAGCCCAACGGCACCAGATACGTCAATCCCTATGCGGCCGCCGACTGGGAATGGCTGGCGTCGAAGCGGAAGGGCCGGATCGCCTATCTCTTCGGGCACCCGTCGGTGAGCGCGGCGAGCACGGTGGATTTCTTCATCACCCAGTTGCACTCGCTGGGGCTCAAGGACGCCGACGGGATCGCGCTGGACCTGGAGGTCACCAACGGGCTCACCGCCTCGCACGTCGCCTCCTGGGGCGCGGATGTCCAGTCCGAGCTGGAGAGCCGGCTCAGTCGCACGCCGCTGCTCTACACGTTCGTGGATTTCGCCGCGGAGGGCAACTGCGCCGGACTCGGCCGCTATCCACTCTGGATCGCCGATCCTTCCAGCACCAAGGGGCACCCGCGGGTGCCGAGTCCGTGGAAGACGTGGGCGATACACCAGTACGACATCAGCGGCAGCATCGACCGCGACGTCGCGAAGTACGCGAGCGAGACGGCGATGTTCGACGCTCTGGGCAAGAAAACCCCTGTGAAGGAGCCGGGCGTGCAGAACCTGGGCGGGAAGATCGTTTCCGGGCTGGCCACTGGCCGCTGGCCGAACGGGCACATCGTGGTCGCAGGCCTCGGCCAGGACGGGTATATCCAGGCCGATCTCTGGGACGGCGAAAAGTGGTCCGGCTGGAAGAACATCAGCCGGACCAAGGCGATCGGTGCCCCGACGCTGACGGTGTGGGTGGACAACCACGGCCGTCTCTACTACATCGACGCGGCCCACAACGTGATCCAGCTGATCACCAGCGATGGCGGCAAGACCTGGACCTGACCGGGGCCGCGCAGCCGCGCGCGCCGGCGCGCAGCCGGCGCCGCCGGTCAGCGCGGACAGGTACGCTTCGGACTGTGAGCTACCGTCCGCCGCCCAGGGAGATGCGGGCCTCTGACGCGGACCGCGACGGTGTCATATCCCTGCTCAGCGACGCGGCGGCGGACGGCAGGCTGACGATGAGCGAGCACGCCGAGCGGGTGGGGCGCGCCCATTCGGCCCGCACGCTCGGGGACTTGGCGGTGCTGACCAGCGACCTGGCGGCGCCTTCGGCCCAGCCGTTCCGGCTCGATCACCGCGGCCCCGTACTCGCGCTGTTCAACCGTGACCGCCGGGACGGCCGCTGGGTGGTGCCGGCCGCGATCCCGGTCGTGGCGGTGTTCGGCGAAGTCGTGCTGGACCTGCGCGAGGCGCTGCTGCAGAGCCAGCGGATCGTGGTGCACGCCACCGTCGTGGCCGGCACGCTGGAGTTGATCGTGCCCGAGGGCGTGGCCGTCGAGACGTCCGGCACGGCGGTGCTCACCCGGAAGATCAACAAGACGCAGCGGCACTCCACCCCCGGGCTGCCGGTCGTGGAGGTCCGCGCGGTGGCGCTCGGCGGCACCATCCGGGTGATCTCGCCGCGGCGGTCCCGCTGGCTCGGCGGCCTGCGCCGCGGCGGCCTGCCGCGCTAGCCTGGCAGCACTGCCGCGGCTAACTCAGGGTGGCGATGACGCCCTGGTTGTTGCACACCCGCGACACCGCGCAGTAGCTGCCATAAACCCAGACGCTGGATGACCGGGGCACCGCTGTGATCATGAAACCGTTGGTGTTCCAGCCGTTCCTGCTCGGCACGTACGTGGGCGTCACGGTGTAGCGCGTCCCGGTCCAGTGCAGGAAGGCGAAGCCGACGATATCGCGGCCCCGGATTACCGTTCCCGGCCAGAGAACTGTCCAGAATCCGCGGCGGTGGTCGGTCACCGCTCCCAGACAGGTCCGGTGGCCGGGCAGGTAGAGCGGACGCCACGCCTTGCCATTCCAGCGGACCGCGCACGCCTTCGGCGCCGCCCGCGACGGCCCGGCCAGCCAGACGCTGGTGGGCGAGTCGACCACGAGGGATGTGATCCAGGCGGACCGCACGCCCGCGACCGTAGACCGCTGCCATCCCGATCCGGTCCAGCGGAACGCGTACTGCACGAAGGTCTCCGGAGGTTGCGGCTACCCGGCGTGCCGTAACTGGCGCCGATGGCCCATACGTTGGTCCGCGAACTGCTCGCGAAGCCTGACCCATTCAAAGGCGTGGAGCGGATAGCTTCGCCACGCGGTGCCGTTCCAGTGCTAGGTCGGGGTACAGCCTTGGCGTGCCCGGAATGCCCGCCGCCGCAGGCAGCCAGCGATTCTCCGCCCACAGACCCAGATGTCGTCGTCCGCCAGCACGTCGACGGTCGCGACATTGCTGGCCGATGGCAATTGCAGCCAGCTCCAGCTTCCGTCCTGCCAGTGCAGGATCTCCGGGGTGTACTGCGGCGGCGTCTCGTTCTGTCCGGCGAACCAGGCGTCGGTCGGCGAGAGCACGAACGCCGCGGTGATCAGGTACGTGTTCTGGTGCGGGTAGCTGACCGCCGCCCAGCGCTTGCCGTTCCAGTGCAGCAGTTTGCCGCCACCGAGCTTGCCGTTCCCGTACGCCCACGCGTTCCCGGGCCACTGGCCCGCACGCCGGAGACGTTGAGGCCTGACTGCCGGTACACGACATGCCAGGAAGGCGATCGCGCGGCCGCCGCGCTCGCGACCGGCGCCGACAGGCCCGAGATCGCTAGCGCGCTGCCCGCTAGCAGTGAGATGAAGCCAGCCCGAACTCGCACGTGCCGCCCCCGATATGTCGTTATAGCGGACCAAAAGCAGCGTAGAGATGTCCGGCCGACGCGGCAAGGCTTCACGCCAACGGTGTTGGGCCGTCTGGAGTCAGTGCGTGTAGTCCGTCTCGGAGTATTTGGAAAGCTTCCACAACTGGTGCTCGCTGCGGATGTTGCGGACCGTGCCGGACCTGGCCCGCATCACCAGTGAGTGGGTCGATGGCGCCGCCCGCCTTGAACCGCACGCCGGACATCAGCTCGCCGTCGGTGATGCCGGTCGCGGCGAAGAACGCGTCATCGGAGGTAACGAGGTCATCGGTGGTGAGCACCCGGCTGAGATCGTGCCCGGCGTCGAGGGCCTTGGCCCGCTCCGCGTCGTCCCGCGGAGCGAGCTTGCCGAGGATGATCCCGCCGAGGCACTTGATCGCGCACGCGGCGATGATGCCTTCCGGCGTGCCGCCGATGCCGAGCAGCAGGTCGATCCCGGTGCCGTCGCGGGCGGCCATGATCGCGCCGGCGACGTCGCCGTCGGTGAGCAGCTTGATCCGGGCGCCCGCCGCGCGGACGTCACTGATCAAGTCGGCGTGCCGGGGCCGGTCCAGGATCACGACGGTCACGTCCGACGCTGAGCACGCCCTTGGCCCGCGCCACCGCCGCCACGTTGGCCGCGGGCGGCGCGTCGATGTCGACCACGCTGGCCGCCTCCGGGCCGGTGACGAGCTTGGTCATGTAGTACACGGCGGACGGGTCGTACATCGAGCCGCGGGCGCTGACGGCGATGACCGAGATCGCGTTGGGCATGCCGTTGGCGGTCAGCCGGGTGCCGTCGATGGGGTCCACGGCGACGTCACATTTCGGGCCGCTGCCGTCACCGACCTGCTCGCCGTTGTAGAGCATCGGGGCGCGGTCCTTCTCGCCCTCGCCGATCACGACGACGCCGTCCATCGAGACCGTATTGATGAGCTGGCGCATCGCGTTGACCGCGGCGCCGTCGGCGCCGTTCTTGTCGCCCCGGCCCACCCAGCGGGCCGAGGCCATCGCGCCGGCCTCGGTCACCCGGGCCAGTTCCAGGGCCAGGTTGCGGTCGGGCGCGTGCCTGCCCGGCTCGGGTGCGGCAGCCGTAGGATCCTCGCTCATCAACAACGCACCTTCCCTGTTCGCGGGCCGTGGTGGAATCCTATGTACCAAGCCGGCCAGCGGGGCGGTCACCCTGAACGGCCACGACAGGACATGGGCTGACGATGATGCGTGTTGTGAGGACTGCGGACTGTAATGACGACTGACCAGGCGGTGCCCGTCGGTAAGTCAACGGACCGCGGCACGTCGACCCGCGGCGCGCTGCTCGCCGCCGCCCGCGAGGTCTTCACCCTGGTCGGGTACGCCCAGGCCGGCGTGTCCGACATCGTCACCCTGGCCGGCGCGAGCGTCGGCAGCCTGTATCACCACTTCTCCGGCAAGGCCGACCTGTACCTGACCCTGTTCGAGGAGCTCAGCGGCGAGCACACCGAGCGGACCAGGACCGCGGTGCGGCAGCTGCGCGGGACCGGCGTGACCGACCCGATGCAGCTGTTCCTCGCCGGTGCCCGCGCCTACCTCGACGTGTGCATCGAGCAGCGGCAGCTGGCCGGGATGTTTGCCCGCGGCGACGGCCCGCCCGGCTTCGAGGTGCTGTGGCGGCAGCGGCTGGCGGACTGGGTGCGCAAGAACGCGGAGTTCTTCGCGCGCAGCGGCGAGCCGCTGGATGAGGCCGCCGCGATCGTGATGACCGGCGCGATGATGCTCGCCGTCGCCGAGGTCTCGCTGGCCGCCGACACCGAGACGGCGCGCCAGCTCGCCGACGGGGTGCTGGCGGTCCTGGCCAGGCTCCACGTCAGCGCGCCCGCCTAGCCAGCCTGGTACTGCACCTGCCAGCTGCGCCCGCCGTCGTCGGTGTGCATGATCCGCGCGGTCACGGTGGCGCCGTTGTTCAGCCCGCCGACCACCCAGCCCACCGAGCTGGTCAGGAAACTGGCGCCCGCCGCCTGGCTGAGGTCGGCCACGTTGCCTCTGCGGCTCAGACCGCCGTGCGCCGTCGCGATCAGCCAGGGCACGGTGCCAAACCCGCGGCCGCAGGGTGCGCAGCTGTCGACGAAGGCCGCCGCTCCCGTGCTGATCACGGACATCGGGCCGGCGTAGGCGCCCGCGGCACTCGGGGAGTCGCGGCGATCCGGGCGGCCGGAAGTACAGTTCGGCGAAAAGCGGCCTGGCCGCGGTTCCCGGTTGGGCGTAGTAGCCGACGTGCGGCTGCTGGCTGGAGGCCGCACCCGGGCCGACGTCCAGCGCCCAGGCCGAGCCGGACGCGCACTGCACGAACATGACACTGGGCGAGGCGGCCGTGCCCGCACCGGTGGCGCGCAGCTGCCAGCTGCGACCGCCGTCGGAGGTCTCGTAGAGGTTGCCATCCGCGCCGAGCCAGCCGTGCTGGCTATCGCTGAAGCACACGCTCTGCGGATCGGCCGGCGCCTGCACGGGCTGCCAGCTGTGGCCGCCGTTGGTGGTGACGACGACCGCGCCGCCAGCGGCCGGCGCCAGTGTCGAGTCGAAGACGGGATTCACACCGCCGGCGATGGCGTAGCCGAGCTGCGGCGACACGAAGTGCACCGCGCGGATGACCCCGCACGGTTCCGGCAGCGCGGTCCAGCTGCGGCCGCCGTCGGCGGTGGTCAGCAGGCTGTCCAGGCCCACCGCCCAGCCGACGGTCGGGCTGATGAAGTCGACGGAGACGAGGTTCAGGTCGCCGCGGCGTTGCGTGGTCCAGGTCGCGCCGCCGTTGCTCGTGGCGAGGATGACGTGCCGGCCGACCACCCAGCCCTGAGCGGGCGAGACGAACTGCACGCCGGTCAGCGCGTCGCGGCCGAAGCCGCCGAAGAAGTCGCTGGCCGGGCCGCCCGCGCTCGGCCGGCAGGGCGCGGCCCCGCCGGGCGATGCGGACTGGGTCGTGCCGCCGTCCGACGGGCTGCCTTGCGCAGGCGGCGCCGGACTGGGCCCGGTGGTCGCGGATGGCCCCGTGCTCGCGGCTGACCCAGTCGAAGCGGCCGGAGCGCTGCCGCATCCGGCCAGCAGAAGCATGGCCGCGGCTGCCGTTAAACGTGATCGCATGCCATCTGGACGGTCGGCGGGCCGTACCGGTTGCGGCCAGCCGTCAGAAGGGTTCCGCCGTCTCCTCGGTGTCCTGCGGCCGGGCGAGCGCCGTCGCCATCCGGGCTCGTGCGCCCTCAAGCCACTCCTCGCAGATGGTGGCCAGCTGCTCACCGCGCTCCCACAGCTGCAGCGACTGCTCCAGCGTCAGGCCGCCTGCCTCGAGCTTTTTGACCAGCTCGATCAGCTCGTCCCTGGCCTGCTCGAAGCCGGGCCGCTGGCTGTCACCTTCGCTCACGGTCCCCCACCTTAGTGCGGCGGGCGCGGACGTGTAGTGCGCGCGGCGCGCCTGTAATGCCCGCGGCGCGCGCGCCGATGAACCGGGCGAAGACCGCATAGGGCCCGGAGGACAACATGAATAGCCATGACAGCCACGAGACGCGGCTACCGTGCGCCGCCGCCTCGCGGCCGGTATGCCCCCGGCAGCACGCGGGCCTTCGCCGCCGGCTGGCCTGGGCGCAGGATCGTGGCCGGTGTGCCGGCCCCCGGCTGCCCGCGCGGTGTCCGAGCTCATCGCGGCGGCGCGGTCTGATAGCGGACCTGGGCGCGTGCTGGCTGCGGCGGTTCCCGTGGTCGCCGCTAGCGTGGCGAGCCGGCGGCCCGCACAGCTAGTCCCGGCACAGCACGCCCCGCATAGCCAGGTGAGCTACTCGTCACTAGCGGCGATGACGCTCAACTGGTCCTCGGCAAGCCGGACGGTCAGCCGCTCGCCGTCGCTGACCTGAGCCGCGCGCACCACTACGTGACCGTCGGCCTGCTGGACGATCGAGTAGCCCCGGCGCAGCGTCGCGGCTGGTGACAGCGCCACGAGTCGCGCCCTGATGTGTGCGACATCGGCGCTACCACGCCCGAGTTCGGCGGTCATCGCGTTCCTGGCTCGATCGGCGAGCGCAAGGACCTGCTCCTCGCGCCGGTCGAGCTCGCGCTGCGGGCTGGCCAGCACCGGCCTGGACCGGATCGCGGCGAGCCAGGACGCTTCCCGGTCCAGCCGCCCGGTCAGCGACCTGCGGGCCCTGGCGCGCAGCTGGCTGAT
Source organism: uncultured Actinomycetota bacterium (assembly GCA_963805805.1). Classification (GTDB taxonomy): domain Bacteria; phylum Actinomycetota; class Actinomycetes; order Streptosporangiales; family Streptosporangiaceae; genus JAJYUU01. The sequence goes on along the minus strand of CAWDVS010000014.1, from coordinate 169,909 downwards.
GAGCTGGAGTTGCTCGGCCACGTCGGGCACCGCGCGGCGGGCCGCGTCCGTCGGCGTGGACGCCCGGACGTCGGCGACGAGGTCGAGCAGCGGTACATCCTGCTCGTGTCCGATCGCGCTGATCACCGGCGTCCGGCAGCCGGCCACCGCGCGCACGAGGTCCTCGGCCGAGAAGGGCAGCAGGTCCTCGATCGAACCGCCGCCGCGCGCGATGATGATCACCTGCACGGCGCGGTCGGCGTCCAGCCGGTGCAGCGCGTCGATGATCTCCTCGCTAGCCCGGGCGCCCTGCACCGCCACCTGCTCGACCCGGAACCTGACCGCGGACCAGCGGCGGGCGGCGTTGCGCAGCACGTCGCGCTCGGCCGCCGAGTCTCGCCCGCAGATGAGGCCGACCGTGTCGGGAAGGAACGGCAGCGGCCGCTTGCGCTCGGCGCGGAACAGGCCCTCGGCGGCCAGCTCGGCGCGAAGTCGTTCCAGCCGGGCGAGCAGCTCGCCGATGCCGACCGCTCGCATCTCGGTGGCTGCGAGCGCGAAAGATCCGCGCGCGGCGTTGAACTCGGGCTTGGCCCAGATCACCACCCTGGCGCCCTCGGCTGGCGGCGGCTGGGTCGCCTCCAGCACGCTGGCCTGGCAGATCACCCGGACCGACACGGCCGCGATGGGGTCACGCAGAGTCAGGAACACGGTGCCGCCGCGCCGGCTCAGCTCGGCGATCTGGCCCTCGACCCAGACCCGGCCGAGCCTGCCGACCCACTCGCCGACCAGGCGCGTGACGGTGCGGACTGGGACCGGGGACTCGGCCGAGGTCTCTAGCGGCACGCTGCCGCCAGGGCGGGCGCCGGGCGCGAGCGGCGGGCTAGCCGACGAGTTATCTGCCGGGTCATCCGCCGGTCTCGAGCTTCTCGATCCGCCGCTCCAGCATGCCCAGGACGTCGGGCCGCTCGGCGTGCGCCGCCTCGTAGTCGACCAGGGTGCGGAGCTGGGCCACGTCGAGAGTGCGCAGTCTGGCCCTGATCGAGGCGAGTGAGAGCGTGTCGTAGCTGGCGAGCGGCAGCGCCGGGACGCCGTTGGCGGCCGTCTTGACATCCGCGTCGCCGTCGTTCAGGTCCAGAGGCGTGAGCAGCCGGACGTTCCCGGTCTGGTCGAGCGAGCGCCAGCGGGGCTCCTGCGCGGCTGGCGGGCTGGCCGCCGGACGCTGGCTCTTGTCCGCCGCCATGAGGATCCGCCCGATTCCGCTGAAAACAGCCCGGAGGGCCTCCGTCGGTCCTGGCCTCGTGCGGCCGGTGATCTGCGGGTTACTCATGCCTACATCTCCCGAATGCCCTAACAACCACCCCAGGGCGCTTCCCTAGCGGCGGGCCACGCCTGCGTGGTGTCTGGCCACGGCTGTCCCCTCGGATCATTCTCGTCGCACGGCTGGCGGCCGCAACCGGGGGTAGCCAGAAAGGCCCAGGTAATCCGCCATCCGACCGGTCCGCGGCCAACCGCCCGACGATGGGGGACATGGAGGATCACCTACTATGAGTGCCATGCCTGCACAGACCCGACGAGTACTGCTAGCCAAGCCCCGCGGCTACTGCGCCGGGGTCGATCGCGCCGTGCAGACCGTTGAGCGGGCGCTGGAGCGATTCGGCGCCCCGGTGTACGTGCGCAAGCAGATCGTACATAACACCCATGTGGTCAGGAAGCTAGAACAGCAAGGCGCGATCTTCGTCGAGGAGACCGACGAAGTCCCCGAGGGCTCGGTGGTGATCTTCTCTGCCCACGGCGTCGCGCCCGCGGTGCGGGCCGAAGCCAAGGACCGCAGCCTGAAGACGATCGACGCGACCTGTCCGCTGGTCACGAAGGTGCACAGCGAGGCCCGCCGGTTCGCCGCGCAGGGCTACGACATCCTCCTCATCGGGCACGAGGGGCATGAGGAAGTCGTCGGCACGACCGGCGAGGCGCCCGAGCACATTCATCTGGTCGATGGTCCGAAGGACAGTGACAACGTCCAGGTGAAGGATCCAGGCAAGGTGGCGTGGCTCTCCCAGACCACGCTGTCGGTGGACGAGACCAACGAGACCGTGGCCGCGCTGCGGGAGCGATTCCCGCAGTTGCTGGACCCGCCGAGCGACGACATCTGCTACGCCACGCAGAACCGGCAGGCCGCGATCAAGCAGATCGCCAGCGACTCCGACGTGGTCATCGTCGTCGGCTCGCGGAACTCCTCGAACTCGGTGCGCCTGGTCGAGGTCGCGCTCGACGCGGGCGCCCGGGCGGCTTACCTTGTGGACGACGCCGGCCTGGTCGAGGATTCCTGGCTGACGGACGCGATGACCGTCGGCGTCACCAGCGGCGCGTCGGTGCCTGACGACCTGGTCGACGGCGTGCTGGCCCGGCTGGCTGCGGCCGGCTTTGACGCGGTCGAGGAGGTCGAGGCCGTGGAGGAGCGTATGGTCTTCGCGCTCCCGCATGAGCTGCGCAAGCCAGCGGCCAGCTAAGCCTCGCTGCTGAGCCCGCCTGGGATCGAACTTCCGCGCGCAGGTCAGTGGCGGCGCGGGCGGAGCCCACGGGCGGCGATTCGCCAGATCCTCGCGCAGCTCTTGTTTCAGGTCCCGGGTGCACTGCACGAGCCCGCGCGGGATCGCGGCCACGACTCCGAGAACCACGCCGCTGAGCAGCCAGGGCGCCAGCGCGGCGAGCACCAGCACCGTTCCCTCCAGCACGGAGAGGATCTTGCCGTGCTTGCCGGTGCCCTGGGCCGTGGCGATCTGCGTGATGACGAGCGCGACCAGGAAGACCGCGGGCGACGCCACGATCACCTGCAGCAGCGCGTGCTTGCGGACGAGGTAGGGCCCGAGCACGCAGACCGCCAGGAAGCCGACACCCGCAGGTACCTGATGCCCGGTCCAGCTCGCGGTCAGGTCGGCGGCCAGGAACAACCCGAACATGGCGACCATCGCCCCGCGCGCGGTCATGTGCGAACGCCCGGCCAGCGGTTCGGCCGCGGCTGTGCTGGCCAGTGCTGGGCCAGCCCAGGCTGAGGACGCCGACGGCGGGGCGGCCGACACGGACTGGGCGAGAGCCGGACGCCGCGGCCAGGCTGGCGCGTGACCGTCGGCCGCGCGACCGTCGGCAGCCTGATCGCCGGCCGCCAATTGCTCGTCCAACTCGGCGGGCTGGGCCATCGCCTGCCGCGCGGAAGCGCTGGATCCCGGCAGCATCGCGATCAGCCGGCCGCGCTAATGGACCGGCCGCGCACCAGGTGCGGCGCAGCGACCGGTTCCCGGTCGTCGCGCTGCGATGACACCAGCTCAGGGGCCGAATCGATGATCAGATCGGGCGCGGATAGCTGTCTGACGGTTTCCTCCACCGGCCGCGGGCCTTCTAGCTCAGCGTCGGTGAGCCCGAGCTCGTTCAGCTTGCGGGCGCTGACCAGGACTCGGCTCTCCAGCGAGCCGACCGATCGGTTGTAGGCGGTCACCGCGTTCGTCAGCGCCTTGCCGAGACCGTCGACGTGCTTGCCCAGCCCGGCGAGCCGTTCATACAACTCGCGACCGACGTCGAACACGGCTCTGGCATTCTCCGACAGGGCTGCCTGCTGCCATGCGTACTGGGCGGTGCGCAGCATCGTTACCAGCGTGGTCGGGGTCGCGATGTGCACCTTGTGCGCGAGCGCGTGCTCCAGCAGAGCCGGGTCGTGCTCCAGCGCGGGGGCCAGGAATGCCTCGCCAGGTATGAAGAGCACGACGAATTCCGGCGCTGGGCTCAGCGCGGCCCAGTAGGTCTTGGCGGCCAGCCGGTCGACTTGCTCGCGCAGGTGCCGGGCGTGCGCGTCGAGGCGCGCGCTGCGGACGGACTCGTCGGTGGCCTCGGCGGCCTCCAGGTAGGCGGCCAGCGATACCTTGGAGTCGACGACGATGTTCTTGCCGCCGGCCAGCCGGACCACCATGTCGGGCCGGACGAGGCCGTCGGGAGTTGAGATGCTGACCTGCTCGTCGAAGTCGCAGCGGGCATCCATGCCGGCGAGTTCCGCGACCCTGCGCAGCTGCATCTCGCCCCAGCGGCCGCGAGCCTCGGGCCTGCGGAGGGCGGTGACGAGTGCCTGGGTTTGCGTGCGCAGCTGATCCGAGCTGTGCCTGGCCACGTTGACCTGCTCCGCGAGCGCGGCGTGGGACGATCGCCTGGCCGCGTCCGTCTCGCGTAGCTGCGACTCCATGTTGGCCAGCGCCTCCCGCAACGGCTGCACCATCTGCTCGACTGCCGCCTTCCGGGTCTCGAGTTCGCCGGCCGCCTTCGCGTTCGCGGCGCTGAGGCGACCCTCGGCGATCTGCAGGAACGTCCGGGTGCTCTGATCGAGCGCTTGCGCGGACAGGGCCTGGAACCGGTCGGCCAGCTGGGTATCGAGCAGGTCGGCCCGGTCCCTGGCCGCGTGCTCGACCAAGGTGGCCCGTTGCTGGGCCGCAGTGGCTCTCTCGTCCGCCGCTCGGGCCTGCCCGGTCAGGTCAGCGGTGAGGTTCGCGAGCTTGCCGCGGGCCAGCAGGTAACCGATGGCAGCCCCGAGCGCGACACCGACCAGGAGCGTGACCAGCAGCGAGATCGCGTTCATATTTAGTCATGCTGGCAGGAATAACTGACAGTTCCGGTGTCCGACACGCCTAGGGGTGCGCGCTGGCGGGCGTCCGCGGTCCTCCCGGAAGGGCCCTAGACTTAGCGCCCGTGAGTTTGTCCATAGGCATCGTCGGTCTGCCCAACGTGGGCAAGTCCACCCTGTTCAACGCCCTGACCCGGGCGAACGCGCTGGCGTCGAACTATCCGTTCGCCACCATCGAGCCGAACGTCGGCATCGTCGGGATCCCGGATCCGCGGCTGGCAGCGCTGTCTGGCCTGTACGACTCGGCCCGGATCGTGCCCGCGACGGTGCGGTTCGTCGACATCGCCGGGCTGGTCCGGGGTGCCTCGGATGGCCAGGGTCTCGGCAACCAGTTCCTATCGCACATCCGCGAGACGGACGCGATCTGCCAGGTCGTCAGAGTGTTCACCGATCCCGACGTCAGCCACGTCGACGGCGATGTGTCCCCGGAGCGGGACATCGAGACGATCGCCACCGAGCTGATGCTGGCCGACCTCCAGACCCTGGAGAAGGCGGCGCCGCGGCTGGCCAAGGAGGCCAAGTTCGCCAAGGATCCCGACCGGGTGCGGATCGCCGCCGCGGCGGCGAAGGCGCAGCAGGTCCTCGACGGCGGCGAGACCCTGTTCGCGGGCGCGGCCGCAGCCGGGTTTGACGTGGCCGACGTGCGGGAGCTGCAGTTGCTCACGGCCAAGCCGTTCCTGTACGTCTTCAACGAAGACGACGCGGAGCTGGCCGATGACGAGCTGCGCAAGCGCCTCGCCAGCCTGGTCGCGCCCGCCGAGTCGATCTTCCTGGACGCCAAGACCGAGGCCGAGCTGACCGAGCTAGAGCCCGAAGAGGCCGCCGAGTTGCTGGCCGAGCTCGGCCTGGGCGAGCCGGGCCTCGCGCAGCTGGCTCGCGCCGGATTCGCAGCGCTCAAGTTGTCGACGTTCCTGACGGCCGGGCCGAAGGAGGCGCGGGCCTGGACGATCCCGGCCGGCGCTACCGCGCCCGAGGCGGCCGGGGTCATCCACACCGACTTCCAGCGCGGCTTTATCAAAGCCGAGATCGTGTCCTTCGACGACCTGATGACGGCCGGGTCGATCGCCGCCGCCCGGGCGGCGGGCAAGGCCAGGATTGAAGGCAAGGACTACGTCATGCGGGACGGCGACGTCGTCGAGTTCAGGTTCAACGTCTAAGTATCGGTCAGTCGATGTATGGTCGGCGGTGCTCGCATGCGGTGATCGCCCGATCGAGCAATGTGGGCTTTGAGTCGTCCGCGTACAAGCCTTCATCGCGGAGTCGCTGAAGACCAGGCAGTGCAGCGGGATCTGCGAGCGCAGCGGCTGCCTCGATAATGAGGTCGCCAGGTGCGCCGTCAAGGCAGGCAAGCAGGACTGGCAGCGCGCGGCGATCTTGTCGGCGCGCCAGGCCGACGAGCGCCTCGGTGGCGGTGTCTGCTCCGGCCGGCATCCGGTATCTGATGAGCCGTTAGTTCTCGATCAGCGCGAGCTCGTCCCGGCGGCGCCGCTCGCCGCGGCGCAGACTGTAGATGGCTAGGTATCTGGCGGCCGCGAGAAGAGCCGCCACGAGCACTAGACCGCTCCTGTGCGTCTCGATGGCCCACCGGGCGGCAAGCACGCCGACGGTCATCGAGCTGAATGCGACGCCGAGGGATAGCAAGAGGTAGCTGCCACTGAACATGGACCGTCCCTCTTCGGGCAGCCCGCGTAGCTTCACCACGACGATCACGACCAGCACGCACGCGACCACGGCAAGGAAGGCCAGGAGGATGCGCCAGCCGGCTGGCTCAAGGCGCTGCTCCAGGCGCTGACAGCGCGGCGCGAGCGGCTCGCCACCTATGGCTGTCCGATCGGATCGCTCAGCTCCGAACTGGATAAGCGCGACGGCGACCTGCGGGACCAGGCCGGGACCATTCTGGCCGGGGTGATCGACTGGGCCGAGGTGCAGTTCCGGGCGATGGACCGGGAGGACGCCAGGGAGCTGGCGGTGGTCCTGATCGCCGCCTACCAGGGGATCGTCGTGGTCGCCGCAGCACTCCGCGATCCCGGCCTGATCGGCGTCGAAACTGGCCGTCTGGGCCGGTGGATCGACTCACTCATTCCCGTCAGGCCCGGCGGTTGAACGGCACGGTCACCGTGATGGCATCGGGGAACCAGTGGGCGCCGCCGGGATGCCGCGGCGCCCCGCACACGGTCTGCAAGTAGCGCATCGGCGCGCCGAAGCCGCCGAGCGTGTCGGCGGCCGGGAATCCGTAGCTGTCGCGGATGACGTAGGTGAGGGTTCCGAGGTACCGCCCGTGCTCGCTGCTTCCGCGCCCGGTCACGGTCAGGCCCTGGGTGCCGCGAAATCCCCAGTACAGGTCGCTGGTCGTGGACTCGAACGCCAGCAGCGGCAGTTGCGCGGGGGAGAGCTCCACCCGGGTCTTGCCTGCCTTCAGCTGGCGGAGGACGGCGTGCTGTAGCTCGCTATTGACCGCCAGGAACGGGCTGCTCGCCCGCGCCTGCCGGGATAGCGGCGACCCGGCCCGGTAGTCGATCGGCGTGCCACTTCCGGCGAGGAAGTGCCGGAGCAGATCAGCCGACGCGGAGAAGCCAGCGAGCCCGAATCCGGCGGCGACCTTGCCACCAAGCGCCCTGTTCGCGGTCAATTTCGAGCTGCTGCACTGCGCCGTCGGCGTCGCCGCACGGGTGTCCTGACTTCCATTCGGCTGCACGCGGTGCTCTCCCGCGACAGTGAAGGCAAACGCGGATGCGACGGAGCGAGGCGGGTCGGCGGAGCGAACCGGGTCGCCGGGGCGAGCTGCGGCGGCCGAAGGGGATGCGGCAACCGGCGATGCGGCAGCGCAGCCGGACAGCGATGCGACGACGGCCAGGGCTATGGCGATTAGGACCGGCGACTTCGCCGCGCGTGGGCGCTCGCCAGGACGGGCAGGTCCCGCACTCCGGTAGATCAACAGTCCCCCGAAACTCAGCAAAGCCGCGCCGCGCGCGGACCTGGCGTTGCTTTCATGCCCTCGTTGGGCCGGCGACACGACCGCGCGGCCGCTTAATCCGGCGCAGGCAGGTAGATGAGCCCGGCTGTGGTTGGCCGGAAGCCACACGCGGCCAGGTAGAACGGGGCGAGCCGGGCTTCGAAGTCGACGTGCAGCCACTCGCAGCCCGCGGCCATCGACCGCGATACGGCTATCCGGACGAGTTCCGTCGCTATCCCGCGCCGCTGAAACTCGCTCCGCACCTTGGGGTCGAGTAGGAACGCATGGTCACCCCCGTCCCAGGCGACGTTGACGAAGCCGACGACGATGCTGCCGGGACCACGGGCCGTCACCCAGCCCAGGCTGTGCGGCCGGATCTGATCCCACCATCCCGGTTGCGCGCGGCCGCCGTGAGCCAGGACGAGCCCGACCATCTCCGCGTCAGTGAGAGCACCACGCCAGCGATACTGAAGATCGTCCATCCGACGCATTCTCTCGCGGCCAGTGTCGGCGCGAGCCTGGCCAGCGAACCAGGACTAGTGCGGCGCGGCACCCAGGTAGCCGGGCAGGTCGTCGATCATCGCGACTTCAACACCGTGTCGCCGAACAACGGCGGGGCGCCGGGCAAGGTCGCGGTGCGGCAGGCGCTGAGCTACGCCATCAACCGGGCGCACCTGATCCAGGACGACGGCGGACCCCAGGTCAGCCCGTCCCTCACCCACGTCCTGCCGAACGGCATCAACGGCGCCCAGTACGTGCCGGCCAACTACAACCCGTTCCCGTACAACCCGGCCAAGGCCAAGTCCATGCTGAAGGCGGCCGGCTACCCGAACGGGCTGAACCTCACGGTCCTCTACAACGCCGAATCCACCTATGAGCCGAAGATGTACCAGTCGCTGCAGGCCGACATGGCCCCGGCGGCCATTCACGTGAAGGCCCTCGCGGTGCCCTCGGCCGACTTGTACGTCAAGTACCTGACGGTGCCCAGCACGGCCACCAACGAGACGTGGGACATCGCGATGTCGGGCTGGGGCCCGGACTGGTATGGCGACGCCGCGGACTCGTTCTTCGGCCCGATCTACTCCGGTGCTCCTTCGTTCCCGCCGGTAGGCAGCAACTTCTCCCAGTACAACAACCCGACGGTGAACGCGCTTCGTTCACAACGCCGTGTACGTGCCGATCATCCAGAACTTCGACCCGCCCAACGTCTGGCTGCGCACGCCAGGCTCGTGAGCCGGTAGTTCTGGCGAGTCGCCATTCGCGGCGAAGAATGGGCCGAATAAGTTGCGCGGCGGCGGGTAACTGGCGGCCGTGGCAAGAGCGAGAAGCGTAGCGGGATATGCAGTCCCCGGCATTATCGTGTTCTTCTTCTGGTTGGTGGTCGTCATTCTGGCCATCATCTTGCTGGCGTTCATCGTGCACTGGGCTGGCGGTGGAGTACTCAACCTGAGGCTCGGGCACTTCGTCCTGAACGTCGGCTTCACCTAACAGGCAACGCGCCGCTTCGGCTGGCCTGTACGCGATCCCGGCCGTGGCGGCGCCACTATCCGGGCGACCGCCGAGGCGTTCCATCGCTTCGGCGGTCGCCCGCATCTTCGGGTAGCGCTTGGGGCCGATCAGCCGGCTTGCGCGTGCCCGCGCGGTACCCGCAGTGCGCGCCCTTCCCTGCCGCCGCCGCGCTCATTACGATCTACGTCCGGGCTCACTGCCATGGCGGCGGGGCGCGCCGGGAAGGGCGGCCATGGAGAAGGTCATCTACATGCTGTGGGGTGACGGTTCGGCTGACAGCGGCGACTGCCTGCGCGCGACCCTGCTCGGGGAGACCGCGCCGCGGCTGGAGCGCCTGGGCGGCCGCGGGCTTTCGGTGAACGTGCACGACAGCGACGCCGCGGCCGCGCCGTCGCCGGTGCCAGTTCCCGGCGGTGAGGACCCGCACGTCGCGCAGGTGTCGGTCTGGTTCGACAGCTACGACCGGCGCGCGGGGGCGGACGAGGCGATCGGCGAGCTCGGACTGCGCTATGCGGGCTATCTGGTGACCGAGTCGCTGTACCAGGACTACGGCACGACTCCGCACTCGGCGCGGCGAGACTGGCCGGCCGGTGCCAGGTCGCCGGGCCTGCTGACGGTGTCCCTCATCCACCGGCCAGCCGATCTCGACTACGCGACCTGGATCGAGCGCTGGCACGGCACCCAGTCTCCGCTGTCGGGTGAGTTGCAGCCGCGCTGCCGGTACGTCCGGAACGAGGTCGTGCGACCGGTCACGGCCGGTGCGCCCGAGGTGCACGGCATCGTCGAGGAGGCCTGGCCGTCGGTCGCGCACGTGGCCGATCCGATGCTGTTCTTCAACGCCGGCGCAGACCGCGACCGCCTCAATGCCAACATCACCGCGATGCTGGCGAGCGTCACCGCGTGCCTCGATCTCAGCCGGCTGCGGAATACCACGATGAGCGAGTACCTGCTGACGTCCCGGTAACGCCCGGTCCGGCAACGTACGTCCTTAATGCGCACTGGCAGTTTAGGCAGGCCAGCTCACTTGCAGGACCGGCGGCTTGCGGAACACCAGACCCTGCGGCCTCGTCGGCTGGGCAGGATCGAGGCGCAGACCGGGCAGCGCGTCCAGCAGTGCGCCGAGGGCGGCCCGAGCCTCGACCCGGGCGAGCCGCTCGCCGACGCAGAAATGCGGCCCGCTCGCGAACGCCAGGTGCTGGCGTGCGTTGACCCGGTCCAGGTCGTAGCGATCCGGATCGGGGTAGCGCGCCGGGTCGCGGTTCGCCCCGGCCAGCGACACCGTGACCAGGTCGCCGCGCCTGATCGCCGCGGGCCCGAGACGGACGTCCGCGGTCGCGAACCGGTCGACTACGGCGGCGGCCGGTTCAAGCCGCAGCGCCTCCTCCACCGCCGGCTCGACCAGGCGGCGGTCGGCCAGCACACGCTCCCGGGCCCGCTCGTCCCGGAGCAGGTACCAGACCGTGTTGCAGATCATGCCCTCGGTCGTCTCGATGCCGCCGAACAGGAGCACCGCGGCGTTCGACACCACCTCGGCGAGGCTGAGGTCGCGCGCAGCGACCGCGAGTACCGACTGATCATCTCGGGGAACGGCGGCTTGAATCTCTGCGCGCAGTTCCCTGAATGCGCGCGCGGCCGGTGCGGGCACGGTAGCGCCCTGGCCCTCGGTCGCCGACAGCGTGGAGACACCGGCGACGATCGCGTCGTACCAGGCCAGGAGCTGGTCCGGTGCGGTATCCAGGCCCAGCATGCGGGCCATCACGGTGACCGCCAGCGGCCCGGCCAGACCGCGTCGTAGCTCGGCCGGGCTCCCGGCCGCGGCCAGCGCGCCGGCCAGGCTGTTCGCCTCGGTGACCGCCGCCGCGGCGAGCCGCGAGCTGACCGGGGCCGCCCGCAGCGCGCGGGCGAACGGATCCCGGTGGCGGCGGTGTTCCGGGCCGTCCAGCGAGAGCATGCTCGGGCCGACCACCCGCGCGGTCGTGAACCGGGGATCGTCGACGGTGAAGGCCCGCGGGTCGCGCAGCACCCGCTCGGCCAGGTCGGCCCGGGTCACCAGCCAGCCCCCGAGGGCGGGCAGCCACGAGACGGGCTCGGCGGCGCGCAGGCGGCGTAGCGCCGGGTGCGGATCATCGGCCAGGTCGGCGACGGTGACCTCGGCGCCGAGCGGGAACGCGGCCGCGGCGGGCCCCCCGGACGTAGCCGGATCCCGGTCAGCCTTCCGGTCAGCCGCGGGCACGCTCCTGACGCTAACACCGCACGAAGCGCCCCGGCGGGCGGCCTTACTCCGGCGAGTAGAGCTCCGCTACCCGCTTGAATTCAGCGGGTGCCCGGCTGACCTGGACGTCGTGCTTCTCCAGCTCCCGCAGCACCTGCTGGCTGCTGCGGGCCGACAGGAAGCCGCAGCCACCGGACTCGCCGCGCAGCCGTAGCCACACCCCGACCCGGCTGCGCGAGGAGACCAGCCGGGTCTGCGCCAGTTCGGAATAACGAGCCTCCCAGACCGGCACGATCCACCTGACGATCGCGATCGGCCGGATCCGGATGCCCCAGTCGTGGAACTCCAGCCGCGCGAACGCGCCGCTGGTCATGACGTGCCTGCACATGATGTCGCCGGCGTACACCTGGTCCGGTGTGCTCGCGGGCGCGTCGATGATCCGGGCGCAGGATCTGGCCCGCCTGATCCAGGTGCCCAGGCCCGCGAGCCCGAGCACGGCCAGGGCCGCGATCAGCAGGATGATGCCCAGCACCAGGCCTCCAACTTCCGGTCTTGCCCACGGCCCGCACTGGCGATGGTTCCCCATCCGGGCCGTGCTGGCAACAGGCGTGGCAGCCGAGGGTATCTCACCAGGTCAGAAAGCCACCACCCGGACATCGTGCGCGGACCGGGCGAGCGCTGACGGCCGGCATCAGTAGGCTCGGTGACTATGACTAGCCAGCCCCCGGCCGCCAAGCGCGTGCCAGCAGAGCGGACCCACCACGGCGACACGTTCATCGACGACTACGCGTGGCTGGCCGTCAAGGACGATCCCGAGACGATCTCGTTCCTGGAGGCGGAGAACGCCTTCACCGTCGAGCTGACGGAGGGCCAGGACAAGCTGCGCGACGAGGTCTTCGCCGAGATCAAGGCCAGGACCAAGGAGACCGATCTCTCCGTGCCCGTCCGCAAGGGCGGCTGGTGGTACTACGTCCGCACGGTCGAGGGCATGCAGTACGCGGTCCGGTGCAGGCGCGCCGCCAGCCCCGAGGACGCGGGGCCGCCGATCAGCGAGGACGGGGCGCCGCTGCCGGGCGAGGAGGTCCTGCTCGACGGGAACGAGCTGGCCGGAGACAGCGACTTCTTCTCGATCGGCGCCTTCGACGTCAGCCCGGACGGGACCAAGCTGGCCTACTCCACCGACATGGCCGGGGACGAGCGGTTCACACTGCGGGTCAAGGACCTGCGGACCGGGCAGCTAGAGCCCGACGAGATTCCCGGCACTTTCTACGGCTCCGCCTGGTCCGCCGACGGCAGCGCGCTGTTCTACGTGACCGTCGATGACGCCTGGCGGCCGTACCGGATCTGGCGGCATCTGCTGGGCACGCCGGCCAGCCAGGACGTGATCGTCTACCAGGAGGACGACGGCAAGTTCGGGGTCGGCGTCGACCTGTCCCGGAGTGAGCGCTACCTGATGATCACCGCGGCGAGCAAGCTGACCTCCGAGGTCAGGTTGCTGGACGCGAGCGACCCGGAGGGTGAGTTCGCGGTCGTCGCGCCGCGGCGGACGGGCGTCGAGTACGGCGTGGAGCACCAGGTGCAGCCGGACGGGACCGAGCGCCTGCTGATCCTGCACAACGACGGCGCGCTGAACTTCGAGCTCGCCGAGGCCAGCCTCGACCAGCCGGCCCGGTGGCAGCCGCTGATCGAGCACCGGGACGACACCCGGCTGCTCGGGGTCGACGCGTTCGCCGGCCATGTGGTGGTGTACCTGCGCAAGGACGGCCTGACCGGGATCCGGGTCATGACCAACGACGGCAGCGCGCACGCGATCGCCTTCCCCGAACCGATCTACCAGGTCGCGCCCGGCGGGAATCCGGAGTACGACACGTCCGTCTTCCGGCTGAGCTATGTCTCGCTGGTGACGCCCGGCTCGGTCTACGACTGCGACGTCACCACCGGCGGGCTGACGCTGCTCAAGCAGAGCCCGGTACTGCCGGGGCCCGACGGCGTGCCGTATGACCCGGCGAACTACGAGCAGCACCGGCTGTGGGCGACGGCACCGGACGGGACGCAGGTCCCCATCTCGCTCGTCTGCCGGAAGGGGACACAGCGGGACGGCAAGTCCCCGTTCCTGCTCGGCGGTTACGGCAGCTACGAGATTTCCTCGGACCCGAATTTCTCCATCTCCGCGGATCTCCTTGCTCGACCGCGGGTTCGTGTGCGCGACCGCGCACATCCGCGGCGGCGGTGAGATGGGCCGTCAGTGGTACGACGACGGGAAGATGCTGCGGAAGATCAACACGTTCACCGACTTCATCGCGTGCGCCCGGCACGTCGTGGCGGAGGGCTGGACGTCGCCGGACCGGCTGATCGCGCGCGGCGGCTCGGCCGGCGGCCTGCTGATGGGCGCGGTCGCGAACATGGCGCCCGGACGCGTTCGGCGGCATCGTCGCGATGGTGCCGTTCGTGGACGCGCTGACCTCGATCCTCGACCCGACCCTGCCGCTGACGATCCCGGAATGGGAGGAGTGGGGCGACCCGCTGCACGACCCCGAGGTCTACCGGTACATGAAGTCGTACACCCCGTACGAGAACGTCGCCGCCGGCCTGCCGTACCCGCCGATCCTGGCCGTGACCAGCCTGAACGACACGCGCGTGCTCTATCACGAGCCCGCCAAGTGGATCGCGAAGCTGCAGGCCGACGCCGCCGGCGGCCCGTTCCTGCTGAAGACCGAGATGTCGGCCGGGCACGGCGGCCGTAGCGGCCGCTACGACGCCTGGCGCGAGGAAGCGATGGTGCTGGCCTGGATCATCACTACGGCTGGTGCCGCCTAGCGCGGGAACAGCCCCTCGACCAGGCGAGCCGGGATGATCTCGACCTCGAACGGCTGCCTGGCCAGGAACGGGGTGCTACCCGCGACGCGGGCAACCCGCTGGTACTCGCGTCCCGTCCAACTCGAAAGCGGTCAGCTCGGGCCGGTCGCGGTCTGGATTCACGATCCAGTACGACGGCACGCCGAAGTTCTCGTAGGCGGCCTTCTTGCGGCCCAGATCAACGGTCGCGGTACTTGGCGAACGCAGCTCGACGATCAGCAGCGGCGGATCAGCGAGCTTCGTATCGCCGATATGGTCCTGATGGATGACCACGATGTCGGGGTCGAACTCGGTGAACCTGGAGAGCATGACAGCTGGCTCGGGGATAACTCTCAGATCCGGCGGGCATGCTTCGCGTAGCTCGACGCCAGCTCGAACGCGACCTCCTGATGCGGGACGCGAGGGCGGCGGGCTCACGATCAGCACCCCGTCCAGCAGCTCGTACCGGCGGCCGTCATCGGGCATCCGGTCGAGGTCGTCCGCCGTGAACAACTGGCCTTGCGGTGGCCACGCCTCGGCAATGCTCATGACAACCATGCTGCCCTACCTTTCTCATGTATGCAGCGTGGCGCACGGCAGCGACAGTTAGGCCTGGGTTGTCCTGGGTGAGCCACCCTGATCCCGCGTTGTCCGCCGCCCCGGTCTCCCAGCGGCGCGGCAGCTCACGCAGGCCCGCGGCCGCGAGCAGTCCGGCCAGGTCGTGGCTGACCTGCCCGTCGACGACGGTGGCGAGCACGGCGATGCCGCCGATCCGGTCCGCCGGAACCGTGACCGGGTCGTCGGCGAGCAGCACCAGGTCGGCCGCCATCCGCGGGGCCAGCCGGCCGCGGTGTTCCTCGGCCCGCGCCGCCCGGGCCGCCCCGGTGGTGTACGCGGCGAGCGCGACCGCGGCGCTGACCCGCTCACCGGGGCCGTGCACGGTGCCGCTCGCCGAGGTCCGCTGGACCATCGCCTGCATTCCCTGCAGCGGCGAGCCGGGCGCGACCGGCCGGTCGGAGCTTCCCGCGATCGCGATCCCCGCGTCGAGCAGGCTCTGGGCGCGGAACACCTCGGTCAGCCGGTCGGCGGCCACTACGTCGGCGAACAGGTCGCCGAACTCCGTCACCATGACCGGCTGGGTGACCACCGTCAGGTCGGCGGCCTGGATCCGGCCGACCTGATCGGGGCGGATGAGTGCGCCGTGCTCGATCCGGTGCCGCGGGCTGGCCACTTGCACCGGGCTGGCCCCGGCCGCCCGCGCCTGGGCCAGCGCGTCCAGGAGCAGGTCGATCGCGTGATCGCCCATCGCGTGCGCCGCGACCTGCCAGCCGGCCCGGTGTGCCGCGATGATGTCCCGGCGCAGCAGGTCCGGGTCGTTGTCCCAGTCCGGCTTGCCGTCCGCGCCCTCGATGCCGAGGCCGTCGACCCAGATCTTCATCGCGCCGAGGCCGAGCCAGTCATCGCCGAAGCCGGTGTGCACACCGAGGTCAAGGCCCCGGTCGATACCGTCATCGGGATGCGCTCGCAGTTCGTGCAGCACCTCGTTGTGCACCATCAGCTGCGCCCGTGCCCGCAGCCAGCCGCGGCTGCGGGCGAGCTGGTAGGCGGCGATCTCGACCGGGCTGTGGTCCAGGCCCGGGCAGCCGATCCCGGCGTCGGTGAAGCTGGTGATCCCCTCTTTCGCGTACTGGCTGGTGCCGACGTCGATGGCGCGGGCGAGTTGCTGGGCCGAGGACGGCCCGACGTGATCCTTCACCAGGTCGATCGCGGCCTCTTCCAGCAGCCCGGTCGGCCGGCCAGACGCGTCCAGGCCGATCCGGCCTCGTTCCGTCATGGTGCCGGGGCTGATGCCGACGGCCGCGAGCACGGCGCTGCTGACGACGCCGGAGTGCCCGCTGAAATGCGTGAGCCAGACCGGTCGGCCGCCCGCGGCGCGATCAAGCTCGTCCCGCGTCACGTGCTCGCCGAGCGGCAGCCCGGCGCCGTACCCGGCGCCGATGACCCAATCGTCGTCGCCCAGTTCGGCCGCATACTCCTCGACGGCCGCCAGGATCGCGGCGGTGCCGTGCACGTCGGTGAGGTCGAGCAGGACCAGGCCGAGCCCGTAGCTGGTCGTGTGGCAGTGGGCGTCGTGAAAACCGGGCACGATCACGGCGCCGTCCGCGTCCACCGTGGCCCTGGCGGGCAGGCCCGTCACCTGCTCGTCCAGCCCGACGATCAGCCCGTTCCAGATCCCGAGGGCGGCCGCGGTCGGTCTGGCCGGATCCATGGTCCTGACCCGGGCCCCGCGGATCAGCAGGTCAAGCACGTGCTTAAGCCTGCCATTGCGGCGGGCGGGTCGCGTCAGCGGGATCCGCGCCACTCTGGCTCGCGCTCGACTGCCAGCGCTGCTCGTAGTGCCGGGCGGACGGTACGGGGCCGGGCAGGTGGCCGGCCAGACCGGCCCGAAGCCCGTCGATCGCGATGGCGGTCAGCCGTCGCTTGACGATCTCGTCGGCCGCGGTGGGCTCGGCCGGGCCGGACCGACCCAGTGCCTCGATCAGCCAGGCGATGTCCAGCGCGGTGACGTCCGGTCGCAGGGCGCCCGTCCGGCGGGCGCGCTTGACGAGCCGGTCCAGCAGGTCGCGGCTGCGTTTGCTGATCGCCCACATGTCCGGCGTGGTCTCGATCGAGCCCGCCAGCGCACCGAGCGTCCCGGTGCGCTGGGCCACGCACTGCTGGATGTAGCCGGCCAGGCCGGTCCACGGATCGGCCTCGGCCAGTGCGTCCTGGGCCGCCTGGATCGTGTCCTGCATCGCCAGCGTGCACAGTTGCCGGAGCAGATCGGCCTTGCTGCCGTATCTGCGGTAGAGGCTGCCGATGCCGACGCCGGCCAGGTCGGCGATCGCAGCGACTGAGGCGTCCGGCCCGTACCTGGCGACCACGGCCCGGGCCGCGGTCAGCACGAGCCGGTCGTTGCGCTCGGCTTCGGCCTGCCTGCCGCGACGGGTGGCCACGAGAGCATGGTAGCGGCCTATCGGAGCGAATCACTCCGCTAGACTCGATGTTGTCCGGAGCGATTCGCTCCGGTTAGCAGTCGCGTGGGGAGATGGTCCGATGCGTGCGGTGCTGCTGCGCCGGTTCGGCGAGCCCGGTGAGCTGGCCCTGGCCGAGGTCGCGGACCCGGTAGCTGGTCCGGACCAGGTGGTGATCAGCGTCGAGTACGCGAGCATCACGTTCGTCGAGACCCAGATTCGGTCGGGTCATCCGCCCGTTCCGGCCATGGCGCCCGCCCTCCCGGTCATTCCGGGCAACGGCGTCGGCGGCGTCGTGTCCGCCGTCGGCGAGGGCGTGGATCCGACGCTGCTCGGCCGGCGGGTGGTCGCCGCGACCGGCGGCTCGGGCGGCTACGCGGAGCAGGTCGCAGTCCCCGCGGCCGGCCTCATCGACGTGCCCGCCGCGGTGCCGATGGCGGACGCGGTCGCGCTGCTCGCGGACGGGCGGACCGCGCTGGGACTGATGGCCGCCGCGGTGGTCCGGCCGGGCGAGACGGTACTGGTCGAGGCCGCGGCCGGGGGCGTCGGCAGCTTGCTGACGCAGCTCGCGGTGCGCGCCGGAGCGGCCGTGGTGGCTGCGGCGGGCGGTGCCAGCAAGCTCGCGGTTGCGGCCGGTCTCGGCGCGGCGGTCACCGTGGACTACCGCGCTCCGGACTGGCCGCAGGCGGTGCGGGCCGCGGCCGGCGCGGTGGACGTGGTCTTCGACGGCGTCGGCGGCGCGATCGGCAAGGGCGCGTTCGGGTTGTTGCGCGACGGCGGCCGGTGCTTCAGCTACGGGATGGCCAGTGGCCAGTTCGCGCCGATCGCCGCCGAAGAAGCCGAGGCCCGCGACATCAGCCTGCATCGCGGCGTGCCGGTGAGTCCTGAGCGCATGCGCGAGCTCAGCCAGGCCGCCCTGACCGCCGCCGCGGCCGGCGAACTGCGCCCGCTGATCGGGCAGGTGTTCCCGCTCGCGGACGCGGCCGCCGCGCACACCGCGATCGAATCCCGGCAGACGACCGGCAAGACGCTGCTGGCGGTCGCGGCGTCCTGACGTGCTCGTTCCCGCGAACGACTCCGGTTTATCTGGACCAAGCCGTCGCTGTCACGCGAAAGTCACACCCGCTGCGTTAGCTGCTCCCAAGCTGCGGCCGGCCGGCCCGGCGATTCGCGAGTACGGGACGGACGATGCGAGAGCACTACCACCAGCCGCATGACGGCAGTCCGCCGCCACGGGGTACTCGCGCCTTCCCCGCTCCGGGCCGGCCGCGGCAGCCCGACCCGCGCGAGCCCGACCCGCGCAGCGCGGTCAGACCCGCGACGGCCAGGCCAGCGGCCGCCAGGCCAAGAGCAGTTAGGGCAGCCGCGGCAGCAAGGTCATGCGCGGCAGCAAGGCCAGCCGCGGCAGCAAGGCCAGTCCGCGCTGTGGCCGGTCCCGCCCGAGCCGGACCCGCCGTCTGCGCCGCAATGGCCCGACGGTCCGGCCTGGTGGCCGGGCGATCAGCCGTCCGGCGCGCCGGTACCGCCGCCAGGGGTACCGGACTGGCTGCTGGATGACCTGCCGGACGCCGCGTACGGTCCAGTCGGCCGGCAGCAAGCGGGTCCGGCACCGGCCGCCCGCGGCCGGGCGACCCGGCCGGGCAAAACGGCCGGGCGGGCCGATCGCTCGCTAATACGTCAGGTCGACGGCGCGCCGGCGACGTCAATGCCGGGGTTGGCTGGGCGTTTTGCCGCAGAATGGTCTCCGTCAGGAGCAACGTCGCGCCGTAACTCCTTGCAGCGCGAGCGCGGGAGAACGGGCGGAGGTGTGATGGTTCGCAGGGCAATTCTTGATCGTGATGAATTGCCAGTCGATGAGCATCAGATACTGCCTGAGGACGACCAGCCCGCCGCTGATCCAGAGCCGCAGCGCAGCCAGCCATGGCGTGGCGCTGGCGGTCGCTGGCTCATTTGGGCGGGACGCGCCGTCGTCTGGGCAGTGCTTTTGCTGGTCGGCTATCGCGGCGTGCTCGCCATCGTGCACGACGAGACCGGGACCGGCGCCGCGAAGCCGGCGACCGCGCCGGCAGCGGCCAGATCGACCGCCACCACCTCGTTCCCGGTACCGCTCGCCGAGGCGTATGCGCTCGAGTTCGGCACCGCGTACCTGAACTTCAGCCCGGCCACCGCCGCGCAGCGGGCGCAGTCGCTCGCGCAGTTCATCACCTCGGGCAGCGATCCGCAGCTCGGCTGGAACGGCGCGGGCACCCAGCGGCTGCAGTCCGAGCAGATCGCCGGCGTGTCGGTCAAGGGC
This sequence comes from uncultured Actinomycetota bacterium, assembly GCA_963805805.1. Lineage (GTDB taxonomy): Bacteria > Actinomycetota > Actinomycetes > Streptosporangiales > Streptosporangiaceae > JAJYUU01. The sequence continues at coordinate 150,454 of CAWDVS010000014.1, read as the reverse complement.
CCGCACACCGCCGTCGTCACGCTGCTCGCGACGGTGAGCGGCGGCCGCATGCTTGAGCTAGGTGTGCCGGTTTACGTGTCCCACGGCCGGATCAGCGTCGCCGGCGCCCCGGCCCTGTTCGGCCCCCCGGTCAGGGCGACGCTACCGTCCAGCACCGCCAGCGAGGACCAGGCCACGGTGTCCGCGCTGCAGCGTCAGCTGCCCGCGTTCTTCCAGGCGTACGCGAGCGGTGACCCGGCGACGCTTACCAGGTTCGTCGCCCCCGGCGGGCACATCAAGGGCCTCGGCGGCCTGGTGACCTTCGGCGGGATCGACGCGGTGTTCGCGCCGGCCGGCGGCTCGACGAGGTCGGCCACGGTGACAGTGACCTGGCAGCTGCCGCCCGCGCGGGGGAAGCCGGGCAAGGTGGCGGGGGCGCCGGCGGCACTGCAGATGACCTATCAGCTGACCGTCGTCCGGCAAGGCGGCAGCTGGGACGTACGGACAATCGGCGCACTGGACTACCCGCAGTCGCCGGGGCCGCCATGACCAGTCGCGATAACCCCCCGCGCATTCTCGTCAGCCGCGCTCACTCACCCCCGGAGAAACGATGTCGGCTCATGTTGTCATTGCGGCTCACGTCGCGGCCCTTAGCACTCAGAACCTCGTCAGTTATCTGCAAGGCCTTTTCGGGCCGCTCTTCCTCGGGATCGTCGGGATCGTTGCGATCTTCTTCCTGTTTACTCGCGAGATCATCCGGTTCGTGCAATTCATGGTGCTTGCCGTCGCCATCGCGGTGGTTTTCTACACCCCCGGCATCGTGCAGACCATCGCCTCCGGCATCGCGAACGCGCTTGGCGTGCACTGACCACATCATGCGACCGCGGATCTCGCGCCTGAGCAGACGGAAGGAGGCAGCCGGTGGAACTCCCGACCTATACCAACATCTGGAAGATCGAGAAGCGCCTCTACAAGCTGTATGACTTCCGGCTGCCCATGCCGCTGCCGGTCGGCCAGATCGCGGCCTTCCTGGCGATCGCGGTCCCCTACACAGTCATCCTGACGATGGTCGGCATGCCGTTCAGCCACACCTGGCTGTGGGTCTACGTGCTCCCGCCCGGCATCCTCGCGTGGCTCGTGACCCGGCCGGTGCTGGAAGGCAAGCGGCTGCCCGAACTGGCCTCGTCGCAGCTGCGCTACCTCGCCGAGCCGCGGACGTGGTGCCGGATGGCGCCGCTGGCGGAGAAGGACGCCGTGGTCCTCACCGCCCGCGTCTGGCGCTCGGCCCGCTACGTCCGGCCCGCGTCTCAGCTGCCCGCGCCGGCCGCGCCCGAGCGCCCCGGCATCGCGAGCACGGCAGCCGCGCCGAGCGCGCCGGCGAAGAGCCCGGCGGCCGGGCCGCAGCGCCGGGCCCGGCCCGCGCCGCGCACCGCTCCCGCGCCCCACCCCGCCGCCGCCCCGCGCCGCGGCTGGCCGGTGCCAGTCCGCGAACGGGCTACCTCGACCGGCGCGGTCGAGTCAGAGCGCGGCCGAGTCAAGCACGGTCGGGTCAAGCACGGTCGAGGCGGTCAGGCACGGGCACGGCCAGGCCGGTGTGGCCCAACGCCGCCCCGGCGCGCCGGTGACGGCCGCCCCTGCTGCGCCCGCAGCGGACCGGTCCGAGCTAGCTGGAACGGGGGCGGTTGCCCAGCACGCCGCCGGTTCGGCAGCCCCGGTTTCCGCGCCTGCGGCCCCGGCGGTCGTCCAGCAGGCGCCCACGCCCGCGAGCCCGGTCGCCGCGCCGGACACGCAGCAGGCGCCACCGCCGCGCCGGCCAGTGGTGCGGGTCACCGCCGACGCCACCGCGACCCGGCCGCTCAACGTCGTGGAGCGCGCGCTGCGCACCCCGCCGGGTGCCGCGGGGCCGCGCGATCCCGTCGTCGTGGTTCCCGGCGGGCACCGGCCCGGCAAGCCCGATCAGGTGCAGCGCGATCAGGCGCGAGTGCGGCTGGCGCTGTCCGCCCCCGCGCGCATCGTGGTGCTCGGCTGCACTGGCGGCGCCGGGCAGACCGTGACCACGCTGCTCACCGGCCAGTTGCTGGCCAGCCTGCGCGACGAGCCGGTGGCCGTGCTCGACTTGGCCACCGGCCAGGGCACGCTGACCGACCAGGCCCGGCTCATCCCGGTGCTGCTGCCGCGCAAGCGGATCAGCGGCGAACCAAGTCCGCTCGCAGGTGGCGCCGAGCGCGGCCTGCAAGTCGTGACCGCGCGGGACAACTCCGAGGACCCGGACGAGATCATCAGCGCCGTCGCGGCGCGCTATCCGCTGACCCTCGCCGATCCCGACGCCGGCCGGGTGCCGAGGACGTTGCGCGCCGCTGATCAGCTCATACTCGTCGCCCCGGCGACGGCAGAGGCCCCGGCGTCGCTGGCGATGACGCTGGAGTGGCTGGAGGCGCACGGGCACGCGGCGCTCGCCACTGGCGCGATCACGGTGCTGAACGGCGTCAGCCCGGCCAGCACCGAGCACGCCGACCGGGCCGCGGCCGTGGCCCGCGGCCGGTGCCGCGCGATCGTGCAGGTGCCGTGGGACGAACACGTGCGGGCTCGCCGGGCCCTCGGCACCGGCACCATCCACGCGTACACGGCGCTGGCCGGTGTGCTGGTAGCCGCCCTGGCCGGCGGCCAGGTGCAACCGCAGCAGCCGGTCCCGCAGGACCCAGCACAGGCGGGAGCGGTGCGGTGAGCACGCGTACGGCCGGCCGGAGCCGGCTGCCAGTCCGGTACTTCGACGACCGGGTACTGCTCACCGATACGCACGCCTGGGCGTACTTCCGGGTGCCGACGGTGTCCTATGAGTTCACGACGCCCGCGGAACGGGAGACGCTCGCCGCCAGCATCACAGTCGCGCTCGCGGCGATCCGGATGACGGACGCGGAGGTACACCTGCGCATCGCGCAGCGGCCGTACGCGGCGGCCGACTGGGCGACCAGGCTGGACGCGACCTCGGACGGCGGGTCAGGCTGGCTGAACTATCTGGAGGAGATGTACCGGCACGTCTGGGCCAAGGACTTCTGGACCAAGGAGGTCTACCTTGGTGTGCGGCTCGGTCAGCGCGGGATGCGCGCGCAGCTGTCGGGCGGCGTCTTCAGCCAGTTCGCCAGCGCGTACCGGGCCAGCGAGCAGCTGCTCGGGCTCGGCGACGAGTCCGTCCCCGCGGCCGAAGTAGTCCGCTGGACCGAGCAGGCCGAGCGCCTCGGCCGGGCGCTCGGCAGCAGCGCGCTGGCCGCCGCGCACGCCAGCTCCGATGACATCGCATGGCTGTTCCGGCACGTGCTGGCCGGCACGGTCGGAGAGCCGGTCCCGTCCGCGGCCCGGCGCCGCACCTGGGGCGCGGGTGAAATCGAGTCGCTGCTCGAAGGCCAGGTGCACAACGGCCGGACCATGCTGCGGCTTGAGCACCCCGCGGGCGAGTCGTGGGCGTCATTCCTATCCTTCGCCCGGTTCCCGGACGTTATGTACTTCCCCGAGGGCGAGCCCTGGCTCCACTACGCGGACTCGCTGCCGTTCCCGGTCGAGGCCAGCCTGCGGATGAAGCTGATCGCGCCCGCCCGCGCGAGCAAGGACGTCAGCCGCAGGCTCGCGCACGCACGCGACATGGACGCGCACATCCGCGAGGCGGGCGCCGAACTGCCGCTCGCGCTGATGGAGCAGATCGAGGCGGCCCGGCTGCTGGAGCACGGCATCACCAAGGAACGCCTCCCGTTTGTCTACGGCTGGCACCGGCTGATGGTCACCGCGCCCGACCAGGAGATGTGCAGGCGCCGCGCCGAGGCCGTCATCGAGCACTACCGGGACGCGGGCATCGACATCATGCATTCGACCGGGGACCAGTTCTCGCTGCTCTGCGAGGCGCTGCCGGGCGACCGGGTGCGGCTGAACTCCTACCTGCAGCGGCAGCCGCTGTACACGGTGGCCGGCGGGATGCCGACCGCGACCGTGGATCTCGGCGATCAGATCAGGCCGGACGCCGGCTGGGTCGGCCCCTACATCGGCGAGACGCTGGGCCGGGCGCGGTCGGTGGTGCACTTCGACCCGCTCGTCGCGGCCGCCAGGAACCGGCCGACGGCGGTCGCGATCACCGGCGAGCCGGGCGGCGGCAAGACGACGCTCGCGCTGCTGCTGATCTTGCAGCTGGCCCTGCGCGGCACCACGGTCGCCGTGATCGATCCCAAGGGGGACGCCGAGTCCCTGGCCGGCTGGCTGTCGCAGCGCGGCCGGCAGGCCAGGGTGGTGCCGCTCGGCAGCGCTGCGCCCGGCCTGCTCGACCCGTTCGCGTTCGGCGATGACCTCGCCGAGCGGCGGACGATGGCGACCGAGACGCTGCGGCTGCTGCTGCCGCGCATGAGCGAGGAGCGCGAGAGCGCGATGGTGCAGGCCGTCGCCGCGGTGGCGTCGGGCGAGGCACCGAGTCTCGGCAAGGTAGTCAGCCATCTTGAGCAGTCGGCTGATCCGGCGTCCAGCAACCTCGGCGCGGTGCTGCGGTCGATGTCCGAGATGCGGCTGGCCCGGCTCTGCTTCGCGCCGTCCGGCGGGCAGCGGATCGACGCGGCGGGGTGGACCACCGTCTTCACGCTGGCCGGCCTCACCCTGCCGGATACGTCGGTGAAGCGCGACGACTACTCCTACGAGCAGCGGCTGTCCGTGGCGCTGCTGTACCTGGTCTCGCAGTTCGCGCGCCGGCTGCTCAACGGGATGGACCGGCGGCTGCCGAAGGCGATCTTCCTGGACGAGGCGTGGGCGGTCACCTCGACGCCGCAGGGCGCCAAGCTGATCCCCGAGGTGTCCCGGATGGGCCGGTCCAGGAACACCGCGCTGATCATGGTGTCGCAGAACGCCGGCGATCTGCTCAACGAGCAAGTCACGAACTGCATCTCCAGCGTGTTCGCGTTCCGCTCGTCCGAGCGGACCGAGGTAGCGAGCGTGCTGTCGCTGCTCGGCGTGGAGCCGTCGGAGGAGCACAGGGCCGCGCTGCGCGGGCTCGGCAACGGCGAGTGCATCTTCCGCGACCTGGACGGCCGGGCCGGCCGGATCGCGGTCGACCTGATCTCCGACGAACTGCGGCAGTGCCTGGACACCAACCCGACCCGGGCCCGCGCCGGCGACGTCCCCGCGGCGCCGGTGCGTGACCTCCGGCGCCGATCTGGAGCCGGCTGACAGGCGATCACGCCGCGCCAGCACGTCGCTGCTACCCCCCAACTCTGGAGCCCCCCAGATGCGCAGATTCCGCCTCCCGCGCAAGACGGCCATTGCCCTGGCCGTGCTTGCCACGGTCCTGGCCGTGCCGCGGTTCGCCGGCCCGGCCGGCGAGCGGGCTGGCACCCACGCACCGCACCGCGGCGCGGCCGCGACGGCTGCCGCCCGGCCTGGCCAGACCCCAGTCGGGCCCGACAGCGCCGTCCCGGCGGCGCGGCCCCGTGCGCGCGGTGACGATCGCGAAGATCACGCCGAGCGTCACGGCCGGCGGCCCGTGCTCAGTGCCCGGCATCGGCGACATCGGCGGCCTGCTCGGGTTCTGCTCGCTGGGCAGTTCGGGCCTCATCGGCGACCTGAACAACATCTGCCAGCCGTCGCTGCCCAACCCGGAACCGGCCAACGCGGGCATCGACGCGATGGTCGCGCCGCCCGCTGCCGGCAAGCAGCCGTCCACGCTGTATGGCGAGTACGGCGTCGCGGGCGACTACTGGGCGGCCACCAATTTGCAGTGCTCGGACATGACGTCGCTGATCGGCAACAACGTCGCCGGCATGGTCTTCGACGCGGCCAAGTCGATCGACCGGGTGACGATCACGATCTACCAGGCCGCGGCCGGGGAGGGCATCCTCAGCTGGCTGCAGCGAGTGACCGATCGGCTGATCAGCAGCCTGGGCCATGCGATCTACTTCCCGTACCTCGCCGTCGTCGTGATCCTCGGCGCGATCTGGCTCGCCTGGCAGGGACTGATCCGCAAACGCGGGACCAGGACGATCGAGGGCACCATCTGGATGGTGGTCGCCGCAGCCGCGGCGATTCTGCTAATCGGCCAGCCCTCCACCGTGACCGGTCTGGGTAAGGGCGTGTCCGACGGCATGTCGCAGGCGCTGAATACCGCGTTCGCCAAGCTGCCGAGCCCGGGTCCGAGCAGCTGCGTTCCGCTGCGGACGGGCGACCCGCAGTCGGGGCCTGCGACCTACAACTACACCTCGGGCGGCACCGTCGTGGACCAGAATGCCGACGAGCTATGGACCGTGCTGGTCTGCCAGCCGTGGCTCGACGGCGAGTTCGGTACGTCCGTGTACGGCGCGCAAGGCGCGAAGGCCACTGCCGTCAACACCTACGGCCGGTCCCTGCTATGGGCGCAGGCGATCGCGACGAACGAGAAATCCTCGGCCGGGATCATCGCCGCCAAGCAGGCGACGTACGCGGGCATCGCGAGCAGCCTCCAGAAACAGAATCCCGGTCTGTACCCGCTGTTCCAGGGCAAGGAATGGACGACCCGGCTGGAGATCGCCTTCGCCGCCCTGTTCGCGGCCGTGGTGGCGGGCATCCTCGTGCTGCTGATGTCGGTCACCTTGATCCTGCTCAAGCTCGGCTTCCTGCTGCTGCTGATCGCCGGGCCGCTGTTCCTGCTCGTCGGCACCCATCCCGGCTTCGGCCGCGTGCTCGCGCTGCGCTGGGCGGAGCTGCTGATCGGGGTGCTGCTGAAGCAGGCTGCGGTCGCGGTCGTGCTGAGCGTGCTGCTGTACTGCTACGCGCTCATCATGGGCACGACGAACGCCGTCTTGCCCTGGGCACTGAAGATCCTGATGATCGCCCTGGTCACGATCGCCGCGTTCATCTACCGCAAGCCGTTCCAGCATCTGTTCGCTGCGGTCGGCTACGGCGTGATCGGCTCGCACGACCAGGCGGCGGCCGACCTGCAGCGGGCCAGCGCGAGTGCCAGGGCGAACTCCCGCACCGCCGCCACGTTCGCCGTGCCGGGCTTCGCGGCCTACCGTGCGGGCCGCTGGGCCCGGCGCAATCCCGGTCAGGCGGCGGGCCTGGCGCTGGCCGCGGTCAGCGCCGGGAGCGCAGCGGCGGCGGCCGGCGCTGCTGGCGTGGAGGCGGGCCTGAGCCCGGAAAGTGCCCCGTCGGCCGAGGTCACCGCCGCCGCCGCCGCGGCGGCCGGCAACGGCGTTACCGCCGACGGCGGAGCGGGCCGTGCGTCCGTCGCCGCTCGGGCCCGCGCGGTCGCGGGCCAGGACGGCGCCGGGACCGGCGAGGCACCACCGCTGAACCTGCGCCCGCGCAGCGGCGGGCCGGCCGGGGCCGCCGGGACGGCGCGCGCAGCGGCTGGGCCCGCCGCGCCCGCACCGGCAAGACGGTGCCAGGCCAGCGGTCGGCACTGCGGCCCCGCGCTGGGCCGGCGGCGGCGAACGGCGGCCCGGCCCGGCCGGCCTGGCCGGGCAACCCCGCCAGGTCAGCGAGTGCGCCAGCCGGGACCGCCGGGCTTGGATCGAGCGGCTCGCCCGCTCCTGCCCCGGCCCGCCAGGCTCCGCCACCGCGCCAGGCTCCGCCATCGCGCCAGGCTCCGCCACCGGGCCAGGCCCCGCCATCGCGCCCGGCTCCGCCCGCACGTCAGAGCGGGCCGCTCGTGGGGGCCAGGGCCGCGGTGCGACTACGGCCGGGACCGCCGCGCCCCGGCAGGCCGCCCCCGGACAGACCCCACCGCCGCCGGCGCAGTCACGCCGGACCTGGCCGCTGCGGCAGAACGCACCGGCCCGGCAGCCAGCCAGGCCCGCCCGCGGCACCGCGCCGGCCCCGCGCGCGCCGGAAGGCGAGGCCAGGGAGCCGTCGCAGTGGCTCGGGCAGCCGGTCAACGGGCCGCTGACCAGCCAGGGCACCCCGCCGGGTCAAGGCAACGCCGCTCGAACCCGACCGTGCCGTTCCGTTCTGGCTGCGAGCACGCCGCAGGGGGTGACGAGTGGAGATCACTCCGCTCCAGCGGCGGATCACGTTCGGGCTGATCGTCTTCGTCCTGGTGGGCCTCGGTGCGTATCTCATCGGCCCGGTGGCGCATGGCTCAGGGCCGCCGGCTGCGGCTCCGGGCCCGCCGCGGTCCAGGCCGGCGGCGAGCGTGTCCGTCGTGCCGTCACCGTCGCCTGCGCCGCCCGCGGCGGAGCCCGGTCCGTCCGGCGCACCCGACATCTACCAGTGGCTGCCGTTCACGCAGGCGGGCCTCGCGGCGGCGGCGGCGCGGGCGCGGCAGTTCGGCACCGCGTACGCGACGTACTCCTACACCGAGACGCCGGCCGCGTACGCGGCGTCGTTGGCGCCGTTCGCGTCGGCCCAGCTGGTCGCGCAGGTCAAGGCCGCGTACGCGCTGCCTGGCGTGGCCGCGGCCAGGACCAGCGCCAGGCAGGTGGCCACCGCGAGCTCGGTCATCCAGTCGCTGCGGGCGTTCGGCCCGAGCAGCCTCACGTTCGTCGTGCAGATCACGCAGGACGTGTCGACCGCTAGCGGCCGCAAGCAGCAGGCGACGTCGTACGCGATCACGCTGACCGGCAGCGCGTCGACCTGGCAGGTGACCTACATCGAGCTGCAGAACGTCGGCAACTCGTGATCTCCGGGACCGCATCGTCGGGCCGCGGCCGGGTCGTGGTCATCGCCGCGATCGTCGCGACGTGCGGGATGCTCGCGGGCCTCCTGCTGACGCCGGTGCTGATGTTCGCAGGCGGCGGGCTGCTGAGCCTGTCCGGCACGGCCTGTTCGACGGCGCGCGGCGGCAAGTCGGTCCAGCCGGTCGCCAGCACGTCGGCCGCGAACTCGATCCCGGCCAACTACCTCGCGCTGTTCCAGCGCATCGGCACGCAGTACTCGGTCCCGTGGGTGATCTTGGCCGGCATCGCCAAGGTCGAGAGCGACGACGGCCGCACCACCCTGCCGGGCGTGCACAGCGGCGCCAACGCGTTCGGCGCCGCCGGGCCGATGCAGATCGGGATCCGCGGGGCGGCCGGGAACCAGTGGGGCGGCGCGCCCGTGCATCCCGGCCAGCGAGAAGGTGAACGGCGTCGCCACCGACGCGGACGGCGACGGGGTCGCGGACGTCTATGACCCGGCCGACGCGATCGCCGGCGCGGCCAAGTACCTGCTCGCGCACGGCGTGCTCGACAACGTCCAGCAGGCCATCTTCGCCTACAACCACCTCGAGTCATACGTCCAGACGGTGCTGCAGTGGGCCGGCGTGTACGCCCGCGGCGGATTCAGCGTGTCGCCGGTGACCCTGGCCGCCGCGCCGGGCTGCATTCCCGGCGCGGCGAGCGTGCCGAACAACGCCGCGCAGACCGCGATCGCCTACGCCGAGGCCGCAGATCGGCAAGCCCTACCTGTGGGGCGGCACCGGGCCGGACGCGTTCGACTGCTCGGGCCTGGTCATGATGGCCTACCGCGCGGCCGGAATCGACATACCGCGCACCTCGCAGCAGCAGTGGGCCTGGGGCCCGCGAATCAGCCCGAGTCAGGTTCAGCCGGGCGACCTGGTGTTCTTCGTCGGCGCGGACGGCACGCGAGCTGGCCCCTGGCCACGTCGGGATCGTGATCGGCCGCGGGCTCATGGTCGAGGCCTACGCCACCGGGTTCCCGATCCGCATCGCGCCCTACACCGGCCGCGATCCGGTCGGCTTCACCCGGCCGTGGTCGCATTCCGGCGTCTCCCTGGCTGCCGCGCGGTAGGTCCGAGCGCGCTGCCGGTCCTGGGGGATTTCCCCCAGGTCAGGATGGGTGTCAGCCGGCTGCCGCGGCGGCGGCCCCGGTCCTAGCGTGGTTCTCCAGATGGAACACCCTGACCAGGGAGAATCCCGATGATTGAGGCACGAGGTCTCACCAAGAGTTACGGCCCGACGGTGGCCGTCAGCGATCTGAGCTTCACCGTCAGACCCGGCCTGGTGACCGGGTTCCTCGGCCCGAACGGGGCCGGCAAGACCACGACGATGCGGATGATCCTCGGCCTGGATCGCCCGACCGCCGGGAGCGTCACGATCGGCGGGATCCCGTACGCGCGACTCTGCGGTGGCCGATGCGCGCGGTCGGCGCGCTGCTGGACGCGCGGGCCGTGCACGGGGGCCGGACCGCACGCAGCCACCTGCTCAGCCTGGCCCAGACCAACGGCATCGCCAGGCGCCGGGTCGACGAGGTCCTGGGCATCGTCGGCCTCAGCGGAGGTCGCCGGGCAAGCGGACCAAGGGTTTCTCGCTCGGCATGAGCCAGCGGCTCGGCATCGCCGCGGCCCTGCTTGGCGATCCGCAGATCCTGATGTTCGACGAGCCGGTCAACGGCCTCGATCCCGAGGGCATCGTGTGGATCCGGACGCTGATGCGGTCGCTGGCGGCCGAGGGCCGGACGGTCCTGGTCTCCAGCCATCTGATGCCGGAGATGGAGAACACCGCCGATCACCTGATCGTGATCGGCCGCGGCAAGCTCATCGCCGACTGCAGCATGGCCGACTTCGTCGCCCGCGGCTCCGCCAGGCGGTCCTGGTCCGCACCCCGCAGCGAGAAGCGCTTGCCATCGCAGTCGGCGGCGGCGGGCGGCATCGCGACCAAGGCTGAGCGGGGACGAGCTGTCCGTCCGCGGCCTCACCGAGGAACAGATCGCCGATACTCGCTTTCGCTAACGGCATCAGGCTGCACCACCTGGCGCCGGCGAAGGCCTCGCTGGAACAGGCGTTCATGGAGCTCACCGCCGACAGCGTGGAATACCACGCGGATGCCAGCGCCAGCAGGCGGCTTCATCCGGAACGGAGGCAGGACGATGACCGCTGTTACGCACGCAGCAGGCGCTACCGGCGCGCAGACCCGCCGCGGCGCCGGGCCGGACTGGCGGGCACGCTCCGCTCGGAGTTCACCAAGATCCGCTCGGTCCGGTCCACCTACTGGGCGCTGGCGCTGCTGGTGCTGGCCAGCCTCGCCTGGAGCATCGCGCTCTGTGCGGGAACGGCGGCGCACTGGACGCACATGTCGGCAGCCGGGCCGGACTGGACCCGACCCAGAGCAGCATCATCGGGCTGGTCCTGCTCGGGCAGCTGGTCATCGTCGTGCTCGGCGCGCTGGCGATCACCTCGGAGTACTCGACCCAGGCGATCCGCACGTCGCTGACGGTGATGCCGCGGCGCGGGATCCTGTTCGCGGCCAAGGGCGCTCGTCTTCGCGGCTCGTCGCGCCGCGGTGCCACGGTCCTGGCCGTCTTCGCCAGCTTCTTCGCGGGCCAGCGGCTGCTGGCCGGCGTGCACGCGGGAGCCGACGCTGTCGCAGCCAGGCGTGCTGCGGGCGATCCTGGCCGCGGCGCGCTGTTCGTCGGTGCTCTGCGGCCTGTTCAGCTACGGGCTCGGCGCGGTCTCCGGAGCACCGCCGGGACCATCACCACGGCCTACGGAATCCTGCTACTGCTGCCGCAGCTCGCCAGGGCGCTGCCCACGCCCTGGTATCGACGACGCGATCCGGTGGCTGCCGGGCGGCCAGTTCGACGGCGCGATCACCAGCAGCGGACCGCAGCCGATCAGTCAGCACATGTTCTCCACGTGGGGCGAGCTGGCGCGTGTTCGCCGGCTACACGCTGGTCGCGCTGATAGCCGGGCGCGATCCTGCTGCACCGCAGGGACGCCTGACCGCATGCATCGGCCGTCAGGGCGCCGGTCTGCCGCCCGCACCAGCACGTACCCTGATCATGTGCGGGGCGCGTGGAGCTGGCTGCGGGACCACCCGTGGGAGGCAGATCTCGCCCTGGCGGCCTTGGTGTTCCTCGCCAGCTCGGGCCAGGTCGACCGGCGATCCGGCTCATCAGGCTGGTCAGCCTCGCTCTGGCCGCCACGCTGGTGCCGCGGCGGAAGTACCCGGTCCAGGCCTTCGCCGCGGCGGCGGGATCGCGGCGCTGCAGGTCTTCCTTGGCCTCCAGCCGCACGGTGCGGCTATGCTCGTGGCCGCGTTCCAGCCCACCGCTACCGACGTCACGCTGGCGATCCTGCTCTACACGCTGGCCGCGCACCGTCCGCGGCGCACGGTCCGTCGCTGGGCCTGATCACGTGCCTCGTGCTGGCGGCCGTCGCGATCGCGCGCTGGAGCCCGGCGCACGGGCCGAACCCGGCGCCGTCGATCCTGGCCGCGGCAGCCTTGCTCGGCAGCGTCTCGCTCACGGCCTGGGTGCTCGGTGACTCCGTCGCCTACCGGTACCGGGTCGCCTATCTACGCGGCCCTGGAGGACCGGGCCGCCCGGCTGGAGGCGGAGCGAGAGGCGCAGGCGCAGATCGCCGCCGCGGCGCAGCGCGCCCGCGAACTGCAGGAGCGCCGGGCCCGCGCGGTCGATGAGTCGGCTGCCAGGTTGCGCAGCATCGAGCGCGACCTGCACGACGGAGCCCAGGTCCGGCTCGCCGCGCTCGCGCTGACGCTCGGCGAGATCAAGGAGAGCCTCGAAGCGGCCGGCGCAGCCCGGCACCGACCTGACGGCAGCAGCGGACGCTGGCGCTCATCGCTGCCGCGCACCAGAACGCCAAGGAAACGCTGACCGAGCTGCGCGACCTCGCCAGGGGCATTCACCCCGCGGTGCTCGACCGCGGCCTTGACGCCGCGCTGTCCGTGCTCACGCAGGCCAGCGCGACGCCGGTCGCGCTGACAGTCGGCTGCCCAGCGGCCGTCGCCCGCGATCGAGACGATCGCATACTTCTGCGCGGCCGAGCTGCTCGCCAACGTCGCGAAGCACGGGCAGGCGAGCGACGCGACGATCGCTGTCACCGAGCAAGACGGAGAGCTGGTCATGACCGTCACGCGACAACGGGACCGGCGGCGCCAGGATCATCGCCGGCGGCGGCCTGGACGGGCTGCGCGAGCGCGTGCAGACCGTCGACGGGCGGCTCGCCGTCTGCAGCCCGGCCGGCGGCCCACGACGGTCACCATCGCGCTGCCCGGGCACGCCTGATGAGCACGAGCTCCGCATCGTGCTCGCGGAGGACGCGGCCATCATGCGGGACGGGCTGACCCAGACGCTGACCCGCCGGGGTCATGACGTGGTGGCCGCGGTCGCGGACGCCACGGCCCTCATCGATGCGGTCGCGCGAGCACGAGCCCGACGTGGCCGTCGTCGACGTCCGGATGCCACCGACGCACACCGACGAAGGCCTGCGCGCGGCGCTGGCGATCCGGCGCGACCACCCGGCGGTCGGCGTGCTGGTCTTCTCGCAGTACATCGAGGCGAGATCGGCGGCTGAGCTGCTGGCCGGGTCGGCGGCGGGCGTCGGTTACCTGCTGAAGGACCGGGTCGCGGACGTGAGCGACTTCATCGACGCGATCAGGCGGGTGGCGGACGGCGGCACCGTCCTCGATCCTGAAGTCGTCAGCCAGCTGCTCGGCGCGCAGCCGCCGGGCGGACGCGCTCGCCACTCTTACCGGGCGGGAACGGGAGGTCCTCGCGCTGATCGCGGAGGGCCGCTCAAACGCCGCGATCGCCGAAACCCTGGTCATCACCGGCGGCGTGGTGGAGAAGCACATCGCCAGCATCTTCGCCAAACTCGGGCTGCCGCCCTCCGACAGCGACAACCGCCGGGTCATCGCCGCGATCAGGTACCTCGAGTCGTAGATACCCGAGCGGGGTTTAGGGGGTACCGCACCGGGGTTTAGACAGCCGATTTCTGGTCCCGCATAATTCCCGCAACGCCATTTCTGCTGCCTGCCGGGAAGGGACCAGATGACGAGCGAGGCGCTGCCGGCCACCGTGGCCCGACCGGGGGAACCACGCGCTGCCCTCGCCCGCCCCGCCCTCGCCTGCACTGCCCTCGCCCGCACCGGCGCACCTGACTTCCGCCGCTGCCTTGAGCTCGCGCTCGCCGGCCTGTGGCTGCTCGACGCCCTGCTGCAATTCCAGGCCGTGATGTTCACCACCGACTTCGCGCGCATGATCGGGGCGGCGGCGGCCGGGAATCCGGCGTTCGTAGCCGGCCCGGTGGGCTGGACCGCGCACCTGATCGCCGCGCGACCGCTGCTGGCCAACGGCGCGTTCGCGACCCTGCAGTTGCTGATCGGCCTCGGGATCGCGTGGCGCCCGGCCCGGCGGGTCGCGCTGGCCGCCTCGGTCGCGTGGGCGCTCGGTGTCTGGTGGCTCGGCGAAGGGCTCGGGGGACTGCTGTCCGGTGCTACCAGCCCGGTGGCCGGCCTGCCCGGTCCGGCCCTGCTCTACGCGGTGGTGGCAGTCCTGCTGTGGCCGCCCCGGCCGGGCACCGACGCCGCGTTCCCGGCGGCGGGTCGGGTCGGCGCTCCGGCGGCTAGGGCCGCCTGGATCGTCGTGTGGGGCGCTCTGGCGGCGTCGGCGGAGGTGTGGCCGGGGCCGCTGGGCCGGGATGTGTCCGCCGCGGCGGCCGGGCAGCCGGGCTGGCTGACCGGGACCGATCAGCGGCTCGCGCGCTTGCTGCTCGACGGACGGTCAGCGACCATCGCGCTGGCGGTGGTGCTCGCGCTGGTGGCGGCCGGCGTGTGCAGGCCGGCCGCGGCGGCGCGCGTCGCGGTCCTGCTCGCGATCGCGGCTGGCACAGCGCTCTGGCTGGCTCAGGGCCTGGGCGGCATCCTGGCCGGCGGGGCCACCGACCCGGGTTCCGGGCCGCTGCTCGTGCTGCTGGCCCTGTGTTACTGGCCGCGGCGGGCCGGGCCACAACCGGCGGCCCAGGTCGATCCGGTGCGGCCTGGTCCGGCGGCGGCAGAGGCTGGGTGGCCAGCCTGACCGGCCAGGCCTGGGTTGGCTACCCGCTGGCTGGCGTCATGGTGGCGACGGCCGTCTACTGCCTGGCCCGGATCGTGATCTCGGTGCGGGGCGGCCGCCCGGCCGACCGGCTGCTCGACGCGACGCATGTGCTGATGGCGCTGACCATGGCCGGGATGCTGGCGCCGTGGTTCGCGCTGCCCTGGCCCGCCGCCCTGCGGGCCGTCTTCGGCGCGGGCGCGGCGCTGTTCGGCTGGCGCGCGATCCGCTCCCAGCACATGCATCCGCTCCAGCACGCGCTGCTGTGCGCCGCCATGGTCTACATGCTCGGCAGCCAGCAGGTAGCGCAGCCGGCGATGGCCGGGCCGGGCACGGCCGCGCTCGTCCTGGCGCTCGGCCTGCTCGGCGGGGTGGTCTGGTCGGCCGACCGGCTGACCGTGCTGCCGTCGGTGGCCGCGGCGGCGGCCGGCGGCGCCACCGCGGTGCCGCTGTCGCTGCGGCTCGCCACGGGCTGCGACGTCGCCATGGGCGTAACGATGGGCTACATGCTGATCGTCATCCGCTGACCGCGCCTGGCGGCGGGGTCAGCGTGACGATTGGGTGCCTGCTCTTCGGCATCCGCTGACCGCGCCTGGTGGCGGGGTCAGCGTGACGATTGGGTGCCTGCTCTTCGGCATCCGCTGACCTCGGCCGACGGGCGGCCCGCGAGCTCGCACTCGAACCGCACCTCCTGCCGCAGTCCGCCGGGATCCGACCAGGGCGCGAGCACCCGGCGCAGGTCCGCGTCGAAGGCCGGACCGAGCTCACCCAGCGCCGCCGCCGAGAGTACCGACGTGCTGGCCAGGTAGCCCGCGATGGAGTCGGGCGTCCACTCGTGCGCGTGCCAGTAGGTCTTCGCGGGCGCGATCTCGAACCCCGCGCCGCGGAGGATCTCAAGGTCGGGCCGGGTCTGGCGGGCCTGCTCGTAGCCGGCCGGGATGCGGTCGCCGGTGCGGGCCGCGAGCCGCTCCAGCCAGCGGGCCATGAATGCTCGCATCGCGGCCTGCCAGGCCTGGTCGCCTTCCCACGGTGAGCCGCCCCAGACCAGCGCCAGCCAGCCGCCTGGCCGCAGCCAGCGGAACACGTTCGCGGCCACCACGTCGCGCTGCATCCGGTGGAACGCGTTGCCGATGGTGACCAGCAGGAACGACTCGTCGGGAGCGATCAGGTCCTCGGCGGCTGAGAGCACCGGCCGGACGCTGTCCAGGCCGGCGGCCAGGGCCTTCGCTTGCACCAGCGCGATCATGTCCGGCTCGAGGTCGGCCGCCCACACCTCGCGGAAGCGGCCGCGCAGCGCGAACCCGAGCTGCCCGGGGCCACACGCCAGGTCAAGCATCGTTCCAGTCTCGGCAGCCGGGCAGCAGCGGGCGAGCGTGTCGATCAGCGCAGCCGGGTACGGCAGGCGGAACTGGTCGTAGGCGCGCGCGGTGCCACGGAACAGGTCGGGGCGGAACCGCGGGTCGCCCACCTCAGCCCGCAGCCGCGATCCGGTAGCCGATCCCCGGCGAGGTCGCGATCACCGGCGGGTCGCCGAGCTTGCGGCGCAGCCGGCCGATCGTGACCGCGACCGTGTTGGTGAACGGGTCGGCCTGCTCGTCCCAGACCCGTTCGAGCAGGTCCTCGGCTCGCAGGAAGGCCGGCGCGGCGAGCAGCAGCGCCTCGAGCACGCCGAACTCCTTGACCGACAAGTCGAGCTGCCGGCCGTCGCGGACGGCCGTCCGCCGGACCGGGTCGAGCTCGATCCCGGCCGAGCGCAGCACCCGGCCGCGGGCCGACGGCTGGCGGCGGGCGAGCGCGCGGATGCGGAGCACCAGCTCGGGGAAGTGGAAGGGCTTACCGAGGTAGTCGTCGGCGCCGAGGCCAAGGCCGGCCACCCGGTCGCCGGGTGCGCCGGCGGCGGTGAGCATGAGCACCATGGACCGGTCCTCCCGGTCAGTGATCATCTGGCAGAGGACGTCGCCGTGGATGCCCGGCAGGTCCCGGTCCAGCACCACGACGTCGTATGAGTTGAGGTCGAGCTTCGCGGCCGCCTCCAGGCCGTCGTGGGCCGCGTCCACCGCCATGCCCTGATCCCGCAGCCCTTCGACCAGCACCTCGGCCAGCGACCGCGAATCCTCGACAACCAGGACTCTCATACGGTTGCTCCGGCCCGCGCGCTCGCCGCCGCGCGGCAGCTGGATACTGACCCGCAGCCCGCCTTCAGGCCTGGCGGTCAGGCTGACCGAGCCGCCGTGCGCCTCGGCGATCGCGGCCACGATCGAGAGGCCGAGCCCCGAGCCCTTGTCCGAGCCGACCCGGTCGGCGCCGACCCGGCGGAACGGCTGCGACAGCTCGCGCACCTGATCCTGGCCGAGGATCGCGCCGCCGTTCTCCACGACCAGCAGCGCCTGGCCGCCGGCCGTGCCTGACCTGACCTGGATCCAGCCGCCATCGGCGTTGTGGCAGACCGCGTTGTCGATGACGTTCTCCACCATCCGGGCGATGAGCGCCTGGCTGCCCTGCACCCAGGCGCCGCCGGGATCGCTGTCGGCCTGTACGGTCAGCCCGCGCGCGCTGATCGCGCCGGCCCGTTCGGAGAGCGCCGTGGCGGCCACATAGTCGAGCGGTAGCACGGCCTGACCGGGCAGGCTGCGGTGCTGGGCGCGGGCGAGGAACAAGAACGCATCCAGCAGCTGGTCGATCTTGTCCAGCTCGGCGCGCAGCCGGCCGGCCAGCGCGACCGTCTGCGGTGGGGCCGGCTCCGGCTTGGCCAGCGCCACGTCCAGCGACGCCCGCATCGTGGTCAGCGGGGTGCGCAGCTCGTGCGAGGCGTTCGCCACGAACCGGCGCTGGGCCTTGAACGCGGCCTCCAGCCGCTCTAGCAGCCCGTCGATGGTGTCGCCCAGTTCCTTGAGCTCGTCCTTGGGCCCCTGCACGGCGAGCCGCTCGTCCAGGTTCTCCTCGGAGATCCGCTGCGCGGCGGCCGTCATCTCCCGCACCGGCCGCAGCGCCCGTCCGGCCACCACCCAGCCCAGCAGCAGCGACACCACCGTCATGATCGCCAGCGCGATCAGGGCCGCGGGCACCAGCACGTGCGAGAGCTGCTGCTGCCCTGGCTGGGTGTTCTGCTGCGACTGGAGCTGATTGATCAGGGCCTGCATGCGGTGTATCTGGGCGTGCGCCCGGGCCAGCGCCGAGCCCGCCGGCGGGGCGGCCGCGCCGCTCGGCCGCGGCGAAGCGGCCTCAACCGACGAGCTGCCGACGGCCACGCCGCTGGCGATGGCCAGCAGCAGCGCGCCCGAGAGCACGAACAAGATCCCGTAGAGCGCGGTCAGGCGGACCCGGACGGTGTGGCCGGGCAGCCGTAGCCACTGCGGCAGCCAGTGCGCCCGCATTCGCGTCCTCCCGTCTGACGACGCCCCGATCAGGGGCTTCGGTCCTGCCTTCCCGGTTCAGCATGCCCTGGCGGGCCTAACAACGGGATAACAGCTTGCGTGCGGCCCATGTTATGGCCGTCCCCGTAGAACCAGTGTCAGCACGATTTCAACCCCTAGACCGAAGGATCTAGCGATGCACGCCACGATCGAAGTGACCGGGCTGCGCAAGCGGTTCGGGCCGACGCTGGCACTGGACGGCATGTCGTTCACTGTCCAGCCGGGCCAGGTGACCGGTTTCGTCGGCCCGAACGGCGCAGGCAAATCCACCACCATGCGGGTCGTACTCGGCCTGGACGCGCCCGACGAGGGTCAGGCGCGGGTGGGCGGCCAGCCCTACCAGGCGCCTGCGCCACCCCATGCGGGTCATCGGCTCGCTGCTGGACGCCGGCGCGTTGCAGCCGAGCCGCAGTGCCCGTAACCACCTGCTCTGGCTGGCACACTCGCAGGGACTCCCCGTTAGGCGAGTGAATGAGGTCATCGAGCAGGCCGGCCTGCAGGCCGTCGCCCGGCGCCGGGCCGGCGGGTTCTCCCTCGGCATGCGGCAGCGGCTCGGCATCGCCGCCGCCATGCTCGGCGACCCCGGCGCGATCATGCTGGACGAGCCGTTCAACGGCATGGACCCGGAGGGCATCGTGTGGATGCGCGGGTTCCTGCGCGGGCTGGCCGCCGATGGCCGGGCCGTGCTGGTGTCCAGCCATCTCATGAGCGAGCTCCAGGACACCGCCGACCACCTGGTGGTGGTCGGCCGCGGCAAGGTCATCGCCGACACGACGGTCGCGAGCCTGCTGGCCGCGGCGTCCGGGGACCGGGTGACGCTGCGCACGACCGCGCGGGCCGAGGCGACGACGGTGCTCGAGAACGCGGGGGCCACCGTCGCCGCCTCCGGCGGGGAGATGCTGCTGATCTCCGGGCTGCTGGCCGAGCGGGTGGTGGCGCTGCTGGCCGGGAAGGGCGTGCCGTTCTCCGAGGTGTCCGCCCACCGGGCGACGCTGGAGCAGGCCTACATGGAACTCACGCGGGATGCCGTCGAGTACCGTCCGGCGGGCTTTGACGCCGCTTCCGCCGGGGAGGCCGGGCGATGAGCGCGCAGGCGGTCTCGCGACCGGCGCTGGACACGAGTCTCGGCGGCCAGGGTCGCGGATTTGGCTTCGGCGGGCTGGTGCGCGCCGAGTGGACGAAGTTCCGCAGCGTGCGCGGCTGGGTGGTCGGCATGTTGCTGGCGGCGGTGCTGACCATCTTTCTCGGCGTGTTCGCGGCCGCGAACGGGCAGATTGGCTGCCAGATGAACGGCGGCCCGCTCAAGACCGGCAAGGCCTGCCTGCCCTACGTCCCGCACGGGCCGGGCGGTGAGATCGTGACCGACAGCTTCTACTTCGTCCGCCAGCCGCTGACCGGGAGCGGCAGCATCACCGTCCGGGTCACGTCGCTGACCGGCGCGCACGTCAACATCAGCGACGGATCGGTGCAGGTCGGCGGCGGGAACCTGGTGACCGGGCTGGCCCCGTGGGCCAAGGCGGGGATCATCGTCAAGCAGGGCACCCACCAGGGCTCGGCCTACGCGGCGATGCTGGTGACCGGGGGCAACGGCGTCCGGATGCAGTACAACTACACCGGCGACGTCGCGGGCCTGCCCGGCAAGGTGTCCGCGGCCAGCCCGCGCTGGCTGCGGCTGACCCGCTCCGGCGACACGATCACCGGATATGACTCCGCCGACGGGACGCGCTGGACCAAGGTCAGCAGCGTCGCCCTGGCCGGGTTGCCCTCGACGGTCCAGATCGGCATGTTCGCGACCTCGCCGGGCTACACCGTCACCCAGAACTCATTCGGCGGCAACAGCAACGACGGCGGCCCGCCCAGGCCACTGGCGTCTTCGACGACGTGAGCCTGACCGGCGGGCAGCCGGGCATTAGCTGGACCGGCACCGCGGTCGGCGGCGGCGGCCCGATCGGCACGGGGCCGGCCTGCAACGCCAGCGTCGCGCCGTTCACCCGAGGCAGCGGCGGCACGTTCACGCTCACCGGCGCGGGCGACATCGCCCCGGTCACGCCGGGGCCGGGCGGCGGGCTCCCCACGGTGACCATCGGGCAAAGCCTGGTCGGCGCGTTCCTGGGGCTGATCGTGATCGTCGTCGTGGCGGCGATGTTCTTCAGCACCGAGTACCGTCGCGGGCTGATCCGCACCACGCTGGCCGCTACCCCGCGGCGCGGCGCCGTGCTGGCCGCCAAGGCGGTGGTGATCGGCGCGGTCGCGTTCGGCACCGGGCTGGTCGCGGCCGCGGTGTCGATCATCCTCGGCGTGCCGCGGGAGGAGAACCAGGGCCAGGTCCTGCTGACCGCCCCGGCGCTGACCGAAGTCCGGGTCGTCGTCGGCACCGCGGCGATGCTGGCCGTGGCGGCCATCCTCGCCGTCGCGCTCGGCGCCATCCTGCGCCGGAGTGCCGCGGCGATCACGATCGCAGTGCTGGTCGTCGTGATGCCGTTCCTGATCACCGCGCTCAACGTCGTGCCCGCAGGCGTCGGCGCGTGGCTGCTGCGGCTCACCCCGGCCGCCGCCCTGGCGATCGAGCAGAGCGTCCCGCGGTACGGACAGGTCACGACCGTCACGGCGCCGGTGCAGGGCTACTACCCGCTGTCGCCCTACGCCGGGTTCGCGGTGCTGTGCCTGTGGGCGGCGGCGGCCCTCGCCCTTGCGGTGATCTTGCTCCGGCGGCGGGACGCATGAGCGCGCCCTGGACCGGAGGCGCGCAGATCGCCGCGGCGCCCGGCGGCGAGCGAGTGACGATTGTGCCAGCCCGGCCGGCGGCCGGTGCCCCGGCGGCCGCGCGCGGCGCCAGCCTGACCCGCGCCCTGCACGCCGAGTGGACCAAGCTGCGCACCGTGTCGGGGCCCGCCTGGCTGCTGCTTGGCGTCGCGGCGGCGACGATCGCGGTCAGCGCCGCGGCCGTCGGGGCCACGAACTGCCCGCAGCACCTGACGTGCCAGGTCGACCCCGGCAAGCTCAGCCTCACCGGGGTTCAGTTCGGCCAGGCGGTGGTCGCGATCCTCGCGGTGCTGATGATCAGCAACGAGTACAGCTCCGGCCTGATCCGGGTCACGCTGGCGGCCATGCCGCGGCGGCACTCCGTGCTCGCCGCCAAGGCGATCCTGCTGGCGGCCGTGGTGCTGGTGGCGAGTGCGGTCGCGGTGCTTGGATCGGTGCTCGCCGGGCACCTGATCCTGCCCGGCCACGGCTTCACCGCCGCGCGCGGCTTCCACCCGGTCTGGCTGAGTTACGGGCCGGTCCTGCGCGCGGCCTGCGGGTCGGTGCTGTACCTGGCGCTGATCGCGCTGCTGAGCCTCGGCGTCGCCGTGCTCGTGCGGGACTCGGCCGTAGCCATCGGGGTGGCGCTCGCGCTGCTGTACCTGTTCCCGATCGTCCTGGCGTTCGTCGGGAACGAGCACTGGCAGCGCCGGCTGGAGCGGTGGACGCCGACCGTCGCCGGGCTGAACATCCAGGCGACGACCGGCCTGCGCAGCCTGCCGATCACGCCGTGGGCCGGGCTCGGGGTGCTGGCGCTGTGGGCCGCCGCGGCACTGCTCGCCGGCGCGGTCTCGTTCCGGCTGCGGGACGCCTGACTGGCGCGGGTCGGCGGCCCAGCCGGGCCGCCGACCCGGCTGTCTCGGCTAGCTGTCCGCGGGCGGACGGTCGCCCGCGGGCGCGGCGCGTAGCTGGCCCGCCGCCACCACGGTGGCCCGGCCCGGCCACGATCGTCGCGGCGGCCAGCACCACGAGGCCACCGAGCCAGCTGGGCGGCAGCGCCGTGGCGAGCAGCCCGTTGCTGCTGTGGAACAGCGAGCCGTCGCCCGCCCGGACCGCCAGCCCCCAGCTCAGGTCCGTGACCGTGATCGCCGCCATGCACGCCGCGATGGCGATCATCGGGACTACCTCGGCCCGTAGCAGCCGACCGGGCAGTTCGGTTTCGCGCAGCGCCCTTAGCGTCGACCAGGCGCACACCGAGGCGGCCGCCAGCCCGAGCACCACCACGACGGTCAACTCGGTGGCGTTGGTCTGCGAGTGCACGCCCGGATGCTTCGGCCCCAGCGTCATGATGAGCTTCAGGACTGCGATCCAGGTGGCGAGCGCCACCGGCGGCAGCGCAAGCCACACCAGCAGCACCGGCTGACCTCTGGTGATCGCTTGCCGGACCACGGCCCAGACCAGCGGCACCGCCGCGATTACGACGATGATCCCGACCGCGAACGCGATGTCGCGCAGCACGTTGAAGGAGGTGCCGATCGCCGAGTGCAGGCTGGCGGCGGTCGTAAACGCCGGGTCCTCCGTCATCTTCTGAAAGCCGGCCCCGGCGATGGCGAACACCACCAGCGTGCAGATCATGACCGCCAGTGAGCGGCGGATCCGTTCGGTCATAGCCCCTCCCGCGGGGTAGTTGAGGTGGGCGTCGGCCGCCCCCGATACGGCGTTGGCCACGAGCCGGAGCCTGTCGCGGCGCGGAGCGCAGGCCATCTGGTCGAGGAGCAGGCGGGCGAACTCGTCCTGGTAGCGATCGCGCCAGGGCCGCGGGTAGAGGCCCAGCACGGCCCGGACCAGCAGCGGGTCGGACGCGGTCATGCCATCGCCGCCCGGCCGCGCGCGAGGCGGCTCAGCCCGAGATCGGCCACGGCCCGCATCTTGGCCGCGGCGGCCGCGAGCTCGGTCGCCCCGGCCGCAGTGATCTGGTAAGGGCGGCGCCGGTCCTCCGGCGGCAGTGCCTCGATCAGGCCGCGCTCTTCCAGTCGGGCGATGGCGCCGTACAGCGTGCCCGGGCCCATCTGCACGCCCACTTGCGCCGCCATGTCCTGGGTGATGGCGTAGCCGTGCTTCGGCCCGTCGGCCAGGCTGGCGAGCACCAGCATCGAGGGATCGGCCCACCGGCCGAGGTCGTCGGTCACGTTCAGCTCGTTTCGCTCGTGGGCAGTGTTACTACGCGGCACGATAGTACGTCATCTGTACTACGTCAAGCGTACTACGCGCCGAGTAGTACGGCAGCGCGGGGGAGAGGCCCGCCAGCGCGAGGTCAGCGCCGGGATACGTAGAACGCGGTGATCGCCGTCGTGACCGATGCGCTCGTGCGTCGGCCTGGTTGGCCGGCGGTGGGCAGCCTGCCGGACCAGGAGGCGGCGAGCACTAGCACTGCATGCGACGGTCCCAGGGCAGGTACCGTCCAGGCGAGCTGGTACGTGTGGCGGCCCGGCTCCAGGTCCGCGCGGATATGGGCCAGGATCGGCAGCTGGCCGACCGGCCGCCCGCTGCGATCCGTCCCGAGTGTCCCTGGAGTGACGCCGAGCCAGAGGTCAGTGAGTCTGGCCCCGGCCGGGATGGTCACGACGACGCGGATGCTGAGATGTTGGCCCGGCGACACAGAGAAGCCAGCCTCGGGCGTGCCCGGGCACGGGTTCGCCGGAGTCTTGCCGCACCCGCTGGGCGTGCGATGCGGGGGAACGGAGGGACGGCGACCATCCACTGTCGGCATGAATCGCAGGTTCCGCAGCCGCGGCGCCGGCACCGACTCCACACCGGGATACGAGCTGTGGCCTCGCCCGGTCCCGCTGGCTAGCCCGAGCGGGACGCCCACGGCGAGGGCCGCGGCGGCGGCGACGCAGGCCGATGCGAGCCGCGCATTCCGCGCGCGCCGGCGGCGGATCCGGGCGGCCAGCTCGGCGACGCTGAATCGAGGCGGGGCTGCCTGCCCGGCCAGCCCGTCGAGATACCGACGCAGGTCGTGCTCAGTGACTGCCATCAGCTTTCCTCTAGTACGGGTCCCGCGCGGGCGACAGCCCGCCGGCGATCCTGCTCATCGCGTCGCTGAGGTGCCGTTTGACCGTTCCCTCGGCTACGCCTAGTACCGCGGCGACCTCGGCCGCGGGCAGGTCCTGGTAGTCCCGCAGCCGCGAGGTCAGCCAGTGCCCGGTCCCAGCTCTGCATGCGGATCTCCGTCTTCGCCTTCCGCTAGTCAAGACGAACACGGCCGGGAATTCGTTGGGAGGCCGGCCAGCTTTCTGCCGGGCCTGGCCGTACTTACCTCAGCCGGGCCCGGTGGTTAGCCGTTGAGATAGGCGATCACGGCCAGCACCCGGCGGTTGTCGTCGTCCGAGGGCTGCAGCCCGAGCCGCAGGAAGATCGAGGCGGTGTGCTTGGCGACGGCGCGCTCGGTGATGACGAGCTGCTGTGCGATCGCGGAGTTGGACCGGCCCTCCGCCATCAGCCCCAGCACCTCCCGCTCGCGCGGGCTGAGCGTGCCGATCGCGCCGTCACCCGCGTTGCTGGTCAGCAGCCTGGCGACGACCTCCGGATCCATGGCCGTGCCGCCGGCCGCGACCCGGCGGACCGCGTCGACGAACTGGGCGCCGTCCAGCACCCGGTCCTTCAGCAGGTACCCGATGCCACCGTGGCCGGCCGCGAGCAGTTCGCGCGCGTAGAGCTGCTCCACGTACTGGGAGAGGACCAGGACCGGCAGGCCGGGCAGTTCGCGCCGGGCCGCGAGCGCGGCCCGCAGGCCCTCGTCGGTGAAGCTCGGCGGCAGCCGGACATCGACGATGGCCACGTCCGGCTTGCCTGCCAGCACGGCCGACACCAAGTCTTCGCCGGTGTCCACCGCCGCGATCACACTGCAGCCGTGGGCCTCCAGCAGCCTGGTCAGGCCGTCCCGCAGCAGGAAGAGGTCTTCGGCGATCACGACCCGCACGGAATCTCCAGGTTGACCACGGTCGGGCCGCCGGCCGGGCTGGTCAGGGCCAGCACGCCATCGAACGCGGCCAGCCGCCGCTCGATGCCGCGCAAGCCGGAGCCGTCCGCCGGATCAGCCCCGCCGCGGCCGTCATCTCCGACGCTGATCCGCAGCAGTCCGGCCGAGTGCCGCACGTCGATCCAGGCCTCCTTAGCGGCCGCGTGCTTGACGACATTGGTCAGCAGCTCGCTGACCGCGAAGTAGGCGGCCGACTCCACCGGGGCCGGCGGCCGGTCTGGCAGTTCGGCGCAGACGCGCACCGGGATCGGGGTATCCAGGGCCAGGGCGCGGATGGCGTCGGCCACGCCGCGGTCGGCGAGCACAGGCGGGTGGATCCCGCGGACCAGGTCGCGCAGCTCGGTCAGCGCCTGCACCGAGGACGCCTTCGCCTCGGCCAGCAGTGCCCTCGCGGCCTGCGGGCTGGACTCGATCTGCTGCTCGATCGCGTCCAGGGTCATGCCCATCGCCACGAGCCTGGCCTGGGCGCCGTCGTGCAGGTCACGCTCGATCCGGCGCAGCTCGGCCGCGCCGGCGTTGATGGTGTCCGATCGGGTGCGGGCCAGGTGCTGCACCCTGGTGGACAGCTCCGCCTGCCGGGTGGGCCCGAGCAGCGCGCGGGCTGTCGCCGCGTAGCCGGGCAGCAGCCGGGGCGCGAGCCAGAGCCCGGCGATGCTCACGGCGAGACCGCCGAGCCCGGCTAGCAGCGTGCGGGCGGCGAGCGCGCCGAGATAGGGAATGCCGGCGACCGGCACGCTGAGGAGCGGCAGGATCGTGAAGACCACGCCGTAGAGCACCATCGCCAGCGGCAGGATGACCAGCACGGAGCCGGTCAGGACGCTGACGGGCAGCCAGAGCAGGTCCCGCCAGAACGCCGGGTCGGTGGCCAGCCACCGGGCCCGGGCCCGGACCTGCGCGCCGAAGTCCAGGTCCGCCACGTGCGGGATGGGCAGATAGGGCGTGCCGATCGGGATGCCGAACCACTGGCCGGCGAGCCGTCGGGTCAGATCGGCCAGCGGGCGGACGTACAGCAGGCTGGCCAGGATGAGCGCGACCAGGCTCAGGCCGAGATTCGGGCCGCCGTGCGCGTTGAACCCGGCCAGGCTCTGGACGGTGTCCACCGCGAAGCTCAGGCAGATCGCGAGCGCGAGCAAGGGCACCAGCCCGGCGACGATGAGCCCGCACAGGATCAGCGCGCGGGCGACGCCCAGCAGGCTCTCCCGCAGCGCCGCCAGCAGGCCGTGCCAGCCGGGCCGACCGGGACGCCGCGCGCGGCCCGCTGGGATCGCCGGGCCAGTCATCTGCTGCCTCCCTCACGTGCGGTTGCCGCCAATTGAGCTGCCGCCTGCTGACCAGTCTCCCTGGTCGGCCGCGATCCGCGCAGTGACGCTGAGCCCCGCCTGCAGGTGTACCTGCGTACACCCGCAAGACGCCGGTCAGCCATATGTCCTCGTCAGCTAGCGGTCACCTAGCGTAACCGTCGGTACCGGCCACTCCGGCCGGATGCAACCAGCTAGGAACAGAAAGGGCAGTCATGAATATCCAGCTCAGCGGTCTGCTCCGGATACCCGGTACGGCACCGCAGGCAGGCGGGACGCCATGACCGCGGCGATCGAGACCCGGAACCTTGGCCGTCAGTACGGTTCCGTCTGGGCGTTGACGGACTGCACGCTGGACATCCCGGCGGGCTGCGTCACCGGCCTCGTCGGCCCGAACGGAGCCGGCAAGACAACCCTGCTGAACCTGGCCACCGGCATGCGGCGGCCGAGCTCGGGCAGCATCCGGGTGCTGGGCGGCACTCCCGGCCACGGTGTCGCGCAGCTGCGCAAGGTCGGCTTCGTGGCGCAGGAGACCCCGGTTTACGCGGGGCTGACCGTGACCGATCACCTCCGGCTCGGCCGGCACATGAACGCCCGCTGGGACGCGAAGCTGGCCGCGGACCGGATCAGCGCGCTGAAGCTTGATCCAAAGCGCAAGGCGGGTCAGCTGTCCGGCGGCCAGCGCGCGCAGCTGGCGCTCACTCTGGCCGTGGCCCGCAGGCCCGAGCTGCTCATCCTGGACGAGCCGGTCGCGAGCCTGGATCCGCTGGCGCGGCGCGAGTTCCTGGCGAGCCTGGCGGAAGCGACCGCCGGCGCGCAGCTGTCGGTGGTCATGTCCTCGCACCTGGTATCCGACCTGGAGCGGGTCTGCGACTACCTCGTCGTGCTCGTCGCGTCCCGGATCCAGGTCGCCGGCCCGGTGACGGAACTGGTCGCGAGCCATCACCTCGTCACCGGGCCCGTGCGTGGACAGCAGCGGCCTGCCCGCCGGCGCGGAGATCATCGCCGCCGTGCGCAACCTCGGCCAGACCACGGTCCTGGTCCGGGCCGCTGCGGCTCCGCAGCACCCGGCCTGGGTCGTGACCAGGCCGAATCTGGAAGACGTGGCCCTGGCCTACATGAGCCGGGCCGGCGAGCGCGCCGCGGCAGGCCCGGCCAAACCTGGCCCAGCGATGGAGGCAGCACGATGACCTGGCTCACCTTCCGTCAGTTCCGCGCCCAGGCGATCGCGGCCCTGGCGGCGCTCGGGTGCTGGCCGTCGCCTACGGAACCACGGGCTCGCACCTGGTTCACCTGTACAACGCCAGCGGGATGCGCGGGTGCGGCAATGGCCCGGCCTGCCTGAGCCGGGCCTCGACCTTCATCGACGCCATGAAGGCCGACCAGGTCTACCCGGCCCTGTTCTTCCTCGGGATGGTCATCCTGGTGATCCTCCCGGCGATCATCGGTGCGTTCTGGGGTGCGCCGCTGGTCGCACGCGAGCTGGAGACCGGCACCTACCGGCTGGCCTGGAACCAGGACGTGACCAGGACCCGGTGGATGGCCGTCAAGCTGGGCGGGATCGGCCTGGCCGCGATCGCCACTTCGGGCCTGCTGAGCCTGCTGTTCAGCTGGTGGGCCGGGCCGATCAACGCGGCCGGCGGATTCCCGAACAACTTCAGCCAGTTCGTTCGGATGACGCCGCTGATGTTCGCGTCCCAGGGAGTTGTGCCGGCCGCCTGGGCGGCGCTGGCGTTCGTACTCGGCGTGGTCGCGGGAATCGTGGTGCGCCGCACCATCGCGGCCATGGCCATCACGATCGTGGTCGTCGCGCTGCTGCAGATCCTGTGGCCACACTTCGTCCGGCCGCATCTGCTCGCGGCCGACCGTGCGACCGCGCCGATCACCGCGGTGAGCCTGAACAGCATGCTGGTGTCGAGTCACAACGCGGTCACCGTGGCCATCAACCAGCCGGGCACCGCGCACCTGCCAGGGGCCTGGGTGGTCGGGGACAAGAGCGTGACCCCGTCCGGCCAGCCAGTTCTTCCTGCCCGGCACGCCGACGTCGGTCTGCGCCAAGGGCAGCGAGCAGCAGTGCCAGGACTGGATCGCCGCCCATCACCTCACCCAGGTCGTCGACTACCTTCCGGCCAGCAGCTTCTGGCCGCTGCAGTGGACCGAGGCCGGGCTGCTGCTGGTCCTCGCGGCCGGGCTGGGCGCAGTCGCGACCTGGCGGATCCGCCGCCTGCTCACCTGACCGGGCGCAACGGGGCCGTGGCCGGGGCAGGCGGGCAGCCTGCCCCGGCCACGCTGCCGCGACCGAGTAGGCGCATCGAGCCGGTCGTGGGCTAGCGTCGGGAGCGTGTGCCTGCTGATCGCGCTCTTCCAGGTCGTGCCCGGCGCCCCGCTGATGATCGCGGCCAACCGGGACGAGCGGCTGGACCGCCCGGCGGTGCCGATGACCGTGCTGCGGGAAGCCGGGCCGCGGATCCTCGGCGGCCGGGATGAGCTCGCGGGCGGAACCTGGCTGGCGGTCAACGAGCACGGACTGGTCGCGGGGCTGACCAATCAGCCGTCCGCGGCGGGCCGCGACCCGAGCAAGAAGTCACGTGGCGAGTTGCCGCTCGCGTTCGCCGCGCACAGGTACGCCGCCGACGCGGTCGCCGCGGTGGCAGCCGGGCTCAACCCGGCCGACTACAACCCGTGCTGGATGCTCGTCGGCGACCGGCGGTCGCTGTTCTCAGTCGGCATCGCGGGGGCGGCCGGGCCGGAGGTCGAGCAGCTCGGTCCGGGCGTGCACGTGCTGGAGAACGCGCCGTTGCCCGCGTCCTCGGCCAAGGCGGACTTCGTGCGCCGGCTGGTGAGCGCTGGGCGCGCCGCGCAGCCGGACCAGGGACCGGCCGGGACGCAGGCGGTCCTGGACGAAGTGCTGCGCGGGCACCAGCCGGCCGTGCCCGAGTCGCGAACCGACGACACCGGCCGGATCTGGCCGGCCGAGATCTCCGCGCCCTGCGTGCACACGCCGGAATACGGCACCCGGTCGGCGATGACGGTCTGCCTGCCCGCCGACGGCGTGCCGGTCGTCCGGGTCGCGGACGGGCGGCCTTGCGAGGTCCCGTTCCGAGACGTGACGGCGCTCTGGACCGCCGGCTGCGCCAGCCGGCTGGCAGCCGCAGGCTCCGCCGTAGTCGGCTGAACCGTCGGCGCCCGGCAGCCGCGGCCACGCGGACCGGGTGAGTGGATCACAGTCACACGCGGTGTCTGCACCAGTCGAAGCCGGTGCAGCGGGATTCACTGGCTGGTGCGGGAGGAGCGCGGTGGCGCCAGTTGCCAGCGCCGCCCGTGGTGGCAGCGCCCGTGGTGGCAGCGCCCGTGGTGGCAGCGCCCGTGGTGGGAGCGACTGCCGTCGGCGCGGCGGCGTCCCGCCTACGGCCGCGGGAGTGTCTGGCGCGGCACCGAGCGCGCTGGCGACCTCCTTCGTCATGGTCTCGGCTGCGGCGACCACGGACTCGGCCGTGGCCGGGCGGCTCGCCTCCGGCCACGGCTGGGCGCCGACGGCGAGCAGGGCGTCGTGCGCCAGCGCGAGCTTCTCGTAGACGAACAGCACCGGCGCGCCGTTCGCGACGGCCAGCGCGGCGCGCAGGGCGTCGGCCGGGTTCTCCGCCTCCTGGCAGTCGATGCCCGGCCGGGCCGCGCGCAGCGCGGAGCCGACGAGCGCGAGCATCTCGCCCGGCGCCCGGCCGCGCTTGTCGGCGTCCTCATACAGCA
Organism: uncultured Actinomycetota bacterium; assembly: GCA_963805805.1. Taxonomy (GTDB): domain Bacteria; phylum Actinomycetota; class Actinomycetes; order Streptosporangiales; family Streptosporangiaceae; genus JAJYUU01. The sequence goes on along the minus strand of CAWDVS010000014.1, from coordinate 120,461 downwards.
CGACGGTGCCGAAGTGCGCGGCGACCGCCTGCGCGGACTCCGCCAGCAGGTCGTCCCGGCGGTCGCCCGGCAGCGTCAGCGCCGCGACCGGCTGGCCGCCCCAGACGTCCGCGATGACCCGGCCGGTCGCCTGCAGCGCCGCGGCGTTGTGACCGTAGTCGACGATGACGGGGCAGCCGCCCGCCCGGTAGATGTTGCCCCGGCCGGGGTTGGCGTCTTCCGGCGTGAACGTCACCAGAGCGTTGCGGATGTCCTTGGTGCTGACGCCCAGCGCCCGGCAGGCGGCGACCGCGGCGAGCGCGTTGGCGACGACGTGCCTGGCCTGGCCGCCGAAGGCGCCGGGCAGCTCGGCGACGCTGAGCAGCGGGCGGGCGCCGCCTGCCTCGGTCTCGGTGAGCTGGCCGTCGCGGACCTCGTAGCACAGCCCGCCGGACTCGCGGTGCCTGGCCATGACCGGATTCGCCGGGTCGAGGCTGAAGAGCCGGATCGCCGGACCGTGCGGCGCACGGCCGGCCGGTCCGCGAGCGCCGCGGCGGCCGGGTCGTCGGCGTTCAGCACGACGCAGCCGCCGTCGCTGATCTCCTCGGCGACGAGCGCCTTGACGTGAACCAGCTCGGCCAGGTCGTCGACCCCGTCGTCGCCGAGGTGGTCAGCGGTGATGTTGGTGATGACGGCGACGTCGGCGCGGTCATAGCCCAGGCCGCGCCGCACGATGCCGCCCCTGGCGGTCTCCAGCACGGCGGCCTCGACGCCGGGATCGTCGAGCACCATCTCGGCCGACCGCGGGCCGGACGCGTCCGCCGGGTACACGAGCCGGCCGCCGATGTGCACGCCGTCGGTGCAGGACACGCCGACCCGCAGGCCGCTGCGGTGCAGCACGTGCCCGACCATGCGCACTGTCGTCGTCTTCCCGTTGGTCCCGGTTACCGACACGACCGGGATGCGGGCCCGGCTGCCGGGCGGGTAGAGGCTGTCGAGCACCGCGCTCGCCACGTCCCGCGGGGTGCCCTCGGTCGGTGACAGGTGCATCCGCAGGCCGGGGCACGCGTTCAGTTCGAGCACGCCGCCTGGCTGGCCGGGCCCGTGTCCGGCCGGATCCCGCAGCGGCCGGGAAATGTCGGCCAGGCGCAGGTCAATGCCGCAGATGTCCAGGCCGGTGACGGCTGCGGCCCGGCAGCACATGTCGGCGATCTCCGGGTGCACGAGCTCAGTCACGTCGCGGCTGGTGCCGCCGGTGGACAGATTCGCGTTCCGGCGCAGCGTCACGAGCTGCCCGGCGGGCGGCACCGAGTGATCGTCCAGGCCGAGGCCGTCCAGGTGCCTGATGGCGTCCGCGTCCAGCCTGATCCTGGTCAGCTCGCGGGAGTGGCCGGGTCCGCGGCGGGGATCGGTGTTCGCGATGTCGACCAGCTGCCCGATCGTGTGCTGGCCGTCTCCGGTCACGGCCGCGGGCCGCAGTTCCGCGGCGGCTGCGACCCGGCCGTCGATGACCAGGACGCGATAGTCCGTTCCCGGCAGGAAAGCCTCGACCAGCACGGCGTCACTCGCCGCCGCTGCCTTCGTGTAAGCGGCGCCGGCCTGGGCCGCCGTGTGCACGCCGATCGTGAGGTTCGCGCCGTGGCTGCCGCCGAGCGGCTTGATCACGACGTGCCCGCCGAGCTGGTCCGCGGCCGCGGCCGCGCCCGCGGCGTCCCACACGACGACGCCGTCGGGCACCGGGATCCCGGCCGCCGCGAGCAGCTGCTTGGACAGGCTCTTGTCGGCAGCGATGTCGACGCCGACGGCGGAAGTCTGGCTGGTGAGCGCCGCGCACACCGAGCGCTGATTCACCCCGTGGCCGAGCCGGAGCAGGCTGCCGTTGCCGACCCGGCGCACCGGGATGCCGCGGCTGCGGGCGGCGACGGCGATCGCGGCCGTGGTGATCCCCAGCCGCTCGCGCTCCGCCTGGGCCGCGATGCCGTCGACCCGCGCCGTGAACTGCGGCGTGCGCTCGCCCAGCACGTCGTGCACGAGCTGCAGCGCCAGGTCCAGCAGCGCGCCAGGCACCTGCGAGTCCCGCGGCTCGTCCGCCGGGCACTCCGTCATCACGTCGTAACGGCCGTCGGCGCCGGCCCACATCGTGCGGCCCAGATGCACCTCGCGTCCGGCCAGCCCGGATAGCTCGAGCGCGACGTGCTCGGTTACGTGCCCGAAGTAGGTGCCACGGGCCATCGCGTCCAGGAACCCGCCCGGCCGGCCCGCCGCGCAGTGATGGCTGGCCAGGCCCGGCAGCAGCGCGGCCAGCCGCTCGGCGAACCCGCCGAAGTCCGTCGTCTCCTTGCCGGTCAGGTCGTCGAGTTCGAGCCGGGCGACGGTGACCGGGCTGCTGGTGAAGACGTTCGGCCCGGTCAGGTGCCGCAGGTCAATCAGCCGCACGTCGGCTCCTCTGGTTCGGCGTTGCTGCGCGGTCAGGCATGGGTCTGGGCTCGGGCAGTGCTGGCGGCGCGGACGATCAGTACTTGTCGTGCGCTGGCCCGATGGACGGGCTGCGCTTCTCGAAGTCGAACCGGCAGCCGGCCGGCAGCAGGTGCAGCCGCACGCCGAACAGCGTGATCGGGTCGCTGTCCCCGGCGGCGTGCACGACGGTCGCGTCCTCGGCATCGACGACCGTCACGACCCCGGAGCCCAGCGCCTCGAAGCCGTCGTCGTCGACCAGGATCCCGGTGTTCTCGTCCAGCCCCAGGCCGAGGTGGTCGGGATCGAGCGCGACGGCGCTGAGCAGCCTGGGCAGCCTGCCGCGCTCGCCGAAGTGCATGTCGATCAGCGCGCGCGGGAGCAGGCCGAGGCCCGGGCCGGTGCGGACGGTGGCGGCCGAGACGTCCGAGCCGGCCCCGCCGAGGATCATGGTGCGGCCCATCGCGGTCGCGCCGGCGCTCGTGCCGGCCACGATCAGGCCTTCGTTGAGCCGTTCTTCCAGCAGGTCGTTGACCCGGGAGCCGACCAGCGTGCGGAGCTTGGACTGGTCGCCGCCGCTGAGGAAGACGCCCGTGGCGGTCGTGAGTACCGCGGCGGCTTCGTCGCTGTCCGCGTCGCCGCGGCCGCTGAGCCGCAGCTCGCTGGTGTCTTCGACGCCCAGCTTGCGGAACACGCGCTCGTAGTCGGCGTGGACCTGCTCGGGCGCGTCGGTGGCGGTCGTGACCAGGACTATCCGGGCCTGCTCGCCACCGGAGAGCTCGACGAACCGGTCCAGCAGGCCGGCCCCGCAGCATCGGTCCTCAGCGCCGCCGATAATCAGGAGGCGACCTGGGGTAGCGCCGTAGTCCACGTTCTCGCCCTCGTCCCGGGACCCTTACGGTCCTGAGGCGAGTGCTACCCGCCGCTACTGAGCGTCAATCTCACCCGAGGCGGACCTCACCGAGAGTCACCGGGAGCGTGACCTTCTACTGGTCCGGTGACCTGCGCCAGCCGAAATGCGGCTTTTGCGGGAACCGGAACAGTGGAAAGACGGAGTAGCGGCTCTTAGGCGCCGATCTGGCGGGGCCGGCGCGGGCCGGTCCGCGGCCGGGACAGCTCGTCGGGCAGCTGCAGCAGCGGGTTCGTGGCGCTGGCGACGACGTCGCCTGCGATGTCGATCACCTTGCGCCCGCGGCTTCTGGCCGCAGCCCTGAGCTGCTCGAATGCCTGCCGCGGCTTGATCCGGTGCCGCTCGGCGAGCACGCCGATGGCCTGCTCGACCCGGATGCGGGTCAGCAGCGCGTGCTCCAGCTGGCCGACCGTCGCGCGCAGCCGCCCGGTCTCGCTGGTCTGGCCCGCGTCCTGGGACGGCTTGGCTAGCCGGTCGACGGTCATGCCCGTCTCCGCGGCGAGCAGGTCGGCGAGAATCATCGCGCAGGTCAGGTCAGGCAGCTCGTCGCTGCCGACCCGCCAGCCGTCCTTGGTGCGCCGGACGACGGCGTCGTCTGGCACCACGAACGATGTGATCTGCGTCTCAGCCAGCGCCGCGTCAATCTCGGCGGCAGTGACCTGGTCGTCCGGCCCCGGCCCGGTTGCGGGCTCGGCCGCGCGGTGCGCCTTCCGGACCCGCTTGCCTGTCACCGGACACCTGCCAGCTCATTGAGGCGCTGGATGACCGCCTTGGCCGAGGGATTCGTCATGGCGCTGCCGTCGGGGAACACGACCGTGGGCACGGTCTGATTGCCGCCGTTCACGGACATTACGTAGTCGGCTGCGGCCGGGACTTCCTCGATGTTGACCTCGGCGATCTCGATACCCTCGGCCGCCAGCTGGCTCTTGAGCCTGCGGCAGAAAGCGCACCACGTCGTGGTGTACATAGTGAGCGGCTGTGCCACTTCGATCTCCCTATTCCGCCTGGCGCCTGCTATCCCAATTTAACCAACGCAGGACCACCCCGCGCACTTCCCGAGCGTGCTGACCGCGAATCCAGCGGACGTCAGTGCCATGCGGAATCATGGCGTGGGCAGGTAGCCGGCAGAAAGGCGCCAGACAGTAGTGCGTACCGCGGACAGCCAGGTTCAGTTCGACGTACCGGCGGCAGGGTCGCCGGACGGGCCAGCGGCGATCCTGGCCGCGCTCGATCCCGAGCAACGGCAGGTTGCGCTCGCTGGCCACGGGCCGGTCTGCGTGCTGGCCGGGGCGGGGACCGGCAAGACCCGGGCGGTCGCGCACCGGATCGCCTACCTCGCGGCGACCGGGCAGATCAGTCCTGGCCGGGTGCTCGCCGTCACGTTCACCACGCGGGCGGCGGGGGAGTTGCGGGGGCGGCTGCGGCAGCTGGGCGCGCTCGTGCCCGGGGCCGGCCTGGAGCAGGTGCAGGCGCGCACGTTCCACTCCGCGGCGCTGCGTCAGCTCACCCACTTCTGGCCGTCGACGATCGGCGGCCAGCCGCCGCGGGTGCTGGAGTCCAAGATCAGCCTGCTGGCCGAGGCGGCCCGCCGGACCAGGGTCAGGGCCGGCCTGACCGAGCTGCGGGACGCGGCCGCGGAAATCGAGTGGGCCAAGGTCACCCAGGTGCGGCCCGACGATTACGCGACGGCGAGCAGCAGCGCGGGCCGGTCCGGCCCGTTCGACGGCGCCACGCTCGGCCGGCTCTACGCCGGATACGAGGCGCTGCGAACCGAGCGCAACCTCGTGGACTTCGAGTCGGTGCTGGAGCTGACCGCGGCCATCGTGGCCGACTACCAGGAGGCCGCCCGCTCGGTCCGGGACCGGTACGCCTTCTTCGTCGTGGACGAGTACCAGGACGTGAACCCGCTGCAGAAGCTCGTGCTCGACGTGTGGCTCGGCGGCCGGGATGACGTCTGCGTGGTCGGCGACCCGCGGCAGACCATCTACTCCTTCACCGGTGCGTCGCCCGCGTACCTGACCGGCTTCAGCACCGAGTATCCGGGCGCGACCGTCATCCGGCTGGTGCGGAACTACCGCTCCACGCCCGAGGTCGTCACGCTCGCCAACAAAGTGGCCGCGGGGAAGGAAAGCCCGCTGACGCCGCAGCAGCCGGCCGCGGCGGTGCTGATCGCGCAGCGCCCGCCCGGCCCGCCGCCGCAGCTGACCGAGTATCCCGACGAGCCAGCCGAGGCGGCCGCGATCGCGCGCCAGGCGGCGAGCCTGATCTCCGCCGGCGCGGTCCCTGGCGAGATCGCCGTGCTCGTGCGCACCAACGCGCAGACCGAGCCGCTGGAGCAGGCGCTCGCGCGCGCGGGCGTGCCGTTCCAGATTCGCGGCGCCGAGCGGTTCTTCGACCGGGCCGAGGTGCGCCAGGCGGTCGGCTTGCTGCGCGCCGCCGCCCGGTCGGCGAGCGCGGCCGACGACCCGGCCGGCCAGATCAGGCCCGTGCTCGCCGGCCTCGGGCTGACGCCCCAGCCGCCCGGTGGCCGCGGGACGGCGCGGGAGAAATGGGAGTCGCTGGAGGCCCTGGCGCTGCTCGCGGCCGACTTCTTTGCCGCGAACCAGGGTGCCTCGCTCGCCGACCTGGCGGCGGAGCTGGTGCTGCGCAGCGCGATCGGGCACGCCCCGGCGGCCGCGGGCGTCACGATCGCGTCCCTGCACGCGGCCAAGGGGCTGGAGTGGGACACCGTCTTCCTGGCCGGGCTGACCGACGGGACGGTCCCGATCATCTACGCCCAGACCACCGAGGCGATCGAGGAAGAGCGGCGGCTGCTGTACGTCGGCGTCACCAGGGCCCGGCAGCGGCTGTTCCTGTCCTGGTCGCTCGCCAGGGCGGAAGGGGGCAGGCGCGTGCGCAAGCCGTCCAGGTTCCTGGACGGGCTGACCGGCGCGCGCCCGAGTGCGCGCGGCAAGTCAGCGGCCGGCCGGGAGAAGCGCGCGGGCGGACAGCCCGCCGTCGATCCCGACGACCCGCTGTTCGCGCGGCTGCGCGCGTGGCGGCTGACCACCGCGAGAGAGCAGAGCGTGCCCGCGTACGTGGTGTTCTCCGACGCCACCTTGCAGGCGATCGCGGCCCGGCGGCCCGCCACTGTGGCCCAGCTGGCCGCAGTCCCCGGTGTGGGCGCGGTGAAGCTGGACCGATACGGTGCCGCCGTGCTTGAACTCTGCGCCGACGCCGACGGTAGCCCGCAGTGAGCGGGGTAGCCCCATTGAGCGAGCCGGAGGGGCGCGGTGCCGCCTGGACTGAGGAGCGGTGTTGGCGACGAGGGAAGGCGGCGCCTAGAGCGCCCCGAGGGCTGAGCGGGAGGCAGAGCGACGAGGGAAGGCGCCGCGCAAAAAGCGCCCCGGCGGCGAGCGGGAAACACAGCGGGGAGCACCGGTGAGTAAGGCGCTGGATGCCGTCGTCGAGCTGCTTGACCTTGAGCAGATCGAGGTGAACATCTTCCGCGGCCGCAGCCCGGTGGGTGAGCGGCGGCAGCGGGTCTTCGGCGGCCAGGTCGCCGGCCAGGCGCTGGTCGCGGCCGGCCGCACGGTGCCGCCGGACCGGGGTGTGCACTCCCTGCACGCGTATTTCATCCGGCCCGGTGATCCGGCCGTTCCGCTCGTGTACCTGGTGGAGCCGGTGCGCGACGGGCGGTCGTTCACGACCCGCCGGGTCACGGTCGTGCAGCACGGCAAGACGATCTTCACCTTGTCCGCGTCCTTCCAGCAGCCGGAGCCTGGCGGGTTCGACCACTTCATGCCCATGCCGCAGGTGCCGGGCCCGGAGGAGCTTGAGCCGACCCGGGACCGGCTGCGGCGGCTGCTCGGGTCCGCGGCGGAAGACTTCGGCCGCGACAGCCCCATCGAGATGCGGCATGTGGGGCCGCTCAGTCTGGAGGTGGAGCGCGATCCGTCGCTGGCGGCCGACAGCAACATCCTCTGGCTGCGGGCCGACGGCGAGCTGCCCGACGATCCGCTGCTGCACGTCTGCCTGATGACCTACGCCTCGGACATGACGCTGCTAGACACGGTCCTGCACGCGGAGCGGGTGTCGTGGTCGGACCGCACCATCGTGGGCGCCAGCCTGGATCACGCGATGTGGTTCCACCGGCCATTCCGGGCCGACGAGTGGCTGCTCTACGCCCAGGACTCGCCCTCGGCGACCGGCGGCCGCGGCCTCGCCAGGGGCGAGGTCTACACCACGGCCGGGCAGCTCGTCGTGTCCGTGGTGCAGGAGGGTCTGCTGCGCCGGCGGACGCGCTGATAACGGCCCGGCCGCGGTCTCATCCCGAAGAAGTCGCAGCTAGAAAAATAGTTGCCCGGCGCCAGAGCCGCTGCATAGGCTTCTCCCATGTCCGCACGCTGACTCACTACGCCCGAGAGGGGGTGCCCACATTGCTGATCACAGTGAGCCCGGTCAAGGCTGCCAAGTTCGTCCTGCCGACCGAAGCCGCGCTGCCTAAGGCTGCCCTGCGGCAGCTTGCTGGCTGTGGCACGGGCGCCCGCCTGCACGAGGGCGCCCAGGCTGGCTCGCTCGGCGGCATGACCGTCAGCGGCGCGCTGCCGCGTCTGCCGTGGATCGCCGTGGACGCGAGCGCTGTCCCGGCCCGCGGTGGCTACCAGCCGATCAGCCGTACGCAGTTCGAGCACATGACCCGCATCAACCCGGATGGCACCGGTGAGTTGGGTCCGCACCCGGAGAGGGAACCGGAACCGGTCTAGAAAGACCGGCCAGATCCCCTCACCAAAGGCCGCGGACCCGACAGGGTCCGCGGCCTTAAGTATTTCGAGGCCCGGTTTTGTCAGAGGCAAGAGAGAAGCTGGACAAGTGGTGGAGAGGGGATGACACCGATGCAGTGGCCCGGCACAACGGACGTGCTGGAAGATCTTGCGGGAGTACCTGGCGGCATCGAGCTGCCGTGCCGGTACGACCCGGAGCTGTTCTTCGCTGAGTCGCCGGAGGACGTGGAGAACGCCAAGTCGCTGTGCGGAGGCTGCGCGGCCCGACTGGTCTGCCTTGCTGGGGCCATCGACCGCGGCGAGCCATGGGGTGTCTGGGGCGGTGAGCTATTCCTGCGGGGCGAGATCATCCCGCGGAAGCGGCCGCGCGGACGGCCACGCAAGGACGCCGTCGCGGCCTGAGCCGCGGACGGCACGGCCGGCTCATGCGGCTGCACTAGGGGCAGCGGCTGCGTGCGCAACCCGACGAGCGCCCCACTGTGAGCAGGCGTCCACCCGGACACGGGCCGGACTGCTGACACCGAGGACGGCTGGTAACCGTCTTCGACCCGGGCGACGGGCCGGGAGAGCTTCGCTCTCCCGGCCTGTTCTGCCTTCAGCCGGACGCTTACCTCGCCACCGGGCCGGGAGCGACCGGCTCGCTGGCCGGCTGCGACGGGCCGTAGCCGGGAATCCAGCGCAGCACTTCGGCCCGGAACGGGCCTTCGCACCCGAGCTGGCACAGCACGCCGATGCCCGCGGTGGAGACCCGGTGGATCAGCACGTAGGACGGCGGCAGGTTCAGCCGCCTGGCCACGTTGGCCGGCCGCACCGACGTCATCCTGGCCGTCTCGGCGCGCATCCACTCCCGGCTGAAGGCGAACGACTCCACCCGCGACGGCTCGGCCAGCGGAGCCAGGAACGCGTGCAGCTGCTCCAGATCGACGCTCACCCCCTCGCGCAGGAAGCCGTGATCGCGCAGGTCCTGTTCCACGGTCGCGATGTCGCCCTCGTGATGCATGAGCCAGAGCAGCTTGCCGAACAGCGGCGGCAGTCCGTCGGGCAGCCGGTCCACGGCGCCGAAGTCCAGCACGCCGAGACGCCCGTCCGGCAGCAGCCGGAAGTTCCCCGGATGCGGATCGGCGTGCAGCAGGCCCGCCCTGGCCGGACCGGAGAACAGGAACCTGACCAGCAGCAGCCCGGCCCGGTTGCGCTCCTCCTGGGTGCCGGACGTGATGATCTGGGCCAGCGGGGTGCCATCCATCCACTCGGTGACCAGGACGTGGTCGGTGGCGGTAATGACCGGCGGCACGTAGATATCCGGGTCACCGTGGAAGGCGTCCGCGAAGGCCTGCTGGGAGGTGGCTTCCAGCCGGTAGTCGAGCTCTTCGACGACCCTGGCCCGCAGCTCGTCCAGCAGCGGCCTGGTCTCCAGACCCGGCATCAGCACGCCGAAGAGCATCCCGATGCGGCTGAGCTGGTTGAAGTCGTTGCTCAGGGCCTTCCCGGCGCCGGGGTACTGGATCTTGACCGCGACCAGCTCGGCCGTCCAGCCAGCGGGCCTTGTGCACCTGGCCGATCGACGCGGCCGCGGCCGGCTTGTCGTCGAACTCGGCAAACCTGGCCCGCCAGTCCTCGCCGAGGTCAGCCGCCAGCACCTTGTGCACGGTCGCGGCGGGCAGCGGCGGCGCCGACTCCTGCAGCCTGGTCAGGGTGGCCCGGTAGGGCTCGGCGATCTCCGGCGGCAGGGCCGCCTCGAAGATCGACAGCGCCTGACCTAGCTTGAGCGCGCCCCCCTTCAGCTCACCGAGCACGCGGAAGATCTGCTCGGCCGTGCGCTGCTGGATCTCCTGCGCGACGATCTCCGCGGGCCGGCCGCCGATCCGCTTGCCCAGGCCCAGCGCGGTCCGGCCCGCCAGGCCGACGGGGAGCGACGCCAGCTTCACCGTCCGGGTGACCGCCCGCCGCGGCATATCGCTCATTGGCCTATTGTCCGCCAGCCCCAGCGGGCGTGCCACTTGCGCCGGGCCGCGGCGGTGAACCACGCCTGGCCGCCGTGCGTTGCGACGGTGGGGGTCGCGGCGAAAGGACACGCCATGCTCAGAGGCTGGCTCATGCTCATCGGTACCGTCCTGACGGTGGGCGGGGTGGTGTTCGCGCTGCAGGGCTTCGGCGTGCTGGGCGGCAGTTCAATGTCTGGCAGCCACTTCTGGGCCGGGGCCGGGCCGGTGATCGCCATCGCCGGGCTGATCCTGCTGGCGGTCAGCCGGCGGGTCCGGCGCCGCCGGTCCCGCGTCTGACGGTGCCGCGGCGGCCGCGGGCGGAGCGGCGGCCCGGTGGACCGCCAGCGTCATAAACGTGCTCGTCGGGCTCGGCCGGTAGGCAGCAAACGGCCCGCACAACGTGAACCCCGCGCTGGCGTAGAGGGCGCGGGCCGGGCCGAAGGCGGCCATCGAGCCCGTCTCCAGGCTGACCCGCTCGTAGCCGCGCTCGGCGGCGACGCGGACGAGGTGCGTGAGCATCGCGCGGCCGGCCCCGCTGCCTCTGGCGGCCGCGGCGGTATGCATCGACTTCACCTCACCGTGCCGCGAGTCCAGTTCCTTCAGGGCGCCGATGGCGATCAGCTCCCCGTCCCGGCGCAGGCTGAAGACGGTAACCGCCGGATCGAGCAGGCCGGCGGTGTCGAGGGCGTGCACTCCCTCGGGTGGTGTCGTCGCATGCGCGAACTCCAGGTGGCGCCGCAGCAGCGCCTGCACGTCGGCCGCGCGGGGGTCGTCAGCGGCAATTTCTGTCCTCCCCATAGCGGCCAACGTAGCCATCGCTGGCCCGGCAGGTGCACGCCGGGTGCGGCGGCCAGCCGCGCCGCCGCCACTGCCAGCCTGGCTGCACCAGCTCGAGCGTCGCGTTCTCGGCGGGCCCGGCCGCGGCCGGGCAGTCGACGAACGCCAGCACCTGCGCGGCGGCCTGCGCCGCCACCGCCGCGGCGAGCACGGCCCCGCACGCGACTGGCTCGGCCTGCCGCCGGGATACCTGGGCGAGGATCAGCGGCCAGCCGGGATCACGATCGGCGCGGGCCAGGTCCAGGCAGCGCAGGCACGCGGACACGCCCGGCCGGACCAGCGGTCCGACCATGCCGATGGCCTCGCGAGCACTGACCGCCAGGTGCGGAACGTCTGGCAGGCGCGCGGCCGGATCGGGCAGCGGCCCGGCCAGGACCAGCAAGGCCGGCCGCCGGGCCCGGTTGCCGCCGCCGGTCGCCACTGCGATCCCGGCGGCGAGCAGGATCTCGGTGATGCCCGCCGCGACCCGGTCCGCGCCGTCGATCCGCACGATGGCCGCGCAGCGCCGGGCCAGCACGGCCGCGCCACCGTCGGCGTCCTGGCGGGCGAGGGACGCGGCGGCCAGCTCGGGCAGCAGCCGCGCGCGCCGGTCGGCCGGCAGCCCGCGCAGCACCGCGGCCGGGTAGTCGATCAGCAGGCCGGCGCCGGCGAGCAGGGTCAGCAGCCGCTCGGCCAGCGGGACGGGAATCCCCAGCTGCGCCGCCGCGGCGACGACCTGATCGCGGTCGCGGCTGCCGTCGAGCAGGCCGATCAGCCCGGCGGCCGCGCTGACCCCGGTCAGGGCCACCGCGCGACGCGGGTCGACCCCGATCTGGATCGTCTCCCGGTCCCGCCATAGCGGCAGTAAGCCGGCTCGCAGTGCAGGCCTCACACCCGGCAGCGTGGCACGCGCATCTGACAGCCGGCGACGCGCCGGGCGCCGGAGGCCCCCGTTCCGGCCCGGTCGCCCCCCTTCCCCAAGCAGCGATCCGGGCCCGGACCAGGGACTCTCTGGCAGGCGAAGCTAGGCTCGCCAGCCCGCGCCGTCAATACCGGCCTGTGGACGACGCTGTGCACAACATGGGGAGGCGGCGGCGTGTCGCTGTGGATAGCGCCGGGACCGGGTGTGAATTAACCAGGCTCGGCCCGGTCGCTGTGATCGTGAACTGCGGCAACGGTGTCCACCAGCTGTGGAAGGAAAGTGCTGGGCGGCCAACCGGGCGAATAGCCGCATTCGCGGCCGGCGATTCGGCGGGCCAGGCCGGCCCGCGCGCGGCCGCGCGGCCGCTAAGGCTGCGCGCCGCCGTCCTGGCTCGTCGCCGGAGCCAGGCTCGGGCGGCGCGGCGACGTCACCGAGGTCGGAGATGTCGAGTTCGGGCCGGCCGCGCACGAATCCGTCCGGGTCGTCGAAGTCGTCGGCCGTCGGCAGCAGGTCGGGGTGCGCCCAGATCGCGTCCCGGCCGGATATGCCGCGAGCCTCGGTCAGCCCCTGCCAGATGGCGGTCGCCTCACGCAACCGCCGCGGGCGCAGTTCGAGGCCGACGAGGGTGGCAAAGGTGCGCTCCGCCGGACCGCCGGTAGCCCGCCGCCGCCTGATCGCCTCAGCCAGCGCGCCGGCCTGCGGCAGCCGGTCCGCGGACGCCGTGGCGACGACCGTGGCGACCCAGCCTTCGACCAGCGCGAGCACCGTCTCCAGCCGGGCCAGCGCGGCCTTCTGCTCCGGGGTGTCCTCGGGCTGGAACAGTGCGGCCCCGGACAGCGCCTCGTTCAGCGCCTCGGGGTTGGACGGGTCGATCTGCGGCATCGCGTCGCGCAGGGCGGATGTGTCGACCTTGATGCCCCTGGCGTAGTCCTCGACGGCACCCAGCAGCCGGGCCCGCAGCCATGGCACGTGACCGAACAGCCGGTGATGCGCTGCCTCGCGGAGGGCCAGGAACAGCCGGACCTCATCCTCGGCCACTTCCAGGCCCGAGCCGAACGCCGCGACACCGGCCGGCAGCAGCGCCGCCGTTCCCTCCGGTCCGAGCGGCAGCCCGACGTCGGTAGAGCTGACCACTTCCTCGGCGAGCGCGCCGACCGCCGCGCCGGCCTGGCCGCCGACCATCATGCCGCCGACCCGCTTCATCATGTCGGCCAGGCCGCCGAGCCCGCCCAGGCCGCCGAGCATCGCGCGCATCTCCGGCGGCAGGTCGGCCGGGAGTTCGCCCGGCTCGTCGGCGAGCAGGCCGCTCATGGACTCGACCGCGCGCTCGGCGATCGGGTCGCAGAGCTTGGACCAGACCGGCAGCGTCGCCTCGACCCACTCCGCCCGGCTCCACGCCTGGATCGTCCTGATGCCGGTCGGCAACTCGGTCGCGTCCTCCAGCCACAGGTCGGCCAGCCGGAGTGCGTCCGCGACCTTCTTGCGCTCGGTGTCCAGGACGCTGGCGTCGCCCTTGGCGGCGACCGTCTGCCGGGCGATGTCCTTGGCCAGGTCCCAGTTGACCGGGCCGCCCTGGTAGGTCATCAGGTCCGCGAACCGGCGCAGCGCCTCCGCGAACTGCTGCGGGTCGCCCATCGGGCCGAGCGGGCCCATGCCGCCCGCCGGACCTGGTCCGCCCGCGCCGAATCCGCCGCCGGAACCACTGCCGCCGGGCACGTCCGGATCGCCGTCGCGATCCCGGTTCGGGCCGAAGCCGAAGGGAGGCTCAGTCATATACGCGGCCTGTCGGGCAGGATGGAAGGGTCCACACTGGCCAAGCTATCCCGGGAGCGAACCGCTGTGAGCAACCGACCAGCCCAGGTTCGCCATGAGCGCAGCCGTGGCGGCGAATCCAGCCGCCCGGCGGACATGGCGCGCCGGGCCGACGGGCTCCCGGCGGACTCGCCGCCCGGCGGCGCAGTCGCAGGCGCCGACGCCCAAGCCGACGCCCAGGCCGGGGCGGTGCCGAGCAGCGATTCCGGCAGTCCGGTCATACCGGCTGCCATCGGGCAGTCCGCGCAGGACCTGGCTCAGCTCACCGGCAAGCGGGCGGGCCCGGTCGTCGCGGTTACCGGCGCGGCGCACGGCCTGGGCCTCGCGCTCACGGCCAGGCTGGCCGAGTCGGCTCAGGTCGGCCGCGTCGTGGCGATCGACGACCACCGCGGCGACGTGACGGGGGTGACCTGGCGGGTAGTGGACGTCCGGGACCCGGTGCTGGCCTGGCTGGCCGGTGTCGACGTCATCGTCCACACCGATCTCGACCTGACGCCGGATTCCGACTCCCGGGCGAGACGCGCGTTCAACGTCCGCGGCGCGCAGACCGTGCTCACCGCGGCGGCGGCGGGCGGCGTGGGCCGGGTGGTGCTCGTGACGAGCGCGATGGTCTACGGCGCCAGCCCCGACAACCCGGTCCCCATGCCCGAGGACGCGCCGCTCGGCGCGGATGCCGACGGCAGCGTGGTCGGCGACCTGCTGGAGATCGAGCACCTGGCGCGCCGGTCCGCCCGCACCCATCCCGGCCTGGAGGTCACGGTCGTCCGTCCGGCCGCCGTGGTCGGAGCCGGCGTGGACACCCTGGTGACGCGGCATTTCGAGGCGCCGCGGCTGCTGGCCGTCAAGGGCTGCGCCGCGCGCTGGCAGTTCTGCCACGTCGATGACCTGGTGTCGGCGCTTGAACTCGCGGCCGGCGGCCGGGTGACGGGCGAGTTCGCGGTCGGTTGCGACGGCTGGCTGGAACAGGAGCAGCTCGAGGAGCTGTCCGGCCTGCGCCGCATCGAGCTGCCGGCCGGGCTCACCTTCGCGACCGCGCAGCGGCTGCACCGGGCGGGCATCACCCCGGCCCCGGTGGCTGACCTCCACTACGTGGTGTACCCGTGGGTCGTGGACTGCCAGACACTGCGCCAGCAGGGCTGGCGGCCGACCTATGACAACGCGATGGCGCTGGAAGTCCTGCTCGCCGAGAGCGCGGGCCACCACGCGGTCGCGGGCCGCCGCCTGGCGAAGAAGGAAGCGACGATCACGGCGGCCGGCGCGACCGTCGCCGTCATCGGCACCGCGGCGATCGTGCGCCAGGTCCGGCGCCGGCGCAAGGGATCCTGACCTGAGGCTCGCCGGAGCGCAAACCCGACCGGCCGCCTGGCGGCCCGGCGCCCGGCTGAAGGTAACTTGGCATGGTGACAGTGATCAGGCTGGCCGAGATCCGGGACGAGCCGCTTTCGATCGACGAGGTCCGCGCCGCGGCCGGTGATCAGGGCGCCGGCGCGACGGTGCTGTTCCTCGGCGTGGTCCGGGATCACGACCACGGCCGCGGAGTGACCGGCCTGTCCTACAGCGCGCACCCGGCCGCGGCCGCCGAGCTGGGCAAGGTCGCGGAGAAGATCGCTGCCAGCCATCCGGTGCGGGCCATCGCGGTCGTGCACCGGACCGGCGACCTGCAGCTGGGCGACCTGGCCGTGGTGGCGGCCGTGTCCGCCGATCACCGCGCCGAGGCCTTCGCCGCGTGCGAGGCGCTGATCGACGAGATGAAGGCGACAGTGCCCATCTGGAAGCACCAGTTCTTCGCCGGCGGCGAGAGCGAGTGGGTCAATAGTGCGTAGGCTTCGGCCCATGCCCGTACGGCTCCCGCCGATGTCCCGCCGCCTGGTCACGCTCCTCATCGCTGGCGTCTGCGTGCTGGCCGGCCTCCTGGTGGCCGCGCTGACCCCCGTCCCGTACGTCGCCCTCACACCGGGCCCCACGCTGAATACCCTGGGCAGCCCGGCCGGGCAGCCGCTGATCCAGATCAGCGGCCGGCGCACGTATCCGACCAACGGCCACCTCAACATGGTGACGGTGTCCTACTCCGGCGGGCCCGGCACCAGGTTCAACATCTTCAACGCCCTCGGCGCGTGGCTGACCCCGGATGACGCGGTCGTGCCGCAGAGCGAGATCTTCAGTCCCGGCCAGTCGCAGCAGCAAGTGCTGCAGCAGGACACGCAGGAGATGGTGGGCTCGCAGCAGGACGCGACGGCGGCCGCGCTGTGCTACCTGAACATCCCATTCAAGACGATCAACCAGGTCGGGGTCGTGGAGCGCGGCACGCCGGCCTACAGCGTGCTGCACAAGGGCGATCTCATCACCGCGGTCGACGGCAAGCAGCCGACGTGCCACACCCCGGTCGTCGCGATGATCCGGGACCGGAAGCCGGGCGCGCCGGTCACGATCACGGTCGAGCGCGGGACCACGACCAGGACGTTCCGGCTCGCCACGAAGGACATCAGCAACCAGCCGGTCATCGGGGTTCAGCTGAACACCACCTTCACGTTTCCATTCACCGTGAAGATCTATATTCCGGACATCGGCGGACCGAGCGCGGGCATGATGTTCGCGCTCGGGATCATCGACAAGCTCACCGCCGACCAGCTCACCGCGGGCAAATTCATCGCCGGGACCGGCGAGATCGACGCGACCGGCGGGGTGCAGCCGATTGGCGGCATTCAGCAGAAGATGGCCGGCGCGCGCAACGCCGGCGCGACCGTCTTTCTCGCTCCGGCCGGCGAACTGCGGGGACACCTCCGGCGCGGTGCCCGCCGGGCTCCGGGTGGTCAAGGTCAGCACGCTTGCAGGCGCCGTTCAGGCGCTTCAGAACATCAAGCAGGGCGGGCCGGTTCCGTCGTGCTGACCTGCGCCGACGCCGGGTGTTTACCAGATCGATGCGGCCCGTGACGATACTGCCGCCTGGCCACGGCGCCACCGCGGCACGAGACAGAGGCCGAGGGCGTACGCTCGGATCTGAGACCGGAGAACCAATGGCTCGGCCAGATCGGGCTATGCGCGCACGTCCGGGTTCAGGCTGAGCCCGGCACGATTCGAAGGGAGCGGTGCTCGTCGTGGCGCCTCGTGTGCTCGTTGACGCGACTGCGGTGCCTGCCGACCGCGGCGCGCTCGGCCGCTACGTTGACGGCCTGGTGGGAGCCCTCGACGCGGCGGCCGCCGACCTTGCGGTCGCGTGCCAGCGGGCCGACGACGAACGGTACGGCCGCATGGTCCCGCACACGACCGTAGTCGCGGGCCCGCCTGCCATCGCGCACCGGCCCGCTCGCCTCGCCTGGGAGCAGAGCGGCCTGCCGCTGGTGGCGCAGCAGGTAGGCGCCGACGTGATCCACTCGCCGCACTACTCCATGCCGCTGCGGCCGGGCAGGCCGGTCGTGGTCACCGTGCACGACCTGACCTTCTTCACCGAGCCGGACGCGCATAGCCCGGTGATCGCGGCGTTCTACAAGGCGGCCATCCGCACCTCCGCCCGGCAGGCGACCCGGCTCATCGTTCCGTCGAAAGCGACCAGGGACGAGCTGGTCCGGGTCCTCGCCGCCGACCCGACGATGATCGACGTGGCCTACCACGGGGTCGACCACAGCCTGTTCCACCGGCCGGACGCCCGGCAGCTGCAGCAGGTCTCCGACCGGCTCGGGCTGCACGGCCGCGGCTATGTCGCCTACCTCGGCACACTCGAACCGCGCAAGAACGTGCCCGCGCTGATCGCCGGCTGGGCCGCGGCAGTGGCGGACATGCCCGAGCCGCCCGCGCTGGTGCTGGCCGGCGGCAGCGGATGGAGCGAGGAAGTGGACGACGCCGTCGCGGCGGTGCCGGCGCACCTGCACCTGGTCCGGCCCGGCTATCTCCACTTCAACGACCTGCCCGGGTTCTTCGGCGGTGCGCTCGTGGTCGCGTTCCCGAGTACCGGCGAGGGATTCGGGCTGCCCGCGCTGGAGGCGATGGCCTGCGGCGCGCCCGTGCTGACCACGCACCGGACCGCGCTGCCCGAGGTCGGCGGCGACGCGGTCGCCTACACCGAGCCGGACGCGGACAGCATCCGGGTGGCACTGCAGGCACTGCTGGAGGACCCGGCCCGGCGCACCTCGCTCGGCGACGCCGGGTACACCAGGGCGATGGAGTTCAGCTGGGCCGCGTCGGCCGAGGCGCACCTGATCAGCTATCAGCGCGCGGCGGGCCAGCTGTAGCTCAGCCGCGCTCGCGGGTCAGCTGCGGTCGCGGGTCAGATGCAGCTTCCCGCGCCCCGGTCGCGGAGTTCGTCGACCACCTGCTTGACCTCTTGCGCGCGGTCGCGCGCGCACACCAGGATCGCGTCCGGGGTGTCCACGACGACGATATTCGCCAGGCCGATCAGGGCCACCACGCGGCCTGTGGTCGAGACTACGACGGCGTCCTTGACGTCCCTGGTGATGATCTGCTGATCGGTGTCGGCGATCAGCAGGTTGCCGGACTCGTCGGTCAGCAGCGCCTCGCCGAGCGAGTGGAAGTCGCCCACGTCGCTCCACGGCATGCCCGCGGGCACCGTCGCGACCCGGCCTGCCGCCGCGGCGCCCTCCATGACGCCGTAGTCGACGGAGATCTTCTCCAGTCCCGGCCAGATCCGCTCGAGGACGTGCTCCCGCTCGGGCGTCTCCCAGGCGGCCGCGATCGCGGCGATGCCCGCGTGCAGGTCGGGCTTCTGCCGCTCTAGCTCGCCGAGGAACGCCTTGACGCCGAAGACAAAGATGCCCGCATTCCACAGGTACTGGCCGGACTCGAGATATTCCCTGGCCACCGCCAGCGACGGCTTCTCCCGGAACTCCGCCACCATCCGCGCGTCGCCTGCCTGCGCCTCGGGCACCAGCCGCGGGCCGGTGCGCAGGTAGCCGAACCGCACGTCGGCGTGCGCGGGGCGGATCCCGACGGTGGTCAGGTACCCGTGCCGGGCGGCCGCCTCGGCCTGCCTGATGACGCTGATGAACTCGGCCTCGTCACCGATCAGGTGGTCGGCGGAGAAGGCCGCCATGATCGCGTCCGGGTCCCGCCGGGCGATGACGGCGGCGGCCAGGCTGATGGCCGCGCAGGAGTCGCGCGGGGACGGCTCGACGAGGATGTTGGCGACCGGCACCTGCGGCAGTTGCCGGGCGATCGCGGCGGCATGCGCAGCGCCCGTTACCACGTAGACAGTGTCGGGTTCGGACAGCTCGGTGGTCCGGTCCACAGTAGCCTGCAGCAGCGTTCGGTCCGTGCCGGTGAGCGGGTGCAGGAACTTCGGTTCGCCCGCCCGCGACAGCGGCCACAGCCGGGTACCGCTCCCGCCTGCCAGAATCGTGGAGTACAGCATCAAGCAACTATGCCCTATCGCGCGCGTTACCGGCGCCGCGTGCCCGGCCGGGGCGGGAGGTGAGCATGCGGACGAGCCCGCCCGGCGCCCGGCCCGCCGCGGCTGACGTGGCTGGCCTGCGCCAGGTCTTCGACGCGCAGTTCCCGCTCGACGTCCGGCTCGTGCTCGGGGTGCACCGGCGCGGGCCGCAGGATCCGGCCTTCCGGGCCGAGCCTGGCGGTGCCATCTGGCGTACCTCGCTGACTCCGGACGGCCCGGCGACGCTGCGGGTCACCTCGGCGGCCAGGCCAGGCGAGCCCGGGCCCGCGCGTCACCGGCACGGCGTGGGGTCCGGGCGCGGCTGGCTGCTGGGCCAGGTGCCTGACCTGCTCGGCTTCAGTGACGATCCGGCCGGATTCAGCCCCGTGCACCCTGGCCTGGCCGCGCTCGCGGCCCGGTATCCCGGCCTGCGCATCGGCCGCAGCGGCCGGGTCTTCGAGGCGCTGGTCCCGGCGGTGCTGGAGCAGAAGGTCGTCGGAGTCGAGGCCAACCGGGCCTGGAAGCGGCTGCTGAGCTGGCATGGCACCCCCGCGCCCGGCCCGGCCCCGGCCGGCCTGCGGGTCTTCCCGCCGGCCGGGACGTGGCAGCGCATCCCGTCCTGGGACTGGCACCGGGCCGGGGTGGAAGGAGTGCGGGCGGCGACGATCACCGGGGCGGCGCTGGTAGCGGGCCGCCTGGAGCGGATCTGCTCGCTGCCGGGTCCGGTGGCCGACCGCATGCTGCAGTCGCTGCCCGGCATCGGGCCGTGGACGTCAGCCGAGGTGCGGCAGCGCGCTTGCGGCGACGCCGACGCGGTGAGCGTGGGGGACTACCACCTGCCGTCCAGGGTCGGCTGGGCGCTGGCCGGGACGCCGGCCGATGACGACGGGATGCTCGCGCTGCTCGCGCCCTACGCCGGGCACCGGCACCGGGCGGCGCGGCTGATCGAGGTCGGCGGCGCGGGCCCGCCACGCCGCGGGCCGCGGATGTCGGTCCGGGACTACCGCGAGATCTAGGCGGGGCCGTCGGCCGGCGGGGCTATTCTGAGCTAGCCCAGTCGGGCGGACGCGGGCCGCCGCCCGTTGTTTGCCCGCCGCGGGTACGGGGACGACCTGCGGAGCGCGGTCGCGCTGCTGTGCAGAAGACTAATAAAACGTACTATTAACCACGACTCGGCGGTCATGCCAGGGCCTGCGTGACCGCGCCGGAGCGCGGGCCCGGCCCAGAGCCTGGACTCGACGGTAGGAGAGACGCAGATGACCGATCGCCCGCGGCTGACGGTGCTCGGCACCGGATACCTCGGTATGACGCACGCGGCGTGCATGGCGTCCGAGGGTTTCGAGGTCCTTGGGTTCGACATCGACGCCGAGAAGGTCGCCCGGCTGAAAGCCGGTGACGTGCCGATCTTCGAACCGGGGCTGGCGGAGCTGATTTCCGCCGGGCTCAGCAGCGGCCGGCTGCGGTTCAGCACCTCGTACGCGGAGGCGGCCGCCTTCGGCGATGTGCATTTCGTCTGCGTCGGCACCCCGCAGCGCCGCGACGGGCACGGGGCGGACCTATCCCAGGTCGAGGCCTGCATCGACGGGCTCGCGCCCGGCCTGACCCGGCCCTGCCTCGTGGTCGGCAAGTCGACCGTGCCGGCCGGCACGGCCGTCGCGCTGGCCGAGCGGCTGACGGCCAAGGCGCCCGCTGGCAGCGCGGTCGAGCTCGCCTGGAACCCGGAGTTCCTGCGCGAGGGGCACGGCGTGCACGACACGCTGCACCCGGACCGGCTGGTGATCGGCGTCACGTCCGCGCCCGCCGAGGCGATGCTGCGGACCGTCTACGCGCCGCAGCTGGAGGCCGGGATCCCGCTGTTTGTCACCGACCTCGCGACGGCGGAGCTGGCCAAGGTCTCGGCGAACGCGTTCCTGGCCACCAAGATCTCTTTCATCAACGCGGTCGCCGAGGTATGCGACGCGGCCGGCGCGGACGTGACGGTGCTGGCCGAGATCCTCGGTGCGGACGCGCGCATCGGCAGTGCCTTCCTGCGTCCCGGCCTGGGATTCGGTGGCGGCTGCCTGCCCAAGGATGTCCGCGCGTTCCTGGCCAGGGCCGCGGAGCTCGGTGCCGGTGACGCGCTCGCGTTCCTGCGCGAGGTGGACGCGATCAACCTGGGCCGCCGGACCGGCATGGTGAACCTGGCCTGCGAGGTCGCCGGCGGCTCGATCGCGGGCAAGGCGGTCGGCGTGCTCGGCGCCGCGTTCAAGCCCGGCTCGGACGACGTCAGGGACTCGCCCGCGCTGGACGTCGCCCAGATCCTGCACGGCATGGGCGCCGAGGTCACCGTGTACGACCCGGAGGCCATGGTCAACGCCCGCCGGGTCTGCCCGGAGCTGAAGTATGCCGAGTCGGCGCTCGGCGCCGCCACCGGCGCGGACGTCGTGCTGCTGCTCACCGACTGGCCCGAGTTCGGCGCGCTCGACCCGGAGGAACTCGGCGCCGTGACCGCGGTCAGGGTCATCGTCGACGGCCGGTACATGCTCGATCCGGCCGCCTGGCGGGCGGCGGGCTGGGTGTACCGGGCGTCCGGCATCCCGGCCGCGCCCCCCGTGGTCAGGCAGGCCGTGGTCAGGCAGGCCGGCTAACTCCGCTGATCTCGCTGCGAGGCCGTCCCCGGCCGCCGGGGGCGGCCTCGCTGCTGTGCGCCGGGAAGCACAAGGACCGCCGGCTGGTTGACGCTCCAGTCGGCCTGCGCCAGGCCAGGCTCACGCCGCGGCCTAGGGTGGGATTGTTCGCTGTGCCCGATATTGAAAGAGGTGCTGCCATCAGCGCGCACGAGCCCAGCCACGGTGAGCCCCGGCAGCCGGCAGAGGCCCCCGCGAGCCCGTCAGCGCTGCGCCGGTCCCTCGCCAGGGCCAGGGACGGCAAGGCGCTCGACCAGGCCGAGGCGGCCATCCTGCTGCAGGCGCGCGGCGACGACCTGACGGCGCTGCTGGGCCACGCGGCCAGGGTGCGGGACTCCGGGCTGGCCGCGGCCGGGCGGCCCGGCGTGATCACGTACTCCCGCAAGGTCTTCATCCCGCTGACCCGGCTGTGCCGCGACCGGTGCGCCTACTGCACGTTCGTGACCGTCCCCGGCCGGGTGGACAGCCCGTACCTGTCGCCCGACGAGGTGCTCCAGATCGCCCGCGACGGCGCCCGGCTCGGGTGCAAGGAGGCGCTGTTCACCCTCGGCGACCGGCCGGAGGCGCGGTGGAAGCAAGCCAGGGAGTGGCTGGACGCGCACGGGTACGACGACACGCTGTCCTACGTGCGCGCCATGGCCATCCGCGTGCTGGAGGAGACCGGGCTGCTGCCGCACCTGAACCCCGGGGTGCTGAGCTGGCAGGACTTCCAGCGGCTCAAGCCCGTCGCGCCATCGATGGGGATGATGCTGGAAACGACGTCGCGCCGTCTTTTTACGGAACGGGGCGAAGCCCACTTTGGCAGTCCGGACAAGGACCCGGCGGTCCGCCTCAGAGTGCTGGAGGACGCGGGCCGCAGCAGTGTCCCGTTCACGACCGGCATCCTCATCGGGATCGGCGAGACCCGCGCCGAGCGGGTCGACTCGATCTTCGCGATCCGCCAGGTGGCCAGGGAGTACGGCGGGATCCAGGAAGTCATCGTGCAGAACTTCCGGGCCAAGCCGGATACCAGGATGCGGGCCGCGCCGGACGCCGAGCTGGCTGACCTGGCCGCGACGATCGCGGTGGCGCGGCTGGTGCTCGGCCCCGCCGCCCGGATCCAGGCGCCGCCGAACCTGATCGGCGACGAGTACCAGCTGATCCTGTCGGCCGGCATCGACGACTGGGGCGGGGTGTCACCGCTCACGCCCGACCACGTCAACCCGGAACGCCCTTGGCCGCAGATCGACGAACTGGCCCGGCAGACCGCGGCCGGCGGGTTCGAGCTCACCGAGCGGCTCACCATCTACCCGCCTTACATCCGTGAGCCGTGGCTCGACCCGCGGGTCGCCGCGCACGTCGCCGCCCTCGCCGACCCGCAGACCGGGCTGGCCGCGGCCGGCGCACGGCCGCGCGGTCTGCCCTGGCAGGAGCCCGACGGCGGCTGGGGCGAGTCGACCGGCCGGACCGACCTGCACACGTCGATCGACGTGACCGGGCGGTCGGCCGACCGCCGGGCCGACTTCGCCGAGGTATACGGAGACTGGGCCGAGGTCGGGGCGCGCATCGAGCCGGCCGCCAGGCCCCGCGCCGCGGACGGGACGGCGACCCCCGCGCGGCCGCGCCGGGCTCCGGCGGAGGTGCTGCGCCGCCCTGCGCAGCGCCGAACGCGATCCGGCCGCCCTGACCGACGCGCAGGCCCTGGCGCTCCTGGACGCGGACGGGCCCGAGCTCGAGGCGCTGGCGGCGCTGGCGGACGGGCTGCGCCGGGAGGCGGCCGGCGAAGAGATCAGCTACGTCGTCACCAGGAACATCAACTTCACCAACGTCTGTTACACCGGCTGCCGGTTCTGCGCTTTCGCCCAGCGGCGCACCGACGCGGACGCCTACACGCTGTCGGTCGGCCAGGTCGGCGACCGGGCGGAGGAAGCCTGGCAGGCAGGCGCGACCGAAGTCTGCATGCAAGGCGGCATCCACCCCGACCTGCCCGGCACGGCGTACTTCGACATCGCGGCCGAGGTCAAGCGGCGCTGCCCGGACATGCACGTGCACGCGTTCTCGCCGATGGAGGTGATGAACGGCGCGTCCCGCACGGGGCTGCCGGTGCGGGAGTGGCTGATCCGGGCCCGCGAGGCGGGCGTCGACTCGCTGCCGGGCACGGCCGCGGAGATCCTCGACGACGACGTCCGGTGGGTGCTGACCAAGGGCAAGCTGCCTGCCGCCGCGTGGATCGAGGTGATCACGACTGCGCACGAGCTTGGATTCCGCACCAGCGCGACGATGATGTACGGGCACGTGGACACGCCGGCGCACTGGGTCGGGCACCTGCGGGTCATCCGCGGCATCCAGGAGCGCACCGGCGGTTTCACCGAGTTTGTGCTGCTGCCGTTCGTGCACGCCAGCTCGCCGATCTACCTGGCGGGGATGGCCAGGCCAGGCCCGACCCGGCGGGAGAACCGCGCGGTGCACGCGCTTGTCGCGGATCATGCTGCACGGCGCCGTGCAGCAACATCCAGTGCTCCTGGGTCAAGCTCGGCGCGGAGGGCTGCGTGGACGTGCTCCGCGGCGGCGTGAACGACCTGGGCGGCACGCTGATGGAGGAGACGATCAGCCGGATGGCCGGGTCGGCCAACGGCTCCTACAAGACGATCAGCCAGCTGGCGGACCTGGTCGCGCCCACTGGCCGCCCGCTGCGGCAGCGCACGACGCTCTACGGCGAGCCCGGCGCGGAGCGGATGGCGGCCGCGGCCGCCAGCGACGGCGTCTGCGCGTCGGTGCGCGGGACACGGTCGCCCCTGCCCGTGGTGCCGGCCTAGCGGTCCGGACGGAAGCACAAGCCGAAGACTCAGGGCTCAGTCAGAGCCCTGGTCTTCGGCTAGCCGGGGAGTCAGGGCGCGGACTAGCGCCGGAGGGTGAACTGATCGGGATCCCGGTCGGGCCTCGCCGGGGCCGGCGCCGCCGGGTAGCCCACCCCGATCGTCCCCATCGGCTCCCAGTCGGCCGGCAGGCCGAGCGCGCCCGCCGCCGCCTCCCGGCAGAACAGCGCGCTCGACACCCAGCACGAGCCGATGCCGTCCACGGCGAGGGCCACCAGCAGGTTCTCCACGGCGGCGCCCATCGAGACCAGGAACATCGCCCGCTCTGAGGCGTTGCGCCGGGCGTCCGGGTACTCGTGCGCCGCGTCGGCCACCAGGCACGGCACGATCAGCAGCGGCGCGCGCCTGAGCACGTCGCCGCGGCGCACCCGGCGGGCGATCTGGTCCGCGCTGAAGCCGTCGGCCGCCAGGTCGGCCCGCCACGCCGCGAGCATGTCGTCCAGCAGCCTGGTCCGGGCCGGAGCCGACTCCACCACCGCGAACCGCCAGGGCTGGCTGTGGTGCGGCGCCGGGGCGGTGATGGCCGCGCCGATCGCCCGGCGCACCGCGGCCGCGGGCACCGGGGCGGCGGTGAACTCGCGCACCGTCCGGCGCGCGGTCAGCACGTCCGTGCTGCCCAGCCGGAACATGTCCTCCTCGGCCGGCCGGATCAGCGCCGCCGCGCCCGGCCCGTCCGCGTCGGTGACCAGGTCCCGAAGGCCGCGCACGATCGCCACCGGGATCTGCGCGGTCTTCTGCTTGACCAGGTCGGCGGCGGCGGCGATCTCATCGGCGACCGCGGCGACGGTGACCTCCAGCAGGTTGCCGAAGGTGTCCTGCTGGCCGCGATGGTCTCGCAGCGGCTGTAGTCCGGCCGCGCCGATCGCGGTGTCGGTCTGGCCGGCCCGCCACGGCCTGCCCATCGTGTCGGTGATGACGAGGCCGATCCTGGCGCCGCTGCGCTCGCTGACCGCCTTGCGCAGCCGCCGGGCCGAACCGTCGGGATCGACCGGCAACAGCACGACGGTCCCCGGCTCGGTGTTCGACTCGTCGACGCCGGCCGCCGCCAGCACGAGCCCGTGCCGGGTCTGGCTGATCCGGGTCGGCCCGCGGCGGGCGACGACGCGGACCGTCTCCGCGTCGATCGCGCTCTCCCGGTCGGCCCGGACGACCCGGTCCTCGGCCTTGCTGACGATCTTGGAGGTGATCACCAGGATGTCGCCGTCGGCGATGCCGGGTCCGGCCAGCACGGCGTCGGCGATCTGCGCCGCGAGGTCGTCGCCGGCCTTGATCTCCGGCAGCCCGCCGACCGGGATGACGGTGAGCTGCGCGGTCACCGCCGCACCTGCCGGGCCAGCTCGATGGCGGCGGCCGCGATCTCGGCGGTGGCCGCCACGTCGGTCATGTACAGCGGCCGGGCCCGGATCGCGATGCCGGCCAGCCGCGGGTCATCGGCGGCGTCCTTGTCCTGCTCGTCCACCAGCCAGCCGTCCAGCAGTTCCGGCCCGTAGTGCGCGGCGACGGCCGGCGCGGACGTCTCCACCCCGATCGCGGCCAGGCACGCGTCGGCCATCCCCCGGACCGGCGCGCCGCCGATGATCGGGGACACCCCGACGACGGTCTTGCGCCGCACCGCGGCGGCGATGCCGGGGACGGCCAGGATCGTGCCGATGCTCACGACCGGGTTGGAGGGCGGGAACAGCACGAAGTCGGCGGCGTCGATGGCGTCGAGCACGCCGGGCGCGGGTGTCGCCGCGGCCGCCCCGGCCGCCTCGATCCGGAGCGGCCGGGACCGCCGCGCGCAGCCGCACCCACCACTCCTGGAAGTGCAGGACCTGCTCGCGCCCGTCCAGCCGCACGGTCACGTGCGTGCGCACCGGGTCATCGGTCATCGGCAGCAGCGTCACGCCCGGCGCCCACCGGCGGCACAGCTCCGCCGTGGCCGCCGACAGGGTCTGGCCGGCCGCGAGCAGCTGAGTGCGCAGGATGTGCGTGGCGAGGTCCTTGTCGCCCAGGCCGAACCAGTCCGGATCCGCCCCGTAGGCGGTCAGCTCGCCGAGGACGACGCGGCTCTCGTCCGCGCGGCCCCAGCCCTGCTCTTCGCTGATGCCGCCGCCGAGGGTGTACATCACGGTGTCGAGGTCGGGACTGACGTGCAAGCCGAACGGCGTGAAGTCATCCCCGGTGTTCCCGATCACGGTGACGTCGGCGGCGGGGGCCGCCGCCCGCAGGCCGCGCAGGAACCTGGCAGCGCCGACCCCGCCCGCCAGAACTGTGATGCGCATGCCGGAAGTCTTGCAACTGACCGGGCCGGCGTGTGCACGGCCCTGCCAGATCGGGTCATCCGGGCGCCGATTGGGGGCCGGCCGGCAGAAAATCTGGCCGGACTTTCCCCTCATCACTGGGCATCCAGGTGGCCATTATCACGTATCTCCCTTGACGCGGCGCAAGACACGCGCGTGTAATTTCACTCATGTAATTCTCGCGCCGGGGCAGGCGAGGGGCGGGATCACGGGGACAGGACGGGCAGGAGGTGTGCACAGTGGCAGACGTCATCGTCTCGCTGGTGCACGACGGGCTGGGCATCGGCGTAGATGATGCCGGGGAGCAGAGCTGGCAGGACCGGGCGCTGTGCGCGCAGACGGATCCCGAGGCGTTCTTCCCGGAAAAGGGCGGCTCGACGCGGGAGGCCAAGCGTGTCTGCCGCAGCTGTGAGGTCCGGGCCGAGTGCCTGGAATACGCGCTTGAGCACGACGAGAGGTTCGGCATCTGGGGCGGTCTGTCGGAGCGAGAGCGCCGCAGGCTGCGGCGCCAGGCGGTCTAGCCGGGGGAGCCGACTGGCCGTCCGGGCCGGTCAGATTCGCGTATTGTTCACGGGAACCCCCACCGGGGGCTAAGACGGGACAGCGTTCCGTCCTGCCCCGTTAGCTACCCCGAACGGCAAGCGAATCGTTGTCGCCAAACGACTCTTACTCTCAGCACGTCGTGACCGCGGTGATCGTCGGACATGACGGTGCCGGGTGGTTGTCGCATGGCCTGGACGCGCTGCAGGCGCAGACCAAGCCGGTGCAGCGGGTCGTGGCCGTCGACACCGGCAGCCGTGATCGCAGCGGCGCGGTGCTCACCAGCAAGCTGGGCCAGGCCGCGGTGTTCGGGATGGACCGGGCCACCGGGTACGCGGCGGCGGTGCGGCGGGCGCTGCAGCACAAGTCGGCCAGCGCGCCGCTGCCAGTCGC
Source organism: uncultured Actinomycetota bacterium (assembly GCA_963805805.1). Classification (GTDB taxonomy): domain Bacteria; phylum Actinomycetota; class Actinomycetes; order Streptosporangiales; family Streptosporangiaceae; genus JAJYUU01. The sequence goes on along the minus strand of CAWDVS010000014.1, from coordinate 92,707 downwards.
CGCGGGCAGCGCGGCGACCCGCGGGCGGCAGGAGCAGATCGAGTGGCTCTGGCTGCTGCACGATGACTGCGAGCCGGCTCCCGATGCGCTAGAGCAGTTGCTGCGCGGCGCGGCCGAGACGCCCACGGCGGCGGTGCTCGGGCCGAAGCTCATGGACTGGACCGACCGCGACGTCGTCCTCGAGACCGGCATCTCGCTGGACACCGTCGGGCGGCGCATCACCGGCATCGAGCCCCGCGAAGTCGACCAGGGCCAGCACGACGGTGACCGGGACGTGCTCGCCGTCAGCAGCGCCGGCATGCTGATCCGCCGGGAGGTCTGGGACCAGGTCGGCGGCTTCGACCCCGGCATGGCGCTGTTCGGCGAGGACATCGACCTGTGCTGGCGGGTGCACGCGGCGGGGTTCCGGGTCCGGGTGATCACCGACGCGGTCGTCTACCACGCGCTGGCCGCGACCAGAGGCCGCCGCCCTATCTCGGTCGGCCGCCGGGCCCGGCTGCTGGACCGCCGGAACGGGCTGCTGACGCTGCTGGGCAACCTGCCCGCCGGGCCCATGCTCGTGGCGCTCGTGGCCAACCTCGCGATCTCGCTGGTGCGCACGATCTTCTACACCGTCGCCAAGCGCGGCACCGCGGCCCTGGACGAGGCGGCGGCCGTCGCCGGGGTCCTGGGCCAGCCGCTGAAGTTCGCGGCGGCGCGCCGCCGCCGCGCCCGCGGCCGGCCGGGCCGCCTACAGCCGGGTCCGCGCCGGACCTGCAGGCGGGCCACTCGCTGCGCCGGGCGGCCGAGTTCGTCGCGCTCGTGCTGACCCGCTCCGGCAAGCCGGAGACCTCGTCCGGCCTGTCCGCGATCGACGATCCGACCGACGACGACTCGCTGCTCACCGACAGCGGCTTCCTGCAGCGATTCATCACCAGGCCAGCGCGTCCTGCTGCTGGTCGCCCTCGTGATCGTGACCGCGGTGGCCGAGCACTCGCTGCTCGGCGGCGGCCCGCTCGGCGGCGGCGCGCTGCTGCCCGCCTGGGAGGGCGCGTCCACCCTGTGGGGCGAAGTGCTGCAGGCATTCCACCCCGTCGGCGTGGGCTCGGCCAGCGCTGCGCCGCCCTCGGCGGGCTTCGTGGCGCTGCTCGCCACCCTGCTCCTCGGCAAGACCTGGCTGGCCGTGGACGTGCTGCTGCTCGGCTGCGTGCCGCTGGCCGGGCTGACCGCGCTGCTCGCCCTGCGCAAGGTGACGAAGTCCGCGCTCGTGCGGGTGTGGGCGGCGGCGAGCTACGCGCTGCTGCCGGTCGTCTTCGGCGCGGTGGCCGCGGGCAGGCTCGGCAGCACCGTCGCGTTCGTGCTGATCCCCGTCATCGGCCTGGCCGCGGGACGGATGTTCACCGAGTCGCCGCGGCTGGCCCGCCGGGCCGCGTGGGCGGTCGCGCTGATTGTCACCGTCGGCACCGCGTTCGTGCCCGTGCTGTGGCCGATGACCGTGGTCGCCGCCGTGGTCGCCGCGGTCGTCGTGCGCAGGTCCAGCGCCATGCTGATCAACCTGCTGATCATCGCCGTCACCCCGGTGGTCCTGCTGCTGCCGTGGATGCTGCAACTGCTGGCGCACCCGTCCGCGCTGCTGCTCGAAGCCGGAGTCCAGCAGCCAGGGCTGGCGACGCCGAACCTGCCCGCACGGGCGGTGCTGCTGCTGAGCCCGGGCGGGCCGGGCCTGCCGCCGTACTGGGTGAGCGCCGCCCTGGTGCTCGTCGCGCTGGTCGCGCTGGCGGCGCCGCGGCGGCGGGTGCTCATCGTGTCCGGGTGGTGCGTGGGGCTGCTGGGCCTGGCTGTGGCGGTCGCGATGAGCCGCACCGCGGTGACGCCGGCCGGTGGCGCGGCGGATGACGCCGTGGCCAGGGCCGGCCCTCGCGGTGGCCGCGGCCGGTCTGCTGCTGGCCAGCGCCGCCGGCGCCGACAGCCTGGGCCGCGCGCTCGCCGGCCGTGGCCGCAAGGGGCTGCGGACGCTCACCGGCCCGCGCGGCCTGGCCGCGGCCCTGCTCGGCCTCGTCGCGTTCTCCGCGCCGGTGCTGGCGGCCGCGCTACTGGCTCGGGCACCCCGTCGCCGGCCCGGTCGCGCCGGCCGCCGGCGAGGTGCTGCCGTCGCTGGCGCCGATCAGCGGCGATCCCGGCTGGCAGCTGCGCACGCTCGTGCTTTCTCGCACCGACGGCCACGTGTCGTATCTGCTGCTGCGCGGCGGCAGCCCGCAGTTCGCCGACCCTGGCGTGGTGCCGGTCAGCGCGGCGCAGACCGCGCTGAGTCACGCGGTCGCCGCCCTGGTCGCGCCCAGCGGCGGGCTCGCGGCCGACCAGAGCGAGCAGCTCGCCCGGTTCGACGTCGGCTTCGTGCTGGTCCGGGCGCCCGCCAGCCCGCAGCTGGTGAGCACCCTGAACACCGTGTCCGGCCTCACGCTCGTGAGCCGGAACGGTTCGTTCGACTTGTGGCGGCTGACGACGCTGCCGGCCCGGGTGACCGTGGTGGAGCCGTCCGGCGCCGTCGTGCCGGTCAACTCCGGTGCCCATCGGGGTCTCCGGCGCGACCGCGCCGACGGCAGGCGGCATCCTCGAACTGGCCGAGCCCGCTGGCGGCTGGCACGCCGCGCTGAACGGGCACGGGCTCACCCCGGTACGTTCGCCGGCCGGCAGCTGGGCCCAGGCGTTCCGGCTGCCCGCTGGCGGCGGGACGCTGACCGTGGGCCGCAACGGCCTGCTGCACGACCTGATCACCGGCCTTGAGCTGTTCGCGATCCTCGTGGTCGCCGTGCTGGCGCTGCCGGGCGTCCGGACCGCCGCGGAGATCGAGGCAGCCGCGGCCGCGAGCACGCAGACCGCCCAGGAGGCGAAGACGGAGGACGAGGCGGCGGACGCCGCCGCGGCCGAGCCCGCCGGGGCACCACCCGCCGGTAGCGGCCGCGGCCGGTCGCCGTCCCGGCCTGGCCGCGGCCGCACCGGGACCGCGCGCAAGGCCGGCCGGTCCGGGCCGGCGCAGGCTGGCCACAGCGGCCGGCGAGGACGCTGCGTGCCTCCGAACCAGCCGGTCGCGGGACCGACCGGTCACGGCGCGCCGCTGGCAGCCGGGCCGCCCCGGCGCCGGCGGCACAGGGCGAACCGGACCTGGCCGGTGCCGGAGAGCGGGTCGGGCGGCGTCGGGCCAGGCCCGCGGCCGCCGGGACGCGGCCGGACCGGAAAGCGGGCACTGCCGCCGATGTGGCGGCCGCGGGCGCCGCGGCCGCTGGCGTGGCGGCCGCCGGGCTGGCCGGAGCAGCGGCCGGTCGCGCCGCCACCGGCGGGCCACCGCGCGCCGCCTGGCCTGCGGGCCAGCCGGCCAGCAGGTTCCTCAGCGAACCCCCGGAGCCACGCCAGTCCCGGCCGGACGGCGACCCCGCGGCCTGGCCGCAGGGCGACCGGCCATCGGCGCCGTGGGACACCGACGCCCGGCCGCGCCGGCCCGCCGCCAGGGCCGGGCTGTCACCGTCCGGGTCCGGGTTCGATGACCTGTCCGCGCGGCCGGAGCCGGTCCTGCCACCGGGCCGGGACGAGCTGCCGGGCCGGGGCGAGCCTTCCGGCCGGGATGAGCTATCGGGCCGGGGCGGCCTGCTGCCGGGCCAGGGCGACCTATACCGGGATGACGGCCCGGGCGGTCGGCGGCCGCGCCACCGCGGCCGCCGCCGCGGTGAGGACCCCGGCTATCGAGACCAGGCGCCGGACCGCGGTATCACCTCGCGCCCGTCGTACCCGCCCCGCCCGGCCGCAGGTCACACACCGGCGGGCTCGCCTTACCCAGAGGAACCGGCGTTCCCGGATTACCCGGCCCCGCGGCCGGATCGCGGCCGGGATGACCGGACCCGCGACTGGGGGCCGCCCGCACCCGAGCCAGGCTCGGGCTGGCGGACCGCCGAGAATTCGTCCTGGGATCGCGAGGATGACCACGCGTCGGCCTGGCCGGAGGCCGGTCGGCCGGGCAGCTGGACCCAGCATCCGCAGCAAGGCTGGCCGGATGAATACACCGCGGGCTCGGCCGGGCCGGACGGCTGGGGGGTACCCGGTCAGGCCGCCTGGCCAGGCGATGACGCAGCCGGGCCGGGCGACTGGCCAGGAGATAGCACAACCCGGGCGGGCGACTGGCCCCAGGCCGGCCAGTCGGCTTGGCCCGGACCGTCGGACGAGCTTGAGGCACTCCCGCAGGCCGGCGACGTCCAGCCGGACTGGCCGAGCCGGACCGAGCGGCGCCACCGGGGCTGGATCCCGCCGGACGAGGACGCCGACGGTGAGTCGTGGTGAGCCGGCTTCGCGGCCCGAGGATCATGTTCGCGGCCCTCGTGGTGCTGGTGATCGCAGGGCTCTACGGCGCCGCGGGCCTGCGGCACCCGGCGGCTGCCGCTGGTGCGCCGCGGACACCCGCGGTGGAAGTACCGGTCAGCTCGGCCGTGTACGCGTGCGCCGCCCCCGGTTCGGCCGGGCCGACCGCCGCCTCGCTCGCCATCGCGGCCGTCCCCGGCTCCGCGCCGGCTGGCTCGGTCCAGGTCACTCGCCTGGTGCCGGGCGGCAGCGCGACGACGGGCCCGGTGCTGGCCACCGTGACTCAGCCCGGCCTGCTGCACATCTCGGCGGTCCGGCCAGCGCCTGCCCTGCCGAAGAGCCTGCGGGCGGGTCAGCCGGGATCAAGCCCTAAGGTCACTACCGTGTCCGGTCGCGGCGGCGTGATCGTCACCGCCAGCGGCGCGATGGCCCAGGGTCTCGCCGCCGAGCAAGCGTCGGCTGGCCAGCCGACCGCGCAGTGCGGCGCCCCCAGTACTAGCTCGTGGTTCATAGGGCCGGGCCAGGCCACGGCGGGCAACATCGAGATCTACCTCATCAATACCGACAGTGCGCCCGCCAACGCGCAGGTGACGGCCATCACCGACATCACCAAGGGCGGCCCGCTGCTGGCCAACGCGGACAACGGCATCACCGTGCCGCCGCACAGCATGGTGACCCAGTCGCTGACCGGTCTGGTGCAGTCGTCCAAGGTGCTGGCGCTGTGGGTGAGCACCAGCGTCGGCCGGGTGGTCGCCGCGGTCAGGGGGAGCAAGAACGGCACCGACAGCGGTTCCTGGCTGCCCGCCAGCCAGGCCCCCGCGCGCAGCCTGGTCATCGCGGGCATCCCGCACACCAGCGGCAGCCCGAAGCTCTTCATCGCCGTGCCGGGTGGCGGCACCGCGGCCGTCAAGGTCACGGCGGTTACCCAGCGTGGCTCCTACCAGCCGACCGGCGGGACCAACATCGACCTGCTCGGCGGGACGTCGTACCAGATCCCGCTGCCCTCGCTTGGCGGTGTCGCCGGCGCGCTCAAGCTCACCTCCAGCTCGCCCATCGTCGCCGGGGTCGAGCTACCCGGCGGCCCGGCCGGCGCGCCGGGCGTGATGGCCGCGACCGCGGCCCCGGTACAGGAGCAGGGCGTGCTGGCGGGCAGCCCGGCCGGCCGGGCCGGGACGGCGGAAGTGGTCCTGTCCGCGCCGGGAAGGGCCGCGACCGTGCGCATCGCCGTCGGCACTGCCGCCACCGCCGTGAGCGCTGAGACCGGCGCCGTCGTCCAGGTGAAGGCGGGCGGGAGCGCGATCGTGCCGGTGCGCGCCCCGGCCGGGCATCGCGGCGCGCCGCTGACCGTGCTGGTCAGCCCGGTGTCAGGCTCCGGGCCCGTCTACGCCGGCTGGGCGGTCAGCGCGGGCGGGAAGCTCCAGCTGGTGCAGCCGGTGCCCAGCGCGCTGACCTCGGTTCCGCTGCCGCCGGTCCGGGTCGTGCTCAGCGCCGTGGCGCCCTGACGCCACGTTCAGTCGTCGCCCGGATAGCTCGGATCCACCGTCTGCGGGTCAACCCCGAGCAGGTGCGCGAACTCCTCGACGATCACGTCCAGGACCAGCTCGGCCAGTTCCTCGTCGCCGTCCGCGCGGGCCATCAGCGGCCGCCGGTACAGCACGATCCGGGCCGGGCGTTCTCCCTCGTCGGTGCTCACCGCCTGCTCCAGGCGGGCGAGCGGGACCAGGTCGCCCTCGCCCGGATCCGGTTCGGCGGGCGGGATCTCCTCGACCGCGAACTCGATGACCGACAGCTCGTTCTCCCAGCGCGGCTCCAGCTGCGAGACGGCCAGCAGGACCAGGTCGTCGAAGCGCTCGCCGCGGGTGCGGTGCAACGGGACACCGGGCGGCACCAGCGATCCGCGCAGCCCGCGTCCGTGCCGGTCGCGCCGGTACGCCTGGCGCGGGGGCTGGCCATTGCCGTCATGCACAGTAACCGAGCGTATCCCAGCCCGCCGGAGGCCGGCCTGCTCCTCGCGTTCTGGCAGCCGGAGACACGATCGTGCAGTGTGCCCCGGGTGGTGGCGTTACCGGCCTCCGGTCGATACCGTCAGCCGTTGTGAGTGACCATCGCAAGTCTGCCCGGGTCGGCGGCAAGGAGCTGGCATCGAGCGGCGGCGAGGATCAGAGCGGAGTACCCCGTTGACCGCTCGTAGGTGTTCCAGGCCGGCCTGCAAGCAGACTGCGCTGTACACGCTGACCTACGTCTACCGCGACTCGACCGCGGTGCTCGGGCCGCTCGCGGCCTACGTGGAGCCACACTGCTACGACCTGTGCGGCCGGCACGCGGACCGGATGACCGCGCCCCGCGGCTGGGACGTCGTCCGGCTACCGGTGGTGCCGGTGGACGAGCAGGAGGAGGCGGACGACCTCGAAGCGCTCGCGAACGCGGTCCGGGAGGCCACCACGCCGCGGACCCCGGCCGAACCCACCGGGCAGGGCATCGAGGTGGGCCGACGCGGGCACCTGCGGGTGCTGCGGTCCGCCCCGACCGATCCCGGCAGGCTCGGCTAGCTAGCCGGCCCGTGCTCCCGGCCCCAGGGCCCCCGTCAGGGGCGATCCCCGGATACGGTGCGTAAGGTGCAGGAAGGGCTCTGCTGACCTATTGGAGACGGAATGAAGATTGACGACTGGCTGCTCGACATCCTGGCCTGCCCGAAGTGCCACTCGCCGCTGCGGCCCGACGAGGCGGCCAGCGAACTCGTGTGCACCGGCGCGGACTGCGGTCTCGCCTACCCGGTGCGGGACGACATCCCGGTCCTGCTGATCGACGAGGCCCGCGACCCGGCGGCCGGGGCCAAGCACTGAGGCTGCCGGTCGGCCCGCGGGGGATCCGGTGAGCAGCCCAGTGGGTTCGGGAGAGCCCGCCGAGCGCGGCCCGGTCGGCATCCGGACCAGACGCCCCGCGCCCGGCCGCCCGCGCCGACCGGGCCCGCGCCGGCCGGATCAGCCCCGGCCGAGCCAGGCAGACCCGGTTCGCCGCCAGACCGGGACGCGGCGCCGGCCGCCGCGCAGAGCGCGGGCCATGGCGACGGCAAGGGCGCCGTCTTCGCCGCTCTCGGCGCCAACCTGGGCATCGCCGTCACCAAGTTCGTCGCGTTCGTGATCACCGGATCGGCGTCCATGCTCGCCGAGTCCGTGCACTCGGTGGCGGACTCCGGCAACCAGGTGCTGCTGCTCATCGGCCGCAGCCGGGCCCGGCGCGAGGAGACCGAGGAGCACCAGTTCGGATTCGGTCAGGAGCGGTATTTCTACGCGTTCATCGTCGCCGTGGTGCTGTTTGTGGTCGGCGCCCTGTTCTCCGTCTACGAGGGCGTCGAGCGGATCCGGCATCCCGGGCACCTCACCTCGCCGGTGGTCGCGATCATCGTGCTCGGCATCGCCATCTCGCTGGAGTCCTTCTCGCTCCGGACGGCGGTGGTCGAGTCCAATCGCTCCCGCGGCCGGGCCGGCTGGCGGGCATTCATCCGGCACGCCAAGGCTCCGGAACTGCCGGCGGTCTTGCTGGAGGACGTCGCGGCGCTCACTGGCCTGATGCTGGCGCTACTCGGGGTCTTGCTGGCCTGGCTCACCCACGACGACCGCTGGGATGGCGTCGGCTCGGTGGCCATCGGCGTCCTGCTGGCCGGGGTCGCGACTGTCCTGGCCATCGAGATGAAGAGCCTGCTGATCGGCGAGGCCGCGCGGCCAGGCGTGGAGGCCGCGATCGTGGCCGCGATCGAGGCCGGCCCCGAGGTGGACTGCGTCATCCACCTGCGGACCATGCACATCGGTCCGGAGACACTCCTGGTGGCGGCCAAGATCGGAGTCCTGCACGACGAGACCGCCGCCAGCATCGCGGCCGGGATCGACGCCGCCGAGCGCCGGGTCCGGGCCGCCGTTCCCATCGCCCGGCTGATCTTTCTCGAGCCCGACCTTTACCAGGCGCGCCGGGCCGACCTGACGGATCCGGCGATCAGGGCCGCCCGGCGGGCCTTAAGGCCGCGGCGCCGGCGGCTGCCGGGCACCGGCCGGGACCGGCCCGCCGAGTAGCCGCGGCGGGCCGGCCGCTGTTCCGGGCTGGCCCGCCGGCCTTGGCGCATCTGACTGACCAGACGGCCAACAGGTGGCGTACGCCTCAGGCGAGCACCGCGGCGAGCCGGCCGCTGTCGCGTAGCCCGGCGAGGTCGGGGTCGCGAGCCGCGTTGGCCCGGACGTCCGGGTTCAGCCCGACGGCCTCGGTGAGCGCGGCCAGGGCGTCGTCCGGATGGCCGGCCCTGGCCCGCACGCAGGCGAGGTTGTAGCTGGCCATGCCGCGGGCGGCGGCGGGCGCCTCCAGCCCGGCGGCCGTCGCCACCGCGCGGGTGGCCACGCCGACCGCCCGCTCCGGCTCGCCGTGGCCGAGGTAGTACTCGCCGAGGTGCCCGGCCGGATGCCAGAAGCCGCGGACGATGACCTGCAGCCAGAGCATCCGGCCGCGCAGCCACGGGTGCCGGGCCGGATCGAGCAGGTCCTCGTCCGGCAGCGCCGCCAGGCCGTCGATCAGCGCGCCCGATGCCTGCCAGCTGCCTGCCGCCACCGCCGCGGCGGGCAGCGCCGCGTAGCGCTGGTAGACCGCGGCGGAGCCGTGGTCGATCTCGGCGAACTCCGGCGGCGTCGTCCCGGCCGCGATCGCCGTCAGCCGCTGCACCTGCTGGTGCTTGAACTCGGTGTTGTGTGCGACCAGCGGCGCCGCGGCCCAGCAATCGGCGGAACCGGGCTCGGCCGCGCGCCGGGCCGCGAGCAGTTCCTGTTCCAGCGCGGCCGCGAAGCCGACCAGCCCGGTGACGACGGTGCGCACGTGCCGGGCCTGGATCTCGGTGCTCATCGGTCGTCCCGGCCGCAGGACTCGTCCGGCGTGGCCTTGCGGGCGACAAACAGCAGCGAATCGTCGACGATCACCGTGACCTTGCTGAAGCCCAGCGTCTGCAGCCGCGGGAGCAGCGAGGCCGGCTCGACCGGGTTGTACGTGTCGGCCTCGTGGAACTCGTGCAGGTGCGTGCTGGCGAGGCTGTCCGAGCCGATCAGCACGCCACCGGGCCGCAGCACCCGGAAGGCTTCGGCCAGGATCTTGTTCTGCAGATCCAGGGTCGGCACATGGTGGAGCATCGTGAAGCAGCCCGCCGAGTCGAAGCTCTCGGCCGGGTAACTCAGCTCCGCGGCGCTCCCCGTCACGATCTGGACGTTGGTGCCGGCGTAGCGGCTCGCCAGCGCCGCGGCAGCGGCCGCGTCGACCTCGACGGCGGTCAGCTGGGCGACCCGGTGCCGCAGCCACTCGGTCGCCGCGCCGGGCCCCGGCCCGATCTCCAGCATCTCCTTGCCCAGGTCGACGCCGGCGGTCAGCACCGGCAGGATCTCCGTCTGGATGTGCTCAGCCCATTCCGGGCTGGTGCATACTCGCGCATGGTTTTCGTTCATGGTCCCGACGCTACGAACAGGCCAGTCGTAGCCCAAGGGCGTAGGCTGCCATGTTGTGTCGCAGGACGGACAATGTGCCGCTGACGTCGACGACAGCGTCGCGGTCTTCGTCGCGACGTTCCCGATGCTGGCCGGTCAGGTCTTCGACTGGCACACCCACGAAGATCACCAGCTGGCGTGGGCCGCGAGCGGCGTCCTGACCGTCCGCACCTTGCAGAGCGCCTGGGTGCTGCCGCCGACGCGGGCGCTGTGGATCCCGGCCGGGGTCCGGCACGAGACACTGACCGCGGGTGCGGCCGCGACCATGCGGTCGCTCTACGTCCGGCCCGGGCTGTGCCCGATCGAGTGGCCGGATCCGACGCCGGTGCGGGCTAGCGCGCTGCTGGCCGAGCTCATCGGGTACCTGGCCGAGGAATTGGGCCAGGACCGGCGGGCCAACGCCGAGGCCATGCTCGTGGACCTGCTCGAGCCGGTGGCGATGACCACGATCGAGGTGCGCACGCCGGCCGATGACCGCGCTGCCGCGGTGGCCGCCCGGCTGCTGGCCGAGCCGGCCGATGCCAAGACACTGGCGCAGTGGGGCCACGAGGTCGGCGCCAGTGAGCGGACGCTGGCCCGTGAGTTCCTGTCCGGCACGGGCATGACATTCGGGCGCTGGCGGACCCTGGTACGGCTGCAGGCCGCGCTGCCGGGCCTCGCGGCGGGCAAGCCGATCGGCATGGTGGCGCGGCATGTCGGCTACGAGTCCGACAGTGCCTTCGTGGCAGCGTTCCGGCGCGAGACCGGTGCGACGCCCGCGGCTTACTTCCGGCAGGCCTGACGCCGGGCTCGTCAGGGCCGGTTCAGCAGCCGCAGGGCTCGTTCCTGCTCGAAGTCCAGCGCCCTGGCCGGCGGCGCCTGCAGGCGGCCGATCCGCCTGCCCAGCTCGGCCACGTCCGCCCGCACCCGCGGATCGGCGAGCACCCTGAGCCCGAACGCCAGCGCCACCGGACTGATGTCGTAGCGGCGCTCGATCGAGAGCCCGAGCGCGACCGCCGCCATGTCCGCGTCGCTGAACTGGCGATGCGCGCCCGCCGGACTGATGCGGCCGGGTCCGCGGGCGGCCGCCGGCCGCCCGGCGGCGGCACCCCGGCCGCCGGCATCCCGGCCGGCGGAACCCTGGGCAGCGAAACGCCGGCTGGCCTGCCGGAGCGCGGGGAGCAGGCCGAGGGACTCCCGGTACCGGAGCATTCTGGGCGTCAGTTCCAGCCGCCGCGCCGCCTCAGTGATCCGCATGGATCAAATCTTACAAGTTATTGTTAAGAACGGCCATCTCGGCGTGCAATCGCCGCCTGCGCTGACGTAGCGTCGTCCTGTCGGCCCTGACGGGGGCCGGACCGAAGACGACAACGCGAGGAGCGCGAATGCCCGGACAGACCCTTCCATTCAAGGTGGCCGACATCTCGCTGGCCGATTTCGGCCGCCGCGAGATCCGGCTGGCCGAGCACGAGATGCCTGGCCTGATGGCGGTGCGGGCCGAGTACGCGGCGTCCCAGCCGCTGGCCGGCGCGCGGGTCACCGGCTCGCTGCACATGACGATCCAGACCGCCGTGCTGATCGAGACGCTGGTCGCGCTCGGGGCGCAGGTGCGCTGGGCCTCCTGCAACATCTTCTCCACCCAGGACCACGCCGCCGCGGCCATCGCGGTGGGGCCGGACGGCACCGCCGACGACCCCAAGGGCGTCCCCGTCTTCGCCTGGAAGGGCGAGACGCTGGAGGAGTACTGGTGGTGCACCGAGCAGGCCCTCACCTGGCCGGAGGCGGCCGGACCGAACATGCTCCTCGACGACGGCGGTGACGCCACCATGCTGGTGCACAAGGGCGCCGAGTTCGAGGCGGCGGGCGAGGTGCCGGCGGCCAAGGACGACGACCCGGAGGAGTGGCAGGTCATCCTCTCGGTGCTGACCCGGTCGCTCGCAAAGACGCCAGGCAAGTGGACCGCGGCGGCCGCCGAGATCAAGGGCGTCACCGAGGAGACGACGACCGGCGTGCACCGGCTGTATGAGATGGCGAACGCGGGCACGCTGAAGTTCCCCGCCATCAACGTGAATGACTCGGTGACCAAGTCCAAGTTCGACAACAAGTACGGCTGCCGCCACTCGCTGGTGGACGGCATCAACCGGGCCACCGACACGCTCATCGGCGGCAAGGTCGCGGTGGTCTGCGGCTACGGCGACGTCGGCAAGGGCTGCGCGGAATCGCTGCGGGGCCAGGGCGGCCGGGTGATCGTGACCGAGATCGACCCGATCTGCGCGCTGCAGGCGGCGATGGACGGTTACCAGGTCGCGCGGCTGGAAGACGTGGTCGGCTCGGCGGACATCTTCGTGAGCGCCACCGGCAACTTCCACATCATCACCGCCGAGCACATGAGTCAGATGAAGCACCAGGCGATCGTCGGCAACATCGGCCATTTCGACAACGAGATCGACATGGCGGGCCTGGCCCGGCTGCCCGGCATCAAGCGGACGAACATCAAGCCGCAGGTGGACGAGTGGACGTTCCCGGACGGCCACGCGGTCATCATCCTGTCCGAGGGCAGGCTGCTGAACCTGGGCAACGCGACCGGCCACCCGAGCTTCGTGATGTCCAACAGCTTCACCAACCAGGTGATCGCGCAGGTCGAGCTGTTCACCAAGACCAGCGAGTACCCGCTCGGCGTGCACGTGCTGCCCAAGCACCTGGACGAGAAGGTCGCCCGGCTGCACCTGGACGCCCTCGGCGTCCGGCTCTCCGAACTGACCAAGGAGCAGGCCGCCTACATCGGCGTCCCGGTCGATGGCCCGTACAAGCCCGATCACTACCGCTACTGACGGCGGCGCGGGCGAGCCGGCCAGGCCGCCCGCGACCGGGCCAACCCGTAGTGGCGCTGACGACGCGGAAGGCCGACGGGCTAGCCCGTCGGCCATCGCATCGGACATCGCCGATCCCGGGCTGGCGCTGGCCGGCCAGCCCGGGATCGCCTGGGCCGGGCGGTCCATGCCCGTCCTGCGCATGCTGAAATCGGCGTTCGCGGCCGAGCCGCCGTTCGCCGGCCTGAAGGTGGCCGCCTGCCTGCACGTCACTGCCGAGACGGCGGTGCTGGTCGAGGCGCTGACGGCCGGCGGCGCGCAGGTTCACCTGGCCGCGTCCAACCCGCTGTCGACCCAGGACGACATCGCGGCCGCGCTGGCGGCCGAGCCCGGAGTGACCGTGCAGGCCCGGTCGGGCGTGGACCGCGCCGCCTACTACGAGCACATTCACCGGGTGCTCGACTGCGGTCCCGACCTGGTCATGGATGATGGCTGCGACCTGGTGAACACTCTCCATGAGGAACGGCCAGAGCTCCTCGGCGCGGTACGTGGCGGCTGCGAGGCGACCTCTAGCGGCGCGGCGAGGCTGCGCCGGATGGCGGCGGCCGGCTCGCTGCGGATCCCGGTCGTCGCCGCCGACGCGTCGGCGACGCGCCGGATGATCGACCACGAGTACGGCACCGGCCAGTCCGTGCTCGACGGGGTCCTGCGCGCGACCAACACGCTGATCGCGGGCAAGACGGTCGTGGTGGCGGGCTTCGGGCCGTGCGGTTCTGGCGTGGCCGAGCGGGCCCGCGGTCTGGGCGCGCAGGTGATCGTCACCGAGATCGACCCCGTGCGCGCGCTCGGTGCGTTCATGCAGGGCTTCCGGGTCATGCCGATGGCCGCCGCGGCGCCGCTCGGCGAGCTTGTTCATCACCGCCACGGGCAGCATCGCCGTCATCGGCGCGGCCGAGCTGGCCGTGATGCGAGACGGCGCGATCGTGGCCAACGCCGGGCATTTTGACGTCGAGGTCGACTTGCCGGCCCTGGATGGCCTGGCCGGCCACGTCAACCGCGGGATCCGGCCGCACGCCGACGAGTACGTGCTGGACGACGGGCGGCGGCTGATCCTGCTGGCCGAGGGCCGGGTGGTGAACCTGGTGGCCGCCGAGGGCAACCCGGCCGCGGTGATGGACACGTCGTTCGCGATCCAGGCGCTGGCGCTCGCCTGGCTGGCGACCGGTGACCCGGCCCCGGCCGCGGTGCACGAGGTTCCGGCCGAGATTGACGCCCAGGTCGCGCGCCTGACGCTCGCGTCGCTGGGGACCAGGATCGACACCCTGACGGCGGTTCAGCAGCGCTACCTGGAGTCGTGGCTGCAGGGCTCGTAGCCGGACGAGGCTAGCCAGACGGGCTAGCCGGATTGGCGCGGTCCGGCCGCCGGGAAGCTGGGCGACTCGGGTTCGGCCGGGCGGCTGGCGGCCGCCGGGCCTCGGCTGTGGCCCCGCGACTGCGAGCCGGCCCGCCCGCGCGGCTCCCGGTAGGCGCGCCGCGCGCCCGGCCCGACGAACATCCACCTGGCTGCCGGGACGAGGATCGCGATGAGCGTGGCCGCGCTCATGACGAAGAACCCGGCGGCGATCCACTGGACGGCGCTGACGGCCAGGCCGGTGAGCGACGTATCCACCGTCGCCCGGTCATGGACATAGCCCGCGAGCAGGGCGGCGGCGGTATAGGCGAGTGCGGGTACCGGGATGATCACATAGGCCGAGCGGAGGGCGACGACGAGGGCGGCGACGATCGTCGCCGCGATCAGGAACAGGCCGAGCAGCAGACCGGGCTCGCTGCCGGTCATGATCGTCGCCGCGGCGCCGATGGCCGCGCCCCCGGCCACGATGACGACGCCCAGGCAGCCTTGGCGCGAGCCGCGCGGCCGGCCCGGCCGGGTCCGGTTGGCGGCGGCTGCCCGGGCCGGAGCCGGCGCCTGCGACCCCGGCTGCCGGCTGCTCCCGCCGCCGGCCCGCGAGCGCGGGCCAGCCCCCCCAGACTGCGCCATGCTCCAGAAGGATAGCGAGCCGGCCGGGGCCGATTGGTCGCAGGTAGTGTTCACCTGGACACGAGGTGTAATAGATCGGCCGGGGGAGTCAATGCGCGGGGAGCATGAAGCGGAGCCAGGCGACGACGGCAGGCGTGGGCGCCCCCGGCGGGACGGGGGCGAGCGGCGGGCCCGCAGGCCCGCGCGGCGGTGGGCCGGCTACTCGGTGAGTTGCGTCGCGGCGGCGGTCGTGCTGGCCGTGAGCGGGCTCTCCTACCTCGGGGTGAGTGACCTGCGCAGCATCGGCAACTCGCACGCGATCGTCAGCGGGCCGTCGACCGGGCCGCAGAACATCCTGCTCATGGGCCTGGAGAGCCGGACGTACTGGAATGGCGACATCCTGCCCTGGTCCGTCCTGAAATACCTGCACGCCGGCAGCCGCCGGGCGGTCGAGGCCGGCACCGGCGGGAACGCCACCAACACGCTGATCCTCATCCACATCTTCGCGAACGGGACGCGGGCGGTCGGATTCTCGATCCCGCGCGACGACTGGGTCACCTTCGCCGGTACGCCCGGCCCGGTGCAGCAGGGCAAGATCGACCAGGCCTACGGGGTCAGCCTGGCCTATACCGAGCAGCAGCTCGCGACCAAGTATCCGGGCATGTCCAGGAACACCCGGGCGTTCCTGGCCAACGAAGCCGGCCAGCGGGCCGCGGTCGCCACGGTCGAGGCGCTGACCGGCGTGCACGTCGATCACTTCGCCGCCGTGAACCTGTACGGGTTCTACGAGCTGGCTAAGGTGCTCGGGGGCGTCGAGGTGTGCCTCAACCACCCGGTGCACGACCTGAACTCCGGCGCCGACTTCCCGGCCGGCTACCAGCACCTGGACGCGGCCCAGGCGCTCGCCTTCGTCCGGCAGCGTGACGGCCTGGCCAACGGTGACCTGGACCGCACCCACCGTCAGCAGGCGTTCATCGACTCGGTGATGCACCAGCTCAAGACCGTGGGCGTGCTCAGCGACCTGACCAAGGTCTCGGCGCTGCTGACCGTCGCCAAGCACTACGTGATGGCCGACTACGGCTGGAACCTGCTCGACTTCGCCGCTGCGGCGCGGAATCTGACCAGCGGGGACCTGGTCTTCCACACGCTGCCGATCGAGGGTTACGCGACCATCGACAACCAGGACGCCAACGTCGTCAACCCGGCTTACATCAAGCAGATCGTGCACGCCGCGTTCGATCCGGCGCCCGCGCCAAGGAAGGAAGCCGCCGATCATCGCCGAAAGGGCGGACCGCAAGCCGGGTCAGCCGCCCGGACCGACCCGGTCGCCTCGACGCCGGGGCCGCCGCCGGTGGTCATCCCGACCGCTGGCCCGCAAGGCGGCTCGGTCAGCGCCAGGAACGGCATTCCCTGCGTGAACTGAGCGTCGCCCGGTCGGCTGAGGCGCAGGCCTGATGCAGACTCAAGGCTATGGACATCACGCCGCTGCGCTGGCTCGATCGGCCTGCGGGCCCGGCCATCGAGCTCCTGGACCAGACCCGGCTCCCGGCCGAGGAAACGTACCTGACCTGCACGGATGTGCCGCAACTGGTCGATGCCATCCGGCGGCTGGCCGTCCGCGGCGCGCCGATGCTCGGGGTCGCGGCGGCGTACGGGGTCGCGCTGGCGGCCGCCCGCGGGGACGATGTGCCTACGGCCGCGGCGGCGATCTCCGCCGCCCGGCCGACGGCGGCGAACCTGGCCTGGGCGGCCGGGCTGGCCCTGCGCGCGTGGCGGCGCGCCGGGGCCGGGGATAGCCCCGTTCCCGGCCCCGGCGGCGCGGCGGCGGCAGCGCTCGCGCAGGCACGGGCGATCGCCGCGGACGACAGCAGGGCCAGTGCGGCGATGGCCGCGCACGGGCTGACGCTGGTGCCCGCGGCCGCGCGGATCCTCACCCACTGCAACACCGGCAGCCTGGTCTCGGCGGGGGAGGGGACCGCGTTCGCCGTGATCCTGGCCGCGCACCGGGCGGGCCGGCTGGCCCGGCTATGGATCGACGAGACCAGGCCGCTGCTGCAGGGGGCCCGGCTGACCGCGTGGGAGGCGGCCAGGGCAGGCCTGCCGCACACGCTGCTGGCCGACAACGCGGCCGCGGCGCTGCTGGCCAGCGGCCAG
The DNA here is from genome assembly GCA_963805805.1 of uncultured Actinomycetota bacterium. Taxonomy (GTDB): domain Bacteria; phylum Actinomycetota; class Actinomycetes; order Streptosporangiales; family Streptosporangiaceae; genus JAJYUU01. Next base: position 75,911 of record CAWDVS010000014.1, on the reverse strand, counting down.
GTGGACCTGGTCCTGACCGGAGCCGACCGGATCGCGGCCGACGGCAGCGTCGCCAACAAGGTCGGGACCTACGGCCTGGCCGTGCTCGCCCGGCAGCACGGCGTCCCGTTTGCCGTGGTCGCGCCTGTTTCGACCATCGACCCCGAAACCCCCGCGGGCAGCGGGATCGAGGTGGAGTTCCGGTCCGCCGACGAGGTCACCAGCCTGGCCGGACGGCCGGTCGCGCCGGCCGGCACGCCCGCCTGGAATCCCGCCTTTGACGTGACGCCGCCGGACCTGATCACCGCGATTGTCACCGAACGTGGACTTGTGCAACCCGTCACGCCAGGTAATCTGCGTGATCAAGGCATGAGTGCCGGCTTCGCGGCTGATCCCCAAGCCGCCTCTTACGTGGAACGATGAGGTCTATGAAGGGTCGCGTACTGGTCGTCGATGACGACGCTGCTCTGGCGGAGATGCTCGGCATCGTGCTACGGGGCGAGGGATTCGAGCCCACGTTCGTGGCCGATGGCGACAAGGCGATGGACGTATTTCGCGAGGTCAGGCCCGATCTGGTGCTGCTGGACCTGATGCTGCCCGGCATGGACGGCATCGACGTCTGCCGTCAGATCCGGGCCGAGTCCGGCGTGCCGATCGTCATGCTGACGGCTAAGAGCGACACCGTCGACGTCGTGCTCGGCCTGGAGTCCGGGGCCGACGACTACATCGTCAAGCCGTTCCAGTCCAAGGTCCTGATCGCCCGGGTCCGGGCCAGGCTGCGGCGGACCGACGACCCGGCGCCGGAGACCCTGTCAATCGGCGACGTGACCATCGACGTCGCCGGGCACTCGGTGACCAGGGCCGGCGAGCCGCTGAACCTGACGCCGCTGGAGTTTGACCTGCTGGTGGCCCTGGCCCGCAAGCCCCGCCAGGTCTTCACCCGGGAGGTCCTGCTGGAGCAGGTCTGGGGCTACCGGCACGCAGCCGACACCCGGCTCGTCAACGTGCACGTGCAGCGACTGCGCGCGAAGATCGAAAAAGATCCGGAGCGTCCGGAGATCGTCGTCACCGTCCGCGGCGTTGGATATAAGGCGGGTCCAGGCTGACCCGAGTATGACCAGGCCAGCCGTCCGGGGCGGACCGGATTGCAGGCGACCGGCCTGGGCACGGCGTCAGAACGGTGAGACGGCACGGTGAGACAGACAGCGAGCACGGTGGGCGCGGGCCTCCGGCAGCGCGTGGTCGAGGCGCGCCTCCGGGAGCGGGCTACCGAGCTCTCGGTCGCGGTGAGCCAGGCGGTCCGGCGCTGGATGCTGCGCCTCCGGGAGCGGTGGGGGCGATCGCTGCAGTTGCGGGTCGTCACCGCGACGTTCGTGCTGTCCGCGGTGGTCGTCAGCGTGCTCGGCTACTTCCTCATGCAGCGCGTCGTGGCCGACCTGTACGCGAGCAAGCAGCACTCGGCCACGAACGTCGTCCAGGCCGGCATGAACATCGCCCGCACGTCCGCTACCTTCAAGGGGTCACCGAGCTCGGCCGACCAGATCTGACCTTGACAGCCTCGCCGTTGAGCTGGGCACTTCTCCGGTCGCTCCCGGAGCAACGACGAACTCCAGCCAGTCAGACTCGCCGTTTGCGCTCCGTCTGGTCGTCCGGCCCGGCCATCAGGGCGACCCGGCCTATACCAGCGGCAGCCAAGTCGGCTTTGACGGGATACCGCTGCTCCCGGAGAAGCTCGTCCGCGCGGTCGACAAGGCGCCTCCGAACGGCCCGCCGCTATTCGTCTGGACCAGGATGCCGGTCGGGCTGGTCGGCGCCCCCGTTCCCGGACTGCTGGCCGGAGCGAAGTTCGGCAGTGTCTACGAGCTGTTTTACTTCTTCCCGCTGACTGCGGAACAGCAGACCATCGGCTTGATCCAGCGCACCCTTCTGCTGGTCGGGATCGCCACGGTGTTCCTGCTCGCCGCCATCGCCTGGCTCGTGACCCGCTGGGTGGTCATTCCCGTGCGGCAGGCCGCCCACGGCGCCTGGCGGCTGTCAGCCGGGCACCTAAACGAGCGGATGGAGGTCCGCGGCACCGACGAGCTCGCGGCGCTGGCCACCTCGTTCAATGAGATGGCGGCGAGCCTGCAGGAAAAGCTGGAGGAGCTCGAGGATCTGTCCCAGGTGCAGCGCCAGTTCGTCTCCGACGTCTCGCACGAGCTGCGCACCCCGCTGACGACGATCCGGATCGCGGCGGACGTGCTGTTCGGCACCAGGGACCAGATGGATCCGGCCGTGGGTCGGTCAGCGGAGCTGCTGCAGAGTCAGCTGGAGCGGTTCGAATCGCTGCTCACCGATCTGCTGGAGATCAGCAGATACGACGCCAACGCCGCCACGCTCGACGCCGAGCCCGCCGACATCGGCTCGATTGTCCGGCAGTCCGCCGACGTGGCGCAGCAGCTGGCCGAGCGGCGCGGGTCCCGGATCGAGTTCCGGCTGCCGGCCGAGACCTGCATCGCCGAGGTCGACCGGCGCCGCGTCGAGCGGATATTGCGGAACCTGCTCCAGAACGCGGTCGAGCACGGCGAAAATAAGGACATTGTGGTCACGGCCGAGGCCGACTCCGCAGCCGTCGCCGTCTCCGTCCGAGACTTTGGCGTCGGTCTGGAGCCCGGCGAGGATCAGCTGGTCTTCGACCGGTTCTGGCGGGCCGACCCGGCCAGGGCCCGGACGTCCGGCGGCACCGGGCTCGGCCTGGCCATCGCGCTGGAGGACGCGCGGCTGCACGGCGGCTGGCTCGAGGCCTGGGGCGAGCCTGGCCGGGGCTGCGTCTTCCGGGTGACGTTGCCGCGCCTCGTGGGTGGCGACCTGCACGGGTCTCCGCTACCGCTGAATCCCGACGAGATCGGCGAGCAGCATCCGGATTACCTGGAGGTACCCGGGCTTCCGGTCCCGGCCGCCGGGGCTGCTCATGACCCATATCAGGACCCGGACCCGGCCAGGGAGGCGGGCATCCGTGGTTAGCCGCTTTACGTGCTGTATAGCAGCGCTCGCCGTCGCGGCGGCAGCTGCCATCGGCGGCTGCGCCGCCGCCCCCATCAGCGGGGCGGTCCAGCCGCTGACCGGCGTCAGCGGGCAGCCGCAGCAATACGTGCAGCCGTTGCCGCCGCCTGGCCCGCAGCCCGGCGAGATTGCACAGGAAGTAGTCCTCGGTTTCCTGCACGCCAGTGCCAGCTTCGCGCTGGACCCCGCCGCGGCCCGCGCTTACCTGGCGCCTGGCGTGAAGTGGAACCCGGTCGGGACCGTCACGGTCGTCAGCCCGGAGCTGAAGGTCGGCCAGCCGCTGATCGTGCCACGCGATTCCGGCCCGCCGCTAAAGCGCGTGGTGGTCAGCGGCCAGCGCATTGCCACGATCAGCAGTACAGGTCAGTATGCCTACGAATCGGACGCTGCCACCAAGTTCACCTTCACGCTCGGCCAGTACGGCTCGAAGCTGCTCATCGCTCAGCTGCCGGCCGGCTCGAACCTGCTGCTCACCCAGGACGACTTCCAGGCGGTCTTCCAGCCGCACAACCTGTATTTCTACGCTGCGGACGGGTTCCCTCCCGGTGGTCTGGTGCCAGACCCCGTCTATGCGCCGGTGCAGGGCCCCAAGAGCGCGCTCAGCACGAGCCTGGCCGGCAGCCTCGTCAACGGCCTTATCAACGACCGGGGGAGCTGGCTCGCCGGGCCAACCATGACCGAGTTCCCCAAGGGGACTACGCTGCTCCGGCCGGTCATAATCAGCAACCAGAGGGCTCTGGTGGACCTCGGCGGCAAGGCGGATACCGCCAGCCAGGGCCAGCTTGCCCTGATGTACGCGCAGCTAGTCCGGACGCTGACCAGCTCGGCGTACTCGCCGGCAGTGGCGATGTCGGTGCAGCTCGCGATCGACGGGCACAAGTACCCGGCCGGGACTGCGGGGAGCGTGCCGGTAGCCGGCAGCCCGGCGTTGGGACCCAAGCCGCGTACGCTCTACCTGGCCAGTGAGGGCCTGGTGAAGCAGCTAACCGCCGGCGGCAAGGTGCCGACCCTGATCCCCGGCTTCAGCCAGCCGAGCAGCCCGGCCGATGTCACCGCGATGGCGGCGGCCGTGACCGCGGTCGGCCAGCAGGTCGCGGCCGCGGAGCAGCAGGGGAATGGTTGTATGGTCCGCGTCGGCAGGCTCGGTCTCCCTTCGACTTTGCGTACCTACACGATCTCGACGGCTGGCGGCCCGTGTTCCTCGCTTGACTGGGACAACAACGGAGGGCTGTGGGCCGTGACGGGCGCGGGTATCTGGGTGCTGCAAGCCGGCAACGTCCGGGCAGTGCAGGTAAGCGTGCCGACGACGCTGCCGTCCCGTGCGAGGATCCTGGCGCTTCGGATGGCGCCTGATGCAGTCCGGGCGGCGCTGCTCGTACAGATCCAGGGCAGCACGCGGCTGTACGTCGCGGCAGTGCGGTTCGGTACCACGAGGGTCAGCTTCGGCCCGGCCGTCCCGGTCGGGAGCGATCTGGCTGCCCCTGGCGTGGCGGCGATGAGCTGGTACAACCCGTACTACTTGCTCGCCGTGAGCGGATCGCAGCTCTACCAGGTGCCGTTGACCGGCGGACTTTCCCAGGCGCTGGGCACTGGCCGTCTGCCGTCCGGAGTCCGGAGTCTGACCGCGAGCGGCGGGGCGCTCGCCGTGAGCACAACGGCAGGCGTCGTCTACACCTCGCTATCCCCGTACATCTCCTGGACCAAGGTCCCGGGCCTTTCATCGGCTCCGGCGTTCCCCAGCTGATGATTACTACTTTAACGGATATACGGTGCCTACCGCCGGAAGGTGCGACACGCCTAATGAAGCCCGGTGCGGCGGCGCCGCGAACGCCGCTGAGACCTAAATTCCCTCACCGGCGCCCGCGGCCGGCTGCGTAGCCGCCGCCCAGCTGGCCCGCTGCTGATCGATCATGACCCGGCGGCTGACATCGGCGCTGAGGGCGGCTAGCGTCTTGGTATGGCACCCGCCTGGGTCCGTGGTTGCGCCAGGTCGGCTGAACCCGTACGGGGACGGCGGACCGGGCAAGCCGATGCCAGCCGCAGGCGAAACGGCCCACGTAAGGCGACTTCTCGTCGACCGATCACGGTGCGGCTTAGAAGTAAGCCCTGCCCCGCCGGGGGATCCGATGTCCTCCGGGTACGGGAGAAGAGTAATAGTGGCATAAGCGGCTGCGATCCTCTCAGCAGGCGGATGTGGGGTAGAAGACCAGGTCGGCCAGGCGGGTGCCGCCATTTAATCCGGGCAGAAGGGGGTTCCTAAGTGGACATCATCTTCAAGAGCCGGCATACCGAGGTGCCGGAGCGGTTCCGGAAGCACGCCACGGCGAAGCTGACGAAGATCGAGAAGCTCGACCATCGCGCTCTCCGCGTTGACGTAGAGGTGTCCGCGGAGCGCAACCCCCGGCAGGCGGCCCGCAAGGAGCGGGTCGAGCTCACGGTCACCTCGAAGGGCCCGGCGATCCGGGCTGAGGCGACAGCTGAGGACCGGTTCGCCGCGCTGGATCTGGCGCTGGCCAAGCTGGATGCCCGGCTGCGCCGCGCGCTCGACCGCCGCAAGGGCAGGCACGGCGCGCATTCCGCGCTGCGCGTCACCGACCTGCCGGAATCTGACCAGGGGGCGGCGGCCGAACTCCCCGAGGTCCAGCTGGCTCCCGCCACAGATGAGGACGACGACGCCGCGAGCCAGGCGGCCGGCGATTCCGTGGCCGCCGACGCCGAAGATGTCGTGCCGATCGAGATGGAAGGCGATGGCCCGCTCGTCGTCCGGGAGAAGTTCCACGCCGCGGTGCCGATGACCATCGACCAGGCGCTGTTCGAGATGGAACTGGTCGGCCACGACTTCTTCTTGTTCACCGACGAGAAGAGCAGCATGCCCAGCGTCGTGTACCGGCGGCGCGGCTACCAGTACGGCGTCATCAGGCTCGTGGAGGACCCCGATGCCGGCGTCGGCTCGCTCGCCGAGAAGAATGGCTCGGCAGCGGCCCTGGCCGGGGACGCTCAGCGCCGCGTCTCGCAGTCAGCCGACCTGACCGGCCGGTAGCGGCAGCATCTTCCGCCGCCCGGTGGCCCGGCCGCCGGGCGGCTGCCTGAGCTACTGGTCGCTCGCGTCTCAGGCAGGCGCGGCACGCCGCCCGATTTGCTGGTACCTGTGACGCGCCGGCGTAGCGTGCGGCTTGCAACCCGGCCGTGGGTCGGTAAGAGTTTCAGGCACGGGCATCGCGGATGCAGTGGTTGCGGCGGGCCGGCCAGGCGCAGCTGGATCCGGTTCGTCAGAGGAGGATCGCATGGACCGCAATGCCGGGCCGAGCAACACTGATGCTGACGCCCGGCAGGGACCGGAACCGATACGCACGCTGATCGTCGACGACCATGCGCTCTTTCGGCGGGGCCTGGAAATGGTCCTCGACGCCGAGCCCGACATCGAGGTCGTGGGTGAGGCGAGCGACGGCGAAGAGGCCGTGCGCAAGGCCGGAGAAGCCCTGCCAGACGTGATCCTCATGGATATCCGCATGCCCCGCAGCAGCGGCATCGAGGCGTGCCGGGCACTCAAGGAACTCGTGCCGAGCGCGAAGATTGTCATGCTGACGATCAGCGACGAGGAAGCGGATCTGTTCGAGGCCATCCGCGCGGGGGCGAGCGGCTACCTGCTCAAGGACATCCCGCTGGACGAGGTGGCCGACACCGTCCGCGCGGTCAACGGCGGCCAGTCGCTCATCAACCCGTCTATGGCCGGCAAACTGCTGACCGAGTTCGCCGCGCTCGCGCGCCGGGACGAGGATGAGCCGCCGCAGCAGGTCCCGGCGCCGCGACTCACCGACCGCGAGATTCAGGTGCTGCGCCTCGTCGCTCGCGGCATGAACAACCGCGACATCGCCAAGGAGCTGTTCATCTCGGAGAACACCGTCAAGAACCACGTCCGCAACATTCTGGAGAAGCTGCAGATCCACTCCCGGATGGAGGCGGTCATGGTGGCCGTGCGGGAGAAGCTCATCGAGTTCGGCTAGCTCCGGGTTGTCAGGTAATCCCTTACGTCGTAAGGTGTTGCCTGACAACTTTCGTCAGGCTGTGCCTGACGCCCGGGAGCCGGAGTAAGCCGATGACGGATGCGACGAATCTGCGCGCGGGCCTGTGCTGCTCGTTCTGCCGGAAGGGGCCGGATGAGGTGGCGAAGCTGGTCGCCGGACCTGGGGTCTACATCTGCAACGAGTGTGTGGACCTGTCGGCGGAGATCATCCGCAACTCGCCGCCGACTTCGCCTCAGGCCTCGGGCGAATCCGCGGTCGAGGCCTGGGAGCAGCGGCTGTCCGACGAGGAACTACTGGCTCACTTGCCCAGGGTCGCCGCGGCCAGCGCTCAGGTGGAGCAGCATCTGACCGGGTGGGTACGGCAGGCCCGCAGCCGCGGGCTGACGTGGACCCGGATCGGCGAGGCGCTCGGGATGACCCGGCAGTCGGCGTGGGAGCGGTTCTCCGGCGAGGACTGAGTGCCGGCGGCCGGGTAGGCCCAGAGGTCCGGCGGCCGGGGCTGACTCAGGTGCCGAGGGCGGCCAGGGCGGCGCGCAGCCGCGGCTCTAGCCTGGCCGGCTCGGCGCGCTCCACCCGGACCGAATCGCAGCCGACCCACCCGGCCGCTTCGGCGAGCGCCTTCGCCATCGGCTCGGCCGCGGCGGCCTTGTCCAGGCTGAGCTTGCGCGCGACGAGCGTCGTTCCGTCCCTGGCCGGGTCCACCCGCCCCATCAGGTGCCCGGCCGCCAGCAGCGGCATGGTGAAGTACCCGTGTACCCGCTTGTGCTGCGGCACATAGGCCTCCAGGCTGTGCTCGAATCCGAACACCCGCAGCGTGCGCTTGCGATCCCAGATCAGCGAGTCAAACGGCGATAGCAGCGTGGTCCGGTGCCGGCCCCGCCGCGCCGGTGCGTCCTCGTCAGCCTGCTCCAGCGCGTCCGGGTGCACCCAGGCGGGTACCGCCCGGCTGTGCCGTCCGGCCACGATCTCCACCGGGATCAGGCCCGCCGCCTCAGCCGCGGCCGCCGCCGTCAGCACCGGGCCGCCGTCGTGCAGTTCGGCCTTGTAGCTCAGCCGCTGATAGTCGGTCAGGTCGGCCTGGGTGGCGACGCCCAGCGCCCGGGCCGCGACCTCGGCCAGCCGGGTAGCGCACTCGGAATCGCTGAGGTCCGACTGGAGCAGCTCGGCCGGCAGCACCCGCTCCGGCAGGTCGTAGACCCGGCGCCAGGCCGACCGGCGAGCACAAATGACCTCGCCGGTGTCGAGCAGCCACTCGACCGCGATCTTGGTGTCCGACCAGTCCCACCACGGGCCGCCCCGCTTGGCCCCGCCGAGCTCGGTCGCGGTGAGCGGGCCCTCCGCCCGGATCCGGGCCAGCACCTGCGCACAGACCTCGGGATGGCTCTGGTGCCAGCGCTGGCCCTTGGCCAGGAAGGCCCGCCGCCGGAACGCGTAGTACGGCCATTCCTCGACCGGCAGCACGCAGGCGGCGTGCGACCAGTACTCGAACGCGGTCGCCGTCCCCGGCTGCCAGTAGGCACGTTCGACCTTGGACCGGCCGACCGGGCCCAGCCGGGCATAGGCCACCAACTCGTGCGAGCGGGCCAGCACGCTGATGGTGTCCAGCTGCACGCCGCCGAGCCGTCTGAGCAGGGCGGGAACGCCGCCGCGTCGGCCGTCCGCGCCGACCAGTCCCTGCGCGCGCAGCAGCATGAGGCGCGCTTCGTCGGGACTTAGCGTGAATTTGGGCGCGGGGAGGCTGGCATCGGCCACGCATCGGAGACTACCGGCAGGCAGTGACAGTCAGTTAGCCCGCGAATAGTCGGCTCCGGCCGGGAGCCCCCAGGAAGTCAGCCGCTCGCGGTCGGCTTAATACCAGTCCTCGAAGATGTTGGTCGCGAGCCCGAGCAGGCCGCCGACCGCGGCGACTCCGAGGCTGACCCAGAACAGCCACCAGGTGGGGCCGAAGACCAGCGCGAGCCCGCCAGCCACGAAAGCGATCAGGATCAGCGTCACCGCCACCCACGACACGGTCCGGCCGTGATAGGTGGGGTAGTGGACCGGGGTGCCAGGGACCTGAGATACGAACGGGGCGGGCGATGCGGAGGCGCCGCCGCCCATGCTCTCGGCGCCGGCCATAGTGCCGCTCGCGGTGGCGGGCCTGACCTGGTCTGACATTCGCCCTGCTCCTCTTCTACCGCTTCCGTACCGCAGCCCCAGCTACAGGCTCTGGTCGCGTGGGCCAATGTACTCATCATGGTGGCCGCCGGCCCATCCGGGTGCGCCTTTTGGCCCCGACGGCGCGTCCAGGGGCGGCTGCTGACTCGGCATTGGCTGGCCCGGTCGCCTACGATGACGGGGAAGCCAGTCTGGCTACCGGAGCCAGGCTCTGGGCCAGCCCGAACAGGCGCCCAGGCCGAGGTGGAAGTGGCCAGGAGGCCGACGGGGCCAGCGGCCAGCCAGACCTCTAGCCGGACGGATCGCAGGGAGCGCGACGACAAGTGCCAGCAATCATCGATAACGTCCTTCGCGCTGGCGAGGGCAAGACGCTGCGTAAGCTCAGGTCGCTCGTCACTCAGGTCAACTCGATCGAGGAAGACTTCCGGGGGCTGACCGACGCCGAGTTGCGGGCGACGACGGACGAGCTCAAGCAGCGGTACGCCGACGGCGAGGGACTGGATGACCTGCTGCCCGAGGCCTTCGCCACGGTGCGCGAGGCTGCCACGCGGGTCATCGGCCAGCGGCACTTCGACGTCCAGCTGATGGGCGGCGGCGCGCTGCACTTCGGCAACATCGCCGAGATGAAGACTGGTGAGGGCAAGACCCTGACCGCCGTGCTGCCCTCCTACCTGAACGCGCTCACCGGCCGCGGCGTCCACGTCGTCACCGTGAACGACTATCTGGCCCGGTACCACGCCGAGTGGATGGGCCGGGTACACCGCTTCCTGGGCCTTGAGGTCGGCGTGATCCTGACCGACATGGACCCGGAGGTGCGGCGCAAGCAGTACGCGGCCGACGTCACCTACGGCACCAACAACGAGTTCGGGTTCGACTACCTGCGCGACAACATGGCCTGGGGGCTGGAGGAGTGCGTCCAGCGCGGGCACTACTTCGCCATCGTTGACGAGGTCGACTCCATCCTCATCGACGAAGCCCGTACCCCGCTGATCATCAGCGGCCCGGTCGACCAGAACAGCATCTGGTACCAGGAGTTCGCCAAGATCGCCCCGCGGCTGCGGCGCGGCGAGGACGGCGAGGGTGACTACGAGGTCGACGAGAAGAAGCGCACCGTCGGCATCCTGGAGTCGGGCGTCCAGAAGGTCGAGGACTGGCTCGGCATCGACAACCTGTACGAGAGCATCAACACGCCGCTGATCAGCTTCCTGAACAACTCGATCAAGGCCAAGGAACTCTATACCAAGGACAAGGACTACGTCGTCATGAACGGCGAGGTCCTGATCGTGGACGAGTTCACCGGCCGGATCCTGGCGGGCCGCCGCTGGAGCGAGGGCATGCACCAGGCGGTCGAGGCGAAGGAAGGCGTCCAGATCAAGGACGAAAACCAGACACTGGCCACGATCACGCTGCAGAACTACTTCCGGCTGTACGAGAAGCTCTCCGGCATGACCGGCACGGCGATGACCGAGGCCAACGAGTTCCACCAGACGTACAAGCTCGGCGTGGTGCCGATCCCGACCAACATGCCGATGATCCGCGTGGACCAGCCCGACCTCGTCTACCAGACCGAGGACGCGAAGTGGGACGCGCTGGTCGACGACATCGCCGACCGGCACCGTGCCGACCAGCCAGTGCTGGTCGGCACCACCAGCGTGGAGAAATCCGAGCTGGTATCCCGCCGGCTGAAGCACAAGGGCATCCCGCACGAGGTGCTCAATGCGAAGTACCACGAGCGCGAGGCTGCGATCGTGGCGCGCGCCGGGCACAAGGGCGCGATCACGGTCGCGACGAACATGGCCGGGCGCGGTACCGACATCATGCTCGGCGGGAACCCGGAGTTCATCGCGGACCAGGAGCTGCACCAGCGCGGCCTGTCTCCGGTGGACGCCCCGGAGGACTACGAGGCAGCCTGGCCGGGCGCGGTGGAGAAGGCGCGCAAGGCCGTCGCGGAGGAGCATGAGGAGGTCGTCGCGGCTGGCGGGCTCTACGTGCTCGGCACCGAGCGGCACGAGTCGCGCCGGATCGACAACCAGTTGCGCGGCCGCTCCGGCCGTCAGGGCGACCCGGGCGAGTCGCGGTTCTACCTCTCGCTCGAGGACGAGCTGATGGTCAGGTTCAACGGCGACAAGATCGCGCACCTGATGCAGCTGCTCAAGACGCCAGAGGACATGCCGCTGGAGTCCAAGCCGGTCAGCCGCGCGATCAGGTCGGCCCAGGGCAACGTCGAGTCGCTCAACTTCGAGATCCGCAAGGACGTGCTCAAGTACGACGATGTGATGAACCGCCAGCGCAAGGTCGTCTATGACGAGCGGCGGGCCGTGCTGGAGGGCGCCGACCTGCAAGAGCAGATCAACGGCATGATCGACGAGGTCGTGAGCGAATACGTGGCCGGCGCGACGGCCGACGGCTTCCCGGAGGAATGGGACCTGGAGAAGCTATGGCGGGCGCTGCGCCAGCTGTACCCGGTCCACGTCACGATCGATCAGGTCACGGACCACGCGGGGGGCGAGCGCTCGCACCTGACCAGGGAGATTCTGACCGAGGAGATCCGGGAGGACGCGCACGGGGCGTATATCCGCCGGGAGGAAGAGCTCACGCCGGACGTCATGCGCGAGTTCGAGCGCCGGGTCGTGCTGTCGGTGCTCGACCGGAAGTGGCGCGAGCACCTCTACGAAATGGACTACCTGCGCGAGGGCGTCAGCCTGCGCGGCTACGGCCAGCGCGACCCGCTGATCGAGTATCAGCGCGAGGGCTACGACATGTTCACCACGATGATGGAGGGCATCAGGGAGGAGTCGGTCACCAGCCTGTTCAACCTGCAGGTTCAGGTCCAGCAGAACCCGATCGTCGAAGAGGCAGGGCAAGACGGTGCGGTGCCGCCGCCCGCGGTGGCGCCGCCGGCCCGCCCGCAGCAGCAGGCGGCGCGGCCGGCCGGGCGGCACGAGGCCCGCGGCGCGAGCGCGGCCCCGGCCGCGGACGACGGGGAGAGCGTTCTGCCGGCCGCCCTCGCCCGCGGCGTGGCCCGGCCGAAGCAGTCCGGCCAGCTCAGCTACAGCGCGCCGGCCGAGGACGGGTCCGGGCTGGCGGCACACAAGACGACTGACGCTGACTCGACGCAGTACGCCAACGTGGGCCGGAACGCGCCCTGCCCGTGCGGGTCGGGCCGGAAGTTCAAGCAATGCCACGGCGATCCTCGTAACCGCTGAGCTTGCTGGGAACGCGGGGACATAGCGCCTCAGGCGGATTCGAGCGCGGTGCACTGCCACCGGTCCGTGGCCACGTCGACGCGCTCTAGCCGCAGCGCGAGCACCCTGACCCGGCTGCCGAAGCCCACCACGGCGGTCACCTCGAGGACGTCGGCCGCCGGGGCGGAGGTCATGACCCGGCGCAGCCGCGGGCGCCGGCTGGACGCCAGCAACGGGCCGAGCTCGCGGATGCGCTCTCTGGTCTGCTCCGTCGTCCACGGTGCGATCTGACGGGCGGGCCGGGCGCCCGCCAGCGTCTCGGCCAGCACCTGGGCGAACTGGCTCGGCCAGCCGTCAGGTCCGGGGACAGCCCGGCCTACGCGGCGGCCCTGGGCTGGGGCGCCCGGCTGGCCCAGGTCAGGCCCCCCGTCGTCCGGTCCCTCGTCCTCGGGCGCCGTCCTGGCGGCCAGGACCGGCTGGCCTGCGGGCTCGCGGTCATTCTGTGGCCCGGTATCCGGCCGCCCGCCATCTGGCGGCCCGTCAATCGGGGGCCCGTCATACGGGTGCCCGTCATACGGGTGCCCGTCATATGGGTGCCCGTCATATGGGGGCGAGGAGTCGGGGACCTGGACCTGGCGCACGGCGACGGGGTCGGGCAGCGGCGCTTGGCGTCCGTCTGGCCGCCGCAGCGCTGGTATGACCAGGGCCGGCCGGATGGGTATCACGGTTGGCCTGGCTGGCGCGTCGGGTGGGTGCGAGGGTAAGCCGGGCGGCGGGTTCAGCTCCATGCCAGGAGTTCTACTCCGTGCCAATGACATTTTCCGGGGCCGGAATGCCCCCGGCGCGCCGGTGGTTCTTGCCTACTGGCTACGAATCGAACACCTGGAGATTGCAGTGTCACTGCCACCGCTCGTAGAGCCGGCTGCAGACCTTACCGTCGACGAGGTCAGGCGCTACTCGCGTCACCTGATCATCCCTGAGGTCGGGATGACCGGCCAGAAGCGGCTGAAGAACGCGAAGGTGCTGTGCGTGGGCGCGGGCGGGCTCGGTTCCCCGGCGCTGCTCTACCTGGCCGCGGCCGGGGTGGGCACGCTCGGAGTGATCGACTTCGACACGGTCGACGAGTCGAATCTGCAGCGGCAGATCATCCACGGTCAGTCCGACATCGGCCGCCCGAAGGCCGAGTCGGCGCGGGACAGCATCAAGGAGATAAACCCATATGTGAATGTTGTCCTGTATGAGGAATCTCTCACTGTGGACAACGTGATGGACATCTTCTCCCAGTTCGACCTGATCGTTGACGGCACGGACAACTTCGCCACCCGCTACATGGTCAACGACGCCTGCGTCCTGCTCGGCAAACCGTACGTGTGGGGGTCGATCTTCCGGTTCGACGGCCAGGCCAGCGTCTTCTGGGCCGAGCACGGGCCCTGCTATCGCTGCCTGTACCCGGACCCGCCGCCGCCGGGCATGGTGCCCTCCTGCGCCGAGGGCGGCGTCCTCGGCGTGCTGTGCGCCTCCATCGGCTCGATCCAGGTCACCGAGGCCATCAAGCTGCTCACCGGCATCGGCGAGCCGCTGGCCGGACGCCTCATGATCTACGACGCACTCGAGATGAGCTACCGGACCGTGCGGATTCGCAAGGACCCCGAGTGCGCGATCTGCGGGAAGAACCCCACGATCACCGAGCTCATCGACTATGACGCGTTCTGCGGAGTGCTGTCCGAGGACGCGCAGGAGGCGGCGTCCGGGTCGACGATCACCGCGACTGAGCTCAAGTCGATGCTCGACAACGGTGACAACATCTTCCTGGTGGACGTCCGGGAGCCGAACGAGTACGAAATCGTCTCGATCCCCGGCTCGGTGCTCATCCCCAAGGACCAGTTCCTGACCGGCGCCGCGCTGGAGAAGTTGCCGCAGGACAAGCGCATCGTGCTGCACTGCAAGAGCGGTGCCCGCAGTGCCGAGGCCCTGGCCGTGGTCAAGAACGCTGGGTTCTCCGATGCCGTGCACGTGGGCGGCGGCGTGCTCGCGTGGGCCAGCCAGGTAGACCCGAGCCTGCCCACGTACTGATGATCCGCGCGGCGGCCCGGGCCGCCGTCGGGCGGCACCGCAGAGCCAGCACAGGCCGTAGGCTTCCGGTGTGACATTTCAGCCCGGCCCGGCCAGCGACGAGGAGGATTCTCCGGCTGGCTGGGACGTGGGCGGCGACGAGCCGCAGGCCGCCAGTGCGGTGTGGCAGGCCGTCGGCCCAGTCGGTGCCCGGCCGTCGACGGCCGAGCAGGTACCGGCAGCGGCCGAGACGATGCCGCTCGCGGTCGGACCAGAGCCGCTGGTGGCGGGCAGGGTGTCGGCGGCGGATCCGGTGCACTCAACCGGCCCCGAGCCGCCAGCTGTCGATCTGCCCTGGCCGGCCGTCGAGCAACCGGCCGGGGAGTTGAGTCGGCCGGCCACCGAGCTGGCGCCGCCGACCGCCGATCCGGCCGGGCTACCCGCAGCTGCCGTCCGCGCCGCGCCGCGGCCGTAGCTGGGCGGCGATGCTCGCCTTGCTGGCCATCGGCCTGTGCGGGCTGGCCGGCGGCGCCGCCGGAGCGGTCCGGCAACTGCTGCCGCGCGAGTTCTCGCTGGCGCAGCAGCGGCAGATCCAGACCTGGGAGATGACCAGGCGCTGGCGCGCGCAGCAGGCGGGGCAGATCTTCCCGCCGACCCTGCCGTACCTGGTGCCGGGGACATCTCTGAACAGCAGTGACGACCTCGCGCTCACCGCTCGCCGACTGGGCATCGCGACGCCGGGTGGCTGCGGCAAGGTCGTATCCAAGTCGGCCGCGGCCGTGCTCGCGGCCGGCCGATGTGCCGCCGTGCTGCGCGCGACCTACATCGACGCATCCGAGAGCATGGTCGCGACGGTCGGCGTCGCCGCCATGCCCACTACCGGCGCGGCCCTGGCCGCGGCGGCCAAGCTGGGCGTCACCGCTCGCAGCCAGAGCTTCGCGGTGCACGCATTCCCGCTCGCCAGGTCGGCGGCGGCCAGCTTCCGGCAGGCGCAGCGGCAGTATTCGATCGCGATGTCGGCCGGGCCCTACGTCATCCTCGCGACGGCGGGGTTTACCGACGGAAGGCGGCACGTCCCGCTGTCCACCGACGACTACATCAAGCAGGAAATGAACAACCTCGTCTCCGGGCTGGTTAAGGACCTAGTTCACCACCTGGGGAAGCAGGTGCCCGCCGCGACCTGCCCCGGAGCGCCGGGATGCTGACGCGACGCCGTCGGATCGGCGGGCCAGCCCGGCGGCTGGCTGGCGCCGGCAGCGTGCTCGCCGCCCTGCTGGCCACCGCGATCGGCCTCGCCGTGCCCGCCAGCGCCGATGCGGTGCGCGGCAGCGAGGCCTGGGTGCTCGCGGCGCTGAACGTGCAGCCGGCCTGGCAGGTGACGCAGGGGCGCGGCGTGACCGTCGCGGTCATCGACAGCGGCGTGAACCCGGAAGTGTCCGACCTGACCGGCTCGGTCCTGACCGGGCCGGACTTCACGCGGGTGCCGACTCCGGACACGGACCCGAACTGGGGCAAGCACGGCACCTGGATGGCGTCCTTGATCGTCGGGCACGGGCATGCCGCCGACAGCGGGATCATCGGCGTGGCGCCGCAAGCCAAGGTGCTGTCCATCCGGGTGATTACAGACAAGGGCGACCCCAACTTCAACGCCTACGAGCACGAGTCGGCGGCCAGGAGCCAGGGCGAGCTGGCGACGGCGATCAACTACGCGGTCAGCCATCACGCCAGCGTCATCAGCATGTCGCTCGGCTACAGCCTGCAGAGCCAGCCGGTGCGGCGCGCGCTGCAGAACGCGTACGACCACAACGTCGTCGTCGTCGCGTCGGCCGGCAACTCCGAGAGTCAGGCCGGGACGCCAGCGGGGCAGGCCCCGTACTCGTTCCCGGCCAACTATCCCGGCGTGCTCGCGGTCGCCGCGCTGACCCAGGGCGGTCAGCTGGCCGGCTACTCCAGCAACAACCTGTCGGTCCAGGTCGCGGCGCCCGGCTCGTCGGTTCCGGCCCAGGGCCGGGACGGCCGGTACTGGATCGTCACCGGGACTAGCCCGGCGTGCGCCCTGACTGCGGGGGTGGCGGCGCTGGTGAAGGCGCGCTACAGCGACCTCACCGACAGCCAGGTGATCGACGCGATCACCAGCAGCACGACGCCCGCCAGTCGCCCGGCCGGCGGCTACAACGATCAGGTCGGCTTCGGCGAAGTCAACGCGGCCGCCGCGCTCACCGCGGCCGGCCGGATCGCCGCCACCGGGCCGCCGGCCAGCGGCTTCACCGCGACCGCGCATTTCGGCGGCGGCGTCGCGGCTATTCCGGCGCCGCCGGTAGCGCCGCGGGGGCGGACCGCGCTGGAGTTGTACTGCCTGCTCGGTGCCGCCGGTCTGGTGCTGGTCGCGGTCGCCATATCCCGTATGTTCGCACTGCGCTACCCCGCTGCCGGCGGAGTGTCGCCGCGGCACCGCCGCGAATCGCCGCCGGGCCGCCAGGGCGGCACGCCGCACCGCGGCGGCCGGACGGCTGGCCATCCGGCCAGCGACCAGGAGACCGAGTGACGGCGCCGCCGCGCGATCGCGACAACCGGCTGGGTGACTTTGCTGGCCGGGTCCTGGATGTGGTCGAGACGATCCCGCCTGGCCAGGTGATGTCCTACGGCGATGTCGCCGAGTTCCTCGGCGAAGGCGGCCCGCGGCAGGTCGGCCGCGTGCTGGCGCTGTGGGGCGGCGGAGTGCCGTGGTGGCGGGTCGTGCACGCGGACGGCTCGCTGCTGGCCGGACACGAGCGCGCCGCGCTCGCGCACTACGACGCCGAGGGCACGCCGCTGCGCCGCCCGGCCGGCGGTGGGACGCCGCGTATTGACATGCGCCGGGCGCGGCTCGCGGGAATGCCGGACGGCGCACCGCACGGATAGCACCCCGATTGTCAGTGCGGTCTGCTGGAATTCAAGACGAGATGGAAACCGCACCGCTTACCTACCGGCTCGTGCGCGAGCCGGCTGCCGCACCCGCTGCGCCGGAGCTGGACGCCGCGCAGCGCGCTGTCGTGACGCACGCGGGCGGCCCGCTGCTCGTGCTCGCGGGACCCGGCACCGGCAAGACGACCACGATCGTGGAGTCAGTTGTCGACCGGGTCGCGCGGCGCGGCATCGACCCCGGCCGGGTGCTCGTGCTGACCTTCAGCCGCAAGGCGGCCGAGGAGCTGCGCGAGCGCATCGCGCTGCGGCTGGACCGGACGCTGCGGCAGCCGGTCGCGATGACGTTCCACAGCTACGCGTTCGCCCTGGTGCGGCGGGAGTTCGTGCTCAGCGGTGAGCAGGCGCCGATCCTGCTGCCGGGACCGGAGCAGCTGCTCGAGGTGCGCAGGCTGCTGCATGGCGAAGCGGGTGACGGCAGCCGTGGCTGGCCCGAACGACTGCGCGCCGCGGTTGGGACGCGCGGCTTCGCGGCCGAGTTGCGCGACTTCCTGTTGCGGGCAGCCGAACGCGGCCTCGACGGCAGCGCGCTGGCCGCGATCGGCCGGCTGCACGGTCGCGACGACTGGGAAGCGGCCGGGCGGTTCCTGGATAGCTACGCCGCCAGGTTCGACCTCGCGCCCGTGCCCGCCTACGACTACGCCGAGATCGTGCGGATCGCCGGGGCGATGCTGCGCCGCGGCGCGGTGCGGGCCCGCGAGCGGGACGCGTACGACGCGGTGTTCGTGGACGAGTACCAGGACACCGACCCGGCGCAGGAAGAGCTGCTCGTGCAGCTCGCGGGGGACGGGCGCGAGCTGGTCGCCGTCGGCGACCCGGATCAGTCCATCTACGCGTTCCGCGGGGCCGACGTCGGCGCGCTGCGCCGGTTCCCTGACCGGTTCCGCGCACCGGACGGCAGCCCGGCCCAGGTGGCTGCCCTGCGGTTCAGCCGGCGCAGCGGCCCGGCGCTGCTGGCCGCCTCCCGGCGGGTGGCGGCCAGGCTGCCGGTCGTTGTCGGCCAGCAGTCCCGGCGGCCGGGCCGATCACCGCGCGCTCGTTCCCGGCCAGGACGGCGCGCCGGGGACGGTGCGGATCGCGGTCGCGGCCAGCGCCAGCCAGGAAGCCGCGCTGATCGCCGACACGCTGCGCCGGGCGCACCTGATAGACGGCGTGCCCTGGTCGCGGATGGCGGTGCTGGTGCGGTCGGCCGTACGGCAGGTGCCGGTGCTGCAGCGCGCGCTCGTCCGCCGCCGGCGTGCCAGTCGCGGTCGCCAGCGACGAGCTGCCGCTGTCCGCCGAGCCCGGCTGCCGCCCGCTGCTGCGGCTGGTCCGGTGCGCGATCCGGCCTGAGACACTGGACGAGCAGGCGGCCGCGGAACTGCTCACCGGTCCGCTCGGCGGCACCGACGCTCTTGGCCTGCGGCGGCTGCGCCGGGCCCTGCAGGCGGCAGCGCGCGCCGCGGCGCAGCCGCCCGCCGAGGAGCCGCTGGCGGCCGCCCTGCGCGACCCTCGTGAGCTGGCGCAGGCCGGCTGGCCAGCGGACGAGGACGGGCCCGCCGTCGGATCGGCGCTGGCCGCGGCGCGGCGGGTGGCGGCGCTGCTTGAGGTCGCGCGCGCCGCCGATCAGGCCGGCACCCCGCACGACGTGCTCTGGGCGGTGTGGGAGGCGTCCGGGCTGGCCGCCGGGCTGCAGGCGGCGAGCGCGGCCGGCGGCACCCGCGGTTCGGTCGCGGACGCGGACCTGGACGCTGTGGTGGCGCTGTTCGACGCGGCCGCCCGCTTTACCGAGCGGCTGCCGCAGGGCTCGACCTGGCTGTTCCTGGACAGCCTGGCAGGCCAGGAGATCGCCGGCGACACGCTCGCCGAGCGCGCGCCCCGCGGCGAGACCGTGACCGTGCTGACCGCGCACAAGTCCAAGGGCCTGGAGTGGGACCTCGTCGTCGTCGCGGGAGTGCAAGAAGGCACCTGGCCGGACCTGCGCCAGCGCGGGTCGCTGCTCGACATGGACGACTTGGTCGACGTCGTGGCTGGCCGGGAGGCGGGTCCGGCCGCGGACGCCGCGGCGGTGGCGGCCGCCGCGCGGCTCCTCGCCGAGGAGCGGCGGCTGTTCTACGTCGCGGTGACGAGGGCCAGATCTGCTCTGTTGGTGACTGCCGTCGGCGCCGAGGACGCCGAAGACCGGCCGTCCCGGTTCCTGGCCGACCTGGCCGGCGACGACATCGAGATCGAGCACGTCGCCGGTTCCGGCCACCGGTGGCTGTCGCTGCCGGCCCTGACCGCCGACTTGCGCCGCGCCGCCGCGGACGGCAGTCTGCCGGCCCCGGTGCGGGCCGCGGCGGCCGGTCAGCTCGCCCGGCTGGCGGCCGCGAGCGTACGCGGGGCCAGCCCGGCGCACTGGTACGCGCTCACCGAACTCACCGCGGCCGGCGAGCCGATCAGCGGCCGGGTGCGCGTGTCGCCGTCGCGGGTCGAGAGCTTCACCAGGTGCGGCCTGCGCTGGCTGCTGGAGGCCGCGGTCGGCGCGAGCGTGCCCGGGGCCGCGCAGCATCTGGGCGTCGTGATCCACGCGGCGGCCGCGCTCGCCGCGGAGGGCGCCGACGAGGGAGAGGTCGCCAAGCGCATCGACGAACTCTGGCAGCACCTGGACTTCGGTAGCGCCTGGTACAGCGCCCGCCAGCGCGGCCAGGCCGAGGCGATGGTGCGCAAGTTCCTGGACTGGCACCGCACCAACCCGCGCGAGCTGGTCGCGGTCGAGCAGGAGCTAGAGGCCGTCCTCGGCGACATCACGATCACCGGCCGAGTCGATCGGCTGGAGCGCGACGCGGACGGCGCCGCCATCGTGGTCGACCTGAAGACCGGCACCAGGCCGTCCGACGGCGACCTGGATCGCAACCCACAGCTCGGCGTCTACCAGCTCGCGGTCCTGCTCGGGGCGTTCGAGCAGCTGGGCCTCAGCGAGCCCGGCGGGGCCGAGCTGGTGCACGTCGGTAAGGCCGCGCTGACCGCGAGCGTCCGGGTGCAGGCCCAGCGCAGCCTCCGCGACGACCCCGAGCCGGAGTGGGCGCGGCAGCTGGTCGAGACCGTCGCGAGCGGGATGGCGGGCCCGGTCTTCACCGCGACGGCCAACCCGGGCTGCCGGGTCTGCCCGGTCGCGACCTGCTGCCCGGTCGATGAGCGCGGCGGCCGGGTGACGCCGTGACGAGCCCGCAGATCCGGTACAGCCCGGCGCAGCTCGCCCGGCTGGTCGGCGCGCAGGAGCCGACGGCCGAGCAGGCCGCGGTGATCAGTGCGCCGCTGCGGCCGATGGCGGTCATCGCCGGCGCCGGATCGGGCAAGAGCGAGACGATGGCCGCGCGCCTGGTGTGGCTGGTCGCGAATCAGCTCGTGCAGCCCGAGCGCGTGCTCGGGCTCACGTTCACCCGCAAGGCGGCGGCCGAGCTCGCGGAGCGGGTGCGGATGCGGCTCGACGGCCTGCGCCGGGCCGGGCTGAGCCTGCCGGCCAGCCAGCCCGGCGCCGCGCCTGATCCGGACGCGCTCGGCGGGGTTCCGGTGATCTCGACCTACCACGCGTATGCGGGCCGGCTCGTCGTCGATCACGCCCTGCGCGAAGGACTGGAGCCCACGCTCAGGCTGATCACGCCCGCAGTCTGCTGGCAGCTCGCGGCGCGCGTGGTCGCGGCCTACGAGGGTCCGATGGACGCGCTGGAGTGGACCCCGGCCACCGTGACGGCCGCGGTGCTGACACTGGCCGGCGAGATGTCGGAGCATCTGCGCGTGGCGGCCGACGTCACCGACGCCGGCCACGTACTGGAGGCGACCGTAGCCGGGCTGACCGGCAAAGTGCCGAAGGCGGTCAGGGACGTACTCAAGACCCAGCGCGCGCGCGCCCAGCTGCTGCCGCTCGTGGCGGGCTACGCGGCCGCGAAGGTGGCTCGCGAGGTCATCGACTACGGCGATCAGATGGCGATCGCGGCGCGGATCGCCACCCGGCACCCGGCGGTGGGGGCGGCTGAGCGCGGTCGTTACCAGGTGGTCCTGCTGGATGAATACCAGGACACCTCGCACGCTCAGCTGGTGCTGCTGCGGGCGCTGTTCGGGACCGGGCACCCGGTCACGGCGGTCGGTGATCCGTGCCAGTCCATCTACGGCTGGCGCGGCGCGAGCGCGGGCAACCTGCGCAGGTTCAGCGCTGACTTTCCGGTCGCGCCCGGCCAGCCGGCGGCGGTGCAGTTGCTGTCGACCAGT
Organism: uncultured Actinomycetota bacterium; assembly: GCA_963805805.1. Lineage (GTDB taxonomy): Bacteria > Actinomycetota > Actinomycetes > Streptosporangiales > Streptosporangiaceae > JAJYUU01. Next base: position 54,283 of record CAWDVS010000014.1, on the reverse strand, counting down.
TTCCGCAACACCGGCCGGGTGCTGGCCGCCGCGGGGGTCGTGCAGGCCGAGCTGCGGGCCGACGCCGCCGACGTGCCGGTTCTGGTCGCGCCGCCGAGCCGGGCCGAGCGCGGACTGGTCCGGTGCGCGCTGCTGGAGTCGGCCGCCGCGGAGGCGGCGTGGGTGGCCGATCAGGTGGTGGGGCTGCTGCGGCTGCCGCCGGGCCTGGCCCCCGACGGCGGGCCGTGGCCGGACGCAAGCAGCGCGAGGGTCCGGCCGCGCGACATCGCCGTCCTGTGCCGCAAGCGGACGCAGTTCGCCGCGCTGCGGGCCGCGCTGGAAGCGCGCGGGGTGCCAGTGGAAGTCGTCGGCCTCGGCGGTCTGCTGACGGTGCCGGAGGTGGCCGACATCGTGGCCACCTTGCAGGTCATGCACGATCCGGCCGCATCGGGGGCGCTCGCGCGGCTGCTGACGTCGCCGCGCTGGCGGATCGGCCCGGCCGACCTGGTCGCGCTGGGCCGGCGTGCCCGGCAGCTCGCCCGCGCGGTCCCCACCCACCCGACTCCGCCCGACGTGGTCCGGGCCGGCGCGGATCGGGTCGGCGCGGGCCAGGCCTGCCCGACTCAAGCCGGGGCGACACCGCCAGGCGCGGGCGAGCCGAGCACCCGCGCGCCAGGTGCGGCCGGGTCCGGAAACCGGGAGGGCGCGGTCGTGACTGAGGCCCTGTCCGACCTGACCAGAGATCAGGGCAGCCTCGTCGAGGCGCTGGATGACCTGGGCCCGCCCGCGGCCTACTCGTTCGCCGGGTACGGCCGGATGGCCGCGCTCGCCGCCGAGTTGCGCGCGCTGCGCGCGCACGCGGGCCGTCCGCTGGCCGAGCTCGTCACCGAGGTCGAGCGGACGCTCGGACTCGACATCGAGGTCGCGTCCAGGCCCGGTGCTGACCCGGCCGCGGCCCGAGCCGATCTGGACGCGTTCGCGGACGCGGCGGCGGCGTTCGCCGGGGATGCCGAAGAGCCGACCCTCGGCGCGTTCCTGGCTTACCTGGTCGCCGCCGAGAGCGAGGAGTTCGGCCTGGAAGCCGGACAGGTCGGCGACACGGACACGGTCAAGCTCGCCACCGTGCACGCGGCGAAGGGCCTGCAGTGGCCCGCGGTCTTCGTGCCGGGCCTGGCCGACGGGCCGCACCGGCACCTGTTCCCGGCCCGGCCGCGGGTGTCGACCAAGTGGACGGACAACGCCCGGCTGCTCCCGTTCAGCTTGCGCGGCGACGCGGCCGACCTGCCTGCCCTGCCCGGTCTGACTGGTGCCGGGCTCACCGAGTTCAGCGCCGCGTGCGCGGCGCGCGATCTGGCCGAGGAGCGCAGGCTGGCCTACGTCGCGGCGACCAGGGCCGCGTTCATGCTCGGATGCTGCGGACACTGGTGGTCGGACGGGCCCTCGCGGCTCGGGCCGTCCCGGTTCCTGGCCGAGGTGCGCGCGGCCTGCGAGGACGGTGCCGGCGAGGTGGACCACTGGCATCCCGAGCCGGCCGCGGATGCCGTCAACCCGGCCCTGGCCGAACCAGCCTCGGCGGTCTGGCCGGCCGAGATCGCCGCGGGTGCGCGTTACGACGCGGTCCGGGCCGCGGGTGAACTGGTCGGCGACGCGATCCGAGCGCTCACCGCGCCGAGGCCGCAGGCCACCAAGGCGGCCCGACCACCGGATCCGGACGATGCCAACCGGGAGCAGATCGAGGCGTGGACGCGCGACACCGATCTGCTGCTGGCCGAGCGGGACCAGCGGCGGGCGGGCCAGGAGGTACTGGTCGGGCTGCCGCGCCGGCTGGCGGTGTCCGCGCTCGTCACGATGGCGCGGGATCCAGCCGAGCTAGCGCAGCAAGTCCGGCGGCCGATGCCACGCCCGCCGGCGCCGAAGGCCACTCGCGGCACCGCCTTCCACCAGTGGCTGGAGGAGCGCTTCGGCCAGGCCCAGCTGATCGACGCGGCTGAGTTGCCGGGTGCGGCCGATGACGAAGCGGCGGCCGGGCCAGACCCGCAACTGGCCGACCTGAAGGCTGCCTTCGAGGCCGGCGAATGGGCGGCTCGCTGGCCGGCCGAGGTGGAGGTCGGGTTCGAGACCTTGATCGGCGGCCGGATGGTGCGCGGCCGCATCGACGCGGTGTTTGCCGACGATCCCGCGGGCGGATTCGACGTGGTCGACTGGAAGACCGGCAGGCAGCCCGGCTCGGCTGCCGAGAAACAAGCGGTCGCCGTCCAGCTGGCGGCCTACCGGCTTGCCTGGGCCGCGCTCGCAGGTGCCGACGTGGCGCAGGTGCGCGCTGCCTTCTACTACGTCCGCGACGACGTGACCGTGCGGCCAGCCGACCTGCTCGACGGCCCCGGCCTCGCGGCGCTGATCGAAGGCGTTCAGGTGACCGCCGCTTCGGCTAGCTGCGAGTCGCCGGGCTGACGGCGAGTCGTCCAGCGCCAGCTCCGAGTTGCTCCGGGCTATCCCGAACCGGTCCGGGCTAGTACGGAGCAGCCGGCCTAGTCGCGGACCGCGATGCCGCGTGCGTGCGGCACCGTCGGCCAGGGCAGCCTGGAGTCCGGCTGCCGGTATTTCGTCAGGTTCGCCACGGTGAACCCGGCGGACTTGATCGCTGCGACCGGGTCCCGGTAGGCGCGGCAGCCGCCCATCAACGCGGGCCTGATGGTGGCATCGGCGAGCCGCTGGACGTACTGGCACGCGCGCGAATCACCCCGGACGTGCTCCATGAAGACGAACTGGCCACCGGGCCGCAGCACCCGCCGGATCTCCCCGAGCGCGGCGTCCACGTCCGGCACGGAGCAGAACATCAGCGTCGCGACCACCGCGTCGGCGCTGCCATCCTCGGCTGGCAGTCGCTCGGCGGTGCCGTCGACCACCTTGACCGGCACGCCGGCGGCCGTGGCCGCTTGCTCGGCGAGTCCGCGCAGGTGCGGCTCCGGCTCGACGGCGAGCACGCTGGTCACCGAGCCCGGATAGTGCCCGAAGTTGAGGCCGTTGCCCGCGCCGACCTCGATCACGGCGCCGGTCAGTCCGGCCAGCAACTCGGCGCGCAGCTGGCCGACCCCGGCGGCTTCCATACTGGCGCTCACCCTGGAATAGAACCGGGCAAACAGGGGATGGCGGACTTGCTGGTCGGGCATGGGCCTCCTCCGCGTTCGACAGCCGTACGTGCCAGCGGCCGCGCGCGGTGCATTTGTTCCCGGACCGGCCACGGCCCGGGCCAGTCCGAACCAGATCGCGTTCGGTGGCCCTGGAAGTTCGCTGGGTAAGATGCCGGGGATCGAGGGATGGAGGCATAAGGTGACGGAACGACGTGTGGCCATGAGCGACGGCATCGCCGAGCGCGTGGTCCGCCGGGCCATCTCGCACCTTGCGAACACGTATTCGCACGCTCCGGCCAGGTCCAGCAGCGCCAAGGACATGCTGGTCCGCGCCCTGGAAGGCAAGACCGAGGCAGCCGACGGCGTGGACGGGTACGCAGCCGCGGCCGCCATCGCGGCGCTGGCGCAGGGCATCGAGGCCGAGGTTGGCCAGGGGCTTGACTGGCTCGCAGTTGCCGCCCTGCAGGAGTGGGACTTCCACCATCCGGAGAACCCGATCTGACCACCAGGGCCCGGCCCGCAGATTCACCCGGTGGGGTGATGTGTCGGGCGGTGTCCGCGATCCCCGCGCGGCTACCGTCAGCAGTGATATCGCTGCCGCTGGGGGACGGACGTGATGAGCACGGGTGGCATGGGCACGGGCGGGACGGAACTTAACGGCCATATCGCGCTGGTGGTCGGTACCCGGCCGGAGATCGTGAAACTCGCCCCGCTGGCCAGCCTGTTAGGCAGCGCCGGGAGTCTCATTCACTCGCGTCAGCACCAGGACAAGGAACTGTCGGAGGTATTCCTGGCCGCGGCGGGCATCGAGGTGGCGCTGAGCCTGACCGGTATCTGCGGGCAGCCCCGGCACGTCCAGGTCGGCCGGCTGGTGGCCCAACTGGGCGACATCTTCTGTGCCGGCCGGCCGGCCGCAGTGGTCGTGCAGGGAGACACCAACACCGCCTCGGCGGCGGCGCAGGCCGCGAACTACGCGGGCATCCCGGTGGTCCACGTCGAGGCGGGCCTGCGGTCCTTCGACCGGGCGATGCCGGAGGAGATCAACCGGTGCGTGGCCGGCGTGCTCGCCGACGTGCACTGCGCGCCCACCGCGACCGCGGTGGCGAACCTGCGAGCCGAGGGCGTGCCCGCGGAGAAGATCGTGCTGACCGGCAACACGATCGTCGAGGCCACGCTCGCGATGCGCCCGGCCGCGGCCGCCGCGGCCAGGACGGCCGCGGGGTATGGCGTCGAGCCGGACGGCTTCGTGCTGGCCACGATCCACCGGCCGGAGAACACCGACGACCCGCACCGGCTCGAAGCCATCCTCACCGAGCTGAGCAAGCTCGGGCTGCCGGTGCTCCTGCCGCTGCATCCGCGCACCAGGCTGGCGGTGGCCCGTTACGGCCTGGACCACGCGCTGGACCGGCTGCGGGCGACGCCGCCGGTCGACCACCAGACGTTCCTGGGCCTCGCTATGCACGCGCGGCTGCTCGTCTCGGACTCCGGCGGCGTGCAGGAGGAGTGCACGGTGCTGAAGAAGCCGCTGATCGTCATCCGGAACTCGACCGAGCGCCCGGAAGCGGTGACGGCCGGGTTCGCGCACCTGCTGCCGCCCGGCCCGCGCGTCGGGGAGACCGGCCGGCGGCTGATCGGCGACCGGTCGCTCGCCGCCCGGCTGGCGGCGACGCCGTGCCCCTACGGCGACGGCCGGGCCAGCGAGCGCATCGCGGACTGCGCGCGCCAGTTCCTTGCTGCCGCCCGGTGAGCCTGGCTCGCTGAATCCGGCTGGCTGGCCCAGGCGCTGCGGCGGGCGCCAGGGGCCACCCGGTCCGTCCCGGTGCGCCGCTACGATCGTGACCAACGCGCAGATACGCCGAGATTCGCCTGCGAAGGAGCAGCATGGACGTCCGGGAGTACATCGAGGAGCAGGCGCAGGATTTCCTCGGCACGCTCAGCGACTGGCTCAGGATTCCGTCGATCTCCGCCGACCCGGACCGGCACGGCGACGTCGCCAGGTCGGCCGAGTGGCTACGCGATCACCTGCGCGCCACCGGTTTCCCCGTTGCCGAGATCTGGCCGACCGGCGCGACCGGCGACGAGCCCGCCGCGGGGCTCCCGGCCGTCTTCGCCGAGTGGCCAGCCGCCGATCCGGCCGCCCCGGTGGTGCTGGTCTACGGCCATCACGACGTCCAGCCGGTGGAGCCGCTGGAGGAGTGGGACAGCCCGCCGTTCGAGCCGGTGCAGCGCGACGGCCTGCTGCTCGGCCGCGGTTCCTCCGACGACAAGGGTCAGGTGCTGTTCCACACCCTGGGCATCCGGGCAGGCCTGGCCGCGTCCGGGGCGAGCGCGCCGCCGGTGACGCTCAAGTTGCTGATCGAGGGCGAGGAGGAGTCCGGCTCGCCGCACTTCGCCGATCTGCTCCGGCGCCAGCGGGAGCGACTGCGCTGCGACGTCATCGTCATCTCCGACACGACGATGTGGGCCGCGGACGTGCCGTCGATGTGCGTGGGCATGCGCGGCGTGGTCGCGGCCGAGATCAGCCTGCGTGGCCCCGAGCGGGACCTGCACTCCGGCTCGTTCGGCGGCGCCGTGCCAAACCCGCTGCAGGTCATGGCGGATCTGCTCGCCGGCCTGCACGATAGCGACGGCCGGGTGACACTGCCCGGCTTCTACGACAACGTGCTACCGGTGTCGGACGCCGAGCGCGCGCTGATCGCCCGGCTCCCCTTCGACGAGAAGGCCTGGCTGACCGACGCCGGCAACAGCGGGGCGACCAGCGGCGAAGCGGGGTACGGCACGCTAGAGCGGGTCTGGACCCGGCCGACGGCCGAGATCAATGGCATGTACGGCGGTCATACCGGCCCCGGCGGCAAGACGATCGTGCCGGCCACGGCGCACGCGAAGCTCTCGTTCCGGCTCGTGGCCAACCAGGAGCCCGCCGACGTCATCGCCGGGCTGCGGCACTATGTACGGGAGCACGCACCGCCGGGCATCGAAGCCACCATCGACGCCGAGAGCGCCGGCGTGCGTCCGTGCTTCGCACCGATGGACTCGGCCGCCGTGCAAGCCGGGCTGCGCGCGATGCGGCGGGCGTTCGGCCAGGAGATCCTGTTCACCAGGGAAGGCGGCAGCGGTCCGGAGGCGGACCTGGCCGACATCCTCGACGCCCCGCTGGTGTTCATCGCGGTCGGCCTGGACGCCGACCGCATCCACGCGCCGAACGAGCGCGTCAGCACGGCGCTGCTGCTCAAGGGCGCGCAGACGGCAGCCTACCTATGGGAAGAGCTGGCCGCCGCGGGCAGCGACCTGACGGCCGGACGGTGAGCACCGCGGCCGCCGCCGGCGGCGCGCAGCCCCCGCCACCGGCCACGGGCCGGACCGGACTGGGGCTGACCGGGACCGCGCTCACCGGGCTGGCGCTGTCGCGCGCGGTCGTGGACCGGATGGCCCACCTGCGCGCCGACGCCGCCTGGCTGGCAGCGGCCTGGGCGGATCCGCGCACCCGGGTGCTGCCGGTGCAGCACGGCCGCGCGCTGTGCCAGGTGGCCGACGGGTATGCCCGGCTGACCTTCGTGTCGCCGGCCGACGCGCCGGACGGCGTCAGCTTCCTGCTCGGCAACGACGCCGCCGGGCTCGCGTACTTCGGTGTGGCCGGCCCGCCGCCGGAGCCGGACGAGCCCGGCGTCCGCGCGGCCCACCTGCGCGAGGTGGGCCCGCTGCTGTCCGACCGGGACGCCGGGCTGATGACGCACGCGGTCGCGCTGGCGAACTGGCACGAGACGTTCACGCACTGCCCGCGCTGCGGGGCGGCCACCAATCCGGTGTCGTCCGGACACGCGCGCAAGTGCCCGGTGGACGGCAGCGAGCACTTCCCGCGGGTCGATCCCGCCATGATCGTCCTGGTCACCGATCCCGCCGACCGGTGCCTGCTGGCCAGGAACGTGCTGTGGCCGCCGCGCCGGGTCTCGATCCTCGCGGGCTTCGTGGAGGCGGGCGAGTCGGCGGAGCACGCGGTCGCGCGTGAGGTGCACGAGGAGACCGGCATCGTCGTCGGTGTCGTGCGCTACCTGGGCAGCCAGCCGTGGCCCATGCCGCAGAGCCTGATGCTCGGCTTCCGGGCCGAGGCTGACGGCGAGCAGCAGATCCGGGTCGACGACGAGGAGATCGCCGAGGCGAACTGGTACAGCCGCGAGGACCTGACGAGGGCGATCGACACCGGCGAGCTGCTGTTGCCGCCCCCTGTCTCGATCGCGCACCACATCATCCAGACCTGGTACGGAGCCGAGCTGCCGGGCAGCTGGTGACTCGCGATAGGTAGATTGACGATAGGTAGATAATCTACCTATGATGGCGGCGTGACCAAGCGAACTGCGCCGATGCGGGAGCCGACGTACTTCGTGCTCGCGTCCCTGCTGGACGGGCCGTTGCACGGCTACGCCATCATCAAGCGGACGGCTGAGCTGTCCGCCGACCGGGTCCGGCTCGCGACCGGGACCCTCTACACCGCGCTCGACCGGCTCACGACCGAGGGCTACGTGACCCAGGTCAGCGAGGAAGTGATCAACGGGCGTACCCGCCGGTCCTACGCGCTGACGTCGGGCGGCGCGGCTGCGCTGCAGGCCGAGGCCGAGCGGATGACGCAGGCCGCCGCCGTGGTCAGCCGGGCGGTCGTCCGCCGTCCGGCCCGGGCTAAGACGGCCCCGGCATGAGCCCGCTGGAGCGGCGGTACCGCCGGCTGCTGCGGTGCTACCCGGCTCAGTACCGGGCGGACCGGGCCGACGAGATGCTAGCCACGCTGCTGGACACCGCCGCACCGGGCCAGCGCTGGCCGGCCGCGCGCGAGTCCGCGGCGCTGGTGCGCGGCGGCATCCGGGCGCGGGCCGGCGTCAACTCCAGCCAGCCGGCCGCGGCCAGCCTCCGCCTCGCGGCGATGCTCGCCTGCGCCCTCTATCTCGGCCTGATCTTCGGGTCCACCGCGGCCGGCCTGATCGAGCGGGCCCGGTTCGGACTCGGCCTGACGCTGGGGTGGGACGGGTGGGCCGTGCTCTGCGCGTGCGTGTTCGGCGCGATCGCAGTGACCTGGTTCGCCCGCCAGGCGTTCGCCGTCGTCGCCCAGTTGGCGATGGCCGCTACCGGCCTGGCGCTGATGCTGGCCGGCACCGGCGCCGGGCTGCGGCTGTTCCTCGTGATGCTGGTGCTCGCGCTGCTGACGTCGCTGCGGCCGGAGCGACTGCCCCGCTGGTGGTTCGGGTGGTTCTGGCTCCTGCCAGCATGGTCGGTGGCCAGTTCCTCCGGTCTCGTTCATCGCGGCGGGTTGGACTTGTTCGCCGCCTTCCTGCTCGTGCCGGTTGTGTGCGTGCTGACCGACGCCCGGCCGGCCTTCGCGCTCGCGCTACTGCTCGCCTTCGTCGCCCTCGCCGGGCTCGCCCGCCCGCACCCGCTGGTCGGGCCCAGCCCCTTCACGTTGGTAGCTCTCGGCTCTAGCGTCGTGGCCGCACTGCCCATGCTCCTGCGGCTGCGGTTGCGCCGTCGCACGGCCCGATAGCGGATCAGCGCGGAAGATCCGGCGTCAGTTTCGACCCCGGATCTTCCGCGCTGATTGGTTCGCTCGTCGGCGCTACGGATTGACCGTCGTCTGCAGCGCCCAGCGCTGGCCGTTCCACTTCTCGGCCAGCGTTCCCTCGGCATTCGACTTCGGGTTGAACCGGTAGCCGACCGCTTCGCAGTCCGACCGGTTCGACGCAAGACACATGCATCAGCCCGTCCCCGTTTTGCGGCGCGGCCGTCTGCACCGGATGCTGGGTGGCCCAGGTCTTGCCGTTCCACGTCTCGATCAGCGGGTGCGCGTAAGTGGTCACCGTCGGGAACGTGTACCCGGACGCGAAGCAGCGGTTCTTGGCCGGGCAGGAGATGCCGAAGACTAGCGACGGAGCCTTCCGCAGCGTCGACAAGTGCCACTTGCCGCCGCTCCAGACCTCGGCGAACGCGTGGTAATAGTGGTGCCGCGTGTTGTCCACGGTCATGCCCGCGGCCACGCAGAGCGTCGTGGTCGGACACGACACGGTCTGGAACACCGTCTGTTGCTGCGCCCGCACCGTCGGGGTGGTCAGCAACTGCCAGTGTCCGTTGTGCCAGCGGGCAGCGAACGGTACGTCATGGCCCGAGCGGTTCTCGTAAAAGCCCATCGCCATGCAGGCGTGCGCGTCGGCGCAGGAAAGCGCGCCCAGCTCACTATTGCGAGCGCCACTGGGCTTCGGAACGGCTATCTGGCGCCAGGTCTTACCGTCGGTCCACGTGTAAGCCCGGTCCTGGAACGTGTGCGTTCCGCCAGACTGACCCACTGCCAGGCAGAACTTCGTCGTCGGGCAGGCGACGTCGTCGATTCCGTTGAACGTCGACTTTACCGGCGCGGGGTCGGTGACGATGCGCCACGAGGTGCCGTTCCAGAACTCCGCCAGGTTCGCGGAGGGACCGCTCTTGCCCGCCCAGTGATCGCCGACGACCAGGCAGCTCGACGGCGACGCGCAGGAGACCTCGTTGGCGAAGACATTCCAGCCGTGCGCGGGACTGGGTACGGGCTCGACTACCCAGCCGCCTGTGCCCAGCCGCTCTGACAGCCCGATCGTGTGACCGCTGAGGGAGTAGTCGCCAACCGCCATGCAGAACGAGCTGCCCTTGCAGGAGTTGCCGTTGAAGTTGTCGTTGCTGCCTGCGATCGCCTGCGCGGCCGCCCCGGCCGCGGGCCGGGCCGTCGCCGGGCCGGTCGCGGCGGCAGCCGGGCCGGCGAGTGCCAGCACCGCGCTGGCGATAGTGATGGACCATGTGAGCCGATGACGCAATCGCGACATGTGACCGTCCCCGTTGCTAGCCGTCCCGCCACCTTGGCTGCCGCGAAGCCTAGTAGTGCGACTAGTCATGAAACAAGGAGACATAAGGGTAAAGCGCCAGCCGGTGCGCGGCGTCAGTCGCAGGCCGTCAGGATCGCGTCGCTACCGGGCCGCGGCATCGAGGGCTGCGGCGCGGGTCAGGCGCGCCCGAGCTTGCGGACGCCCTCGGCGATGTCCAGTCCTGGGGTTGGCATGATCGAGATGACGGGCGTGTCGAGCCCGGTCGCGTGGTACTCGGCCACCCGCTCGCGGCAGTGCTCCAGCGATCCGTGCAGGACCAGTTCGTCGACCAGTTCGTCGGGGATCGCGTCCAGCGCGCCCGCGGCGGTCACCGGAGTTCCAGGCGGCGAGCATCGGCGCGATGATCTCGCCGCGGCCGAGCCACTCGTGGAAGGCCGCGTAGACCGGGACGGTGAGGTAGGCGGCGATGACCCGGCGGCCGATGTACCTGGCGGTGTCGGTGTCCTCGGTGGGGCAGACGAAGATTCTGGCTACCAGTTCGCAGTCGGCGCCCGCGACCTCACGCACCCGCGGCACGTCCGCGGGGGAGAGCCAGTTGGTGATCGCGATCCCTGCTTCGGCCGCCGCGAGCCGGACCATGCCCGGCCGCAGCGCGGCCAGGGCCAGCGGCACCGGCTCCTTCGGCGCCGGATCGAGCCGGAACCCGTCGACCGAGAACGTCTCGTACTCGTGGCTGACCTTCGCGCCGGTGAGCGCTTCGGTGAGGAACCTGAGCATGTCCCGCGAGCGCTGGTACGGCTTTTCGAACGGGATGCCGTTCCACCGCTCGACCGCGACCTGCGATGACGTGCCGATGCCCATGATGAACCGGCCCGGGGCCAGGATGCCCATGGTTCCGGCCTGCACGGCCAGCGTGCTCGGCGCCCGGGTGTAGATGCCGACGATCGCGGTGCCGAGCCGCAGCTGCGGCGCCCACTGGGCGGCGAGGGTCAGCGGGGTGAACGCGTCGATCCCGTTCAGCTCGGCCGACCAGGCGTCGGTGTAGCCGTGGTCCGGCATCGAGCTGATGATCTCGCGCTGATCAGCTAGCGGCAGCCCGGTCAGCGGCAGCGTCATTCCCCAGCGCGGTTGCGAACCCATCGACGTCCTTTCGCCGCTTTGGTCATCTGGCAGCGAGTATGCCAGGGCGGCCCGCGGGCGTCTGCGGCCGGCAGTTCGGACGGCTCAGGGCCGTGAGGTGAACATCGAGTGAAACCGGGCCGCCGGCTGTTGTCCCCTCCTCAGCACGCGATTTGAATGGATAGCGCGCGGCCATGGTGCCCATGTCGTCCGCCGTCACAATCCCCGCCTGCTCGCGAGTGTCTCGGGAGGCACGGAAATGGGCACCGATTTGCATGGCAGCTCTATCGCTGCCCTCGGCAACTCCACTATCAAGCTGTCCGCCGGCTGGAACGCATTCTGGTTCTGGGGCGTCTGGGTCGTCTGCATCATCGGCATCGGCATCGTGCTGTGGGCCGCGCTGCGGTCCAAGCGCTGGGATCGCTGGACGACGCAGGACATCCTCATCGTGGCCGCGCTGGGCGTCGTGCTGGAGGTCTACGACAACATCATCGGCGATCAGTTCCTCAAGCCGATCATCGACGTGATCCCCGGCGCGGACCTGCTCCAGGTGCATGACCTGCCGTACATGTTCCTGCTCATGGTCGGCATTGCCCTGGTGCGCAAACCCGGCTGCGTCACCGCCATGGTCTTCATCAACTACCTGCTGTCTCAGCTGCTGTTCGGCAGCGGGCACGGCGCGCTGGACTGGACCGACGGCCTGACTCAGGCCATCTTCTGCGACCTGTACATCGTGGCCAGGCGCGGCCGCGTCTACGCGCCGGGCTCCTCGGTCTCCGCGATGGTGATCGACGGGCTGATGATCGGCCTCCTGCGCGGTGGCCCGAACGCGTTCCTGACTGACTGGACCTTCGACCCGTACCTGAACTCGACGTACTACACCTGGTACGCGATGTGGCGGGACACGTGGTCGAACGCTCTCGGTAACGGCGTGGAGTCGGCCATCACCGCCGTGCTCGCGCTGCGGGTGGCCCGTGCCGTCGTGCCGTCGATCGGCGCCAGGGCCAGGACCGCATCCGACGCCGACCCGTTCGCTGAACCGGCCGCCACCGCTACCAGCACAGCAGTGGCAGCGACCGAGAGCCTGCCCTCGGACGGAGAACTGGCATGAAGCGGATCGCGATCATCTTCTCGGTCATCTCGGTCATCTTGCTGGTCTACGGGCTGATCGACTACCTGACTAACTACAACTGGGCCCAGGGCGACCAGGATCCGCTGTTCGGGAATCAGAACGTGCTGCTGAACGACGGCGCCACCGTGCTGATCGCGGGCGGACTCCTGACGGTCGGATCGGTCATCATGTGGGTCCTGGCGCTGCGGCAGGGTGACGGCAATCATCAGCCGTGACCTGATCGCCGAGGACATCTCCTTCGCTTACGTCGGAGCGAAGGCCGCGGCGCTGCGGCACGTGAATCTTGCCGTAGCGCCGGGCGAGGTGGTGCTGGTCACGGGCCTGTCCGGGTGCGGCAAGTCGACGCTGGCACTGGCCCTGTGCGGGCTGATACCGGCCCGCGTGCACGGCGAACTGCGCGGGCGGGTCACGTTCGGCGGCAGGCCGTTGTCCGGTCTGCACCCGCACGAGGCGTCCCAGCTGGTCGGCATGGTCTTCCAGAATCCGAATCTTCAGCTGATCAATCACACTGTGCAATCGGAGGTGGCGTTCGGTCCGGAGAACCTGGCTCTGCCGCAGCCGGAGATCGCGGCCCGGGTGGAGTGGTGCCTGGAGGTCACCGGGATGGCCGGGATGCGCCGTGCATCGACCGTGACGCTATCCGGCGGCCAGAAGCAGCGCACGGCGATCGCGGCGACGCTGGCCATGCGCCCGCGCATCCTCGTGCTCGACGAGCCGCTGTCGGACCTGGACCCCGTGGGCGCGCAGGAAGTCCTCGGCACGCTGCGGCGGCTGGCCCGCGATGAGGGCACCGGCGTCGTCATCATCGAGCACCGCGTGGACGAGGTCGCACCGTGGGCCGACCGGGTCGTGCTCATGGATGGCGGCCGCATCGTGCTTGATCAGCCGCCTCGGCAGGCCTGGGCCGATCAGGCCCGGTGGGCCGGCATCGGCGTGGGCGTGCCCGATGTCGTCCGCCTCGCGCACGCACTGCCGAGCGCCTTCCCCGGCTCGGTGCCGCTGTCCGTCGAGGAGGCCGTGGATCAGGCCAGGGACAGCTGGCTGGCACCCGCGCTGGCGCAGGCCGTGGCCAGCCACGCGATAGCCTGCGGCGCTCCTGCGGGGAACGGGAGTTCCCGCCCCAGCGGCTCCGCCGGGCCCCCGGTTTTGTCGTGGGATCACGTCAGCGTCGACTTCGACGCCAATCGCGCGGTGGACGACGTGACCCTCCAGATCCGCGAGGGCGAATGGGTCGCGATGATCGGCGCGAACGGCTCCGGCAAGAGCACCCTCACCTCGCTGACGGTGGGCATCACCAAGCCGACTGCGGGCCAGGTGCGTTTCCGGGGCCAGCCGGTCCGGCCCGGCAAGGTCTTCGAGCACGCGGCGCAGGTGGCCCTGCTGCTGCAGGCGGCCGACGAGATGCTGTTCGAGGAAACGGTCATCGGCGAGCTGCGATTCGGCTCCCGGTTCCGCGCACTGCCACCCGATCCGGTGCTGAACGTCGGGGAAGCCATCGACTTCTTTGGTTTCCGCGGGCTGGAGAAGATGAGTCCGTGGGAACTCAGCCAGGGCGGCAGGCAGCGGCTGGCTCTCGGCGCGCTGCTGGTCGGGGCACCCGGTGTCCTGGTTCTCGACGAGCCGACGACCGGTCAGGATGCGCAGCGGATGCGGGAGTTCCTGCACCTGCTCGAGGCGGTGCGGGCCAGGACCGGCCTCACGGTGCTGACCGTCACGCATGACATCCGCGGGCTCGCCAGCCGGGCCGGCCGGATTGTGCTGCTCGGCGACGGCCGGGTGCAGCTGGACGGCCCGGCCGGGCAGGTATTCGCCCGCACCGCAGAGCTCCAGCGCTGGGGAGTACTGGCACCGCCGATGGCCAGGCTGCAGGTGCAGCTGCTGGGGCCGCAGACCTCGGACGTGTTCTTGTCGGTGGAGGAACTAGCCGTCGCGGTCGGCATCCATGACGTGTCGGCCGCGGCCGCCAGCGGGATGCGGGCCGGCCGGACCGGAGGCACATGATGTCGTCGCTGTTCGTGCGTACTGTCGTCGCGTACCTGATCGTGTTTGCCGTGCCGATGATCCTGCCGGTGGCGTTCATCAAGCTGGTGGGGCTCGGCGGGCTGCGCGAGCTGGTGACCTACGAAGCGCGCGACACCCCGCTGCACAACCTGAATCCGCGCCTGAAGGTGCTCTACCCGATCGCGATGGGAATCCTGAGCATCATCCTGAACTGGGATTACATGCTGATCGTGTTCGGGCTCACCATCATTCCGTGGTTCTGGCTCCGGCCGTCCAGGGCCAAGGTCAGGGTGCTCCTGGTAATGGTGGTCGGCCCGGCGCTGACGGGCTTCTGGTCCCAGGGCCTGTACTACCTGCCGAACCCGCCGATCCACTACATCTACCAGTTCCCTTGGACGATCAGCTGGCTGGGCTCGCCCGGCATCACGGCCTACGGAATGGTCTTCGGGCTGCAGCAATCCGCCCGAGTGCTGGTCACCGTGTCGACATCGATGCTCGTGCTGGTCAGCACGGACGTCGGCGACTTCACCTGGGCCTTCGAGCGGTTCCGGATGCCGCCGCAGGTCGGATTCGCGCTCACCGCGGCGATGCGGTTCCTGCCCGACATGATCTCCAGGACCGTGCTGGTCTTCCGGGCGGTCGAGCTTCGCGGCTATGACTTGTCCCGGCCACGCTGGTTCCAGGTGAACAAGTGGTGGGACTACGCGCGGCGGGTCAGCCGGTGCGTGGTCCTGATCACGGTGCCGCTGCTCATCGGCAGTCTGCGCGGCACGGCCACGATGGCGATGGTCGCTGACGCGCGCGGGTTCGGCGCCAGCAAACGCCGTGGCTCGCTGCGCGTGCACGAACGCACCGCGGCGGATGTCATCGGCTACGCCGTGCTCGTCATCCTGGTCGTGACCGCCATTGTCCTCAACCATTTCCACATCGGTGCCCGCCCCTACTAGCGAGCGGCCCGGCAATGTCCCGCGGTCGACCGGACAGCCGTCAGGCGACCGGCCCGCATCGTCCGCCTCCCACTCATGACACGAGGAGACCCGATGCGTTACGACGCAGTCCTGTTCGACAACGGTGGCACCCTCACGCACCGGAGCTCACCGGTCGCGGCGGTCGTCAGCCTGGCCGCCCGGCTCGGGGTGCCCATCTCCGAGGAGGACGCCGCTCGCTACTGGCGCCGGTCCAAGGAGCACAGCCGGACCCTGATGGCGGAGAAACGGCTGCGCCGCAACCTGTCCAGAGCGGATCACCGGACCGCCTATGTCAACGGCTATGCGCCATTCGAGGAGATCGCGCCGGGCCTGGCCGACCT
The DNA here is from genome assembly GCA_963805805.1 of uncultured Actinomycetota bacterium. Lineage (GTDB taxonomy): Bacteria > Actinomycetota > Actinomycetes > Streptosporangiales > Streptosporangiaceae > JAJYUU01. The sequence continues at coordinate 38,782 of CAWDVS010000014.1, read as the reverse complement.
CATGTACGACGAGTGGAAGACAAACCCGCAGACGATGGTGCCCTACCCCGACACGCCGCCGGTGCTGAAGTCGTTCGCCAGCGCTGGCATCCCGATCGGGATCGTGAGCAACACCGGCTGGTCGATCCACGAGGGCTACGCGGCGACCGGGCTGGACGGGTTCATCCAGACGTTCGTCCTGTCCTGCGACCTCGGCATCGCCAAGCCAGACCCCGAGCCGTTCCAGCTCGCCTGCGACCGCCTCGGCGTATCCCCGGACCGGACGCTGATGGTGGGGAACAACCGGCTGGCCGACTCGGGCTCGATCTGCATCGGCTGCTACTGCCTGATCCTGCCGCCGGTACCGCCGGGTGCGACCCGCGGCCTGCGCGCCGCCGCCGACATGGCTGACATTCCCTGGGCCGAGTGAGCCGGAGAGGACCGCGCAGACCCTGCGTGCCCAGCCCGCTTACCGGTCATCGCGGCTGGTTCTGCAACTGCCGGAGCCGGGCGAGACTGTCCGCGTCGGCGGGGGTGTAGGTGGTCATCCGGGTGCCGAGCCGCTGGCCCAGCCACAGGTGGGTGTAGTTCAGCTTCAGCAGACCGACGTCGGGGTGCAGGTACCGCTTGGTCAGGTTCTCAGGGCTGGCTACCTCGTGCCGCTCCCAGAGTTCGGCGAACTCCGGAGAGGCCTTGGTGAGCCGGGATACCAGGCACTTCCAGGCCGGCTCGGCCAGGTGCTCGGCCATCGCCGCCCGGTACTCGGCGACCATGCGCCGGGTGCCTTCCTCCCAGTCGAGGATGCACGACCGGCACCGGTCACTGGTGAATACCCGCCACAGTGAGTTCCGCTCCTCGAACGGCACGTCGGTCAGGTCGCCCATCAGGAACTCATAGGCGGAGTTCCACGCGAGGATGTCGTACCTGGCGTTGCGGATGCAGGCCGGGAACGGCGCCAGCTGATCGAGCAGCGTCTGCGCTGTGGGCGGCAGTGCCTTGCAGTCGGCCAGCCCGTTCCCGTCCGGCGTGTCGGCGAGCCGGAACAGGTGCTCGCGCTCGTGCGGATCTAGCAGCAGCGTGCGCGCGACCGCGTCCAGCACCTGCGGCGAGGCATTGATGTCGCGGCCTTGCTCCAGCCAGGTGTACCAGGTCACGCCGACGCCGGCGAGCGTGGCGACCTCCTCGCGGCGCAGACCGGGCGTCCGGCGCCGGGCGGCCGGGGGCAGGCCGACCTGCTGCGGCATGATCCGCTCGCGGCGGCTGCGCAGGAAGCCCGCCAGTTCCTGCCTGCGGTCCGCGGCCTCCTGCCGGCGATCCGCGCCGTCGGCAAACTGTCGGTGCCCGGTCGTAGTGTCATCGACGAGGGCACCGTGCTGGCCTTGGTACTCGGTCGTTTCAAGCGCCTGCTGGCTCATGGGTACCATCATGCCTTGTTACCTATACGGTTGCCAGGTAGTACTACTACCAGTATAACCAGGCTCTAGTACCTGGCTAAGATTTCGCGGCATGCTCGGTACATGCCTTCCACACTGAACACAGCTCAGCCTGACCTGCGCCCCGCGCCATCGCTGCCGCGGGAAGCGCACCGGCCGCGGCACGCGGGCTCGCCGCCGGCTCGCGCGGGAGCTGACCGGGACCGGCCTGATTGTGGTCCTGGTCGGCGTCCTGCTGCCCATGCTCGACTTCTTCATCGTCAACGTCGCCCTGCCGACGATCGACCGGGACCTGCACGCCAGCCAGCCACTGCTGGAGCTGGTGGTCTCCGGCTACGCGACCGCGTACGCGTTGCTGCTGGTGCTCGGCGGCCGGCTGGGAGACGCCCTCGGCCGCAAGCGGCTGTTCATGATCGGGATGGCTGCCTTCACCCTGACCTCGCTGGCCTGCGGCCTGGCCACGTCGGCCGACATGCTGGTCGCCGGGCGCATCGCCCAGGGCGCCTCGGCCGCGCTGATGGTGCCGCAGGTGCTGGCCACCATCCAGGCCGCGACCACCGGCGAGCGCCGCGCCCGTGCGCTCGGCCGTTACGGCGCGACCGGCGGGCTCGCCGCCGTGCTCGGCCAGGTGCTCGGCGGCCTGCTGGTCTCCTGGAATCTGGACGGCACCGGCTGGCGGCCGATCTTCCTGGTGAACGTGCCGATCGGGCTGGCGGGCCTGGTGCTGGCCCAGCGGTACGTGCCGGATACCCGGCACGGGAACGCCGCGCGCGTCGACGGGCGGGGCACCGTCCTGCTCGGACTGACCGTGCTGGCCGTGCTGCTGCCGCTGACCGAGGGTCGCTCGCTCGGCTGGCCGGTCTGGACGTTCGTGCTGCTGGCGCTCGCGCCGGTGTTCGCCGCCGCCTTCGCGGTGGCGGAGATCGGCCTGGAGCGCTCCGGCCGGACGCCGCTGGTCCCGCCGTCGCTGCTGCGGCACGCGAGTATGCGTCGCGGCCTGCTGCTGGCGCTGCCGTTCTTCGCCGGCTTCGGCGCCTTCATGTTCTGCTACGCGCTGCTGGTCCAGGTGGGCCTGCACGACAGCGCGCTGACCGCAGGCGTCGGGCTGGTCCCGATGGCGGCCGCGTTCCTGCTGGCCTCGCTGTCCACCTCCCGGCTGCTGGCGCGCTACGGCGCCAGGGTGCTCGCCGCGGGCGGCACGCTGCAGGCGGTCGGGCTCGTGGTCATGGCCGGGACCGTCTACCTGGGCTGGCCGCACCTGTCCGTGCTGGCGCTGGCGCCGGCGATGGTGATCGCCGGAACCGGGCAGGGCCTGGTGATGAGCCCGCTGTTCGGAGTCGTGCTGTCCGAGGTGCCGCCGAACTCGGCGGGCGTCGGCGGCGGCGTGCTGACCACGACGCAGCAGACGGCGCTGGCGCTCGGGGTTGCCACGCTGGGCAGCCTGTTCCTCACGCTGGCCGGCGACGGCGTCGGCGTGCGGACCGGCTTCATCGCGGTGCTCGCGATCCAGGTCGTGGTCGCTGTCGCGGTCGCGATCGGGGCCCGCGGTCTGCCCGGCTGGCGCCGGCTGGCGCTCGCGGCCCGTGCCGCAGACCGCGGCGCACTGATCAATCCCGAAGGGCGCTGGCAGGAAGCACTGCCTGCCAGCGCCTTTTGCTGCTCCGGCGCGGGAACTGTCAGCCGGTCAGCGCGGCGGTCGCGCCGGTCAGATCGAGGATGCGATGGCAGCCGTCCGCGGCCGGGAACTTGGCCAGCTCGCCGCGGATCCGCGCCCGCGGCCCGTCCGGCCCGGCCAGGATCAGGCCGTCAGCGCCGCTGGCGACGAACTCGTCCTCGATCCGCAGCAGCACCGGGCCGTCGCGGCTGGCCGAGACCGCGGTGAGCCCGGCCGCGGTCGCGTCCAGGATCGCGCCGGGGTCGGGCGCCTCCGCCGCGACCCAGGTGGTAGGCGAACCGGGCGGCGCGTCCGACCCTGGCCGGTGCCAGTCGCTGCCACCCACCGGGATGGCGTCCGGGTCCCACGCCAGCCACCAGCCCAGCGGCGTCGTCCACCGGGTGTCCAGCCAGCTCCAGTGCCAGATCTCGATCAGCGGCGGCCGCCGCTTCATCGGCGCGGCCCAGCTGACCTGGCCGCCGATCGGGTGATTGATCGACATCAGGCCGCCCGCCTGCTCGGTCGCTTCGAGCCAGGCGTCGGCCGGCTCGCGGAAATCTATCCAGCTGAGGTTGCCCAGGGCGTTGGCGTGCCCGGCCTCGGTGGTGACTTCCTGGCCGGGAATCAGCGCGATGCCGTGCGCGGCCGCGGCGGGCGGCAGTTCGGGATGATGGCTGATCGTGTTGTGGTCGGTGACCGCGAGGAACTCGAGGCCGCGACCGGCCGCGAAGCGGGCCAGCTCGGGCACCGTCATCGCGCCGTCCGAGTGCACCGTGTGGGTGTGCATGTCACCGGCCAGCCAGCGCCGCCCCGGCGGCGCGGGGAGCAGCCGCGGGGCCGGCCGGTCCGACAGCGGCGGCAGGTCCTCCGGGGCCGGCTCGGGCGCTAGCTCGCCCCGGGTACCGGAGGTCGCGGCCGTGAGCGTGTACTCGGCGCCCCCTGGCGGCACCCGATGCAGGCCGATGACGACCTGCCAGGTGCCCGGCTCCAGCTCGCCCTTCAGGTAACCGGGCGTCGCCGCGTCGGCAGTGATGACGAACGAGCGGCGCGCGCCGCCGGACCAGCCGCGAAATCCGGCCGGGCCGAAACAGCCGAGGTCCATGACCGCACCAGACCGCTCGTATTCCAGCTCGACCCGCAGCGCGCAGACGCCTGCCGGTACCTCGACCGGCAGGTAGTGCCACGGTGCGGAGAACCGGTCCTCGAGGGTCCACCGACCGGCGTGGTGAGTGACCGCCATGCCTCCATCTGATCAGATCCGCGCGGCGGCAGCGAGTAACTCGCGGCCGCGGTTGACCGGGCTAATTCAACACTCGTAGAATTCAACAGACGTTGAGTAAGTCGCCAGACGCGGGAGGCCCGAGATGTGGGCGATGATCGTCAAGGAGTTCCGCCAGCTGCGCCGGGACCGGCGCACGCTCGCCATGATGATTGCGATGCCGGTCATCTTGCTGGTGGTGCTCGGCTACGCCGCCAGTTTCAACGTGACATCCGTGTCGGTGACGGTCGTCGGCCCGCAGGCAGCGAACGTGGCCAGGGAACTGCCGCGGCCGTTCGATATCGTCGCGATCCGGCCCGGCCAGGGTCGCGACTGGGCCCAGGACCAGCTGCGGGACGGGCACGCCGACGTCGCGGTGCTGGCCGACGGGAGCAGGCCGGTGGTGCTGATCGACGGCAGCCAGCTGTTCACCGCCCAGGCAACGCTCGCCGCGTTGAGCAAGCTGAGCGGCGGCCTAAGCCGGGCCCAGCGGCCGGAGGTCAGCATCCTGTACAACCCGTCGCTGGACACCTCGGCCGTCATGATTCCGGGGCTGGCCGGGGTCGTGCTCGTCTTCATCGGGACGATCATCACCAGCCTCGGCGTGGTCCGCGAGCGGCAGTCAGGCACGCTGGAACAGCTCGCGGTGATGCCGTTGCGGCCGCGCGACGTCTTCCTGGGCAAGATCGTGCCCTACTTCGCGGTGGCCGCCGTCGACCTGGCGATCGTGCTCGGTGTCGGGATCGCCATATTCGGCGTGCCGTTCCGCGGTTCCGCGCTGGTCTTCGCGCTCGGCGCGCTGCTGTTCCTGTTCGTGACGCTGGGCATCGGCGTACTGATCAGCACCGTCTCGCAGAACCAGGGTCAGGCCATCCAGCTCGCGGTCATGACGATGCTGCCGCAGATGCTGTTGTCCGGCCTGATCTTCCCGCTCTCGTCCATCGCGGCCGGTGTCCGCTGGATCTCGTACCTGCTGCCGCTGACCTATTTCAACGAGATCGCCCGCGGCGTGATGCTCCGGGCTGAGCCGATCGGGCCGCTCTGGCGCGCCGTTCGTGCTGCTGGCCGTGCTCGGGGTCGTGATCGTCACGCTCGCGATCCTGCGGTTCCGCGGTTATCTCGCCCCGGCCCGCACCGCCCCGCGCCGGGCCCGGCCCGCGCCGCTCGCAGCGGCGAGCGCTGGCGCCGGGGAGCGGGCGTGACCGGCTCGGGTCCCGCGGCCGGCGGGTGGGGCGCCGAGGCGATCCGAGTCCAGTTCGGACCCACCGTCGCGCTGGCGGACGTGAGCCTGACGGCTGCGCCCGGCATGGTCACGGTCGTCGTGGGCGGAGACGGCGCCGGGAAGACGACGCTGCTGCGGTGCCTGGCCGGCGTCCTCGCGCCCGCGGCCGGCTCGGTGCGGCGGCCAGGGCCGGAGTCGATCGGGTACTTCCCGGCCAGCACCGGTACGTATCCGGATCTCACTGTCGCCGAGAACCTCGCGTTCCGCTCGACCGCCTACAACCTGCGCGGGCCGCAGGCGGCGGCGCGCGCGGACGAGCTGACCGAGCTGGCGGGGCTCACCGCGGCGCGCGACCGGCCGGCTGGCCGGCTCTCCGGCGGGATGCGGCGCAAGCTCGGCGTTATCGCCGCGATGCTGCACCAGCCGGAGCTGCTGGTGCTCGACGAGCCGAGCACGGGCGTCGATCCGGTCAGCCGGTCCGGGCTGTGGTGGCTGATCACCAGGGCGGCGGCTGACGGCGCCGCGGTCGTGCTGGCCACCACGTATCTCGACGAGGCCGAGCGGGCGGGCGCGGTCCTGGTGCTCGACGCCGGCCGGACGCTGGCGGCTGGCTCGCCCGCGGACATCGTCGCGGCGATGCCGGGCACGGTACGGGAGCTGACCGCGGACCCGACGGGCTCAGCCGCGCGCCGCGCCTGGCGCCGCAACGGCGGCTGGCGGGTCTGGGAGCCGCCGTCTGGTCTCGGCCGCGGCCGAAGCGTCGGCCGGTCTGACCGCACTTTCTACTCCTCCGGTGCCCGCAAACCGGGCGAACGGGGCGCGGGAGGTCACCGACAGTAGTCGACCGAGTCAGGTCTGCCGCCTGGCACCGTCCCAGCCGCGCAGGCCCGTCGCAGCCCGACCTGCAGGACGCGGTGACCGTCGCCGCGCTCGCCCGCGAGCTGTCCTCGTCCGCGTCCGCGCTCCTCCGTCCGCGTCGGCGCCGCCGCAGACGCCCGCGCCGGCGGCGCAAAGGGGCCGGCGCGGCTGCTGCCGGGTCGACGCCGCTGGCGCGGTGCACGGATGTCACCTGCCGGTTCGGTCACTTCGTGGCCGTGGCCGGCGTGAGCCTCGGCGTCCGGCCGGGCGAGGTCGTCGGATTGCTCGGCGCGAACGGGGCGGGCAAGACCACGCTGATCCGGATGCTGCTCGGGCTGCAGCGCGCCTCGTCCGGCGAGGTGACCCTCTTCGATGAGCCGCCGTCGCGGCGGACGCGCCGCCGGATCGGGTACGTGCCGCAGGGGCTCGGCCTGTACGACGATCTCAGCGCGGCCGAGAACATGGCGTTCGCGGCGGCCGCCTACGGCGTCGGCCCGACCGCCGCCGCCGCCGGACGTCGCGGCGGCCGGCCCGGTGCCCGCGGGGCTGCTGCCGCTCGGCCTGCAGCGGCGGCTGGCGTTCGCGCAGGCCCTCGCGCACGACCCCGACCTGCTCATCCTCGACGAGCCGACGTCTGGCGTCGATCCGCTCGGCCGGGCCCGGCTGTGGGACACCATCGCCCGTGCGGCCGCGGGCGGAGCCGGGGTGCTCGTATCGACGCACTACCTGGAGGAGGCCGGCGAGTGTGACCGGCTGATCGTGATGTCGGCGGGCGCGGTCGTGGCCGCGGGCACGGTCGCGGAGATCGTCGGCACGGCGCGGGTAACCGTGGTGCAGACTGACGACTGGGCGGCCGCCTTCGGCCGACTGGCCGCGGCGGGCATCCCCGCCGCGCTGGCGGGCACGACGCTGCGGGTACGCGGCCCGGTCGCGCCGATCGCGGCCGCGCTGCGGGCTGGCGGACTGAGCGCGGCCAGCCTCGTGCAGGCGCCCGCGACGCTGGAGGAAATCTTCTTCAGCCTGGCGGCCGACAGCGGAAGGGAGCGGGTGCCCGCGTGAGCACTGGGCGCCGCGGGAACGGGGCCGGGCGCGGGCAGGCGCGGACCGGCCGGCGCGCGGGCGACAGCGGCACCCGAGCGGGGATCCTGGACTCCGCGCGGCGGCAGTTCGCGGCGCACGGGTACGACGGCGCCACCATCCGGGGCATCGCCGCGGGCGCCGGCGTTGACCCCGCGCTCGTGCATCACTTCTACGGCACCAAGGAGCGGCTGTTCGCGGCCGCGATGCAGCTGCCAGTCGTGCCGAGTGAGTTCATCGCGGCGGCGCTCGCCGACGGCGAGATCCCGGCCGGCGTCTCGGTGGGCGAGCACATGGTGGCGACCGCGCTCGAGCTCTGGGAAGGAGCGGAGACGATCGGCCCGTTCCAGGCGCTGCTACGGTCGGCGGTCACCAGCGATCAGGCCGCGGCGATGCTGCGCGAGTTCCTCACCGAGGTGATCCTCGCCCCGGTCGCGACCGCGACCCGGGGCGACCCGGAGAGCGCGCCGTTCCGGGCGGCCATGGTGGCCAGCCAGATGCTCGGCCTGGCGATGGCGCGGTACGTGCTGAGATTCGGCCCGGTCGCGCACGCGAGCCGGGCGGACCTGGTCGCCGCGATCGGGCCGACCATCGAGCGGTACCTCACCGGCGATCTCGGCTGACCGGCCTGGCCGTACCATCACGGAATGGACCACTTGCTGGGCGATTGCTCGCTCGAACGGCTGCGCAGGCGCAAGAGCTTCAAGTGGCGGACGCACGACCCGGACGTGCTGCCGGCGTTCGTCGCCGAGATGGACTTCGATCCGGCCGAGGAGATCAAGGACGCGATCCGCGCGGCGCTGCTGGACGGCGATTGCGGCTACCCGCACGTAGGCGAGCTTGGCGACGCGTTCGCCGAGTTCGCCGCCGACCGGCTCGGCTGGTCGCCCGATCCCGCCCTCGTGTTCGCGATCCCCGACGTCATGACCGGCATCTGCGAGGTGATCCAGGCGCTGACCGCGCCGGGCGCGGGCGTGGTCATCAACCCGCCGGTGTACGCGCCGTTCTTCTTCCGGCTGGAGTTGCTCGGCCGCCGGGTCGTGGAGGCGCCGCTGCGGGCCGGCCCGGACGGCGGTTACGACCTGGACCTGGCCGCCATCGACGCCGCGCTCGCCCAGCCCGGTGTGGGCGCCTACCTGCTGTGCAACCCGCACAACCCGCTGGGCCGGGTCTGGTCGGCGCAGGAGCTGGCCCGGATCGCGGAGACGTGCGCGCGGCGCAACGTCCCGCTACTGGTCGACGAGATCCACGCGCCGCTGGTGCTGGCCGGGTCGCGGCACGTGCCGTTCCACACCGTCGAGCACCCGGCGGCACGGCAGGCCGTGGTGTTCTGCTCGGCCTCCAAGGGCTGGAATATCCCTGGACTGAAATGCGGGTTCGCGGTAGCGGGGACGCCGCAGTCGGCCGAGCTGCTGCACGCGCGCTGGGACGCACTGCTGGCGTCGCATCTGGGCGTGCTCGCCTCGGTGGCGGCGCTGCGCAGCGCGCGGAGCTGGCTGGACGCGGTGGTGGCCCAGATCGACGCGAACGCCACCGCGCTGCCGGACCTGCTGGCGCGAAGCGGGCTCGCGATCGGCTACCGAAAGCCGCAGGCGAGCTTCCTGGCCTGGCTGGACTGCCGGCAACTCGGCCTGGGAGACGACCCCGCCGCGGCGTTCCTCGACCGGGGCCGGGTGGCGCTGAGCCACGGCCCGGAGTTCGGCACCCAGGGCCGCGGCTTCGCGCGGCTGAATATGGGCACGTCGCCCGCGTTGCTGGCCGAGGCGGTGCGCCGGATGGGCGTGGCGGCCGCCGGGTAGTCGTGCCGGCGGCGGATATTGCCGGCTACGCGGCGCCGGTGGCACGATCTGTTCCCATGCTCGCCCGTAACCGCGCCATCACCATGGTGGGCGCGCTGAGCCTGGTCTCGCTGCTGGCCGGGTGCGGTCATGGCACCCCTGCGGCCAGGCCGACCATAACCGTCACCACCACCGCGCAGCCGTCGGCCTCGCCAGCCGCCACTGCCATGCCCGTTCCTCCCGGCATCGTCGCAGTGACCACGGCCGGCGCGCTGGTAGTGCTCAACCCGGCGACCGGCGTGGTCAGCCGGACGCTGGTGCCCGCCCAGGTGGACGGCGGCGAGATCTCGGTTTCCCCGGCCGGGGTCGTGTACTTCGCGGTCCGCCGCGGCTGCTCTGACGAGGTCGAGTCGGTGCCGGTCGCGGGTGGCAGCCCGAGTGAGATCGCCGCCGGGTCGCTGCCCGCGGTGAGCCCGGACGGCACGAAGGTGGCCTACGCGATCGAGCCGAGCGAGCGGACCGGCTGCTACCCGAGCACGGGCAACCCCGTCCCGCTGTACGACCTCGACATCCGGTCGCTCAGCACCGGCGCCGTGACCGCCCTGCCGCAGGTGCCGGCCAGCCAGGCCGCGAGCACGCTGCCGGCCCCGATCTCGTACCTGTCCTGGGCCGCGGACGGCAGCCAGCTCGCCGTGTCGGTGGCCGCGTTCCAGGACAACGAGGGCTGGAACCTCGTCCTGGTCGACCCTGGCGTCGCGCGGGACTACCTCACCGGCCCCGGCACGAGCGACGTGCCGGTCACCGGGCAGCCGGACAAGCAGCGCAGCTACCTGGAAGGGGGCGCGTACCTGCCGGACGGCGACCTGTTCGTCAGCCGGGCCTGCTGCGGCGGGGTGCCGATTCAGAACACGTCGCGGCTCCTGTGGGAGGTCGGCACCAACGGCGCGCTCGTGCACCAGGTCGCGATCGGGTTCGCCAGCCTGGCCCACACCAGCCTCGCCGTCAGCCGTGATGGCCGCTGGCTGCTCTACCTGGCCGGGCATGACCTGTACGTCTCGTCCCGCGGGGCGACCCCGGCCAAGATCACGGGCGGGCTGACCGCCGCCGCCTGGAGCTGACCGGCCAGGCAACGCGCGGGTCCGCCCGCCCGACGGACCACCGCCGAATCGCTCAGTGCTGCCGCTAATGCCTGATTGATCTTTCCGGACATAGGAGATTAAGCCGCTGTCAGGGTTACTCGCGGCGTCAAGGCGGGTAAATAACTCTTTCTAACCAGCTTCAGCCCCGTGCGGGATCCTGCTGCGTCCCGCCCAGCCGGGCAGTACGTAAGGTGAGGAAAAGGTCAGCCTGGTCAGCTGCCCCGTAACGTGCGAATGTGGAACCGAGTCTCCGCCCAGGCTGTACGTGGAGGGGTTTTCAATGGGCAGGGATGTCCCGGCCATGATCGTCAGCCAGCAGGACCGGCGCGCATACCGCGAGAAAGTCCGCCAGTGCCTTGACGTCTTCGCCCGGATGCTGCGCGAATCCAGATTTGATTCCCAGCCGCACCACGTCGGCCTGGAGATGGAGCTGAACCTCGTCGACGACGACTGCCTTCCGGCCATGACCAGTACCAAGGTGCTGGAGGCCATCTCCGATCCGCTCTGGGCCACCGAGCTCGGCCGGTTCAACCTCGAGATCAACGTGCCGCCGCAGCAGCTGACCGGCGACGCGCTCGGCAAGCTGGAAGCCGAGGTGCTGCAGCAACTCGCGCACGCCGCCGACAGCGCCCTCAGCACCGGCAGCCGGATGGTGATGATCGGCATCCTGCCCACCGTGCGGGAGCGGGACGTGACGGCCGCCGCGATGTCGGCGAACCCGCGGTATCAGCTGCTCAACGACCAGATGATCGCGGCGCGCGGTGAGGACATGCGGATCTCCATCGACGGGCCGGAACGGCTGCTCACGCACGTCGACACGATCATGCCGGAGGCCGCGTGCACGAGCGCGCAGTTTCACCTCCAGGTGAGCCCAGAGGCGTTCGGGCACTACTGGAACGCCGCCCAGGCCGTCGCCGGCATCCAGGTCGCGCTGGCGGCGAACTCGCCATTTCTGTTCGGGCGCGAGCTGTGGCGGGAGACCCGGATCCCGCTCTTCGAGCAGGTCACCGACACCCGGCCGGAAGAACTCAAGCAGCAGGGCGTCCGGCCCCGGGTGTGGTTCGGCGAGCGGTGGATTACGTCGGTCTTTGACCTGTTCGAAGAGAACCTCCGGTACTTTCCGGCGCTGCTGCCGCTGCGCGAGGACGAGGATCCCGAGGCCGCCCTGGACAGCGGCGAGGCCCCGCATCTGGCCGAGCTCACGCTGCACAACGGCACCGTTTACCGATGGAACCGGCCGGTCTACGCGGTCGCGGACGGGCGGCCGCACCTGCGGGTCGAGAACCGGGTGCTGCCCGCCGGGCCCACGGTGGCGGACGTGCTGGCCAACGCCGCGTTCTACTACGGCATCGTCCGGGCGCTCGCCGACACCGAGCGCCCCGTCTGGACGCGGATGTCGTTCGCGGCCGCCGCGGAGAACCTGATGGAGGGCGCGAAGAACGGGATCGACGCCAGGGTCTACTGGCCCGGCGTGGGCGAGATCCCGGTGTCCGAGCTGGTGCTGCGCCGGCTGCTGCCGCAGTCCTGGGAGGGCCTGCGGCAGTGGGGTGTCAGCACCGCCGACGCCGACCGGATGCTCGGCATCATCGAGCAGCGCTGCCTGTCCGGCCGCACCGGGGCGACCTGGCAGGTAGAGGCCGTGCACAGCCTGGACCACGGGCAGTTCGACCGGCGCACCGCGCTGCGGCGGATGACGCAGGGCTATATCGAGCGGATGACGACAAATCAGCCAGTGCATGCCTGGCCGCCGCTCTAGGAGTTCTGACCCGTCCAACCTCGCTGGCTGCTGACGCCGGTCGCCCGGCTTCTTCGCCACTGTGCGTGAAATCGGCACCTATAGCTGGCGAATCTGCGCACAGTGGCGGAGCTTGAGATTGCAGCCGCGCCCGATCAGTCACCCTCGGTAGCATTGCGGCTTCGGATAGTGGGGATGCTCATCCGGAAAAGTCCCGTCGGGGCGCACACAGGGGGTGCAACGGATGGCGCTTAGGTCCTCTACCGGGGCCGCGCAGCCCGAGGCCGGCCGCACGGTCACGATCGACCCGGCCCTGCCGCGCAAGGCCGCCGCCGAGATGCTCGGGACCGGGCTGCTGGTCTTCTTCGGCTGCGGCGTGGCCACGGTCACCTTCGGCTACCGCGCGTTCGGAAGCAGCTTCGCCGCGGGCGTGATCGCCTCGTCGCTGGCGTTCGGCATCGTGATGGCGGCGCTGGTCGCGCTCATCGGGCCGATCTCAGGCAGCCACGTGAATCCGGCCGTGACGCTCGGCGCGTTCCTGTCCCGGCGGATCTCCATCATGGACGCGGTCGGCTACTGGGTCGCCCAGTTCATCGGCGGGATCCTCGGGGCGCTGCTGCTGCTCTGGGTCATGCACACGGTGCCCAGCTACACCCGGTCCAGGGTCGGCCTCGCCGCTAACGGCTGGGGTTCGTCGCCTTCATCGGCGCTGCACGTGTCCGGCGCGGGGGCATTCCTGATCGAGGTCATCATCACCGCCGTGTTCGTCCTCGTCGTCCTGACCGCGACCAGGAAGGAAGCCAACGTCGCGATCTCCGGCGCCGTCATCGGCCTGGGCCTGCTGCTGGCGAACCTGGTGGCCACGCCCATCGACGGCGCCTCGGTCAACCCGGCCCGCAGCTTCGGGCCGGCCCTGGTGACGGCGGGCCAGCCGATCCGCCAGGTGTGGCTGTTCATCCTGGCTCCGCTGGTCGGCGCCGTGCTGGCCGCAGGCGTCTACCTGCTGTTCCACCCGTGGCGGGAGAGCGAGGCCGGCGCGCGGGCGGGGTTCAGCCGGCAGTGGGGGCAGTCGGCCGTCTCGTCCGCGGGTGCCGAGGAAGGAACGCGCCCGGCGGGCGTCACTTCGACGACGGCCAGCGGGACCGCTGCCGCGCCGGCTGCCCCAGCACCGGGCAGCACAGCACCAGGCAGCCGCGGACCTGGCGGCGCCGGCGCCGGGCGGCGGCGCGCCGGGCGGTGGCACGCAGGGCAACCCGCCAGGCGGCTCCCAGCCGCCGGACCGGGGGCAGCAATCGCGTTAAGACGCGGACTTGGTGAGCGGGAAGGGTCAGGGCCCTGGGCGGGTCCTGGCCCTTCCCGTTGTTCGTGGCGGGCCCCGGTTTGCGCCGAGACCGGGCCGCAGCGCGGCCGTGAGAACATCGGGAGGTGACCGATAGCGGGAGCCCGGCTCAGGCCGCGAAGCTGCGGATGGGCAGCCGGGCCGGGCGCTGGGTCCTGGTGGCCACGGTGCTCGGCACGAGCATGGTCATGCTGGACTCCACGGTCGTCAACGTGGCGCTGCCGACCATCGGCCGGCAGCTGAACGCCTCGCTGGCGGGCCTGCAGTGGACGGTGACGGCCTACACCCTGACGCTCGCCGGGCTCATCCTGCTCGGCGGCTCGCTCGGCGATCGGCTCGGCCGCCGCCGCGTCTTCATGGTGGGCGTCGTCTGGTTCGCGCTGTCCTCCGCGCTGTGCGGCCTCGCCCCCAGTATCGGCGTGCTGATCGCGGCCAGGGTGCTGCAGGGCGTCGGCGGCGCGCTGCTGACGCCGGGCTCGCTCGCGATCATCCAGGCCACGTTCGCCCCGGACGACCGACCGCGCGCGGTGGGCGCCTGGTCCGGGCTCGGCGGCGTCGCGTCCGCGGTCGGGCCGATCCTCGGCGGCTGGCTCGTGCAGTCGGTGGGCTGGCGCTGGGTCTTCCTGCTCAACCTGCCGCTCGCGGCGGCGGTGCTCGCGGTCACGGTGCGGCACGTGCCGGAATCGCGCGACTCCTCGGTGCACGGCGGCTTCGACATCGCCGGCGCGGTGCTCGCCGCGCTCGCGCTCGGCGGTATCACCTACGCGCTGATCGAGGCGCCGGAGCGGCCGGGCTCGATCGCGGGCCCGCTAGCGGCGGGCGTGCTCGGCGTCGCGGCGGCGGTGGCCTTCATCGTCGTCGAGCGGCGCCGCACCCGCCACCCTGAGCGCGTCATGCCGATGCTGCCGCTTGACGTATTCGCGTCCCGGCAGTTCACCGCGATCAACGTGATCACGTTCCTGGTGTACGGCGCGTTCGGCGGCCTGCTGTTCCTGCTCGTGCTCCAGCTGCAGGTCGTCTCCGGATTCTCGCCGCTGGCCGCGGGCTCCTCGCTGCTGCCGGTCACGGTGCTGATGCTCGGGCTGTCGGCGCGCTCGGGCGGGCTGGCGCAGCGGATCGGCCCGCGCTGGCCGATGACCGTCGGCATCTCCGGCTGCGCGATCGGCATGGCGCTGATGTCGCGGATCGGGCTGCACGCGAGCTACCTGACCGACGTGCTGCCCGCGGTGGTCGTCTTCGGCGGCGGCCTCACGCTGACCGTCGCGCCGCTCACCGCCACGGTGCTGGCCAGCGCCGACGTGCGGCACGCCGGGACGGCGAGCGGGGTCAACAACGCGGTGGCCAGGGCCGCGGGCCTGGTGGCTGTCGCCGCGCTGCCGGCTGCCGTCGGGCTCGGCGCGGCCAGCTACCACCAGCCGGCCAAGTTCGATCACGGGTTCATGCTGGCGACGATGGGCTGCGCGATCGTGCTCGCCGCCGCCGCCGTGGTCACCGCCTTCCTGGTCGACAACAACGTGCTGCGGCCGGCCGGCGAGCCGCAGGTCGAGCCGGAAGGCCGCACTGCCTGCTCGGTCGGCGCTCCGCCGCTTGAGCCGTCCCGGCGCGCCGGGGAACTGACCGGCCCCGCGAGCTGACCTTGGGTACCGCCAGCTGACCGGTTCCGCGCGCCGCGCGGGGGCGACGCGGTGCGTGAGCCGACGCGGTGCGTGAGCCGACGCGGGTGCGTGAGCCGACGCGAGCCGTGCGCTACTGCGCTGACGCCTCCGGCGGTCGCTCGCGGACCTGGATCTCGACCTCGGGGCGGCGCTGGCTCGCCTCCGCGTACATCTGATAGCTGCGCAGGTCCGCCGCGGTGATCGGCGGCGGCGAGAAGCTGCGCGGCCACAGCTTCCGCGTCCGCACGACGTCCAGCTCGACCACGTACAGCGTGATCTGGGCCTGCAGGTAGAACCACGCGAGCAGGCCGAGCACGACGCCGAAGACGCCGTAGGCCGAATTGGTCGAGTGCGCCAGAAAGTGCGCGCCGACCAGCTGCAGTACCTGCCAGGCGACGGCGGCCAGGATCGCGCTCAGCCACAGATCGCGGCCGGCGATCTCGATGGCAGTCGCGAGCCGGAAGCCGAGCCAGAACAGCCCGATGTTGAGGAGCAGCGACGCTGCGACTGGCAGTATCCGGGCGGCCACTCCGCTCAGATTCCCGACGCCGCCGGCCACGCCCGACAACGAGATCGTGATCAGCTGGCCCGGCCCCACGACCAGCATCAGGCCGAGGCTGCGCAGCACCGACCAGGGGAAGCCGGAACGGCGGAACTGCGGCACCCCCCACACGGTGTTCATCGCGTTCTGCATCGCCGCCGCGACGCCGAGCCCGGCGTAGAGAGTCAGCACGATGCCGATGACCAGGGCGACACCAGTCTTGGTCAGCCCGTGCGTCGCGCTCGCGTGCAGCTGCGGGCCGATCACGGGGTACTTACCGAGCGCGCTGAGCAGCTGCTGACGCAAGTGCGCGTTGTTCTTGGCCACCAGGTCCACGATCGTGACCCCGACGAGCAGCAGCGGGAACAGCGAGGCGAAGCCGTAGTAGGCGATCAGCGCGGCGAGATTGCCGGCCTGGTCGTCGCCGAACTTCTTCCACGTCGCGACCACCACGCCCAGCACCCGGTTGCGCTGTTGCAGGCCGTCGGCCTTGGCGAGCAGTCCTCTTACCCCCTTGGGGGGACCGTCAGGCGTTGCGCGGTCGGTCATAGTGCAGGTCTACTACCCGAGGCCGGCCGCCTTAGCCATTGACGGGCAGCTGAGCGCGGCGGCCGGGGCCGACGGTGAGTTCCAGGTCCGCGTCGCGTCACCTGATGGCCGTCGGCGCAGCGCAACTCGGCGTGCACGACCTCGTCGCAGCCCGCGTGCCGCAGCTCGACCGGGGCGCCGTCCGGCTGCAGCCACCGGTCGCCCCATTGCATCAGCGCGACGACCACCGGCAGCAACTCGGCGCCCTTGTCGGTGAGCCGGTAGGCCATCCGGGTGCGCTGTCCTGGCTCCCGGTACGGCTCGCGCTCCAGCAGGCCCTCGGCCACCAGTTCGCGCAGCCGGGCCGCCGCCACCGGCTCGCTGATGCCCACGCGCAGCGCGAAGTCGTCGAACCGGGCGGTTCCGTAGAACGCCTCCCGCAGGATCAGCAGCGCCGACCTGCTGCTGACTACATCCAGCGCGCGCGCCATGGAGCACCTGCTGGCCTGCCACCGGCCGCGCGGGTTCAGCTCCCCGGTCAGCCGGACGGCGTGCTCTGTCTGCGAGTTCTCAGCCACAACAGCAGCCTAGCTGGCTTGTCAAACCCTAAGTCAGATGGCTAAGGTCTGGCTATGAGCTTGCTAAGTCAGCGCCAGGAAACCGCGCCGGCCAGGAACGTCAGTCCCCGTCAGACTCTCGTCATCGTGTGCGCCGGCGTCGTCATGGCCAGCCTGGACTTGTTCATCGTCAATGTCGCGCTGCCGCAGATCGCGCGCGATCTGCACGAGCAGAGCCTGGGCACGCTGTCGTGGGTGCTGAACGGCTACGCGATCATCTACGCGGCGCTGCTGGTGCTGGCCGGGCGGCTGGCCGACCGGCACAACCGCAAGAATGGCTTCCTGCTCGGCGTCGCGATCTTCACCGCGGGCTCCGCGGCCTGCGGTGCCGCCGCGACGGTGCCGATGCTGATCGCGTTCCGGCTTGTCCAGGCCGCGGGCGCGGCCCTGCTGACGCCTACCTCGCTCGGCCTGGTCCTGGCCAGCTACTCGGCCGAGCGCCGCGGCGGGGCGGTCCGGGCCTGGACGGCGGCCGGCGGAATGGCGGCGTCGCTGGGGCCGGCCCTCGGCGGGCTGCTGGTGGCGGCCAGCTGGCGCTGGGTCTTCCTGGTGAACGTGCCCATCGGGCTCGCGGCCATCGTGGCCGGCTGGCGCCGGCTGCCGGACGTGCCCGGCCACGCCGGCCCGCGGCCGGATGAGCTGTCCGCGGTGCTGGTGACCGCCGGAGTCGGCGCGCTGACCCTGGGCCTGGTACGCGGCGGCGCCTGGGGCTGGACGTCGGCGGCGACCGTCGGGGTGCTGGCCGGAGCCGTGATCGTGCTGGGCCTGTTCGGGGCGCGCTGCCTGCACCATCACAACCCGCTGATCGAGCCCGCCCTGTTCCGGGTGCGCACGTTCTCCGGTGCGTCGGTCGCGATGCTGTTCTTCTCGATTTCGTTCGGCGCGATGCTGCTGTCGATTGTGCTGTGGATGCAGGACGCCTGGGGCTGGTCGGCGCTGCGGACCGGGCTCGGGCTGGCCCCCGGCCCGCTGATGGTGCCGCTGTTCACGTTCCTGGTGACCGGCCGGCTGCTGGCCCGCTACGGGCCGGGCCTGGTGATCGGCGTCGGCACCGCGGTATTCGCCGCGGGCGTCAGCTGGTGGGCGGTCATGGTCCAGCTGAACCCGGATTACCTCACCGTGCTGCCCGGCATGCTGGTCACGGGCATCGGCGTCGGCCTGACGCTGCCGTCGCTGATGTCCACGGCCGCGTCCTCGTTGCCGCCGCCGTCGTTCGCGACCGGCTCCGCGGTGGTGAACATGCTGCGTCAGGTCGGGTTCGCGGTCGGGGTGGCGATGCTGGTCGCCGTGCTCGGCAACCCGGCCGGGCGAACCGCGGAGCTGACCGCGTTCCGGCACGGCTGGTGGGCGACCGCGGCCGCGGCCCTGGTGGCGACGGTATCGGCGACCTGGCTGCGGGCCCGCCCGGTCCGCGCCGACTAACCCGCTCAGGCGCCGGGGCCGCTTTCAGGCGCTGCCTTCCCTCGTCGCTCGCACGCTCGCTCCTCAGTCCAGGCAGCACCGCGCCCCCGCGCCTCGCTCGGAACTAGCCCGCCCCCGCGCCCGGCTCGGCAGCTTCGGCCCGGAGCAGGCCGGCCGCGTCGGGCAGCTGCCCGCGCGAGCAGTCGATGAGCAGCGGCGAGGCGCGCTCGGGCCCGAGCGGGCCGGGCTGCTGACCGGCTGCCGGGTCGAGCGCGTGCAGCAGCACG
Source organism: uncultured Actinomycetota bacterium (assembly GCA_963805805.1). Taxonomy (GTDB): domain Bacteria; phylum Actinomycetota; class Actinomycetes; order Streptosporangiales; family Streptosporangiaceae; genus JAJYUU01. The sequence continues at coordinate 20,281 of CAWDVS010000014.1, read as the reverse complement.
CGGACGAAGGCGTCCGGCCGGTCGGCTTGCAGGTAGTGGTTCGCGTCCGGGATGAAGTACAGCCGGCGCCCGGTACGCCCGAGCATCAGATATTCGGTCCACACGTAGCTGGCAACCCGCGGCGGCGAGACGGTATCGGTCAGGCCCCAGATCAAGGTCACCGGGACCGCGGCCTGGCCCAGCGCTGCCAGCCACGTCTGCTCGTCCCTGGACCGCTCCACCAGGTACTGGATCGTCTCGTGCAGCACCCGGACGCCGTTCTCGTGCGCGAACGTGGCCGAAAGCGCCGCCACCTCGGCGTCGCCGGCCGCGCGCGGCGGGGTAAAAGTGGTGGCGCCCAACGCCTGCGCCAGCCGGTCGGGCGTGAGCGCGGCCGCGACCGCGGGCCACGACTGCGGGTCCAGCATCAGCCGCTGCGCCGCGGTCAGGTTCGACAGCGGCAGGAAGACGTTCCCGTTCGAGAGCACCAGGTGCTCCAGCCGGGTGGCCGAGCGGCCGTCCGCGCACCGGGCGGCGTGCAGCAGCGCCACGCTGTCGCCGCGGTCGTGCGCGACGATCACGCTGGCGGCGGCGCCGAGCACCGCCGACAGGTAGTGCTCGATCAGCTCCGCGTCCCGAGCGAGGCTGTAGCCCCAGCCCGGCGGCTTGGCGGAGAACCCGTAACCGGGAAAGTCCAGCGCGCAGACGCGGAACCGCGCGCTCAGCTGGACGGCCACCGAATACCAGTCGACGCTGCTGGTCGGCCAGCCATGGACGAGCAGCAGTACCGGCGCGCCCGGATCACCGAGCTCGACGTGGAAGACGTCGACCGGGGTCGCGGCCGATCGGCCGGGCGCCAGGAGAAGTAGCCGCCACGGTCTCGCCAGTCGTCCGCCCGGACCGCGGTCACGACCTCTCCGCACCCACCGTGAGCTGCTCGCTTACCTCGGCCGCGACTCGCTCGCCGGACCGGATCGCGCCCTCCATATAGCCGGCCCAGACCGTGGCCGTCTCGGTGCCCGCCCAGTGGATGGGACCGGCCGGACTGCGCAGCGCGGGCCCGTACCGGGTCCAGACGTTCGCCCCGAACAGGGTGCCGTAGCAGCCGCCGCTCCATTTCTCCTGCTGCCAGTCCAGCTCCCGGTATCCGGCGGGCTTGGCCGCGCGCGGACCGAAGTACCTGGCCAGCGAGTCGACTACCGCCTGGCGGCGGATGGCCGCCGGCTCGCGGCCGAGCCGCCGGGCCTCGTCGCCTTCGAGGAACGCGAGCAGGATGCCCGGCGACCCGTCCGGCGGCGAGTTGTCGAACACGACCCGCGATCCCGCGCCGTCGCCGGTCGCCTGGCCGCACAGGCCCTCGGCCCGCCAGAACGGCTCGTCGTAGATCACCTGGGTCTTGATGACCGAACCCATCGGCGCCCGCTGGGTGAGCTGATCACGCCAGCCGGGCAGCTGCGGCGCGTACTCGATCCGCCCGGCCAGGTGCGGCGGCGTGGTCACGACGATCCGCCGTCCCTCGAACTGGCCCGCTGGCGTCGTCGCCGCGACCTTGCCGCCGGCCACCGCGATCCCGGTGACCGGGGACTCGAGCCGGACCACGGCGCCCAGGCTGGCCGCCAGCCGCTCCGGGATCAGGGCGGAGCCGCCCGCGAACCGGTCCTGCTGCGCGCCGCCGGTGGTGTCGATCAGCCGCTGGAACGAGCCGCCGGAGTGGCTGTAGAAGAGCACGTGCAGCATGGACAGGTCGGCCGGCTCGGCGGCGAAGACCGCCTCGGCGCCGAGCGCCAGCAGCGTCCGGGCGCTTCGGGTCGCCGTGTTGCGCCTGGCCCACGTCTCGAACGTCTGGCCATCGAGCTTGGCGGCGTTCGGGGCGGTCCACGGGGCGTCCGTCGGCACCTTCTTCGCCAGCGCCTCCAGCCGGGCCTGGGCCTGCCCGATGTCCGCCAGCACGGCCGGGTTGATCCGCGGGATCGTCCCGGTGTAGGTGCCGCGCTTGCCGTTGAAGTGCAGCACCTTCTTGCCGGTGTCGTAGGTCGGGAACGTGGCGATGCCGAACTCGGCGGCGAGCGCGTACAGCTTGTCCTGGGTGGGCCCGGCCCACTGACCGCCCATCTCGACGATCTTGCCCGTCGCCGATGTCCTCGTTGACGATCCGGCCGCCGACCCGGTCCCGTGCCTCCAGCACGAGCACGGAATGCCCGGCCGCGATCAGCTCGCGCGCGGCCGTCAGTCCGGCCAGCCCGGCGCCGACAATCAGGACATCAGCCGACTCGGCCATGTCACCTGCCTCCGATATGTACCGTTCATCCGGCTGCGGGCGAAGATCATAGCAAGCGCCAGCAGCATCAGGTCATGGTCTGCTGTCGTAAGAATGGCATCAGACCATGACCTGATGTCCTTACCCGCCCCCTACGATGAGGCCGTGCCCGACCAGCGGCCGCCGCGGGAGACCGGCGACGAGCGTGCCGTGCTGACCGCCCTGCTGCGGTACCAGCGCGAGTCGTTGCTGCGCAAGCTCGACGGCGTGGACGCGGCGGCGGCCCGCTGGTCGCCCGTGGGCACCGGCACCAGCCTGCTGTGGCTGGTGAAGCACCTGGCCCAGGCGGAGCTGCTGTGGGTGGCGGTGCGGTTCGCCGGACTGGACACCGACCTGCCCGAGGACGCGGTAGCCGAGTCGGACACCGTCGACTCGGTCAGCGCCGGCTACCAGGCGGCGACCGCGCGGGCCGACGCGATCATCGCCGCAGCGAGCCTGGACGACCCTTGCCAGGACGTGCCCGGCGATGAACCGCTGCCGCTGCGCTGGGTAGTCGCGCATCTGCTGGAGGAGACCGCGCGGCATGCCGGGCACGCCGACATCCTGCGTGAGCTGATCGACGGCAGCACCGGCCGCTAGCCGAGCCGCAGTGCCTCGGCCGGGGAAAGCCGCGCGGCGCGGACCGCCGGATAGATCCCGGCCGCTGCACCGACGGTCAGCGCGACCGCGACGGCCGCGGCGAGGTAGCCGGCGGGCACGACCGTGTGCCAGTGCCGCGCGATGGCGAAGACAGTCGTCGCGAAGCCGCCGAGTACCGCCCCGGCTATCCCGCCGGCGCCCGCGAGCAGGACGGACTCCGCGGCGAACTGGACGCGCGACATGCCGCCGGCTGGCGCCGAGCGCCCGGCGTAGCCCGATCTCGCCGCGCCGCTCCAGCACCGAGATGATCATCACGTTGCCGATGCCGATGCCGCCGACCAGCAGCGCGACTCGCGCCGAGGGCCAGGAACAGTCCCTGGAATGCGGTCGCCGCGTCGGCACGAGCGGTGAGCGCATCGGCCGGGTCAGCCACCGAGACATCCTGCGGCGCCTGCGGGTTCGCAGTCGCGGCGAGGACGGCGGCGACAGCCGGGACGCTCGCCGGGCTGGCGCGCACGTAGATCTCTGCCGGTGCCCGGCTGCCGCGCAGATCCTGCCTGGCAACGGCGTTGCCGACGAGCGCGGCGCGGTCTAGTTCCGGCGCGAGTGCCAGCGGCTGCATGATGCCCCCGACCGCGAACCAGCGGCCGCCCAGCCATACCAGCACCGAGCCGCCCGCGTGATCGACGCCGAGCGCCTGCGCGGCGTCGGCACCGAGGATCACGACCGGGTACCGGCCGGTGGCCCTGGTCAGGAAGCCGCCGCGCGCCATCCGGCCCTGCAGGGTACGCAGCAGGCCGGCATCGGCCGAGTAGACACTGATCGCCTCGGTGTTCGCGGCCGGCACCCGGTCGGTGCGGTACACGTTCGCGGACACGTCGTAGATCGCGGACGACCCGATGACCGGCGCGATCCTGGAGATCATCGCCGGGGCGGCCGACGGAAGGCTGGCGTTCTGGCCCGAGAAGGACTGGCCGGCGGAGACCGTGAGCAGGTTCGTGCCGAGCGCGTCTATCTGCGCGACCAGCTGGGACTGGCTCGACCTCGAGATGCCCAGCACGGCGACCAGGGTTGCGATTCCGATCGCGATGCCGATCGCCGACAAGATGGTGCGCGCGGGCCTGATCGCGACGCCGCGAGCCGCGACCTGCGCGATGTCGGCGGCGCGCAGCCTGCTGCGCGGTGCGCGCGGAGGGCGGTCCGTGCCGTTCATCTGCTCTGCTCGCTGTCGTGCTCGACGCTGCCGTCCAGCAGCCGTATCGTTCGGCGCGCCGCGGCCGCGACCTCGGGGTTATGCGTGACCAGTGAGGATCGTCACGCCGCGCGCGTTGAGCTGCCGCAGGATGGACACGATGCTGGCGCCCGTTGCAGTGTCGAGGCTGCCGGTGGGCTCGTCCGCGAGGATGATCGCCGGCTCGCCGACGATCGCCCGCGCGATCGCCACCCGCTGCTGCTCGCCGCCGGAGAGCTCGGTCGGCCGGTGCCGCGCCCGGTGGCTCAGCCCGACCCGGTCCAGCGCGGCTGCGGCGGCCTCCCGCCGCCGGCCCGGCGACCAGCCCTGGTACAGCAGGCCGGTAGCGACGTTGTCCAGTGCCGACAGTCCCGGCAGCAGGAAGAAATGCTGGAACACGAAGCCGACGGCCGCGGCCCGGAGCCCGGACAGCGCCGCGTCGGTCAGGCCGCTGACGGTTCGCCCGGCGATCCTGATCGTGCCGCTGGTCGGCCGCTCCAGCGTCCCCGCCAGGGTCAGCAGGGTGGACTTTCCCGAGCCCGACGGTCCCACGACCGCGGTCAGCTCGCCGCGCCGGACGTTCAGCGTGACGGCGTTCAGCGCCGTCACCGGCGGCGTGCCGGCGTGAATCTTCGTCACGGCCTGGAACTCCAGCGCGGTCACTGTGCCGTCACCACCCGCATGCCAGGCTCCAGGCCGCCCCCGCTGACCTGGACCTCGCCGCTGGCGAACAGGCCCACGCTGACGCCGGCCAGCCGGTGCGCCCCCGAGGGCAGCACGATCTCGATCCCGTAGCCACCGCCGGCCAGGGCGAGCAGGGCCGAGACTGGCACGGCCAGCGCGTCGCGGACCACCTGAACCGTCAGCGACACCTGTACCGGCACGCCGGACGCGGTGCCGGTGGCCGCAGGCCGCAGGGGAGTAATCGTCAGCTGATCCTGACCGCTGGCCCCCTGCGCAGCACTGCCCTGTGTCCCGTTCCCCTGAGTAGCCGGCACTGGGGCCGGGCCGACTGCGGTCACCACGCCCGGCGTGCTGACCTGCGCGGGCAGCACGATCGATACCCGCTGGCCGACGTGCGCGGCCGGCATATCCGAGGTCACCGGCACCGTGACCACGCGCCGGTCGCTGGTCACTGAATACGGCTGCTGGCCCGGCGCCGCCGGGTCGCCCAGCGATTCCTGCCATCCGCCGACGCGCACCCGGCCGGACAGGAAGACCAGCTGGCCGAGTGGAATCACGCTGGTCACGGGCAGGCCGTGCGCTGTCTGCCAGCGCTCCACCGCAGCCTGCGTGGCCGGGTCGAAGTCGCCGGTCACGGTCAGTCCGGAGCTGCCCAGCCGTGCGGCCAGCAGGCCCGCCTGCAGCTGGCGCACGTCCGGGCCGCTGGACATGCCCGGCTGGAAGGGCCGCCAGGCCGGCACGTTCCCGGCCATCAGGATCACCGGGGAGTTGTCCACCCGGTACAGCTCCTGGCCGGGCGCCACGACCCGGCCTGGCCGCGGCAGCCAGGTGTACATGCCAGTCATCGCGTTGACTACCGGCGTGGCTGGCCGGAAACCCAGCGTCCCCTCGGTGAGGGCTGTCGCGGCGAGATCGCGGCGCTCTACCGCGGCGGTCGTCAGTCGCGGGCCGCCCTGGCCCGCTGGCGCCGCGCGTGCACCGGTCAGGCTGACCGCGGCGACGGCACCGGCGGCCGAGGCGGCCACCAGGCCGACGGCGACCGCAGGGGCGCGCCGTCTCACGGGCCGGTCCCGTCGTCGTGCACATCGCGCGGCAGGAAGTGCCTGCAGCCGGCATCGGCGGTACGGAACTGCGGCGAGTACCTGCCGAAGTCGCTGGTGATGCCGGGGACAGAGCCGAGATTCAGCTCGCCGGCGGACGTGGGGTCCAGCATGGCGATGGCGTGGCCGCGCATGCACTCGGCGTACCGGGTCAGGGCCGCCATCTCCGCGCGCAGACTGCCTGGTCGCGGCCGCCTCCTTCATCTGGATGATCGCCTGCATGAAGTGCATGCAGGCGGCGTAGGCGGGCTCGGTCGCCGGGTCGCGGGTCGGCATGTCGATGCTCAGGCCAGCGTGGCCGGGGCGGTGTACCGGATCGGACATCGCCACTCCGTGCTGCCGCATGCACCGGGTGAAGCTGACCATGTCCTGGTTCGCCTGATTCTGGGTGAGCGTCTGGCCGGCCGTGGCTGCGCTGGCGCGCCCTGGCAGGCTCGCAACCTGCGGGACGCTCGGGCTCGCCGAGCAGCCGGCCACAGCCGCCGCGGCGAGCGCGAGCAGCGCGGCGCCGGCGTGCATCTTCCGCATGATGACCTCCTTGCGGGCCGCGGCGGTCGCCCCGGCCAGTTGCAGCTTGGCGGGCGGCCGATCACGCGGGCGTCACAGCGCAGCGGCTTGTCGCGGGCCCTGCAGGCCCGCCATCGCGCCGGCCGCACAGGTCAGCAGGACTGGCCAGCATCGCGGCAGCGGGCTATTTGTGATGTCCGTGTGACCGGCCGGGATGCCACGATGGGCCCATGCGCGTGCTGGTGGTGGAGGATCACGTCGAGCTCGCCACCGATATCGCGGCCGGCCTGCGAGACCAGGGCATCGGCGCGGACGTGGCGCACGATGGCTCGGTCGCGCTCGAAAAGGCGCTGATGAACTCCTATGACGTCATCGTGCTGGACCGGGACCTGCCCCGGGTGCACGGCGACGCGGTCTGCGCGACGCTGGCCGGATCCGGCTCGGCGGCGCGGATCCTGATGCTGACCGCGGCGGCGACCGTGGATGACCGGGTCGACGGACTCAACCTGGGCGCCGATGACTACCTGATCAAGCCCTTTGCCTTCGCGGAACTCGTGGCCAGGATCAGGTCGCTCGCGCGCCGTACGCCGGCGGCGGCACCGATCCTCGCCCGCGGCGACATCGTGCTGGATCGTGGCCGGCGCCGGGTCAGTCGCGCTGGCCGCCCGGTGCCGCTGAACCGGAAGGAACTCGCGGTCCTGGAGGAGCTGCTGGCCGCTGACGGTGCCGTGGTCAGCGCCGAGACGCTGCTCGAGCGCGTGTGGGACGAGAATGCCGACCCGTTCACCCGGACGGTCACCGTGACTGTCGGCAGGCTCCGGGCCAAGCTCGGAGCGCCGGATGTGATCGAGACGGTCATCGGCAGCGGGTACCGGGTGCCATGATCGCGATCCGCTCCCTGCTGCGACGCTGCTGGCCGCAGCGGATCGGGCCACGGCTGACGATCACGTTCGCCGGCCTGTTCCTGGTCGCCGGTCTCGCCCTGCTCGGTCTGACCTACGGTCTGGTCGCCGCCAGCCTGCCGGCCAGCCGGTCAAACGCTGCGGCAAAGGACCAGCTCGCCAAAGTGAGCGCCGACTGCAACGCGGAGGCACGGCTGAAGGGCGGCGGCAAGCTCGCTGCCACCGAGTGCATCCAGCGGGCGTACCACGCGGGCATCATCACCGGCCGGTCTGATCAGCGCGATCAGACGCTGAGCAAACTGCTCACCTTCTCGCTCGTCGGCCTTGGCATCATGACCGGTGTCTCGGGCGGCCTGGGCTACCTGGTGTCAAGACGCGTGCTCGCGCCGGTGCGCACGATCACCAGCACGGCCCGCCGCGCATCGCACGAGCACCTGGGCGAGCGGCTGGCGCTCGGCGGCCCGCAGGACGAGCTGCGCGAGCTCGCCGACACCTTCGACGAGATGCTCGACCGGCTGGATCGCGCGTTCGCCGCGCAGCGCCAGTTCGTCGCCAACGCCTCACACGAGCTGCGGACGCCGCTGACCGTCATGCGGACCGCCATCGACGTCACTCTCGCCCGGCCGGGGGTAACCGCGGAGCAGCTCACCGAGATGGCGGTGCGGGTCCGCCGGACCATCGACAAGGCGCAGCAGATGGTGGAGGCGCTGCTGACGCTCGCGGTGAGCGAGCGGGCCACCCAGCGGGATGAGTTCCTGGATCTGTCGGTCCTGGCCGAGGACGCGCTGGAAGTGGCCAGGCCTGCGGTCGCGGCCGCGGGCCTGCGGGTCACCACGGTGCTGTCGCCGGCCGAAATGACGGGTGACGCGCAGCTGCTGGAGCGGATGGTGTGGAACCTGTCGACAACGCCGTGCGGCACAACCAGCCGGCGCTGGATCGAGGCGCATACCGGAGTCGGAGGATGGTGCCGCCTTCCTGCGCGTCGCCAACTCAGGCGAGGTGGTGCCCGACGATGCGCTCGACGGCCTGCTCGAGCCGTTCCAGCGGCTGGCGGAGCGGTCGGCCGGGCGTGACGGCGTGGGCCTCGGCCTGTCCATCGTCCGGTCGGTCGCGGCCGCGCATGGCGCGTCGCTTCAGGTACGCAATCCGGCCGGTGGCGGGCTGGACATTCTGTGCAGATGCCGCCCGGATCGACGGCTCGGGTAGCGTTAACCGTCGTTCTTGAGCTTGCGCCAGCCACCGGCCCGGTTGTTGGCGGCGATCTGCCGCAGCATCGCGGTGAGCGCAGGCTTGTTGATCCGCTCGCCCTGGCGTACCGCCATGGTCCTGGCCGTCTTGTTGTCGTGCCCGGCGGTGATGATCCCGTCCGGGTCCGGCACGATCGCGCCGTCGTACAGGAACAGGTTGACGTGATCCTTCGCGGCCAGCAGCGCGCAGACGTTGCCGTGCAGCACGAAGTACGGCTGCACGGTGCGCTTGATCGTCTCGGTGATCTCCGGGTCGGCGGCGTGGATGAGCTCCCGCAGCTCCCGGCAGATGGCCTGCTGCCAGTCCGGCCGCGCGTCGATGTAGGCGTCGACGCGCGGGTCGCGCCGGTCGGTAGCTCATGCCGGGCCGCCGAGCTGCCCGATCAGGTTCTTCGGCGCCTTGCGCAGCCACGCCTCGGTGAGCAGCTCGCGGACCCGGTCCGCGGGCGCCGCCGCCAGCACCACCCGGACGCCGCGCAGCTTCTTGCCCCAGTACAGCGGCTCGAACGCGGCCGGGTCCTCGGCCACGGTGGCGGAGATCTCCGGCTCCTCGATGAACACGTGCAGCCGGGCCTCGTCCGGCGTGACGGTCGTGAAGATCTGGCCGGCCACCCGGAACGAGGACATGTCGTGGTGCGGCTGCTCGGTGACGCCGGGCAGCGACAGCGCGAACGCCCGCGCCCCGTCGATGGCAGCCATCGCCCCAGGCTAGACCGTCGCCGGACACCAGCCGTTCATCGGGCCGCCGCGGCCCACCCGGTAAAGTCGTGCCCGCGGATCGCGTCGGAAGGGCAGCTGCAGTGCTTTCGCTGGTTATACCGAAGGGCTCGCTTGAGCGCGCCACGCTGGAGCTGTTCGACGCGGCCGACCTGACCGTGCGGCGGTCCTCTGACCGCGACTACCACGCGACGATCGATGACCCGAGGATCGAGCGGGTCCGGTTCCTGCGCCCGCAGGAGATCCCGGTCTACGTCGAGGAAGGCCTCTTCGACTTCGGCATCACCGGCCGCGACTGGATCACCGAGACGGGCGCCGACGTCGCGACGCTGGGCGAGCTGCAGTACTCCAAGGCCACCGCCGACCCGGTCCGGGTGGTGCTGGCGGTGCCGGCCGCCGTGCCCTGGCAGAGCGTCGAGGACCTGCCCGACGGGGTGCGGATCTCGACCGAGCTGCCGGCCCTGACCCGCCGCTTCCTCGAAGCCCGGGGGGTCAAGGCGGTGGTGATCCCGTCCTACGGCGCCACCGAGGCCAAGGTGCCCGACATCGTGGACGCGATCGTCGACCTGACCGAGACCGGAACCTCGCTGCGGCGCAACGGGCTGCGCATCCTGGACACGCTGCTGACCAGCTACACCGAGCTGGTGGCGAATCCGGTGGCCTACGCCGACCCGGCCAAGCGGGACGCGATGGAGGACATCGCGCTGCTGCTCCGCGGCGCGATCAAGGCCCGCGGGAACGTCCTGGTCAAACTCAACGTCGCGGCCGGCGATCTGGCCGCGGTGGCCGACATCCTGCCCGCGATGTCCTCACCGACGATCACGTCGCTGGCCCGCGGGAACATGAACGCCGTCGAGGCGGTCGTCCCGAAGAAGGGCATCAACACGCTGATCCCGGCGCTGAAGGCGGCCGGCGCACGGGACATCCTCGAGCTGCCGATATCCAAGATCGTCGAGTAGCCCGTCACTAGCAGGCACGTCACAGCGGGTATGCGGCCCGCCGATACGCTATACGAGTGCTGGCCCGAATTGACCTGCGCGGGAAGACCCCGAAGACCCTGACCGGCGACAGCCTGTCGGCCGTGCTGCCGCGCGCGGCCGTAGACGTTACCGCCGCTTTGGAGGCGGTACGCCCGGTATGCGAGGCGGTCCGGACCCGCGGCAGCGAGGCCGTCCGCGAGTACACGGTCAAATTCGACGACGTGGACCGGGAGAGCACGCGGGTGCCGGCTGCCGCGCTCGATCGCGCGCTGGCCGAGCTCACCCCGGAACTGCGCGCGGCCCTCACCGAGGCCGCCCGCCGGGCCAGGCTCGTGCACAAGACGCAGCTGCCTGCCGAGTCGTGGACCGCGGTGGCGACCGGCTCAACCGTCACCGAGCGGTACATCCCGGTCCGGCGGGCCGGCGTGTACGTGCCCGGCGGCCTGGTCGCCTACCCGTCGTCGGTGCTGATGAACGTCATTCCGGCGCTGGTCGCGGGCGTCGCCGAGATCGCGGTGGCGTCGCCGCCGCAGCCGGAGTTCGACGGTGAGCCGCACCCGGCGGTCCTCGGCGGCGTGCGCGCTGCTCGGCGTCACCGAGGTGCACGCGGCAGGCGGCGCGCAGGCCATCGCCATGCTCGGCTACGGCACCCGGGAGTGCGCCCCGGTCGACGTGATCACCGGACCGGGCAACGTGTACGTAGCGGCGGCCAAGCGGCTGCTGCAAGACCGGGTCGCGATCGACGCCGAGGCCGGGCCGACCGAGATCGCGATCATCGCCGACGACGGCGCTGACGCGAGCTTCATCGCCGCCGACCTCATCGCGCAGGCCGAGCACGACCCGCTGGCGGCTTGCCTGCTGATCAGCACCAGCGCGGCGCTCGCCGCGCGGGTCGAGCGAGAGCTGGCCAAGGCGGTGCCGCAGGCGCGGCACAGCGAGCGGGTCAAGACGGCGCTGACCGGTCAGTCGGCGTGTGTGCTGGTCGACGACGCGGACTCGGCGCTGGCCGTGTCCGACGTCTGGGCGCCCGAGCACCTGGAGATCCAGGCGGCCGATGCCGCCATCCTGGCCCGCCGGGTGCGCAACGCCGGCGCGATCTTCGTCGGAGCCTGGGCGCCGGTGTCACTCGGCGACTACCTGGCGGGCTCGAACCACGTGCTGCCCACCGGCGGCACCGCGCGCTACTGCGGCGGCCTGTCGGTGCTGTCGTTCCTGCGCTGCGTGCACCTGGTTGAGTGCGACGAGCAGGCGCTCGCCGAGGTGGCGCCGCACATCGACGCGCTCGGCGGCGCGGAGGACCTGGCCGCGCACGTGCAGGCGGTCCGGGTCCGGATACCAGCCCCCGCCCCGGTCCCGGCGCCCAGGACGACCTCGCCGCGTCGAGCGAAACGGACGAGACAGCCCCGGTCAGCGACACTACGGAGGACGCGACGTGACGGCAGAAGCCGGACAGCTGCCCCTGCCCATCCGGCCGGACCTGGCCGGCCGCAGTCCGTACGGCGCGCCGCAGCTGACCGTGCCGGTCCAGCTGAACACGAACGAGAACCCGTACCCGCCGTCGCCGGCGCTGGCCGCCGACATCGCCGCGGCGGTCGCGGACGTGGCGGCCGGGCTGAACCGCTATCCGGACCGGGACGCGGTTATGCTGCGCGCCGCCCTCGCCCGCTACCTCGGGCACGGCCTGACCGGCGCGAACACGTGGGCCGCGAACGGGTCCAACGAGGTGCTGCAGCAGATCCTGCTCGCCTTCGGCGGCCCCGGCCGCAGCGCGCTCGGCTTCGAGCCGTCGTACTCCATGCACCCGCTGATCGCGCAGGCCACCGGGACCCGCTGGATCGCCGCCAGCCGGCGGTCCGACTTCGGGCTGGACGCGGATCAGAGCGTCGCCGCGATCGAGGCCGAGCAGCCCGACCTGGTGTTCGTCACCTCGCCGAACAACCCGACCGGCGCGGCGCTGCCGCTCGCCACGATCGACGCCATCTGCGCGGCCGCGCCCGGCATGGTCGTCGTCGACGAGGCGTACGCCGAGTTCACCCGCGACCCGGCGGCACACCGCGCTCGGATTGCTGCCGCGTTACCCGCGGCTCATCGTGGTCCGGACGATGTCCAAGGCGTTCGCGATGGCGGGCGCCCGGCTCGGCTACCTGGCGGCGGCGCCGCCGGTCCCCGACGCGATGCTGCTGGTCCGGCTGCCCTATCACCTGTCCGCCATCACCCAGGCGGTCGCGCTGGCCGCGCTCGGGCGGCAAGACGAACTGCTCGCGTCGGTGGCCCGCATCCGGGCCGAGCGCGACGACCTGGTGTCCTGGCTGCGCGGCATTGGCCTGCGGGCCGCCGACTCGGACGCCAACTTCGTGCTGTTCGGCACGTTCGCCGACTCGCACGCGATGTGGCAGGCGCTGCTCGAACACGGCGTACTGATTCGCGAGACCGGGCCACCGCACTGGCTGCGGGTGACCATCGGCACGGCCGAGGAGATGGCGGCGTTCCGGACCGCGGTGTCCGCCGTCCTCGCCGCCGATCCGGGCCTGGCGCAGGCGGCCCCGGCCCCGGCCGCCCCGGCGCTGGCCGAGGGGACACCGTGACCGGGCCGCGGTCCGCGCGGATCGAGCGGGCGACCGGAGAGACCAAGGTACTGGTCGAGCTCGACGTGGACGGCGCGGGCGTGACCAGGACCGACACGGGCGTGCCGTTCTTCGACCACATGCTGGCCCAGCTCGGCAAGCACGCGAGCATGGACCTGTCCGTGCAGGCCCGCGGCGACATCGAGGTCGACGCGCACCACACCGTGGAGGACACGGCGCTGGTGCTCGGGCAGGCCCTGCGCGAGGCGCTCGGCGACAAGGCGGGCATCTGCCGGTTCGGCGACTCGCTCGTGCCGCTGGACGAGACGCTGGTGCGGGTGGCGGTGGACCTGTCCGGCCGGCCCTATGTCGTGCACACCGAACCGGACGGCCTGGCCCCGCTGATCGGGACCTACGACACGACCCTGACCAGGCACTTCTTCGAGTCGCTCGCGCACACGGCCGCGATCTGCGTGCACGTGGACGTGCTGCGCGGCCGCAACCCGCACCACATCGTGGAGGCGCAGTTCAAGGCGTTCGCCCGCGCGCTGCGCACGGCGGCCGCGCCGGACCCGCGGGCGGGCGGCGCGGTGCCGAGCACGAAAGGCGTCCTGTAGTGCATCTCGGCCTGGCCGCCATCGTCGTCGCGGACTACGACGAGGCGATCGAGTTCTTCACCGGCGCGCTCGGGTTCGAGCTCGCCGAGGACTCGCCCGCGCTGACCACGCACACCGGCCAGCCCAAGCGCTGGGTCGTGGTGCGCCCGCCGGGCGCGGTCACCGGCCTGCTGCTGGCCCGCGCCGACGGCCCCGAGCAGGAAGCCGTCGTCGGCCACCAGACGGCGGGCCGGGTCGGGTTCTTCCTGCACGTGGACGACTTCGGCGCGAGCTACCAGCGGATGACGGCCGCGGGCGTCCGGTTCCTGACCGAGCCGCGGGACGAGGACTACGGCCGGGTCGCGGTGTTCCTCGACGTCGCCGGCAACAAGTGGGACCTGATCGGCCCGGCGTCGCCATGCGCCGGCCGCGCGTCGTCGTGCTCGACTACGGCTCGGGCAACCTGCGCTCGGCCCAGCGCGCGCTGCAGCGAGTCGGCGCCGACGTCAGCGTGACCGCCGCCGGGCCCGCGGCGCTGGCCGCCGATGGCCTGGTGGTGCCGGGCGTGGGCGCGTTCGCCGCGTGCATGGCCGGGCTCCGGCGGGTGGACGGTGACCAGCTCATCGCCAAGCGGCTGGCCGCCAGCGCGCCCGTGCTCGGCATCTGCGTCGGCATGCAGATCCTGTTCGAGGCGGGGGAGGAGCACGGCGAGCGCACAGCCGGCTGCGGGTGCTGGCCGGGCGTGGTGCGCAAGCTGACCGCTCCGGTACTTCCGCACATGGGCTGGAACGTGGTGTCTCCCGCGCCCGGATCACGCTTGCTCGCGGGCCTGGCGCCGGGGGAGATGTATTACTTCGTGCACTCCTACGCGGCCGCGACCGGGCCAGCGGGCGCGCTGACCAGCCTGGCCGTGCACGGCACGCAGTTCGCCGCGGTGGTGGAGGACGGCGCGCTGTCGGCCACCCAGTTCCACCCGGAGAAGTCCGCCGACGCGGGCGCGGCCGTGCTGGCGAACTGGCTGAAGGAGCTGCGATGACGGTGTCTGGTACACGGGACTTACCTTGCTGCCCGCGGTGGATGTCGCCAGCGGCCAGGCGGTCCGGCTGGTGCAGGGCGCGGCCGGCACCGAGACCAGCTATGGCGACCCGCTGGACGCCGCGCTGGCGTGGCAGGAAGCCGGCGCGGAGTGGATCCACCTGGTCGATCTCGACGCGGCCTTCGGTCGCGGCTCCAACGGGCCGCAGCTGGCCGGACTCATCGGCCGCCTGGACGTCCAGGTGGAACTGTCCGGCGGGATCCGGGACGAGGCCGCGCTGAGTGCCGCCCTGGCGACCGGGTGCCGCCGGGTGGTCATCGGCACCGCGGCGCTGGAGGACCCGGCCTGGGTCCGCGCGGCTATCGGCGAGCACGGCGACCGCATCGCGGTCGGGCTGGACGTGCGCGGCACCCGGCTCGCCGCGCGCGGCTGGACCAGCGACGGCGGCGAGCTGGACGAGGCGCTCGGCCGGCTGGAGGCCGACGGCTGCGCCCGGTACGTGGTGACCGACATCGACAAGGACGGCATGCTGCGCGGCCCGAACCTGGACCTCTTGCGCCGGGTCTGCGGGCAGACCGGCAGGCCGGTGATCGCCAGCGGCGGAGTGTCCAGCGTGGCCGACCTGCACGCGATCGCGGCGCTCGCCCCGCTCGGGGTGGAGGGCGCGATCGTCGGGAAGGCGCTGTACGCGGGCGCGTTCACGCTGGCCGACGCGCTCGCAGAAATGGCAGTGCCGGCCGGGAACAACGGGCCCGCGGAGGAGGAAACCATGAGCGAGCGCATGCGGGTGACCGAGGGCCTGGGCACGCGCCGGGTAGCCAGTGGTGCGGTCTGGGAGCCGGTTGTCGGCTACAGCCGGGCCGTCGCGGCCGGCGACTACATCTTCGTGTCCGGCTGCACGTCGATCGACGGTGACCGGTTCGTGCATCCGGACGACGCCTACGCGCAGACCGCGCAGGCGATCGCCAACGTCGGGACGGCGCTGACCGCCCTCGGGTCGGGCCTGGGCGACGTGGTCCGGACGCGCATGTTCGTGACCGACATGGCGCGCTGGCAGGAGTACGGCCGGGCGCACGGCGAGGCGTTCGGACTCACGCTGCCCGCTACCTCGATGCTCGGCATCAGCGCGCTCGTGGACCCGCGGATGCTGGTCGAGGTGGAGGCGGTCGCCTACCGGCCGGGCGTCGGACTGCCGGGCCCGGTCCCGCTCGAGGACCTATGACCGTCGCGGTCCGCGTCATCCCGTGCCTGGATGTCGACGCCGGGCGCGTCGTCAAGGGCGTCAACTTCGCGGGCCTGCGGGACGCGGGCGATCCGGTGCAGCTCGCCGCGGCCTATGACCGCGACGGCGCGGACGAGCTGACGTTTCTCGACATCACCGCGTCCAGCGACGAGCGCGAGACCATGTACGACGTCGTCGGCCGGACCGCCGACGAGGTCTTCATCCCGCTGACGGTCGGCGGCGGCGTGCGCAGCACCCAGGACGTGGATCAGCTGCTCCGGGCGGGCGCCGACAAAGTCGCGCTGAACACCGCCGCCGTCGCCCGGCCCGAGTTGCTGCGCGAGGCCGCCTGGCAGTTCGGGGCGCAGTGCATCGTCTTGTCGGTGGACGCGCGCCGCGGCCCGGACACCGCGTCCGGCTTCGAGGTCACCACGCACGGTGGCCGCCGCGGCACCGGCATCGACGCCGTCGGCTGGGCTCGCCAGGCGGCCGAGCTCGGCGCGGGCGAGATACTGCTGAACTCGGTGGACGCCGACGGCACCAAGCGCGGCTTCGACCTGGAGCTGATCGCCGCGGTCCGGCGGGAGGTCCCCGTTCCCGTCATCGCGAGCGGCGGAGCGGGTCAGCTGTCGCATTTCAGCGCGGCGGTCGGCGCGGGTGCCGACGCGGTGCTGGCGGCGAGCCTGTTCCATTTCGGCGAGCTGACGATCGGCGAGGTCAAGGCGGAGCTGGCCGCGGCCGGGCACGTGGTCCGGCTGGCGCCGAGCACGAAGGAGACTCCTGATGCGGATTGACGCGACGGCCTCCGGGCTCGACCCGGCGATCGGCGCCCGGCTGAAGCGCAACGAGGACGGCCTGGTCGCGGCCATCGCGCAGCAGCACGACACGGGCGAGGTGCTGATGCTCGCCTGGATGGATGACGAAGCGCTGCACCGGACGCTGACGACGGGCCGGTGCACGTACTGGTCGCGCAGCCGCCAGGAGTACTGGGTCAAGGGCGAGAGCTCCGGGCACGTGCAGCGGGTGGTGTCGGTGGCGCTGGACTGCGACGGCGACGCCGTGCTGGTCCGGGTGGACCAGACCGACGGGGCCTGCCACACCGGCGACCGGACGTGCTTCGACGCGGACGTCCTGCTGGCCGGTTAACGTGGACGCTTTCCGTGCTCGACAGCACGGAAAGCGTCCGGTACTAAGGCGCGAGGCCGGCCAGCCGGCACTGCGGCCGGGTCAGCAGGGACACCTTGTCGCTGGCGGTGAACGCGCGCTTGCACATGGTCTTCGCGGCCTGGCCGCACTCGTGGATCAGCGCGCCGCCGGTGGAGCTGGGCATGTTCACCGTGACGCAGCCGTTGCTTGAGCTGCCGTAGGTGCCCGGCCGGACCGCGGCCCAGATGCCGACCGCGATCAGGACCGCGACCACCAGCGTGCACGCGAGGAGGATCCGGCGCTTGTCCTTGACAGTCGCCGGTTCCGCCAGGGGCTGGCTCGCAAATGGCATCACCGGCAGTATATCGGCAGCTAGACGGCCTGCTCGCGGGCGATCTCGGTGAACGCGGCCAGCGCTTCGGTGTCCGAGTAGTGCTGGCGTACGTAGGCGTCGGCCCAGTCCTTGGCGTCGTCGTAGCCGCTGGCCTCGATCGCGGCCGCGGCCGCCGCGACGTCGTACCCGGTCTGGTGCAGGGTGACGTCCGGGCCGAGCATCGCCCAGCAGGCGCCCGCCGACCCGTACGGCATGCCGACGCTGCCGGGGTTGATGACCCGGTGCCCGGCCGCGAGCCGGTCGAACTGCATGTGCGTGTGGCCGCAGACGACGGTCGGCTCGGCGGTGCCGGCCAGCACCGCGGCCCAGCGCTCCGGCGGGCTGTCGACCAGGACCATCTCGTCGTCGCGTCGCGGCGTCGCGTGGCAGAACAGGACCGGGCCGAGCCCGGCGATGTCCGCGGTGACGGTGAGCGGCAGTCCGTCGAGCCGATCGCGGTGCCTGGTCTCGATCAACCGCGCGGTGGCGGCGGCGCTCTCGCCGTTCGGACCGGGGATCTCGCCGCCGTCGAACGCGGTGACCAGCTCGCGCTCGCAGTTGCCGTGCACCCAGATCGCCCGGTCGCCGAGACCGGCCAGCAGATCGAGGGTCGGACCGGGCATCGGGCCGAGCGCGATGTCGCCGAGCAGCACGAACGCCTCGGCGCCCGCCGCCTGCGCGGCGCTGAGCGTCGCTTCCAGGGCGGGCAGGTGTCCGTGGACGTCGGCGAGCACGGCGACGCGCTCATAGCGGGGCGGTGTCATTCTCCCCAGTTTGCCGCCCGGCGGAGGCCGCGCGGCGCCGCTCTGCTGCGGGCAGAAAACTCCCGCAGGCCCTGGCCGGCCTGGTCGGCCTGGCCGGCCTCGCGGTCGTTGGCCTGGGAATGATAGGCGCCGAAATCATAGTCCGGCCAACAATTCTGGGTCGCTGGCCGCTGCCGGCGGGACTGGGACTGAGGCCGCTCAGAGGGCGCTGACGAGCAGGTAGACGTTCAGGCCGATGATCAGCGCGGCCGCGCCGGCGGCCGCGAGGGTGGTCGGCCGCCGGTTCACCAGCGCGCCCATGACGTCGGCGCGGCGGGTGAGCGCGACGAGGGGCACCAGCGCGAACGGGATGCCGAACGACAGCACCACCTGGGAGATGACCAGGCTGGTGGTGGGCGGCAGGCCCGCGCCGAGCACGATCAGGGCCGGCAGCATGGTCAGGGCGCGGCGCAGGAACAGCGGCACGGTCCGGCCGATGAAGCCCTGCATCACGACCTGTCCGGCATAGGTGCCCACGCTGGACGAGGACAGGCCGGAGGCCAGCAGCGCGATCGCGAACGCGAGGGCGGCGCCGCCGCCCACCAGCCGGCCGAGGTCAGCGTGCGCGGCGGCGAGCGAGCCGGCCGCCAGTCGCCCGGCGGACCCGGCGTGCCCGAACAGCGCGGCGGCGACGAACAGCATCGCGAGGTTGACCAGACCCGCGGCGCCGAGCGCGACGAGGACATCCAGCCGCTGGAACCGCAGCAGCTCCCGCCGCTCGGCGTCGTCGCGGCAGGACACCCGGTCCTTGGTCAGCGCCGAATGCAGGTACACCACGTGCGGCATCACGGTGGCGCCGATGATGCCGACGGCCAGCAGCAGGCTGTCGGAGCTGACGAATCGCGGCACGAACCCGCCCGCCATGGCCGCGGCGGACGGGTGCACCGCCACCAGGTCGTACGCGAATCCGAGCAGCACGAGGCCGAGCAGCGCGGCGATCGCCACCTCGAACCGCCGGTAGCCGCGCTGCTGCAGGCCGAGGATGCCGAACGCGACGACGGCAGTGATCAGGCCCGAGACCAGCAGCGGCACCCGGAATAGCAGATTCAGCCCGATCGCGGCGCCGACGAACTCGGCCACGTCGGTGGCCATGGCGATGAGCTCGGCCTGCACCCACAGGCCGCGGGACACGGCCCTGGGCAGCTGCGCCCGGCACAGCTCGGGCAGGTCCTTGCCGGTGGCCACCCCGGCCTTCGCACTGAGGTACTGCACGAGCATGGCCATCAGGTTGGCCGCGACGATGACCCAGGCGAGGGAGTAACCGCTCACCGCCCCGGCGGAAAAGTTGGTGGCGAAGTTGCCCGGGTCGACGTACGCCACCGCCGCGACGAACGCGGGCCCGAACAGGGCGGCGCAGCCGCGGAGCCGGCCTAGCGAGCGCAGCTGCCGCAGATCGACCCCGAGCGAGACAGCCGGGGGCTCACCGCCGGGCAGCCCGGTCCCGACGGTGAGCCGTCCATCCGGATCCAGCACGGTCGGATCCAGCACGGTCGGATCCAGCACGGGCGGACCAGCGCCGGGAACCGGGTTCCCGGCGGCTGGCCCGTCGCCGGGAACGGCGTTCCCGGCGACGGTGCCAGCGTCCGATGTCATAAGCCGTGACCTCAGCCGACCGAGGGCCCGAGTCCGAGGGACTGCGGGGTGCTGGAGTCTGGCGAGGGCTGGTGCAGCCCCTCGTCCAGCGGGCCGAACTCCGTCATCAGCGCCGCGCTGCCGCCCCAGGGCGTCTGCTCCTCGGCGACCAGCGTGTTGGTGGTGAGCAGCAGGCCGGCCACCGACGCCCCGTTCTGCAGGGCCGAGCGGGCAACCCGGAGCGGGTCCACGATGCCCATCTCGATCATGTCGCCGTACCTGCCTTCCAGCGCGTCAAAGCCTTCGTCGGGACCGAGCCCGGACAGCCTGGATATCACTTCATTCCCGTCATAGCCAGCGTTGGCGGCGATCAGCCGGGCCGGCTCGGTCAGCACGTTGCGGACGATGGCCACGCCGGTGGCGTAGTCGCCGGCTACGTCCAGCCCTTCGAGCGCCGGGCCCGCGTGCAGCAGGGCCGCGCCGATGCCCTCGGCCATGGCCGCCCGGGTCGCCGACAACGCGTCCTCGACCCGGTGCTGCAGTTCCTTCAGCTCGGCGTTGGTAGGCGCGCCGACCCGGATCACGGCGACCTTGCCCGACAGGGCGCCGATCCGCTCGGTGAGCACGTCCTCGTCGATGCCGAACGTGGCCCGGTCCAGCTCCGAGCGCAGCTGGGTGATCCGGAACTGGACCGCGTCGGCCGATCCGCCGCCGCCGATGACGGCG
>CAWDVS010000013.1:0-284035 GCA_963805805.1 uncultured Actinomycetota bacterium | reverse complement strand
GCTGGACTGCCCTCGCCGACATGGATCACGACCAGGGCGTGCTCCACACCGTCCCGATCCCGGAGGCCATGGGCTACCTCATGCTGCGGCCGCTGCTGCCCGATATCGCCGCCGACGACATGTGCGGCGTCACCACCAACCAGGTGTTCCCGGTCAGCGAGACCTGGCACCCGCTGCTCCTGGGGGCAC
Organism: uncultured Actinomycetota bacterium; assembly: GCA_963805805.1. Classification (GTDB taxonomy): domain Bacteria; phylum Actinomycetota; class Actinomycetes; order Streptosporangiales; family Streptosporangiaceae; genus JAJYUU01. The sequence continues at coordinate 283,846 of CAWDVS010000013.1, read as the reverse complement.
TCACCGCGATCCCCGACGTCCGGGCCGGCGACTCGGTCTGGTGGCACTGCGACATGGTCCACAGCGTCGCTCCCGTCCAGAACCAGAAGGGCTGGGGCAACGTCATGTACATCCCGGCCGCTCCCTGGTGTCCGCGCAACCAGCGCTACGCGGCTGCTGTCAGAGAGGCGTTCATCACTGGCGCCAGCCCCAGCGACTTCCCTGCCGAGCACTACGAATGTGACTGGCCCAACCGCTTCCAGCCCAGCGATCTCAACCCGATCGGCAGACGCGGTCTTGACCTCGACCTCGACTGACCAGCCCCGCTGTTCGCGGTTCTGCCCCCAGTGGTGACGGCCGTCGCGTATAGCAGCTCGGTCCGCAAATAATGTGACGGTCTAGCTGCCGTCATTGCCCTTCGGCTGCGTATCTGTGTCGGCGATACCTGGTGGGACGACCTTGCCCCGCTCGATGTCCTGCGAAAGTTCTGCTTTGGCGGTGAGTGCACCCCGGTCCAGCACGCCTGAGCCCGCCGCGCGGGCGATGACGTCGCCACCGCGGCCGCGCAGCACCATCGCACAGGCGACGGCGATCACGGCGCCGGCGAGCGGTCCCGCCAGGTACACCCAGTAGCTGGTGAAGTCACCGCTGGCCAGCGCGGGGCCGAAGGAGCGAGCCGGGTTCATCGAGACGCCGCTGACCGGCGCTGCCCACAGGCCGGCCAGGGCGATGTAGCCGCCCACACCCAGCGCGGCGACCGCGCCGACGTTCTGCGCCGCGGACGCGGTGCCCAGGATCACGCTGACCAGCAGCGCCGTCAGGACGATCTCCATCAGCAGGGCCTGCCAGTTCCGGTACCCCGGGCCCGGCAGGGTCGCCCCGAGATGCTCGGTGTTCCCGAAGATCCAGCGCAGGAACAGGCAGGCCAGCGTCGCGGCGCCGAGCTGGATGATGATGTAGCCAGGGACGCGCTTCCACGGGAAGTCGCCCCGCAGCGCAAAGGCCAGCGAAACAGCCGGATTCAGGTGCGCACCGGAGATCGCGCCCATGAACAAGATGATCGCCGTCACCATCAGGCCGGGGGCGACGACCGCGGCGGCGAGGCTGATCTGCCCCTTCGCGTGCAGAAGACCTCCGCCCGCAGCCACCAGGACCAGCGCGAATGTGCCCAGCAACTCCGAGAACAACCGCCGCCACTCCTTGCGGGGGTCGTCGAAGTCCTTGCGGTCACCGAACTCCAGCTGCAGCACGTGGTGTGTGCGCGGGAACGCCGGCCCCAGCGCCGCCGGGTCGATCCCCTGGCGCCCCAAGTCGCCCGGCAGGCCAGACTGCTGCGCGCCTTTGGGCTGCTCTGGGCTGTTCTTCCGGTTTCCGGGTGTGCTCTCCTCGGTCACCTCCCGATCCTTCCCGCCGAGAGCCGATCCCTCCCCCCGACAGCACTGCCTTCCCAAGCGCGACGGCGTTGCGCGCCCAAACGCGGCGCTTGGTTAGCGCGCGCGGATGCCAGGGCATACTTGGCGGCCCGACGAGGAACTGGTGCCGGCGAGGCATCGAACGCACCACCGCGGGAATGCAGAACCGGGGGTTGTTGATGACGGATCGGACCATGCGGCCCGGGTTGGCGGGCGGCTCCGCGCGGATGGGCTCGCGCCTGTGCTGACCACGCAGCCGACGGAGCGGTCCGAGTTGGCCGGCGCGGATATGCTGCCTCGCCTGCAGCGGCTGGCGGCCGAGAGCGGCTTGCAGGTGACCTGGCGGAAGGGCGGCCGGGCCGTTCTGCGGGGGGCTGACGGGCGGGACATCGAGCCGTGGCGGGAGGGCTATCCCTACCCTGACCTGCTCCGGCGCCGGCCCTATCAGATCGCCAAGCAGTCATTGCAGATAGAGCTGCTGAAGCTGCAGCAGTCGGTGAAGGCCTCCGGCCAGCGGTTGCTGATCGTTGTCGAGGGCCGCGACGCCGCCGGCAAGGGCGGCGCCATCCGGCGCTTCACGGAGAACCTCAATCCGCGCGGCATCCGCGTGGTCGCGCTGGAGAAGCCGGCGGCGCACGAGCAGGGGGATAACTATCTGCGCCGGTTCCTGCCGCACCTGCCCGGACCCGGGGAGATCGTCTTGCTGGACCGCTCCTGGTACAACCGGGCCGGGGTCGAGCACGTGCTGGGGTTCTGCCAGCGCGAGGATTACGACCAGTTTCTGCAAGATGCGCCGGGCTTCGAGCGGACGCTCACCGGCGAGGGCATCGACCTGATCAAGCTGTGGTTCTCGGTGACAAGGGCGGAGCAACTGCGCCGGCTTATTGACCGTCAGCTGGATCCGGTGAAGCGGTGGAAGCTGAGCCCGGTCGATCTGGCGTCGCTCGATAAGTGGGACGAATACACCCGCGCCGAGAACGTGATGTTCCGGCACACCGAACTGCCGCGCGCGCCGTGGAAGGTAGTAAACGGCAACGACAAGAGACGCGCCAGGCTGGAGGCCATGCGCTATGTCTTGTCGCTGTTCGGTTATGGCGGCAGGCGTGACGAGGTCGTCGGCGCCCCTGATCCGCTGATTGTCGGCTCGCCAGCGGCGCTCAGGAACGCCCTCAAAAAAGCGCGATCTGGCCGGGAAGGGCGCTGACGGCGCGGCGGGCCCGGTTCACCCGGCTGGGGTGAGGGGATCGGTGGCCGGGCTGGGCATGGTTGCCGGGGTGAGCGCGATAGTGGCGGAGTCACGGCCGCGGGCGGGGCGTCGTTACCGGCTGGAGTCGGCGCTGGCGTCGATGACGGCGGGTGAGCGGGCTGAGCGGGGTAAGGCGGCGCGGGTGTTGGTGCCGCGGGAGAGTCATGCGGTGTTTGATCCGGTGCCGGGCCGGCGTGATCCGGTGGGGTTGCTGGAGGAGCAGTCGGCCGGGCGGGTGGCGGAGCTGGTTCCGGTGCGGTATGGCCGGATGATGGTGTCGCCGTTTACGTATTTCCGCGGGGCGGCGCTGCCGATGGCCAGTGATCTGGCGGGTACGCCGGTGTCGGGGCTGGCGGTGCAGGCGTGCGGTGATGCGCATCTGTCGAATTTCGGGGTGTTCGGCTCGGCTGAGCGGCGGCTGGTTTTCGATATCAATGACTTCGATGAGACGCTGCCGGGGCCGTGGGAGTGGGATGTCAAGCGGCTGGCTGCCAGTTTGGAGGTGGCGGCCCGTGACAGTGGTTTTCCCGGGAAGAAGCGGCGGGAGATCGTCGCGGCCGCGGTGGCTGGTTACCGGGAGGCGATGCGCGGGTTCGCGGCGATGACGGACCTGGATGTCTGGTACGCGGCCGCCGATGTTGACCGGCTCCAGGCCCAGTTCGGGTCCCAGCTGAAGGCCCGCCAGCGCAAGGTGCTGGCGAAGGGGAGAGCTAAGGCGCTGACCCGGGACAGCATCCAGGAGGTCGGCAAGCTGTGCCGGGTGGTTGACGGCCGCCTGCGGATCGTGTCCGACCCGCCGCTGCTGGTCCCGGTCACCGACCTGCTGGCCGGCCAGGCCGACCGCGCGACCGTCGAGGCTCAGATGTCGCACCTGATCGCCGGGTACCGGCGCACGCTGGAGACCGACCGCCGCCATCTGCTCGAGCAGTTCGGCTATGCCGACATGGCCCGCAAGGTGGTCGGCGTGGGCAGCGTCGGCACCCGCTGCTGGGTCGTGCTGATGCTCGGCAGCAGCCAGTCCGATCCGCTGTTCCTGCAAGTGAAAGAAGCCGGCGAATCAGTGCTCAGCCGGTTCGCCGGCGCCAGCACCTACGCCAGCCAGGGCCAGCGGGTCGTCGCCGGCCAGCGCCTGATGCAGGCCTCCAGCGACATCTTCCTGGGCTGGCAGCGGATCGACACAGGCGCCGGCGGCCAGCACCGCGACTTCTACGTCCGCCAGCTGCGCGACTGGAAATTCTCCGCCGACATCGCCACCATGGTGCCCCGCGGCATGCGGATCTACGGCGCGCTCTGCGGCTGGACACTCGCCCGCGCCCACGCCCGCTCCGGTGACCGGATCGCCATCGCCGCCTACCTCGGCAGCACCGACGTATTCGACCGCGCCATCACCCAGTTCGCCAGCACCTACGCCGACCAGAACCAGCGCGACCACCAGGCCCTCCTCGACGCCATCACCACCGGCCGCATCACCGCCGAACAAGGCCTGTGACAACACGTCCGGACCGTTGCCAGCCTGGTGGCCTAGACAGGGGGTGATATGGACGGCACAGCGAAGCCGTCGGTTCTGTTCGTGTACTTCAGCTACACGAATCAGACCCGGAAGGTTGTCGACGTGATGGCGGAGGTGCTGCGAGGCCGTGACATCGACGTGACCCTGGCCGCGATCGAGTTCACCGACCCTCGCTATGCGGCGAGGTTCAAGCAGTTCCCGATGCCGCACCCGTTCCGTGAGCTGATCGGGATGATCCCGGCGGAGGCGCCTCGGCGCCGCCCGGCGGAGATCGTGATCCCCGACGTCGTCACCGAACGCGACTACGACCTGGTGTGCATCGGGGCTCCCACCTGGTGGCTGTCGACCGACGTTCCGATCCGGTCGTTCCTGCAGTCCGAGGCCGCGGCTCGGGTCCTGAATGGGAAGCCGTTCGCCGTCGCGGTCTGCTGCCGGCGGTACTGGAAGCACAATCTGAAGACGGTCCGCAGAATGGGAACCGGGCACGGCGGCAACTTCTTCGGCGGCATCCACTTCCGTTATCAGGGTGGGCAGGTGCACTCGCTGCTATCGCTGCTGAGCTACCTCGGATCGGGTGAATACCGCGAAAGATACCTCGGCATCAAGATCCCGCGCACCAACCTCCGAGAACACCACCTGGCGCAGGCACGAACGTTCGCCGGCAGGCTAGCCGACCGCATACTCCCGGGAATCCGCACTAGCCATCGATAGCAGAATCGAACACCCGGTGCGGGCGGTCAACGGCGTTGGGCACCAGATGGGTGTCAGAAGATGGTGGCCCAGTCGTTCTTCATGCTGACGATTGTCCGGCCAGCTTCGCGCGCCAACTCCAAGGCCTGCTCCGCGCCACTGGTGTAGGCGAACTCGCGCTGGTCGTCGTGGAGGATTAGCAGGCGAAGCGACCGCTTGTCCGCGTGCCGGGTGAACTCGAGCATCGGGATGTCGCCGTTGGGGAGTTGCCCGCGACCAGGATCGGCCGGCGGCCGGTGCGGCTCCAGATCCGGATTGGTTTCTGCGGGCCGTCGTCGAGGTAGTCGGCCTCGGCCTTGTGCGTGATTGTGCCGCCGTGGTTGTTGCCGCTGTAGTGCAGCGCGGTGGCGATTCCTATGACGCGGTCCCGAGGAATCCCGTATACCTCCTGGCTGATAGGCCGCATGAAGTCACGGCCGCCACCGGAGGCGATGTAGTTCGAGAAGCCGTTGGCGTCCAGGTAGGCGAGCATTTCGATCAACGGCAGGTACGCACACCGGAGATACGAGCGCCGAAGGGTCGGATGCTGCGGTGCGCAGGAAGGCGTCTGCCTCCGCCTCGAATGCCGGTCACGCAAACCTGGATCGGACTGCGCCATCTCGGCCAGCCGCCGAAGGATGAGCTTGGCGGCGCCCTCATTCCAGCTGCCGAGCGTTGGGGCTGTCATTTCAGTCCTCGCCTCTGGTCGCCTCGCAACCATCGTTGCCTCACCTGACGCTATGAGCGGCCAGTCGAAGCAGCATCGTCTGCCTCGGGTGATGATCCAGTCAGCGGGGCTCCGCTCTCGGTCTTAACTCGAGTTCACCCCGCCAGGGTGAGGGGCGCACGGGGCTGCGCGGGAATCTTTGCCGGTGGAGTGCACGTGCCGGGCGGGCAGGCCTGTGCCCCGGACGACGCTTCAAGTCGCTGAAGGAGTGCAGGGATGGGTGAGCAGTTCAAGGGCAAGATCAGCGTCGACATCAGGGATTCGGTGCCCGACTGGGACCCGTTCATGCCGCCCAAGGCGCCGGACGGGGCGCCGAGCGTCGTGTATGTCGTGCTGGACGATGTCGGGTTCTCGGCTATGTCGTGTTACGGCGGCCCGATCGAGACCCCGAACATCGACCGGATCGCCGCGGACGGTGTCCGGTACACGCAGTGGCATACGACGGCGCTGTGCTCACCGACCCGGTCCTGCCTGCTGACCGGCCGCAATCACACCCGTAACAGCATGGCCTGCATCACCGAGGCCGCAGTCGGGTTCCCGAACGCTAGCGGCACGATCCCGCCGGAGAACGGGATGATCCCCGAGATTCTCGGCGAGCGCGGCTGGAACACGTACATGGTCGGCAAGTGGCACCTGTGCCCGACTATCGAGATGAACGTCGCCTCGACCCGGCGGAACTGGCCGTCCGGGCGCGGGTTCGAGCGCTGGTACGGGTTCCTCGGGGCAGAGACCAATCAGTGGTATCCGGACCTGGTCTACGACAACCATCCGGTGGACCAGCCGAAGTCTCCCGCCGAGGGCTATCACCTGACCGAGGACCTCACGGACAGGGCGCTCGGGTTCATCAAGGATGCCAAGACGGTGGCACCGGACAAGCCGTATTTCCTGTACTACGCGCCCGGCGCGGCGCACGCCCCGCATCATGTGCCAAAGGAGTGGGCGGACAAGTTCCGCGGCAAGTTCGACATGGGGTATGAGGCCATCCGCGAGCAGACGCTGGCCCGGCAGAAGCAGCTGGGCATCGTTCCGGCTGACACCGAGCTGCCTCCGGTCAACCCGATCGGGACGCCCGACACCCGCAAGGGGCCCAACGGGCAGCCGTTCCCGCCGCTGGACGTCACCAGGCCGTGGGATTCGCTGACTGCCGACGAGAAGCGGCTGTTCTGCCGGATGGCCGAGGTTTACGCGGGATTCCTCGCCCACGCTGACCACCACATCGGCAGGCTGCTGGACTACCTGGAGGAGTCCGGGCAGCGCGACAACACCATGGTCGTTCTCGTGTCAGACAACGGGGCCAGCGGCGAGGGCGGGCCGAATGGGTCAGTCAACGAGATGCGGTTCGCCAACGGCATACCGGACGACATGAACTCGAACCTCGCGATGCTCGACGAGCTCGGCGGGACGAGGACCTACAACCACTACCCGAACGGCTGGGCGATGGCGTTCAACACGCCATTCAAGATGTGGAAGCGGTACGAGTTCAACGGCGGCACCGCAGATCCCTGCATCATCTCCTGGCCATCAGCGCAGTCCGACAAGGCCGGCCGCGGCGAACTGCGGCATCAGTACCATCACGCGATCGACATAGTGCCGACGATCCTGGACTGCCTCGGGATTGAGCCGCCCGAGACGATCAAGGGACATGTTCAGAGCCGGCTCGACGGCGTCAGCATGCGCTACAGCGTGACGGACCCGTCCGCCCCGTCCGCGCGCAGGACCCAGTTTTACTCGATGCTGGGCTCCAGGGGGATCTGGCACGACGGCTGGAAGGCTGTCACCACCCACCCCACCCTCAGCGGCTGGAGCGACTTCAACGACGACACCTGGGAGCTCTACCACACCGACACCGACCGCGCGGAGCTGCACGACCTGGCCGCCGAGCAGCCGGACAAGCTCCGCGAGCTGATCAACCTGTGGTTCGCCGAGGCCGGAGACAACGGCGCCTTCCCGCTCGATGACCGGTCCGCAGTGGAGATCATCACCACGCCGCGGCCGCAGCTGGCCAGTCCGCGCAGCCGGTACACCTACTTCCCCGACACCACCGAGGTACCCGAGGCACAGGCCGTGAACATCCGCAACCGGTCCTACACGATCGGCGCCGTAGTGGACGTTCCCGCCTCCGGCGCCGAGGGCGTCCTGTTCGCCCACGGATCGCGGTTCGGCGGACACGCCCTGTACGTCAAGGACAACCGGCTTCACTACGTCTACGACTTCGTCGGCATGATGGAGCAGAAGATCGACGGCACGCAGGACATCCCCACCGGGGAGAACCTGATCCTGTCCGCCTCGTTCGACAAAGACGGCGAGGACCCGCCCGGCGTGTCCACCGGCGTGCTCTCCCTCTACCACGGTGACAAGAAAGTCGGCCAAGGCCGGATCAAGACCCAGCCAGGCATGTTCTCGCTCGCCGGCGAAGGCCTGTGCATCGGCCGTGACAGCGGTGAGCCGGTCACCGACGACTACCCCGACGGCACGGCGCACCACTTCACCGGCGGCACCATCAAGCGAGTCGCCGTCGACGTCAGCGGCGACCCCTACATCGACCTCGAGCGCGAGGCGCAGGCCATGCTCGCCCGGGAATAGTCCCGAGTGTGTTCCGGCACCGCAGCAACGGCTCGAAGATCGCCGACGGCGATGAGCAAGGGGCTGACACTTCAGAGGGTGCGTGGGCAGCAGGGGGCTGAGGATGCCGGCTGACCGATCGTGAACGGCGAGTTCTTCGTGCTTGCGTTCACCGCAGCGCTGAACCCGAAGCTGCTGGCGCTTGACCTGCTTCTCATCGAGAACCGCCGGCCGCGCGCGATGTTCGCGTGCATCCTGGCAGGCGGCCTCGGCGTGGCCATAGCGATCGGCCTCGTGGACGTGCTGTTCGTGCATGCCGATGCTGTCAAGTCCCAGGGTAAGGTCAGCGCCGGGGTGGACCTGGCCGTCGGCCTGGTGCTGCTGTCACTCGGCACGTTGCTGCTAGCCGGCCCGCTGCGCTGGCGTCGCAGGACGGCATACGCAGCCGACGGACCGCAACGCAAGAGGAAGAATGCGAAAGGGGACAGCTGGGCGCAGCGTTCACTGCGCGAGCCTCGGCTCGGTCTGGCCGTGGTCATCGGCGTGCTGGTGGGCCTGCCAGGCGCTTCTTATATAGCGGCGCTGCACAACCTCATCGCCGGGAAGATCTCGACGGCAACGCAGGTCGCCGCGGTCGTTGTCTTCGCCATCATCGAGTTCTTGCTGATCATCATTCCGTGGGCGTTGCTGGAACTGCGGCCCGAGGGCACGACGGCAATGCTCAGGAAATCGCAGGCCTGGCTGGCCGGCCACGCCAAGCAGGTCCTCGCTGGCGTCGCGGTAATACTGGGCGCCTACCTGGTGATCAGCGCGCTGGTTCGCCTGCTGTAAGGCAGCCGCCCCGCCGCCTTTGTCTTGCCGTCGCCGCTCGCCCTCTCCCAGAATTCTGGGAGGGTGATCCGGCGGCTCTGCTGACACGGTTGCGGTGGAGGACATAGGAGAGGAAGGAGCGAGCAATGTTTGCACGTACGTCGACATGGTCCGGATCCCCGGAGGCTTTGCAGAAGTGGGCCGACAACGCTGTCAGCAACGTTCGGGGGTTCGTGGAGGGCTTGCCCGGGAACGCGGGCGCGGTATTCCTGATCGACCGGGACGGAGGCACGGCGCTGACGCTGACGCTGTGGGACAGCGATGATGCCGCGCGGGCTACCGACCAGTTCGCGGAGCAGAGCCGCGCGGCGACGGTCGCCGCGACCGGCACGGAGCTGGTGAGCCGGGGCAGCTACGAGGTTGTGGCCCCGGCTAGAGTGCAGGAAAACGGCAGGAGGCCAGAAGCCATGCTCACCGGTCCGGCTGCCGACAATCTCGTGGCCGCGGTGGCGTCCGCCTGCAGGTCCGGGCTGGACGCCGACGCGCTGCGGGCGGCTGTGCTCCCCCGGCTGCGCAAGGCCGTGCCGGTCGACGCGCTGTGGTGGGCATCCGCGGACCCGGCCACGCTGCTGTTCACCAGGTCGTACCGCGAGGAACTGCCGGAAGCCTCCGGCCCCTATTTCGTCGAGAACGAATTCCTGCGCCGAGGACGTCAACAAATGGACCGAGCTCTCCCGCGACGCGACCGGCGTCGGCACCTTGATGCGGGCGACCGGCGGTCACCCGCACAGCAGCGACCGGTACCGGGACATCTTCGCGCCGCTGGGCTTGCAGGACGAGCTGCGCGCGGTACTGCGGGTCCGGGACACCTGCTGGGGCTACATCTGCCTGCACCGCGAGGCGCCGCACGAATTCTCGCCGGATGAGGCGCGGTTTGTGCAGCGCCTCGCCCCGCACCTCGCCGAGGGCCTGCGGATGGGCCTGCTCCGCCAGGCCTGCCACCGGAGCGATGGCCCCAGCGGCCCGGGCCTGGTGATGCTCGCGGCCGATGGCGCCGTGGCCGGCCTGAACGACGCCGCCAGGGAGTGGCTCGAGGACCTCGGCGGCCACGCCGACGGTTCGGATCTTCCGATCGAGATCTCCGCGCTGGCAGTCAGGCTCCGGCACCTGCCGCCCGCCGATCCGGCCATGCCGCGGCTGAAAGTGCGCACCACAAGCGGACGCTGGGCCATCCTGCATGCCTCGTGGCTGACCGCCCCGGCCGAAAAGCTGATCACCGTGATAGTCCAGGACGCCGCCCCGGCCGAGGTCGCGCCGCTGATCATGGCTGCCTACGGCCTCACTGATCGCGAGCGGACGATATCCGCGCTGGTCTGCCAGGGCATGTCGACACGCCAGATCGCAGGCCGGCTGCACCTGACCGCCGACACCGTGCAAGATCACCTGAAGTCGGTGTTCAACCGAACAGGCGTGCACAGCCGGGGCCAGCTCGTCGCCACGATCTTCGAGCGCGACTACCTGCCGCGCGCCATCGCCGGCGACGCGGTCAATCCAGCTGGCGCCTTCACGGTCGGCTAGACAGCCCGGGGCCTCAGCCTGCACCGCCGTGGACGAGGTCGAGGATCCGGGTCTTAGGAGCACCAGCCAGGCCGGGCGAAGACGCCGGTGCCGACCAGACGTGCTCGTGCCAGGAAGCGGGCGAACGCTTCGGCTACTCGCGCCGTGTCGAACTCCAGGTCAAGCATCAGATAATTCGGGTCGTCGACCGGCCGACGGATGGCGCAGCCGCGGACTCCGGCGCTGGCCCGGGCTTCCGCGAATCCGTCGAATGCCTTTTTCCACAGCTGATAGTCGGTGATCGCGTGCTCGATCCTGAGAGTGGTCATCGGATGGCTCCATCATGTCGCCGTGCGTGCTGTCGAGATCGACGCTAGGGATGCCCGCCGTGGCGCGGTATCCCGACAATCTGGGGGGTGACCTCGCCCTGAAGCTGGAGTACGGCCGGGCACGTGCAGGGCATACGCTCACGCCGTGGCGGAAAACTGGTCGAGGACGCGCGCCCGCGGGCGCGTCGAAGCCATCTGCGCGGAGTCTCACGACGCCAGGAACCTGCGCGTGCAGGTACTTTCGGTGCTCCGCGAGGTCATCGACTTCGACGCATACGTCTGGCTGCTCACCGACCCCGTCACGGCAGTCGGCGCCGCGCCGCTGGCCGACGTTCCATGCCTGCCCGAACTCCCGGCCTTGATCCGGGCGAAGTACGCCACGCCCGTCAATCGGTGGACGGCCCTGCGACGGCAGAGCTCACCGGCCGCCACCCTGAGCGATGCCGCCGGCGGAGATCTCAGCCAGAGCCTGATGTGGCGCGACGTCCTGAGCAGATACGGCATCGGCGACGTGGCGTCGGCGGTCTTCGCCGACCAGTACGGATGCTGGGGCTTCCTCGACCTGTGGCGCAACGACAGCAGCGGGCCGTTCGGCGCAGCCGACGCCGGATTCATCGCCGAGGTCGCGGCGCCGCTGGCCACCGCACTGCGCCAATGCCAGGCCAGAACCTTCGTAGACCCGGCGACTCCGCATCGGCCGGATCTCGGCCCGGTGGTCCTGATGCTGGACGACGACTTGCGGATTGCCAGCCGAACAGCGGCTTCGCGCGCCTGGCTCGATGCGCTGCTCCCGCCCGAGCCTGACCAGAAGGCTATCCCGGCAAGCGTCTACAACGTCGCCGCCCAGCTGCTGGCGGTGGAGAAAGGCATCGACGCACATCCGGCATTTGCCCGCACGCACCTGGCTGACGGCTTCTGGCTTGCCCTCCGGGCAGCCAGACTCTCCTCAGATCAGCCTCTGGCCGGCCGGAGCGCATCGATCGTGGTCACGATCGAGGAGGCGTCCGCCTCGGAGCGGCTCGAGCTATTCGGCCGCGCATTCGGCCTCAGCGCCCGCGAAGACGAACTGCTTGGCCTCCTCGCCGTCGGCTGCGACACCCGGTCAATGGCCCGCCAGATGTCGCTGTCTGAGCACACCATCCAGGACCACCTCAAGTCGATCTTTGCCAAGACCGCCGCTCACGATCGCGTCACTGTCCTGTCGCGCGCCCTGGGTACCAGGCATGAGGACCACAGGATTGAGCGGGAACGAGCGCTGCGAAGCGGAGGCGTGGCCGGCCCGCCGTGACCGGCCCCACCGGCTACTGCGTGGGGCCGGCTCTTGGTCAGCCAGTCAGACTGTGAATGGGCATGACATCGGGCGTACCCGGGTCGATCCCGACCTTCTGCAAGATGGGCATGAGCACCGGCCCGTAGGCCTCGAATGCCTGCTGCGACTCCCACACTTCGTAGACCCTCAGGTCGGTGTCGGGGCCGAAGCACGAGTGGTGAATCCGGCCCGCCGGGCTTGCGGCGCCCGCGGCTTCGAGTTCCTTGATGGCCTCGTCATACTGGTCAGCGGTTAGGGACTTGGGCTGGAAGTAGGTCGCGATTGCCATTGAATCCTCCTGCTAGTTGGCGTTTCTGACCGGGCTGATGCCCGGTCAGAACGGAACCTTCGTGGCCATCAGCCCGGCGCCGGGCTGGCGCGCGGCGACGGTCCAGCAGAAGTCGAGTGCGTCAGACTCGAGGCGCTCCCCGTTTGCTCCCGACCGCCACTGGCCTCCGGCCGGGCCGGTCAGTGTCAGGGCAAAGGGCTGCGCGTGCCGCCGGGCCCAGTCGGTGACAACATCGGCCACCAGGCGGCCGTCGTGCCCTGCGGTGAGATCCATGGGGCGGTTCGCCGCCCGGCTGATGTCGAGGCGATGCATCCACGTGTCGCGGGTGAAGATGATGTCCACCAGGTAGCCATAGGGCCAGCGCTCGGAATCGAACGGCGGATCATTCTTGAACCGCACTGCCCGCCGCACGAGCGCCGGTGTCCGGCGCCTCGCCCGCACGGCCTTCGGGGCGACAGCAGCCAGGCGGCTGATGATCGCGGCGGGCGTCATCGCGGCCCGCTCGCGCACCTGGGTCGCCGACATCTCGTCGATCATCTTCCCGCCGGTCCTCTTGCCAGCCGCGCGGAAGTCGTGGGCGAACTGGCGGAATGACGCTTGCGCCTCGGCCATGCCGAGCACATGCGCAGCCATCCCGCGCACATCCCACAGTTCGCAGACCGTCGGTCGCGCCCAGTCCTCGGGCGTCAGTGCCGTCAGCTGGGCACCCATCCGGTCGAACTCCGTCGCGGCGAGGGTCATCGCCTCCCGGTGCCCAAGAGCCGCCGCGAGGCCTGATCCGGTGCTCGTGTCTTCCGCCATGGCGCCCTCCTCCGTCTGATATTCGGAATTCCGAATACTATTCGGATAGTCGCAGGGTTACCGGCTAGAGTCAATTCGTGCCCTCCACGACCCCGCCCCCGCCCGGCCGCCGCGACCGCCGCCGCGACCGGCACGAGGCAACCAAACGCGAGATACTCGACACCGCGTGGACGATGGTGCGTGCCGACGGCCTGGCCGCCCTGTCCCTGCGGGCGCTCGCGCACGCCGTCGACATGGAGCCCCAGTCGCTCTACACGTACTTCGCCTCCAAGAACGCGCTGTACGACCGCATGTTCGCCGACGGCAACCTGGATCTGGCCAGCCGGTTCGCGGCAGCTGACATCCCGGACGAAGCACGCGGCGCGCTCCGGGCCGTCGCCGGCGTCTTCACCGACTTTGCCGTCCAGGACCAGGCCCGATACCAGCTGATGTTCCTCCGTGCCGTGCCCGGATTCCAGCCATCCCCTGAGTCCTACGCCATCGCGGTCGAGGTCCTCGACGGCGTCAAGCTGACCCTCCGGCGCGCCGGGCTCCATAGCGAATCCGACTTTGATCTCTGGACCGCGATACTCGCCGGCCTGGCCAGCCAGCAACTCGCCAACGAGCCCGGCGGCGACCGCTACCTACGCCTCATCGACGAAGCGGTCACCATGTTCGCCGACCACATCCTCGGCCCCGGCCGGGCACACCACCCAGGCGCACCCGACCGGCAACCAGCCCGCGATTCATGACGGCCACACGGGCGCCCAGGTAGCAGGCGGCTAGTCGCTCGCCGGTGCTTTAGCGAACTCCGGTCGGGCTCGGGTGGCGCACGGGCGGGGTGTACTCGACCGGCCGGCCTCTGCTGCGGCCACGCAGCCACAGGAGGATGGCCAGCAGGACCAGCAGGAAGCCGACCGCGGCCGCGGCGATGGGTACTGCCACGCCCCAGGTGGTGATCGCGGAACTGCCGTTGTTCGCGTCCGTCACCGCCGCCGACAGGCTGGCCGGGGTGGCGTGGTAGGTGTCGGCGAGGATCGGGAACACCGGGATGATCTTCCCGCCGGGCAGCGCGATGCCGCCCATCTCGGTCTCGTTGTTGCTGACGTTCACCACCAGGCCGGTGGCCGGGGCGACGAAGTAGTTGTTGCTGGCCTGGTAGGTGTAGCCGAGCGGGATCGAGGTTGCGTGCGGGAAGGCCCTGGCGAGAGCGGCTGCCTCGGCAGCCGGCAGGATCCCAGACGCACGGAGCTTGGTGAGCAATGCAGCCGGGATCGCCTTCGGCAAGCTTGCCAGCACCTGCGGGTCCTTGATCGGCGTCGGCGGCACCGCGGCGTGGTACTCGTAGGTACTGATCCCGCCCTGCTGAGCCTGCTTCACATAGGTCAGCGGCGTCGTGGTGTGCGTGAAGGGGACCCAGCCGGTGTAGGTCTGCTTCTTCGCGCCGAGCGGCCAGCTGACCGTCAGGCCAGTGGCCGGGGTTACCTTCCAGTCGCCCGGGTGGCTTGAGGTCGCCTGGAGGCTGCTCCGGTCGACCGCGTATTGCCAGGTGCTAGAGCTGACCCTGGTGCCGGACGCGGATATCGTCCGCGTGTCCTGTATCCGGGCCGTATTGCCGGCGGTCTGCAGCACCTTGACCTGGTCGGTCAGCGTCGCTGGCAAGCCGGTCCTGATCGCCCCGGCCAAGTTACCGCGCGCAAACGCAAGCGGATTGAGCAGGCTGCTGATCGTGCCGGTGTAGGTGCGGGTCTTGTTGTAGTCGCTCGGCATCCGCGCGATGTACGAAGGGGTGATCCACCATGCCATCAGGCCGGCGGCCACAAGCAGGATCACTCCCAGGATGCCGCACGAGACTGCGGCCTTGCGCATGGCAAACTCCCCCGTCCTGTGCGCGGGCCACGTCACGTCCCCGGCCCAGGCCCCCGGCCTGGGTGCATACCTGCGCCCGCTCTTTAGTCTTGCCCGCGACACGGGCACGGGCATCATCCGCGGAAGGTGAACAACCCGGCACCGCACGTCACTGCGGCCGAAAGTCCTTCACGCGGGCGTGATCCTGCCCCACAGCGCATAGACATGCGTACGACCCAATCGTTCATTTCAGGCACAAGGGGGTAAACCAGGCCGGGCGCACAGGAGGCAGAGCCCGACGTGCGGCAGGCAATCGAGGCTCCGTTCGCTGAGAGCCGCCAGCTTCGGCTCGACTGCGATGAGCGATCTGAAGCTCTTCAGGATCGAGACGGCGCAGGCCTCCTGGACACCGAGCGGGTGCACGGCTGGATGAGCCGCGAGACTTACTGGGCTGCAGGCCGGACCCGCGAGGTGACACAGCGCTCGATCGAGCCCTCGCTGTGCGTCGGGCTGTAAGCACCCGACGGCGGCGGCCAGGTCGGCTTCGCTCGCCTCGTCACCGACTTCGCCACCTTCTGCTGGCTGGGCGATGTCTTCGTTGACGCGTTGCACCGCGGCAACGGCGCGGGCACGTTACTGCACCCGGCCTCCTCAGAACCGGACGTGCACGTTTCCACGCAACGGCGAGGATC
Source organism: uncultured Actinomycetota bacterium (assembly GCA_963805805.1). Lineage (GTDB taxonomy): Bacteria > Actinomycetota > Actinomycetes > Streptosporangiales > Streptosporangiaceae > JAJYUU01. Next base: position 268,067 of record CAWDVS010000013.1, on the reverse strand, counting down.
ACTCTCCCGCATCATGCATCAGTCGTTCAAGCTACTGCCGCTTCCATGTGGTTCCGTTCCACCGAAGGATCATCGTGACGCTGCCGTTGATGTCGCCGACCGCCCAGGCGGTGCCGGCGCCGGCCACGGCAACGCCCCAGAGGTGCGGGTTGCGCCCAGGGTTCGGGCTCGGCACGAGCTTCCATGAACTGCCGTGCCAGCGCATGATCAAGGTCCTGCCGTCCGCAGTGAAGCCGGCCGCCCACGCGTTGGTGGCGGAGCTGGCCGCCACGCTCCTCAGAGCGCCGCCGACCGTCGGCGTCGGGCTCGGCACCTGCTTCCATCTCCTGCCGTTCCACCGCTCGGCCAGCGTCTTGCCGGTCGCGGTGCCGACGGCCCAGGCGCTCTTCGCCGAGACCTCGGTCACGCCGGCGAACTCACCACCGCCCGCTGGCGTCGGGCTCGCCACGTGCTTCCAGGTCTTGCCGTTCCACCGTTCGACCAAGGTGGTGGCCGTGGCGGTGAAGCCGACTGCCCAGGCGTCCTTCGCCGACCTGGCGGCCACGCCCCACAGGAATCCGTGACCCGTCGGCGTCGGACTCGGCACGCGCCGCCACGAGACACCGTTCCAGTGCAAGATCAGGGTCGTTCTGGCGGCGGTGCTGCCTACCGCCCAGGCGTTGCGAGCCGAGGTGGCCGCAACACTGGTCAGGAGGCCGATGCCGACGCCCGCCGGGATGCGAGCTTGCCTCCAGGTGCCGCCATTCTCGCGCATGATCAGCGGCCTGGCGCCGTCGCTGCCGACCGCCCACCCGCTGCGGGCCGACACCAGGGACACTCCGTACAAGATGCTGTCCCGTATACGGCCGCTGGTCCGCACCCGCCGCCAGGTCCTGCCGTTCCAGGCCGCGACCAGGATGCCGCCGCCCGGGCCGCTGCCGACCGCCACGGCGCTGTGGGACGAGACGGCGTCCACACTGCGGAGTACGCCGTTGATGGCGAAGGAGGCGGTGCGGCCGGCGAGCCGAGGGCCGGCCACGGCCCCCGGGGCGAGCCCCGCGGCCGTCCCGCCGGTCAGCAGCACGATGGCGGACCCGGTGGCCAGCAAAGCGAACCTGCGCATGCGGCATACCTCCTGAGCGACGACAAGCCATCGAAGATTGGTGCGGGCAGCTGATGATCGGGCACACCGGCAAGATCGTCGACACCAATTCTGGCAGACGCGGCCGAATCGCGCCTGCGCTTGGGATCAGAACGGGGTCATCTCCTCCCCCGTGCAACCTTCGCTCCGCTCCCGCATGAAATGCGCCAGTCAGCCCGCCTCAATTGTGGCCTAGGCTGGAGCGATGGCGGATGTCTCCATGCGGGCCTCCGACGACGATCGGGAGCGGGCCGCGGTCGCGCTGCGTGAGCATCTGCTCGCGGGCCGGTTGACGCTGGAGGAGTTCTCCGACCGGATCGAAGCCGCTTTGCGTGCCCAGGCCGCTGGCGATTTGGTTCGTGTCCAGGAAGACCTGCCCGACATCTTCATCCCTGCGAGCGATGCGCACCGCAAGCCGACGCATATCACAGCGGCCCTATTCGGTCATGTCGCGCGGCGCGGGCGGCTGAGGCTGCGCAGGCGGGCACTCGCCGCCAGCGGTTTCGGGGATCTCGACTTCGATCTGCGCGATGTCACGGTCGACCACTGGCGAACCACAGTGGGCGTTCTCGCAGTCTTCGGGAACATCGATATCTATGTGCCGGAAGGCATCAACGTCGAGGTGAGCGGGCTCACCGTAATTGGTCACCGCCGCGATTGGGGCCGTGACCCTAGCCGCCGCGACGCCCCCACCATTTATGTCCGCGTGCTTGGCTTTGTCGGAACAATCGACGTCTGGCGGGTACCACAAGACATGCGAGACGCAACCTACAGCAACATCTTCCGCGAGCTTCAAGACCGTCAGCGCCAGCTCCGCAAGTGACAAGTGAACGCCCAGCACGGGATGCTTGGATGCTGACCTGGTCTTTCTAGTGGGCGCAACAGGGTTCGAACCTGTGACCGCTCGCTTGTAACGGGGAACGCTGACGTTCAATGCCGCTAAATGGCAGCCAGAGGTCATCCGAGTGGCGGCCGATGTGGCCTGGTGAGCCTTAGAAGCTGCAGCCGGTTGACTCCCGGTTGGCTTTCCCGCTCCAGACTTCGTGGTCGTTTGTCGAGCGTGAGCGGCTAGTCGATCGCTCGCTGATGTCGCCTCCGGAGGCGGTCGAGGCCGTGCTCGAACGAAAGCTCCGCCATGCGGACTCCGATCACGACCGGCATGTCGGCGCGGTAGGCCTTCGGCCACGCACAGACGAATGGGTCGGGCGAAGTCAGTTGGGGCAGGTCAGCGACCAGAAGTCACGAGCACGACCTCGACCGCGAAGGGATGCGCACGCGATCGAACACGGTCAACTAGCGAAGCGAGCTGAAGCCGGCGCGGACCTCTTCCGAGAACAGCTGCGGCTGCTCCCAGGCTGCGAAGTGCCCGCCCTTGTCGAGCTTGTTGTAATGAACGAGGTTGGGATAGGCCTCCTCCGCCCAACTCCGCGGCACCTGATAGAGGTCGTCCGGAAAGACGCTCACGGCTACCGGGACAGACACGCCCTTCGGGTCGAAAAAGCCGAACTTGTTTTCCCGATACAGACGTCCCGAAGAGACCCCCGAGTTCGTCAGCCAGTAGTGAGTGACGTTGTCGAGGATGTCGTCTCGGGTGAGGCCCTCGGCCTGTCCGTCGAAGACACGTGCGATTAGCGCCAGACTAGTCGCGTCGTGGTCGAGCAGCCAGGCTGCCAGGCCGACGGGTGAGTCTGCAATTCCGTACAGCGCCTGCGGGTGGGTCCCCATCTCGAGTGCGTAGGCCACGTCTGTCGTGAAGAAGTCCTTGAGCTTCTCGTAGAGGCGTGTCTCTTCGTCATTGAGACCGGGCGGCGCGGGGGCGCCGGACTGGACCGCCGCTGAAACGTCCGACCGAACAGCACCGGGGAAGTTGGTGTGAATCCCGGCCAGCCCCGGAGGTGCCTGTGCTCCCATCAGATCAGAGATTTGCCCGCCCCAGTCGCCGCCCGAAGCGACGTAGAGGTCGTATCCCAAGCGCCCCATCAGCTCCGCCCAGGCGCGCGCGATGTGGTCAGGACCCCAGCCGGTCGTGGTCGGCTTGCCCGAGAATCCGTAGCCCGGCATAGACGGGATCACCAGGTGGAACGCGTCCGCCGCGCTTCCGCCATGTGCGGTGGGATTCGTAAGCGGATCGATGATCTTCAGCTGCTCGATGATAGAGCCGGGCCATCCATGGGTGACGATGAGCGGCAGCGCATTTTCGTGTTCCGAGCGAACGTGGATGAAATGGATGTCCAGCCCGTCGATCTCGGTCATGAAGTGGGGCAAAGCCTTCAGCCTTGCCTCGCACCTGCGCCAGTCATACTCTGTCGCCCAGTAGCGTGCGAGAGCCTGCATCGTCGCCAGCCGCGGGCCCTGCGACTGATCTTCGACGGTCTCCCTTTCGGGCCAGCGCGTGGCCGCGATGCGCGCACGCAGCGCCTCGAGTTCCGCCTCGGATACTTCAGGGATCGTGAACGGCCGGATCGCTGAGCTTTCGGTTTGGACAGACATGTGGGCCTCCTTGGCTAGATTCGTCTGGCGGTCGATGCAGAGTCGCTGCCCTGAGCCTGCTGGCCGCGGCGTGCAGATCAAGCGGCAACCGCAACGCCCTGACCGCCTGAGATACCGGGATCATGACGAAGTTGCACGCCGTTCCAGACGAAGCCGGAACTCTGGGCCGGGCACGCAGCCCGAAGGTCAACTGCCCCGGCCACGGCGAGCCACCCTATGGAACCCCCCGCTGGATCGTACCTAGCCCTGAATCCAGCCCTGTTCACTCCACAGTAACCGTTCAACACGGGACGCAAGCGTGGGGTGGCGTCCACAGACGTGGTGTACGGGTTCCCGCCGAGTTGTGACCGCTTCTGGCTACTCCCGAGTTTCCCTGGCAGATAACAGGTGCGGTCGAGAGGCGAAGCTGCTCCGATGCGAAGTCAGGTCTGACGGTGGCTGGCTTGGGCTAGCTGCCAAGGATCCGGTCCATGATCTCGGCGGCGGGCCGGCCTGGGAACGACGGACGGTCTCACCGGCCTGAGATCTGCGGTAGTTCGGCCGACGGGCAGCTCGCCACCCGGCCAGTGCTTGAGGCCGCGTTGCTGCCGGCCAGAACTGTTCAATAGCGACGCGACATTGCGCTCGACCGACTGCCGGCGACAGCGAATCCCTGCTGGTAGATGTTGGCGATACACTTCCACGCCGACGGTCAAATGAGGCCCTCCTGTCTGTTCCGTGGGTAGGTCAGTGATCATCTTCCGGGGAGGACGGGTCGGAGACCGCCGAGGGCGAGCATGGCCAGGCCGATGAGAGCGGCGGGGTTGTGGAACCCGAAGGCCATCCGGGTGATGACCCTTATCTTGGTGTTCACTGATTCGATCAGGCCGTTGCTGAGCCCGTGGTCGAGGGTGGCGTGGATGCTGGGAAGGTGCATGCGGATCTTTTTCGCTAGCTGGGTGAATTCGGGGATGCGGCAGCGGGCGGCCCACGATAGCCAGCGGGAAAGCGCGTACTTGCCTTCTTCGCCCTTGAGCTGGAATGGCAGCCGTAGTCCTTCTTTGAGCAGGTAGGCGCGCCAGAGGCGGGGGTGGGTCTTCTCGATCCAGGCGAGTTTGGCCTGCTGCCGGCCGGTGAGGTTCTCCGGGTTCTTCCACAGCGCGTAGCGGGCGTGCTTGAGGTCCTTGGCGTCGCCGGAGGAGATGCGGATTGTCCGGCTGAGGTGCCGGGTCGGGGTGGCGGCCCCGGCCTGGCGGGCGGTGCGCCAGACCTCACGGCGGACCTCATCCAGCGCGCCGGTAGCCCAGGAGACGACGTGGAACGGGTCGGCGCAAAGGACTGCCTGCGGCGCCCTGGCCTCGACCACGCCGGCGATCCAGTCCGCGCCGTCGGCGGAGACGTGGGTGATCCTGGCGGCCCGTTCGGCGCCGAGGGCGTCGAAGAACGCGTGCACGGTCTTGGACTCGCGGCCGGGCGCGGCCCATACCAGCCTGCCGGTGTCGTGGTCGACGACCACCACGATGTACTTGTGCCCCCGCTTGTAGGAGATCTCGTCGACGCCGATCCGCCGCAGCCCGGCCAGCGGGTCGGCGGCGGCCAGCTGCTCCGCCGATACCCGGGCGATGATGTGCCCGACGGTGCGCCAGGAGATCCGCATCAGGCTCGTGATCGCGGTCTTGGAGCACGCGACCGCCAGCCAGGCGACCTGGTTGTCGAAGAACCGGGTATGCGCGGCGCCGTGCCGGGCCCACGGCACGGCGGCCACCACGATCCCGTGCTCGGGGCAGGCCACCCGCGGCGCGGCAGCCTCCAGCTCGGCCCGGACCGTGCCCAGGTCCAGGGCCCGCCACCGGCGCCGTCCCTGCCCCTGGTCGTAGCCCGGCCGCTTCTTCCCGCAGGCCGGGCACCGGCCGGCCAGCCGCTTACGGGGCCGGACATGCACGGTGACCGCCAGCTGCCCCGTGTCGTCCTCGTGCCAGTCCACGCCCTCGATCACGGTGTTTTCGCAGCCGAGCATCTGAGCCCATAGCCTGGAAGTGCGCACGCCGTTCCCTTTCCGCCGCTTCTGTTCTGGTTCGCACCTCAGAGGCTATGGACGGGGACGGCGTGCCTCAGCCTGTCCGGCTTCACATTCCGGCGTTGCTTCCATAGCCGCCAGAACCGAGCTACGGGCGGCCGTTGTCCAGGCTGGCCGAAGGCCCACCCCGCAGGGGCCGCCGGGCCTTGACACCGGACGCGCGTAGCGCATCATGTCAGGCCGGGAAGCAAGGCCACGATCATCCACGGCAAGCCATCCCGCCAGCGGTCCCTAGCACGACCGCCAGACCGGTCCCAGACGCTCAGCCTTACGACCGACGCCGCAAGGCATGCAGGCAGCCGCCGACAGCGAATCCACCCACAGAACAGACAGGGGAGCCTCAAATGACGGTCAGGCAATCTTGAGGCCCGTCCCGCCAGACCAGATCTAGATCCTGACCTGGTCTTTCTAGTGGGCGCAACTGGGATCGAACCAGTGACCCCTCGCTTGTAAGACGCGTAATCCTGGCCGCCGTGGGGGGCTGAACGTAGCCCGTCCGGCCGCTGAGCAGCAATGACAATCGCCCAGCGGCGGCCAGCATCGGCTGATGACTGCAGCCGTTGGCTCCCCATCTGGCTCCCCCGCCGCTAGTACAAAATGCTTACGCCCGTGGGCCGCCATCCTCCGCCTGGGCGTCGAAACAGGGCGTCACGAAAAGCTCATGATCACCGGCCGCCGCAGTAACAGATCCGCTTACCGCTCGCTCCGACCGTTACCTCAGAATGATGCGATCCGGATATATCGTCGACGATAGCGCGGAAAGCCGGACAGACATGAGCTCCTGTTGCCGCGAGCACATCTGCCGGTTCTGTGCCTCCCGGTCGCTATCGGTGAGGCGTAACGAGGCCCGTCTCGTAGGCGAGCACAACTGCCTGCGCGCGATCGCGTAGGCGGAGTTTTGTGAAGATGCGGCTGACGTGCGTCTTCACGGTGGTTTCGGAAAGGAATAGTTCAGCAGCGATTTCGGAGTTGGATCTGCCACGGCCGATTAGCTGCAGCACCTCCACCTCACGCTCAGTCAGCTCCGGAGGTGGCAAGGCATGCCCCGGCTCGGGACGGCTGACGTATTCGTCGAGGAGCCGCCGCAGCAGCGCCGGTGCCAGCAGCGCGTCACCGGCGGCCACGGTGCGGACCGCTGCGGCTAGCGTCTCGGGAGGCTCGTCTTTGAGGAGGAAGCCCGACGCGCCGGCCTTCAGCGCCTGGTAGACGTAATGGTCGAGGTCGAAGGTGGTGACGACGAGCACGCGCGGCCTGTCGCCGGGCGCTCGGTCACGGGTGATTGCGCGGGTCGCATGGACTCCGTCGGTGCCCGGCATTCTGATGTCCATCAGGACGACGTCGGGCGCGAGCTGGTGTGTCATCGCCACTGCCTCGTCGCCGTCAGCTGCTTCCCCCACGATTTCGATGTCGGCTTGGGTCTCCAGGATCATCCTGATGCCGCCGCGTACGAGCGCCTGGTCATCGGCGATCACGACGCGGATCATGCGGTCATTTCGGCGGGTGAGCATTCGGCCGGCAGTTCGGCGCGCACATGCCAGCCACCGCCTGGCGCTGGGCCAGCCGAGGTCGTGCCGCCGAAGACGCGGGCGCGCTGGCGCATCCCGACGAGGCCGTGGCCCGCTGCAGCGCTGCTCGCCGTCGGCGTGGTGCCGTCGTCCACGATATCGATGGTGACGGCGTAAGGACCGTAGTCGACCCGGACCCTGGCCGTCGACGCCTTGGCGTGTTTCAGCACGTTAGTCAGCGCTTCTTGCACGATGCGGTACACCGACAACTCGAGCCCGGGTGGCAGTGGCCTGACTTCGCCGACGATGGCGAGGTCGATGTCCAGGCCCGCGGCGCGAACTGTGCCGGCGAGCCGGTCGAGCGTGGCGATGGATGGCTGGGGCGCATCGGGCACCCGCTCGTCCGCGCCCTGATCTTCTGCGGGGGAGGCGTTCAGGACCCCGAGCAGGCGGCGTAGTTCGGCGAGTGCCTGGCGACCGCTCGCCTCAGCCGCGTGCAGCGGCTCTGCGACGCCGGGCTGGCTGAGTGCCCTCATGCGGGCGGCACCGACCTGCAGGAGGATGACGGACACGCTGTGCGCCACGATGTCATGTAGCTCACGTGCGATCTGGGCCCGCTCCTCGAGGAGGATCTCGCGCTGCCGTGCCTCGGCGAGGGCGAGTTGGGTCCCAAGCGCGGCGGCCCGGTCCTCCCGGCTGCGCAGCGCGCGTGCCGCAAGCCACGGCAGGGCCACGAACGCGGAGTCGAAGACCGCGCCAGACCAGCCTCCAAGCCGCGGTTCCAGCGGTGTGAGCACGGCGAGGACGGCCAGCCCGACCGCCAGGCACGCCAGAGCGTCACGCCGCCCCGCATAGTAGGCGCCGGACCCGACGAGCACGATGATCACGACGAACCCCGCCACCATCTCCAGATCGTGGCGGAAGACTACGAAAGTCGCCGCGTACACGGCGAATATCCACATGAGCGCGAGAAGTGGTCTGGTCCGCCGCCACGCCAGTGTGCTGGTCACTAGCACGCTCAGGATGGCGTTCGGCAGGCGAGGCCCGTGATAGATCGTGCCGTCGCCGATGTCGACGAACGTCACTAACAGCCCGTAGGCCGTAGCGACGGCCGCGACGATGACATCACGGGGGATCCGCGCCCGCTGCACCTTCGGCACACCCAGAAGCTACCGCCGCCGCTCCCTCGCGTCATCCATCGCAGGAAGTAGCGGCATACGCCCCCGGGACGACGGGGCTGTCCGCGAGGCCCTTATCCGGCGCCATGCGATTACATCCTCAGCGGCAGGTATGCCTACCACGGACGGACGCCCAGACCGGTCCTGGCCAGCAAAGTCAGAGGTATCTCCGGAACACACCCGGTGTCCTAATGGAGGAGCACAAAGCCGATGCCGCAGCCCGCCCCCATCGCCCGTACCGTGATCGCCGCGACCGCCGTCGCCGCGCCCGTCGCGAGTGCGCTGGCCGTCGCCTCGTTCCACGCCCACGTGAATGACCCGAGCCGTCAGCTCGACCTGATCAAGGCGAATATTGCCGGGTTCACCGGCATGATCTTGTTCGAACACCTCACCTGGCTGTGCATCGCTGTCGCCTGCGTGGCCAGCGCGGTTCGCATCAAGGGCCGGGGAGCCTCGCCGGCGGCCATCGGCGCCTTCCTGGCCATCGCAGGCGCGGCCGGCAGTCTCGGTGACTTCGGCCCGGCCCTGCCGGCATTGGCACGGATCAGCGATCGCAGCGCCGCCGTGTCATTCCTCAATCATCTCGGCCCGGTCTACGGCGTCGACGGCGCGCTCGGCGCCTTCACGCTGATCGGGCTGCTGCTGACGTTCGTAGCGCTGTGGCGCGCACGCCTGATCCACGTGGCGTATCTGGGTGTCTTCCTGCTCGGCGCGGCACTGCTGAGCTTCACCGGCGGCAACACCATAGGGATGCTCGGCTCCTACGCGGTACTCCTTATAGCGACGCTGCAGATCACCCGGCTCCTGCTGCATCCGGCCGGCCAGCCCCACGAGATAACGCGCCCTGAGCACCAGCACGTTGCCGTCTGACGCCGCGGCGAGGACGGCAGCGAAGGCTGCGCCGGCGCAAGCTCCACGTACGCACCGGCTGACGCCGCCGCGACGTCCCGCCGAAATAGGCCCCCCGATTCCGTCGCTGCGCGAGATCCACGGCAGCCGAGGCTCGGAATCACCAACCAGCTAGCAAAGGAGAAGAGCACATGACGCGCAAGGTATCGGCAGGGAGCAGGCGCAGGATGCTGGCAGCCGGGATCGGCACAGGGTTAGTCGGCATCACCCTCAGCGGCGCGGGACTTGCCGCCGCCAGCGCCAGACCGGCTGCGTCCGGGACCGTGCATTTTCCAGATCGTGACAACGTCGCCGACCACGCCGAGGGAGAGCATCATCGCGACTGGCGTGTTCACGGCCGGCGGCGTCGATCACTCCGGCAATAGCGCCGCCAAGGCCGTATTCCCCGGCGGCACGTTCCAGATCAAGCACCCGGCGGGCAAGGGCCCCCAGACATTCAGCCCTAAGACCTGCCTGTTCACACTCAGCCAGCACGGCACCTACACGCTCGCGCATGGCACCGGCAGATTCAAGGACATCAAAGGCCACGGCAAGTACCAGATCAGCGTCATGGAACTCGCCGCCCGCTCCGGCGGGAAGTGCTCGCAGACCAAGCCCCCCGCGGCCTTCCAGCTGATCATCAGAGCGTCCGGCCCGGCAAAGCTCTAACGCCCGGACTGTGGCCGGGCTCTGCCTCAAGCCGACGCCCGGCCACATCGGCGCGACCTAAGTACGGAGGACAAGTGACAATACCCAAGATCCTCCTGACCTCCGGGGCTGCCTCGCCCTCGTGGCCGGGGGAACCGCTGCCGGGGCAGCCATCGCAGGACCGACCGACAGCTCCGGAGTCATTCACGCCTGCTACACCAACGCCTCGCTCAACGGCAGCCACGCGCTGGTCCTGCAAGACGCCGGGACCAGCTGGCCCAGAGGCACAACCGCGATCTCCTGGAATCAGGCCGGACCGCGAGCCCTACCTCCACCCTCACCGCGGACCCGGACAACACTGCGACCTCCGCCGTCGAGCTGGGGACCCTTGTCTGCAATGAGTCGCTGGAAAGGACAGGAGTTACAGCCAACGGCTCCAATGCCTGGTACACGGTGACGTTCGACTCGATTAGCGAGTGCCCCACGGGCATGACGATCACCCTCACCGGCCCGACCGGAGACCAGTTCGATGTCTACAGCAACCTCACCGACCCGCCGAAATCCACCGTGGTCACGAGCGCGACCGAGACAGCCAGCGGCCAGTACTTCATCCACGTACACGGCGCTGGCCCGGATGTCGCCGGAGACTTCACCCTGCAGCTCATAGTGACCTAAAGCAGGGGCGGCAGCTCGACAGATCCAAGGTTCTGAGCACGCATCCCGAGGACGACATCAGCCAGCCGTTTACCGGCGTGTTCAGCACCTGTTCGCCCAACCGGCCGAACCCCGCCGGCCTGCACCGAGCCCGCATCGTGGCGCGCGACGGCCTGCGGATCGAAGTCGACGCCCTGGAGGCCATCGACGGGACGCCGGTGATAGACGTCAAGCCGGCCATCAACCCGCCCGCGTGACGCGCCGCACGCGGCATGAGCGGGCTTCGGGCTTTGGCTACGGGAAGATTGCCGACCTCTGGCGGAAGTTACGCCGCGCTCGCTTGACACGCCAAAGCCCAGCCGGGACATCGGGCACGGTAGCCACCCATGCGAAGCGCCACTGCTTGCGGCCCGGGAGGTCGGTCACTGCTGGACGCACGGTTCCTTAGACTGATTCGGTGACTAAAGGGATGCTTGTCCGCATCTTCACCTTCTGCAGACCCCGGCTGAGGTCATGGCTGAGCTGGCTGATTCGGCGTGAGCCGAGCGATCGCTGGGCGCGAACGACCGGGACGGGCATCCTGATCGCTTCGCTGGGCCTGATCTGCTGGATCTTCTACCTTGGGTCGACGCTGCCCAATGCCGGCCCCGCGCAGGACTGGAGCACTGCCTCCCTGACGGGGCTCGGCACATGGCAGTTGACCTGGGTCGGACTGGATGTCCTCGAGGTAGCCGGACTTGCAACGACTGGCTACCTGCTGCGACGCAGCCACCGCCAGACACGAACGGCGGCCCTGCTCGCCGCGCCACTGTTCGTCGTCGACGGGTGGTTCGACGTACTGACCGCCTCCAGCAGATCCGACATGGCCCTGTCGGTGGCGATGCTAGGTCTCGCCGAGCTACCCGTCGCGATCTTCCTCATACTGATCGCGCGCCGGGCTCGCGAATATGAGAATGACCCGCTCTGGCTATCCCGCCAGCCTCCTGGACGCGCGCCCGGGCTTCCAGGCCGACCGCGCGGCGGCTGAAGATCTTTCTACATCTGGTCACTGGTACATACGGACCGCCATGGCGACGCTCGGTCATCGGCCCGAGCGGTAAAGCTGATCGGGCGAACACGGGCCCAGGTGGCCGCCCATTGGGGCGCTTTGGTCCGGCGCAGCCTCGCGAGGCCTGCGGACACTTCTCGATCTGGCAACCGCGATCTGGATCGCCTGGCTGACCCCTCGCTCCCGAGCGAGTGACCAGTATGGTCAGACGTCGCCTGACGAGCCTGGGCCGGAATCAAGCGCATCGACAATGGCTTGGTGTAGCTGAGTGTCGCCTGCTGTGCCGATCCTGGCTCAGCGTCACAAGCGCAGCGCGCTGACCGACAGCCCTTTGGCTCCCCTTAGTTACGCGAACTAAAGTTCAACGCGTAAATTCAAGCTTCTGACCTGCGAAAACTGGTGGGCGCAACTGGGATCGAACCAGTGACCCCTCGCTTGTAAGGCGAGTGCTCTACCGCTGAGCTATGCGCCCTTTGCCTGTACCTGCGGATGACCGCGCCCCAGCGTACCGCTCCCCCGCACCTTCTGGCTGCGTCGCTGACCCGCCTGGTCAGGCCCGAGCAGGCCGCCTGCGGCATGACCTTGTGACCCGGGTCAGCCGCGCCCGCCCGCACTGGCCAGACGCAGGCTGAAAGGATTGATAGCGGATGGCCGGGGGCAGCCCAGGCTGCGCACGGCAGCACCTGCGGGACTGAGGAGATCCATCGAATGCGCCATGTAGTAGTGACCGGCGGCGGGACGGGCATCGGCAAGGCGATAGCCGCGGCGTTCGCTCAGGGCAAGGCGACCAGGTCGTCATCACCGGCCGCCGGCCTGAGCCGCTCAAGCTGGCCGTCGAAGAACTCGGCGAGAACGTGCGCGCCGTGCGCTTCGACGCGTCCGACCCGGCCGACATCGCCCAGGCGATGGCCGAGCTGCCGGAGATCGTCAACGTCCTGGTCAACAACGCCGGCGGCAACACCGACATCGGCGCGCCGAACCCGACCAGCCTGGACGAACTCGCGGCGGCCTGGCGGGCGAACCTGGACTCCAACCTCATCTCCGCGGTTCTGGTCACGACGGCGCTGCGCGACCGGCTCGCGCACGGCGGCGCGATCATCAACTTCAGCTCGATCGCCGCGCACCGGCCCGGCGCGGGCTCTTACTCGGCCGCCAAGGCGGCAGTCGAGGCGTGGAACCTCACGCTCGCCCACGACGTCGGCGCGGACCGGATCACGGCGAACGTGATCGCGCCGGGGTTCATCGACGACACCGAATTCTTCCGCGGCCGCATGACCGACGAACGGCGGGCGGCACTGATCGCGCAAACCGCCAACGGGAGGTCAGGCACGGCCGACGACATCGCGACCACAGCCCTGTTTCTCGCCTCGCCTGCGGCCAGTCACATCACGGCGCAGACGATCCACGTCAATGGCGGAGCCCTGAGCTAGCAGCGGTGCGCGTCAGGACATCGCGTACGGCGGCCGCGGCGACGTGCCGAGCACGCGCGAGAGCGCAAGCTCGACTTCCTCAGCCAGGCTCCGGCCTTCTCCATCGCACGACGCCGGCACCGTCATCGGGCGGCGCCGGCCGCGACTTCGATCTGCTCCGCGAGAGCACCGGGCGCGAGCATCGGCTGGCCCACTGAGCCGCAATCCCGGCACTCGACCTCGCCGAGCCGGCGGACCAGATGCACGCTCGCGCAGACCGCGCACTTGTCCAGGTCAGACGACCAGTCGAAGGCCGCCTGGCAGCCCGGGCAGATCAGCACCTGACGGTCGCGGCGTACGCCGCGGCGCCACGGGCTCTCCCCGCGGTCCGGGTCTAGCTGCCGGGTTCCGCACCGATAGCAGGGCATCCGTTTCCGATCTGCCGGGCTGCCAGCCGGCCAGCGCCGCTAGTCGAGCGACGCGAGTGCCTTCTGGTACTCGGCGATGTCACGCGCCTGTGGGATTGGGTTCACTACTTTCCAGCGCACGACGCCGGACTTGTCGATGATGAAGGTGCCGCGAGTCGCGATGCCCCTGTCCTCATCGAAGACACCGTAGGACCTCGCGACCGCTCCGTGTGGCCAGAAGTCGCTCAACATGCCGAAATTGAAATGATCGCGCTCGGCCCAGGTCCGCAGCACGAAGCCGGAATCAACTGACACCGCGAGCAGTTCCACATCGTCCCGGTCGACTTCGGGGAAGTCGTCGCGCATCGCGGACATCTCGCCGCTGCAGACACCGCTGAATGCGAGCGGGTAGAACACGAGCACGACGTTCTTCTCGCCGCGGAATCCCGACAGCTTTACCGGGGTGCCGTGCTGATCCTTGAGCTCGAAGTCCGGGGCCTGGTCGCCGACTTCCACCGCCATGAATGGTCCTCTCAGCGTGCGGGATGGGGAGAGCGCCGCGCAGACCGCGGCGTACCGGGATACGGGCCGGATACCGGCCCGGTCCGGGCAAGTTTCAGTTTGCCACTCGGGCTGCGCCCAGCCCGCAGGAGGTTAGCGCCGCGTCTTCGGCGCTGTGCTCACCGGCGCGCCTTCGGCGCGACCAGCCTCGTGCTCGACCAGTTCCGGCCCGCGCTCACAGTGGATGTCTGGGATAGGCCGGCGGTGGGCGCTGCTTCGCCGATCTCGCTCGGCTCCACGTGGCCGTCCCGGCCAGTCTTCGGTGTCAGCAGCAAGATGTATCCGCCGTCAGCGAGAGGGGTCAGGGCGTCCACGAGCGCGTCGACCAGGTCGCCGTCGCCGTCCCGCCACCACAGCATGACGCCGTCCACGACGTCGTCATAGTCCTCGTCGACCAGCTCGGCACCTTCCAGTGCCTCAACTGACGCCCGGAGCTGCTCGTCGCAGTCGTCGTCGTAGCCGATCTCCTGCACCACGTGACCCGGCTTTATGCCGAGTCGCACGGCCAGGTCACGCTGATCCTGCGCCTGGCCCGCGGTCGCGCTCACTGACGTCCTCCTGATCCTCTCCGTCTCGCTGGGCCGGCCGGTCCCCCGTTCTGGGCACAATGCCCCGTTCGGGTTCTGCCTACACAGTTCGGCGTTGTCTGCTGCTCTTGATCGGACAGTTCACACTGGGTCCGCGCGGCGCGCAAGTCACAATTAGCACTCACCGCGAATTCCCAGGCCAGTACCGGGCCGGTGTCGTCCGAAAACGTGGCGTTCGATAGTCTTTAGGCTGGTTCACTATGCGGCCATCCTGGGAAGGCTCTTCAGGCCGGGAACGGCGCGCGACCTGCCTCGGTGTCCCGCCGGGCCCGGCCGGTTACCAGCCAGTAGAGATGCGTTACCTGGCATCAGGCATCAGGATTGGAAGCAACGACTAGGACTCGGCACAGGGACCACCTACCCGTGCCTGCCCGCAGAATGCGAGGAATCACCCGTGGCCTCCGGACGCCAGCGCTTTTCCATCATCAGCGACGGGCTGCCCACCCAGCTCCCGGACATCGATCCGGATGAAACCAGGGAATGGCTGGAGTCCTTCGATGACATCGTCCGGGCGCACGGCCGGTCTCGCGCTCGGTATGTCATGCTCCGGCTGCTTGAGCGGGCCCGCGAGCAGCAGGTCGGCGTCCCCGGCCTGCGCAGCACGGACTACATCAACACGATCCCGCCCGAGGCGGAGCCGTGGTTCCCCGGTGACGAGTACGTCGAGCGCCGGATCCGCGCCTACATCCGGTGGAACGCGGCCGTCATGGTCAGCCGGGCCAACCGGCCCGGCCTGGGCGTCGGCGGGCACATCGCCACCTATGCGTCCGCGGCCAGCCTGTACGAGGTGGGCTTCAACCACTTCTTCCGCGGCAAGGACCACGGCGAATCCGGCGACCAGGTCTTCTTCCAGGGTCACGCCGCGCCTGGCGTCTACGCACGGGCGTTCCTTGAGGGCAGGCTGACCGAGCAGCAGCTCAACGGGTTCCGGCAGGAGCTCAGTCACCCCGGCGGCGGGCTGCCCTCCTACCCGCACCCGCGGCTGATGCCCGACTTCTGGGAGTTCCCGACGGTATCCATGGGCCTCGGCGCTATCAACGCCATCTACCAGGCCAGGTTCAACCGCTACCTGCTGGCCCGGCAGCTCAAGGACACCAGCCGGTCCCACGTCTGGGCGTTCCTGGGCGACGGCGAGACGGACGAGCCCGAGGTGCGCGGCGCGATCAGCCTGGCGGCCAGGGAAGAACTCGACAACCTGACGTTCGTGATCAACTGCAACCTGCAGCGCCTCGACGGCCCGGTCCGCGGCAACGGCAAGATCATCCAGGAGCTGGAGGCGGTCTTCCGCGGGGCCGGCTGGAACGTGATCAAGGTCATCTGGGGCCGCGACTGGGACCCGCTGCTGGCCAAGGACACCGACGGCGTCCTGGTCAACAAGATGAACACCACGCCGGACGGACAGTTCCAGACCTACTCGGTCGAGCCCGGCACCTACACCAGGGAGAGCTTCTTCGGCAGCGACCCCCGGCTGCGGGCCATGGTCGAGCACCTGTCCGACGACGAGATCCGCAACCTGTCCCGCGGCGGCCACGACTACCGCAAGGTGTACGCAGCGTTCAAGGCGGCCACCGAGCAAGTCGGCCAGCCGACCGTCATCCTGGCCCACACGATCAAGGGCTGGACCCTGGGCCCGGACTTCGAAGCCAGGAACGCCACCCACCAGATGAAGAAGCTCACGGTGGCCGAGCTGAAGGAGTTCCGCGACCGGCTGTACCTGGAGATCCCGGACGCCGCGCTGGAAGCCGAACTGCCGCCGTACTACCACCCCGGCGAGCAGTCCGACGAGATCCAGTACATGAAGGAGCGGCGGGCCGCGCTTGGTGGCTACCTGCCGCGCCGGATCGTCCGGGCCAAGCCGCTGGCGCTGCCCGGCGACCCCGTCTACGACGAGTTCCGGCACGGATCCGGTAAGCAGCAGGTCGCCACCACGATGGCCTTCGTCCGGCTGCTCAAGGACCTGATGAAAGACCCGGAGATCGGCGAGCGGTTCGCCCCCATCATTCCGGACGAGGCGCGCACCTTCGGCATGGACTCGCTGTTCCCGACCGCGAAGATCTACGACCCGCACGGCCAGACCTATGACGCGGTGGACCGGAACCTGCTGCTGTCGTACAAGGAGTCCAACCGGGGTCAGATCCTGCACGAGGGCATCAGCGAAGCGGGCGCGATGGCCTCGATGGCGGCGGCGGGCACCGCCTACTCCACCCACGGCACGCACATGATCCCGGTGTACATCTTCTACTCGATGTTCGGCTTCCAGCGGACCGGCGACCAGATGTGGGCGCTGGGCGACCAGCTCGGCCGCGGCTTCCTGCTGGGCGCCACCGCCGGGCGGACCACGCTGACCGGCGAGGGCCTGCAGCACAACGACGGCCATTCGGTGCTGCTGTCCTCGGTCAGCCCGGCCTGCGTCACCTACGACGCAGCCTGGGCGTATGAGCTGTCCTACATCGTCAAGGACGCCTTGCGCCGGATGTACGGCTCGACCGCCGAGCACCCGGACGGCGAGGACATCTTCTACTACCTGACGGTCTACAACGAGCCCTATGTCCAGCCCGCGGAGCCGGCCGACTTCCCCGGCGGCCAGGCGGCGCTCGAACGGGCGATCCTCAGCGGGCTGTACCAGTACGCCCCGGCGCCCGAGATGAGCGAGCCGAGCCAGGCATCCTCGACCGGTGACCGGCCGCAAGCCCAGATCCTCGCCTCGGGCGTCGGCCTGCGGTGGGCGCTGGACGCGCAGCGGCTGCTGGCCGACGACTGGGGCGTGGCGGCCGGGGCCTGGTCGGCGACCTCCTGGACGGAGCTACGGCGCGAGGCGCTCGGCTGCGACGAGTGGAACATGCTGCACCCCGAGGACAACCACAAGGTGCCGTACGTGACCAGGGCGCTGGACGGGCACGCGGGCCCGGTCGTGGCGGTCAGCGACTGGATCCGGGCAGTGCCGGACCAGATCGCCCGCTGGGTGCACGCGCCGTTCACCTCGCTCGGCACCGACGGCTGGGGCTTCTCCGACACCCGGCTCGCGGCCAGGCGGTTCTTCCACGTCGACGCCGAGTCGATCACGGTCGCCGTGCTCTGGCAGCTCGCCCAGCTCGGCGAAGTCAAGCCCGAGGTAGTCGCGCAGGCAATCGCGAAGTACCGGCTCGACGTACCGGTCAGCGAAGCGCTCTGAGCCCATGGCCTTCCGGCTGCGGATGCCCGCGGAGATCGGTGCCTGGCTGGCCGAGCTCGCGGACTCCCAGCCGGAGGCCGCGGCCGAGACCGCGGCGTCGCTAGTGGCATTAATGCGCGCGGACGCGATCGGGGGCCGGCCGCTTGTCCTTGATCCCGACGAGCCGTGGCCGAGCCTGTACCCCGATCCCGAGTCGGCCGCCGATCCGCGTGCGGCCCTGGATCTGCTCTATCACCACCTGGTCGAGGGTCTGCAGAAGACGCGACGGGAAGTCGCCGACGCGGCCACCAACCGGAAGCGGACTCGAAAACCAGCTCGCTGTCGAGCCTGACTCGGCCTTGCGGGGTCCACTGGACCGGCAGCTCGCGGCCGCGCGCGACCTCGAGACCGTGGTTACCCGCCTGGCTCAGCGGCTCCAGGCCATGGTCGACGGATTCCGGACCAGAAAGGAGACGGCGAAGGCAACGGCCGTCGCGACCGAGACGATCGTCCGCATCCGGCAGTACGCCGACGACATCGAGGTGGCCTGGCCGGATCCCGTGCCCATCCCGGAGCCCGCGAGCGACTCGGACGCGCGCGTCGACCAGCTGCTCGCTGAGGGCCGCCGGCTGCTGGCGGCAGTGCAGGCCGGCCTTCCGACTGCGGCAGGAGGCGGCCTCGTCGCGGCCCGAGAGCGACGTCTTCACGCTCCGGGCCGACCCGCTGGGATCGGGTGCGCTGATCTTCTTTGCCGAGGAGCCGGTCGGCACGCTGACGCTGCTCGCCGTGCTGGACGACAGGCACGCCGTCAACGAGCATCACGATGCCGCTTATGACCTCGCGGGCCAGCTGCTGGAGGAGATCCGCGACGACGGCTGGCCGGCCGAGGGCCTGGCCTTCGCCGACCCGGAGTCCTTCGTTGCGCATTTTCTTCCCGGCCGCGACCCGGATGTGGCGGCGCGAGCGGCCGCGCGCGCGGCCACGGTGACGCTGACCGCGCTGCGCGACCAGACCAGCCTGTCCATGGCCCGGGTGGCCGAGCAAGCCGGGCTTGGCGAAGGTCAGGTCAAGCTCCTCGAATTGCAGGGGCCAGGGTACGGCGAGGTCGAGATGGTCGCGCGCTACGCCCGCGCCCTAGGCGGGACGCTGCGACTCAGGATCGAACTGGACGGCACCGAGCACATCGTCGCTGTGACTGTCCGGGCGCTCGGCGACGCTCCGCACCACGGCGTTCAGCCAGGAAGGCTCGACTACGAGCTCGGCTGACCAGGCCAGATGCAGATCGTCGACCATAATGCCCGGTTAATGAGCTATATCACGGACTAAGTTTCCGATTCCGGTGGTGCGCCAGGTGCACTTGTTGCATCGTGATAGGCCCTAAGCACCTAGCCTGTCCGGTATGCCGCATCCCGGATGCACCGTGCCCTGACCATCGCACGCGTGCCGGACGGGCCTGACCAGCCGCGATCTCGCAGCCCGGTCAGCAAGTGAGGTGGGAGCCGAGCGCCGCGACCGCGCTCCGACTGAAGGCCCCTCGTGTCTCAGCACGCCCGGCACCGCAAGCCATCGCGGCGACAGGCGACCCGGCAGTCCCGGCACCGCAAGCGCTCCCCCCTCGCGTCCGCGCTGCGCCGCGGCCCGGCCGTGACCGTGATCGTGGCGGGCGCGACGCTGGCAGCCGGGGCCGCGGCGGCCTACGCGGTCACCGCCGGGCCAGCCGGTGCCCCCGCCGCGGCGTCCGGGCACCGGCCGCACGCGCAGCTGGACCGCTCCGGCGGACCAGCCAGCCCGACCGGGCAGCCCGATGGCACCGCCAGCCAGGCGCCGGCCCCGGCCGCGACCCGGTCCCCGGCCCGCCGGAAGCCAGCCGCCAAGCCCCGGCCCACGCCCTCGCCGACCACGCCGACGCCACCGCCCCCGGTCTACCGCAACCCGCTCAGGGACATCACCGGGCTGATCCCCGAGCGAGTCGACATGGGCGTGGACTACGGCGGCAACGGGCCGGTCTACGCGCTCGGCGACGCGGTGATCACCAACGCCACCGGCGACAGCACCGGCTGGCCGGGCGGCGGCTGGATCACCTACCAGCTCACCAGCGGCCCGGCGAAGGGCCTGCAGGTCTACCTCGCCGAGGACGTGCAGCCGACCGTCCAGGCCGGCCAGCACGTCACGGCGAGCACCGTCATCGCCAACATGGCGAACCGCGGCGACGGGATCGAGACCGGCTGGGCCATGCCCGACGGCGCGTCGGCCGAGTCGCAGCTGGCCGCCGCCGGCGGCGTCAGCGGCGGCGGCCCGTTCCCGACCCAGATAGGTCTCAACTTCGACCGTCTGCTGGTCGCGCTCGGCGCCCCGGCCGCGCCGAATCTCACCTCGGCCGGCTACGGGACGCTGCCGGCCGGCTACCCGGTCAGCTGGACCAGCCTGCTCGGCTAGCCCGGGCCACCTTGCTCGGCTAGCGCGGTCGGCCGCACGCGGGACCGGCCTCCGATCGCCTATCGTGGGCCGTGATGACCGCCTGCCAGCACCGCCGCCCGTGAGGCTCAACGCCGCAGCCTCGCTGCGCCCGCTCCGGCACCGCAACTTCGCGCTCCTGTGGAGCGCGAGCATGATCTCCAACGTCGGCTCCTGGATGCAGACGGTCGCCGTCGGCGCGCTGGTGATCTCGCGCACCGGGGACGCGAGCTGGGCGGTGCTGGTCGCGGCCGGCGCGTTCCTGCCGATCGGGCTGCTCTCGCCGGTCGGCGGCGCGCTGGCCGACCGGGTCAGCCGCAAGCCGGTCATCGCGGCCGGCAACCTGGTCGAGGCGTGCACCGCGCTCGGGCTCGCCATCCTCGTCGCCGGCGGCCACGACAGCCCGCTCGCGCTACTCGGCATCGTGACCGTCCAGGGCTCGGTGTCGGCGCTCATCAACCCGTTCAGCCAGGCGATCCTGCCGGACCTGGTGCCGCGGCCGGAGTTCCTGGCCGCGAGCTCGCTCAACTCGGCCCAGTGGAACGCCGGCCGGATCGTCGGGCCCGCGCTGGCGGGGGCGGCCGTAGCCGCGTTCGGGTTCGCCGCGGCCTTCGTGGCCAACGCGGCCTCGTTCCTCGCCGTCGTCGTCGCGGTGCTGTTCGTGCGGCTGTCGCCGCCGCCGGGCCGCCGCGGCACCGTGCTGGCCTCGCTGCGGGACGGGCTCGCCGCCGCTCGCGCGCAGCCGTCCTGCCGGGCCGCGATCATCGCGATCGGCGTCGTCGCGCTCATCGCGTCGCCGTTCATCGCCCTGGTGCCGGCGATGGCGCTGCGGCTCAGCAGCCGGGGCGCCACCCACGTCGCGGCCGCCACCTCCGCGCTCACCACGGCGCAGGGTCTGGGCGCGGTCGCCGGCGCGCTGCTGATGGCGCCGATCGCGGCCCGGATCGGCCGGGGCCGGCTGCTCGGCTGGAGCCTCGCGCTGCTGCCGGCCGCACTTCTGGTCTACAGCGCGGCCCCGGCGCTGTGGTGGGGCGTGGCCGGGCTTTTCTTCGTCGGCCTCATCTACCTCGGCGTCCTGTCCGGGCTGTCGACGGTGGTCCAGTTGTACGCGCCGCAGGCCTATCGCGGCCGGGTCATCAGCTTCTTCCAGGTCGCCCTCGGCGTGAGCTACCCGGTCGGCTCGCTCGTGCAGGGCCCGATCGTGGACAGCATCGGCATCGGCTGGACGACGGCCGGATCGGCGGTGCTGCTCGCTATCGTCCTGGCCGCGGTCGCGATCTGGCGGCCGGGCTTCGCCGCGGCGATCACCGGGCCCGACGACAACCGCACGCTTGTGCCGGTGCTCGCGCAGGCCGCCCCGCAGACGGCCGCGGAGACCGAGCTGATCGGCGCCGACACGTGCTCCAGCGGACCCGAGAAATGACCCCGGCCAGCCGCAGTGGCACGCTGAGACCGTGACAGCACGCGCGGAAGGCGCGGGCGGCCCGGCGCAAGACGAGCGTCATGCGGGCCGGGTCCGCGACGAGACGATCGCCCGGCTCGACCAGGCCATGGGCGCACTCGGCACCGCGGCGATCGCCTCAATGGACCGGCGGCTGCTCTGGTTCCGGGCCATGTCGGCGGAGAACCGGTCCTGGCTCGGACTGGTCGCGCAGGCCGGCGTCGCGGCGTTCGTGGACTGGATCAAGCACCCGGAGCGGACCAGGCCGGCCGTGGCCGGTGAGGTATTCGGCACCGCGCCCCGCGAGCTGGCCAGGGCGGTCACGCTGCAGCAGGCGGTCGAGATGGTCCGCGTCATCGTGGACGTCGTGGAGGCTCAGGTCGACGATCTCGCCGCGCCGGGCGGTGAGGCGGAACTGCGGGAAGCAGTGCTCCGCTACACCAGGGAGATCGCGTTCGGCACGGCCAGGTTCTACGCGCGCACCGCGGAGGCGCGCGGCGCCTGGGACGCCCGGCTCGAGGCCCTGGTCGTCGACTCCCTCGTGCGGGGCGAGGTCGACGAGGGCCTGCAGTCCTGGGCCGCGGCGCTGAACTGGTCCTTCAGCCCGGTGACGGTGATAGTCGGCTCAGCCGGCGGCAGCGATCCGGAGTCCCTGATCGACGAGTTTCGCACGCTGGCCCGGCGGGCCCGGCTTGACCTGCTGGCAGGCGTGCACGGCAGCAGGCTGGTACTGGTGGTCGGCGGCGGCAGCGACGACCCGATCGAGGCCGCCCGGCACTTCGCCGGGCGGTTCGGGCCCGGCCCGGTTGTGGCCGGTCCCGCGGTTGAGGACCTCCAGGCGGGGGTCCGGTCGGCCGCCGCGGCGCTGGCTGGCCTGCGCGCGGCGTCCGGCTGGCCCGAGGCACCGCGGCCGGTCCTCGCCAGCGACCTGCTGCCCGAGCGCGCCCTGGACGGCGACGAGGCCGCTCGAACGGCGCTGATCACCGATGTGTATGAGCCGCTGCTGCGCGGCGGCTCGGCCCTGCTGGACACGGTGATGAGCTATCTGGAGCAGGGCGACTCGCTGGAGGCGACGGCGAGACTGCTCTTCGTGCACCCGAATACCGTGCGCTACCGGCTCCGGCGCGTCACCGAGCTCACCGGCATAGTTCCCGGCGACGGGCGGGGCGGATTCACCCTGTGGACCGCCGTGGTCCTGGGGCGCCTCGCGCACAAGGGAACATGACTTGTAGACTTCCGACAGAAACCCACGCAGAAACTTCGTTTACTTCGGCATAGGTATGGCGGAGTTCTACAGTGCAGGCTAGGACAATGCTCGTCATCGCCGCCCCGGGTCAGGGCGCTCAGACGCCCGGTTTCCTCAGCCCCTGGCTTGAATTGCCCGGTTTCACCGCCCGGCTTGAGGGCTGGTCAGAGCTCGCCGGGTGCGACCTCATCCGGTCCGGGACCACCGCTGACGCGGACGAGATCCGGGATACCGCCGTGGCCCAGCCGCTGCTGGTAGCGGCCGCCATGGCGGCCGCGCTGGACCAGGTCGTGACTGGCGCGCACCCGGTGAGCCGCCAGTCCGTCGCGGTCGCCGGGCACAGCGTGGGCGAGCTCGCCGCGGGCGTGCTGGCGGGCGTGATCACCGCTGAGGACGCGATGCGCCTGGTCCGGGTCCGGGCGTCCGGGATGGCCGCCGCTGCTGCCGCCGAGGAGACCGGCATGACCGCGGTGCTCGGCGGCGACGAGGCTGAGGTCCTGGCCGCGATCGAAGCCCACGGGCTGACGCCGGCCAACGTCAACGGAGCCGGCCAGATCGTCGCGGCCGGCACCATGGCCCAGCTGGCCGCGTTCGCCGCGGACCCGCCGGCCGGCGCGCGGCTGCGGCCGCTGTCGGTCGCCGGCGCCTTCCACACCCGGCACATGGCCAGCGCCGAGGACGCGCTCGCCGAGGCCGCCCAGGCCGTGCACGCGCGCGACCCGGTGCGGCCGCTGCTGTCCAACCGTGACGGCACCGTCGTGCGCTCCGGCAAGGACTGGCTGGACCGCATCATCCACCAGGTCAGCGCCCCGGTCCGGTGGGACAAGTGCACGCAGACGATGTCGGACCTCGGGGTCACGGCGCTGATCGAGCTGCCGCCGGCGGGCACGCTCACCGGGCTGGCCAAGCGCGCGCTGCGCGGCATCCGGGTGGTCGCGCTGAAGACGCCGGACGACCTCGACGCGGCCCGCGTCCTGCTGGCCGAGCACGCCGACAGCCACGCGGATAGCGACACGCCGGAGTGGCGGCTGCTGGTCGCGCCGACCGCCGGAATCTTCCGGGCCCCGGCCGGGCACCCGGACGCGGCGCCGCCGGGCACCGCGGTGGACCAGGGATCAGACCTCGGACACGTCGAGATGCGCGGGGACCGCCACCACGTGCAGCCCGCGTTCCCGGCCACGGTCCTGGAATGGCTGGTCGAGGATGGCGATCCCGTCAGCGCCGGGCAGCCACTTATCCGCCTGCATCCCCAGGCAGCGGACTGAACCGAGGAAAGGCAGCAAGAAGAACATGCGACTCACTGAGGGTCAAGCGGGAGCGCGAGTGCTGGCTTTCGGCGGTTATCAGCCAGCCAGGGTCGTGACCAACGACGAACTGGCGCAGACCGTCGAGACCGATGACGCGTGGATCCGCAGCCGGGTCGGCATCGCCAGCCGCAGAATCGCGGGCCCGGACGAGACCGTCGCGGACATGGCCGTGCAGGCCGGCGGCAAGGCGATGGCGGCCAGCGGCCTGTCGCCGGCGGACGTCGACCTGGTGATCGTCGCCACCTGCACGCCGGAGGTGCAGATACCGAACGTGGCCGCCACGGCGGCCAAGCGGCTGGGCATCGTCGCGCCCGGCGCGTACGACCTCAACGCCGCGTGCGCGGGCTTCTGCTACGCGCTCGCGAACGCCGCCGACGCCGTCCGCACCGGCACCGCGCGAAACGTGCTGGTCATCGGCGCGGAGAAGCTGTCCCAGTGGGTCGACTGGACGGACCGCTCGACGTGCATCATCTTCGCCGACGGCGCGGGCGCCGCCGTCGTCGGCCCGGTCTCCGACCCGGACGAGGCACCCGGTGTCGGGCCGGTGTTCTGGGGTAGCGATGGCGACCTGGCCGACAAGATCTACATCCAGGACCGCGACTCGTTCATCATCCAGGAAGGACAGGCAGTGTTCCGCTGGGCCACCAGCGCGCTGGCGCCCATCGCGCTCAAGGCCTGTGAGAAGGCGGGCGTCGACCCGACCGAGCTGGCCGCGTTTGTGCCGCACCAGGCGAACCTGCGCATCGTCGAAGCCATCGCGCGCAAACTCGGCGCCCCGCAGGCGATCGTGGCCGGCGACATCGTCACCGCCGGGAACACCTCGTCGGCGTCGATCCCGCTCGCGCTGTCCCGCATGATCGAGCGCGGCGAGGTCCCGTCCGGCTCGAAGGCCCTGCTCATCGGCTTCGGCGCTGGCATGTGCTACGCCGCCCAGGTGATCACGGTACCCTGACCCGCGCCCTGGTTCGCAGGGCTGCATCTACCCGCAACACAGCGAATACCGCAGAAGGAGCAGAACACCAATGGCCATGACGGAGCAGGAGATCCTGGCAGGCCTCGGCGAGATCATCGACGAGGTCGCGGGCGTCCCCGCGGAGGAAGTCACGCCGGAGAAGACCTTCGTCGACGACCTCGACATTGACTCGCTGTCGATGGTGGAGATCGCGGTCGCCGCGCAGGACAAGTTCGGCGTCGAGATCCCCGACGACCAGCTCAAGGACCTCAAGACGGTGCAGGACGTCGTCGACTACGTCCGGCGCGCCGAGGTCTCTGCCTGACTCACCGGCGCTGACCGCGCTGCGCTGCGGCGCGGCCAGCCGGGAGCCGAGCATGCGCGCGGCGCCGGCCGGGACACAGGCGTCTGAGGCCCGCGACACCGCGCCACCCCCAACTCGAGGAGCACAAAGACAGTGGGAACAGACTCCAAGCGCGTAGTCGTCACCGGGATGGGCGTGATCACCCCGCTCGGTGCGGACGTGCCGAGCACGTGGGAGTCACTGCTGGCCGGGCGCAGTGGCGTCCGCCAGCTGACCGACGACTGGGCCGCGGAGCTGCCGGCCAGGATCGCGGCGTGGGCCGCGGCCGACCCGGCCACCCTGATCGACCGGGTGCAGTCCCGCCGTCTGGATCGGTGCGAGCAGTTCGCATTGATCGCGGCGCGGGAAGCCTGGGCGGACGCCGGCTCGCCTGAGGTGAACCCGGAGCGTCTCGGAGTGGTGGTGTCCAGCGGCATCGGCGGCGTGGCCTCGACGCTGTCGGCGTACGACACGCTCAAGGAGAAGGGCTGGCAGCGGCTGTCGCCGTACACGGTGCCGATGCTGATGCCCAACGGCGCGGCCGGCTGGATCGCGATCGAACTCGGTGCCCGGGCGGGCGTGCACACCACCGTGAGCGCGTGCGCGTCCGGGGCCGAGGCGATCGGCTACGCAATGGACATGATCCGGCACGGCCGGGCCGACGTGGTCCTCGCCGGCGGCACCGAGGCGGCCATCATCCAGCTCAACATCGCCGCGTTCGCGGCGATGCGGGCGCTGTCCACCGGCCACAACGACGAGCCGGAACGCGCGTCCCGCCCGTTCGACAAGGGCCGGGACGGATTCGTACTCGGCGAGGGCGCCGGCATGGTGGTGCTGGAGTCCGAAGAGCACGCGGCCGCCCGCGGGGCGACGGTGCACGCGGTCGCGGCCGGCGTCGGGTACTCCTCCGACGCGCATCACATCGCCCAGCCCGATCCCGAGGGCACGGGCCTGAAGCTGGTCATCGGCCGCGTGCTCGCCGACGCCGGGCTCGACCCGAGCCAGGTGGTGCACGTGAACGCGCACGCCACGTCCACGCCGGCCGGCGATGTCGTCGAGGCGCAGGCCATCGCGGCGGCGCTCGGCGACGCGGCCGCCGGCGTGGTGGTCTCCGCCACCAAGTCGATGATGGGGCACCTGCTCGGCGGCGCCGGCGCCGTCGAGTCGGTGGCCGCCATCCTGGCGCTGCGGGAGAAGGTGGCGCCGCCCACGATCAACCTGGAAGACCCCGACGACGACGCGGGCCTGTCGATCTCGTCCCAGCCGCAGCAGCTCACCCCCCGCGGTGACGGCCCGATGGCGGTCATCAACAACTCATTCGGATTCGGCGGCGCGAACGTCGCGCTCGCCTTCACCGGAGCCTGAGCCGTTGACTTCCGTGCCGAATGTGCCCCCCGAGCAGGATGCTCCTGGATCCCCCGAGGAGATCAACGTGACTGTTGTCGATAACCGGACCGCCACCGAACTTCGCGACCCAGCGCAGTCCCGGCCCGGGACCGCCCCATCTCAGCCAGCACGGCCCGGGCCCGCCGCCGCGAAGCCGACCGGGCCCGGCCGCGACCCGCTGGCCCGGCTGGAGGCCCTGTTCGACCCCGGCACGCTCGAACTGCTCCGCCCCGCGGACGACAGCGGCGTCCTGGCCGGGTCAGGCAGCATCAGCGGGATCCGCACCGTCGCCTTCGCGAGCGACCCGCGCCTGCAGGGCGGCGCGATGGGCATCGACGGCTGCACGATCATCGCCGAGGCCTACGACCTGGCCATCGACACCGAGTCCCCGATCATCGGCCTGTGGCACTCCGGCGGCGCCCGGCTGCTGGAAGGCGTCGAGAGCCTGCACGCGGTCGGCATCGTGTTCGCGGCGATGACCCGGGCGTCGGGCAAGGTGCCGCAGATCTCGGTCGTGCTCGGCGCGGCGGCCGGCGGCGCGGCCTACGGCCCGGCGCTGACCGACCTGGTCATCCTGTCCGATCAGGGCCGCATCTTCGTCACCGGCCCGGACGTGGTGCGCAGCGTGACCGGCGAGGACGTGGACATGGAGCGGCTCGGCGGCCCGGAGCCGCACAGCCGCCGCTCGGGCGTGGTGCACCTCGTCGCCGCGACCGATGCCGCGGCCTTCGAGCGCGCCCGCGAGCTGGTCGAGTTGCTCTGCCACCAGGTCACCGACCCGGTGCCGGCCGACCAGTTGCCAGACACCGACCTCGGCGCGCTGCTGCCCGAGTCGCGCAAGCGCGCCTACGACGTGCACCCGCTCATCGCCGGCCTGCTGGACGAGCCCGGCATCGAGCTGCACCCGCGCTGGGCTCCGAACATCGTCACCGCGCTCGGCCGGATGGCGGGCCGGACGGTCGGCGTCATCGCCAACAATCCGCTCCGTCTGGGCGGCTGCCTGGACGCCACGTCGGCCGAGAAGGCGGCCCGGTTCGTGCGGATGTGCGACGCCTTCGGCGTCCCCCTCGTCGTGCTCGTGGACGTGCCGGGTTACCTGCCCGGCGTCGGCCAGGAGTGGGACGGCGTGGTGCGCCGCGGCGCGAAGCTGCTGCACGCGTTCAGCGAGGCCACGGTTCCGCGGGTCACGCTGGTGACGCGCAAGGCGTACGGCGGCGCGTACATCGCGATGAACTCCCGTGCGCTGGGCGCGACCGCCGTGTTCGCCTGGCCGGGCGCGGAGCTCGCGGTGATGGGTTCGGTGGCCGCGGTGCGCATCCTCAAGCGCCGGGTGCTCGCCGCCGCGCCGGCCGAGGAGCGGCACGAGCTGGAGGCCAAGCTGGCGGCCGAGCACGAGGAGATCGCCGGCGGCCTGCCGCGCGCGGTCTCGCTCGGCGTCGTCGATGAGGTCATCGAGCCGAGCAAGACCCGGCAGGCCATTGTCGACGCGATCGCGAAGGCACCCTGCGCCCGCGGCCGGCACGGCAACATCCCGCTGTAGCTGACCGCACGCAGCCCCGGCCCGGCTCCTCCGGGGCCGGGGCTGGCGCTCGTCAGGACCGCCCGCGCACTCCGTTGCCATGCGCGATCGCGGCGGCCTCGGTCCGGCTGGCCGCACCGAGCTTGGCCAGGATGTTCGACACGTGCACGCTCACGGTCTTGGACGCGATGAACAGCTCTGCTGCGATCTCCCGGTTGCTCCGGCCGGCCGCGACGAGCGTCAGCACCTCAAGCTCGCGTGCCGTCAGCGTGCCGAGCGGGCTGCGCCCGGCCGCGCTGCCGCCGGTCGGGCTGACGCCCGCGCCGCGGCCGAGCCGGGCCCGGCGACCGAGATCGGCGAGCGCCTCCCGCAGCCGCACGGCACCGAGCTGTTCGGCCACGCCGGCGGCGAGCAGCCACTGCTCCTGCGCCTCGTCCCGCGCTCCCGCCTCGGCCAGCGCCTCCGCCAGCCGCCAGCGCGACCTGGCCGCCTCGTACGCGAAGGCCGGGCCGAACGTGTCGACCACCGTGCGCCAGTGGGCCGGGTCGTTGTCGCCGACGGCCCGGCGGTACTCGGCCTCGGACCGGGCCAGCCAGCCGCGACCGTCGATCCCGATCGCGAGTTTGGTGGCCGCCCCGGCTCGGGCCGCTTCCAGCAGCTCCAGGGCTTGCGCGGCATACCGGTCCGCCTGCTCAGCGTGCCCGCCGGCGCGGGCGTGCCGGGCCAGATCCCCCAGCGCGCCGATGCCGACGGCGGCCGGCCGGAGTGTCTGGGGCGAGTAGCCCTCGCCCCAGGTGGCCGCGGCCTTGATGGTCTCCCACGCGGTCTGGACGGCGGCAGCCAGGTCGCCGGTCCAGTACTCTTCCTCCGCGTACAGGCCCTTGGCGATGTACTCGGCCATCAGGTCAGCGGGCAGGTAGGGCTCCAGCCACCGGCGCCGTTCCGCGGCCCGCGGCCCGCCCCTGGCCACGTCGATGAACAGCGCCATCGCCGACAGCCGCGCTTCGGCCACGCCCGCCACCCGCACCGGGAACCGGTCGGAGATCTGCTGGGCATGGTCCCAGTCGCCGTCGTTGTAGTGCGCCAGGTAGTGCAGGAACTGCAGGTCCAGGCCGAACGGCGCCATGCTCAGCCCGGTCCGCTCCGCCAGGTGCACGCCGGCATGCGCCGTAGTGCTGGCGCCCTGCAGGTCGCCGTGCTCCAGCTGGATCCGGGCGAGCAGGGTCCGGGCTCGCAGCTCCACTCCCTCCATCTCCGAGCTGGCCGCCAGCTCCACCGCCCTGGCGCTGGTGGTCAGCGCCTCCTCGATGCAGCCGGTGCGCTCGCTCACGCCGCTCAGCGTGGCCAGCGCGTCGGCCTCGACCCACGGCGCGTTAGCGGCGTTCGCCGCCTTGGCCGCCTCCTCGGCCCGGACCCTGGCCTCCTCGGTGCCGATCTCGCTCAGGACTGTCCGCGCGTGCGTGGCCAGCGCGCGCGCCCGCTCCCAGGTCGGCGGCTCCGGCGGCAGCATGTCCACCGCGGCGCTCGCCACCTCCAGCGCCTCGGCGCACTCATCGATGTCGAGCAGGAAGTACGCCAGCCGCTCCTTGACCCGGCATAGCAGCCGCAGATCCGGCGCCGGCGCGCGCTCCAGCGGGACGATCATCCGGCGCAGCTGCTTCACGGCGTGCCCGACGTCACCCGCGTCGGCGGCGCTGAGGGCCGACTTGAACGCGAGCTTGCCGCGGCTCATGCCGCCCAGCTTCTCTGGCTCGGGCACCCGCTCCCACAACGACAGGGCCTGGTCGAAGTGCCGGTGCGCCTCGGCCGGCGCCGCCAGCCGCTCGGCCTCCCGGCCGGCCTGGATCGACGCCGCGAACGCACCGGGAATGTCGTGACTGGCCAGGCAGTGCAAGGCTAGTTCGGCGGCCGACCCGGCCACCTCTTCCAGCCGCCGCTCATCCGCGAGCAGCTCGGCCAGCCGGGCGTGCAGCCGGGTCCGCTCGCCCGGCAGCAGGTCGGTGTAGATCGCCTCGCGCAGCAGCGCGTGCCGGAACGCCAGCCCGTTCGACCCGTCCGGCACCAGCAGCTGGCGGGCCACGGACTCGCGCACCGCGCTCTCGTACTCGGCCGTGGACAGGCCTGCCGCCAGCGTCACCAGCTCGTCGTCCACGCGCCGCCCGGCCACGGCGGCCGCCCGCAGCACCTGCTGCGCCTGCGGCGACAAGTCAACCGTCCGCGCCAGCAGCAGCTCCGCGAGGCCCGCTGGCAGCTCACTGCCGGCCGATGCCGTGGCCATCAGTTCCTCGGCGAAGTACGCGTTGCCCTCGGCCCGCCGGATCACCCGGTCGATGGCCGCGGCGTCTTGCGGGCCGTGCGCCAGCCGGAGCAGGTGCTCGGCCATCGCCGCCGGGTCCAGCGGTCCGACCGGGACCGGCGTCACGCTCGGCAGCCGCTGCAGCTCGGCCACCACGGCCCGGAGCGGGTGCGCGCGATGTATGTCGTCGGTCCGGTAGCTCAGTACCAGCCCGATCCGCTCGCTGCGCAGCATGCGGCTCAGGAAGGTCACCAGATCCCTGGTCGAGCGGTCAGCCCAGTGCAGATCCTCCAGCACCAGCAGGACCGGGGCCGCCTCGGCCAGCTCGGTGAGCATGCCGAGGACCGCTCCGAACAGCTGCTGCTGGGCCATGCCCGGCAGGTCTCCCGGCTGCCGGGTGATCTCCCGGTCCGGCAGCAGCCGGGCCAGCACCGGGCGGGCCGACAGGGCTTCCTGGAGCGAGCCGCCGGCGGCGCTGCCGGTCGCGGCCCCGCGGAGGGCGTCGGCGAGCGGCAGGTACGGGACCGTGTCCGCCAGCTCGGCGCAGCGGCCGGACAGGACGGTGAAGCCACGCCCGGCAGCCTCCGCGGAGAACTCGGTCAGCAGCCGGGTCTTGCCCACCCCGGCGTCACCACTCACCAGTAGGACGACCGACTGACCTGCGGCAGCCTCGGCGAGCAGCTCGCGCATCAGGCCCAGCTCGGCGGCACGGCCGACGATCAGCCCTCGAGGGGAATCAAGCATGCCTCAATTATCCCAGGTCGTTGTGACACTCAGGCCGCCGTCGCCGTCGGGCCGCCGGGCATGAGACGGTGGACATGTGACCGAGCGCAAGCCGCCCGGACTGACCTTCAGGTCCTGGATCGACCAGCAGATCCAGGAAGCGGCCGACCGCGGCGCCTTCGATGACCTGCCGGGGGCGGGCAAGCCCCTGCCCCAGCACCGCGACGACGACGGCCAGCGCTGGATCCGGGAGAAGCTGCGCCGCGAAGGCATCTCCGGCGACGAACTGCTGCCACCCCCGCTGAAGCTGCGCAAGGAACGGGCTCGGCTGCTGGACGCCGTCCCCGGCCTGGCCAGCGAGCAGGAGGTCAGGGACGCTGTCGCCGACCTCAACCGGCGGATTGCCGAGTGGCGCCGCATCCCGGTCGGCCCGCCGGTCTTCGTCCAGCTCGTGAACGCCGACGAGATGATCAGCCGCTGGCGCGCCGCGCATCCGCCGGCGCCGCTCGCCGCCGCGGCCGGTTCCCGGCCCAGCCTGCCCGCGGCCGCGGCCGACCCCAGCCCGCGGCCGCGCCGCCGCTGGCGCCGGCGGGTCCGCCGGCCCGGCCAGCTGGGATAACCGCCCAGCGCCATCCATCCATCCAGCCAGCCAGCCATCCAGGGCGTTCTCCCGGTGCATTCTGCCTGAGCGGGCCGGGCCGTGTACCCGGCCCGGTCGGGTAGGTTGCGGCCGAGCCGCCGCCCTGCGACCGGCGGCCGGAAATTGGCGCTGGCCCGCGCGAACCGGACCGGCCCCGGCTGCAATAGATGTGGTGATGGACGACGACGAGCTCATCGCGGCCCTAGCGACAGGCGATGACACAGCCCTGCGCGAGCTGTTCACCCGGCACGCGCCGTGGCTGGCCGCCCGGCTGCGGGCCGCGCTGCCGGCGCCGGACGTCGAGGATGTGCTCCAGGAGACCTTCCTGGCCGTGTGGAAGGGCGCGCGCGCCTACCGGCCGCTAGGCACCCCCCAAGCCTGGCTGTGGGTGATCGCCAGGAACCAGGCCGCGCTGCTGCTGCGCCGCCGCGGCCCGGCCACCGCGCCGCTCGGCGACATCCCCCAGCTCTGCCTCGATCCGGCCGAGGCCGCCCTGGTCCGCGCCGATATCACGGCCGCGCTGGCCGGGCCAGACGGCGAACTGCTCCGCCTCATGTATGTCCAGGACCGCCCCGTCGCGGAGGTCGCCGAGATCCTCGGCGTGCCCGTCGGCACGGTCAAGAGCCGCGCGCACCGCGCCCGCCGGCTGCTGCGGGCCACCCTGGGAGGGACGCGATGATCTATCCGAGCCGAGCCGGCCAGCCTGGCCCCGCACCCGACTCACCAGGCGAGATCGACCTGGGCCGCGTCTGGACCGCGGTCGCGGCCGAGGTCTGGCGACGGCCGTCCGGCCGGATCGAGCGCGTGGCCACCCGGCTGCTCCGCTCGCCCGGTCTCGCCCGCGCCCTGGTCACCACGCCGTCGCTGCTGCTGCCCTGGCTGATCTCGACCGCGGTCGTGTTCGGTGCCGGGGCGCTGGTCCGGCTCGGGCCGGGCCAGCCGGCGGTCTGGCTCGTCGCGCCCGCAGTCGCCGCGGCGGGCATCGCGTTCGCCTACGGCCCGGGCATCGACCCGGCCTGGGAGCTGTCGTCGAGCTGCGCGGTCAGTGACCGCGTCGTGCTGCTGACCCGTGCCGTCGCCGTCTTCGCGCTCAATGCCGCGCTCGGGCTCATCGCGAGCGCGGCGTCGGGTGCGGCCGCGGCGCTGACGTTCGGGTGGCTGCTGCCGATGACCGCGGCATCCGCGCTGGCGCTCGCCGCGGCGGTGACCGCCAGGTCAGCCATCGTCGGCGCCGGGGCCGGAGTGGCCGCCTGGGTGATCACCGTGCTCGCCACGCAGACCGCGGCGGGCCGTCTGACCGTCGCGGTCACGAACCCGAACGCCTATCTCCCCTACCTCGCGGTCGCGGTCTGCTGCGCCGCGATAGCCGTGTACGCCCTACGCCCGCAAAGGGGGCTCCAGTGAACGTGACCCTGACTGACGTCCACCGCTCGTTCCGGAAAAACAAGGCCGTTGACGGGGTGAGCCTGGAGCTGGGAACCGGGGTCTTCGGCCTCCTCGGTCCCAACGGCGCGGGCAAGACCTCCCTGCTCCGCATGCTCGCGACTGTGCTGCCGCCATCGTCAGGCGACATCGCCCTGCTCGGGCGGGACCCGCGCGCCGCGGCGGCCCGGCGCGACATCCGGCGACGGCTGGGCTACCTGCCGCAGAACCTCGGGTACTACCCGTCGTTCACAGTCGTCGACTTCATCGAGTACTTCGCGCTGCTCAAGGAGATGCCGCCCGCGGCCATCCCGAAAGCGGTCGCGGTGGCGGTAGAACGCGTTGACCTCGGCCCCAAGGCGAAGGCCAAGCTGCGCACGCTCTCGGGCGGAATGCTGCGGCGGGTGGGGATCGCGCAGGCGATCGTGAACAACCCCGGCCTGCTGCTGCTCGACGAGCCGACGGCCGGCCTGGACCCGGAGCAGCGGATGCAGTTCCGGGCCTTGCTGCGAAGGCTCGGGGACGACGCGACCGTGATCGTGTCGACGCACCTGGTCGAGGATGTCGGCGCGGCCTGCTCCGAGGTCGCGCTGATGTCGGCCGGGAAGATCGTGTTCCGCGGCACGCCGGACGAGCTGACCAGCCGCGGCGAAGGACACAGCGTAGGCGACGCTCCGCTGGAGCGCGGTTACAGCGCGGTGCTGTCGGCGGCCCGGTCATGAGCGCGCTGAGCGTGCCGCTGCCTGGCGCGGTCCGGGTCCTGCGGCTGGAGCTGAAGCGGACCGCGGTGCCGTATCTGCTGCCGTTGCTGGCGGCCGTCTTCTTCTTCAACACAGTGCGCACGGCCGACGGGTTCCCGCCCGTCTGGACGTTGCGCGCCTCCGTCATCGGCGACCACATGCTGTTCGAGTTCAGCGCGTTCGCGGGCGGGCTGGCCGCCTGGGCCGGGTCCCGCGAGGGCCGCAGGAAGACCGCTGACCTGGTCACGACCACGTCCCGCGCGGCCTGGGCCCGGCTCTCGATCGCGCTGGCCGGGACCTTGGCCTGGCTGCTGCTCGCGTTCCTGGCCGGGGTCGCCGTGCTCTACGTCCAGACCGCGCTCCAGGCCACCTGGGGCGGACCCCCGCTGTGGCCGGTCTTCGTGGGCGCGGCCGCCGTCACCGCGGTCACCGTCATCGGGTTCACCGCGGGCGTTCTGCTGCCCGGCCGGTTCACCGCGCCCCTGGTCGCGATCGCGACCCTGCTCCTGTACCAGGCCGGCCTGCACGCAGCGCTGACCCTGGCGCCAGGAACGGGCACGGCCGCGGTGCTGTCGCCGGCCGACGCGCTGCCCAGCGTGGACGCGGGCGTCTACTACCGCATCGCGCCGGACCAGTCGATCGTGCAGATCATGCTCATGGCCGGCCTCGCCGTCGCGTTGTTCGGGGCGCTCGGCCTCGCGCCGGACGTGCGCCGGCTGGCCTCGGCTCGGGGCCGGGCGCTGCGCGGCGGGCTAGCCGGCGGCGAGTCCTGGCTGCTGCGCGCCACCGCCGTTGTCCTGATCGGCTGCGGCGCCGCCGCGGCGGCGACCGCGGTCTCGCTGGCCGGGACCGCGCGCCCAGCCGCAACCGGCGGGTGGGAAATTCCCGCCCTCCACTCTGCGGCCAGCGACCGGCCGCTGCCGGCCACCCAGTCCTGCACGTCCGGGCCAGGACCCGCGCTTCAGATCTGCGTGCATCGGGCGTTCAGCTTCTATCTGAACGATGTCGCCGCGGCCCTCAAGCCGGTGGCGGCCGAGATCGCCGGGCTGCCCGGCGCGCCGGTCAGGGCCACCGAGGTCGCGAGCATGACCGGCGGGCAGATGGTCATGAGCGGCATCTCGGGGACCCCGCCGGTCTTCGAGTTCACCGCCGAGCGGGTGGGATCCATGTTCGGCCAGTTTTACGGGATCCCCGACTCGACGGCGTGGCGCGTCGGCTTCCAGCAAGGACTGCTGGATGCGTTCCTCGCCCGCGCGCCGGGCGCTGCTCCAGGCGGTCCGCAGTTCGGGCCGGCGCAGCTGGCGGTCGAGAACGCGCTGCTAGCCGCGGCCGGCACGACGCCGTCGGACGTGAGTCACCTGGCCGGGCCACCGGCGGCCGGAACGTCACCGGCGATAGCCGCCGCCACCCGCCGGTTCCTGGCCCTATCGGCCAGCGCCCGGCACGCCTGGCTCGCCGCGCATCTGACCGCTTTGCGCGCCGACTCGATCACGCCGGCGCAAGTCCCGTGACCAGCGCCGGCGTACTGACGCCCCCGGCCGCGCCGGCCGGGACCGCGCGCCGGACCCCGGCCGGCGCCAGGCTCGCCTGGCTGCACCTGCGCACCCGCCGGGCCCCGGCCGGGATCCTCGCGCTCGCGACGTGCGCGGCCCTCCTGCGGGCGGCGCTGCAATGGCACTGGACGTTCAGCTCCGGGCCGTACGCGCAGCAGGTGCCGATGATCATGGAGGCGGGCGCGGCGGCGGTGCTCGCGATGACAGCCCACAGCCCGTTCGGCGAGGCGGAGCGGGCTACCGGCCGGTGGCTGCCCTACCTGCGGCTCGGCACTGCCGCGGGATTGTGCGCGCTGGCCATCGGCCTGCTGCAGCTCGGCGTGGCCGGCGAGGGCCTCAGCGGGGGCGTCCTCGTCCTGGCCAGGAACGTCATCGGTTTCACCGGCCTCGGGCTGGTGTGCTCGCTGGTGACCGGCGGTCTGCTCGCGTGGACGCTGCCGATGGGCTACATGGTGTTCTGCCAGTACGCGCTGCTGGAAGCGTGGACCGCCCCGTGGACATGGCCGGTGCGCCCGCCCGCCGACCGCGGCGCCTGGATCTGCGCCTGCTTGTCCCTCGCCGCAGGCCTGTGGTTGTTCACCGTCTCCGGACCCCGGACCGCGCTCAGCGATAACGGCTAACGCCCGGCCAGCCGGTACACCCGGCGGGCAGTGCCGTCGAAGATGGCGTCCTGCTCGGCCGGGCCGAGCTGGGCCGTCAGCTCGCGGTACAGCTCGCAGACTTGCCCGTACGACCCGCCGAGGGTACACACCGGCCAGTCGGAGCCGAACATCAGCCGATCGGGGCCGAATGCGGTCAGCACGGTTTCGTAGTAGGGCCGCAGGTCGCTAGCGCGGACCGGGCTGGAGTGCGCGCCGGACAGCTTGCAGGTCACATTGGGCAGCGCCGCCAGGCTGCTGATCGTGGCCGCCCAGAGACTCGTCGCCGTCCCTGCCAGCGCCGACGGGCGGGTTGCCCAGATGGTCGAGCACCATCGTCAGCTCCGGCACCGACCGGGCCGCGGTGACCGCGGCGGGCAACTGCTCCGGCAACGTCACGATGTCGAAGCTCAGACCGGCTGCCGCGAGCGCGTGCAGCCCCCGGAGCACCGCCGGCCGGGCCAGCCAGTCCGGATCCGTCTCGGCCAGGACCGGATGGCGGATGCCGCACAGGAACTCGCCGCCCGGCAACTCCCGCAGACCGGCCGCCGTGTCCGCCACGGCCGGGGCAGTCAGGTCGGTCCAGCCCACCACGCCCGCCAGCAGCCCGCAGGCCGGCCCGGCGTCGGCCGCGGCGAGCCCGCGAGGCGTCTCTTCGGCCTGGTACGGGTCACGGCCCGCCGCGAGCGCGAGCAGGTCCGAGGTCTCCCACGGTTCGGTGACCGTCTGGACGACAACCGTGCCGGTTACCCCGGCCGGTGCCGCCAGCGGGGCGAGGTCGGCGAGGGTGAAAGACCGGCGCAGCGCCGCCAGCTCGTCGTCGCTGGCCCAGGACTGCCCGCCCATGAGCCAGCGATGCTCCCGGGCGTCCAGGTCCCACAGGTGGTGGTGAGCGTCGATCATTTCCGCGTCGGCCCGATCAGGTCAGCGAACTGCCCCGGCGTGCCGTCGACGAAGGCCTGAGCCAGGTCCGACAAGCGGAGGTTGCGGTTCCGGGCGTAGGCGCGCAGCACGCTGAACGCCTGGTTCATATCCATGCCGAGGCGTTCGGCGAGCTTGCCCTTGGCCTGCTCGATGGCGACCCGGCTGTTCAGCGCGCCGATGACCTGGTTGCGCAGCCGCATCGGCAGCGCGTGCACAGCGGCGAAGCCAGTGTGCCTGGCAGCGGCGGCGAACAGCGGCCACAGCTGACCCGCCGCAGTCAGGTCGGGGGCGGCAACGGGCTGGCCGGTGCGGAAGCACTCCAGGCACGGTCCCTGATCGTTTTGCAGCTGGCACAGTTCCAGCACCCGGACCGCTTCGGTAGAGGCCGCCACCAGGCGCAGCTCCCCGCGCGGATCGGCAGGCATCACCCCGGCGGCGGCCGCGCCCAGCAGCAGTTCTTCGTTCGCCGCCGCTCACCTCCTCAGGAAGCCCAGCTCGGGAGCCGGTCAGGCGGGCGGCTCGGTCGTCATCTGACGCGGCCGAGCACTTCTGCCTTAGCGGTCAGACGGGATCTCGACCGGCCGGCTATAAGTGCGCGCGTATCTCAGACGCTACGCCCGGCAACCCGTGCCGTCACCGCCATCAAGCCGGGTGCGCGGCAGGCCAGCCCGGTCGGCGATGTGCGCGGGCACCGCCATCCCGGCCGGGATCCCCGCGTCCGGCACTGGCGGCAGCCACCGCGTCTCCAGCGGCAACTGCCCGGCCCACAGGCCTAGCGCCGCGTCCGGGCTGTCGCCGTCAGTGGGCCCGCCGTCGCTGATCTTCACCGACGCCTCGTCCAGGCTGAGCGCGAGCAGCCGGGTCGCGGCGAGTTCCTTACGGCTCGGCTGCCGGACGTAATCCCACTGGCCGGGGGCCAGGTGCTCGGACACCAGCCGCAGCCCGGCGAGCTTCTCGGCCGGGTCCTCGACCAGTCCGCGGCACCGCGTAGATCATCGCGCACCGGTAATTGACTGAGTGCTCGAACACCGACCGGGCCAGCACGAGGCCGTCCACGACGGTGACCGTGAGGCAGTACTCGGCCTCGGCCGCGAGCGACTGGCTGGCCACCGAACCGTGCACGTACACGGTGCGGTCGTCGAATCCGTAGACGGTCGGCACGACCATGACGCCGGGCGCGGCCGGGACGCCCAGGTGCGCGATGAAACCCGCCCGCAGCACCGCACTCAGGTCGGCTCGGTCGTCCCGGCCTTCCGCACGCATCCGGTTGAGCCTGGTGCGCGGAGCAGCCGACAGCGCCTTGGCTGCGGTTTCCGACACGAGCAACGCCCTTTCGCTACTGAATCACTAGCGAAAAGTATATGGCGGCACTGATTCCATGGTCGCGGGCAGGCTGGCTAGGCTACCTCGGTCAGCCGGTCGCGTTCAGCCAGCGCACCGGGGCGCCGTCACCGGCCCGCCGGAACGGCTCGAGCTCGTCGTCCCAGGGCTGGCCGAGCAGCAGCGCCAGCTCGGCCTCCAGGGAGCCGCCGAGCGCCGGGTGCCGGGGCCCGTGGGTGTCCCGCAGCGCGCCCAGTTCCGCATCCGCGCCGCTGCGGCCCGAGCCCGACCGGGCCGAGGCCGCCAGCGCCATCGCGGCCCGCAGCCTGCCCTCGGGCACCAGGATGTCGCCGTTCCCGCCGATGACCGCGCAGAACGTGCCCAGCGCGGGCGTGCAGCTGTAGCGGACCGCGTCACAGCCGGGACTGGCATCCTCGCTGACTTCGAAGCGCAGCATGTTCCAGGCGGCAAGCGCCGAGGTGACCGCGCCGGCCGTGCCGGGCGTGCTCTGCCACAGCAGCTCGCCGCGAACCGAGCCGGGCGCGGCGGGCTGATCGACCCAGTCCAGGCTTACCGGAACGCCAACAACCCCGGCCACTGCCCACTCAATGTGCGGGCACAGCGCCGGGGGCGCACAATGCACGTGCAGCACGCCACGAACGGACACCAGACCTCCCTGCCAGCGGACGAGATTCGTCTTCCCCAACGCTCTCGTCGCCCGCAGCTCGGCGACCGGGCCGTCATCCGGCGGCTGCCTGCAGCCATTGTGCCGTACGGTTCCGCCTCGCACCAGCACCGGGGTCGCGACGCGCGCGGCGCGGGGAACGTCGGGGGGTAATCCCCCGGGGCAAGACGGGCGGCAGCGGGCTGGGTTCGCGGCGGTGGCCCTTCTAGCGTGCTGATCATGACTACTACTGACAACCGCCAGCGCCGGGCTGCCGCCCTGGCCGCCGCGGGACTGGCTGGCCTGCTCGCGCTCGTCCTGGCAGGGTGCGCCACCGCCGGTGCGGCCCGCACCCGGGGCGAAGCCGGGCGACCGGGCCCGCAGCGGGACGACCGCCGCCGCGGCGGCGCCCGGCGGCACCGCGACGGGCCGAGCCCACTTCACCGACTACAGCGTGGACAGCGACGGGCCGGCCTCGGCCGTGGTCGTAACCGGCGCGGTGGGCGACTACGGGCACGGCGTCTTCGTGCATCCGGACGGCACGACCGACCCGGAGCACACTGGCGAGCTTGAACTGCGGCTGAGCCACGGCACGTTCCGGCTGCAGGCCGCGGCGCTGGATCGCGCGATCGCGGCGGCCTTCGGGCACTGGCCGGGCAGCCCGCGCACGTGCTCGGGCCACATCACGGTGTCGGCGGCAGTCCCGGTGCTGGCCGGATCGGGTACCGGCGCGTACCGCGGGATCACCGGCGCGTTCGCCGCGTCGGCGACCGTCGACGAGGTCGACCGGCCAGGATCCGGCTGCCAGACCGCAACCGGGGCCTTCCTGAGCCAGGTCATCGTCATCACCGGCACGGGCACGGTGCGGACGTAGCCGACCGCAAAGGCCGGCCCTGCGCAAGGTTCACTGCCATTAGCTGTCAGTGGAATGCTCCTACGGTGCCGTCATGACAACTGAGAATCCTGCACTGCTCGACGGACGGCACGACTTCGACTTCCTGCACGGCCGGTGGCACTCGATCCAGCGGCGGCTGCGCAAGCGGCTCGCGGGTTGTGACGAGTGGGACGAGTTCCCCGCGGACCTGCACTGCCAGCCGATGCTCGGCGGGCTCGGCAACACCGATGAGCTGAGCTCGCCGACCATGAGCTACACCGGACTCGCGCTGCGGCTGTACGACGAAGCGGACCGGACCTGGTCGATCTACTGGATCACGGCCGGTTCCGCGGTCATCGAGCCGCCGGTAGTCGGGCACTTCGCGGACGGCACCGGCGATTTCATCGGTCCCGATACGCACGAGGGCATCCCGGTGCTCGTGCGCTACCGCTGGTCGGACATCACCGCCACGTCGGCCCGGTGGGCCCAGGCGCTGTCGGCTGACGACGGGCGCACCTGGGAGACGAACTGGACGGCGGAGTTCACCAGGGCGGGCTAGCCGGATCGCGGCGGAAGAGGGCTCTTGCACCGGCTCGTGCCGTGATGTGATGGGACGGTGACCGCAGCACCGCGCCCGCCGCTCTCCTTAGCCGAGCGCGACCGCACGGGCCTGGCGTTCACGGCCGAGATGTACGGGGTGCAACTCGACCAGCTCGCCGCGTTCCTCGGCTTATCGGCGCGGCAGGCGCGCGGACTGACCACCAGGTGGGCCACCCGCGGCCTCGCCGACACCGCGGTCCTGAGCCCGGGTCAGCCCTGGACATGGCTGACCCGGGCCGGGCTGCAGGCGTGCGGCACACGCTACAGCGCCGCACCGCCGGCGCTCCCCCGGCTGCCGCACATCCGCGCGGTGACCGCTGTCCGGCTGGCCATCGAGGCGGCGCCGGGGTACGCCGAGTCTGCCGGGTACTGGCGCAGCGAGCGACGGCTCCGGTCCCGGCTCGGCGGCAGGCTCGGCGTCCGCGAGCACCTGCCCGACGCGGAAGTGCACTGGCCGGATGCGGCCGCGGTGCCGTGGGCCGGCGAATGCTGGGCCATCGAGGTCGAGCTCACCGCCAAGACGATCAGCCGTACTACCGCGATCATGCGCGAACTGCTGGCCCGCACCGGTGACTACGGGTCCCCGGCCGCGCAGGCCCGGGTGGCCGGGCAGCCGGCCCGGCACGCCCGCGTCCTGTATGTCTGCTCGCCCGCCGCGCTGGGCACCGTGCTGCGGTCCAGAGCGCAGCTCGGCACCCTGGCCGGTCGGGTGGAGGTCCGCGGGCTGCCGGCCGGGGCCGTCCTGCCGGCCCCGCGGACGAACGCGCGCGCAGCGGCCGCGAAAGCGGCCCGGCCCGCCCGGGCGAGCGCATGACGACGCGGCGCGCGGGGCCGCCTGCTGGCGGCCGTCGGCGTCGTCGCCACCCTGGTGCTCGCCGCGCCGGTGACCGCCGCCGGCGCGATCGCGTTCGGCGCCGCCTGGCTGCGCGGCTGGCCGCCCGCACGGCTGGTCCGGGCGGCCGCATTCTGCGGGCCGATGGTCGTGGTCTGGCTCGCCGCTACCGGGCTGCGGGCGCACGGCGCGCTGCCGGCCCTGCTCGCGCCGTATCACGCCTGGCTCGCGCTGTGGCACGCGCGCACCGCGCCGGGGTACCTGCGGGCCGCGGTGCTGACTGCGCCCGCGGCCGTGCCGCTCGGTCTGCTCGCAGGCGGCCTGGCCTGGTCGCTGCGCACCCGTTCGATGGCGGCGCTGGCGGGCGGTACCTCGCCCGCCGCGGCCATCAGCTTCGACCGTCGGCAGTGGCGGCATCAGGCGCGGTCGGCGGCGGCGCGGATCGCCGCGCCGGGCGCCGTGCCGCTGCTCACCGCGCAGGGCGACGTGGCCGTCGGTGCCGTCATCCGCACGGTCCAGCATCC
This sequence comes from uncultured Actinomycetota bacterium, assembly GCA_963805805.1. Lineage (GTDB taxonomy): Bacteria > Actinomycetota > Actinomycetes > Streptosporangiales > Streptosporangiaceae > JAJYUU01. The sequence continues at coordinate 225,967 of CAWDVS010000013.1, read as the reverse complement.
GGCGCGGCCGCTGGCGACGCTGCCGCCGGCCCGGCTCGCGGTCGCATCAGATCGTGGTCGGGACGCCCGGCACGGGCAAGACCACGCTGCTGCTGCGGCTGTGGGCGGCCTTCATGGCCACTGGCCTGCGGCAGCACGCGGCCGGCCAGGCCGGGCCCGCCGCTGCTGGTGGTGCTGGACTGCAAGGGCGGGGCCGATGCCCGGCGGATCGCGGACCGGGCCCGGCGGGTGCTGCGCGACGCGGGCGCCCGCAGCGTGGCGGTGTGGCCAGACGAGGCCGTCCTCAACCTCTGGACGCTGCCGCCGCGACAGCTCATCAGCACACTGGTCGACCTCGTCGAGCACGGTACCGGCGGCGCGGCGTACTACACCGACGTGATGGACGCGATCGTCGCGCTGGCCGTCGAGGCACCCGGCGGGCCGCCGGCCAGCAGCACGGACTTCCTCGCCCGGCTGGACCCCGGCTGGCTCGCGTTCGCCTATTCGGCCGCCGGCCTCGACTACCAGCTGCAGCTGGCGCGGGCCGCGGCCCGGCAGGTGCCCGACGTCGCGCTGCGGTTCCGCACGCTGTTCCGGCGGCTCGGGCCCGGCCTGGACGGGCCGGCGCTTCGGCGCGGCCGACGCCTGGTACTGCATCCTGGAGGGCACTGGCGAGCTCGCCGTCGCCGAGGCGCAGGCGCGCGCCATCGTTGACCTGCTCGCCAGCCACGTCACCCAGGCGCCGGTGGCGGGCCGGGCGCAGCCTGCACAGATCCTCCTCGCCGTCGACGAATTCAGCGCGGTCGCGCGCAGGCTGCCGATCTGGCAGCTGTACGAGCGCGCCCGGTCGCTCGGCCTGGCGGTGCAGGTGTCGGCCCAGTCCTGGCACGGCCTGGCGCCGGAGGAGGGTGACCGGTACCGGATCGCGTCGGCCGCCGAAGGCGGCATCTGGCTGCTGCGCTCCGCGCACCCCGAGCCGGTGGCGGCGTTAGCCGGGCAGCGCAAGGCGGCCGACACCACCCGCTATCTGCTCGGCTTCCCCGCTGGAGCCGGCAGGGCAGCTCCAGGGTGCGGGACGTCCCGGTCGTGGATCCCGCGCTCATCCGCGCGCTCGACGTCGGCCAGGCCGCCTACATCTACCGCGGCGGCGTCACCTATACGCAGGTCAAACGGCTTGTCGCCGGGCCTGCCGCGCTGGCGCCCGGCCCGCGACCGCCGGTCGCGCCGGCCGCGGCGGCGCCGGCCGGAGCCGCCGGACCGACCCGGCGCACCGGACAGCCGGCGAGCTGCCCGACGTCAGCGCGTTCCTGGACCAGGCGTTCGGCCCCGCGCCCGCGCCCGCCCGGCGAGGGACGCCGATGACCGGCCGCGACCCGTTCCGCGCACTCGGCCTGGAGCCCAGCCGGGAACTCGGCGACGACGACGTCCGCGGCCGCCTGGCGCCGCATCGCGGCCGCGACCCATCCGGACCGCGCCGACGGCGGCGATCCCGCCGACCTTCGCGGCAGCGGCCGCCGCCTACGCCGCGCTGCGCACGCCGGACGGCCGCGGCGAGGCCCTCGCTGACCTGCTAGCCCCCGGCGACACCATCAGCCCACGCCCGTAGCGGCAGCGTCACACGGTGGCTGCGCGCCGCTGCCGGCCCGCATCTGGCGCGGCCGCCCGGCCATCCTGGCGCTCCGCCTGCTCCTGGCTGCGGCCGTAACCACTGTCGCCGTAGCCGCAGTCGGCTGGCAGCCCGCCACATTCGCCATCCTGACCGGCGCAGCCACCTGGTTCGCGGGTACCGCGGGCAATGACGTGGTCCCGCCGCGCTGACCCGCACTGCGGCGCCGCGAGCAGGCCAGACCGGGCGCGGGAGGCCCGTTTCGTGTGGGCCGCCCGCGCCCGGTCCGGCCGGCCGACCCCCGAAAGGTCAGCGCAGCCTGTGGCTACGCCCCCGTGGTGCCGTCAATGGCCTCGCGCAGGAAGTCGGCGTGTCCGTTGTGCCGGGCGTACTCGTGGATCAGGTGCAGCATGACCAGCCGGAGCGAGACGTCCTCTTCCCACCGCGGCTGGTAGCCGGTCACGTCCAGCGAGCTGGCCGCGCGCTCGATCCGGCGCGAGTGCTCGACCTCTTCCCGCCAGGCCCGGAACGCGTCCGCACCGCTCGCCCGGCTGGCGTCGTAGGCCGCCTGGTAGTCGCCGGTGTCCGACCAGACCAGCGGGATGTCCTCGCCGTTGATGACCCGGCGGAACCAGGTGCGCTCCACCTCGGCCATGTGCCGGACGAGGCCCAGCAGCGTCAGCGTGGACGGCGGCGACGCCTGCAGCCGCAGCTGGTCGTCGGACAGGCCCGCGCACTTCATCGCCAGCGTGTCGCGATGGAAGTCCAGGAACGCCCGCAGCATCTCCCGCTCCGGGCCGGTGACGGGCGGTTCGGTGCGCTCGGCAGTCACGGCCGGCTCCTTTCTGTTCAGTCTGTCCAGGTCATCGTGCCCGGCTGCGGGCCAGTAGCGACCGGCCGCTCCGGATCGGCGAGCCAGCCCGACCAGGAGCCGACGTACAGCGCGGCGGTCGCGCCCGCCAGCTGCAGCGCGAGCACCTCGTGCGCCGCGGTCACCCCGGACCCGCAGTAGGCCCCGGCCGCGACCGCCCCGTCGTCGCCGAACCGCACGCCGAGCGCCTCGAACCTGGCCCGGAGCTCATCCGGCGATCTGAATACGCCAGCGCCGGTCACGTTCTCGGCCGTCGGCGCGCTGAGCGCACCGGGAATGTGGCCCGCCACCCGGTCGACCGGCTCGGTCTCACCCCGGTACCTGGCGGGCGCCCGCGCGTCCAGCAGGACGCCGGAGCGAGCCACGGCCGCGGCCTGAGCCGCGTCCAGGGCCGGCATGTTGCCGGGGCGGGCGCTGAAGTCGCCCGGCCCGGCGTGCGCGTCCTCGGTGCTCACCGGCTGGCCGGCCGCCGCCCAGGCGCGGAACCCGCCGTCGAGCACCCGCACGCTGGCGTGACCGTAGTAGCGCAGCAGCCACCAGGCCCGCGCGGCGATCGTGCCGTCGGCGTCGTCGCACACGACCACCGGCTGGTCCGCGCGTACGCCCGCCGCGCGCATCGCTGCCTCGAAATCGGCCGGGTCAGGCAGCGGATGACGGCCGCCGTCGCCCGGCGGCCCGGCCAGCTGGGTGTCCAGGTCCACGAACACCGCGCCCGGCACGTGCCCGCGCCGGTAGCTGTCGATGCCGGGCGGGCCGGTCAGGTACCAGCGCACGTCGAGGACGGCCGGCGGCGCGTCGCCCGCCAGGGCCGCAGCCAGCTCGGAGACGGTGATGAGCGGGTTCGCGGTACCGGACATGCTTGTGGATAACCTCTCGATTTCTGTGGATGACCGCCCGCGGCGCGGTGCGGTTCCCCGGTCTGGCTGTGGATAAACAGCCGGATCTAAGGCTCTGGTCAGCTAGCCTGCCACGCAGCTCAGCAACGGGATCTCCTGGTCGCTCGCGGCCAGCGAGCCGTGCATGCCGATGAGGTCCGACTCGCGCGGCTCGGCGACGCTGGCGATCACCGCCGCGGTCCCGCGCAGCGCGGCGATCACGTCGCCCAGCCGGTCGGTGACCCGCCGGTCCACCGGCCCGAACCAGCCCTCGTCGATGGCCTGCTCGCGGCTGACCACCCAGGCCCGGCCGGCCAGGAGCTGCTGCCAGGCCGCCAGCACGTCGGCCGCGGCTCCGGGCGCGGCGTACACGTGCCGCGCCCGTGGCTCGCCGCCGAGCAGCGCGACGCCGGTCCGCAGCCCGGCCACCCGGTCCGCGTCCACCCGGTCCGCGGCTGGCACGTCCACCATCCCGTGGTCGGCGGTGACATAGAGCGGGGTGCCGGCCGGCAGCGCGTCCGCGAGCTGCCGGGCGAGCAGGTCGACGTGGGCCAGCTGATACAGCCAGGCCGCGGACGTGCTGCCGCACGCGTGCCCGGTACCGTCCAGGTCGCCGGTGTAGACCAGCGCGAAACTGCGCGGCTCGCTGGCCAGTGCCTGCGCGGTCCGGGCGACCAGCGCGCCCGGCGTGTTGGCGGCGCGGTAGTCCGCGCCGCGCATGGACGCCACCGACAGGCCGGTGCGCTCGAACGAGCCCTGCGCGACCCGGAACGCGGCCACCCCGGCGACGACGGCCCGCTCGAAGATCGTGGTATCCGGCTGCCAGGCGACCGGATCGACCGCCTTGTCCCACCGCAGCGCGTTCAGCAGCTGGCCGGTCTGCGGCACCCGCACCTGGTAGCCGAGCAGCCCGTGCTGGCCTGGCGGCCGGCCGGTGCCGAGCGAGCTCAGGCTCGTGACCGTCGTAGCCGGGAACCCGGCGGCCAGCCGTCGCGCGTCCGGCAGCAGTCCGGACAGGAACGGGGCCGCGTGCCGGTTCGCGGCCAGCAGGTGCCAGCCGAGGCCGTCGATCAGCAGCAGGCAGGCCCGCTCGGTGCGCGGGAGCCCGAGCGCGTCGTCCTCGCCCGGCACGCCGAGTGACGCGAGCATCGACGGGCCCAGGTCGGCCAGCGTCGACTCGCCGTACCGGGGCAGTGTTAGCTGGCCGTCGGCAGGCGGCTCCCCCGCGCCGCCTGGCAGCGGCGTCGTCACGGGTGGCTGGTCGCCTCGGCCAGCGCCTGCGCGAAGGCCACGATCTGCTGGACTGACTCCTGGCCGTCGGCCGCCTCGCTGACCCGGACGGTCAGGTCGTCGGCGGTCATCGTGCCGGTGTAGCCGTGATCGGCCTCGCAGCTCTCGTCGCCGCAGTGCGCGGGCTCGATCTCGATGTGCGCCAGCACGTTCCAGCCGATGGTGAGCACGACCTCGCTCGGCATCGTCGCGCCGGGCCGGTAGGTCGCCGGGTCCGGGATGACCCTGGTGAGCGCCACCGACGAGATCCGCGAGTGGCGGACGGCTTCCGTGCTGGTCTCCGCCTGCGGGCGCGACTCGGGGTCCGCCTCGTCGGCGGGGTATTCGTCGGTGTGCGAGTACACCAGCCTGGTGGGGGTCAGCGCCATCACGGTGATGTGCCGCCTGACCTCCATGCCCGGGTCGAAATGCGCGTCGTGCAGGACGAAGTAGGAGACGACGTCCTCTTTGCCGACGGCCGAGGACACGGCGTCGTAGACCAGGCCGGGGTAATAGCCGCTTCGTTCGATAGCGGCCTGCATCCCGCCCGGAGCCGCCTTGGTATCGCTCATACTTCCATCCTGCACCGTCTGGAGCCGGTCGTTCATCACGCGGGCCCACTTCGGCCCGGGTCCGCACGCGATCAGGCGTCCCGCCGACCGCCGGCCAAGTATCGCAGCACGGCCACGTCACCCGCCTGCTGCAGCCCGGCCAGCCGCATCGGCGCAGGCGGCGGGCATCCGGCCAGCAACCGCGGCGCCGCGGGGTCGGCCACGAAGACCGGCGCCACCGCCAGCTGAAGCTCATCCGCGAGCCCGCCGCCGAGGGCCTGACCGAGCAGCCGGGACCCGCCCTCGATCAGCAGCCGCCCGACTCCGCGGCCGGCCAGGTCGCCGAGCACGTCGGTCAGCGCGGCGCCGGCGGCGAGCCCGATGACCGTCGCGGCCTCCGCCAGCTGATCGCGCAGCGGATCGGCGGCGAGGCCGGCCGCGTAGACCAGCTTCTCCGTGCCGTCCGCGGCGAAAAACCGCGCCCGCGGATCCAGCCGCCCGCTCGCCGTGACCGTTACCTTGACCGGGCTGGCCGGCCGGCCGTCGCGCTGCCGCCGCGCCCGGCGGCCGGGATCGCGCACGAGCAGCCGCGGGTTGTCCGCCCGGACCGTGCCTGCGCCCACCAGGATCGCGTCGCACCCGGCCCGCAGCTCGTCCACCCGGTCGAGGTCTTCCGGGCCCGACAGCACGAGCCGCTGCGGGGAGGCGTCGTCGAGGTAGCCGTCCGCCGACATGGCCGCCGACAGCAGTACGTAGGGCCGCATGGTGTGCCTGAACTTACCCGGCCCGTAGGCTCAGGTGCCATGCCCTGGGCTGGACTGCGGCTTGCGGTGACGCTGCTGACGGCGATTCCGCTGCCTGGCCGCCCGGTGGCACCGTCCCGGCGGACCGCCACGGCGGCGATGTACTGGGCGCCCGTCATCGGCGCCGCGGCCGGGGCCGTCAGCGCCGGGGTGCTGCTGCTGGCCGCCCGCGCGGGACATACCGGCCCGCTGCTCGCCTCGGCGCTCGCGATCGGAACGGGGGCTGTCAGCACCCGGGCGCTGCACCTGGACGGGCTGGCCGACTTCGCGGACGGGCTCGGCAGCCGCCAGGACCCCGCCGGCGCGCTGGCGGTGATGCGTCGTTCGGACATCGGCCCGTTTGGCGTCGTGACCCTGGTGCTGGTCCTGCTGATCCAGGTGCTGGCGCTGGCCAGGGCGCAGACCCTGGGCCGCGGGCCGGAGGCGGTGATCACCGCGGCGGTCACCGCGCGGCTGGCGATGACCGTGGCCTGCCGGCGCCCCGTTCCCGCAGCCAGGCCGGGTGGTCTCGGCGCACTCGTGGCGGGGAGCGTCCGCGCGGTCTGGGCGGTGGTCCTGGTGCTCGCCGCGGTGGCGGCGGCGGCCTGGGCCGGCCTGGCGCTGGCCGGCTCCTGGTACCTGGCCGGCGGCCTGCTCGCGGGCCTGGCCGTCTCGGTGGCGCTGACCGCGCTCGCGACGCGACGGCTGGGCGGCATCACCGGCGACGTGCTCGGCGCGCTCGCGGAGGTGGCCGGGGCGGTCTGCCTGCTGGTGACGGCGCTCAGCTAGCGGTGAGGGCGGCCCGCAGCCGGTTCGCGTCGCCGGCCGCTTCCTCGTCCGACTCGTACCGGTGCCGGGGCCAGAAGAACCCGCGCAGGCCGTCGCCCTTGGTCCGCGGCACCACGTGCACGTGCAGGTGCGCGACGCTCTGGCTGACGACGTTGTTAGCCGCGACGAACGTGCCCTGGCAGCCCAGCGCGGCGGGCATCACCGCGCTCACCCGCTGGACTCGCAGGAAGAACGGGCCGACCGACGCGGCGGGCAGGTCGGCCAGCGTCACGACGTGCTCGCGGGGGGCCACCAGCACGTGCCCCTTGAACACGGGCCTGGCGTCCAGGAACGCCACGACCTGCGGGTCGGACAGGACCACCTCGGCCGCCGTCCGCCCGGCGATGATGTCGCAGAAGACGCAGTCGCTGATGATGGCCTCCCTCCGGCTGGCACCCTAACCGGCGGCGGCCTGGCCGGCGACGCTGGCCGCACCGGGGCCGGCCGCCGCGCCCGAAATGGCGGGAATGCCAGCCCAGATTACGCCTTGCGGCTGACGGGCCTCGCCCGCCGGGCTGACGTGATCAGGTCACCCTGCGCATACGCTTGATCCATGTCCGCGATCTACGCCTGGCTGCGCAGGCACCGTATCTTCGTGGACAGCATCCTGGCGGCCGTGGTGGCGCTGCTCGGCGTCGGCCAGATGCTCGTCGCCCCCTGGCCGCAGGTGCCGATTACGGCGCTGATGGCCGGGGCCGTCGTGGTTCGGCGCCGGGCCCCCGCGGCCGCGTTCGCCGTGGCCTGCGTCGCGGGCCTGTGGCAGCTGATGACGAACCCGAGCGGATCCGACGTCGCGATCCTGATTCTGCTCTACACCGTCGCTGCTTACCGGCCGCGGCGGCTGTCGATTACCGCGCTCATCGTCACCCTCATCGGCGCTGCTGTCACGCTGCTGTTCCGGCAGCCCGCCCCGATTGGCGGCCCCATCCTGGACCGGGTGCTAGGTGGCGGCGCGCTGTTCGGCGGTACCTCACTGCTGGCGTGGGTGCTCGGCGACTCGATGCGCTACCGCCGGGGCTACTACGCCGCGCTGGAGGACCGGGCCGCCCGGCTGGAGGCCGAGCGGGACGCCCAGGCGAAGGTGGCGGCGGCGGCCGAGCGGGCCAGGATCGCGAGGGAACTGCACGACGTCATCGCCCATCACGTCAGCGTCATGGTCGTGCAGGCGGACGGGGCCAGGTACGCGCTGCGGTCCGATGCCCGGACGGCCGAGACCGCGCTCGCGGCCATCGCCGGCACCGGGCGGCAGGCGCTGACGGAGATGCGCCGCCTGCTGGGCGTGCTGCGCACCGCCGGCGACCAGGCCGAGCTCGCCCCGGTCCCCGGCCTCGGCGAGCTGCGCGAGCTGCTGGACCAGGCCCGGGCGGCCGGCCTGGCGGTCACCTACACCCTCTCCGGCACTCCGCGCGAGCTGCCCGAGGGGGCCGAGCTAGCCGCCTACCGGGTCGTGCAGGAGTCGCTGACCAACACCCGCAAGCACGCGGGCCTGGCCGCCTCCGCGGCCGTCACCCTGCGCTACGAGACAGACGGGCTCATCGTCGAGGTCACCGACGACGGCATCGCGACCCCGGCCGGGGACAGCGGTGGCCACGGCCTGGCTGGCATGCGGGAGCGGATCGGGATGTACGGCGGTACGGTCGAGGCTGGCCCCCAGGCCGCGGGCGGCTTCCGGGTAGTCGCCCGGCTGCCCTGCCCGACCGGTGACGCCGACGCAGCGCGAGGAGACCACAGCATGAGCGAGCCAGCCCGCCTGCTCGCACCCGCGCAGGGAGACACAGGATGAGCGAGCCCAGCGGGACCGGCGGCGCCTGGACATCGGGCCAGGCGCCGGGGCGCGGGAATCAGACCCCGCCGATCCGCATCGTCCTCGTCGACGACCAGGAGCTGGTACGGACCGGTTTCCGCATGGTCCTGGAGGCGCAGCCGGACATGCACGTCGTGGGCGAGGCCGGCGATGGCCTGGCTGCTATCGACCTGGCCGGACGGCTGCACGCGGACGTCATGGTGATGGACGCCCGGATGCCCAGGCTCGACGGCGTCGAGGCCACCCGGCGGATCCGGCTGGCTGGCGAGCGGCCGCGGGTGCTGATGCTGACCACCTTCGACCTCGACGAGTACGCGTTCGCGGCGCTCAAGGCCGGCGCGAGCGGGTTCCTGCTCAAGGACGTGCCGCCGGAGGAACTGCTGTTCGCCATCCGGGCCGTCCACTCTGGCGACTCGGTCGTGGCCCCGTCGACGACCAGGCGGCTGATCGACCGGTTCGCGGTGCACCTGCCCGGCGGCGCGGAGCCCGCTCCGCCGCCGGAACTCGGCGACCTGACCGACCGCGAGCGCGAGGTTCTGATGCATGTCGCGCAGGGCCTGTCGAATCAGGAAATCGCGCAGCTGCTTTACCTGTCGGAGGCCACGGTCAAGACTCACGTCGGCCGCGTGCTTGGCAAGCTCGGACTGCGCGATCGCGTCCAGGCCGTCGTCTATGCCTATGAACACGGGCTCGTCCGGGCCGGGCAGAAATAACCCCGCAACCCAGGTGCAAATAGCCGCGAAGCCATCGCCGGGCCGCCGGTTCGGATCGGTCCGCGCAGGCCCTGCAGCCGGGCGACTCGGCCGATCTGCTGTGGCCGCGTACTTAGCTAACGTATTGTCCAGCTATTCATCACTTCTTGCTCGCGGGGCGATTCAATGCTCACTACGCACAACTTCACCTACGGCCTGCTGACACCGGCCCTCGGTTTCGTCATGTCCTGCCTGGGCGCGTTTCTCGGCCTGCGGTGCACCTCGCGGGCGATGGCACTGGAGGGCCGTACCCGGCTGCGGTGGCTGCTGCTGGCGGCCGTGTCGATCGGCACGACCGGGATCTGGGTCATGCACTTCATCGCGATGCTGGGTTACTCGATCCCCGGTCAGGTCATCCACTACAACGTCCTGCTGACCATCGCCAGCATGCTGATCGCGGTCGTGGTGGTCGGCATCGGCCTTTTCATCGTCGGATTCGCCCGGCAGACGTGGCGGAACCTGGTGCTGGCCGGAACTTTCACCGGCATCGGCGTGGCCAGCATGCACTACACCGGCATGGCCGCCATGCGGATGCCCGCCCGGATGAGCTACAGCCCGCAGCTGTTCGGGCTGTCGGTGGTGATCGCGATCGTCGCCGCGACCGCCGCGCTGTGGTTCGCGCTGCGGCTGCGCGGCACCCTGGCGACGCTCTCGGCCGCGGTGATCATGGGCGTCGCCGTGAGCGGCATGCACTACACCGGCATGGCCGCCATGCACATGTACCCGGCCAGCGCAGCCGACGGCGTGCTCATGTCCGGCGGCGGCGCGACCGCGGTGAACTTCCTGATGCCGCTGGTTGTCGGCATCAGCGTGGTCGCGTTCATCCTGACGGCCACCCTGGCGCTGTCGCCCGACGACGAGGAGATCCGCGCCGAGCAGGACCTGATGCAGCGCATCGGGCTGGCCGGAGATGCCGCGGCGATGCCGGAGCGGTTCGCGGCGGTCCCGGACGGCCGGCCCGCGCGGTCAGCCGGACCGTCCAGGCCCGCCGCCAGGCCGGGGCCGAGCGCGACCTGCCGCGCGAGTTAACCGCTGCCCGCGCGAGTTAACCGCTGCCCGCGCGGCCGCGCTGGCCTGAGAGAATGAGCCGCATGCCGACGGGAGCGGGCGAGACGAGTCCGGGGTGGCTGCTGCTCGTCTACCGGGTGCCGTCCGAGCCGAGTCGGCTGCGCGCCGCCGTCTGGCGCAGGCTCAAGAGCCTCGGCGCCATCTACCTGCAGAGTTCGGCCGCCGCGCTGCCCGCCAGCGTCGCCGCCGAGCGGGCCCTGCGCAAGCTGCGCAGCGAGATCCTCGACATGTCCGGCACCGCTGTCCTGCTCTCGTGCGGCGTGCTCGCGGGCGAGGCCGACGTGCTGGCCGCGTTCCAGGCCGCCAGGGACGACGAGTACGAGGAGATCGTCGACAAGTGCAAGGACTTCCTGGCCGGGCTGCGCAAGGAGTATGACGCCGACCACTTCAGCTACGCCGAGCTGGAGGAGAACGAGGTCGACTTCGTGAAGCTCCGGTCCTGGCTGGAACGGGTGCGGGACCGGGACGTCTTCGGGGCCGACGGCCTGCAGGCCGCGGTTACCTCGCTGGCGGAGTGCGAGGAGCAGCTGGAGGCGTACGCGACCCGCGTCTACGCCGAGGAAGCAGAGAGCCGCTAGCCGCCCGGCTCAGGCTGACCGGCAGGAGCACCGCCAGCACGACCAGGACCAGCCACCACGCGCTGACGCCGGCCCGGCTCAGGCCGTAGGTCCCGGCTAGCGCGGCCACGACGCCGGCCGCCACCAGCCAGTCGTCTCCGATCACGAAGTCGTACCAGAAGGCGCCGAAGGCGCGCAGTCGCGCCGCGATGCTCTTACCTGGCCGGTCCGCGCTCGCACTGGTCATGTCACGTCACCCCCTGGCCGGTGGAGACCGGCAGGTTCGCCGGCCTGGCCTGGCCGCCGGTGCCGCGGGTCCGGCGCAGCAACGCGACCAGGCCGAGCGAGTACAGCGCGACGGCCGGGATGATCCAGAGCAGCGCGGCGTCCGAGCCCGGCCAGTGGGCTCCGGCGCCCTCCGCGCCCCAGAACACCCCGAAGCTCGTGAGCATGATCCCGACGATGAACTTCAGCGTGTTCTCCGGCACCCTGGCCAGTGGCGCGCGCACGGCGATTCCGGCTACCGCCACGAGCGCTACCGCGCCCGCCGCGGCGACCGCGGCCAGCCCGATGTCGTGAGCGTTGCTGCCGAAGGTCAGCACGATGAACACGACCTCGAGGCCTTCCAGCAGGACGCCCTTGAAGGCCAGCGTGAACCCGTACCAGTCCGGGACGACGCCCGTGCGGCGCGCCTGCTGGCCGGACGCCGCCGCGAGGTGCTCGGCGTACAGCTCAGTCTCGTCGTGCAGCGCCTTGTGGCCGCTCGCCCGCAAGATGGCCTTGCGGATCCACTGCACGCCGAAGACCAGCAGCAGCGCGCCGACCACCACGCGCAGCCCGCGCAGCGGTATCTGCGACACAGCCGGGCCGAGCGCGGCCACGATGACCGCGAGCAGCGCGAGCGCCCCGCCGGTGCCGAGACCGGCCGAGCGCCAGTCCCTGGCCGTGCCCGCGGCCAGCACGATCGTCGTGGCCTCCACGGCCTCGACCGCGCAGGCCAGGAATACCGCGATGAACAGCGCGCTGGCTGCCCCCACGCCGGCCTCCCGGATTCGCTCGCTGCTCCGCTTACGACCTGAGTATTATAACGGCTGTGACTGGGAGCTCGTCACGGCCGTTACTGTTCAGCAGCGCCGCGCCCGCCGGCTAAGCCGCTACAGGGCAGGCACTAGGCTCAGACCGTGACGACCAATCCCCTGACCATCAGCACGGAGTCTGCTCGCAGCGTAGCCGCAGACGCTCTCCTCATCGGCATCGTCCAGGGCTCGGACGGGCCGGTCCTCGCCGCCGGGACGCAGGACGTGGACGCGGCCCTCGACGGGACGCTCGCCGCGACTCTGACCGCCCTGGGCGCCACCGGCAAGCAGGACGAGATCACTAAGCTCCCGGGCGGCGGCAGGCTGGCCGCTACCGTGATCGTGGCCGTCGGGCTCGGCCCAGTTGAGACCGGCACCGTTGAGACCGGCCCAGCTCGAGACCGGCACCGCTGACACTGACACCGAGGGCGCCCACGGACCGGGTCCCGAGGCGCTGCGCCGCGGGGCGGGTGCCGCCGTCCGCGCGCTGACGGGCGCCAAAGCCGGCTCCGTCGCGCTGGCGCTGCCGGCCGGCACCGCGGCCGAGGCCGAGGCGGTGGCGCTCGGCGCCCTGCTCGGCCGCTACACCTTCACCCGGTACCGCGCGGCCGAGAACGGCACCGTCCCGGACCTGACGCTGGTGACAACCGCCGACGGCGCGCAGCAGGCCGCCGACCGGGCTGGCGTGCTCGCCGCCGCCATGGGCCTGACCAGGGACCTGGTCAACACCAGCCCGTCACATCTGTACCCGGAGACGTTCGCCACCCAGGCCCGGCAGGTAGCCGAGGCGGCCGGGCTGGACTTCGAAGTCCTGGACGAGCAGGCGCTGGCGGCGCAGGGCTACGGCGGCATCACCGGCGTCGGGCAGGGCTCGATCCGGCCGCCGCGGCTGGTCCGCCTCGGTTACCGGCATCCGGACGCCACCAAGACGGTCGTCTTCGTGGGCAAGGGCATCACGTTTGACTCCGGCGGCCTGTCGCTGAAGCCGTCGGCCGCGATGGAGGCCATGAAGTCCGACATGAGCGGCGCCGCCGCCGTGCTGGCCGCGCTGCAGGCGGTGGCGGCGCTGCGGCCGGCCGTCAACGTCGTCGGCTACCTGCCGCTCGCCGAGAACATGCCCGGCGGCAACGCGCAGCGGCCGTCCGACGTCATCACCATCTTCGGCGGCAAGACGGTCGAGGTGCTCAACACCGACGCCGAGGGCCGCCTGGTCATGGCGGACGCACTGGCCCGGTCGGAGCAGGACTCGCCGGCCCTGCTCATCGACGTGGCCACGCTCACCGGCGCGCAGCTCGTCGCGCTCGGGACCCGGATCGCCGGGGTGATGGCCAACGACGACGCCGTGCGCGCGGGCGTCGTCGACGCCGCCAGCCGGGCAGGCGAGCAGGCCTGGCCGATGCCGCTGCCCGCCGAGCTGCGCAAGGGACTGGACTCGACCGTCGCGGACATCGCGAACGTGTCCGGCGACCGGTTCGGCGGCATGCTCGTCGCGGGCCTGTTCCTGCAGGAATTTGTGCCCGACGGCGTGCGCTGGGCACATGTAGACATCGCGGGCCCGGCGTTCCACGAGGGCGAGCCCTACGGCTACACCCCGAAGGGCGGCACCGGCGCCGCGGTCCGGATGCTCGTGCAGGTGGCGGAAGACGTGGCCGGAGGCCAGCTGTAACGCCGCGACGCGGCTGCGCGAAGAAGGGCAGCCGCAGGTGACAAGTGAATGGAGTCTTGATCGTGACTGACGGCGGCTACGACATCGTCATTCTCGGTGGTGGCAGCGGCGGCTACGCCTGCGCGCTGCGCGCCTCCGAGCTGGGCAAGCGGGTCGCGCTCATCGAGAAGGACCAGGTCGGCGGCACCTGCCTGCACCGCGGGTGCATCCCGACCAAGGCCCTTCTGCACGCCGCGGAGATCGCCGACCAGGCCAGGGAAGGCGCGAACTTCGGCGTCCGCAGCAGCCTCGACGGCATCGACATGGCCGGGGTGAACGCGTACAAGGACAAGGTCGTCACCGGCAACTGGAAGGGCCTCACCGGCCTGATCAAGAGCCGCGGCATCGACATCATCGAGGAGGCCGGCAAGCTGGTCTCCCCGACCGCCGTCCAGGTCGGTGACCGGCTGATCGAAGGCGCGCAGGTGGTGCTCGCCACCGGCTCGCAGACGCGCAGCCTGCCCGGCCTGGAGATCGACGGCAATCGCGTCATCACCAGCGACCACGCACTGCGGCTGGACCACGTGCCGGCGTCGGTCGTCATTCTGGGCGGCGGCGTGATCGGCGTCGAGTTCGCCAGCGTGTGGAAGTCGTTCGGCGCCGACGTGACCATCGTCGAGATGCTGCCCCATCTGGTGCCGACCGAGGACGAGAACAGCTCCAAGCTGCTGGAGCGCGCGTTCCGCCGCCGCGGCATCGGCTTCAAGCTCGGCACCAGGTTCGAGAGCGTCAAGGACACCGGCGCGGGCGTGACCGTCACGCTCGAAGGGCGGCACGACCCTGGACGCCGAGCTGCTCATGGTCGCCGTCGGCCGCGGCCCGGTCTCCGCGGGCCTGGGCTACGACGAGGTCGGCGTCGCGATGGACCGCGGCTTCGTGCTGGTCGATGAGTACTGCCAGACCAACATCCCGACCATCTCCGCCGTCGGCGACCTGCGGCCCGGGCTCCAGCTCGCGCACGTGGGCTTCGCCGAGGGCATCATGGTCGCCGAGCGGCTGGCCGGCCTGAAGGTCACGCCGATCGACTACGAGGGCGTGCCGCGGGTAACCTACTCCGACCCCGAGGTCGCCTCCGTGGGCATCACCTCAGCCACCGCCGCCGAGCGCGGGATCGAGGTCTCCGAGTTCGTCTACGACCTCAAGGGCAACGGCCGGAGCGCCATCCTGCAGACCTCCGGCGCGGCGAAGGTCATCGCCGAAGCTGGCGGCGGCCGCGTCCTCGGCATCCACCTGGTGGGCGCTCGCGTCGGCGAGCTGATCGCCGAGGCGCAGCTCATCTACAACTGGGAGGCGACGCCCACCGACGTGGCCCAGCTCATCCACCCGCACCCGACCCAGTCCGAGGCCATCGGCGAGGCGCACCTCGCCCTCGCGGGCAAGCCCCTTCATGTCCACGGCTAGCACTGCATGTCCACGGCTAGCTCGTTAGCTCAGCTCGTCCGCGGGTAGCTCGCCGGCCGCCAGGCAGCCGACGCCAGCCGCGCTACAGTCAGAAGAACACTCAAAGAGGAGCAACGGGAAGCCATGTCGGTATCCGTATCGATGCCACAGCTCGGCGAGAGCGTCACCGAAGGCACAGTCACGCGCTGGCTGAAGCGTGAGGGCGAGCACGTCCAGGCCGACGAGCCGCTGCTGGAGGTGTCGACCGACAAGGTCGACACCGAGATCCCGTCCCCGGTGTCGGGCGTGCTGCGCGGCATCACCGTGGCCGAGGACGAGACGGTCGCGGTCGGGGCCGAGCTAGCCGTCATCGACGAGGACGGCGCCGGTCGGCCAGCCGGCCGCAGAGCCGCAGGCCGCCGAGCCCCAGGCCGCCGAGCCCGCAGGCCGCCCCGGAACCGCAGGCTGCGCCCGAGCCGCAGGCCGCGCCGCCACCGCAGGCCGCCCGCCGCAGGCCGCCCGCGCCGCCCGCAGCAGGCGCCCGTGGCCGCGCAGGCAGCAGCCCGAGCCGGCAGCCGCGCCCAGGCCGCCGCCTACGCGCCGCCGCCGCGGACTACCAGCAGGCGGCGGCGGCGAGCTACCAGCCCGAGCCGACCCCCGTCCAGCAAGCAACGGCACCGGCGCCTGGCTACGAGCCGCCGTCCGGCCCGCCCGGCCGAGAACGGGTCCGGCTCGTTCACTGACGGCGCCGACGGCCCGTACGTCACCCCGCTGGTGCGCAAGCTCGCCGCCGAGCACGGCATCGACCTGGCCGCCATCTCCGGCACCGGGGTCGGCGGCCGGATCCGCAAGCAGGACATCCTCGACGCCGCCCGGGTAGCGCGCGGGCCGGAGAGCGGCACCGCCGCCGGCCCCGCAGGCCGTCGCGCCGCCGTCCGCGCCGGCTCCCGCGCCGCGCCCCGGCGGCGCCCGCGCCGCCGCCGCGGCACCAGCCGCTCCGCCGGCCGCCGGCTGGCCGCCGAGCCGAGCGCGCCCGCGCCCCGGCGGTCGACGATCGTGCCGTCCAGCCTGCGCGGGACGACGGAGCGGATGTCGCGGGCCCGGCAGGTCATCGCGCAGCGGATGGTCGAGTCGCTGCAGGTTTCGGCGCAGCTCACCACCGTGGTGGAAGCGGACGTGACCGCGATCGCGCGGCTGCGGCAACGGGCGAAGGCCGCGTTCGAGGCGCGCGAGGGCGTCAAGCTGTCGTTCCTGCCGTTCTTCGCGCTCGCCGCGGTCGAGGCGCTGAAGGTGCACCCGAAGCTCAACGCCGTGATCGACACCGCCTCCGGCCAGGTTACCTACCACGACGCCGAGCACCTGGGCATCGCGGTGGACACCGAGCGCGGCCTGATGGTCCCCGTCATCCGCAACGCCGGCGACCTGAACATCGGCGGACTCGCCCGCAAGATCGCCGACCTGGCCGAGCGGACCAGGCCGGCCAGGTCAGCCCGGACGACTTGGCGGGCGGCACCTTCACGCTCACCAACACCGGCAGCCGCGGCGCGCTGTTCGACACGCCGATCATCAACCAGCCGCAGGTCGGCATCCTCGGCACCGGCACCGTGGTGAAGCGGGCCGTGGTGGTGGAGGATCCGACGCTGGGCGAGGTCATCACCGTCCGGTCCATGGTGTACCTGGCCCTGACCTATGACCACCGGCTGGTGGACGGCGCGGACGCGGCGCGATTCCTGACGACGATGAAGGCGCGGCTGGAGGAAGGCGCGTTCGAGACCGAGCTCGGTCTCTGACCGCGGCCGGCCGGCCCGGCTTACTCGGCCGCGTGGCAGACGGCCTCGACGTTGTTGCCGTCGGGGTCGCGGACGAACGCGCCGTAGTAGGCCGGGTGGTACTCGGGCCACTCCTTCGGCTCGTGCAGCACCTCCGCGCCCGCGGCCACCGCCGCGGCGAAGAACGCGCGCACGGCGTCCCGGCTCGCGGCGGTGAAGGCGACGTGCGATTCGCGGAATCCGGTGCCGGTGCTGTGCGGCCCGATCCAGAACTCGGGCATCGGCGGCACCCCGTAGCCGATGACCTCGCCAAAGTCCATGGCCCGCACGCCCCCGAGCGGCGCCAGCACGGCGTCATAGAATGCGCTGCTGGCGGGCACGTCCGAGCACTGCAGTGATATGTGATCGATCATGGGTACATCCTGCCGTCTGGCGCGTCATCCGCGGCAGCCGGCGCGGACCAGCCGCCAGGACGCGCACTAGATGACGATACGGGGGTGCAGGCGTGCGGATAGCGATCACGGCCGCGACCGGGCTTATCGGCGGCGCGCTGGCGACAGCACTGGAGCGCGACGGCGCTGACGTCGTCCGGCTGGTGCGCAGGCCGCCCGACGGCCCGGGCCAGCTCCGCTGGGATCCCGCCAGCCCCGGCGGCGGTCTGGCGCCGCGGGACCTGACCGGGCTGGACGCCGTCGTGCACCTGTCCGGAGCGCCGGTCGCGCCCCGCCGGTGGACCCCCGCGCGCAAGCAGGTGCTCCGGGCCAGCCGCATCGCCAGCACGTCGGCGCTGGTCAGCGCCATGCTCGCGGCCAGCGAGCCACCGCCGGTACTGCTCGCCGGTTCCGCGATCGGCTGGTACGGCGACACCGGCGACCGCGAGGTCGACGAGCGGGCCCCGAACGGATCGGGATTCCTGGCCGGGCTCGTCCGCGACTGGGAGGCCGCCGCCGAGCCGGCCAGCGCAGCCGGGATCAGGGTAGTGAATCTGCGCAGCGGAATCGTGTTGTCGCGCGGCGGCGGCATGCTCGGCCCGCTGCTGCTGCCGTTCCGGCTCGGCCTCGGCGCGCGGATCGGTCCCGGGTCTCAGTACCTGAGCTGGATCACCCTGGCCGACCACATCCGGGCCTGCCAGTTCCTGCTGGCCGACCACACGGTCAGCGGACCGGTCAACGTCACCGGGCCCGCCCCGGTCACCAACGCCGACTTCACCGCCGCCCTCGGCCGCCAGCTCGGCCGGCCCGCGCTGCTGCGGCTGCCAGCCAGCCTGCTCCGCGCCGGGCTGGGTGAGGTGTCGGGTGAGCTCCTGGGCAGCGCCCGAGTGCTGCCCGCGCGGCTGCAGCAGGCCGGCTTCAGCTTCCGGGATGCGGCGATCGGTCCCGCGCTCGCGGCCGTGCTCGCGCAGCCCTGACGGCCCCGGTCAGCCACCCGGCCCGGCTGGGCCGTGGCTCGGCTCCAGTTCCTCGGGCGCGGCGGTAGTCAGCAGGTCGTGCAGCGGCCGCCCGCTGGTGGTACCGACCAGGCGCAGGTCACGCAGCCGCGGCGTCGGCCCGCCCTGACCCTGATAGCGCAGCAGCACCCCGCTGGTCATGCGCAGCAGCCGCCGCGCGCCGAAGATCGCCAGCTGCCGCCAGCGGCAGCTCCACGAGCAGCGCGGAGACCAGGCTGAGCCAGAAGCCGGACGTCCGCGCGTCCAGGACCACATCGAACCAGGCGTCACTGCACAGCAGCGTGGCCAGCACGATCAGGCACACGATCAGGGTCTGGCGGCGCTGCCACGCCGCCCAGCCGGTGGCGACGAACGCCCCCAGCAGCGCGATGTCGAAGCCGACCCACGCGCCCCGCCACCCGCCGGTCCGGTAGTAGCGGGGCAGGCTCGCCGCCAGCAGCCCGGTCCAGGCGGCCAGCGCCAGGCAGCAGATCACGATCACGATCAGCAAGATCCGGCGCCTGCGCTCGCCCTGCCGCGCGGGCAGCAGGCCCGGCGGGTCCATGGCGGCCAGCGTGCACATGAGTTGCTGGCGCTCGCCCGCGCTCATGCCGCGCAGCTGCTCCTCGTCGAACATCCGGCACGTACCTCCCGCACTGCCTAGCCGCGAGCCTGCCCTACACATTCCCGCCTGGCCGGGCCGGCATTCCGGCCGCGGCACGCGACGGCCGCCGTCAGCCGACCGTGACGGGCAGCACGTCGTAGCCGCGCAGCACCAGGCTGGACCGGCGGGCCGGCTCGCCGGCCGGGCCGAGCGCGGGAAACCTGGCCAGCAGGCGCGGGAATGCGACGGCCGCCTCCAGCCGGGCGAGGGCCGCTCCGATGCAGAAGTGCGCGCCGCCGCCGAAGCTCAGCGGACCGCCCTCGGACCGGAGCGGATCGAACTGGTCCGGCGCGGAGAACTTGCGCGGGTCCCGGTTGCCGGCCCCGAGGAGCGGCATGAGGCTCTCACCGGGCTCGATCACCAGCCCGTCGATCTCCAGGCCCGGCGAGACCCGGTTCGAGGCGGCCTGGACCGGCGAGTCGTAGCGCAGGACTTCCTCCACGAAGCCGGTGAATGGCACCTCGGCCGATCGCAGCGCGGCCGCGAGGGCCGGGTCGTGCAGCGCGATCTGCAAGCCGTTGCCGAGCAGATTGGTCGTGGTCTCGAAGCCCGCCACCAGCAGCAGTACGAGGTTGCGGGTCAGCTCGGCGTCGGTGAGCCGTCCGTCACCCGAGTCAGCGACGCTGACCAGGACGCTGAGCAGATCGTCGCGCGGAGCTGCGCGCCGGTCCGCGGCCAGGGCGCTGAAGTAGTCCAGCAGCCGCACCGTCGCTTTGTCGGCGTCCCCCAGGTCACTGAGATCAGCGAAGTCAAAGATGGTCGTCACCGCCCTGGCCAGCGGGCGGAACTCGGCCCGATCGGACTCCGGGATGCCGATCAGCTCGCAGATCACCGTCACCGGCAGCAGGTACGCGAAGTCCTGCATGAAGTCCACTGACGTACCGCCGGATCCGCGCTCGGCCATCGCGTCCAGCAGATCCTCGGTAATGCTCGCGATCGCCGGCTCCAGCGCCGCCACCCGTCGCGCGGTGAATGCCCGCGACATGAGGCTGCGGATCCTGGTGTGCTCGGGCGGATCCAGATGCAGGATCCAGTCCTCGCTCTCGGTCAGCGACCGGTGCTCCAGCCACTCCGGGAGCACGGCCGCGAGCTGCGCGTAGTCGTGGTGGCGGACGGCCGGGTCACGCAGCACCGCGGCGATGGCGTCATAACCGACGATCGCCACCGAGCCGGGCGCGAGCCGGACCGCCGCGCCCAGCTCCAGCAGGGCCGCGTAGTGCGGGTACGGGTCGCGCCGGCCATCCGGCGAATCCAGCGCGGTCAGGATTTCCAGTGCTGTGGTCATCGGCGTCGCACCCCGTCAGCTAGATCGCGTTATATCGCTACGCATCGATCCTAGCCAACGCGATACATCTTGAGAAGCCACATGTGTGGCGGCTTCGCGCGCCCGCCCCGCGCGGTCAGCGCGGGGGCGACCACCAGACCGGGCATAGGCTGGACCTGTGCACGGTGACCTGGTATTCGCGCGGATAGGGCTGGACGGCGCAGGCGCCGACTACCTGGAGATGTGGGACCTGCAGCGACAGGTGCACGAGCAGCGGGTGCGCGGCGAGGTTCCCGATACCTGCCTGCTGCTGGAGCACCGGCCCGTCTACACCGCGGGGCGCCGCACGGACCCCCTCGACCGTCCCCTCGGCGATCCCGGCGCACCGGTGATCGACGTGGACCGCGGCGGCAAGATCACCTGGCACGGCCCCGGCCAGCTGACCGGGTACCCGATCGTCGCGCTGCCCGAGCCCGTCGACGTCGTCGCGTACGTGCGCCTGATCGAGGCCGCGCTGATCGGGGTGTGCGCGGACTTCGGCCTGCAGGCCGGCCGGGTCGAGGGCCGCAGCGGAGTCTGGCTGCCCGGCACCGGCCCCGGCCAGCCCGACCGCAAGGTCGCGGCCATCGGCATCCGGGTCGCGCGTGGCGTCACGATGCACGGCTTCATGCTCAACTGCGACTGTGACCTGTCCTGGTTCGACAAGATCGTGCCCTGCGGGCTGCGCGACGCCAGCACCACGTCGCTGTCCCTGGAGACCGGCCGGCGGATCACGGTGGCGGACACGCTCGACGCGATCGAGCGGCACCTGGCCCGCGTGCTCGGCGCCACCAGCGTCCGGCTGGCCGGCGACCTCCCGCCCGCGCCAGTTCCGGTCAGCTAGGCCCAATCCGGCAGGCCCGATCCGGCAGATACAGTCCCGCGGGCCCCGTCAGCCGGGCCGCTCCGGTCGCTGCTCCGCCGTCGGCGGATAGCTCGTCGTGCCGGCCGCCTGCGCCGCCAGGGCTGCGGTCACCCGCCGCAGCACCAGCGGTGGCACCAGCCCTGCGAGCTTTTCCGGCGGCACGAACCGGTAGTCGTCCAGCTCGTCAGCCTGCAGCACGATCTGCGTGCCGGGCGGCAGCTGGCCGCCGTCGAACACGAAGAAGACCGACGGCCGCGCACCCGGCCCGTACTCGGCCGCTGCCGGGTACCAGTCCACGACCAGCAGCCGGTCGGCCCGCAGATCCAGGCCGGTCTCCTCGCGAACCTCGCGCTCGCAGCCCTGGTGCGGCGGCTCGGCGAACTCGCAGATGCCGCCCGGCAGTGCCCACGCGTCGCGATAGCTCTGCCGCACCACCAGGACACCGCCATGCGTGTCCCGGATCAGCGCCCCGGCGACGGCGATCACGCCCGCCAGGCCGGCATGCCAGGCGCGCGGCTCCTGGAAGCCCGACGGCACCCGGCTCAGCCCGCCGCGGCCGCGGCTGCGGCCAGGTAGCCGCGCAGCTCGTCGACCGGCACCGCCGCTTGTTCGCCGGTCACCATGTCCCGAACGGTGACGTGGCCCGCCTGGTCTTCCTGGTCGCCGTAGATCAGGCACCAGTGCGCCCCGCTGTCACCGGCCCACTTCAGCTGCCGCCCGAGCTTGCCCGAGCCGCCGAGGTAGACGCTGGCCCGCAGGCCGCCGCCCGCGCGGTCGCCGCCAGGCCGAATGCCCGGCCGGCGAACTGCGAGCCCATCACGGTGACGGCGACGTCCAGCCGGGACCTGGTGTCCGCGCCCGGCAGCATCGCCAGGATCCGCTCCACGCCGATCGAGGCCCCGGTGCCGGGCACGTCCGGACCGCCGAGCGCCTCGATCAGGTGGTCGTACCGGCCGCCCGAGCCGATGGATCCCGCCACGCCCGGCGCTACCAGCTCCCAGATCGGGCCGGTGTAGTAGCTGAGGCCGCGGACCATGCGCGGCGTGAACTCGATCCGCTCGGCCGGGATCTGGCCGGCCACCAACGAGAGCACGCTGTCGACTTCATCCAGGCCGGCGGCACCGGTCTCGCTCTGCTTCAGCGCGGCCCGCAGCCGCTCGACGGCGTCCGGCGCGGTGAGCGTGCCGACCAGCTCGCCTGCCTGCGCGCTGTCCAGGCCGCGGTCGGTCAGCTCCGCGGCGACATCCGCCGCCGCCATCTTGTCGAGCTTGTCCAGCGATATCAGCACGTGCGTGCCGATCTCGGCCGGCACTCCGAACGCCTCCAGCAGCCCGGCCAGCACCCGGCGCGAGTTGAGCTGGATGCGGAAGTCACTCAGCCCGAGCTCGGCCAGCGCGTCGTGCTGGGCGCACAGCGTCTCGGCGTCGGCCAGCACCGACACCGACCCGAGCGTGTCCAGGTCGCACTGCACGAACTCGCGGTAGCGGTCCTTGCCTGGCCGGTCGGCCCGCCACACCGGTCCGATCGCGCACCGCTTGTACGGCACCGGCAGCTGGCTGCCGTACGCGGCCGCCACCCGGGCCAGCGGCACCGTCAGGTCGTACCGCAGCGCCAGGTCCGCCTCGCCCGACGCCTCGTGCTCGCCGCGCCGCAGGATCTTGAAGACGAGCTTGTCGCCCTCGTCGCCGTACTTGCCGAGCAGCACGTCGAGCCGCTCGAACGCGGGGGTCTGCAACGGCTCGAAGCCGTACCGCGCGGCCACCGACCGGATCACCCCGAAGGCGTGCTCGCGCTGCTCAACGTCCGCGGCGAGGAAGTCACGCGTACCGGAGGGCGGATCGAACTGGCTAGGCATGGGCTCTATCTTCGCGGACGGCGGGTGCGGCCGTCACATCGATATCAGTGTCCGGGCTAGCCGCGGGTCCC
This sequence comes from uncultured Actinomycetota bacterium, assembly GCA_963805805.1. GTDB lineage: Bacteria > Actinomycetota > Actinomycetes > Streptosporangiales > Streptosporangiaceae > JAJYUU01. The sequence goes on along the minus strand of CAWDVS010000013.1, from coordinate 202,911 downwards.
GACCAGCAGCGAGTTCGCCAGGTCCGGCAGCACGACCTCGGTCCAGGTCAGGCCCGGCTGGCCGGCGAATAGCTCGCGCTTGACGTCGCGCTCGCGCAGCGGCGAGCCGGCCGGGAGCGCCGCGACGGGCGTGACGTCGTCCATCACGATCCGGCCGCCCGGCTTCAGCAGGCCGACGAGCGCGCCGAACGCGGCCGCGTCGCGCACGCCCGAGTCAGCGAAGATCAGGTCGTACGGGCCGTGCGCCGCGATGAGGCTGGCCGCGTCGCCGGTCAGCACCGTGACCCTGGTGTCGCCGGCCAGCACCCGCGCGGCGGCCGCGGCGCGGTCCGGGTCGAGCTCCGCTGTCACCAGCGTGCAGTCGGCCGGCATCGCGCCGGACATCCACGCCGTGCCGATGCCGGTACCGGTGCCGAGCTCGCCGATGCGGCCGCCATGCTGGCAGCCGGCCGCCAGCATGGCCAGGAACCGGCCGGTGCCGGGCAGACTCGCCGATCCGCGGCCGTGCCCGGGGTCGTCCCGGTGCACCGGGAAGCCAATCTGCCGCGCCGCCTCGACTGCGCGCTGGACCAGGTCAGGGGTGTCGGCGGTGTCTGTCACGTCTTGCGACGATATACCCGGACCGCGAGCGGGGCGAAGACGACCACGATGCCGAGGGCCCACAGCATCGACTCCCCGGCCGGCACCGCCACCGGCCCGCCGGTCATCAGGCCGCGGCACGCGGCCGCGAGCAGGGTCATGGGGTTGGCCTTGGCGAATGCCTGCAGCCAGCCCGGCATAGTGGCGAGCGGGACCAGCAGCCCGCTCGCGAACACGATCGGGAACATCGCGGTAAAGCCGAACGTCTGCACGCCCTGCGGCGTCTTCACCAGCAGCCCGATCAGCGCCGAGATCCAGCACATCGCGAGCGCGAACACCAGTACCAGGCCGCACGCGGCCAGCAGCGCCAGCGGGTTGGTCGAGATGCGGTAGCCCAGCACTATCCCGAAGCCGAGCGTCACCGCGACCGAGATGACGTACCGGGTGACGTCGCCCAGGATCGCGCCCGCGAGCGGCGCCCAGCGTGCGATCGGCAGGCTGCGGAACCGGTCGAACACGCCCGCGGAGATGTCGGCGTTGAGCATCAGCCCGGTGCCAAGGGTCGCGAACAGCACCGTCTGCACGATGATGCCGGGCAGCACGTACTCCAGGTAGGCGTGCACGCTGCCGTGCGCGATGGCGCCGCCGAACACGTACGTGAACAGCAGCAGGAACATGATGGGCTGCAGGCTCAGCCCGATCAGGTCCTCGGAGTTCGTCCTGATCTTCAGGATGCTCCGCCAGGTCAGGGTCAGCGAGTGCCGGATGCCGGCCAGCGGGCTCAGCCGCCGGGCCGGCGCCACCGGCTCTGGCCCGGTCAGCGTTGCGGTGGTCAACGTGCTGCTCCTTCCGCCTCGACGAGCGCGGCGGGCACCGCTGCCTCGCCTACCGGTGCGATCTCGTCCTCGGCCGGGTGCCCGGTCAGGGTCAGGAAGACCTCGTCCAGGCTGCTCTTGCGCAGGGCGAACTGGGCCAGCTCGATGCCGCTCTCGTCCAGCTGCCGCACGATGTCGGGCAGCACCGCAGCCGTGGTCACCTGCACGGTGACCTGCTTGCCGACGGGATCCGCGACCGGCTCGCCGCCGGTCCAGTGCGCTAGCACCGCCGCCACGTCCGCGAGCCGGCCTGGCTCGCGCTGGCTCGACCTCGAGCACCTGGCCGCCGACTTTCGCCTTCAGCTCGTCCGGGGTGCCGGTGGCGATGACCTTGCCGTGGTCGATCACGACGATGTCGTCGGCGAGCTGGTCGGCCTCATCCAGGTACTGGGTCGTGAGCAGCACGGTCACGCCGTCGCTCACCAGCATCCGGACCGTGTCCCACACATCGCTGCGGCCCTGCGGATCGAGCCCGGTCGTCGGCTCGTCCAGGAACAGCACCTGCGGGCGGCCGACCAGGCTGGCCGCGAGATCGACCCGCCGGCGCATGCCGCCGGAGAACGTCTTGACCGGCCTGCTGGCCGCGTCCGACAGGCCGAAGCGGGCCAGCAGCTCAGCCGCCCTGGCCCGCGCGGCCGGACGGCTCAGTCCCAGCAGCCGGCCGATCATGATCAGGTTGTTGGTCGCCGTCAGCCCTTCGTCCACCGACGCGTACTGCCCGGTGAGACCGATGAGCTGACGCACCTGATGGGCGTCTCGCACCACGTCGTAGCCGCAGACGGCGGCACGGCCGCCGTCCGGCGCCAGCAGCGTCGTCAGGATGCGCACTGCCGTCGTCTTGCCGGCCCCGTTCGGCCCGAGCACCCCGAGGACCGTGCCGCGCTCGGCGTACAAGTCGGTGCCCGCCAGCGCCTTCGTCTTGCCGAAGTTCTTGATCAGGCCTTCGGCCCTGATTGCTTCCGCCACGTGCGTTACCCTCCCGCTGGCGCGCGATACTCAGACCGGGAGTCAAGATATATCGCTTCTGCGCGCGGTGTCGAACGGGTTTCGGCTCGAAGTGGGTTCCGCGGCGAAGGGTTCCGCGGCGGCCGGGCGGTCAGCGGCGCGAGTCCGCCGCCACGGCGCCGAGCAGGAACACGAGGGTACCGGCAATATGGGCATTAGCTAGCTGGATTCGGGCGGCGGCAGCCCCAGCAGACTCCGGATGACCCGCACCGCGTCCTCGACCGGCACGTTCGCCGCGTCCAGCCTGCGCTCGAAGCCGCCCAGCCGGGCCACGGACGCCGCCCTGGCCGCCTCGTCGGTCAGCCGCGCGCGCGACTGGTTGGCCGCGACCAGGATGCGGGCCACAACCTCGGTGGCCGGCGGCAGCGGCAAGGCCAGCAGCTGCCGGTCGAACCCGCGCTCGGTCGCCGCCGCCGCCCGCAGGTCCGCCTGGCTGGCGGCCAGGTTGCCGCCGTCTAGCCCGTCGTCGAAGTCGTGATCGAGCCGCCGGTTCGCCGGCCTGGCAATGGCCAGGTAGCGCGCGGCGGCTCGCTGCCGGGCCGCGCCGGTCGCAATCGCGGTCGGCGCAGGCTGCGCCGACTGGGCTGGCTGCGCCGACCGGGCTGGCGGGGTCGGCCGGCTCCTGGCCCGCACCGGCGCGCCGCAGGCGGCCGCCAGCAGGGCCGACACTGCCACGGCGGCGCAGCTGACCCGCGCGCCGGCCGGCCGGTGCGCGGGCCGTCACCAGGACGGCTGCCCGCGGACACGGACAAGACCGGCACCGCGTGCGGCCGCGCGATGCCGGCCGGTTCCGCGCCGCAATACGACGGGCGCCAGCACCACGATGACGGCGCCCGCGCCGGCCAGCGGGAGCAATCTGGCGATCACTGCCTTAAACACGGACGGGGGGCCCGGCAGGTTCGATCTGCCGGGCCCCCCGGGTTGAGCGGCGTGCTCGCCCCGCCGGCGAGCACGCCGCGCCTTTGTCAGCCTGGCCGGTCCCGCGATGAGCGCCGCGGTGCCGCTGTGCGACTGGCCGGACTGATCGGTCCAGGTGATCGTCACCTTGTCACCGGGGTGGGACTGCTCGATGACGTTCTGCAGGTCGGTCGCCGAGCCGATCTGGTGCCCGCCCACCGACTGGATCGAGTCGCCGCTGGCGAGCCCGAGCTGAGCCGCGGGCGTGCCCTGGATCGCCCCTTCGACCGGGGCGCCGGAGCTGACCTGCCCGAAGCCGCCGGACGACTGGGATGCGATCGCGACACCGAGGAACGCGGTCGCGCCGACGTGCACGGTCGACGACGCCTGGCCGGCCTCGATCTGGTGCGCAATCGTCATGGCCTTGCTGATCGGGATCGCGAAGGCCGTCGTGCGGACCGCCGCCGTGGTGCCCGGCTGGCCGGAGTTGCTGGAGGCGGCGGTGTCCATGCCGATCACCTGCCCGGACGAGTTAAGCAGCGGGCCGCCGGAGTCGCCCGGCTCGATGTCGGCGTTCGTCTGGATCATGCCGGTCAGGTGCTCGACCGATCCGGTGCCCTGGTCGGAGGCGTCAATGGCCGCGCCCAGCCCCGTGATGCTGCCGGTCGCGACCGAGGGCGTCCCGCCCTTGCCCTCGGCGTTGCCGAGCGCGACCACCTTCTGGCCGGCGGCCAGGCCGCCGGTGCTGCCGATCGACACGGTGGACAGCCCGCTGGCGCCCTGGAGCTTCAGCACCGCGACATCATTGCTGTCGCTATAGCCGACGACATTAGCCGTGTAGGTGCGCCCGTTCCCTACGTCGCGGACCTTGATGGCCGTCGCCCCGGCGATCACGTGATTGTTGGTGAGCACCTCGCCGTTGGCGGTGAGGACCATGCCGGTGCCCTCCGCGGTGCCCCGCTGGAAGCCGAGCGTCGAGATCACGTCGACCAGTCCCGGGTTCGTCCGGGCCGCGATCGTGTCCGCGCTCAGCGCGCCGGAGCCGTGGCCGGTGACCGCCCAGGCCGAGCCGCCCGCGACGATCGCGGCCGCGGCGCCGGTCGCGATCAGCTTCATCGCGCGGTTCCTGCGGGCCGGGTGCGGGTGGCCGGCGTCGCTCTGGCCCGCCGGATAGGGCTGCCATCCGTAGCCAGCCCAGCCCGGGTACGGGGGCGGAGGCGGCGGCGGTGGCGGCGTGCCCTGCGCCTGCGCTGACCACTCGGGGCTGGGAGTGCTGCCTTCCCGGCTCGCCGGGCCGTGCTCGGTGTCCATTGCGAATCTGTCCCCTCTACCAAGGCCGCTGCGCCCTGGTCCGCTGTGGCTCTCACCGCGGTTACAGTTTGATAATCGGGTCGGCGCCCGGGCCGGGCCTGGCGCGAGCCTGACCGTTCGCTCCGGATCGGCTGGGGCCAGCCTGAAGGGTTCCTCTGAACCGCGTTCAGGGTCGGCATACCGGACAGATCGCCCCGTCGGCCAAGGCCGGCCAGCGCAGCCGCCGGGATCGCTGGATAGCCCAGGCCCACCGCGGTAATAGGCTGGATGACGTGGTACTCGCCCCCGACGGCCGCCGCCTGCTCCGGCTGGAAGCCCGCAACAGCCAGGTCCCCATCGAGCGCAAGCCGCCGTGGATCAAGACCAGGCTGCGGACCGGCCCCGAGTACACCGAGCTCAAGCAGCTGGTCCGGCGCGAAGGCCTGCACACCGTGTGCGAGGAGGCCGGCTGTCCCAACATCTTCGAGTGCTGGGAAGACCGGGAAGCCACGTTCCTGATCGGCGGCGATCAGTGCACCCGCCGGTGCGATTTCTGCCAGATCGCGACCGGCAAGCCGGGCCCGCTCGACACCGACGAGCCGCGCCGGGTCGCGGACTCGGTCGCGGCCATGGGCCTGCGCTACGCCACCGTCACGGGGGTGGCCAGGGACGACCTGCCCGATGGCGGCGCCTGGCTGTACGCGCAGACCTGCCGGGAGATCCACCAGGCCATCCCCGGCTGCGGCGTCGAGCTGCTGATCCCCGACTTCAACGCCGACCCGGCTCAGCTGGCCGAGGTCTTCTCCGCCCGCCCCGAGGTGCTGGCACACAACCTGGAGACGGTGCCGCGGATCTTCCGCTCGATCCGGCCCGGCTTCCGGTACGAGCGCTCGCTGCGGGTGCTCACGCTGGCCCGCGAGGCCGGGCTCGTGACCAAGTCGAACCTGATCCTGGGCCTGGGCGAGCAGCGGGCCGAGGTCAGCGCGGCCATGGCTGACCTGCATGCGGCCGGCTGCGACCTGCTCACGATCACGCAGTACCTGCGCCCGTCGCCGCGGCATCATCCGGTCGACCGCTGGGTCCCGCCCGAGGAATTCGACGAGCTGGCCGAGGAGGCGGCCGAGGTCGGTTTCGCCGGGGTTCAGTCCGGGCCGCTCGTCCGCTCGTCCTACCGGGCCGGGCGGCTGTACCGCCAGGCCATGGAACGGCGATCGCGACCGGTATCCTCGCCATCATGGTGAAAAAGTCCGGCGGGACGTCTGAGCTGCCCGAAGATCCCGCCTCGATGGGGCGCATCAAGCAGATCAGGTTCGTCGCCAAGATCGTGCGCGAGGCCAACCCCAAGGCGCTGCCCCTGGTCGCCCTCATCGGGGTCGGCATCCTCGCGGTGTTCGTGCTGGTGGGACTCCTGGTGGGGCTCCTCTACCTGTTCATCCCGCTGGGCGTGATCTTCGGCTCCATCGGGGCGATGGTCGCATTCGGGCGCTTCGCCCAGTCCGCGCAGTACTCCGCGATCGAAGGCCAGCCAGGCGCCGCCGCGGCGATCCTGCAGAACCTGCGCGGCGGCTTCTCGACGACCCCGGCCATCGCCGCCAACCGCAACATGGACGTGGTGCACCGGACCGTCGGCAAGCCGGGCGTCATCCTGGTCGGCGAGGGCTCCCCGAACGGGCTGCGCTCGCTGCTGGCCGCCGAGAAGAAGCGGATCTCCCGGGTCGCCTACCAGGTCCCGATCTACGACTTCATGGTCGGCGACGGCGACGGCCAGGTGCCGATCCGCGGCCTGCAGAAGAAGATCATGAAGCTGCCTCGCAACCTCAAGGGCCCGGCGGTGGCGGATCTCAACATCAAGCTCAACGCGCTGCCGCAGCAATTGCAGATGCCCAAGGGCCCGGTGCCGCGGAACGCGCGGATGCCCCGGCCGCCGCGGCCCCGGACGCGCTGACGCCCCGGCCCCCGGCTGCACTACATCCGGACGACGGCAGTGCCCGCGGCCTTATCCTGCAGGCCGCGCAGGTCCCGGTCCATCATCAGAGCCGGGACGACGAGCATCAGCAGCACGGTCCGGATCAGGGCCCGGCCGAAGCCCACCGGCATCCCGTCCAGCCGGATCACCCGCAGGCGGAGCAGCCGCTTGCCGATCGTGAAGCCAGCGGTGGCGGTGAGCACGATGTCCTGGACCGCGAACACCACCGGTGTCCAGGCCCTGGGCTCGACGAACACGTCAGCGGCGTGCCCCGGTGCCGGGTGATACAGGAACGCGATCGTGATCAGGCTGCAGATGATCCAGTCGATGAGCAGGGCGGCGAACCGCCGGCTCCAGCCCGCTACCGAGCCGGCGCCCGTCTCGGGCAGGCCGAGGTGCTCGCCCGGAAACGCCGGGCCCCGCGCCGCTTGCTGGTTGGTCACGCCTAAACGGTATCCGCTGCGGCGCGGCGCCGGGTCAGACCCCTGGGCAGCGGGCATGCTGGCGGCGCCGGGCCTGGCCGCGTACCGGTGTAACACCGGCGAAACAATGGGGACACGACGAGGAAACCGTTCGCAGCTAGCGTCGAGGGCGCCGGGCCGGTTTCGCCTGTCCCGGGGGCAGTCGGGCGCTTTCCCGGCTGCCGGCCGACAAGGAGAGCTGATGTTCACAAGCGGCGATGAGGTTCTAGCGTTCATCGAGGCCGAGGGAGTGCAGTTCGTCGACGTCAGGTTCTGTGACCTGCCCGGCACCATGCAGCACTTCACGGTGCCGGCCGAGACGTTCGACGCGGACGTGTTCACCGAGGGCCGGATGTTCGACGGGTCCTCGATCCGCGGCTTCCAGCAGATTCACGAATCGGACATGCTGCTGCTGCCGGACCCGGCCACGGCGGTACTCGACCCGTTCCGCACGCACAAGACGCTGAACCTGACGTTCTTCGTGCACGACCCGCTGACCGGGGAGCCCTACAGCCGCGACCCGCGCAACATCGCTCGCAAGGCCCAGGACTACCTGCGCGGCAGCGGGATCGCGGACACCGCCTACTTCGGGCCCGAGGCCGAGTTCTACATCTTCGACTCCGCCCGCTACGAGACCGGCGCCAACCAGGGCTTTTACCACATCGACTCGATCGAGGGCGCGTGGAACACCGGCCGGGACGAGCCCGGCGGCAACCTCGGCGCCAAGCCCAGCTACAAGGGCGGCTACTTCCCGGTCCCGCCGATGGACCACTACACCGACCTGCGGTCGGAGATGGTGCGCAAGCTCATCGAGTGCGGCATCACGGTGGAGATGCAGCACCACGAGGTCGGCACCGCGGGCCAGGCCGAGATCGACATCAGGTTCGACACGCTGCTGACCATGGCCGACAACCTGATGCTCTACAAGTACGTGGTGAAGAGCGTCGCGCGCGCCGCGGGCAAGACCGTCACGTTCATGCCCAAGCCACTGTTCGGCGACAACGGCTCGGGCATGCACTGCCACCAGAGCCTGTGGAAGGACGGCGCGCCGCTGTTCTACGACGAGGTCGGCTACGCCGGGCTGTCTGACACCGGCCGGTACTACGTCGGCGGCCTGCTCAAGCACGCGCCGTCGCTGCTGGCGTTCACGAACCCGACGATGAACTCCTACCACCGGCTCGTGCCGGGCTTCGAGGCGCCGGTGAACCTGGTGTACTCGCAGCGCAACCGCTCGGCCTGCATCCGGGTGCCGATCACCGGGCCGAACCCGAAGGCCAAGCGGCTGGAGTTCCGGGTGCCGGACCCGTCCTGCAACCCGTACCTGGCCTTCGCGGCGATGCTGATGGCGGGGCTGGACGGGATCAAGAACAAGATCGAGCCGCCGGACCCGGTCGACAAGGACCTGTACGAGCTGCCGCCGGACGAGGCCAAGTCGATCCCCCAGGTGCCGGGCTCACTCGAGGCGGTGCTCAACCACCTCGAGGCCGACCAGGACTACCTGCTTGAGGGCGGCGTGTTCACGCCGGACCTGATCGAGACCTGGATCGAGTACAAGCGATCCAACGAGATCGACGCGATCCGGCTGCGCCCGCACCCGCACGAGTTCGAGCTGTACTACGACGTCTGATCGTCGACCTCGGCCGCATCGCGGCGAGGCCGGTCGCGTGGCTTCTCCGCCTGGGTCCGGCCTCGCCGGCATGTCCGGGCGCCTGCCGACCGGCCCGCGGTCGAAGGCCTACGACCGCGCGGGCGGCTACCTCGGCTGACGTCGACCGGGTCAGCTGGACCTGCCGCGTAGTATCTGTCGGGTTTTTGTCGTTTATCGATGAGCGTTTCCCCGACAGGGGCAGAAGGCAGGCGAAAATGTCGAAGATCTGGCGCTGGATCGCGCCGGTCGCCGCGGCCGGTACCGTCGTGGCCGGCGTGCTGGCCAGCACGGGGATCCCGGCTCAGGCTGCCACTCAGGCCAGCTATCACGTCACGATCGGGGCCAGGGGCACCGCGTTCGGGAGCGTCAAGGGCAAGGTCGCCGGGCGCGCGCTCGTCGCGTACAAGGCGGCCGGCCATGACCGGGGCACCGTCAGCGGCACCGTGACCGGCAACCTGGCCGGCGACGTGGTCTCGCTGCGGGCCAGGCCGTTCCGGGCCACCACGTTCAAGGCCACCGGCCAGCAGGTCACGCTCACCGCGGCGGGCACCGGCAGCTACAGCTTCTCCGTGCAGCCCTCGCTGGCGACCAGCTACCAGGTGCAGGTGTCCACCACTGCGGGCGCCACGACCACTGTGGACGCCACCTCCGGCCCGGTCGACGGTCTACGTCGAGGCCAGCGGGCACGGCTTCAAGCCACACCAGAAGTGCACCTCGACCACCTGCCGGTACTGGTATACCGCGAGCACGATCCTGCCCGCCTCGGCGTACCGGACCGAGTCCCGCAAGCATGTCTACATGTACCTGGCCCAGTGGTACTCGGCCAAGCACCCGGCCAAGTGGTTCTACCTGGTCCAGGACCGCCACGACCTCGAAGGTCAAGCGCATCAGCGGCGGCGAGTACGAGCTGACCTACACCTGGCACGTGCACCTGCGCACCGGCCAGAACTACTGGCTGCCGCTGTCGTGCACCAGGGACAGCCTGGCCAAGGACGGTCTCGGCCTGCCCGGCGGCCATGGCTGCGGGGCCAAGCGCGTCAGCACGAAGGTCACCTACCTGGGCTGACGGCCCTCGCGCAAGTGCTGACATGCCATTACTCGCGCGCCTAAGATTGCAGCGATCCTGATTCCTTCCTGTCGGATCGGGCCCCGCCGGGGTTGCGCCCCCGGCGGGGCCACTGCTTGTCCGGCCCGGCCCAGCTTGGCAAGCTGACCAGGTGAGGGAACGGGCTGCCGCCGAGGCCGATGCCATCTACAGCGCGCTGTGCACGGGGGTTAGCCCCGATCGCGCGGCCGGCTCGAAGGCCTACCTGAAGCTTGACCTGGAGTTCACCGGCGCTACCGTGCCGCAGGCCAGGGCCGCGGTAATCGCCTGGCGCAAGTCGCAGCCCGCGCCCGACCGGGCCCGGCTGCTCGCGGTCGCCACCGACCTGTGGTCCCGCCCGGTGTTCGAGTGCCGGCTCGCCGCCCTGCTCATGCTCGTCGACGGCCGGGCGCTGCTGACGCAGGCCGACCTGCGGTTCGTGGAGCAGCTGCTGCGCGACAGCGGCACCTGGGCGCTGGTCGACAGCCTGGCCGCGGACGTCGCCGGGTCGCTGGTCGCGCGCTTCCCCGAGCTCTACCCGACCCTCGACCGGTGGGCCGCGGACCCGGATTTCTGGATCCGCCGGTCAGCCATGCTGGCGCTGCTGGTGCCGCTGCGGCGCGGCGACGTCACCCAGTTCGACCGGTTCGGCCGGTACGCCGACGGGATGCTGACCGAGCGTGAGTTCTTCATCCGCAAGGCCATCGGCTGGGTGCTGCGGGAGACCGCGAAAAAGCACCCGGACCTGGTCGCGGACTGGCTGGCCCCGCGGGCCAGCCGGACCTCGGGTGTCACCATGCGCGAGGCAGTCAAGTACCTGCCAGCGGCCGACCGCGATGCGCTGCTGGCCGCCTACCGAGCGCCGGGCCCGGATCCGGGCACTATCAGGCCCGACTCGTAGGCCAGGATGACCGCCTGGACCCGGTCCCGCACCCCGAGCTTCAGCAGCACGGCGCTGACGTGCGACTTCACCGTCTGCTCGGCCAGGTAGAGGCGCGCGGCTATCTCGCCGTTCGCCAGCCCGTTCGCGACCAGCAGCAACACCTCATGCTCGCGCGGCGTGAGCAGGTCCAGCTGCGGCGGCGGCGTCAGTGTCGCCCGGCTGGTGAATTCGGCGACCATCATCTTCGTCACCGACGGGTCCAGCAGCGCGTCACCGGCGGCGACCACGCGCACCGCGGCCAGGATCTCCTCCGGACTCGCGTCCTTCAGCAGGAACCCGCTGGCCCCAGCCCGCAACGCGGCGTAGACGTAGTCGTCCAGGTCGAAGGTCGTGAGCACGAGCACGTGCGGCGCGGTGGCCGAGGCCGCCAGCCGCCTGGTCGCCTCGATGCCGTCCATGACGGGCATCCGGATGTCCATCAGCACCACGTCAGGCTTAAGCTCGGCGGCCAGCCGGACCGCGTGCTGGCCGTCCGCCGCGGAGCCGACCACTGCCATGTCGTCCTGCGAGTCGATCAGGGTGGTGAAGCCGAGCCGGACGACGGCCTGGTCGTCCGCGATGAGCACCCGCAGCCGCTTCGGTGGCTGCGGCTGGCTGAGCGACTCCGGACTGAGCGACTCCGGGCTGGCCGGCCCGGCCCTGACCGGACCCACGGGCGGCTCCGCGGACGTCACGCCGACTCCGCTTCCAGCTCGGCCCGGCCGGGCGCGACCGGCAGCACCGCCCGCACCGTGAACCCGCCGTCGTCGTGCGGGCCGGCCGAGAAGTCGCCGCCGAGCAGCCCGACTCGCTCGCGCAGCCCGATCAGCCCGAAGCCAGGCGAGGCCGGCTCGCGGCCGGAACCCGGCGGCCGGCCGTCGCCCCGGCTGTTGGTGACCGAGATCTCCAGCTCCGCGGACCGGTAGCGGACGCAGACGAGCACCCGGCTGCCCGGCGCGTGCCGCCCGGCGTTGGTCACGGCCTCCTGCACCACCCGGTAGCCGCATAGCTCCGCCGAGGCCGGCAGCGGCCGGACCAAGCCGATGACCTGCAGCTGGACGTCGGCGCCGGTGCCGCAGACGCGGTCGAGCAGCTGCTGGACGTCGGCGATTGACGGCTGCGGCGCGGCCGCTGAGACGGCCGCCGGGTCGCGCAGCACGCCGAGCACGACCCGCAGCTCGGCCAGCGCGGTCCTCGCATCCTTCGCGATCTCGTCGAACGCCTCCCGGTACTGGCCGGGCGAGCCGTACGGAGTCGTCCCGGCCCGGACCGCGATCATCGAGACGTGGTGCGCGACGACGTCGTGCAGTTCCCTGGCGATCGCGGCCCGCTCCCGGGCCAGCGCGTCCCGCTCGGTCAGCGACCGGACCCGGTCCGCGGCCGCCGCGCGCTCGATCGCGGTCTGCCGCCTGGCCTGCAGCAGCTCGCCCGCGCCCCAGGCCGCCACCACGGCCAGCATCTCGGCCAGGGTCGCGTCCCACGGAGTCGAGTTGTTGGCCCGCGGGACCATGGCGGCGATCACGATCAGCTCGGACAGGACGAGGAGCTGGATGGCCCGACGCCGGCTCAGCATCAGCGGGCAAGCCGCGAGCGCGATGACCCAGCCGATCATCGCGGTCACCGGCCAGTTCAGCCGCCCGAACAAGATAAAACCGGAGTTCGCCGTCAGCAGCACCGCGATCGCCGGGCCCGGCCACTTCCGGATCACCGCGACGGGCACCGTCGCGGTGAGGGACAGCACCGCCAGCGGGAAGCCGAATAGCGGGCCGTGCGAGGAGTGCACGATGAGCAGGGCCACCACCGCGAGCAGCCCCGCGATCACGATCGGCCCGGTCGGCCGCTGGTAGTCAGCCGACAGCGCAGACAGCACCCGGTCCACCAGCCGCCCCGGCCACGAAGTCCCGGGCGACCCCGCAGCGCCCGCCCGCTCGCCGACGTCAGCCACGTCCCAAGCATCCCCCCGTGCCGGGAAACTGGCATCCGGCTCGCGTATCAGCACGCCTCCACCCTAAGTTGGATCCGCGCAGCCCAGCGCCCACGCACGCGCACGCGGCCAACCAGGCGAGTCGGTTGGACGAAGCCGGCACCACCGGCAACGTCAGGCTTTCCGATTGGGCCCGCCCGGTTCCCGGCCAGCAGGTCTGTATTGGCGCGGTCCACCCGCCCTGCGAACGGGCGTAGGCGGTGCCCGGCAGGCACGTTTCTTCTGTGCCGGCCGGGCACCGACTGCGCCCGCAAGACTCACCCGTAAAACAACCGCTCAAAGACAGACCTCGCCTGCCGGCCGGCCCGCCGCCAAGACTGGATCAGATCCTGGGCACCGTCGGCCGGATAGCCGAGCAGCCGGGCGACGACCGCGAGTTCCACCGGCGCGGACGGCAGCGTGTCCGAGCCGCGGCCGCGGGCCAGCATCACCGCGTCCCTGATCCGGGACGCCAGCAGCCACGCCGCGGTGAGTGTCCGAGTGTCCTCGGGACTGATCAGGCCGGCCTCGCGAGCCGCGGTGAGTGCGGCCAGCGTCCTGGTCGTGCGCAGCGCCGGGACCGCGCCCGCGTGCCGGAGCTGCAGCAGCTGCGCGACCCATTCGACGTCGGCCAGGCCGCCAGGCCCGAGCTTCAGGTGCAGCGCGGGCTCGACACCGCGCGGCATCCGCTCGGCCTCCATCCGGGCCTTGAGCCGCCGGATCTCGCGCACCGCGTCGCCGCCGATGCCGTCGGGCGGGTACCGGAGGCCATCAGCCAGCGCGGTGAACGCCAGGCCCAGCTCCGCGTCCCCGGCCGCGAACTCTGCTCGCAACAGCGCCTGCGACTCCCAGGCCAGCGACCAGCGCCGGTAATACGCCCGGTAGGAGGCGAGCGTCCGCACCAGCGGGCCCTGCCTGCCCTCCGGCCGCAGATCCGCGTCGAGCAGCAGGGCCGGGTCCGGCCCTGGCCGACTCAGCAGCGCGCGGACGGACTCGGCCACCGCGTGCGCGGCCCTGGTGGCCGCCTCGTCGCTGCTGCCGGGCTTCGGCTCGTGCACGAACAGCACGTCGGCGTCGCTCGCGTAGCCCATCTCCGACCCGCCGAAGCGGCCCATGCCGATCACCGCGATCCGGGTCGGCAACGGCCCGGCCGACCGTTCGGCGTCGGCCACGGCGGCATCCAGCACCGCTGCGATCGACACCCGGGTCAGCTCGGTCAGCGCGATCCCGGTCGCCTCGATCCCGGCCAGCCCGAGCACGTCGGCGGCCGCCGTGCGGAGCAGCTCGCGGCGCCGGATCGCCAGCACCGTGGCAGCAGCCTCGGCGGGCACCGGGTGCCGCCGGATGGCCGACCGCGCCTCGGCCAGCAGGTCGGCCTCCGGCCGGGCCACCAGCTGACTGTCGTCGGCCAGCATGCCGACCGCCTCCGGCGCCCGCAGCAGCAGGCCGGTCGCGTACCGGCTGGACGCCAGCAGCCGGGCCAGCCGCTGCGTGACGAGCGCGTTGTCGCGGAGCAACCGCAGGTACCAGGGCGAGCCGCCGAGCGCTTCGCTGACCTGGCGGAACGCGAGCAGGCCGGAGTCCGGCTCAGGCGCGTCGGCCAGCCAGCCGAGCAGCACCGGCAGCAGCGTGCGCTGGATCGCGGCCTTCCGGGACACGCCGGAGGACAGCGCCTCCAGGTGCCGCAGCGCGCCTGCCGGATCGGCGTAGCCGAGCGCCTCCAGTCGCTCGGCCGCCGCGGCCGGCGTCAGCCGGGTGACTTCGCCCGGCAGCCGGGCGACCGCGTCCAGCAGTGGCCGGTAGAACAGCTTCTCGTGCAGCTGCCGCGCCTGGCCGGCGTGCTTGCGCCAGCGGGCCAGCAGCGCCTCGGCCGGATCGCCGGCTGGCAGCGCGGTGCCATCGGCCTGCGGATCCAGTCGCAGCCTGCGGATCGCCCGGCCGATCTCGCGCAGCACGACCGGGTCTTCCGGCAGCAAGTGCGTGCGCCGCAGCTGGCGCAGCTGCAGCAGGTGCTCGGTGCCGCGCAGGAACCGGTACGCCGCGCTCATCGCCGCCGCGTCGGACCGGCCGACGTAGCCGCCCGCCGCGAGCGCCGCCAGGGCCGGCAGGGTGGCGGGCTCGCGCAGGCTGTCATCCGCCCGGCCGTGCACGAGCTGGAGCAGCTGCACCGCGAACTCGATGTCGCGCAGGCCGCCGGGGCCGAGCTTCAGCTCCCGCCCCGCCTGATCGGCGGGCAGGGCCTCGATCACCCGCCGGCGCATCGCCTGCGCGTCGGCGACGAAGTCCTCGCGCTGGGCGGCCTGCCACACCAGCGGGGTCACGGTGGCCAGGTACTCGGCCGCCAGCTCGGCGTCGCCGACCGCGAACCTGGCCTTGAGCAGGGCCTGGAACTCCCACGTCTTCGCCCAGCGCTGGTAGTAGGCCAGGTGGCTGGCCACGGTCCGCACCAGCGGTCCGTCCCTGCCCTCCGGCCGCAGGTTCGGGTCCACCGGGAACAGCGCGCCTTCCGGCGTGCTCTGTGAGCACACCCGGATCAGCCCGCTGGCCAGGGCCGTGGCGCCGCGCAGCGCCTCCTGGTCCGGCCCGGCCACGAAGATCAGGTCGACGTCGCTGGCGTAGTTCAGCTCGCGCCCGCCGCACTTGCCCATCGCGATGACCGCCAGCCGGACCGGCCCCGCCCCGGACGACATAGTGCTCGCGGGCAGCTCGGCCCGGGCGATCGCGAGCGCCGCGTCCAGCGCGGCCACCGTCAGGTCCGCGAGTCCGGCCATGACCGCGTCCAGCGGCACCTCGCCGGTCAGGTCGCCGGCAGCCAGCCGGAGCAGCCGCCGCCGGTAGCCGACGCGCAGCCGGGTGGCCGGGTCACCGTCGGCGGCGCTGGCTTCCGGCTCGGCCGCGCCGGGGTCGGCGCCGACCGCGGCCAGCAGCTCGGCCCGCAGCTCCGGCGCCGGGCCAGGCCCGACCGGGACTTCGGCGGCGAGCAGCCGCCAGTCAGCCGGGTGCCGGGCCAGGTGCTGGCCGAGGGCGGCGCTCGCGCCCAGCACCGTGGTGAGCCGGTCGCGCAGCACCGGATCGGCGCGCAGCGCCCCGAGCAGGTCCGCGCCGGGTGCCATCCGGTCGAGCGCGGCCAGCGCCTGATCCGGGTCGGCCGCTGCCGCGAGCGCGGTCAGCAGCGGGCCGTCGTCGGCAGAGTTACCGGACCTGCCGAAGCCCAGCCCGGCTAGCCGCCGCTGGGCGGTCGCCGTGTCGGCGAAGCCCAGCGCGGCCAGCTGACCGGCCAGGCTCCCGCGCGGCATGCTCACAGTGCCTGCCCGCTCCTCGGTCCAAGGGGCACCGCGCCCCTCCAGCGCGCTCACATCTAGCACCGTAGATGCCGCGGCCCGGCCATGCGAGCTGGCGGGGACAGCCCCGTTCCCTTACAGAACCCCGATGTAGCGGTCCAGCTCGAACTGGGTGACCTGGTTGCGGTAGTCCTGCCACTCCTCCCGCTTGTTGCGCAGGAAGAAGTCGAAGACCTGCTCGCCCAGCGTCTCGGCGACCAGTTCGCTGCCCTGCATGACGTTGATCGCGTCGGACAGGTTCTGCGGCAGCGGCGCGATGCCCAGTGCGCGGCGCTCGGCCGTCGTCAGCGCCCACACGTCGTCCTCGGCGCCTGGCGGCAGCTCGTAGTCGTCCTCGATGCCCTTCAGCCCGGCGGCGAGGATCACCGCGAACGCCAGGTAGGGGTTGCAGGCCGGGTCGATGGAGCGGAACTCGATCCGGGTCGCGTTGCCCTTCTGCGGCTTGTACATCGGCACCCGGATCAGCGCCGACCGGTTGTTGTGACCCCAGCAGATGTAGGCGGGTGCTTCTCCCCCGGCGCCGGCGATCCGCTCGGTGCCGCCCCACAGCCGCTTGTAGGAGTTGACCCACTGGCAGGTCACGGCCGTGATCTCGGCGGCGTGCCGGAGCAGGCCGGCGATGAAGGCCCGGCCGGTCTTGGACAGCTGCATCTCGGCGCCGGGCTCGTGGAACACGTTACGGTCGCCCTCGAACAGCGACATATGCGTGTGCATGCCCGAGCCCGGGTGCTCAGAGAACGGCTTCGGCATGAACGAGGCGTACACGCCCTGCTGGAGCGCGACCTCCTTCATCGCCAGCCGGAACGTCATGATGTTGTCCGCAGTGCTGAGCGCGTCCGCGTACCGCAGGTCGATCTCCTGCTGGCCCGGCGCGCCCTCGTGGTGGCTGAACTCCACCGAGATGCCCAGGCTCTCCAGCATCGTGATCGCCTCGCGGCGGAAGTCGTGCGCGATGCCGTGCGGGGTGTGATCGAAGTAGCCGCCGGAGTCGATCGGCCGCGGCCGGCCGCCCGGCTCCGGCCGCTCCCGGAGCAGGAAGAACTCGATCTCCGGGTGGGTGTAGAAGGTGAAGCCCAGCCGGGCGGCGTTCGCGAGCGCGCGCTTGAGCACGTACCGCGGGTCGGCGTAGGACGGCGACCCGTCCGGCAGCAGGATGTCGCAGAACATCCGCCCGGTGCCGGCGCTGTCCCCGCCCGCGGGCATGAGCTGGAACGTGGCCGGGTCCGGCTTGGCGAGCATGTCCGCTTCGTGCACCCGGGCGAAGCCTTCGACCGCGGAGCCGTCGAACCCGATGCCCTCGGCGAAGGCGCCCTCCAGCTCGGCCGGCGCTACCGCGACCGACTTCAGGTAGCCGAGCACGTCGGTGAACCACAACCGGACGAACCGGATATCACGCTCTTCCAGCGTGCGGAGCACGAACTCTTCCTGCCTGTCCACCGGCCCAGTCTGCCCCGCCCATGTTTCCTGGCTGTTACGGGCCCCTCGGTAGCGGCCTGCGGGCCTGCGACGCCGTGATTGGCCCGGTCAGCAGCCCGTGGTGGTGCCGGAACCGGCGCAGTCGTCGGGATCGTTGAGGCTCACGTCGTCGCCGGTGAGCGTCGCCGTGCCGAGGCGGAATTGCGACCGCGGCCGGCCCGTAGGCTAGGAAGCGTGCCACAGCTACGTATCGCGCTTGCCCAGGTCAACGCTACCGTCGGCGATCTCGCCGCGAACGCCGACAAGGCGCTGGAGTGGACGATGCGCGCCGCCGAGCAGGGCGCGCGCGTCGTCGTCTTCCCGGAGATGATGCTGACCGGCTACCCGGTCGAGGACCTGGCCTTGCGCCGATCCTTCGTGGACGCGTCGATCAACGCGCTGGAGGCGCTGAGCACGGCGCTCACCAGGGAGGGTCTCGACGGCGTCGCCGTCGTCATCGGCTACCTGGACCGCCGCGCCGACCAGCAGCCCCGGGTCGGCGTGCCGGCCGGATCACCGCTGGACGCGGCCGCGGTGCTGCACGGCGGCAACATCGCGATCACGTCGGCCAAACACCACCTGCCCAACTACGGCGTCTTCGACGAGTTCCGCTACTTCCTGCCCGGCGACACGCTGCCGGTGTTCCGGCTGCCGGCCCAGGGCGGCGAGCCGGTCGACATCGCGGTCGCGATCTGCGAGGACTTGTGGCAGGACGGCGGGCCGGTCGCAGTCACCCGGACCGCCGGCGCGAGCCTGCTGGTGGTGCCGAACGCGTCGCCGTACGAGCGGAACAAGGACGACGCGCGGCTGGCGCTGTGCCAGCGGCGCGCGGCCGAAGCCGGCGCCGTGCTCGCGTACGCGAACCTTGTCGGCGGCCAGGACGAGCTGGTCTTCGACGGCGACTCGATCATCGTGTCGCCGGCCGGTGACCTGCTGGCCCGCGGGCCGCAGTTCGACGAGGCCCTGGTGATGGCCGACCTCGACCTGGCCGCCGCCGACACCGCGCTGCCCGCGGGCCGCCAGCGCGCGAACGCCGGCGACGGCAGCACGATGACGATCGAGCGGATCGAGCTGGCGCCGCTGCCCGCGCCGGAGCCGGACGCGCCGCTGGCCGCGCCGATGATCTGGCCCCGGCTGTCCGACCTGGCCGAGATCTACGGGGCGCTGGTGCTGGGGGTGCGGGACTACGTGCGCAAGAACGGGTTCCGCTCGACCATCCAGGGCCTGTCCGGCGGCATCGACTCGGCGCTCACCGCGACGATCGCGGCGGACGCGCTCGGACCGGACCGGGTGCACGTCGTGCTCAACCCCAGTCCCTACTCGTCCGGCCACTCGGTCGCCGACGCCGAGGATCTGGTCCGGCGGCAAGGCCTCCACTCCCGGCTGATCCCGATCAAGCCGATGATGGACGGCTTCGACGACCAGCCTCGACCTGCACGGCATCGCGGCGGAGAACCTGCAGGCCCGTATCCGCGGCATGATCTGGATGGGGCTGTCCAACGAGGAAGGCCACCTGGTGCTCGCCTGCGGCAACAAGAGCGAGCTGGCGACCGGGTACTCGACCATGTACGGCGACGCCGTCGGCGGCTACGCGCCGATCAAGGACGTGCCGAAGACGCTGGTGTGGGCGCTGGCCCGATGGCGGAACGAGCAGGCGGCTGCGCGCGGTCAGACCCCGCCGATCCCGGAAAACTCCATCACCAAGCCGCCCAGCGCCGAGCTCGCGCCCGGCCAGCTGGACTCCGACTCGCTGCCCGACTACGAGGTGCTCGACCGACTGCTGGACGACTACGTCGAGCGCGACATGGGGTCCGCCGAGCTGGTCGCGGCGGGTCACGACCCGGCGCTGGTCGAGCGCGTCATCCGGCTGGTGGACCGGGCCGAGTACAAGCGGCGGCAGTACCCGCCGGGCCCGAAGATCTCCGCGAAGAACTTCGGCCGGGACCGGCGGCTGCCGATCACGAGCCGCTGGCGCGAGCCCCGGTCCGGCTGACCGTCACTCTCGGCCTGACCCCGTCCGGCCGGTCACAGCTCCACGGACGTGCCGGGCTCCAGCCGCGTGACCGGCGCCTCCGGCTTGGACACGACGCCGAGCAGCATGGTGATCAGGCCGATCCCCTGCTTGCTCAGCACCGCGTCGTGGATCGCGAAGCCGCGCTCCGGCGCGGCCGCGGCGATGTAGTCGGCGACCTCGGCGAACTTCAGCCACGGCGCGCTGACCGGCACGAGCAGCGTCGGGATCTTGTCCTCCGGCACGGTGAACGAGTCGCCGGGGTGGAAGACGGTGCCGTCGACCGCGAAGCCGGTGTTCGCGATCACCGGCACCTGCGGCACGATGCGCGCGTGCTGCTCGCCGTAGACGTGCACGTCGAAGCCCGCGGCCGAGAACGTGTCGCCGTGCGTGACGGCGTGCACGCGGCTACCGAACTCGACGAACTGGCCGGCCACCGACCGGTTCGACCACAGCTGCAGCCCGGGGTCGGCCGCCAGGGCCGCGCGCAGCGCGTCGGCGTCCAGGTGATCCGGGTGCTCGTGGGTGACCAGCACGGCCTGCGCGCCCGTCAGCATGTCCGGCCCGCTCCACGAGCCCGGGTCGATGACGAGCGTGCCGCCGTCCTTGCTGAGGCGGACGCACGAGTGGCCGAGCTTGGTGAGCTGCATCACGCCAGCCTAACTACCCTGTCCGCGGGGGTCCGGGGGTCGTCCCCCGGCCTGGCACAGTCAGCGGGCGCCGAGCCCCCGCAGTAGCTCGGCCACGACCCGGCGGGCGTACCGGCTGTCGACCAGGTCAGCGTGCATCCCGGACATGCTCGCGACGACGGCGCCGTTGAGCAGGTACATGGCCGCGTCGATGTCGGTGTCCTCGCGCAGCTCGCCGGTGGCGACGCCGCGGCGCAGCACGGTCCGGAACGCCTCGCGGCGCGGCCGGATCACCGTCGCCAGGTAGCTGGCCTTCAGCCGCGGGTACTGCACGCCTTCGCCCTGCAGCAGCGCGATCAGCCGCCGCCGCCGCGGGTCGGCGGCTTCCTTGCAGGACGCGTCCAGCAGCGCGATCAGGTCGGCGCGGACCGACCGGCCCTGCGGCACCGGCAGCGCCGACGCCAGCAGCGGCAGCGCGTCCAGCAGCATGTCTTCCTTGCCGGGCCAGCGCCGGTAGATCGTCGCCTTGCCCACACCGGCCCGCGCGGCCACCTGCTCGATGCACAGGCCCGCCGGGCCGCTCTCGGCGAACAGGTCCAGGGCGGCGGTCATGATCGCCTGGTCCGCCTGCTCGCTGCGCGGCCGTCCAGGGCGGCGCTGCTCGCGCGCGATGCCGTCGGAATGCTCGCCGGCGGCCTGCTCGGCGCCGCGGCCGGGGTGGTGGCCAGATCCCGGCCTGACCCGCGCGGTCCGTGCGGTCCGCGCATCGGCCCGCTCGGGCAGGCCCTGCGCCCTGGCGCTCGTGCCGGTCCGGCCCGTACCGGTCCCGCCCGTGCTGGTACTGACTGGCATTGCCTCGCCTAGCCTTCCGCGCCGGCCGTGCTGGCCACCGAGTCGCCGAACTGAACGCGCCCGTCATCTTCGCCCCGCGCGCGGCCGGGCGTCCCGGCGGCGCGCCGGCCGGGCATCCAGATCGCCATCGCGACGGCACCGACCGCCGCGATCACGATCGAGATCAGCGACGTCACGTGCATCGCGTCCACGAAGGACCGGCTCGCCGCGGCCATCAGCCGGTCACCGGCGGGCCCGAGGTGCAGCGCGAGCTGCTGCGTCTGGGCGATCGACACCGTGGCGCCCGCCCGCGCCCTGGGCGGCAGCACGGACAGGTACGGCGTCAGCCGGAGCCGGTAGGCCTGCGCCAGGACCGACCCGAGTACCGCGACGCCCAGCGCGACCGCGACCTGCCGGCAGGTGTTTGTGATCGCCGAACCCGCACCGCCGCGCTCGCGCGGCACGACCGACATGACGCCCTCGGTCGCCGGCGGCATCACCAGGCCCATACCCGCGCCCTGCAGCAGGAAGGTGACTTCCAGCCACCAGATCGGCGTGCTCGTGCCGAGCAGGTGATAGCCCGCCAGCGCGCACGCCACCACGATGAGGCCGGTGGTCACCACGGCCTTCGCGCCGAACCGGCGGACCAATGCGGCCGTGCGCGGCGCGCACAGCAGCTGCCCGGCCGCCAGCGGAATCGTCAGCAGGCCGGCGTGCAGCGGGCTGTAGCCGCGCACGTTCTGGACGTAGAAGCTGGTGAAGAAGAACGCCCCGGACAGCGCGAAGAAGACCAGCGCGATCGCCGCCGCTGCGGTGGACAGCCGGCGGTCCCGGAACAGCCTCACGTCCAGCGCGGGATGCTCGATTCTGGCCTCGTGCCAGGCGAAGACCGTGAGCACGGCAAGGCCCGCCGCGATCGGCCCGAGGACGGTGCCGGTCAGCCAGGAGCCGTTGTCGCCGCCTTCGATGATCCCGTACACGACCAGCACCAGTCCGGCGATCGACAGCAGTACGCCGAGGTAGTCGATCCGGCCGGGGTCCGGGCTCTTGGACTCCGGCACGACGGCCACGATCGCGGCGATGCCGATCGCGGTGAGCGGGACGTTGACCAGGAAGACCGAGCCCCACCAGAAGTGGTCGAGCAGCAGGCCGCCGACGATCGGGCCGACCGCGATGGCCACGCCGACCGCCGACGCCCAGATCCCGATGGCCCGCGCGCGCTCCTTCGGGTCGAACACGTTCGTGATGATGGACAGCGTCTGCGGCATGACGGCGGCACCGCCCAGGCCCATCGCGGCCCTGGCCCAGACCAGCTGGTCAGGAGTCTGCGCGTAGGACGAGATCAGCGACGACAGGCCGAACAGCGCCATGCCGATGATCAGCATCCGGCGGCGGCCGATCCGGTCGCCGATGACGCCGAAGCTGAACAGCAGGCCGGCGAAGACCAGCGTGTAGGAGTTGATCGCCCATTCCAGCTGGCTCTGGCTGGCTCCGAGCCCGGATCTCGGCTCCGAGATCGTCTTCAGGGCGACGTTCAGGATCGTGTTGTCCAGCACGACCGCCGCGAGACTGATGATCAGCACGCTGAGGATCAGCCAGCGCCGCCGCGCAATCGCCTCGGAATCCATACCCGCCCCTTCGATGCCCGGCGGGATGCAGCAGGCCCGCTGCGCCCGCGTTGATAGCTGCAGGCATCGCTAGTAACGATACGAAACGCTATCGTATTGCAATTTTCCGGTCGGAGCCAGCATCTCGCCCGGCCAGGACCATGGCGGACCGCGGTCAGGCATGCGATCATCGAGGGGTCCGGGGACGCCATGAGGGCGCAACGAGACGCGGAGGAAGCAATGACCGGTATTTCGGGCAGCCCCGACCAGGCTGCGAGTCCAGCGCGCGCCGGGACGGGCGAGCCCCTCTACGGCGGCTCGGCCAGCAGGCGGCTGACCGTCAGGGACATCGCGGCCGCCAAGGCCAGCGGCGAGAAGTGGCCGATGCTGACGGCCTACGACGCCCTGACCGCCCGGGTGTTCGACGAGGCCGGCATCCCGGTGCTGCTCGTCGGCGACTCGGCCGCCATGGTGGTCTACGGGCACGACTCGACCATCCCGGTGACCGTCGACGACCTGATCCCGCTGACCGCGGCCGTCGTCCGCGGCACCCGGCGGGCGCTGATCGTGGCAGATCTCCCGTTCGGGTCATACCAGGCATCACCCACCGCGGCGCTGGAGGCAGCCACCAGGTTCCTCAAGGAGACCGGGGCACAGGCAGTCAAGCTCGAGGGCGGCTACCGGGTCGTCCGGCAGGTTGAGGAACTGGTCGCCGCCGGTATCCCGGTGATGGCTCATCTCGGCCTCACCCCGCAGTCGGTGAACGCATTCGGCGGCTACAAGGTGCAGGGCCGCGGCGAGGACGGCGAGCGGCTGCTGCACGACGCCAAGACGCTGCAGGCGGCCGGCGCCTTCGCGGTGGTGCTGGAGTGCGTGCCGGCCACGCTCGCGCGGCAGGTGACCGAGAGCCTGGACATCCCGACCATCGGCATCGGCGCCGGGCCCGACTGCGACGCGCAGGTGCTGGTCTGGCAGGACATGGCGGGGCTGAGCCCGCGGACCGCCAAGTTCGTCAAGCGCTACGCCGACGTCGCCGGCGTACTGCGCGACGCCGCGCAGTCATTCGCGGCCGACGTCGTGGGCGGCGGCTTCCCGACCGAGGAGTACTCCTACCGCTGACCGGTTCGCGGCCCGGGTCCGGCGCGCGGTTATTGCCACCCCGGACCCGGTGCCGTCTCCGCGAGCAGCACGATCCGGTCACCGGCCAGCAGCGCGGCCGCCTGCGGGTCGTCTACGCCGATCACGTGCCCAGCCCGCAGGACGGCGACCGCGCCCGGCACCGCCAGCCGGACCGGCTGGCCAACCTCGGCGGGCTCGGCCAGCCGTTCGTTGAGGGCCAGGCCGCGGCTGCGGTCGAGCAATTCAGACAGGAACTGACCGACGCCCGCGTCCATCGTGGACAGGCCGAGCAGCGGCCGGCCGCGGCTGAGGACACCACCACCTGGCCGGCGCCGCACTGGCGCAGCAGGGTCTCGTTCTCCGCCTCGCGGACGGCCGCGATGATGGCGATGTCCGGGTTCAGCTGGCGGGCGGTCAGGGCGATCAGGACCGCTGTGTCGTCCCGGTCCACCGCGATGATCAGCTGCGCGGCCCGCTCGATGTCGGCGCTGGCCAGGGTCTCCCGCCGGGCTGCCGTCGCCGGTCACCGCGACGACGTTCGCCCGGTTCGCCTCGGCCGCGGCCGGCGGCGAGATGTCGATCACCACCAGCTGGTCCCTGGATGTGCCCGCCTCCTGCAGCGTGGCGAGAGTGGCGCGGCCCTTCGTCCCGTATCCCACCAGCACCGTGTGACCGGACAACTTCGACCTCCATCGCGATATCCGCCAGCTCATCCGGGTCCGCTCGGTCAGCACCTCCAGCGTCGTCCCGATCAGCAGGATCAGGAAGATCACCCGGATCGGCGTGATCACGAACGTGTTGACCAGCCTGGCGGTCGTCGTGATCGGCACGATGTCCCCGTAACCCGTAGTGGACAGCGTCACCGCCGAGTAGTACGCGCTGGCCACCAGGTTCAGCGGCTGGCCCGGGGTAGCCGTGTCCTTGTAGCCGTCCCGGCCCAGGTACACGATGACCGTGGAGACGATCAGCAGCAACGACGCCAGCACCGCCCGGCTCATCACCGCCTGCAGCGGGCTGACCCGGCGGGAGGGCAGGGAGACCGAGGACACGCTCGGGTCCAGGCCCGACCAGACCCCCACTTTCCGCGCTCGGCCAATCACAACGAGTGACCTTACACAGCCGTACGGCGTTCCCCCGCAGCGAGGACGGCCTGCGGCGCAGGTCAGACGTCGGTCACGCGGATCCCCGCGTGCGCTTTGTACCGGCGGTTGATCGAGACCAGGTTCGCGGTGAGGGCCTCGATCTGGCCGCAGTTGCGCAGCCTGCCCGCGTAGATACCGCGGATGGCGGGGATGCGGCTGGCCAGCGCCGACACCAGGTCGGTGGCCTGCCGGTCGTCCCCGAGCACCAGCACGTCCAGGTCGAGCAGGCCGATCTCAGGGGCCAGCAGCAGCTCGGCCGACACATGGTGGAACGCGCCCACAACCGTGCTGTCGGGCAGCACCGCGGCCGCCTGCTGGGCCGCGCTGCCCTCGGGCACCGGCAGCGCGTAGGCGCCCTTGCCGTCGAAGCCCATCGGGTTCACGCAGTCGATCACGATCTTGCCGGCCAGCTGCGGCGCCAGGGCGGCCAGTAGTTCCTTGTGTCCGTCCCAGGGGATCGCGGCGATCACGACGTCGGCCTGCGCGGCCGCCTCCGCGTTCACCGTGCCGGAGATCAGCTCGCTGCCGAGGCCCGCCGCGGCGGCGGCGGCCCGGCCGGCGTCACGGGAGCCGATGATCACGCGGTGGCCGGCCAGCGCGAACCTGCGGGCGAGTCCGCGCCCCTGGTCCCCGGTCCCGCCGAGAACGCCGATCACGAGCGCGGAGAGGTCGTCCTGGTCAGCCGTCATGGGCAGATCCTGGCACAGCCGGGTACCGGGCGGGCACTGCGGGCATAGCGCGGGCTGCCCGCACCCGGCCCGCACCCGGCCCGCGGCTGTCACGCGGCAGGCGCCGGGGCTGGCCGCGGTGCGCACCCAGCCGATGACGGCACGCCGCGACGCCGGTTCCGGCACGATGGGGACATGAACGCCGACCAGGTAGCGACGCTGCGGGCGCTGCTCGCGCCCACCGGCTGGCTCGACCGCACGTCGGCCTTCGCCGCCGCGCTGCGGCACAGCGCCCGCACCCCGACACGGCCTGCTGATCTTCGGCACCGCCCAGGACGAGCCCTGGCACATGACCGCGCACCTGGACGACGAGAGCCGGCTGGCCGGGTTACCGGAGCTGAGGCCGACGCTGGTCCGCTGGGCTCCCCCGCCGGACGCGCCGCCGCACCTGGCCGTCGGCCTGGACCGGCTCCGCGCGGCCAGCCGCGGCCAGACCCTGCTGGTCGTGAGCGGCGAGCTGGCGCCGGCCGAGCTGCTGGAACGGGTGAGTGACGTGCGCAGGCTCGGCGCGACCGTGTTCGCCCTGGACCGCGGCGACCCGGACCTTGAGGGCATCGCGCACGAGGCGCTGCCGGTGCCGCAGGCCGAGGCGCCGATGACGTTCGACGCCGCCCAGCACCTGGTCAGCGCCGCCACCGCCGCCGGGCCCGGCTCGAGCGCGGCGGGTCCGCGCCGGCCGGGCCCGCGGTTCCCGGCGTCCGCGCCGGCGCCGGGCCTGCGCGGCCGGCTCGCCCGCGCGCTCGACGCCATCGCCGGCACTCAGCCCGACTAGCCCGGGGCTGCCGGACTACTTTCACTGCTGCGGTGACCACAAACCGGTCGAGAGTGTCCGGCAGAGGTCAGTCACCGGAGGAGGAAGTCCGGCCCGGACGCCGGTCAATCGCCGGAGTCGCGCGGATTGCCGGGCTCTTCGGGGCCGGCGCCGGGCTCGGACGGGGCCGGCCCGGGCTCCGGCTTCTTCTCGCCGCCCTCCAGGCTGACCGACAGCTGCCGCGCGGCGGCAGCACGACGGCGGCCGCCGTCGTCCATTTTGTGGATGCCGTACACCGGCGGCGCCTGCATCCGGGCGAACTGCGCGATCGCGGTGCCGAGGATCGTGGCCTCGACGACATGGTCCTTGCCGAATGGCACGATCGGGCAGGACCGCTCGCTGATCCGCGTCTCCATCTCCCGGACCACTACACCCTCGGCGCCCATCCGGATCAGGTCGAGCTCCAGCTCGTTCCTGGCGTCACGGCGCATCTGGCTGAGCAGCTCGCTGTAGCCGGTGACCTCGACGTTGCCGGCGCTGAACCGGGTCTGCCCCTTCGCCAGCCAGTCATCGTGCCGGTAGCCGACCGCGACGCCCATCGCCATCCCGACGGGGATCCAGCCGTGCCCGACCAGCTTGGTGAAATCCTGCCCGGACAGGTCGGACGCGAACGCCGCGCTGCGCAGCCGCACGCCGGGCGCGGCCACGGCGGTGCCGAACGCGCGGAACTCCAGGCTGCCCTCCGCGAACGGCCCGACCGTCAGCGAGACGCCGATCACGCCAAGGCCGCCCAGCGTCCTGCACTCGCTGATCATCCGGTTGATCGCCGCGCGCCTGGCCTGATACAGCGCCGAGACCAGCGGCCGGGCCGCGCCGATCGCCGCGGCCCCGGAAGGGGCCTGCACGTGCCGGACCAGCCCCATCGCGGCCTGGCCGGTCGTGGTGCCCTCACGCCGGTAGACCTGCACCCCGTACGGGCACTCCTCGCCGCCGGTGTTGCCCACGTTCCAGACGGCGGCGCCGAGCACCTGCCCGACCGGGTGGAAGCCGACCTTCGAAATAGTGCTGAACTCCGACACGCTCAGAGATGAGCCCCAGCTCCGGTGGCCGGCCAGGTCGGCCAGCCGGGCCCTGGCCGCGGGCGGCAGGCTGTTGTCCGGACCGCCTGGGTTAGCCGGATCGGGCGCCATCGCGCGCCGCCGGTCAGGCGTCGAGGCTGAGCACCATCGTGGGCGTCTGGATGACGTGGTCGTCGCGCAGCGGCCGCACCGCGGTGCCGATCGCGAAGAACTCCGTGGTGTGCGAGCCCCAGGCGTGGCTGTGCTGCCGCAGCTGCACGCCCACGATGCCCTCGGCCGCCAGTTCCTCGGCCTCCGCCTGCATCCGGCTCATCGCCAGCTCGCGCGCGTCATACAGCGCCTGGGTGAACTGCTCCAGCTCGACGTTGCGGCCGATGTTGCCCATCTTGCTGCCCAGCCGCTGGTGCGCGATGTGGTACACGCACGAGCCCATGACCATGCCGAGCGGCGCGTAACCGGCCCGGATCAGGGTCCAGAAGTCCTGGCCGGACAGATCCGAGGTGAACGGCAGGTTCTTGTTGTTCTTCCAGTTAGTGACCCCGCCGCCGCCTGCGCCCGGCTCGGCGATCACCGCGGTCCCGATGGCGATGAACTCGGCGATGTCGGCGCCGAACTCCTTCATCTCGACGTCCAGCCGGACGCCGACGATGCCATCGGCTCCGAGCGCGCTGGCCTCCGCTTCCATCCGGGACATGGCCAGCTCACGAGCGTGGTACATCGCCTGCGACAGCACGTCCAGCTCCTGGCTCTGACCCCACTTACCGAACTGCAGCCCGACGTGGTAAATCGAGCTACCGAGCACGAGGCCGACGGGGCGGAAGCCGACCTCGCGCACCAGCAGAAACTCGTTCACCGACAGGTCCGAGGTGAAGATCGAGCCGGGCTGCCCTGGCCGCAGCTCGGAGAGCCTGCGGATCGCGTCCTGGGGTACCCCGAGCACCTGCATGTCGGTGCCCTGCTGCTCGCTCATCGCTGCTCCTTAGCCATTCGTGTCATCGCAGACCGCCCCCGTCAGGGCCGAGACGGACCCGCGCGGCCTGCCGCCGTTGCGGGTCCAGGGACATGATCGCCAGCGGCGGCGGCGTATCCTGCCCGCGCCGCTTGCCGAAGTGCGCTACCGCGGTGCCGATGATGGTCGCCTCCACGACGTGGTCGCGCCGGCCTTCCATCATCGGGCACTCGTGCTCGCCGACCCGCAGCTCCATCTCCTGCAGCACGACGCCGTCCGCGCCGTGCTTGATCACGTCCTTTTCCAGCTGATGGCGCGCATCATGCCGAGTGGCGTTGACCAGGTCGGTGTAGCCGCCGACCTCGACGTTGCCGGATCCCCAGCGGGTCTGGTTCACCGTCATCCAGTCGTCGTGCCTGGCGCCGACGGCGATGCCGAGCACCAGCCCGGCCGGGCGCCAGCCGGCCAGGATCAGCTTCGCGAAGTCCTGCCCGGTGAGGTCGGAGGTGAAGGGCGTGCGCAGCGGCGCCACGCCGGGCGCGCGCACCGCGGTCCCGATCGCCTTGAACTCAAGCCCGCCCGCCGGGAAGGGGCCGATCGTCAGCCGGACGCCGACGACGCCGTGCCCGCCGAGCTCCTGGCATTCCTTGGTCATCCGGCCGATCGCGTCCCACCGGGCCTGGTACATGGTGCGCACCAGCGGCGCGTACGAGCCAAGGTTGCCGCTGCCCGAGGTAGCGGTGACGGCGTTGTACGGGCCGCCGTAGGTAGCGAGCCCCAGCCGGCCCATGCCGTAGCCGCCGCCGTAGGACGGGCACGCGTACCCGCCGGTATAGCCGATGTTGTAGACGGCGGCGCCGAGGACCTGGCCGACCGGCTCGAAGCCGACCGCCCTGATCGCGGCGAACTCGTCGGTCGTGAGGGCCGAGCCCCAGGTCCCGCTGCGCCGGATCTCCGCCATCCGCGCGTGCGCGGCTGGCGGGAGGCCGTCACCCGGTTCCACGGTCACCTTGCGCCCCCAATGCCGCGCTTCTGCCGACCGACTTCACCTTACAAGACGGCAGGCGGTGGGAACCGGAACGGCCTGTCGCCACTACCAGTCGTCGTCCTGCGCGTCCCATTCCTTGTTCCGGCGCTCGACCGTGTCCCGCCAGTGCTCGGCCGCCTCCCTGGTCGGGTACGGGCCCATCCGGTCCTTCCCGGCGCAGCCGGCCCCCTGCTCAACCTCGTTGTGCTTGAGGCAGAACCACCAGCTCTTGTCGTCGTCCATGGCCACTAGACTTCCAGATCATGGCGGCTACGCTCCAGCCCGGCCGGGTTTCTCCCCAGCGCGCTGTTCCCGCGCACATTGCCCGCCCCGAGTACGTGGGCAGGCGAGCCCCGCGCGGCGGCGAACGCGACATCAAGGACGAGGCGACCGTCGCGGCGATGCGTGTCGCCGGGCGGCTCGCCGCCCGGGCGCTGGCCGAGGTCGGCACGCACGTCGCGCCGGGCGTGACCACCGACGAGCTGGACCGGGTCGGGCACGAGTTCCTCTGCGACCACGGCGCGTACCCCAGCACGCTCGGCTACCGCGGCTTCCCGAAGTCGCTGTGCACGTCCCTGAACGAGGTCATCTGCCACGGCATACCGGACGACACGGTGATCTCCGACGGCGACATCGTCAATGTCGACATCACCGCTTTTATCGGCGGAGTTCATGGCGACACGAACGCGACGTTCCTGGCCGGGGCCGTGGACGAGGAGTCCCGGCTGCTGGTAGAGCGGACGCACGAGGCGATGATGCGCGGCATCCGCGCGGTGGCGCCGGGCCGGCCGCTCAACGCCATCGGCCGGGTGATCGAGTCGTACGCGCGCCGGTTCGGCTACGGGGTGGTCCGCGACTTCACCGGGCACGGGATCGGCCGGACGTTCCACTCCGGCCTGGTCGTGCCCCATTTCGACGACCCCGCTGTCCGGGAGATCATGGAGCCCGGAATGACCTTCACGATCGAGCCGATGCTCACGCTCGGCACCATCGAGTACGACATCTGGCCGGACGGCTGGACGGTGCTGACCGCGGACGGCCGGCGCACCGCCCAGTTCGAGCACACGCTCCTCGTCACCAGCGACGGCTACGAGATCCTTACCCTGCCGTAGCGGCCACCGGCAGCGCCGCCGGGACGGGTTCGGCCGCCACCCGCGCCGTTGCCGGCGCCGGCGCGCACTGACTCGCAGGCCAGGGTGCGCCCCGGCAGCCAGGACAGCCACGACGGCAGGTACCAGGCCCGCTCGCCGAGCAAGGCCAGGAGCGCGGGCAGCACCACCCCCCGGACGATCGTCGCGTCGATGAGCACCGCCGCGGCCAAGCCGACCCCCAGCATCTTCACGTCGATCATGCTGAGCGTGGCGAAGATCGAGAAGACCGCGACCATGATGAGCGCGGCGCTGGTGACAACGCCTGCGGACCGGCCGATACCGTCGACGATCGCGTCCTTGGCGCTGGCGCCCCCGGTCCAGAACTCCCGGATCCGGCTCAGGATGAACACGTGGTAGTCCATGCTCAGGCCGAACAGCATGACGAAGGTAAACAGCGGCACCCACGGCACCAGCGCGCCGAACGAGGTGAAGCCGAGCAGCGACTGCAGGTGCCCGTCCTGGAAGATGAGCGTGACCAGCCCGTACGCGCCGCCGACCGACAGCAGGTTCAGACCGATCGACACCAGCGGGATCGTGATGCTCCGGAACGCGGCCATGAGCAGCACGAACGCCAGCAGCGCGACGACCGCGAACACGATCGGGGTGCGGCTGTCCAGGGTGGAGGAGAAGTCATAGCCGGCCGCCGTGTCGCCGGTGACCGAGTAGCTCGTGCCGGCGACCGTGCCGATGGTCGCGGGCAGTACCCGGTTTTGCAGTGTCAGCAGCGCCGCGTCGGTCGTCCGGTCGGACCCGTTGCCCGCCAGCGGCACCTGCACCACGAGCGCCTTCCCGCCGGCCACCACGCTGGCGGTGACCGGTCCGCGGATCGGACCGGTCCGGCTGGCGTGCGACCGCAGCGCGGCCAGCTCGGTCGCCATCGCCTGGCTGCCCAGGTTCGACCCGGTGATCACGATGTCGGCCGGGGCAGGCCGGCCGGGGAACTCGTGCTGGATCTCGGACAGCACCTTGACCACGCCGAGGTTGCTGGGCAGGTCAATAGCCGGGCTGCCGATCCGCATGCCCAGCGCTGGCGCCCCGAGCGCGAGCAGCGCCGCGACCGCGATCCCGCCGAACACGAGCGGGCGCCGGACGACCCGCCGGGCCAGGCCCGCCCACAGCCGGGACGGCTTGGGCTGGGTGCGCCGCCGGCCGAGGTGCGGCAGGTGGCCCCGGTCCGCCCAGGGCCCGAGCCAGGACAGCAGCGCGGGCAGGAACGTGAGCGAGCCCACGACCGCCACGCCGACCACCATGATGGTGCCGACCGCGACGCCGGTGAACACGTCGATGCCGGTCAGGAACAGCCCGGCCAGCGAGACCACCACGGTGAGGCCGGACACCAGGATCGCCTTGCCTGACGTCTTCGCGGCGATGCAGACGGCTTCGGCATCGGTCCGTCCGGCTGCCCGTTCTTCCCGGTCCCGGCGCAGGTAGAACAGGGAGTAGTCGACCCCGACCGCCATCCCGATGACGAGCACCAGCTCCGAGGTTCCGGTGCCTACCGGCAGCCAGTGCGACGCGATGCTCAGCAGCGATACCGCGGTCACCACCGCCGTGCCGGCCAGCAGCACCGGGATTCCGGCCGCGATGAGCGCGCCGAAGACGCAGATCAGCAAGATCAGCGTGAGCGGGATCGAGGTCCACTCGGATTTCCGGAAGTCGTGGCTGAGCAGCGAGTTCGCCACCCGCGATGTGCTCGCCGAGCCCGCCTCCCGGACCAGCAGGTTCGGATGAGCGGCCTGGATCTTGCGCACGGCGGCCAGGTCGAGCAGCACCGTGGAGTCGGCGCTCGCATGCGGCCCGGCGACCCGGAAGGTGACCAGGGCCGCTAGCCCGTCGGCCGCCTGCAGCCCCCGGCCCTGCTGGCCGGACGGCGCCCGGATGTCGTCGGCGGCCCCCGGCAGCGCCGCGAGCGCGACGGCCACATCGTGGGCGACCCGCCGGACATCCCTGGCGGTCGCGTGCTCCAGCCGCTGCTCGCCGGCCCTGGCCTGGATGAGGACGCTCTCGGCGGGCGGCGTCACGACACCCAGCTGGCTGAGCACCTGTTCACCGCGACCCGCCTGGCCGGGGTCGTACTGCTGCACCGCGGGTCCGCTGACGAACTGACCGCCGATGAATGCGGCCGCCATGACGGCGAGCCACGCGGCGACGGCGGTCTTCCGGTATCTGGCGCTCCAGCAGGCGATCCGCTCGACCGCAGGCCGCCGGCCGGCCCGGCTGCGGTGCCTGGCGGCCAGCTTGCTGGGAGTACGCGGGCGGGCGGCAGCGCTAGGGAGCACGCCTAGTGGCTCGCTCTCTGGCTCGGGGGGTGGTCGGCGGTATAGCCGGCCGCACCGATTGCCAGGGGCGCCAAGCCGGGGTTTTGTAGGCGCAACTGTAACCGGATGCCGACGGTGAGTCAGCCAACCGGCCCTAATCCGGGCCGCCGCGACGGCCCGCTAGCCAGGAACCCGGCCGCACGCCAGCGATCCGGCGCGCCCAGAACGGACGCGCCGGATCGCTGCTGGTGACGCGCGCGGCTAGGCCTGCCGCACCACCTCGCCTTGCCGGGCCGCTGGTGGCGGCCATAGCCGGAGCAGGTTCGGCCGGCACACCCGCGCCGGGCAGCCAGCTCAGCCACCGTGGCACCCGCCAGCTGCGCTCGCCCAGCAGCGCCAGCGCGGCTGGCACCAGGATCCCCCGCACCACGGTGGCGTCGAGCAGCACCGCCACCGCGAGGCCCACGCCGAGCATCTTCAGGGCGATGATCGACAGCGTGGCCAGGATGGAAAAGACGGCCACCATGATCACCGCGGCGCTGGTCACTACGCCGGCGCTGCTGGCGATGCCGCTCACCACCGCGTCCCGGTTCGTCGCACCGCCCGCCCGCAGCTCGCGCACCCGGCTGAGGATGAACACGTGGTAGTCCATGCTGAGGCCGAACAGGAACACGAACAGGAACAGCGGGATCCACGACACGATCGCCCCGTAGCTGGTGAAGCCCAGCACCGACCCCAGGTGCCCGTCCTGGAAGATCCACGTGACCAGCCCGTAGGCCGCGCCCACCGACAGCAGGTTCAGCCCGACCGAGACCAGCGGGATCGCCAGCGACCGGAACGCCACCAGGAGCAGGACGAACGCGAGCAGGGCCACCACCGCCAGCACCAGCGGGGTGCGCGAGTGCAGGTCGGCGATGTCGTCGTAGTTATTGGCTGTATCGCCGGTCACTGCGTAGCTGAGGCCGTGCACCTGACCGAGCGTGGCCGGCAGGATGTGCTCGCGCAGGTCGAGCAGGGCCTGGTCAGACGCCGAGTTCTCGCCGTTGCCCGCGAGCGGCACGTTCACCACCAGGGCGCGACCGTGGCCGACGACGCCGATGGTGACCGGCGGCCGGATGGCGCTGTGCGCCGAGGCCGAATGCTCGCAGTGCCACCAGGGCGCTGCGGGTGGCCGGGCTGTCCAGGGCCTGGCCGGTCACGACTACGTGGGCCGGCGATGGTGACTGCGGGAACGCCTGCTGGATCCGGTCGGCGGTCTTGATGATCGGCAGGCCGGCCGGGAAGCCGCCGTCGGGCGGGTTGCCGAGCCGCATGCTGACGGCCGGCGCCGCCAGCGCGATCATGCCAACCACGCCGAGGATGCCCCACACCGCGGGCCGGCGCACGACCTGCCGGACCAGTCCGGCCCACAGCCGGGACGGCTTCGAAGCGGTCCGGCGCTTGCCGAGGAACGGGATCCGGCCTCGGTCGGCCCAGCTGCCCAGCATCGACAGCAGCGCGGGCAGGAACGTCAGCGAGCCCGCCACGGCGGCGCCGACCACCGCGATCGAGCCCAGGCCGATGCCGGTGAACACCGAGTAGCCGGTGAGGAACAGGCCCGCGAGCGCGATCATCACCGTCACGCCGGAAACCACGATGGCCCGGCCCGAGGTCGCGGCCGCGATCCGCAGCGACTCGGCGGTGCTGTGGCCCTTGACCCGCTCCTCCCGCTCGCGGCGCAGGTAGAACAGCGAGTAGTCGATGCCGACCGCCATCCCGATTATCAGCACCACCTCAGAGGTGCTCTGGCCGACGGGCAGCCACTTGCCGATGACCGAGGTCAGCGAGATCGCGCTGATCACCGCGGTGCCGGCGAGCAGCAGCGGGATACCGGCCGCGATCAGCGCGCCGAACACGACGACCAGCAGCACGAGCGTGACGGGCAGGGAGGTGAACTCGGCCTTCTGGAAGTCGTGGCTGATCAGCGAGCTGGCCACCCGGTCCTCGCTCGCGTCCCCGGCCTCGGCGATGAGCAGGCCAGGATGCCGGGCCTGGGCCGCGGACACCGCGTGCAGCGCGGGCAGCACGGCCTGGTCCTCGTCCGACCCGGTGAC
This sequence comes from uncultured Actinomycetota bacterium, assembly GCA_963805805.1. GTDB lineage: Bacteria > Actinomycetota > Actinomycetes > Streptosporangiales > Streptosporangiaceae > JAJYUU01. The sequence continues at coordinate 168,050 of CAWDVS010000013.1, read as the reverse complement.
GTTGAAGGTGATCATGGCCGACCGGCCGTCGGCCGAGACCAGGGCGCTGCCGCGGCTCAGCGGCGACTGGATGTCGCTGGCCGTGCTGTGCGGCAGCGCGTGCAGCGCGGCCACCAGCTCGGCGGCCGCCGCACGCATCTGCTGATTGTGCCCGAAGGCGGGCTGGCCGGCCCTGGCCTGGATCAGCACCGCCTCGGCCGGCGGCGGGCCGCTGATGTTCAGCTTGCTGAGCACCCGCTCGGCCACGCCGGACTGACCAGGGTCGTAGGACTGCACCTGGCTCGAGCCGGCGTGGCCGCCGATCACGAACACGGCTGCCACCAGCACGAGCCAGCCGATGACTGCGGTCTTGCGGTGCTGGGCACTCCATCCGGCGATTCGCTCGGTGACAGGCCGCCGGACCCGAGCGCCGGGCATTGCTCGTGCCGGGCTCCTGGGCGTGGCGCGGACCTGCCGACGGGGCAGGCGGGCCGGTTTCGGGCAATACTGATCTCTGCGACTGGCGCATGGGTTCTCTCCTGGATTTCGTGCGGCTTGTCGTGCAGTGGCCCTCGCCCGGGAGCTGAGCACTCGCGGGCGAGGGTCTTCCTATTGGTCGGCGCGCATGAGCGGGCCGAGCGGGCCGGGCCTGGTCAGGACCTCGCGTGCCTCCTCCAGCGGGTCGGCCGGCGGCCGCAGGAGCGCTCGGGCGATCCGCCCGTGCATCCGGGCCGTGGCCACCAGGACGTAGTTGAACAGCAGGAACGCGACCGCGAAGATCGCGGCGGCGAGCAGGGCCTTAGGCAGCGTGTCGACGAACAGGCCCCACGAACCAGGCCCGGTCGGGCCGTGCGGGAAGTAGCCGATACCTACCCCGTGCACCTGCGTGCCGTTTACGTAGCCCACTATCGAGGCGCCGCGCGGCGCCCAGTACCACAGCGGCAGCGTGACCCCGGCCAGCAGCGACGCCCACACGCTCAGCACGACGGTGTCCAGCGCGTAGAGCGGTGCCCACAGCCCGAGCAGGTAGCCCAGCTCACGCCAGGTGGCCCGGTCCCGCCAGGCCGCCTTCGCGCTGGCCCAGATCCCAGCCTGCTCCCGGCGTACATAACTGGCCGTGACCGGCTCGGCGAAGATCTGCCGCAGCAGCACCCGCTCAACCCCGGCGCACCAGTGCACCACCCACGCGACCGCGATCATCAGCGGCAGCGCGAGCAGGGTGACCGCCAGCGCCACTGCGGTGGTCACGGCGGTCAGCGCGACGCTGAACGTGACCCAGCTCAGCACGAGGTAGCTGGTCAGGTAGCCGGCCGCCCGCCAGGGGCTAGCCGAGAACACCAGTCGCACCGGGTCGGTGCGCAGGCGCAGCCGGTCAGCCGGCCGGGCGCCGCGAGCCTCGGGTGCCGTCCGCGCGCTCATCCGACATCTCGCATGAGCTTCTCGACTACCTCAACCTTGAGGGTCAGCCGGGCAATCTCGGTCCGTAGCTCCTGCTGGTTCACGACCGCCTGCTCGGCCAGCTTGCGGTACTCCGCCATCGCCACCGCGTCGGCGCGGTGCGCCTGCAGCCGGAAGTAGGCCCAGACGATCACGGCGATCGAGGCACAGAGGACGAACGGAATGCCCACGCTGATCAGGACGGCAGTCGGATTGACAGAGCTGGTGCTTGAGCTGGCCGCCAGTACGCCGGTCATCAGTCGCTCGCTTTCATCTCGGGGTCAAGCTGGTCGCCGGCCGCGTCAGCCGCGCGGACGGCCGCGGTGATCGCCTCGGCCGTGAGCCGTACATCGAACGGGTTCAGCTCGAAGTACTTCATCGCCTTGCCGTCATCGGACAGCTCCAGCTGCCCGATGATCAGTCCCGCCTTCTCCAGCCGGTCCAGGTGCATGTACAGCAGCGGCCGGGAGATCCCCAGCCTGCGCGCCAGCTCGCTCACATGCACCCGTCCGCCCGACAGCTCGGCCACGATCCGCAAACGCAGCGGATTGGCCACCGCCGTCAGCACGGACATCAGCTCCGCCTCAGTAGTCAGGGTCGGCTCCACAGCTCGGTGTTTCACCTGTCAGCTAGAACTTACATATGACTGCTGCGGCTGTCAATCGGAATTTCCGAGGGTGGCCCCGCGGCGTCCATCCTCTTTGCCGGGGCGCGGCCGCCGCATCAGGGACGGCCCTGGCTCAACCCTGATTTCCCGCGGCAGCGGCTGCTATCGTCCCCGGATGGGCGAACTCCTGCTGATCAGGCACGGGGAGACGGAGTGGAGCCGGTCCGGGCAGCACACCGGCCGGACCGACATACCGCTCACCGCCGCCGGCGTGGCGGCCGCCTCGGTGCTGGCGCCAGCGGTCGCCAGCCGGCCGGTAGTCGCGGCGTTCACGAGTCCGCTCCGCCGGGCCCGCCGCACCGCCGAGCTCGTCGGCCTCACCGGCGCGCTTGAGGATCCTGACCTGCAGGAATGGGACTATGGCGGGTATGAGGGACTGACCACCGACCAGATCAGGCAAACCCGGCCCGGCTGGTTCCTGTGGCGCGACGGCGTCCCGGCCGGCGACGCCGCGCATCCGGGCGAGACCGCCGGGCAGGTCGGCGCCCGCGCGGACGCGGTATTGCGCCGGTCCGGGCCGCTGCTCGCGGGCGGCGACGTGGCGCTGGTGGCGCACGGCCACCTGCTGCGGGTGCTGACGGCTCGCTGGCTCGGGCTCGAACCCGAGGCCGGCCGGTACTTCCGGCTCGACACCGGCACCCTGAGCACGCTCGGCATCGAGCACGGGCTGCCCGTCATCACCTCCTGGAACGTCCCGCACGCCAGCTTCGAATAGCGCGGCCGAATGGTCGGCTAGCACGACCTAGCACTGCCGACTAGCACTGTCGACTAGCACGGCCCCTAGGCGGCGCGCATGAGCCGGCGCGCCTCGGCCGCGCCCGGCGCCATCACCGGGAGCCTGGTCGTCGCCTCGTGGGCCGCGCGCAGCGCGGCCGTGACGGCCGCGTCCGTGAGCGGCGGGCTGCGGATCCCGTACAGCCGCCGGGCCCAGTCCGGCAGGCTGGCCACGGCCAGCGCGTTCAGCGGCGGGACGACGAGGTTCAGCGGCAGGAGCACGAGCGGCAGCCGGGGGGTGAAGGACAGTCGCAGCGCGCGGTGCGCCTCCGGACAGGCCCATAGCTGCGGCCGCATGGCCTCGACGTAGGCCACCAGCCCGGCCATGCTGGCGGGCACCGTGGCCGGGTCCAGGCCGACGAGCTCGGCGCTGCGCCGCTGCTCGGCCACGAACTGGTCCAGCTCGGTCGCGCTGACCGGCACGCCGCTGCGCCATGCGATTACCGCCTCGGACCATATCTCCGCGCAGTGCACCCAGCGCAGCAGGTCCGGCTCGGCCAGGCTGAACTCAGCGCCGTCCGCGTCGGTGCCGCGCAGCGCGGCGTGCAGGCGCCGCAGGCGGCGCCCGGCCCGCTCCACTTCCGGCGTCGTCCCGTAGGTGCGGACGCGGACGTACTCGATCGTCCGGGTGAACCGCCCCCAGGCCTGCCGGGACTGGCTGAAGGAGCTGTTCTGCCAGGTGCCCCGCATCACCCGCGGATGCAGCGCCTGCAGGTACAGGGCGCGGACTCCGGCCACCCACATCACTGGCTCGCTCATGACCCGCCAGGTCACGGAGCCGGGGCCGAACAGGCCGTAGTCGCGGTCAGCGCTGGCTGCGGGCATCGGCCGCCTCCCCTCCGCGCCGCCGGGCGGCGGCTGGCGGTTACTCCTCCGGCCTGGTCTCGTCCTGCAGCCAGTCCAGGTAGCCGGCCGAGCCCGCCACGATGGGCGTGGCGATGATCTCCGGCTCGTCATAACTGTGCCGCTCGGCCAGCAGCGCGGCGAGGTCGTCGAACCGGTCGGCAGGCAGCTTCAGCATGATCAGCCATTCCTCGGCCCGCTCGATGCCGTCCTCCCACCAGTAGGTACTGGCGAGCGGACCGGCCACCTGGGCACAGGCCGCCAGCCGGGCCTCCACCGCGGCCTGCGCCAGCTCCACCGCCTCGGCCCGCGAATCGGTGGTGGTCTGCACTTGCAGGAATTCGTGCTCAGGCCTCGCCGAGGTCTTCGCCGCTGACCGCCGCTGCGCTGGCATGGCCCGATCGTACGCCCGCGACGCATCAGCCGCCCGGGCAGGATCGCGCCCACTGTCGGCCTGGCGCCGCGGCCGGTACCCTTTCTGGATCATCAGCCGGGCATCGCGCCACGGATCACCTGCGGAGTCAGATATGCCCGGCCTCAGCCTCATCGTCAATCCGGCCGCCGGGCGCGGCCGGGCCCGCGAGCTACTGCCCGCCGCCACCGACGCCCTCACCACCGCCGGCGCCCAGTTCGAGGTCGCCGAGTCCGCCAGTCTCGCGCACGCCGCCGAGCTGGCCGCAACCGCCGCCGCGGCGGGCAGCGTGATCGTCGCGGTCGGCGGCGACGGGATGGCCGGCGCGCTCGCCGCCGCCGCCGCCCGGCTCAGCTGCCCCTTCGGGATCATCCCGGCCGGCCGGGGCAACGACCTGGCCCGAGTGCTCGGCATCCCGGTCGGGCCGGCCGACGCCGCCCGCCTGCTCGCTTCCGGCCCGACCCGGCAGATCGACCTGATCGGCGTCAGCATCGCCGGCGAGCCAGAGGCGATCGTCGCCGGCAGCGTCTACCTGGGCGTGCCCTCGGTGGCGGGCGAGATCGCCAACGGCACCCGCTGGCTGCGCGGGCCGGCCGTCTACACGCTGGCCGCGCTGCGGGCGGTGGCCCGCTGGCAGCCGGCCGCGTTCAGCCTGCACGGCACCGCAGGCGCGCACGACTTCGCCGGCTACGCCGTCGTGATCGCGAACTCCGCCTATTTCGGCGCCGGCATGAAGGTGGCTCCCCCGGCGGTGATCGACGACGGCCAGCTGGACCTGGTACTGATGCGGCACGGGCCGAAGCTCGCGTTCTTGCGCGCGCTCACGCGGATCAAGGACGGCTCGCACGTCTCCCTGGACCTGATCACCCTGGACCGCGACACCGACCTGACGCTGACCGTCGACCGCCCGATGCCGGTCGCGGCGGACGGCGAGACGATCCCGTTCGCGGCGCCGCTGTCAGCCGGGACGCCGATCCGGGTCCGGGTGCTGCCCGGCGCCCTCACCGTGATCGCGCCAGCGGGCGCTGGCGCGCCGTGCCAGCACCGGCCGCGAACCGATGGCAGGCCCGCAGCCAGCGCTGGACGCAGGCCGCACGGCGTGCTCCGTGCGGGCCTGATCGACTTGCGGTGCCAGTCCCGCGGCCTGGACTCTCAGCTATCCGCGCGGGCCCGGCGATCCGTCAGCTCCTAGTAGCCGTAGCCCCCACCCCCGGTGCTACTGCTCGGGGAGCTGCCGGAAGCCGTCGCCGCGAGCTTGGCGCCCGATGGCGTCATCGCCCACCACAGGCCGCCCGACAGGTTCTTCCCGTTGCCGCTCGTCATGCCGGCCGAGCTGTCGGCCACGTACGTGTACAGCGGGTGCCCGTCGTAGGTCGCCTGCAGCTTGCCGTCCGACCCGGTGATCGTGCCGAATCCCTTCGGCAGGGTCGTTCCGGCCGCCGCCGTCACCTTGCCTTGCACCGGCGGCCAGTACGTGAGGCACGAGCCGGTGCAATTCGACTTGCTCGGCGTGTCGATGGCGAACCAGTACAGGGTCCGGCCCTGCGAGTTGACCAGCACCGTGCCGATGCCCGTATGACGGGTGGAGACGGTGCTGCCCGACCCGGTCGTGGCAGGAGCCGAAGTATTCGCCTGCGGCGTGGTACTCGTCCCGGCGGCGGCGCCATTACTGCTGCTCGGCGCCGAGCTGCCGCAGGCCGTGATGACCGCGGCCGCGCCGACCAGCACCGGCGCCGCCCACCAGCGGTTACGCATTGTCACATCTCCGATCGTGTTCCTATGTCCGTCCTAATCCCTGACTACGTAGCGCAGCGGCGCCGCGTTCAATCCGATTTGGCGGCCATTCGCTGACACAGCCACGAAAGGGACATCGGGTACCGGTAGTCGATCGCGGCGTGAGTAGCATCAAACAGCTCAAACCGGATCACCTCGTCGGTCACGCCGATCCGGCCTAGTTCGGCCCTGAACGCCTCCGCGCCCAGGTCCAGGAAGAAGTCGTCGCTGGTCCCCGCGTCGATCCAGATGGAGTGCACCGAGCGCAGGGCGTCCGCATAGCGCCCGGCCATCCGGACCGGATCCCAGTCCAGCCAGCGCTGCCAGACCGCCTCGTCGACGACGCCGGTCTTCGGATCGAACGGCAGGTCGACGGTGCCGTCCTCGCGGGCCGAGAACGCCGCCGCGACGCCGATAAAGCCGACCAGGAGCATGTCCTCGGGCTTGGTGAACGAAACCCGGGAGTTGAAGTCGTCCCACCAGCGCCAGATGTCCCCGTCGTAGCCCCGCAGCGCGCGCACGACCGAGCCGAACTCACGCAGGTAGCAGTGCTCGTACAGGGTGTCGCCGGCGTGCGTCGCCAGCGCGCCGAACAGGTCGGGCCGCAGCATCGGGGTGATCATCGAACCGAATCCCCCGCTCGACTTGCCCATGATCGCGCGCTGGTTCCGGTCCGGGATCGTCCGGTATCTCGCGTCTACCCACGGCACGACCTCGTCGCACAGGTAGGAGTGATACCGCCCGGTACCGGGCGAGTCGACGAACTGGCTGCCGCCGTAGGCAGTCCAGGCGTCCACGTAGACCACGATCGCCGGCGGCGCCTCGCCGGATGCGAACACGGCGTCGGCGGTCTCGGGAAACGGCTGCCGGAACGGGGCGCGGTTCCGCCACGCGGTGACCTGCCCGGTATAGCCCTGAATCACGTAGACCGACGGGTACCGGCGCGCTGGCGCCTCCTCGTAGCCAGGCGGCAGGTACACCAGCACCGGCCGCTCGTGCGGGTCGCCGAGCGGGTTGCCCCGCAGCAGCTCGCTGTCGATGACGTCCTCGTTCAGCGTGCCGGCGAGCCCGGCCGACCAGGGCAGCATGGTTGATCCTCCCGGTGGTGTGATGGGGTGACGGCCCCATCACACCACCGCCGGGCGGCGGCCGGTCACGGCAGGTCCGGGTTCGCCACCCTGGCCAGGAACAGCGGCTCGCCGGTCCGCGTGTCCATGATCAGCATCAGGTACGGCCGGTCGAACCGCACCGTCGGACCGCCAAAGCCGGCCGTCGGCACGATGGTGACCCCGGTCGCGGCGCTGCCGACCGTGCCGGCCTCGTCGACCCGCAGCGTGGCGGCGTGCACCACGACGCCGATCGCGGCGGCCTGCGGGCTGATCCCGGAGAAGTCGGCCGCTGGCCCGAAGGCAGCGCCCATGCCAAGGTGCGTCAGGATCGCGTTCAGCTGCAGCTGGGAGTCGAGGTCGACCTTCGGCAGCTCGACGGCCGCCCTGGTGGGCGTGCTGCAGCCCGGTCTGGAGCGCGGCCACGCCGGCCGGCGTGAGCGCCGGGCACCTGGCGGCCGGCCCGGCCGGCGGCAGCAGCGCCAGCATCGCCAGCCGACCGCCGCGGTAGGGCAGCTGGACCCCGGTCCAGCCGTCCGCCACCGCCGACGCGTACCCGGCGCCGAACATGTATCGCGCGCTTACCCGCTGACCAGCCACCGGGGCGAACGGCTCGGTGCTGTCGTTGTAACGCAGAAACGGGCTGGCCCACCGCGCGTTCAGGTACAGCGCGTCGGTCAGGACGAAGATCGCGTCCGCCAGGTCGCTCTGCCGTGAGCAGGTGCGGGATGTGGCCCTTCGTCAGGCCGGCGATATCGGCGTCGATCTGAGCCGCTGCCTTCGCGGGGGCGTACAGCAGCGGCGCCTGCGCGACGCCGGCCCCGTAGCCGGTGGCAATCGCGTCCGTATAGCTGCGCGCCGGGGGCAGGCTCGGGTCGGCCCACAGCTGGTCGGCGCCCGCGACCGTGACGCCGGGTCCGTCCAGGTGGCGCAGCGCGCGATCCCGCGCCTGCAGCCCGGCCAGCAGGCCGGCTGCGGTCGCCGCCGGCAAGTGCAGGACGAGCCGCCATCGCCCTGGCGGTAGCGCCGCGGGCACCCAGGTAGGCCATTCCGAGTCCGCTGGCCAGGCTGGACGGCGACAGCACGAGGTTGGCCGCTGGATTCTGCGCGCACATTGCACTGAGCACGCTGAGTCCGAACGCGAGATCGGCGGCGGCGTACGGAGCCGGACTGACCACCGGCTCCGTCTTGGCGACGCCGCGCACGACGGGCGCGGCAGAGCCCCGCGCGGACGGTGCGGGGGCGGAACCGGCGGCCGCACCCGGCGCACAGCACGGCCGCCGCGACGGCCGCGGCGACGGGGCCAGATCGTTTCATGTCAGTTGGACGTCACCGTCGTCATCCTGGTTTCACCCGGCATCAACCAAACCGGCAGTACAGAACGGGGCCGGCTGACATACCGTCGACTTATGAGCGCCGCCCCAGCGGGCCCTGAGCCCGACTCGCCTGCTGCCGCGGGCGCGGCCGCTGGCGGCGCCGACCTGGCGGAGCAGCGCCTCGTCCGGGCCATCCGCGAGCTGCGGCTGCCCGCGGGCGGCCCCGGCGGCAGCCGCGAGCGCGGGCCCGCGCATCTGGGCCAGCCGGTCCGGCCCGGCAGCGGCCTCACCGTCGCCCGCTGCCTCAACCTGTTCGACTCCCAGCTCGCCAGCAGGCACCTGGATGCGGCGGCCCGCTGGCTGCGGGCTCGCGGGGCGGGCTACTACACGATCGGCTCGTCCGGGCACGAGGGCAACGCGGGCGTCGCCGCCGCCGTCCGGCTGACCGACCCGGCGCTGCTGCACTATCGTTCCGGCGCCTTCTACCTGGTCCGGGCCGGCCAGGCGAGTCCGCCGCGCAACGGCATGGCCGACATCCTGCTCGGCCTCGTCGCGGCCGCCGCCGAGCCGATCGCGGGCGGCAGGCACAAGGTGTTCGGGCACCCGGAGCTGAATGTCATCCCGCAGACCTCGACGATCGCCTCGCACCTGCCGCGGGCCACCGGGCTGGCGTTCGCGATCGGCCGGGCGGCCAAGCTCGGCGTGCCCACGTTCTGGCCCGAGGACAGCATCGTCGTCTGCAGCTTCGGCGACGCGTCGGTGAACCACTCCACCGCGGCCGGCGCGCTCAACGCGGCCGGGTACACGGCCTTCCAGGGCCTGCCGGTGCCGCTCCTGTTCGTCTGCGAGGACAACGGGCTGGGCATCAGCGTCAAGTCCCCGGCCGGCTGGACCGAGGAAACCGCGTCGGGCCGGCCGAAGATCCGGTACTTCGCCGCCGACGGCTGCGATCTCGCCGATGCCTACGACGCCGCCCAGGCGGCGGCGAACTTCGTGCGCGAGCGCCGGGCCCCGGCCGTGCTGCACCTGCGCACCGTCCGGCTGGGCGGGCACGCCGGCACCGACGTGGAGTCGGCGTACCGCAGCCCGGCCGAGATCGCCGCTGATGCCGACCGCGACCCGCTGCTGGGCACCGCGCGGCTGCTGGTCGAGTCCGGTGCGATGGCGGCCGCGGACGTCCTCGACCGGTATGAGGCGATCAAGGCGCGGGTGCTGACGCTGGCCGGTGACCTGGCCGGCGCGCCGCGGCTGTCGGCGGCGACCGACATCATGGCGCCGATCGCGCCGCGGCGGCCCGCACGGTGGCCGCCAACGTCGCCGCCCGGGCCCGGCAGGCCGACGACTGGCCGCGGCATCAGACCTTCGGCGCGCAGCTGCCCGAGGTCGAGGGGCCGCTGACGCTCGCTCAGGCCATCAACCGCACGCTCGCGGACGAGCTCACCGTGCGGCCCGGCATGATCGTGTTCGGCGAGGACGTCGGCCGCAAGGGCGGCGTCTACGGCGTCACCCGCGGCCTGCAGCGCGCGTTCGGGCCCAGCCGGGTGTTCGACTCGCTGCTCGACGAGCAGACGATCCTGGGTGTCGCGCTCGGCGCCGGGGTGGCCGGGCTGCTGCCGGTGCCCGAGATCCAGTACCTGGCCTACGTGCACAACGCCGCCGACCAGCTGCGCGGCGAGGCGGCGACGCTCTCGTTCTTCTCCCGCGCTCAGTACCGCAATCCCATGGTGGTGCGCATCGCGGGCCTCGCCTACCAGCAGGGCTTCGGCGGCCACTTCCACAACGACAACTCGATCGGCGCGCTGCGCGACATCCCCGGGCTCGTCATCGCGTGCCCGGCCCGGCCCGATGACGCGGCGGCGATGCTGCGCACGTGCCTGACCGCCGCCGACATCGACGGCAGCGTGTGCGCCTTCCTCGAGCCGATCGCGCTGTATCACGAGCGGGACATGTACGAGCCAGGTGACGGCGGCTGGCTGGCCGGGTACGAGCCGCCCGACCAGTGGGCGCGCACGCACGTGCCGATCGGCCGGGCCCGGACCTATGGCGACGGCAGCGACCTGACGATCGTCACGTTCGGGAACGGGCTGCGGATGAGCCTGCGCGCGGCCCGCACGCTGGCGGCCGAGGGCGTCAGCTGCCGGGTCCTCGACCTGCGCTGGCTGGCCCCGCTGCCGTTCGAGGACCTGCTCCGGGCGGCCGGCGCCACCGGGCGCGTGCTGGTGGCCGACGAGACCAGGCGCACCGGCGGGGTGTCGGAGGGCGTCATCACCACGCTGATCGACGCCGGCTTCACCGGCCGGATCGCCCGCGTCGCCAGCGAGGACAGCTTCATCCCGCTGGGTGACGCCGCCGCGGCCGTGCTGCTGTCCGAGCACGAGGTGGCGCAGGCCGCCCGCGACCTGCTGCGGTGACCGCGGACTGGCCTTAGCCCGCCAGCTCGAATACCGGCACTGCTTCGAGCTCGCCTTCGGCGGCGCCGTCTGGCCGCGCGAACGCGAGCCGCAGCCGGGTGCCGACGGTCAGCCCGGCCGGGTCGGCGCCGGTCAGCTGGGACCACCACCACGGCCCCTCGTCCAGCTCGGCGATGACCAGCACGGTCGACGTCTCGCCCGATCGGGTGACCGCCCAGCTCACCAGGCTCGCGCCGCCGCCGGCGGCGGCCCACTCCAGATCGGTGCGGCCGCAGGTGCTGCACTCCGCCACCTGCGACTCGCTGTAGTGCCCGGCCGGGCACCGGCGCAGCAGTAGCTGGCCAGCCGCCGTGCCGTCGAAGAACGGCCCGGTCTGCTCGTCCCGATTCACCGCCCCGACCGTCATGACGCTGCCTCCCGGGCATCCGAGTACCAGCGTTGCGTGATGGTCGAGCACTCCCCCGTTCCCCGACACCAGGACGATGTCGTGGACGTCAGCCTGCCGCTCGCCGCCCTGGCCACGAGCCTGGATGACGGCCTCGGACAGCGGCGTCATGCCCCACATGTAGTAGCCCGACAGCTGCCCGCCGCCGGTGTTGAGCGCGAGCTTGCCGCCAGGCCCGAGCACTCCGCTGGCGACGAACGGGCCGCCTTCGCCCTTCGCGCAGAAGCCGTAGTCCTCCAGCGTCAGCACGACCGTGAAGGTGTAGCAGTCGTACAACTGCGCGACATCGACATCGGCTATCCGCAGTCCGGCCATCGCCAGCGCGGCCGGTCCGGCCTGCGCCGCGCCCGACACCAGGCCGAAGTCGGGGTGCCGCCGCAGGTACCGGCCAGGGTGCGACTGGGCCCAGCCGAGCACGTGCACGGGCGGCTGCGCCAGGTGCGCGGCCCGCTCGGCCGTCGTGACGAGCACCGCGACACCGCCGTTGGAGACCAGGCAGCAGTCGAGCAAGTGGAACGGCTCGACGATCCAGCGGGACGCCTGGTGATCGGCGAGCGTGATCGGCTCCCGCAGCTGCGCGGCCGGGTTCAGGCCCGCCCAGGCGCGCTGCGCGACCGCGACGTGGCCGAGTTGCTCGCTGGTGGTGCCGTACCGCTCCATGTGCCGCCGGGCGGCCAGCGCGTACATCGGGTTCGCGCCGACTACCCCGCTGGCGCCGAGCAGGCCCCACCAGCCCGAGCCCGCGTGCCGGGTTCCGTAGATCGAGCTGGACCGCCGGGCCGGCTGCAGCGGGCTGTCGGCGAAGACGCACGCGACGACGCTGGCCATACCCGACTGCACCGCGAGCGACGCGTACTGCACCATCGAGCCGGCCGTCGAGCCGTAGGCCTGCATGTGGCTGAGCAGCCGCAGGTCGGTCAGGCCCAGGTCGCGCTGCAGGTCGATGGAGATGCCGCGAGTCACCCCGGACGAGGTGAGGAGCCCGTCCACGTCGGCGAGCGTCAGGCCGGCGTCGGCGACCGCATGCCGCACCGCGGCCGCGGCGAATTGCTCGGAGGTGCGCCCGTAGACCTTGCCGAACTCGGTCAGGCCGAGCCCGACGATCACAGGCCGGCGGCCGGGGCGAACCGCGCGCGGCCCGGTGTCGGGATCGGCGGGCAGCTCGGGCGAATCGGTCACGTGCGCATCATGCCATCTCGCTGGCGGCGAAAACCAGCCGTGATGCAATCTCACAGCTAGCCCTGGCCGACCTGCTTAGTCTGGCGGCGGGCACCGGGATTTCCGGGCATGATTACCCCTCAGCAACCCTGTTTTCGCAGGTAGACATGCATGCCGGAAAGGGCTGAGACACCCGTGATCCGACGTTACCGGCCATCCGCCACCTCCCTCGCGTTATTCGCAGCCTGCCTCGCGCTGTGCGCGCTCGCGACCGTCGCGGCGACCGGAGTGGCAACGGGAGCGGCGACCGGAGCGGCGACCGGCGAGGCCGCCACCGCGGCCGGCGGACCGCCGCCATCCGCCCGGCCCGGCACCGGCCTGGTCGTGCACATGACTGCTGCCGCCCTGGCCTCAGCCGCCACCCGGTGCGCGCACTGGGCCACGGCGGCCGGCTTCGCCAATGACGGTTATCTGTCCGGCAGCCTGGTGACCGCGGTGGCCGTCTCGCTGGCTGAGTCCGGCTGCACGCCGGGCGCCTGCTTCGATGACACCCGCCGCCGGGCCTGCACCGAGCGGGCGATGCGCCGCAAGGACTCCGTCGACCGCGGGGCCTGGCAGCTGAACAGCAAGGCGTGGGGATCGATCTCCAACAAGTGCGCGTTCTCCGGCCCCTGCGCCGCCCGCGCGGCCTACCTCACTATCTCCTCCGACGGCACGTTCTTCGCCCGCTGGACGCAGTACGCCACCGACGCGTACGCGCACTACCTGTGGCCGGCCCAGCGGGCCGTCAGCGCGCTGCGCTCCGGCACGGTCGCCAGCGCGCTGGCCGGGTCGTGCCTCGGCTACCCGCGAGACCGGCGCGGCACCGCCGCCCGGCTGGCGAACTGCAGCGAGGGCGGCGGCCAGAGCTGGCACGTCGTCGGGCCGGCGCTGCACACGCAGCGCGGGCTGTGCCTGTCCGCCACCGCGACCCGGCGCTCCGGCGTGGTCAAGCTGGCCCGCTGCAACCGCCACAGCAAGCTGCAGCAGTGGCGGCCGACGCGGCGCCACCAGCTGTACAACCCGGGCGCGCACCGGTGCCTGGATGACCCGAGCGGCGGCGACAAGCCGGGCCTGCTCCTGACTGCCGACGCATGCCGGGCGACGCGGCCGCAGACCTGGTTCAAGCCCTGACGTGTTGACCGGGAACGGCCGGGCTAAAGTCTGCAGATATGAGCGAGCAGTCAACAGTCCATGGCGGTCCGTCCCTCCCCCAGCATCGCCAGCTGGTCACGGAGATTCCCGGCCCGAAGTCGCGTGAGCTGCTGGAACGCCGGCAGCGGAGCGTCGCCAGGGGCCTGTCGCATGTGCTGCCGGTCTTCGTCGAAAGGGCCGGCGGCGGGGTCATCGTGGACGTCGACGGGAACTCGCTCATCGACTTCAGTTCCGGCATCGCGGTGACCACAGTCGGCAACAGCGCCGACCTCGTCGTGGACCGGGTCACCGAGCAGGTCAGCCAGTTCACCCACACCTGCTTCATGGTGGCGCCCTACAGCGGCTACGTAGAGGTCTGCGAGCAGCTCAACAAGCTGACGCCCGGCGACCACGAGAAGCGGTCCGCGCTGTTCAACTCCGGCGCCGAGGCGGTCGAGAACGCCGTCAAGATCGCCCGGCACGCGACCGGCCGGGACGCGGTCGTGGTGTTCGACCACGCCTATCACGGCCGCACGAACCTGACCATGGCGATGACCGCCAAGAACATGCCCTACAAGGAGGGCTTCGGGCCGTTCGCGGGCGAGGTCTACCGGGTGCCGATGGCCTACCCGTTCCGCTGGCCCGGCGGTCCGGCCAAGTGCGCGGCCGAGGCGCTGGACGTGGTGACGAACCTCATCCACGCCCAGGTCGGCGAAGAGAACGTAGCGGCCGTCGTGATCGAGCCGATCCAGGGCGAGGGCGGCTTCATCGTGCCGCCGGACGGCTTCCTGCCCGGGCTGGCCGAGTTCTGCCGGGCCAACGGGATCGTCTTCATCGCCGACGAGATCCAGTCCGGCCTCTGCCGCACCGGCGACTGGTTCGCGTGCGACCACGAGAACGTAGTGCCGGACCTGGTGGCGACCGCGAAGGGCATCGCGGGCGGGCTGCCGCTGGCGGGCGTGACCGGCCGCGCCGAGATGATGGACGCCGTGCACCCCGGCGGCCTCGGCGGCACCTACGGCGGCAACCCGGTCGCCTGCGCCGCCGCCCTCGGCGCGATCGACACGATGCTCAAGGAAGACCTGCCGGCCAGGGCCAGGGTCATCGAGAGCGTCATGCTGCCGCGGCTGCAGAGCCTGGCGCAGCGCTACCCGGTCATCGGCGACGTGCGCGGGCGCGGCGCGATGCTGGCCATCGAGCTGGTCAAGCCGGGCACGCTGGAGCCGGACGCCGCGGCGGCCGGGCAGGTCGCCGGGTATTGCCACACCAACGGCATGATCACGCTGACGTGCGGCACGTACGGGAACGTGCTGCGATTCCTGCCGCCGCTGGTCATCGGCCGGGCGCTGCTGGAGGAGGGCATCTCGCTGCTGGAGGATGCGTTCAGCACGCTGTGAGCAGGGCGACCGCGGCGCCGGGACGGGAACGGGCTGGCGCGCGACGCGGGGTCAGGAGTGGACGATCTCGGTGTGGTGGCAGAAATGCACCCGGTCCGGCCCGGTCGCCTTGATCCGGCCGACCGAGTCCCGCCACGCGGTCACGTCGGCGGCCTGACCCGCGGGCAGATCGTCGGCAGCCGGGTCTAGGTACTGCCGCGGCTGGTAGGCCGCGTCCCCGATCAGCACGTCGGACAGCCCGTCGGCCGAGCGCACCAGCACCGACTGATGGCCCGAGGTGTGGCCGGGCGTGCTGATGACCGACAGTCCTGGCAGGATCTCGGTGTCGCCGTCGAGCAGCTCGAACCGCGCGTTCATGAAATCGAACCAGTCCGCGAGCTGCGGGGACTCGCGCCGGGCCCGGTCCAGCTCGGTGCGCTGCACGTGGAAGGCGGCGTGCTTGAACACCGCGTTCTGCCCGCAGTGATCGAAGTGCAGGTGCGTATTGATCACCAGGCCGATGTCACCCGGCGTCAGGCCGTGGTCGTCGAGCGCGTCGGCGACCGACCGGTTAACGACGCGCCAGTCGTCGAGCCAGTCCTGCGGCCCGCCCACGCCGGTGTCCACCAGCGCGGCCCCGCCGGGGTAAGTCACCAGGAACCCGTGCACCGGCCAGCGAGTGCCGTCGATCCCGCGCAGCGTTGCCAGCTCCAGCCGGGTCACCTGCAGCGACATTTGGCTCACCCACTCCCTGGAATCGGGCCGGGGCCAGCGATTCCTGGCCAGCCAGCTCATGGTAGCGAGACAATCCCGGCGGCCCGCGGCGAAGGCGGCCGGTATGCGCTCAGGTCGGGCAGCCAGTAGCTGCGTTTCCCTGCTCGGGGAATACCAGCAGCGTCTGCGCGGTGTCGTAGGCGACCGGTTTCCGGCCCGGCTCGGTCACGACGAACACAGTCAGGCCGAGCAGCTCCCCCTGCTCGTCCGGCTGCGGCATGCGCACCGCCACCCTGCTGCCCGGTGCCACCAAGATGCGCCGGATCTCGGGAGTGCGAGTCACGAAATGACCGACTCCCCGGCGCGCCTCGGCGAGCCCGATCTCGCGCAAGAGCTGCATCGCCCGGCGCACCGTGTCCCTGCTCACTTTGTACCGCTCGGTCAGCTCGGGCTCTGACGGCAGGACAGATCCCGGCGGGAGCTGGCGCACGATGATCATGCCGCGCAGATAGATCGCGAGCTGCAGGTAAGCGGGCAGCATGCTGCGCGGGTTGATGACGGAAACGTCGATGACGTCGCTGACGCCGTTAATCGCCCGCTGATCATCTGCGGAGAAGTGACGTTCGCCACTTTTCGCCATCTTTGCCTTCCGGAGAGGTGCGAGGTCTGCGATATGTTGCCGCCGTTCAGCTTGTACGGCTAACCCAACAAGCCTACAAGTGGCGAGCGGCCGGGACAGGAAACCGGATAGATCCCCAGGGGGGCGTCATGATCATGCCACGGGACCGGCAGGCAGGAGCTAGCGCTCGCGCCGCCCGGCCCAGTTCCGTCCCGCCCGCGGCCGGTCACCGCGCCACGGGCTGACCCGAGTCTCCCCCTGGCCCGGACACCTTGTGGGGGGCGGGCCAGGGGGCCCCACGGCTGACTTGGCCGTACACCAGCTCATAGCGCGGGATAATCCCGGCGGACCGCGCGAAGGCGGCCGAGATCGGCGCCGCCGGTGACGCCCCACTGCCGGGTCAGCGCGAACAGCACGAGCAGCGCCGCGCACGTCAGCAGGATCACCGGCGCGAGGGTGTGCACGATGAACTTGTCGGCCACCTGGAGCAGGTGGCCGGGCGCCTTACCCGGGTTGCCCGGCATGTTGGCCAGGGTCGCTACCGCGAGCCGGGTCACGACCAGCCAGTCGAGCGCCGATGCCGGGTAGAGCACGAGCAGGCAGATGGCCATCGCGTCGTACCACGGCAGCTGGTAGGGCCAGATCACGAGCCAGCCGACGCTCAGGGCGAGCGCCGGGCGCAGCGCGGGCCGCAGCGGGTCGGCGGCGGGCAGCCGCCACAGCAGCAGCAAGACAAGCGCGACGAGCAGCGCGACCGCGACCTCGCCCAGGTACGGGCGGTAAGCGCTCAGGTCGAGCAGCCGGTAGAAGCTATCGACCGTCGACTTGTTGCGCCGGGCGAACAGGGCCGTGACCGCTGACCTGCCGAACCAGGCGTAGGTGGGTGCGAGCACCAGCAGGCCGCCGGCCGCCGCGGCCAGGAACGCCGCCGGACGACGGCGGAGCGCCCAGGCCAGGCCCACCCCGAACGCCAGGTAGTTGATCTTGATATCGGCGGCGAGGCCAACCAGGCCGCCCGCGAGCAACGCCCGGCCCAGGTCAGCCCGGTTCAGGCTCCAGCCGAACCCGCGGCTGGCCGGCTGCGGCCCGAGCGCGAGCAGGCCAAGCAGGCCCGCGGCGGCCGCCAGCACGTCCAGGTGCCCGGCCGCGACCAGGCCCCAGATCAGCAGCGGATTCAGGGTCCAGAGCAGGTGGGCCCGGAGCCTGCGGGCCGGGTGCGCCCGGAGCATCCGGTCGGCCACGAACGCGACCACGCCGAAGCCGATTGCATTCCACAGCTTCAGCCAGAAGACGACCCTGGCCGGCGAGTCGCCGCCGAGCCGGGCCGCCAGGTACTGCTCGCCCGTGGCGGCTGGCCCGTACAGGCTCACCTGGTATTGCCACCGCCAGGGCACGGACAGGCCGAAGCCGGGGTCGGAGACCCGCAGCAGGTGCGGCGTGGCCACGTACGGATTGTGCCCCAGCAGCAGCAGCCGCCCGTAGGAGGCGTAGTCGAAAATGTCGGTCGACCCGGCCGGCGGCAGCACCGCCAGCACCACGACCACCACTCCCGCCGCGATCAGCATGGCGCGCAGCGGCAGCCGGGCACCGTGCCGGGCCGCCAGCAGCCCGCTGATCACCCCGGCCGTGCCCAGCACGCCGGCGGCCCACAGCCCGGCCACGACCAGCCGCCTGGAAACGTGCAGGCCGGTCGCCGCGAACGGGAACCCGCCGGCGGGCAGCCGCAGCGGCGGATACATCCAGTCCTGCCGGACCAGGTCCGCGCCCACCATGATCACCAGGGCGGTGCCGATGCACGCCAGGGCCAGCCAGCCGAGGGGCCGGGCGGGAACGGCACGTTTCCGCTGCGGAGCGGCGGCGCGGGCCAGTTCGGCGGGCTGGCGCACGCCAGTGCTGGACTCGGTGTCGGCCATTGTCCCCTTCAGCTGCTGCGGCGCCCCCGTGCCCGGCGCTGGCGGGTACTGATGAATCCGCGTGCCCACGCCCCATCCGCGCCCGATGCCCGATCCGCGCGCCGATGACCAACCTGCCTGGAACTCAGGCCACTGCTCATTCAGCCAGAAAGCCGCTATACCCGGCGGCCGGCGCCGCCACGCGGACCAGTGAGAATGTCCGCTGAGCGGGTATTGATCACCCGCGCAGGGGTGAGGCCGGCCCGCTCGGCTCGCTCGCAGCCGTTGTCGAGCCAGTCCAGCTGGCCGGGCGCGTGCGCGTCGGTGTCGATCGCGAACACGCAGCCCGCCGCGACCGCGAGCGCCAGCAGGTCGTCGGGCGGGTCCTGGCGCTCCGGCCGGCAGTTGATCTCGACGGCCACGCCGTGCTCGCGGCAGGCGGCAAAGACCGCCTCCGGGTCGAACTCGGATTGCGGCCGGCCGCGGCCGTAGATCATCCGGCCGGTGCAGTGCCCGAGCACATCCACGTGCGGGTTCGACACGGCCGCGACCATCCGCGGGGTCATTTCGGCGCCGGGCATCCGCAGTTTGGAGTGCACGCTGGCGACCACCACGTCGAGCTCGGCCAGCAGATCCGCGCGCTGATCCAGGCCGCCGTCGTCCAGGATGTCCACCTCGATCCCGGACAGGATCCGGAACGGCGCCAGCTCGGCGTTCAGCCGGCCGACGAGCTCGAGCTGCGCTTCCAGCCGCTCGGCCGACAGGCCGTTCGCGACGGTCAGCCGGGGCGAGTGGTCGGTGAGGGCCAGCCACTCGTGGCCGAAGCGCGATAGCCGCGTCGGCCATCTCGTGCGGCGGGCTGCCGCCGTCAGACCAGTCGGAGTGCGTGTGGCAGTCACCGCGCAGTGCTGCCCGCATGGCCGTCGGCCGCGGCTAGCTCCGCCTCGTCCAGCAGCCGGGGAGGTAGATCGGCTCCTGTCCCGCCGCGGCCTGGATGATGACCTCGGCAGTCGCCGGGCCGATGCCCTGGAGTTCCTGCAAGCTCGAGTCCCGGAGCCGCCGCTGAAGCTCTGGAGCCGGAAGCTCCTGCCACCACCTGGGCGGCCCGGCGGAAGGCGCGCACCCGGTACGTCGGGGCACTCGCCCGTTCCAGCTGGAACGCGACGTCGCGGAGCGCCCGGGCCGGATCCATGCCGTTCAGGGTCTCAGAAGCAGGTGCCGTGATAGGGCCCGGGCCCGTTGTAGATGCCGTGGCTGGGGCCGGCCAGGGCCACGGCCTCGTCGAGCGCGATGACGTCGGTCCGCGTGAACCAGCCGACGCGCACCTGCAGGTAAATCGTGTCGATGGCTGAGTACCCGTCGTTCAGCATGTTGCTCGTCTTCGTGCCGCCCAGCATGCAAATGGCGCTGATCCAGGTGATGCGCAGCAGCCGGTACTGGTGCGGGGGGATCGAGACGGGCAGGGACTTGAAAGCTACGTTCCGGAGGAACCCGCCATGGTCAAGCGCTCGGTCCGGAGCCGAGACTTCGATCCGAGGCAGCCCAAAACCGCCGTTCGGGCTATCCCATGGCTCGTTTGGCCCGGTCGGCCGCCCGATGATGGTCTCGGTGAAGTTGCTGGTGTTGAAGATGCCGATCGCGAAGCCCTGCCTCTGGCCCGACCGGATCCGCACGGTCGTCTGCTGCGCGCCGTCGGCAGTGGTGTCAACTGGGTGGTCCTGCAGATACCACCACGCGAATTGACCAGCATCGCTCGGCAGCGGCGCGGACAGGAAGGTGCGCAGGAACGTGGCCCCAGTCGCAAGCAGGACCGCGACCAGGACCACGATCAGCTTGGTCCGCAGGCGGGACCTGATGATTCGGACCCAGCCGCGGCGCGCGGCCGCGGCGACCGCCGGGCCTACCCCGGGGGCGGCGCCCGCCTGCGCTTCTCTGGCCAGGTCCGCCGGGCGGCCGAGCTGATGCAGCACCGCCGCAACGTCCTCGTCGCTTGCATCCGGCGGCATTGCCTCCTCAAGGTGCCCGGCAATCTGGCTTCTCAGTTCTCGTGCCTTCGCGGACGGCAGACCGCTCAGCGCGAGGTCGAGTCGAATCAGGTAGTCCCGGACGAGCCGGTGTCCCAGTGCGGTGCCGCTCATGGCTTTCCCCTGTCGCACGGGTAGAGGACGCTGCCGACCGTCGCCGCGAACTGAGCCCAGTCGGTCCGGAACGCCTTGAGACTCTGCTGGCCGGCCCTCGTTATCGAGTAGTAGCGGCGGGCGCGCTCGCCCTCGTTGTCGCGCCACTCGCTGGTGACCAGGCCCGCGTCTCGCAGCCGGTTCAGCAGCGGGTACACGGTGCCGTCACTGGTCAGGAGGCCGTCAGCGGCCGATAGATCGCGGACGAGCTCCAGGCCGAACCGCGGTCTGAGCTCAAGCAAAGCCAGCACGCACGGGCCCAGCACACCCCGTCGCAGCTCGGTCAGGCCGCTGCTGTCTCCCGCCATGCCTCACATGATGTCTTGCGACGCAAGATATGTAAATGCCAGCGCCGCGGTCAGCCTGCGACCAGGCTGGCTCAGGGATGCGCGGCCCAGTGCCCGCGTAGCGCCGCGGCAAGTTCCCCCGCCCGCTCATCAGGAAAGAACAGCCGCGCCCCGTCGAGCTCCACCACCTCGGTGGCGCCGGGAATGGTGTCCCGCAGCCAGTACGCCCACTTGGTGCCGAAGAACCGGTCGCCGGTACCCCAGACAATCAGCGTCGGGACCTGCAGCCGGCGCAAGGCCGGCTCGAGCGCGAGCAGGTCGCGGGCCCGCATCGACGGCAGGATGCGCTGGTTCTGCCGCGCGGCCTCGGCCGTGCCGAACATCGCGTCCAGCCAGGCCCGGGATATCTCCTCGGGCAGGTTGGCGAGGTCCTCGTACCCGGTGCCGTACATGATCCGGCGGGCGCGCTGCGGGTCTCGCATCAGCCAGCGCATCGTGTAGGCGGATAGGCCGGCCTGCGCGAGCCACTTCGCCGGCAGCAGCGCCCTGGGCGGCAAGTTGCCCCGCGCCTCGCAGTTGGTGAGCGTGAGCGAGTGCAGGCGGCCGGGATCCGCCGCGGTGAACGCCTGGCAGATCGCCCCGCCGGTGTCGTTGCCGACCAGGTCGATGTCGGACAGCTGCAGCGCGTCCGCGCACTGGGCCAGGAAGCCGGCCAGGCCGGGCAGCGAGAAGTCCTGGTCCGCGGCCGCTGGGGTGTCGCCGTGCAGCGGCAGGTCGAACGCGACGCACCGGCGCTCGCCGCGGAGCTGGTCGATGACGTTGCGCCACAGGTAGCTGCTGGTCGCCAGGCCGTGCACGAACAGCACCGGGCGGCCGGAGCCGCCGGTGTCGATGTAGCTGACCGGGCCGGACTTGATGTCCACCTGGCCGCGCTGCTCGTCCAGCCGTTCCATCGTGGTGGCCATAGTTTTCTCCGTCTCTGCCGATGATCGCCGGGTACATTTGCCGGAGACCGACTACCGGTCTAACTTACACAGACCGACAGTCGGTCTGTCAATGCGGGGTGAGATGAACAAGAACGTCGAGCGGGGCCAGGCCACGCGGGCCCACCTGGTCGAGGTGGCGACGCGGCTGTTCACCGCCAACGGCTACGACGGCACCTCGATCGAGATGGTGCTGGCCGAGTCCGGGGTCAGCCGCGGCTCGCTGTACCACCACTTCCAGGGCAAGGACGCCCTGTTCTGGGCGGTACTGGAGAGCGTCGGCAGCCGGGTCGGCGCGCAGATCGTGGCCGAGGTCGAAGCCGCGCCGGACCCGATCGCCGGGCTGCGGATCGACTGCCTCGCCTGGATCCGGCTCGCCGTTGACCCGGTCGTCCAGCAGACGGTCCTCATCGACGCGCCCGCCGTCCTCGGCTGGCAGCGATGGCGCGAGATCAACGAGCAGACCAATCTCGGCTGGTTCCGGACCGATCTCAGCTATGCGGCCGACAAGGGCCTGCTCGACCACGCGCACGTGGACGCGTTCGCGCACATCGTGCTCGCGGCCATCAACGAGATCGCCATGATGATCGCCCGCGCGCCCGACCCGGCCGCCGCGCTGCCCGCGGCCGAGAGCGCGGTCACCGAGTTTCTCAGCCGGCTGCTGGGCAGCCTCCGTAACCGCGCGCTGGCGACCGAACATCCCCCATTCACCCGGACCGGCCGAAGCTACGTCCTTCTTGCCGGAATGGCCGGCATTGGCGCTGGGCTCAGTCAGGCCGGCTTGATGGCCTTCAGCGTCGTGAACTCAGCCCAGGTGATCGTGACCGGACCTTTGATCCCGGCCTTCTGATACGCCTCGACGTTCGACACGGCCGGATGCCCGGCGGTCGGCTGGATGTGGCTCAGCGTGCCGTCGCCGAACAGCAAGAAGACGCCCGGCCACTCTGTGCCCGCCGGAACCTGTCCCGGGCCGGCTATACCATGATCATCTCTTCATCCTCCGCGGGCGGATTGGGCTTCGGCAGGTAGCGCGCTATCCACGCGTTCAGTTGCGCGGGCGTGCCGTGGAACACATCCGCGTCGACTCCGTTGACTACGCCCCACTGCCAGAACGTCCAGCGCGCCCAGGGCCGCGTCATCGACGCTGGCGGCGCGGTCGACGAGGGCCAGGCGAACCAGAGCGGCCAGCGGGTACAGGACGTCAGGTGCTGGCCGACGTTCTCGTTGGCGTAGACCAGCACCGGACAGTGCGGGCCCGCCAGCGCCGCGACCTCCGCGCAGAACGCGTGCGTGACCTGGTCGACGTTGCTGGCCAGGACCTCGCTGTCGCAGACCAGCATGTCGCCGGGATGCAAGGCCGGCCTGCTTGACCGCGGCCACGAAGTAACGCGCTTGCGAGACGGCCGTCGACGCTGGGCAGCAGGAACCAGTACGCGCCCCGGTGCAGCTTGTGCGCCTTCATCGCGGCCCAGTTGTGCGCGAACGTCGGGTCGGTGCCCATCGTGGTGCCGGACCAGTCGGACACCCGCGTGTAGGCGAACGACAGGCCCCTGAGCATCTCGGCGGTTACTGGCTGCTGGAAAGCGCTGTAGTCCCGGCCCGCGGCATCCGCCATAAGCCAAACGTATCGCCAGAAGACGTCATGGCTAGGGCGAATGCGTGTGCTTTCTGGCCGGGCCGGCGCCGTTCTAGCCGCGGTAGTAGCCATCCGCAACGGCGAGCGCCTCGTCCAGGATGGCCAGGCCCTCCTTGGCCTCGGCTTCGCTGATCGTGCACGGCGGCACGACGTGCAGCCGGTTGTAGTTCGTGAACGGCATCAGGCCGCGCTCCTTGCAGGCCGCCACCAGCTCGTTCATCCCCTCCGAGGCGCCGCCGTAGGGCGCGAGCATCTGCCGGGTCGCGCGGTCCGACACGAGGTCCAGCGCCCAGAACACGGCCGTCCCGCGCACCTCGCCGATCACCGGGTGCCGGTCGGCCAGGTCGCGCAGGCCCGGGCCGAGCACCTCCGCGCCGATCCGGACGGCGTTGCCGACGATGTCTTCCTCGTTCATGGCGTCGATGGTCGCGACGATGGAGGCGCACGCCAGCGGGTGACCCGAGTAGGTCAGCCCGCCGGGGAACACGCGCTCGTCGAACGTCGCCGCGATCGGGTCGGAGATGATCACGCCGCCGACCGGCACGTAGCCCGAGTTGGAGCCCTTGGCGAACGTGATGAGGTCGGGCACGACGCCGTGATCGTCGAACGCGAACCAGCGCCCGGCCCGGCCGAACCCGCACATGACCTCGTCGGCGATGTAGACGATCCCGTGCTGGTCGCACAGCGCCCGCACCCCGGCCAGGTAGCCGGGCGGCGGGATCAGCACGCCGGCGGTGCCGACGATCGTCTCGAGCAGCACCGCCGCGATCGTCGCCGGTCCCTCGATCTCGATCACCTGCTCGAGGTGCTGCAGCGCGCGCTGCGACTCCTCCTCCGGCGTCGAGGCCCAGAACGCGGACCGGTACAGGTACGGCCCGAAGAAGTGCACGTGCCCGGTCGCGTACTCGTTCGGCCAGCGCCGCGGGTCGCCGGTCGACGTGATCGCCGCGCCCGGTGTTGCCGTGGTAGGAGCGGTAGAAGCTGAGCACCTTGTCCCGGCCGGTGTGCAGCCGGGCCATCCGGATCGCGTTCTCGTTCGCGTCCGCGCCGCCGTTGGTGAAGAACACCTTCTCCATCCCGGCGGGCGCCAGGCCCGCCAGCCGGCTCGCCGCCTCGCCGCGTACCGCGTTGGCGTGCTGCGGCGCGATGGTCGTCAGCTTGGCCGCCTGGGCCGCGATGGCCGCGGTCACCTTCGGGTGCTGGTGCCCGATGTTGGTGTTCACGAGCTGGCTGGAGAAGTCCAGGTACCGGTTGCCGTCGTAGTCCCAGAAATAGGATCCTTCGGCGGCGGCGATCGGCAGCGGCTTGAGTGCCTTCTGGGCCGACCAGGAGTGGAACACGTGCGCCCGGTCCATCGCGAGGACCTCGGCACCGCGGGCTGGATCGGCGCTGAATTCAGTCATCGGCTTCTTCCTCAGAAGGGGCTATCTACCTGCGGAAATCCTAACATCGGCGGGTCACCGGCGGGTTTTACACATCGGCGCGCAGACCCCGCCCGGACTTACACGACGTAGCCCTGCCGTCGTCATGGGTTCCTCCGCGCCCCGAACAGGTCAGCAACCTGGTCGCGCGGCAGCGCGGGGCTGCGGTGTCCGTCTCTGCCGGTCATCTCGTCGGCGGCAACCAGCGCGTTGAGCACCGCTTCCTCGGTGGCCTGCACGACCGCCTCGTAGTACGGGTCGAGCGCGCCCCACGGGATGAACCGGAGCTGGTCGTACGGGCCGGGCTGTGGTGTTGAAGAAGCACTGGCCCGGGCCCGGTCCCCCGGTGTGATCGCGCCGGGATTGGCCACCGAGAACGCCAGGAACAAGTCGCCGGAGAAATGCGATCCGGTCGTGCCGGTACGGGCTAGCCCGAGCGTCACCCGCCGGGCCAGCGCCTTGCACTGCTGCGGCAGCAGCGGCGCGTCGGTCGCCACGATCGCGATGACCGAGCCTGCCCCGGGCGGCGCCGTGTCGTGCTCCGCCATCGGGTTGTCGGCCGCCAGCCGCTCGCCGAGCGGCATCCCGGCGATAGTCAGCTCGGCCCGCCGGCCGAAGTTGGCTTGCAGGAACACGCCGACCGTGTAGCTGGTCCCGGCGTACTCCAGCAGCCGGGACGAGGTCCCCGAGCCCGGCCTTGAACTGGTAGCAGTTCATCCCGGTGCCGCCGCCGACCGAACCTTCCGAGATCGGCCCGCTGGCCGCGGCCTCCAGCGCGGCGATCCCGTCCGCCTCGCTCACGTGATGGCCGCTGGTGTCGTTGAGGTAGCCGTCCCAGGTCTCGGCCGCGACCGGCAGCAGCCACGACTTGGCCAGCTCGGGGTGATGCCGGCGCGGTCCAGGCGACGATCGCGGCGTGCACGACGCCGACCGCGTGGGTGTTGGTGATGCCGATGGGACCGCTGAACGTGCCGGATTCCTCGATCCACGACACGCCAGTCATCTCGCCGTTGCCATTCTGCGAGAAGAAGCCGGCCGCGACCGGGTCGCCCGCGCACGGCCGGACCGCGCGGGTGGATCGCGGTCACGCCGGTGCGGATACTGTCACCCGAGATCAGCGTGCGGTACCCGACCTGCACGCCGGGCACGTCGGTGATCGCGTTCGCCGCGCCGGTCCGGCCACGCAGCGGGATGCCCAGGTCCCTGGCCCGCGGCCCGCTCATCCGGTTACTGGTTCACCGGGAAGCCGAGATTCACGCCGCCGTGGCTCGGGTCCAGCCAGCGCGAGGTGACGGCCTTGCCGCGGGTGTAGAAGTGCACGCCCTCGGTCCCGTGCACGTGCGTGTCCCCGAACAGCGACGCCTTCCAGCCGCCGAACGAGTAGAACGCCATCGGCACCGGGATCGGCACGTTGACGCCGACCATGCCGACCTCGACCTCGTGGGTGAACCTGCGCGCCGCTCCGCCGTCGTTGGTGAAGATGGCCGTGCCGTTCCCGTACGGGTTGGCGTTGATCGACCTCGAGCGCTTCGGCGTAGCTGCCCGCCCGCACGACCGACAGCACCGGGCCGAAGATCTCGTCGGTGTAGCAGCGCATGCCGGGCCGGACGTGATCCAGCACGCGTGGGGCCGAGCCAGAAGCCGTCAGCCGCATCCCCGGTCACCGGGTGCTGCGGCCGTCGACGGCCAGGGTCGCGCCGTCGGCCACGCCGGAGTCCAGGTAGCTGGCGACCTTGTCCCGGTGCGCGCGGGTCACCAGGGGGCCCATCTGCGACTCCTCGTCCGCAGCCGGGGCCGACCCGCAGCCCGCCGACCCGCTCGCCGATCTTCGCCGACCAGCTCATCCCCGATCGGGTCGACCGCGACCACGACCGAGATGGCCATGCACCGCTCGCCCGCCGAGCCGAAGCCCGCGTTCACCGCCGCGTCCGCGGCCAGGTCCAGGTCCGCGTCGGGCAGCACCATCATGTGGTTCTTCGCGCCGCCCAGGGCCTGCACGCGCTTGCCGTGCTCGGTGCGCGGTCTGGGACGACGTAGCGGGCGATCGGCGTCGAGCCGACGAAGCTCACGCCCTTGACGTCGGGATGGGTGAGCAGCGCGTCGACCGCCTCCTTGCCGCCATGCACGACGTTGAACGCGCCGTCCGGCAGCCCGGCGTCGGCCAGCAGCTGGGCCATCAGCACCGACGCGCGACGGGTCCTTCTCCGACGGCTTGAGCACGAACGTGTTCCCGCAGGCCAGCGCGATCGGGTACATCCACATCGGCACCATGGCCGGGAAGTTGAACGGGGTGATGCCCGCCACCACGCCGACCGGCTGGCGGATCGAGTAGGCATCCACGCCGGTCGACACGTTCTCCGAGAAGCCGCCCTTCAGCAGGTGCGGGATGCCGCAGGCGAACTCCACGACCTCCAGCCCGCGCGCCACCTCGCCCATGGCGTCGGACAGCACCTTGCCGTGTTCGGCGGTAATCAGCGCGGCGACGTCGCGGGCGTGCCTGGTTATCAGCTCGCGGAACCGGAACATCACGTCGGCCCGCCGCACCAAAGACGTCTCCCGCCAGCCGGGCAGGGCCGCGGCCGCCGCAGCCACCGCGGCCCCGACCTCAGCCGCGCCGCCGAAGTCCACGGTCCCGCTCACCTGGCCGGTCGCCGGGTTGTAGATGTCGCCCCTGGTAGCTGAGTCGAGCGTCCACGGCTTGCCGTTGATCCAGTGCGTGCAGTGCTTGTCCATGACCTCAGCCTCTCATCGCGGCCACGCCGCCGGTCCACCCATGCTCCCCCAGCGTCCAGTCTGCGGCCAGCGACGGCCGGCGCCAACTGACAGGCTGTAATCTAGCTAGGCTCCGCCTCTTACGGCATGTCAGCGACATGGAGGAGCACGTGCTGCCCACCGTGAGCGAGGTCCTGGCGCTGGACCCGGTACGCAGCGGCGCCCCGCGGGTGCTGGCCGGCGCCGACCGGCTGGACGCGCCGGTCCGCTGGGTGCACGTGATCGAGCTGGCCCAGGCCGCCCACCTGCTGCGCGGCGGCGAGCTCGTGCTCTCTACCGGGATCGCGCTGCCCGACGACCCCGCCGGGCTGCAGCGGTACGTTTCCGAGCTGGCCGCCGTCGGAGTCAGCGCGCTGGCCGTGGAGCTGGGCTCCCGGTACGCCAGGAGTCTGCCCTCGGCGCTGGTCAGCGCCGCCACCGAGCACCGGCTGCCGCTGATCGTGCTGGAGCGGGAGACCCAGTTCATCGAGATCACCGAGGCCGTGCACGCCCGCATCATCGACGCCCAGCTCGACCGAGCTGCGCTCGGCCGAGCGGCTGCACCAGGTGTTCACCGAGCTGGCAGTGTCCGGAGCGCCGGCCGACGAGGTCGTCGGCCAGGCCGCGGCGCTGGCGGGCTGTCCGGTCATCCTGGAGAACCTCGCGCACCAGGTGCTCGCGTGCGCGCCGGGCACGCACGACGCCGCGAGCCTGCTGACGGGCTTCGCCGCCCGCTCCCGCGCCGCCAGGGTGACCGGCCGCACCGGCTACGACACCGCCTCCGGCTGGCTCATCACCGTCGTGGGCGCGCGCGGCGAGGACTGGGGCCGGCTGATCATGCTGCGCGGCAGCGCTCCGGCACCCGGCGACGTGGCCCTGATCGAGCGCGCCGCGACCACCCTGGCCCTCGGCCGGCTGCTCGATCACCGGGAGCAGAGCCTGGAGCGGCAGGCCCACCGGGCCATCCTGGCCGCCTTCCTCGGGCACGGCTACGCCGACCAGGGCGAGGCGGAGGCCAGGGCGCGGGCGCTCGGCGTCCCGGTCACCGGCCGCTCCCTGATCGCGGTCGTGGTCCGGCTGTGCCGGTCTGCCGGCCGGCCTCGGCGCGCAGGCCCGGGCGGCCGGCATCGCCGACGCCCTGGCCGAAGTGTGCCGGCGGCAGCGGGTGCCGGCCCTCGTCGGCGCCCTGGACGGCGAGCGCGTCGCCGCCCTGCTGGCGCTGCCGCCCCGGTCGGACGCCGACGCGGCGCTCGGCCGGCTCGCCGACCAGCTCCGGCCGCGGCTGTCAGAGCACGACGTCATCGGCGCGGGCACTTCGGTCGACTCGGTCGCGGGGGTGCAGCGCTCGTTCCTGGAGGCCGATCACGTCGCCGAGGCGGCCGCCGGATCAGCCAGCAAACTGCCCTATTTCCGGCTGCCCGACCTGCGCCTGCGCGGGCTGCTGCACCTGCTGCGAGACGACCCTCGGCTGCACGCCTTCGCCGAGCGAGAGCTCGGCCCGCTGCTCGTGCACGACGACGCGGGCGGCACCCAGCTGCTCACCGCGCTGACGGCCTACCTGTCCGCCGGCGGCAACAAGGCCGACGCCGCCAAGCGCGCGCACCTGGCCCGGCCGACCATGTACGAGCGGCTGCGCCAGATCGAGGACGTCCTCGGTGTCGACCTGGAGCCGGCCGAGTCCCGGCTGTCGCTGCACGTCGCGCTGCTGGCCCTGCAAGCCGCCGGCGACAGCTCCGCCGGGATAGGGCGCTGACTGGCTCGCACCTAGTGTTGTTGACTCACCCCTGACAGGAGATCGCTCATGCCTTCGGTCACCTCGCCCGCCGCGAACGTGGAGCTAGTGCGCGCGGGATTCGAAGCGTTCAACGCCGGCGACGGTGACGCGTGCCTGGCGCTGACAACCCCTGACCTCGTCATGAACCTGGCCGAGCTGCCTGAACCGCAGCACGGGCGGGACGTGTGGCGGCAGGGCTTCGAGCTGATGAAGCGCGCATTCCCCGACCTGCAGGCCAGCATCGAGGACATCTTCGGCGCCGGCGACAAGGTCGCCGTCCGGGTCCGGTTCCGCGGCACCCACGCCGGGGAATTCCTCGGCTTCGCGGCCACCGGGCGCACCGTCGAGTACGCCAGCCACGAGTTCTACCGCATCGCCGGCGGACTCATCGCGGAGGAATGGATCTGCTCGGACATGGCCACCCTGCTCGGCCAGCTCAGCTGACGGGCCCGGCCAGGACGTCGATATCGGCGGCCGACGGCATCCCCGCCCGAGCGCCGGCCTTCGTGACCGAAAGCGCCGCCGCCGCCACCGCCCGCCGGGCGGCTTCGCGCAGCGGGTAACCGGCCGCAAGGCCAGCCGCGAGCACCCCGGTGAGCGTGTCCCCCGCCCCGGTAGTGTCGACGGCCTCCACGTGATGCCCGGCGAAGAGCTCGGTATCGCCATCGGCAGCGAGCAGGGCCCCCTCGGCGCCTAGCGTCACCAGCACTGGCCCGCCAGTTCGCTCCGAAAGCGCCAACGCCGCCTGCGCGCCGAATCGACCGAGCGCGGGAGGCGCGTTTAGTGTGCGCCGCCCGCGATCGGTCGGTTCGGCTCCCACGTACACCGCCAGCTCGTGCTGATTGGGCGTCGCGAGAGCGCCCGCGAGCACACCGAGCAGTTCCGGCTGCGCCGGCGCGGGGTTCACGAGCAGGCGCGCACCGCGACTGATTTCGGCCGCCCGCTCCAGGGATGGTCCCGGCAGCTCGAAGCTGAGCACGACGACGTCCTTCGGCTGCAACGCCGTCGCGGCCAGGGCGGCGCTGACCACCTCGGGTGTGACCAGGCCGTTGGCACCGGACGCGACCGCGATCATGTTCTCGCTGGTGCGCTCGTCCACGAGCACGGCGGCGAGGCCGGTCAGCCCGGCGACGCGCTGCACCTGCGTCACCTCGATGCCCTCGGCGGCTAGCTCGCGGAGCGAGTCTGTGCCGTCCTCGGCGCCGACCGCACCGATCATGTGCACGTGCCCGCCCGCCCTGGCGGCGGCCACCGCCTGGTTCGCGCCCTTGCCGCCGTGATGGCGGGCCAGCTCGCCGCCGAGCACCGTCTCGCCGGGCCCGGGTAGGGCCGGCAGCCGCAGCACGACGTCGAGGTTGATCGAGCCCACGACGATGACCCGGCCGGCGTCCGAGGTGCTCATGGTGCGTCACTATAGGAGCCATGGCCCAGAAGATCATCCTCGACTGCGACCCCGGCATCGACGACGCCATGGCGATCGCGTTCGCCGTCGGGTCTCCGGACATCGAGCTGACCGGGATCACGACCGTCGCGGGTAACGTCGGGCTGGACAAGACGACCGCGAACGCGCTGCGACTGCTGGAGTTCTTCGGCGCGGCGCAGGTGCCGGTGACGGCTGGCGCCGCGGCGCCGCTGGCCCGGCCCGCTATCACCGCCGAGCACGTGCACGGCGCCGACGGGCTGCGCGGGCTGATGCTGCCGGCGCCGACCGGGCAGCCGCGGCCGGGGCACGCCGTGGACTACATCATCGACACTGTGCTCGCGGCGCCGGGCGAGATCACCCTGGTCGCGGTCGGTCCGCTGACCAACGTCGCGCTCGCGCTGCGGCGCGAGCCGGCACTGGTCAGCGCCGTGCGCGACTTCGTGATCATGGGCGGCTCGACCACCCGCGGCAACGTCACGCCCGCGGCCGAGTTCAACATCGCCGCCGACCCGGAGGCGGCCGCCGAGGTATTCACGGCGGGCTGGACGGTCACCATGGTCGGCCTGGATGTGACGCTGCAGGCCACCGCGACCGCCGCCGTGCTGGCGCGGCTCGGCGGCCTGGGCCGGCTGGCGGCGGAACTGCTGCTGCCGGGCCTGCGCCGGTTCGACGCGGACCTTGAGCACGCCGGCAGTCGATCGGCCAGGCCGTGCACGACGTGTGCGCGGTGGCCCACGTCGCGCGGCCCGGGCTGCTCGGGTGCGTCCCGGCCCGGGTCGACGTCGAGACCGAAGGCCGCTTCACGGCGGGCATGACGGTCACCGACTTCCGGGCGGCGAAGGACGCGCGGAACGCGCTCGTGGCCACGGCCATCGAGGTGCCCGCGTTCTGGGACACAGTCTTCGCGGCCTACGCGCGGCTCGCCGCCAGCCTGTGACGGCCGGGCTGCCGGTATTAGCGTTGTTACTTACGGCATCCTCAAGGGCGTCGTGGACGGCAGCGCCTTCGTCAAGGGCAGCTGGGGCGCGGCGATCATCGAGTCGCTCGCGCCGCAGGAGGGCGACATTCTGATCGAGGGCAAGCGCGGCGCGCAGCGGTTACGAGAACGGCTACCTGGTGATCACGCTCACCGACTGCACGGCGGCGACGTCGGTCGCCGAGCACGAGAACGCGATCAGCTATGACTACCCGATGTTCTCCAAGCCGATGACCGCGGCTGAGGTCATCGCGGAATTCGGCTGAGCTCGGCCCGGTCATGAGTGTGCCCCTGGTGCCGGAGACACCGGGGCACACTGCGTCAGGCTGCTAGCAGCCGTCCGACGGCGACCATGGCTGGGTGCCATACTCCGCGTACAGCCGCTGGAAGGCGACCTTCTGCAGCGCCACCGAGGCCTGCCCGGCCGTGCCGGAGTAGCCGAGCTCGGCCCACGTCGACGGCAGGATGCCGAACATCCCGGCGGAGGACGCCTGTCGGGTTGTCGCCGCTCTCCCGCCAGGCCACGCACTGCTCGTACGAGGACATGCCCGCGGTCAGCGGCTGGCTGGCCGTGCTCGCGGCTGCCCGCTGCCTGGCGGCTGCGGCCGTGGCGGCGGCAGCTCGCTGCTTCGCTTCGGCCGCGGCCTTCGCCTCGGCCGCGGCGCGCTGCTCGGCCCGCCAGGCGCGGTATTCCTCGGCCCGCTGCTTCGGGTTGGCCGGGATGCGCAGGTGCTCACCGGGCACCAGCTTGTAGGGGTAGTGCAGGTGCCCGGTGTTGGGCGGGGTGCCGACTAGCGCGTCCCAGCTGATGTGGTGGGCCCTGGCGATGCTCGTCAGGGTCTGGCCGCGCTGGACGGTGACCCACTGGTCTGTCTTCTTGACCACGGGCTTCTTGACCGCGGGCGTGGCGGCGTGCGCCGTGGGGGCGGCGGGTGTCGAGGGCGCCGCGACCGCGACCGCGGACACGGTCAGGCCGGCCACCGCGCCGGGCACGATGGTGGCCAGTGCGAGGTGCTTGAGCTTCACGGAGGTCAGAACCTCCCCTGTCCGCCCTCAGCGCTTCGCGGGGGGGACCCGCGACTAACAGTTATTGGGCGTGACATCAGCGCCATGGCCCGCGCCGGGCCATGAACAGTCGGTCATGGTCTGGTGACGGGCCCGGGGGGCGAGCGCCATCGCAAGTACAACTGCCGTACGCGGGCCGCAGCATCCGCTACCAGCCCCGGTATGACACATGTCACTTGCACCAGATGCCGGAATAATTCCGGCCGGTCGCGACGGCTCGGCCCCCTAGGGACCGGCTTTGACCAGCTAGGACGCGGGTATGAGCCGCCGGGGGGAACTCGGTGAGCGTTCAGTTCGGGGGCCTGCTCGCCATCGCCGTGGCCGCGTTCGCGGCACCGCTGCTGGCCAGGCTGGTGCCCCGGCGGCTGGTGCCGCCGGTCGTGCTCGAGGTGCTGCTCGGCATCGCCATCGGCCCGCAGGCACTGAACCTGGTCCAGCCCACTAATGGCGTCTACGACCTGTACCTGCTCGGCTTCGGCTTCCTGCTGTTCCTGGCCGGCCAGGAGGTCGAGGTCGAGCGGTTCCGCGGGCCGGCCTTCCGGCTCAGCCTGCTGAGTTTCGCCATCGGCCTGGTGATCGCGGTCCCGCTGGCCCTGCTGCTGCGGCTGGTCGCCACCGGCGCCGACGTGCGGCTGCTGGCGCTGGCGCTGACCGCGAGCACGCTCGGCGTCATGGTGCCCATCCTGCGCGACGCCAAGGTAATCGACACCGAGTTCGGCCAGCTGGCGATCATGGCCGGGTCGGTGGGTGAGTTCGGCGCGCTGATCCTGCTCACCATCCTGTTCTCGGCCCAGCCGGAACCGACCTGGGAGCAGATCGCGTACGTCGCCGTGCTCGGCGCCGCCTCCTTCGCCGGGGCGTACGGCCTGCGCCGGTTGTGGCGGTCCCCCTACCTGCGCCGGGCGTTTCTGGCGACCGACCAGTCGACGTCTCAGCTGCGCGTCCGCGGCGGCTTCGTGGTGTTGCTGGTGTTCAGCGCGCTGGCTCACCGGTTCGGGGTGGACGCCCTGCTCGGCGCGTTCGTCGGCGGCGTCGTGCTGAACGTGGCCGACAGTGACGACCGCCCCACCCAAGAGCGCTACCAGGGCAAACTGCATGCGATCGGGTACGGCTTCCTGGTGCCGGTGTTCTTCATCGTCACCGGCGTCACGTTCGACGTCCGGGCCCTGTTCGCCAGCACGTCCTCGCTCGTCCTCATGCCCGCGATCGTGGTCGCGATCCTCATCGCCAGGGGGCTGCCCGCGCTCGTCTACCGGCGGAAACTGGGCACCCGGCCCGCCCTGGCGGCCGGCTTCCTGCAGGCCACGACCCTCACCTTCCCGGTCGTGGTGGCCGAGGTCGGGCAGAGCCTGAACCTGCTGTCGGCCGCCGCGGCCGCCGCCCTGGTGGGCGCGGCCCTGCTGTCGGTCCTGCTGTTCCCCGCCGCCGCGCTCGCGCTGCGGCCGTGGACGACGCCGGGCCCGGGCGCTACCGCCGCTGACCCAGGTGACGAGCCGCTGCTCTCGCCGGACCCGGCGGCCTGACCGGGCTTTGGCCGGCCGCGGCTAACTGTCGAAACCGAGACCCAGCCGGTCGAGGCTGCGGAGCCAGAGGTTGCGGCGCCCCTCGTTCCTATCCGCGCGATCCAGCGACCACCTGGTCAGGTTGATCCCGGCCGCCCGGACCGGTTCGGGCGGGAACGGCAGCGGCCTGGTCCGCACCAGCTCCAGCTCGGTGAGCTCGGTGCGCTCGCCGGAGAGGAGGTCGAGCAGCACCCGGGCGCCGAACCGGCTCGCGCCGACGCCGAGGCCCGTGTAGCCGGCCGCGTACGCCAGCCGCCCCGCCATCGAGGTGCCGAAGAAGGCGCAGAACCGGGTGCAGGTGTCGATCACGCCGCCCCAGCTGTGGGTGAACGTCAGCCCTTCCAGCTGCGGGAACGTGTCGAAGAAGTGCCGCGCGAGGGTCGCGAACGTGGCCGGGCGCTGGTCCAGCTCACCGGCGATCTTGCTCCCGTAGTAGTAGACGGCGTCGTATCCGCCCCACAGGATCCGGTTGTCGCGGGTCAGCCGGTAGTAGTGAAACTGGTTGGCGCTGTCCCCCACGCCCTGCCGGTGCGGCCAGCCGATGCTCGCCAGCTGGGCGGCCGACAGCGGCTCGGTCATGAGCACGTAGTCGTAGACCGGGACCACGTAGTACCGCAGCCGCCGCAGCAGCGGCGAGAACGCGCCCGTGCCCATCGCGACGCGGCTGGCGGTGACCGAGCCCTGGGGTGTGCGCAGCAGGAGCCCGCCCGGCTCGGCGTCGATCCCGCGGACCGGCGAGCCCTCGTAAACCCGCACGCCGGCCTCCAGGCACGCCCGCAGCAAACCCCAGGCGAGCCGGGCCGGGTCGACGGTCGCGCAGCCGGCGGTGTCCCACATGCCGCCCGCGTAGGCCGGCGAGTTCAGCTCGGCCCGGACCGCCGCGGCGTCCATCATGACGACCTCGTGGCCCAGCTTCGTCAGCGTGGCCGCGGCCTCGCGCAGGCCAGTCAGCTGCCACTCGCCGGTCGCAACCGCCAGCTCGCCGGTGCGCCGGAAGTCGCAGTCGATGCCGTACTTCGTGACCGCCTGCTCGATCTGGTCCAGGTTCTCCCGGCCCAGGCGGTCCAGCTGCGGCAGCTCGGCCGGGAACCGGTCCAGGCCGTTCGCGACCCCGTGGGTGATGCTCGCGGAGCAGAAGCCGCCGTTGCGACCGGAGCCCGCGTTCGCGATCCGGTCCGCCTCCAGCAGCACCACGTCCCGGTCCGGGTCGGCCTCCTTGGCCTGCAGCGCGGCCCACAACCCGGTGTATCCGCCGCCGATCACCGCGAGGTCAGCGCGGTCGGACCCGGCCAGCGCGGGTAGCCGGGACGGCGCGTCGCTCTGATCGAGCCAGTAGGGCACCGGCTTCGCCGCCGCCAGGGCGCTCTGTACGCGTGCGTCATCCATCAGCAGCAAGGTAGCGGTCCGCGACCGCCGGGCAGCCGACACACTGCCGGCGATCGGCGCCCCGATCTGGCACTGTGCCTGGCTCGCGTCGCTCCCCGCCGGCTAGCGGCCGGCCGCGATCGGCTCGAACAGGCTGTTCCAGTAGGCCAGCTGCTCGCCGTTCTCGAACTGGAAGTAATAGCGGGAGCGCTCGATGGCCCGCGCGTTGGGGAAGACGTCGGGCGAGTCCGCGGTCACCGCCACCGGCTGCTGGACCTGCGGCGCCAGGTGCGACAGGGTCTGGCCGGCCCAGCCGGTCGGTGACCGCAGCACCCGCTGCGCGGACGGCACCGGGCAGACGTAGTCGATCGCGTACTCGACGACCGCCTGGACTTCTGGCTGGTAGAAGAAGTCCATCACCGCCATCGCGTCCTTGGGGTTCTGGGCGTGCACCGGGATGCACATGTTGTCGGTCCAGAACATCGCGCCCTCGCGCGGCATGAGGACCTGCAGGTGCGGGTGACCGCTGACGTTGGCCTGGTAGATGTCGCCGGAGAAGGCCTGGGACACCACGGTCTTGCCGCTGGTCAGCAGGTCGATGTAGTTCTGGCCGTAGTAGCCCCTGACTATCCCGTCGTCGCGCTGCGCGCGCAGCGTCTTCGCCGCGGCGCGCCAGTTCGCCTCCGTCGACAAGGCCGGCCAGATCCCGTTGCGCAGCAGCCCGATGCTGCCCAGCTCCCACGGGTCGCTCATCATGCCGACCTTGCCCTTGTACTTCTCGTCGAACAGCAGCGCCACCGAGTCGCCCGGGTCGCGGATCACCCGCGCGTTGTAGCCGATCGCGGTCCAGCCGGACTGCCAGGCCATCGTGTAGACGTTGCCGGGGTCCCAGGGCGGGTTGGTCACCTGCGGGCTCGCGTACCGGCGGAAGTTGGTCATCATCGACTGGTCGAGCTGGATCAGGTAGCCCTTCGACATCAGGTCGCCCAGCGCCGGGCTGTTCGTCGTCGTGACGATCACGTCGTAGCCGCTGTACTTGCCGCGGGCGAGCCGCGGCCGGATCGAGTTGTAGAACGGCATGTTCTCGCTGACCGGCTCGGTGTAGTTCACCGTGATCCCGGTCTGCTGCTGGAAGCGCTGCAGCGTCGGGTGGCCGCCGTGCACGGTGTCGATGTAGTCGGGCCAGTTGGCGAAGTTGACGAGGCCGTGCTGGCGCTGGCGACGCCACCAGGCCGCGTTGCCTGGCCCGGTCGCGGCCGTGACGGTGGCCGGCTGCGCGCCGCAGGCGGCCAGCAGCCCGGTCAGGCCGAGCGCGGCGGCACCCGCTCCGGCTCCGGCCGTCAGCAGGCGCCTGCGGGTGAGACCGCGGACGACGGCCGGATCGCCGGTCGGCGCCGGGCCGCCCGGCGCCTCGTCCTGCGACATTCTTCCTCCCAGGGCGCCCTGATCTCGGCCGTGAAGTCCTGATGGTCGCAGAAAGCAGCGCGAGCTTGTCCCGCTTTCAGCACATCTCAGGCTGAAGAGTTACCTGGTCGCGGGCCTGACCGGCTGGCGATCTGGCCCGGCTGAGGTGGCCGACGGGGCAGCCGGGTGCGCAGGGCCGGGCGTCTCTGGAAGCCCTTGGCGGACAGGGCGAGGGCGATTTCGGCGGCGACCTGGCAGGGGTGCCGGGTCGGTACCCGACACAAGCCGGATCGCGGCTGCGGCGGCGGGCGCGGGCGACTGCGACGCTGGAGCGGCCGGGCGTCAGGCCTCGATGTTGCTCATCACGTGCTTGATCCGGGTGTAGTCGTCGAACCCGTAGCCGGACAGGTCCTTGCCGTAGCCGGAGTGCTTGAAGCCGCCGTGCGGCATCTCGGAGACGAACGGGATGTGGGTATTGATCCACACCGCGCCGAAGTCGAGCGCGCGGGCGGCCCGCATGGCCCGGCCGTGGTCGCGCGTCCAGACGCTGGCGGCGAGGCCGTACTTGACCCCGTTCGCCCAGCGCAGCGCCTCGTCCTCGGCGGTGAACTTCTGCACGGTGATCACCGGGCCGAAGATCTCGTCCTGGATCATCTCGTCGTCCTGGCGCAGGCCGGTGACGACGGTCGGGGCGAAGCAGAAGCCGCGCGCCCCGACCGGCTGCCCGCCGGTCGCGATCGATGCATGTGATGGCGTGCGTTCCAGGAAGCCCTGCACCCTGGCCAGCTGGGCCGGGTTGTTCAGCGGGCCGAAAAAAGCATCGGGCTCATCGCGGCCAGCCGTCTTGACGGAGGCCGCCTTTTCTACCAGCGCCGCGGTCAGGTCGTCGGCCACGGCGGTGCCAGCGAGCACCCGGGTCGCGGCGGTGCAGTCCTGGCCGGCGTTGTAGTAGCCCGCGTCGCTGATCAGCCCGGCCGCCAGCTCGATGTCGGCGTCGTCGAACACGACGACCGGCGCCTTGCCGCCCAGCTCCAGATGCACCCGCTTAAGGTCAGCCGCGGCCGCGGTGGCGACCTCGATGCCAGCCCGCACCGAGCCGGTGATGGAGACCATCTGCGGGATCTCGTGCGCGACCAGCGCCCGGCCGGTATCGCGGTCGCCGCAGATCACGTTCAGCACGCCGGGCGGGAGGAACTCAGCCGCGATCTCGGCCAGCAGCAGCGTCGAGACCGGCGTGGTGTCCGACGGCTTCAGCACGACCGTGTTCCCCGCCGCGAGGGCCGGGGCGAACTTCCAGACCGCCATCATCATCGGGTAGTTCCACGGCGCTACCTGGGCGCAGACGCCCACCGGCTCGCGCCGGATCATCGAGGTGTGGCCGCGCAGGTACTCCCCGGCCGACTTACCTTCCAGCATCCGCGCCGCGCCGGCGAAGAACCGCAGCTCGTCGGCCAGCGGCGGAACCTCATCAGTCCTGGTCATCGCGATCGGCTTGCCGGTGTTCCTGGACTCGGCCTCGACCAGGTCCTCGGTCCTGGCCTCGATGGCGTCGGCGAACCGCAGCAGCGCCAGGCTCCGCTCGGCCGGAGTGGTGTCGCGCCAGGTCTCGAACGCCGCCGCGGCGGTGCGCAGGGCCGCGTCCACGTCGGCCGCACCCGACACCGGTGCCTGCATGTAGGCCTCGCCCGTGCTCGGGTCCACCACCTCGCTGGTCCGGCCGTCCTGCGCCGGGCGCCACTGCCCGCCGACGAAATTGGCCAGCACCTCGCCGTCGCCTGAGATGGCTGATGCCACGGTCCCTCCCGGTGAAATGATCTTCAGTCTGAATACGACCCTGACAGAGAAAGCGGGGGCGCACAAGTGAATCAGTAACAAACGAGGCTATGCTCTTCGGAATCAGTTGACAGCTGCCAGTTGCGTGGCAGCATGGAGCCTGCTCGAAGGAGGCGACGACATGGCGCACACCCCTGGGGCGCAGGTCACCCCGGGCAGCCGCATGCAGGGCTGTTGCGGGGAGCCGGGACACCGACACCCGGATTGTCCTGGACGCCCTGTCCAAGCAGATTATCGAGCAGCTACAGCAGGACGGCAGGCGGTCCTACGCCGCGATCGGCAAGGCCGTCGGGCTGTCCGAGGCAGCGGTCCGGCAGCGGGTCCAGCGCCTAGTCGATCTCGGCGTGATGCAGATCGTGGCCGTGACCGATCCGATGAGCCTCGGTTTCCTGCGCCAGACAATGGTCGGCGTCCGCTGCGGCGGCGACCTTGAGCGGGTCGCCACCCATCTGGCGGGTATGGAGGAAATCGACTACGTCGTCATCACCGCCGGCTCGTTCGACATCCTGATCGAGGTGGTGTGCGAGGACGACGACCAGCTGCTGGACATTCTGAGCCGGGTACGCGCCATTCCCAGCGTGACGGCCACCGAGACCTTTGTTTACCTGAAACTCTGCAAGCAGACCTACAGCTGGGGGACCAGATGAGTACCGGATACACCAAGGAGCAGGTCGCGGACCTCCAGGAGAAGGCGAAGCGGCACATGTGGCTGCACTTCACCCGGATGTCGAGCTACGACGACAGCGACATTCAGATCATCGTGCGCGGTGAGGGCAACTACGTCTTCGACCAGCACGGCAAGCGGTACCTGGACGGACTGGCGGGCCTGTTCGTCAGCCAGATCGGCCACGGCCGGACTGAGGTCGCCGAGGCGGCCGCCCGGCAGGCCCGCGAACTGGCCTACTTCCCGCTCTGGTCCTATGCCCACCCCCAGGCCATCGAGCTAGCGGCCCGGCTGGCCGCCATGGCTCCCGGCGACCTGAACCGGGTCTTCTTCACCACCAGCGGGTCCGAGGCCGTTGAGGCGGCCTGGAAGCTCGCCAAGCAGTACTTCAAGGCGATCGGCCAGCCCGCCCGGTACAAGGTCCTGAGCCGCGCGATCGCCTACCACGGCACGTCGATGGGCGCGCTGGCGATCACCGGCCTGCCCGGCATCAAGGAGCCGTTCGAGCCCCTGCCGCCGGGCGGCGTCCGGGTGCCCAACACCAATTTCTACCGCGCACCGCAGTTCGTCGCCCACGACCTGAACGCATTCGGATTGTGGGCCGCAGACGAGATCGAGCGGGCCATCCTGCGTGAGGGCGAGGACTCGGTCGCCGCGGTCTTCCTGGAGCCGCTGCAGAACTCCGGCGGCTGCTTCCCGCCGCCGCCCGGCTACTTCGAGCGGGTCCGCCAGATCTGCGACAAGTACGGCGTGCTCCTCGTCTCCGACGAGGTGATCTGCGCCTTCGGCCGGCTCGGCTACAACTTCGGCTCCGAGCGCTATGGCTACACGCCCGACATCATCACCTTCGCCAAGGGCGTCACCTCGGGTTACGCGCCGCTCGGCGGCATGATGGTCGCCGACCACCTGATGGAGCCGTTCTGGTCCGCCGGGCAAGCAAGCTTCCTGCACGGGGTGACCTTCGCCGGCCATCCGGTCTCGTGCGCGGTCGCGATGGCCAATCTCGACGTGTTCGAGAAGGAGGACCTGCTCGGTCACGTCCGGTCCAATCAGGCCGCATTCCGGGCCACCCTGGAGAAGCTCAACGACCTGCCGATCGTCGGCGACGTCCGGGGCGACGGCTTCTTCTACGGGATCGAACTGGTGAAGGACAAGGCGACCAGGGAGACCTTCGACGACGACGAGTCCGAGCGGCTGCTGCGCGGGTTCTTGTCGACGGCACTGTTCGACGCCGGCCTGATCTGCCGCGCCGACGACCGCGGCGATCCGGTCATCCAGCTGTCGCCGCCGCTCACGTGCGGGCCGGATCAGTTCAACGAGATGGAGCAGATCCTGCGCTCCGTCCTGACCGAGGCCTGGACGAAGCTCTAGCCGGCATTTCGCGCTCGCAGGTCAGCCGCCGCGGCCCAGACGCCGCGGCGGCTGACCTTTTTGTCGCCTGCTGTCCCGCGGCGTCCCGTGCCCGCGCGGAAGTTATTCACTTGTGACCACCTGATGCATAACCAAATGTGCCTCCGCGCGTGTCTAAGAGAGTGAAGGGCCGGGTAGTCCGCAGGGGCGACCACCGGGCACCTGACGTGATGGAGGCACCGATGTCGGGTATCAGCGGGGACTGCGCGCCGGGCGACCGGGCAGCCACGGAGTGGACTGCGCTGTCGAGCGAGCACGAGCGACTGATTTTCACCGCAGCGAATCAGGCCGCACCCGTCCGCACCGGCCCGGCACGTTGGGCCGAGCTGGCCAGCCAGCGCGAGCGGCTCCTCGAGCCCGACGCTCCGCTCGGCGGGCTGGTCAGCTCTTCTCAGGACAGCTCAGGCCTGCGGCTGGTAGTGCGCGCCGCCTGAGGTCCGCCGGGTCAGTCGCGTCCGGCCGCGAGTAGTTCCTGCACGTGCTTGACCACCTGATCAACCGGCACGTGCTCCTTCTCGCTCGTGGCCCGGGTCACGACCTCGACATTCCCGTCCGCCAGATCCCGGCTGCCGACCGCGACCCGGACCGGGATGCCGGTGAGTTCCGCGTCCTTGAACTTCACGCCGGGCCGCTCGTCCCTGTCGTCGATCACGACCGACACGCTCGCGGCCCGCAGGCCCGCGTACACCGACTCGGCCGCGGCCCTGGCCGCGTCGTCCCGGCCGGACAGCAGGATCACGGTGGCCTCGAACGGCGCCACCTGCACCGGCCACTTCAGGCCGATCTCGTCGTGGTGCACCTCGGCGATGGCGGCCACCGCGCGCTCGACACCGATGCCATAGCAGCCCATAACGGGAACGACAGCTGTCCCGTCCGGGCCGAGTACCGACACTCCCAGTGCAGTGGTGAACTTGCGGCCCAGCTTGAAGATGTGACCGACCTCGATGGCCTGCACCAGCTCCAGCGGCGTGCCGCAGGAGGGGCAGGCTTCGCCCTCGCCGACCTCACGCAGGTCCGCCCACTGGGTGACGGTGATGTCCCGGCCGACGTCCACCCCGGTCAGGTGGACGTCGTCGGTGTTCGCGCCGGTGGCCATGTCGCGCCTGCCCTGTAGCGCCAGGTCGGCGATGACCGGCAGGTCGGTGACCCCGACGGCGCCGAGGCTGCCGGGCGAGGCGCCGAGCGCGGCCACGATCTCGTCCGGCTGGGCCGGCCTGATGTTCACCGCGCCAGTGGCGTCGATCAGCTTCTGGTCCGCGAGCGGATGGTCACCGCGCAGCAGCACCAGCGTCAGCTTGCCGTCGATCACCTGCACGAGCGTCTTGATCTGCCGGTCGCCGGGCAAGCCGTAGCTGACCGCCAGGTCCTCGATCGTGCGCACGCCAGGGGTGGCGAGCCGGACCGGCGCCGCCGACCCGGCCGCGTCCTCGACGGGCGGCAGCGCCGACGTGGCCTTCTCCAGGTTCGCCGCGTAGTCGCAGTTCGGGCACGTGGCGATCACGTCCTCGCCAGCGCCGGAGGGGCACATGAACTCGATCGAGTCGGTCCCGCCCATGGTGCCGTTGGATGCCTGCACCGGGATGGCCGGGATGCCGAGCCGGGCGAAGATCCGCTGATAAGCGGCGCGGTGGGCGTCGAACGACCGGTCCAGGCCGGCCTGATCGAGGTCGAAGCTGTAGGAGTCCTTCATCGTGAACTCCCGGACCCGGATGAGCCCGCTCTTGGGCCGCGGCTCGTCCCGGAACTTGGTCTGGAAGTGGTACCAGATCTGCGGCAGGTCCCGGTAGGACGACAGCTCACTCGCGAGGGTGGTGACGTTCTCCTCGTGCGTCATCGCCAGCACCATGTCGGCGCCCTTGCGGTCCTTCAGCCGGAAGATCTCGTCGCCCATGACCGCCAGCCGGCCGCTCCTGGCCCACAGCTGAGCTGGGTGCATGCACGGCATCAGCATCTCCTGGCCGCCGATCGCGTCCAGTTCCTCGCGGATGACCTCGATGATCTTGGCGCGCACCTTCATGCCGAGCGGCAGCATCGAGTAGTGCCCGGCCATCAGCTGACGGATGAACCCGGCTCGAACCAGCAGCCGGTGGCTGGCTGCGTCAGCGTCGGCCGGGTCCTCGCGCAATGTCGGAATGTGCAGCTGTGACCAGCGCATGAAAGTGCCTCTTTGGGTCGGGCCCGGGCAGTACGGGCCTCTTCGCAGGAGTGGAACGGACACGTAAGTCTAGACGGCAAGCCAGCGGGGGGCGCGTTCGTTCCGCCGCCGCTGCGCGCTGCTGACCCGGAGGCCGGCCGTCATATCCAGTTGGTAACTCCACGTCATCGCCCCACCACATAGGGTTAACTAGTGGCCTGCCTCTGACCAGACCGGCCGTGCGTAGGAGCTCCCCTCATGATCAAGCCCGACCGTCCGTCATTAGCCCGCGCCGTGCGGCGCGGCCGGCTGGCCGTTCCCGGCCTCGCCCTGGCCCTCGCTGCGAGCACGCTCGCGGCCTGCAGTTCGGCCGGCAACGGCGGGACCGGCGCCGTGACCCCGCCGCCGGGCCCCGGTCCCGGCGACGGCGCGACCTTCCACGGCACCATCTACGTCAGCGGCCAGGTACACAACAAGCCCACGACCTGGCACGTGACCAAGACCTTCACCGAGCGGGTGCCGACGGTGCAGAACTGCACCGAGGCGGCGAAGTCGGGCATGGCGGCGGGCATCTTCCGGGTGCCGTCGCCGACGGCGCCGCTGCCGGAGGCCAACATCGAGGTCACCGGCTTCCGTGGTCCTGGCACGTACCCGCCGCAGATGTTGAAGCATGACAAAGCGGACACGATCTTGCTGGGCCAGAACGGTGGCATGCAGAGCGGGACGTACGTCATCAATAAGCCTGCGCACGGGGTGGCCCAGGGCAAGGAAGTCCTGTTCCTCAACAAGGATGGCTCCGGCGAACTCGTCTACTCCCAGGCGCACCTCGACGGCAAGGCGGCCAGCCCGGCCGTAGCGGGGCTGATCTCGTGGAGCTGCACGTCCTGAGGCAGCCAGGTAGCTCCGCTCAGCCGCGCGAGTAAACCGGACATAGCGGTCGGCCGCGGCGAGCTGAGCAGGGTGCCGCAATCTCAGTCAGGCCATGTCCGCTTTGCCGGAGTCTGGAGTTTGGCCGGGTGGGGCACGGGCACGCTCCCGGCATGCCGACTAACAGGTCAGCTCGCCGGGTCCTGAGCCTCGCGATGGGGCTCGCGGCGGTCTTCGACCTGACCGGCATCACCCTGTACAGAACCATGCGTCCAGTCCTTCCGCCCAGCCCGCCGCGCGACGATCAAGATCCATTCAGCGCGGCGATGAGCACGATCATGACCGCGCAACCGGAAGCGGTCAGCCGTGCGCAAGACGAGAGCGGTGAGGCGTTACTCGCATGACTGACACCGACCGAAGTCAGATCCCCAGCCAGCCAGCCCCTCCGGCCCAGCAGGCAGAAAAGGCCGGCCCGGGCGAGATCGCCGATGCGCTGATCGACCGGATCGGCGAGAAGGTGAGTGACAGTCGTCAGCAGCCCGAGGTCCCCTCGGTCAACCAGGCGATCGCCCTTCGCGAGCAGGCCCCTGAGCTGTACGACCTATGGCTCAAGGTGGCCAAGGAGAAGGCCGACACCGCGAACTACGTGGACCGCGCTCCGTA
This sequence comes from uncultured Actinomycetota bacterium, assembly GCA_963805805.1. Classification (GTDB taxonomy): domain Bacteria; phylum Actinomycetota; class Actinomycetes; order Streptosporangiales; family Streptosporangiaceae; genus JAJYUU01. Next base: position 123,560 of record CAWDVS010000013.1, on the reverse strand, counting down.
CGAGATCCCCGAGCGGCTGGCCCAGAGCGGCCGCCCCCGCGCCCTCGGCGCGCTGGTCATCGTGCTCTCGTTCTGCGGCTACCTCGCCTGGCTCGGCGGTCCCGGTCCCTACATCGGCGGCCTGATCGCCATCCTGGACCTGCTCATTATGTTCGGCATGTTCTTCGGCCTGCGGCCGGACCGGCTGCCGGACGCCCAGCCGCCCCAGCGGCAACGACCGCGCAAGCGGTCCTTCTTAGGCCCAAGAGGTTCGGCGCGGCGGCCTCCCGGCGACGGGTTAACCTGAGCCGGGAGGTGCCCGCTGATGCTTGATGGCAACCTGCTCGTCGACGCGCACGTGCACGTGGCGAAGCTGCCAACGCTGTCCGCCGACTGGCAGGCCTGGGTCCGGACCTTCGGCGGCGGGGTGCCGATCGACGAGCTCTACGACGACGCGGGCGTGCCGCGGCCGGCCGCCCTCGACGAGCACTTCGCCGCGGAGGGTGCCGATCACGTGCTGCTCTTCACCGAGCACAGCCCCAAATCGACCGGCATCCAGCCGATCGAGGACATCCTGCCGCTGGTCGCGCAGAACCCGGTCCGGTTCCGGCCGGTGGCGAACGTCAATCCGCACCTGCACTACCCGGTCGCCGCCGAGCTGGCCCGCCAGGCCGGGCTCGGCGCGGTGGCGTGCAAGATCCACCCGGTGCACGGCGGCTTCGACCCGGCCGACCGGATGCTGTACCCCGCCTACGCCTGGGCCCAGGAGCACCGGCTGCCGGTCATCGTGCACTGCGGCACCTCGACGTTCGCCGGCGCGGCGAACGCGTACGGCGAGCCCGCCCTGCTCGACCCGGTGATCCGTGATTTCCCTGGCCTGACGCTCGTGCTGGCGCACGGCGGCCGCGGCTGGTGGTACGAGCAGGCAGCCTTCCTGGCGCTGATGCGGCCGAATATCTGGCTGGAGGTCTCCGGGCTGCCGCCGCACCGGCTGCCTGACTACTACGGCCCGACGCTGCCGAGGCTGGCCGCCAAGATGATCTTCGGGACCGACTGGCCAGGTGTGCCGGGCGTGCAGCGCAACGCCCGCGCGCTGCAGAAGGTGCTGCTCGAGGCGGGCTGCGCCGACGAGCAGGTCGCCGCCGCGCTGGGCGGCAACGCCGCCCGCGTCTTCGGCCTGGCTGGCGCGAGCTGAGCGAGGGTATCGCGCCTGGTCAGCACCTGACCTGGCCAGAGCCAGCCCATCAGCCCAAGCAAGCGATTGGTTTACTCTGTTCCAGAAACGCCCGTGGCTCTAGTGTTACGACAAAACACACGTCTTTGACTCGGGAGAGTGGATGAAGACCAAGGCAGCGATCATGCGCGAGACCGGGCAGGACTGGGAGGTCACCGAACTCGAGCTGGACCCGCCGAAGACCGGCGAGGTACTCGTTCGCTTCGTCGCTTCCGGCCTGTGCCACTCCGACGAGCACATCCGCACCGGCGACCTGACCCCGCGGTTCCCGATCGTGGGCGGCCACGAGGGCGCCGGCGTCGTCGAGGAAGTCGGCACCGGCGTCACCCGGCTGAAGGCCGGCGACCACATCGTCTGCTCGTTCCTCCCGGTCTGCGGTCACTGCCGCTGGTGCTCCACCGGCAAGTCCAACCTGTGCGACCTCGGCGCCACGATCCTCGACGGCGGCCTCCTCGACGGCACCTACCGGTTCCACACCGGCGACGGTGAGGACGTCGGCGGTATGTGCATGCTGGGCACCTTCTCCCAGTACGCCACCGTCTCAGAGTTCTCCTGCGTGAAGGTCGACGACGATCTGCCGCTGGACAAGATCGCGCTCGTCGGCTGCGGCGTCCCCACCGGCTGGGGTTCGGCCGTGCACGCGGCCGCCGTCGAGCCCGGCGACACGATCGTGATCTACGGCATCGGCGGCATCGGCATCAACTCGGTGCAGGGCGCGGCGCTGGCGGGCGCCCGCAATGTCGTCGCGGTCGATCCGGTCGCGCTCAAGCGCGAGACCGCCGAGCAACTCGGCGCCACGCATAGCTTCGCGACGGCGGGCGAGGCCGCCCTGGCCATCCACGAGATGACCCGCGGCGTCATGGCCGACAAGGCGATCGTTACCACCGGCACCGTCACCACCGAGGTCGTCACCGACGCGTTCAACACGATCCGCAAGGCCGGCACTGTCGTGATCACCGGCCTCGGCGACCTGGTCAACAACAACATCCAGATCAACAGCTCGATGCTGACGCTGATGGAGAAGCGGATCCAGGGCAGCCTCTTCGGCTCCGGCGACCCGTTCCATGACATCCCGCTGATGGTCAACCTGTACCGTTCTGGCGACCTGAAGCTGGACGAGCTGATCACCAGCACCTACACGCTCGACCAGATCAACCAGGGCTACCAGGACATGCGGGACGGCAAGAACATCCGGGGGCTCATCCTGCATGACGCTGGCTGAACCTGGCGGGTCTGGCGCTGCGGTGATACCGCAGGTCGTGGGCCTGCGGCGAGAGCGTGAGGTACTGACAGTCGCGCTGGACGCCGGGCGGCACGTGGTCCTGGAAGGGCCGCCCGGCACCGGCAAGTCCACGTTGCTCCGGCACATCGCGCGTGATCTCGGCACCCGGGTGGTGTTCGTGGAAGGCAACGCCGAGCTGACGCCGGCCCGGCTCATCGGGCAGTACGACCCGGCGCAGGTGCTGGCCGAGGGCTACGTCGCGGCGAGTTTCACCGACGGACCGCTGCTGCAGGCGATGCGCGCGGGTGCGCTGCTGTACCTGGAGGAGTTCAACCGGGTACCCGAGGAGACGCTCAACGTCCTGATCACGGTCCTCACCGAGGGTGAGATCGCGGTGCCGCGGCTGGGTCTGGTGCAGGCCGATCCGGGTTTCCGGCTCATCGCGGCCATGAACCCGTTCGACGCGATCGGCACGGCGCGGGTCAGCCACGCGATCGCGGACCGGATCTGCCGGGTCGTGCTCGGCTACCAGGACGCGGCCGCCGAGCGCCGGATCACCGCGACCCAGACCGGGCGGGAGGGCGAAGAGGTGGACTTCGCCGTCGCCCTGACCCGGTCCACCCGCGAGCACCGGGACGTGCGGATGGGCTCGTCCGTGCGCGGCGCGATCGACCTGGTGCTGCTGCTGGCTGGCCTCGCGAAGCTGCGGGACGAGCCCGGCCTGGTGCGCGAGACCGCGCGCGATGCCGTGCACGCCGCGCTGTCCGGCCGGATCAGGATCGCCGACGGCTGCGAGCGGACGCCGGAGTCCGTCCTCGATGAGCTCCTCGCGAAGCTGTGGCCGGAGGAAGCGGCGGCGCCGGAACTGGACGTTCCCGGCCATGACCCCGCAGCCGGGGACGGCCAGGGAAAAGCTGACGGCCCGCCACCAGCGGCGGCGGGCCAGACCCAGTCACGATCCAGCTTGCGGCGGGACCGGCAGGCCGGCAGCACCCGGCGGACGATGAGCCGCGCCGAGTACGCCAGCCAGCACGCGTCGTTCGAGCAAGTCTCGCCCGAGCCAGGCGCGATCGACGAGGACGCTCTCGCGCAGCTCCTGGCCGAGGACCCGGACGCCGCGGCGATGCTGCTCGCGGACCTCACCCGGGCCTCGGACGAGCAATTGCGAGCCGCGGCCCGGCGACTGGCCGGGCGCGTGTTCGTGCAGCTCGCCGCCGTCGGCCGGCACAAGTCGCGCGGCGTCCGCCGGCTCGGCACCGGCCGGCCCGACGACGGCGACCTGGACCTCGAAAAGACGATCGGGCGGATGTCAGGGACCTGGCCGCCCGCGGCCGACGAGATCGCCACCCGCGCGTGGCAGGCCCGGCAGCGGTCGGTCGTGCTGCTGGTGGACTCCAGCGGCTCCATGTCGGGGCTGGCACTGGCGATCGCCGCGATCGCGGCCGCGGGCGTCGTGCTGGCCGCCGACGGCAAGCTCGAGCCGGCGGTGCTGGCGTTCAGCGGATCGGTGACGGTGCTGCAGCGCCGCGGCGTCCGGCGGCCGCCAGCCGACGTCGTCACCGAGCTGGTGGCCATGCGCGGGCACGGCCGGACCGACCTCGCGGCCGGGTTGCGCGCCGCCGCAGCCGAGCTGGCGGGTTCAGGCGGGGAACGCGAGGTCATCCTGCTCTCGGACTGCATCGCCACCGCGGGCGGCGATCCGGCGGCTGCCCTATCGGGCATCGACCGGCTGCAGGTGCTGTTGCCGCTGCCGACGCCCGAGTCGGTCGCGGCCGGCGTCGCCCTGGCCAGGTCCGGCGGCGGGGTCAGCCGGCCGGTCAGCTCGCTCGCCGACCTCGGGCCCGCGCTGACCCGCGCGCTCGCCGGTCCGGGCTGACCACGCGCACCGGGTCAGAGCCGGCCCGCTGGCACCGACCTACCGTCGGATCGGCGCGGCCTGCCTCAGGCGGCGCGGCTGCCTCAGGCGGCGATGAGCTCGGCGGGCTCGGCGATGACGTCCACGAGCGCGTCGTTGCGCAGCACGGTGATCGCCAGCGGCCGGCCGATCGCGTCGCTGAACATGAGCTTCTGCAGGTCCTGGGCGCCGGTGACCGGCCGGCCGGCGGCGGAGATGAGCAGGTCACCGACCCGCAGGCCGGCCCGCGCCGCGGGGCCGCCGGGCACGACCTCGACCACCCGCAGGCCGGTAGACCGGCCGAACCTGGTTCGCAGCCCCTGCGGCAACGGCGTCGGCGAGCTGACGATGCCGAGGTAGGCCCGGCGGACCTGCCCGTCGCGCATGAGCGCGCCGATGATCTTCCGGGTCGTCGCGTTGATCGGCACCGCGAGGCCGAGCCCGACACCGGCGACCGCCGTGTTCACGCCGACCACCCGCGCCTGCGAGTCGGCGAGCGCGCCGCCCGAGTTGCCGGGATTCAGCGCCGCGTCGGTCTGGATGACGTCCTCTACCAGACCGGGGCGTGACCCCTGCCTGGTCGGCAGTGACCGGCCCAGCGCGCTGACCACGCCCGCGGTCACCGACCCGGTCAGCCCGAGCGGACTGCCGACCGCGACCACGAGCTGGCCGACGACCAGGTCGTCCGCCTCGCCCAGCACGGCCGGATCAGGCGTCGGGGTGTCCGCGCGCACCACCGCGAGATCGGACAGCGGATCGGCGCCGACTACCCGGAACTCGGCGGTGCTGCCGTCGGAGAACGCCACGGTGCCGCGCTCGGCATTGCCCACGACGTGCGCGTTCGTCAGCAGGAAGCCGTCGGGCGTGTAGATGACCGCCGACCCGAGCCCCTCACCGCCACCGGACCGCCCACCCGGATGGCGCACGCGCAGGCTCGCCACCCGCGGCGTCAGCTCCGCCGCAACCCCGGTGACGATCTGCGAGTACGCGTCCAGCGGTTCAACTGTCATCCTGCATCATCCTCGATTACAAGATTACAGGCGAGTCAGAAGTCCGGCCAGCCGCCGAGTTCCGCTGAGAGACGAAGCCTCGCAACGACTTGAACGTGTTCAAACTCACTACTCGCGGAGTATGGACTTGGCAGTTCTCGGCCGGGCAGAGTTGAACATGTTCAAGAAACCAGCCCGGAGGCGCAATGGACACCGTCGGCATCTACCTCCTCTACCTCCTCATCAGCGTCGGGCTCACCGATCGTGGTCGGCACCGGCGTCGCCCGCAGCGGCCGCGCGTTCCTGCTCGATGTATTCAGCGGGAACGACAATCTCGCCAGGGCGGTGAGCCGCCTCATCGTGCTCGGCTTCTATCTGCTGAGCCTCGGATTCGTCGCGCTCGCCATGCGGACCGGCGGCGACGTATCCAGCGCCAGGGACGGCCTGCAACTGCTGTCGGTCAAGATCGGCGAGGTCCTGCTCGTCCTGGGCGCGCTGCACCTGCTGACGCTGGCGGCACTGGTCCGGGCGCGGCGCCTCGCCCAGGCCCGGATGGCGCAGCCGCCGTGGCGGCGCCCCGGCCCGCGTGCCCTGGCGGTCCGCTGCCCGGCGGCCAGGACCGGCTGGTCGCACAGTCCGGCCCCGAAGACGCGGCCGATTACGACCCGGACCCGGCGCCGCTCGCCGGGAGCGTCCTACAGTGACCGATGTGGCTGATCACCGCGCTGACGCCGCGCGCCGAGCAGACCAGGGCCGCGATCGTGGCGGCGGCCCTGGAACTGTTTCGCGAGCGCGGGTACGACGCCGCGACCATGCGCGCGATCGCCGAGCGAGCCGGCGTGTCGACCGGCAACGCGTACTACTACTTCGGCTCGAAGGAAGAGCTGATCCAGGAGTTCTACAGCCGCAACCAGGCCGAGCACCTGGCCGCCAGCCAGCACGTGCTGGCCACCGAGACCGACCTCGGCGAACGGCTGCGCGGGACGCTCCGCGCCCAGATCACCCTCATGGCCCCCTATCACGAGTTCGCCGCGACGCTGTACAAGTACGCCGCCGAGCCGACCAGCCCGCTCAGCCCGTTCAGCCCGCAGTCCAGCCCGGCCCGGCAGGCGTCGATCGCGCTGTTCCGCGACGTCGTCGAGGGCTCGAAGGCGCGGATGGGAGCCGACGTGCGCGAGCGCCTGCCCGAATTGCTCTGGCTCTACTCGCTCGGCATCACGCTGTACTGGGTGCACGACCGGTCGGACGGGTGCAGCCGTACCTACCAGCTGATCGACGCGACCGTTCAAGTCGTCGCCCAGCTGGTCAGCGCGTCGCGACTGCCGGTCTTGCGCCGGGCCCTGGCCGACCTCCTCCAGGTCATCGACCTGCTCGCACCCGACGGCGCGTCAGCCCCGCACGACGCCGCGGGCTAGCCCAGGGCCTCGCGGCGCAGCTGCGGGAAGACCTTCGAGACCTTGCCGAGCAGGTAGTCGCCGTAGGTACCGGAGAACGCCTGCAGATCCTGGCCGTCCCAGCGGCGGCTGCCGTCGCCCGCCGCCGCGGCGTGGTCCGGCAACGGCGGCACCTCGTCGGTGAATCCCGGATCGAGGAAGAAGGGGAACGACAGCCGGCCGTGGCCGCTGACGTTGCGGACCCGGTGCGGGGTCGACTTGTACCAGCCCCCGGTCATCCGGTCGAGCATGTCCCCGATGTTGCAGACCAGCGTGCCGGCGACCGGCGGGGCATCGATCCAGCCCGCGGGCGTGGCGACCTGCAGACCGCCGCTGTCATCCTGGGCCAGCAGCGTGACCAGGCCGTAGTCGGTGTGCTCCCCCACACCCCAGTCGACGCCGGCGGGCGGGGACGGCGGGTAGTGAAAGATCCGGAACAGGATCGTCGGATCGGCGGTGTACCCGGCGGCGAAGTAGTCAGCATCCAGCCCGAGGCTCAGCGCCACCCCGGTCAGCACGGCCTGGCCGGCCGTCGTCAGTGCGTCCAGGTAGGCAAGTACCAGCGGCCGCAGCCGCGGCACCTGATCCGGGAACAGGTTCCGGCCGTGCAGCGGCCAGCCCGCTAGCACCCGCGGATCGTCCGCGGGCAGCTCGGCGCCGAAGTACAGGCCTTCCTTCAGGTCGGGCCGTCCCGACGTCAGCTCGGCACCGACCGGGAAGTACCCGCGCCAGGCCCGGCCACCGCGGGCCATGGCGATCTCCAGCTTGCCCGGCTCCGGCAGCGCGAAGAACTCGGCGCTCGCGTCGGTCAGCTCCGCGATCAGATCGGCCGGCACGCCGTGCCCGGTCACGTAGAAGAAACCGTAGCCCCGGCAGGCGGCCTGGATCTGCCCGGCGACGGCCGCGACCGCAGCCCCGGCCGCCGGCGGTCCGCCAGGCAGCAGCGGTCCTACGTCCACGATCGGCAGCGCCGCTTCGTCAGCACGACCCATGACGCCATCCTGTCCCGGCTGCCGGGGACCCGGCCTCCCGCCCGCTACCGGGCCGCGAGCGCGAACGCCAGCAGCGAGTTCGCCGAGTAGTCATCCGCGGGCTCGACCGACGGCCAGGACACGACGTTGTCCTCGTATCCGGCGGTCTTGGTGTTGAACGGCTTGTAGTGGCCCGCGCTGCACTTCTTCATCCCGCTGACCGTCCCGAGCCCGATGAAGTTGCCGGGATCGCTCGGCCCGTCGGTCACGGCACCGAGCTGGATGTTGCCGTGCCCGGTGAGCGACCCGGCCAGGTTGGCGATCTCGCTCTGCATGCAGTGCGGGTACGTCGTGCCCGCACCCACCACGAACGAGCTGCCCCAGCCGTTGCTGCCGAGCGCGAAGTTCAGCTGCTGCTGCGCGAACGCGGCGTACCGCGGCGAGCCGCCCAGCCGCTGGTAGAGCGCGTCGGTGATGTACAGGCCGAACGCGTGCGGGGAGGCGTCGCTGGAGCCGAGCGCGGAGCCGAGCTCGAACGGTTCGCCCTTGGCCGACTGCTCCCCCAGCCGCAGCTGGGCCGCCATGTCCGCCAGCAAGGTCGCGCGGGATATGACCGCGGGTCCGTGCTGATGACGCATGGCGGTAACGAGCTCCGCCTCGCCGATGGCACCGTTGTCGTAGAGGTTCAGTGTGTCTGCGCCAGCCGGGTGACCCTGCGCGATGTAGGCCCGGGCCCAGTGCGCCGCCACCGCAAGGTCGGCCCGCACCTGGGTTCGCGGTGCGCGCAGCGCCTCGTCGGCCAGCGCGATCTCGTCCGCGCCCCACAGCATGTCGCTCTTCCACTCGCTGCCCGGGTAGAAGTCGTGCGGGTAGGTCGTGACGATCGACTTGACGTTCGTGGTCAGCGCCATCGCGTAGATGCCGCGGGCCAGGGACAGCAGGTGCGCCGCCGCACCGCGGTTGCCGCGGGCCGCGACTTGGGCCGCGAGGCCGAAGTCGGCCGCGAACCGGCCGGCGAAGTCCGGGCTGATCTTGTGGCCCGGCTTGGCCGCCTCGAACACCGGCCGGTACTTCACGTAGCGCGCGGTCGGGCCGGGGTTGCCGCCCTTCTTGACGTTCATCTTGTCCTCTGCCTGCGGCAGGAACCAGAAGTTGTAGTCACCCTGGATTGTGTTGCTGGCGTTGCCGGTGCCGATGCCGACCTGGATGTACAGCACCTTCTTGGCCGGATTCCAGAGCTTCTCCAGCCAGTTGAGCCCGAACTGCGCCTCCGGCGTCAGCGTCGGGTAACGGCCGTGGCTGGTCCGGTCGGCCAGCAGCATGAGGCCCTCGGCGTAGCTCGCCGTGTACGCGAACTTCTCGTAGCCGCCGCCCGCGTCGAACCAGCCGCCGGCCACGTTCACCGGGCCGCCGACCTTGTGGAACGTGCCGAGCAGGTTGTCGTTCGAGTCGTACTTAGGCGACGCGTACACGGTCGCGTGCTCGTCGGTCAGGTTGGCGGCCTTGCGGTTCAGTACCGAGCTGACCACATCCGGGCCGTCTCGCTCGGAGCTGAAGTACCGCACCGCGTTGCTTACCAGCTGGCTGTACAGCGCGGCAGGATCTCGCGATCCGGAACCACGGGGAGCTCCCGGTCTGCCCGCCCGCGCTGGCCGAGACCCGGAAGGTGCCCGGCTGGTGCAGCCGGCTGAAGTCCAGCTCGTAGACCGCCTTGTAGTTCGCGTTCCAGCTGCCCACGAAGTGGCGGCTGGTGCCGCGCAGCACCGGGCCGTGCGAGCCCGACACCGTGAACGAGACGCTGGCCACCTTCGCCGGCAGCATCACGAAGGCGACCTTGCTCGCCCCGGGCGCGTAGCCGACCTGGTTCACCCGCACCTCGGCGGGCGCCTTCTTGGCCGCCGCCCCCGCCGCCGCGCCCGCGGCCAGCTGGCCGGCGAACAGCGCGGAAACCGTGAGCGCTGTGGCTGTGACCCCGAGTCCCCAGATCCTCTTACGCACGACGCGGCCTCCTGACCTGCGCATATTTGTTAGGAAACCTACCAAACAAACTATCTCCGCCACAAGGGGGTCGTTTCTCGTCGATTCCCAGCCAGCTGCCAGCTGCCGGGAGCCGCCGCGCTTGTGACGTAGATCGCGCCGTACAGCCGGACGAAAACCGAGGGGCCGCTGCTTGTACCAGTCGAGAGGGGACGCAGTGAGCAGCAGCAGCCTGACCACCTTGATCGTTTTGATCACGCTGATCCACCTCGCCGCCCTGGTGGTCATGCTCGTGATCCGGGTCCGGCGGAACGAGGTCGAAGGAACCACTGGCCAGAGCGCGCTGATCACACCGTGCGCGCTGTGCGGCGACCCGGCTACCGCGCGCCGATACGACGGGCTCGACCCGAACGAGCGCCAGGACCCGCATACCGGCCGGTCCTACTCCACCGACCTCGCGCACTACCGGCCGCTGTGCGCGGCCCACGATAGCTAGGCCCGGCGCTCACGGCCGCCGCCCGAGGCTGCGCACGGTTCCGGACCGGGAACGGGCAGATCTCCGCGCTCGGCGCGTGGCCGGCCCGCGGTCTTAGTGGCTGGCCGGACGGCCGCGGCGCACCGCGCGCAAGACCATGTCCCGCACCCGCACCGTGTTGCCGTCCAGGTCGCTGACCTCCCGGCCAGGCGCGTCTGCGACCACCACGTCCCAGTCGTCGCCGTCCAGCGCCGCCTTCATCTGTTCGGTCGTCGGGAAGCGCGCCCCGTCACCGTGACCGGCCTGCTCGTGCTCGTGCCGCTCGTCAGTTGTGCTGCGCTCGACGATCGTCGCGGGCAGGTCCTCGGCGTGATGCGCCACCGCCAGGAACGTGCCGCCCGGCCGGACCCCCTGGGCCAGCCGGCGGTGCAGGCCGGTGTAGTCGGGCGCGTGCATGTAGTGGGAGGTCACCAGGTCATACGCCGCAGCGGGCGGCGTCCAGGTCAGCAGGTCCGCCTGCTGCCAGCTGATCCGCGCCGCCCCGTCTTCGCCCAGGACCCCGGCCGCCGCCGCCGCGCCGCGCTTGAGCGCCACCACGGATACGTCGACCGCGGTCACTGTCCAGCCCCGGCCGGCGAGCCAGATCGCGTCCGCGCCTTCGCCGCAGCCCGCGTCCAGAGCCCGGCCCGGCGGCAGCTCGGTGGTCTGAGCGACCAGTTGCGCGTTGGGCTTGCCGCTCCACAGCCGGTCTTCGGAGCCGTAGCGGTCGTCCCAGAACTCCTGCGTGAACGGGCTCTCCCCTGGTGCCCCGTGCGAATGATCGTGTGCCACCCTGCAGCCTCCCGCTAGTCGACTATCCGCACGATGCCTCCGACCCCGCCCGGCTGGCAACTTTCTTTGCCGGAGTGGCAAACTGGGCCGATGGCTGACGACCCCGGGCTGGCCGGCCTGCTGGATGCGGTCGGCCCGCGGCTGCGCGCCTTGCGGCGCCAGCGCGAGACCACGCTCGCCGCGGTAGCCGAGGCGACCGGAATCTCGGTCAGCACCCTGTCCCGGCTGGAGAGCGGCCAGCGCCGCCCGACCCTGGAATTGCTGCTGCCGCTGGCCCGGGCCTATGGCGTGCAACTGGACGACCTCGTCGGCGCGCCGCCGACCGGCGACCCGCGGGTGCACATGCGGCCGGTGCTCAGGAACCAGATGACGATGATCCCGCTGACCAGACGGCCCAGCGGAGCGCAGGCCTACAAGCTGATCATTCCGGCCCGCCGCTGCGAGCCCAGCTTGCGGGTGCACGAGGGCTATGAGTGGCTCTACGTGCTGAGCGGCGACCTGCGGCTGTTGCTCGGCGAGCAGGACTTCATCCTCCGGCCAGGCGAGGCGGCGGAGTTCGACACCCGGACGCCGCACTGGTTCGGCAGCACGGGCAACGGGCCGGTCGAGGTGCTCAGCCTGTTCGGCCCGCAGGGCGAGCGGGCACACCTGCGCGCCCAGCCAGCGGCCCGGCCGAAGGCCGGTACCGGGCGCTGATCTCGCGCGCCTCTCGGCGCCGTCAACACGACGCCTTGCCTGTTCCCGCGGCCGAGTCAGGACTGCGCGCCGGCGCCGCCGTAGTAGTCCGCGTGCTGGGCGCGGAGCCGGTATTTCAGCACCTTGCCGCCGACGGTCTCGGGCAGGTCGGCCGCGAACACGATCGCCTTCGGCGTCTCGTAGCCCGCCAGCGCGGCCCGGCAGTGCTTGATCAGGTCCTCCGCGCTGGCGTCCGCGCCCTCGCGGAGCACCACGACGGCGGTGACGGCCTCGCCCCAGTGTTCATGCGGCAGCCCGATGACCGCCGACTTGGCGACGTCCGGGTGCTGTGCCAGCACCGCCTCGACCCGCAGGCTGGACACGTTCTCGCCGCCGGTCTTCACGATGTCCTTGTACCGGTCGAGCATGATCCGCAGTCCGTTGTCGTCGAACGCGCAGCTGTCCCCCGAGTGGAACCAGCCGAACCGGAACGCGTGCCTGGTCGCGTCCTCGTCCCGGTAGTAGCCCGCCATCACCGCCGGGGTGCGGTACACCGCCTCGCCGGCCACGCCCGGGCGGCCGTACAGGTCGTTGCCCTCGGGATCCATCACGGTCGCGGCGAGGATGGGGCTCGGGATGCCGACGTAGTTGTGCTGGGGCGCGGTGGCCGCGTACAACTCGGGCCACTCGCCCGGCCAGAACCGGTGGCACGGGATGCACTCGGTCTGCCCGAAGATCTCGAACGCACACAGGTCAGCGCTGGTGTGCCGCTGCATCGACGCGAGGGTCGCGGGCGGCAGCGCGGCCCAGCCGTACACGATCACCGTGAGGCTGCTCGCGTCCAGTTCCGGCCGCGCGGTCAGTTCCGCGTCCAGCGCGCGCACCATTGCCGGCGAGCCCGCCCACAGCGCGGTCACCTGCTGCGCCGCGATCATCTCCGCGATGTGGGCCGGATTCGGCCGGCGGCCGAGCACCAGCGTGCCGCCGGCGAGGAATACGGAGAAAGTGAATGGCTGATCACCTACGTGATAGATCATCGGCAGGTACGTGCCGACCTTCAGGTCGGACTCCAGCCGCAGCCCGCGCGTCAGCGACAGGGCGAAGCCGAAGCCAGCCGTGTAACTGCAGGCGTGCGAGATCATCACGCCCTTGGGCAGCGCCGTGGTGCCCGACGTGAACAGGATCTCCCAGATGTCGTCGGCGTGGATCTCGACGTCAGGCTCGGTGGCCGGCTGACCGGCGACGAAGTCGGAGAACAGGACGCTGCCAGGAGCGGCCTCGCCGCCGATGCCGATCGTGACCGCCGCCCGCAGGCCCTTCGCCCCGAACGGTGCCTGCGCCCGCGGCCACAGTTCCGCGTCCACGATGGCCAGCCGCGGGCCGACCAGGTCGATCATGGCCTCGACCAGGTCCGGGGCCATCATCGGGTTCAGCGGCGCCGCCACCAGGCCGGCCTTGGCGATGCCGAGCTTGGTCACGTACGCCTCGACCGAGTTCTCGCAGAACATCAGCACCACGTCACCGTGCTGGAGGCCGCAGGCCAGCAGTCCGTTCGCGACCTGATTGGCCAGTTCGTCGGCCTCCACGTAGGTGAGGGACGCGAACCGGTCGTCGGCGAAGGCACCCGGCATGCCCGCGATCGCGACCTTGTCCGGACGACTCCACGTCATCCGCTCCAGCAGGTCGCCTGCGCTCATCCGCTCCCACCGGTGTACGGCGCGCCGGTGATGCAGGCTCGTCACGTCTAGTTCCACCGCGGTCGCCCTCCCGGCGTCAACGCTAGTGATCAGCTATTCACTAATGTGCTACTGTACGAGCCATCGGCTGCCCAGGGAAGCTTTGTCGGAGACCGTATATGCCCGTGCTGCGATCATCGGTCGATACCGGCGGCGAGGTCTACCGGCGCAATCGCCAGGTTCAGCTCGCCGCGGTGGCGGCCCTGAATGAGCAGCTCGAGCTGGCCAGGGCGGGTGGCGGCGAGCGGTACGCGGCCCGGCACCGGGGCCGCGGCCGGCTGCTGGCCAGGGAGCGCATCGAGCTACTCGTCGACCGCGACTCGCCGCTGCTGGAGCTGTCCAGCCTGGCCGCGTGGGGCACCGGCTTCGCCGTCGGCGCGAGCATCATCACCTGCGTCGGCGTGGTCTGCGGGGTCGAGTGCGTGCTGATCGCCCACGATCCGACCGTACGCGGCGGCACGATGAATCCGTACACGCTGCGCAAGAACCTGCGCGCGCTGGAGATCGCCCGGCGCAACCGGCTCCCGGTCATCAACCTGGTCGAGTCGGGCGGTGCTGACCTGCCGACGCAGGCCGACATCTTCGTGCCGGCGGGCAAGATCTTCCATGACCTCACCGAGCTGTCGGCGCTGGGCATCCCGACGGTCGCGCTCGTCTTCGGCAACTCCACCGCGGGCGGCGCCTACGTGCCCGGCATGTGCGACTACGCGGTCCTCATCGACAACCAGGCGAAGGTCTTCCTGGGCGGCCCGCCGCTGGTGAAGATGGCGACCGGCGAGGACTCCGACGACGAGTCGCTCGGCGGTGCGGACATGCACACGAAAATCTCCGGCCTCGGCGACTACTTCGCCGTCGACGAGCCGGACTGCATCCGCATCGGCCGGCAGATCATGGCGGATCTGCACTGGCGCAAGCTCGGCCCGGCGCCGGCGCGGGACGTCCGCGAGCCGCTGTATGACCCGGACGAACTGCTCGGCATCGCGTCGGCCGACATGCGCGTCCCGTTCGACCCGCGCGAGGTGCTGGCCAGGGTCGTCGACGGCTCAGAATTCAGCGAGTACAAGTCCAGGTACGGCACGAGCCTGGTGACCGGCTGGGCGACTGTGCACGGATACCCGGTCGGCGTGCTGGCCAATGAGCGCGGGGTGCTGTTCAGCGAGGAGGCGAAGAAGGCCAGCGAGTTCATCCTGCTGGCCAATCAGAGCGACACGCCGCTGGTCTTCCTGCAGAACACGACCGGCTACATGGTCGGCGCCGCCTACGAGCAGGGCGGGATCATCAAGGACGGCGCCAAGATGATCAACTCGGTCACCAACTCGGCCGTGCCGCACATCACCGTCAACCTGGGCGCGTCATTCGGCGCGGGCAACTACGGGATGTCCGGCCGGGCCTTCGATCCCCGGTTCATGTTCGCCTGGGCGAACGCCAAGCTCGCCGTCATGGGCGCGCAGCAGCTCGCGGGCGTGCTGTCGATCGTGGCCAGGCAGGCCGCGCAGGCGCGCGGCACCGAGTTCGACACTGCCGAGGACGACCAGCGGCGGGCCGCGATCGAGGACCAGATCGAGCGCGAGTCGCACGCGTTCTTCGTGACCGCGCGGCTCTATGACGACGGCGTCATCGATCCGCGCGACACCCGGACCGTGCTCGGCATGGCGCTGTCCGCGGCGCACTCCGGCCCGGTCCAGGGCAGCCGCGGCTTCGGCGTCTTCCGGATGTGAGCGCGCCGGCAGGGGCGCGGCGGTGTCCTGGACTGAGGAGCGAGGAACGAGCGACGAGGGAAGGCGCCGCATTGAGAGCGCCGCGCTGGAGAGCGGGCAACAGAGCGCCCCGAGGGCTGAGCGGGAGACAGAGTGAGCGCGATGGCCATCCGCAAGCTGCTCATCGCCAACCGGGCCGAGATCGCGGCGCGCGTCATCCGCACCGCGCGGACCCTGGACATCGCTACCGTGGCGGTCTACTCGGATCCGGACGCCGGGCTGCCGTACGTGCGCGCGGCGGGTGAAGCGGTCCGGCTGCCCGGCGCGACGCCGGCGCAGACCTACCTCAACGGGGCTGCCATCATCGCGGCGGCGCTGGCCGCCGGTGCCGGCGCCGTGCATCCGGGCTACGGGTTCCTGTCCGAGAGCGCCGACTTCGCGGCGGCGTGCGCCGCGGCCGGCCTGACGTTCGTCGGGCCGTCCCCGGCCGCCATCGCCGCCATGGGGTCCAAGATCGCCGCGAAAGAGCTGATGGCCAGCCGCCGGCGTCCCGGTGCTGCCGAGCATCACCGTGCCCGCTGCTGGCTCCGCAGACGCGCCGAGCTGGCCGAAGCCGCGGCCGGGATCGGCTACCCGCTCCTGGTGAAGGCGGCGTTCGGCGGCGGTGGCCGGGGCATGCGGATCGTCACCGAGCCCGGTGGCCTCGCGGACGCGATCGCGAGTGCCCGGCGGGAGGCCGAGTCCGCGTTCGGCGACGGCACTTTGTTTATAGAGCGATTTATCGACAATCCACGGCACGTCGAGGTGCAGATCCTGGGCGATCAGGAGGGCACGGTCGTGCCGCTGTTCGAGCGCGAGTGCTCGATCCAGCGCCGCTATCAGAAGATCATCGAAGAGGCGCCCTCCCCGGTCGTCGACGACCAGCAGCGCAAGGAGCTATGCGCCGCGGCGGTGGCGGCCGGCCAGGCGATCGGTTACACCGGGGCGGGCACCGTCGAGTTCGTGCTCGACGGCGACGCGGGTTCTACTTCCTTGAGGTGAACACCCGGCTCCAGGTCGAGCACCCGGTCACCGAGCTGATCACCGGGCTGGACCTCGTCGGGCTGCAGCTGCGCATCGCGGCGGGCGAGCCGATCCCGGACGAAGTGAAGGCCGCCGAAATCACCGGGCACGCGATCGAAGCGCGGCTGTACGCAGAGGACGTAGCCGCCGGGTACCTGCCGGTCAGCGGCACGATCGAGGCGCTGGACATCCCGGCGGGCGGCGGCGTGCGGGTCGACGCCGGCTACGCGACCGGCAGCCAGGTCAGCATCTACTACGACTCGATGCTGGCCAAGGTCATCGCGCACGGGCCGAGCCGGGACGCCGCCCGGCGCGCCCTCGCGGCCACGCTGGACCAGGCCGTGATTCACGGCGTGGCCACCAACCGTGACCTGCTCGTCGCGATCCTGCGGCACGAGGAGTTCGCCGCGGGGCGCATCGACACTGGCTTCCTGACCCGGCACCCGCCGGCGGAGTTGCTGGCCGCGGCGGACCCGCAGGCCCTGCACCTGCTGGCCGCCGCCCTGGCCGGGCAGGCCCGGCGCCGGGACAGCGCGCCGGTGCTGCGCACGTTCCCTTCCGGCTGGCGCAACAACCCCTCCGCGCTGCAGCACGCGACGTTCGGCGCGCACGTCGTCGGCTACCGGATCACCGGCAACAGCGTGTACGCCGAGATCGACGGCACCGCGCTGCCGCCGGTCATCGCGCACAGCATCACGCCGACCGAGGTCGAGCTCGAGACCACCGAGCCCGCGCCGGAGCCCGAGTCCCCCACCGTGCTGGATTCCCGTCGCCGTGGTGACGGAAATCCTGCACAGCGGGCGGCGGGCGGCCCGCACCGCCCCGCCATCCGGCGCACCTTCGCGGTGCATCAGGCGGGTGACGTCAGTTACGTCGACAGCGCGCTCGGGCACAGCGCGCTCGCCGAGCAGCCCAGGTTCGCCGAGCCGGGCCTGGCGGCGGAGGCCGGGGCGCTGGTGGCGCCGATGCCGGGCACCGTGGTCCGGATCGAGGCCGTGGCCGGCGAGCACGTCGAGCGCCGGTCAGGTCGTCGTCGCGATCGAGGCCATGAAGATGGAGCACGCGATCACGGCGCCCGCGGCCGGCCAGCTGACCAAGGTCCGGGTCGCGGTTGGCGACCAGATCGACGCGGCCACCGTAGTGGCCATAATGGACGAGGGAGCGCAATGACAGAGGCGGTCAGCTATACCGTCGTCCACGGTGTCGCGTGGCTCACGATCGAGCGGCCGGAGGCCCGCAACGCGCTCAACCAGGCGGTCCGCGACGGCCTGTGGGACGGCACCCGCCGGTTCAACGCCGACGACGACGCGCGGGTCCTCGTCCTGACCGGCGCCGGGGACAGAGCCTTCTGCGCGGGCGCCGACCTGAAGGAGATGGCGCAGACCTCGCTGCAGATCCCGCCGCCCGACTTCCTGCCGCAGTTCGGCCGCAACATCGACGTACCCAAGCCGGTCATCGCCGCGGTCAACGGCGTCGCCTGGGCGGGCGGCTTCCTGCTCGCGCAGTGCTGCGACCTCTGCCTCGCGGCCGACACGGCGACGTTCGCGATCAGCGAGGTCAAGGTCGGCCGCGGCGCGCCGTGGGCGGCCCCGCTGTCCTGGCTGCTGCCGCCGCGGATCGCGCTGCAGATCCTGCTCACCGGCGACCCGATCAGCGCGCAGCGGGCCCGCGAGCTCGGCCTCGTCAACGACGTCGTGCCCGCCGCCGAGTTGCGCGACCGGGCCCAGGCGCTGGCCGAGCGGATCGCGGCGAACGCGCCGCTGTCGGTGCGCGCCGCCAAGCGCACCGCGTACCTGTCCAGGCCCGACGTCTACACCGCGGCCGAGGAGATCTGGGCGCCGGTCTACCGCAGCGCCGACGCGCAGGAAGGCCCCGCCGCGTTCCGGGACAAGCGGCAGCCAGTCTGGACCGGACGCTGATGCCCGCCGACATGGCGGCGCTGCTCGCCGACCTGCAAGCAGAGTCCGCGGATCTCGACGCGATGATCGCGACGCTGACAGCAGCAGCAGTACCTCGCGCCGACGCCGGCCGCGGGCTGGTGCATCAGCGACCAGGTCAGTCACCTGGCCTTCTTCGACGAGGCCGCGCTGCTGGCCGCGACCGACCCCGCTCAGTTCAAGATCGAGGCGGCGCAGATGATGGCGCGCGGAGCACGGCTTCCCTGATGAGGTCGCCGCGCGGCACCGGGCCACGCCGGGACCTGAGCTGCGCGAGTGGCTACTGCGCGCCAGAAGGGAACTGGTCGCCGGCTTCGCGTCGGTGGACCCAGGCGCGCGGCTGCCGTGGTACGGGCCGGACATGAGCGCGGCGTCGTCGGTCACCGCGCGGCTGATGGAGACGTGGGCGCACGGCCAGGACATCGCCGACGCGCTCGGCGTCACCCGGCCGCCGACGCCCGGCTGCGGCACATCGCGCACATCGGCGTCGCCGCGATGGGCTTCAGCTTCGTGCTGCGCGGCCGTCCGGCACCGTCCCAGCCCGTACGGGTCGAGGTCGGCGCGCCCGACGGCAGCACCTGGACCTGGGGCCCGGAAGACGCGGCCGACGTCGTCACCGCGCCCGCGCTTGATTTCTGCCTCGTCGTCACCCAGCGCCGCCACCCGGCCGACACCGCGCTGACCGCCTCGGGCCCGATCGCGACCGAGTGGGTGTCGATCGCCCAGGCCTTCGCGGGCGCTCCCGGGCCGGGCCGCCCCGGGAGGCCCGCGGGCAGCACAGCCCCGGACTACCGAAGGGAGCACGCCATGACTGGGCAAGCCGGGACTGTGCCGCTCAGGTCCGGGCCGGTGCTGATCGGGAACTCGTCCGGCTTCTACGGAGACCGGGACGCGGCGATGCGGGAGATGGTCGAGGGCGGCCCGCTCGACGTGCTGACCGGCGACTACCTGGCCGAGCTCACCATGCTCATCCTGTGGAAGGCGCGGCAGAAGGACTCCTCGGCCGGGTACGCCCGGTCGGTGCTCGGGCAGCTGGAGCAGGTGCTGGGCACGTGCCTGGACCGCGGCATCAAGGTCGTGAACAACGCCGGCGGGCTCAACCCCGCCGGGCTGGCCCAGCAGATCGCCGCGCTCGCCGAACGGCTCGGCCTGCATCCCAAGATCGCCTACGTGACCGGCGACGACCTGCTCCCCCGGCTCGACGAGCTGACCGCCGCCGGGCACGCGCTGACCCACCTCGACACCGGCCAGCCGCTCAGCGCGGCCGCGTCCAAGCCGCTCACGGCCAACGCCTATCTCGGCGGCTGGGGCATCACCGCCGCGCTCGCGGCCGGCGCCGACATCGTCGTCTGCCCGCGGGTGACCGACGCGTCGCTCGTCACCGGCCCGGCCGCGTGGTGGCACGGCTGGCAGCGGGACGACTACGACCGGCTGGCCGGCGCCGTGCTGGCCGGGCACGTCATCGAGTGCGGGCCGCAGGCAACCGGCGGCAACTACTCGTTCATCGCGGAAGTCACCGACCGGCGGTATCCGGGATTCCCGATCGCCGAGGTCGCCGCCGACGGCAGTGCCGTC
Organism: uncultured Actinomycetota bacterium; assembly: GCA_963805805.1. GTDB lineage: Bacteria > Actinomycetota > Actinomycetes > Streptosporangiales > Streptosporangiaceae > JAJYUU01. The sequence continues at coordinate 103,873 of CAWDVS010000013.1, read as the reverse complement.
ATCACCAAGCACCCGGAGACCGGCGGCCTGGTGTCGGTCGGCACGGTCACCGCGCAGCTGCTGTACGAGATCGCGGAGCCGGCCTACGCCAACCCGGACGTGGTCGCGCACTTCGACACCGCCACCCTCAGCCAGGACGGACCCGACCGGGTGCGGATCTCCGGCACCCGCGGCAGCCCGCCGCCGCCGACGGCGAAGGTCGCGATGAACCTGATCGGCGGTTTCCGCAACACGATGACGCTGGTGCTCACCGGCCTCGACATCGAGGCGAAGGCGGCCTGGGCCCGGCAGGAACTGTTCGGCGTGCTGGGCGGCGAGGACCAGTTCGAGGACGTGGACGTCCGGCTGCTGCGGTTCGACACGCCCGGACGCGCCGACCAACGAACAGGCCACGGCGCACCTGCGGATCACCGTGAAGGACGCCGACCCGCGCAAGGTCGGCCGCAGGTTCTCCAACGCGACGATGGAACTCGCGCTCGGCGGCTACGCCGGGTTCCACACCACGACGCCGCCGACGGCGGAGACGGCGTTCGGCGTGTACTGGCCGGCCCTCGTGCCCGCGGGCCTCGTCGAGCACGCGGTCGTGCTGCCGGACGGCACGACGGTCCCGATCGCCGCCCGGCGCCGGCCGTCCCAGCGGGAACGGCCGGGATCAGATGCCGCTGCCGTAGCGCCCGGCTGAACGCGGAGACTTTGGGGGCTGTCAGCCCGCCGAAGTCTCCGCTGGACTCCGGCGCGCCGGCCGGACAACGGCAGCGGCCGCGTGAACCGACCAGGCGGGTGCCGCTCGGGCTCATCTGCGGCGCGCGGTCCGGTGACAAGGGCGGAAACGCGAACGTCGGGTTCTGGGCGCGCGATCCCGCCGCCTACGGCTGGCTGCGCGACTACCTGACCATCGGCCGGCTGCGCGCGCTGCTGACCGAGGCGGCGGCCTCGACGTCCGGCGGTTCGAGCTGCCGAACCTGTGCGCGCTGAACTTCGTCATCGTCGGCCTGCTCGGCCAGGGCGTGGCCGCGTCCACCCGGCCCGACCCGCAGGCGAAAGGGCTGGGCGAATACCTCCGGTCCCGGCTGGTGGACGTGCCGGTCGAGCTGCTCGCGGAGACCGGGCTGGCGGAAACTGGGCTGGCGGGGAGCGGCAGTGACTGAGGCGATCGAGGCCAGGCGCCGGGATCCGGACCGCCGCGAGCGCATCCTCGAGGCGGCCGCCGACCTGGTCGCCGAGCGCGGCTATCACGAGGTCGGGATGACCGACATCGGCGCCGCGGCCGGCATCACCGGCTCGGCGATCTACCGGCACTTCGACGGCAAGTCGGACGTGCTGGCGACGATGTTCGACCGGGTCATCGACGACCTCTCCGCGGGCGCGGCCAAGATCGCCGAGAGCGACGCGGAGCCGCTGGAGGCGCTGCGCGCGCTGATCCGAGGCCAGATCCGGTTCGTCATCGACGACCGCACGCTGGCCCAGGTCTACTACCACGAGATCGCCAACCTGCCGGCCGAGGACCGCCGCCGGCTGCGTCGCAAACAACGCCTCTATCTGGAGGAGTGGGTACACCAGCTGGCCTCGCTGCGGCCCGGCGCGAGCGACGCGGAACTGCGCGCGCGGGTGCACGCGGCCATCGGCGCGATCCAGTCGGTGCTGCGCTACCAGAGCGGGCTGGCAACCGGCCAGCTGGAGCGACTGATCGAGGACGCCGCCGAGCTGGTACTGACCGGGACCCGGCATGGACTTTCGGGATAGCCAGGAGCATCGCGACCTGCGGGCCGCGGTCAGCGCGGTCACCAGGTCGTTCGGCGACGGCTACTTCACCGAGCACGCGGAGCGGCGGGAGCCGACCAGCGAGCTATGGCGGGCGCTGGCCAAGCAGGGGTTCGTGGGCATCAACATGCCAGCCGAGTACGGCGGTGGCGGCGCCGGGCTCACCGAGCTGGCGATCGTCGTGGAGCAGACGGCGGCGGAGGGCTGCCCGCTGCTGCTGCTGCTCGTGTCCAGCGCGATCTGCGGCGAGATGATCGCCGGATACGGCAGCGTCCCGCAGCGCGAGCGCTGGCTGCCGCCGCTGGCCGACGGCAGCGTCAAGATGGCGTTCGCCATCACCGAGCCGGACGCCGGGTCCAACTCACATCGGCTCACCACGACCGCGCGCCGGGACGGCGGCGAGTGGCTGCTCTCCGGCACCAAGTACTACATCTCCGGCGCGGACGAAGCCGCTGCGATCCTCGTGGTCGCCCGCACCGGCACCGACGCGGAGTCCGGCCGCGGTCAGCTGTCGTTGTTCGTCGTGCCCGCGGACGCGCCCGGCCTGACGCGGCACGCGCTGCCGGTCGCCGCGATGATGCCGGAACGGCAGTTCACCGTGTACTTCACCGACGTCCGGCTCGGCCCGGAGGACCTGCTCGGCACCGAGCACGACGGGTTCACCCAGGTCTTCCACGGCCTGAACCCCGAGCGCATCACCGGCGCCGCGCTGTGCGTGGGCATCGGCCGCTATGCGCTGGCCAAGGCGGCGCGGTACGCGCGCGAGCGCACGGTCTGGGACGCGCCCATCGGGACGCATCAGGGCGTGGCCCACCCGCTCGCGAAGGCGCGGATCGAGCTGGAGGCGGCGGCCCTGCTCACCGCCAAGGCCGCCTGGCAGCACGACCACGGCGAGCCCGCGGGCGAGGCGTCTAACATGGCCAAGTACGCGGCCGCTGAGGCCGCGCTGGCCGCGGTTGACGCCGCGATCCAGACCCACGGCGGGAACGGCATGAGCTCGGAGTACGGGCTCATCCCGCTCTGGGGCATCGCCCGGCTGCTGCGGATCGCGCCGGTGAGCCGGGAGATGATCCTCAACTACGTGGCCCAGCACAGCCTCGGCCTGCCCCGGTCCTACTAACGGAGGCGGCATGGACCTCGCTCGCAACCTCAGCGGCCGGATCAACGTGGGCGACTCGCTCGAATCAGGAGCGCCTCAGCGGCGGATGCGGTAGCGGATGTGGGTGGCCTGCGGCGTGTCGATTACCTGCACAATCTCCAGTTCTATCCGCGACGGCAAGGTGTCGAACAACCGGCGGCCGGCGCCGAGGAGCACGGGGATCTGATGGATCTGTATTTCGTCCAGCACCCCGGCCGCCAGCGCCCGCTGCACCATGTCCGCACCGTGCACCAGCACGTCCCGGTCCCCGGCCGCCGCCTTCGCCTGAGCCATGGCGCTGGCGATCCCGCCGGTCAGGTACCGCACCGACGGGTAGCTCGCTACTGAGGAAGGCGGCGGCCGGTGGCTGAGCACGAAGATCGGCACGCCGTGATGATCACCTCCGTAATGATCGGCTTGTTCCGCGGTACGCCGTCCCACCAGCACCGCACCGGTCGCCTTCATCTCGTCGAGCACGTCCCGGCCGGCCGGATGGCCGGCCGGACTCTCCGTCCGCGGAATACCACTCGTGCAGCCGCATGAAGCCGTCGCCGCCGGGGTTGCCGGGCTCGTCGTTCGGAGCGGCGATGTACCCGTCGAGGGACATCGACATGTAGAGCACCGATGAGGACATGAGCCTGCTCCTTGTCTTCGACAGCGCAGCTCCTCAGCGCGCCTCCTGGTCAAGTGTTCGCCGCCCCTGCCGTGGGGCTCTGGCGGCGAGCCTAGCGGGCAGTTGGACTAACGCACTGGACCAATTACGTGCCTAGAACTGGGTCCAATCGGTCTCGGGTGCGACGGCTGCCACGATGTGGCGGACCAGACGCTGTTGAAACTAGCCGGGCCGGACCTGGATGGAGATCCCGAGCCGCTCGGCCAGCCCCTGGGCCCGGCTGAGGTCACCGGGGCTAAGCGGGCCGGCGCGGGCCGGGTGAAGTGCAGGTCACCGATCGAGCCGAGGTGCTCGGCGGCGGACCGCACGAGCCGGATCATTCCGCCGTCCGGCCACGTCAGTTCCACCGCGCCGGCGTCGCGGCGGACGACCTCGCCGTCGAGTACGCGCTCAAAGAGCGCCGCCGCGCCGTCGAGGTCGGCGACCCGGTGCTCGACCAGCGTGAACGCCGACGGCTCGCCCGGCGCCGGCAGCTCGGCCGGGGCCGCGTGGCCGCGGGCCCGGCCCGGACTGCTGCGCGACCTGGATGACGACCCCGTGCGCGGACTTCGGGTGCAGGAAGGCTTCCTTCCAGCGCGGGTGGCTCAGGTCGACCCCGACCGGCTCGATACCGGCGGCGCGCACCTTGGCGAGCGTCGCCTCGATGTCGGGCACGTGGAAGTTGAAGTGGTGCGGGCCGGCGCCCCGGCTGGCCAGGAAGCGCTCGAGGAACGCCGCGTCCGGGCCACCGGTCGGCGTCAGGAGCTCGATCATGGGGCCGCGCGCGAACTCGAAGCTGACCCCACCAGTAGCCGGGCGAGTCCCCGCCGAACGCCCAGGTCCCGCCCAGCAGGCCGCCGAACAGCTGCCAGCCGTCGGTCAGGTCCCGCGTTCCGATGGCGACATGATCCAGGACTGCTCGCTCCACCCGCAGCAGATTACCCGCGGGGTCCGGCTCGGCCCCCGGCTCGTGAGCGCCTACTCCCTGGCCAGCATGGCGGCGGCCTCGCGCTCCAGGTCGACGTACGGCTCGCCGCTGACGTCGACGGCCACCCGCCGGATCGTCCCGCCGGTGAAGCGCCACGGCGCGCTGCCCGGGTAGTCGTCGGTGACCGGCTCGCCGCTGTCCCGGCCGACGCACAGGCCCTCGCCGGCGATGGAGAACTTGCCCGGCTGGGTCTTGATCCGGCCCTCGCCGACCTTCTGGTCGCCGTAGTAGAGCGACAGGATGCCGGTGCGCCGACGCCGGGCGGGTCCTCGCCGTCCTTGTCGAACGACGCGGACAGGATCAGGTTCTCCCCGGCCGGGATGTCCTCGCGTGGCGATGACCCGCTGCTCGGTGCTGCCGACGAAGTTGTAGACGTAGTGCAGCCGGTTGTCCTTGATGTACAGCGCGTGGCCGCCGAACCGCGAGCCGTGCGCGAACAGCACGCCCTGGGCGCCCGGCGCCGGGAGGTCGACGAGCGCGCCGATCGAGTAGGAGCGGTTGCGGACGTTGACGGCCTGCGACTCGGGCACCTCGGCGGCGCCGGGGTAGTAGACGTAGCGGTTGCGCGGCTGCGGTGAGCACCGGGCGCGGGGTGGTGAAGATCTCCACCGCGCCCCGGTCGTCCAGCGGGAACGCGCCGTTCGCGCCTGCCTCGACGTACCACAGGTTGACCAGGTCGCGCGAGCCTGTCCGGCTCCTGCGCGGCCAGGTCGTGGCACTCGGAGCGGTCGGCGTCGGTGTGGTACAGCTCCCAGGTGTCGTTGGCGAAGTCGCCCCAGCCCGCGAGCCGATGTGGGTGGTCACGGCCTTCCAGCCGTCGTGCCAGATGCCGCGGGAGCCGAGCATCGAGTAGAACTGCGTGCGCCGGGCCGTCTGGCCGGCGCGTCGTCGAAGCTGTAGCGCATGCTCACGCCGTCGAACGGCGTCTGGGTGTAGCCCTTGATCGTCTCCGGCGCCTCGACGCCGAGCACGTCCAGGATGGTCGGCACGAGGTCGATCGCGTGGTGGTACTGGTGCCGGATCTCGCCGCGCGCCTTGCATGCCCTGCGGCCAGGAGATGATGCACGGGTCGGCGGTGCCGCCGTTGAACTCGTACCGCTTCCACATCTTGAACGGCGTGTTGAAGGCCATCGCCCACCCGGTCGGGTAGTGGTTGTACGTCTTCGGGCCGCCGAGCTCGTCGATCATGGCCAGGTTCTCGCGCCATGTCGTCGGGGATGCCGTTGGCCATCTTGTTCTCGTTCACCGAGCCGTTCGGCCCGCCCTCGCCGGACGCGCCGTTGTCGGAGACGAGGATGACCATCGTGTTGTCGCGCTGGTCCGTCTCCTCCAGGTAGTCCAGCAGCCGGCCGATCTGGTGGTCGGCGTGCGCGAGGAACCCCGCGTAGACCTCGGCCATCCGGCAGAACAGCCGCTTCTCGTCGTCGGACAGCGTGTCCCACGGCCGGGTGGTGTCCAGCGCCGGTCATCGGCTTGCGCCGGGTCGGTGTGCGGTCTCCATCGTGCCGAGCGGGTTGACCGGCGGCAGCTCGGTGTCGCCGCGGGACGATGCCCATCTCCTTCTGCCGGGCGAGGGTCTGCTCGCGCATGCGCCTCGTAGCCCATGTCGAACCGGCCGCGGAACCGCTCGATCCACTCCCTCGGCGCCTGGTGCGGCGCGTGGCAGGCGCCGGGCGCGTAGTACAGGAAGAACGGCTTGTCCGGCGCGATGCATCTTGGCGTCCTTGATGAACTCCAGCGCCTTGTCGGTGATGTCCTCGGTCAGGTGGTAGCCGTCCTCGGGCGAGCGCGGCTGGTCGACCGGGTGGTTGTCGTAGACCAGGTCCGGATACCACTGGTTGGTCTCGGCGCCGAGGAACCCGTAGAACCGCTCGAAGCCGCGCCCGGTCGGCCAGTTCCGGCGCGTCGAGGCCACGTTCATCTCGGCCTCGGGGCTCAGGTGCCACTTGCCGACGACGTAGGTGTTCCAGCCGCGCTCGACCAGGATCTCGGAGACCATGCCGTTCTCCGGCGGGATCGTGCCGCTGGCGTTCGGGAAGCCGATCGCGGCCTCGGTGATGCAGGCCATGCTGTTCGGGTGTGGTTGCGCCCGGTCAGCAGGCACGACCGGGTCGGCGAGCACAGCGCGGTCGTGTGCCACTGCGTGTAGCGCACGCCGCTGGCGGCGATCCGGTCGATGTTCGGCGTCTCGATCGGGCCGCCATAGCAGCCCATCGCGGAGAAGCCCACGTCGTCGAGGACGATGTACAGCACGTTCGGCGCGCCGTCGGGGCGCCTCGGCGGCTCGAACGGCGCCCAGTCCGGCTCGGAATCCCGGATGTCGACATTGACGGTGCCCTTGAATCGCTCAGCCACTGCGCTGCCCCCGCTCACCACGCTGTCCCCGTCTGCGTCAGTGTGCCCGTGAGCTGCGGCGCAGCCATCACCCGCGACGGGTGGCCGCGGGTGATGGCTGCAGTGCGCTGTCTACTGGAGCTGCGCAGCCGGCTCGTGGCGCTGCGTACCGGCGACGGCCGCCTGAGCTGCCGCTTGGACGGCGCCAGGGCAGCGCCGGCCACGCCCGCCGCGGCGACCGCCGCCGCGACCCATTCGGCGGGCCTGAATCCGCCGATGAAGCCCGAGCCGCCGGAGTACCCCCCGTTCCCGGCGAAAACCGCAGCCATGATCGCGACGCCGAACACGCCGCCGAGGGCATTCAGCGCGTTGTTCGTGCCCGCGGCCACGCCGACGTCCTCGGGCCGGCACGGCGGCTGTCACCGCGTTCGCGACCGTGGGGAAACACATCGCGATCCCCACGCCGGACACCACCAGCGGTGCGACCAGGGTCAGGTAGCTCACTCCTGGCGTGGTGACCGCCGCCAGCCAGCCCAGGCCGGCCGCCTGCAGCACGAGGCCGCCGAGCATGAACGGCCGGTTCCCGAACCGGTCGGCGAGCGCGCCAGCGGCCGGCGACACCAGCATCGGCATCGCCATCCAGACCAGGATGCGCAGGCCGGCCCAGCGGCGAATAGCCGAGGCCGATCTGGAACAGCTGGGTGATAAAGAACAGCGACCCGATCAGCGAGACGAACTGGAGGAACACCACGACGTTCGCAGTCCAGAACGCCCGGACCCGGAAGTAGCCCAGCGGCAGCATCGGGTACGGCGCCCGCCGCTCCCAGGCCAGAAACGCGGCCAGCAGCACTACGCCAGCCGCGAGCGCGCCGGTCACCTGGCCGCTCCCCCAGCCGTACTGCGGCGCCCGGACCGGCGCCCAGGTCAGGGCGAACAGCCCGGCGGCGGCGAGGACGAGCCCGGCGACGTCCAACTGCGGCCGCGGGCCGCGGCTCTCCCGCAGCCGCAGCAGCGCGAGCACGGCCACCACGATGCCGACCGGCACGTTCAGCCAGAAGATCCACTGCCAGGAGATGCCCTGCACGATCGCGCCGCCGACGATGGGTCCGGCCGCGACACCGAGACCGGTCACGCCGCCCCAGATGCCGATCGCGGTGCCCCGCTGCTCAACCGGGAACGCGTCGCTGATCAGGGTCAGTGTCAACGGCACGAGCACGGCGCCGCCCGCGCCCTGCACGACCCGCGCCGCGATCAGCAGGCTGGCGCTCGGCGCCAGCGCCGCCAGCGCGGAGCCGAGCACGAAGACCAGCAGTCCGGCCGCGTACATGCGGCGGCGGCCGAATCGGTCACCGAGCGCGGCGCCGGTCAGCATCAGGCAGCCGAACGCGAGGCTGTAGGCGTTGATGGTCCACTCGAGGTCGGCCAGGCTCGCGCCGAAGTGGCTGCGCAGCGTCGGCAGCGCGGTCGAGACGACGACCACGTCGAGCGCGCCCATGAACGCACCGACCGAGGCCAGCGCCAGCGTCCAGCCGCGTCGCGGCGCCGCTGCCGTTGCCGCTGGGCCCGGCACTGTCACTGGGCCCGTCACTGGAGCTCCTTCAGGCCCGCCGCCGCCAGCAGGTACGCGCCGTGCCCGGTGCCGGCCGCGAGGTCCAGCACCGCTTCGCAGGCCTGCTCGGGTGTCAGCGACGGGCCGCGGGTGGCGAGGAAGCTCGGGATGTCCATGCCTTCCCTGGCGGCGTAGGCGGCCACGGCCGCGGCGCCCAGTTCGGTCTCGGGCGTCAGCTGCGGCAGCACCGAGACGAACCGGATGCCGAGCCCGCCGCGCTGCGACTCATCGGCCGCGTACTGGGCGATGAACCGGATCGTCGCCTTGGCGCCCGCGTAGCCGCCGCTGAGCGGCGAGCCGAACAGCGCGGCGCCGCTGGAGAACGCGATCACGGTGCTGCCCGGTGCCAGCGGCCGCAGCAGGGCCTCCCGGGTCCAGTGGAACACTTGCTGCACGTCTACCTCCCAGACCCGGCTGAAGGACTGCCAGGTCTGCTCGTGCAGCGGCCGGGACAGCGGCGCCGCCCCGGCGGCCAGCACCAGCAGGCGCGGCTGGTACTGGTCGATGACGTGCCCGGCCACGACCGGGTCGGCGGCGTCCGCCGCCACCGGGGTGAACCCGGCGCCCAGCTCGGCCCGCACGCCGTCGAGCCGGGCGCCGTCGCGCGCGACGCCGGTAACCTGAGCGCCGGCCTGCACCAGCGCCGCCGCGATCGCCTTGCCGAATCCCCTGCTGGCGCCCGTCACGACCGCCGTGCTGCCCGCTAGCTGTGCTGTTGTCATTGCCGTTCTCCTCCGAATATCTCTGCCGCGGCGCGGAACACCGCTCGCCCCGTACTGATCCGGCGGTTTCGCGAGATTCAGCGGCGGCCAGCCGATGAGTTTGCGCGCCGCGGCGGATCTACTCCAGAAGCGGCGGGACGACGGCCGCGGCACCGGCACAATCACCGGGAGGACCCGATGTCAGTGACCAGCCAGGAGGAGGCAGTCGTGGCGGACTTTGCCACCCTGGCCGACCCGTACCGGCCGGAGCTGCTGGCCTACTGCTACCGGATGCTCGGCTCCGTAGACGAGGCCGAGGACCAGGTGCAGGAGACCATGCTGCGAGCCTGGCGCTCGTTCGCCGGGTTCGAGGGCCGGTCGTCGCTGCGGACGTGGCTCTACCGGATCGCGACCAACTCCTGCCTGCGGGCGATGGAGAATCGCGGGCGGCGGCCGATGCCGTCCGATCTCAGCAGCCCGGCCGCCGACCCGGCTGGCCCGCTCGGATCCGAGCAGCCGGAGGTCAGCTGGCTGCAGCCACTGCCGGACGCGCTCGTCACCGGCGGCACCGCCGACCCGGCCGCCATCGTCGGCACCCGCGCCAGCCTCCGCCTCGCGCTCACCGCCGCGCTGCAATACCTGCCGGCCAGGCAGCGCGCAGTGCTGATCCTGCGGGACGTGCTCGGCTGGCACGCCGCCGAGGTAGCGGACCTGCTCGGCGTCACGCCGGCCGCCGCCAACAGCGCCCTGCAGCGCGCGCGGGCACACCTGGCTCAGGCCGGGATCATGGAGGAGGCACTGCGCGAGCCGGACGCGCCCGCGGACCGCGCGCTGCTCGACCGGTACGCCGCGGCGTTCGAGGCCGCCGACGTAGCCGCGCTCGCCGAGTTGCTGCGCGCCGACGCGGCGCTGGAGATGCCGCCGCAGCCGTACTGGTTCACCGGCCGCGATCAGGTGCGCCGGTTCCTGCGCTCGCGTGTGCTCACCGAGCCGGGCCGGTTCCGGCTGCTGCCGACCCTGGCCAACGGGCAGCCCGCGTTCGCCGCGTACCTGCGCGAGCCGGACGACGTCTTCCGGGCGCACGCGATTCAGGTCCTCACCGTCAGCGACGGCCTGGTGTCGAGGATCGTCTCGTTCAACGACGGCCGGCTACTGCGCCCGTTCGGCTTTCCGGCCGAGCTGCCCGCGCGGCAGCCGTGACCGGCGACGAACTGCTCGCCAGTGCGCTTCGGTACGCGCTGCGGACCGTCCCGCAGGTAACCGCGGAGCAGCTGACGGCGCCGACACCGTGCCGGGACTGGGACCTGCGCCAGTTGCTGCTGCACGCGTGCGACTCGGTCGCGGCCCTGACCGAAGGCCTGTGCGCGGGCCGGGTACGCCTCGACCCGGCGTTGCCGCCACGGCCGGCCGAGCCGGTCGCCGCCTTCACCGCGGCGGCCCGCCGGCTGCTGGTGCGCTGTGAGACCGCGCCCGGCCGCGCCGACAGCGCAAACCGCGGCACCGACGACGCCAGCGACGGCATCGTCAGCATCGGCGGCTGCCTGATGGCGGTGCACCTGCTGAATTGCACCGGCGCGGTCGAGATCGCCGTGCACGCGTGGGACGTCGGGCAGTCGTGCGGCGGCCGCTGGCCGATCCCGGAGCCACTCGCCGGTTTGCTCCTGCCGGCCGCCGAAGCCCTGGTCTGCGACGACGAGCGGCCGGGGCTATTCGCGGCGGCGGTCCGGGTGCCGGCCGCCGCGAACGCGGGCGACCGGCTGGCCGCGTTCCTCGGCCGGGCACCCGGCGCTCGCGCCACCGCGTAGGGTTATTTGCCGGACTTACAGCTATTTGTCGGGCGTGTCGTAACCCGCAATGCGGCCCGAACCGACTGTCAGACCCCCCACGTAGTATCGAGAGAGCGGTCGCTCCGCGAGGAGCGGCAGGGCATGGACGGCTGTTGTTCGGTCGCCCCGCACCGACCCGCGGCGGACTACAGGGAGTCCGCCGGCCCGGACCAGGAGGGGTCTTATATGGCCGTGATCAACGCTTCTGTCCGCGATGTTACCGACTTCGACGAGCCCATCACCGTAGACGACGCCTACGCCAGGTCGTGCCGCGCCGCGCTCGCGCACTCCGCTATCGGCACCGTCGGCCTGGAACTCGAGACGCACCTGGTGAACCTGCCCGCGGTCGCGGACCCCGTGACCTGGCCCCAGGTCGAGAAGGTCACCAGTGTCCTGCGGGACGCGGACATCCGCAGCGCCGTGACAGTCGAGCCCGGCGGCCAGGTCGAGCTCTCTGGTCCGCCCGCCGCCGACATCGCGACGGCGGTCAAGGACCTGGGCCTGGACGCGCGGGGCGTCCGGGAGGCGCTGGCCGATCACGGCCTGGGCGTCGCCTATGTTGGCGCCGACCCGCTGCGGCCGTCCCGGCGGGTGAATCCGCGGCCCCGCTATCGCGCCATGGAGCAGCACTATCGCGCCACCGGCCGCGGCGACGCCGGTGCGGTGATGATGAACTCCACCGCGGCCTTGCAGGTCAACCTCCAGGCCGGGCCCGAGCACCAGTGGCCGGACCGGGTCGCGCTGGCGTACCGGATCGGCCCGACGATGCTGGCGATCTCGGCCAACTCCCCGTTTCTGCACGGCGAGTACACCGGCTGGAAGTCGGCCCGGCAGCGAGCCTGGAGCGGCCTGGACGAGCGGGCTTGCGGGCCGGTGCCGGGCTGCGCCGACCGGGCCGCGCCGCCGGCCGCGGAGCCAAACCCGGCCGAGGCGTGGGCGCGGTACGCGATGCAGGCCCCGGTCGCGTTCGTGCAGTGCCCGGGCGGGGACGAGGTGCTGGCGGTCGGGAAGCCAGTCTCGTTCGAGCAGTGGGCCCGCGGTGACGTCCGGCTCGGTAACCGCGCGCCGACGGCCGCCGACCTCGACACGCACCTGACCACGCTGTTCCCGCCGGTGCGGCTGCGCGGGTATCTGGAGCTGCGCTACCTGGACATGACCGCGCCGTGGTGGTGGCCAGCCATCGCGACGGTCGTGACGACGCTCATGGACGACCCGGCCGCGGCCGACGCGGCCGCCGAGGCGACCGAGCAGACCGCGCCGCTGTGGACCGAGGCAGCTCGCGACGGCCTCGCCGACAGCAAGCTGGCCAAGTCGGCCGCCCGCTGCGTGGCCATCGCCGCGAGGCACGCCCCCGCCGAGCTGTCCTCGGCGGTAGCGGATCTCGCCGACCTGGTCGAGTCCGGACGCTGCCCAGGTGACTTGCTCGCTGAGCGGGTAGAGCAGGTCGGACCCACCGCCGCATTCGAGGAGCTGGCATATGCATGACGCCGTCGTCCGCGACCTGGAGCACGCTCGCTCGCGCACGCTCGGGCTCACCGACCTGGACGAGCCGGTCCTGGTGGCGCAGCACGATCCGCTGATGAGCCCGCTGGTCTGGGACCTGGCGCACGTCGGCCAGCAGGAGGAACTATGGCTGCTGCGGGCCGGGGACCCGAGCCGGCCCGGCCTGCTGCCGCCGGACGTCGACTCGCTCTATGACGCGTTCAAGCACCGGCGGGCGGACCGGCCGTCACTGCCGTTGCTGCCGCCGGTGGCCGCTCGCGCCTACAACCACGAGGTGCGCGGCCGGGTGCTGGACCTGATCGAGCGGACGCCCGCGGACGACCTGTTCACGGCAGGCATGGTCGTGCAGCACGAAGAGCAGCACGACGAGACGATGTTCGCCACGCTGCAGTTGCGGCAGGGCCCGCCAGTGCTGCTGGACCGGCGGGCGCTGCCCGCCGGGCGCGCCGTCAGCCCGGCGCGCGTGTTCGTGCCCGGCGGGCCGTTTGCGCTCGGGGTCGACGCGGTCGCCGAGCCGTTCTCGCTCGACAACGAGCGGCCCGCGCACACGGTCGATGTCGGCCCGTTCTGGATCGGCACGGTGCCCGTCAGCAACCGGCAGTGGCAGGCGTTCATCGGCGACAGCGGGTACGACCGGCGCGAGCTGTGGTCGGACCGGGGCTGGGCGCACCGGACCGAGAACGGCCTCGATCGGCCGCTGTTCTGGACCAAGGACGGCACCAGGCGTCGATTCGGCTTCGAGGAAGAAGTGCCGCCGGACGAGCCCGTGCAGCACATCTGCTACTTCGAGGCCGACGCATTCGCGCGGTGGAGCGGCGCGCGGCTGCCGACGGAGATCGAGTGGGAGAAGGCCTGTGCGTGGGACCCGGCCACGCGGCACGAGGCGGCGCTGGCCGTGGGGCAGCGAGCCGCCCGGCGACGACCGCGTCAACCTGGGCGGGACCGCGCTGCGCCCGGCGCCGGTCGGCGCGTTCCCGGCAAGCGCCTCCGCGTACGGCGCCGAGCAGTTGATCGGCGACGTGTGGGAGTGGACCTCCTCCGACTTCCAGCCGTGGCCCGGCTTCACCCCGATGATCTACCGCGCCTACAGCGAGCCGTTCTTCGGCGGCGACTACAAGGTGCTGCGCGGCGGGTCGTGGGCGGTGGCCAAGTCGACGATCCGGCCCTCGTTCCGCAACTGGGACCACCCGATCCGGCGGCAGATCTTCACCGGCGTGCGGCTGGCCTGGGACGCCTGAGTGTGCCGTCACCTCGCGTGGCTGGGCGCCGAGCGCTCGCTCGGAGAGCTGCTCCTGGCTCCCCCGCATGGGCTGCTCGTGCAGTCGTACGCGCCGCGCCGCCAGGCGCACGGCCGGATGAACGCGGATGGCTGGGGCGCCGGGTTCTATCCGGCGTCGCGGGCCGATCCGCCGCAGTACGAGCCGGCCCGCTGGCGATCGAGCCGGCCACTGTGGAGTGACGCCTCGTTCGCGTCGGTGGCACCAGTGCTCCGGTCCGGCTGCGTGCTCGCCGCCGTGCGGTCCGCCACGACCGGCATGCCCGCCGACGAGACCGCAGCGGCGCCGTTCCAGCACGGCCGCTGGCTGATGTCGCACAACGGCGTCGTCGACCGCGCCGTGCTCGGTCCGCACCCGGCGGCCGAGTCCGTCTGCGACTCCGCGCAGCTCGCGGCGCACCTGTTCGACTTCGGACCGGAGCGGGCCGGCGAGTTCGTCGCGGACGTCGGCAAGCGCGATCCGGACGCCCGGCTGAACGTCCTGGTCACCGACGGTGAGCAGATCATCGCCACCCGGTGGACGGACTCCCTGTGCGTGCTGCGCACGGCGGACGGAGTCGCGGTCGCCAGTGAGCCATTCGACGACGACCCGCGCTGGGCCGACGTCCCCGAGTACCACCTCGTCGAGGTCAGGGCAGGCGAGGTGTCCGTCACCCAACTGGAGGTATGACCACGATGCCAGCTTCACACCGTGTCCAGGCTCGGCCCGGCCGGTACCTGGCGGCGCTGCGCGCAGATGTAATGTCCGGCCTGACCTCGACCCCGAAGACCCTTCCGCCCAAGTACTTCTACGACGAGCGCGGCAGCGCGCTGTTCGACGAGATCACCCGCCTGCCCGAGTACTACCTGACCAGGGCGGAGACCGAGATCCTGGCCGCGCGGGCCGGCGAGATCGCCCGCCGGTCCGGCTGCGAGTCGCTGGTCGAGCTGGGCAGCGGCACGTCGGCCAAGACCGGCCTGCTGCTGCGGGCCATGCGCGACGCCGGAACGCTGCGCGAGTTCATCCCGTTCGACGTCGACCCGACCGTGCTCGCGGAGGCGACCGCGGCGCTGGAACAGCGGTACCCGGGGCTGCGGATCGCGCCGTTCGTCGGCGACTTCGAGCACGACCTGGGAGCCATCCCGGCGGGCCGGCACCGCATGATCGCGTTCATCGGCTCGACCATCGGCAACCTCGATCCCCCGGCCAGGGCCAAGCTGCTCGCGCAGGTCGAGCGCCGCGCTGCAGTCCGGCGACACGTTCCTGCTCGGCACCGACCTGGTCAAGGACACCGGCCGCCTCCTGCGCGCGTACGACGACGCGGCGGGCGTGACCGCCGAGTTCAACCGCAACGTGCTGCGGGTCATCAACCGGGAGCTGTCGGCGGACTTCGCCGTCGACGAGTTCCAGCACGTGGCGGCGTGGGATGCCGACGAGCAGTGGATCGAGATGCGGCTGCGCGCCGCTACCGCGCAGCGGGTCACGGTCGGCGACCTGGACCTCACGGTCGAGTTCGCGGCGGGCGAGGAGATGCGCACCGAGATCTCCGCGAAGTTCACCCCGGACCAGGTCAGAGCGGAGCTTGAGGCGGCCGGGCCTGGAGACGGTCCGGTTCTGGACCGACCCGGCGGGTGACTTCGGCCTGACCCTCGCGACGGTGCCGTAGTGCGCCGACCCGGCGCGGCCGGGCCGGGCGGGGCGGGTGTCCGCTCCGCCCGGCCGGCCTCCCCTACTCCGCCAGCTCCTCGATCGGCTTGACTCCGGCCGTGCCGCGGCGCAGCCGCCACACCAGCGCGGTGACGTACCACAGCAGCGCCAGGCCGGCCCCGTACGCGACCACCTTGTCCGCCGAGTGGAACGGCGCGGGCACCGAGAGCACGAAGATGATCAGCGCGCTGTAGACCAGCACGAAGATGATCACCGGCCAGGCCCACCGGCCGAGCGAGAACAGGCCCGGCAGCGAGTCCAGCTGCCGTCGCTTGAACGCGTACGCCGCGGTGATCAGGAAGTAGATGATGTACGGGATGATCGCCGTCGCGCCGACGAGGGTCGCGAACGCGCTGGCCTGCAGGTAGCCGTACCAGGTCACGGCGATGTCGACGACCGCGAACACGAGCAGGGCCACGATCGGCGTCTGCGTCCGCGGGTTGACCTTCTTCAGCACGCCGGAGATCGGCAGCATGTTGTCGCGCGCCATCGAGTAGGCCAGCCGCGCCTGCGCGCCCGCGCCCACCACCAGGATCGCGAACATCGAGAAGATCACGAAGGCGATGAAGACCTTCACCAGCCAGGACGGCAGCCAGTAGCCCGCGATCACCAGCAACGGCAGCGGCGCGGACTCGACCGTCTTCAGGTCCGGGATCGCGATCGTGAACCCGATCAGCGCGATCATGCCGAGGACCGCTGACCCGGCCACGGCCCAGATCACTCCGCGCGGCACGCTCCGGCGCGGGTTGACCGCGTCCTCGGACATGTCCGCGGCGAGCTCGAACCCGACGAGCGTGAACGCGCCCAGCAACCCGGCCAGCGCGAACGCGTAGATCGTGGGGTTGTGCAGGGTCGAGGTCGTGTTGGTCAGGATGCTCGCGCCGTAGGGCGACGGCTTCGACTTCACCGCCCACAGGACGAACAGCAGCACGCCGAACACGACCGTGCCGAGGATCTCGGTGAACACCGCGACGTTGTTGACCCTGGCCGCGACCTGGATGCTGATGATGTTGATGAACACGGGGAGGATCATCAGCACGAGCGCGACGAACAGCACCAGCCGCGGGCTCGGGCTGTTGACGTTGAACTCACTGAGCAGCAGCGGCGAGGCGACCCCGAGCATGATCGCGCCGCCGCCGACGCTCATGTAGAGCAGGCCCGCGAACCCGACGAACCAGCCGTAGGTCGAGTTCACCAGCCGCGAACTCCACTGATACGCGTAGCCGGCCAGCGGGATCCTGGTGCCCAGCTCGGCGACCACCAGCGCGATCATCAGGTTGCCGACGCCGACGATCGGCCAGGTCCAGATCGACGCCGGTCCCCAGTACGACAGGCCGAAGGCGTAGTTCAGGAAAATGCCGGTCGTGATCGAGATGATCGAGAACGCGATCGCGAACATCGAGAAGAATCGCAGCGACCGGCGCAGTTCCGGCCGGTACCCGGCCTTGGCCAGGATTGCTTCCTCATCGGGCTGGGCGATGCCCACCCTGTTGTCTGCGGTCATGCGTGAGCCTCCCCAACTGCGGCGAACGCCGCTTCAGTTGCGGTCAGCGCCCGGCCGAGGTCGGCCTGGGTCATCGCCGCCGAGATGAACCAGTTGTGCCGCGGGTGCAGGTAGACGCCGTTGCGCATCGCCGCGGCGGCGAACGCGCTGGCCTGTTCGTGATTGCGGTCGCCGGCGAAGGTCAGGTACGGCATGGCCGGCGGCCCGGTGTAGTTGACTTCGATGCCTCGCGCCGCCGCCTGCGCCATGATGCCGGCCCGCAGTTCCCGGCCCAGCCGGTCCATGGTCTCGACCGCCCGCTCGGCCCGCAGCGCGCGGATCGTGGCGACGGCGGCGGCCATCGGGACGGCCGAGAACCAGAACGAGCCGGTGACGAAGATCCGGCTCGCGCCCTCCCGGTACGCGTTGCTGCCGAGCACGGCGGCCAGCGGATGACCGTTCGCGATGGCCTTGCTCCACGCCGACAGGTCGGGCTGCACGCCAATCGGCTCCCAGCTCGACCCCAGGTGCAACCGGAACCCGCAGCGCACATCGTCGAGGATCAGCGCGGCTCCGATCCGGGTGCACAGGTCCCGCAGGCCGCGGGCAAACTCCGGGTCGACCAGTTCCTGATCGAAGCCGGCGTCGTGCTTGAACGGGCTGACCACGATCGCGGCCGGCGCCGGCCCCGCCTCTACCGCGGCCACGACCGAAGCCAGGTCGTTGAAGGTGTAGTAGCCGATGTTGACCCGGTCCGCCGCGGTCACCCCGGCCGGGCGCGGCGTGCACCACGGCGCGGCGCCGTGATACGCGCCGGTCGCGGCCAGGACCCGCTCGCGGCCGGTCTGCGCCCGCGCGATCGTCACGCAGGTGGTCGTCGCGTCCGTGCCGTTCTTGGCGAGCAAGGCCCAGTCCGCGTGCCCGACCGTGCGCACGAGCAACTCGGCCAGCTCCACCATCGCGGCGCCCGGCCCGTTCTGGCAGTCGGCGAGCTCCGCCTGCGCCGCGACGGCCTCCTCCACCGCCGGGTGCTGATGGCCGAGCACGACCGGACCGTAGCTGCACATCAGGTCCACGTACTCGTTGCCGTCCACGTCCCAGATCCGCGCGCCGCGCCCGGCGCGCATGAACTGCGGGTACTCGGCCGGCAGCGGGCCGGCCGACTGGTGCCCGTACATCCCGCCGGGGATCACCGCGCGAGCGCGCCGGCGCAGGTCCGCGTCGACGCTCCGCGGCCGGGATCCGACCGGCCTGACCAGCTGCTCAGTCATTCGCTGGGCCTCCTAACCCGTGGGCTCCTTCGTCGCCATCTCGATCCGGTCCGCGATCTCCGGCTGCGGTCCGCGCAGGAACTCCAGCACCTGCGGCAGGCTCTCGATCCCGGCATCCGACCCGAGCCCGGTCGCCACCAGGGACCCGCACGCGACGCCGAGCCAGGCCGCGTCGAGCGGCGCGCAGCCCAGCAGCAGGCCGGTGAGAAATCCTGCGTCGAAGCCGTCACCGCAGCCCGTCGTGTCCACCACCTCGACGGTCAGGCCGGGAACGGGGTGCGTCCCGCCCGCGGTGCTCGCCAGGACGCAGCCCTCCGCGCCGAGCGTCACGGCCACGCCGCCGGTGCCGAGGGCTAGCACGTCGCCGATCGCGGCGGCCAGCGTGTCCCGGCCGGTGAGCGCCAGCAACTGATCGCCGTTCGGGCAGAACCAGTCGGCCAGCGCCACGGCGGCGCTCAGCCGCTCGAAGTCGCGCGGGCTGCCGGGGTGCAGGACGTCGATCAGCACCAGCGCGCCGCCGCGCTTGGCCGCCGTGACGATGGCGGCCAGGTCCGCGGCCGACAGTCCCGACAGCGCGTCCGGCCCGCCGAGCAGCAGCGCGTCCGCGGCGGCCACCGCGTCCAGGTCGATGTCCGCCAGTTCCAGCCGGCGGCTGGCGCCGGGGACGTGCAGGGCCGGCCGCTCGCCGTTCGGCCGGATCGGCAGGATCGTCGCCGACGTCTGCGCGCCGGCCTTGCGGACCAGGCCGCTCGTGTCGCAGCCGGCCATCGCGAGCACCAGGATGTCGGCGAGCAGGTCGCAGCCGACCGCGCCGAACGTCGCCACCCGCGCGCCGAGTTTCGCCAGGTCGACCGCTGTGCCCGCGGCTGTGCCCGCGGCGGTCGCGCGGATCTCGGCCAGCCGGGCGCTGCCCTGGCCGGGCGGTATGGTCTCGACCGGCCGTCCGAGCACATCCAGGATGTGCACTCCGACGGCCGCGATGTTCACTGGTGTCGCCGCTCGCCGTAACGGCGCCGCCGGGCTTCGGCGGACACCTCGTCCAGCTCCGCCGCGGACAGGATCCGCGGTTCCCCGTACGACCTGGCCAGCCGGTAGACCCGCGCGAGCCACTCCAGCAGCAGCGCGTTCTCGTAGGCGTGGGTCAGCGTCGCGCCGTAGCAGATGGCCCCGTGGTTTTGCAGGATCGCGGCCCGCCGGCCATCGATCGCCGCGATTGCTGCCTCCGCCAGCCCGGCCGAGCCGAACCGGGTGTACCCGGCCACCCGCACCGGCCCGCCCAGGGTCGCGATCGCGTAGTGGATGGCGGGCAGCTCGGCCCGGCTCGCGGACAGCGCGATCACCTCGGGCGAGTGCGTATGCACGACGGCTCCCGCCCTGGTCGCCGCGTAGATGGCCAGGTGCATCGGCAGCTCGCTGGACGGCGTCTCCGGCGCTTCCAGCTCGGCGCCGTCGAGCCCGACCAGGCAGACGTCGGCGGGCTTCATCTCGTCGTAGCGCACCCCGGAGGGTGTGATCGCGACCTGGTCGCCGAGCCGCACGCTCATATTCCCGGCGGCGCCGACGGCCAGTCCGTCGTCCGCCAGGCGCGCGCTGTAGGAGACCAGCTGCTCGCGGGCCGCTTGCAGCTCTGCCGCACCGTGCATTACAACGGATGTTAGACGGACGTCCGACAAAAAAATAGACGCAGTTCCGGAGGTGTTCACCGCCCTGCCAAAGATCGTCGACTGGGACTCGAAACGAGACGAGATCCTGTCCGCAACCTGGCGCGTCATCGCCAGGGACGGGATCGCGGGCGCGACCATCCGCGCCATCGCCAGGGAGGCCAGCTGCTCGCGCGGCATCCTCGGCCACTACTTCGCCGACAAGGAGGACATCCTTGGCTCGGCGCTCGTGCTTTCGCATCGGCGGGTAGGCGCGCGGATGGCCGCCGCGACCGCCGGTCTTTCCGGGCTCGCGGCGCTGCGGATCGTCATGCTGGAGGCGCTGCCGCTGGACGAGCGGCGCGATCTGGAGGCGCAGATCGAGATCAGCTTCTGGGGCCGTGCGCTCGGGAACTCCGAACTCCGGGAGCTGCAGCACTCGGAGTTCGACCGGCTGTGCTCCCGGCTTCGCGGCCACCTGGCCGAAGCCGCCGAGCTCGGCGAGCTGCGCGCCGACTGCGATCTCGGGGTCGCCACGCACCAGCTCGTCGTGCTGATCGACGGGCTCAGCGCCGAGCGCGTGCTGTATCCCGACCGGGTGACCGCCAGCCGGCAGGTCCAGATGCTCGACCGACTGCTCGCGAGCTTCGCGGCCGAGCGGGCGGACGCACCGGCCACGCGGGCCGGCTCGACGACGACCGGGTTAGCCTGCTCACATGGCGACCAGGGCGCAGCGGTCTACTTCGTTCGGAGCCATCGCGGCCGACTACGACCGGCTGCGGCCGCCCCCGGCCCCCGCCGCCGTCGACTGGCTGATGCCCGCGCAGGCCCGGACTCTCGTCGACCTGGGGGCCGGCACCGGGCTGCTGAGCCGGGCCCTCTTGCGCCGCGCCGGTCACGTCCTCGCGGTCGAACCCGACGACCGGATGCGGGCGGTCCTGACCGCGAGCGCTCCGGGCGTCGAGGCAGTCCGCGGCACGGCGGAACACATTGCGCTGCCGGACGCCGAAGCCGACGGGGTGTACGCCTCGTCGGCGTGGCAGTGGATGGACCCCGAGCTCGCGGTGCCCGAGATCGCGCGCGTGCTGCGAGACGGCGGCCGGTTCGGGCTCGTCTGGACCACCAGGGAGACCGACATCCCGTGGCTCAGGGCGCGCGAGTGGTTCCGCGAGGCGTATCAGCAGGCCCGGCCGAGCGACGTGGCCGAGCCCAGAGACGCGGCCGGACGCCGGCTCGTCAGCTTGCCCGACGGCAGCCCGTTCGTCAATATCGAGACCGAAACGTTCCGGTATTCCCGGCCAATGACGCCCGCCGAGATCGTGGACATGCTGACGACCTACAGCGCCGTTATCACCGCCGACCCCGAGTTCATCGCGCGCGGACGCGAGCGCGGCGCCGCCGCGCTGGCGGCCCAGTTCCCCGGCGCCGATGTCATTGAGCTGCCTGTTCGGTCCTACTGCTGGCGCGCCGACCGGCTCCCGCGATAGCCGAGTATCGAGACGCACACGTTCCTGAACCGCGGGCTGATGGCGCCGATCAATACCCCTATATCGAGACACTGCCGTCCCGGAAATGGGCGCAAGCCGTTATCGCGCGCGAGGGCTAAACCCCTTCGACCAGCCGGGTTCGGTGTCAGTACCCTGCCGGTCATGCTCCCCACCCAGCACCTGCTCGCCTTCGTGGTCCTGTCGTACCTGCTGATCCTGGCGCCGGGGCCGAACGTGCTGTTCGTCGTCAGCCGGTCGCTGCAGCTCGGCCGGGCGTCCGGCATCGCCGCCGTGGTCGGCGGTCAGACCGGGGTCTACGTGCAGGTGATTGCCGTCGCCTTCGGCGTCGGCGCGCTCGCGTCGCGGTCGGTCGCCGTGTTCACCGTCATCCGGCTGGCCGGCGCCGCGTATATCGTCTTCCTGGGCGTGCAGGCGATCCGGCATCGCAAGTCGCTCGCGGCGATCCTGGCCGGCCGGGTGGCGCCCGCGAGCACGAGCCGGATGCTGCGCGACGGCTTTATCGTCGGGCTCACCAACCCGAAGGCGATCGTGTTCTTCGCCGCGGTACTCCCCCAGTTCGCGGACCGGTCGGCCGGGCACGTGCCGCTGCAGTTGCTGCTGCTCGGCCTCATCTTCGTGGCCATCGCGCTGGTGTCCGACAGCATGTGGGCGGTGGCCGCGGGCACGGCGCGGACCTGGTTCACCAGGTCGCCGCGCCGGCTGGAGGCGGTCGGCGGAGCGAGCGGGCTGGCGATGATCGGCATCGGCGCCAGCCTGGCCCTGGCGGGCGGGAAGGACTGAGCGCCACTCAGTTCTGCAGCGGCAGCATGTGCTCGGCGAACTCGTCGACGAACTGGCGCAGCGCGGCGTCACCGTCGGCGTGCCGGGTCGCGGCCGGCCGGACCACGAACTTGCTGAGTCCCGCCTCGACGTAAGCCCCGATCGACTCCGCCAGCTCCGCCCAGCTCAGCGACACCAGGCTGCGCGGGTCCACGCCGGGCCGGCGCCTGCTCACCGCCAGCGCCAGGTCGGCCGGGACTTCCCCGTCCGCGACCGCCAGGCTGATGCCGAAGTGGTCATCCTCGATCTCGCGCCCCGCCGCCGCGGCAGCGGCCTCGATCTGCTCGCGCGCCGCACCCGCTTCGGGCGGGGTCAGGAAACTCCCGAGCCAGCCGTCGGCGAACCGGCCGGCCCGGCGCAGCCCTTCCGGTGCGCTGCCGCCGAGCCAGATGTCGAGCGGCTTGGCCGGACGCGGCCCGACGGTCGCGGACTCGACGCTGAAGAACTGACCGGAATAGGTAACCTCGTCCTGCGCGAGTAGCAGCCGCAGCAATTCCATGGCCTCGTCAAAGACCGCGGCGCGTGGTCCTGGCACCGGGAACGCCGCGGCCTCAGGCCGCCGGGCGGGCCGTAGCCCGAACACCGGCAGCACCCGGCGGGGCGCCAGCGCGGCCAGTGACGTCAGTTGCTTCGCGACCAAGACCGGATGCCGGCCGGGGAGGACGGCAACGCCCGTTCCCACCTTGAGACTCTCGGTGACGGCGAGCGCGTGCGTCATGCCGACGAAGGGCTCGACGAGCGGACCGTAGACGACCTCGCTCAGCCAGAGCGAGTCGATGCCGGTCTTCTCTAGCAGCCGGGCCGCGTCACCCAGCCGATCTGGAGTCGCGAGCGCGCCGATGCTGACGCCAATCCTGACCTTCATGCCTCTATCCGACCACAGGCGGCGCGGACAGCCCAGGCCGGTTCCGTGCATTGCCCGGCCTCGCGGCGCCAACCTGGGCGTGGTCCGATTTGCCGGCGTATTCTGGCTGGTCCCTGGCCTTAGGGTGCAGCGCAGCCAGCCGGCAGACGAGGGGGCGGCTTACGGTGTCGGACTACTTCGATCTCGGGGCCTACCAGCGGCCCGTCAGCACGACCTCGGCCACCGCCGCGGAGTGGTTCAACCGTGGCCTGGTCTGGGCGTATGGCTTTAACCACGAGGAATCAGTCCGCTGCTTTGAGCGTGCCATCGACGATGACCCGGATTGCGTGCTCGCTTACTGGGGGCTGGCCTATGCGCTCGGTCCGAACTACAACGCGCAGTGGGATGCCTTCGACCCGCAGACCCTCGGCCACGCGGTGGCCAGGGCGCACGACGCGCTGGCCCAGGCCGCGCGCCGGGATGCCGGAACGCCTGCGGAGCGAGCCCTCATCCTGGCCCTGTCCGCGCGCTTCCCGGCCGCGGAGCCGCCCGAGGACTGCTATCCCTGGAGCATCGCCTACGCCAGCGCGATGCGCGAGGCATACCGCCAGCATCCCGACGACCTGGATGTGGCGGCGCTGTTCGCCGACGCGCTGCTGAACCTCGCGCCGTGGGCCTTGTGGCACCAGGACACGGGCCTGCCGTCCGAGGAAGCCTGCACCAGTGAGGCCAGGAGCGTCCTGGAGCGCGCGCTCGCGACCAAGTCTGGCGGCGAGCATCCGGGGATCCTGCACTTCTACATACACCTGATGGAGATGTCGCCTTACCCGGAACTCGCGCTGCCTGCGGCAGACTCGCTGCGCCACCTGGTACCGGACGCCGGCCACCTGGAGCACATGCCCACGCACGTGGATGTGCTGTGCGGCGACTACCGCCAGGTCGTGATGTCCAACAGCGACGCGATCGCCGCTGACACCAGGTACCTGGCGGCAGCGGGCGGCATGAACGTCTACACCCTCTACCGCGTGCACAATTACCACTTCAAGGTCTACGGCGCGATGTTTGCTGGCCAGTCCGCGATCGCGATGGCCGCCGCCGACGAACTGGCCGCGCAGATCCCGGAGGCGCTGCTGCGGATCGACAAACCGGCGATGGCTGACCTGCTCGAGGCGTTCGTGCCCGTGCGCCAGCACGTGCTGATCCGGTTCGGCCGCTGGCAGGAGATCCTCGATACCGCGCTGCCGGCCGATCGCGATCTGTATTGCAGCACGACAGCGATCATCTTCTATGCCCAGGCAGTGGCGCACGCGGCGACCGGGGAGGTCGCGCTGGCCGAGCGAGCTCGCGCCGAATTCCGGGCTGCCGCCGGGCGCGTCCCGGACTCACGGACGCTTTTCAACAACACCTGCGCAGACATCCTGCAGATCGCCGCCGCGATGCTCGACGGTGAGATCTGCTACCGCAAGGGCGAGTACGACGCCGCGTTCGCGCACCTGCGCCGCGCCGTAGAGCTCGACGACGGCCTGCTGTATGACGAGCCGTGGGGCTGGATGCAGCCGGCCCGGCATGCCTACGGCGCGCTGCTGCTCGAACAGGGCCACGTCCGCGCCGCCGAGGCGGTGTACCGGGCTGACCTCGGCCTGGACGCCACGCTGGCCCGCGCCTGCCAGCACCCCGGCAACCTGTGGAGCCTGCACGGCTACCACGAATGCCTCGTCCGCCTGGGCAAGCACGAATTGGCGGATGTGATCGCCAGCCAGCTCGCGATCGCGTCGGCGCGCGCGGACATCCCGGTTACCTCATCCTGCTACTGCCGGCTGTCCTGCCACGACGCCGACTAGGTGACTTCCGGTCCATGCGCTTCCCGGTTAGGTCCGCACATCCGCGCGGCCGCGGCGCTATCGCGGCCGTTCCGCTTGTGAAACGTGAGCCGAAAGTTTCGCGACTTCCCTGATTTTCACCGATCGGGCTGCCGTTTTCCGTTAATGTCACGGACTGATATCGGACCGGTCTCGAACTGACACGCACGGCCGGGGTTCTGGAGGAGCTGGAGCATGCGCGATAAGGGGCCTGGTAGACATTCGGGTCACCGCTATTCGGCCCGCCGCCTTCGGCAGCGGCGAGCCGTCAAGATAACGGCGGCGGGCGCGATCGCGCTCGTCGTCGGGGTCGGACTCGCGGTCGCGATCCGGCCCGTCATCGGGGGTGCCACGCTGGAGGCGTCGGCCAGCCCGTCCGGACCGTTGTTCGGCGCCCCGGCATCGAGCGCCGGTCAGCTCGCCGAGAATTCTGGCAAATTCGGCGCGCTCGGCATAATTCGCACTACCTATACCGGCCTGCCGGCCGCGAAGGCCTGGAGTACGGCCCCGCTCGGTACGACTAAGTCGGCCGTTCTCGTGAGCTTTGCCGCGCCGCCGGCCGCCATTCTGGCCGGCAAAGACGACGCCGCATTGCGCGGCTTTTTCCGCGCCGCCCCGCGCGGCCGCCCGGTCTATTACGCCTACTACAGCGAGCCCGAGGCCGCCGTCAACCACCGCCTGTTCACCCCGGCGGCGTACCGGCAGGCGTGGACGCACATCGCCGCCCTCGCGCAGGCCGCGCACAACTCCGGGCTCAAGGCGACGCTGATCCTGCGCGCATCCGACCTGGGGCCCGCCGTCCAGGACGAGCTGGCGGAGCTTCCTGCCCGGCGGGCACGTGGTCGCCGCCGTGGCCTGGGACGCGTACCCGGCCGGCACGGCGACCGGCACCAGCCCGAAGCTGACCGAGCCCGAGACGTTCATGGGCCCGGCCGTAGCCGCGGCCAAGGCGGCCGGACTGGCGTTCGGCTTCGCCGGCTTCGCGCTCGCGACGACGGCCGGCCGGCCGGGCTGGCTCTACTCGGTCGCCGACTACCTGATGAGCAGCGGCGCCCGGTTCGGCATACTCACGAGCCTGCGTGCCGTCCCGGCGACCAGCATCAGCGACGCAGCCTCGATCGCGGCCTGGCGCGCCGTGGTGGCCAGGTCCGGCACCGAGAACCGGTTCCCGGTCGGGCCGGTCAGCCCGACCCCGCCCCCGGGTACGTCCCCGCCAGTCAGCCCGTCGCCGGCGCCGACCAGCACAACCCCGGCCGCGCCGACGCCAACCCCGACGCCGACCGCGACCCAGACGCCGCCGCTGACCCCGCCGCCGGGCAACTCGGCCGCGCAGGCCGTGTGCGGCCAGTCGATCCTGAACTCGCCGTACGACTACACCGGCAGCGCCGGCCCCTACTCCAGCGGCACCGCCGGGCTGCCGACCTACGGCACGGCCGGCTCGGACTTCCCGAATGACACGGCCGGAGCTGTCCTGCCGGCCGGCACCAAGGACTACGCGTCCTACGAACTCCAGCCCGACACGGTCTATTACCTGCTGCCGGGCACGCACGTCGGGAGCATCCAGGCCGACGCGGGCGACTCGTTTGTCGGCGGACTGGCGGGCGGCCAGGCCACGATCCTGTCCGGCAACTACTCCCAGAGCGAGGGCTGGGCGATCGACTCGAACTGGACCAACGGCAATCAGAGCGGGGTCACGATCGAGTACCTGACGATCGAGAAGTACACCCCCGGCCAGAACGCGGCCGCCATCAACCAGGACACCAACACCGGCTGGACGCTGAAGTACAACACCGTCACGCTGAACGTGCCCGGCGCCGGAATCCTGGCCGGCTCCGACAACACGATCGAGGACAACTGCCTGACGCTGAACGGCCAGTACGGGTTCCAGGCGTTCCTGGTGAACACCTGGGGCCGGGACTCGCTGACCGGCGGCCCGTACGACATCACCGCCGCCGACAACGAGATCAGCTACAACGACACCTGCGACTACTCCGGCCTGCTCGACAATTCGGCCATCGGCTGGAAGAACTACAACCCGGTCCCGGCCCAGTACCAGAACCCGCAGTGCGGTCAGGTCACCCCGGACGGCGACCAGGGCGGCTTCAAGCTCTGGCGGACTGACGGCGTCACCGTCAAGGACAACTACATCCACGACAACTGGGGCCCCGGCGCCTGGAACGACACCGGGAACGCCAACACCACCATCGCCGGCAACGCGATCACCGACAACGAAGGCCAGGCCATCGTCGAGGAGATCTCGTACAACTTCTCGATCACCGGCAACTACATGGCGGGCAACGACATCACCGACGGGCTGGCCAACGCCGGATTCCCGCAGCCGGCCGTCTACATCTCCAACGCCGGCAGTGACACCTCGCTCGGCGCCGTGCCCGCCTGCCCGGAAGCGTCGTGCGCGAGTCAGGGCGCCTACCCCGATAAGTCGGTCATCGCCAACAACACCCTGGTGGACAACGGCGGCAACATCTTCCTCTGGCAGGACTCCAACCGGTTCTGCTCGGACTCCCAGGACGGCATGTGCACGCTGACCGACGGCGGGCCGTCGAGCCCGTTCACGATGCAGTCCTGCGCCGCGAACCTGCCGTCGGCCACCATCAGCACCAGCGCCTTCACCGGCAACAAGACCGGCTCGCCGGCCGAGGACTGGTGGGACGGCTGCCAGTGGGAGACCGCCAACGTCGCC
Organism: uncultured Actinomycetota bacterium; assembly: GCA_963805805.1. Classification (GTDB taxonomy): domain Bacteria; phylum Actinomycetota; class Actinomycetes; order Streptosporangiales; family Streptosporangiaceae; genus JAJYUU01. The sequence goes on along the minus strand of CAWDVS010000013.1, from coordinate 76,273 downwards.
GTCACCGGCAACGTGATCGACTTCAACCCGGCCAACATCTCGCACTGCAACCAGGCCGACTGGCCTGCCTGCGGAGATGGCGGCACATTCAGCGAGTACGGCTCGCCGAACAAGCAGCCGGCCTGGGCAGTCGCCACGCAGCTGACGTTCTTCCAGGGCAACAGCTGGGCGGATAACACCTACAACGGGCCGTCCACGTTCGTCGCCTGGAACCAGGGCAACCTCGACTCGATCAGCTGGGCGAACTGGACCGGCAACGTCGGCGCGGGCGACAAATGCGAGTCCGCGCAGGAGCAGCAGAGCGGCACCTGCACCGGGCCGTTCGGCCAGGACTCCGGCAGCTCGTACAGCGCGACGCCGGTGACGACGAACCCGTAGCGCGGCCGGCCAGCGCCGGGTGCTGCTCGCGCGAGCGGCACCCGGCGCTGGTCAGCTGGCCGCCGGGTCTGCCGGGACGCGATCGAGCACGACACCGAAGTGGTCGCGGTACGCCGCGAGCAGTGCCTCCGGCCCGGCGAGCGTGCGCTCGGTCCGGTTGCCGTCGCGGGTCTCGATCAGCAGCGAGCCCGCGACGGAAATGCGCCCCTGCTCGGTCAGCCGCGAGCAGATCGTGCCCTGGGTGAAGTGCGAGGCCGGCGAGCTCTGCTGGTACCAGCAGGTCGGGGCGAAGTCCGCGAGGTCGCGCTCGCGAGTCTCGATCCGGTACTGCGGCTTACCGTCCTTCAGCACGTCGAGGTCGCCATCTGGCGCCTCGGCGACGCGGAAGGTGCCCGCCGGGTCGTCCTGGTCCGCGCCGGTGACCAGGTGCAGCGGGAACTCCGTGTGGCTGCCGAAGCCCACGTCCGCCAGCCACGGCCCGCTCCCGTCGGCGGGCCGGACGACGAGGGCCAGGTGGTCGAATGGCGGCCCGAACCCGTTGTCGCCGTGCACCCTGGCCGCCATCCTCATCACGCTCGCGCCGAGCGACTCCAGCAGCAGGGCGAACAGCCCGTTGAGCTCGTAGCAGAAGCCGCCCCGCCGCCTGCGGACGACCTTGTCCACCAGGTCGGCCTCGGCGAGCGATATCCGCTCGGACAAGTGGATACTGAGGTTCTCAAACGGCACCGCCAGCAGGTGGGCGCGGTGCAGGTCCCGCAGGGTACCGGCACCGACGGCGGCCGGCAGATCCGCTCCGATGCGCTCGGCGTAGGCGGCGGCAGTTTCACGGTCCACCCGGCCAGTATCGCGCTGGTCAGACCGCGAGCAGATACCTGGCCAGGGCATCGGGCTGGGAGAGCGCGATGAGGTGGCCGCCGGGCAGCAGGTCAGCGGCCACTCCGACCCGGTCGAGCGCTATCGCCTGCTGGAAGGCGGCCGGGAAGAACCGGTCGTCCCGCCCTGCCACGACCTTGACCGGAACTGGCCAGGCGTCGAACTCGCAGACGCTGCTGAACACGGCGTCGGCCTCGGGCCGCGGCCGGCCTTCTTCGTCAGCGAGCACCTCCGCCGGGACGTCGTGCAGAAAGTACGTGACCTCGTCGAAGTCCGCGCTGTAGCCGCCCGCCCGTTGCCGCATCGGCCCTGGCCTGGCCGGAGCCCGTGTTATCCCACCAGGCGCCCGGCGTCTCCCCCGGCACCGGGATCATCGCGTTGACGAGCACCAGCGCGCGCACCGGGGCGCGGGCCGCCACCAGCGGTGCGGTGAAACCGCCCAGCGACTGAGCCACCAGCACCACGTCAGTCCGGGTCCCGAGCGCGGCGGTGACGATGTCCGCGTACTCGGTCAGCCCGGCGCTGTTGTCGGCACCGGGCAGATCGACCGGGATTGCCTCGTGCCCGGCGGCGGTGAGCAGCGGCACGACGCGGTGCCAGTACCACGCGACCCCGCCCGCACCGGGAATGAGAACAAATGTCCGCACACACCCTCCTCGCCGTCCGCCGGCCGTGGCGTCGCCCGCGCGCTCACGATCGCCAGTCTCGCAGGGTTCCCCCGTTCCCTTTCCGGTCCGGGGGGTGTCGAACCCGGCCCCGGGGTGTCGATCTCGGCCCGGCAGTTCGTATAGATGCGGGAGCCGGTTGCTGGCCGGCCACGGTGAAAGGATCATGACCATGCGCAAGTTGTCGATCATCGAGTTCGTGACGCTGGACGGGGTGACGCAGAGCCTCGGCGGGCCGCAGGAGGATACCGAGGGCGGCTTCGAGTACGGCGGCTGGTCCGCGCCGTACGGCGACGAGGTCTTCGGCCGGTCGGTCGGGCAGGGCATGAGCGATACGACCGCTTACCTGTTCGGGCGCAAGACGTACGAGAAGATGGCCGCCCACTGGCCGAACGAGCCCGACTCCAACCCGGTCGCGGCGAGCATGAACGCCCGGCCGAAATATGTCGTGAGCAACACGCTGACCGTGGCCGACTGGGCCGGCACGCAGATCATCTCCGGCGACGCCGCGGCCGCCATCCGCCGGCTCAAGGAAGACGGCACGGGCACGGTCGCGGTGCTCGGCAGCGTCGCGCTGGTCCAAACGCTCATCGAGCACGACCTGATCGACGAGTACCGGATCTTCGTGCACCCGCTCGTGCTGGGCGCGGGTAAGAAGCTGTTCCGCGAGTACTCCCGGCCGCTCCGGCTCCGCCTGGTCGCGTGCACGCAGACCACGACCGGCGTGCTGCTGCTCGGCTACGAGCCCGAGTCCCGGACTACCGGCTGACGTCATTGCCCTCGACCGGCCGGTGCGCGGATCATGGAGTGGTGGAGCCTGGCGACGCACGCGCTGCGAGCCTGACGCACGTGCCCGATCTCATCGGGATGATCGTGCGTGAGGCTCGCACCGTCGGGCACCGGGCCGGCGTCGTGGTGACGTCGGCCGACCTGGACGGACCGCCGCTCGGGGCGCTGACCTGGCCGGGCACGTGGGTCGTCACCGCGCAGCGGCCGGCCGCCGGCACCCGGCTGACCCGGTGGGACACCGTGGTGATCGAGTTCGAAGAGGTATCCGGCGACGAGGGCGCGGCCCCGGACGCCTAGCGTCCGCGCCGGCTGAGCAGGTACGAGGAGAAGTAGTCGCCGTACCGGCGCTGCAGGTCCGGGCGCTGCCAGTCGCGCCCGCCGATCGTGCCCCGGCAGGACGGAGTCCCGCAGTTGCACGCCATCTGGCCGTCGTGGTCGTCGAACAGCGCGTAGTCGGTGCTGAGTTCCTCACCCGCGCCGATGTCGCGCATCGAGACCAGGTTGATGTTGCCGGCGAAGCCCACATTCGGCTCGCAGGAGTGATTGATGAAGAGCATGACCGGCTCGTACTCGGCCTCGTCGAGCGCGACGAGGTGAAAGCCGTCGGCTATCTGGATCTCGGAGTTCTGCAGCCGCTCGGGCAGCGCGAGCAGGGCGGCGGTCGTGACGATGTGGCCGCCCTTGATCGCGACGAGTTCCCCGGCCGCGATCGGCTGCACGGCGATCAGGCCGCGGCCTTCGATCGCGCTGGGGCTGCCCTTGCGGGCCTTGGGGGTGATGTAGCTGGCCGCGAGCACGGCCTAGTCCCGCGGAGCGTCCGGGCCGCTGACGCGGGTGACCGTGGCGCCCGCCCGGATCGCCTGCGGGATCTCGGCCACCTGGTCGACCGTCGCGAGCAACCGGGCGACCTGATCGGCCGGGGCGTCGGCATCTACTTCCACCGCGTAGCCGATGCCGGTCGACTGCCACGTCGCGGGGTCGAAGCCGCCCGCCGCGATCACGCGGATGCCGCGCAGTTCCAGTCCCAGGGCCGCGGCTTCCCGGTACAGGTCATTCAGGACGCAGCCGGCCGCGGCGAGATGGAGTAGATGACCGCCGGTGAAGCTGGCTTCCACGGTGACGCCGGCTTCGGTCCACCGGTGCGGGAAGCGGACGGCGTCGGCCGCGGCCGACCTGAGGCTGCCCGCGCCGACCGTCACCTCGAATCTGTCTGCCACGGGTTCTCCTGCTTCGGGTCGGCCCAGGAAATGTATCGCACCAGGTCCTTATTCTGTTCCTCATGGGGCCGTTATCGGACGGGGCGATATCGCCGACACCGCACTGCTACGAGATCCAGGGCCGGGCCGCGGAGATCGCCAGGAGCCTGGGCAGCCAGGTCGCCGGCGCGGAGCACCTGTTCCTGGCGATGCTGCACGACGGCGGCTTTCCGGTGAGCGTGATCTGCGACCTGGTCGACCTCGACGCCGCCGAGACGGCCGTCCTCGCCATCGTCGCCGGGCCGGATTACTCGGCCCCGGCGCCGCCCGCCGTCCTCGTCCGGTCCTTCGTCGTACAGCCCTGGGGCGCCGACCTCGCCTTCGAGCTGGGCGATTCTCATCTCGGTGTCGAGCACATATTCCTGGCAATACTGCGGCGGCGGGACTGCGTCCCCGCCCGCGCGCTGGCCGGGCTGGCTGACCTCGACGCGCTCGCGGCAAAGGTCACGCAGGCCCTGCATGCCCCCGCGGCTGGACCGCCGCCGGACGCGGTCTTCTTGCCGGAAGGCCGGCAAATGGACGCCCCGCTGCGGCGGGCGATCGTCCGCGCGCTGCCCGCGGCCACGACGTTCGGCTTCAGCCGCGATTCGGACGAGCGGACGTGGATGCACGTGGTCGGCGCCGACGGCGAAAGCGATCGCACCCGCTCCCGCGCGGTCCTGACCGCCGCCCTGGCCAGCCTGGACCGGCCGGGGGTCGAGGGCTAACGCCGTGGTATCTTGACGTCGAGATACATAGCGCGACGAGGAGCCACGGTGATCCACCATGTGCAGCTGGCCTGCCCGGCCAGCACCGAAGACACCCAGCGGGAGTTCTTCGCCGGTGTGCTCGGGCTGACTGAGATCGAGAAGCCGCCGGTGCTGGCGCGGCGCGGCGGCTGCTGGTTCCGCGGCCACGGCATCGAGCTGCACCTCGGCGTCGACGCCGACTTCCAGCCCGCGCGCAAAGCCCACCCCGGCCTGCTCGTGCAGGACATCGACGGCTGGGCCGCCCGGCTGGCCGCCGCGGGCTACCCGGTCAGCTTCGACGAGAACTTCCCTGGCATGCGCCGCTTCTACAGCGAGGACCCGAACGGCAACCGGCTCGAGTTCCTGGAGCCTATCGATCGCTAGGCCGGCTCCGACCGCACCATCCGGACCAGCGCCCGCAGGCCGGCCAGCAGCTCCTGCTGATCGCTCAGGCCGTCCAGGGTCGCCTCTATCCGGCGCACCATGTCGTCGATACGGCGGCCCAGCTCGTCCCGGCCAGACCGGCAGGCTTCCCGGTCCGCGGCCCGCGGACCGGATGCGCTGGCCTACTCAATCTCCGCTAGGTACGGAGACTCAGATAATCCGGCGTCAGATCGTCGAGGTGCGCGGTGTCGTTGAAGCCGCGCACGATCCAGCGGTCGCCGGCGATGACGATCCGGGAGATCGAGGCGTTGCCCGCGCCGATGAAGGCGAACGGCCGGGAGCCACTGGCCAGCGCCATCATCATGCCGATGACGCCGCCGTGCGTGAACGCGGCCACCCGCTCGCCGGGATGATTTCCGGCGATCCGCTCGACCGCCGCGCGCAGCCGGTCCGCCAGCGCGGCGTTGGACTCCGCGCCCGGTATGACGTCCCACCGCTCCTCGGCGGCGGCTTGCAGGATGACCGGGTGGCCCTGCGCCACCATCTGCCGGTACAGGCCGCCCTCCCAGTCGCCGAGGTTCACCTCCCGCAGATCCGGCTCCGTCAGCAGTTCGAGGCCGAGCTGGTCCCCGAGCGCGGCCGCGGTCTGCGCGGTCCGCTGCATGGTCGTCACGTAGATCGCCTTGATCGGCTCGGCGCCGAGCCGCGCGCAGACCCGGCGGGCTTGCTCGGCGCCGTGCACCGACAGCGGCGGATCACCCTGGCCGCCGACCAGCGCGAACGGCTGGCCCTCGACGTAGGCCTCGGATTCGCCGTGCCGCACCAGCACGAGCTCGGTGGCACCGGGCGGTGGCGCGAAGCGCTGCTGGCGGAAGGAGGCCGGCTGCTCGCCGGATACTTGTGCTGTCACAAGTTCTGGATGGTAGCGCCCCGACGTGTCCCGCGAGTGAGCGCCGGATGTCCCGCACTACTGCGCGCGGATCCTGCGCACCTGCCGGTAGTCCCCGGACTCGACGTCGACGTCAAGGCCGGCGAAGGCTCCGTAGCGCGCGCACGGCTGCTCGAACCGGCCAAGCTCGGCCGCCGTGACGCCGTCGAACGGAGCGAGCGTGATCGCCGCCGTGGTCTTTCCGATCGTGGCCCGCCAGACGCCGACGACGAGGCCATCCAGCACCATGACCGGATTCAGCAGCTCGCTGTGTGGCATCTCTCGCCCGCCGAGCAGCAAGGCGCGGTCCCGGTAAGCGACGGTGTACTCATCGAACGCGGGCAGCAGCCAGGCCCCGGCTCCCTCGGCCGTCGGGCCGGACTCAGCCGCGTACCAGTAGTCCTGCCCGGCCACCTGCACCGAGGCGAGCGCCGGGCCCGCCAGTTCGGTGGCCTGGCGGACCTCGCCCAGCGTCAGGCCCGACCACCAGGCGAAGTCCTTCGCGGTCGCCGGGCCGTGACTGGCGAAGTACCGCCGGGCCACCTCCGCGAGCGGCTCGGCCGGCGCGCGCGACGCCGGCGCCCACTCGTCGAGCAAGACGAACGTGGCCTGACGGCCGTCCAGCGGGCCGAGGCAGATCAGGCCCAGCATCGACAGGTAGCCCAGGATGTGGCCGCCGCGGCTCCCGTTCGGGGACGCCGAGCAGTCGATCCCGTGCTGGGTGAGGATCGAGTAGAGGTCCTTGCGCTGCCGCCGGTGGCCGCCGGCCAGCACGGCCGCCACGATGTCGCCGGCCCGGCTGAAGACAGAGGCGGTCAGCCCGATCTTCTCGTACACGCCAGTCATCTGCCGGATCCGGCGCGGCGCCAGCAGATTCACCAGCCACCGCGCGTCGGCCGCCGGGACGAAGTGAATGGTGCCGCGCATCGGCCAGGTACGCAGGATCGTCCCGGCGCTGACGGCGGCCTCGATCGCGGCGAGGTCCGCCCCCGCGGTCCGCAGCCCGAGTGCCCAGACCGACTGGTTGTACTCCTGCGCCTGCACCGCCCCGAAGCGCGACACCACCGCGGCGGCGTCGCCGGGGCCGGCGACCGTCAGCAGCTGATTCGCCAGCCGCGCGCCGAGCAGCTCGTCCGGAGTCATCGGGCCATCGTATTTAGCGTCCGGCCGCGCCTCCCGGTTAGCCGGCATAAGCTTGGGGTAGCTGCAGTCAGCGTCGACTGCTTGGCACGTGGAGGTGCTGAGATGCCTCAGCTCAGTTTCGCGGCAGGATTTATCAGGGGTGTCCCCGTTGTCTCGGCGCCCGGCCAGCTCGACTCCGCCAACGCGCATCTGCTGGAAGCAGCCGTGTCCCGCTGGGCCGGGTACGGCTACGCCACGCTCGTGCTCGACATGACCGCGACCCGGGTGTGTGATCCGGCCGCGTTCATGGTGATCTTGCGAGCGCACCGGCGGGCCCAGGCCGAGGGCGGCGAGATCCGAATCGTGCACCGGTCAGCGTTCCGGCAGCTGTCCCCGGTCCGCCACGCCACGCTCATCCCGCAGTTCAGCAGCGTGGCCGCTGCGGTCGCCGAGCTGCCCGCCGTCGCGATCGAGCCGGCCTCGATCCTGACCGTCTGACCTCCGGCTCCCGGCGCTGCCTTTCGCCGAATGCGAAATCGGGCTTGTGCCAGGAACGTCACGGGTAGTTTGACGGCACCCGGTCCGCCGGGCGGATTGGTCCTGGCCGTCAGGGAGGCGCCGTGATCTTCGAGCCGAAGCCGCGTTCCAGGCCATTGCTGCGGACCACCCTCGGCGAGGTGCTGCGCCGCATCCGACTCGACCAGCGGCGCACGCTGGCCGACGTCGCGGACGCCGCCAGGGTTTCCATGCCTTACCTGTCCGAGCTTGAGCGCGGCCGCAAGGAAGCCTCCTCCGAAATCCTGGCCGCGCTGTGTGGCGCGCTCGGCCTGGACCTGTCCGACCTGCTCGCAGCCGTCCGCCGCGAGCTGATGATCGAGCGCGGCCAGGAGGCGGTCGTCATCCGGCTGGGCTCCGCGGCCGGCGCCGACCCGACCGCCGCCGGCCCGGTTACCCCCGCTCCCGGGCCGGCTCAGTCCGGCCGCGACGCCGGCGACGTCGTCTGCCTCGTGGCGGCATAACCCCGCGGATCAGTTCAGGCCGACTGTCCCGGCCGGCGCTGGCGCCGCCTTGCGGCTCGCGATCACTTCGTCGGCCAGGCCGTACTCGATCGCCTCCGCCGCGTTGAACGTGCGGTTCCTGTCGGTGTCGGACCTGATCTTGCTCACCGGGTGGCCGGTGTGGCGGCTCAGGATCTCGTCGACCTCGGCCCGGATCTGCGCTACCTCCTTGGCCTGGATCGCGAGATCGGGCAGCGTGCCCTGCGCCTGGCTGGCGGGCTGGTGCAGCGTCACCTTTGCGTGCGGGAGGACGGCGCGCTTGCCCGGCGCGCCCGCCGCCAGCAGCACCGCGGCCGCGGACGAGGCCTGGCCCATGCACACCGTCGCCACGTCCGGCCGGATGAACTGCATCGTGTCGTAGATGGCCGTCAACGCGCTGTAGGCGCCGCCGGGCGAGTTGATGTAGAGGTATATCTCCAGGTCAGGGCTGGCCGCTTCCAGGTGCAGCAACTGCGCCATGATCACGTTGGCGACGCCGTCGTCGATCTCGGTGCCGAGGAAGACGATCCGCTCCGACAGCAGCCGGGAGTAGACGTCGTAGGCGCGCTCGCCGAGCGGCGTCCGCTCGACCACGGTGGGGATCGTGTACTGGCCCATGGTGTACGGATGCACGGTCAGAACCTCGCCATCCGGCTCGCGACGGCCGGCCGGACATCATCGAGGTTCTCGACGATGTGGTCGATCATCCCGTACTCGAGCGCTTCCTCCGCGCTGAACCATCGGTCCCGCAAGCTGTCCTGCTCGACCCGGTCCCGCGGCTGGCCGGTGTGCTCGGCGATCAGCCTGATCATCAGCGCACCGGTCCGCTCCAGCTGGGCGGCGTAGATCTCGACGTCGGCCGCGGTGCCGCCGAACCCGGCCGAGCCCTGGTGCATGAGCACCTGGGCGTGCGGCAGGCTGTAGCGCTTGCCCGCGGTCCCGGCGCACAGCAGGAACTGGGCCATGCTGCCGGCCAGGCCGAGCGCCAGGGTCCGGACGTCGTTCGGGATCAGCCGCATCGTGTCGTAGATGGCCAGCCCCGCGCTCACTGAGCCGCCGGGCGAGTTGATGTAGAGGCTGATGTCGCTCTTGGGGTCTTCGGCCGACAGCAGCAGCAGCTGGGCGCACAGCCGGTTCGCGATCCGGTCGTCTACCTCGGTGCCGAGGACGATAATTCGCTGGTACAGGAGCCTGGTGATCAGCTGATCGTCCAGGGTCCCTAGTGGGGTGGGTTCGGCAACGGCGGTCTGCATGGTGTCCCTCTCTCGGCGCGTTATCTCCTCACCACAATCGGCCTGCCGGCGCCGCCAAGCCAAGAGAATCTGCTGTTAGCAGAGGGGCAGCGGGGACGCGAGACGGGGGGCGGACATGCGCTTTGGCCTGCACGCACTGGGCATCGGGACCGGGGCCAGACCTGAGATCATCCGGGCCGTGAGCAGCGCGGCGGAGGCGGCCGGGTTCGCCACGCTGTGGGCCGGCGAGCACGTGGTCATGGTGGACGAGCCGCGCTCGCGCTACCCGTACTCCGGAGACGGAAGGATCGCGGTCCCGGCCGACGCCGACTGGCTGGATCCGCTGCTCGCGCTCACGTTCGCCGCGGCGGCCACCAGCCGGATCGGCCTCGCGACCGGCATCCTGCTGCTGCCCGAGCACAACCCGGTGCTCGCGGCCAAGCAGATCGCGACGCTGGACGTGCTGAGCGGCGGACGGCTCACGCTCGGCATCGGCGTCGGCTGGTCGGCGGAGGAGTTCGCCGCGCTGGGCGTGCCGTTCGAGCGCCGCGGCGCGCGCACAGCCGAGTACGTCGCGGCGCTGCGCGCCCTGTGGTCGCAGGACGTCGCGACCTTCGACGGCGAGTTCACCCGGTTCGGCGGTATCCGCGTCTACCCCAAGCCGGTACGCGACCGGCGCATCCCGATCGTGGCCGGCGGCAATTCGGACGCGGCGCTCCGCCGGGCCGCGGCGCTGGCCGACGGCTGGTACGGCTTCAACCTGACGGTGGCCGAGGCGGTCGAACGGTGCGGCACGCTCGCCGCCTATGGCCGGGAACGGGGCCGCGCCGCGACGCAGCTCAGCGTCGCCGTCGCGGTTACCGACGCCAGCCCCGCCGACGTGCCGGTGCTGGAGCGGGCCGGGGTGACGCAGCTCGTGCTGCTCGGTGTCCCCGCCGGAGGCACCAGCCGACTGCGCGGACTGGGTGGGCGGGCTGGCAGCCGGCTGGAACGACTAGGCCAGCCGGAAGTCCGCGAAGTCAAAACCGGGCGCGACCACGCAGCTGACCAGGACCGGCTCATCGGCGGCGGGCGCGGCGCTCTGCCAGGTATCGCCGGGGATCAGCACCTGCGGCTGCTGGCCACCGGCCACGTCGCCGCCCAGCAGCACGGTGCCGGAGCCGGCGGGCTTCGCCCCGTTCCCGCCCAGGTGCAGCGCAAGCGGACCGCCGCTGTGCCAGAACCACAGCTCGTCCGAGCGGACGAGATGCCACCTGGATTCCTCGCCCGGCTGCAGCAGGTAGTAGATCGAGGTCGCGGCGCTGCGCGGGCCGTCGTACCCGTCCGGCCGGAAGCTGACCGGCGATCGCCACGTCTCGCGGAACCAGCCGCCCTCCGGATGCGGCCGCAGGTCCAGTTGCCGCGCCAGCGCGGGCCGGCCGGTCACTGCTCCCTCGCCTTGTCGCGGGCGCGGCTCGCGGTGATCGACCTGCGCTGTTCCAGTGCCCGCGCGACTCGTCCTCGGACTGCTCCGGCCACAGGGCAATCGCGCGGTCGGCGGCCGCGCGGATCGTCGCGCCGTCGATCTCGGCGGTGGTCTCCGGATACGCCGTACGCAGCCAGGAGGCGACGAACGTGACCGGCCCGGCCGGCGGGAGCGGATAGAGCCAGAACTGCTGATCGAATCTCGCGAGCTGACCCGCCGCCGCCGCGGTGCATCAGGCGGAGCTGATCGTCGTCCTGGTCGCGGACGCTGCGGCGTGCGGCCAGCTCGTCGTCGCGGCGCGCCGGCCGTCGGCGTACTGCACGCCGAGGCGCAGGACGTCGTCCGGGTCCGGATTGTCCGCCGGCCGGGCCGGCTGAACGGATCGGCGTCGAGCCGAGAGTCGTCGCGGCTCGCGGCAGCGAACGTGCACGGTGAACTCGAATCCGTTGGGGTAGGCGCGCACGCTGCTGATCGCGACGGCGACACTGGTCGGTGCGGACCAAGACGGACTCCAGCGGCACGGTTCCGGGGGATCGCCGCCTCCGGCCGCTGCCCAGGGGGACGTTCATGCCGCCGCGGCTCGGGCGGCGGGGGCTTCGGGAGCGAGTCGAAGAAACTCATGTCCGCAGGTTAGCCGCCGTCGCGCCGAGGCTCGCGGGCGAGTGCGCGGCATCGTCGCGGGTGGCCAGGCGCAACCGCTCCGCCGGCCAGATCGCGCACCGGGTCTTGATCAGAAGTCCCGACTGTCCCGATAGTTGAGATATGAGCGATGACGTCATCACCGGTCCGGTGCGCGCGCCCCGCAATCTGGCGGCGAACGTGACTGGCAGCATCCACGACGACGCGACCGCGACTGAACTGGGGTTCCGGGGCGGAACCGTCGCGGGCAGCATCCACATGGACCAGTTCCCGCCGCTGCTGCTCGACGCGTTCGGGCCGCGCTGGTTCGAGACCGGCAGCCTTTCCCTCTACTTCCGGAACGCGACCACCGACGGCGAGCCCGTCCAGGCGCTGGTCGAGCGGCCGCCGCCGGACGGCAGCGACGCGCAGGTCCGGGCCTGGGCCACCACCCCGGAGGGGGTCATGGTCGCCGAGGGCACGGCGGCGGCCGGGAGCCCGCAGGCCGAGTCCGAGCTGCGCAGCCGCGATCTGCGGCCGGTGGATCCGGCTGAGCTGCGGATCCTGAAGGCGCTGCGGCCGGGCGACCCGCTCGGCGACTGCCAGGTGCTGCTGGACGGCGCCCGGCAGCGGGCGGCCATCGCCGCGGACGCGATGACCGAGCCGCTGGACTGGTACACCAACTCGTCCCCGTGGGGCGGGTCGGTCGCCGCGCCGTCCACCGTCGTGCACCTGCTGTACAGCGACCTGCTGGCAGGCATCCGGGACTCGATGGGCCAGCACGTGGGCCTGTTCGGCGCGATCGAGATCCGGTTCCGCAGCGGCCCGGTGTTCGTCGACCGCGGGTACCGGGTCACCGGCGAGGTGACGGCGCTGAGCCAGACGCCGAAGACCGAGGTGCTGTGGTTCGACAGCCGGGCCCGGGACGGCTCGGGCACCGTCGTCGCCGAGATGCGGATGATGCTGCGGCAGATGAAGCAGTCGTCGCCGCTGTACCAGGACTGACGCCGCGCCGCGGTGGATATCCCGGCGGCCGGCTGGCTAGCGAGAGTTGTCCGCGCTGGAAACGGTGCGGGCGCCGCGGGCCTGCCGCAGCGCCAGGACGGCGAACAGGAACGGGACGACCACCCAGAACTGGCGGAGCGTGTAGGACCGTAGTTCGCCGACTACGTCCGCGCCGGCCAGTTCGGCGTCGAGCGCGCCGCGCCGGGCCAGGGGAATCGTCTGCCAGGCCAGCGCGGCATAGTTGACGCCCACGCCGGCCATCCAGGCGCCGAACACATGCGTCCCGGCGGCGGCGGCGAAGACCGCTATCCAGACGCCGAGCCCGACGCCGCCGATGGCACCCAGGAAGAACTCGGCGATGATCAGCCGGCGGCGAAGCCGGGTCCCGGCCGCGCCGTGCATGTCGAGCGCCGCCAGCCGGCGTACGTCCACTGACCCCATGTGTCCCATCATGCACCGGGTCCGGGGGCCTGTACGACGGCCGGGCCGGCGGAGTGCAAGCGCTGACGCGCGACACCCGCGCAGCCGGGGCTCGGCCCACGGCAGTAGCTTGGCGGTCAGTGATATCGGCTCGTACGGAACTGCCAGCACCGGAGGCGTCATGGCCGGGTACTTCATAGCGAACTACACGATCACCAATCAGGCCGGATACGAGGAGTACATCGCGGCCGTCGGACCCACCCTGGACGCCCACGGCGCTGAACGTGTCGTCGTCGATCGCGGCTCGGTGCCGCTTGAAGGGCCCGGCGGACAGGTGAGTGTCGTCCTGCGGTTCGCCAGCAAGGCGGCGGCCATGGCCTGGTACGAGTCGCCGCAGTACCAGGCGATCGTGCACCTGCGCACCGACAACACGGAGGGCACCGCGGCTATCGCGGAGGGCAGCTAGCCGCCAGGGTCTCAGCGGCGTGCGCACCGCATACTGTCAGCATGCCTGTCCGACTGCATCACATCGTCGTTGACACCCGCGACCTGCCCGTCCTGGCCCGGTTCTGGACGCAAGCGCTCGGCTGGGAGATCCTCTCCGAGCGTCCCGACGAGATCGTCATCGGGACCGACGAATATGCACCGGTCGGCATTTGCTTCATGCCGGTTACCGAGCCCAGGGCGATCAAGAACCGGTTGCATCTAGATCTCACCAGCAGCTCGCAAGACCGCGAACAGGAGATCGAGCGCCTGCTCGCACTCGGCGCCCGCCGGGTGGACATTGGCCAGACTGGCACCGAGTCCTGGACGGTCCTGGCCGACCCGGAGGGCAACGAATTCTGCGTCGTGCGGCCCAAAGAATCGCTTATCCGCTAACAACCGCGCTGGCCGGTCACTCCGCTACCCGCTATCGCGCCGAGGCGAGTCTCAGCGCCCGTGTGATACTGATGTCCGGATCGTTACGCCGGGAGCGGGGGGCTCGCAGCATGACTGGACGAACCGGAAAAATCAGGAATATCTTTCTCGTCTGGCTGGTATGGCCGTTCATCACGCTCGGGATCTACCACGTCGTCTGGTGGTACAAGATCAACCGCGAGGCCCGCGACCTTGACCCCGAGATCGAGGTCGAACCCGCCATCTCAGCCGTCGCCATCACGCTAGGGGCGCTGATCATCGTCCCGCCGTTCGTGTCCATCTTCAACACCGGTGAACGGATTGCCCGGATGCAGTCGGCGGCCGGAATGCAAGCGACCTGCAACTCAGTCCTCGGCCTGGTGGCCAGCTTCGTCTTCGGCCTGCACTCGCTCTATTACCAGAACGAGCTGAACAAGATCTGGTCATACCTGGGCGACGCGCCCGAGGGAACGGTCGTGACGCTTCCGAGCCAGCACGGCCCCGATTCCGCCGGGCCCGCACAGGCTGCCGCCTAAGCCGCCCGCCGGTCAGCCCGGCCCGTCCGCGGATAGCACGCGGCTGGACGCCCGCCATCGAATCCCGGTTTACTGACAAGTGCGGGACCGATGCCGGTCACGGGTCGGCCTCGGGTATGCGGCCCGGCCTAAGAGGGCGGCCCGTGATGGCGGGTAGCGACCCGCCGGTACCGGATGGCAGGTGAGCCAGAAGTGATACGGCGGATGCTGAGGATCGGACTCCCGGTCAGCGGGCTGGAACTACTCCTCGCTGGCAGTGGTCTGTACTTCGCCTCTGAGCATGAGAAGGGCAAGCACGGTCAGGCGCACGTCCTCTGCCCGATCTGCTGGCTGAACAAGATCGCCCCCGCAACCGAGCCTCCCGACGGGTCGGCCGAGTCCTAGCAGGCACCGGCTAGCGGAAATCACGGCTGCGGGCGGCGGCGACGACTTTCAGCCGCTTGAGCCGGCTGGCCAGCAGGCTGACCGCCCCGTCCAGCCGCTCTACCTTGCCGTAGATGAGCAGCGCGTTCGCGTCCACGCCGATCTTGCGGTACCGCTGCCACACCGTCGGCGGGCAGATGATGTTGGCCATGCCGCTCTCGTCTTCCAGGCTGAGAAACACCACCCCGCGCGCGGTTCCCGGCTGCTGCCGGTGCGTGACCAGGCCGCCCACCGCTACCTGCGCGCCGTTGCGCGCGGCGGTCAGGCTGGCGCAGCGGAGGATCCCGTCGGCTTCCAGCAGCTCCCTGATGTGCTCGATCGGATGCGTGCCGTAGGTGCCGGTCGCCCACAGGTCGGCGAACGTCTCCTCGGCCGCGGTCATGACCGGCAGCGGCGGCGCGGTCATGCCGAGCGTGGTGCCGGGCAGCTGGCCGGGCCGGATGGTCGCGGCCGCGCCTGCCGCCCACAGCGCCTCCCGCCGGCTGACCCCGAAGCAGCCGAACGCGCCGCCGAGCGCCAGCGCCTCCAGCGCGGCGGCCGGCGTGGTGGTGCGCCGGGCGAAGTCCTCCAGATCCGCGTACGGCTGCCCGGCGACGATCTCCTCCGCCGCGCTGGTGCCGAGATTACGCACCTCGGACAGCCCGAGCCGGATCACCGGCTGACCGGGAACGGGCTCTCCCCCGGCGGGCTCACGAGCCGGCTCGCGGGCATAGTCCGGGTCGCGACACTCGGCCGGTTCCAGCGTCGCGAGCACCCCGCTGGCGTTGATGTCGATGCCGCGGACCCGCACCCCGTGCCGTCGCGCGTCGCCGATCAGGCTGGCGGGCGCGTAGAAGCCCATCGGCTGCGCGCGCAGCAGCGCCGCGGTGAACGCGGCCGGGTAGTAGCACTTCAGCCACGAACTGGCGTAGACCAGGTAGGCGAAGCTGATCGCGTGCGACTCGGGGAAGCCGTAGCTGGAGAACGCCAGGATCTTGACGTAGATGTCCTCCGCGACCTCCAGCGGGATGCCGCGCTCGGTCATCCCGGTCAGCAGCCGCTCGCGCAGCTCCTCGATCCGCTCCGGCGCGCGCTTGGAACTCATTGCCTGCCGCAGCCGGTCCGCCTCGGTCGGGCTGAACCCGGCGCAGTCCATGGCGATCTGCATCATCTGCTCCTGGAACAGCGGCACGCCGAGCGTCTTGCCGAGCGCGTGCTTCATCAGCGGATGCGGCAGGTCGGCCACCTCGGCACCGTGCCGGCGGCGCATGTACGGGTGCACCGAGCCGCCCTGGATCGGGCCGGGCCGGATCAGCGCCACCTCGATGACCAGGTCGTAGAACTTCTCCGGCCGGAGCCTGGGCAGCGTCGCCATCTGCGCACGGGACTCGATCTGGAACACCCCGACCGTGTCGGCCCGCTGCATCATCGCGTAGACGCCAGGGTCTTCCTGACCGATCGTGTGCAGGTCGTAGCGGACGCCGTGGGCCTCCTGGACCAGGTCGAAGCAGTCCCGCAGCGCGGTCAGCATGCCGAGGCCCAGCAGGTCGAACTTGACCAGCCCGGCGTAGGCGCAGTCGTCCTTGTCCCACTGCAGCACGCTGCGGTTCGGCATCCTGGCCCACTCGACCGGGCACACCTCGCCGACCGGGCGGTCGCAGATCACCATGCCGCCGGAGTGGATGCCCAGGTGCCGCGGCAGCTTCTGCATCCGCTCGGCCATCTCCACGACCGCCTCCGGCACCCCGGCGTCGGGCGGCACCGGCTGACCGGGCGCGTACGAGCGCGGTCCTACCTGCTTGGACCACTCGTCCTGCTGCTCCGGCGAGTACCCGAGCGCGCGGCCCGCGTCCCGGATCGCCATCCGCGGCCGGTAGCTGATCACGTTCGCGACCTGCGCGGCGTTCTTGCGGCCGTACGTCTGGTAAACGTGCTGGATGACCTCTTCGCGGCGCTGATGCTCGATGTCCAGGTCGATGTCGGGCGGGCCGTCCCGGCCCGAGGACAAGAACCGCTCGAACAACAGCCCGTGCTGCACCGGATCGACGCTGGTGATCCCGAGTGCGTAGCACACGGCCGAGTTGGCCGCCGAGCCGCGACCCTGGCACAGGATGTGCTCGTTCTCGCAGAACTCCACGATTTCGTGCACGATCAGGAAGTAACCGGGGAAGCCGAGCTCGCCGATGACCTCCAGCTCTCGATCGATCTGCGCATAGGCGCCGGGTACCCGCTCGCAGCCACGCGGGCCGTAGCGTTCGGGTGCCTTGCGCGCGGTCAGCTCCCGCAGCCAGCTCTCTTCCGAGTGGCCGTCAGGAACGGGAAAGTCCGGCAGCCGGGGCGCGATGACGTGGAAGTCGAAGGAGCACTCCGCGGCCAGCTCAGCCGTCCGCGCCATGACTCCCGGATAGCGCTGCATCCGGGCTGCCATCTCCGCGCCGGAGCGCAGGAAGCCGCCGCCGGCGGCGGCCAGCCAGCCGTCCATGTCATCCAGGCTGGACCGGGCCCTGATCGCGGCCAGTGCCTGTGCCAGCCGGGCGTCCTGCGGCGCGGCGTAGTGCACGTTGCTGGTCGCGATGACGCCGACCCCGGCGGCCGCGGCCAGCCCGGCCAGCGCGTCGTTGCGCTCGTCGTCGGCCGGGTGGTTGCCGATGGTGAGCTCGACCTGCACATTCCGCGCGCCGAAGGCGGCGACGAGCCGGTCCAGCTCGCGCGTCGCCGCCTCCGGTCCGCCGGCGGCCAGGGCCGCGGGGACGGCGCCCTTGCGGCAGCCGGTGAGGATCACCCAGTGCCCGTCGTGCTCGCCGGCCAGCGCCGCCTCGGCATAGACCGGCCGGCCCTTCTCGCCGCCGGCGAGCTGCGCGGCGCTGATGACCCGGCACAGCCGCCGGTAACCCTCGGGGTCACGGGCGAGCACGAGCAGGTGCCGCCCGGCCGGATCGGGGACGCCTGCCCGCGGCGTCCCGAGGTCAATACTCAGCTCCGCGCCGAACACCGTGCCGAGGCTGACTCCGCTCTGCCGGATCCTGGCCGCCGCCTGGGCGAACTGCGGTACCCCGTACATGCCGTCGTGATCGGTGATGGCCAGCGCCGTCAGGCCCCGCTCGGCTGCTTCGTGTACCAGCTCAGCGGGACTCGACGCCCCGTCCAGGAAGCTGTAGGACGAATGGCAGTGCAGCTCTGCCCACGGGGGTGCCCCGGCTGCCACCGGCAGCCGGACTACCGGATGGCTCGTGGCCGGCTCGGGCCGCTGCGGCTGCGGAGCCTCCTTGCCCGCACCTGCGCCCCAGGACAGCCGCCGCTCGAACTCCCGCCACGGCACCGGCGGGTTATCCCAGCCCATGATCGGCGCTCCCTCTGGCCTGCACCTTTATCGATCAGTATAGCGAGCGACCTTGAATACGACTCATTCTGATCGAACAGTTTAGCGATGACCTCGGACAGTCCCGGCCAGGATCAGGTCCTCGTAGGTGCCAGCCAGATTCGCCAGCGCAATGGTCACGTCCGGGTGGTCTGGACCCAGTGCCGTCTCGCTGATCTGCAGCGCCCGCTGTTGCAGCGGCAGCGCATCCCCGGTCCGCCCTAGGTCCTTGTAGGTGAGCGCGAGGTTCCCCAGCCGGATCGCCACGCGCGGGTGGTCAGGACCTAGTGCCGTCTCGCTGATCTGCAGCGCCCGCTGCTGCAACGGGAGCGCATCCGCGACCCGTCCCAGCTCCTTGTAGGTGATGGCCAGGTTCGCCAGCGCAACGGCCACGTCCGGGTGGCCGGGACCCAGCGCCGCCTCGGTGATCTGCAGCGCCCGCTGCTCCAGCGGCAGCGCATCACCCGCCCGCTCCAGCTCCTTGTAGGTGAGCGCGAGGTTCCCCAGCCGCGTCGCCACGCGCGGGTGGTCGGGACCTAGTGCCGTCTCGCTGATCCGCAGCGCCCGCTGCTGCAGCGGCAGCGCCTCCCCGGCCCGTCCCAGGCCCATGTAGGTGCCGGCCAGGTTGCCCAGCGCGACAGCCACGCGCGGGTGGCCGGGACCCAACGCCGTCTCGGTGATCTGCAGCGCCCGCTGCTGCAGCGGCAGCGCATCCTGGGCTCGCCCCAGCGCGCTGTAGGTGAGTGCCAGGTTCCCCAGCGCAACGGCCACGTCCGGGTGGCCCGGGCCCAGCGCCGCCTCGGTGACGTGCAGCGCCCGCTGCTCCAGCGGCAGCGCATGCCCTGGCCCGTCCCAGCGCGCCGTGGGTGGCGGCCAGGTTCCCCAGCGCAACGGCCACGCGCGGGTGGCCGTGACCCAGCGCCGCCTCGCTGATCTGCAGCGCCCGCTGCTCCAGCGGCAGCGCATCCCCGGGCCGCCCCAGCGCGCTGAAGGTGAGCGCGAGGTTCCCCAGCCGGATCGCCACGTCCGGATCGTCAGGACCCGCCGCCGTCTCGGTGAGCTGCAGCGCCCGCTGCTCCAGCGGCAGCGCCTCCCCCGGCCGCCCCAGCTCCTTGTAGGTCAGCGCCAGGCTCCCCAGCGCGACCGCCACGTCCGGATGGACAGGACCCACCACCGCCTCGGTGACCTGCAGCGCCCGCAGCTGCACCGGCAGCGCCTCCCCCGGCCGCCCCAGCTCCTTGTAGGTCAGCGCCAGGCTCCCCAGCGCGACCGCCACGTCCGGATGGACAGGACCCACCGCCGCCTCGGTGACCTGCAGCGCCCGCAACTGCAGCGGCAGCGCATCCCCCGGCCGCCCCAGGTCCTTGTACGCGCCGGCGAGGTTCCCCAGCGCCGTGGCCACGTCCGGGTGGTCGGATTCAAGGTGTGCTTGATGGATCCGCAGAGCTGATTCGAGCAGACCGAGTGCCTGCTGGTAGGCACCTTGGGACTGGTGGAAGAGCGCCAACTCGTTGTATACGCGGCCGAGCCGCAAAGGCTGCTCGCCAGCCGCGTACCGGCTGGTGAGAGCGTCAGTGTGCGGTACCAGGGCGCGTAGCAGCGGCCAGCCGGTCACGTCGGCATCGGGGTCTGGGGGAATCGCGTCGTCGAGCCATTCCAGCGCCGTGCCGGCGGGACCGGGCCCGGGCGCAGGCTGCTTGGCGAGCGCGACGGCCTGGACCAGCCGGTGGATGCTGACCGTGTCTCCGGTGAGGGTGATCATGCTGTAGGAGGCGAGCAGGCCGAGCTGCTCGTCGGTCAGCCCGGTGTCGTCTTGTCCGCCGAGGATGGCGCGAGGAATGCTGTCGGGCGCATAGCAGGCCAGAATCTGCAGCAATCTGACCGCATCGGGATCGCGGTCGGCCGATAGCTTCCGTGGTGACATCCCAGAGCCGCGCGATGGTCTGCTGCGCTCGCCCGGCTGTGGCGGCGTACGTTCGGCCCGGCTGCCGGCGGCGGAGCTGATCGAGGTACAGGCCGGGCCGGATGCGAGCCTGGATCATGTAGGCGGCGGCCTGCTCCAGCGCCAGCGGCAAGAACCCCAGCTCGGCGGCCACCGCCCCGGCGTCAGCCAGGTCCTGTTCGCTGCCGTGGCCGGTGCGGGCGGTGATGATCTGGGCGGCCGGTTCGGAACCCAGAACGTCGAGCCGGATCGGTGCCGCCCCTAACCGCCAGTCCATCTCCCGCCGGGTCGTGAGCACGATATGCCCGCTCCGCAACTGCCCCAGCAGCCCGGCCACGTCCTCAGGATCATCGACGTTGTCCAGGATCAGCAACCACCGGTCATGACCCTGGAGCCAGTCAAGCGCCCAGGCAGCCGCCTCCTGCGTACTGCCCGCGAGCGCCACGGGCGGGCACAACCGCCCGGCCAGGTTCGCCAGCCCGGCCTCGACCTGTTGTGAGTCCGCGGCCGTGATCCACCACATGAGCTGGTAGTCGCCGCGATGGGCATGGGCGTGGTGCAAGGCAAGCTCGGACTTGCCGACCCCGCCTGTCCCGTACACCGCCTGGGTCACCGGCACGCCGGAATCTGCGGCCAGCGCCCGGCCCAGCACTGTGATCGCCGTGTCACGACCCTCGAACACTGGCGTCGGCGGCCGCGGCAGGTTATCGACCTGCATCACGTTCGCGACCTTACTCTCGGACCGCCCCGCAGACGCTTTTCTACCGAAACCGGCCTCACCCGCGACGGGCCGCAGCCTGTTGGAGCTTGGCAGAAAATTGCCTATCTTTGTCTATCCTGCCACTCACGCTCGCGGTCGCGGCCGGCCAGGCTGGCGCCATGAGTCAGGACTGCGAGGCTGCGCCAGCCCTGCTGGCGCCGCGGCCGCCGGCGGCCGGCGGTTCCGCGACCGGGCCGCGGACGGTACTGGACTCGCGCGGCTTCAGCGCCAGGACCGGCGCGTATGCCGCGCTCCTCGTCGTCTGGCTGGTGTGGGGCTCGACATATGTGGCGTTGCGCGTCGGGGACGAGAGCATGCCGCCGTTTGCCATGGCGTCCGTTCGCTATCTGCTCGCCGGCGCGATCCTGTACCCGGTCGCGCGCAGATACGCCAGCACGGACCGCGACCGGGCCGGCGGGACCGGGCCGACCGCGGCCGACCGTCCGGGGCTGCGGCAGTGGCTCGCCGCGGCGGTCGTCGGCACGATGCTGCTCGCGTTCGGCAACGGGGCCGTCACCTTCGCCGAGAAGACAATCCCGGCCGGGCTGGCCGCGCTGCTGGTAGCCAGCGTCCCGGTGTGGATGGTGCTCGCCGACCGCGTGCTCAACGGCCGGCGACTGCCGGCGATCGGCTGGCTGGCCGTGCTCGCCGGCCTCGCCGGCATCGCGATCCTGGCCCAGCCGCACGGACACGGCGCGGTACTGCCGGTGCTGATCACGCTCGGCGGCGCGCTGAGCTGGGGCACCGGCTCCGTGCTCGCGGGCCGGCTTCCCATGCCCGCGCAGCCGCTGCTTTCCAGCGCCATGGAGATGCTGGCCGGCGGCGCCGTGCTCGGGCTGATCGCGGCGGTCACCGGGGAGTTCGGCGCGGTCCACCCCGGCGCTATAAGCATCCGCTCGCTGCTCGCGCTGCTGTACCTGATCGGACCCGGTTCGCTGCTGGCGATGACGTGTTACGTGCTGGCGCTGCGCCGGCTGCCGACCGCCACCGTCTCCACCTACGCGTACGTGAACCCGGTGATCGCGGTCGCGCTGGGCGTCCTGCTCCTGGGCGAGCAGCTGACCGGCCCGGATCTGATCGGCGGCGCGATCGTGGTGGCGTGCGTCGCCGTCCTGCTCATCAGCCGGTCCCGCCAGCCACGGAATCGCACTAACCCGCCTGGAACGGCCTGACCTCAACCGGCTCCCGGCACGCCACGCTGGCCCGCTCGGCGAGGGCGAGCGCGGCGGCCAGGTCCGGCGCCTCGACGATCCAGAATCCGCCGATCTGCTCCTTGCCTTCCGCGAAGGGGCCGTCGGTGCGCGTCAGCACGCCGTCACGCACCAAGACCACCTTCGCGGTGGCAGGAGGCTGGAGACCGCCTCCGAATACCCAGGAACCTGCGGCCTGCAGCTCGGCGTTGAAGGCCGCGGTGTCCGCATAGGCCTGGCGCGTGTCCTCCGGCGAGCGGACGGGCTGGTCAGCGACCGAATGGACGCTGAGCAGGTACTGGGTCATCGCTGGGCTCCGTTTCTGTGGCCGGTCAGCGCGGCTGGTACGTCAGCAGCATGATGCCGTCGCTGATCGAGGCGGCGCTCGCAAGCGCGAGCTTCGCCTGCATCTTGTCAGTTCCGAACGCGCGCAGCCCGCTGCCGAGGATGACCGGGAAGACCATGAGCCGCAGCTCGTCGAACAGGCCTTCCGCGATCAGCGCGTGCACCAGTGAAGCACTCCCGTGGATCAGCACATCGCGCTCCGTGCTGTCCCGCAGGGCCTTGACCTCCGTGACCAGGTCGCCGCGCAGCACGGTCGAGTTCTGCCACGCCGCGTCCGCGTCGGTCAGCGTCTGCGAGACCACGTACTTGGGCATGCTGTTCATCCGGTCGGCGAAGCCTGCCTCGTCGGTCTGGCTCGGCCAGGCCTGGGCGAACCCCTGGTAGGTCACCCGGCCGAGCAGCATCGCGTCGGCGGCGAACAGCTCATCGAGCTTGAACCTGTCACCTTCGGCGCCGCGGTTGAAGTCGAAGGTCCATCGCGGCTCCTCCATCACGCCATCGAGAGAGACGAACTCGGTGATGACGATCCTGCCCATGGCTGACTCCTCCTGGTAGCGGCCGGCTCGCCCGGCCTCTCGCCAGCTACACGAAGGGCCAGGCCGCGGATCGACATTTTTTCCGGCCGACACGACGGGGTTTCCGCTTCGGCCTGCCGAAGCGGAATGAACCCGTGTCGCGGCTATCCGGACAGGAATCTCGCGAGCCGGTCCCGGGCCTGATCCTGGTACCGGGCCGGGTACAGGTGCGCCATGCAGTTGGTCCAGACGACGGCTTCCAGCATCCGCAGCTCGCGGAAGGGCGCCAGCTCAACGGCAGTGGGCACTGGGCGGCCGATGGCGTCGGCGTAAGCCCGCAGCGCGGCCGGAGCGGCTGGCCCGGCCTGATCGGCCACGCAGACGAGATCCCACTCGGCCGGGCCGCGGCAGGTCTCCTCCAGGTCGATCCACCGCCAGCCGCCCGCGGCGGCCATCAGGTTCCCGGCGTGCGCGTCGCCGTGCAGCACCAGAGCAGGCCGGTCCGGCAGCCGGCCAAGCAGCCGGCGGTGCCCCGCGCGCAGCGCGGCGATGGCCTCCGGTCCGAGCACTGAGTCTCGCTCCAGCGCGTCTATGCCTTCCGAGATCTGCTCCCGGCCAGGGGTCAGCTCGCCCAGCTCGGCGGGACAGCCGGCGGCGGCCAGGTGCAGGCCGGCCAGCGCAGTGCCCACCTCCGCGGCGCCCGGCCGATCGCGGCTCTCGGCCACGAACTCCCACAGGCTGATAGCAAAGCCGTCCTGCATATACGGACCCGGATCAACGCTCCGGCATGGAGGAACGACGGGTCCCCTTACCTCGGCGACATAGCCGGCGACGCTGATCTCCCTGGCCAGCCACAAGGACGGCGTGTGCCTGCTCCAGGCGCTGAGGGTGGCGACCCTGGCCACGACCGGCGCCGGCGCGTAATGAAGCAGCAGATTCCCGCGACTCGCCAGCACCGCCGTGGCCGCGACCGGCAGTCCGAGCCGGCGGCCGAGCGCCTCAGCGGCGGCCTGACCGGCCCGCGACAGCTCGGCGATCGGGCTCTGCTTCCCGCTCAGCCCTCGGGGCGCTTCCATATGCCGCCTTCCCTCGTCGCTGTGTTTCCCGCTCAGCCCTCGGGGCGCTCTTGGGCGGCGCCTTCCCTCGTCGCTGTGTTTCCCGCTCAGCCCTCGGGGCGCTCTTGGACGTCGTCTTCCCTCGTCGCAAACCCCGCTCCTCAGTCCAGACGACGCCGCGCCCCGCCGGCTCGCTCGGGTCCCGCTCCTCAGTCCGGACGACGCCGCGCCCCGCCGGCTCGCTCATGTGGGCGGGATGACGCGCAAGCGCGGCCACCGCGTGGTCACCTGCTGGCGAGCCAGCCGCGCTCTCGACGTCTCGGCCGTGACCCGGGCCGGGTTGACCCGCCACACGCCGCCGAGCAGGTCGGCGAGTCCGTGCGGCGCGCAGATCTCCAGGTCCGGGGCCGACAGCCGGACGGCCACGCAGGTCGCGGTCTCCGGCCAGGTGGCGACCGCTTCGTGCACGCTGCGCAGCGGGGGCACCGGCGTCCCGCCGAAGTACTCGTGGTACCAGGTGTGCACGGCGGCCTGATTGCTCGCCTCCCACGGCAGCACCGCGATCCCGGCCAGCGCCTGCTCCGCGGCGAAGTCACGTTCCCGGCTCAAGTCCGCCGGATCGAAGAACGCGACATCGATGTCGCGGACCCCGGCCGGATCGAAGCCGTCATGCAGCTGGCCCCAGACCACATCGCGGATCGCGCCCGCTCCGATCCAGGCGTCGGGCAGACCGCTCGCCGCCACCGCCTCGAGCGCGCGCATCAGCCAGGGCTCTGCGCGCACCCTCGTGCCCAGGGCCGCCGCTGCGGCCGGATCGAGAGCGGCACAGCACGCGGCTGCCTTGTCCATCACCAGTCCTTCCGCAAAACCGGGGTGAAGCCACCGCGGCATGCAAGCTAGCGTCGGGGTATGCAGACCATGGTGGAGGTAGGTGCCGACAAACTCTGGGCCGAGGATTCTGGCGGCCCTGGCCCGGTCCTCGTGCTGCTGCACGAGCACGTCGCAGACGCGCGGATGTGGGACCCGATCTGGACCCCGCTCACCGAGCTCTACCGGGTGATCCGGTACGACGCGCGCGGCTTCGGCCGGTCCCCGGCCGCGACGGAAGAGTACTCGCAACTGCTCGACTTGCTGGCGGTCCTCGACCACTTCCGGGTCGAGCGCGCGCACTTCGCGGGCTGCAGCGGCGGCGGCGGCACGGTCGTCGACCTCGCGCTCGCGGAACCCGTCCGGCTGCAGAGCATGGTGCTGCTCGCGCCCGGCATCAGCGGGTTCGCCTGGCCGGACGAACCCGAGCAGGACGCCGAATGGGACGCGCTGGTCGCGGCCGGCGACGAAGACGGGCTGGTGGAACTCACCGTCCGGATCTGGGGCGCGGCCGGTCCCGATCCGTTCGTCTCCGACCTGGCCAGATCGGCGGCCCGCGCATACAGCAGCTACCGATTCCAGCGTCCTGATCCTCCGGCCTTCGATCGTCTCGATGAGATCGCCGCGCCGTCAGTGATCATGGTAGGCGATCGTGACCAGCCGGCCATCATCGAGTCCAACGAACAGGCCGCCGCGCGCATCCCCGGCTGCACGCTGATTCGCATGCCCGGCGTCGATCACTACCCGACCGTGCGCAACCCGGACCTGGTGCTCGGCACGATCCGGAGCCACTGCCGGGACTGAGACGCGCATCGACGGCGTGCGCTGATTCGTGTCATTCTCAGCTCATGCGGGGTGCGCTCGCCCGGCTCGCGTGGGTGCTGATCTTCCTGGCCTGTTTCTTCGGCGGCCGGGAGATCCTCGCTGCCCACGAGCCACGGAACGACAGCACGTGGACGCTTGTCGGCTACACCGGCTGGCTGTTGGCCGCCTACCTGGCGGGCATGGTGGCGCACGAACTGGGTCACGCGGCGGCGGTGCGCCTGACCGGCTCCCGGGTGGACGCGATCGAATTCGGCGGCCACTGGGTTTGCTTTCAGGTCCGGGGCGTGCAGATAGCTGTCGGCGTGGGCCTCGGCGGGCACGTCAGCTTCGACTCCACCCGGCTGGCGCCGCGCCGCCTGCCGGTCGTGCTCTTCGCCGGCCCGGCCGCGAACCTGCTCGTGGCCCCGCTGTGCTTCCTGCTCCCCGTGCCCTGGTGGGACTCCGCGTTCATCGCGCTGTCGGTTTGCTCCTCGGCGCTCTTCGATCTCGTGCCCGACCTGGAGGACCTCAGGACAGACGGAGCGAAGCTCACCCGGATCCCGGCGGCTATCCGCGCGCAGGCCGCGGTGCGCGAGCTGGTCGCGACGCCGGACTGGGCCGCCCGGCCGGGCGCGGCCGACACACTGATTGACGCGTTCCGGCTCGATGTCCCCGAAGCGGAAGACAGCCTGCGCGAGCTGAGCCACGACCCGGCCCGGCTGCTGCCGTTCTTCCGCCAGGCCTGGACGCTGCCGGACAAGCCGGAGCCCGATGTGCTGCACATAGTCGACGCGGCGACGTGGAAGACACTGTGCACCGGCGAGTTGCCAGCCGAGACGGTCGAACTCGCGGCCAGCCGGGCCGAGTGGGTGCTCGCGCACCTGCCCGAAGACAGCGACGACAAGCGGATCGCGCCGCACAAGCTCCAGCCAACGCTCGCGCTGGCGCGGCTGCGGCAGGGCCGCACCGGCGACGTGCGGCGACTGTGCGCGGGGGCCCTCGCGGCCCAGCTCGATCCCGGCGCCCGGGCAAGCGCGCTGGCGATCGTCGCGATGGCCAAGCACGCGAGGCTGCTGTCGGGCCAGGCGGAACTGGACGAGGCCCTGACGCTCGACCCGGACGCGCCACTCGTATCCACGCTGAGCCGGCCTCCGGCACTCCTGGCCGCGGACGCCGCGACCGCATAGCGCCGTCTCCGGGCTCGCAGCGCGCAGGGGAAAGCGGGGCAATCCCGCTAACGTGGTGCATCGTGACGAATCAGCTGCCCCGGTCAGCGCCCTCCGCGCGCCAGGTGGACGCGACCCGGATCGCGGGTTTCCTGGACGCCGTCGAGAACGCGGGACTGGACCTGCACTCGCTCATGATCCTGCGGCACGGCTCGGTCGTCGCCGAGGGCTGGTGGGCGCCGTACCGCAGCGACGACATCCAGTTGCTCTACTCGCTGTCCAAGACGTTCCTGGCGATGGCGGTCGGGATCGCGATCGGCGAGGGCCGGTTCTCGGCCGAGGACCTGGTCGCCGATCTGCTACCCGGCTTCGTGCCCGACCCGCGGCCGGATCATCTGCGACAGCTGCGGGTCCGGCATCTGCTGTCGATGGCCAGCGGTCATCGCGACGAGACGCTGCTGCGGATCGCCAGCCCGGGCCGGGACCCGGTCGCGAGCTTCCTGGCGCTGGCGCCCGAGGACCCGCCGGGCAGCGTGTTCGCCTACAACCAGGGCAACCCGCTGACGCTGTCGCAGCTGATCACGACGGGCACCGGCGAACGACTGGTCGACTACCTGCGACCGCGCCTGTTCGAACCGCTCGGCATCGAGCAGGCGGAGTGGCTGTCCGTGTCATCCGGGATCGACCAGGGCTTCTCCGGCCTGCACGTCACCACCGAGTCGGTGGCCAAGCTCGGGCAGCTGATCCTGCAGGGCGGCCGCTGGCACGGTGTCCAGCTAGTGCCCGCGGAGTTCGTGGCCGAGTGCCGCCGACCGCAGGTCGGCAACTCTCGCACGTCGACGAGCCCGGACTGGCAGCAGGGCTACGGCTACCAGATGTGGATGTGCCAGCACGGCGCGCAGCGCGGAGACGGGGCCTTCGGCCAGTTCATGATCGTGCTGCCCGACGCCGACGCGGTCGTGGTGTGCACTGCTCAGGTCCTCGACATGCAGGCGGAGATCGATCTCATCTGGCAGCACCTGCTACCGGCGTTCCGCGACACGGCGGTCAGCCCGGCCGGCGATCAGGGCCTGGCCGGGCGGCTCGCGCGGCTCTCGATCCCGCCCGTCGCGGCCGGGGCCGCCGGACCGTACGGTCCAGTCGAACTGTCGCCGACCAGCGTGGCGGGCGGGCTGGCGCAGATCGACGGCGTCCGGATCGAGCCGCTGCCCGGCGGCACCCGGCTGATCATGACGGTCAGCGGCGCCCGGCACTCGTTCGACGTGCCGGACGGGCAGTGGTCCGACGGGGTGCTGCCCGGCCTCTTCGGCCCGTTCCCCGAGGTGTCGGTGTCCGCGGCCTGGACCCGGCCCGGCGAGTATCGCGCCGAGATCGTGTCCCGGCGTACGCCGCACTCGCTGCGGCTGTGCGCGCGCCCCGGCCCGCCGGCGGAGCTGTCGGCCGCGTGGCCGGTATCGCCGCCGCTGCGTCTGTAACCGGCCGGGCCAGCGACGGCAACCAGAAACGCGGGCGGGGCCCGGCGGCGTCGCCGCCGGGCCCCGCTGATCGCCGGTCGCCCTAGAAGCGAATCCGCCAGATCCCGCGGCCGTGGGTCGCGGCGTAGATGTAGCCGTTCGGACCCTGGGTCAGGTCGTCCACCGCCGCGTTCGGCAGCCCGTGACCCAGCACCGACCAGCGGGTGTTCGCGCCCCGGCCCGCGCGGGCCGTGAACACGCCACCGTCGGTCGCCAGCGCCAGCTCGCCGTGACTGAGCACGAGCGCGTCGGAGGCGATGTCGGGCAGGTTGCCGGAGATGTCAGTCCACGACTGGCCGCCGTTCCACGTCTCGAAGACGTGGCCGACGCCGCCGCCCGGCACGAAGCGCCGCGAGTAGCCATTGAAGATGGCGTACGCGTGCGCCGGGTTGGCCGGGTCGACGGTGACACCGGCGATGTAGCGGCTCGGCAGCCCGGCCGTGTTCACCTGGTGCCAGGTCCCGCCGTAGTTGGTGGCGATGCCGTCGGCGAAGGCCGGGCCGGGGTTGCCCCCGCCGCCGACCCACGCCGCGTAGATGACGCCGCCGTTGTTCGCCGACGACAGCGCGGTGACCGCGTTGCCAGCGCCCAGGTTGAACTCGTTCGTCCAGGACGAGCAGTCGGTCAGCGTGCAGCTGGTGTTCCAGCCGGACTTGCTCACCCACACGTACTGGCCGCCGACGACCCAGGTGTTCGCGTTCTGCTGGTCCTGGATGATCGGCGTCACGAACCGGGCGCCGGGGTCACAGTCCGACCGTGCGTTGCCGATGGTCGTGAACTGCGCGGCACACGTCGGGCTGACCTGGTCGGCGAACGAGTGGCCGCCGTCGGTCGTGGAGTACATGGTGCCATCGGTGTACTCGCCCACCCAGTTGTTCGCGTTCGCCGGGTCGACGATCACGTCAAAGCCGTCACCGCCGGCTGCCTCGTTTTCCTGGCTGACCTGGTCGCTCGCGACCGCCGTGCCGTTGTCCTGCAGGCCGCCGACCGCCTGGGTACCGCCGCCGGGCAGCTTGCCCGCCCGCGCGTCGTAGAACTGCCAGGAGTGCAGCGTGGCGTTGAGGTCGGACCACTGCCCGTCCTCGGCGTCGTCGGACAGCGGCCGGCTGTAGACGCCGCCGTCGTTGCCGATCACGATCTTGCCGTCCGTGATCATCATGGCGTGCTGGTCGGGGTGCGTGGTGTTCGGGCACGTGTTCGTCTGGTCACACGCGAACGGGTAGTTCCAGTACGGGCTCGCGGTGACCCAGGTGCTGCCCGCGTTGGTCGACTCGAACACTTCCTCCAGGCCCGCGTACACGTGGTCCGGGTTGTTCGGGTCGACCGCGAGGTCCTCGTTGTACCAGGACTGGATGCCCGGCTGATAGGTCGGGCTGACCGCGGCGTTCAGCGCCGAGCCAGAGTTCCCGAGCTTGGTCGTGTCGGCGATCTGCGTCCACGGTCCGGCCACGCTCGCCGGGCTGCCCGAGGACACGAAGATGCCCTGCAGCACCGACGGGTCACCGGCGGCCAGCTTGGAGATCGACTGCACGATCGCGTACAGCTTCGACCCGTCGCGCGAGTACGCGAACGTGACCCGGCCCTGGTCGCTGGCGACGATGTCACCGGTCGTGGTCACCTTGCTGAAGCTGCGGCCGCGGTTGGTCGACTCGTAAAAGCCGTTGTTCTGCGTGTTGCCCGGACCGTGCCAGCCGATGGCGGCGATGACGTCCTGGCCGCTGGTGTGCGGCACGACCGCGACGTCGGTCACCTGCTGGTCATACGGCGGATTGTCCACCGGGCCGGCCGGGTCGAGCACCTCGGTCCACGAACCAGTGCCCGGCGAGTACCGGAACAGGCCGTTGTCGGTCGCCGCGAACGCGACGCCGTTGCGCTCGAACGCGAGCCGGAACACCGTGTGCGAGGCCAGCGGGCTGATGCCGTTGACGGCGCCGACGTTGCGGAACGACCGGCCGTCGTTGTAGGAGACGTAGACGCCGGTGCCGGCGTAGGAGTCCTGCGAGACGTTCGACTCGCCGGTGCCCACCCACAGCGAGCCGTCGGCCGGGTCGATCGCCAGCGCGCCGATAGACAGCGTCGGCATCGAGTCGAACACCGGCGTCCAGGTCTTGCCCTGGTTCTCCGAGCGCCAGACGCCGCCGTCCGCGGTGCCGGCGAACCAGGCGCCGTCCGGAGATACGGCTAGCGCCGTGTCCCGGCCGCCGACGAGCGAGAAGCCAGCGCCCTCGTTACCCCAGAACGGGTCGGTGTAGTTGCTGGGCTGGGCCTGGTAGGGCTGGCTGGTGAACTCCTGCCAGTTCCCGCCCGAGCTGGGCAGCTGGCTGGCCTGCTGCTCGGCGCTGGCCAGCGCCGGGCCGTCGATGGCCTGGGCCGGAGCGGTGCGCTCGAAGTCGTACTGCGCGTTCTGGTCGGCCAGGTCATCGTCGCCCGGCGACGAGTTCAGGCCCGGGGTCGTGGTCGACGCGTTCGGGCTGGCGTGCGTGGCTAGGTAGTGGCTGCTGGGCATGCTGACGCTGGGCAAAGCCGTGCAGCCCCGGCTTCGGCTTGGCCGGCGCTCCGGCCGCAAGTCCGGCACCCGCCAGCGCTATGGCCGTGCCCGCCGCGATCGCCCCGCCCAGGGCGACGCGCAACGGGGTTTTCGGGTAGTGCATTCCGCCTCCATGTTCGACATCTCTGTCTAAGGCCCCGGCGGACCTACCCGATATTCACATAAGCGTTAACGCGCGACAATAATTATCGCTAAATCGCAGCAGTAACTGCGAAGTAAAGCTAACTAACTCTCTGTGACTATTGCGGCCCGCTGGCCGGCCGGCGATGCACGATCGAGACATCCTCCGCGCCGAGCGCCTCTTCCTGCTCGGCGTCGAGCACATCCGGCCGGAACAATTGCTGCGCGATCAGCGTCGGCACGAACGCCGAGAGGATCACCACCGTCACCAGCTCGGTGTACTGGGTCTTGTTGATGAGGTGATGGGTGAGCCCGAACAGCGCGGCGATGGACCCGAAGGTCAGGCCGGTCGCCATCAGCAGCGTCGTGTAGCCGCGCTCCTTGCGCGGCAACCCGAAGGCGGTGGCGGCTGGCCAGACACCGGCGAACTTGGCGGCGAGCTTGACCAGCAGCAGCACGCCGATGATCCCGGCCCCGGAGACTAGGACCGGCGCGGAGATCAGCGTCCCGGCGCGCAGGAAGAAGAACGGCGTCAGCAGCGCGAACGCGATGGAGCGCAGCCGGTCCATGAGCACCCTGTCGTGCAGGAACGTCCCGGCCACCACCAGGCCGGCCACGTACGCCGGGAGTACCGCCTCGCTGCCGGCCTGGGTGGCCAGGCCGCCGAGGCCGAACAACACCACGAGCAAGAGCTTGATCTCCGGCTCTGACATCCGGTGGCCGAAGTGCGCGATAGCGAACCGGAGCAGCCGCGGCAGCACCGCGACGGTGACGGCGCTCACCACCACGAACACGAGCAGCAGCCAGCCGTAGGTAGCGAACAGGCCGCCGAGCGCGAGCACGGTACCGAGGTCGGTGACGAAGCACGCCGCGAGGATGAGCTTGCCGAGGTCCTGCCGGTTGAGCCCGGTCTCGACCATGACCGCGTAGACAACGGCGACGGATGTCGTGCTGAGCGCGATCCCGCCGATCTCGGCGGAATGCAGCTGCCAGTCCAGCACGAACCGGCAGAACGCGAACGCTCCGGCGAACGGCAGCGCGAAGGACACCACGCCGATGGACAGGCTCGCCTTCCAGTGGTTCCGCAACGACACCGGATCTATCTCGGCGCCTGCCAGGAACGTGAGCACGAGCGAGCCCGCGCTCGCGAGGAACACCACGACGTCGGTCTGGGTGACGTGCTCGCGGATGCCGGGGATGTTGCCCGCGAGCACGCCGATCACGATCTCGACCAGCGCGGCGGGGACGGCGATGCGGATGCTGACAACGGCGGCGAGCAGCGCCATGCCGAGCCAGATAGCCGTGACGTAGTAGCTGTTCAAGACTGCTCCCGCCCAGGTCAGTCCTGACAGGAGCCAGTACGCGGCGGCCGCTGCCAGGATGGACTCTCCCGGTAGAAGCCATTAGCCACGGTGGCGGTTCGGGCACTGTGCTCTTTGCAGAACCGCGCTCGTTGGCGGAACGGCGCCGGAGCGCGCACAATGCTCGCCGGAGCCTCATCCGGCTGTAACGGATCTTATCGTCAGCTCGCGCCGGCGGTCAGCATGAGCGCGGCCAGCGCGGCCGCCATGGCGAGCGGCACCGTGACCGCGCCGAGCCTGGACGCCCGGCGCAGCGACGGGTGCGCGCCCGCCGTGCGGGCCGACTTCAGCCACAGGATCCAGGCCAGCGACCCGGAGGCCAGCAGGTTCGGGCCGATGTTGAGGCCGACCAGCAGCGCGAACGGGTGACCGGGCGTGCGGGCGGCGAGCAGCGAGGCGGCTGGCAGGTTGTTCACCAGCACCGCCGCGACCGCGGCGACTCCGGCCGTCGCCCAGCTGCCCAGATGCGTCAGCAGGACCGCAGGGCCCGACCACACCCGGCCGAGCGCGCCCAGCGCCACCGCGATGCCGAACAACCCGGCGAGCACCGGCAGCCCGGCGACGGCGAAGGCGTCACGCGCCGCGACCTTGCGCTGCCGGCCGCGAGCGGCCACCGCGGCCAGGCCCACCGCGACGACCGGGACGGCGGGCGCCCGCAACACGACCACCGCCGCAGTCGCGGTCACGACCGCGGCCAGGCCGAGGCCGAGTACCGGACGGCGCGCGCGGCCGGCTGGCTCGACGGCCGGCAGTGGCAGTTGCGGCGCTCGGTGACGGCGAGCGCGGCGGCGGTGACCACGAGCGCGGCCAGCCACGCCAGCCACATCCGGGACAGGAACACCGCGCCGCTGAGGTGCAGGTGCCCGAGCACGATCAGGTTGGTCAGATTGGACCCCGGCAGCAGCAGCGACCCGGCGTTGGACAGCAGCAGGCAGCCGTACAGGAGCGGGGCCTCGCCGCCGCCCCGGCGCCGCGCGGTGTACACCAGCACCGGGGTCAGGAAGGCGACCGACGTGTCGAGGTTGAGCAGTGCCGTCACGACGCCGATCAGCACCGCCGCGCCGCAGTACAGGGCGACGCCGCCGCGGGCCAGCCGGGCCAGCTGATGGCCCCCGGCCTCGAACAGACCATCCCTGTCGGCCACCAGGCCGATCAGCAGCAGCCCGGTAACCAGCACGAACGGCTGCCAGTCCTGCCTGGCGGCCTGCCCCGCGGCGACGGGCTCGGCGATGGCGACGGCGATGGCGGCCAGTCCGCCGGCGATCGCCAGCAGCCAGCTCGGCGCAAGCGCGCGCAGGCGGGCCGGGCGCCCGTCCTGGCGCTGGCCGCCTTGCTGCTCGGGGAGGGTGCCGCGGTGGCTCACTGCCATTAGAGCTGCCTGGTTCTGGCCTGCTCAAACGGATCAGTCGTAGCGCGCCTCGAGCAGCCAGCGGCCGTCCTGCAGCACCGCGAGCCAGGCGCCGCCGTCGTCGGTGATCAGCTGGAACCTGGCCTGACGGCTGGCCCGCTCAGGATCCCACCAGCGCTGCGTGACCGGCCACGGTCCGGCCCAGCAGGTGATGGCGTGCGCCGGGCCGGGGCCGGTGGCCAGCCAGGCGGGCGGCGCGGACGGCTGCGCGCGGCCGCTGACCGACACCACCCGGCCGGCGCTATCGGTCACGGTGGCCGGCCGCGGCGGCGAGAACACGGTGGCCGGCGCGGGTGCGGGGATCTGTCCCGGCCAGGGCTGCCCCGCCGGGCGCGGCGGGACCGCGGCGTCGCCGAAGGGCGCCAGCAGCACCTGCTCGGCCGGGGTGCGCCCGCCTGACAGGACCGGCCGGGTGACCGCGGCGTGCCCGAGCATGGCCTGCACCCGGATGGCCGCGCGCGCCACCCGGTCACTCACCACGGCGTCGCCCCACAGGCTGAGCTGGTGCCCGGTCGCCCGCACGAGCTGATCGGGAACCAGCCGGATCAGGGTGATCCCGCCGTATTCCGCCGCCGCCTCCGCGTCGGCCCGCCAGCCGTCCAGCTGCCAGCGCACCCGCTCGGCGACGGCGAGCGCGGACAGCAGCCCGTCGTGCCGCCACAGCCGGCTGAGCTCCCGTCCGTCCGCGCAGACGACCTGGACCTGGACCCGCACGCAGGCCAGGCCGCGGGCCGCGAGCTTCGCGTGCAGCCGGTCGGCCAGGGCCTTGGCGGTAAACACCACCGGCTCGGACTGCTCGGCCGGCGGCTCGAAGGCCTGCTCGACCGACAGGTCCAGCCGGGGCGGGTGCGGCGCGAGCGGCCGCGGGTCCAGTCCGCGCGCCAGCCGGTGCGCGATGAGGCCCTGGGCACCGAACCGGCTGCCCGCCTCGGCCGCGGGCAGCGCGGCGAACTCGCCCAGCGCGTGAATCCCGAGCCTGGGCAGCAGCTCGATCAGCTCGGGCAGATCCGGCACGGCGAACAGCGGCTCCGCGCACCGCAGCGCCGCTACCGGCAGCGGGGCGAGGAACTGCGACGTCTCCCCCGCCGGTATCACCAGCCCGGCCGGGCCGGACCGCGCCGCCAGGTCCGCAGCGAACAGTCCGTCCGCGACCCCGGCCTGGCTGCTGATCCCGAGCCGGCCGACCGCTTCCGCCAGCCTGGCCGCCAGCGTCTCCTCGCCGCCGAAGTAGCGGGCCGGTCCGCGCGCGGCGATGGCGGCCAGCCCCGGCCGCAGCACCTCAGCCTGCGGGCAGAACTCCGCGAGCACCGCGAGCACCGGCTCGAAGGCGCGGGCCGCGGCGCCGGCCTCCTCCTCCGCACCGGCCAGCAAGTCTGGACAGCGCAGCACCAGCACCCGCCGCTGGCCCGCGCTAGCGACCGCCGCGTGGCCCGGCCCGGGCCGGGCCGGGCCGGGGCTGGCCGGCGGGGCTGGTCACGCGCTCACCCGCTGCTGATCAGTCGCTGCGACTCGGCGGCGGTGATCTCACCGGCGCCGGCCAGCCCGGTAGCACTGGCCGCGACCGACACCGAGCCGTCTGGTCCCGGCAGCCAGAGCCAGCTACTGCGCGGCCGCTCGGCCGCGCCCCGGCCGGACGCGACCACCCGGGCCTTGCGGGCCCGCAGCCGTCCGTGCCCGGCGCCGAGGCCGGTCCACTCCTCTTCCGCCACGTGCAGCCGGGCCTGCGCCCCCGGCCAGTCCCCCGCCACCAGCAGCACGCTCCCGTACCGGCGCGCGGCGGCTTCCAGCTTCCGGCGGAGCTGCGCGGGCGGCGGCTCCGGCGGGCACAGCATGACGATGTCGAACCCGTCCAGCAGCGACGCCACTACCTGCGGCCAGTTCCGCCCCGGGTCGGCGACCAGGACGAGCCGGGCCGGATCCAGGCCGACCTCGGCCGCGGCCCGGACGCCGGTGGCCGGCACGCCGGCGATGGCGCACCACGCCCCGCCGGCCGACGCGCCAGCCGCCAGCGCGAGGCTGAGCAGCCCGAAACCCCCCGTCGTCAGCACCGACCCGCGGGCGAGCCCGCCCGCGGGCAGCAGCCCGGCCAGCGGCGGGAGCACCGGCAGGACTCCCTCGCCAGTCAGCACGTCATCGCGGTGCCGCGCCGGGGATAGCGAGATGACCTGCGCTACCTCCATCAGACCACTATCGAATACGTTTTCGATAGTGTCAAGGATCAGGCGCGGCGGGCGATCGTGATGATCTCCGGACTGGAACTGCTCAGCGGCCGCCGGTCCCAGTCCCCGTGCTGCTCTTCCACCGTAAGGCCGGCCACCGACAGAAACCCCGCCAGCGCCCCGGCCCCCAGGAACCGCAGGGTGCTGCGGCTGACCCGCGGCTGATCCCAGGCCGGGCTGGTGTAAGTGCTGGTAAACGACACCAGATCGGTGCTGACCGGCAACTGCACCGCGGGTGCCTGCCGGACCGGCACCCCGTCCGGGCCGGTCACCGACTCCGCGTTCGCCGGCGTCCACCGCTCCCAGCCGCGCGCGAGCGGATTACGCGTCTCGAACGCGAACGGCCCGTTCCCAGCAAGGGCCCGCGCAATCGCGGCGAGCGCCATGGTCAGCTCTGCATCACCGGTGAGCACCTGGAACGCGTGACCCGTCATCACGACCAGGTCGAACTCCTGGTCGAAGCCGACGGTCGACAGGTCGCCCTCGATCCACTCGATATCGTCCCGTGCCCTGGCGATGCCGAGCATCGCGGCCGCAGGATCGAGCCCGCACAGCCGCCCGGCGTGCCCCTCCTGCCGGGCCCGGCGCAGCAGCATCCCGGTGCCGCAGCCGACGTCGAGCACGCGCCCGGCCGCCAGCACCAGCGGCAGGTAGAAGTCAAGATCATCCCGCCGGTCCCACGCGCAGAACCGGTCGTACAGCGCCGCGAGCTCGGGATCGGCGAACAGGCGATCCACCACGACGCAAGCCTGCCAGCGGCGGATCCGGACAGCGACTGGTTATCCATCGGGAACGGAGCTGCGCGCTGGCTAGTCTCTACGCATGCGCGCGGTGTTCATCAGGTACGCCGTGGCCTGGTGTTACCTGGTCGCGTTCAGCCTGACTGAGCTGGTCTACGCGGTACTGCCTGACCACGACCAGGCGGCCGTGCTGGCCTGGGCCAGCACGAACGTGCACAACCTGGCCCGTGACCCGGTCGGCAGCATGATCGCATCCGCGTTCCTCCCGACCGGCGCGCTGCTGGCCTGGCCCGTGCTCATCGCCCTGGCCATGTTCGGCGCCAACGCCGTGCTCGGGAACTGGCGCACGGCCGTGACCTGCGCGGCCGGGCACGTGCTCGGCACGCTCGTCAGCGAAGGGATCCTGGCCCACCAGATCACGCACGGGACCAGGCCGACCGCCGACCGCTTCATCACCGACGTGGGACCCTCCTACGTCGTCGTCACCGCGATCGCCGTGGGCCTGCTGTGGGGTCGCTGGCCGGTCCGGTGCGCCGCCGCGCTCGACCTCGCCGGGCTGGTGTTCATCGGCGGCATCTTCAGCGGCCTCAGCCAGCTGGCGGTCGCCGCGGTCGGGCACGCCACCGCGCTGTTCACCGGGTGCACGCTCGGCAGCCTGCTGGCCTGGCAGCGGCGCCGGCGGCTAACCGCCGTGCGCGTGACGGCGGACCGAAAGGAACGCCCGCCACAGCCCGAGCCCGGCCGCGATGACCGGGATCTCGAAAACCAGGAAAAGCAATAACGCCACCGGGAACGCGAGCGCGGAGATGCCGTCCGGCACTGCGGACTGAGCGCCGCGCGTTTCCCGCAGGTTAACCGCGAGCACCGGGAAGCCGACCGAGGCCGCCGACGCCAGCACTGAAAGCCCGCACAACAGCCAGCTAAGGCAGCGCAGGCTCCGCCTGCCCGCTGATCCAGGTGTCATCCGACCACCCGCCCCCGGCGCCGCCAGCTCGGCCGACGCTCATCCCCCAGGATGCGCTGGCCGGTCACCCGCGGCTCCGGGCCCGGCCCTCGCGGTCTCGATCATGGCACAGGACCGGCCGCCGTCTGTGGCACACACGCACCGGGTCCGCCCTGGCTGTCAGCGGCGGCTGGAAGAATGCCCGGCATGGCCACTTCAGACCCTAAGACTGACCTGCATCGCTACCTCAATGAGGGACGCGAGGCGCTGCTGTGGAAGCTAGACGGGCTCTCCGAGTACGACATCCGGCGGCCGCTGACGCCCACCGGCACCAACCTGCTCGGCCTCGTCAAGCACCTGGCCGCCATGGAGATCGGGTATTTCGGCGACGTATTCGACCGCCCGCTCCCCGACCGTCCGGTCTGGTCGACGGCCGAGGGCATGTTCGCCGAGCTGAACGTCGAACTATGGGCGACGGCCGATGAGTCGCGCGAGTACATCACCGGCTGGTATCAGCGGGCCTGCGCCCATTCAGACGCCACGATCGAGGCGCTCGATCTCGACTCGCCCGGCCAGGTGCCCTGGTGGCGGCCCGGTCATCAGGACGTCACCCTGCACCGCATCCTCGTGCACCAGTCGCCGAGACGCACCGGCACGCCGGGCACGCCGACATCGTCAGAGAGCTCATCGACGGCGCGGCCGGCCTTCGGGCCGACAACTCGAATCTGGCCGAGGACGACGACCCGGCCTGGTGGGCTGCCTACCGGGACCGGGTCGAGCAGGCGGCCAGGGCCGCGGGCGGCCGCTGAGCCAGCCCGGGCTGGCTGTCAGTACCGGACTGGACCCATCTCCCCGTCGGGCGACCAGAACGCCACAACGTGGTAGGCCAGGCCGCTGCTGCCGTGTTTCTGCAGCTCCAGCGCGGCCAGGCTGCCCGGCCGGCCCCTGAGCGGCCCGGATCTTCGCGTCGAGCCGCTTAGCCATCCGCCCGGCGCGACTGGCGGCGAGCTGGCTAGGCGGGACGTCGGGGCCGCGCCGGCAGATCAGAATCCCCGCGCGCTGCGCTGATCCGTTCCGTCTCCAGACGAACACCGACCAGGCGCTCCCGGACTGGGTGTAGGGCCGGAAGCTGTGGTAGAGCAGCCCGACGCCGGCGACATCGTCGAGCGGAATGACGACCGTCTTGAAGCCGTTCGGGATGCGCAAGGCCGACCGGCTGAGGACGATTGGCCGCACCGACATGCTCGCTATCCAGGCTGCCTCGCCCAGGAAGGCCAGCGTCAAAACCGCAAAAACAGGCACCAGCGGTGGTCCGCCTGGCTTCGATGCAGCCGCGACCATCAATACCACGAGGCCAGCGAGCAACCCGAGCATCACGCCGAGGATCGGCAGGGCCACCCAGCGAAGCCCGTAAAGCCGCGTCCGGTGCACCGTCCGCCCCGTCAGCAACGCACCTCCTGCCTGCATGGCCCTGCGGATCTAGCTGGTTATAAGCCGATTCACAGGTTTCCGTAATTTACCTACCGAGAATCGCCCTTTACCATCTCTTGAAAGCGGTCAAGGGACGTCAGGATGCGGCCAGCCGGGCGGCCGGGGTGCCTGATCGGACCGGGAGGGGCAGATGTGCCG
The DNA here is from genome assembly GCA_963805805.1 of uncultured Actinomycetota bacterium. GTDB lineage: Bacteria > Actinomycetota > Actinomycetes > Streptosporangiales > Streptosporangiaceae > JAJYUU01. The sequence goes on along the minus strand of CAWDVS010000013.1, from coordinate 37,054 downwards.
GCGGAGCGGCGAGCGCGCGGCCGTAGTGATCGCGGCGATGCCCGGCTAGGCACGGGGCGCCGGGTCGTGCTCCGGTCTGCTCTGGCCACCGCCGTCCTCGCCGTAGCCGCCACCGTGCTCGGCATCGCGCTGGTGCCCGGCACCGGGACAGCGTCCCGGCTGCCCGTCAGCCGGGGGCCAGGGCTCTCGTCCGCGATCGGGGCCCTGTTCACCACCGCCCAGTCGGGCCGTCTGGCCTCGCATTTCTGTTCGGCCACCGTAGTGGACAGCCCGGCCGGGGACCTGGTGCTGACCGCGGCGCACTGCGTGACCGGGCGGGCCACGGACACGGTGGCCTTCGTGCCCGCCTACGCGCACGGGAAGGCGCCGTACGGCATCTGGATGGTCACGAAGGTGTTCGTGGACCAGAACTGGCGCACGTCAGCCGATCCGGATGACGACTTCGCGTTCCTGGTAGTCAAGCGGACCGGGTCCACCGCCCGGGTGGAGGACGCCACCGGCGCCGAGGCCGTGGGGATCGGCCAGCCGGCCGGCGAGATCGTCACCGTCACCGGCTACCCCAGTGACCTGGACGCGCCCATCAGCTGCGACAACGACGCCCTGGCCTACAGCGCGACCCAGTTCCAGTTCAACTGCGACGGCTACACAAACGGCACCAGCGGCGGCCCGTTCCTTAGTCATGTCCTGTCGCCCGGCGGTCCCGGCATCGTCATCGGCGTCATCGGCGGCTTCGAGCAGGGCGGGCAGACGCCGTCGGTGTCCTACGCCGCCAGGTTCGGCCAGCGGATGGCCCAGCTCTACCGGACAGCCGTCGCCGCGGCCCGGCTCTGAGCGGCCGATGCTGACGCGGCCGGTGCTGACGCGGCCGTGCTGACGCGGCCGATGCTGAGGCGGCCCAGATCAGGGCCGGGTCAGGGCAATCCCACCGGGATCTCGGCCGAATCGGACAGCCGCAGCTTGCGCCGGGCCCGCTCGTAGAACGTGCCCCGGCCGAGCCGGACGACATGGGCGGCACCCGGCCGCGCCTGCAGCCGGATGACGTCACCTGGCCCGACGTTGCCCGCGATCTCGCCGTCCACCTCGATGGCGAGCCGGCCGCTGGCGGGCAGCAGCTCAAGTTCGAGGCTGTCGTGCACCGAGACCACCAGGCCGCGGTTGTAGGCCGAGTGCGGCGCGGCGGGGGTGACCAGCAGCGCCTCGACCTCCGGGCTGACGATCGGGCCGCCGGCCGAGAAGCTGTAGGCGGTGGACCCGGTGGGGGTGGCGACGACCACGGCGTCGGCCGCGTAGCTGACGAACGGGTGCCCCGCCGCCCGGACTTCGACGCTGCGCGGTCGGCTGGCCAGGGAACCGGACGACGGCGACGTCGTTGAACGCGGTCGCGACCGTGTCGCCGATCAGCGCGTCGACGGCCAGCCGCTGCTCGATGACGAACTTCTTGTCGTCGATGGCCGACAGCGCGTCGGGCAGGTCCGGCACGTCGACCTCGGCGAGGAAACCCAGCTTGCCGAGGTTCACCCCGAGCACATAGGCCCGCTGGCGGTCGGCCAGCCGCATCGCCCGCAGCATCGTCCCGTCCCCGCCGAGGCTCACCAGCAGGTCGGAGCGCGCGCCCAGGTCGGCGGCGGGCACCGCTACGGCGGTGCAGTCCAGCCGCCCGATCTCGGCCTCGACGCCCAGTACCTGGATCTCACGCCTGGCCGCCCAGCCGAGGATCGCCGACACGGCGTCACCGGAATCTCGCCGCGGGTGCAGGACGAGGCCCACAGCGTGCATGTCAGCTGCCTGCCGGAGGCACAGCACGGGTCTGGCGTATGCGGTCAGTCACCCCACCATGATGTCGCCGGCCTGCGGTCAAGTCACGCCGACGGCGCGGCCAGCCGCTGACGAGCTCCGGTACCCGCTCCGGCCAGCCGTTCCGGCCTGGCATGAACCGGACGCGCCAGCGGCGCGAAGCCGGTGCCTGACGACTTCAGCGGGGGCTCGCGGCCGGGCCCGTCGTCCTGGCGGTGTTGTGCCCGGGCACGGACGGGTAATTGCGTTCTGCGGGCAACGACCACACATGACGACCCGGGCGCGAATACCATTTGGGCACTGTGTGCGCTCAAGTGATCACCTGCTGTCATGGCCGGGTCCGGCCGGCGGCCGGGAAGTCCAGGGCCCGTGACGGCCAGCACCTCGCCCGCGCCATTACTCATTCAGAGGCAGCCGACAGCTGCCAGGAGATTCAGGTGATTGAGATGACTTCTGCAGTCGCGGCTGGCGGCTCCCCCGTCCGGCGGATACTCGTGGTGATCCTGGCCGTTCTCGGCGTCCTCGGGATCGTCGCCGGGATCTTGTACGCCGCCGGGGTGGCTAACCACATGAGCTTCCTGGTCGGCAGCACCCACAAGGGCCATCACCAGCTCCGGCTAGCGGTCTCGTTCGTGCTCGGCGTCGTGCTGCTGGCCGGTGCGTGGTTCCTGCGGCGGGGGCTCCCGGCCAGCCCGCTAGCTCGCGGCGGAGGCTTGGTCGCCGGGCTCGCCGACCTAGGGGAGGGCGACGGACAGCGATAGAGGTTGGCTACCCCGGCGCCGCAGACGAACAGCCCGGCGAGCCGACCGCCGAGGATGCCGAGGTAGAAGCTCGCCATCGCTGCGGCCCGCTACTCTTCACTCCCCCGGTGACCTCCGGGAAGCAATTTATCCGCGTTTGTGGTTACGGGAAGAGTAGAAAGTCGCGGAGGGAGCCTGATGACAGCGATCGGAACCTACGTTGCCCTGGGCGACAGCTTCACCGAGGGCGTAGGTGACCCGTACCCGGACGGCAGTCTTCGCGGCTGGGCCGACCTGTTCGCCACCGAGCTGGCGGCCGCCGCCCCCGGCCTGCAGTACGCCAACCTCGCCATCCGCGGCAAGGTGGTGCGGCAGGTGCTGGCCGAGCAGGTCCCGGTCGCGGCCGCGCTCGCGCCTGACCTGGCCAGCCTCGCCGCCGGCGGCAACGACCTGCTCCGCCGCAAGGCCGACCCCGGCGCCCTGGCCGCCGACATGGACCAGGCGATCAGCTCGCTGCGCGGGGCGGGCAGCCAGGTCATCGTGTTCACCGGGTTCAACCTCAGCCGGATCCCGCTAGCCCGGCTGATGCGCGACCGGATCATGGCCTACAACGCGCGGCTGGCCGACATCGCGCGCCGGCATGACTGCCTGCACGTGGACCTGTGGTCGATGAGCGTCCTCGGCGACTCCCGGCTGTGGTGCCCGGACCGGCTGCACCTGGGCCCGGAGGGGCACCGCCGGGTCGCGCTGCGCGTCTGCGAGGTCGCCGGGCTGCCGGTGCACGCGGACTGGCGCGAGCCGCTGGCGGAGCCCGGACGGCGGACCGGCTGGCTCACCGCCCGGCGGGACGACCTGGGCTGGGCCCGCGAATACGCCGGCCCGTGGGTGCAACGACGGCTGCGCGGCGTGTCCAGCGGCGACGGACTGCCGCCGAAGCGGCCGGATCTGCTCCCGCTGTAGCCTGACCCGGTGACGCGATCATCACCCCCTGCGCTAGTACTGGCGTCCGGGTCGAGCGGCCGGCTGAGCGTCCTGCGGGCGGCGGGCATCGCGCCGGAGGTCGTCGTCAGCGGTGCGGACGAGACCTGCGATGACGGCCTGGACACCGCCTCGATGGTCGCTGAGCTGGCCGAGCGCAAAGCGGCCGCGGTGGCGACGCTGCGGCCCGCTGACCTCGTCCTCGGCTGCGACACGTTGCTGGACTTCGAAGGTGAGGCGCTCGGGAAAGCGGCGACGCCGGAGCGGGCCACCGAGGTCTGGCTCCGGCTGGCCGGGAACGAGGGGACCCTGTACACCGGGCACTGCCTGATCGACGGGCGGGCCGGGCGGGTCGAGCGAGCGGTGGCCGCGACCCGGGTGCGCTTCGGCACGCCGACCGAAGCGGAACTCGCCGCCTACGTGGCGAGCGGCGAGCCGATGAGCATGGCCGGCGGGTTCAGCATCGACGGCCGCGGCGCCCCGTTCGTGGACGGCATCGACGGAGACCCGAGCAACGTGATCGGGCTCTCGATGCCGCTGCTGCGCCGGATGCTGGCCCGGCTCGGGATCGCGCTCACTGACCTGTGGCAGCCGCCGGCCAGCTGACCAGCCGCGGCCGCGCGCCCGCCGCCGTCTCCAGCTCGGCGTAGTGCGCGTACGGGAGGTCGGTGCCCGGATCAGGGTCACCAGTCAGCAGCGGCAGGCACATCCGCAGCGCTCCCCCGTGCGCGACGATCACCGTGGCCTCGCCGTCAGCCGGCCCGGTCACCGCGGCGATCGCCGCGGACACCCGGCGGTGCAGCTCGACGCAGCTCTCCCCGCCGGGGAAGCGCATGTCCAGCTCACCGGCCCGCCAGGCCGCGAGCACACCGCCATAGATCCGCCACGACTGCTCGTCGCTGCGGCCGTCCAGGTCACCGACGTTCAGCTCGCGCAGGTCGTCCCGCTCGGCGGCGATCGGAAGGGCCAGCAGCTGGGCGACGATCTCGGCGGTCTGCCGGGCCCGGCGCAACGGCGAGCAGACCAGCCGGCCGACGGGGTCGCTCTCCCGCCCGGCGAGCCGGGCCGCGAGCGCGCGCGCCTGCCGCCGCCCGGCCGGGGTCAGGTCGCCGTCGAAGACCCGGTAGGAGAAGGTCTGGGTCAGGTTCGCGACGTTCTCGCCGTGCCGGGCCCATAAGACGGTTGCCATACCGCGACCCTGCCCGACCGCGCCGGTGCCGCGCAAACTGCGACACCCGCGAACGGCCGCGCGTGAGAAAGTCGGCCAATGGCAGTTTTCGTCCTCGTGCACAGTCCGTCGGTCGGCCCGGCCACCTGGCAGCCGGTCGCGCGCCTGCTGGCCGACGCCGGCCACCAGGCGCTGGTTCCGTCGCTGCTCGGGGTCGGTGACGGCCCGCCGCCGTACTGGCGCCGGGTGCTGGCGGCGGTGACCGGCGGCCTGGCGGGCGTGCCCGCTGGCCAGCCGCTCGTGCTCGTCGTGCACAGCAACGCCGGCGTGTTCGTGCCGGTGTTCGTCCGCGGACTCGACCAGCCGGTGGCGCAGTGCATCTTCGCGGACGCCACGATCCCCGCGCTGGACACCGCGAGCACACCGATGGCTCCGGCGGAGTTCCTGCCGTTCCTGGCGGGCAAGGCCGGGCCGGACGGCCTGCTGCCGCAGTGGAGCAGGTGGTGGGACGAGGCCGATACGGCCGCGCTCTTCCCGGATCCGGGCACGCGCGCGGTCATCACCGCGGAGGAGCCGCGACTGCCGCTGGCCTACTACCAGGAGGAGGTGCCAGCCCCGGCCGGCTGGGCGGACCGGCCGTGCGCGTTCCTTCAGTTCAGCCCCGGATACTCAGAACCGGCCGGACAGGCCCGCAGCCTCGGCTGGCCAGTCCGGACGGTTCCCGGTGAACACCTGCATCAGGTTGTCGATCCCGGCGCGGTCGCCCGCGCCCTGCTGGACCTCGCGGGCCAGCCCCGGCCGTAGCCCGCGCGGCCCGGGCTCACTCCGGCCGCGGATCCCAGCGGAACCGCCGGATCGCCACGATCGCGCCGAGCACGCCCCAGACCGCCAGCACCCCGATGTTTGACCAGCCGGGTCCGGCGTGCCGGGCGAACAGGTTAATCAGCGCCTCGTTGAACGGACGCACCGGCAGCCAGCCCGCCACCCGGTTGAGCGTGGCCGAGTGAATCGGCAGATAGGTGCCGGACAAGAACAGCAGCGGGAACAGGACGAGCTGCGCCACCGCCGGGGCCGCCTCGGCGTTCGAGATCAGCGATGCGACCGCGACCCCCAGCGCGCAGAAGCTGGCCGCGCCGAGCACCAGGGCCAGCGCGATGGCCAGCGCAGTCTGACGGCAACGGCACCCCGTACAGCCGCGCGACGGCGGTGAGGAGCACGATGTCGACGAAACTGACCACGATGCAGTGCGCCAGCAGCCCGGCGAAGTACACCCAGGCCGGCAACGGCGTCGCGCGCACTCGCTTGAGGATGCCGTTCTGCCGGCGCATGGCCAGCACCGTCGCCAGCTGGCCGTAGCACGAGCCGAGCACCGACAACGCGGCGATCGTCGGCAGGTAGTACTGCAATGCGGTCAGGCCGTAGAAGTAAGAGGCCCGGCCCAGGCCGTTGAACAGCGCGCCCATGATCGCCATGAACACGACCGGGAACACGAACGTGAAGATCGCGGCCTGCCGGTTGCGCCAGAAGGACAGCTGCTCATACCGCACCTGATGGGCGACCAGGCGGAGGGCGCCGAGGCGCCCGTGCTGAGGGCCACTGTCCGTGCGCCCGGACCCGGTCACTGCGACGGCGGTCATCGGGAGATCCTTTCCGGCTCGCCCGCGGGCGAGCCATTGCTCGTGAGGCTGAGGTAGACGTCTTCCAGGCTCGGCCGGTCCACGGTCAGGCCGGCCAGCACCACGCTGCGGTCCTGCGCCCAGCCGGTGAGCCGGTACAGGTCGGCGGTCGGGTCCGCGGAGTCCAGCGTGAGCCGGCCGCTGGCCGCGCCGGCTGACGGTCAGCGGCAGGTCGGCCGGGCGGTACCCGGCCGGCAGCGCGAAGCTGATCCGCGCTCGCCCGGCGTCCCGGCCGCCCAGTGTCGCCGTCGGCCCGTCCGCGACCACCACGCCGCCGGACATCAGCACGACCCGGTCGGCCAGTGCCTGCGCCTCGTCCATCGCGTGCGTGGTCAGCAAGATGGTGGTCCCGGCCGTGCGCAGATCGCGCACCAGCTGCCAGGCCACCCGGCGGGCGGCCGGGTCGAAGCCGGTCGTGGGCTCGTCCAGGAACAACAGCTCCGGGTCGCCGGCCAGGCCGAGCGCCAGGTCGAGCCGCCGCTTCTGCCCGCCCGACAGCAACCGCACCTTGCGCCGTTCCTGGCCGTCCAGCCCGACCAGGCCGATGAGCTCGTCGACGTCCCGCGGCGTGGCGTAATAGCCGACCTCGCGCGCGAGGGTCTCCCGCACCGTCAGGTACGGCTCGACGGCGATGTCCTGGAGCACGACCCCGGTGCGCTCGCGCAGCTCCGCGGCCCGGAGCTTGTCGCCCGGATCGATGCCGAGCACCCGCGCGGTGCCGCCGTCGCGACGGCGGAAGCCTTCGAGTATCTCCAGCGTCGTGCTCTTGCCGGCCCCGTTCGGGCCGAGGATCGCTACCGTCTCGCCCTCGCCGATGGTGAAGCTGACCTCGCGAACCGCCTGCACGCTGCCGTAGGTCTTGCGCAGGCCGGCCACGACCACGGCGTCAGCCATGGTGCCGTCCCCCGTTCTGGCCAGCACCGTTCTGACTGGTCCCGTGCTGGCCAGCGCCGCGGGCAACGCAGACGGCGGACAGCTCGAGATCGAGGTACCGGCCGACCATGCCGCGCATCGCGGTCAGGCCGAAGTCGAACCGGTCGACGTGCATCGACGCGGTCACCGAGACATCGGCTCCGGCCGGCTCGGCCGAGCTGACCACGAGCGTGACCGGCCGCTCGACCCCGCGTACGGTCAGCGTGCCGGCGATCGTCCCGGCCGCCGGATTGGTGGTCTTCGGCTGAGCGCCCTGCGCCGCGAACGTGATGACCGGGTGCCTGGAGGCGTCGAGGTGGCGCCGCTGCAGCACGGTCCGGTCCCGCTGCGAATTGCCGGTGTGGAAGCTGGCCGCCTCGATCTCGGCGTAGATGGCCGAGCCGTCCACCGGGTCGGTCACGCTGACGGCGCCGGACCGGAGCGCGAACGTGCCGCGCACCGGGCCGAGACCGAACATGTGCCGGGTCCGGAACCGGATCGTCGTGCGCTCCGGATCGATGTCGTAGTCGCCGGGCTGGATGCTGGTGTGCGCTTGTGTCGTGTGCATATCGCCATTTCAGCCGCCCGGGACAGGCGTCCGGCAGGGCCGCGAGTCGGGTCTGGCCGCGCCGAAAGGACCGGCCCGGCCGACCGGGTGCAACTTTCGTAGGGTCCGGCCGGGCCGAAGGTATTGCGGGACCGGGCGTCTCGCCCGCCATGACATAGCGTGATCACTATGGGCAGGAACTTCCGCCGCACCCGGCACTGGGTCATGATCGACGTGCTGCTGGCCGTCGGATTCGCCGGGCTCGACACGGTGCTGACCCTGGTGGGCGGTTCCTGGTGGCCCGCGCACCCGGGCACGCTGGCCTGGACCATGCTCGGGCTGCAGGCGCTCGCCGACCTGGCCCTGTTGGTCCGGCGGCGCTGGCCGCTGACCGTCATCGCGATCCTGGGCGGCTTCACGCTCGCCATCTCGCTGCTGATCTCGCCCGCCGGCCTGCTGACCCCGGTGCATGACACGAACCTGTGGGCTCCAGCCGGCACCATCGTGGCCGCGTACGGGCCGTTCTACTACCCGAAGGACCGCCGGGTCGCGTTCGCCGCCTTCGGCACGCTGACGTTGATCGTCTGCCGGGTGTGGGAGCCCTCGGCGACGGTCATCACGATCGGCGTGCTGCGGACCGCGGTCGGGCCGTTGCTCGGGCTCTATTTCAGCGCCCGGCAGGGCATGGTCCGGGCCCTGCGCGACCGGGCCGAGCGAGCCGAGCGGGAGAGCGCACTGCTGGCCGAGCAAGCCCGGACGCAAGAACGCGCCCGGCTCGCGGGCGAGATGCACGACGTGGTGACGCACCGGATCAGCCTGATGGTCTTGCAGGCGGGCGCTCTCGGGGTCACGGCCACCGACGACGCGACGAGGCGCGCCGCGGAGGAACTGCGCGCGGCCGGCTGCCAGGCGCTGGATGAGCTGAGAGACCTCGTCGGCATCCTGCGGACCATGCCGGAGGACGGCGAGAACTTCTCCCTGGCCGGGATCGCCGCGCTGGTGGCCGAGTCGAATGCCGTCGGCGTCCCGGCCGAGCTGATCGAGGCCGGCGACCCGGCGCTGGCCTCCCCCGTGGTCGGCCGCACTGCCTACCGGGTGGTGCGCGAGGCACTGACCAACGTCCGCAAGCACGCACCTGGCGCCCGGGTGGTCGTGCGGATCTCCTACGGCGAGGCCGAGGTGCGGGTCAGCGTGTGCAACTCCGCGGTCCGGGCCGCCGCCAGCCCGATGGCGACCACCGGATCCGGGCTCGGCATCGAGAGCCTGCGGCAGCGGATCGAACTGGTCCACGGCACGCTGCGGGCCGGCCGCGAAGCCGACGGCGGGTTCTGCCTGGAGGCGACGATGCCGTCCTACGTCCGCACCGCGGAGCCAGCCGCGTGATCCGGGTAGTGGTCGTCGACGACGAGCCGATGGTCTGCGCGCACTTGCGCACGATCCTGGGCTCGGCGGGCGACATCGAGGTCATCGGCGAGGCCCACGACGGGGCGGAAGGGGTGGCCGCGGTTCGCCGGGCGCACCCCGACGTGGTGCTGATGGACCTGCGGATGCCGGTCATGGACGGGATAGCCGCGATCGGCCACATCGGCAAGCTCGCCAGCCCGCCGGTGGTCGTAGTGCTCACGACCTTCGACGCGGACCAGTACGTGCTGCGGGCGCTGCGGGCCGGGGCGGCCGGGTTCCTGGTGAAGTCGACCCCGCCGCAGGACCTGATCGGCCTGGTCCGGGTCGCAGCCGAGGGCCACACCGTGCTCTCCCCGGCGGCCGCCCGCCGGCTCATCGCCGCGTCGGCCGACAGCGAGCCCGCCCGCGATCGCGCCAGGGACGCGGTCAGCTCGCTGACCGAGCGCGAGGTCGAGGTGCTCGGCTGCCTGGGCGAAGGCTTGTCGAACGCGCAGATCGCCGCCCGGCTGTACCTGTCCGAGGCGACGGTGAAGGGCTACGTGTCCCGGATGCTCGACAAACTCGGACTGGCCAACCGGACCCAGGCCGGCCTGCTGGCGCACGACGCCGGCATCATCAGCCGGTAGTCTGGCCAGCACTACGGGTAGTCCTCACTGCCCTTGGAACTCGGCCTAGGTCAGTCACCGGCATCCCGACTAGCAGCGGCTAACCTGGGATCATGCCGGATTCGCCCCGCACGCTGACCGCGGCTCTGCACCGCGAAGAGGACTGGTACATCGCGCAGTGCCTGGAAGTCGACGTTGCCAGCCAGGGTCACACGATTGATGAGGCTCTGGCCAACCTCGGCGAGGCTGTCGACTTATACCTGGAAGAGGTAGACGACCCGGCCGGGCACGTAACCGCCACGCCACTAGTGACATCCTTCAAGCTGCCCGCCGCGTGAGCCCCGCACTGTCCGACCTCCCTGTGCGCCGAGTTGTCCGCTGACGAGTTCCTCAAGCTCTTGGACTAGGACGCTAGCGGGCGATCGGCAGCTCGCCGCCAGGATCAGTTCTCAGCTCCGCGGCCAGGACTGGTGCCGATCGTCGCCCGGTCGCCGCGCCAAGTGCGCCCGAGCGTCACCAGCCGGCCGGCCGCGTAGCAGACCGCGCCGCCGACGCCGACGAAGAAGCCGAGCGGCCAGTTGGTCTGGAACGAGGCGGCCACCGCGACCCAGACGGTAACCAGCGCGAGCACGACCGACAGACCGAGGGCCACCGCCGGATTGCTGGTCAGCGACCGGGCCGCGGCGGGCGGGCCGATCATCAGGCTGAAGATCAGCAGCGCGCCGACGACCGGCAGCGTCATGCTCGTGGCGAGGGCGACGATGACGAGGAACGTCAGCTCGACCCGGACCAGCGAGATCCCGCGGGCGGCGCCGGACTCCGGGGCCAGCGAGGTCAGCAGCAGCGGCCGGTACAGCACCGCGATCGCCAGGATGCACGCCAGCCCGAGGAGCGCGACCGGCAGGAGCTCGGTCGTGCTGACGCCGAGCGGCTCGCCGAACAGCAGCGCGAAGATCTCCTGCGAGTACTGCGTCGTGAAGCTGAGAAAGAGCGCTCCGAGTCCGAGCATCACCGTCAGCACCAGCGCGGTGGCGACGTCGCGCCTGGCCCGGCGGCCAAGCCAGCCGATCGTCAGGGCACCGGCCAGCGCGAACACGGCGAGGCCGAGCAGCGTGCTGATGCCGAGCAGGCTGGCCCCGGCCGCGCCGGCGAAGGCGCCTTGCGGCACCGCATCGGCGACGAACGCGGCCCCGCGCAGCACGACGAAGAAGCCGACCACGCCAGCGATCACCGCCACGATCGAGGCGGTGATCCACGTGTTCGTCATGAACGCGGCGAACATGGCGGCTACCCGGCCCGCTTGCGGTGCCCGGTGAGCTGGACGCCGAGATAGCCGAGGAAGATCAGCACGACGATGAAGAAGCTGACCGGCCAGCCGTTATGGCTCGGCGGCCAGTCGAAGCTGTCGTAAGCCAGCAGGATGCCGATCCAGGTCGCGGCGACCCCGATGACTGCGGCCGCGACCGTGGCCTGGCCCGGCGACCTGGTCAGCCGCAGCGCGATCGCCGCCGGACCCACCAGCAGCGCCGTCGACAAGATCGCCCCGACGCTGATGGCGGCCAGCGACACCGCGAGCGCGATGGCGATCAGGCAGGCCAGGCCCGCGACCCGCACGCGGACGCCGCGGGCGGCGGCCAGCTCCGCGCTCACCGAGCTGAGCACCAGCGGCCGGAACAAGACGGCGACGATGACCAGGGCGGGCAGGCCGAAGGCGACGACGAGGGGCAGCGTGCCCGGCGGGATGGTGAACATCGAGCCGAACAGGATCGTGACAGCCGAGCCGGTCGTACTGGTCGACGTCGAGGCCCAGTAGAGGAAGAGCGCCGCGAGGCCCAGGCCCGCGCCGCGGACGATGCCGGTAGCCAGGTCGCGGCCGCGCTGCTGCCGGGCGCCGATCATGTCCATCACGCCAGCCGCCAGCACGCCCGTGCCGGCGAAGCCCCACAGCGGGCTGATGTTGGCCAGGAACGACGCGGAGCCGCCGGTGACCGAGATGTCGGCGAGGGCGTGGCCGGCGTAGGACTGGCCGCGCAGCACCGTGAACGTGCCGACCACCCCGCACACCAGGGCCGAGATACCGCCGATGGCCAGCGCGACGTGCACCGGCGAGCTGCCGAAGAACCCCGGCGCGAAGATCGCGGTCACTGTGCTGGCCTCACTGGGCTGGCCTCACTGGGCTGGCCTCACTGGGCTGGCCTCTCACTGGCCGGCCTCGTCCGGCTGATGATCGGGATGCGCGGGCTCGGCCGTGGCGTCGTCGCCGGCCAGGATCTCGAACCCTTCGCCCGCGTGGGCGACCACCAGGACCCGGCCGTGCACGTTCAGCACGTCGACGTGGTGGCCATAGAGCGTGCTCAGCACGTCCTCGCGGATCACCTCCGCGGTGGTGCCGCTGGCGGCCCGGCCGCCCGCCATGTAGACGATGCGGTCCATGACCGGCAGCAGCGAGTTCATCTCATGCGCCGAGATCAGCACCGATACCTGCTGCTCCCGGCAGATCTTCGCCAGCAAAGAGATGATCTCCTGAGCACTGGAGATGTCGAGGTTCGCGAGCGGCTCATCGAGCAGCAGCAACCGCGGCCGGCTGATCAGCGCGTGCGCGATCATCACTCGCTGCTGCTCGCCGCCGGACAGGCTGCCGACCCGCTGGTCGGCGAACCTGGTCGCGTCGACCGCGGCGAGCATCTCGTCGGCGAGCAGGCGCTTGCGCTTGGACGGGAGCGGCAGGCCCAGCCGCTGCCCGTCCAGGCCGAGGCCGACCAGGTCACGGGCCCGGACCGGCATGTCGGGGTCGAGGTGGATCTTCTGCGGCACGTAGCCGATCAGGCCACGGCGGCTCGCGCCCGCGGCGCCGGCGATGGTCACCTGCCCGGTGCTGGCCTGCAGGCCGAGGATCACCCGCAGCAGTGTCGTCTTGCCCGCCCCGTTCGAGCCGATAAGGCCGACGAACTCACCGGCGCCGAGACTGAAGCTGACGTCATCGAGCACTTGCCGTCCGCCCAGCCGGACGCCGACGCTGGCGACGGCGAGGACCGCGTGATCGGATGCGGCCACCGATCACCGCCCGAGCTTCTGCGTCGAGACCTTGTCCGCGATCGCCTTGCGGATCGCCGTCACCTCGGCCAGCATCCAGGACTGATAGCTGAAGCCGGGGGTCGGCATCGTCTCGTACACGCCGACGACCGGGACGCCGGCGCTGTGCGCGTGGCTCAGGAACGTCGCCGTCAGCGCGTCAGTGACCTGCTGGTTGTAGAGGAAGACCCGGACCTTGCGCTGGCTCAGCAGGTTCTCCTGCAGGGTCACGTACTGCGGGGACAGGTCGACGCCGTTCATGATGTCGGCCTGCAGCCCGAACGGGGTCGCGATCGTCAGGCCCATCGCCTGCAGCAGGTAATCCGCCACCGGCTCGGTGACCGCGACCGGCGTGCCGTGATAGGCGCTCTTGACCTGCGCGATCGCGGTCTGCCAGGGCTGCAGCGAGGCGTCGAACTTCGCCAGGTTGGCCCGGAAGTACGCCGCGTGCGACGGCCGCAGCTTGGACAGGTCGGCGGCGATCGCCTTCGCGACCGCCGGCATCGTGGCCGGCGAATACCACAGGTGCGGGTTCGGCGTGCTGTCCGCCAGCCCGAGCAGGTGCTGGACAACGATGACCTTGCGGACGTTGTTCGGCGCGGCGCCCTCGATCTTGCCCATGTAGGAGTCGTAACCGAGACCGTTCTGCACGATGAGCTCAGCACCGGAGATCACCGACGCATCAGCCGGGCTCGTCTCGAACGAGTGCGGGTCGGTGTTCGGGTTGCTCTCGATGGCGGTGACCCGGACGTACCTGCCGCCGACCTGCGAGATCACGTTCGCGTACTGGTTCTCGGCCCCGACGGCGACGACCATGCCGTTCGTCGCCGTGGCGGTCTCGCTCGCCCCGCTGGCCGAGCAGGCCACTGCCAGGCCCGAGACAGCGGTCAATGCGATGGCGGCCAGCGCGCGGCGTCCGGGCATGCGTCGTCTCCTGGAAAGGGGGCTGACCTGGGGCGATGCGCACCGGCTGGACGTGCCTGGCGGGCCGCGGGTCTTACTGCTAATGAAAACGATAACCAATAACAGTAGGTGGCGTCAATCTGATCGACTGCAGACGCCTGGCCTAGCCCGGTAACTCGGAGGGTAGCTAGCCGCCGCGGGCTGCTCGCACTGGCGGCGCCGCGGGAGAATCCCAAGACGGACGCGCGGAAAATTGTGCCCGTACACCGTCAACCTGCTCTGGACCGGCTGAGCCTAGATAGTATTTGTCCACTAATGGTAGGATCAGCGCGTAAGCACCTGGCAGCGGGTCTTCTTCGGGAAACGGGTCAGCGAGCGCTGGTGCTGGCTCTTAAAAGCAGGTGAAAGATTGCCCGCTGGGCGGCGCTTCGCAGGGGTTGCGGGAGTCCTTCGAGTTCAGCCCAAGTCCTGTCGGGAAAGTGAATGACCAGGTCACTCACTAATTCCCCAAGCCTCCGCGAGTCCTTCGCGCGTAAAGGTACGGCCCGCTCCTGAATCCGATCGGATGCGCCTGAGCGCCTCACGATCGCCGGCCTCGCGCCGCAAGCGACGGTTCTCCGCCCGGAGCGCCTCTAGCTCCGCCCTCGGGATCAGGATCATCTCGTCTGCCTGCGCCGCCACGTGAACTCCCCTCGCTCGAGGCTGTTCCGCAAGGAGTCTAGTCACCGCCAGGCGCCCGACGCGGACCACAAATTTATCGCCAGTCAGTTCGATTGACGTTAACCGCGCACGCCCGCCACCTCGACGGATCTGCTCGCCGTAATTCAGTTGCCCGGAGAGAGCGGGTCTGCTGTACTACGTGGGCCACGAAGCGACCGAGGGAGTTCCGGCATGCGAGCAGCGTCAGTGTCCAGCTCGAAGGGAGTTTTCGCCTACCCAAAGGACCTGACGCTCGTTGCGCACGCTCAACCTCGGAATCCTGGCGCATGTCGACGCCGGTAAGACCAGCCTGACCGAACGCCTGCTCTTCGACGCCGGCGTCATCGGCGAGATCGGCAGCGTCGATCACGGCAGCACGCAGACCGACACACTCGCGCTGGAGCGCCAGCGCGGCATCACCATCAAGTCCGCCGTGGCGTCGTTCGCGGCCGGCGACCTGAACGTCAGCATCATCGACACCCCCGGCCACCCGGACTTCATCGCGGAGGTCGAGCGCGTCCTCGCCGTGCTCGACGGCGCCGTCCTGGTGATCTCCGCGGTCGAGGGGGTGCAGGCGCAGACCCGGGTGCTGATGCGGGCGCTCCAGCGGCTGCGCACCCCGACCCTGATCTTCGTGAACAAGATCGACCGCCGGGGCGCCGACACGGCGCGCGTGCTGGCGCAGATCGCGGCCCGGCTGACCCCGGCCGTCATCGCGATGGGCCAGGCCGTCGATGAGGGCACGCGCGCCGCGAGCTTTGTTCCGCACGAGTACGGCGACCCCGCATTCGGTGACAAGCTCGCTGAGCAGCTCGCCGAGTGCAGCGATCGGGTGCTCGCCGCCATCGTGGACGGCACCGGCCTCACCGCACGGGACCTGCGCCGCGAACTCGGCGCGCAGGCGCGACGCGCGGCGATCCACCCGGTCTACCTCGGGTCGGCCATCACCGGAGCCGGCGTGCCCGCGCTGGTGGCTGGCCTGCGCACGCTGCTGCCCGCCAGCAGCGGCGACCCGGACGGCGCGGTGTCCGGCCTGGTGTTCAAGGTGGACCGCGGTCCGGCCGGGGAGAAGGTGGCGTTCGCGCGGATGTTCGGCGGCACGATCGCGGTCCGCGACCGGGTGCCGTTCGGCGCCGGGCAGGAGGGCCGGGTCACCGGCGTCCGCGTCTTCGGTCCGGGTGGCGCTGCCGTCAGCGAGCGGATCAGCGCGGGCCAGATCGGGCAGCTCTGGGGCCTGACCGGGATCCGGGTCGGGGACGCGATCGGCCCGGGGCCGGCGAGCACCGGTCCGCCGGGCGCGGCTGAGGCCACCACGGGCGAGGCCAGCCTGGACGGCGCCACGGGCGGCCGGCACTTCGCGCCGCCCACGCTGGAGACCGTCGTGATCCCGGACCGGGCGGCCGACCGGGCACGGATGCACTCGGCGCTCACGCTGCTGGCCGAGCAGGACCCGCTGATCAACCTGCGCCAGGACGAGGTCCGCCAGGAAGCGCTGCTCTCCTTGTACGGCGAGGTGCAGAAGGAGATCATCCAGCAGACGCTCGCCGCCGAGTTCGGCATCGCCGTCGGGTTCAGCGAGACCACGACGCTGTGCATCGAGCGGCTCGCCGGATCGGGCGCCGCGGTGGAGCGGATGTCCGAGCACGGCAACCCGTTCAAGGCGACGATCGGTCTGCGGATAGACCCAGGCCCGGCCGGGTCTGGCATCCGGTTCGGGCTGGAAATCGAGCCGGGCGCGCTGCCGCGCGCCTTTCAGCAGGCGATCGAGACGACCGCGCGGGAGACGCTGCGGCAAGGCCTGCACGGCTGGCAGGTCACCGACTGCGCCATCGCGCTGACCGAGTCCGGGTACGTGCCGCCCCCGCCCACGGGCTGGAGCAAGTTCTCCTCCAGCGCCGCCGATTTCCGGAACCTGACGCCGCTGGTCGTGCTGGCCGCGCTGCGAGAGGCCGGGACCGCCGTCTGCGAGCCGGTGCACGCGTTCACGATCGAGGCGCCGGCCGACTCGATCGGAGTGATCATGCCCGCGCTGGCCCGGATCGGCGCGATCCCGCTCGGGCAGCGGCAAGCGGGCTCGTCGGTCGTGATCGAGGGGCACATTCCGGCCGCGGCGGTGCGGGAACTGCAGCTACTGCTGCCCGGACTCACCGGCGGCGAGGGCGTGCTGGAGGCGGCCTTCGATCACTACCGGCCGGTGCGCGGTACGCCGCCGGAGCGTCCGCGGTCGGACTACGACCCGCTGAACCGGCAGGCCTACCTGCTGCAGGTGTCGCGCCGGATCAACGGCGCTGGCTGATCAGGTGAGCACTGCCGCGAGCGACCGGCGGGCGATCGCCGCCATCACCGCGTTGTCAGCCGAGCCGGCCAGGATGGCGAGCGCCAGGCCGAGGGCCCAGCCGCGGGCGCGCAGCCAGAGGCCGGCGACGCTGGCCGGGCCGCCCGCGGCTTCGTACGCATCGCGGAACGCCGCGTGCGCCGCCCGTGGCAGCAGCGCCCACGCGACCGACAGGTCGGTCGCCGGATCGCCGGCCGTGATGTCGCCGAAGTCGATCACGCCGCTGACGCGGCCGCGGTCCACCAGGATGTTCGCGGGGTGGAGGTCACCGTGCAGCCACAGCGGCGGCCCGTCCCAGCGCGGCGCGGCCAGCGCCTCGGCCCAGGCGAGCCGGGCCGCGGCGACGTCGACGTCCGCGGCCAGCCGGTCCAGCCGGGACTCGAACGCCTCCGTCCGGTTGGCGAGCGGGACGCCGCGGAAGGGGTTCACTGGGGCGTCTGCCGGGGCCGGCTCGTGCAGCGCGCCAAGGAACCGGCCGAGGCTGACGGCGGCGTCGACCGGGTCGGCGGGCGGGCTGAGCTCCGCGATCTGGCCGGGCAGCAGCGGCACGATGCTCCAGTGCCAGGGGTAGCCGAGGGCCGGCCCGCCCACCCGGACCGGCGCCGGAATCGCGAGCGGCAGCCGTGCCGCCAGCGCCGGCAGCCAGCGCTGCTCGTGCCGGATCAGCTCGGCGGCCGCCACGCGCCGGGGCAGCCGGACGGCGAGGTCGTCGCCCAGCCGGCAGATCACGTTGTCCCAGCCATTCGCCAGCACCTCGACCCGCAGTCCGGCCAGGTCGGGATGCTGCCCGGCAACCAGCCGCCGGACCAGCTCCGCCGAGAGATCCGCCTCGGCGGACGGCATGAGTTCTGGCCCCACGCCGCCGACGCTACCGGGCTGCGGGGCTAGCCCACCACGGCGTAGATCGCCCGGGCGTACTGCTCGGCGCGGTCCGAGCCGATGATGCCAGGGCCCATCTTGTTCATCATGTACGCGACCGTCATCCGCCGGTCGAGGTCCATGAGGATTAGCGAGCCGCCCCAGCCACCCCAGAAGCAGATCTTGCCGGCCGGGATGTACGGAATGGTGTCCGGCTGCGGCAGCCCGTAGCCGATGCCGTACCGCAGCGGCACGCCGAGCACGAGATCGACGCCGTTGGCCTGCTCACGGAAGATGACATCCAGCGTCTCTGGCCGGACCAGGCGGACCCCGTCGACTTCACCGCCGCGGGCCACGACCGACAGGATGCGGGCCACCGAGCGGGCGTTGCCGTGCCCGTTGGCCGCGCCGATGTCCGCTTGCCGCCAGCCGGGCGTGTTCGCCTCCTCGGCCGACACCAGCGGGCCGGTGAGCGTCTTGACCGACGGGCTGTCCATGCCGGCCGCCGCCAGATCGAACTCCAGCGGCGGTGGCGGCGTGACGTTCGCGATCCGGCCCCAGTCGCCCTCGGCGGCGCCGATCTGGAAGTCGGCGCCGAGCGGCCCGGCGATCTCGGTGGCCACGAACTCCTTCAGCGAGACGCCGGTGATCCGGCGGAGAACCTCGCCGACCAGGTGGCCGAAGTTCAGCGCGTGGTAGCCGGACGCGGTGCCGGGCGGCCACCACGGCGCCTGCGCGGCGTACCGGGAGGTGGATTTCTCCCAGTCGTAGAGGTCCTCGGTCACGGCCGGCTGCTCCATCCCGGAGACCCCGGACGTGTGCCCGAGCACATGCCGGACGAGCACGTCCTGCTTGCCGTTCGCGCCGAATTCCGGCCAGTACCTGGCCACCGGAGCGTCCACGTCCAGCTCGCCGCGGTCGACCAGCATGAGCGCGGCGAGACTGGTCACGGTCTTGGTCGTCGACCAGACGTTGGTGATGGTGTCGCGCTCCCACGGCTGGGTACGCGCTTCGTCCCGGTACCCGCCCCAGATGTCCACGGCGATCTCGCCGTCCAGGTCCACCACGATCGACGCGCCGATCTCCTCGCGGGCGTCGACGTTGCGCGCGAGCGCGGCGCGGACCGGCTCGAACCGGTCAGCGCAGGTGCCGTGGATATCTGCCATGTGTCGTTCTCCTCGCTGCGGGCCATAGGCGGCTTTCGGCAGCGTATTTCCAGCATGGCCCGGCGCACAACGCTCGGTGACCGCCGCACGCTCAGCGATAGCCGGGCCGGTGATGGCCGAGGATCCGGGGCGTGTCGGGCCGATGCCGCGGGTTCCACCACAGCTCGGTGCAGCCGGGCTCGCCGCACGCCACCTTGAGGTGGCCGCCGCGGGCCTGCCGCGCGGGCACGCAGTCGCACGGCTCCCAGGTGATGGTCACGGTGCCCGGCCGCCACGGATGACGCGCGCGGCACTCCAGCGGGATATCCAGACCGTCAGACCATTTGCCCTGCCCCATAGCTGTATTCAAACATACTATCGACTGGCCCCGTGCTGGCGTTCTCGGCCACGGCCTCTTGACGATCGACACAACACTGATACAAGATCAGGCAAGAACGGTCATCCGGGAGGGATTTTCGTGCTGCCAAGCCAGCGCCGGCAGGCCATTCTCGCCGCGGTGCGCGCCGAGGATGCGGCCGCCGCGGACGACCTGGCCCGGCAGTTCGACGTGTCCGTCGAGACGATCCGGCGGGACCTGCGCGCGCTGCACTCCGAAGGGCTGCTCGAGCGCGTGTACGGCGGGGCCACCCGGCCATCCGGGCGGTCGGACGAGGGCAGCTTCACCGCCCGCAGCGGCCGCAACGTCGACCTGAAGCGGGCGATCGCCGCGCTCGCCGCGAGCCTGGTCGAGCCCGACGACACGATCGTCATCGACGTCGGCACGACCGCGCTTGAGGTCGCCCGGATGCTGCCAGCCGCGTTCCGCGGCCGGGTGCTCACCAACTCGGTGGCCGCCGCGATGGCGCTGGGCGACCGGTCCGGCATCGACCTGCTGCTATGCGGCGGCCAGGTGCGCGCGGGCGACGGGGCCTGCTCGGGCGCGCACGCCGAGGCGTTCTTCGACGAGTTCTACGCCGACAAGGCGTTCCTCGGCTCCGGTGGCGTCCACGCCGCCGCCGGGCTCACCGACTACTACCCGCCGGAGGTCGTGGTCCGGCGCACCATCATCGCGCACACCGCGTCGAGCTATGTGCTGGCCGACTCCAGCAAGCTCGGCACCATCGCGGTGCACCGGGTGTGCGCGCTCGACAGCATCACCGCCGTGGTCACCGACGACCGCAACCCCGGCGCCGCCAGCGACCTGCAGGCAGCGGGCGTCAGCCTGCTGTGCGCGGATGCCGCCAGCACCATGTCCCTCAACGTGGCCGGCTAGCTGGCCCGGACCCGCCCGCCCGCCGCCGACGCCGGGCCGCCAGGAAGTGAAAGTACGTCATGACCACAGCAACCCAGCATGACGACGACGCGCTGCTCCCCCACTTCGGCTACTCGCAGCAGTTCGTCCGGTCGCTCCGCCACTTCGAGTCGTTCGCGGTCGCGTTCTCGTTCATCTCGATCACGACCGGCATCTTCACCACCTTCGGCTTCGCGCTGACCGTCGGCGGCCCGCGGGCCATCTGGACGTGGCTGATCGTGGCCGCCGGCCAGGCGCTGGTCGCGCTCGTCTACGGCTCGCTCGCGGCCAGGGTGCCGCTGTCGGGCTACTCCTACCAGTGGGCCTCCCGGCTGGCCAACGTGCACGTCGGCTGGTGGCTCGGCTGGATGTCGTTCGCGTTCCTGTCGATCGTCACCGTCTCGGTCGACTACGGCCTGGTCCAGGTCGCGTTCCAGCCGCTGATCGGGGAGACCTACACCGCGACCAGCGCGGCCCTGGAGACGCTCGTCGTGCTCGCCCTGCAGGCGGCCCTGATCATCTGGTCCACCCGGATCACCACCAGGGTCAACAACACCGCGGTCGCCACCGAGGTCGTCGGCATCGTCGGCCTCACCATCCTGCTGATCGTGGTGGCCGCCATCCGGCACAAGGGGCACTGGTCCAACCTCGGCTCCAGCGGGGTCGTCCCGGCCGCCGGGTACTACAGCTGGCTCGGCCCGTTCATGCTGGCCACGCTGCTCGGCGCGTACACCATCGTGGGCTTCGAGTCCGCCAGCAACCTGGCCGAGGAGACCGAGGAGCCACACAAGATCATCCCCAGGGCGATGCTGCGCGCCGTGCTGCTCTCCGGTGCGGTCGGGATGGCGTTCCTGATCGCGCTGAGCTACGCGACGAACTCCATCAAGGCGGCCAGCACCAGCACCGCGCCGGTCGCGTTCATCGTGCAGGATGTGCTCGGCGGCGCGGTACAGAAGATCTTCCTCGTCTTCGTCTGCATCTCGATCTTCGCCTGCGGCCTGGTGATCATGGTCACGAACGGCCGGCTGATCTTCTCGATGGCCAGGGACAAGCGGCTGCCGGGCTACCAGCTCTGGCAGCAGGTACCCAAGGCGACCGGCGGGCCGTCCTGGGCGACGGTGCTGGCGGCGGGCATCGGCGCGATCATCACGCTCGCGCTGCGCACCCACACCTCGGCGCTGATCACGCTGTTCACCGCGTCGACGATCATGCCGGCGCTGCTGTACGCGAGCACAGTGCTGCTGTACGTCTTCGCCGGCCGGCGCCGCCGCGGCAGCGGCGGGCACGCCACGCTCGGCCGGTTCGAGGTCCCGGTCGTGGCGGGCGCGCTGATCTGGCTCGCCTACGAGCTGATCATCCTCATCGGGCCGAGCGTGTTCCGGGACGCGCAGTACTACGTGCTCGGCGCGCTCGGCGTCGGCCTGGTGATCTACGCCGGCCAGTGGCTGCTGGAGCCCGGCGCCATGCGGACCGAGGTCGGCGCTCATGGCGTGGACGCGCTGGTAGACGCCGCGACGTCGCGCCCTGCAGGCGGTCCGCCTGCGTGAACATCCTGGCGATTGACCAGGGCACGTCGGCGACGAAGGCGCTCCTCGTCGGTCCCGGCCAGCAGGTGCTCGGGACCGGCGAGGTGCCGGTCCGCGCCGCACGCCGCGGGCGACGCGATCGAGGCGGACCCGCAGGAGCTGCTCGACTCGGTGCTGGCGGCTGGCCGGGCCGCGCTCGACGCGGCCCGCGCCCCGGCCGATGCCGTCGCGCTGGCCAATCAGGGCGAGACGGTGCTGGCCTGGGACCAGGCCACCGGCGAGCCGCTGACCGCGGCGATCAGCTGG
The DNA here is from genome assembly GCA_963805805.1 of uncultured Actinomycetota bacterium. Taxonomy (GTDB): domain Bacteria; phylum Actinomycetota; class Actinomycetes; order Streptosporangiales; family Streptosporangiaceae; genus JAJYUU01. The sequence continues at coordinate 15,095 of CAWDVS010000013.1, read as the reverse complement.
CAGGACCGCCGGTCGGCCGGCGTCTGCGCCCGGCTGGCCGGGCACGCGGGCCGGCTGGCCGAGCATCACCGGGCTGCCGCTCGACCCGTACTTCGCCGCGCCGAAGATGACCTGGCTGCGGGAGAACCGAACCCGCGACGGCGTCGTCACGACCACCGACAGCTGGCTGCTGGCCCGGCTCGGGGCCGGCTATGTCACCGATGCCGCAACCGCGTCCCGCACGATGCTGCTGGACCTGGACGCCGCGGACTGGTCAGCGGAGGCCTGCGGGGTGTTCGGCATCGACCCCGGCGCCCTGCCCGCCGTGGTGGACTGCGCCGGTGTAGCCGGGGAGACGACAGCGTTCGGCGGGCGGCTGCCGGTCGCCGGGCTCGCGGTCGACCAGCAGGCCGCGCTGCTCGCCGAGCGCTGCTTCGCGGCCGGCGAGGCGAAGTGCACGTACGGCACCGGCGCGTTCCTGCTGGCGACGACCGGTGAGCGCGCCGTCCGGTCCACGGCCGGGCTGTCGGCGTCGGTGGCCTGGCGGCTGCCGGCCGGGACCGCGTACTGCCTCGACGGGCAGGTGTACACGGCGGGCGCCGCGGTCAGCTGGCTGACGCAGGCCGGCCTGCTGGCCGGCCCGGCCGAGCTGGACGCCCTGGGCGGCACCGTGCCGGACGGCGGCGGCGCCGTGTTCGTGCCGGCGCTGGCCGGGCTCGGCGCGCCGCACTGGCGCCCGGACGCGCGCGGCGCGTTCCTCGGGCTAACCCTGGGAACGAGCCGGGCGCACCTGGTCCGCGCCGCCATCGACGGGCTGGCCGCCTCGGTCGCGCTGCTGGCCAGGTCCGTCGCGGCCGACACCGGCGCGCCGCTGCGCACGCTGCGCGCGGACGGCGGCCTGACCCGCTCCGCCGTGCTCATGCAGGCGCAGGCCGACCTGCTGCAGATCCCCGTCGAAGTGTGCCGGGTGCCGGACGCGACCGCGCTGGGCGTCGCGGCGCTGGCGCGGCTCGGGCTCGGCGACGCGGCAAGCCTCGCGGCGGCGGTCGGCCCGGCCGACATCGAACGCGTCGTGGAGCCGCGGATGAGCGCGGATCAGGCGGCCGAGCGGGTGGCCCAGTTCGAGGCCGCCGTCAGCCAGGTGACTGGCCCGGCCCGATGACTGGCCCGAAACCGTGACTGGCCCGGCGCGATGACTGGCCCGGCCCGGTGACCGAGCACCAGCCCGTCGCCGCGGCGCCCGCCGACGTCCTGATCGTCGGCGCCGGCGTGGTGGGCACCGCCATCGCCCGCGCGCTCGCCCGGTACGAGCTGACCTGCACCGTGATCGAGGCTGGCAACGACGTCGGCACCGGCACGACGAAGGCGAACACGGCCATCCTGCACACCGGCTTCGACGCGGTGCCCGGCAGCCTGGAGAGCAGGCTCGTGCGCCGGGGCGCCGAACTGCTCCGCGGCTACGCCCAGCAGGCCGGTATTCCGCTGGAACGCACTGGCGCGCTGCTGGTCGCGTGGACCGCCGAGCAGGCGGCGCAACTCGGTGAGATCGCGGCCAAGGCCCGGCAGAACGGCTACCACGCGGCCAGCCCGGTGCCGGCCGCGGAACTGTACGCCCGCGAGCCGCACCTGGGCCCTGGCGCGCTCGGCGGCGCTGTCGATCCCGGACGAGAGCATCATCTGCCCGTGGACCCCGCCGCTGGCCTACGCGACCGAGGCGGCGCGGGCGGGCGTCCGGTTCGAGCTGGGCACCCGGGTGCTCGGGATCAGCGCCGCGGACGGCGGGCACGAGGTGCGCACCAGCAAGGGCACGCGGTACTGCCGCTGGCTCGTCAACGCGGCCGGGCTGGAAAGCGACAGTGTCGATGCGATGGCGGGCGGCGCGAGCTTCACGATCCGGCCCCGGCGCGGCGAGCTCATCGTGTTCGACAAGCTGGCCCGGCCGCTGCTGAACTCGATCCTGCTGCCCGTACCGACGCCGCAGACCAAGGGCGTGCTGGTCGCGCCCACCGTCTACGGCAACGTCCTGCTCGGCCCCACAGCGCAGGACGTCGCCAGCAAGACCGACACGGCCACGACCGAGGCCGGGCTCGGCTCGCTGCTGGACGCGGGCCGGCGGATCATGCCGGACCTGGTGGCCGAGGAGGTCACCGCGACGTACGCCGGCCTGCGGGCGGCGACCGAGCACCGCGACTACCAGATCCGGGTGGATCCCGCGCGGCGCTATGCCTGCGCGGGCGGGATCAGGTCCACCGGGCTGACCGCATCGCTGGCCATCGCCGAGTACGTGACCGGCCAGCTCGCCGCCGCCGGCCTCGAGCTGCGCGAACGTCCCGACCTGCCGCCGCCCCCGGTGATGCCGTACATCGGCCAGGCCGGCCCGCGCCCGTACCAGGACGCCGCGCGGATCGCTGCCGACGGCGCGTATGGCGAGATCGTGTGCCACTGCGAGCGGGTGACCCGCGGCGAGATCCGGGATGCGCTCGGCAGCGACCTGCCGCCCGCGGACCTCGACGGGCTGCGGCGCCGCACCCGGGCTATGAACGGCCGGTGCCAGGGATTCTTCTGCGCGGCGGCGGTGGCGCAGCTCGCCGGCTTCCGCGCGAACCGGGCCAGCGCAGCGGGACGGCCAGCGTGAAGACCGACGTCCTCGTCGTCGGCGCCGGGCCCGCCGGTCTGGCCGCCGCGCTCGAACTGCGCGCGCTCGGCGTACCCGACGTCCTCGTCGTGGACCGGGAACAGCAGGCCGGCGGCGTGCCGCGGCACTGCGCGCACACCGGCTACGGCGCGCGCGACCTGCACCGACTGATGACCGGCCCGAACTACGCCCGGCACTACAGCCGTGCGGCGGCCGCGGCCGGCGCCGCGATCCGCACCGGCACGACGCTCACCGTGCTCGCGGCCGACCGGCCCGGCCCGGTCGAAGCGGTGCTGACCAGTCCAGCGGGCATCGAGACCGTGCACGCGGCGGCGGTGCTGCTGGCGACCGGCTGCCGGGAGCGGCCGCGGACGGCGCGGCTGGTGCCCGGCAGCCGCCCGGCGGGCGTGCTGACCACCGGCGAGCTACAGCAGCGGGTGTACCTGCACGGCGAGCGGCTGACCGGCCGCGCCGTGATCGTCGGCGCGGAGCACGTGAGCTTCTCCGCCGTCGTGACGCTCGCGCACGCGGGCGCCGACGTCGTCGCGCTGGTCACCGATCAGCCGCGGCACCAGAGCCTGGCGGCGTTCCGGCTCGGCGCCCGGATCATCTGGCGGACGCCGGTGCGGACCCGGACGACCGTCACGGAGATACTCGGCGCCGACCAGGTGACGGCGGTCCGGCTGCGCGACGACCGGGACGGCACGGTCCGGACGGTGCCGTGCGACCTGGTGGTGTTCACCGGAGACTGGATCCCTGACTACGAGCACGCCCGGCTCGCGGGCGCGCGGATGGACCCCGGCTACCGCGGCCCGGCCGTGGACACCGCGCTGCGCACGTCGCTGCCGCGGGTGTTCGCCGCGGGCAACCTGGTGCACCCGGCCGAGACCGCGGACATCGCGGCGCTGACCGGCCGGCACGCGGCCGCGCGGATGGCCCGGCTGCTCGCCGCCGATGCGGACCCGGCGGGCGACGCCGCCACGATCCCGGTGACGGTCACCGACCCGCTGCTGTGGATTTCGCCCGCGGCGATCCTCGTGCCGGGCCCGCCACCGCCGCGCGGCCGGTTCGTGCTGCGATCAGCGGTGCACGCGCCGGTGGCGCACCTGGAAGTCCGCCAGGATGGCAGGCTGCTGCACCGGGCCTGGACCCGGCTGCTGCCGGGCCGCAGCGTGCCGCTGACCGCCGGCTGGATCACGAGCGTGCGTCCGGACGGGGGCCCGGTCCGGGTCCTCGTCGGCTGATCCGCCCCGGCTGGAACGCAACGGGGCCGACGCCCGGCCGAGCGGGATTCGGCGGTCCGCTAACGTCGGCGCTGACCGCGCCCCGCCGCCGAGGAGCATCCGTGCCGGTTCCGCTGCCCGCCGACCTGCTTGACCTGCTCCGCCGTCCGAGCCTGTGCTTCGTCGCCACGATCATGCCCGACGGCTCGCCGCAGCTCACCCAGACCTGGGTCAGCACCGATGGCGAGCACATCCTGGTCAACACCCCGGATCACTCGCAGAAGGCGCGGAACGTGGCGCGCGATCCGCACGTGGCGATCAACGTCGTCGATCCGGACAACTCGAGGCGCTACTTCGCGGTCCGCGGCCGGGTCATCGCCACCACGACCGAGGGCGGCGCGGAGAACATCGACGAGATCTCGGCCAAGTACCTCGGCCGGCCGTACCCGAACTTCAGCGGGCGGCCGGAGACGCGGATGATCATGACGATCGAGGCCGACTCGGTCCGCGGCATGGGCGCCCGGTAGGCGATCGCCCGGGGCCGGCCACGCGCTAGACCGGCAGGCCGCCGATCAGCGCGTGCCGCGTCGACCGGAGCAGGCCGCCGGTTACCCGGAACAGGCTCAGTCCCTGATACGTGCCGCCGCCCGGCAGCGTGCCGGTCCAGGCAGCTGCCACCGTGCCCGCGTCAGCGACCAGCGCGTCGATCGTGTACGTGATGACCCCGCCACCCATCCGGACCGCGTTCTCGTAGTCGGCGCGCGCTCCGGCCGGCCCGATGCCGGGCGGCTTGTGACCGTAGTCGAGGTAATCGGGCCCGACGCACTGGTCGAAGTCCTCCGGGCTGCCGTTGGAGTAGCAGTCGAAGAAATGGCGGACGACTTCTTCGGGACTCGGCTCGCTCATTGCCTGCCTTCCTGCGGGATCCAGGAGCGAGGGTTTCGGCGGACGGCCGAGCACCCCGGCCGCACCGACATGACGCGCGCGGCGGTTCCCGGCAAGTTGATCCCAGACAGCCCCGGACGCCCGCGGCCGGCCAAGGTTGTCCTGGCCGGCCGCGCCCTGTCAGCCGGTTAGCGCGGTCACCGTCCCGGCGCCGACTGTGCGGCCGCCCTCCCTGATGGCGAAGCCGAGGCCGACGTCCAGCGCGACCGGCTTGCCGAGCGTGACCGTGGCGCTGACCCGGTCACCCGGCGCCGCGGTCCCGGCCGGACCCAGGTCGAGCACGCCCATGACGTCGGCGGTCCGGACGAAGAACTGCGGCCGGTACCCGGTGCTGACCGGCGTGCGCCGGCCACCCTCGGCGGCGGGCAGCAGGTAGATGCTCGCCGCGAAGACGCGGTGTGCCTCGACACTCCCCGGCGCGGCGATCACATGGCCGCGCCGGACCTGCTGGCGGCGGACACCGCGCAGCAGCACGGCCGCGTTGTCGCCGGCCTCCGCGTACTCCATCGTCTTGCCGAATGTCTCCACTCCGATGACGACGGTGCTGACCGCGCCGCCGAGGCCGACGACCCCGACCGCGTCCCCGACCCGGACCTGGCCGCGCTCGATCGCGCCCGTGACCACCGTGCCGCGGCCGGTGATCGTGAGCACGTTCTCGACGGGCATCAGGAACGGCGCGTGCACGTACCGGTCGGGCACCGGGATGTAGGCGTCGACGGCGTCGAGCAGCTCGCCGATCGAGGCCCGCCAGCGCGGCTGCCCGGCCAGCGCGGCCAGCCCGGAGACGCGGATCACCGGGATCTCGGCACCCGGATAGCCGTATCCGGTCAGCAGCTCGCGGACCTCAAGCTCGACCAGCTCGGCCAGCTCGTCGTCGGCGACGTCCGCCTTGTTGAGGGCGACGACGATGTGCCGCACGCCGATCTGGCGAGCCAGGACCACGTGCTCACGCGTCTGCGGCATCACGCCGTCCAGCGCGGACACCACCAGGATGGCCCCGTCCACCTGCGCCGCCCCCGTGATCATGTTCTTCACGTAGTCGGCGTGCCCGGGCATGTCGACGTGCGCGTAGTGCCGGGCGTCGGTCTCGTACTCGACGTGCGCGATATTGATGGTGATGCCGCGAGCCGACTCTTCCGGCGCGCGGTCGATCCGCTCGAACGGCACGTAGGTGGCGGTGCCGTGCTCGGCGAGCACACTGGTGATGGCGGCGGTGAGCGTCGTCTTGCCATGGTCGACGTGCCCCATGGTGCCGATGTTGAGGTGCGGCTTGGCCCGCACGTAGGACTGCTTGGACATGTTCGGGTGACTCCCTCGGGCTGGCGGACGCGAAGACCCGCGAAGGCGGCAACCCTCCCCCGTGGGGTCTTCCCGGCCGCGCCGGGGAAGGGTCAGCGTCGCTTGCCGCCCGCCAGCTTCAGGACAGCCGCCAGCGAGCCCGCGGCAGCGGACTTCAGCGTGACGGCGAACCCGAACATGCTGTCAAGGATGAAGTGGCGCGCCCGCGGATCGCCACTGGTTTTCCGGCGCGGACCCATCGCGCGGCCTATTCAGACAACCAAGCGCTTGCTACAGTCCGGCTCATGACGGCCACGGTGGTCTGGGGTACCGGCAACCTCGGGCGCCTGGCCATCCGCGCCGTCCTCGCCCACCCGGAACTTGAGCTCGCGGGCGTAGTCGTGCACAGCGCCGCGAAGGCGGGTCAGGACGCGGGCACGCTTGCCGGGCTGGACCACGCCATCGGCGTGACGGCGACCACCGACGCGGAGGCGCGTGCTCGCCAAAAGGCCCGCGGCCGTCGTCTACGCGGCATCCGGGGACCTCAGGCCCGGCGGCGCGCTGGCCGACGTGCTGCGGGCGATCCGGGCCGGCGCCGTCGTCGTGACACCGTCGTTGTATGCCTTCTACGACCAGCGCAGCGCGCCCGCGGCACTGCGCGACCGGGTGCTGGCGGCGATCGAGACGGGCGGCGGCTCGCTGTTCGTATCCGGCATCGATCCCGGCTGGGCAAACGATGTGCTGCCGCTGCTGCTGACCGGGCTCAGCGGCACGATCGACGCGATCCGGTGCCAGGAGCTATTCGACTACTCCGGCTATGACCAGCCGGACGCGGTCCGCGATCTGGTCGGCATGGGCCATCCGCTGGACTACGCGCCGCCGATGCTGGCACCCTCCGTTCCCAGCATGATCTGGGGCGGCCAGGTGCGGCTGATCGCGCGGGCGCTCGGCGCGGAGGTCGGGGAGCTACGGGAGCGCGTCGAGCGGCGCCCGCTCGCGGCCACGGTGCGCACGGCGGCGATGGGCGAGTTCGCCGCGGGCACCCAGGGCGCGGTCCGGTTCGAGGTGCAGGGCGTCGTGGGCGGCGAGCCGCGGATCGTGATCGAGCACGTCACCCGGATCCATCCCGGCTGCGCGCCGGACTGGCCCGCCCCGCCGGACGGCGCGGGCGCGCACAAAGTGATCATCGAGGGCAGCCCGCGCATCGAGGTCACGGTCGCGGCGGACGACCACGAGGGCAACCGGGCCGGGGGCGGGAACGCGACCGCGGTCGGCCGGCTGGTGAACGCGATCAGCTGGCTGGTGGCCGCCGGCCCCGGTCTCTACGACGCGCTCGACGTCCCGCTCCGCCCCGTGCCGGGCAAACTCGGAAGGAAGCTGGCGTGAACATCGACATCCCGGACGGCAAGGACGCCATCGAGTACGTGTGGGGCGAGATGGTGCCCGGCATCGGCATCGCGGCGTCCAAGTTCGCGCTGTCGGTGTACGCGCACTCGACGCTCGGCCTGCGCGAATTCGAGGCGGCCCGGCTGCGGATCGCGCAGATCAACGGGTGCGAGTTCTGCCTGGACTGGCGGACCGAGCGGGACGGGCAGACGGTCGAGGACACCTTCGCCGACGCGGTCGAGCGCTGGCGCAGCACCGACGCGTTCGATGACCGCACCCGGCTCGCCGCCGAGTACGCGGACCGGTACGCGCTCGACCACCGCAACCTGGATGACGAGTTCTGGACCCGGATGACCGCGCACTACAGCCAGCTCGAGATCGTGGAACTCAGCATGAGCATCGGGTCCTGGCTCGCGTTCGGCCGGCTCAATCACGTCCTCGGCCTGGACACCGTGTGCGCGCTGCCGAGCCATCCCCGGCCGCCGCGGTAACGCGTATCGTCACGGACGTGGACAACCTCGGGGATGACCTCGTCCTGCTGTCGCTCAATCCCGGCACCGGCCGGGTGCGGACCAGCCAGAAGATCGCGTACGGGCTGATGGGCTCCGAGTTGGTCCGGCTCGTCGCGGCCAACCGGATCGGGATCTCCGGCGGCCGGCTGGTGGTCCACAGCAGCGCGCCCACTGGCGACGCCGAACTGGACGCGGCCCTCGCGAGCATCAGCCAGGCGAGCCGCCCGCCGCGCGCACAGCGCTGGGTCGGCCACCCGCGCCGCGGCATCGCCAGCGCGTACCTGGACCGGCTCGCCGCCGCGGGGGTGATCAGGAAGGAACGGGCGCTGACCACCAGATGGCGGATCGCCGACGCGGCGCGGCTGGCCGAGGCCCAAGCGCGCGTCGACGCGATCGCGAGGTCGGACGGCCCGGCCGACCTGGCCCAGGCCGCGCTCGGCGGCCTCGCGCACGCGATCGGGCTGGACGCCGCGCTCTATCCGGGCTGGGGCAACCGCGGGTTGCGCAGGCGGTTCAAGGAGATGGCCGACGGCGGCGGCACCGCCGCGAACCCTGCGCTCGCGGATGGACCTGGTGCCGCAGCGGAGGCCGGTAGCTCAGCGGCGCACGGGTCCGGTCACCACGGGGCGGCACAGCATGCCGTGCTGCAGCAGGCTGCAGTGACCGCGGCGACGCAGGCAGCGGTACAGGCCGCCACCGAGGCCGCGGTGCACGCGGCCGTGCAGGCCGCGGTCGACGCGTCCGTCAGCGCCGCGCACTCAGCGGGCGCCGCCGGTCACGGCGGGCACGGCGGGCACTGACCACATCTGCTGCCCCGGACCTTCGACCGGGCGCGGCGTCGTTGCTCCGTCCTCGAAGCTGGCCGCCCTAGGATCGGTTGCCAGTCACGACCGCCGGGTAACGGGGGCAGCCTTGGCACGATTCGTTCTGGTTCACGGCGCCATGCACGGCGGCTGGTGCTGGCGTCCGGTCGCGCGGCTGCTCACCCGGCAAGGGCATGACGTGTACTCGCCTACGCTCACCGGCCAGGGCGACCGGCGCCAGGGCCTGTCGCCAGCTGTAGGCGTGGGCACGCATGTCACCGACATCACTGACCTGCTGTGGTTCGAGGATCTCCGCGCCGTTCACCTCGTCCTGCACAGCTACGCGGGGGTGCTGGCCGGCCCGGTTGCCGAGCGGGCCGCCGGCCGGCTGGCGTCGCTGACCTACCTGGCCGCCTTCGTCACCGAGCCCGGCGAATCCTTGCTGGACGTTGACCCGCCCGAGACGGCGGCCCGCTACCGTTCGCTGGCCACCCAGACTCCGAGCGGCCCCGTCATCCCGGCCTCGCCGCAGTTCCTGGACCAGTGGGGCATCACCGATCCGGCCCTGCGGGAGAAGGTGGGTTCGCGGCTGACCGACTTCCCGTTTCGGTGCGCTTCCGACGCGGTGCAGTTCGATCCGGCGGCGCTGGACCGGGTGCCGAAGGTCTATGTCAACCACACGCGGCCGCCGCTGGCCAGTCTTCGCGGGTCGCTGGACCGCGCGGTGGCTGGCGGCTGGCCGACGCACGAACTCCCCTATTGTCATGACCTCATGCTGGCCGCGCCCGGTCCGACCGCTGACCTGCTGGCCGGGATCGCCGCGCAGCTGAGCTGACCTCGACGCGGCCTCGCCGGGCGCGCTCCGGCCCTGGCATGCTGGGCTGATGAGCACAGGCATAGGTGCAGAGCAGGTCAGCCGCGATGAGCTTCGCTCGGTGCAGGCTCCGCTGAAGGATCGCTACCGGGACGATCCCGGCGCGGCGGTCGTGACGCTGCGAGCCTCCGGCACCCTCGGCGACGGCATCTCCTGTTCCGTGCAGACCGGGCGCGCGCTCGCCGCCGCGGGCCTGCATCCGTCCACCGGTGGTGACGGGTCGCTGCTGTGCTCAGGTGACATGCTGCTGGAGGCGCTCGCCGCGTGCGCTGGCGTCACGTTGCGTTCGGTCGCTACCTCGCTCGGCATCCAGGTGCGAGATGGCTCGATCATCGCCGAAGGCGATCTCGATTTCCGCGGCACGCTCGCTGTCGACAAAGACGCCCCGGTGGGCTTCCGGGCCATCCGCGTCCGGTTCGATCTCGACACCGACGCAACCAGCGAAGACCTGGCCACCTTGCTGCGCCTCACCGAGCGCTACTGCGTCGTGCTGCAGACAATCGCCAGTGGCCCGGCGATCACAGTGGAAGCGACCGGGACCCGGTAGCTCGGCGCGGCCGATGTATGCGCAGCATCTGGCGGCCTGGTGACAGCCGACCGGATCATCTACGATTCGATCGGCGCCGTTCCGTGAGGGGACCCCGATGAGCAACAAGCCGCACCAGCACCCTCACCGGCAACGCCGGGCCAGCCGGAGGACCACACTGGTCGTGGCGATTCTGCTACTCGCGCTGATGGCCCTCGGGATCGCCCTCTCCGCCTCCGGTCACCTTCCTCCTGGCATGCTCCGCCTCTAGTCCACCGCGGCCGGGAGCAGGCACGCAGCCGCCAGGTGGCCGAGAGCTTGTCGCACCGCGGCCGGGCTACCCGCCCGGTGCGCAGCTCTGACCCGCGAGTCTGCACTCTTTTGCAGCGCGTCGGCGGCGCCGCAGCAAGTCACTTGTCAGGCCCATGGCGACCGCAACGAAGGAGGCGCAGGCACATCGCACCGCAGTCCACTGCCAGCCATGCCGCCCATCGCCCAGGATCGAGACGACGGAGATAACCAAGACCACCAACAAGGCGATGACCGAGACTTGCCAGTAGCCACTCGGCCCATTGCTCACCCACCCGGAGCGGCCTGACCTCGACGACTGAGAAGGGCTTGTCCTGCCGGTCATCGGCTCCGCCCAGACTGCCTCAGAGGTGACCGAGCCGATCTACGGCGAGCAGACACGCACGCGACAACAAAGAGCGCCATGAGGATGCCGGTCGCGGCGAACTTGACCGTGTCCTCACCTCGTGAGTGCGCGCCCTCCGTGACCAGGTTCAGCAGGGCGGCTCCGCCGATCGCCAGCGCTCCGATCGCGCGCCACCAGGAGCGCTTGACCAGCAGGTAGCACCCGAGCGCGCCAATCGCTGCCCCGAACACCGCGGTGACTAGGGCTTGGCGGTCCATGGACAGGACGGTACGGAGTCCACCACCGGATCGGCAATGCCTCGGGCTGCGGGCCTGACTTCCCTGCCGACCATCGCGGCCAGCGGCTCATAAGCGGGGAACAGCTCGCCCATCCTCGCGCCCGCATCGCAGCGCTCGCGTCCCGCCAGATAGGCGCCGAGATCCTCGACGTGGACCTGGATCCCAGCTACCGACAAATCAGTATGATCCCGGCGACGCGCCGCGTAGCATGGCTGCTCGTCGGCAGACGGCCGCCAGGGCGCGAGGAGAGCGGCATATGACCGGACCGGTGGCAGGCGGTGCCGACGAGTTCGAGGCCAGGCTTGCCTCGTTCGTGAAGGACAACCGCCTGTACGGGGCCGCCGCGGGCGTCGTGCACACCGGAGAGCTGGTCTGGGCTAGCGGAGTCGGCTTCGCTGACGTCACCGCGAGGCGCCCGTCGCAGCCGGACACGTTGTACCGGATCGCGTCCATCACCAAGACGTTCACCGGCACCGCGATCATGCAGCTACGGGATGCAGGGAAGCTGGACCTGGACGACCCGGCCTTGGACTGGCTGCCCGAGCTCAAGGCCAGCGGCAGCCCGAAGACGATCGCGCGGGTGACGATCCGCCGGTTGCTCTCGCACGAATCCGGGCTGATCGGCGATCCGCCCGGCACCGACTGGACGCAGCCGGTCCCGGTCTACGAAGGCCTGGCCGAGCGCAGCCTGTCGCGGGCGGCCGAGATCGTCACCGCAGTCCCGCCCAGCACCCAACAGAAGTACTCCAATCTCGGCTACCAGTTGCTCGGCGAGATCGTGCGCCGCGCCAGCGGCACAGACTATCCCGCATACCTGCGCGCGCACGTCCTAACGCCCCTCGGCATGACGGCGACGGCATTCGAGCCGCTCGAGCCCGCACTCGCCGCTCGCCGCGCGACTGGCTACGACGCCCGCGCGTTCAGCGACGAGCTCAGTGTCGCGGCGGCGCTATCGCCGATCTGGGCGGAGGGTGGCCTCTGGTCAGACGTCCGGGACCTGGCCCGGTGGCTCTCCTTCCAGTTGGGACCCTATGCCGACGAGCCCGCCGAGTCGCCGGTGCTGGCCGCGGCCACGCTTCGGGAGATGCACAAGCCCCGGTACCTGGGCGACGATGGGTGGAAGGAGGCATATGGCATCTCCTGGTACGCCATCCACAAGGACGACGTCACCTGGATCCAGCACTCCGGTGGCCTGAACGGCTTTGTCACGAATATGTGCTTCGATCGCGAGCATGGTGTTGGTGCTATCGCGCTGCTGAACGGCGCCGCGGATGCGCAGGACCTCGCGATGGACCTGGCTGGTATCGCCCGTGGGCTGGTGCAGGCCAGCCCGCCTGCTGTGCGGCTGCCTGCGTTGACGCCCGAACAGTTCAAACCGCTGCTCGGCCTGTATGCCTCGGCCGACATGACCATGGTCGTGCGACTGGAGTGGCGGGACGGGAAGCTAGCCTTCGTCGAGCCGGGCAGCACGAGCGCGCTAACCGATATCGAGCCCGCAGAGCTTCCGGACACCTTCACGGCCGCTGCGGGCAACCTCCTGTCCGGCGAGACTGTGCGGTTCCGACGACAGGCCAGCGGCCGGGTCGAGTCAGTGTTCGTCGGCAGCGTCACTCTGCTGCGGCTGGACCCGGTACCCGAGGACGAACTCGTCGTCGCGGAATAGGCACAGCGTCCGGTGCTTGCCTGCGAGCCGATAGCTCTCGCCAGCATCCAACCGTGACCCGCGAGCAGTTGGCAGCATGGCGGCCCGAGGGCAACGGCGCTACGCTTTCCGCATTCTGCTCGAATGGAGGCGCCGGTGGCGGCAGGTCGCGCAGGCGAGATGGCGGCGCACACGACAGGCCCTGGCCGTCTGCGGGCGTCCCACGCCGACCGCGAGCAGGTGATCGACGTACTCAAGACCGCGTTCGTACAGGGCCGGCTGGCCAAGGATGAATTCGATGGGCGCGTGGGTCAGGCGTTGGCGTCGCGGACCTACGCGGACCTGGCCGCGGTTACAGCCGATCTCCCTACCTGGCTCTTCGGAGTCCGGCCGCCGCGGAAGTCCGCTCGGGCAATGGCTCAGGCCGCCGGGGAGCACGGACATCAAGCCGGCAGTCGTCGCCATGATCACGGGGTTGACCGTGCTCACGGCAGGCTTGTGGGCGGCCTTCCTGATCGGCCACAAGATCGATGATGACGGCGTGAAAGGGATACTGCTGGCTCTCTTGATACTGACCTTCACTGATATCGGGATGCTGATCCTAACCGGGGTGGTGATACGCGAGTCACGGCGTCAGAAGCGCTCCGGCCGGGGGCTACCGCCATCTAGACCCAGGGCAGGCGGTCAGGCATCCCGGCGCCAGGTATCTCGGCGCCTCCGCCGAACCGCTCTCGCAAGTAAATCCCGCTCAGCGACATACCGCCGAAACTCAACGAAGCCGTTCCCCCGGCCGTAATCGCCCAGCTCGCGGGTACGGCATCCTCGGATCAGCCTCAGGAGTCTTGTAGGCGGCATGCCAACGGCTCGGTCCCGCCTCCATATCCCGCCTGTGCTGCAAGAGTCGACGCGTTTCTTGACTGCCAGCCTGGCGGAACCGTGTCGGGTCTCAAGGAAGAACTGCACCGCAGTCTTCAGGCCAGCCTCTACCAGCGGGACTGCGCGCACGCTGACTTGACCATCTCTCAGCTCGGGCTGAACTCTCCAGGGTCGGTGGCCCACTGGGATGAAAACGACCGCCAGACGACGCTCGGAGCAATACTCATCCTTCAAATCCCGTTAACCCGGCCGCTTGTCTGCGCTTACTCGGGCGGCGCTCTGCGAGGCTGCCTACAGAGGCGTGTTTGAATGGTCCGGTCGTGCCTTCAGTATGCCGGGAGCATGGCTCGGTTCACTTATCCACCCTCGCGTGGAAGGACCAGTTCGATGTCCGCTCTTGTTGGAATCGTCATCATCGCGGTCATTATCTACGCAATCAGCGCTGTGATCAGGTTCTACTGAGGTTCACGTGCCAGCGACACCCCGCCGCCTCGTTCGTGGTCGGAGGGGCGGGCATCGTCATGGTTGACAGCAACACCATTGATGTACGGCGCGGGGACGCCGTGGATGTCCCGGCTGGCGCGGCTGACCGGACTCAGAACACTGGCAGCGTTCCGCTGGTGTTCGTTGAGGTCCAGCGCGGTGACTACTTCGGCGAGGACGACATCGTCCGCCTAGGCGATGACTATGGGCGCGCTGATTAGCTCGGGTTGTTAGCTCACACTTCGGCCCGCGAATCTCCGTCACCGTGCCGCCCTTGGCGATCTCCGCCGCCCGCCCGAGGGCCCGGTACTGTTGAGCGGTGAGTACTGCTGGCGTCTGGACGCTTGGCCTGTCGGCGGCTGGCGGCCGCCCGCGACGACCAGTCCGCAGTCGTCCCGGCCGCCCAGCTGATCCCAGGCTGGCCGAGTGGCCGACCACGCAAGTGACCTATCGCGTTGAGTTCGGCGGCGGCGCATAAGTTCAGTTTCCATTCCTTACCAGAGGATGCACGCGAGGCCCTGATCGAGAAGGCCGTCGAACTGGCCGACCAGCCATGGGACGCCGCAATAAAGCCGCCTGGTGCCGACTTAAGGTTCCGCGAGGCCGTGTTCGGCTCCGGCAACGGCCTGCTCGGGTTCTACCTGGACGAGGACGCCCAGCTGATCCGTATCTTCGACATCGTGTGGATCGGCTAGCGCAATCCGGCCGGCGTCGGCGCAGAGCCTGCCGACGCGCGGGCGGCGAGAGTCGAGCGCACTGTCAGCTCGCGAATCAGTGCAGCTAGGGGCAGCGATCTGCTCGGCTGCACGTCAAAGAGTGACACCACCGTCCCAGAGTGACCGTGATTCGCGGCATCGCACCGCCTCGTCGGGCACGCACCCGGCACGGGATTGCTTCGCGCCCTCAACCCGCTACGGCTAGTGAGAGCGACGGCGCTGCTTCCGTTCTAGGAAGACGTCCACGGCTCGCGTAAATGGTCCATCCTTGCGACATGGCGGAC
>CAWDVS010000012.1:0-612911 GCA_963805805.1 uncultured Actinomycetota bacterium | reverse complement strand
GCGGCGGGACCGAGTTGGATGTCGCAGCGGGTGGCCCTGGTGGCAGTTTTCTATCGCATCTCTATCGCGGAATGCGACCGATTGAATGCCGGGCCAGCCCTATCCAGCAGGTCAATCCGTACCTTCCGGATGCTCCACCACGAAAGCTTCGAATGAATCTTGTCCAGCCCAGTTCCGCAGCGTCCCGCCTCTTCGAGCATTCAGGCGGCGACGAGCGGATGGGCGAGCGCCTGTTCGTAGAGGGGCTCAGGCGCGAGGTCGATGCCGTCGGGCCACATGACGGTTCCGGCTTCAGCGTCTATGGTGACCTGGGCGAAGTAGGCCGGGTCATTGAGTGGTTCGAGGACTCCGGTCCAGTGCTCGGCTGAAAGATCGACGTCGCCGACCGTCCCGTCGCTGAATAGCAACCGCAGCACGTGATCACCGATCACTGCGACTCCAGTTACGACGGGCAGGTAGGTCTCGCTCACGATGACAATCCTAAGGCAGGGGCGGGATCGCTAGCAGGGGCGCACTCCGCCGGGCGCGGTCCCAGTTCACCAGGATCTCCTGACGATGCAGCTTCGCCCATTCCAGAACAAACTGCATCGCACGCGGCTCCAGGCTTCCGGCCAGGACGATCCCGTCTACTGAGACTGATGCTCGCCGACCCGCGTGGAGAGCGTGGAAGTGGGCAACCGGGTGATCCCTCTCGTTCCAGTACATGTAGATCACCACGCCATAAAATGCGCTGATACGCGGCATGGTCACGACGCTAGCCGCATGTGGCGCCGCATGTCTTCTGGCTGCGCGTGTCCTGCGCCCGAGGTTGGTCTCCCCGAGCATTCGTCGTTCTTGAAGTGGCCGACGGCGGGGCGGAGGACCTGCGCCGATGTGGCTCCGCTCGCCATCAGCACCACGACATGTCTGAGGACAATTAGCCCGGATCTCGTGCACGTCATGACGCACTCAGGCCGGTCTCGCCGCCGGATTTGTCAGCACGGAAGCCTCTCGGCGACCCAGGCTCCAGTCGATGCGCTCTTGCTCGAGCCGGACGCGTCGCCGAGGCGGTCAGTGACAGGTCCTGGTAAAGCGTCCTGCTCATCGGCGGTGAGCCGGTCGAGGCGAGACAGCGGCTGGCGAGGCCTCGGCAACCCATCGGTCTCGGTGGGCCAGTCAGTGTTTCCCGGTCCATCAGCAGGGACCGGGTCTGCGGCAGCCAAGCGCGCAGCTGATTGAGGATGGCGAAGCCGTGGGTATCGAGGTCGCCCCAGTAGGCGACGTCGGCATGGGCCAGCCAGGGCATCGACCCGACGCGGTCAACCTCGAAGCCCTTGCCCCACAGCACGACGCCGTCGCGGGGCACTGGCACGCTGAGGAACGTGATCTCGTTCTCGATGACCACTGCAAGCCGGACGGAAACGCTCAGTGTCGCTAGTTCATCTACTCGTGCGGTGAGATCGGACAATCCGGTGGCCACGCCCAGTGAAGGGTCTGGCCGAAGCCGCAAAGTTTCGGGCTTGGCACGAAGGCCCAGCGCGCCGAGAAAGCCGGACGCACTCGAGGGAACGTCAAGTAGCTGGGCAAGCAGCAGACGATGACGTTCCACGAACTTCGTGTCGACCCCTGGTGCGGTGATCTCGCGCAGGTAGCGACCGGAGTCCCGCGCTGCCTGCAGCCAGTAGTAAGCGGACATGACGGTCGGCCACGAGTCTGCGACCTCCAGGGCTCGCAGGGGGTAGGCCGCGACCCACGCCGAAACGGCTGACTCCGCCACGACGACTGACAGCACCGTCTTGTACGACCGGACCTTGTCGCCGACGCCAAGCAGCGCTATCGCCTGCTCGTACGAATCGACGATCGCGCGGCTCGGCAGTTCGTTGCGACCGATCAGCCGGCCGCCGATCGGGGCATAACGGAGCGCGTATCGCGTGCCGCCGCGGCTACCGGCCTCCAGGGCGGCGATCCACGAACGGACCGCCTCGATGTCGTCGCCGATAGCGCTAGATCGCGGCCCGCGCAAGGGCACGTCCACCACCGGAAAAGGCGCCGCTGCGGCGAGCGCACGCAGGATCGATCCGTCATCCCAGCGGCGCCGCACCCTGGCGGCTGATGTCGGAGGCGGTAGTCCAGACGGTCATGCCCAGGTGACCGGCCTGACGTTCGCGGAATTCCTCGATCGTCAGGGTCTGCAGCCGCGAATAGCTACCTGTGGGGTTGTCGACGAAGCCGATGGCCCGCACATAAGGCTCGATCACGTGCACCTTCTGCAGCGGGGTGACGATCAGCAGTTGCAGCCCGAGCCGCGCGAACAGGTCGAGCGCATAACGGGTCGAGGCGTCCGAGCCGCGGCCGAAGGCCTCGTCGATGACGGCGAAGCGGAAGTCGCGCGACTTCTCGGCGCCCCATTCCAGTCCGAACTGGTAAGCGAGCGAGGCGGCGAGGATGGTGTAGGCCAGCTTCTCTTTCTGCCCGCCGGACTTGCCGTCGGAGTCGCGGTAGTGCTCCCATTCGTCGTCGGTCTCGCGGTCGCGCTCGGATGCCGAGAAAGTAAACCAGTTGCGGACGTCGGTTACCCGGCGCGTCCAGGCGCGGTCAGCGTCGGTGTGACCCGTCCCGTCCGCGGAAACGCTCGATGATCCGCTTAACGTCCAGCGAACCGTTGCTCGGAGTAGTGGTCGTCATCCGCCGACAGCGTGTCGTCGGTCGCGGCGCGCAATTCGGTACGGAAATCCTGCACCTCGGTGTTCACGGTTCGCTCGGTGACGAGCTTGATGTACCTGCCCGGGCTGTAGTCGATCGCGCCAAGGGCTTCGTTGATGCGATCCACCCTTGAGTTGATTTCCTCAGACTGTCGGCGCAGCCAATTGTTGAACTGGGCGAGTTCGCGGATGGTATTCGTGTTGAGCTGCCGCTTGAACTCGTCTTCGAAGCGCGGCAGGTCGTCAGATGCAGACCCGGTCGTAAAACGCGCGGAACTCGGCGCGCGCCTCGACGCTCGCGTCCATCTCGGTCGTCGCCTCGGGCCAGCGGCGGCGTATCTCGCTCATGTATTGGAGCAGGCTCTGCGCGTATCCGCCAAGCTCGCGGACGAGCCGGTCGATGGCGGATTGCAGCCCGGTAGTGAGCGACTCGCCTGCAGGCGCGCACACGTCTGCCGAGCGGGGCAGCGCGTCGCCGAGCCGCTGGGTGAGCTGGTCGAAGGACAGCCGGGCGGCGCGGCGCGCTGAGTCGTCCACGCCTGGAGACGAAGTGCCGGTCAGTTTCGCGGGCTGCTCTCGCTCGTCTGATGAGTTCTTCCTGCACCCGCACGTCGCCGGTCAGCGTCTCGAGCTTGCCCTGAAGTCCGACGCTGCTGGCCTCGTTCTCCTTAAGGCGCCCCTCGATCTCGACGAGCGCCGACGAGCCAGAGATGAGCCGCTGGCGCTCTTCTTCTGCGGCGATGGCCCGGCCGTCCGCCTCCGCCCAGTCGAGGTCGGTCCACGCGCGGAAGATCGCCAGACCGGCCAGCGCCGACTGCCGATTAGCCAGGCCCTCGCGCTGACCGCGGAACTGGTCGAATAGCGCCTCGGCGTGGTCGAGTTGCTTCTGCAATTCGGTCATGTGCTCCGTCAAGGCCGCAATCTTCCGCTCGTTGATCCAGCCCAGGACCCACGAGCGCGGGTCGTCGACGCGCGATCGATCGTCTTTCTCGTGCCGGTCACCTGAACGCACCTGCCCCTCGCGAGTAACCGCCCGGTGCTCGTCACGGAACTGGTCGATCGTGCCGGCGCAGGTGAAGTCGGCCCGGCGTATCAGCTCGTCGCGCAGGTAATCACGGAACGGCCCGGCCGCGATCTCGATCGTGTCCGCCAGTAGCAGCACGCGACCGGAGCCCCGTGGCTGCAGCGGCACGCGCCGTGTCGGCACGCGCTCATACACCAACCTGCTCCCGACGATTCGGCCATCGCTGCGGCGATAGGTGAGCCGACGCTCATTGACCCAGCGGGAAACGCGCTCGTAATGCCTTTGCGGCACCAGCAGTGACAGGGCGAAGCTGCGCAGTACCCGCTCGGCCGCACCCCGCCAGTCAGAGAACTCCTCTTTGACATCGAGCAGCTCGCCGGCGAAGGGCAACTCGGCGTCGCTTATGCCGATGTCGGCGCATAGCTGGGCCCGCACATCTAGCTGCGCGGCGGGCAGGTTGTTCTCGCGAGTCGCGAGGCTGAGGAGTTCGGCGCGGGCTTCGTCACCGGCGCGGCGCAGCTCACTGCGCGCCGTGATCGCCGCTTCGAGCTCTGCGTCCACCGATTGGAGTTCCGTGTCGAGTCCGCTCTGTGCGACCGCCACAGTGGCGGGTAGTGAAGCGAACGCGGCTGAATCGGCGATGTCGGGCAGCCTGGCGGTACGGGTGAGCCTCTCGAAGTCGGCCCGTCGCTGGCGTCGTTCGGTCGCCAGCGCTCGAGCCGCCCGAGCTTCTTGCTCGAGCTGGCTCACCCGGTCGCCGCCAGCCGCCGCGCGCTCGATGATCAGTGACTCGCGTTCCCGCACGAGTGCGTCAAAGGCCGCCTTGGCGTCGGCAGCCGACTTAGCTCGGGCGTCGCGCACACCTTCGTGGTTCGCGATTTCCTCGGTCAGCAGGCGAATGCGCAGCTCGGCGATGAACAGACGCACCGCGTCGCGCTGGTGCTCGAGCTCGCTGCGCCGGAATAGCGCCTCGTCGTATCGCTCGCTGGTCGCGACCAACGGTTGCAGTGCCTCGAGCTGCTCCCGAGCCCGCTTGACCGCATCGTGCGCCTTCGTGAGGTCCTCGAAGTGGGCGACGATGTCCCGCACCTTGTCGGCCGCGTCCGCCGGCTCGAGCATGTGATTGCGGACGAACTCGTTGAGGTTGCCGACCGATTTCATCGAGACGGTCTGGTGGAATAGCTCCATCGCCTGTTCGGACCTAATGCCGAGTAGACGTCTCATTTGACGCGCGTATTCAGGGAATACGTTGTAGATCTCGGCCCCGCCGGCCCGCAGGCGGCGCCGCAAGTCGGTCAGATCAGAACCGAAGTCGGTGAAATCCACCTCGATCGACAGCTGCTTCGGCGAAGTGACGAAGAACCTGTCCGGCTGGCCAGCCCGGTCCTTCTGATGAAACACCTGTGCCAGCGTGATGGTCTCGTCGAATCCGTCGTTGGCGAAGACACCGAGTGCGACCGAGTAATGCCGATGATCGCGAAGCCCGACTGGTCGGGAGGTGCCACTGGCCTCGACCCGTTCAGACTTGTAATGGCCCTCTACGTAGGAGCGCAGCGTGCGTTCTTTCGCGTCAGCGCCCGCTGCCTTGTTATACGAGATCCGATGGGCCGGCAGGAGCAGCGTGGTGAGCGCGTCGACGAGCGTCGACTTGCCGCTGCCGATATCGCCGGTTAGCAGCGCCGTAGCTCCGTCGGCGGACAGTCGCCAGACCCTCTTGTCGAAAGTGCCCCAGTTGAAGACCTCGAGCCGGTGCAGCCGATAGCCCGCCGGTGCGCCGTCGCAGCCCAACTCCTCCGCGGAGAACAGTCCGTCACTCATCGCGGCCACCTGCCGGACCGGAAGTAGCTCCGGCGTACTCGGCGAGCTTGCCGGCGAAGTCCGAGAGAGTCTGGGCGTCAACGTACGCCTTGAGGACGCGTCGCACCTCCCACTGGTCGGTCCGGCCGCGCAACTGGCGCAGGAACCCAAGATCAGCCGCCCGGCGGATGGTGGTGTCGACCTGATCGATCACGCGAGCCTCGTTGGTCGACTCCGTCACGAAGAGTCGTAGCATCTCGACAATCTGGTCGCGGCTAACCACCAGCTTGCCCTCGCCGCCCGCAGTCTCGAATTCGACGAGCCGCTTGCGTAGCAGAACGAGCAGCAGGCTCAGGTTGTAGGTGAGAGTGCGCCGGTTCACCAGCCGCGGCAATGGTTCCTCGCCATCAGCCTCCGGATGGGTCTGTAGATAGGCATAACCCTCGGCATCATCGATGATCACGTCGATGCCGATCGCGGCGAAGTGGTCGCGTACACCAGCAGGATTGCGATCGAGGGTTGTCCACGTTGGCTCGTCGCTCTCGCGATACACGACGCCGCGCATTAGCTGGATGATCGCGGACGCTACGGCATGCTCCTCGGGGGACCTCATAGTCGCGTGACCGTCACATTCGGCAGCCGCGCTCGGCGCATAACCTCGCCGTCGACGTAGTCGATGCACGTCTCTTCCTGTTCGTCCACCGTGACCTCTAGATCGTCATCGGTCAACGCGAGATAGCCGATGATCTCAGCGGCACCCTGCTCGATCGGGCAGACAGCGACGATGTCGCTGAGCAGCGCTGAGCCGCGCTCGGGAACGGCTGAGCGGATGTTGTCGGCAAGTCGCGCCTGGTTTACAAAGGTCTGCCCGAACAGAGCACTCACATCCACTTCGGCGTCGCTCATCGGGTCGAGCAAGCTCTCGACGTGCGCGGCAGGTCGGGCGTCATAGAGCGGCCGTTCGAGTGGCAGGGAGACTCTGACTCCGGGCTCGTCCACCTCAAGTCCGACTGTCGGCGGAGCGTCACGGCAGGCAAGTGCGGCCGCCTCGATGGAGCGGACGAGATCGAGTACGCGGCGGTTCTCTAGCCACACCTGATCGTCAAGAAAACGCCGCAACTGTTCGGAGATCTGACGCACCGTGCGCTGAGTGCGCTCAGCGGCCTCGGACCAGTCGTGATGCACCGTGCGCAGCCGCCGGTCCGCATCAAGCTGCTCCAAGGACTGAAGCCGCACCAGCATCCCGGTCAGCTCGTCCTGCCTCGTCCCCGACAGCAGGAAGTCGTAGAACGCCTGGAAGCTTCGCCCCTGGTCGGAAGTATCGATGTCTGCGCGGCTGCCGACCAGCTCGGCGAGCAGATCGCCTTTGCTGCCCTCCCAGACTGCGATCCGCTCGCGCACGCCGCGGTCCAGGCTCCGGAAATTCTCCTCTACCTCCCGGAAGTCCGAGAGCAGCTCGCGTGCGGTTGCGACAAATTGCTGGTAACGGTCGCGCAGGGACGTGGGGCTGAGAACGGCCAGGTTGCCAGCCTCGACCTCGGCTATCTCGCGATTGATAGCGTCGCGGCGCCGCTGCAGTTCGGCGAGCCGCACCTTCGGATCGGTCTCGGCGCCGTACACGATCTGGCGGAGGAGTTCCACCACAGTATGCAGCCGCGACTCAGTGCCGACGAATGCGCGGACGCCCAGGCCAATGACCCATGCATAGGCCTTATTGAAGGCCGGCGTGGCATCGTAGTGCACTTCGTCCGACCCGAGTGGATAGAAACGACGCAGCCAGCCGGCGTCGGGATGTGCCCAGTCCTCGAGGTAGTCGGTGGCAGGCTTCGGATAGCGCGGAGCATCTGGCGCACCCGCGTTGAGCTCATAAAGCTCATCGTCAAGCGCAGCAGCCAGGACCGAGGCAGAAGTTGCGCCGTTGTTGGCGTCGACGAAGAACCTGCCGAGAAAGGCAAGCACGAGTGGCGCATTGCCAGCGCGGAGCAGGCGCCACGCCGGATGCCGGTCGCGCAGCCGCTCGACGTCAGCGAGATCCATAGCCCCTCCGTATTGGCTGCTCTCAGCCTACGGATGAAGACCGACAGTTCCCGGTCTATACAGTGCTCGACTCGCTGCCGGCCGCTGACTTCTGGCCATGAGAGCCGTGGACATGCGGTCCGAGAGATTGGGATCGGCCGTCGCGAAACGCGCACGTTCCTGTCGGCCGTGGCCCATTGCGATCAGGTGGCCCCAGCGACCTGCGCCGGGTGACCAGCGCGTTGTAGCCGTGCGGGCATTCCTTTCGCAGGTCTATCGTGATCTTGCTTGCGGGCGATCGAGCATAACGAACCGAATTTGATGAACGCGGCCGTTTGCTGAGATTTATCGATCGCCTGATCCACTTCCAGACAGGCAAGCGTCTGTCAGTTCGAAATTACTCTGTTGAGCTGCGCCCCCAGCAGGATTCGAACCTGCGCACACGGCTCCGGAGACCGTGCCCAGTCTGGCTGCCGCACCTGCCTTGACCTGCGCAGATCCGCTGGAAGATGGCCTGAAAGTGCGGGTTCTATCGCATCTCTCTCGCGACCCATGGGGCCGTCCGGGCCGCAGGCGGAGCGGGGCCAGCTCAGGGCGCCTGGGTGCTGGGCAGCTGGGTCATTCGTGTTCTGGGTCTTGTCCAGCTGCGTCTCGCTGTGTCTCGGCTCTGGCGGGGGAGTGGGGAGGGCGTGGTTGCAGTGCGGCTGCCCAGTCGTGCATGAAAGCGCGCACCTGGCTCGTCTCCCGGCCGCTGACGGGAAGGTCGGCGTCGGCGAGGCGGTCGATGGTGGCGAGCATGGCGGCGAAGACGTGCGAGTCGAACCAGGGTCGTCTTCGGCGGCCCACCGGAGCAAGCGGTCGCGGCCGTAGCGCTGGGCGAGGGCATGGACGTCGGTGAAGTCTCTGGGCTCAGCGCGGCCGAAAAGGGCCAGGGTCTTACGCGCGGCGAGGTCTCGGGGGCTGAGGGTCGGGCCGAGCTCCGTGCTGTCTGTCGCCTCGGCGGCAGGGCTGTCGCGGCCGAGGTCGAGGATGAGGGTGTCCTGTCCGTCGGCGACGGACAAGCGGATGAACTCCTGCTGGTCGAGCACCCGAGTGTGGGACCATCCCTGACGGTCCATCGCGGTCTCGAACGCGGCTGCAGCCGAGGCCACGGTCGACAGCCGCGTGTCGAGGAGGAACAGGTTGACGTCCTGGGTTGGCCGGGAGATGAGGCCGCGGGCGATGAGGCCGGCACCGCCGGCGACGGCGAATCCCGCGCTGACGGGGAGGCTGAAGAACAGCCGGGTGACCTGGATCTGCAGCGGGGTAAGCGGGCCTGCGGTCATCTAGGCTGCCGGTTGCCCGCATACGGTGTCGATGAGCGGCTGCCATTCTCGGCGCACGGGGGCTGGCAGGACCATTTCTGGCCACAGATCGACGAGCAGTGCGCCGTCGACGTACTCGCCGATGTCGGCGGCACTGCCTTCGCGCAGAACGATCTCATAGACCCGGGCGCGCTGCTGGCGGTCGGACAGGTCGAACTCGCGGCCGGGCTGTGTCCAGTTCAGATGCAGTGGCAGGCGCACCCGCCGCAGCGCACGCTCGACCGGCAGCCGGGGCAGGCGGTCGGGGATGTAGGCAGCATGGCCACCGCCTATCGCAGCTTCGCGGAAGGCAGGGCCCGCAACGATGTCCAGCTCAAACCCGGCAGCCCGCACAATGCGCTCGGCTGTTGACAGCGTCGGGCTCTTGGCGCCGGCGGCGTAGGCGGCCAGCGTCGGCCGGGACGCGCAAGCCCGGCGTGCCAGCTCAGCCCGCGACAACCCCGCAAGCCGCCTAGCCCTTTCCAGTAGATGCTGAGACTGCGCGGTCACCAGTCCACCTCCTTCGTTGATACTCAAGTGTGTCCGATTGAAGACACCTGTGCATCACTGTGAGCTGCGCCCCCAGCCCCCCCAGCCCCCCCAGCCCCCCCAGCCCCCCCAGCAAGTGCCCAGCCCCCCCAGCAGCCCCCCCAGCAGGACCCCCCCAGCAGGATTCGAACCTGCGCACACGGCGCGGCTCGGTCGTGCCGCTAGCCGACGTTCCAGAGACTGCTGGTCAGCCTGGGCCGGAGGCTGCATGCCGAGTAGCCGCCGTTTCGATCTTGTCCAGCTAAGTTCAGATGTCTCCGGCCCGCGACGTACGCCGCCTCCCACTCCGGAGAACCGAGCGCACAGCAGAGTCGACCCGGAGGTCGACTCGCGACTGGAGCGCGAATAGCCGCATTCACGCGACTGCGGGATCAGGCTCATCCTGCTTGTCGATAGGGGCCGAAGGTCCGGTCACAGATCGCCGGCCAGTCCGCCCCGCTACCTCAGGCGGCTGCCGGCGGCGAGTCGGTGCTCGCCGAGGTGCTCGATGGTGGCAGAGTTGCCCGGAACTGGTGCGGTCTCGGGCTGGCAGCTGCCGGCAGTTCCCGACGGCTCGCTGGCGCACTGGTCCATGCGGACGGTGTCACTTGCTGGGGTGCGGGGTCTTGCAGGTGATCTTCGGGTTCACCCCGACATAGTTGAGTGGGCCCGCGACAATGGTCACGGTGATCGTGCTCGCCTTGGCGCAGCTGGTGCTCGAGCTGCTGAAGTAATGGCGCTGTCCGGCAGCGACTGCACCGATGATGAGCCAGATGACCAGCAGGAACGTTCCGATTCGCATTGCTTTCTCCGATGGTCGTTAGCTGAGGGTTTGCGACCTGGCCCGAGTGAGCGGCGCCCACGTTCGCCCGGCGCTGCTGCGGGTGGCCGCGCTCTTCCGGGACGTTTCCATAGGGCTGGACTTGCCTGGTGCCCCAGCCGGCGCTGCCTTTGCCGGCAGGCAGGCTCAGCGCTTGAAGGCGCCCGTGACTTTGTCTGCGGCCTGCTTGGCGTCGCCGACGGTTTTCCCGGCGCGTCCCTTGGTCCTCAGCCGGCGGCTTCCGATCACGCGGCCGGTGCTCAGCTTGACTTTCCCCTTTGCCGTCTGGGCTTTGTGCTTGATCTTCTTGAGAATGCTCACGGTACTTCCCCTTCCTGGGAGATTCTGTCCGCCACAGTCAGGCAACTAGGTGGATGAATGACGACGGGTCAGCGATCGATGCGGGCCTAGTCCGCGGGCGGCCGGGTCAGGCGGCGTCGCTTGCGGCGAGCAGCCCGGGAGGTGTTGGTGATGTCATGGTCGGCACGGCGGGGCTCCCAGCTAGCGTGATCGCTGCCGGGATGCGTCCGGCGATGTCGGCTGCTTCATCCACGCGGGCATGGACCGCGAAGACATCGTCAGGCGGGTGATGGCGAGCATCCGCAGCACCTGCGCTTGCGGCGCGGCCAGCAGCAGTTCAAACCCGGCGCGCCTGGCGTGCTGCCGCGCGAGGACCAGCGCGGCCAGGCCGCTGGAGTCGACGAACTCCAGGCCTTCCAGGTCGACGATCACATCGCGCCCGCTGGCCGCTACCACGGCGAGTGACGCCGCGACATTTGCCGCTTCTGTTACGTCCAGTTCCCGCGCAGCACGACAACAGCATGGCCGCCACCTTCGGGGGTACTCAGTTCTACGCTGACCATCTCGGGGTTGCCTCTCTGCATCAGCAGCAAAGGCAAGGTCTGGACCCGTCGCGGCTCTGTCGCCAGTGGTCAGTTTGACTGTACGCCGGCTGTCCGCAGTTGTCTCTCCGCCTCCTACCTGCCCGCGCCGCGCCCGTTGGCTAGTCGGCGGCAGCCGCGCGTCACGGGCAAACCCCAGGACGACTTCGCTGCTCCCCGAACGCGGCAACCACCGGGCCGGGCGATAGGGCGGGACTGGACCGCGTAACGGTCTCCGGCGAGCAGGCTAGTCGTGCCGGCTCGCTCGAGGTCCGGTCAGCGCCTCGAGCACCGGATGCTGAGCGGCAGACCGCTTGTGGCCCGGGGCGAGGTTGACACCGGCCCCCGACAATGAGCTTGGAGGCGCGTGAACGGCGGCGGCTAGCCGCGCCAGCGTGGAGCACGCAGCACGCTAATGGTCTGGTGCGGGCTGGCTGGTCCTGGGCGCTTCGGCGAGTCGCTCGTGCAGTCGCTCGCGAATCTGTTCCGGGGTATAGGAGCGGCGCCGTCGTTCAGCCCTGGCGATAACCACGCCGGTTGCCGCAACGCCCGCGAAGGCCGCCAGTCCCAGTATCTTCCGCCAGCGCATCTGCCTAGGCTACGGCTATGCCTGAGGTGAGCGTCACCCTTCAGGACGCCCTGGAACTGACCCGCACGGGCGACGTGTGGTTGTTTCGCGGGCACACGGCCGGTGACCGGGCCATCCAGGTGGCGACCAATAGTCCGGTCAACCACGTCGGTATGTCCGTCGTGATCGAAGACCTGCCCCCGCTGATGTGGCACGCTGAGCTCGGCCGGTCGCTACCCGACGTATGGTCAGGGGCCCGCCAGCGCGGGGTTCAGCTGCATGACCTGCGCGACGCTGTGCTTGTCTGGGCAAATAAGTACGGTCAGCGAGCATGGATGCGGCAGCTCGACCGTCCGGTCACCCGTGAGATGGAGGATGCCGCGCTGCGCACCATTGCCAGGATGGACGGCACGCCATTCCCGTCCATAGCCAGGCTTGCGGTGCAGTGGCTGTCCGGGCGTGTTCCGGCCATCAGGCGCCCTCCGCAGGGCGTTGACCTGCATACCGCCTATTGCGCTGAAGTGCTCGCTGTCACCTTCCAGGAGATGGGGCTGTTGCAGGGCAGGCGCCGGCCGAGCTGGTATGACGCCGGGCGCTTCTGGAGCGGTGATGACCTCAGCCTGTCGCAGGGCTTCGCGCTCGGTCGCGAGATCGCTGTGCGGCTTCCCGCGGTCGGATCCGGCGAGCCGCGGGCATCTACTGCACGCGATTGACCTTCACCAGACGCGCGTCTTACTCCTGGTCGCTGGTCATTGCCGATGCTGCCGCTACGCGGCTGCCGACATCATGGGGAGCCACCGACGACGTTCGCGGCGACTTGAGGATCAGCGTTGGCTCGGTCGGCGGCCGGATCAGAGTCACTACGATGTAGACTCAGAACGTAGATATACAACGTAGACAGCGCACAAGCTGCTGCCAGGCCGCAACCGGTGGCCAGGCGCTCCGCTCCGCGCCGTCAGGGGAGATGACCGACTTCATGACAGTGACCCTGGACCGAGACGTCGAGACCTTTACCCGCGCACCTCGTCAGCTGTTCATTGACGGGCAGTGGACCGACGCGGCTTCCGGCAAGTCCTTCGAGACACCCGACCCCGCGACTGGCGAGACCCTCGCCTACATCGCGGAGGGGGACGCCGAGGACATCAACCGCGCAGTCCGAGCCGCGCGCACGGCTTTTGAGTCTGGCCCATGGTCGAGGATGACGCCATCCGAGCGTGGCAGGATTATCTGGCGCATCGGTGACCTGATCCTCGAGCACGCCGACGAACTTGCCCAGCTCGAGTCGCTCGACAACGGCAAGCCGTTCGCTGTCGCCCGTGCCGCGGACGTGCCGCTGGCCGCTGACCTGTTCCACTACATGGCCGGCTGGGCTACGAAGATCGAGGGCAACTCGATCAGCATCTCGGTGCCCTACATGCCGGGAGCTAACTTCCACTCCTACACGCTGCGGGAGCCGCTCGGCGTGGTGGGGCAGATCATCCCGTGGAACTTCCCGCTGCTGATGGCGGCGTGGAAGCTAGGTCCGGCGCTGGCAACCGGTAACTGCGTGGTGCTCAAGCCTGCCGAGCAGACCTCGTTGACCGCGCTCCGGCTAGCCGGGCTGATGGCCGAGGCGGGCGTGCCTGACGGCGTTGTGAACGTGGTGACGGGCTTCGGCGAGACCGCCGGCGCCGCGCTGGCCGCGCATCCCGACGTGGACAAGGTCGCGTTCACCGGCTCCACCGAGGTCGGCAAGCTGATCGTCGCGGCCGCGGGGGCCAGCAACCTGAAGAAGCTGACCCTTGAGCTAGGCGGCAAGAGCCCCAACATCGTGTTCGACGACGCTGGGCCCGAGGTCATCGAGGGCGCGGCTAACGCGATCTTCTTCAACCACGGGCAGTGCTGCGTGGCCGGGTCGCGGCTGTACGTGCAGCAGGCCAGGTTCGACGAGGTAGTCGACGGCGTCGCCGCGATCGCCAAGTCGATCAAGATGGGGCCCGGCATGGAGCCAGGCACGCAGATGGGCCCGCTGGTGTCGGAGGAGCAGTTCCGCCGGGTCAGCGGATTCCTGGAGTCCGGAAAGTCCGACGGCGCGACCGCGCTGGCGGGCGGCGGCCGGTATGGCGACCGCGGCTACTTCATTGAGCCGACGGTGCTCACCAACACCCGGCCCGACATGAAGGTCGTCCGCGAGGAAATCTTCGGTCCGGTACTGGTGGCGTCGCCGTTCAGCGACCTGGATGAGATCGCCAAGGTCGCCAACGACTCCGAATACGGCCTGGGCGCTGGCATCTGGACCAAGGACATCTCGAAGGCCCATGCGCTAGCCAAGAAGCTCAGGGCGGGAACAGTGTGGATCAACTGCTACAACGTGTTCGACGCGGCACTGCCGTTCGGCGGATACAAGCAGTCCGGCTGGGGCCGTGAGATGGGCCACGAGGTCCTCAACAACTACACCGAAGTCAAGGCAGTGACGACGCTGTTGTAAGCAGCAGCCGCACGTGGGGCCGGGCCGGCAGGCTCGGCCCCCGGCGGCGCCCGAGCTATCTGGTGCGCGACTGAATCGCGGTAAGTGCGACTGTGTAGATGATGTCGTCCACCAGGGCACCGCGGCTGAGGTCGTTCACGGGCTTGGCGAGGCCCTGGAGCATCGGGCCAACGCTTACTACCTCGGCGCTTCGCTGCACGGCTTTGTACGTCGTGTTGCCGGTGTCCAGGTCGGGGAAGATGAAGACGTTGGCTCGCCCGGCCACCGGGCTGCCGGGCCGCTTAGTTTTCCCTACCGAGGCGACGGTAGCGGCGTCGTACTGCAGCGGGCCGTCGACGGCCAGTTCGGGTGCCCGTTCGCCGCACAATCCGGGTGGCCTCGGCGACCTTGTCGACATTGCTGCCAGCGCCCGAGGTACCGGTGCTGAAACTGATCATCGCGACCCTCGGCTCGATGCCGAAGGTCCGTGCCGATGCTGCGCTCTGGATGGCGATGTCGGCGAGATCATCGGCACCGGGCTGCGGGTTGATGGCGCAGTCGCCGTAGATGACCACCTCGTCGGGCAGGCACATGAAGAACACCGACGACACCAGGCGGCTGCCGGGCATGGTGCCCAGGATCTGCAGGGCGGGGCGGACCGTGGCTGATGTGGTGTGGACCGCGCCGGCCACCATGCCGTCCACTTCACCCTGCTGGAGCATCATCGTGCCGACCACGATCGGATCGCCGAGGTGCTCGCGAGCGATCTCCTCGGTCCAGCCACGGTGCTGCCGAAGCCGAGCCAGCGGGGCGACATAGCGCTCGGCGACGCTCTCGGGGTCGACCACCGAGACGCCATCGGGCAGCCGCAGCCCGAGGCTGCGGGCTAGCCTGGCCACCTCGTCTGGCGATCCCAGCAGCACGCTGCGGGCGATGCCCCGCTCCGCGCACGCGACCGCGGCCTGCACGATGCGCGGCTCGGTGCCCTCGGGCAGGACGACACACGCGTCGGCGGCGCGAGCTAGCCCGACCAGCCGGTGCCGGAAGGCGGCCGGGCTCAGGCGGCGGGACCGGGTGGAGCCAGGAAGCGACTCAAGCCAGGCCGTTATCCAGCGCATCGGCGATGCTGTCCGTCACGCCCTCGATCCGTTCCAGGTCGTCTACCGGCAGTCCGGGATCGAGGTCAGCTACCCGCGCCGCCGTCTGGTAGCTGTCGTCGTCGACGACGAGTATGGGCAGGCCAGTCGCGAAAGCAGCCTGGGTGAGTTCCCAGACCCGCGGGTCCGGCATGATCCCGGCGGTAAGGAGCAGGGCCGCCAGATGCGTCCCGTTCAGTTCGGCCAGGCAGGCGGCCATGACGACGTCGTGGCGGTCGCCAGGAACCACCACGAGCCTGCCCTCGGTGAGCACGCGGAGGCCGCCCGGGACGCCCTGGGCGAACACCGCCACGTCCTTGATGCGCCTGGACAGATCCCCCTCGCTGAGCACCCTCGGGTCCAGCTCCCGGACCAGGTCACGCACTCGCAGCCAGGTCAGCTCGGGGCGAAGCGGTACCGCAGCGCGGAGTCGCAGCCCGCGCTGTTCCAGGATCTCGCGCAGCTGCGCCGCCGCAGGCGGATCCTCAGGCATGCCGTTGACCACGCAGCCGACTACCCGTGCTTGCTCACCAGACCAGTACCCGCTCGCGGCGATAGAGAGTGTCTCAGCCAGGTCCCCGACGACGGCCGCGATCGGGTCTAGCCCGGCCTCCGACGGGCGATGGATGTGGTCCTCGCCGCTTCTTGTGTCCGGTGCCGGCCAGCTTGCGACCAGGAGGACGTCGGCGTCGAGTGCCCGGGCGAGCGCCTGGTTGATCTCGACGGCGTACAGCCTCGCCGGGCCAGGGGTGAGTGCCTCTACGACGACAACATCGGAGCGGTCATGGACAGGCTCCAGGACTGCGATGATCTTCTCCAGCGCGGCGTGCAGTCCGCGCGTCTGCGAGCTGCTGTTCTAGCTCGGCGGTGGACAGCGGATCCGGGGGACGCAGCGAGGTTATGGCCGCGGCGAGCGCCGCCGAGCGGTCGGGGCCGCCGTCGGCCCGCGGCTGCGCCACCGGCTTGACGAAGGCGACGTTGACCCCCTGCCGGTCGAGGGCCCGCACCAGTCCGAGGCACGTCCTGGCCAGGCCAACATCGGCGCTGGTCGGCACGACGAGCAGGCTCCTGACCATAGGTCACCATCCTTGGGTACTTGCGAGAGTCTGGTCGACCGCCGGCGATCACGCGGGCGGTGTCGCGGGCGATCAGGAGCTCCTCGTCCGTCGGGACGACGAGCGCCACGACCGGACCAGCGAGGCTGACGCGCCCGCCGGTGCGCCGGCCATGGTCGGCATTGGCCCGGCATCCTCAGTCAGGCCGAGGAAGCGCAGGCGGCTGAGCACCATGCTGCGGACGACGGCGCTGTTCTCGCCGATGCCGCCGGTGAAGACCAGCGCGTCGAGCCGCTCCAACCCGATCACCAGCCCTGCTATCGCCTTGGCGAGCCGGTGCACGAAAACCTCGAGTGCGAGCTGCGCGCGCTCGTTTCCCGTCGGCAGCCGCGGCTTCGACCGTGCGCATGTCGTTGCCCACGCCCGACAGCCCCAGAAGCCCGCTGTCGACGTTCGAGCGCCATGGTGAGCTCGTCGAGACTCATGCCGGTCCGGCCGGCCATGTAGCCGAGAAGGCCAGGATCCACGTCGCCGGAGCGGGTCCCCATCACCAGACCTTCCAGCGGGGTGAGCCCCATGGTGGTGTCCACTGAGACGCCGTCGCGCACGGCGGCCGCGCTGCACCCGTTGCCGAGGTGGGCGGTGACCAGCCGGAGCTCGCGGAGCGGCCGGCCGAGCATGGCGGCGGCCTGCTCGCTGACGAATCGGTGGCTGGTGCCGTGAAATCCGTAACGTCGCACCGCGTACCGCGTGTACCACTCCTCGGGGACTGCATAGCGGAAAGCGTGCGGCGGCATCGTCTGATGAAACGCGGTATCGAACACGGCGACTTGCGGCAAGTCGGGCAGGACGGCGCGCACAGCCTCGATGCCGGCGAGATTCGCCGGGTTGTGCAGTGGCGCCAGGTGACTGAACGAGTCGCAGCGCGGCGATCACCGCGTCGTTCACCAGGATCGACGAACTGAACTGTTCTCCGCCGTGCACCACCCGGTGACCCGCCCCCAGCAGGCGAACGCCGCCGTCCAGCGCCGCTGTCGCGTGCTCAAGCACCCTGGCCACTACAGCCCGGTGAGTGCCTTCGGGAAGCCTTCTTCAACTGCGGGCGCCGGGAATCTCTGAACCCGCAGCAACGCCTCGGGCGTGCCGAGCCGCTCGCCCATGTCCCGCCATCAGACGCTCCCCAGCTGCCCGTGCGCACCAGAGCGAACTTGACTGACGAACTGCCCGAGTTGAGCACCAGCACCAAGCCGCCGGGCCCGCTCACAGCGCACGCCCGCAGGCGATCCGCAACTCACCGTTGTGGGCGTACCGCGTCCTCATGTCGCGCCTCTCACGGGCCGGCGTCAGCCGAGGACATAGTCGCCGGGCGCGTCACTCATGGCCGGGTTCCGGCTGCTGCCCATTCCCGGCGGCCGGACGCGGTCGCCTGCGCGTTTCTGTGACCAGCTGGTCCAGTCCTCCCACCAGGAGCCAGCCTGCCTCGCGGCCGCGGCGCGCCAGCTGTGCCCGTCAGCCGGGTAGCTGTCGGCACGTCTCGTACCATGCCTTCGGTCCCGGCGGGTTGACGATCCCGGCCACGTGGCCGCCGCTGGACAGGACGTAGCGGACGTCGCCTCCCAGCAGACTGGTGGCCCGGTATGAGGCATGCCAGGGCACGATGTGGTCGTTGACGGCACCCACCACGTACGTGTCGTTCTTGACCTGCGATAGTCGCAGCGGCTGGCCGGCCAGCGTCATCTGGCCGCGGGCCAGCTCGTTCCCGATAGTACAGGCAGCGCAGGTAGAAGGAGTGCATTGCGGCCGGCAGCCGGGTGCTGTCGGCGTTCCAGGCCAGCAGGTCGAAGGCCGGGGGATCCTGGCCCATCAGCCAGCCCGACACGACGTAGCTGAAAATGAGGTCGTTCGCTCGCAGCAGGTCGAAGGTGCCGGCCATCTGGCTGCCGTCAAGATAGCCCTTCTCCGCCATCTCGTGCTCAAGCCGCGCGACCGTCTGCTCGTCGGTGAAGGCACCGAGGACGCCCGGCTCGCTGTAATCGAGCATGGTGTTCAGCAGCGTGATGGAGCCGATCCGGTCATCGCCAGTTCCGGCAAGATAGGCCGCCAGCATGCCGGTCAGCGCTCCGCCCAGGCACAGCCCGGTGATGTCAATCTTCGGGGCGCCAGTGATATCGGCGATGACGTCGAGGGCCTTCGACGGCCCGTGGATCAGGTAGTCGTCCAGGGTTACGCCGCGCATGGACGCGTCCGGGTTGCGGTAGGAGATCGCGAAGACCGTGCGTTCGTGCTGGACTGCCCACTCGATGAAACTGCGTCCCGGAGCCAGGTCCATGATGTAGTACTTGTTGATCCACGGCGGGCTGGCCAGCATCGGCACGGCGCGGACCTTGGGTGTCTGCGGAGCGTACTGAATGAGCTCCATGAGCTCGTTCCTGAACACCACCTTGCCTGGCGTGGCCGCCATGTTCTCGCCCAGCCTGAAGTGGCTCGTGTCGACCTGTCGCGGCCGGCCGCCGTTGCGCAGCAGGTCATCGACGAAATGTCCGGCGCCTGCCGCCAGGCTGGCCCCCCCGGTCTCCATTGCCCGCTTGATTGCCGCCGGGTTGGTCAGCAGGAAATTCGTCGGCGCCAGTGCGTCCAGCACGAAGTCAGCGGCGAGCCCTGCCTTCGCGTCGGCCACGGCCTCGCCGGCCCCTGCCGCGCGGACATCAGCCGCGAGCTGGACGCCGGCCAGGTACGCCTGCCGGAGCGCGAAGAACGCTGGATTGTCGTTCCATGCGCGGTCGGCGAACCGCTTATCCTCCCCGACGGGAACGGGCGGCTCCGTCTGAGCCCCTAGCCAGCGCGCCGCGGCCACCGGCCCGATCCGGGCCATGCTGGCCGAGTACCGCAGCATGGCGGCGGCAACATCGCCGGGATGCCCAGCTGCGCGCGTCAGCACGCTGGCCACCGACTCGCCGAAGCCAGCCAGGTCCACGGAGGCGAACTGGCCGGCTTCTGGTGCCACTGCCTCGGCAGCTGCCTCCGCGGCCTCCCAGGCCGCGTCCTGCCGTGGTCATGCTCGCTCGAATATCGCGGCGATGCCCTGGCCGCCACCGATGCACATGGTGACGAGCGCGTACCGGCCGGCTATCCGCCTGAGCTCGTACAGTGCCTTGACGACCAGGATGGCACCGGTAGCGCCAAGAGGGTGACCGAGCGAGATGCCGCTGCCGTTCGGGTTGGTCTTTTCCGGCGGCAGGCCAAGCTCTCGGACGACGGCCAGTGCCTGGGCGGCAAACGCCTCGTTCACCTCGAACACGTCGATCTCGTCTATCTTGAGGCCCGCCCGGTCCAGCACCAGCCTGACGGCCGGCACCGGGCCGACGCCCATGATCCTCGGCTCCACGCCGGCGTGACTGTAGGCGACGAGCCGGCCGAGAGGCGCCTGGCCGTGTCGGCTGGCGTAATCACCGCTGGCGAGGATGACGGCGGCGGCCGCGTCGTTGACTCCTGCTGCGTTTCCGGCTGTCACCGTGCCGTCGTCGGCGAATGCCGGACGTAGCCGCGCCATACCCTCGGCGGAGGCATCGGGCCGGATGTGCTCGTCAGCCACCACGCTGACGGTTCCCTTCTTTGCCGGGTACCTCGACCGGAATGATCTGCTCGGTGAAGTAGCCGGCTGCTGCTGCCGCTGCGGCCCGGTGGTGGCTCTGCACCGCCAGCGCGTCCTGATCGGCGCGCGAGATCCCGAATTCGCGCGCGACGTTCTCTGCTGTCACGCCCATGTGGCAGCCGTCGAACGGGTCGGTCAGCGCTCCGACCATGGCGTCGACGGTCACGCCGTCGCGCATGCGCTGGCCCCAGCGCAATCCAGGCAGCC
This sequence comes from uncultured Actinomycetota bacterium, assembly GCA_963805805.1. Lineage (GTDB taxonomy): Bacteria > Actinomycetota > Actinomycetes > Streptosporangiales > Streptosporangiaceae > JAJYUU01. Next base: position 592,757 of record CAWDVS010000012.1, on the reverse strand, counting down.
AGTACTGACTGCGGCTCATCGACTCGACGCCGCCTGCTACCGCGGCATCCGCATCACCGAGCTGGATGACCTGGGCGGCCGAGACGATCGCCTGCAGTCCGCTGCCGCAGAGCCTGTTGACGGTGAAGGCCGGCGTGGTGACCGGCAGCCCGCCGTTGACGGCGGCGACCCGGGCCAGGTACATGTCTCGTGCTTCGGTGTGAATCACGTGGCCGAAAACCGCGTGGCCGACCTCGGCGGGCTCAACGTCGGCCCGCCGCACTGCCTCCTTGACTACCACGGCAGCAAGGTCGCACGGCGGGACCCCGGCCAGGCCGCCGCCGTACCGGCCGATGGCAGTCCGCACTGCGGACAGGACGACGACATCTGGCAGATCATTCATGACGTTCCCTCTCACATGTCCAGGCCGCCGTTAACGGCCCAGACCTGTCCGGTGATATAGGCAGACTCGTCGGCGGCCAGGAAGCACACCACGCGGGCGATCTCCTCAGGCCGGCCGAGTCGGCCGACCGGAATCTGTCCCCTGATGCGCGCGAGCACCTGATCCGGAATGGTGGCGAGCATGTCCGTGGCGACAAAGCCGGGGGTGACAGCGTTCACGGTGAGGCCGAGGCCGTCACCCGCTGGCCGCTCCGCGCGGTTCAGCTGGAAGATGGCCTCCCTGGCCAGCGATTTCGTGAGGCCGAACAGCCCGGACTTGGACGCGGCATAGTTGGCCTGGCCGATATTGCCGGTCTCGCCGATCACCGATGACACGCTGACGATTCGGCCGGTGCCACGATGGATCATGTGCTCAAGAGCGGCCTGGGCGATGAAGAAGGCGCCGGACAAGTTGACGGCGATCACGCGCTGCCAGTCCTCGTCGGACATCTTGGCGGCCGTCCGGTCGATGGTGATCCCGGCGTTATTCACCAGGATGTCGAGGCGCCCGTGCTGTGCAATGACGTCGTGCACGACGCGCCGGCAGTCCTCGGCCAGGCCGATGTTGCCTTCGTGCAGCGTGCAGAGCTGGTCCGGAAACTCCTCCGACATAGACGCCTGGAACTTCTCTGCTCCCTCGCGCTGACGCCAGTAGCCGGCCGCGATCGATGCACCCTCCGCGGCCAGGCGGTGGCAGATCGCGGCTCCGATGCCCCTGGTGCCGCCGGTGACCAGGGCCACCCGGCCGCTGACCATGCCCGCCGGTGCCTGTTGCGGCTGCGCTGCTGTCGCGGCCGGCCCAGACGGCCCGATGTATTCCCGCTGTCCTTGCATTTGCTCGTTCCCCTGTCCTCGCAGCCGATGTTGTCTGGTCCCTAGGGCGTCATGACGATGCGTGCTTTTGCACGCCCGTGCAGGACCTCCTGGATGGAGTCGTTGACCGCGGCCAGCGGCCTGGTCTCATAGATGACCCGGGTCTGGCCGGCGGCGTGCAGGGCGAATACGTCCTGCAGGTCGGCGCGGGTGCCCACGATGGAGCCGATGACCGACGTGCCGTTGAGCACGGTGTCGAAGACCGGGATGGAGAGCGTGCCGGCTGCGGGCAGCGCGACCAGTACGAGCCGCCCGCCGCGGCGCAGGCCGGCGTAGGCGGCGGCGAAAGACCTGTCGTCGACGGCCAGGCCGATGGCGACGTCGGCGCCGCCGTGTGATTGCAGGACTGCCGCCGGGTCCTCGGTTCGCGCGTCGATGGTGATGTCGGCGCCGAGTTCCTTGGCGAGCTGCAGTTTCTCGTCGGTGACCTCGATCGCGGCGACAGTACCGCCGAAGATCTTGGCGTACTGGACGGCGAGGTGGCCGAGGCCGCCGACTCCGGAGATGGCGACCAGGTCGGCCGGGCGGACGTTGCCGACCTTGACTGCTTTGTACGTGGTCACGCCCGCGCAGCTCAGCGGCGCGGCGTCGAACGGGTCGATGCCATCGGGGACCTTGGCGGCAAAGGCTGCCTCGGCCAGGAAGTACTCGGCGTAGCAGCCGTCGACGGAGTAGCCCGTGTCAAGCTGCTGCAGGCAAAGCGTCTCCCAGCCGGTGAGGCAGTGCTTGCAGGTTCCGCAGGCGTAGCCAAGCCACGGGACCGCGACCCGCTGCCCGATCGTCAGGCCGCTGACTCCTTCGCCGGTCGCGTGCACCAGGCCGACGCCCTCGTGGCCAGGCACGAACGGCGGACTCGGCTTGACGGGCCAGTCGCCGTTGGCGGCGTGAATGTCGGTGTGACACAGGCCGGATGCTTCCATCCGGACCGTTACCTGCCCGCGGCCGGGCGACGGAACGGGACGGTCCTCCATCACCAGCGGCTGGCCGAATTCTCGTACAACTGCAGCTTTCATTTCTGCTCCAAATAAATTCCGGCGCCTGAATGGCAATGGTCTTCCGGCCGGTTGCCCCCGTTACCCTGGCGCCGCCGGCCGGAAGGGTGGCCGGCAGCACAGGGAGCGATAGGCAGTTGGACTGCCGGCCAGCCGGGCGGCGTGTCCCGGCAGGCCGGCAGGTCAGGGGGACCCGGCGGCGGGGGTGCCGGGTGTTGTACCGATGAGATCGTCGGCAGGCGGCTGGCTGGCGTTGCGGGCGCTGACCGGGGTTGTGACCGAGCGCGGCCCGTGGCCGGTCCGGCCGGTGAGGATCTCGGTGCCGGGGGTGGTGCGCCGGGCGTGCATGAGGCCGAGGCCGCTGAGGATGAGCATGACCGCGGCGGCGATAAACGCCGCGATGGCGGCGATGCCGGCGATGGTGCCCATTGTCCCGAAGGCGTAGGCGTTGAGCAGCAGCCCGCGCAGGGTCTCGCCCTTGAAGACGGTGGCGACCTGGGCGGCGAGCGCAGTGTCGGCAGGCTTGGCGATGGCTTCGGCGCTGAGCTGGGCGTAGGTCTTACCGCCGCCGATTGCCTTGAGGTGATTGGCGATGAAGTGGTCGGCGTAGACCTCGGCCTGGGCGCCGGTGGTGAGCTGCTGCCCGCCGTACTGGCGCATGGCCTGGAACTCGGGCTTGGCTACCGCGGGGCTGTTGGCGGCCGGGAAGAAGATCTGCTGGGCGGCGAGCTGCGTGTGGACCTCGTTGCCGATGAAATTGTGGCCCCATAGTGCCAGTCCGCCGGCGACGGCGAGGGTGACGGCGAGGAACAGGCCCGCTACGGCCATCAGAAGGTCGAAAGTCCTGCGTTTCATTGCGGCGTCCTTAGCTGGGGAGGCTTGATGGGAGCGTTCGGATGGCGCCGGGCCGTTGTGGCTCGGATCGGCCGGCCGGGCTGGCCGCGGGCGATGCGGCGGGTGGCTAGCCGGGCTCGACCGCTGCCATGACGGCCGGGCCGTTGGGGACGACGGGGGCGGGTTTGCTGCCGTTGGCAGGCCGCCGTGGCGGGCTGGCCGCTGCCGTCTCGCGGGCGAGGAAGGTGCCGAGTTCGGCGATGGTGGACATCAGCGGGGCAGGGAACACCACGGTGGTGTTCTTATCCACGCCGATCTCGACCAGGCTCTGCAGGTTACGCAGCTGCAAGGCCAGCGGGTGCGCCATCATGATGTCCGACGCCTCGCCGAGCGCCGCCGCGGCCAGCGACTCCCCCTCGGCCTGCCGGGCTATCGCGCGTTTCATAACCGTGCTCTCCCGGTGTTTATGCTGATGACATACGTGATCGGACTACAATGTAGACCTACGGTAACTCGCCTTCTCAGCATATGTCAACGTCGTAGACCTACGGTCGGCATCCTGCAGTAGTATTTCTCTGAGCTAGATCAAGGCGAGACGAGAGAAGGTGCTGCCATGACCCCGCCGCGTGCCGGCCGTGCGGTCGGCGAAACCGACGCGATCCCGAACGGTGACGGCAAGATCACCCGGGAGGTAGTGCTGGCGGCTGCGCTGGTCATCATCGACAGTGACGGGGCCGACGGCCTGTCCATGCGCCGGCTCGCCCGCGCGCTTGACCGGGATCCGATGATCTTGTACCGGCACGCACCGAATAAGGCCGCGCTCCTCGACGGAGTGGCTGAGACGGTCCTGGCCAAGCTCTCAGTCGATGCGACCGATCCCGACTGGGCAGGCCAGCTGCGCTCGGTCGCCCGCAACTACCGGGCGCTCGCCCTCGCCCACCCGCATGTGGTGCCGTTGCTGGTCACGCGGCCGCTGGCCACCCCGCTAGCGCTGCGCCCTCATGGCACGCTGCGTCCCCTCGAAGACGTGCTCGCGCTGCTCACCCGGGCTGGCTTTGACGGACCGGACGCATTGCACATCTACCGGGCCCTGTTCGGCTTCCTGCACGGCCACGTACTCAACGAACTCCAGGAAATCGTCGACAACCCCGATGAGACCGACGACCTGCTGCGGCTGGGCCTGCACCGGCTGCCGATCGGCGAGTTCCCCCTTCTGCGCAGTCTGGCGCCGGTGCTGGCGAGCTACGACGGCGCCACTGAACTTGAACGTGGCCTCGACCTCCTGCTCACCGGGCTTGCCGCAACACTTACTCCCCGGGCCAAGTGACTTTGCTTGATTGGTATATCGATCAGCTGCCTGATATAGTGAGCAACATAGACCCGAGGAGGAGTCATGACCGAAGCCCGCACCATGGGCCGTGACCTGCAGGAGGACATCCTGAGTACGGTCCGCAAGAGCCAGGCCGCAGTAATCGAGGCGATTCAGACCTGGACCAGCAACGTCCAGTCGATCACCCCCGGTCGGCCGGATCTGAGCTTGCCGTTCACCGACAAGCTGCCCAAGCCACACGAGCTGATCGCGAGCGCCTACGACTTCGCCGAGCAGATGCTGGCTAGCCAGCGGAAGTTCGCCGAGGATGCCCTGAAGGCGATGGCGCCATTGACGGCAGTCCACCACCGCGATGCACCGGCGAAGAAGAACGGATCCGCGGCTAAGTGACCAATCATCGCGCGGCGAGCCCCAAGAGGTTCGCCGCGCGATCGTAGCGCTGGGTTCTTCGGCTTATTGCCGGCCGCGGCGAGCGGCACGTGCCTTTTCGTACTTCTGGACGATCACGGGTACCCGTGTCGGGGATTAGTTCGAAAAATAGCCTCTAAGCTGCGCCCCCAGCAGGATTCGAACCTGCGCACACGGCTCCGGAGACCGTTCCCTTGCACCCAACGCAACTGGCTCTGACCTGTACAGATGCTCCTCTCGGCAGCACGTCGGCACACGTTCTATCGCGGGTCTATCGCGGAACGCGACCGCTTGAATGCCGGGCCAGCCCTAACCAGGAGCTCAATGCGCACATTGCGGATTCTCCGTCACGAGAGCTCCGAATGGATCTTGTCCAGCCCAGTCCCGCAGCGTCCTGCCTCTTCGATCGTCGAGGCGGCGACGAGCGGAGGGACGAGCGTTCCGGGCCGAATAGAAGGCGAAGCGGGACTTTCGGCCCGGCCGCGGCGGGCCGCGACGTTGCATGCTGTCGACACGGAGTGCGCGCGGAAGACGGATCCGCGGCGCCCGTCTGCACGCCCTGTTCTGGGAGGCGCCGATGCGATACGGCCGGTTCGACGACCAGCGACGCGAGTATGTCATCACGCGCCCCGACACCCCGTTGCCGTGGATCAATTACCTGGGCACCGACGAGTTCTTCGGGGTGATCTCCAACACGGCCGGCGGTTACTGCGCCTACCGAGATGCCCGGCTGCGGAGGCTCACCCGGTATCGGTACAACGGCGTACCGGCCGACTCGGGCGGCCGGTATATCTACCTCCGCGACGATGACTCCGGTGAGTACTGGTCGCCGTCATGGCAGCCGACGCAGCGGCAACTCGATGACTACGAGTGCCGGCACGGGCTGGGGTACACGCAGATTGCGTCGTCGTACCTGGACGTTCACGCCGAGACGCTGTACTTCGTGCCACCGGAACAGACGCTGGAGGTGTGGCGGCTGCGCGTCAGCAACCAGCGCAGCACCCCGGTCCGCCTCTCGGTCTTCTCTTCGGTGGAGTTCTGCCTGTGGGACGCCCTGGATGACGCGACCAATTTCCAGCGCAACTACTCGACCGGCGAGGTTGAGGTCAGTGATGGCGTCATATACCACCGCACCGAGTACCGCGAGCGGCGCGATCACTTCGCCTACTTCGCCTGCTCGGAGCCGCTAGCAGGATTTGACACCCAGCGCGACCAGTTCCTGGGTGCCTACCGCGGCTGGGACCGTCCGGTGGTCGTGGATCGCGGCGCCTGCTTCAACTCGATCGCGCACGGATGGGCGCCGCATGGCTGTCATCATGTCCGGGTGGCGCTCGCCCCCGGCGAGCAGAGGGAGATCATCTTCCTGCTCGGCTACGGGGAGAATCCGGGCGAGGCGAAGTTCGACCCTCCGGGTTCCGGGATCCTCAACAAGACGCTCGTTCTGCCCGTTATCGAGCGGTGGCTGCAGCCCGGCACGGTGGCGCAGGGCTTTGAGCAGCTGCGAGCGTCTTGGGATTCACGTCTGTCCGGGCTTCGGGTCAGCACGCCGGACGTTCACACCGACCGGATGGTGAACATTTGGAATCCCTACCAGTGCATGGTGACCTTCGAGATGAGCCGTTCGGCCTCGCTCTTTGAGTCGGGTATCGGCCGCGGCATCGGGTTCCGTGACTCAAGCCAGGACCTGCTCGGATTCGTCGCCCTCGCACCGGAACGCGGCCGGGCCAGGATCATAGACCTCGCCAGCACTCAGCTCCCGACCGGCGGCTCGTACCACCAGTATCAGCCGCTCACCAAGCGGGGCAACGACGACATCGGATCCGGGTTCAACGATGACTCGCTCTGGCTCGTGCTCGGCGTCGCCGCCTATCTCAAGGAAACGGGCGACTTCTCGATCCTGGACGAGCCCGCGGCTTACGACAACGACGCGGTGAGCGCGACACCGCTATACGAGCACCTGCAGCGGTCGCTGCGCTACAGCCTGAACCGACTCGGTCCCCACGGGCTCCCTCTCATCGGCCGGGCAGACTGGAATGACTGCCTGAATCTCAACTGCTTCTCCGAGACGCCAGGGGAGTCATTCCAGACGACCACCAACAAGTCGGGCGGCGTGGCGGAGTCGGTGTTCATCGCGGCGCTATTCGTCCTCGCTGGCCTGGAACTCGCCGAATGGCGCAGCGGCGCGGCCTGCCGGAAGACGCGAGAGCCTACCGGGCTGCGGCAGACGAGATGGCCGCCGCGGTTACCGAGCACGGCTGGGACGGCGCCTGGTTCCGCCGGGCCTACGACTATGCGGGCGGCCCCGTCGGCTCCAGCGAGAACCAGGAAGGCCGGATCTTCATCGAGCCGCAGGGATTCTGCGTAATGAGCGGAATAGGGACCGAGGACGGAACGGCCATCAGCGCTCTCGACAGTGTTCGCGAGCATCTCGCCAGCGCTCACGGCATCGCACTGGTGCAGCCCGCGTACTCACGTTATGACCTGTCGCTGGGCGAGATCTCCTCCTACCCGCCTGGCTATAAGGAAAACGGCGGTATCTTCTGTCATACCAACCCGTGGGTGATGATCGCTGAGGCGATCATCGGCCGCGGTGACGCCGCCTTTGATTACTACCAGCGGATCAATCCGGCCGCGCGCGAAGAACTCAGCGAGCTGCACCGCTGCGAGCCGTATGTATATGCGCAGATGATCGCTGGCCCGGCGGCCCCGAACCATGGCGAGGCCAAGAACTCCTGGCTGACCGGCGCGGCGACATGGAACATGGTCGCCATAACGCAGTGGATTCTCGGCATCCGGCCCGAGTACGACGGGCTGCGGGTTGATCCCGTACTTCCAGCTGGATGGCCTGGCTTTACTGCGACTCGCCGGTTCCGCGGCGCCACTTACATAATCCAGGTAAATAATCGCGGGGCCGGCGGCCGCGTCCGCGACCTCGTAGTCAACGGCCTTCCCGCCGCTGGAACGCTCGTCCCTCTCGCGTCGCCGGGTACGACCGTGACCGTGGAAGCCGTCACGGTCGCCGGGTAACGAGCCTTCGCGATCATGGTAGGTTGCGGCACCGTCATCGCGCCAGGCGCTGAACGCCGACCTGCGCGGCGGAAACTGCGCTAGCCGCCGGCCGGTGCCGCGTTATGTCGGTCGCGAGCGCTCTCGACGTTGCCCAGCTATCTCCTGCTACGGGTGCCCGCCTTCCAGGCCGCGCCGCGGTTCGAGCACGACTGGCAACGGCTCACGCCTGAGCTGAGAGCCCGCTTTCAGCGGGCCATCACCGAGCAGTTCTGCGCCTGACCTCGCTAAGGGAACATACCGTGCCGGGCTTCGGGGTGATGGGTGTAGAGACTGCTCCCGGCGTGTTCGAGATGACCTGGGCGCCCGACGGGTTCTAAAAATCACTGTGAGCTGCGCCCCCAGCAGCGCCCCCAGCAGGATTCGAACCTGCGCACACGGCTCCGGAGGCCGCATCGCCCACCTGGCGAATCTTGGCCCGTGACCGGCTAAGCAGGGGCCGTCAGCCGGGAGCCGCGACCGAGATCGTTCCGTGCACGTTCCGGATCAAGGAATCGACGGCTGAAGGTCGGACTATCAGCTTGGGAATCTGTCCGCGACGTGCCACCAAGCAGTGTGACCCGCGCCCCCCATTGGCCGCGACTACTTGGGAGTACCCGTCCCGCCGCTGATGGCCCGCCCGCCTAACTGAGCTTTCGTCGCCAGTTTCGGTAACCAACTCCGCCTGGAGAACGGCCCCTGTGCAGGCGTGCCCCTGGATCGATCCGTACCAGGCGCGGGCCCGTTGGCGGCCGCGTCGGAACCTGCCGGCGCGATGCGGCAGGATGCCGCCATGGAAATCCGCGTTCTCTACCCACCGATCGAGCCGTACCGCAGCGGCCTGCTCGACGTCGGCGACGGCCAGCAAATCTGGTGGGAGGAGTGCGGCAACCCCCGAGGCCTGCCCGTGCTGGTCGTGCACGGCGGCCCCGGTGGCGGCTGTTCCCGGACCATCGGCGGGCCTACGACCCCGCCGCTTACCGGATCATCCTGTTCGATCAGCGCGGCTGCGGGCGGAGTCGGCCGCATGCCAGCGATCCCAGCGTCTCGCTGGCGGCGAACACGACCTGGCACCTGGTGGCTGACATGGAACGGCTGCGTGGTGAGCTGGCGTAAACAGCTGGGTCCTCTCCGGCGGTTCATGGGGAAGCGCGCTCGCTCTCGCTTATGCCCAGGCCCATCCGCAGCGGGTGCGCGCGATGGTGCTGCGGGGCATCTTCACGCTCCGCGAAAGCGAGCTCAGCTGGGTTTACCGTGACGGTGCGTCCCGGCTACTGCCCGACCGGTGGGAGGAATTCACCGGCGCCATCCCGGAAGAGGAACGCGATGATCTTGTCACCGCCTACCGCAAGCGCCTGGAGTCCGCCGACCGCGACGTCCGCGTGCGTGCGGCCCAAGCCTGGACCCGCTGGGAAATCGCGGGCATGCTGCTGCACCCGGACCCGTCTCTGGAAGCGACGTTCGCCGAGCCTGGTTTCGCGGTGGCGTTCGCCCGGATCGAGAGCCATTACGTCGCCCGTTGCGGCTTTTTCGAGGAAGGGCAGCTGATCCGGAACGCGGGCGCGCTCCGGCATGTGCCCGCGGTCATCGTGCAGGGCCGCTACGACCTGTGCACTCCGCCGGCCACCGCCTGGGACCTACATCGGGCATGGCCAGAATCCGACCTCCAGCTCGTTAACGACGCCGGGCATTCCCTGGACGAGCCCGGGATGGTCCACAGGATCATCGAGGCCACCGACCGCTTCGCTCGCACTGCACCGGCGCAGTGAGCACGGGTCAACCGATTCCTGCTCTGCCCCCGTCTTCCTCGCAGGCGCCCAGAACCAGGTCAGTGGACGCCGGGTCTAGGGTCGGCGAAGCCGATCGCGTGCGACCGCCCGAAGGGCCGCCCTAGATGCGGCGGCCGCGAGCCGGACAATCGAAGTCGAGGAAGATGGGCCCCGGCCAGCGGATCGCGTGATGACTAGCCTGGCTGACCAGTGGACCTAGCGGCCTGCGCGCCCGCACCGGGCGGGCGTCCCAACGCAGAGCCCGGTGGCGGGCGCGCAGCGGCACCGCTTGCGGTGTCGCCTTGATCTAAGGAAGGCGCAATTCGGCAGTGCTGACCGCTATCAGGTTCGTCAGGGGCGGCCGGATAAGCGGCGGGGGTGCATGATGCCGCCGCCGATCGCAACGATGGCAGTAGCGATGAGGATGCCGACCGCTAAGCGAGTCCGAGCCGCACGTCTAGTGGATAGTCGGTCGGCTGCTGGCACTGAGATGGCCTGATCACCGCGAAGCCGCAGATCCTGGTGGTCGCCCGGTGCAGGGCGATAGCTGCGGCGACGGACGCGGCCACAATGATCGTTGCCGTCAGCAAAGCAACTCGTGCTCTCATGGCCCTTCCTGTAGAGCCGGTCCTGTAGAGCCGGAGCGGGGGCTAGGAGGTGCGCCGAGCCGAGCACCGTCCAGTCCCAGGCTAGTTCGGAGCCGGACTGGATGACGAGGCTCAGTCTCCGGACGCTTATGGTCTTCTCGGGCACGGGCATGCCGCGCGCTGGCTGGTCGCTGGTGCGGACTTTCTACCGCTGGCGCGAGGTCGGCGTGGGACCGAAGTGGGCGCCCCCAGCAGGATTCGAACCTGCGCACACGGCTCCGGAGGCCGTTGCTCTATCCCCTGAGCTATGGGGGCTGGCGCTGCCGGCCCGCGTTATCGCACTACGGGCCGCAGCAAAGAGTACCAGCCACAAGTATCCGCGGACACGGCGCGGAACTGCCCGCAAGAACATGGCAGAGCCGATAGCCTCACGCCCGTGAGCCAGGGACTGGGCCGGGTGCTGGTAGTTGATGATGACGAGGTCATCCGTCAGCTGATCGCGGTCAACCTGACGCTCGAAGGCTTCGAGGTCGTGACGGCCGTGGACGGCCGCGAGTGCCTGGAGAAAGTGGTCGAAGTCCACCCCGACGTCATCACGCTGGACGTGATGATGCCCCGGCTCGACGGCTGGGTCACCGCCACCCAGCTGCGCCGGAACCCGGAGACGTCGGGGATCAAGGTCGTCCTGATCACCGCCCGGGCCCAGGAAGACGACCGCGATCGCGGCCGCCAGATCGGCGTGGATGCCTACCTCACCAAGCCCTTCGACCCGGCCGAGATGATCCGGGTCGTGCGCGAGCTGGCCGGAGCGCCGAGCACCGCGTTCGACTGAGCCGCCCGCCGTAGCCTTGGCAGCGTGATCACCGGCGATCTGGACGCTGAGCTGGTCAGCGCGGCGCAAGCGGTGCTGCCCGGCGAACTGCTGCCGCCGGTCGCCGCCACCTGGCGGTCCGCGCCGGACGGCGATCCGGCCAGCTTCGCGACTTCCTTGCCGTTCGAGCTGGCCAGGCGCACCGGCCGCCCGCCGGCCGAGCTGGCGGCGGCGCTCGCGGCCGTGGTGCGGCCGGCCGAGTGGATCGTCACGGCCGAGCCGACGGGCGCCGGTTACCTCACCATCACCGTCACCGGACGCGCGCTCGCGTCGGTCGCCGCCCGCATCACCGCCGCAGGCCCGGCGTGCGCCCGCACGACCGAGCTCAGCGGCCGCGCTGACCGCCATCCCGCCCTGGCCCGACCTGCTCACCGCGACGACGTGGCTCCAGGCTTGGCAGGACCAAGCCGATGCGATGGCGGGCCGGCTGGCCGAAGCCGCGGGCGCAGCAGCCACCAAACGCCTGGGCCGGGAACGGGGAGTATGCGGACCACGGCCGCCAGAAGGCGCGCGGTCACCGGTCGCCGCGGCGGCTGCATACTTCGGCGACGATGTCGTCCGGTACCGGCTGGCCCGGACGCTGCCCGGCCGGGTCGGCGCTCTCGCCGCCGGCGATCCGCACCCGCAGGAGTACGGCGCTGTTCAGCTCGCGCACGCCGAGGCGGCGTCGGTCCTGCGGTGGGCGGCCGAGCTTGGCTACGGCCGCCCGGAGCCGGGGGAGACCGCCACCTGGCTGCTTGATTCAGCGGCCGAGCGCGAGCTGCTTGGCTTGCTGTCCTGGTTCCCGCTCCGGGTGGCGGGCGCGGCCCGGCGTGGCCGCCCGGCCGAGGTGCCGCACTACCTGGAGCAGGTCGCGGCGGCTTGGACAGCGTGCCGGCTGGCCTGCCCGGCGCTGCCGTTCGGCGGCTCCGCGGCGCCCGGCCAGCTTGCCCTGGCGCGGGCTCGGCTGCTGCTGGCGGACGCGGCCGCGACCGTGCTCGCGGCCGGGCTCAGGCTGGCCGGCGTCGAGCCGGCCGCCAGGATCGGGTTCGCGGCGTGTCCGGATGACGGATACTTGTGAGAATCTCCAGGTTGAAGTAGGTTCGCGGCTCAGCTAGCAGTAGCCAGGGGCAACGGGGGCCAGCGATTCCGGATGTGGTGGTTCAATCGCCAGCGAAACGGGTACCGCATGGCTTGTAAGCCCCCTGTATACCGACAGCAGACACCCCCGCCCAGGTTTCCAGGACTCGCTCGTATCCCGCGCTCCCTAGCCGGGCGCGAGCGTACCCGCGGGCGGGTAGCGGCGGCCGCAGGCTGGTCATGGTCGCTTGGAGCCCTGCTGGCGGACCGTCCCGCTAGTGCTGGACACAGTCCGAAGGAATGCCGTGTGCCGCGTTGGTGTTAAGCTAGGTGCTGCACCAGATGCCCCGCACTGGGGAAAGGTGCTCGTTCGCACTCCATCCGATCGAATTTCAAGCGCTCGGGTGCGTGCGGCCTCGAAATTCACCTGCCTATCGCGGGAGCATCCAGCTTGCCCGGCCGAGACCACCAGCGTAGGTGGCCACGCCCACGGCGGCGCGCAACCGCGACTGAGGTGGCCTGCCAGCAGCGGTGGTGGCAGGCGGAGGGGGCGTAAAACTTGCAGGCCATTGCCTGGCCTGCGCATAGCTGGAATTCCGGGCTGGCAGGCAGCCAGCCCGATTCGGCGGCCTAGGCCGCCAGGACAACGCGACAGCGGGCAGCACGTGACCGTACCGGCGGCCGTCACCCGCACCCCGGGAAGGACCCCTTGTGAGCGAAACGATGGACTTGTTCTCCGCTGACCTGCCCGAGCAGGCCGATCAGCCTGCCGGCGTGGCGGCGTCGGCCGGGACTTCCCACGAGCCGGACGGCGCGGTACGCTCCTGGCCGGATGCCAGTGATGCGGCCGCTGCAGCCGACGGGGTCGCCGCGAGTGCCCGTGGTGGTGCTCGCCGCCAGGCTGGCGGGTTGTCTGCGATGTTGCTCCCGCAGCTCCAGCGGATGGCCCAGGCCGAGGGCATCACCGGGATAGCGAAGATGCGCAAGGGACAGCTCATCGCTGCGATCGAGGAGAGGCGGCAGGGCGCGGGGGCCAGTTCCCCGAATGGGCCCGGCGGAGGATTCCGGGCGGAGGTATCCCCGGACCAGGAGCCGAAGGCCGATCAGATTAAGACTTCCGACAATTCAGTCCAGCGGAGAGCGTCTGCGGGAGCCGGCGCTAACCGCACCTTCGAGCAGGACGCCATGGAATCAACATCGACGCAGCCCGGACTGGGCGGCACGGCAGCAGGCGGCATTGGCGAGACTCAAGGGCACCAGGCGGGGGTGGGAACGCCCGCCGGCGCGGAGCCGGCGGTGAACGGGGCTACGGCGGCCGCCCCAGTTGGGGGACCGGCCGGCGACGGGGCGCAGCAGGTCGGCGACGGCCAGCGCGGTGACCGGCGCCGCCGGGGCAACGGGCGTCGCGATGAGGACTCCGACCAGCCCCGCGCAGCCAGCGATGGGCAGGACTCCGACCGGGACTCCGATGGCGGCCGCCAGGCCAGCCGGGACCAGGGCGGCCGGGACCAGAGCGGTGACCAGGGCAACCGGAGCCGCGACCAGGGCAGTCGTGACCAGGGCGGGCGGAGCCGCGACCAGGGCGGCCGGGACCAGGGTGGTCGGGACCAGGGCAACCGGAGCCGGGACCAGGGCGGCCGGGACCAGGGCGGCCGGGACCAGGGCGGCCGGGACGACGACGACCGCGATGGCTCGGGTAGCCGGCGCAGCCGGGACCGGTTCCGCAACCGCAACACCGGCGGCAACCGGCGGCGCGAGCGCGGCGGCGGCAACGAAGCCGAGCCGGTGATCAGTGAGGACGACGTCCTCATCCCGATCGCGGGCATCCTCGACGTCCTCGACAACTACGGCTTCGTCCGCACCACCGGGTACCTGCCCGGCTCCAACGACGTGTACGTCTCGCTCTCTCAGGTCCGCCGGTACGGGCTGCGCAAGGGCGACGTGATCGAGGGCGCGATCCGGCAGCCGCGCGAAGGCGAGCGCCGCGAGAAGTTCAATGCCCTAGTCCGGCTGGACAAGATCAACGGGCTCGACCCCGAAGCGGCGAAGAGCCGGCCCGAGTTCAACAAGCTCGTGCCCTTGTACCCGCAGGAACGGCTCCGGCTGGAGTCGGACGCGACGATCATGACCACTCGGATCATCGACCTGATCTGCCCGATCGGTAAGGGCCAGCGCGGGCTGATCGTCTCGCCCCCGAAGGCGGGCAAGACGATGATCCTGCAGGCGATCGCGAACGCGATCACCAAGAACAACCCCGAGTGCCACCTCATGGTCGTCTTGGTCGACGAGCGGCCCGAGGAAGTCACCGACATGCAGCGCACGGTCAAGGGCGAGGTCATCCACTCGACTTTCGACCGGCCGGCCGAGGACCACACGACCGTGGCCGAGCTGGCGATCGAGCGGGCCAAGCGCCTGGTCGAGATGGGCCACGACGTCGTCGTGCTGCTCGACTCGATCACCCGGCTCGGCCGGGCCTACAACCTGGCCGCCCCGGCTAGCGGCCGGATCATGTCCGGTGGTGTCGACTCGACCGCGCTCTACCCGCCGAAGCGGTTCTTCGGCGCCGCCCGCAACATCGAGCACGGCGGCTCGCTGACGATACTCGCGACTGCCCTGATCGAGACCGGATCCCGCGCGGACGAGGTCATCTTCGAGGAGTTCAAGGGCACCGGCAACATGGAGCTGCGGCTGCGCCGCGAGCTATCCGACAAGCGGATCTTCCCGGCGGTGGACGTGGACGCGTCCAGCACCCGGAAGGAAGAGCTGCTGATGACGCCGGAGGAGCTCCGGATCGTCTGGCAGCTGCGGCGGGTGCTGCACTCGCTGGAGCCGCAGCAGGCGCTGGAAGTGCTCATGGACCGGATGAAGGGCACCAAGAGCAACGCCGAGTTCCTGCTGCTGGTGCAGAAGACGTCGCCCGGCACCTAGTGCCGGTCCGCCCCGGCCCGGCCGTACCCGGCGGGCCGGGGCGGGAATCTCCGGGTGCCCGCGGACGTTACCGCGTCTGGCACACTGGAGGCCTACTAGATGCGGTACCGGTTCACGCCTGCTGAGTAGTAAACAAACGGCGACCCGGCGACCGCGGGAACCAGGAGTTAGTCATGAAGTCCGGTATCCACCCGGAGTACGTGGTCACGCAGGTGACCTGCAGCTGCGGCGAGACGTTCACCACCCGCAGCACGGCCAAGAACGGCGTCATCCACGCCGATGTCTGCTCGAGCTGCCACCCGTTCTATACGGGCAAGCAGAAGATCCTGGACACCGGCGGTCGCGTCGCCAGGTTCGAGCGCCGGTTCGGCAAGAAGCCAGCCGGCAAGTAGCCCGGCCCGCGCGGGCCACGTCTGCGCTTATGGTCCGGATTGTCCTCCGCGTCCCGTTCGCGGCGGCAATCCGGACTACCTATGTACGGCTCAGGTCGCGGCGTGCGCAGCTGGTACGCCTATAGCCGTACGAACTCCGCACCGTCGCGGCTTATGAAGAGAGGTAAGCAATGTTCGAGCGACTTGCCGACCTCGCCGCTGAGCACGCGCAGCTGGAGAAGGATCTCGCTGACCCAGCCCTGCACACCGACCAGGACCGGGCCAGGAAGCTCAGCCGCCGGTACGGCGAGCTGACCCCCATCGTCCAGGCTTACACCGAGTGGCAGCAGACGTCGCAGGACGAGGCGACCGCCCGCGAGCTGGCGCACGAGGATGCCTCGTTCGCCGCCGAGGCCCAGGAACTCGCGGCGCGCCGGGAGGAGCTGGAGCACCGGCTCAATACCCTGCTCGTGCCCAAGGACCCCAACGACGACAAGGACGTCATCCTCGAGGTCAAAGCGGGGGAGGGCGGCGAGGAGTCGGCCCTGTTCGCCGGTGACCTGCTGCGGATGTACCAGCGGTACGCGGAGCGGCACGGCTGGAAGACCGAGATCCTCGACTCCACAGTGACCGGCCTCGGCGGCTTCAAGGACGTCACGATGGCGGTCAAGGCCCGCGGCGGCGAGGGTTCCTGGGCGCACCTGAAGTACGAGGGCGGCGTGCACCGGGTGCAGCGGGTGCCCGCCACCGAGTCGCAGGGCCGGATCCACACCTCGGCGGCCGGAGTGCTGGTCATGCCCGAAGCCGATCCGATCGACGTCACCATCGACCCGAACGAGCTGAAGATCGACGTGTTCAGGTCCTCGGGCCCCGGCGGCCAGAGCGTGAACACCACCGACTCCGCGGTGCGCATCACGCACCTGCCTACCGGCGTGGTGGTGTCCTGCCAGAACGAGAAGAGCCAGCTGCAGAACAAGGAACAGGCCATGCGGGTGCTCCGGGCCCGGCTGCTCGCGGTCGCCCAGGAGGAGGCCGACGCGCAGGCCTCAGCTGACCGGCGCAGCCAGGTCGCCACCGTGGACCGGTCGCAGCGGGTGCGGACCTACAACTTTCCGGAGAACCGGATCTCCGATCACCGGGTCGGGTTCAAGGCCTACAACCTGGACCAGGTCATCGACGGCGACCTGGACGCCGTGATCAACGCGCTGATCGAGGCCGACCGGGCAGAGAAGATCGCCGGTGCGGACCAGGCGGGCTGACCGGCCGGGGAGTGAGTCCGGCCAGTGAGCCTGCTCATGGATGAGATCGCGATCGCCACCGTCCGGCTGGCCGACGCCGGCGTCGAGTCGCCCCGGGCCGATGCGGAGCTGATCGCCGCGCACCTGCACGGAGTTTCGCGCGCGGCGCTGCACCTAGTACCGGACACGGAGTTCGACCCACGGTTCTGGGACGACATCGCGCGGCGCGAGGCCCGCGAGCCGCTGCAGCACATCACCGGGCACGCCTATTTCCGCTATCTCGAGCTGGAAGTGGGGCCCGGTGTGTTCGTGCCGCGGCCGGAGACCGAGGTCATGACCGGCTGGGCGATCGACCGGCTGGCCGAGATGGACGTCGCCGAGCCAGTGGTCGCCGACCTCGGCACCGGCTCCGGCGCGATCGCGCTCGCGATTGCGCAAGAGGTACCTCGGGCCCGGGTGCACGCGGTCGAGGCCGACCCGCTGGCGCGGCAATGGACCGAGCGCAACATCGCCGCCTGCGCCGCGGCCGCCCCGCACACCGCCGGCCGGATCACGCTGCACCCCGGCGACTTCGCCGCCGAGCTCGCCAGCCTGGACGGCGCGGTAGACCTCGTCGTGAGCAACCCGCCCTACATCCCGGCCGGTGCCTGGGTCCCGCCCGAGGTCGGCGAGTACGACCCGGCCACGGCGCTGTGGGGCGGCCCGGACGGCCTGGACGCGGTCCGGGTAGTGGCGCACACGGCGCGGCCGGCTGCTGCGACCCGGCGGGCTGGTCGCCGTCGAGCACGGAGCCCAGCAGGGCGCCGCCGTCTACTGGGTATTCGCCGAGGAGAACGGCTGGCAGCAGACGCGCAACCACACCGACCTCTCCGGCCGGGACCGGTTCGTCACCGCCACGCGCCCGTGACGCCGGGCCGCGACGTCGCGGCGCTAACTCCGCCGTGGCCGTGGCAGGATGATCGGTTATGAGCGCCTGGTATGACTGCGCGGACGCGCAAGCGCGCACCGACGGGATCGCCGCCGCGACGACGGCCGTGCTGCGGGGCGAGCTAGTCGTCCTGCCAACGGACACCGTTTACGGACTAGGTGCCGACGCTTTCAACGCGGCCGCCGTGCAGCGGCTGCTGGCGGCCAAGGGCCGCGGCCGGGAGATGCCGCCGCCGGTGCTGGTCGGCACGGTGCGGGCTGCATCTGCCCTGGTGGAGGACCTCGGCTCGTACGGGCAGCTGCTCATCGACGAGTTCTGGCCAGGCGGCCTGACCATCGTGTGCCGGTCGGCCAGGACGCTCAGCTGGGACCTGGGCGACACTCGCGGCACCGTTGCCATCCGGATGCCGCAGGATCCGGTCGCGCTCGACCTGCTGGCCGAGACCGGCCCGATGGCCGTCAGCAGCGCCAACCTGACTGGTTCCCCGGCTGCCAGCACCGCTCAGGAGGCGAGGGACCAGCTGGGCGACTCCGTCTCCGTCTACCTGGACGGCGGCCCGAGCTCCGGCGGGGTGGCCTCCACGATCGTCGATCTCACCGGCGACCAGCCGCGACTGCTGCGCCGCGGCGCGATCTCGGTGGGCAAGCTGCGCGAGATCGCCGCTGTCCTCGCTAACGAGGACGCCGGCGCCGCACAGCCATGAGCCGGGCCAGCACAGCCATGAGCCGGGCCAGCACAGCCATGAGCAGCCGGGCCAGCACAGCCATGAGCAGGCCAAGCACAGCGGTGAGCCGTGGCAGCCCGGCCAGTGTTCTAGGCTTGCCGTGATGCCCGATAACCATCCGGATCCGGTGCCCGCGTGCGCGATTACATTCTGACGCTGCTTGTGGCCGCCGCCGTCACCTACGTGCTAACACCGCTGGTACGACGGCTGGCGATCCGGGCCGGGGCGATGTTCGAGCCACGGGCCAGGGACGTGCACACCGTGCCGGTGCCCCGGATGGGCGGTCTGGCCATGTACGCGGGCCTGGCGGCCGGTTTGCTGGTGGCCGAGCAGATCCCGCAGCTGCGGCAGGCGTTCGGCCCGACCGGGATGGTGTCTGGCCTGCTGCTGGCCGGCGGCCTACTCGTCGTGATCGGCCTCATCGACGACAAGTGGGGCATGTCGGCCCTCACCAAGCTGGCCGGCCAGATCGCGGCGGGGGCGATCCTCGTGGCGACCGGGACTCAGCTCAACCTCCTGCCCCTGCCGGGCGGTGCCTCGTTCGCGCCGACCCCGGATCAGTCGACCCTGCTCACGATCCTCGTGGTCGTGGCCACCATTAACGCGGTGAACTTCATCGACGGGCTCGACGGCCTGGCGGCGGGCATCGTGACCATCGCGGCCGCCTCGTTCCTGATCTATTACTACGAGATGGCCCAGGTGGTCGGCGTCTCCGAACTGGCCGCGCCCGCGCTGGCGTCGGCCATTCTGACCGGCGTCTGCCTGGGCTTCCTGCCGCACAACTTCCACCCGGCCCGGATCTTCATGGGCGACACCGGCGCCATGCTGCTCGGGCTCGTGCTGGCGTACGCGCCGATTTCCAGCATCTCCTCGCTCGACCCGGCCCTGTGGTCGCCCAGGGTCAACCGGTACCCGGTGGCGCTGCCGCTACTGTTGCCGGCCGCGATCCTGGTCATTCCGTACCTGGACCTGCTGCTGGCGGTGATCCGCCGGACCAGGGCTGGCAAGTCACCGTTCGCCGCGGACAGCAACCACCTGCACCACCGGCTGATCGACATCGGTCACTCGCAGCGCGCGAGCGTGCTGGTCATGTACCTGTGGGCGGCTGTGTTCTCCGGCAGCATCGTGTGGTTCTCGCTGGAGCGCGTGCCGCGGCCGGGCGCGGCCAATCACCACGGCCAGCCGGTGCTGGTGTTCGTGGTGATCACCGGCGCGGCGGTCGTGGCCCTGGTCTTGCTGTCCTTGCCGCGGCTGCGAAGACGGGACCAGTCCGGCAAACCGCAGCCCGCCGCGGCGGCCGATGGGCAACCGGGACCGGACCGGGCGCTGGCGCCCGCCGGGGCGCCGGTGCCGGCCGGCGCGTCCCCGGCCGAGTCGCGGGCGGAGCCGGCGGCCAGCCCGCCGGCCAGGTCAGTGGTGGGCAGCGTTCCGCCGGCCGATCCGTGGCTGGGACCGCGCTCGGACCAGTTCAGCTGGCAGCCGCGCCCGAACGGGGCGGCCGCCCACGGCCAGCGGCCCGACCCGCGGTACGGCCCGGACTCCGAAGCCGGCAACGGTCACCGGTCCCAGCCGCTAGCCGCGAATGGCCATGTTCCGCCGGACGGCGGTCCGGCGGAACGGCCCGAGACGGCGCCGTCGCCCGCCGTCGAGGTACTGCGCGGAAGTGAGGACTGAGCCGGTGCCCGGGTCCGCACCGCGACTGCTCGCGGACCGAACCTGACTAACCCTTGACTTATTGCGATCTAACTGCGAAGACGGTCGTGACCTGGGCATATATATCGCAGATATGAGTTGTTCGTCACAATAGGTGACCCTCTGTTCTACAAGATCGGACAGCTTGTGATATCTTTCACGAGCACCTACATCACCGGCTGGTGTGGGTCCCGTGATACGTTTCGGTCACCTGGCCAGCACCGGCCAGGGGCCGCGTGGCACGGGGTTACGGGCACTGTGAGTGCCAGGTAGCGCGGCTTCCTAGAGATCCATCCGGAGTATCGAGATGCTGGCGAACATCGCCCCGATGGCGCGGCGATCGGCCGCTGTGACGGCTGTGGTAGCCGCCGTCATGGTGGCGCTGAGCGCTGTCCTGGGCGGTAGCAAAGGCCTGCTCGGCGCGGCCATCGCCGTGGTCGTGGTCGCCGCGTTTTTCGGGCTGACCGTGCTCGCGCTTGGCCGGGCCGCCAAGGTGAGCCCGCAGGCCATGATGCTCGCGGGCATCGGCACCTATCTGTTCAAGATCCTTGTCCTGCTGTTCCTGGTGGGACGCTTCCAGGACAGCACGGCCTTCAGCCCGTGGCTGTTCGGGCTGACGGCAATCGTCTTGGTCCTGGTCTACGACATCGCGCTCGCGGTGTCGTGGACGAAGACGAAGATGCTGTACGTCGAGCCGGACGGAGAACGATGACCCGTGCTTGGGACTCGGACTCCGGACGGCAGCCTGCGGCCCGCGGTGAATATTGCCCGCGGCCAGCTGCGGCGGAGGCGGCGGCATGATGGCCCAGCAGCAGCACGGGCAGGAGCAGGAGCAGCAGCCGGGTTCGCCGCGCGAGGCCGACGGCTGGCAGATCCTCAGCTACATGCTCGGCGGCATGATCTTCTACGGCGGCATCGGCTGGGTTGCCGCGCACTACACCGGCATCTCGGTGCTGTTCCCGATCGGCATGATCCTCGGCATCGTGTTGTCGGTCGCCATGATTATCTTCCGGTTTACCCGGTCCTGACCTGGAGCAGGTCCGTTACCGTGCGCGATGCGGCACACCCGCGTGCATGCGCGCGGGCAACCTGCGCCATGATGACTGACCTTGACCCGCAGCGGCCTGCCTGCACGCGACAGCCCGAAGAGGTATCTCGTTGAGTCATGTACTTGCGGCTTCGGCCGCGCCAAGCTGCCACCTCTTCTCCGGCTGCGGTTTCCCCGCGCCGTCGATCGACGACTTCTACTTCTCGCCGCTGTTCAAGATCGGCAGCTACAGCTTCACCAAGCCCACCCTGCTGATGCTGCTCAGCGTGATCATCGTGCTCGTCTTCTTCTGGACCGCGTTCTCGAAGCCGAAGCTGGTGCCGCGCGGCATGCAGAATCTCGGCGAGCTGGGCGTCCTGTTCGTCCGGGATCAGATCCTGCGGCCGCAGATGGGCAAGAAGGGCGACAAGTGGCTGCCATTCCTGCTGTCGCTGTTCTTCCTCATCTGGGTGAACAACATCATGGGCATCATCCCGATCCTGTACTTCCCGGCGTTTTCCAAGTTCGGGTTCGCGATGGTTCTGGCCGCCATGGTGTGGCTGATCTACATGGGACTGGGATTCAAGAAGCAGGGCCTCGGCTACCTGCGGACACTGCTCATCCCGTCGGGGTCACCCTGGTGGATCCTCCCGCTGCTGGTCCCGATCGAGTTCCTCTCCAACGTCCTCGTCCGGCCGTTCACGCTGTCGGTCCGGTTGTTCGCCAACATGCTGGCCGGCCACGTGCTGCTGCTCGTGTTCTCGCTGGCGACCTGGTACCTGCTGAGCGCGTCGATCGGCATCTTGTACTCGGCCACCTCATTCGTCGTTCTTATCCTGGTGACCGGCCTGGAGGTACTGGTTCAGGCGCTCCAGGCCTTCATCTTCACGATCCTGACCGCCACCTATATCTCAGGCGCGTACGAAGCCTCGCACTGAGCCGACCTCCACAAGAAATCCCGGCGGACCGCCCGCCGGCCAACGAGAAGGAAGCACCATGCAGCTCGCGATGCACCTGCATCACCTGCTCTACATCGCCGCCGGTCCCACATCTCAGCTGGGCAGCAACAGCAACCCGTTCTTTCTCCACAACCTGGGCGCCCTCACCTATGGCCTTGCGGCCATCGGCCCCGGCATCGGCATCGGCCTGATCTTCGGCAACACCATCCAGTCGATCGCCCGCCAGCCCGAGGCCGCCGGCCGGGTCACCGGTCTGATGTGGATCGGTTTCGCGCTTACCGAGTCACTGGCCCTCATCGGCATCGCGGTGCCGTTCTTCATCAAGTAGCACAACCCCCCGGAAGAGGGAGCCGCACATGTTGGATCGCCTAGCGGCCGCGTCGTCGTCGCCGAACCCGCTGGTCCCGAACTGGACCGAGGTCATCGTCGGCGGCATTGCGTTCTTCATTGTCTTCTTCGCGCTCTGGAAGATCCTGCTGCCCAGGATCCTGACGACCCTGAATGAGCGCACGGACGCCATCGAGGGCGGGATCGAGCGGGCGGCGCAGGCCGAGGCCGAGGCCAACCGGCTGCGTGAGCAGTTCCAGGCGCAGCTGGCCGAGGCCCGGCACGAGGCAGCGCGGCAGCGCGAGCAGGCTCTTGAAGAAGGTGTCCAGATCGTCGCGGCCAAGCGCGAGGAAGCGCAGGCCGAGGCGGCCCGGATCATCGCCGCCGCGCACACGCAGATCGACGCCGACCGCCAGCAGGCCTTCGCCTCGCTGCGCGGCGAGATCGGCACGCTCGCGGTGCAGCTCGCCGGCAAGATCGTGGGCGAGTCGCTGGACGACGAGGCACGGCAGAGCCGGGTGGTCGACCGGTTCCTCGCTGACCTCGACGCCAGCCGGGCCGAATCGTCGGGAGCGCGGGCATCGTCATGAGGGGCATCAGCAGGGCCTCGCTAGCCGAGGTGGAGCAGCGGCTCGAGCCACTGACGGCGAGCGCGCAGGCCGCTACGGCCCTGGGCGACGAGCTGCTCAGCGTGGCCGGCCTGCTGGCCACGCAGCCAGCGCTGCGCCGGGCCCTGAGCGACCCGTCGCGCTCGGCCCAGGCCAGGGCCGACCTCGCGGGCTCCGTGCTCTCCGGGAAGGTCAGCGACGAGGCAACCGGCCTGGTCGCGGCCGTGGCGACGGCCCGCTGGTCGGCGCCCGGCGATGTCACCGACGCGGTCGAGCAGCTGGGTGTGCACGCCGTGGTGGCCGCGGCCGAGCAGGAAGGACGGCTGGACAGCCTGGAGGACGAGCTGTTCCGGTTCGGCCGGGTCGTCGCCAGTCAGCCGGACCTGCGGATCGCGCTCACGAACCCGTTTGTGTCCGCGGCCGGCAAGACGCAGCTGCTGACGGACCTGCTGGCCGCGAAGGTCACGCCGGAGGCGCTCCGGCTGATCGTCCAGGCCGCGGTGAACCCGCTCGGGCGCAGCCTCGACCTGAGCCTGGAGAACTACGCCAAGCTCGCGGCCCGCCGCCGCGAGCGGCTGGTGGCCGAGGTGCACGTCGCCGTCCCGCTGACCGACGAGCAGCGGGACCGGCTCGCGGCCGGACTCGCCGCTGCCTACGGGCACCAGGTCCACCTGAACATTGTCCTCGACCCCAGGGTGGCGGGCGGCATGACCGTCCGGGTCGGAGACGAGCTCATAGACGGCAGCATCGCCACCCGGCTCGCTGCGGCCGGCCGCAGGCTGGTCGCCTGAGCGAGCGACCCGGCCGGGACGCGGCCGGAGCCGAAGAAGACCTGCAAGCGCAGATACCTGAGACACAGACGAGAAGGACACGAGGAAGATGGCGGAGCTGACAATCCGGCCGGAAGAGATCCGGAGCGCTCTTGAGCGCTTCGTCGAGGCTTACGAGCCCGGAACGGCCTCCACCGAGGAGGTCGGCGCTGTCGTCGAGTGCGGCGACGGCATCGCGAGGGTCTCCGGTCTGCCCTCGGCCATGGCCAACGAGCTGCTGGAGTTCGAGGACGGTACCCGCGGTATCGCGCTGAACCTGGACGTCCGCGAGATCGGCGTCGTCGTCCTCGGCGAGTTTAGTCAGATCGAGGAAGGCCAGCGGGTCAGGCGGACCGGCGAGGTGCTGTCGGTGCCCGTGGGCGACGGCTTCCTCGGCCGCGTCGTCGGCCCGCTCGGCGCGCCGCTGGACGGCCTCGGCCCGATCGAGGGCGCCACCGAGGAGCGCCAGCTGGAGCTGCAGGCGCCGTCTGTCATCGACCGGAAGCCAGTGACCGAGCCGCTGCAGACCGGCATCAAGGCCATCGACGCGATGACGCCGATCGGCCGCGGTCAGCGCGAGCTGATCATCGGCGACCGGCAGACCGGCAAGACCACCATCGCCATCGACACGATCATCAACCAGAAGGGGAACTGGGATTCCGGCGATCCGGCCCGGCAGGTGCGCTGCATCTACGTGGCCATCGGGCAGAAGGGCTCCACGATCTCCGCGGTACGCCAGACGCTGGAGGACGCGGGGGCGCTGCAGTACACCACGATCGTCATGGCGCCGGCTTCCGACCCGGCCGGCTACAAGTACATCGCGCCGTATACCGGCTCGGCCATCGGCCAGCACTGGATGTACCAGGGCAAGCACGTGCTGGTCGTGTTCGACGACCTGACCAAGCAGGCCGAGGCCTACCGGGCCATCTCGCTGCTGCTGCGCCGGCCGCCGGGCCGCGAGGCCTACCCGGGCGACGTCTTCTACCTGCACTCCCGGCTGCTGGAGCGCTGCGCCAAGCTATCCGACGAGCTGGGCGGCGGCTCGATGACCGGCCTGCCGATCATCGAGACCAAGGCCAACGACGTGTCGGCGTACATCCCGACCAACGTCATCTCGATCACCGACGGTCAGATCTTCCTCGAGACCGACCTGTTCAACGCGGGTGTCCGGCCGGCCATCAACGTCGGCATCTCGGTCTCCCGGGTCGGCGGCAACGCGCAGATCAAGGCCATGAAGACGGTGGCGGGCGGCCTCAAGCTGGCGCTGTCGCAGTACCGCGACCTGGAGGCGTTCGCCTCCTTCTCCTCCGACCTGGACCCGGCGTCCCGGGCCCAGCTGGAGCGCGGCGCGCGGCTGGTGGAGCTGCTCAAGCAGCCGCAGTACAGCCCGTTCCCGGTGGAGCGTCAGGTCGTCGTCGATCTGGGCGGCCAACAATGGCTACCTCGACGACGTCCCGGTCGAGGACGTCCGCCGGTTCGAGGCCGAGTTCCTCGACGACATTCAGCGCAACCGGGCCGGGATCTACGACGCGATCCGCGAGACCGGCCAGCTGAACGACGACACGGCCGTCGCCCTGAAGGACGCGATCGAGAAGTTCCGGACCGGATTCGAGAAGACCGGCGGTGACCTGCTGGTTACGGACGAGCCGGCCAAGCCGCTGGACGAGGACGAGGTCAAGCCGGAGACGATCCACCAGTACCAGGATCAGCGCAAGAGCGAGAGCACTGGTATCGAGGACGAACCCCGGTACCAAGCCCGGCCCCGGCACCGAGAGCGAATAGGGCGGATAACACAGTATGGGAGCCCAGCTTCGCGCGGTACGCCGGCGGATCAGGAGTGTGCAGTCCACCGCCAAGATCACGCGCGCCCAGGAGCTCATCGCGTCCTCGCGGATCATCAAGGCGCAGCAGCGGCTGCATGAGGCGCAGCCCTACGCCAGGGAGATCACCCGCGCGGTCGAGGCCGTGGTCAGCCGGTCGGGCAACGTCGACCACCCGCTGACCCGGCCGGTCGAGGACCCGAAGCGGGCCGCGGTGCTGATCCTGACCAGCGACCGCGGCTTCTGCGGCGGGTTCAACGCCAATGTGCTGCGCGAAGCGCAGAGCCTGCGCGCGCTGCTGCAGGGCGCAGGGCGTCGAGGCCATCGCCGTTCGTCGCCGGCCGCAAGGGAATCGGCTGGCACCGGTTCCGCCACCGGGAGATGGCCGCCGAGTGGGCCGGATTCTCCGACACCCCGCGCCACCTCAACGCGTCCGAGATCGCGACGGCGCTGCTGGACGCCTACGCGAAGCCGGCCGAGGAAGGCGGCGTGGATGAGATCCACGTCGTCTACACCGAGTTCGTGTCGATGCTGACCCAGCAAGCCATCGTCCGGCGGATCCTGCCGCTGGAGATCGAGACGGTCGGATCGAGCCGCCACCATCCGGGCCCGATGCCGATCTACGAGTTCGAGCCCTCGCCCGAGGACGTACTCAACGCCCTCCTGCCGTGGTACGTCGAGAGCAGGCTGTTCCACGCGCTGCTGGAGTCGGCGGCCGCCGAGATCGCAGCGCGCAGGCGGGCGATGAAGTCGGCCACGGACAACGCCAACGACCTGATCGAGCAGCTCAGCCGCGAAGCCAACAAGGCCCGGCAGGCCGAGATCACCCAGGAAATCAGCGAGATCGTGGGCGGCGCGAATGCGCTCGCCGACGCGACCAGGGAGTAAGTGAGCATCAACATGAGCGCTACCGCAAGACCACCGCCGCCGGCGGGTCGGCCAGCCCGGCAGCCACCGGCCGCGTATCCCGGGTGATCGGCCCCGTCGTGGACGTCGAGTTCGCGACCGAGGAGATGCCCGAGATCTACAACGCGCTGCACGTCGACGTGACGCTGGGCGACACGACCAAGACGCTGACCCTGGAGATCGCGCAGCACCTGGGCGATGACACCATCCGCGCGATCTCGATGCAGCCGACCGACGGCCTGGTCCGCGGCGCGGCGGTCACCGACACCGGCGGGCCGATCACGGTGCCGGTCGGCGACGTCACCAAGGGCCACGTGTTCAACGTGCTCGGCGACCCCCTGGACGTCCCGAAGGCGTCACTGGACATCAAGGAGCGGTGGTCCATCCACCGTGACCCGCCGCCGTTCGACCAGCTGGAAGCGAGGACCGAGATCCTCGAGACCGGCATCAAGGTCATCGACCTGCTGACCCCGTACGTGAAGGGCGGCAAGATCGGCCTGTTCGGCGGCGCGGGTGTCGGCAAGACCGTGCTGATCCAGGAGATGATCACCCGGGTCGCGAAGAACTTCGGCGGCGTCTCCTGCTTCGCCGGCGTAGGCGAGCGGACCCGTGAGGGCAACGACCTCTTCCTCGAGATGACCGACTCCGGCGTCATCAAGGACACGGCGCTGGTCTTCGGCCAGATGGACGAGCCGCCGGGCACCCGGCTTCGGGTCGCGCTGTCGGCGCTGACCATGGCCGAGTATTTCCGCGACGAGCAGCAGCAGGACGTGCTGCTGTTCATCGACAACATCTTCCGCTTCACCCAGGCCGGCTCCGAGGTATCTACGCTGCTCGGCCGGATGCCGTCGGCGGTGGGTTACCAGCCGACGCTGGCCGATGAGATGGGCCAGCTCCAGGAGCGGATCACCTCGACCCGTGGTCACTCGATCACCTCGATGCAGGCGATCTACGTGCCCGCCGACGACTACACCGACCCGGCGCCGTCCGCGGTGTTCGCGCACCTGGACGCCACCACGGCGCTCTCGCGTGAGATCACCCAGAAGGGCATCTTCCCGGCGGTGGACCCGCTGTCCTCCACCTCGCGGATCCTCGCGCCGCAGTACGTCGGCGAGGAGCACTACGCCGTCGCGCGGGAGACCCAGCGGATCCTGCAGCGCTACACCGAGCTGCAGGACATCATCGCGATCCTCGGCATCGACGAGCTTTCCGAAGAGGACAAGGTCACGGTGCAGCGGGCCCGCCGGATCGAGAAGTTCCTGTCGCACCCGATGTTCGTGGCCGAGCAGTTCACCGGCCAGCCCGGCGTGTTCGTCTCGCTGGACGACACGGTCGCGTCGTTCAAGGCCATCACCGAGGGCAAGTACGACCACCTGCCGGAGCAGGCGTTCTTCATGGTCGGCGGCATCGAGGACGTGGAGAAGAAGGCCAAGGACATGGAGCGGTCGTCGTGACGTTGCGCGTCGAGCTTGTCCAGCCCGAGGGCGAGATCTGGTCCGGCGACGCCGAGTGGGTCATCGCCAGAACGCTGGACGGCGAGATCGGCCTGCTGACCAACCACGCCCCGGTGATCGGGGTGCTGGCGGAAGGCAGCACGGTCCAGATCCGCCATGAGAACGCGGCCGAGCCGGACGTATTCGCCGCGGTGTCGGGCGGATTCCTGTCGATGGCCGACAACCGGGTCTCCATCCTGGCCCGGGCGGGCCAGCTCGGCCGGGACGTCGACGCGGCCGCGGCGCAGGCCGCGCTGGACCGGGCGCTGGAAGCGGCCGGACCGGCCGCCGGCGGGCCGGAGGAGCCAGCCGACGTGCGGTACTACCGGGCGCTGCTGCAGGCAGCGGCGGACCAGGCGAATTGATCCGGGCTCGAGCGGCGCGGAGATAAGAGGAGAGTGACCGGCCAGCTAGCACTTGCAGCTGGCCTGACCGCTGTCGTGATCGCTGCGCTGCTGGGCGTCGCGCTGGTGCTGCGCCGCGCGGTCATCACCAGGCGCGGTGGCGTGGTGGACTGCGCGCTCCGGCATGGCCCGGGCGGCGCCTGGCTCTACGGGCTCGCCGAATATCGCGGCGACCAGCTCTACTGGCATCGATCGGTCAGCCTGCGACTACGGCCGCACGCCGCGTTCGACCGTAGTCAGCTGGCCGTGCTGCGCACCCGCCCGGCCGCCCCGCGCGAGGATGTCCGGCTCGGGCCTGGCGTCGTCATCATCGAGTGTGAGGGCCTGCTGCGCCACCGGGGCGGACCGCCGGCCCGCCGTGGCGTCGAGCTCGCAATGTCGCAGGCCGCGCTCATGGGCCTGCTGGCATGGCTGGAAGCCTCGCCGATCTACCCGATCCGCCGCGCCAGCTGACCGGCCAGACTGCTAGGCCCGCTCGCCGCCGGGCTTCCACAGCAGGTCGCCGGCGTCCTCGTTGACCTTCCTGGCCAGGATGAAGAGCAGATCCGACAGCCGGTTCAGGTACTGCGCGGTCAGCGGGTTCATGCTGTCGCCGTAGACCTCCATCGCGGCCCACGTGCTGCGCTCGGCCCGGCGCACGACGGTCCTGGCCACGTGCAGCAGGGCGCTGGCGGGCGTGCCGCCAGGCAGGACGAAGCTACGCAGCACTGGCAGCCCGGCGTTGTACTCATCGCAGGCCCGCTCCAGCCGGTCGACGTAGTCCTGCTCGACTCGCAGCGGCGGGTATTCCGGCTGCGCGCTGACCGGGTTGCACAGATCCGCCCCGACGTCGAACAGTTCGTTCTGGATGCGCACCAGCAACGCGGATATGGCGGCCGGCAGCTGGCCCATGGTCACGGCGACGCCGATGGCGCTGTTCGCTTCGTCGGTGTCGGCGTACGCGGCCAGCCTGGCGTCGGTCTTGCGCGCGCGGCTCATGTCGCCCAGTGAGGTAGTGCCGTCGTCGCCGGTGCGGGTGTAAATACGGGACAGAACGACGGGCTTGTCAGGGTCAGCGGCCATGACCACCACGGTACCGGCCTGTCGATCGAGGCTGGCGGGGAGCGTGAGTGACGTAGGTCACGCACGGCAATCAGATCCGCACGGCGTGTCTTTCTGGCCAGATTTTCAGCGCGGTCATACCGGGCGTGAATGACCCAAATCAAGTGACCGGCCGGGACAGTACCGCGGTGTCTGAGCCCGATCGCAACGAAATCCGCAGCGACGTCCCTGACTCGCTACGTGACTGCGCAGATAAACGCCGCTTCATGTCCGAAACTCGTGAATCCGCAGGTAGGCGGCTGGTTACGAAGTCATACAGCCGTGATGAGAATTGTGTGTGTTAACTAGGGTGACCTGGGGGTATTCACAATGCGACCACGATGTGGCATCGTGTAGCTACTAAGAGTGATAGGAAGACGCGGTCGCCTGGATCGTCGCTACAGGCAATTTGGGTCGCGTCAGATCCGTGGCCGGTATAGGCCGCGGAGGAGCCGCTCTCCAGGCGGCTCGGCAGTCGCCACAAAGTTTCCGGCGGTTCTCGGGGGCCCGCCGGAGAACGGGGGGTGGCGGCGGCCGATTGGGTGGGGGGAGGTGCGCTCCCGGCCGAACAGGCCGGGAGCGCACCTTTATGTCCGCCCTGTTGTGTAGGTACTGTGACCGACCGGGCGCCGTGCTACCAGTCTTCTGAAATCGCCGCGTACGTCCCGGAATCTAGAGAGCTGGCCATAATTAACTGGATACGCTGAGACCCGGGGGAGCCGGCTTGCGGCTGCAGCGCCAGCCAAGTTGAGCACGCGGCTGAATGGGGTATTCATCGGCCCGCGGGCCGAGTCCGGGAAAGGTATGGCCGTGTACGACTACATCATTGTCGGCGCCGGCAGCGCCGGCTGCGTGCTTGCCTGTCGGCTGACGGAGAATCCTGACGCCCGGGTCCTGCTGCTCGAAGCCGGGCCGCCGGACACCGCGGACGAGATCCACATCCCGGCGGCCGTCAACCTGCTGTTCAAGACCGCCTTTGACTGGGACTACCAGACGACCGAGCAGGACCGGGCCGGCGGCCGCTCGGTGTACTGGCCGCGAGGCAAGGTCCTCGGCGGCTCGTCGTCGATCAACGCGATGATCTACATCCGCGGCAACCGGGTGGACTACAACACCTGGCGGGACGACTACGGTTGCGAGGGCTGGGGGTATACCGACCTGCTGCCCTACTTCCTGCGGGCCGAGTGCAACTCCAGGGGCGCGTCGGCCTACCACGGGGCGTCCGGACCGCTGAGCGTGCAGGATCTGCGCTACAAGAGCGACCTGACCGGGGCCTTCGTCAGCGCCGCCAAGCACTGCGGCCAGCCCGGCAACGACGACTTCAACGGGCCCAGCCAGGATGGCGTGGGGTACTACCAGGTCACTCAGCGGGGCGGGCGGCGCTGGTCGGCGGCCGACGCCTACCTGCACCCGGCCGTCGGCAGGCCCAACCTCACCGTGCAGACCGACGCCCTGGTGACCGGCATCGACATCGAGGGCGGCCGGGCGACCGGCGTCCGGTATCTGCGCCGCGGCGTCGAGGAGACGGCACGGGCCGACTCCGAGGTGATCCTCGCGGCTGGCGCCGTCGGCAGCCCGCAGCTGCTGATGCTCTCCGGCGTGGGCCCGGCCGCGCACCTGCGCGAGCACGACATCGCGGTGCTCGCCGACAGCCCGGGCGTGGGCGGGAACCTGTCCGATCACCCGGTCGTGACGGCGATGTGGAGCGTGCCGAAGAGCAAGAGCCTATGGGAGCTGGCCGGGCCGCGGAACCTGGCCCGCTGGCAGATGACTCACACGGGCCCGATGACCACGAATATCGCGGAGGCCGGCGGCTTCCTGCGCACTGATTCCTCGCTGCCCGCGCCGGACATCCAGTGGCACGTGCTGCCGGTGCCGTTCGTCAACGGCGGCCTCGCCGATCCGGCGAGCCGGGCACTGTCGGTGCTCGTCACGCTCGTGTCCGTCGGCAGCCGGGGCCGGATCCGGCTGCACAGCGCCGATCCGCGGCACAAGCCCGCCATCGACCCGGCGTACCTGTCCGACACCTCGGACTTCGACCCGCTCGTCAAGGGCATCGCGATGGCCCGCGAGTTCGCCGCCGCCCGGCCCCTCAGCCGGATCGCCAAGTCCGAGCTGGCGCCGGGCCCGGCGCTGCGATCCGACGCCGACCTGTGGGAGTGGATCCGCGGCGACGTCAACACGCTCTACCACCCGGTCGGCACGTGCGCGATGGGCGGCGACGGCCGGGTCGCGGCCAGCAAACTCACCAGCGTGGTCGACATCGAGCTGCGAGTGCGCGGCGTCGAGGGCCTGCGGGTGGTCGACGCGTCGGTGATGCCGACGGTGCCGCGCGGCAACACGAACGCCCCGACGATCGCGATCGCCGAGCGCGCGGCCGACCTGATCCAGGGCCGGGCCCCGCTGGCCGCGCTCGACCCCGCGGACGTCGCGCTAGCCGCCTCTGCGTGAGCGGCTACCGCCTGAGCGGCTGCGGCCATGCAGGACGGTCGCCAGCTTGAGCATCTTCTTCATGTCCTCGTCGGTCCGGCTGAACGAGGTCAGGTTCACCATGGGCCGCATCCGCTGCCGGGTGATCGACTTCGGCCGGGCGAACTCACGCAGCCCGTCGGCGCCGTGGATCCGGCCGAAGCCGGAGTCGCCCGAGCCACCGAACGGCAGCGACGGGACGCTGGCGAAGGAGATGACGGAGTTGATCGCCGTCATCCCGCTGCGCAGTGCCCTGGCGGCCGCCATGCCGGCCTTCCGGTTCCTGGCAAACACCGTGCCGCCCAGGCCGTACCGGCTCGCGTTGGCCAGCTCGACGCCCTCGGCGAGGTCCGCGACCCTGGTCACGGTGATCGTCGGCCCGAAGGTCTCCTCGGTGACGGCTTTGCTCTCCTCGGGCACGTCGGCCAGGATGACCGGCCCGACGTAGGGCCGCCGGATGCTGGCGATGCCGCCGATGACCGGGCGGCCGCCGCGGGCGAGTGCGTCCGCGATGTGCTTCTCGACGACCTCGGCCTGGCCCGGCATCGTCATGGGGCCGTAGTCGGCCTCCCGGTCGTCACCGGGGCGTACCTTGGTCACCTTGTCGGTGAGCTTCTCCAGGAACGTGTTGTAGACCTCCTGGGCCACGTAGACACGCTCGACACCGACGCAGGTCTGGCCGGCGTTCGACAGCGCACCCCAGGCGCACGCGTCGGCCGCGGCGTCCAGGTCGGCGTCCGCTCCCACGATGAACGCGTCCTTGCCGCCGCACTCGGCGACCAGCGGGGTGAGATTCGTGGCGCACGCGGCCATCACCTTCTTGGCGGTGGCGGCCGAGCCGGTGAACGCGATCTTGTTGACGGGGCTCTTGGCCAGGTACTCGCCTGTCTGCCCGAGCCCTGTGATCAGCTGGAACACCGGCCGTTCCGGCACGACCTCGGCGAACGAACTGACCAGCCAGCCGCCTACCGCGGGGGTCAGCTCGCTTGGCTTGAAGACGACGGCGTTGCCCGCGGCCAGCGCGTACGCGATCGAGCCCATCGGGGTGAAGACCGGGTAGTTCCACGGCCCGATGACCCCGACGACGCCGAGCGGCTGGTACTCGAGGATCGCGGTGTGGTTGATCGCGACCAGGCCGCTGCGGACCCGGCGCGGACCGAGCACCCGGCGCGCGTGTTTCGCGGCCCAGTCGATGTGCACGATCGCCAGCAAGATCTCCAGCTGAGCGTCGGCGACCGGCTTGCCGGTCTCGGTGTGCACCAGCTCGGCGAGGCGGCCGATGTACCGGGTCAGGTACGACTTCCAGGCCAGCAGCCGCTGCTCCCGGCCCTTCCAGCCCAGGCCCGCCCACCATTGCGCGGCCGCCTGAGCGCGCTCGACCGTGTCGTTGACGTCCTGCTCGCCGTAGACCGGCAGAGTCGCGATGACCTCCGAAGTCGCCGGGTTGAGCGTGTCGAAGGTCTCGGTGGACCGCAGGTGTCGCTGCGAGGTCCCGGGATAGCCGTAGCTGCCGATGGTGGCCGTCATTGTCTGCACCGCCGTTCTGCACTATTTGGTGCGATTCTATGCCGGGAGTGCCGCATTCCGCCGGCCGCCGTCATCGAGTCAGTAAATCACTGGCTGGCCTCGGGTATCGGGTCAGGTAGGTTGAACAGTCCCGTCCGACCAGGAGCCGCTATGGCACAGCTGCCGTCCACTGAAGCGGACCGGCGCTGGCTGCTGGCGGCGATCGAGCTGTCCAGCCGGTGCCCGCCGTCGGCCTCGGCCTTCTCGGTGGGGGCGATCGTGGTGGGACCGGGCGATGTCGTCCTCGGCCATGGCTACTCCAGGGAGCAGGATCCGGCCGATCACGCCGAAGAGGTGGCTCTGGCGAGGGCCGCTGAAACCGGGGTCACGGCCGCTCAGCTCGGTGCCGCGACGATCTACAGCTCGCTGGAGCCGTGCGCCGCCCGCGCGTCCCGGCCGGTGCCGTGCGCCGACCTGATCATCGGCAGTGGCCTGCGCCGGGTCGTCATCGCCTGGCTGGAGCCGCCGCTCTTCGTGCCCGGCGGCGGCGCGGCCCGGCTGCGCGCGGCGGGGCTGACGGTGGCGGTGCTGCCCGACCTCGCCGCCGCGGCGAAGGCCGTGAACGGGCATCTGCTCGTGGGGTGAGCGGCCTAACCTGGCCAGTCCGCGCGGCTGAGGTGATAGACCACGTGCGGCCGGAGCGGGCTCTTGAGCGGAACGGCGGGGTGCTCGAAGAAGCCGTGCTCGGACATCCCCAGCCGCCGCATCACGGCCTGTGACGGCTCGTTGAGTATCGCGGTCATGGACCAGATCTCGGCCAGACCCGCGCCGTTGAAGCCCACGTCCACCGCGGCCCGCGCGGCTTCGGTCGCGTAGCCGTGGTGCCAGAACTGCTTGCGCAGCCGCCAGCCGACCTCCATGCCGCCCGCCCCCGGCACGCCCTCGGGCATCGGGTTGAGGCCGGTATAGCCGATGAACTCGCCGGTCGCCGTCAGCTCCAGCGCCCACAGACCGTAGCCCTGCAGGTCGAACCGTGCCTCGATGCGGTGCACGAACCCGTCGCTGGCCGCGCGGTCGAGGGTCGCGGGGAAGAACCGCATGGTCTCGGCGTCGCCGTTGAGTTCCGCGAACGGCGCGCGGTCGCTGTCCCGCCACCGCCGCATCAGCAGCCGCTCGGTCCTGATCTCGTCAAACCGCTCCGGCATGAGCTTCGTGCCCCCTTGACGTCGTGCCCCTTGAAATGCCGCCCGGCAAGAATGGCTCTGACGGCGAATTGTGTCAAATAGGTATTATTTCGACGAGGCAGGAGCTACGGTAGGAGCTGTTGCCGCTGGCCGCCGACGTCACGGCCGGGCCCGATCTAGTCAGCGCGCGGGTCAGAACAGCCGCAGCGCGCCGTCGTCGGTGCCGCGCATCGCGTCGTAGTCGAGCGTGACGCAGCGGATACCCCGGTCCTGCGCGAGCACGCGCGCCTGCGGCTTGATCTCCTGTGCAGCGAAGATGCCCTGCACCGGGGCGAGCAGCGGATCCCGGTTCAGCAACTCCAGGTAGCGCGTGAGCTGCTCGACCCCGTCGATCTCGCCGCGTCGCTTGATCTCGACGGCGACACTGACGCCGTCGTGGTCGCGGCACATCAGATCGACCGGCCCGATCGCGGTGGGGAACTCGCGGCGCACCAGCCGCCAGCCCTCGCCGAGGAGGTGCATCTGCGCCGCCAGCAGTTCCTGCAGGTGCGACTCGACGCCGTCTTTGACCAGGCCGGGATCGATGCCCAGGTCGTGGGACGAGTCGCTGATGATCTCCTCGATCGTGATCGTGAGCGTCTCACCTGACTTCGCGGTGACGATCCACTGGCCCTCCGCCTCGGCTAGCCGGCACGGCGGCGACATCCAGTTCAGCGGCTTATACGAGCCGCCGTCACTGTGCACGAGGACCGACCCGTCCGCCTTCACCATGATGAGGCGGGTCGCGAGCGGGAGATGAGCGGACAGCCGGCCGGCGTAGTCGACGCTGCACCGGGCGATGACAAGGCGCACAGCCACCCACCCTAGTGGTAGCCCGAGTATCCAGCTCGTAGTAGCAGGCTGTGGCGTCTGATAGGCACGCCGTGCGGCAGGGCAGCGCATTCTTGGCGCCGTGAGCGGCTTAAGACGTGAGCAATTGCGAGGCTCGCTGAAACGAGACACCGAGTATCTGCCCGATATCTCGAACCGACAGGCCATGAGCCGCTAGGCGCTTGGCTGACGCCCTAGCGATGGCGGCAGATTCCCGAGCTTCACGCTCTGCGTGCTCGCGCAGCGATCGTGCATGGTCAACGTCTGCCCGCAAGTCGTCGGGCAGTGCAACCTCGACGGTCACCGATCCGGGCTCGTGCCCCATCATGAGGCGAACGAGGGAGCGCACCGTCTCGTCTACCTGATCTAGCCTGCGTGCCTGCGTGACGCGCCCGGACTCGAGCTCGGGCACAGTGATCTCCCACCACTTGCCTACGCGCTCGCATAGAGCGGTGTAGTCGGTCACTGCAGCCATCCTCTCGGCAGGCAGGCAAGGTCGCGAATGATGTTACGCACCACGCCAGCACTCGTCTCGGTGTGCCTGGGCACGGCGGTCGAGTGTTTGCCGCACGTACAGACCCACTTGTCATGGGGGCCATCAGTGCCGGTTAACATGCACTCGTTCCTTCGCAACGCTCTTCACGACCTGCCGGGTGCTCATGGCCTTCATAAAGAATAAGTCTAGAGGATAGACGAAATCAAGTCAATGCTCTAGACACTGACCCTCGGTTTGGCGTAAGCCCGGTCCATGCAGCGGATGCTGCTGGCCGATCGCCAGTTTGAGATCAGCAGTCGACTGCGTTGTCGACGCAGCGCCCGGCTACGGTCGCAGGCTGCAAGACATCACTCAGTGCGGTCTCGCGCGAGCCCGCATCGCGGCCGGGAGTGAGCGCGGTCTGTGTCACCAGGCTGGCGGGGAGATGACCGCCGGGCGGTGCCCGGCGAGTCGGTGCCGCAGTGCCGCCAGCGCGGCCGCGACCTGGCCCGGTTGCAGCTGACCCTGCGCGATCTCGGCGCGCGGATCGGGCAGCGGCCCGGCTGGCGCGCCGAGCACGCTGGGTCGACCGTGCGTACCCGGCTCGACTGGGCGGCCTGTGTCCGGGGTCTGTTCGCCGTCAGCCCGCCGTTCAGCTCGTGGGCGCGCGCTCGACCTGGCGGCGGTGCAACGCCACCTGGCCCGGACCGGCACCGCGCCGCCAGGCTGACGCGCAGGTCTGGGGGACAGGCGACGGGTCCACCCTGAGGAGCGGGCGCCTGCCGGGTCAGCCGTGCAGGTGCGGGAACGCGTCCGCGCCGAGATCCGCGATCAGCTCGACCGCGTCCGCGCGGGTCACATCCTCGTCGGCGGTGACTTGCTTGTCGGAGTGGAACCGGTCGGCTGCCAGCGCGACGAACGCGTGGAACGCCGCCCTGGCCATGCCCTTCAGTGCCTGCTCGGGCGCCGGGATCTGCCCGGTGAAGGGCGGCACCGGCCGGGCCGTCACCGCAGGCCAGGAGTCCGGGTCGCGCGGCGTGTCGAGCGTCAGCACCGGCGTCAGGTCTGCCGCCACGGCGTCGCGGTCGGTCAACGGCGGACCGAGCGACCATCGGTGCCGCAGCGTGCGGATCACCGACGTGTTGCGGTACTCGTTGTTGACCACGGTGCGCTCCGGGATCCAGGCCGAGACCGCGAACGCCGGGATGCGCACGCCTGACCGGTCGAACCCGAAGTCGTACTGCCGGAACGAGGCCGTCGGGTCTGGCGGCGGGACCAGCGGCGGCGGGACGTGATCGTAGGTGCCGCCGTGCTCGTCGAACGTGATCAGGAGCAGCGTGTTCCATGCGTTCGACCCGTGCTCAGACCGGGAGTTCCTGATCGCGTCGTAGATCCGGGCGAGCAGGTCTTCGCCGCCGAGCAGCGACGACGGCGCGTCGATGGGCGCGTCCGGGAACAGCGCGTCGAACGCGGGGTGCATGTCGTTGTGGCCGAAGAGCAAGTTCGGTTCGATGAACGAGTACGCGGGCAGGTTGCCCTCGGCCGCGTCGGCCAGGAACTGGTTGGTGCTGAAGAACCTGGTGGCGAAGTACGGCAGCAGCCGGCGGGCGTGGATCACGCCGGTCAGCGAGATGTGGCTCGGCGGATCGCAGTAGACGCGCCAGCTCAGGCCCTGCGCGTCGAGCCGCTCGAAGATCGTCTCGACGTCGTTGTGCAGCGGGAACGCGTCAATCGGGGTGAGGTTGTCGACATAGCCGGAGGAGGACGCGGCGTGGAAGAACGACCGGTTCGCGAACGTCTGGGTCGGCACCTCGCAGAACCAGTGATCGAACGTGGCAAAGCCGCGGGCCAGCGCCGCCACGACCGGCACTTGGGCCGGCGTATAGCCGGTCATGATCTGCGCGAACTCGTCGTAGGCCGGCGCGCGCCGCAGTTCTGCCGTGAACGCGCTGATGTAGTCGGCGACGAAGCCGTCCATCGTCGGCGGCTGCCGGGAATCCTTGGGCGCGTTGTAGGGCGGTGTCATCTTGTCCGCCCGCACGTTCCGGTTGGACGGCGGGTCGATGAGGCCGTACAACTGGGTGTTGACGTGCTGGTACTCCTCGCCCGGATCCGGGTTCGGGGTGTTCATGTTCGTCGCGATCCCGTACGGCACGAGCGCGCCGGCGCCTGGTGCCCACGCCGGGACCGGGTTCGCCAGGTTCTTCCCGATGACCCCCTCGAACGCGGGCACCTCGCCCGGGTCGTACAGGCGGCCGAGCAGGCTATCGAATGAGCGGTTCTCGAACATGATGACCACGACGTGATCGAGCGCATTGCTCCGGTCAGGACGCGCCATCGGCGTTCCTCTCCATTCGGTCGGCTTTCCGAGTGCCCCAAGTATGTCGCCCGGCTGCCTGGATGTGGGCGTCCCGCAAGCTGGCCGGGCCGGCTGATCGGTAGTGTCGCGGCCATGGAGATTCGAGAGGCAGCCGTCGTCGGCCTGGGCACGATGGGCGCCGGGATTGCCGAGGTGCTCGCCAGGGCCGGGATCGCTGTAGTCGCGATCGAGGTCGACGAGGACGCGCTGGCGCGTGGCGTGGCCATCCTGGACGCATCCCTGGCCAGGGCGGTCAGCCGCGGCAAGCTGACCGAGGCAGAGCGGGACAGCATCCGCGGCCGAATCCAGCCGACGACCGCGTTCAGCGACGCCGCGCGGGCAGACCTCGCGATCGAGGTGGTACCCGAGCAAATGCCGCTCAAGCGGCAGGTCTTCTCGCAGCTCGACCGCGTCTGCAGCCCGGAGGCCATTCTGGCCACCAATACGTCCTCGCTGTCGGTGACCTCCATCGCGGCCGCGACCACCGATCCTGACCGGGTGGTCGGCCTGCATTTCTTCAACCCGGCGCCGGTGATGCGACTGGTCGAAGTCGTCTCCACAGTGCTCACCGCGGACGGGCTCGCGGCCGGGATCGCCGACCTTGCCCGCCGTCTGGGCAAGACCCCGGTTCAGGTCGGCGACCGGGCCGGGTTCGTCGCCAACGCGCTGCTGCTGCCCTATCTCAACCACGCCGTCCGGCTGCTGGAGACCGGCTATGCCACCCGCGAGGACATTGACCTCGCCGCGACCGCTGGCCTCGGCCTGCCGATGGGCCCGCTCGCGCTGCTCGACCTCATCGGCCTGGACACTTCGCTCTCGATCCTGGAGGTCCTGCACGGTGAGCTCGGCGGCACCAGGTACGTCCCGGCGGCCCGGCTGCGCCGGCTGGTGACGGCTGGCCGCACCGGACGCAAGGCGGGCCGGGGAATCTACGACTACGCCGCCAGCGGTGCGGACGGGAACGGGGCCGGTGTGTCGGCGGGGGGTTACGGGGGTCGTCCCCCCGGACTAACAGGGCAGCGGCCGGTCCCGGCGGCGGAGCCGGTGCGACCGAGGCCGCGCCGGGCACCGTCACGCTGATCGGTTCCGGCAGCCCGGCCGAGGCGGAGCTGGCCAGTACCGCCGCGGCCGCGGGGATCAACGTGACCCGGAACCCGGCGCACGCCACCGATCTGGTCGTCATCGCCGCGGCGCCCGATGAGCGGGTACTGCCCACGGCGCTGGAAACGGGCCGGCCCGAGCACGCGGTCGGACTGCACCTCGGGGCCTCGGGTCTCGCGGAGGTGATCAGCACGAGGCTCACCAGCGGACCCGCCGCCGCCGCGGGCCTGGCATTCGCGGACCGGCTGGGCCTGCAAGCCGTGCAGGCGCCGGACCGGCCGGGGTTCCTGGTCGGAGCCCTGTTGTACCCGCACCTGGCCGACGCCGTCCGGATGGTGCAGGACGGGTACGCGAGCCCGGCCGACGTGGACACGGCCATGACGCTGGGCTGCGGCTATCCGGCCGGGCCGTTCCACCTGCTGGACAAGACCGGGCCGCAGGTGGTGCTGGACGGCCTGCGGGCCATGCACGCCGCGTACGGAGACCCGGCGTTCGCGCCGCCACCGCTGCTCGCCGAGCACGCGGCCGCGGCCCTCGGCTTCGCCGGCTAGCCCCGGTGAGCCCGCGCCGGGCCGAGCGCCGGCCCGTCGGCGAGCCCAGCAAGCCGCGCCGCGCGCAGCGGCGCAAGAGCGGCGCCGCGGACCCGCCAGAAGATTCCCCGGCCCGGCTCGGCCCGCCGCAACTGCAGGAGTGGCCCGACGGCGACTGGATCGTGCGGCAGGTGCCCGGCGGCGCCGCCACCAAGCAGTACCGGTGCCCCGGCTGTGATCAGGAACTGCAGCCCGGCACCGCGCACGTGGTGGTGTGGCCGGCCGATGCCACCGGAGCCGAGGGCCGCAGGCACTGGCACAATGCCTGCTGGCAGCGACGTCCCCGGCGACCGGGACCGCGGCCGTACCTTTAGCCCCCGAGGAACCCGATGCCCGAGATAACCGCCGGCACCGTGCTGCCCGCCCAGCGCGAGCCCATCACACTGCTGACCGCCGACGGACTGACCCTGGTCGGCGACCTGGCCCTGCCGGTTTCCCGGCCGCCAGCCGCGACGCTGATCTGCCTGCACCCGCTGCCCACCCATGGCGGCATGATGGACAGCCACGTGCTGCGCAAGGCCAGCTTTCGGCTGCCCGCGCTGGCCGATCTGGCGGTGCTCAGGTTCAATACCCGCGGCACGTCCTCCGAGCGTGGCCGGAGCGCGGGCGAGTTCGGCGGCGGCGAGACCGAGCGGCACGACGTGGCGGCGGCAATCGGCTACTGCGCCGACCGTGACCTGCCGCGACTCTGGCTGCTCGGCTGGTCGTTCGGCACCGAACTGGCCCTGCGCTGGGGCCTGGACCCGGACGTCGAGGGCGCGATCTTGCTGTCCCCGCCGTTGCGCCGCGCGGGTGACGCCGACCTGGACGCATGGGCGCGGGCCGGCAAGCCGTTGCTCGCGCTGGTGCCGGAGCACGATGATTACCTCCAGCCGCCGCAAGCACGCGAGCGCTTTGCCAGGGTTCCGCAGGCCGAGGTGATAGGTGTTCCCGGCGCCAAGCACCTGTGGGTAGGGGAGCGCTACGTCCGGATCGCGCTGGACGAGATCGTGCGGCGGGTCAACCCGGCGGCCTGGCCGCTGCCGGCCGAGTGGGAGGAATGACAGTGGGGCTGTTCGACCTGACCGGCAAGACCGCGCTCGTCACGGGCGCATCGCGGGGGATCGGCCAGGCAATCGCCGTCGCCTTCGCCGACGCCGGGGCGGATGTCGCCCTCGTCGCGCGCGGCGCCGACGGACTGGCCGAGACCGCCGCGGCGGTCACCGCCGTGGGCCGCAAGGCGTTCGTCATCCCCGCGGACGTGACCAGCTACGACGCCGTCGCCGACGCGGTGGCGACCGCGATCGACCAACTCGGCTACCTGGACATCGTCGTCAATAACGCCGGCGGCTCGAACTTCATGGTCCCGTTCCGTGACCTGCGGCTGTCTGGCTGGGACAAGCTGATCCAGCTGAACCTCAGCTCGGCGGTCTACGTCTGCCACGCCGCCGCGGGTCATCTGCTCGACCGCGGGCACGGGTCCGTGATCAACGTGGCGTCGGTAGCTGGCGTCGCTGCCTCGCCGACGATGTCGCCGTACGGCGCGGCCAAGGCCGGCCTCATCTCGCTGACGAAGTCGCTCGCGGTGGAGTGGGCCCCGGCCGGTGTCCGCGTCAACGCGCTGTGCCCTGGCTGGACCGCGACCGAGCTCAACCGCACGCTCTGGGAAGACCCGGTCCTCGGCCCGGCGACGATCGCCACGACGCCGATGGGCCGGTGGGCGGCAGCGGCGGAGATGGCAGGCCCGGCGGTGTTCCTGGCCAGCGACGCGTCGTCGTACCTGACCGGGCAGGCGCTCGTCGTGGACGGCGGTCAGACCGCCAGCGCCTGAGCTGGCAGGTTCCCGCCAGTTACGTCCGGGTCGCGGGCATTCGGTCGCGGCCGGGACAGCTGCGGCTGATGATGGTCAGATGCCGCTGCCGAACAGGGTCTATCCGACCGGGGAAATCGTCGCCGATCCGGCCCGCGGGCTGATGATGGGCAACCGGGGGTGCCTGCACGGCCAGGGCCGGGAACTCGGCGTCAGCCGCTGGCGGTCGAAGCTGTGGATCTGCTGCGTACTGGACTGGAACGGGGTCCGGCGTGACCCGATGCCGCCGGGCCGGTGGACGGCGCTGTTCTTCCTGGACGAGGCGACCGCGCTCGCGGCCGGGCACCGGCCGTGCGGGTACTGCCGGCGGCCGGATTACCTGGACTTCGCCACGGCCTGGCAGGCGGCGCGGTCACTGGCAGCCCGGCCGCGCGCGGTCGAGATGGACGCGCGGCTGCACGCCGAGCGGGTGGATCGGACCCGGCGGCAGCGGACGCACCACCGGCCGCTGTCGGGGCTGCCGGACGGCGTCATCGTCCGCTCGGTCACCGGCCCGGCGCTGCTGGCCGGCGGCGCGCTGTTGCCGTGGTCGCCCGACGGCTACGGCGACCCTGACCGGGCCCCGGCCGGATCCGACGTCCTCGCCGAGGTGCTGACGCCGCCGTCGATCGTCGCCGCGATCGAGGCTGGCTATCGGCCGATGGTGCATCCGAGCGCCCTGGCCGGTGCCGCCGAGGCATCCGGCCTGCGCTGCCAGCCGCCACGCAGCCCCGCTGCCTGACGTAGCAACAACCAAGGGGGCTCCCCGGCGGTGCCTCGGGGGCCCGCCAGGTTTTGCCGTGACTACTGACAGAGGGGGCTCCCCGGCGTCGCCGGGGAGCCCCCTCTGTCACTGCGTGGACTTACTCAGTCCACCACTCGTCCTCGCCATCACCCTGCTTGCCGGTCGCCGGCTGCTTGGCGCCGCCGTTGGCTGCGCCGCCATTGGCCGGAGCCGAGTGGCGCGCGGTCGCGGCCGCAGGCTCCGGGGCGGGTGCGGGTGCGGGTGCCGCGGCAGGCGCTGCCGCGACTGCCTTCGGTGCGGCCTGGGCCACGGCGGGCTGCTGCGGCGGGCTGGACTTGAGCACGTCGGCCAGGCCGGGCATCTGCGCGCCGAGCAGCTGGCTGATCTGCGCGAGGTGAGCGCCGACGCTCTCCTTCTGCTTGTTGAGCTCGTCCACCTGGCGCTGCGCCGCGCTGCGGATCCGGTCGGACTCGGACTTGGTGTCGGCCAGCAGCTGGTCGGCCTGAGCCTTGGCCTGCGCCACTATCCCGTCGGCGTTCTTCTTAGCGTTGCTGACGAGCTGCTGCGCGTGCTGATCGGCCTCGCGCCGGGTCGCCTCGGCCTGGATGCTGGCCTTGCTGGCCCGCTCCTCGGCGATGGCGGCGCGCTGCTCGGCCTCGGAGACCATCTTCTGGGTGGCGGCCTGCGCGGCGGACAACCGCTCGGCCTCCTGCCGCTCGGCCTCTTCGCGGCGGGCGGCGAGCTGGATCTCGAACTCCGCCTCGGCCTGGGCGCGCTGGGCCTCGCTGTCCTCGAACGCGCGCTGGGCCTGGCTGCGCATCTCGTCGGCCTG
Source organism: uncultured Actinomycetota bacterium (assembly GCA_963805805.1). GTDB lineage: Bacteria > Actinomycetota > Actinomycetes > Streptosporangiales > Streptosporangiaceae > JAJYUU01. The sequence continues at coordinate 549,296 of CAWDVS010000012.1, read as the reverse complement.
GCGCTTGGCCGTGGTGAGGATCTCATCCCGGTCGCGCTTGGACGACGCCCGCATCTGGGCGACCTCGCGCTCGGCGGTGGTGCGCATCTTGGCGATCTCGCGCTCGTTGCCGGCCCGCTTCTCGGCCACCTCGTGGTCGGCGGCCGCGCGCAGCTTGGCCACCTCACGGTCGGTGGTCGACTTGAGTTCGTCGGCCTCCCGCCCGGCCTTGGTCCGGATCGCCTCAGCCTCGCGCTCGGCGGACGACCGCTGGTCGTCAGTCTCGCGCTTGGCCACCGCGCGCAGTTCGGCCGCCTCGTTCTCGGCCGAAGCCCGCGCCTCGGCCGCGGCCACCTTGGCGGTCGCGCTGAGCTCGTTGGCTGCCGCCTTGGCCTCTTCGACGATCTCGGTGGCCTGCTCCTCGGCCAGCCGCAGGAGCTGCTCGATCCGGGAGCCGAGGCCGGAGTAGGTGGGTCGCTCCTGCTCCTGAATCTGCCGGTGGGCGTCAGTGAGCTCGCGCTGCAGTGCCTGCGCCGTGTCCTGGTGCTTGCGGATCTCGCTGTCGAGCCTCTCCAGATGCGCCGTCACCTGCTGCGGGTCGTAGCCCCGCATGACCCTGGAGAAGTCGGGTACGTCAACGAAAAAGTTGCTGAGCTGAGCATCGATGTCGGGCTGCATGTGGGCCTAATCCTGTGTAGACGGGAGGGTCTCGCACCGGTCCGAGTGGCGGGGAACCCGGCGGCCGGGTATGGCAGCGCTGCAGCGGCTGTCATCGCCCATGCCGGCTCGCAATTGCGCTCGCCCGGTGGCAGGAAGCGTACTCTCCCGGTGGGCCGTTGGCGGCACGTTCGGGGTCGCTAGCGCCGGAGATACCGTTTTTTATTCATATGTGAATACGACACCGGGGCCGGGGCAATCCGGGCCGGTTAGTTCCACACCTTATATCCGCTTTCGGGGCTCACTGTTGCACAGCGGCCCCAGGGGCCTGCACCAGTTCGGTGAGCACCCCGCCGATGTCGGCCGGGTGCAGGAACGCGATGGCGGCGCCCATCGATCCGTGCCGGGGCCGTTCGTCAAGCAGGCGGACGCCTGCGGCCCCGATCGACTCCAGGGCGGCTGTGATGTTGGCCACGCCGTAGCCCACGTGATGCACGCCCTCGCCGCGCCGGTCCAGGAACCGGCCGACCGGCGTGTCCGGCCCGGTCGGCTCCAGCAGCTGGACGTACGAGGCGCCCGCCGGACCGTCGGCGACGTGCAGCATCGCCTCGCGCACGCCCTGGGCCTCGTTGACCTCGACGCTGGCCACCGTCAGGCCGAAGGCCGACTCGTAGAACGCGATCTTGGCGTCGAGATCCCGGCACGCGATTCCGACGTGATCAATTCGAGTGAGCACGCTTCTGCCCTTCCGGGGGTCTGTTTCCTGGCCTGTATCGTTCCAGGTATGCGTGAAGCGGTAATCGTTGGCGGGGCCAGAACGCCCGTCGGGCGGCTGCTCGGCGGGCTCAGCGGGCTCAGCGGAGCGGAGCTGGGCGGCATCGCGATCAAGGCTGCGCTGGAGCGGGCGGGCATCCCCGGCGAGCAGGTCGACTACGTCATCATGGGCCAGGTGCTGCAGGCCGGCGAGGGCCAGATCCCGCCCCGGCAGGCCGCGGTTCTGGCGGGCATCCCGATGACGGTGCCGGCCCTCGGCATCAACAAGGTCTGCCTGTCCGGGCTGGACGCGATCGCGCTGGCCGCCCAGCTCATCCGGGCAGGCGAGTTCGATGTCATCGTGGCCGGCGGGATGGAGTCGATGTCGCAGGCGCCGCACTTGCTGACCGGCTCGCGCCGCGGCTTCAAGTACGGCGACACCGCGCTGGTGGACTCGATGGCCCACGACGGGCTGACGGATGCCTTCGACCAGGTGTCGATGGGCGAGTCGACCGAGCGCCACAACGGCAGGCTCGGCCTAACCAGGGCGGCGCAGGACGAATTCGCCGCGCGCTCGCACCAGCTCGCGGCGGCGGCGATCAAGAATGGCCTGCTGGCGCAGGAGATCACCCCGGTCAGCCTCCCGCAGCGGCGCGGCGAGCCGCTCATCGTCGACACCGACGAGGGCGTGCGCGCGGACACCACGGCCGAGGCCCTGGCCGGCCTCAAGCCCGCGTTCGCCGCCGACGGCACCATCACGGCCGGCTCGGCTTCGCAGATCAGCGACGGCGCCTGCGCGGTCGTGCTGATGTCCGCCGAGGCGGCCGCGGCCGCCGGGGCCACGGTACTGGCCGAGGTCGGGGCGCACGGAGTGGTCGCCGGACCGGATAACTCGCTGCAATCGCAGCCGGCCAACGCGATCAAGCGCGCGCTCGGCAAGGCCGGACTGACGGTCGCCGACCTTGACCTGGTCGAGATCAACGAGGCCTTCGCCGCGGTGGCCATCCAGTCCGTCAAGGAACTCGGCGTCGACCCGGACAAGGTCAACGTCAACGGCGGCGCGATCGCGATCGGGCACCCGCTCGGCGCCTCCGGGGCCAGGATCGCCCTCCACCTCATCTACGAGCTGGGCCGCCGGGGCGGCGGGCTGGGCGCGGCCGCGCTGTGCGGTGGCGGCGGCCAGGGTGACGCCCTGCTGCTGCGGGTGCCCGCGGCCGCCAGCGCCTGAGCAGGCCAGTGCCCGAGCCTGAGGCCCCCGTGCCTGGGTCGCCCGTGCCTGGGTCGCCCGTGCCAGGCTCGCCCGTGCCTGGCTCGCCCGTGGCAAGCTCGACCGCGGGCCGGCCGCGGCGTCGCGGCGCCGATCCCGAGGCTCTGGTCGGCGCTGCCCGCGAGGGTGACTCGCGGGCGCTTGGCCGGCTGGTGTCCCTGGTGGAGAACGAGGCGCCCGAACTGCGCCGGGTCATGAAGGTGATCGCGCCGCTGACGGGCAAGGCCCGCGTCGTCGGCCTGACCGGGTCGCCCGGCGTCGGCAAGTCCACCGTGACCTCGGCGCTGGTGCGGACCTACCGGGCCGCCGGCCTGCGCGTCGGAGTGCTCGCGGTCGATCCGTCCTCGCCCTTCAGCGGGGGCGCTCTGCTGGGCGACCGGGTCCGGATGCAGGACCACGCGACCGACGAGCAGGTGTTCATCCGGTCGATGGCCAGCCGCGGGCACCTGGGCGGCCTCGCCTGGGCGACGCCGCAGGCGCTGCGGATCCTGGACGCGGCCGGCTTCGACATCATTCTGGTGGAGACGGTCGGCGTGGGCCAAGCGGAGGTCGAGATCGCCTCGCTCGCGGACACGGCGCTGGTCGTCGTCGCGCCCGGTCTCGGCGACTCGATCCAGGCGGCGAAGGCCGGCATCCTGGAGATCGCCGACCTGTTCGTGGTGAACAAGAGCGACCGGCCAGGTGCCCAGGAAGTCGTCCGCGACCTCCGCAACATGCTCGCGATGGCCCGCTACGGCGAGGGCCAGTGGAAGCCGCCGATCGTCAGCACGACCGCGGCCACCGGCGCGGGCATCGCGGATCTGGCGGACGCGATCGGCCGGCATGGCGACTGGCTCGACCGCTCAGGTGAGCGCGCGGCCCGCCGCCTGAACCGGGCCCGCGAGGAGATCTCCGCGATCGCGCTGACCGAGCTGCGGCAGCGGATGGGCGGCATGCCGGGCGAGTCACGGCTGGACGAGCTGGCCGGCCGGGTGGCCGACGGCGACCTCGACCCGTACGCCGCCGCCGACGAACTCATCGCCGGGTAGCCAGCGATGACTGTATACGTCTACTCATTCGCGGGCCAGGGGAGCAAGCCCTTCACCGTGGCCCGCCCGAACCCATGGTTCGGTCTCACCGCCGATACCGCCGAGGAACTCCACTCCTTCGCCGCCGGACTCGGACTGTCGCGCCAGCTCTACCGACCGCTGACGATGGGCGGCGTCGAGGTCCCGCTGGTCGGCCACTACGAGCTGAGGCTGGCCGAGCGCAACCGGGCGGTGGCGGGCGGAGCCGAATCGATCACGACGCGGGCTCACCGCAAGTGGCTTGGTCAGCAGGCGGCCGCGCTCGGCATCAATCTCGACTGAGCCGGCCTGCCCGGCGGCTAGCGGCTAGCGGCCGCGCGGACCAGCCGCCGCGGGATCGTCCGCGGCCGCCTGGCTGGCCGGGGTCCGCAGCCGCCACCGCCGTTGCCGGGCTCGCGCCGCCGCCGCCGCGCGGCCGGCCGCGGCTTCCCTGGCCGCCTCCAGCACGGACTCCTCGCGCAGCCGCGCGTCGTAGGCTTCCTTGCCGCCGCGGATGCCGAACAGCCGCTTGGTGAGCGCCAGGTACAGGACCAGCGCCAGGTTGATCAGCAGCAGCACGATGGTGGTGACCGTGACCTTACGGGTCAGGTCGTAGATCTCCAGCGGCAGCCCGACCGAGGTGACGACCATCGCGAAGTACTCGCCCCACCGCCGCGCGGTCCACAGCCCGACCGCCTCGATCAGCTCGACGGCCGCGTACGCGAGCGCGCCGGCCGCGAGCAGGGTCAGCGTCTGGCTGCTCAGCGTCAGCGCGTGCCGCAGCAGGCCGACCAGCTTGGAACTGGAGATGCTGTAGCCGAACTGGCCGAGGACGTTGCGCAGCGAGGACAGGTCGCGGTCGAACGCGTGCTCCAGCGACGGCTGCGAGTGCCGGTAGTGCCAGAGCGCGTAGGCAGCCACGATGAAGATCACCGCGCGGATGACCCGCTCGACCGCGAACACCCGGAGGATGACCTTGCTGCGGATCTCCTTGCCCCGCGGGACCAGCGGCGCCTGATCCGCCGGGCCTGCCACAGCCGCCGGGCCGGCTACGTAGGCGCCGCAGCGCAGGCACTGCCAGGCCTCCTCGGTTCCGAGGCTGGCCCGCATCTGCTCGCGCAGTTCCGGCTCGTCCGGCGCAAAGGTGATATGGCCGTGCCGTCCGCAGCTGAGCAGGCTCCAGTCCATGCATTGCAGCCTATGGCAGCCTGGATTACGAAAGTTTGACGATGTCCTCGTACCGGTCGGCGCTCATCAGCACGCCGTCGGCCAGCACCATGACCTCGTCGCTGGCCAGGGCCAGCATGTTGGCGTCGACGCCGGTCAGCAGGATGCCCGCATCCCGGCTCAGGTCCTCGATCGAGTCGGCTAACACCGCCGCGTCCCTGGCGGGCAGGCCATCCAGCAGCCCGTCCAGCAGCAGCAGTTCGGGCTGGTGCACGGCGGCGGCGGCCAGCCGGGCGCGGCGTACCACCGACTCGGGTGCCAGCCGGACCGGCACCTCGGCCCACGGGCTCAGCGCCAGCCGGTCGAGGATGTAGGCCGCCAGCACGCGCCGGTCACCGCCATCCGGTCCGGCGAGCCTGGCGGCGTGCTCGACCAGCCCGCGGACGCGCAGCCCCGGCAGCAGGCGGCCATGCCGGCGGGCGACGCCGATCCGGCTGCGAACCGCCGCCCGGCCGCGCGTCGTGGTCATGTCGCAGCCCAGCACCCGCAGTTCACCGTAGGCGGCCCTGGACGCCCCGGCGAGGACGTCGATCAGGGCGCTGGCCTCCGCCGGCCCGGCGATGAGGATGCCCAGCGCCGACCGGCCTGGCAGCGGGGGAGCGACCCGGAAGCTGGCCGACCGGACGACCCAGTGCAGGCCACGGCGCACGCCGATCCCGGCCGCCAGGACGGGATCCGCGGGCATGACCGCATGCGCCGCACGCACCGAATTCCCCCGGGTTTGATCAACGGACGTTCCCCAGCAGGCAATGTAACTGTCTGTAAATAGCCATGTCCATGTACGCGCCGGCTGACCCGATTCGTATTCCACGGGCTGTGACGCAACCCGGACAGTGCGGACCGCTATGGCGTGTGCCCGCGATAGCTTGTGTGAGTGCCCAAGCCGCTGGATTTGCCCTTCGACCCGATCGCGCGGGCGGCGCAGACCTGGGAGAGCCGGTTCGGTGACTCCAAGGCGATGGCGGCGGTCACCACGATCATGCGCGTCCAGCAGATCCTGCTGGGCGAGCTGGACGGACTGCTGCGCCCGCACGGCCTGACGTTCGCCCGGTACGAGGCGCTCGTGCTGCTCACGTTCAGCCGGGACGGTGCGCTGCCGATGAGCCTGATCGGGCAGCGGCTTATGGTGCACCCGACCAGCGTCACGAACACGATCGACCGGCTGGAGAAGCAGGCCCTCGTCGTCCGGCGGCCGAATCCGCGGGACGGCCGCGGCACGCTGGCGGAGATCACCCAGGCCGGCCGCGAGGTCGTGCAGCGCGCCACCGCCGACCTGATGAAGGCCGAGTTCGGGATGGCCGGCGACAGCGACGCCCAGCTGGAGGAGCTGTTCGCGATGCTGCGCAGCCTGCGGGTAACCGCCGGCGACTTCACTAACCCCTGACCGGGGACGCGGTCCACGTCCGGCCGCCGTCGCTGGTCACGAAGATCTCGCCGAGGGTCGCGTCCGCCGGCAGCGCCACCGCCCTGACTGCTGTTGGTCATGCCGACGTAGCTGAATCCGCCGCCGGGCGCGCTCGCGACCGAGGCGGCCCGCCAGTTCCTGCCGCCGTTGGCCGAGTAGTACAGGCCCTCGGTCGTGGCCAGCACGACCTGCCCGGTCGAGGCTCGCGGCTCATGGAGTCGGCCGCGCCCGTGCGCGGTCACTGTCGCCGACCCGCTTCCAGCTTGCGCCGGTCGCGGACCTATAGATCGTGGTCTGCTGGCCCGACGTGCAGGCAAGCAACAGCGACGGCCCGGCCGCGAGCTGCGCCGATCCCGTGCCGGCACGGTGCCTGGCTGGCCAGCGTCCAGGACCCGCCGGACACCGGGCCCGCTGAGCACCTGCCCGACGGCGTGAGCAGGTAGCCGGTCGTGCCGCCGGAGATGACCAGCCGCTCAGCCGACGAGGGCCAGTCGACTTCATGACCTGGAACGCGGTCTGGCACCGCTACCGGCGTCCAGGTGCTGCTACCGGGCACCGAGCTGTAGAGGCGGAACGACGAGCACAGCGCCCGCGTACCCAGTGCCGGTGCCGGTGCACGTGGCGAAGACCGCGAAGGCCCGCTGGCGCGTTGCCTCCAGGTCAATGACGCGCAGCCCGTAGGTATTCTCCGGATGCCACGGCCAGCCGCCGGTGCTGGTCTGCCACAGCGCGGGGCCGAACGCCCAGCCGTGCTGCAGGTCCGCGAACCGGACCTGGCTGACGCCGGTGCTGCCGTTCGGGCCGCCGGTTTCAGGCGCCGCCAGCCCGAACCACTTGCCGCCGTAGTTCGGCGTCTGGGCCAGCGACGTGCAGAACTGCGTCGCACACGGCGGCCCGGCCTGGCCGATGACCGCGCCCGACCACGCCGCCGCTGCCGGTGCCGCGAACGTGACCGATGTGGGCCGGAAGTGGCTCGGCACCGGGTCGCTGGCGACTGGACCGGGAGACAACGGGATGTGCTGCGGCGGTACCGGCGTGGCGTTCGTTGCCTCGGGCGCGGACGTGCTGCGGCCCGAAGGCGCGGAGACCGACGGCAGCTTCTCGCTGGCCGCGGCCGGATGGCTGACGTGGACGGGCGCGGGCGGCCCTGCGCAAGGCGGCGGCGAGCTGCGGCGCGGTGGCCACGCCGGCGACGACCACCGCGCAGCCCGCGGCGGCCATCAGCGCCTGGTTGCGCTTGCGCCGCCGGGCCCGGTGCCGGATCCGGTCCAGCGTCCCGGTGGGCGGCAGGAGCGGCCTCACATCGCGCTCCAGCCACTCGTCGACCGGATCGTGCTGATCAGTCACTCGGTTCTCCAACCGCCGACTTCAGGCGGGCCCTGGCGTGAAACAGGTCCGCCTTGATGGTGCCTTCCGGGCGGCCCAGCATGGCCGCCACCTCCTTGACCCCGAAGCCGGCGTAGTAGTGCAGCAGGAAGGCGCTCCGCAGCCGGTCGGGGAGCTGGGCGATGAGCGCCCGGACGTCGACGTCCTGCGCGGGCTGATAGGACATCTCCGGCGGGCCGGCCGCGGTCATGGCCCGCAGCGCCGTCCGCTCCCGCCCGGTCTTGCGCCAGTGGTCGCGGACCAGGTTCGTGGCGATCATGTAGACGTAGCTCTGCGGGTTGTCCAGACTCTGCCAGCGGCTGAGCAGCCGGGTGAACGCCTCAGACGCGATCTCGTGCGCGGTCTCGTCGTCGTCGACCAGTCTGCGGACCCAGCCCGCCAGCCGCGGGTAGCACGCATTGAAGAACTCCTCGACCGCCTCATGGTCGGACGCGCGGAGCCTTGCCACGGAACTTCCCCTGCTTGCCAGCCTGCGCTTGCTTCCCCGGCCAGGTCAGCTGCACGTGACCGATCGAGACCGGCCCCGTGTCGCGCAAAGCCAGTACGCAGCTGCCGCCGCTGACGCTGTGTCGCATCTTTTGTACCACTTCTCCGGAGAATCCGAGGCTGACCTGGAGCTTCACCTGCCATGCGTGATCTAAGACGCCGCTGGGCAGCGTCCGGTTGTGAGTAGTTTCGCCGTTGGGCGCGCTGGCCCGGCCCGGCCCGGCCGCCGCGTTCCCATAACCGTCAGGCCGGAGCTAGACTGGCTGGATAGTAGGACGTCCAACTAAATTGCAGGAGGCACCGGATGGCCGACTACGGGCGGGAGCGCTGGCAGCGCCGGTACGACGCCTCCCGGCGGCGGGACGCGGACTTCAGCACTCTCTCCGGGCTCGAGGTCGAGCCGGTTTACGGGCCGCCAGACGGGGCGGTCGTGCCGGACTTCGAGCGGATCGGCTGGCCGGGTGAGTACCCGTTCACTCGCGGTCTGTACCCGGCCGGGTACCGCGGCCGGACCTGGACGATCCGGCAGTTCTCGGGCTTCGGCAACGCGGTGCAGACCAACGAGCGCTACAAGATGCTGCTGCAGGCCGGCGGCGGCGGGCTCTCGGTCGCGTTCGACATGCCCACGCTCATGGGCCGTGACTCCGATGACCCCAAGTCGGCCGGCGAGGTGGGCCACTGCGGCGTGGCGATCGACTCCACCGCGGACATGGACACCCTGTTCGGCGGCATCCCGCTGGCCGACACCACCACGTCGATGACCATCAGCGGCCCGGCGGTGCCGGTCTTCTGCATGTACCTCGCCGCCGCGCAACGGCAGGGCGCCGACATCTCGAAGCTGAACGGCACCCTGCAGACCGACATATTCAAGGAGTACATCGCGCAGAAGGAGTGGCTGTTCCCGCCGCAACCGCACCTGCGCCTCATCGGCGACCTGATGGAGTACTGCGCGGAGCACATCCCGGACTACAAGCCGCTGTCGGTGTCGGGCTATCACATCCGGGAGGCCGGCTCGACGGCCGCGCAGGAGCTCGCGTTCACGCTCGCCGACGGCTTCGGCTACGTGGAGCTCGGGCTGTCCCGCGGCCTGGACGTGGACGTGTTCGCCCCTGGCCTGTCGTTCTTCTTCGACGCGCACGTCGACTTCTTCGAGGAGATCGCCAAGTTCCGCGCCGCGCGGCGGATCTGGGCGCGCTGGCTGCGCGACGTGTACGGGGCCAAGACAGAGCGCGCGCAGTGGCTCCGATTCCACACCCAGACCGCCGGAGTGTCCCTGACCGCGCAGCAGCCGGACAACAACGTGGTCCGGACTGCGATCGAGGCGCTGGCCGCCGTGCTTGGCGGCACGAACTCACTGCACACCAATGCCCTGGACGAGGTGCTCGCGCTGCCGAGCGAGAAGGCCGCGGAGATCGCGCTGCGCACTCAGCAAGTGATCATGGAGGAGACCGGCGTCGTCAACGTCGCCGACCCGCTTGGCGGATCCTGGTACGTGGAAGCGCTCACCGACCGGCTGGAGGCGCAGGCCGAGGAGATCTTCGCCCGCGTCCGCGCGATGAGCCCGGACGGCACGATGACGGCCGGGATCCTGCACGGCATCGACGAGGGCTGGTTCATGTCCGAGATCGCCGAGGCCTCGTTCACCTACCAGCAGAAGCTGGAGAAGGGCGACAAGCGCGTCGTCGGGGTCAACTGCCACACCGAGACGGTGGAGAAGCCGATCGAGATCCTGCGGGTCAGCCACGAGGTCGAGGTTGAGCAGGTGCGCGACCTGCGCGGCCGCAAGGCAGCGCGCGACCAGGCGGCGGTGGACGCGGCGCTCGCGGCGATGCTGGCCGCGGCCCGGTCGGGCGCGAATATGGTGCCGCCGATGATCGAGGCAGCGGCCGCGGAGGCGACGCTGGGCGAGATCTGCGACGCGCTGCGGTCGGAGTGGGGCGCCTACTTCGAGGCCCCCGCGTTCTGACCGGGGCCCGCCCGCTGACCACCTGGGCCGCTCGTGCGGTGGCGGACGCTGGTTCGGCTTCGGGCGCAGGGCACTAGCGCGGATGCGGCAGGATGGAGTCATGAACCAGCCGCGGGACTTTTCCCTCCATGGCGCCATCGACCTGGGTGCACGGCAGGCCGCCACGCAGCGCAGGCAGCGAGCGGCGGAGCAGGACCCGGCCGCCGGGGGCCAGGCGGGCAACATCATTGACGTTACCGACGAGTCCTTCAATACCGACGTGGTCGCGCGGTCGCGGACCGTGCCGGTCGTCCTCGATCTGTGGGCCGAGTGGTGCGGGCCGTGCAAGCAGCTCGGCCCGATCCTGGAAAAGCTCGCGATCGAGGCGAATGGCGCCTTCGTCCTCGCCCGAGTCGACATCGACTCCAACCCGCAGCTCAGCGCGGCCCTGCAGGTCCAGAGCATACCGATGGTGGTGGCGGTCATCGCCGGCCAGATCGCCGACGGATTCATGGGCGCGCTGCCGGAGACGCAGGTCAGGGATTGGCTGTCTCAGGTCATGCGGGTGGCGGCGCAACTCGGCCTGCAGCCGCCGCCGGGAGACGGCGCGGGGCCGGCCAGCCAGTCAGACGAGGCGGCTGCCCAGCCGGCCGCGGCAGACGGCCAGGACCAGCGTCCCGGTGGTCCGCCGCCCGGGTGGGCCGGTCAGCCGGGCTCGGCCGAGGCAGAGAGCGCGTTCCAGGCGGCGCAGGCAGCGATGGAGCGTGGCGACATGAACGCGGCGGAGGCCGAGTTCCAGAAGGTGCTCGGGATGTACCCGAACGATCCGATCGCCACCATGGGAGTACGGCAGGTCGGCCTCATCCGCCGGGTCGAGTCCTACGATCAGGCCGCGGCGCGGCGCGATGCGGCCCAGCATCCAGACGACGCGCAGGCGCAGGTCCGAGTCGCCGACATCGAGCTGGCCATGGGTCAGATCGAGGATGCGTTCGCCCGACTGCTCGGCGCCGTCCGGCGCACGACGGGGGAGGAACGCGAAATCGCGCGCAAGCATCTCGTCAGCCTGTTCGAGATCTTCCCGCCCAGGGACCCGCGGGTCAGCAAGGCGCGTGCGCAGCTGTCCAGCCTGCTGTTCTGACCCGCGGCGGACCGGCGAGCCCGGCGCAGTCCAGCCAGGGCGACTTCGCTCCGGGCCGATTCAGCCCGAGCCGGCCAGGTGCTCGAGGGCCGGCAGCGCGGCCGCCAGCGCCACGAGCTGATCGGGCGGCAGCGTCGTCAGGATGTCGGCGAGCAGGCTCGTTGCCTCGTCCTTGATCCGCTCGAGTGCGTCCCGGCCCTGGTCGGTGGCGCTGACCAGGAACGCGCGGGCGTCGCCGGTGTCGGCGTCCCTGCGGACATAACCCAGGCTCTCCAGCACGTTGATCAGCCGGGTGAGCGTCGACGGCGCGATCCGCTCGGCCGCGGCGAGGTCCCCGAGCCGCACTGGTCCGGATTTGCCGACCGTGGCCAGGGTGGACAGCTGGCTCGGGGTGAGTCCGGCCAGATCATGCTTGCGCAGCCGGCGCGACAGCCGCAGCACGGCCACCCGCAGCCGCGCCGCGTCGATGCCGGGCGCCGCCTGCGAGCCGGCGGCGGCCGGGCCGGCGCTTAGGTCGGCGCCTTCCGCGGCGGCCATCTCGCTCATTCCGATTGGCACACTTGCAGGGTAGTGGGCCCGGGCTGCTTATCAGCAACGCCGCCGCGACTGGAGTCTGGGAATCGGGGCATACCGGCGTGCCGCAAGCGGGTCCGCTAGCGCATGATTGGGGCATGGAGGATGAGTCCCTCTGCGGACGTCTGCTCGCCGCGACCCCGCTCCTGGGCGACCCGAACTTCCGCCGGACGGTCGTCCTGATCGTGGAGGACAGCAAGACCGAAGGCACGCTGGGAGTGGTACTCAACCGGCCGACCGAAGTCCCGCTGGACCAAGTCCTCGAATCCTGGACCTCGCTGGTCTCCGGCCCGCCGGTGGTATTCCGCGGCGGGCCGATCTCGCCGAACAGCGCGCTGGCGCTCGCGATCGCCCAGGGCAGTGCCGAGCCGGTCGGCTGGCGGTCGCTGTCCGGGTCGCCGGCCATGTCCCGGCTCGGCCTGGTCGACCTCGGTGCCCCGCCCGAGCTGCTGGCCGAGGGCATCTCCTCGATGCGGGTCTTCGCCGGGTACGCCGGCTGGTCCGCAGGCCAGCTGCGGGACGAGATCGACGAGGGCGCTTGGTACGTCCTGCCGGGCAACCCGTCGGACGCCTTCGTGACCGAGCCTGAGCGGCTGTGGCAGGAGGTGCTCCGGCGGCAGGGCGGTGAGCTGGCACTTGTCGCGACGTATCCGGACGATCCGGTCTGGAACTGAACCGCGCGTAGACTCTGTGGCTGTGGACACAGAAGTCATGCCTGGCACTGAGATCCGCCAGGACACAGATATCCGGCCTGACCTCTCATTCGGTGACGGCGATCACGAGCGGTTCTCGCACTACGTGGTGAAGGACAAGATCGTCGACAGCGCGGTGACCGGGACCCCGGTCCGAGCGCTGTGCGGCAAGGTCTGGGTGCCGAACCGGGATCCGAAGAAGTTTCCGGTCTGCCCCGACTGCCAGCGCATCTACGAGTCGATGCCCGTGGGCGGCGGCGACGACTAGCCCGGCCGGGACCGCCGAGCGCTAACGCGCGCCGAGCGGCTGGCCGGCCAGCAGTACGCCGTCGGCCTTCATGGACTCGATGGCCACCGCGATGGTCGCCGGGGAGACGCCGGCGGTCAGGCCGAGGAACACGCTCGTGGCGAAACCCGCCCTAGTGGCGTCGGTCGCGGTCGCCCGCACGCAGTAATCCGTCGCGATGCCGACGATGTCGATATCGGTGACGCCCCGCTCCGCCAGCCAGTCGCGCAGTCCCTGGCCGGACTGGCTGGTGCCCTCGAACCCGCTGTAGGCGGCCGCGTACTCGCCCTTGCGGAAGATCTCCTCGATCCTCGTGGTGTCCAGTTCGGGATGGAACGCAGCCCCGTGCGTCCCGGCCATGCAGTGCGCCGGCCAGCTGTCGACGAAATCGGGCTCGGCCGCGAAGTGCCCGCCCGGATCGACGTGGAAGTCCTGTGTCGCGACGATGTGGTCATAGCGTGAGCCGGAGTCGGCCAGGAATCCGGTCAGCGCCCGCGCGACCGCGGCACCGCCGGTGACGGCGAGCGAGCCGCCCTCGCAGAAGTCGTTCTGGACATCAACGATCACCAGTGCGCGCACAGGCCGAGCGTAGCGTCATGCCCCCTTAGCCGACATCCATGGGCGTACCGTCAGTGATCCGCACGAGTTCGGCGAATGAGGTCGGGAAAACCGTGTGCACGTGGCCGCCCGCCGCCCAGACGACCTCATACGGCTGCAGCGCGGTGTCCACCAGCGTGCGGACCGGCTTGGGATGACCGACCGGCGCGACGCCGCCGATTCGCTGCCCGGTGCTGGCGTAGACGAAGTCCGGGTCGGCGCGGCCGAGCTTGGTCACGCCGAGCTCCGCCGCCACCTTGCCCGTGTCGACCCGGTGCGCGCCGCTGGTCAGGATCAGCAACGGCTCGCCGTCCGCGTTGAAGAGCAGGCTGTTGGCGATCGCGCCGACGGGGCAGCCGAGCTGCGCGGCCGCGGCGATCGCGGTCGGGGCCGGCTCGGGCAGCTCGCGTACCTCACCACCGGCCCCGAGGGCCTTGAGCTCACTGGCGACGTGCTCAGCGCTGGGATGCATCGGGCCAGTGTGGCACTGGCTGGCGCCGTCCGTCGCGCGAGTTATTCGCTGTCCGGCTCGAACACGGTGGGAATGGCCGGGTAGCCACGCGATAGCTGGCAGGCGTGCCGGGGCAGTTCGGCCACCGCCTGCTGGTGCCGGGCCCGGGCCGCCGCGAGCGGCTCCCGCCCCACGATCTGGCCGGCCCGGACCAGCCGCTGCAGCAGCGCCCGGCCCCGGCCGTCGAGATCCGGCTGGTCGGTGACCAGCTCCGCGGTCGCGCGCCCGGTGTCGTCCAGTTCGCGGGCGGCCCACTTGCGGCCGCCGCGCGACGGCTTGCCGACCGAGCGCTTCGCCACCGGGCGCAGCGCCACGTTCCGGTCATCCTCGGCCCGCGCGACCAGCTTGTAGACGAGCGCAGCGGTGGCCGCGCCGGACCCGGTGACCAGCGATGTCCCGACCCCGTAGCCGTCGGCCGGCTGGGCGGCCAGCGCGGCGATCGAGAACTCGTCCAGGTCGCCGGTGAGGATGATGCGCGTCTTCGGCGCGCCGAGAGCGTCCAGTTGCGCCCGCGCCTCGCGCGCGACCTGGGCGAGATCACCGCTGTCGATCCGGATCGCGCCGAGTCCGGGCCCGGCCAGCGCGACCGCGGTCTCGATCGCGTCCGGGACGTGATACGTGTCGACCAGCAACGTGGTCCCTGACCCCAGCACCGACAGCTGGGCGGCATAAGCCTGTTCCTCGTCGTCGTGCAGCAGCGTGAACGAGTGCGCGCTCGTGCCGCTGGTGGGAACCCCGTACTCGGCGCCGGCTCGCAGGTTCGAAGTCGCGGCGAAGCCGGCCAGGTACGCCGCCCGCGCGCTGGCCACGGCGGCGCGCTCATGCGTGCGGCGCGAGCCCATCTCGATCAGCGGCCGTCCGGCGGCGGCGGTGACCATCCTGGAGGCGGCGGACGCGATCGCGCAGTCGTGGTTATAGACCGACAGCGCGAGCGTCTCCAGGATCACCGCCTCGGCGAAGGTGCCCTCGACGACCAGGATCGGCGAGCCGGGGAAGTAACAGTCGCCCTCGGCGTAGCCCCAGATGTCGCCGCCGAACGTGTAGGTGCGGAGAAACTCCAGCGTCGGCGCGTCGGCGACGCGGGCGCGCTCCAGGAACTCCAGGTCCGCGTCGGAGAACCGGAACCGCTCGAGCGCGTCCAGCAGCCTGCCGGTGCCCGCCACCACGCCGTACCGGCGCCCGTCCGGCAGCTGCCGGGCGAACATCTCGAATACCGCCCGCCGGTGCGCCTTGCCGCTGTGCAGGGCCGCGCGCAGCATCGTCAGCTCATAGTGATCGGTCAGCAGCGCGGTGCCGGTCGCGGCTGGCGCCGCCAGGTCGCTGGTCACCTGGGCAGCTTAAGGGCGAGCCCGAGGCCGGCCGGTGCTGCCAGGGCTTTCAGGGTGATTTGCCAGGTTCGTCGTTCGGTGCCGTCGCGCTGCCGGGCCCGACGCGCCGCTACGCGGTCACGGCGTGCGCGGATAGGCTCGGCGATGAGGAGTTGCCGCGCGGATGCGTGGAAAACTGGCACCGGGGGAGTGGGACACTGAGGTCCTGGGGAGGTGACAGCGGTGAGCACGGCGCCAGTCGAGGTGCAGCAGCCAGAGACGAGCGAGGACGCTCGGCTGGATGAACCATGGATCACTATTGTCTGGAATGACCCAGTCAATCTCATGAGCTACGTGACCTACGTCTTTCAGCGGGTGTTCGGTTACCCGAAGGCCAAGGCGCAGAAGCTCATGCTGGACGTCCACCACAAGGGCAAGGCCGTGGTGTCCTCGGGAGCCCGCGAGGCCATGGAGCGCGACGCCGAGGCGCTGCACGGCTACGGCTTGTGGGCAACGGTGAGCCACGAGTCATGACTGGATCCGGGCCGGACGGCTTCCCGGCCAACGGCGATGACGGGCTGCCCCGCAACGGCGCATTCGGCGACGACGGCCCATGGACGACGAGGTCCTCGACGACTTCGGCGCTGACCCGGACGAAGCGGCCGAAGGGGAGGCGGCCGCGACGTTCCGGCCCATACCCGGCGGCGCCGCCTGTTACTTCGCGCCCGCGCAGGCGGGCGTCATCCGGAGCCTCGTCGGCCAGGTGGCCGAGCTCATCAGCACCGAGCTGGGCGGCCCGCCCGACGCCCTGAGCACGGGCGACCTGACCACGGGCGACCTGACCACGGGCGACCCAGCGACAGGCGAGCCGGCCAGCCTGGACAGCGCCGCGCCGGAGGAGCTGGAGAAGATGCTCGGCCTCAGCGGGAACGCGGAGCTGCCCGACGACCCGGTGCTCGCCAGGCTGCTGCCCGACGCCTACTCCGACGACCCGGACGCGTCGGCGGAGTTCCGCCGCTACACCGAGGAGACCCTGCGCGCCGGGAAGATCAACTCCGCGAAGGCGGTGCTCGCCTCGCTGCCGGCCGGCGGCGGCGACGTGGTGCTCAGCGAGCCCGAGTGCCAGCACTGGCTGAAGGCCCTCAACGACGTCCGGCTGGCACTGGGCGTCCGGCTCGGGATCACCGACGAGGAGCAGGACCTGACCGAGAATCTGGCCGCGAGTGACCCCCGGTCGGCCTACATCTGGGTCTACCAGTGGCTCGCCTACCTGCAGGACAGTCTCATCGAATCGCTCAGCTAGTCTTCGCTGCATGCTGACCATCTCCGCGGCGCTGCGGGCGCAGATACTGGCGCACGCCCGCGCTGACCATCCGGACGAGGCCTGCGGGGTCATCGCCGGGCCTGCGGGCAGCGACCGGCCGGAGCGGTTCATCGCGATGCTGAACGCCGAGCGATCGCCGACGTTCTACCGGTTCGACTCGCTGGAGCAGCTCCGCGTCTGGCGGGATATGGACGACCGGGACGAGGAGCCGGTGGTGATCTACCACTCGCACACCGCGACCGAGGCGTACCCGTCGCGCACCGACATCTCCTACGCGATGGAGCCGTCTGCCCATTATGTACTGGTTTCAACGCGAGATCCCGATGAGAACGAGTTCCGCTCCTACCGGATCCTGGACGGCGTCGTGACCGAGGAAGAGGTCACCGTCGTCCCGGAATGATCCCGTCGGCCGGCTAGTTGAGCACAGCGAGCGGCACGAGGCAGCGGCGGCGCCGGCCGCCAGAAGCGATGAAGCACTGGAGCTATGGCAATGGCAATCGAGGTCCGGATCCCGACCATCCTGCGCAGCTACACCGACGGCCAGAAGGCCGTGGAGGGCAAGGGCGCGACGATCGGCGAGCTGTTCGCTGACCTGGACGGCCGCTATGACGGGCTGGCGGGCCGGCTGATCGACGAGGCCGGGCTGCGCCGGTTCATCAACGTGTACCTGAACGACGAGGACGTGCGGTTCCTCGGCGGGCTGTCGGCACCGGTAGCCGACGGCGACACCATCACCGTGCTGCCCGCGGTGGCCGGCGGGGCGCGCTGACCCTGCCACCTGCCTGACGGACGACAGCATGCGCTACGACTCGCTCCTCGACAGCCTCGGCGGCACGCCGCTGGTCGGACTGCCGCGGCTCTCACCCAGTCCCCGGGTGCGCCTGTGGGCCAAGCTGGAGGACCGCAACCCGACCGGGTCGGTGAAGGATCGGATCGCCGCCTACATGGTCGCGGCCGCCGAGAAGGACGGGCGGCTGACGCCGGGCGCGACGATCCTGGAGCCGACGTCCGGAAACACCGGCATCAGCCTGGCCATGGTCGCCAAGCTGCGCGGCTACCGGCTGATCTGCGTGCTGCCGGAGAACACCTCGGCCGAGCGGCGCGAGCTGCTGGCGGCCTACGGCGCCACGATCGTGTCGTCGCCCGCGGCCGGCGGCTCGAACGAGGCGGTCCGGGTCGCGAAGCAGATGGCGGCCGAGCACCCGGACTGGGTGATGCTCTACCAGTACGGCAACGAGGCCAACGCGCGGGCGCACTACGAGACCACCGGGCCGGAGTTGCTGGCGGACCTGCCGGAGATCACGCACTTCGTCGCCGGGCTAGGCACCACCGGCACGCTGATGGGCACCGGCAGGTACCTGCGCGAACAGCGGCCCGGGGTGCAGATCGTAGCGGCCGAACCGCGGTACGGGGAGCTGGTCTACGGCCTGCGCAACCTGTCCGAGGGGTTCGTGCCAGAGCTGTACGACGAGTCCGTGCTGACGTCGCGATTCTCCGTCTCCTCCGCCGACGCGCTGCGCCGGACCCGGGAGCTGCTGCACACCGAGGGGCTGCTAGCCGGGATCTCGTCCGGCTGCGTGCTGCACGCCGGGCTCGCGATCGCCGCCAAGGCCCAGGCCGCCGGGGACCGGGCCGACATCGCGCTGCTGGTCGCCGACGGCGGCTGGAAGTACCTGTCTACCGGCGCCTACAGCGGCACGCTGGCGGAGGCCGAAGCGCGGCTGGAAGGGCAGCTGTGGGCCTGACCGGGCCGTAAGGTTACCCTTCGGTAGGTAGGCAATGTCCGCGGGGTTCCGGGGTCGTCCCCAGGCCAGCGCGGCTCGATGCGGGAGACAGCGCCGGATGACGATCTTCGATGAGGCGACCGCCGTCAGCCGCCGCGCGGACGGACAGTACGACGCGCGGCCGGACGTCAGGTTCGCCCTGGTAGTGCCCGGCGCCAGCACGCCGCCCGCGGTGAACGGCGGCGCGCTGCTGGCCACCGTGCTGCGCGCGGTGCTCAGCGAGTCGCCGCACCCGCATCCGGTCGCGACGAGCGCGCACTACCTCCGGGTGCCCAAACTCGCCCCGGCCCAGATCGAGGTCAGCTGGCTCAAGCACGGCCGCACCGCGGCCACGGCCAGGGCCGCGCTGGTCCAGGACGGCAAGGTCATCCTGGACACGACGGTGACCACCGGCACGGTCCCCGAGGCGCCCCACCGCCTCCGGACGTCCCGACGGCGGCTGGACTGGACCGGCCCGCCGCCCGGCTTCCCGGCCATCGGCGACTGCGTCGACCTCGGCAAGTGGCCGGGCACGGTCGCCGCCGACGGCACGGCCGGGTACGCGGCCCAGGTCGAGGTGCTGATGGACCCGGCCACGACCGGCTGGCGGCAGAACGAGCCGTCAGGGCGGCCGGAGATGCGCGGCTACTTCCGGCTCCGGGACGACCGGGCCCCGGACGCCCTGCTGCTGGCGCTGGCCGTCGACGGCCTGCCGCCGGCGGTGTTCGGGCTCGGCGCCACCGGCTGGGCGCCCACGGTGGAGCTGACCTGGCACATGCGGGCGGTGCCCCGGCCGGGACCGCTGGCGGTGCAGGCCAGGAGCCGGCACGTCAGCGGCGGCTGGTTCGACGAGGAGGCCGAGGTCTGGGACAGCGCTGGCCGACTGGTGGCGCAGTCCAGGCAGCTGGCCAGGGTCGGCCGCGGCCCGGTGCGCGCCGCCGCGAACGGGCGGCGGCGATCGCTACGGGACGCTCTTGATCTTCCAGACGAAGATCGAGCCCAGCGCGGCGACGATGGCCGTGGCGCCGAACAGGGCCGGGTAGCCAAGGAGATCGGCGATCGGCGCCGCTATCGCCGCGCCGATCGCGGCCGGGCCGACGATCGCGATGTTGATGATCCCGAGGTCCTTGGCCCGATCCCTGGCGGCCGGCAGCACCTGGGTGATGAGCGCCTGATCCACGGCCAGGTAGGCGCCGAAGCCGACGCCGAACAGCACGGCCGCGATCTCGGCGGCGGGCCAGTTCTCCACGAACGTCAGCAGCAGGGCCGCCACGCCCATGAGGGCGCCGGACACCGTCACGATCATCTTGCGCTTGCCGATCCGGTCGGAGATGATCCCGCCGACGATCGCGGTGATCACCACGCACACCGTGTAGATGACGATGAGGATCAGCAGCCCGTTGGTCGCGGATATGTGGTTGGTCTTGTACAGGTGCACCTGGTCGCGCAGGAAGTACAGCAGGTAGAGCGTGCCCATGGCGATGGCCAGCGAGGCCAGGAACCGCGTCAGCCAGGCCCAGGCGAAGTCCGGGTGCTCCCGCGGGCTGATCCAGTACGAGCCGAGCAGCTTGCGCCAGGAGAGCGGATCGCGGTGCTCGGCCGCCAGCGGGTGATCATCGGTCAGCAGCGCGAACGGGATCGCGAGCACCAGCATCAGCAGGCCGAGGGTCAGGTAGCCGGGTACCAGCTTGGAGTCGAAGACGTCCACCACCAGCACCGTGCCGATGACCAGGCCGAGGGCCTGGGGCATGCCGACCCAGCCCGCCACGGTCGCCCGCTGCAGGACCGGCACGTGGTCCGGGATCGCTGCGCTCAGGCTGGCGTACTCGGCGTTCTGGAAGGCGCTGAACAGCACCCAGAAAACGGCGACTCCCGCCACCGAGTCCTGGTGCCCGAGCGCGATCATGCAGATGGCACTGAGCGCGGCCATGGCCAGCGTCCAGCGGTGCCGGCGGCCGCGCAGCCTGCCGATGCCGAAGGCATTGGTGGTCCGGTCGGAGAGCGCCCCGGCGATGGGCGTCGCCAGCACCGAGGCCACCGCGCCCAGGCCGGACACCAGGCCGAGGGAGAGCAGCTTGGTCTTGTTGTCGATGTCCTGCAGCTGTATCGGCAGCAGGACCTGAATCGGCGTCAGTGAGGCCATCCACATGCCGAGGCTGGCCAGGCTCAGACCCGTGATCCAGCCGGGACGGACGTGCACCGTGGGCTCGGCGAGCGCCAGCGGGACAGACCGTTCCTCGGTCTCCGGCTGGTTGGTCATTGCACCTCCGCGGCTCGTGGCTGCATGATCGCTGGGCAACTGAATCCTTGCTCCGGATCATGCCGTGTCGCGGATCATACTGGTAGAGGCCGAATTTTCGACTGATTTCGACCGTCTCGTTACGGTCACGGCACCGCTGGACTGATCTGTGCTGCCCCGGTCCGCCAGGTTAGCCTGGGGGACTGTGCAGATAACGATCGTGGGCTGCGCTGGCAGCTTCCCGCGGCCGGAGAGCGCCGCGTCCTGCTACCTGGTCGAGGCCGACGGCTTCAGGCTAGTCCTTGACCTCGGGAACGGCGCCCTCGGCGCGCTGCAGCGGTATGCCGGCCTCGACGACATCGACGCCGTCTGCCTCAGCCATCTGCACGCCGACCACTGCCTGGACATGTGCGGCTTCGCCGTCGCCAAGATCCATCACCCGCTCGGCCAGCGGCGGCGCATCCCGGTTTACGGCCCGGCCGCCTCGGCGCGGCGGCTGGCCAGCGCGATGAGCCTGAACCCGGGCAGCGAAATGACCGACACGTTTGCCTTCGTCGACCTGACTCCCGGCACGACCGAGATCGGCCCGCTGCGGGTCAGCACCGCCTACTATGAACCACCCGGTGCCGACATTCGGCTTCCGGATCGAGCACGACGGCCAGGCGCTGGCCTATTCGGCCGACACCGGCCCGGCCCCCGAGCTGGTACGGCTGGCTCGTGGTGCCGACGCCTTGCTGTGCGAAGCCTCGTTCCTTGATGGTCCTGACTTGCCGCCGGACCTGCACCTGACGGCCAGGCAGGCGGCCCAGCACGCGACCAGGGCCGGGGTGGGGGAGCTGATCCTGACGCACCTGGTCGCGTGGAATGACTCAGCCGCGACGATCGAGCAGGCCGGAACGGCGTTTGACGGCCCGCTGTCGCTGGCGGCGCCCGGCCGCAGGGTTCTCGGACCGGAGCCCGTCGGCGCATAGACTCATCCGCCATGCGCGTACTCGTCACCGGCGGGGCCGGATTTATCGGCTCGCACCTTACCGACGCCCTGCTCAGCCGGGGCGATGAGGTGGCCGTCGTCGATGACCTGTCGGCCGGCCGGCCCGGCCGGATGCCGGATCTGGCGGCGCTGCACAAGGTGAGCGTCGCCGACGGCGCCGAGATCGCCGCCGTC
This sequence comes from uncultured Actinomycetota bacterium, assembly GCA_963805805.1. Classification (GTDB taxonomy): domain Bacteria; phylum Actinomycetota; class Actinomycetes; order Streptosporangiales; family Streptosporangiaceae; genus JAJYUU01. The sequence goes on along the minus strand of CAWDVS010000012.1, from coordinate 527,550 downwards.
GTAGCCGAGTTGCAGCCCGATCTCGTCTGTCATCTCGCCGCCCAGATCGACGTCCGCACGTCGGTCATCCAGCCGGCCGCGGACGCGGAGGCGAATGTCGTCGGCACCGTCAACGTGCTGGAGGCCGCGCGCGGCACGGGCGCGAGGGTGCTGCTCGCCTCGACCGGCGGCGCGCTGTACGGCCGCGACGCGCCGATCCCGTCGCTGGAGGACGTGCTGCCGCTGCCGGAGTCACCGTACGGGGTGACCAAGCACTGCGCCGAGCAGTACGTGATGCTCTACAACCGGCTGCACGGCACCAGCCACACGGTGCTGCGGCTGGCGAACGTCTACGGGCCGCGGCAGGATCCGGCCGGCGAGGCCGGGGTCGTGGCGATCTTCTGCGCGCAGGTGCTGGCCGGGGAGCGGCCGACGATCTTCGGGGACGGGCGGCAGACACGCGACTACGTGTACATCGGGGACGTGATCGGCGCCCTGCTCGCGGCCGCCGACCGGGGCAGGCCGGGAATCTGGAACGTGGGCTCGGGCACCGAGGTCAGCGTGCTGGACCTCGCGCGCGTCATCGGGACAGTCTCCGGCCGCGCCGTTGACCCGGTGTTCGCGCCCGCGCGGCCGGGCGAGCTGCTGCGCAGTGCGCTGGCCCCGGAGCGCGCGCGGCGCGATCTTGGCTGGGCCGCCAGCACGCCGCTGGCGCAAGGCGTAGCGCGGGTCTATCACTGGCTGGACGCCGGCGCGCCGGAGCGAGCCGAATACTGACGCCGCCGGCGTGCAGCCTGGGCGGGGCCCGGCCGGGCGGCGGCGCGCACCCGTTAGGCTGCAACGCATGTCCCGACCAGATGGCCGACGGCCTGATCAGCTTCGCGAGGTACGGATCACCCGAGGCTGGCTTGAGCACGCAGAGGGTTCGGTGCTCGTGGAGTTCGGCGCCACCCGGGTGCTGTGCGCGGCCAGCGTTCAGGAAGAGCTGCCGCGCTGGCGCCGCGGCAGCGGACAGGGCTGGGTGACCGCCGAGTACGCGATGCTGCCGAGGTCCACGAACACCCGCAGCGACCGCGAGTCGGTCCGGGGCAAGATCGGCGGCCGCACGCACGAGATCTCCCGGCTGGTGGGCCGGTCGCTGCGGGCGTGCATCGACCCGAAGGCGCTCGGCGAGAACACCATCATCATCGACTGCGACGTGCTGCAAGCCGACGGGGGAACGCGCACGGCGGCGATCACCGGCGGGTACGTTGCGCTGGCCGACGCGGTGGCGTGGCTGCAAGGCCGGCACCGGTGCAAGGGCGAGCCGCTGGTGACCTCGGTCGCCGCGGTGAGCGTCGGCATCATCGGCGGCGAGCCGCGGCTGGACCTGTACTACGACGAGGACGTCGTCGCCGAGACGGATATGAACGTGGTCTGCACGGCCGAAGGCGGCTTCGTGGAGGTGCAGGGCACCGCCGAGCGCGAGCCGTTCAGCCGCAAGCTGCTGGATGAACTGCTCGATCTCGCTGTGTCCGGCTGCGCGGAGCTGACCAAGCTGCAGCAGGCCGCGCTCGGCGTATGACCGCCGACCAGCGGGCCCAGCTGGTACTGGCCACCGCGAACCGGAAGAAGCTCGCGGAGCTGAACAGGATCCTCACCGCCGGTCACGTCGACGTGGACCTGGCCACCCTGGATGACTTCCCGGGCGCGCCCGACGTGGCGGAGACCGGGGCGACGTTCGCCGAGAACGCGCTGCTGAAGGCGCGCGCGATCGCGGCGTTCACCGGCCAGCCCGCCGTCGCCGACGACTCCGGCTTGCGCGTGGACGCGCTGAACGGCATGCCCGGCGTGCTGTCGGCGCGCTGGTCGGGCCGACACGGCGATGACGAGGCGAACCTGCGGCTGCTGCTCGCCCAGCTGGCCGACGTGCCCGGCGAGCGGCTCGGCGCGAACTTCACGTGCGCGGCCGCGCTGGTCCTTCCCGGCGGCCGGGAGCACGTGACCGAGGGCGTGATGTCCGGCCGGCTCGTCCGCGAGCCGCGCGGGAGCAACGGCTTCGGCTACGACCCGATTTTCGTGGCCGACCGCATGAGCTGCACGAACGCAGAACTCGACCCGGCCGCCAAGGACGCGATCAGCCATCGGGGCAAGGCGCTGCGCGCGCTCGCGCCGGTGATCGCCGCACTGCTGGGCTAGTTCACGCTCCGCTCAGGCCGGCGCCGGCGGGCATGCCCACCACCTGGCTGGCCGAGGGCACCTTCGCCGCCAGTGGCTGGTTGAAACCATAGAAGGTCGTCGTCACGTGCGCGGTCACCGACTCGATCGACTCGGTCTCGGTCAGCTTGCGGATCTGGTGGCTGCCGTCGATCCACACCGAGAACTGGATGTCACCGTTGATCATCTTCAGCGCGCTGCCCAGCAGCGCGCGGGTGCTCGCGGACAGATGCTTCAGCGCGTTCGACACTGACAAGAACCCCGTGTAGCGCGTCGTCGGCACGCCGTCCACCGTCGCGGTCCCGGCGGCTCGCAGGCGGTCACCTGCCGCCAGCATCGCCATCTCGGTCATCGGGTTCTGGCCCGAAAGGCTCTGCAGCAGCGACTGGACCGACGACGTGGCCTCGCCGGTGAGCGGCACCTTGATCCATTTCCCGGACGGCACGCCGGGCAGCCCGCCCGCTTTACCGAGCTTCAGGTACACGTCGCTCTTGGTCAAGATCATGGCCACCCGCACGTTCTGGCCGGCCACGGCCTCGGTGATCTCCGCGGATTCGAGGAACGGGCGGCGCTGCAAGCCGAAGGTGCCGTGGAAAGAGCCGAGCGAGCCCAGCTGCTCGGTCAGCGCGGCCGATTCTGAGTTCAGCGCCGCGGATGCGTGCGTCGCGGCCGCGAGTTCCTGCGCGGGTGTCGCCGGCGGCCCGGCCGATATCGACGTCAGCACGACCGCGACGATCGCGATGGCGGCGGCGACCGCGATGCCGCTTACCAGCAGCACGCGCCCGCGCCGGCGTGCGGGCGACGGCGCGGACTCCGGACCGCCGAAGGACAGCACGTCAGTGGCGTCAGCCGCGGGAAACACCGGCTCGCTGCCTGCTGGAGACGGGCCTGCCGCGCCGAACATGTTGTCCTCGCTCATTGCCTGCCCCGTCCGCCCGATATGCCCCGCTGATATAGCGGCATCCTATGATCTATACGCCCAGCCGGGTAGCCAGATCCCGCGTGCTGGCGGCCGGGGCTAGCCGGGCACCCGCCCCGTTCCTTTCTCGGTACGGTTAGAACCATCGGCGGCGAACAGGAGCGATACATGGCCGAGCACAAGCTGGCGCAGGGGGACGTGGCGCCGGACTTCACCCTGCCCGACGCGGACGGCAACAAGGTCAGCCTGTCCGACTACCGCGGCCAGCGGGTGATCATCTACTTCTACCCGGCGGCCATGACGCCCGGCTGCACCAAGCAGGCGTGCGACTTCCGGGACAGTCTGGCGTCGCTGGCGGCGGCCGGCGTGAACGTGCTCGGGATCTCCCCGGACGGCCCGGCGAAGCTGGCGAAGTTCCGGGACAAGGAGTCGCTCAACTTCCCGCTGCTGAGCGACCCGGAGAAGACCGTGCTCAACGCGTACGGCGCCTTCGGCGAGAAGATGCTGTACGGCAAGACGACGGTCGGCGTCATCCGGTCCACGTTCGTGGTCGACACGGACGGCAAGCTTGAGCGGGCCCAGTACGGCGTCAAGGCGACCGGCCACGTCGCCCGGCTGCGCACGGAGCTCGGTATCTGAACCAGGGGTCGTAGCCCAATGGCAGGAGGCACAAGATTTAGGTTCTTGACAGTGTGGGTTCGAATCCCACCGACCCCACCATTGTGATCTCTCGGGACATCGGAATGACCCTGAACCCACGTTAGGGTTCGGGGTCGTTGCGTGTGCGGGGTGCCGGGTGTGGGCCCGGGTGGCTAGCCGGCGGGCTGGTAGTTGCGGCTGGGGTCGAGGGCGAACTCGCGGACGAGCTCGCCGGTGGCGGCGTTGATGATCCGGATGTGCAGGTCCTGGACGAGCATGACCACATGGGTTCGGGCGTGGGTCCGGCCGGCGACCTCACCCGTTCCTTAGCTCACCGCGGTCCTGCTACCCCGAGCATCCGGCGACCCTCGCCAGCAAGACTGCCGCGCCGCTTCCGGTGCTCGGCCCGCCGGGCGGCCCTGCGCTCCGGATCGGCTTGCCAACGACCCAGCCACGCCAAGGCAGTCCCACCGCGACGCCCCGCGTCCTCGTCGGCGCGCGAGAACCGATCCGTCCGCCGACCACGCTGCCTCAGCTGTCCTGGATGTCGTGAGACACCTGTCCTCGATGTCTTGAAACTAAGCACCACCGACCCCGCACCACCGACCCCACCACACCACCGACCCCACCACCGACCCCACCGACCCCACGAAATGGGCGCGCGAGACATCTAACTGCGGGCGAACGCCAGCAGGGGCGCAAAATCTCGATCAGTGTCGGCTATCTGAAGTGCGGTGATGTAATTGCGCCGCAACGTACTTGACCCGACCAGAGCAGTCCCGCCCCATGTGAACTGGCGCCCGCCGAGGGCAACGATGAGCGCGTCCGACGCCAGCCTTGACCACCGGCCGTTGCCATTGGGGAAGGGGTGGAAGGCCACAAGACGGTAGCCGAACCTGACCGCGCATTCGTCATTTCCGAAGCGTCCCGAGCTGGTGTCGGCCAGCCAGGTGTGCACGTCGGCCTCGAGGTTGCGCATATCCACCCGGATCTGCCAGTGCGGCACGCCAAGATTTCGGTCGGCTGTCCGGTACTGGCCTGCCCACGTCCACACCTCGCCGTACATCCTCTTGTGCAGATTCGCCAGCCACGCCTCGCTCGTCACGGATGCCGTTCGCAGTCGGCGTGAGAACACCCAGGAAACAGCGCTGCCGATGTTCTGCGCTTCCGCGAGGTTCAGCTCAGAGCGCGTCAGCAGCGGCAGACGGAGGCCTTGTAGCTCGGCCTCGGTCAGAGGTGTCGCGCCATCAGAGTCCGGGGTCAGCTCAGTCAAGGGCCGATGTCCCGCCACAGCCCGCCGCGCTCCAGCAGCTGCTTGGCAAACTGTTCTTCTAGCTCGGTAGTCCGCTCAGTCGCCTGGTCTTCCAGGCGCATCGTCTGCTCGACCATCGCTGCCTGCGCGCGGGCCAGATCCCGCGCGCGCTCGTGCACGATCGTGGTCAGCGGACGACGGGGCACGAGCAAATACACGAGGTCGCACCCGAGGGCGTCGGCCGCGCGGCGCAGCGTGTCCAGCCCGATCCGGCCAGCGGCTTCTGACTGCTCAAGCCGCGTTACTGCCCCAGCAGTTGTACCAAGGCGGGCGCCAAGGGCCGCCGCGCTCATGCCCAGCGCAACGCGAATCGCGCGAACCCAGCCGCGCGGCGGGCGTGCGAGTGTCCGGAGTTGCTGCCACTCGTCGAAGTGGTTGTCCAGCAGTTCCCGGCTGCGCGCTGATACCTCGTTTGAGACCCTCGGCACAGAACCTCCCGTGAACTACAGATCACAATGGGTGGTCATTATCATGAGTCTTGACTCATAGTAACTGGACAGTATCACATGTTGTAGCGCACTATAGATTCCTCTTAAAGTGAGCTGTGGTTCAATAAGCCGGGCATAGCCCAGGTCCGGATGCTGGCTCAGCAGCGCTTCGGTCAGTGCACGTGACTGCGGCGCCTGTGGGGCGAGCGGAACATTGGGCATGCCCAGCAGCACGGCCGGCGGCGCGGCCGTCGGTAGGCTATGGGCGGGGGCCGGTTCGGCGAAGGCGGGGTGCGCACGGCGATGGGACGGTCCGGGCCGGTTGGCTTCGACCTCGACCTCACGCTCATCGACTCCCGGCTCGCGATCATGCGGTCGTGGCAGGCGGTCTCGGCCGAGACGGGCGTGCCCATCGATCTGGCCGAGGTCGACAAGCGGATGGGCATCAAGCTCGAAGACGAGACTGCATTCTGGTTCCCGCCCGCCGAGCAGGCCGCGGCCGCGGAATGCTACCGGCGGCACTACGTCCTGCTGGCGCCGGACCTAACAACCCTGCTGCCGGGCGCGGCGCAGGCGGTCGCGGCGGTGCGCGCGGCGGGCGAACGTGCGGTCATCATCACCGCCAAGCACCCCGTCTCCGTGCAGCCGAGCCTGGCGGCGGTGCGGTTGCAGGCAGACGAGGTCTTCACCTACGTGCACGGCCCGGAGAAGTCGGCCGTGCTCGTCAGCGTCGGGGCGGCGGTGTATGTCGGTGACAGCCCGCCGGACATGGCGGCCGCGCGACAAGCTGGGGTCGCGGCCGTGGGGGTCACCACCGGCTCGTTCCCGGCCACGGAACTGCGCCAGGCGGGCGCCGAAGTGACGCTGGCGTCGCTGGCCGACTTTCCGTCCTGGTACCAGATGTTCCGCGGCGACCGACGGGAGCGCGTGACCGATGGCGACTGATGTGCTGGCCCTGGCCGACCGGCTCTGGCGCGGCGAGGTGGCGACCAGCGAGTTCCACCCGGTGAGCCACCTGGGCGGGCTCGCCGAGATCTGCGACGGCGTCGCGTTCGTGCCCGCCTTCGCCAACGTGACCGCGGTCGCGACCGACGACGGCCTCGTGCTCGTGGACACCGGCAGCTCGTTCGCGGCTGTGGCCATCCACGAGGAACTGCGGCGCTGGTCCGGCCGGCGGCTGCATACGGCGATCTACTCGCACGGGCACATCGACCACGTGTTCGGGGTGCCGGTGTGGGAGGCGGAGGCGGCCGAGCGGGGCTGGCCGGCGCCCGCCGTCATCGCGCACGAGGCGCTGCCGCTGCGGTTTGACCGGTACCGGATGACGCTGGGCTACAACGAGATCATCAACCAGCGCCAGTTCGGCGTGCCGGGGCTGCGCTGGCCGGCCGACTACCGCTACCCGGACCAGACCTATCGCGACACGGCCAGCGTCGAGGCCGGCGGTACGACGTTCGCGCTGCGGCACGAGAAGGGCGAGACCGACGACCACACCGTGACCTGGCTGGCCGACCGCCGGGTCCTGTGCTGCGGCGACCTGTTCATCTGGGCGTCACCGAACGCGGGCAACCCGCAGAAGGTTCAGCGCTACCCGCTGGAGTGGGCACAGGCGCTGCGCCGGATGCTCGCGCTGGAGCCGGAGTTCCTGCTGCCCGGACACGGGCTGCCGGTCATCGGGGCGGACCGAGTGGCGGTGGCGCTGGCCGACACGGCCGAGCTGCTGGAATCGCTGGTGAGCCAGACGCTGGCGGTCATGAACGGCGGCGGCCGGCTCGATGAGGCGATCCACACCGTCACCGTCCCGGCGGCGCTCGCGGACCGGCCGTTCCTGCAGCCGGTCTACGACGAGCCGGAGTTCATCGTCCGGACAGTCTGGCGCCAGTACGGCGGCTGGTGGGACGGCAACCCGGCGACGCTCAAGCCGGCCCCGGAACGGGCACTCGCGGCCGAGCTCGCGGGCCTGACCGGCGGCGCGCTGGCACTGGCGGCCAGGGCCCTGGAGCTGGCCGGCCCGGACGCGGCCGACGAGAGCCTGCGGGTCGCCGGTCACCTGGCCGAGCTGGCCTGGCTGGCTGCGCCCGGCGACCGGGAGGTCGCGCGGATCCGCCAGCACGTCTTCGGGCTGCGCGCCGACAAGGCGACGTCCACGATGGCGACCGGCGTGTTCCGGTGGGCCGCTAATGAGTCGCTCGCGGGTGGCGAGCCGCCCCCGGCTACGGTGGATAGCTAGCGTTCAACGGCATCAGGTAGGGGTCTGATGCTGAAAGAACAGCATCAGACCACTACCTGATGCCCTAAAGGACGCGAGACCTGGAGAGGATAATGACTGATATTCCGGGTATTGACCCGGCGGTGCCGCCGAGCGGGACCGGCTGCGTGGAGTGCGAGGCGGCCGCGGGCTGGTGGCTCCACCTGCGCCGGTGCGCGCAGTGCGGGCACATCGGCTGCTGTGACACGTCGCCGTCGCAGCACGCCTCCGCGCACGCTGCCGCCACGGGGCACGCGATGATCCGCAGCTTCGAGCCGGGCGAGGAGTGGTTCTACAGCTACCCGGCGGACGAGATGTATGGCAGCGGGCCAGCCCTCGCGCCGCCCGAGCACCACCCCGTAGACCAGCCGGTGCCGGGCCCGGCGGGCCGGGTGCCGGGCAACTGGCAGTCGCAGCTGCACTAGTCGGCCAGGCCGGTGCTGGGGCCTGAAGGTGCTGGGGCTGCCCGTGCTGACTACCAGCGCTCGATCAGCGGGCCCAGCTCCCGCAGCCGCTCGATCACTGCGTCCGGCGCCGCGCCGTCGAACGATGGCACGTCGGAGTTGGGTATGAGCACGGCGCGCATGCCGACGGCCTGCGCGCCGTGCACGTCGTCGTAGGGCCGGTCGCCGACGAATACGCAGCGGCTCGGGTCGGCCGCTCCGACGGCGGCCATCGCGGCGGCGAACGCCTCCGGGTGCGGCTTCACCCAGTCGATCTCGCTGGAGTAGACGGCGCCGTCGATGAGGTGCAGGACGCCGTCACGCCGGAACACCTCCTCGTGCCAGTCGCGCGGCCACATGGTGTTGGACAGCACGCCTATCCTGATGCCGCGCTCGCGCAGCCCGGTCAGCAGCGGCAGGGCGTCCGGATCGGTGAACGTGTGCGGCTCCCAGGCCTGTTGATAACTGGCGATCAGGTCGGCCGTCGCCGTCACCCCGGCGCCGCCGAACACCTGGCTCATCGTCGCGCTGCACCGGTCGGCGGCCCCGGCCAGCCAGAGCTCCTGCTCGGCGGCGTGCAGCGCGGCCGCGTGCGCGGCCGCCGCATCGGTCGCGAAGTGCCGCTCGCAGACGGCCGCCCAGAGCTGCCCGATGTTGATGGAGTGCCAGGGCGTCAGCGTCCCGCCCCAGTCAAAGATCACAGCCTCGATAGCCACAGCCCAGATCCTAGGCGGATCCGGGCTGTGCCTACGCAGGCCGTTTTTACCCGACCCCGTGGGTCTCGTACGCGTGCGCGGGCGGGCGGATCACCTGGGTCTGCCCGATGTCGAGGAAGCTCACCACCACGCTCGTGCTGTCGGCGCGCGTCCTCGCCGGGCCGGTCCGCACTTCCACGATCAGCTTGCCGGACTTCCGTGCCACGACGGTCACGTGCTGGTAGCGCTTGCGCAGCGCCTTGAGCTGGCCAGTCGCGTTCGCGGGCAGGAGCCTGAGGTACCCCTGGCTGACGTGCTCCGTCTGACTGGTGGTGACGGTCATCCGGCGCACCACTGCGGTGCTGTCCGCCCAGATGTCCAGCGAGGTCAGCCGCCCATCCGGGGTGTCGTTCCCGAGCTGCAGTGACGGCAGGCCAGACAGGTCGGTTGCCTGCAGGTGCGCCACCCGGACGCCGTCGACGGTGGCGTAGCCGACCCGGACGAAGCTGGCCGCAGGGGAGAGCTCGGACAGCAGCTTGCGCGGATCGGGGATCGCCATCGACGCGATCGCGTTCGGGCCGGTGTCGTGGTACCAGGCGAGCCCGTGATCGGCGACGAAGTAGTCGTACGCCTGCCCGCCGACGACCCTGTTGATCACGGACTGGGTCGTGCCGCCCGCCGCGCCGGCGCCCGGCGTTGTCTCGCTGAACGAGTCGTTCCAGTTGCCGCCCGAGAACGTGATGTCGGATGTGGCGGTGCCCTGCGAGACACCGTCTTGCGCCGTCTGCGTGACGACGACGGCCCGCCCGGCGCGCGCCAGCGCGACCCTGGAGGCGCTGGCCAGGTGCCGCACGTAGGCCGCGGTGAGCACCGGCCGACTGGCATGGTGCGACCCGGCGCGCGAGCCCGGGTCGCTGAGCTGGCTGGCGACAAGCCCGCCGGCGCATGCGACCGCCGCGGTCCCGGCCGCGATCACCGCCCACCGAGTCCGGGGCACCCGCCGCCCACTGCCCGCGGCGGGGAACGTCGCTTTGCCACGGCTAGTGTGCCCGGCAGCCTCGGCCGCGCTCACGTGGTGTAGCCCCCGTTCCATGAATGAGCGGATTTCCTGGTTAAGGTCTGTCGTCATCTCGCACTCCAAGAGTCAGGCGCAGGCGCGCGAGCCCGCGGGTCAGGTGGTTTTGGACGGTGGTCGGCCGGATCCCGGTGAGGTCGGCCACCTCGCGGAGGGTGTAGCCATAGCCATGCACGAGCACGACGGCCAGCCGCTGGCGCTGCGTCAGCGCAGCGAGCGCGGCCGGGAGCCCCGGCTCGAAGTCATGGTCGCCGCCGTCGGGGATCGCGAACAGCACCGGCTGGCGCCGCCGGCGGGTGCGCGACTGGCCGACCCGGTACAGGTAGCCGGGCAGGTTGGCGACCTGCCGCAGCCGGTCCCAGTGCTCGAAGGCATAGGCGAGCGCCTCCGCGGCGGCGTCGCGGCCCTCTTCGAAGCCGTACGCGGCGGCGAAGGCGCGGGACAACCGCGGCTCGGTATCCCGCACGAACTGCTCGAAGTCCGGCCTTGATACCCGTGGTCCCGGTATCAGGCGCGTGCATGGTGTCGTGCGTGCCCATCGCACCACCGTTCGGTTGGCTGGCCCTCTACTTGGTTAGACCATCGCCGGCCAGCTTCTTACCACAGCGACATCCGGCCGCTGTGGCTGCCGAGTCGGGTGATGGCAGCTGAGGATTGGCCGGATTGTTGGTGCGTTGTCGCTGAAAGTTTGGGCACAATGCCTAACGTCAATGGCGCCTTTTCCATTTTTTTGCCGCCTATCGGCGGAGACCGAGGAGGAGCGAATGCGATCTCAGCAGCGTGGCGCGGGATCTCGCCGCATGCGGCTGTTCGCGGGCACCGTGAGCGCGGCGCTCGTTGGTGGACTGTGCGTTTTCGGCGCCACGGCGCAGGGTCTGGCATCGGCCAAGCCGGCCGGGCACGCCAGTCCCCAGGATCAGGGCAACACCTGTCATCTGGGTAACGGCATCAAGCACGTGGTCCAGATCGGCTTCGACAACGTGCACTTCTTCCGGGACAACCCCAACGTTCCCTCGGATCTTGAGCAGATGCCGGCCCTGCTCGACTTCTTCGAGCACAACGGCGTGTTCCTCTCGAACAGCCACACGCCGCTGATCGCGCACACCGCGGACGACCTGCTCACTACCGCCACCGGCTTGTATGGCGACCGGCAGGGCAACGGCATCAGCAACTCCTACCGGACCTACAACGCCGACGGCACGACGGATCCGGCGACGTCCTTCACCTACTGGACCGACCCGATCGACGACACCGCCAAGACGCCGAACGCGGGCCACGACACCAACCCCAACCTGGTGTACTCGCCCGTGCCGCCGGCTACCGCGAACCCGGCCGTCTCGCCGACCACGGTCGCCCCGGCGCCGTGGGTTCCCTACACCCGGTCCGGCTGCAACGTCGGCGAGGTCGCGACCGTGAACCAGGAACTGGAGAACGCGACCTTCGACATCCCCAAGTTCTTCGGCGCGAACTCGCCTGAGGCGCAGCAGGTCGCCGCGGACCCGGACTCGTTCAAAGACCCGGAGGTAGCGGACTACGTCGGCGTCGGGGTGCACTGCGCCAAGGACGCGGCGTTCTGCGCCGACGCGACCGGCGTCAAGTTCGGTCAGACGACCGCCACCCCCACCGCGGTGGCGGACGTGCTGCCCGACGAGCCCGGCGGCTACAACGGCTATCAGGCCCTGTTCGGCCACCGGTACCTGTCGTCCTCCATCGGCGGCGGAACGCCCAACGCGACCCAGGATGGTGTGCCGGTCACCAACGCCGACGGGTTCCTGACCGACGAGTTCGGCAACCAGCTCACCGGTGACTTCACCTCGCAGCCCGGCTTCCCCGGCTACGGCGAGATCAACGCGGCCCAGTCCCTCTCCTACGCCGCGGACATGCTCACCCACGGCGTGCAGGTCGTCAACCTCTACATCGCCGACATCCACGGCAACGCGGGCATCAGCGGGAACGTGCCGGCCAACGACCCCAACCTCATCGCCGACTGCAAGTCGGCGCCCGCGGCGCTCGGCAGCGGCAGCCCGTGCTACGTCGATCAGGCGAAGTACTACAACGACGCGTTCGGGGTGTTCTTCAAGCGGCTCGCCGCCGAGGGCATCACGCCGAAGAACACCCTGTTCACACTGGCCTCGGACGAGGGCGACCACGAGGCGGGCGCCAACGTCGGGCGCGCGATCCAGCCCACGCCGGCGAACTGCGACGGCGTGAACGTGCCGTGCACCTACCCGGCGGGCTCCTTCGGTGAGCTGGCGGGTAACCTGACCGGCCTGCTGGCGGCGAAGGGCGACACCACGCCGTTCACCGTCGAGGCCGACACCGCGCCGGAGTTCTACCTGACCGGCAACCCCGGACCGGACACCACGACCGTCCGGAACTTCGAGCGCGACGTCGCGTCGCTCACCGTTGACGATCCCTATACCGGCAATCCAAGCCAGAAACTCTCCCAGTACCTGGCTGATCCGGTGGAGGAGTCGATCCTGCACATTGCGGACGCAGACCCCGCCCGCACGCCGACGCTGGCGATGTTCGCCCACCCGGACTATTTCCTGTCGACCGGCAGTGCCAGCTGTACGCCGACGGGGCTGGGCGGCTGCGTCAACCAGAACACCGGCTTCGCCTGGGATCACGGCGACTACGCCGCCGAGATCAACACCAACTATGCCGCGTTCGCGGGTCCGGGCGTACGCACCCTCGGGCTTGACGGCCCGGCGGCCGACCAGGGCCCGAATTCCGCGGGCGCGAACAGTGGCCAGACGGTCGTGACCGACTACCACTTCCGCGGACCGTGGGTAGATGAGACCGACATCCGGCCGACCATCTTGTACCTGCTCGGGTTGCGGGACGACTACGAATCGGACGGCCGGGTGATCACGCAGGTGGTCGACCATCCGAACCACGCGCTCAGCCAGCCGGGCGTGACCGGGCTGGGCGAGTGCTACAAGCAGCTGTACTCCAGCGTCGGTGACTTCGGGTCCGCGACGCTGACCGCAGCGACCAACGCGATCGAGAGCAACAGTCCGGCTGACAGCACGTACCTGAGCACGGACACCGCGCTGCGCGGGCTGCAGGTGGCCAGGGACAAGCTGGCCGACCTGATCAAGGGCGAGCTAGGGGCCGCGGCGTTCAGCGACGCCACCGTCCACGGCGTCGGCTTGCAGCTCCTTGGCTGCCAGGCGCTGATCCACTCGGCCCGGCAGCTGGCGGCGGCCAGTTCCAGGTAGCACTGCGGCACAGACTGGCGGCCCCGGCCGGGTTCCGGCCGGGGCCGCCGGCGTGTCGGTCGGTCGGCGGGCCGGCGGCGCCGGCCGCCGACTGGGTAAAGTGTGGCAATGACCAGTGCCGACGGTTTCCTCGTGCAGCAGGTATGGCGCTACCCGGTCAAGTCGCTCGGCGGCCAGCGGGTCGCGGCGAGCCTGGTAGACGAGCGCGGCCTGCTCGGCGACCGGCTGTGGGCCGTGCGCGACGAGGACGGCAAGCTCGGCTCCGGCAAGGACTCCCGCCGGTTCCGGCGGATGGAAGGGCTGCTCGGCGTAACGGCCCGCTACGAGGCCGAGCCCGGGACGGGCCAGATCGAGCCGCCGGTCGTCATCGGCCCGGACGGCGCTGAGTACCCAGTGGCGTCGGGCGCGGCGGACGACCTGCTGCGCGGCATGACCGGCAAGGACCGGGTCAAGGTCTGCCGCGAGGGCGACGTCAGTCACTTCGACGAGGTCGCCATCAGCCTGGTCGGCACGGCGACGCTCGACTGGCTGCAAGGCGAGCTGCCCTGCGTCGAGATCGACCCGCGCCGGTTCCGGGTCAACCTGCTGATCGGCACCAGTGAGCCGTTCATCGAGGAAACCTGGCTGGGGCGGGACGTCACCGTCGGCGCGGGCGCGGACGCGGTGCACCTGCTCTTCGACCGGGTGCTGCAGCGGTGCGTGATGGTCGGGATGGCCCAGCCGGGGCTGACCGAGTCCGGCGAGGTGCTGAGGCGACTGGGCCGCCGGGCCACCCACCCGGTCTGCCTGGCGCTCGGCGGAGTCATCACCAGGCCGGGCGTGGTGCGGGCCGGCGACCTGCTGCACGCGGCCGCGGCGCCGGTGACGCTGCCGGCCTAGCGGCGGCTGGAAATGCGGAATCTGCCCGCGACGGCCCGCCGCCGCGGCCGCGAGGACATGGAGTGAAAACGGCGTAAATGGATGTCAACACGTGGCCGGCCACGCGGCCGCCAGCGCAGCCTGGGAGACTGTGGCGCAAGCCAAGGCTTGCCCGGCAGTACGTGGTGGGGAAGGGAAACGTGAGATGGCCGATCCTGGCGGATCAGTCGAGGTACACGGGGCTGTCGCCGTGACCGGGGAGATCACCGGGCGGGACAAGGACCCGGACGCGGTGCTGGCGCAGATCGAGACGACCCGCGCGGACCTGGCCCGGACCATCGACACGCTGGCCGACCGGGTGAGCCCGGCGAACAATATCCGCCAGCTCCGCGAGCGCGCCGTGCAGGAGCTGAACCGGCCCGAGGTGAAGAGGGCCGCGGCCGCCGCGGGCGCTGTCGTCGTGGGCCTGGTGATCCTGCGGATCTGGAGCCGCCGCCGCCGCTGACCACAGTGGCTGATGGCCGGCAGCCGGTCAGAGGAAGTTCTGTCCTTCGCCGCGGTAGGTCGGCGCCGTGGCCACGACCTGATCACCCTCGATCAAGTGCAGCTCGGTGAACCGCTCGCAGAGCTCGCCCGCCTTGGCGTGCCGCATCCAGACCCGGTCGCCGATCGCCAGCCCATCCGCCGCCGCGCCCAGCAGCGGAGTCTGCACCTCGCCCGCGCCCTCCTCCTTGTCCAGCCGCAGGCCGGCCGGCAGGTAGGGCTGCGGGACCCGGGACGGGCCTGGCCCCGAGGCGATGTAGCCGCCGCCGAGCGCGGTGACGACACCAGGCCCAGGCCGGCGCACCACCGGCAGCGCGAACATCGCGGCCGGCTGGCCGGTGAATCCGGTGTAGGCGTCGAACAGGGTCGGGTGGTACAAACCGGAACCGGCCCCGAGCTCGGTGATCGCGGGCTCGGCGGACGTGCCGTCCAGCGAGCCGGTGCCGCCGCCGTTGACGAACCCCAGCGGCGCGAGCGCCTGTACCGCCGCTACGATTGCCGCCCGCCGCTGCGCCAGCTCGGCCGCGGACCTGCGCTGCATGTACCTGATCGCCTGCGCGTACGCCGGCCGTCCCGGCGGGTTGTCGCCGACGCCGGCGATCTGGGCCTCGTACGCCATCAGCCCCGCCAGCTTCAGGCCCGGCCGGGACAGGATGTCCCGCGCCAGCGCGGCCGCGACGGCCGGGGTCCGTACCGGCGAGCGCCGGGCGCCCGCCCGCAGTTTCCCGCCGAGGGCCACGTAGCCGGCGTCGATGTCGATCGCGACCCGGACCGGATGCGGGTTCGCGACCCCGGCGGCGGCCTTCTCGATCTGGTCCAGGTGCTCGCGGCAGTCGGCCATGACGGCGATGGCGGCCGCCAGGCCGGCGTCGCCGGCGAGTTGCGCCAGGGCGGCCCGGTTCACAGTCGGGTAGGCGACGACGATGTCGTCGCTGCTGCCGCACCCGGCCAGCCAGATCGCCTCGGGCAGGGTGTAGGCCAGGATCCCGCGGAACCCGTCGAGGCCGAGGACCTGCTCTATCAGCTGGCGGCAGCGCACTGACTTGCTGGCGAGCCGGATCGGCTTGCCGCCCGCACGCCGGGTCATGACGGCCGCGTTCGCGCGGAACGCGTCCAGATCGACGATCGCGAACGGTGGGTCGAGCGCCGCGGTCGCGGCGTCGAACCGGCTCAGATCAGTGCCGGATGGGCCGCCCGCCAGGGCGGCCGGCCCATCCCGTCCGGCGTCACTATGAGGGCTGCCGCCGCGGGTCACTCCTGGTCCTTGGTCAGGGCCGTGTACTCCGCCGCCGACAGCAGGCCGGGCGGCGTCTCACCGGACGCGTCCAGCTGCACCTTGAACAGCCAGCCCGCGCCGTACGGGTCGGAGTTGACCAGGCCCGGGTCATCGTCGATCTCCGGGTTCACCTCGGTGACCTCGCCGTCGACGGGGGAGTACAGGTCGCTGACGGACTTGGTCGACTCCACCTCACCGCACGGCTCGCCCGCCGTCACCCGGCTGCCGGCCGCGGGCGCCGAGACGAAGACGACGTCGCCCAGCGCCCGCTGGGCGTGGTCGGTGATGCCGACCGACGCGACGGAGTCGTGGATGGCCACCCACTCGTGCTCGGCGGTGTAGTGCAGCTCGGCCGGAACGCTCATTGTGAATCCTTAGGTCGATGCGTCAACTGCTGACTATTACTCAAGGCTGGCGGCGGTAGAACGGCAGCTCCACCAGTGTCGCCGGCTCGGGCCGGCCCCGGACGTCGATCTCCAGCCGGCCAGCGCCGTCGGCGGCTGCCGCAGCGACGTCCGGGCGCAGGTAGGCCATGGCGATCGGCACGCCGAGGGTGGGGGACGGCGCCCCGCTGGTCACCTCGCCGCTCGGCGCCCCGTTCCACAGCACCGGGTAGCCGTGCCGCGGTACCCGGCGGGATTGACTGGTGAGGCCGACCAGCTGGCGCTGCGGCGGCGCCTGGGCGCGCTGCGCCAGCGCCGCCTTGCCGACGAAGTCGCCGGGCTTGTCGAGCCGGACGACCCGGCCGAGCCCTGCGTCGTAGGGCGTGAGCGAGGCCCCGAGCTCGTTCCCGTACAGCGGCATCCCCGCTTCGAGCCGGAGCGTGTCACGCGCAGCCAGCCCGGCGGGCACCAGCCCCGGGCCGGCCCCGGCCGCAGCGACCGCCGCCCAGAGCGACTCGGCGTCGGCCGGGCTCGCGAACAGCTCGAAGCCGTCCTCGCCGGTATAGCCGGTGCGGGCGAGCAGCACCGGCTTGCCCGCGACCTTCGCCGGGTAGCTCGCGTAGTACTTCACCTCGCCCAGATCGATGTCCGTGAGCGGCGCGAGGATGTCCGCCGCGCGTGGGCCCTGGACGGCGATCAGCGCGTAGTCCGCGGTCCGGTCGGCCACCGCCGCGGCGAACCCGGCCGCGCGCTCGGCCAGCGCGGCCGCGACGACGCCGGTGTTGGAAGCGTTGGCCACAACCAGGAACTCGTCGTCGGAGAGCCGGTAGACGATCAGGTCATCGAGGACGCCGCCGTCGGGCGCGCAGATCATCGTGTACCGGGCCCGGCCGGGCTTCAGCGCCGAAGGCGCGCCGACAAGTGCATAGTCGAGCATCCCCGCCGCGTCCGGGCCGGTGACCGATAGTTCCCCCATATGTGACAAATCAAAAATGCCCGCGGCCGAGCGGACGGCGTTGTGCTCGGCCGTCTCGCTCCCGTAGCGCAGCGGCATCAGCCAGCCTGCGAAGTCAGTGAGGGCGGCCCCGAGCTGCTCGTGCACGTGCGTGAGGGGCGTGCGGCGGGGCGGGCTGGCGGAATCTGTCACGGTCAGCGAGCCTACCTGGATCCAGGCAGACCAGACTGGTGGTGGCCGGGTACCAGCGGGTGCCGGGACGTCGATGCGAGGAATGGGGTAGCGATGAGCCTGCTCAGTGACGAGGAGATCGGCGGCCGGCTGGCTAGCCTGCCGGACTGGACCAGGGACGGTGACAGCATCCGGTGCGTGCGCAAGCGGGGGAGCTTCGCGGCGGCGATGCTCTACGCGGGCGCGGTCGCTTATCTGGCCGAGGCCGCCAACCACCATCCGGACATCCTGATCCAGTGGGACACGGTGACCCTGACGCTGTCGACGCACTCGGCCGGCGGCCTCACCGGCAAGGACACTGAGCTGGCGAGTCAGATCAGCCAACTGGGCTAAGCGGAGCCGGGCGCCGGCCAGGTGAGGCTTCGCCCGCGGACGGCGCCACGCCCCCGGGTGGCGCCGTCCGCAGGACGAAGTCCCCACCGCTTGTCGCGACCCTCGCTTGCGCCTGCCGCGCGGCACGCAGCCGGGCGGCACGCAGCCGGGCGATCCCGCCAGGGACAGCACGGCCCTAGCGAAGGTCCCCCTCCGCGACTCACGGTTCCCCCATAGCCCGCGGCGCCTTCCCCCGCCCGGGACTGCCGGGCCCTGCGCGCCGCAGGAGTCTCTAGTTATACACGTTGTGCAGCAGCGATCACAGCTAGTTACGGGATTGTGTCGCCCCTTATTCGCGTTCCCGACGGGGCGGTTTTTGAGCGGAACGCGAGTGTCCGCGACGCGGCTTTCCGGCCGTGCGCGGGTACGATCTGGCCGGTGTTACCGCGGCCTGCGAATCAGCCGAAATCGCACGGCAGGTGCTTGATCCCGTTGATGAAGCTGGACAGCAGCCGGTCCGGCTCGGCCGTCGCGCGGATAGTCGGTACCCGGCTCATCAGCTCGCGCAGCATGACCGTTATCTCGCGCCGGGCCAGGTGCGCGCCCAGGCAGAAATGCGGGCCGGCCGCGCCGAAGCCGACGTGCGGGTTCGGCGAGCGGGTGATGTCAAATTTGCCGGGATCGGTGAACACCGACTCGTCCCGGTTGGCGGCCCAGTAGAACAGCACGGCGCGGTCGCCCGGACGGAACTCGTGCCCGTTGAGCGTGCAGTCCCTGGTCACCGACCGGCGCATGAAGATGACCGGCGAGGCGTACCTGACGATCTCCTCGACCGCGCCCGGCAGCCTGCCCTCCAGGTCTGCCAGCAGCAGTTCCCGCTGGTCGGGGTGGTGAGTGAACAGGTTGAGCGCGTGCGAGATTGCGGTCCGGGTCGTCTCGTTGCCGGCCACCACGAGCAGGATGAAGAACGACCCGAGCTCGGCCGGGGTCAGTTGCTCGCCGTCGATGTTGGCGGTGGCGAGCGCCGTGATCACGTCGTCCTGCGGGTTAGCGGCCCGGTCGGCGGCGACGCCGGAGACCAGGTCGGCCAGATCCTTGCCCGCGGTCAGCAGCTGCAAGATCGCGGTGTCCATGTCCTCGCTGATGAACTCCGGGTCGGCGCCGGACAGGATGATGTTGGTGTTGCGCAGCACCATCTCGTAGTGCTCGTCGCCGATACCCATCATCTCGCAGATGATCTTCAGCGGCAGCCGGGCCGAGACGTGCTGGACGAAGTCGCACGGCCCGGTGGCCAGCAGGTCATCGACGATCGTGGCCGCGGTCCGCTGCACGTCCTCCTCGAATTTCTTGATCATCCTGGGCGTGAATGCCCGCGAGACGATCCGCCGCAGTCGCGCGTGCCGCGGGTCGTCCATGTTGATCATCGAGCCGAAGTACTCGTTGAACTCGGCCGGCAAGTCCTCGATGCTGGTCGCGCCGCGGGCCGAGGAGAACAGCTCCGGCTGCCGGCTCGCGGCCTGCACGTCGGCGTGCGACACGAACGCGTAGTAGCCCTCGCCAGGCGTGCTGTTGAACGGCCCTTCGGGCATGACAAAGTACGGCGGCTTGCCCAGCGCGCGCAGTTTCGCGAAGTCCGCGTGCCGCGCCTCGAGCGGCTGCTCCCAGAATTCCAGCAGCGACAGGTCGACGCCTTCGACGGGGTGCGACACGGGAGTGGTCATCGAGTTGCCGCCTTCGACTAGAACCGGGTTCTAGCCGAAGTCTGGCAGAGCGGGGCAAGGCGCGCTATGCCCGCAGGCGAACCAGTGAAGGCGCCGGACTCCCGCTGGGGATGGATTCGGCAGCTGGAGCTACCTCATCCATCCCCGGTGTGCGGAACGCCGCGGCCGGCGCGTGGTTTGCCGGTTATATTCCGTGCTGGCTGTGCGCCGCGGCCTCCAGGTACTGACCCGGGTGCGCGGTCTGCGCCCGCGCGCCCAGTCGGCCGGTCGCTATCGCTACCGCGACCCGGCCGGGCACGCCGCTCAGCTCCGTGAGCGCACACGCGACGCTGATGGCACCGCCGTGCAGCACCACCCAGCCTTCGCTCGCTGCCGCCGATGTCCACCGGCCTTCGTCGGGTCCGGCGCCGGCCAGGCACGCGCTGATGACTCGCAGCCGGGCCGCGAGCAGCACCGGGGACTCGTCCAGCTGCGCGCGCAGCTGCGCGTACACGGCGGCGATCGCGGCGGGCGGCTGCGCCTGCCGGTGCCCGGCGTCGATGACCGACCAGGCGCACGCGACCGGCACCGCTGCCGATACCGAGAGCCCGAAGCCGGTGACCGAGTACGGATCGGCGGCCGAGTACCGCCCTGGCCCGTCGCCGGCGGCCAGCGCCTCGTCCCCTGGCGGCGCCGTGTCGGCGGACGGCACCTCGGCTGCGGCTGACGTTTCGGCTGCGGCGGGCGGCCGCGGTCCGGGCACCACCGGCGCGGCGGCGGCTACAGGCGCTGCCAGCAGGCCCGGCCGGGCGCCCTCGACGTGGCCGCTGCTGACCGACACCCGCAGCGACTCGTCCAGGCCGGTGTCCCTGGCGGTTCGCTCCAGGTACACCGCCAGTAGCGGCGGCGGCCAGGCCGAGCGCCGCGGCATCGGGCCGGCGTCCCGCACCTCCACCCCGCGCCAGGCGAGTAGCAGGTGACCGGTCGCGTCGACCGCCTCGATGTCCCACCGCTGCCCGGCGATCTGGTCACCCGGCGTGCGGACGGTTACCAGCGGCGGCCCGACATGCTCCCAGGCCGGCGCCCGGCCCTGCACCGGCACGGCCCGCGCGGGGAAGGTCGCGGGCTGTCGGCCCCGAGCCTCAGGTCCTTGCTGGGTCTGAGCCGACTCGGCCTGGTCCTGCTCGGCCGGTGTTTGCCGGGCCGCCTGGGCCTGGTGCCGGAGGCCGCGGCGCGCCTTCCTGGACCGCGGCCGCGGCGCGAGCGGCCCGACGTCGCGCGATCTCGGCTGCGGCGCCCGCCGTCGCCACGGCGAAGCGCAGGATCGGCTTCTGCGGCCGGGGCGGGGCCCTGCCCCCGCCCGGCGGTAACATCCGGCACCGCCATCGCCCGGATCTCGACCGCGCCCTCGGCGGCCTGGCCGGAGAACCGGACCGTCGCGCAGCCAGCCGTCCGCAGCCGCCGGTGCGGCATGCTGGCCTGCAGCACCTGCAGGGTCGCGTCGGCCAGGCCTGGGCTGCCGAGCAGGAACTGGCTGTCGGCGAGCGCGCTGCCCGGCTCGAACCAGGGCTGGTCGTCGGTGCCACGCGCCAGCGCCCGGCAGGACCGGGAGGTCACCTCCGGCAGCAGTGCGATGCGCCGGAACCGGCCGTCCTGGAACGAGATCGGCCCGTACAGCTCGGCGCCGTCTACCAGCCCGGACTGCGCGCCGACCAGCTGCCTCAACGCCGCCTGCGTGGTATCGGGCGTCATGAGCGCGGGCGGCAGTTCGTCGCCGTCGGCGCAGTTGAACTCGGCGCGCGCGTGGTCGGCGGTGAACGAGCTGTCTGCGCAGCGCAGTACCGCGCTGATCAGCGGGCCATCCCGGAGGGCGCAGATCCGCAGCTCGGCCTGCCCGCCGGCCGGGACCACGATAGGCGACTCCAGCCGGATCCGGGATGCGGATCGCATCGGCTTGCCCGCCAGGACGGACGCCGCCTGCGCGAGCGCCTCGACCGCCAGCGCCGGCGGCAGCATCGGCAGGCCGTCGACCTGGTAATCGGCGAGGTAGGGGTCACTGTCGAGGGCCAGGCTCGGCGCGCAGATGAGCTCGATGCCGGGGTAGTGGACGAGCGTGTTCGCCAGGAATCTGCCACCGCCCGGCAGACCCGCGGCAGCGAGCTGGTCCGGCGTGATCTCGGCGCGCTCCGGGACCGATGTGATTCTCGCGGCCGGCCCGCGGACGCGGCCATGCAGCGCGACGCGCTCGGGCAGCTCGGGCGTGGTCATGATCTTCAGCAGCAGCCGCGACGCGGCGCCGACGTCGATGGCCATGGTGCCGGCCGCGGCCAGATAGTCAGCCAGCTCGCTGCGGTCACCGAGACCGGACGAGGACCAGCCGGGGATGTCGATGTGCAGACTCCGGCCGCTACCCGCGGCAGCCAGCTCGCCGGCCTTCGTGGCGAGCGCGGCGCTGCTAAGCGCGGTGACGGCGCCGCCCGGCAGGCCGTACCGGCCGGCCACCGAGCCGAACGTGATGATCATGCGCAGCTGCCCGGGCTGGACGGACGCCACCAGCCGGGTCAGGACCGCGGCCTCGTTCGCGGCGTGATCGCAGATCTCGATGTCGGTGAGGTCACCGAAGGGTACCGGGTCGGATGGGCTGACCGCGTGCCCGATCGCGGTGACCGGGCCGAGCCTCGCCTCGACCCGGTTGACGGCGGCGGCCAGACTGGTCGGGCTCGCCAGGTCGAGGACCTCGTAGCCGACCTTGGCGCCCGCCGACCGCAGCTCCTCAAGGCCAGCGACCAGCTCGCGGTCGTCATCCTCCGGCCGGCCGATCATCACCACGGCCGAGCCGCAACAGGCCAGCACCTGGGCTAGCGCGAGCCCGGCACCGCGCGCTCCGCGGCTGACGAGCACGACGTCATCGGGACCGAGCGGGAACGAGGCGCCGCCGGTCAGCGTCAGCTCGGACATTGCTGGCTCACCCGCGCTCCCGTCTGGGGCGAGGATCAGCTCGCGGAACTTGCCCGCTGTGGCGTGCGCGTATTTCGGCGCGAGCGCCACCCCGTCCTCGCCGGGCACGCGCAGCACGGTGATGCCGAGACGCGGGTGCTCGGCGTGCAGGCCGGCGAAGAAGCCGGTGAAGTCGGAGCTCGTCGTGACGACGACCAGCTCGCCGGTCTCGATCGCTTCCCGTGCTGCCTGCACAGCGACGGCCCGCGCGTCATCGTCAGCCGGGTCGCCGATGATCGCGAGCGTGCGCCTGGCTCTCGCATCTGACCGGAAGACGCTGCGCGCGGCCGCCAGCCGGGCGCGGTTCCCGGAGACGTGCAGCCGCCAGCGCAGCGGTTTGCGGCCGGTCGCCGGGTGTACCGCCGGACGGACGACCTCGGCGTAGCAGCGGGCCCACGGCCCCGCGCCCGTGACCGGGTCCGCCAGCAACGCGGGCGACTGCCCCTCGAACTGGGCCCGCACGTCGGCCAGACTCGGCGCGCGCGGCGGATCGGCCGCTGCCTCATCGGCGGTGCCGCCGTCGTCCTTCGCTACCTCCACTGCCACGATCGATGGCGCGGCCTTGGCGACCGGGCCCGGCGGCTCAGCCGTAGCGGACTGCGCTGGCGCAGCGGCGGTCTCGGTCGTGGCCGCGGGCACCACTGTCTCGGCATCGGGCGCGACCGTCTCGGCATTGGTCGCGGCCATCTCCGCGTCAGGCGCGGCCGTCTCGGCCGCGGCGGCGATGGCACGGGCCGCTCGCACCACGATGGCCGCGCCTGGGAATGCGGTGCGCCCGGCTGTCGGCGCAGCCGCATCGGCCGCCGCGGCGGCGTCATCGGCGGCCGGAGCGGTGGTGATGGCATCTGCGGTGGGCGCGGGCGCGTCGACCGGCGGCACGGTGTCGTCGGCTGACGCCATGACTTCGGCGGCGACTCCGTTGTTCTGGGCTGCAGCCGCTGCGTCATCCGCCGCCAGGGCAGCGTCGACCTCCGCGATGAGTGCCGCGACGTCGGTCACTTCGGGCGGCGCGGTGCCGTTGGCCGCCGCGACGGCGGTCGTCTCGGGCTCCGCGGCCAGTCCGCCGACGTCGGTGCCTGGCGGGGCGGCTTCGGTGGCGGGTGCGGTGCCGCTGGCCGCGGGGGCAGCGGCCTCGGCGGCCAGTCCGGTTGCGACCGCCGTTGGCGCAGTAGCTTCAGTTGATTCGCCGGTCGGCGCGGTGGCTTCGGCGGACGCGGCCGCTTCGCCCGCCGATGTGGCCACGTCGACGGGGGCAGGCTGCTCCGGCACGACGGCGGTGCCAGGCCGTGGCGTGGCCCCGACAATCTGCGGCCGGGTCTCGCACGGGCCGACGATGAAGGTCCGCTCGCGCCAGATGTCGATCGCCCGGCCTGGCCGCCCGGCGAAGAACGCCTGCGGCTGGCCCAGCGCGCCGGCGGCGAACAGCGCCGCCAGGGCCGCGGCCGAGCCAGCCGGGTCGCCGGTGTCGGCCGCGAGGCTGACGGCCGGCACCGCGGTACTCGTGGCCGCGGACTCGGCGAGCGCGGCACCGGGCCCGGTCTCCACCAGCAGCGTGGCCCCGACCGCGCCCGCGCTGATGGCGTCGGCGACGTGGGCGGCACCGGCGAAGCCGCTGCAGATCAGGTCGATGGCGTCGTCGACGGAATCAATCTCGGCTCCGGTGAACGTCGAGATCAGCCGCCGTCGTGGCGGTCCGAACCGGTACTTCAGGCCGATGGCCGCGCGCAGCGCGAGGGCATCGACGCGGCGATCTGGCCTGGTCGGCTCGGCCACATCGGTCGGCTCGGACCCGTAGGCCGGCTCGCCCTGGCTGGCTGGCCCGGCTTGACCAGCCGGCCCGGCGGAACCGGCCACAAACACCGAGCGGTGCAGGAACTTGGCCCGCAGGTCGGCGATCTCGATGACCTCGTCCTGCCCGAGCACGCCCGCCCAGGCGAGGCCGGCGAGCGCGCCCATCCCGTGCCCGACCGCGGCGGCGGCCTGCACGTCCAGCGACTCCAGCCAGCGCAGCGCTTCCAGGCAGCCGTTGACGGCGCCGGTCAGCGGCTCGGCGGCCGCCGGGTCCTGGCGCGTGTCGGACAGCAGCAGCGTGATCCGGCCGTCGGCGTCCTGCGCCGCGAAGATGCCGGGAACGACGGTCAGCAGGCCGCCGGCGAGGTCCGGCAGCATGCTCGCAGCCGTCGCGGCGAGTGCGCCGAGTTGCTCCTGACCAGCCGCGACCAGTGCCACCCGGCACGGGCCCGGCGCGCCGGGATCCCGGCCGAGGGAGCACGCGAGGTCCTGCAGTTCGGCGTCCGACAGCCAGCGCGCGATCGCGGCGAGCCGGTTGAGGACGGCAGCGAGCGCGAACCGGTCGGGTGCCTGCAGCAGGAACGGCACTGGCTCGCTGGCGTCGGCCATGAGCCGCGGCACGACCGGGTCGTGCGGGTCGAGTGAGCGCGCGGGCATCAGCCGGGAGCGCCAGCCGCGGTCTAGCCGCGGCCGGCCGGCCTGACCGCCGCGGACGACGAGATGGACGTTGGCACCCGCGACGTTCAGCGTGCTGACCGCCGCGTGCCGGACGCCTTCCGGCCACTCCTGGGTGATCTGCGGCAGCGTCAGCTGGGCGTCGCCATCGGTGATCATCGGGTGCGGGCGGCGGACGCCGGTCGCGGGCGGTAGCACCCCGTTGCTGACCGCGAGCACGGTCTTGATCAGGCTAGCAATCCCGGCGGCCGCCTTCGCGTGCCCGATGTTGGCCTTGACCGAGCCGAGCACCGCGGGCGCCAGCGCGCCCTGCCTGAGCACGCCGAGCGCCGCGAGCTCAGCGTCGTCCTCCTCGCGGGTGCCTGCCCCGTTCCCCTCGAAAAGCTGTATATCGCGCGGGTCCAGCCCGGCCCGCTCGTAGGCGCGCTGCATCGCCAGCAGCTGGCTGCTGACCCGGCGCTCGTCCTGCTCGGCGTGGCTGGTGGCGGACGTGCCCCAGCCGGTGATCTCCGCGTACACCGGCAGGTCAGCCGCGCGCGCGTCGGCGGTGCGCATCAGAACCACGACGCCGCAGCCCTCGGCCGGCAGGTAGCCGCCCGGTTCCTCGTCGTAGATCCGCACGCCATCGGTGGCGAGCACGCCCGCCTTGGCGAGCCCGATCAGCTCGAGCGGGTCGATGCTGATGTCCACGCCGCCGGCGATGGCGACGTCGATCTCGCCCGCCGCGAGCGCGGTGCACGCGGACGCGACCGCCTGGGTCGAGGACGAGCAGGCGCTGTCGATGGCGTGGCTGCCGCCGCGGAAACCGAAGTAGTTGCAGATCGCGGCCGCGATCGTGCCCGCGGTGCCACCGGCGAGCGTCGCCGGGCCGATGACCGGGAACGGTGCGAGGTACTGCCGCTCGGCGCGCCGCAACACGGCCCCGCTCTGGCCCGGGCTCAGCTGCTGCGAGCTGAGCGCGTCGGTGAGCACCCGGCGCACGTAGGGCCAGCGGACCCGCAGCGCGTTGGCCCGAGAGGTGTCGCCGCCCAGGGTGTTGCCGATGATCACTCCGGTGCGGTCCCGGTCCAGCCCGGTGCCGCCGGTCAGCCCGGCTCCGGCGAGTGCGCGGGCGGTCGTCTCCAGGGCCAGCCAGAGGGCCGGGTCAGCGGCGGCATAGGCGGCAGGTTCGATGCCGAACGCCGCGCAGTCGAACTGCCAGCCTTCGAGCAGGGCCGCCCGGGTGCTGTAGGTCGCGTCCGAGGTGTCCCGGTCGGCCTGGAAGTAGTCGGCCAGGTCGAGCCGGACCGGCGGGATGCGGCGGAAGGCGCGCCTGCCGGTCAGCACGACCTCGAGCAGCTCCGGGGCGTCGTCGGCGTCCGGGAACCGGCAGGCGAGGCCGACGACGGCCAGTGATGAGGTCAGCCGCTGCGCTTGCGTCGGGTCAGCCACGGCCTGGTCCTCGCGTGCGCAGGCCTGCCGCGGATCTGCGCGGATGCGCCGACCGCGACCCGGAATTATCCGACACCGCCGGACCGGATGTATTTAGTGAGCCAATCCAGATAAGCGCCCGGCGAGCTGTGCCGGTTAATTCGGCAAGCAAGCGAATTTTCATTATTCCCCCGGAATACGGCCTGTCTCCCCTGGCCAGCCCAGCCGCTACGGCACGGCGCAAAGCGCCACCGAGCTGCGACGAACCGTATTGTCCGCCGCTGTCCGATGGCGGCATAGGTCCGCCGCCGCTGGGTGTCAGGACATTATTTGACGCGCTCGTGACGCGGTCAAGGCAGAATTTATGACACGTCACTTTTCATAACTGGCGGCATTTCTGATAGCGCGATGCACTAATCCCGAGTGTCCGGGAAGATTCGGGCGGCAGCGGAGCGCCCCGGCACCGGCTGCCAGGAGCCCGGCACCGGGTCCGGCGGCAGCGGTGGCTGAGCACCCCGGCGGCCGGAATGCGCTACCCTTTGACCATGCGTTTCGCCCGGCTGCTCCTTACCTAGCCGCGCCGACCTGATCTGTCGTTGGCGCGGCTGCCCCTCGTGTTCGAGGGGCACTTCTGTTTGCGGCTTAAGTCTGACGAGGGCTCGACTCAGGCGCGGGCGCAAGCACAGGCCGGGCCGGGGCCGACCCCCGGACCCGTTACGAACTCGCGAGGACACGCAATGACAGCCGCCGACACGGCGGATCGCTACGATCCGCGTGCGATACAGGAGAAGTGGCAGCAGCGCTGGGCTGCGATGGACATCTTCCGCGCCAGCGATGACCCGGCCGACCCGAGGCGCCGCAGGTACGTGCTGGACATGTTCTCCTACCCCTCTGGAGACCTGCACATGGGCCACGCCGAGGCCTATGCGATCGGCGACGCGATGGCCAGGTACTACGGCCTGCGCGGTGACAACGTGCTGCACCCGATCGGCTGGGATGCCTTCGGGCTGCCCGCGGAGAACGCCGCGATCCGCAACAACACCCACCCGGCCGACTGGACCTACAAGAACATCGAGACGCAGGCTGCCTCGTTCCGGCAGTACGCCGTGTCGGTTGACTGGTCCCGGCGGCTGCAGACCTGTGACCCGGACTACTACCGCTGGACGCAATGGCTGTTCCTGCGGTTCTACGAGCGCGGGCTGGCCTACCGCAAAGACGGCTACGTCAACTGGTGCCCGGTCGATCAGACGGTGCTGGCGAACGAGCAGGTCATCAGCGGCAAGTGCGAGCGGTGCGGGGCCGAGGTCATCCGGCGCACCCTGACGCAGTGGTACTTCAAGATCACTGAATACGCGGACCGGCTGCTGGCGGACATGGCCCCGCTGGAAGGCAAGTGGCCCGAGCGGGTCCTGCTGATGCAGCGCAACTGGATCGGCCGCAGCGAGGGCGCCGAGGTCAGCTTCGTCATCGAGGACCGGGACGAGCCCGTCACCGTGTTCACGACCAGGCCGGACACGCTGTACGGGGCGACCTTCTTCGTGGTGGCCGCGGACTCCTCGCTGGCCGCCGAACTGTGCGCGCCCGGGCACACGGCCGAGCTGGAGCGCTACCTGACCGAGGTGCGCAAGCTGACCGACATCGAGCGGCAGTCGACAGACCGCGAGAAGACCGGCGTGTTCCTGGGCCGGCACGCGGTGAACCCGGTCAACGGTGAGCGCATCCCGGTGTGGGCCGCCGACTATGTCCTGCCCGACTACGGCACCGGCGCGATCATGGCGGTGCCCGCGCACGACCAGCGCGACCTGGACTTCGCCCGCGCCTTCGGGCTGCCGGTGCGGGTCGTGCTGGACACCGGCATGGCCGATCCCGAGCAGACTGGCATCGCGACGCCCGGCGAAGGGACGCTGATCAACTCCGGCCCGCTGGACGGCCTGTCCAAGCAGGACGCGATCGCCAGGATCATCGACATCCTGGCGCCGCAAGACCTGGGCCGGGCCGCGGTCAACTACCGGCTGCGGGACTGGCTGCTGTCCCGGCAGCGGTTCTGGGGCGCGCCGATCCCGATCGTCTACTGCGATGGCTGCGGCGAAGTCGCGGTACCCGATGAGCAACTGCCCGTGCTGCTGCCCGATCTGCGCGGCGACGAGCTGGCCCCGAAAGGCCAGTCGCCGCTGGCGGCGGCGAGCGACTGGGTGATGACCGAATGCCCGAAATGTGGCGGACCGGCCAAGCGGGACACCGACACGATGGACACTTTCGTCGACTCGTCCTGGTACTTCCTGCGGTACTGCTCGCCGTCATTCGAGCACGGCCCGTTCGACGTCGAGGCGGTCCGCCGCTGGTCTCCGGTCGACCTGTATGTCGGCGGCGTGGAGCACGCGATCCTGCACCTGCTGTATTCGCGGTTCTTCGTCAAGGTGCTGTATGACATGGGCATGGTGGACTTCACCGAGCCGTTCACCGCGCTGATGAACCAGGGTCAGGTCATCAACCAGGGCAAGGCGATGTCCAAGTCGCTGGGCAACGGGGTCGACCTGGGTCAGCAACTGGCCGCGCACGGCGTCGACTCCATCCGGCTGACAATGATCTTCGCGAGCCCGCCGGAAGACGACGTGGACTGGGCGGATGTCCGGCCGGAAGCACTGACCAAGTTCCTGGGCCGGGTGGTCCGGGTCGCGACCGATGTCGCGGCGGCCGGGTCGGCCGCCGGTGCGCCCGCGGCCGGGGACCTGGAGCTGCGGAAGGTCACCCACCGCACCATCGATGAAGTGACCCGGCTGGTCGAGGGCACCCGGCTGAATGTCGCGGTGGCCCGGCTGATGGAGCTGGTGAGCGCGGCCCGCCGCGCCATCGATGCCGGGCCGGGCGCGACGGATCCGGCGGTGCGCGAGGCCGCCGAGGCGCTGGCGGTCATGCTGTCGCTGTTCGCGCCGTACTCGGCGGAAGAGTGCTGGGAACTGCTGGGACATCAGGCGTCCGTAGCCCAGGCCAGCTGGCCGGCGGCGGACCCGGCGCTGCTGGTGCAGGAGACCGTGATCTGCGTCGTCCAGGTGGATGGCAAGGTGCGGGACCGGCTGGACGTGCCCGCCGGGATCGGCGAGGACGAGCTGCGCGAGGCGGCGCTGGCCGCGCCGGGCGCGGTCCGGGCGCTGGACGGACGCGGCGTGCGCACGGTCATCGTCCGGCCGCCGAAGCTGGTCAATATCGTCTCCGCGTAGCTAAGGCGGAAACCTTGCGGTCGGGCCGACCGCGACGTTTCCGCCTTCGGCTTTCAGCTCCGAGTCAGCCGCGCACAGCGGCGTACTGATCCCGGATCACGGGCTGCGGCTCGGCCTCGTACCGGGTGCGCGGGCCGCTGGCTGGCCACGACGGCGGCTCCCCGCTGCCCGCCAGCACCCAGGCGGCCTGCCGGGCCGCGCCGTCGGCCACGTACTCGCCCGGCTCGGGTACCTCGACCGGGACACCGAGCACCGCGGGCGCGATCCGGCGCACCGCCTCCGACCGCGCGCCGCCGCCGATCAGCAGAACCTTGTCCAGCTTGAATCCCGTCGCCAGGAGGGCGTCGAGCCCGTCGGCGAGGCCGCACAGCATGCCCTCCACCGCGGCCCGGGCCAGGCACTCCGGCGTGGCCGTCGCGGCCGTCAGGCCGTGCAGCTCGCCGGTGGCGTTCGGACGGTTGGGCGTCCGCTCGCCCGCCAGGTACGGCAGCATCGTCAGCCCGCCGGCGCCGGGCGGCGCCGCGAGCGCGAGCTCGGCGAGCCGGCCGAGGTCCACGCCGAGCAGGGCCGCGGTCGCGGCCAGCACGCCGGTCGCGTTGAGGGTGCAGACCAGGGGCAGGAACTGGCCGGCCGCGTCCGCGAACCCGGCGATCGCGCCGGACGGGTCGGCCGCCGGCGTCGGGCTGACCGCGAAGACGGTGCCCGACGTGCCGATCGAGACGACCGCCTCGCCGGGGGCGAGCGCGAGGCCGAGCGCCGCCGCCGCGTTGTCGCCGGTGCCGGGCCCGAGCACCGCTCGCCCGCCGCCGAACTCGCTGCTGCCGAACTCGCTGCTGCCGAGCTCAGCGCCGCCGAGTCCGGTCTCGGCCAGCTGGCCAGCCGGGTCCGCGGGGCCGAGCACCAGCGGGACGGCGAGATCGCGGCCGGCCGCGAGCCGCAGCAGGTCGGGCCGGTAGGCGCCGGCCGCGGGCGACCAGTACCCGGTGCCGCTCGCGTCACCGCGATCGGTGCGCAGCGCGCCCAGATCCGGAGCACCGGCGAGCTGCCAGGTCAGCCAGTCGTGCGGCAGGCAGACGGCCGCGGCGCGGGCCACCGAGTCCGGTTCGTGCTCGGCCAGCCAGCGAAGCTTCGTTACCGTAAAGGACGCGACGGGAACGCTGCCGGCGGCGTCCGCCCAGGCAATCCGGCCGCGCTCCGGGTCGCCGTCGCCCAGCTCGGCGATCAGGTCGTCGGCGGCCGCGGCCGACCGGGTGTCGTTCCACAGCAGCGCCGGCCGCACGACACTGCCTTCGGCGTCCAGGCACACCATGCCGTGCTGCTGGCCCGCCACCGACACCGCGGCGACCTCGCCGCAGGCCGCCGGCCTGCGTCAGCGCGGCCGCCGAGCGCGCGCCGCCACGCGGCCGGAGCCACCTCGGTGCCGGGCGGGTGCGGAGCGTGGCCCGAGCGCACCAGCGCGCCGGTCTGCCGCGTCGCGGATCACGACCTTGCACGACTGGGTCGAGGAGTCGATCCCTGCTACGAGCGCGCGCACATGGCACCTCCGGGCAGTTAGTCGCCTTCCGGTGCCCCAGTGTGCCGAATGGTGCCTGCGGCGGGCAGCGGCGAGCAGGTGGCCGACCTCCCGCGACGGCGTGCCTCGTGGAACTGCCCGCGCCCGCGGGCGCTCCCCCACTGCAGATGCCGGTTGTAATCAGCTTGCGCCTGCGGCCGCGGCCCACCGCGGTCTTGGGTAGCACCCAGTTGTGGTCGTCAGCTACTGCTGAATAAGCCAGTTCGTTAACGCTCACAATTGACCTGCCAGCCATTTAGCGCCTTTCACTCGGGTCTTGGTGCGCTGACCCGGAGTGGCGGCTGAGGCCTGGGTGGCCTGCATCCCGGTCGCCGCGGCGGCTCGGCCAGCCCATTCAGGCAGTTCCGCCTACGCCGCGATTCGGTGCCCTGGGCTATAGTTTGACCACGTCGCAGATGTGAACGCAGCCAGCGAGGCGGCACATCGCGGTGGTGGCTGGAGCTAAGGGGGCCGCGAGTGTCGGGCACGGGCAACCAGCCCGGGCGGCCGCTGATGGTGGATGTCGCCCGGCTCGCTGGCGTATCCCACCAGACGGTCTCTCGCGTCCTCAACGACCACCCCAATGTGAGCCCGAAGACCCGGGCCGGCGTGATGGCGGCGATCCGCGACCTTGGCTACCGGCCGAACGCCGCGGCGCGCACCCTGGTCACTGGCCGCACCAACACGCTGGGCGTGATCAGCTTCGATACCACGCTGTTCGGGCCCGCTTCCATGCTCTACGGCATTGAGCGCGCTGCCCACCCGGCCTACTCGGTGGCGATCTGCAGCCTGCCCGGATTCGACCGCAGGTCATTGCTTGAGGCCGTGGACCGGTTCATCGGCCAGGCCGTCGAGGGGATCATCGTGATCGCCCCGGAGACGACGGCAGTGGCCGCGCTCGGTGGCCTGGCCACCGCCATCCCGCTGGTGGCGGTCGGCTGCGGCACGAACGTGCCGCTGCCGTCGGTGACCATCGACAATGTCGGCGGTGCCGCGCAGGCGACCAGGCACCTGCTTGATCTCGGCCACGAGACGGTGCACCACGTGGCCGGGCCGGACAGCTGGCTAGACGCCCAGCAGCGGGTCGAAGGCTGGCGGTCCGCCTTGCAGGCCGCCGGCGCACCGGAGCCGGATCTGCTGCGCGGCGACTGGTCGGCGCGCTCGGGCTATGAGGCCGGCCACCGGCTGGCCCGGCGGCCAGATGTGACAGCCGTGCTGTGCGCGAACGATCCGATGGCGCTCGGGCTGCTGCGTGCCCTCACTGAAGGCGGCCGGGCGGTGCCGGACGACGTCAGCGTCGTCGGCTTCGACGACGTAGCGGAAGCCGCGTTCTTCCTGCCGCCGCTCACGACCGTGCGGCAGGACTTCGGCGAGCTGGGCAGGCGCGCCGTGCACCTGCTGCTGGACCGGATCTCCGGCGCGGAGCCAGGCGAGGTGCTGCCGATCACTCCCGACCTTGTCGTCCGGGCCAGCACGGCGCCGCGGGTCCCGCCGTCTCGCCCCGCCGCCGCTGCGCGCGCCGGCCGCCGCGGCCGCTAGCCAGCCGCCGCGACAGTCCGCATCGGCCCGGTAGTCAGCCGACTCCGAAACAGGTATCGCCGCGACGGGTGCAGTACGCCACAATATGGATGTGAGCGTTCACAATGACTCGCATCCGGACAGCTGCGTCGTCGGGATCGATTTCGGCACGCTGTCCGGGCGCGCCGTCGTCGTGCGGGTCGCGGACGGCGCCGAACTCGGCACCGCCGTGCACGAGTACCGGCATGGCGTGATGGACGAGTCGCTAGCGCGGACCGGCGAGCCGCTGCCGCCCGACTGGGCGCTGCAGGACCCGGACGACTACACCGACGTCCTGCGGAACGCGGTGCCGGCCGCGGTGACTGACGCGGGCATCGAGCCGGGCCGGGTCGTCGGCATCGGGACCGACTTCACCGCCTGTACCGTGCTGCCTGCCCGCGCGGACGGCACCCCGCTGTGCCAGCTGCCGCAGTTCCGGGCCCGGCCGCACGCCTATCCGAAGCTCTGGAAGCACCACGCGAGCCAGCCGCAGGCGGACCGGATCAACGCGCTCGCCGCCGAGCGCGGCGAGCCGTGGCTGGCCAGGTACGGCGGCCGGATCTCGGCCGAGTGGGAGTTCGCGAAGGCGCTGCAGCTGCTGGCGGAGGACCCGGAGGTCTACCAGGCCGCCGACCGGTGGATCGAGGCGGCGGACTGGATCATCTGGCAGCTCGCCGGGGTCGAGACGCGCAACGCGTGCACGGCCGGCTACAAGGGCATCTACCAGGACGGCCGCTACCCCGCGCGCGACTTCCTGGCCGCGCTGCACCCGGACTTCGCCGGCTTCGCGGCGGACAAGCTCGCCCGCTCGGTCGCGGCGCTCGGCGGCCGGGCCGGATCGCTGACCGCCCGGGCCGCGGCGTGGACCGGGCTGGACGCCGGCATCGCGGTCGCGGTCGGGAACGTGGACGCGCACGTGACCGCGCCCGCTGTGGATGCCGTGGCCCCCGGCCAGATGGTGGCCATCATGGGCACCTCCACGTGTCACGTCATGAACGGCGGCGTGCTGGCCGAGGTACCTGGTATGTGCGGGGTGGTCGACGGCGGGATCGTGGCCGGGTCGTTCGGCTACGAGGCCGGGCAGAGCGCGGTCGGCGACATCTTCGGCTGGTTTGCCGAGCACGCGGTGCCGCCCTCGTATCACGACGAGGCCCGGCGGCGCGGGGTCTCACTGCACGAGCTGCTGTCGGCCGAGGCCGGCGCGCAACCGCCCGGCGCGCACGGGCTGGTCGCGCTGGACTGGCTGAACGGGAACCGCAGCGTGCTGGTCGATCACCATCTGTCCGGCGTCATCGCCGGCCTGACGCTGGCCAGCCGGGCGCCCGACATCTACCGCGCGCTGCTGGAGTCGACGGCGTTCGGCACCAGGGTCATCACCGACGCGTTCCGGGACGCTGGCCTGCCGGCCACCGAGCTGGTGATCGCCGGCGGGCTGATGCGCAACGACCTGCTCATGCAGATCTACGCCGACGTCACCGGGCTGCCGCTGAGTCTGGCCAGCTCGGCCCAGGCACCGGCGCTCGGCTCGGCCATCCACGCCGCGGTCGCCGCGGGCTGCTACCCGGACGTGCCCGCCGCCGCCGCGGTGATGGGACGCCGCCACCGCAACGCGTTCCGGCCCGACCCGGCCAGCGCTGCCGTCTACGACGAGCTGTACGCCGAGTACATCCGTCTGCACGACTACTTCGGCCGGGGCGGGAACGAGGTGCTGCACCGGCTGCGGGCGCTGCGGGACCGGTCCCGCGCCGCCGCATGGCCCCCCGCCACCGGAGCGCGGTCATGACGGTCGACGCGGGCACAGGAACCGCGGTCCGGCAGACCCGGATCGCCGTCGCCGAGCTGCACCGCGAGCTGGTCGCCAACGGGCTGGTCGTCTGGACCTCGGGCAACATCTCGGCCCGGGTACCCGGTGCCGACCTCATGGTCATCAAGCCGAGCGGAATCCCGTACGGGCAGCTCACGGCCGAGACGATGGTGGTGTGCGATCTGGCGGGCGGCCGGGTGAGCGGCAACCTCAGCCCGTCGAGCGACACCGCCTCGCACGCGTATATCTACCGGCACATGCCGGGTGTCGGCGGCGTCGTGCACACCCACTCGCGGCACGCGACCGCCTGGGCCGCGCGGGGCGAGCCGATTCCGTGCGTCCTCACCGCGATGGCCGATGAGTTCGGCGGCGAGATCCCGGTCGGCCCGTTCGCGCCCATCGGCGGCGAGGAGATCGGCGC
Organism: uncultured Actinomycetota bacterium; assembly: GCA_963805805.1. Classification (GTDB taxonomy): domain Bacteria; phylum Actinomycetota; class Actinomycetes; order Streptosporangiales; family Streptosporangiaceae; genus JAJYUU01. The sequence goes on along the minus strand of CAWDVS010000012.1, from coordinate 492,709 downwards.
GGCCGTCGTGCAGACGCTGACCGGGCACCGCTCGCCCGCGGTGCTGCTGCGCAGCCACGGCGTGTTCACCATCGGCCCGACCGCGCGCGCCGCCGTCAAGGCGGCCGTGATGTGCGAGGACGTGGCCTGCACGGTGGGGCTCGCCCGCCAGCACGGAGATCTCCAGCCGCTGCCGCAGGAACAGATCGACGCGCTCTACCGCCGGTACCAGGACGAGTACGGCCAGCGCTGACCGCGTGCTGGGCGGTAAACCCGACGTTCCCACCGAAGGAGGATGGATGGCAGATCGCAAGCCCCGGATCGGGATTCTGGGGATCATGCAGGACTTGTACGACGACATGATCCCCGGCATCGCGGTGCGGCAGGAGGGCTACGCGGCGGAGCTTGGCCGCGAGCCTGGCCCCGGTCGGCGAGTTCATCCCGGCCAAGGCGGTGAAGTACCGCGAGGACGCCGAGCGCGCGCTGCGCGAGTTCGAGCACGCGGGCCTCGACGGCGTTCTGGTGGTCATGCTGACCTACGGCCCGGCCATGCGGGTAGCGCGGCTGCTGGCCGAGTCCCGGCTGCCGGTCTGCCTGGCCAACATCCAGCCGGAACCGTCGGTCACCGCGGCCTGGGACATGGCCGACATGACCTACAACCAGGGCGTGCACGGCGCCCAGGACACCGCGAACGCGATGGTCCGCGCGGGCCGGCGGTTCTGCGTGCTGACCGACGACTGGCGCAGCGACTCGTTCCGGGCCGACGTCGGCCGGTGGGCCAGGGCCGCGGCCGCCGTGACCGGCTGGAGATCGCTGAAGACCGCGATCTTCGGCTACGCGATGAACGACATGGGCGACATCCGGGTGGACGAGAGCGCGCTGATCCGCACGCTAGGCCCGGAGATCCTCGCGGTGGCGCCCGGCGACATGTACCGCGGCATGCTCGCGGTCACCGATGCGCAGGCGGCCGACGTCATCGCGTTCGAAGATGAGCGGTTCGAGATCGACCCGCTCCTCTCCGCGGAGGAGCGCTGGGACCACGCCCGGATGCAGGTCGCGATCGAGCAGATCCTGACCGAGCGCGGGTTCGGCGCGTACACCGCGCACTTCGACGCGATCGGTGAGGACGGGCGGTTCAGCAGGCTGCCCCTCGCCGCCGCGTCCAGCCTGATGGCCAAGGGCTACGGCTACGCCGCCGAGGGCGACGTGCTCACCGCCTGCCTGGTCGCCGCCGGCCATACATTGATCGGCGACGCGCACTTCACCGAGATGTACGCGATGGACTTCCCGTCCGACTCGGTGCTGATGAGTCACATGGGGGAGGGCAACTGGCGGATCGCGCGCGCCGACCAGCCGGTGCGGCTGATCAAGCGGCCGCTGGGCATCGGCCGGCTGGCCGACCCGCCCACGTTCCTGTTCCAGTACCAGCCCGGCCCGGCGACGCTGGCCACGCTCGTGTCGCTGGAGGGGGAGCGGTTCCGGCTCGTGGTCGCGGAGGGGGAGAACCTGGACAGCCCGCCGCTGCCCGCGCTGGAAATGCCGTACGGCCAGTTCCGCCCGGCCACCGGCCTGCGCCAGTGCCTGAACGGCTGGCTCGCCGCGGGCGGCCCGCACCACGAGGTGATGAACCTGGGGCACCACGCGGCCGACTGGGAGGTGTTCTGTCGGCTCGCCGGGATCGAGTTTGTCCGGGTCTGAGGCGCTCGGCCGGACCCCGCGCGCCCGGCGCGCCGAGGTCAGGCCGAGCGCTGGCGTTCTTCCAGGGCGCGCCGGTACTCGGCGACCACGATGTCGTTGAGTTCCTGGACCGAGGTATCGCGGCTCGGCTTGTCCAGCGTGATCTCGCCATGCTGCAGCAGGTTCACCCGGTCGCAGATCTCCAGCACCTGGCCGTAGTTGTGCGCGATGATGATGATCGACACATCCCCCCGGCCCTTCAGGTCGCGGACCAGGTCCAGGATGATCGCCGCCTCCTTCGCGCCCATCGCGGCCAGCGGCTCGTCCAGCAGCAGGATCTTCGCTTCGGAATAGACCGCCCTGGCCACCGCGATCGCCTGCCGCTGCCCGCCGGACAGGCTGGCCACCTGGGCGTCCACCGACGGGATGTCGACCCCCATGTCGTCGAGATACTTGCGGGCGGTCTGGCGCATCGACCGATTGCTCAGCAGCGACCAGCGGACCCGTTCCCGCTTCAGGAACATGTTGTGGTAAACGCTGAGCTGGTTGATCAGGGCCAGGTCCTGGTACACCGCGTCCACGCCGAGCGACCTGGCGTGATCCACGGACTTGAGCGCGACCTCCTGGCCGTTGATCACCAGCCGCCCCGAGTCGGCGCGCTCGAAGCCGCAGAGGATCTTGATCAGCGTCGACTTGCCCGCCCCGTTGTCGCCGATCAGGCCCGAGTACCTCGCCCTTGGCCAGATGGAGGTTGACGTCCACCAGCGCGGTGACCGCGCCGTACCGCTTGGAGATGTGCTCGGCCCGCATCACCTCGGTGGCCGGCTGCACCTCGGGCACCACGCTGGTCATTGCATCCTCCCTGACTCGCGCAGGCGCGTCAGCTGCACGTTAGCGATCATGGCGATGAGGACTGCGCCACCGAAAATGATCGGCAGCGGGTTCGCGCTGACCCCGGTCACGGAGAAGCCGTCGGTCAGCACCGCGAGCACTATCGAGCCGAGCAGCGCGCCGATCATCGTTCCTGACCCGCCCAGCATCGCGGTCCCGCCGATGACCGCGGCGGTGACCGCATAGAACATCGGCTGGTAGCCGCCGGCCAGTGGGTCGATGTCGTTGGATCTGGAACGAGACCTGGAGGCCGACGAGCGCGCCCAGCAGGCCGGTGATCATGAAGTTCCCGTACTTGATCCTGGCCACGTTGATGCCTGCCTCGCGCGCGCCGAGGAGATTGCCGCCCGCCGCGACCGTGTGCAGTCCCCACCGCGTCCTGGTGAGCACGACCTGGAAGATCGCGAGCAGGACGGCGGCCCAGATGATCATCGACCATGGGTCGCTGCCCAGCCACTTGCCCGCTCCCAGCGCGCTCGCCGGCGGGATCACCGGTTCGGCGTCCGGACGTAGTGAGCATGATGCCGTCGAACAGGAAGCCGGTCCCGAGCGTGGCGATGAACGACGGCAGCCCCAGCGTGACGGTCAAGAAGGCGTTGAACCAGCCCGCTACAAGACCCCATAGCAACGCGATGAGGATCGCCGGCAGCACCGGCACGCCGTAGCCGATCATGTAATACATCAGGAACGGCGCGAAGGCGTAGATGAACCCGACGGACAGGTCGATCTCGCCGGAGATCAGCAGCAGCACCTCGCCGATCGCGATGATGATGATCGGCGCGGCGTCCTGGGACAAGACGATGAGGTTAGCCTGCTGAGTGAAGGCTCGAACTGGTGACCGCGAAATAGGCGAACAGGGCGGCTGCCACCACGAAGATTGTGGCCTCCCGCTGCCGGGCGAAAATTCGCGCGCCCCGGCGAATCCCGCGCCACATGCCGCCGGGCGGCGGCGTCCGCAGCCGGCCGACGGCACCGGCGCGCTGTTCGGTGACCTCGCTCATCTCGCCTCCGTCTCGCTCCAACTCGTCGCAGGAGCACCCGCACGGCAGCCGCATTACGGACGGCCCGCTGCCAAATAACGGCCCGCGCTGCTGCACCGTGAGAGGCGAGCGCAGGCCCGGCAAGACCCGCCCGACGCCCGTCGGGGGCATGAACGTCACGTGCTGGTGGTCGCCGGCAGGTTGACGATCGGGCCGGACGGACGTGGCAGGTACTGCTGCGCCGAGGACGCGCCCTGGAACCGGCTGCTCTTCACGAACTGACCGACGTGCTGCTTGTCGATGACGCTCAGGCCCGTGTCCGTGTCCGGCGGTGGCAGCTGCGCGTCCGACAAGTTGTACAGGTACATGTACAGGACCGGCAGGAAGCCCTGCAGGTACGGGTCCTGGTAGATGGTGAAGTCCATCGTGCCGGCCTGGAGGGCGCTGAGCGTCTGCGGCGCGGTGTCGAAGCCGCCGGACGCGATCTTGCCGGTCAGGCCCGGCGCTGGCCAGCGCCGAGCCGAGGAAGCTCGTCGAGCCGTAGTCGACGGCGAACGCGCCCTTGAGCGTGCTCTTGTTCCCCAGCAGGTACGCCTTCTCCGCGTTTAGCTCAACGGATGTGGCCGCCCCGGTGGCTACCTCGTGCACTTTGTAGCTGGGGCCGAGCATGGAGACTGCGCCGTCGTAGCGCGGCTGGATGTTGCCGGTGCCCGGGGTGGCGATGAAGATGGCGACGTCGCCTCCGCCCGGGATCAGCGACTTGATCTGGGCCCCCATGGACTGGCCGGACAGGTACAGCGCCTGCCCCACGTAGCAGAGCCGGTTGGTGCCGATATCGGGCTTGCCATTGACGTAGGTTCCGTCAGCGTTGTAGCTGACCACCGGGATGCCCTTGTCCATGGCGTTCGACACCGGGCCAGTGAACGCGGTCGAGCTGATGACGGCGACCGCGATCCCGGCTGCGCCGGACGCGATCGCGGTGTTCATGTAGTTGACCATGTCTGCGGCGATCGAATTCGTCGAACCGCCCCAGTTCGGCGTTGGAATGCCGAGAAGCGCTGCCGCATCCGCGAGCCCGTATTTGGTGGGAACGAAGAACGGGTTCGTCGTGACATGGTTGACGAACCAGAATTTCCACGCTGGAACCTTCGGGAAGTCGCCGGCCGCACCCTTAGCGGCGGACGCGCTGGGCGACGAGCTGCAGGCCGCCAGCAGGGCAGACGCCGCCGCCGTCGCGCTCACCAGGCCAGTGCCTGTCAGCAGCCGCCTCCGCGACGGGCCGTCCTTCATGTTCAGTGTCTCGATTGCCTCATCGACCTTGGGGTCGACTTCATTCATCGCGAACCTCCGGGTGTATCCGTGCGGCCAGCTGCCGCCGGCGATGGGGGTGCAGCATGCGGCGCAGCAGGCCGGCCGTCGGCAGGCAGCGGGGCTCAACGGTCATCTGAAGATCTCCGCCCGCGCCCCATCGCGACCTGCTTCCCGCCTGCGCGGCTGTGTCCGCGCATCAGCATCGACCGCGCACATCGGCTTGCGACCGCCAGCCGCGACCGGACCCGTGACGCCGGGCTGCTGCCGCCGTCAGGTGCGCGTACCTCCGCGGAAATTGCGCATCCCAACACGATGTGAGCGCTAACAGTAGAGCCTTGTAACGCCATAAGCTAGATCAGCCGGTCTTGGCCGTCAATGGCATGAGGTGGGAGATTCCGACGATTGGGCCCCCGGCAGTCGCCGGGCTCGCGCACGCGCCTGCGCCGTGCCGCGGAGCGGGCCCGGAGCGGCCGGGTTAGCGCTGGCGGCGCCGGTGCCGTCGGTCACCCTGTGACTACTCGCGCGTTATTGCCGACTTCGCGCTGGCAATCTACGTTTGCCTGATAACCGCAGATCAGAAATGCCGGGCGATGCACTCAGGCCGAGAGGACGCGATGACAGCAGAGCCGAGTGCCGCCGCGGGCGGCGAGTTGCGCAGCACCGCGTGGTTCGGCGCCGACGGACGGCCTGGCATGATCTACCGGACCTGGATGCGGGCCGAGGGATTCACGCCAGAGGTCTTCGACGGCCGGCCCGTCATCGGGATCGCCAACAGCTGGTCCGAGCTCACCCCCTGCAACTCGCACCTGCGCGGCGTCGCCGACGCGGTCAAGCGCGGGGTCTGGCAGGCAGGCGGGTTCCCGCTCGAGTTCCCTACGATGTCGCTCGGCGAGCCGGTCATGCGGCCGACCGCGATGCTGTTCCGCAATCTCATGGCCATGGAGGTCGAGGAGACGCTGCGGGCCAATCCGCTCGACGCCGTCGTCTTGCTCTCCGGCTGTGACAAGACCACGCCCGCGATGCTGATGGCCGCGGCGAGCGTGGACCTGCCCGCGATCATGGTCACCGGCGGGCCGATGCTGAACGGGAAGTTCCGCGGCGAAGATGTCGGCTCGGGCACCCACGTGTGGCGGTTCGAGCAGGAACTGGCGGCCGGCCGGATGACGGCCGAGGATACCGTCGCCGCGGAGTCGGGGATGGCCAGGTCGTGCGGGCACTGCATGACGATGGGCACCGCGTCGACGATGGCCTGCCTGGCCGAGACGCTGGGCATGCAGCTGCCGGGATCAGCGGCCTGGCCGGCCCGGACGCCAGGCGGGTGCAGACCGCGCAGCTCGCGGGCCAGCGGATCGTGGCGCTCGCCCGCACCGATCTGCGCCCGTCCCGGATCATGACCAGGCAGGCGTTCGAGAACGCGATCGTGGTGAACGCGGCCATCGGCGGATCGACCAACGCGGTCATCCACCTGCTGGCGATCGCGGGCCGGCTCGGCGTCCCGCTGTCGCTGGAGGACTTCGACTCGCTCGCGCGGCCGGTGCCGACGCTGGTCAACCTCATGCCGTCGGGCCGCTACCTGATGGAGGACTTCTGCTACGCGGGCGGCGTCCCCGCGGTCATGCGCGAGCTCGGCGACCTGCTGCACACCGAGCACGTGAGCGTCACCGGCCGGACGCTGGCCGAGAACATCGCCACCGCCGAGTGCTGGAATCGCGAGGTCATCAAGACGGTGACGGAGCCGCTGCAGCCGCCGGGCAGCGGCACGGCGGTGCTACACGGCAACCTGTGCCCGGACGGTGCCGTGATCAAGCAGTCCGCCGCGTCGCCGCATCTGCTCAAGCACCGCGGCCAGGCGCTGGTGTTCGACTCCATCGAGGAGTACCACCGGGCCGCCGTCGACCCGGACCTGGCGGTGTCCGAGTCGAGCATCCTGGTCGTCCGCGGCGCGGGCCCGCGCGGGTACCCGGGCATGCCGGAGGTCGGCAACTTCGTGCTGCCGACCAAGCTGCTGCGGCGCGGCGTGACCGATATGGTCCGCATCTCCGATGCCCGGATGAGCGGCACCGCGTTCGGGACGGTCGTGCTGCACGTGGCGCCGGAAGCGGCGGCCGGCGGGCCGCTGGCCCTGGTCCGCACCGGCGACTGGGTCGAGCTGGACGTGCCGGGCCGCACGCTGACCCTGGATGTGCCGGAGGACGAGCTCGCTAGGCGTCGGCTTGCCTGGCAGCCGCCCGAGCCGGGCTACAGTCGCGGCTACGCGCGGCTGTACGTGGAGCACGTGCAGCAGGCGGACAAGGGCGCCGACCTCGATTTCCTGGTCGGCGCGAGCGGTGCGCAGGTGCCGCGGGACAACCACTAGGGCCGAACGTGATCCGGAACCACCGGCGCTTGCCGACCTTGATCACGTCGCCGCTGGATACCGGGCAGCGCTGGTCCGGATCGGCCAGCGCGCGCACGCCGTCGAGCCGGACCGCGCCGTCGGAGATGAGGCGCCGGAGCGCGCTCAGCGACTCGCCGGGCAGGCACTGGCGCAGCGGTTCCAAGGGTCGGGTCACCGATCCTGGTGGTGTAGTCACCGATCAACAGCGCTACCTTGTGCCGGCTTGCTGCGGCTCGCGCCTAGCCCACAGGTTGACTGCGTGGCCGACATGCAGGAACGGGGCGGTGACGTCGACCCCGTATTTGATCCGGAGCGGGCGCCGGTGGCGAAGCTTGCTGCGCAACTCGGCCGCCGAGATGACGTCGGCAGCTGACCGCTGCAAAGTCGGGAACTGCCGAAAAAGGTTGTCGTCCATGATTGAGGCATCCCGGCCGGACTGACGCGCCGAGACCACGCGGCGGAATTGAAGGTCGCGGCGAGCCCGGGATATCCCGCGGCGGTAAGCCGGCCGAATTGCTCAGGCGGTCCGGACAGCGCAAAGCCGCGCGGGATAACCGAGCGGCTGATATCGCCTGTCCACTTGTTCGTCCCTGCCGTCAGAGTCGGACCTGAGGTCCGGAAACTTAGCACTGTTCGCGGCCACGGCGCGGTTGGCAATTCCCGCTCGCAGCAGGATTGCCGCGGGCGTATGCAAACACCCGACACGCGGCCCGCCCAACGCGTGCGGGAGCGTCGCGTGCGGGAGCGTCGCGTGCCGGGCGTTTGGTGCGGCTAGAGGCGGCGCAGTACGGCTACCACCCGGCCGAGGATCTCGGCCTCGTCGCCGGGGATTGGCGTATAGGCGGGGTTGTGCGGCATCAGCCAGATGTGGTCGGCCGACCGCTTGAACGTCTTGACCGTGGCTTCGCCGTCCAGCATCGCGGCCACGATGTCGCCATTTTCCGCGACCGGCTGCTGCCGGACGACGACCCAGTCGCCGTCCGCGATCGCCGCGTTCACCATCGAGTCGCCGACAACCTTGAGCAGGAAGAGTGTCCCTTCACCGACGATCTGCCTGGGCAGCGGGAAGATGTCCTCGATCGCTTCCTCGGCCAGGATCGGGCCGCCCGCCGCGATCCGGCCGACCAGTGGCACGTACGCCGCCGCCTGCGAGGCGATGTCCATCGGGGAGTCGTCGTCCGGGTCGGGTTCAGGCCGGATGGCCGGGTGGCCGGGCAACCGGACCTCGACCGTCCGGGGCCGGCCAGCATCCCGGCGCAGATAGCCCTTCGCCTGCAAAGTGGAAAGCTGATACGAAACGCTCGACGTGCTCGTGAGGCCGACCGCCTCGCCAATCTCGCGCATGGAGGGCGGATAGCCACGGCGCTGGACCGACTCGCGGATTACTTGCAATACCTTGCGCTGCCGCCAGGTGAGCACGTGATCGGGGTCAGGCTTGTCCGGCAGTTCCGCCACGACATGCGGGACGCTGCCCTTCGGGCGCCGGCCCGGCTTGCCGCGCGGCCGCGCATTGTGTTCGAAATCGATGTCGGTCATGTCCATGTCAATGGCCGAGGCTTCCTGCGCCCCTCCATCGCCGGTCGCATCGCTCATTCTGGCCTCCGCCTGTAGGTGTGTTCCGATGCCGACGCTAATGGCTGTGCCTTCAGATCTCAAACATCTGTTCGACACTTTCTCAAAGTGTCGGACCCATGCGATATGACTGTACCGTACCTTCGTTCGATCGAACGCGCGGGCGATAGAACAGAGGTACTATCGAACAGTCATTCGGCCCTGGGAGGCAGCGGTGAGCGCACTCGGCGCTATCGAGTTGGCGGAGTTTGACGAGGTAGGAGACCCGCGGACGGCACGTCTCCAGCTGGTCGCGGCGCCCGGTGACGCCGTGCGCGGAACTGCTCCCGCGGGGCTCGCCGGCGTGTCGCGACACGCCGGCGCGGCGCCGCAGCGGCCGGGACGCGCCGCGAGTGAGCCGGCCGTCAGTTCGGTCCGGCCCGCCGCAGCGGCAGGGCGGGCACAGTCGGCCGCCTGGACGCAGGCGGCCCCGCGGACGCGGTCGGCAGCACAGCCGGTATCGGCGCCACTGCGGCTCACCCGTCGCGGCCGGATCGTGCTCGTGATCCTCGCAGCGGTGCTGGCGACGGCCGCGATCACGGTGGCCAGCATGGCGTTGTCGGGCGCGCAGGCCGCCAACCACGGGCGGCCGGGAGGCGGCTACGCGGGCATGCACCAGATCGTCGTGCAGCCGGGCCAGACGCTCTGGTCGATCGCGACCCGGGCCGAGCCGGCGGCGGACCCGCGGCAGGTCATCCAGGAGATCATGACCGCCAACTCGATGCCGGGCCAGACCGTGCAGGCCGGCCAGCTGCTCTGGGTGCCGAAGTAACCGGCATTCCCGGCCATTACTGACGTAACGAGCAGCGACCAGGCGCGGGTGTTCATCGCGACACGCCGGCGTGTTCACCGAAATGGCAGGCAGCCGGCCTGCCCGGAGGGCACGGTCTACCAGCGGGTTCGACGAGATGCGCGGCTTGACTTGCGCTCCGGGCCAGGGGCGACCACAATATGTAGTAGTTACATCGCTGTAGTTTTCCTATAGCTTGTGCTTTGAGGGACTACAGCTCCGGGGACCGGGGAGGTGATCGCGGATGTACTGCCCGTACTGCAGGCATTCGGAGAGCCGGGTCATTGACAGCCGGACCGGGGACGACGGGGCCGCTATCAGGCGGCGCCGCGCGTGCCCGGCCTGCGGTCGGCGGTTCACCACTCAGGAGACAGTGATCCTGACGGTGGCGAAGCGCAGCGGGGTCACCGAGCCGTTCAATCGCGACAAGATCGTCCGCGGCGTGCGGCGGGCGTGCCAGGGCCGGCCGGTCAGTGAGGATCAGCTCGCGCTCTTGGCGCAGCAGGTCGAGGACGCCATCCGCAGCCGTGGCTGCGGCGAGATCCCCTCGCATGAGGTAGGCCTCGCGATCCTCGGGCCGCTGCGGGACCTCGACGAGGTGGCTTACCTCAGATTCGCCTCGGTATACCGGGGCTTCGAGTCGCTGGGCGACTTCGAGGACGAGATCGCGACACTTCGCACCGAGCGCCTCGCGAGCTGGCGCCCGGAAGACGAGCAGTTCCTGGCCGGGCAGGCAGAAGCCAGCCCGGATGCCGCCGGTCCGGGCCGCGCCGAGGCCGGGCACGGGCAGCATGCGCCGGCCAGCTAGCCGGCGGCAACGGCAGATTTCACTGGGAGGGCCTGTCGGGCCCGGTATGGGTCCGGACGGATCCGCGGAGGGGGAGAGCATGACCGAGACGGCGAGTGGGACCGCGTCGCAGGGTGACAAGAGCCGGGCAACCAAGGGCCTCACCCTGCGCCGTATCTACACCCGCGATGGCGTCCATCCCTATGACGAGATCACCTGGGAGCGGCGCGACGTCGTCATGACGAACTGGCGCGACGGCTCGGTCAACTTCGAGCAGCACGGAGTCGAGTTCCCCGAGTTCTGGTCCGTCAACGCGGCGAACATCGTCACGACCAAGTACTTCCGCGGCGCCGTCGGCACGCCGCAGCGCGAGTGGAGCCTGAAGCAGCTGGTTGACCGGGTCGTGGACACCTATACGGCGGCCGGCCGGGCGCACGGGTACTTCGCGACCGGCAAGGACGCGGAGATCTTCGAGCACGAGCTGAAGTACGCCCTGGTGCACCAGATCTTCAGCTTCAACTCGCCGGTCTGGTTCAACGTGGGCACCACCTCGCCGCAGCAGGTGTCCGCCTGCCAGCCGTACCACGCACTGGTGAGCACGCCAGCCGGCCCGATGCCGATCGGCCGGCTGGTCGAGGACGACGCGGTCGGCATGAAGGTCTACGACGCGTACGGCTCGACCCGGATCGTGGCGACGAAGGCCAACGGCGTCAAGGAAGTGCTGCGGATCCACACCACTGCGGGCCAGGTGCTGGAGGCGACCGCCGATCACCTGGTCTGGCGGGCCACCGACCTGGACAACGGCGAGTTCACCGTGGCCGGCTTCCTGCGGCCGGGTGATCACCTGCTGCACGTTCTGCCCGACGTCGGCGGCACCGACCGCATGCTGCTGGACATCAGCAAGGTCGAGAACCTCGGGCCGATGGAGGTCTACGACATCCAGACCGAGAGCGGCGAGTACCTCTCCGCCAACCTGCGCGTGCACAACTGCTTCATCCTGGCCGTCGACGACACGATGGACTCGATCCTCGAGTGGTACCGGGAAGAGGGCCTGATCTTCAAGGGCGGCTCCGGCGCGGGCGTGAACCTGTCCCGGATCCGGTCCAGCAAGGAGCTGCTGACCTCGGGCGGCACGGCGAGCGGGCCAGTGTCGTTCATGCGCGGAGCGGACGCCTCGGCCGGCACGATCAAGTCGGGCGGCGCGACCCGCCGGGCCGCGAAGATGGTCGTGCTCGACGTGGACCACCCCGACATCGAAGAGTTCATCGTGACGAAGGCCCGCGAAGAGGAAAAGGTCCGGGTGCTCCGTGACGCCGGCTTCGACATGGATCTGGGCGGCAAGGACATCACCAGCGTCCAGTACCAGAACGCGAACAACTCGGTCCGCGTGTCCGACGAGTTCATGCACGCGGTCGAGGCCGGGGCGCGGTTCGACCTGGCCGCCCGCACGTCCGGGGAGCCGCTCGAGCAGGTCGACGCCGGTGAGCTATTCGGCAAGATGGCGCAGGCCGCGTGGGAGTGCGCCGACCCCGGCATCCAGTACGACGGCACGATCAACGACTGGCACACCTGCCCGGAGTCGGGCCGGATCACCGCGAGCAACCCGTGCTCGGAGTACGTCCACCTGGACAATTCCTCCTGCAACCTGGCCAGCATCAACCTGCTCAAGTTCCTGCGCGCCGACGACACGTTCGATGTCGAGCGGTTCGCCCAGCTGACCGAGCTGATCATCACGGCGATGGACATCTCCATCTGCTTCGCCGACTTCCCGACGGAGAAGATCACCGCGACCACACGCGCCTATCGCCAGCTAGGCATCGGCTACGCCAACCTCGGCGCACTGCTGATGGCCACCGGGCACGCGTATGACTCAGACGGCGGGCGGGCCATCGCGGCCGCGATCACGTCCCTGATGACCGGCATGGCCTACAAGCGGTCGGCCGAGCTCGCGGGCGTCGTCGGCGCCTACGACGGCTACGCACGTAACGCCACCGCGCACCAGCGCGTCATCGCCAAGCACCGCGCCGCCAGCGTCTCGATCAAGCCGGTCGGCGGCATCGACGAGCCGATCCTGGCGGCCGCGACCGAGGCGTGGCGGCAGTGCGAGCAGGCCGGCGAGAAGAACGGCTACCGGAACGCGCAGGCGTCGCTGCTCGCGCCGACCGGCACGATCGGCCTGATGATGGACTGCGACACCACCGGCGTCGAGCCGGACCTGGCGCTGGTCAAGTTCAAGAAGCTGGTGGGCGGCGGCTCCATGCAGATCGTCAACCAGACAGTGCCGCGGGCGCTGAAGAATCTCGGCTACCAGCCCGAGCAGGCGGAGGCGATCATCGAGTTCATCGCCGAGCACGGGCACGTGATCGGCGCGCCCGGCCTGAAGCTGGAGCACTACGAAGTCTTCGACTGCGCGATGGGCGAGCGGGCGATCAGCCCGATGGGTCACGTGCGGATGATGGCGGCGGTGCAGCCGGCCCTCAGCGGCGCGATCAGCAAGACCGTCAACCTGCCCGAGTCGGCCACCGTGGCCGACGTCGAGAAGATCTACCTGGAAGGCTGGAAGCTCGGCCTCAAGGCGCTGGCGATCTACCGGGACAACTGCAAGGTCGGCCAGCCCCTGTCGGTGTCGAAGCGGAAGACGGCCGAAGCGCCCGAGCCCACCCCCCAGCCGGTGCCGCCGCACGAGGTCCGCCCGGTTCGCCGCCGGCTGCCCAGGCAGCGGTCGGCGACGGTGACCCGGTTCTCGGTGGCGGGCGCCGAGGGCTACATGACCGCCTCCAGCTACCCGGACGACGGCGTCGGCGAAGTCTTCCTCAAGCTCGGCAAGCAGGGTTCGACGCTGGCCGGCGTGATGGACGCGTTCTCGATGGCGATCTCGGTCGGCCTGCAGTACGGGATCCCGCTGGAGTCCTACGTCGGCAAGTTCACCAACATGCGCTTCGAGCCCGCCGGCATGACCGACGACGCGGACATCCGGATGGCCAGCTCGGTGATGGACTACATCTTCCGGCGGCTGGCCCTCGACCACCTGCCCTACGACCAGCGCGCGGAGCTGGGCATCCTCACCACCGAGGAGCGCACGGCGCAGCTCAACGGCGAGGACCCGGCGGGCGGCTCGGACGAGCTCGACCCGGTGGAACTCGCGCAGTCGGCCCAGGTCGACCGGGTGCAAGTCGACAAAGCACAGTGTCGACAAGGCGCAGCAGCCCAGCCCGGCGGCCCCGCCCGCGGCCACCGCGCCGCCAGCGCCGGCGGCACCGGCCCGGCCAGCACCTGCACCGCACAGCTCGACCGAGCTGATCGAGTCGCAGCAGGGCCGGGTGGCGGACGCACCGCTGTGCCTGACCTGCGGCACGAAGATGCGCCCGGCCGGCAGTTGCTACGTGTGCGAGGGCTGCGGCTCCACCAGCGGCTGCAGCTAGCCACCCACTGAATCCGCTAAACGTGCTAACTGATGCTCTGGTTAGCACGTTTAGCGGTTCATGGGACGTTCAGCGCCGGCGGCTGACCGCTGCCCATGCTGCGGCGAAGGCGGAACGCGTCGTAGTCATCCACGTTCAATTCCCCGCGCCTTGGGTGGTAGAGCGGGTTAATTACTATTCATCTGAATGACGGAGCGGCATAGCTCGGATTAGTACCCCCCACTCCAATCGATGAGCACGCCGCGCATCAGTCGAGGTCGGGCCAGTCCAGTAGCCGCTCGAATGCCTTGGCGTCGCCGCTGATGTGCAGGTCGCCGTGCCCCGGCCGGCGGTAGAAGGCGAGCACGAAGTCCTCCGGGCGCGCGGTCACCGTCGCAGCCACGCCGGCGGCGCCGGCGGAGCCGGAAAGCTGAGACACCCGCGCTCCGGTCCGGCCGAGGTCGACCAGCCACGCCCCGCCGTCGCCGGCGTCGAGCACCAGGCGCTCCGGATCGTGCGGCCAGGCGCCGTTGGCGGCGAGTCCTACGGTCAGGTGCTCGCCGACGCCGTCGGCCGCGACGGCGGACGGCAGTGGTTGCGGCGCCCCGGCCGCCAGCTGCGCGTCCAGCGCGTGCACCGCGGCCTCATGCACCTGGTGCCTGGCCACCGCGCCCGCTGTCATGGGCGCTCCGGCCGACTCCCACCAGGTCCAGCAGCCGCGGTCAGGGCCAGCGGACCGCAGCGCCGCGAGCAAGCCCGCGGTCGCGTCCGCCGACCAGTCGAGCAGGTCACCGTGCGGAGTCCGGTCGCCGAGCACGTTCGCGTCCGGCGGTCCGCCGGCCGGCCCGGCGCTGACGACGGCCGTCCAGAACAGGTGCACCGCGCCCAGGTGGGCCACCAGGTCGGCGACCGACCAGTCCGGGCACGACGGCACCCGGGCGCCGGTACCCGCGGCGGCGGCGGCAGCCCGCAGGGCCGCCGACCGGTCGTCGACGTACGAGAGCTGGTCTTCGAACCCGAGGACCGGGCCGGGCGGAGTCGTCATGCCAGCTTTCTAGCACGGCATGCCGACACCGCCGGTCACCAGCACGCGGCTACCAGCAGGCGGGGACCTTGAAGGCCGGATCGTGGCCGGTGTTGAGCAGGCTGCCGGAGACGAACCCCGCGAGCGGCCGGACCGTGTGGTACCAGATCGAGTCGCCGCCGGTCTTCTGGCCCGTCACGTAGCACGTGATCGTGACCTTGCTGCCCATCCGGCTCAGCGTCCTGAGCCGGGTCGAGGTCGACGTCGGCCAGGACCGGATGTGCACGCCCCGCACGAGCGTGTGATACGTGCGGCTGAATTTCGCGTCGGCGCACCGCGCCACCCCGCTGGCCGGGTCCTCGTGGCTGTTGATGTTGTACGACGTCACGTACCCGCGCAGCGGCTTCGACACCAGGTACCAGATCGGGTTACCCGCGAACCTGGCCCCCTGCGCGTAGCACTGCACCGTCACCCTGGCGCCGCGCTCCTTGATCCGCCCGGCGAGCTTCGACGCCGACGTCGGCTTGCTGCGCACGGCTACGCCGCGCACCAGCGTCGTGAGCGTCACCGCGCGGGTCCGGCTGACGTGGTGCACCGTCGCGGCCGCGGCCGGCCCGGCCTGACCGAGCGTGGTCACCGTCGTGGCTGCCAGCATCGCTGTCGCGCACAGTCGCGTGAGTGCAGGCCGGGCGATCTGCCGACCGTTCATCTGGCCCCCCTTTTCGGCCCGCCCCGGCGCGCGCGGCAGTCCCGCGCGCCATCCCGTACCGGGACGTCCAAGCTGAAGATCGACCAGTGCCCGGTTACCCGTTACGCGGCGGCGTCCTTGACCTGCCGACCGCGGGTCCAGACGCCGGTGATGTGCGCTGGCTGCGCGAGCACCGAGATGTCGGTCAGCGGATCGGCGTCGAGCGTCAGGATGTCCGCGTCATAACCGGCCGCGAGCTGGCCCGACCGGGGCGCCTGCGGCCCGAGCGTTCGCGGCGCGACGGCGGTCGCGGCCGCGATCGACTGCAGCGGCGTCATGCCCAGGGTCACCATGTGCACGAGCTCGGACCCGTTGTGCCCCCAGGAATTCGGCAGGTCCATGCCGGTCAGCCCGATGTCGGTGCCCATCGCGATCGGCACGCCGCGCGCGATCGCCATCCGCACCGCGTCCGCGTGCGTGCCGGCGAGCGCGGTGAGCTTGGCGGCCGCGTACGGCGGCACCTCGCCCAGGTGGGTCAGGATGTCCTCGATGATGCTGCGGGTCGGCACCAGGATCGTGCCGTGCGCCAGCATCGCGTCGCACGCTTCCTCGTCCAGGTAGCTGCCGTGCTCGATCGTCTGCACGCCCGCCTCGATCGCGGCCATGATGCCGGGCTTGCCATGACAGTGCGCCGCCACCACCCGGTCGGCGAGGGCCGCGATCTCCACGATGGTCCGCAGTTCGTCGGCGGTGAACTGCTGATGGACCGGGCTGTCCACTTCGGACAGGACGCCGCCGGAGGCGCACACCTTGATCACCCGCGCGCCCGCGCGCAGTTGCTCGCGCACCGCCCGCATGCACTCGGCCGTGCCGTCGGCCAGCCGCAGCGTGCCGTCCTGCCGGCCGAAGTCGGTGACCCAGGACAGCGGATAGCAGTGCAGGTCACCGTGCCCGCCGGTGGTGCTGAGAATCGCGCCCGCGGGATAGATGGCGGGCCCGTCGAGGATTCCCTCGGCGACCGCCCTGGCCAGGTGCACGCCGAGCCCGCCGACTTCCCGGACCGAGGTGATGCCGGCGTTCAGCGCGTTGGTCAGGTCCCGCGCCGACCGCGCCGCGCGCAGCGCGATGGATTCCTGCGGCAGCCGGGCGAGGTCGAAGAAGCGCGACCCGAGGAAGTGGCCGTGGCAGTCCCACAGGCCCGGCATCACCGTCGCCGCGGCCGTCACCTGCGCCGCGGGCGTTTCCGGGGCGGCCGCCGCCGGGCCGGCGTAGCTGATGGTCGGGCCGTCGGCGACCACGACTGCGTCCGGAACCGGCTCGCCCTCGCCGGGGATGAGCAGCTGGGCTTCGATCCGGAGCATAAGTCCTCCAGCTAGCGTTTTACCGACTCACATCATGCCGGGAACGGGGCCGACAGCCGAACCCGGTACCGGTCGTGTCCGCGGGGGTCCGGGGGTCGTCCCCCGGCTAAGCACCCCAGCGCGCGGACGGCGGTGGCGCGGCCCGGCGCGGCGTGGCCAGGGGTACCCCCGACCTGCGCGGTAGCCTGCTGAAGTGCCCGTTGCGATCGGCGCGGCAATGGCCGGGGGAATGGGCGCACTGATAGACCGCGTGGCGCGAGCCTGCAGATCGGAGCGGCCAACTTCCGCTGGTATCTGATTGTGGACCTCCGAATGCAGTTAGTAATGCGCTATACAGGTCTCAGTACGAGGGAGCGAAATGCGGTCAGCAGAGCGGCAGCCTGCCCCGCCCGGACGGCAAGCGATCCAGGGCGGGATGGATCGCATTCGCCGGTTCGCCGCCGCCGCGCCGTTGCCGGTCAAGGTGCTGCTCGTGATCGCGGCCATTGTGCTGCTGCCCGCGCTGGTGCTGGCGATGCTCGCGTACGCGCCGTACGCGCTGTGGACGAGTGACCGCTCGCCGCTCGCGTCCGCGGCGGTAGCGCTCTGGGGCATCGCGATCACCGCGGCGCAGGCGCACGGCCCCGACGGCCCCCGGTACGCGCTGCTGCTCCTGCCCGTCGCGGTGGCCCTGCTCGCGCACGCCAGCGTCATCAGCCGCGGCTTCGTGCCGTGCCGCACCACTGCGCTGAGCCTCATCTGGTCACTGCCGGTCGGGATCCTCACGTTCCGGTTCTGGCATGGCGAGCCCTACGCCGGCCCGCTCGTGGCGTGGCTGATCGCGGCCGGAGTGCTGGCCTGGCGGCTGGCCCGGGCCGTGCAGCAGGTGCGGGAGCGCTCCGTGGCCACGGCGCTCGCCGCCCCGTACGCGTGGTCGCCGCCCGGCGCGGCGGCGGCCGGCCAGGGCGGCGCGGGCACCGGCACGCGCGGGCCGCGGCCAGCGCCGGGCACGCCGCTTCGGGTCGCTCAGGCGGGTGACGGGCTCCGCGGCCAGCACAGCCCGGCCGGCAGCTCTGGCAAGTCGGGCGCGCCGACACCGCCGGTCAGCGTCGAGGACGCGATGGCCGAACTGGACGCGATGGTCGGCCTGGCCGCGGTGAAAGCACAGGTCCGGTCCATCACCGCGTCCGTGGAGGCCGCCCGCAGGCGCGCCGTTGCCGGGCACGGCACCGACAAGCCGATGCAGCACTTCGTCTTCCTCGGTCCGCCGGGAACCGGGAAGACGGCGGTGGCCAGGATCGTCGCCAAGATCTTCTACGCGTTCGGGCTGCTGGACTCGCCGGTCGTCGTCGAGGCGCAGCGGGCCGACCTGGTCGGTGAGTACCTCGGCGCGACCGCGATCAAGACCAACGAGCTCGTCGACTCCGCGCTGGGCAAGGTGCTCTTCATCGACGAGGCGTACAGCCTGGTCAACGAAGGCGACGGGCAGGGCGACCGGTTCGGGCATGAGGCCGTGCAGGCGCTGCTCAAGCGCGCGGAGGATGACCGCGAGCACCTGATCATCGTGCTCGCGGGCTACGAGCGGCAGATGGAGAACTTCCTGGCCGCCAACCCCGGCCTGAACTCGCGGTTCGGCCTGCGGGTGAAGTTCCCCAGCTACAGCGCGGCCGAGTTGCTCGCGCTGGCCGACCTGGCGCTGCGGGGCAAGGGCGAGCTACTGGATCCCGATGCCCGCCCGGTGCTGCGGAAGCTGTTCGAGGAGATCGCCCGGCGGCGGCTCGCCGACGAGCTGGGCAACGGCCGGTTCGTCCGCAGCCTGCTGGCGAAGTCGGGTCAGCACCGCGACGTCCGGGTGATGGCGGGGCCGGCCGAGCCCTCGCCGTCCGAGCTGGTCACCCTGCGCGCCGAGGACATCGAGCCCGCCTACGCGGAGCTGACCGCCAGGTTCCGCGGCTACACCGACACGCCGACGGTGGAGAGCGCGCTGGCCGAGCTGGACGCCCTCGTCGGCATGGAGCCGGTCAAGCAGCAGGTGCACGAGATCGCCGCGCAGCTGCAGGTGGCCCGGATGCGAGACCGGCAGGGACTGGCCAGCCAGCCGCCGGTGCGGCACTTCGTCTTCACCGGCCCGCCCGGAACCGGCAAGACCACGGTGGCCAGGATCATCGGCCGGATCTTCGCCGCGCTCGGGCTGCTGGTCCGGCCGGAAGTGATCGAGGCTCACCGGGCCGATCTGGTCGGCGAGCACCTCGGCTCGACCGCGATCAAGACCAACAAGCTGATCGACTCCGCGCTCGGCGGCGTGCTGTTCATCGACGAGGCGTACGCGCTGCACAACGAGGCCTACTCCGGCGGCGACGCGTTCGGTTCGGAGGCGGTGGCCACCCTGCTCAAGCGCGCCGAGGACGACCGGGACCGGCTCGTGGTCGTGCTGGCCGGGTACCCGCAGGACATGGACCGGCTGCTGCGCAGCAACCCCGGG
Source organism: uncultured Actinomycetota bacterium (assembly GCA_963805805.1). Lineage (GTDB taxonomy): Bacteria > Actinomycetota > Actinomycetes > Streptosporangiales > Streptosporangiaceae > JAJYUU01. The sequence continues at coordinate 473,371 of CAWDVS010000012.1, read as the reverse complement.
CTCGCGTCCCGGTTCAGCACCAGGATCACGTTCCCGAGCTACGGCGCGGAGGAGCTGGTGCGGATTGCGCGGGGCATCGCCACGCAGGCTGGAGACTCGTTCGCCGCCGACGCGGCGCCGGTGCTGCAGTCGATCTTCACGGAGGTCTGCGGGCGGGGCCAGATCGATGAGCTCGGCAACGGCCGGTTCGTGCGATCCCTGTACGAGCGCGCCTGTGCCACCCGGGACCTGCGGATCTCCCGCCAGGGCGAGACGGTGTCGGCGGCGGATCTCACCACGGTGCTGGCGCCGGACGTGCTGACGGCGTACCGGCAGCTGACGGGCCAGGGTTAGGCGCTGCTCACACCACGTTGAATGCGCCAGGTGGCGGCTCGTTCCTGCGCGGCCTGGGCAGAGAACAGGCCGCTCCGGAACCAGCCACCGCCTGGCCGCGCGCGCAGCCCGATCAGCTGAATACGAATCTGACCTGCTGGCCCGGCCTTAGTTGCGCGGCGGTGCCGAGGTCAGCAGTTGTAATGACGGCGATGACGGGGTAGCCGCCGGTGACCGGATGGTCGGCCAGCAGCAGGATTGGCTGGGCGTCGTGGCTGACCTGGAGGGCGCCGGTGACGACTCCTTCGCTCGGCAGCTCGGCGGTGGATGCGCGGCGCAGGGGCGGCCCGGTCAGCCGGAGCCCGGTCCGGTCGCTCGCGGCCGTGACCTGCCAGGTCGCCTGCGCCAGCGCGGCTAGCGCACCGTCGGCGAACCAGTCGGCACGCGGGCCGGGCAGTACCGCCAACTCGGTCACTGTGCCCGCCGTGGGCAGTCGGGTCTGCTCGGGCGAGCGCGGATCCAGTAGCCGCGGTTCCGGTCGCGGGGGGCCTAGCGGGAGGCGCTGGCCGGCCCGCAGCGGCGCGGGGCCGAGGCCGGACAGCAGGTCCGCGGACCGGCTGCCGAGCACGGGCGGCCCGCCGAAGCCGCCGTCTACGGCGAGGTAGCTGCGCAGCCCGGTGGCCGGGCCGCCGAGCCGCAGCACCGCGCCGGCGGCCACCTCGAATGCGGTGCCCGCGGCCGGCTCCAGCCGGGCGCCGTCCGGCCCGGTGACCAGGATGGGCGCGGGCGCCCCGGTCAGGGCGACCGCCGCCGGGCCGCCAAAGCGCACCGCCAGTCGCCCGAGCGTCACCTCCAGGCAGGCCTGGCCCGGTTCGTTGCCGACCAGCGCGTTAGCCGCCCGCAGGCTGGCCGCGTCCGCGGCCCCGCTGCGCGGCACCCCCAGGTGCCCGAGCCCGGCCCGGCCGAGATCCTGCACCGTCGTCAGCGGTCCCGGCTGCAGGACCTCGGCGCTCCGATCGCCCGCCGCCACCGGAGGGGCAGTCGCCGGGACAGATTCCGGCGCGGGGCCGAGCTGGCTGACGGCGCGGAACCTGACCGGCAGGCCCGGCGCGAGCACGGCGGGCGGCTGACGTTCCTGATCCCACAACCGCACGTTGCTGCGGCCGATGATGCGCCAGCCGCCAGGAGAGGCGGCCGGATACACGGCGGCTAGGCCACCCGCGATCGCCACCGAGCCTGCGGGCACCGTCAGCCGCGGGGTGTCCAGCCGCGGCACCGCGGCGAGCACCGGGTCAAGGCCGGTCAGGTAGCCGAATCCGGGGGAGAAGCCCAGCCAGCCGACCTCGTAGCCGGCCGCCTGATGGCGGGCGATCACGTCGGCCACGGACAGCCCGGTGAGCGCGGCGACATCAGCCAGGTCCGGCCCGTCGTAGCAGACCTCGATCTCGACGGCGGGCGGCCGAGCGGCCAGCGGCGAGGCGCTGACTGGCAACCGGGCCACCCGGCGGGCCAGTTCCGCCGGGCTGAGGGCACCGGGCTCGAACGTGACCAGCACGGTCGTCGCGCCGGGGATCACGTCGAGCACGCCGGGCAGCGCGGCCGCCGTGATCGCCGCCGCCAGCGCCGCGGGCTGACCCGGGCCGGGCTCCAGCAGCACGGCGGCGTCGCCGGCCGCCAGCGCCCGGATCACGCGAACGAGGCCAGCTCGACCCCGGCCGCCTCGATGGCCGCCCGCACCGCGCGGGCCAGGGTCACCGCGCCGGGGGTGTCGCCGTGCACGCACAGGGAGCGGGCCGCCAGGCGCACCGCGCTGCCGTCGGCGGCGGTGACCGTTCCGGTTGTGACCAGGCTCGTGACCCTGGCGGCGACCGCGGCGGGGTCGGTGAGCACCGCGCCGGGCAGACCGCGCGCCACCAGCGTCCCGTCGGCATTGTAAGCGCGGTCGGCGAACGCCTCGCCGATGACGCCGAGCCCGGCGGCGGCCGCCGCGGCGGCCAGCTCAGATCCCGGCAGCGTGAGCACCGGCAGGCCGCGGTCATAGCTGCGGACCGCGGCCGCTATCGCCTCGGCCTGGACCGGATCCCAGACGGCCCGGTTGTACAGTGCCCCGTGCGGCTTGACGTAGCGCACCTGGCCGCCCTCGGCCCTGGCGACGCCGTCCACGGCGGCGATCTGATAGAGGATGCCTGCTTCCAGTTCCTCCGGCGGGACGACCATCTCCCGGCGGCCGAAACCGGCCAGGTCCTGGTAGGACACCTGGGCCCCGATCGTCACGCCGCCCGCGACCGCGAGCGCGCACGCGCGCCGGATCGTCAGCGGATCGCCCGCGTGGAAGCCGCAGGCGAGGTTCGCGCTGGTCACGACGTGCAGGAGCGCTTCGTCATCGCCCAGCCGCCAGGCGCCGAAGCTCTCGCCGAGGTCGGCGTTGAGGTCAATCACGGACGGGGCGCCAGGCTCCCCGGCTCCGGTTGTCACCCCCGCTCCTCCGGCGGCAGGTCGGCCAGGGCGGCGGCGATGTCCCGCTCGTGCGGGCCTGCGGTTTCGATGGTCTCAATCAAGGTGTGCAGCACGTCGTGCCGGTCTTCACCCAGGTCAAGCAGGCGCTGCGCGGCCTCCCACAGCTCCGGCGGATCGCCGCGCCACAGTCGGTCGGCGAGCGCGACGTGCTCGTCGACGTGCTCGGCGCCCGGCCGGCGCGCCTTCGTGTCGTCGTGATCCGCGGCCAGCAGGATCGCCCGGTCGGCCGGGCGGGCCGGGTCCAGCCGGGACAGGTCCGTGCCGCGGTAGCTGCCGCGCAGCAGCGGGAAGGCGAACACCCGCCGGGCCAGCGCCTCGAGGTCACCGTCGGGCAGCAGCCGCCTGGCCATCCGCGGATCCAGGCCGAAGGATGCCGGGTCCTTATACCGGGTCGCGAAGGCGGGAATGGCGTCGAAGATCGCGTCCAGGGTGGCGCCGATCGCGCTGTCGGCCAGCCCGGACCGCTTGCCGGCCCAGCGCACCCAGGCGAGCAGGACATGCGGCATCGCGTCCTGCTCCGCCCGCGACAGCACCACCTTGCGGGGCAGCCAGTCGAGCAGGAACGTCTCCGCCTTGGCCGGGCTGACCCGCAGCGGCCGGCCGAAGTCCCGGTCGCAGCCGTAGTCGACGATGTGATCGGTGCACCGGCTCGCCGACTCGCGGTCGGACAGGTCCTCGGCATCGTCGGAGGCGAGGAACTCCGCCACTAGCATCGCCCGCCGGTCCTTGCGCCAGTGCAGCCGCTTGGCGGCGGTCGCGGGCAGCACGGCGGATCCAGAGGCCGGCGGACCGTGACTCGCTGCCCCGGCCGCCAGGGCCGGTGGCAGCGTGCGGATCCGGGCCCGGATGAACGCGTGATACGACGGGAACGAGGAACTCACCGGCGGCTCCGGCGCCGCTTCGGTGGTGGCGAGCCCGGCCGCCAGGATCCGGCGGGCCTGCGGCGGGTCGATCTGAGTGAAGCTCGAACCGCCGCCGCTGGAGCCGCGGCAGTAGTCCAGCAGCTTGCCGACCTGGGAGGTCACCCAGCCGTCCCTGGTCAGCCCGCCCGCGTTGTAGTCGACGACTACCACCAGCGCGTGCTCTTCCTGGCCGGCGTAGCTGAAGAGGCAGACGACCTCGTCGCGATCGCCGTAGGCGTCGGAGTTCACGTAGCACTCGCCGGCTTCGACGGCGCCGACATGCTCAGCCCAGGCCGGCCTGGCTACGCCGCGGTCCATCAGCATCAGGGCCGCCTGCTCGGCCTGAGCCGCCTGCCGGGGCGTACCGAGGCAGGCGATGCCGGACAGCAGCGCGAGCGCGGCCGGACTGCCCTGGCTGGCTGCGTAGCCGACCAGGCCCTCGCCGACGATCTCCTCGATATCGGCGCGGCGCCGGGCGCCCCGGCGGCCGCCTTGCTGGCCCCACCAGGTGCCGAGCAGCTCGCTGACCATCAGTTCGGCGTCCAGCGGGCTGCGGACCGCGAGCAGCTCGCGGGCGGCCCTGAGCATCTCGGCGAAGAGCGCGTTCGGCGGCGGCTGCGACAGACCGGTGCCGCCGTGCCTGCGGCCGGGCGGCTGCCCGGACCGGCCCTGCTGCCCCCGGTCGCCTGGTGAATCTCGACGTCGGCTTTGGGGGCTCACCCTTCTAGCTTCGCAGATTTCCGGACCCGGCACGCCACGCCTCGCCACGCGCACTGCCCGATTCTCGGTGACCGGCCCCGATTCGGGCGAGAACGTGACGCAGAAGGCGGGGCTCTTCTGCCTGTCTGCCCGGCGAACGCCGTATTAGTCCGGTAGCGTCCTACTGGGCAAGTCCGCTGGCGCGCCCGGCATGCCAGACGGTCCCTCCCGCGGGCCAACCGCGCGGAGCCGGACACCTGGTCAGCGCCGGGCTTCTGGCGTGCATGCTCCTGGCTGCCCGCGCCGGGCAGCCAGCGTTCGCGGCGGCCGGGACCTAGTCGGCACGGCTGTTTTGGCAGGTCCTCGTCGTCGGCCATAATGCAGTGTTCGGGTTATACGGGACATCAGGGAGTATTCCCTAGTTTCCCTGTCAGGGCAGGAAGCAGGCCCGGCTTGGTGGCGGCTTCCGCGGGAAAAGGACGGCGGTTCCTCATGCGAGTAGGAGTGGCGGCGATGCTGCGAGCCCCGAGGCGGGGGAGCGGCCGCGGGGGCCGCGCGATCCTGACGGGCGCCGCGGCGGCCGCGCTGGCGCTCATCGCTGCCGCCTGCGGGCCGGCCAGCGCCGCTCGTCGGCAGGAACGGTCGGCACGACCGCGGTGGACGGCGGCACCGCGACCTACGCCACCCAGCCGGAACTCAACGTCAACTACATCTTCCCGTTCGTCAGCCCCAACTACATCGACGTGTCGAACACCGACGACTTCCAGTACCTGATGTACCGCCCGCTGTACTGGTTCGGCCAGGGCACCCAGCCCTACCTCAACACGAGCCTGAGCCTGGCTGACAAGCCCGTGTTCTCCGGTCGCCAGGTCACGATCAAGCTGAAGAAGTACAACTGGAGCAACGGTCAGCCGGTGACCGCGCAGAACGTGCTCTTCTGGATCAACATGCAGCTGGGCATGGCCGGGAACGCGAATGAGTACGGCGGCACCGTGGCCGGCGACTTCCCCTTCAACGTGACGAACATCCGCGCCGTCGGCCAGGACGAGCTGACGATGACGATGACGAAGCCCTACTCGGCGGAGTGGTTCACCGACAACGAGCTGAGCCAGATCACGCCCATGCCCGAGGAATGGGACCGAACCTCCGCATCGGCCACCAGTAACTGCAGCTCGAAGCCGTCGGCCTGCCCCGCGGTCTACAAGTACCTCGACTCCCAGTCGGCCGGCAAGGCGTCCTCGTGGGCCTCCTCGCCGCTGTGGAGCATCGTCGACGGCCCGTGGAAGCTGCTGAGCGCCAACAACGACGGGTACGCCAAGCTCGGCCTCAACCCGCACTACTCCGGCCCGCCCGCCGCCCACCACATCGACACGTTCGTCATCGAGCCGTTCACCTCCGAGCAGGCCGAGTTCAACGTGCTGCAGGATCCGCAGGGCAGCCAGCGGCTGGATGTGGGTTACCTGCCGACCGTCGACGCGCCGGTCCCGCCGCCGGGAGCGGCCACCGGCGGTAACCCCGCGACGCTGAGCGCCTACAAGCTGACCGTGCTGTATCCGTGGGAGCTGACCTACTTCCCGTACAACTACCACGATCCGAAGGCCGGCCCGATCTTCAGCCAGCTGTACTTCCGGCAGGCCTTCCAGTCGCTCATTGACCAGGAAGGCGTCATCGACGGGCCGCTACACGGCTACGGCAAACCGACCATCGGCCCGGTCACGTCTTACCCCGTCACCAACTATTTGGCGCCGGCGGTGGCCCAGAAGGGTGACCAGTGGGAGCTCAACCTGGCCAACGCCGAGAAGCTGCTGAAGGCGAACGGCTGGTCGATCACGCCCAACGGGATCGACCGGTGCACGCGGCCCGGCAGCGGACCGGCGGACTGCGGACCAGGTGTCGCCAGGAACGCGGAGCTGAACTTCAGCATGATCTACGCCTCCGGGGTCGACTACATGTACTCGGCGACCAAGGAACTGGTGTCGAACGCGTCGCTGGCCGGCATCCGCATCACCGCTACTGCCGAGCCGATCGGCAATATCTTCGGCGCGGCGTTCTGCGTCCCGGCGCCGGGTCAGCCAGCGTGCCCGGCCTGGCAGCTCGCGGACTGGGGCTCGTGGACCTACTCGCCGGACTACCTGCCGACCGGCGAGGAGCTGTTCGAGAGCAACTCCAACGCCGATGCCGGCTTCTTCAACGACGCGAAGGACAACGCACTCATCAGCAAGACGGTGGAGGCACACTCCGGCAAGCAGTTCAACGCTGCGATGTACAAGTGGCAGGAATACCTGGCGTCGGACCTGCCGGTGGTGTATCAGCCCAACGCGCCGATCCTGGTGGAGGCCGTGAATAACCTGAACATCGGCGCGCAGAGCTCGACGCTGACGATCAACCCGGAATCCTGGTACTTCCTGAAGTGAGCTGGCACCGAGCGCAGCCGGGCAGGCGGGACCAGTGACCGCCTACCTGGGCCGCCGGCTGCTGCAGGCGATAGCCGTGGTGCTGCTGGTGACACTGATCGTCTTCGGGCTGCTCCAGCTCGGCCCCGCGGCAGGACGCGCTGGTGTCGTCGGGGCCGGCGCGATACACGAGCAGTTCCTGCTGCAGTACTTCAGCTGGCTGGGCCAGGTGCTGCACGGCAACCTGGGCACCTCAGCCCACCTCGGCGAGCCGGTCAGCACGCTGCTGGCCGCCAGCGTGCCCAGGACGATCGTGCTGATGGGCATCTCGACGCTGCTCGCGCTCGCCGTGGCCATCCCCATCGGCCTGCTGCAGGCCGCGCGGCGCGGCAGCGCCGTGGACTACGCGCTGCGCACCCTCACCGTGGTCTTCTACGGCACGCCCGCGTTCGTGCTCGGCAACGTGCTCATCCTGGTCTTTGGCATCAACCTGCGCATCTTCGGCGCCGAGGCGCCGCAGGAGACGACCGTCGGCGGCATCGTCACCGACTGGCGGGACCTGACCCTGCCGGTCGTCACCCTCGCGCTGGTCACGCTGGCGATCTTCGCCCGGTACATGCGCTCGGCCGCCGCGGACACGCTGGACGAGGACTACATCGAGGCGGCTCGGGCCCGCGGCGCCGGTGACCAGCGGATTCTTACCCGGCACGTGCTGCGCAACTCGCTGGCGCCGATCGTCACGCTCGTCGGGCTGAGCATCCCGCAAATCCTCGGCGGCGCCGTGATCGTCGAGACGCTGTTCAACTTCCGCGGCGTCGGCTACCAGATCTGGCAGGCGGCCACCAACCAGGATCTGCCGGTGATCCTCGGCTTCACCCTGGTCATCGCCGTCGGCGCGGCGGTCGGATCGCTGCTGGCCGACATCGGCTACGCGCTGCTCGACCCGAGGGTCAGGTACTCCCGCGCATGAGCACAGAACGCATGAGCACCGGGCCCGCGAGCACCGAGGAAGCGAGCGCCGAACGCGTGAGTACCGGGCAGGCAGTACCGCCGGGCAGCGAGCCCGTGCCCGTGCGACTGGCCGACCTGGCCGGCCCGTTGCCGCAGACCGTGCCGCCGGACGGGGTGCCGGCGCAGATCGGGCCACCGGACGGCGCGCCGGTCCGCGGCAGCCGCGGGCGGCACGCGGGGCCCGCGAGCGGGTCGCCGCCGATCGCACCGGGATCGGTGCTCGCGTCCTGGCTCCGCCGGTCGGCCGCGGTCGCCCGGAGGTTCCCGCTGGCCACCGCCGGAGTGATCATCCTGGTGGCGATGGCAGCATTCTGCTTTCTCGGCCCGCTGCTGTATCGCACCGACCAGGTGCACGTATTCTCCCGGATCGAGGACCTGTCCCCGCGCGCCGGGCATCCGTTCGGCACCGACGCGAACGGCGACGACGTGCTCGGCCGGCTGATGGTCGGCGGCCAGGCCTCGCTGGTGGTCGGCGCCGCCGCCGGCCTCCTCGCGGCCATTCTCGGCTCGCTCTGGGGCGCCATCGCCGGCTACGTGGGCGGCGCGCTGGACGCCGTCATGATGCGGCTCGTCGACGCCGGCATCGCTATCCCAACCGTGGTCGCGGCGCTGGTCATCGTCTCGGTAGACCGGCCGACCGAGCCGGTCCTGGTCCTCGTCGTCGCGGCGACGTCCTGGCTCGGCACGGCCCGGCTGGTGCGCGGTGAAGCGCTGGCCCTGCGCAGCCGGGAATTCGTCCAGGCGGTTCGCGTGATGGGCGGCGGCGGGCTGCGCGCCGTGCTGCGGCATATCGTGCCGAACGCGCTTGGGACCATCGCCGTCAACGTGACGTTCCAGATCGGCGGCGCGGTCCTCACCCTCGCCACCCTGAGCTATCTCGGCCTCGGCGTGCAGTCGCCGGCAGTGGACTGGGGCAACATGATCTGGCTGGCCGACCAGACGATCAGCCTCGGGTACTGGTGGCAGATCGTGCCGCCCGGCCTGGCGATCATGCTGGTCGTCGTCGCGTTCACGATGCTCGGGGACGGGTTGCGGGATGGCCTGCGGCGCGAGTCCGGACGCCCTGGCTCCAGGGGTAGCGGCCAGTGAGCGCGCTGCTGGAGATCACCGGCCTGCGCACCGAGATCCGGCTGCGCGACCGGACGGTGCTGCCGGTCAACGGCGTCAGCCTCACCGTCGCCGCGGGCGAGTGCCTCGGCCTGGTCGGCGAGTCTGGCTGCGGCAAGACGATGACGGCCCGCTCGGTCATGCGGCTTTTGCCGGCTGGCGGCGTCATCACCGCCGGCACGGTGCTGCTGGACGGCACGGACCTGACGCAGCTGAGCGAGCGGCAGATGCAGCAGATCCGCGGCAACGACATCGGCATGGTGTTTCAGGACCCGGCCAGCTCGCTGGACCCCACGATGACGGTCGGCCGGCAGATCGCCGAGTCGGTGATCGTGCACCGCGGCGCGGACAAGCAGGTGGCGGCTGCCCGCGCGATCGAGGCGCTGGAGCTGGTCCGGATGCCCGAGCCCGGCCGGGTGGCCGCGCAGTACCCGCACGAGCTGTCCGGCGGGATGCGGCAGCGCGCCATGATCGCGGCCGCGCTAGCCTGCGAGCCCAGGCTACTGATCGCCGACGAGCCGACGACCGCCCTGGACGTGACGATTCAGCGCGAGATCCTCGAGCTGATCGACGACCTGCGCGGGCAGCTGGGCATGGCGGTCATCCTGGTCACCCACGACCTGGGCGTCATCGGCGGCCGCACCGACAAGGTGGCGGTCATGTACGGCGGCCAGATCGTCGAGCAGGCCGCCACGATGGCGGTCTTCGGCTCGCCGCGGCACCCGTACACCGAGGCGCTGTTCGACGCGCTGCCGGAGCTGGCCGGGCCGCAGAGCAGGACGCTGTACAGCATTCCCGGCCGGCCGCCGGACCTGACCACCGAGCCGTCCGGGTGCAGCTTCGCGCCCCGCTGCCGGCACGCGCAGCCGTGGTGCGCGAGTCACGTCCCGCCGCTGGCGGGCGAGCACCCTGGGCACGACTACGCGTGCTTCTACCCGGCCAGCACCAGCCCGGCGGCGGAGGCGGCCAGTGACCGGCCCGTCAGCGCCTGGCTCAGCCCGGAGAGCCGGACCGCACGGGACCGGACCGGACAGCTGGCCGCCGACGGCGGGCCGCTGCTGCGGGTGGCCGGGCTGGTCAAGGACTATCCCCTCGGCCGCGGCCTGCTGCGACGCCAGACGGGCACCGTGAGCGCGGTAGCCGGGGTCAGCTTCGAGCTGGCGGCCGGCCAGACGCTCGGACTCGTCGGGGAGTCCGGCTGCGGCAAGTCGACGGTCGCCCGGCTGCTCGCCGGGCTGGAACGGGCAGATGGCGGCGGCATCCAGTTCAGCGGCACCGAACTGACCCGGCTCAGCCGGCGCCAGCGGCGCATGCAGGGCACCGGCATCCAGCTGATGTTCCAGGACTCCTTCGGCTCGCTCGACCCGCGCATGCGCGTGCGCAGCATCCTGCGCGAGCCGCTGCTGATCCAGCGGCTCGGCAAGCGGCGCAGTCACCGGCGGCACGTCAACCGGATCCTGGAGGAGGTCGGGCTGCCGCCCGATGCCGCCGACCGGTTCCCGCGGGCTTTCTCCGGCGGCCAGCGGCAGCGGCTGGCGCTGGCCAGGGCGCTGATTCAGCGGCCCGCGCTGATCGTGGCCGACGAGCCGGTGTCCGCGCTGGACGTCTCCGTGCAGGCCCAGATCCTCAACCTGATGCGCAAGCTGCAGCGCCAGTACGGCCTGAGCTACCTGTTCATCTCGCACGATCTCTCGGTGATCCGGTACATGGCCGACGTCATCGGCGTGATGTATCTCGGCAAGCTCGTGGAGATCGGCCCGGCGGAGACGATCTGCTCGGCGCCCGCGCATCCGTACACCCGCGGCCTGGTCGACGCGGTGCCCGTCGTCACCACCCGGCCCGGGCTGGCGCCTCGCGGCGGCGGTCTGACGGGCGAGCCGCCCGCGGCTACCGACCCGCCCTCGGGCTGCCGGTTCCGCACCAGGTGCCCGCGTGCACAGGACATCTGCGCGCTGCAGGAGCCGGAACTTGACCTGCACACGGCGCCCGGCCAACTGGTCGCCTGCCATTTCCCGGTCGTCTCCGGGTCGTCCGTCCGGCCGCCGGCGGAGGCGGAAGAATCTGCGGTGCCGCGCCTTCTGTGACTATATATCCGAAGTGCCGGATACAACGGCCGACGCCATTGCGGGCGCCGGTCCTGCTCAGCGTGGCAACACGCCGCTCGTCAGTAACGCGGCCCTTGCGCACGGGCGGCCGAGTTGTGCCGGCCTTCCTGCCTGCATGCGATATTGCCAGTAGCCTTCTTGTGTCCGCAGTGAGCAGGAGGGAGCTGTTCGATGGCTAGCCATCGGCAGAACGCGGGGTGCTCGCGGTGAGCACCGGCACGTCCGTGCCCCGGCCGCGGGTCTCCGGACTTGACGTATCGGACCCGGCGCTGCTGGAGACGCTTCTCACCCAGGCGCCTATCGCGTTCGCCTTTATCGGTCCTGACCTGCGCTTTCTGCGGATGAATCAGACAATGGCCGGGCTGTGCAGCGCACCCGGCGATGCCCACATGGGCCAGACGCCCGCGCAGATGTGGCCGGTTGACCTCGCGGCGGCCGCCGAAGCCGCGGTCCGCCGGGTGCAGGCAGGCAACAACCCGGCACCGAGCACCGAGCACGCGGTCGCCAGCCCGGCCGCCGCAGGCGCGGCTGGGGTCGAGCCCGGGGCTTCTGTCCGGCAATGGGCGTTTTCCTGGTTTCCGTCCCATGACCGCGAGAGCGACGTCAACGGCGTCGCGGTCATCGCTGTCGATGTCACCCAGCAGCACGAGGCGGCCGAGGCGCTGCGGCGCAGCGAGGAGCGGTACCGGTCGCTCGTGCAGGCAGGCGCCCAGGTCGTCTGGGTTACCAAGCCAGATGGCGAGGTGGCGGAGGACTCGCCCGAGTGGCGCTGGATCACCGGCCAGAGCGCCGAGGAGTACCAGACCAAGGGCTGGCTGGAGGCCATCCACCCGGACGACCGCGAACGGGTCGAGGCCGCGTGGCGGGACAGCCTCCGTTCCGGCAAAGTGTTCGATAGCCGGTATCGCGTGCGGAGCCGTACCGGCTCGTACAAGCACTATGACGTGCGCGCGGTCCCGATCGAGCGGGACGGGACGATCATCGAGTGGGTCGGCGCCAGTACCGACGTGACCGCGCAGCGCGAGGCCGAGGAGATGCGCGGCCGGCTGACCGAGCAGCTGTCCGCGGCCGCCCTGCGCACCGCCAGGCTCCAGCAGGCCACGTCGATGCTGGCCGAGGCGCTGACGGTGGAGCAGGTCGTCCAGGTCATGAGCGAGGTCGGGCGGTCCGCGGTCGGGGCTGAGCGGTCCGCGGTGGCGATCGTGGATACCGAGCGGCTGCGGCTCCGGACGGTGAACCCCGGCGGCCTGCCGGATACTGAGGGGTCGCAGCCTTATGAGCTCCCGCTCTCGGCCCCCAGCGTGATGACGGCTGCGATCGCGCAGCGGCGGCCGCTGCTGCTGGAAAGCCCGGAGGCGCTGCGCAGGCTGTTCGATGACTCGCCCGGAGTGCTCAGGTTCCTCGAGCACAGCGACGAGAAGGCCTGGGTGGGGCTGCCGTTGCTGTCCTCCGGCCAGTCCATCGGGGCGCTGCGATTCTCCTTCCTCCGGCCGCGCCAGGTCACCGAGGAAGAGCGGGTGTTCCTCGAAGCGCTGGCCGGCCAGTGCGCGCTGGCCATGGAGCGGGCGACGCTCTACGAGCGCGAGCACACCACGGCCGAAACCCTGCAGCGCAGCCTGCTGCCCGACAGCCTGCCGACGGTACCCGGCATCATCCTGGAGGCCAGGTACCTGCCGGTGACCAGGAACATGGAGATCGGCGGCGACTGGTACGACGCGTTCCGGCTGCCGGACGGCCGCCTGGCGGTAGCGACGGGCGACGTGATGGGCAAAGGACTGACCGCCGCGGCTGGCATGGGCCGGGTCCGCAATGCCTTGCGCGCGCTCGCCCTGACCGACCCGCGCCCGGCCGCCGTGCTGGCCGGGCTGGACCGGCTGTTCCAGGCCACGGAGCAGGAAGAGCAGGTCACCACCGTCGCCTACCTGGTGGTTGACCCAGTGACCGGGGACGGGATCGCGGGCAACGCCGGGCACCTGCCGCCGCTGTTGCTGTCGGCTGACGGCCCGCCCCGGCTGGACAACACCCCGGCCGGCACGCCGCTGGGCTGGGCGAGCCCGCGCCAGCAGTACGCCTTCCGGCTGCCGCCAGGGAACACCGCGGTGCTGTATTCCGATGGACTGGTGGAGAACCGCAAGCGCGGCCTGGACGCTGGCCTGGACGAGCTGGTCTCGGTGGCGGCCAGGGCTCCGCTCGCGGTCGTGGAAGATCCTGCCCTGCTGCTCGGTTACCTGGTGGACCAGATGCTGGCCGGGCACGAGCAGGACGATGACGTCACGGTGCTCGTGCTGCACGTGCCGGACTGGGATGAGCTTGCCGACGACAAGCCCAGGCGGCGGAAAGCAGGGTCGCCGCGGAAGGGGAGGGCATGACGAATGCGGGTACCATTCCCGAGGCTGCGCTCGACGGCCTGCGTCAGGCAGGCTGCGACCTGCCCGGATGGTGCCAGCGGGCGTCGTACGGCAGGCCGGGAGGGCTTCCGGCGCAGCCCGGGCGGCAGTGGCGCTCGCCCGCATGCGTACGACCTACCCGTCAGCTCCACCTAAGGTGGTGGACAGGAGAGGACCTCGTGACGGCGGGAAAGCTCTCCGGCGGCAATTCCCAGTTTTCCGGGGCGACCCGGGGCACGGGAAGCACGTCGTAGGTGCCGATTGCTCACCATGAGGTTTGCCGGAGGGGTGGCAGTGTCGTCTGCTAGTTCGGACAGCCGGGTGCTGTGCGTACAGCGGTCTGCCATCCAGCGAAGGAAGGGGTGACCGCCGTGGCAGGTGCGGCAGGCTCGGCAGCGCGACGGCAGGACCGGCCGTCAGCGCAGGGCGCACACGTACCGCAGCAGTCGCGCGGCCGCTCGGCCGACGACCCGGCGGTAGCGCTTGTCGCCACTGACGACGACGCCAGGGCAGTCCCGGCGGCGCGGCGTCCAGGCGGCAAGCAGGCAGACGGTTCCGCGAACGGGTCAGCTCGGGCCGGCGCGGACGCGGGTACCGAGACGAGCGGGAAAGCCAAGCGTGGCAGCCGGTCCCGGCAGGGCGGCTCCGGTGCGGCGAAGGCCGGGCAGGACGAGCAGGCAGCAAGTGATGTGCTGGGTAGGGGAGACCAACGTGACAACGGGCGCAAGAAGGTGACTGCCGACGCCGACGTGGCGGCGGAGGCCGGCCTGGATACCGGGGCCGGGCTGGAGGCAGAGGCAGAACTGGACGAGGCGACTGACCTCGAGTCCGATCCCGACAGCATGATCGACGTCGACGCGGAGCTCGAGGACATCGACCTTGAGGACCTCGAAGAGGACGGCGAGGAGGACCTGGCGGACCCGGCCACGGACTTCGTCGAAGTCGCAGCCCCCGACGCCGAGGCGGAGGCGGTCGAGGACACCGATGACGCCGAGGACGGCGAGGCGCCGAAGGGCACCGCCGCTGCGGCGGCGGCGACGACCGAGACCGCGACTGCGGCCGCCAGCTCCGAGGAGTCGGACGACGAGGCATTCGTCTACGGCGACGACGACGAGGACCTGCCCGCGGCTCAGGTCGCGGTGGCGGGCGCGACGTCGGACCCGGTGAAGGACTACCTCAAGCAGATCGGCAAGGTCCCGCTGCTCAACGCCGAGCAGGAAGTCGAGCTGGCGAAGCGGATCGAGGCGGGCCTGTTCGCGGAGGAGAAGCTCGGCGAGAGCCGGGAGTCGCTGCGGCCGGATGTCCGGATCGATCTGGAGTGGATCGCCGAGGACGGCAGGCGGGCCAAGAACCATCTGCTGGAGGCCAACCTCCGGCTGGTCGTATCGCTGGCCAAGCGCTACACCGGCCGCGGCATGCTCTTCCTGGACCTGATCCAGGAAGGCAACCTGGGCCTGATCCGCGCGGTCGAGAAGTTCGACTACACCAAGGGCTACAAGTTCTCCACGTACGCGACCTGGTGGATCCGCCAGGCCATCACCAGGGCGATGGCCGACCAGGCCAGGACGATCCGCATCCCGGTGCACATGGTCGAGGTCATCAACAAGCTGGCCAGGGTGCAGCGGCAGATGCTGCAGGACCTGGGCCGCGAGCCGACTCCGGAGGAGCTGGCCGCGGAGCTGGACATGACCCCGGAGAAGGTCATCGAGGTGCAGAAGTACGGCCGCGAGCCGATCTCGCTGCACACCCCGCTCGGCGAGGACGGCGACAGCGAATTCGGCGACCTGATCGAGGACTCTGAGGCCATCCAGCCCGGCGAGGCAGTCAGCTTCACGCTGCTGCAGGAGCAGCTGCACTCGGTGCTGGACACGCTGTCCGAGCGCGAGGCCGGCGTGGTGTCGATGCGGTTCGGACTGACCGACGGCCAGCCCAAGACGCTGGACGAGATCGGCAAGGTCTACGGCGTGACCAGGGAGCGCATCCGCCAGATCGAGTCCAAGACGATGTCCAAGCTCCGGCACCCGTCCCGGTCCCAGGTGCTGAGGGATTACCTGGACTAGATACGCCTAGTACGTCGAACGGGCTCCTGGTCGCCACCGTTAGCGGTTGGGAGCCGCCCGCCCATCTGGGCTGGCGCATCGAACGGGCTCCTGGCCGCCACCGTTGGCGGCCAGGAGCCCGTTCGGCTGTCCTGGGGCGAGCCCGCACTCCGGGCCCGGCTCTGGATCTTCTAGGAGGCGCCCTCGCCCTTCGTGGCGAGCCTGCCCGTCTCGTCCTGGATCTCTACTGCGATCTTGGCGAGGGCCTCTGCGTGCTTCCGGTTGTGATGGGCGCAGAAGAGGAGCTCGCCCGATCCGGGCAGTACGACGCGTACGTACGCAGGTGCCCCGCATCGGTCGCACAGATCTAGGGCGGTAAGCGGCCTCGTAGGGGCTATAGCTCCGGTCATGTCGCCTCCTCGCCTCGGGGACCTCCAGCTACCCTGCCGTGGCCCGTGCAACCTGTGATCTCTCAAGCATCACAACACTGGAGGTGGTCGTTTGTCATCCCCTGCGGCCGCCGAGTATGCCAAGGGCGAACAGCGGGTTATGCCCGGCGGACGGCCAGCCTGGCGGAGTCGGCCCCGGCGGGCGGCTTGTCCGCGAGGGACCGGGTATGTCGCGCGGCGTGGTGGCTCCGGGCACAGGGCCCGGCCGGTTACGCTGCCCATAGGCCGTGTGGCCAGCCGATTGGCGGGTAACTGCCCGCCGCAGACGTGACTTTCCCAGGGGAGCCGTAGTGACCGCCGTCAGTGCCGAGCCCGTGAGCACGGGGCCAGCAAGCGCGGCCTCAGGGGCCAAGCGGACCGCCCAGCGGGCCGGAGCCACCGACGGCTACACCGCGCGCCATCTGACCGTCCTGGAGGGCCTGGAGGCCGTACGCAAGCGCCCTGGCATGTACATCGGCTCGACCGATGCCCGCGGGCTCATGCAGTGCCTTGAGGAGATATTCGACAATGCGGTCGATGAGGCACTAGGCGGACATTGCACCCGGATCGAGGTCACGCTGCACGCGGACGGCTCGGCTGAGGTGATCGACAACGGCCGTGGCATCCCGGTGGACATCGAGCCGAAGACGGGCCTGTCCGGGGTCGAGTTCGTGATGACCAAGCTGCACGCGGGCGGCAAGTTCGGCGGCGGCTCGTACACCGCCTCCGGCGGCCTGCACGGCGTCGGCGCCTCGGTGGTGAACGCGCTATCGGGCCGGCTCGACATCACGGTGAGCAAGGGCGGCTACGAGTGGTCCATGAGCTTCCGCCGCGGCGTGCCCGGCGAGTTCGCCGCCGCCGGGCCGGACGCGAAGTTCACCGCGGCTTCCGGGCTGCGCAAGGGCCGCAAGGTCAGCAAGACCGCGACCGGGACGGTGATCAGGTTCTGGCCGGACGGGCAGATCTTCGTGCCCGGCGCCGAGTGGTCGTTCGCGGCCCTGGCCGAGGAAGCCCGGCAGACCGCGTACCTGGTGCCGGGCCTGAGCATCAAGGTCAGCGACGAGCGCCCCGAGCGCCGCCGCGCGCCCAGTGCGGTCCTGACGGCGGCGGAGAAGGCCGCCGCGGCGGATCTCGCCGACGGCGTGGAGGACGAGGCTGACGACCTGCTCGCGGGCGCTGAGCAGACCGACGAGGAGCCGGCCTCAGACGACACCGGGTCGGATGACGCCGGTGCCGAGCTGGTGCCCGGCGAGACCGGTGCCACGGCCCGGCGCGCGGCCATCGCCCGCGGTCAGCGGGAGGCCGAGTTCCGCTTCGTCGGCGGCATCAGCGAGTTCTGCGCGCACCTGTCGGTCGGCGAGCCGGTAACCGACGTCGTCCGGCTCGCGGGCTCGGGCCACTTCACCGAGACCGTGCCGGTGCTGGACGAGCTGGGGCACCTCACCCCGACCGATGTCGAGCGGCAGCTGGACGTCGACATCGCGCTGCGGTGGGACACCGGCTACGAGACCACGCTGCGCTCGTTCGTGAACGTCATCGCCACGTCCAAGGGCGGCACGCACGTCACCGGGTTCGAGCGGGCCCTCGTGCGCACGGTGAACGACCAGCTGAAGGCGGCCAGGGTGCTCAAGGCCGGCGACGAGGCGGTCATCAAGGACGACGTGCTTGAGGGCATGACCGCGATCCTGTCGCTGCGCCTGCCCGAGCCGCAGTTCGAAGGGCAGACCAAGGAGGTGCTGGGCACCCCGGCGGCCACCAGGATCGTCGGCCAGATCGTCGCGGCTGAGCTCAGCAACTTCCTCGAGGGCCGGATCCGCGGCAGCAAGCAGCAGGCCAGGGCCGTGCTCGACAAGGTCGCGGCGGCGGCCAAGACCCGTATCGCGGCCCGGGAGCACCGGGAGAATCAGCGCCGCAAGTCCGCGCTCGCGAGCTCCGCCCTGCCGGCCAAGCTGGTCGACTGCCGGTCCGCCGACGACCGCAGCGAGCTGTTCATCGTCGAGGGCGACTCGGCGCTCGGTACCGCGAAGAACGCGCGGGACTCCGAGTTCCAGGCGCTGCTGCCGATCCGCGGCAAGATCCTCAACGTGCAGAAGGCCTCGCTCGCGGACATGCTCAAGAACACCGAGTGCGCGGCCATCATCCAGGTGCTCGGGGCCGGGTCCGGGGCCGCCTTCGACCTCGACTCCGCTCGGTACCAGCGGGTCATATTCATGGCCGACGCGGACGTGGACGGCGCGCACATCCGGACGCTGCTGCTCACGCTCTTCTACCGGTATATGCGGCCGATGGTCGACGCTGGCCGCGTGTTCGCGGCCGTGCCGCCGCTGCACCGGATAGAGCTGACCAACCCGCGCAAGGGCCAGTCCAGGTACATCTACACCTACAGCGACTCCGAGCTGCGCCGCACAGTGATCGAGCTTGAGCGCAAGGGGCAGCGGTTCAAGGAACCGCCACAGCGGTACAAGGGCCTCGGCGAGATGGACGCCCACCAGCTCGCGGAGACCACGATGGATCCGCGGCACCGGGTCCTGCGCCGGATCCGGGTCGAGGACGCGGCGGCCGCCAAGTCAATGTTCGACCTGCTCATGGGCAGCGAGGTCGGACCCCGCCGCGACTTCATCGTCGGCGGCGCCGGAGAGCTCGACCCGTCCCGCATCGACACCTGACCCGGCAGGCTGCCGCGCGGCGCGTGGCGGCCGCGCGGCAGCCTGTGGATGGCTGGGCCTGTTACGAGCTTGAGCTACCCGAGCCGCTCGGTCGGCTCGAGCCATTCATGTGCGCGCAGTGATGCGTGCCCATGGGACCGTGGCTCGGAGTGCTGGCCGATGTGCCCGGCGTGCTCGTTGGCGTGCTTGAAGAGGTCGCTGCGGTCCGGGCCGACGTGCTCGGGCTCGCAGCCCCGCCTGTCGACGCGAACGCAACACCAGCCACGCCACCTCCCAGCCCGGCCGCAACGACCGCGGTGATCACAAGCCGTCGGATCAGACCGGAATCGGACGCTCCCATCAGGCTCCTCCTTCCGTTCGGGGCCCCAGGGGCGAGGGCCCGGCGCAGGACCGCGGGCTCGGCCTGCGCTCTTGGACGTCAGCCTGCCCGGCAGTTCCGCAGGCCGGCCGAGTTCGGGCTCTCAGGGGGCTCTCAGCCGTCGCGCCGACTCGGCCGCGGCGGGCTGACGGCCGGGCGGCGCGACTGTGTGGCGTTGCTGTCGCTCAGCGGGCTGTCCAGCGACAGCAACGCCACACAGTGCGCGAAGCCGTGGGCTGACGGCCAGCCGGGTCGGTGGGCTTTCGCCCGAATGGGCACCCGGACCGGCACGGCCGGGCGTTCGCGGTGGCAGCCGCGTCGGTTGCACCGCCTCCGCTGCGCGCTCGCTGCGATGTACCACGAGCCCCGGCCGCCGGATGGCCCGTCGGTGGGTAGGGCTCGTCACGTGGATCGGCTCTTGCTGGCCGTCGACGAGCCCATCGGCTTCAGCCGCCGATTGGTGACTCAGCATCGCGCCCGGCCCGGCACTGAGGACAACGGCCCAGAGCACGGCTTCCCGCCCGAGCTGGCCTGAGAACGACGCGTACACGCCGGGATAGATCCGCTGCCACCGGCCCTGACTGACCCGGGCTCGGACGACGGTGGCGCTGATTCCGGCCGACTGTGCCTGCGACCTGGTCAGTATGCCGCGCTGGAGCTGAAGGAGCTCTGCCAATGGCTCGGGTAATGGCCGCGTCATGGGTCAAGGCTGCCGGAAAGGTCCCGACAGACTGCCCCTCCCAGCCAGCGCGGAAGATCCGGCGTCAAATATGACACCGGATCTTCCGCGCTGACTGGTGCGCCGGGTCGCGGTGGCGCGGTGGCGCGGTGGCACGGTGGCGCTAGACCGTGCCGCCGATGGCCGCGAGCGGGTGCTTCACCCGCTCGCCGGAGCCGTCCCGGCGGCCAACCGGCGGCGGCAGCTCCACGGGCGTGCCCGCCTCGGTCGCGCCGCGAGCCGGGCCGGGCCCAGCCCAGGCCAGGACCAGCACGTCCTCGCCCTTGAGGAACCGGTGGCAGCGCACTCCGCCGGTGGCCCGGCCCTTGCCGGGAAACTCGGCGAACGGGGTCACCTTGACGGTGGCGGCGGTCGTGCCCGGCAGCTGGCCAGCGCTTCCGGCCACCGTCACGACGACCGGCCCCGCGGCCGGGCCGCCTGCGGCTGCCTCGGCGAGGCCGGCCGCCGGGTCCACCGCGCCGAACCAGATGACCCGCGTCTTGGCGGCCAGCCGGATCCCGGCCATACCGCCCGCGGCCCGGCCCTGCGGCCGGACCGAGCTGGCGGGGAACCGCAGCAACTGTGCGTCCGAGCTGATGAACGTCAGCTCCTGGTCCTCGTCGGTGAGCTGAACCGCGCCGACGACCCGGTCGCCGTCCTTGAGCGCGATCACCTCGAAGTCGGCGGCGTTCTGCGGGTAGTCGGGCGCGACCCGCTTGACGATGCCCTGCTCCGTGCCGATCGCCAGCCCGGCCCCGAGGGCGTCGGCCGCGACGATCGCGACAACCCGCTCGCCGGACTCCAGCCCGACGAACTCGCTGACCGGGGCGCCGCCCGACAGCGCGGGTGAGTGCGCGCTCGGCGGCAAGGCGGGCAGTTCCAGTACGCCGATCCGGACCAGGCGGCCGAGCGAGGTGAGCACGCCGACGGTGCCGCGCGCAGTGGTCGCGACAGAGGACATGATCACGTCGTGCGCCGCGCGCGGCCCGGCCCGGCCCGGCGGCGCGGCCGGGGCGGGCTCTTCGAGCAGCGTGCCCTGCCCGTCCGGCTGCGCGCTCGCGGCCGCGGCCGCGGTCCGGGCCAGCAGGCCCGCGGACGACAGCAGCACCATGCACGGCTCGTCCGCCACTTCGAGCGGCACAGCCGCGGTCCGGGTGGCGCCGGTGCCCTCAAGCAGCACCGTGCGCCGCGGGGTGGCGAACCGCTCGCTGACGGCGGCCAGCTCGGCGGAGACCAGCTCGCGCAGCTTCTGCTCAGAGTCGAGGATCGACGTCAGCTCGCCGATCTCGGTATGCAGCGTCTCCCGCTCGCGCTCCAGCTCCAGCCGGTCGTAGCGGGTGAGCCGGCGCAGCGGCGTGTCCAGGATGTACTGGGCCTGGATCTCGGTGAGATCGAAGACCTGCATCAGCCGCTCCTTGGCGGCCGCCGCGTCGTCGCTGGTGCGGATAACCTGGATGACTTCGTCGATGTTGAGCAGCGCGACGATCAGGCCGTCGACCAGGTGCAGCCGGTCGGCGCGCTTGCCCCGGCGGAACTCGGTGCGGCGGCGTACGACCTCGATGCGGTGATCGACGTAGATCTGCAGCAGCTCGCGCAGGCCTAGGACGCGCGGCTGACCGTCCACGAGCGCGACGTTATTTATGCCGAACGTCTCCTCCATCGGTGTCAGCCGGTAGAGCTCGTCCAGCACTGCCTCGGGCACGAAGCCGGACCGCACCTCGACCACCAGCCGCATGCCGCGGTGCCGGTCGGTGAGATCCTTCAGGTCCGAGACGCCGTTCAGCTTCTTGGCGTGGACGAGGTCCTTGATCCGCGTGATCACGCGCTCGGTGCCGACGCCGTACGGCAGCTCGGTCACCACGATCCCGGTCCGCCGGGGAGTCAGCTTCTCGATCTTGGCGGCTGCCCTGGTGCGGAACACGCCGCGGCCGGTCTCGTACGCCTCCCGGATGCCGTCCAGGCCGACGATCTTGCCGCCGGTCGGCAGGTCCGGCCCCGGCACGAACCGCATGAGGGTCTCGAGGTCAGCGTCCGGGTTGGCGATCAGGTGCCGGGCGGCCGCGACGACCTCGCCGAGGTTGTGCGGGGCCATGTTGGTCGCCATGCCCACCGCGATCCCGGCCGCGCCGTTGACCAGCAGGTTGGGGAACGCGGCCGGCAGCACCTTGGGCTGCATCTCGCTGCCGTCGTAGTTCTCGATGAAGTCGACGGTGTCCTCGTCCAGCGAGTTCGTCATCTCCATCGCGGCGGCGGCCAGCCGCGCTTCGGTGTACCGCATGGCCGCGGGCGAGTCGTCCGGCGAGCCGAAGTTGCCGTGCCCGTCGATCAGCGGCAACCGCATCGACCACGGCTGGGCCATCCGGACCAGGGCGTCGTAGATGGCCCCGTCGCCGTGCGGGTGCAGGCGGCCCATCACCTCGCCCACGACGCGAGCGCACTTGACGTGCGCGCGGTCGGGCCGCAAGCCCATCTCCGACATCTGGAACAGGATCCGGCGCTGGACCGGCTTGAGTCCGTCCCGCGCGTCCGGCAGCGCGCGCTGATAGATGATCGAGTAGGCGTACTCGAGGTAACTGCCGCGCATCTCGTCCGTGACGTCGATGTCGACGATGTTCTCCTCGAACTCCTCGGGCTCGTCGGTGGCGGTTCTACCGCCGCGACCGCCCGAACCCGAGCCGGAGGAACTTGTCGTGGTGCGTCTGGCCATGCCGCTATTTTGCCGTCCCGGTGGCCTTAAAACCGAGCTGAGCGGCCACGGCGCGCCGACTCCAGATGAGTCCGAGGACATCCGGGGCAGTCGGCTTCGCGTCTAACCGAGCAAAACAGCTCGCCGACAAGGAGTTCATATGCCGACCGATCAGGGCTGCCGCTGCCGCGGCCCTGCTGGCTTCAGCGGTGCTTCCGGTATCAATAGCGAGTGCTAGCGCGGCATCCGGTGCTGCCAAGTTGCCATGTTCCGCGCGCGTTACCGTCGCCCGCCCTGCCCATGGTCAGCGAACGGATGTAGTCGTGCGGACGTCGGTCCGAGCATGGGTAGGGGCCTACGCTCACTACAAGACCGGGGTCGTCAAGAAGACAACTCATGCCAACACCTCGGGCCGCGCCACGCTGGTCTACAGTGCGGGCAAAGCTGCTTACGGTCACAAGGTGGTCGTGACGATCCACGTGGCCAAGGGCACCCGGAAGGGCACGTGCAGCACGTCATTTACCCCGACCGCGCCACCGAAGAAATACTTTGTCAGCTCGTGCCGCGCGAGCGGCGACTTCTCGACGTGTGACGAGGCCGGCGATGCCGCGAACCCGGTTTCGATTCAGGTTCACGTGACCGCCAATCCCAATCAGAGCGTGTTGGTGAGCTGGGACAACGTCTGCTCAAAGGGGCTCGACGCAGCCAGTACGAGCGGGCAGTTCACTGCCACTACCCCCATTGACCGGAAGATTGGCCAGCCGTACAAGCATCCCGACTCGTGCACTATCTCGGCCGGAGCGCAACTAGAGAACGGCGGCGGATCGCTGCATGTCTGGACGGTCTATGAGAAGTAGGCGCCTCAGGTGGCGGAGAAGCCGCCGTCGACGCCGATGATCTGGCCGGTGACGTACTCGCTGGCCGGGCTCGCGAGGAACAGGGCCGCGCCGGCGAAGTCGGCCGGCCTGCCGTTGCGGCCGGTCATCGTGCGGGCCGCGAGCGCCGCGAGCTTGGCCGGGTCCGCGGACACCTCGGCGGTCAGCGGCGTGACGACGAAGCCGGGGCAGATCGCGTTGCAGCAGACGCCGCTGCGGGCCCAGGCCTCGGACTGGGACCGGGTCAGCGACGCGACGCCGCCTTTGGCCACGCCGTAGCCGCCGCTGTTGCCGAAGGCCCGGTTTGCCTGCTGCGACGTGATGTTGATGACGCGGCCCCAGCCGCGCGCGGCCATCTGCGGGCCATAGAGCTGGCCGAGCAGGAAGGGCGCGGTCAGGTTGACCGCGATCAGCTCGTCCCACTGGCCGATCGTCAGCTCCCGCATGGGCGGCCGCAGGTTCAGCCCGGCGCAGTTGACCAGGATGTCCGGCGGCCCGAACGGCTCGCTGGCCGCCAGGCCAGCCCCCGCTGCAGCCGCCCGGTCGCCCAGGTCCGCGCTCACGGCGGCCGCGGCGCAGCCGGCCGCGGTCAGCTCGGCCACGGTCGCGTCGAGGTTGCCCTGGTCCCTGGCGACGAGCACGACGGAGGCGCCGGCCTGGCCGAGCCCGAGCGCGATGGCCCGGCCGATACCCGAGCTGCCCCCGGTAACGACCGCGATCCGGCCGCCGAGGCCGAACAGCTGATCAAGGTAAGACACCCTGGGAGTGTAGAGCCAGGCGATAAACGAGTTGTGTCTGCGCTAGCCGGAACTGACTATGAAATGGTGCTTCTCGCTGCTCAGTCCTTGATCGAACCGCCGCGGCTGCGACCGCCGACGACGGCGGTGCGCGAGTCGTGGCTCGCGGCCGAGCGGCTGCACTGCGCCCAGACCGGCGCCTCCGCCGAGCTGCTGCGGCAGGCGACGGCGGACTTCGCCGCGCTGGTCGCGGTGCGGCAGGGGACGCTCAGATGGTGGGGCGTGCCGACGACGGTGCTGTGGTACGTCTCCGGCCGGGAATACGTCGGCGAGCTGGTCATCCGGCACGAGCTGACGCCGGAGCTCGCCCGCGTGGGCGGGCACGTCGGCTACAGCATCGCGCCGCAGTGGCGCCGCCGTGGGCACGCCACCCGGATGCTCGCCGAGGGCCTGCAGGAGTGCCGTGACCTCGGGTTGCGCCAGGTGCTGATCACCTGCCGGGCCGAGAACGCGGCCTCGCGCCGGGTCATCCTGGCCAACGGGGGCGTCCAGGATGGCTGCACGCAGGGCGAGGACCGCTTCTGGATCGACCTCGGCGCCTGACCCGCGTCCATGCTCGTTACCGTGTACCAAGGAACGGAGGGGCAGGAGGTCGCAGTTGCCCGGACGGCTAGTGGGCGTCAACGGGACGCGCATGTTCGTCGACGACCGCGGCGATCCGACGGCACCGGCGGTCCTGTATATCCACGGCGGGCCAGGGCAGGGGTGCTATGACTTCATGCGCTCGCAGGGTGATCTGCTGGCCCGGCGGCTGCGCGTCGTCGGCGTCGATCAGCGCGGCACACTGCGCTCTGACCCACTGCCCGCGGCCCCCGCGCTGACCGCTGACCTGCTGATCGCCGACTTCGAGGCGTTGCGGGCCAAGCTGCGCATCGACGCCTGGGCGATCATCGGGCACTCGGCCGGAGGCATGTACGCGCTGCGCTACGTCACCAGCCACGTCGGTGCCGTGCGCGCGGCAGTCTTCGACTGCCCGTGCTGGGACGCGGACCTGGCCGACCGGCACCGGCTGCCGGTCGTGGCCCGCCGGCTGGAGGAACTCGGGCAGCTGGCCGACGCGGAGCGGTGCCGGGAGCTGGCGGCCCGCTCGGGCCGGCTGACGTTCAGCGATGGCACCAGGCAGGCGATGCAGGCACTCGGCTCCTGGTACATGGAGCAGTTCTTCCACGACCCGGATGACGCCTCGTACTTCGGGCAGCTGCTGGCCGATTCCGGCTTCAGCCAGGAGCAATGGCAGCGGGGGAACTCGCACTGGCCGCTGCAGGCCGCGCTCTACGAGCCGGTTCTCGGGCTGCTGCCGCGGGTGCGGCGCCCCGCGTTGCTCGCGCGCGGCGCGGATGACCTGGTCGCGGCGCCAGCAATGATCAAGGCCTTCGCGGAGGCAGTACCCGGCGGCGCGGTGCACACGTTCGGGGCGTCCGGCCATTTCGCCTACCTGGAGGAACCCGAGGCCTACTGCGCGGCGATCACGGAGTTCGTGCTGACGCACGCCGCCTGAGCGCGCGGGCGCGGCGCCGCATAGCCGGGCGGGTCACATCAGCGGGCGGGCGCCGACCAGGGTGAGCGCGCGGGCGGCCAGGCGGCAGCCGCTGGCCAGGGCCTCGCCGGCGGGCTTGTTGTCCAGCCACGGCGGCAGGAAGCCCGCGCAGAAGGCATCGCCCGCGCCGGTGCCGTCGACGAGTCGCTCGACCGGCTGAGCCGGGACGCGGACCGGCTCGGGCCGGCCGCCGGAGTACATCATGGCTCCGTCCGGGCCCAGCTTCATGACCACGTGCGGGTACCAGGCGTTCAGCACTCGCGCGGCCTGCCCCGGGTCGTCCCGGCCGGTCAGGACCTTACCCTGGGCCGCGTTCACGAACAGCAGGGCGGCACCATTGGTGAGCTGCAGGAAGGGCTCGGCGCCGACCCGCTCAAGCGGCGCGGCCGAGGCCCCGTCAACGGACACCGACATGTTCGCCCGGTCGGCGTGGCTGAGGGCGGCCAGCGCCGCTTGCCGGGAACCGGAGTTGAGCAGGGTGTAGCCCGACACGTGCAGGTGGCCGCCGGGGGCGAACAGGTCCTGCGGCAGGTCGTCAGGGGACAGCGCGGCGTTCGCGCCGGGGTCGGACAGCATGGTGTGGTCGCCCTTGTGCGTCACCATCACCACGCAGGTGCCGGTCGGCCGGTCCGGATCCATGACCAGGCGGGCGTCGACGCCGTACCCCATCAGCTCCATATCGCGGTTGCGGCCGGCGATATCAGCGCCGCGGCGGCCGACGAATGCGACCTCGGCGCCGTCCACGGCCAGCCAGGCGGCGATGTTCGCGCCGGAGCCGCCGCCGTGCATGGTCACCGTGGCAGGGGTGTCGCTGCCTCTGGCCAGGGCCAGGGACGCATGCGCGACCGTATCGGTCATGAGGTCACCCACGACGACAACGCGCGTCAATGTCGTCACCACCTTGATCAAAAGACTGGCGAACCGCGCCCGCGGAGCATAGTCCCCAGTCGAAGTGCTAGCTCATAGAACTTAACAGCTTCGCAGACCCATCTCGTGCCGTTCGCGGTCCGAAGCCGCGGATCGTGACGGTTCGCCTGCGCGGCCGGCCCTGTCCGGTCAGCCGGGCAGCGCCTGTACCCGGCCGGCGACGACGTGCAGCACCAGGTCAGACTCGGCCGCGAGCAGCTGGTTGAGCCAGCCCAGCTGGTCCCGGAACGCGCGGCCCGCCGGGTAGGCGGGCACCAGGCCCTCGCCGACCTGGTCGGTGACCGCGACGACCAGTCCGCTGGCCTGGCGCCAGGCCGCGGTCAGCACGGCGATGCGGTCGGCTACCCGGTCCAGCGCGGCGGCCGCCGGCGGCTCGGCCCAGGCGCCGTCCTGATCCATGATCGCGGCCAGCCACGTGCCGATGCCGTCGATGAGCAGCGCGGCGGTGTCGCGGTCGGCCGCGCCGAGCGCGGCAGCGATGTCCAGCGTCTCGACGGTCCGCCACCAGTCCGGCCTGGCCGCCCGGTGCACGGCGACCCTGGCCGCCCACTCGGCGTCCGGCGCGCCGTCGGTGCCGGTCCAAGATTCGTCCGCCCACGGCCCGGCCGCGAGGTAGGTGACCGACGGCTCCCCGGCCAGCCGCAGCTCGGCCTCACGCGACTTGCCCGACCTGGCGCCCCCGATGATCAGTGTCCGCCGCGGCCGCGCCGCGGCCGGCTGGCCGGGCTCGGGCAGCGGACCGCGAACCGTGGCGCCGTCGGTGACCGCGCTGGCCCCCCAGAGGTCGCACCGCCGGGTCAGTTCCGGCTCGGAGGTCACCCGGTGGTCGGCGTGCGCGGCGACGACCGCCGTGCGCGTGTGCGCGAGGCCGCGGGCGCGCAGCCAGCCCAGCTGGGCCGGCCGGCCCAGCAGGTCCAGCAGCACCAGGTCATAGGGCAGCGCGTCGCCCGCTGGTTCAGGCACCTGACCCGGGCCCGCGGCGGCGAGCAGCCTGGTGCCGTCCGGGCCGGTGATGTCCCAGCCACCTGGCAGCGCGGACACCCGGTAACCGTCCGCCGCGGGCTGTGGCGGCTGGCCGGACCGCAGGATCAGCGTCCCGCCGATCAGCGCCTGGCTGGGGGAGCGAGGCTGGCCGCTGGCCGCCGCCCGGCGGCAGGACGCGCAGCCGCAGCCCGGCTCCGGCCAGCCGCGAGCGCCGCCAGTGCCGATCAAGACCGCGTCCACTGCCCTGCCCGCCCGTTCTGGTTCGTTACGATGGGCCCCGCCGAAAGCCGGCCTTGATCCTAGCTATGCAGGGCGTGACATGACCTGGACCTGGCAGTTGGAGAAGGAAGACGGCACGGTCGTGCCCGCTCGCGACCTGGTGAAGGAGACGTGGAGCAGCCAGGGCGACGCCGAGAGCTGGCTGGGCGAGCACTGGCAGGCCCTGCTGAAGGCCGGGATCGACCAGGTCTCGCTCACCGAGGACGGCCGGGTCGAGTACGGCCCTATGAGCCTGCACCCGCCGGAGGAGTAGCCGGGCCGCCGTTGACGGCGCCCGGCCACCTCGCGCCGGACTGGCCGGCGCTGGCCTGGCCGCGCTGAGCTGGGTCAGGGCCGCTGCCGCGGACTGGCGGTGTGCACCGGGTCGGTCACGACGTGCTCGCCGAGCACCTCGTCGATCGCGCGCAGCACCTGCGCGTCCAGCCGCACCCCGGACGCCTTCACGTTCTCCCGCACCTGCTCCGGCCTGGTGGCACCGATGATGGCCGCCGAGACGTTCGCGTTCTGCAGCACCCAGGCGACGGCCAGCTGGGCCATCGTCAGCCCGGTCTGCTCGGCGATGGGCTGCAGTTGCTGCACCCTGGTCAGCAGGCCGTCGGTCAGGAAGTGGGTGATGAACCCGGAGCCACGCTCGTCGGTGGCCCGCGAGCCTGGCGGCGCCGCGCCCGGCAGGTACTTGCCGGTCAGCACGCCCTGCGCGATCGGGGACCAGACGATCTGGCCGATGCCCTCGCGCTGCGACAGCGGCACGACCTCAGCCTCGATCACCCGCCAGATCATGTTGTACTGCGGCTGGTTGGAGACGATCCGGTCGAGCCCGAGCTCGCCCGCGATCTTGATCGCGGCCGCGATCTCCTCGGCCCGCCACTCGGAGACGCCGATGTACAGCACCTTGCCCTGCCGGATCAGGTCGTCGAAGGCGCGCAGGGTCTCTTCGAGCGGCGTGTGGTGATCGAAGCGGTGCGCCTGGTACAGGTCGAGGTAGTCGGTGCCCAGCCGGCGCAGCGAGGCGTGGGCGGACTCCATGATGTGCTTGCGCGACAGCCCGCGGTCGTTGGCGCCGCGGCCGGTCGGCCAGAAGACCTTGGTGCAGATCTCGAGCGACTCCCGCCGCTGGCCCTGCAGCGCGCGGCCGAGCACGGCTTCGGCTTTGGTGCCCGCGTAGACGTCGGCGGTGTCGAAGGTCGTGATGCCTTCTTCCAGTGCCGCCCGGACGCAGGCGACGGCCGCGTCCTCTTCCACCTGAGATCCGTGCGTGATCCAGTTCCCGTACGCGATCTCGCTGACCATCAGGCCGCTGCGGCCCAGATTGCGATATTCCATGGCGACAACGTAGTGGCCGAGGGCGGGGAGCCGGGGGCCAGGGCCGGCCGCGTGGCGAAGTCGGCCGGGCCCGGGCTGACCTGGCTCCCTAGGTCAGATCTTCTGCCCGCGGGCGACGCGCGGCTTGGGGATCCGCAGCCTGCGCAGCTGGGTATTGCGGACGAAGGAGTAGATCTTGATGCCCTTCTGGCTCTCGCCGGGGTACCGCTCCTGCGCGAGCCGCTGGATCTTCCGGCCGATGAGGTAGCCCTCGCCGATCACGACCACGAGGATCACCAGCACGAGGCCGTCCGCGATCAGCTGAACGTTCGCCACGTGCAGGAAGAGCAGGACGAGCAGCGGGATCGCGGCGAACAGGTAGTACTCCGACAGGCCGCGCCGGGAGTCCACGTAGTCCCTGGCGAGACCGCGGACCGGCCCGCGATCCTTGGGCGGCATCGCCCACTGCTCGCCGCGCTGCAGCGCCTGGGCCCGGCGAGCGCGCTCGCCGCGGTCCCGGGCAGCAGCGGATTTGCGGTCGGTGGGCGCCTGGTAGGGCGTGCGCCGGTGGGCCTGGGCCTCGCTTCGCTTGGGCGTAGGACCGGCCTTCTTGGGGGTGACGCTGGACCTGCCGGGCTGGGCCTCGTCGGCGTCAGCCGCTGTCTGGTCTGCCTGGTCGGCGTCGAGCACGTCAGGCGCGTCGTTCGGGCGTCGTCGGAACACGTCAGCAAGCCTACCGGGACGAAGGGCACAGAATTCCGCGGCGCGGCGGACGGGCGCCCGGCGCCGGCCGCCGGATGCGGCATACGGCGGCGGCGGGTAATGGCGACAGAGCGTAAGGGAGCATGGAGCGGGCACTCCATGATGACGCCCTGCGTTGCGACGTCGTAGGGTAGAGGCAAGATCTGCCGGCAATATGTCCCGTTGCCATTCCCCGGCACCGTCCGCTGACCCCGGAGGCGCCGTGGCGACGGGGATTCCGATGAGGGGATGGTCGCGCCCATGGGCGTCATGAAGCGGGTCCAGCTGGTCTTCCGGGCCAAGGCCAACAAGGCTCTCGACCGGATGGAAGACCCGCGCGAGACACTGGACTACTCCTACCAGCAGCAGCTGGAGCTGCTGCAGAAGGTCCGGCGCGGCGTGGCCGACGTCGCGACCTCGCGGAAGCGGCTGGAGCTCCAGGTCAATCAGCTTCAGCAGTCGGCGGACAAGCTCACCAGGCAGGCCCAGGACTCGCTCGCGGCCGGCCGGGAGGACCTGGCCCGCGAGGCGCTGCAGCGCAAGGCGGGCATCGCCACCCAGCTCAACGACCTGCAGGTCCAGTACGTGTCGCTGCAGGGCGAGGAAGAGAAGCTGACCGGGGCGGCGCAGCGGCTGCAGGCCAAGGTCGACGCCTTCCGGACCAAGAAGGAGACCATCAAGGCCACCTACACCGCGGCCGAGGCGCAGACCCGCATCAGCGAGGCATTCACCGGCATTTCCGAGGAAATGGGCGATGTCGGGATGGCCATCCAGCGCGCCGAGGACAAGACCGAGCAGATGAAGGCGCGGGCAGGCGCTATCGACGAGCTGATGGCCTCGGGCGCGCTCGATGACGTGGTCGGCGGCCCCCGCGATGACATCCAGGCCGAGCTCGACCGGATGGGCGCCAGCACCGGCGTCGACCATGAGCTGGAGCAGATGAAGGCCGCGCTGGCCGCTGGTGCCCCGCGGCAGATCGAAGGCGCCCAGGCCGGCGCGACCAGCGCCGAGGCGGCCCCCGCCCAGGCCATTGAACAGCCCCGGGAAGCGGAATGATCGTCCGGATCCTCGGCGAGGGCCAGCTGACGGTGCCCGAGTCCGCGGTCGCGGAGCTGAACGAGCTGGACGCCGAGCTCGAGTCGGCCGTCGAGCGCGACGACGAGGCGGCGTTCCGGACCGCTCTGGCCGCGCTGCTCGGCACGCTCAGAGCGGTGGGCGAGCCGGCCGAGCCCGGCACGCTGGAGCCGTCCGGGCTGATCGTGCCGCAAGAGGACGCCACCATGGACGAGGTCCGCAAGCTGCTGACCGACGAAGGACTCATACCCGGCTGATACCGGACGTGCCGTCGGGGAACGAGCGCGGCCGAGATTCCGTTTCACTAGCGGGTGGCGGTGTCAATATGCCACCTTGCAGGTAGCTCTGAGGAAGCGTGCAGCGTTTCCTGAGCACCCCGCACAATGATGTGTAATGAAGTAACGGGCGGCACGCGGAACGTGCTGCCCAGGAAAGGGAGGCGGCGCCGATGGCGCGCACTCGCTACGCGTCGGACCCCGGGCTCATCGCGCGCATGGGCGCGACGATGTTCCTGATGGGCTTGCTTTTCGCCGGCTTCGGTACTGGCCTGGTCTACCTGTTCGTCACGTACGCGACCAGGAGTCATCACCAGGGCAACGGACTCAGCGCCGGTTCGTTCATCGTCTTCGCGGCCCTGATCGGCGTCGGCTCGGCGGTCGCGTCCTACTACTGGTCGGACAAGATCGCACTGCGGACGTCGGGCGCCAGGCTGGTGCAGCCGGGGGACTCGGAGGAGGCCCGCAGGCTGCACGAGATCGTGGACCGGCTGTGCGCGCTCGCGGACATGCCCAAGCCGCGGGTCGCCATCGCGCCTACGAGCATGCCGAACGCGTTCGCGACCGGCCGCAGCAGCAAGGTCGCGGTGCTCTGCGCCACCCGCGGCATCATGGCCAAGCTCGATAACGAAGAGCTGGAAGGCGTGCTGGCGCACGAGATGTCGCACGTCGCGCACAAGGACGTCGCGGTCATGACGGTGGCCTCGGTGCTGGGCATCGTGGCCGCGCTGATGGTCCGGTTCGCGTTCTACTCCGAGCTGTTCGGTGGTGGCGGCCGCGGCCGCGGCGGCAACGGTCAGAACCAGAGCGCGTTGCTCATCTTCCCGATCATGATCCTGAGCATGTTCGTGTACGTGATCAGCTTCCTGCTCATCCGGATGCTGTCCCGGTATCGCGAGCTGTCGGCGGACCGGTCCGGGGCGCTGCTCACCGGGCGGCCGTCCGCGCTGGCGAGCGCGCTGGTCAAGGTCACCGGGGACATGGGCAAGATCCCGATGAAGGACCTGCGGGCGGCCGAGCCGCTGAACGCGTTCTACTTCGCCCCGGCGGTGTCGCTGCGCGGCCAGCAGTCGCTGGCGGCGCTCTTCTCCACCCACCCGTCGCTGCAGAAGCGGCTCGATCAGCTGCA
The DNA here is from genome assembly GCA_963805805.1 of uncultured Actinomycetota bacterium. Lineage (GTDB taxonomy): Bacteria > Actinomycetota > Actinomycetes > Streptosporangiales > Streptosporangiaceae > JAJYUU01. The sequence goes on along the minus strand of CAWDVS010000012.1, from coordinate 441,123 downwards.
GAAGATCTCCGAGCAGCTCAACAAGTAGCACCCCGTCGCGGGCCGGCGAGCCTGGCCGGCCCGCGACGCTGTTCGCGCCGGGACCTGGCGCGGCGGGCGCGGCACTATCCCGCAGGAGGTACCAGGTGGGATTCCTGGACACGCTGCTCGGCCGGACCAAGCCGGTGCCGCCCAACCTGGATCAGCTGTTCCAGCTGCCCGGCGCGCTGCTGACGCTGGAGGCCGGCACCGATTTCCGGCCCACCGGGGCCGGCTCGGTGTGCTTCCGCGCCGCCGAGGGCAAGGCGTTCACCGACATCGAGAACGACGTCACCCAGCTGCTGAACATGGGCAAGGACACGACTCCGGTGCAGGTCTCGGTGGACCGCTACCAGTTCACCTGGGTGCTGTGCCGGCACTCGCCTGACGACTCGGAGGGCCTGGTCACCGACCTGCACGCGGTGAACTCCACGCTGGAACTGAACGGCTTCGGCCCCCAGCTGCTCTGCACGATCGTGGCCTGCAAGGACTCGGGCGGCCGCTCGCTCGGCCTGGTGTACCTGTACAAGCGCGGCACGTTCTACCCGTTCGCACCGCTGTCCGGCGAGCGCCGGGACAACGCTCTCGAGCTGCAGATCCGCGGCGTGCTTGGCGCCGACCTCAAGGTCGAGCCGGACCTGAGCCGGTGGATGCCCATCTGGGGCGCGCCGGGTCTGTAGCGCCCCCAGGCGAGCCTCAGGCCGCCGCGGGGACCGCAGCTGACGGCAGTGCGAGCATCTGCTCCAGCGCGGCCCTGGCCTCCCGGGCGGTCTGGTCGTCGACGGTGATCTGATTCGGCACCTGGCCGGCGACGAGCGACTCCAGCGCCCACACCAGGTGCGGCAGGTCGATCCGGTTCATCGTCGAGCAGTAGCAGACCGTCTTGTCCAGGAACACGACCGACTTGTCCGGGTTGGCGGCGGCCAGCCGCTGCACCAGGTTGAGCTCGGTGCCGACCGCCCAGGATGACCCGGCCGGGGCCTGCTCGATCGTGGCGATGATGTACTCGGTCGAGCCGACCTGATCGGCGGCCAGGACCACCTCGTGCAGGCACTCCGGGTGCACGAGGACGTTCACGCCGGGGATCCGCGCGCGGACGTCGGCCACGCAGCCGGGCGAGAACCGGCCGTGCACCGAGCAGTGCCCGCGCCAGAGGATCATCTTGGCGTCCCGCAGCTGCTCGCGGTTCAGGCCGCCGTCTCGGCTCGCGCGTGCGGATCGTAGACCACGCAGTCGTCCAGGCTCAGGCCGAGCTCGCAGCACCGCGGTGTTGCGGCCGAGGTGCTGGTCGGGCAGGAACAGCACCTTGCTGCCCTTGGACAGCGCCCAGCGCAGGGCCTGGGCGGCGTTGGACGAGGTGCAGACGGTGCCGCCGTGCCGGCCGGTGAACGCCTTGATGTCGGCGGAGGAGTTCATGTATGTGACGGGAATCACCTCGTCGGCGAGCCCGGCGTCCTCGAGCGCGTCCCAGCACTCCTCGACCTGGTCGTAGGTGGCCATGTCGGCCATCGAGCAGCCGGCCGCCAGGTCGGGCAGCACGACCTGCTGCTGCGGCGAGGTCAGGATGTCGGCGGACTCGGCCATGAAGTGCACGCCGCAGAAGACGATGTACTCCGCCTCCGGCCGGGCTGCGGCCTCCCGGGCCAGCTTGAACGAGTCGCCGGTCACGTCGGCGAACTGGATGACCTCGTCGCGCTGGTAGTGGTGGCCGAGGATGAACGACCCGGTCGCCGAGCGCGGCCTTGGCCGCCCTGGCCCTGGCCACCAGGTCCGGGTCGCTGGCCGGCGGCAGCTCGCCGGGGCACTCGCACGCCGCGCTCGCTGGCCGGGTCGGCACCGCGGCCGAGCACCAGCAGCGGCAGGCTCCGCCCCGGTGCCGTCATCGTGGTGCTGACCTGCGGCGATGCGCTGGCCTGGCTGGCTGGTGTCGGCATGAGAGCCCCCGATCGGCGAGACTTATCGTCGTAGTGACGATACCTATCATAGCGAGCGGGCCAAACGCGGCGGGGCGGCGGCCCGGCGGTACGGCACTGGACCGGACATTCCGGGCAGTCAGGCAGCAGGCGGTTCATAGCACGAGCCGCTGGATCCGGAATGACGCGGCGGGGATTATCGTTGACAGGGCATGGGCACAGCCGTGCCGTAGGGGCAGCGGCCACTCGGATAGCAGGAGCAGACACAGATGACAGTTCAGGACCAGGCGACCACCGAGGGAATCGTGCTGACGGACGCCGCCGCGGTGAAGGTAGCCGGCCTGCTGCAGCAGGAGGGTCGCGACGACCTGCGGCTGCGCATCGCCGTGCAGCCCGGCGGCTGCTCGGGTCTGCGGTATCAGCTGTACTTCGACGAGCGCCAGATGGACGGCGACGTGGTCAGCGCGTTCGGCGCCGTCCAGGTCGTGACCGACAAGATGAGCGTTCCGTACCTCATGGGCGCGACGATCGACTTCGTGGACACGATCGAGAAGCAGGGCTTCACGATCGACAACCCGAACGCCACCGGATCGTGCGCCTGCGGCGACTCCTTCCACTAAGCCGCCGAGCTTTCCGCGCCCGGCACGAGCCCGGCGGGCCGGCCTGCCAGCCAGCTTGCCGGGCTTTCGGCTGCTTGCGCCCTGCCAGCGCCGGAATGCGATCCGGGCGTGTAGCCTGTGCGCGGCCAGACCGCCGCAGACACCGGAGGGCATCATGCGGGTAGCCGTGACCGGCTCGATAGCGACCGACCACCTGATGACTTTCCCCGGCCGGTTCGCCGAGCAGCTGCTCGCCGACAAGCTGGACAAGATCTCGCTCTCGTTCCTGGTGGACGGGCTGGAGATCCGGCGCGGCGGCGTGGCGGCCAATATCGCCTTCGGCCTCGGCTGCCTCGGGCTGGCGCCGCTGCTGGTCGGCACCGTCGGCCGTGACTTCGGGGACTACGGCGCCTGGCTGCGCGAGCACGGCGTGGATACCAGCCTGGTGCGCGAGTCGGGCATCAATCAGACCGCCAGGTTTGTCTGCACGACAGACGCCGACCACAGCCAGATCGCGTCGTTCTATCCCGGTGCCATGGGGGAGGACGCCGACCTTGACATCAGCGGCCTGGCCGGCCAGGCCGGGCTCGTGCTGATCGGGGCCGGCAACCCGGCCGCCATGCTGAGCCTCACCCGCCAGTGCCAGGCCATGGGCATGCCGTTCGCGGCGGACACCTCGCAGCAGCTCGCCACGCTGGACGGCGACCAGATCCGGCAGCTGGTCGGCGGCGCCGCGTACTTGTTCAGTAACGAGTACGAGGCATCGCTGACCGAGCACAAGACCGGCTGGAGCGCGGCCGAGGTGATCGGCCAGGTCGGTGCCCGGATCACCACGCTCGGGTCCGAGGGGGCCAGAGTGGACCGGGCGGGCGAGGCCCCGGTCGTGGTCGGCCCGGTGAAGGACGTGTCCCCGCTCGATCCCACCGGCTCAGGCGATGCGTTCCGGGCCGGCTTCCTGGCCGCGGTGGCCTGGGGGCTGAGCTTCGAGCGGGCCGCTCAGCTCGGCAACCTGGTCGCGGTGCACGCGCTGGAGGTTGCCGGGCCGCAGGAATTCGAGCTGACCCGCGCCAGCCTGGCCGCGCGCTGCAGCGCGTCCTACGGCCAGGCCGCGACGGACGAACTGGTCGCGCACCTGAGCTGACCCACGGGCGGGACAACCCGGCGAAGCCCGGACAGCCTGGCGGGGCCTGGGATTCGTTAGCGGGCCCAAGGATGCCGCGCGCTGTCGGCGTGCGGGTACGGTGCTAGGCATGCTCTCGGTGCTCACCATTGGCTATCGCGGGCTCGCCGCCGGTTATCACGGGCCGCCCGAGCTGACCTTCAGCCGCGCGCTCGGCTCCTGGACACTCGATCCGTGGACGCTCGCCGGCCTCCTGGTGCTCGGCGGCGGCTACGTGGCCGGCCTGCGCGCGCTGCGCCGGCGCGGGATGGCCTGGCCGGGCGGGCGCACGTTCGCGTTCTGCGGGCTCGGCCTGGGATTCACCGTGCTGGCCACGATGTCGTTCGTGGGCGTGTACCAGCCGGTCCTGTTCTACGTGCGGTCCGTGCAGACGATCCTGTTCCTGCTCGTGATCCCGCTGTTCCTGGCGCTCGGCCGGCCGCTGTCGCTGTTCATCGCGGCCGTGCCCGGGGCCGGCCAGCGACTCGCGGCGGCGATCAAGAGCCCCGCCGCGCGGCTGGCGACGTTCCCGGTGATCACCACGCTGGTGCTGGTGATCACGCCGTTCCTGGTCTACTTCACGCCGTGGTACCAGGCCGGGTTCACTTCCACCGCAGTGGCGCAGCTCACCCACCTGGCGTTCACGGCACCCGGCTTCGTCTTCTTCTGGACGCTGCTGCGGGTCGACCCGGTGCCGAAGGCCTACCCGTACGTCGTCTCCCTCTGGATCACCGCGGCCGAGGTCGTCGGTGACGCGATTCTCGGGCTGTCCGTCGTGGCCAGCAACAGCCTGCTCGCCGGCGGCTACTACCACGCGCTCGCGCGGCCGTGGGGGCCAAGTTTGCGCACCGACCAGGTGCTCGGCGGCGGCGTGCTGTGGATCTTCGGCGACATTGTCGGGCTGCCGTTCCTCGCGGCCCAGCTGATCCAGATGATCCGCGAGGACGAGGCGGACGCGGCCGTCATCGACGCGGAGCTGGACGCCAGGGACGCAGCGCAGGCCGCGGCCGCCGCGGGGGCTCGGGCTGGCGCGGAAGCTGCCACGGGTACCGCCGCGGCCGCGAGTAGCGGGAGCCCGGCTGGCCAGCAGGCCGCGGGGACCGGGCCGTGGTGGGAGTCCGACCCGCGCTTCGCCGGCCGGTTCCAGGCGGTCGACGAGGGCGAGGCCTAGCCGCCTGCACGGCTGGCGTCAGTACGACCGGCGGACCAGGAACGACCAGCCATTCTCCAGCTCGTCCGCGCGGACGTACTCCTGCGACTTGAGCGCACACCAGGCCGGCAGGTCGGATTTGGCGGCCGGGTCGTCAGCGAGCACTGCGATCAGCTGCCCGATCCGCACGTCCCTGATCCGGTCGGCGAGCATGATGATCGGGATCGGGCACTTCTTGCCGAGCGCGTCGATGGTCAGCGCGGGTATCGCCGACGCGGGCACTGGCGGCCCGGATCCTGTCGATCCGGATGCTGGCGGCGCCGGAACTGGCATCGATGCGCTCGTGCCTGCGGCGCGCTGGCGGGGGCTCAACGCGGTCTACCTCCCCGGGGTTGCCCGGCGGCTAGGAACTCGTCGCCGCCCTGACAGTCTCGCGCACCCTGGCCACGATCGGCGGCAGGACCGTGAGGAACTCCTCGACCGACTCCGGGGTGGCGTTACGAGGAAGCGATACCCGCACGTTGCCGTGTGTAAGCACGCCCATGGCCGCGAGCACGTGGCTTGGCTGGCGGGTGTCGGAGACGCACGCGCTGCCGGAGGAGACTGAGAACCCGGCTTTGTCCAGCTCGGTGACCAGGGTCTCACCGTCTACGTACAGGCAGGAGAAGGTGACGATGTGGGGCAGCCGGCGATCAGGATCACCGTGCACGACGGCGTCCGGCACGATCGCCGGGACGGACCTGCGGATCTGATTGGTGAGCGCCAGCAGCGCCGCGTCGGCGGCCTGATCCGCCGCCATCGCGGTCAGCGCGGCCGCGGCCGCCAGCACCGCGGGCACGTTCGGGAACCCCGGCACCCGGCGGCCCTCCCGATCGTCGGCGGGCCCCGGCTCGCGCCAGCGGACGCCCTTGCGGATGGCGAGCACCCCGACGCCGGCCGGGCCGCCCCACTTGTGCGCGCTGGCGGCCAGCACCGACCACCCCGCCGCCGTCGGCAGCCGCCCCGCCGTCGCCGCTGCGTCCACGAACAGCGGCACCCTCCGCTCGGCGCACGCCGCGGCCGCCGCGGCCGCCGGCTGCAGGGTGGCCACCTCGCCGTTGCCGGTCTGCAGGCACGCCAGCAGCGTCCGGCCCGGCTGCAGGGCAGCGGTGAACTCGTCCAGGTCCGCGCGCCCGAGCTGGTCTACTCCGGTGGTGCTCACGGCCAGTCCGGAACGGTGGCTGAGCCAGTCCGCGGTATTCAGCACGCTCGAGTGCTCCACCGCGGTGGTGACCAGGTGCCCCGGCCCCCGGCTGGGAGACTGCCGGGCCGCGACGGCTCCGAGGATGCCCAGGTGCACCGCCTGGGTGCCGGACGTGGTGAACGACAGCTCATCGGCGCGGCAGCCGAGCCCGGCGGCGACCGCCTCCCTGGCCTGGTCGAGCAGCAACCTGGCCCGCCGGCCCTCGCGGTGCAGCCTGGCCGGGTCGGCCCAGCCATCGGCCAGGGCCGTGAGCAGGGTCTCCTGCGCAACGGGGTGCAGCGGCTCGGCCGACGCGGCGTCGAAATACACCACGGTCACGACTCTAGGCCGCCCGCGCGCGGCACTCGCGGCGGCCTCGCCGGGGCCGCGCCGGAGAAAACCCGCAGCCGGACGCGGGGGTACCCCAAGCTGCGGCAGCGTGGCGTTGTACTGTTTTCCACGACAGGCTGTAGGACGTCGACCTTAACCGGCCGCTGATGCCGGGACTTATTGCTGGGAAGGCCATCTGTGAGTCCCATTCCCCGTGGCCCGCGCCGCGGACCGCGCTCGCGCAGACGGGTACTGCCCGCCGCGGCGCTTGCCGTTGGTCTTGCCCTCATGACGGCGGGCTGTAACAGCACGGACGTGGAGCGGCTCGGGCTGCGCGCGCCCATCACCGAGCAGGCCAAGCTGACCGTGTCGCTGTGGCAGGGCTCGTGGATCGCGGCGCTCGCGGTCGGGGTTGCCGTCTGGGGCCTGATCCTGTGGGCCGTTGTCTTCCATCGCAAGCGCGGCGACCGGATCCCGCAGCAGGTCAGGTACAACCTGCCGGTGGAGATCCTCTATACGGTGTTCCCGTTCATCATGGTCGGGGTGCTGTTCTACTTCACCGCGCGGGACGAGAACAAGATCGACGACGTGGCGGCCAAGCCGCAGGTGATCGTCAACGTGGTCGGCTCGCAGTGGACCTGGACGTTCCAGTACCCGCAGTACGCGGTGAAGAACTCGAGCCAGGGCGTCACCGAGCTCGGCCAGATGTGGAATGGCAACACCGGCCCCGCGAACAACACCAGCCAGCTGCCGCTGCTGGAGATCCCCGCGCACGAGGTCGTCCGGTTCAACCTGTACTCGATCGACGTGATCCACTCGTTCTGGATTCTGCCGTTCGACTTCAAGCGGGACGTGCTCCCTGACCACCCGAACCACTTCCAGGTGACGGCGACGAACACGCTGTACGGCGGCCCCGATAGCATCGGCCGCTGCTCTGAGCTTTGCGGCCTTTACCACAGCCGGATGCTGTTCCGGATCAAGATCGTCACGCCGGCCCAGTTCCAGGCCTGGATCACGGCGCAGCAGGCGCAGCAGAACGCATCTGGCGGTGCCCAGTGATGAGGGGTGCACAGTGACCACGCTCAACCAGCCGATCCCCGGCGGCGCTCAGCTGGCGACCGCGCGGCCGTACCGCAAGGGCTCGATCCTCGCGGACTGGCTGTCGTCCACTGACCACAAGATCATCGGTCACCTGTACCTGATCACGTCGTTCGTGTTCTTCCTGTTCGGCGGGATCATGGCGATGGTGATGCGGGCGCAGCTCATGAGCCCGGACGGGCACATCGTGTCCGACCAGCAGTACAACGAGCTGTTCACCATGCACGGCACGATCATGCTGCTGCTGTTCGCGACGCCGCTGTTCGTCGGGTTCGCGAACGAGATCATGCCGCTGCAGATCGGCGCCCCGGACGTGGCGTTCCCGCGGCTCAACCTGCTCAGCTACTACATGTTCGTCGTTCGGCGGCATCATCTTGATGCTGAGCTTCCTCACGCCGGGCGGCGCGGCCGCGTTCGGCTGGTACGCCTACTCGCCGCTGACCAGCGCGCAGTACTCGCCCGGCCTCGGCGGTGACCTGTGGATCATGGGCCTGACCCTGGCCGGCCTGGGCACGATCCTCGGCGGCGTCAACTTCGTCACCACGATCCTGTGCATGCGCGCGCCCGGCATGACGATGTTCCGGATGCCGATCTTCACCTGGAACATCCTGCTGACCTCGATGCTGGTGCTGCTGGCGTTCCCGGTGCTGGCGGCCGCCCTGCTGGTGCTGGAGATCGACCGCAAGCTCGGCGCCCAGGTATTCGAGGCCAGCAGCGGCGGTGCGATCTTGTGGCAGCACTTGTTCTGGTTCTTCGGCCATCCCGAGGTCTATATCGTGGCGTTGCCGTTCTTCGGCATCGCCACCGAAGTCCTGCCGGTGTTCTCCCGCAAGCCGCTGTTCGGCTACAAGGGCCTGGTCGCCGCCACGATCGCGATCGCGGGCCTGTCGCTGACGGTGTGGGCGCACCACATGTTCACCACCGGCGCGGTGCTGCTGCCGTTCTTCTCGTTCATGACGTTCCTGATCGCGGTGCCCACCGGGGTGAAGTTCTTCAACTGGGTCGGCACGATCTGGCGCGGGCAGATCACATTCGAGCCAGCGATGCTCTTCATCCTGGGCTTCCTCGTCGTATTCCTGTTCGGCGGGCTGACCGGCATCATCCTGGCGTCCCCGCCGCTGGACTTCGCGGTCAGCGACTCCTACTTCGTGGTCGCGCACTTCCACTACGTGCTCTTCGGCACGGTGGTGTTCTGCATGTTCGGCGGGTTCTACTTCTGGTGGCCGAAGTGGACCGGCAAGATGCTCGACTACCGCCTCGGCCAGTGGCACTTCTGGGGCGTGTTCATCGGCTTCAACATGACGTTCCTGGTCCAGCACTGGCTGGGCCTGATGGGCATGCCGCGCCGGATCGCGAACTACCCGGACCTGCCGCACCTCGCGACGACGCTGAACGACATCTCCTCGATCGGCTCGTTCATCCTCGGCGCGTCCACGCTGATCTTCCTCTACAACATCTACAAGACGTGGAAGTGGGGCGAGACGGTCACCGCGGACGACCCCTGGGGCTTCGCCAACTCGCTGGAGTGGGCGACCTCCTGCCCGCCCCCACGGCACAACTTCACCTCGATCCCGCGGATCAGGTCCGAGCGGCCGGCCTTCGACCTGCACTACCCGCACATCAGGTCGGGCCGGGACCAGCCGGCTGACCAGCAGCACGCGATCGGAGCTGGCTCGTGAAAGTAGAGGCCTATCTCTTCCTCGGCTGCGCGGGCTTCTTTGGCGCCTCCGACCTGGTCTACTGGCGCTTCTCGCACGACCCGACCGGTACGACCGCGCTGGCGCTGGCGGTCTGCCTGGCCTTCCTGACCGGCTTTTACATACTGTTCACCGGCCGCAGGCTGCCGGTCAGGCCGGAGGACGACCGCGAGGGCGAGGTCGACGAGGGCGTTGGCGAGCTAGGCTTTTTCAGCCCGCACAGCTGGTGGCCGCTGTTCGTCGGCCTGGCTGCCGCGGTTGCCGCGATCGGCGTCGCGGTCGGCTGGTGGCTGTTCCTGATTGGAGCGCTGGCAACTGTGCTCTCAATGGTGGGCTTCGTCTTCGAGTACTACCGGGGTCACTACGCGCACTAGCCCGGCCGGCGGGCACGTGGCGCTGCGCCCGGTCGTGACCGACACGCACGGGGACAGCACGACGCAGAGCATCTACCGCGGCGATCGCGGGCTGACGGCCGCCGGGCCAGCACTACTAGTGACCGCCCGGTCACGCAGGGCAATGACCCCGGCCGGACCCCGGTCCGCGCGGCGGGTAACAATGGGGGATGAGCAAGGCTCCTAGCCCGGCCCCGCCCGGCGACCGGCCGACTGGGACCGCGCCGCCGCGGTGGTCAAGCTGGGTGCGCTGGCTCTGGCTTGTCGCGCTCGCGGTCGTGGTCGTGATGTACGTCTTCCTGCCAGGGATCAACGTCACCACGCCGGTCAGCCTGAGCTATTCCCGGTTCACCAGCGACGTGAGCGCGCACAAGATCAAGACGGTGAACTTCGCCAACGGATCCAGCGGATCGAACACGGTAGCGACTGGCGACCTGACAAGCGGCAAGACATACACGACCGTCATCCCCGGGCAGCCGTCTGCGGCGCTCAGCTCGCAGCTTACGGCCAGCGGCGTCAAGACCGTCACCGCGTCCGCGCCGAGTTCCGGCCTGGGCACCGACCTGCTCTACTGGCTCATCCTGCTGCTCCCGATCGTCCTGGTGTTCTGGTTCTTCCGGCGCGCGGCGAAGGCCGCGGGCGGCGGCGGCGGCCTGCAGGGCGTGCTCGGCGTCGGCCGGAGCGGCGCGAAGGTATTCGACGCAGAGCGCCCGGACACCAAGTTCACCGACGTGGCCGGCTACGACGGGGTGAAGTCCGAGATCAGCGAGGTGGTGGACTTCCTGCGCAATCCCGGCCGGTACCAGCGCGCAGGCGCGATGGCGCCGCGCGGCCTGCTCATGGTCGGCCCGCCCGGCACCGGCAAGACGCTGCTGGCCAGGGCCGTGGCCGGCGAAGCGTCGGTACCGTTCTTCTCGGTCACCGGGTCCAGCTTCGTGGAACTGTTCGTCGGCGTGGGCGCGGCCAGGGTGCGTGACCTGTTCAGCGAGGCGCGCAAGCGGGCACCGGCGATCATCTTCATCGACGAGATCGACGGCATCGGCCAGCGCCGGTCCGGTTCGGGCGCCGCCGTCGCCAACGACGAGCGCGAGCAGACGCTGAACCAGCTGCTGGCGGAGATGGACGGCTTCGACGTGGCCCAGGGCATCGTCGTGCTGGGCGCGACGAACCGGCCCGAGGTCCTCGACCCGGCCTTGCTGCGGCCGGGCCGGTTCGACCGGCAGGTGACGATCCCGCTGCCCAACCTGGCCGAGCGGGAGGCCATCCTGAAGGTGCACTCGCGCGGCAAGCAGCTCGGGCCGGACGTGGACCTGAACGTCGTGGCGCGCGGCACGCCCGGGTTCTCCGGCGCGGACCTGGCGAACCTGGCCAATGAGGCGGCCATCGTGGCCGTGCGCGATCACCGCGACGTGATATCCGCGGGCGATTTCGACGCGGCGCGGGACCGGATCCTGCTCGGCCGCCGGGAGGGCTCGAACGCGCTGCTGCCCGAGGAGAAGCACGCGGTGGCTGTGCACGAGTCCGGGCACGCCCTGGTCGCGGCCCTGTCCGAGCACGCGGACCCGGTCGCGAAGGTCACCATCCTGCCGGCCGGCCAGACGCTCGGCGTCACCGAGCAGTTGCCGATCGACGAACGGCATCTGTACGGCGAGGACTACCTGACCGACTCGCTCTGCGTGCGCCTCGGCGGGCGCGCGGCCGAGCTGGTGGAGCTCGGCCAGGGCTCTACCGGCGCGGCCAGCGACCTGGCCAGCGCCACCGAGCTGGCCACCAAGATGGTGCGCGAGTACGGGCTGTCGGCGGCCCTCGGGCCGGTCAGCTATCCCGAGGGCGGCTCGGTGTTCCTCGGCGGTGGCGGCCAGGGATTGTCCAGCCGGCCGTTCGCCGAGGCCACTCAGGCCAAGATCGACCAGGACGTGGCCCGGCTGCTGCGGGAGGCCGAGCAGACCGCCACCGACCTGCTCCGGTCCCATCAGCCCGAGCTGCACGAGCTCGTCGAGCTGCTGATGGAACGGGAGACCGTCGACGGATCGGACGTGTACCGGATCGCCGGCAAGCCGGAGCCGGGCACCGGTCCGGGGGATCTGGCGGCCCGGCGGGTCATCTGACCGGCCCGCGCGCGAATCAGGGCTCCAGGCGCGCCGCCGGCAGCTGGCCGACCTCCCGCTTGGAGATGCTCAGGCTGATGTCGTCATCCAGCCCGGCCACGGCGCCGATCGGGATGGCGACCTGCTTGCGGCCCCACAGGTGTCCTTCTTGCAGCAGCACGTGCGTGACGTGCTCGGTGTCGGGGTCGACCACCAGCCCCTGCACGTGCCCGATCGGGCCATCGGTGGCGTGCACGTGCGCGCCGCGCCGGACCGCGACCTCACCGCGCGGGATCGTGTCCGTCGTGACGGTCTCCGACACCTTGCCTTCGTCCTCGGGGAACTGCACCGCGTCGCCCAGGCGGTAGTACGGCCAGGCGAGCACCTGCTCGGGCCCGTAGACCGCGTAGCCACGAGAGCCGGGCACGAAGAGCGTCTCCTCCGCCGGCTCGAGGGCCTCGAACTGGGCCATCGTGCAATCCAGCGCGACGCTGTCCGATGCGGCCGCTCCGGCCTGCTGCACCGGCACCAGCCGGGCCAGGCCGCGCCGGTGCGCGGGCTCCACCGCGAGGTGGGTCACGGACTGGGTGACCGGATCCACGACGACCCTGGTCAGCTCTCCGCAGTCGCCATCCGTGCAGGTTACGTGGCTCCCGATGCGAAACTGCTCCGCTGCTGCCATGACCGATTCCCCCCGCTTCCGCCCCACTGGGTACGGATCCTGTCCCTGGAGCTACCGCATCTATACCCAGCGGGACGGCCGGCGTACTGGACTGGGCGCGAACAATCTCTAGTAAATAAATCGGAATACTTGACTTTGACCGGAGCCGCGGGTCAGATTGGGACTGACAGGACCAGGAGCACTGGAGGTGCAGGCGAGAATGACACAGCTACAGGATCGGGTGTCCGTACCGGCGGATCCGCCGTTCCGGCACATCGAGGTAGCGCAAGTAGGCGGCGCGCTCGGCGCGGTGGTCAGCGGCATCCGCGTCGACGGGGCCGCCGACGCCGCCGCGGTAAGCGAGCTGCGGGCCGCGCTGCTGCGGCACCGGGTCGTGTTCCTGCGCGATCAGCAGCACGCCACAGATGCCGACCAGTACGAATTCGCACAGTTGCTCGGCGAGGTCACCAGGCCGCACCCCACCCTGTCCGGCGACGGGCAGGTGATCCTGCCGATCGACTCCGAGCGGGGCAAGGCCAATAGCTGGCACACGGACGTGACGTTCGTCGACCGGGTGCCCGCGATCAGCGTGCTTCGGGCGATCAAGCTGCCGCCGTACGGCGGCAGCACGGTGTGGGCGAACACGGTCGAGGCCTACCGGCGGCTGCACCCGGCACTGCAGGCGCTGGTCAACAACCTGCGCGCCGTCCACTCGAACCTCTACGACTACGCCGCGCACCAGGCTCGGGGCGGACTGGACGTACAGGAGCAGCGGCACCGGGACGAGTTCCGGCACCTGGTGTTCGAGACCGAGCATCCGGTGGTCCGCATCCACCCGGAGACCGGCGAGCCGTCGCTGCTGCTCGGTCACTTCATCCGGTCCTTCGCTGGCCTCAGCTCGACCGACTCGGCCGAGCTGTTCGCCCTGCTGCAGCGGCACGTGACCCGGCTGGAGAACACCGTGCGCTGGAGCTGGCGCGCCGGCGACGTCGCGATCTGGGACAACCGGGCGACCCAGCACTACGCGGTGGCTGACTACGACGATCTGCCCCGCCTGATGCACCGCGTCACCATCGCCGGTCCGGTGCCGGTCGGCATCCGCGGCGACACAGCGGTCGTGATCCAGGGCGACGCGAGCAGCTATTCCTCGCTGGTGGCCTGAGACCGGAAAGGGGGGTCCCGGCGCCGGGACCCCCCTTTCTCCGTGCTAGCAAAACAAAAGGGCTCCCGGCGCTACCGGCGCCGGGAGCCCCCTTCGCGCTAGCTGTGGCTGTCGTCGCTCTCGGCGTCCTCGTGCTGGCCCGCGCCCGAGCCGGACCCGACGGCCGCGTGGTCGTGGCCGTTGCCCTCGATCGCGTGCCCGTCGCCGTGCCCGTTGTGGCCGTTGGCGATCGGCACGCTCTCGGTGACGACCTTGTACAGCCGCTCCCTGACCCGGCCGAGGCCGCCACGCATGCCGGGCGGCGGCACGTCGCTCTCGGCCGTGTCCAAGGCCGGCAGCGGCGGGAGGTCGGACCGCGAGGCGAGGACGGCCAGCCGTTCCTCGTCGACCGGCCTGGTCTCCTCGATGAATTCGCCGCCGGGCAGCTGCCGGATGATGCCGGTCTCCACCCCGTGCTCGATGAGGTGGGCGTCCTTGCGCTGCAGGCCCAGGCAGATCCGCTTGGTGATGATGTAGGCGATCACCGGGCCGACGAAGATGCCCACCCTCGCAGCCCAGGTGATCCAGTACAGCGGTACGTCGAAGTGGTCGGCGAGGACGTCGTTGGCCCCCTCGGCCCACAGGATGCCGTAGAACGTGATCATCCCGATCCCGAGCGCGGTCCTGGTGGGCGCGTTCCGCGGCCGGTCGTTCACGTGGTGTTCGCGCTTGTCGCCGGTGATCCACTGCTCCAGGAACGGCCACAGCGCGGCGCCGGTGAACAGGATGCCGAGCGGGACCAAGGCGGGGATGAACACGTTCCAGGCGATCGTGTGCCCCCACAGCACCGTCTGCCATGCAGGCATCACCCGCAGCGCGCCTTCGAGCATGCCCATGTAGAAGTCGGGCTGCGAGCCGGCCGACATGGCGACCGGGTTGAACGGCCCGTACAGCCAGATCGGGTTGATCTGCACGAACGCGGACGCCAGCGCGACGGCGGCGAACACGAAGAAGAAGAACGCGCCGGTCTTGGCCATGAAGTACGGGTACATCGGCGCGCCGACCACGTTCGTATTCGTGCGGCCCTTGCCCGGCATCTGCGTGTGCTTCTGATGGAACATCAGGAACAGGTGCGCGGTGACCAGTGCCAGGATCAGCCCGGGGATCAGCAGCACGTGCAGGATGTACAGCCGCGGGATGATCAGATGGCCGGGGAACGGGCCGCCGAACAGGAAGAACGCCAGGTAGGTGCCGACCAGCGGGATCGACTGGATGACGCCCTCGAGGATGCGCAGGCCCGCGCCGGACAGCAGGTCGTCGGGCAGGGAGTAGCCGAACAGGCCCTCGAGCAGGCCGAGGGTGAACAGGATGATGCCGATGAGCCAGTTGATCTCGCGCGGCTTGCGGTACGCGCCGGTGAAGAACACCCGGATCATGTGGGCCATGATGCCGGCCATGAACAGGTCGGCGGCCCAGTGATGGATCTGTCGCATCAGCAGCCCGCCACGGACGTCGAAGCTGATGTTGAGCGTCGAAGCGTACGACTCGCTCATCCTGACGCCGCGCAGCGGCACGTATGACCCGTGGTAGATGACGTCGGTCATGCTGGGCTGGAACCACAGCGTGAGGATCGTTCCGGTCAGCAGCAGGATGATGAACGAGTAGAGGATGACCTCGCCGAGCAGGAACGACCAGTGGTCCGGGAACACCTTGCGCAGCAGCACGCGGACGCCGCGCGCGCCGTGCAGCCGGTCGTCCAGCCAGGTGCCGGTGCCTTCAAGCGCCCGTTCCACGCTCATGACCGCTCCCAGAAGCTCGGGCCCACCGGCACCGCGAAGTCGCCTGTGGCGATGAGATACCCCTGCTTGTCCACGCCGATCGGCAGCTGCGGCAGCGGCCGCGTCGCCGGGCCGAAGATGACCCTGGCGCCCTGGGTCGCGTCGAACGTCGACTGGTGGCACGGGCACAGGATGTGGTGCGTGGTCTGTTCGTACAGGGCGGCCGGGCAGCCGACGTGGGTGCAGATCTTGGAGTAGGCGACGATGTTGTCGACCGTCCAGTTCTGCACGACCTTGTTCGCCACCGGGCGCCAGCCGGGCGCGAAGGCCAGCTCGCCGGGCCGGAACTTGATGATGATCACCGCGGCTTTGGCCATCGCGTCATCGTCGCTGAGGAAGCCCTCGGGCCCGACGCTGATGATCGAGCCCGGGGAGCTGAACTCGGCCGGCGTGATCGGCCGGTTCGTGCCGTAGACGAGGAGCCGCAGGCCCTTGCGCCAGGCCGTCGTGTCCAGGCTCTTGCCCGGCAGCGGGCCGAGGTCGCGCAGCAGGAACAGCGGCGCCACGCCCAGCGGGACCGTGGCGGCGATCAGGCTACGCCGCACGATCGGCCGCTTCACGAACTGGCTGGTCTCCGCGCCCTCTTCCCAGGTCTCCTTGAAGGCCGCCTTGTCCTTCGGATCCGACGCCATCACGTGCCGCTGCTCGGTCAGCTCGACCGTGGGCATCAGCTGCCGGACCCAGATCGTGGCGCCCACGCCGAGCAGCAGCAGCGTGAGTGACAGCGTGAGGCCGAGCAGCAGGTTCGAATGCTGCGTGCCGGTAACCGAGCCGACGCCGACTAGTCCGTAGGCGACCAGGAAACCAAAGCCGGACAGCATCGCCAGGATGAAGCAGGCGGCGACGATGAGCTCGGCCTTCTTCGCGGTCGCCGGGTTATCGGGGTCCGGCGGCAGTTCCCTGACCGGGCGGCCTGGGCCGCCGTCGCCGGCCGTGGGGAGCATGGTCCTGGCGGTGGCCGGCGGCGGGGTGCCGATGACCCGGCGCGGGCCGGGCGGCTCCTCGGGCTGGTCGGTGGTGGCGTGGGCAGCACTGGTGCCTGCGGCACCGGCACCTCCGGCCTGATCGCCGCCGGTCAGGTATTCCTGCCAGGCGGTGTCGCCCGAGTCGGGGGAGTTGGTGTTACTCATGAGCCTTCCCGTGCTTCGCAGTGATCCATAGTGCCGCCAGCACCAGGAACAGGAGCAACCCGAGGAACGCCACCAGGCCCTCGGTTACCGGCCCGACCCGGCCCAGGCTGAAGCCGCCGGGGTTGGGCTGCGACCGGACCTGCGTGACGTAGGCGATGATGTCGCGCTTCTCCTGGGGCGTGATCGTCAGGTCGTTGAAGACCGGCATCGCCTCGGGCCCGGTGAGCATGGCCTCGTAGATCTGGGTGGGTGTCGAGGCGCTCAGCGGCGGAGCGAACTTGCCGTAGGTGAGCGCGCCGCCTGCCCCGACGAAGTTGTGGCACGCGGCGCAGTCGGCCACGAACAGCTGCTGGCCGAGCCCGTAGGCGCCCGCGGCTGGGTTCACCTGGGCCGCGGACGGGATCGGCGGGCCGCCGCCGAGGTTTTCGATGTAAGCGGCGAGCGCCTTGATCTGGCTCGGCGTGAACACGGGCGGCTTGCGGATGCCCTCCGCCTCATTCGCCGTGAGCGGCATGCGGCCGGTGCCGACCTGGAAGTCCACGGCGGCGGCGCCGACGCCGATCAGGGACGGCGCCTGGCTCGTGCCCTCGGCGACGAGTGCCGTGGCAGCTCGCGCAGCTCTCGCTGAACAGCGTGCGCCCTCGCGCGATCTGGGCCGCGTTGGGCGCGACTGCTGCGCCGCGGTGGCCGACCCGCTGCTCGTCACCAGGCCGTAGCCGACGCCGATCAGCACGAGCACGAAGGCAAGGACCGCATATGTAGCTGCCGGGTGTCGGCGCCTCGCGGTGATCCAGCTCACAGCTACCCCAAGGTCCCGGTCAGTGAATGATGTAGATGGTGGTGAACAGCCCGATCCAGACCACGTCCACGAAGTGCCAGTAGTACGACACGACGATCGCGCTGGTCTGCTGCTCGAGCGTGAACCTCTTGGCCGCGAACGTGCGGCCGAGCAGGAACAGGAACGCGACGAGCCCGCCGCTGACGTGCAGGCCGTGGAACCCGGTGGTCAGGAAGAAGACCGAGCCGTAGTTGGACGACGACAACGTCACGTGCTGCTTCTGGATCAGGTCCAGGTACTCATAACCCTGGCCGAGCACGAAGTACAGGCCCATGAGGAACGTCAGCACGTACCACTCGCGCAGGCCCCACTTGGGGAAGTTGAAGATGCTGCCGGAGCGGCGCAGCTGATGCCGCTCGACCGCGAACACGCCCATCTGGCACGTCACGCTGGACAGCAGCAGCACGGTCGTGTTGATCGACGCGAGCTGCAGATCCAGGTGCGCTTTGGGCCAGGCCTGACCCATGCCCTTGTCCACCGAGCGGATGGTGAAGTACATGGCAAAGAGCGCGGCGAAGAACATCAGCTCGGAGGACAGCCAGATGATCGTGCCCACGCTGACGAGGTTCGGTCGGCTCGCGGTGGGGCGCGGAGCGACCTCAGTAGATGCTGTCACCACGGGGCCATTATTACGACAACCTGTAGGCGTGCGTACCCCGACCCCCCGGCTCGGTACCATCCTGTGCCATGAAGGTTGTCGTGTATAGCCATGATGCCGACACTCGGGGCAGGGTGCGGCTCGCGATAGGCCGTCGTCCCGCGCCTGACGTGCCGGAAGCCGAGATCATCGACGTCGCGACCGAGCCCATGTTGTTCCGGCTCCTGGACGCCGGCGGCGCCGACGTCCTGGTGCTGGACGGCGAGGCGCAGCCGGCCGGCGGAATGGGCGTGTGCCGGCAGGCCAAGGACGAGATCCACAACTGCCCGCCGGTGCTGCTGATAGTCGGCCGGGTCGATGACGGCTGGCTGGCCACCTGGTCCAGGGCCGACGCCGTGATCAGCCACCCGATCGACCCGGTCGAGCTGGCCAGGGCGCTCGCGGGCCTGATGCGCGGCCGCCAGCTGGCCGCCGCCCCGGCCGCCGCCGAGATCGCCCAGCGCGGGGCGACGCCCCCGCACTGAGCTACCCCGCACTCCGCCGCACCGCACTGAACCAACCAGCACCGACGCCGTAGCCCGACGGCCAGACCGGATCGAGGTCGCCCAGATGGACGTGCGCACAACCTGGCCGGCCCTGATCGGCGCCCTGATCCGGGGCGAGACGCTCACGGCCGAGGAATCCGCCTGGGCGATGAACGAGATCATGGAGGGCGCCGCGACGCCGTCCCAGATCGCGGGGTTCGGCGTCGCGCTGCGGATGAAGGGCGAGACGCCGGCCGAGATGGCCGGGCTCGCGCAGGCCATGCTCGACCACGCCGCGCCGATCTCGGTGCCGGGCCGGATCGTCGACCTGGTCGGCACCGGCGGCGACGTCGCCAGGACCGTGAACATCTCCACGATGGGCACGATCGCCGCGGCGGCCGCCGGCGCCCGGATGGTCAAGCACGGCAACCGGGCCGCCTCGTCGGCCTGCGGCACGGCCGACGTGCTGGAGGCGCTGGGCGTCGTCATCGACCTGCCGCCGGCCGCGACGGAGCAACTGGTCGCCGAGATCGGGGCGGGCTTCCTGTTCGCGGCGCTGTACCACCCGGCGCTGCGGCATACCGCGGTGCCGCGGCGCGAACTCGGCGTGCCGACCGTCTTCAACTTCCTCGGCCCGCTGGCCAACCCGGCCCGCCCGGCCGCCATGGCCGTCGGCGTCGCGGACCCGCGGATGGGCCCGATCCTGGCGGGCGTGCTGGCCGGCCGCGGCTGCTCGGCGCTTGTCTTCCACGGCGACGACGGGCTGGACGAGCTGACCACGACCGCGCCGTCGGCGGTCTGGATCGCGGCTGACGGCGAGGTCAGCCAGACCCGGCTCGACCCGGCCGACCTCGGCATCCCGCGGTCCGATCCGGCCGACCTCAAGGGCGGCGACCCGGCGCACAACGCCGAGGTCGTGCGCGAATTCGTGGCCGGAGGCCAGGGGCCGGTCCGGGAGACCGCGCTGCTGAACGCCGCCGCGGCGCTCGCCGCCGACGCCGGGGTGAGCGGCCCCGAGGCGCTCGTCCCGGCGCTGGCCGAGGGCCACCGGCGGGCATCGGCCGCGATCGACTCGGGTGCCGCCGCCGGCCTGCTCGAGCGCTGGATCACCGCCAGCCAGCGGCTCGCCGCCGCCCGCTAACCCGCGCAGCCGGCCCGAGCGCCCGCTCAGGCCTCGCTGTAGCCGATCGCGAACGCGGCCTCCAGGTCATGGCGTGAATAGGTGCGGAACGCGATGTGCGTCTCGGTGTGGGTGACGCCCGGCACCTTGTTCACGCGGCCGGGGATGACGTCGCCGAGCTCGTCATGCCCGCGCACCCGGACCATCGCCACCAGGTCGAACTCGCCGGTGACCGAGTAGACCTCGCTGACCGCCGGGATCTGCGCGATCGCCTCCGCGGTCTCGGGGATGCGCGCGACGTCGCACTTGATCAGCACGATTGCGGTGACCACTGTGTCCTCCCTGGGGCCGATTCTGGTGCCGTCCCCGGCGCCGCGGCAGTAGCGTACCGCCTGCCGCTCCGGCCGTACCCGTGCCGCCAGCAACCCTGTGCTGTCAGCAAGCCGGCGCGGTCAGGAGGCGAGCGGCATCCGGATCGGCGCCTGGCGGCCAGTCGCGGCCAGGTCCAGCAGCCCGGCGAGCACGCCCGCGGTCGCCTTGGCGTCGGCGAGCGCCCGGTGGCAGGGTGACGTCCTCGTGCCGAAGTAGCTGGCCAGCGTCGCCAGCCGGCAGTCGGGCACGTCCTGCGGTCCGAGCAGCAGCCGGGCGAGCACCGCGGTGTCGATGGTGGCGGTCGGCGGCCACTCGATCCCGCACGCCGCGCACGCCGCGGTCAGGAAGCCCAGGTCAAAGGGCGCGTTGTGAGCGACGAGCACGCAGCCCCTGGCGAACGCCAGGAACGCCTGCAGCGCCGGGGCCGCGCCCGGCGCCCGGCTGACCATCGCGTCGGTGATGCCGGTCAGCTCGCAGATGTCGGCCGGGATCGGACCGCCGGGCCGGACCAGCGAGGCGAACTCGCCGGTGATCTCACCGCCGTTCAGCCGGACCGCACCGATCTCGGTGATGGCCGCCTCGCCGGGCAGCCAGCCCGTCGTCTCCACGTCGACGACGACGAGATCGTAGGCTGCGAGCGGTCCTGGCACGGCACTCACGCTAGGGCGTGCCTCTGACAGTGCGGCAAAGGCGCGCCGCAAGATGCCGCATAGCACCCCGGCACCGGCTCCGGACACCGCGGCGGCCGGTCGCGATCTGCCCAGGCGGAGCCAGTTCCCTGGCTGAACCGCGCTCGCCACGACGGTGAGAATGGGCGAAGCGGTTGAATCCACCCCTGCTGTTTCACTAGTCTCATCCGCGAGCCGTACCGCAGTTCGCTGCCAACTCGGCAGCGGCGGTCGGACAGCCGAGTCTTTGTTGCTGGCAGCCGGTCAGCACGAGAGCCGGGGACCCGCCGGCGGCGCCGTGTCGCGCCGCCAGGGGTGAATCGGCCGGGCACAAATGCCCGGTCGTAGGGCCGTCTTCCACCGCCCGAACCCGTCAGCTCACCCGGCAGGCCGATAGTGGAAGAAGGAGCGTGTCACGCAGGTGCATACGCCGCCATTGCGCAACGTCGTAGGGCAACGTATCGCGGCCGTGACGGTAGCTGTGGTGGGCGCCGGACTGCTGTTCGCAGTGACCGGCAGTGCCGCTGGCGCCCCCGCACCGACGGTCGCTCAGGTCCAGAAGAAGATCACGCAGCTGCGCTCGAAGTCTGACCAGCTGGGCCAGCAGTACGATCAGGTCCAGCAGCAGCTCGCCAGCACGAACCAGCGGCTGACGCTGGTGAAGCAGCAGCTGTCGATCTACTCCGGGCATTTCTCTAAGCTGCAGGCTGAGGTCGCCAAGATCGCGATCAGCCAGTACGAGACCGGCAACACGAACGCGTCCATGACGCTGCTGACCGCGGGTAACCCGCAGCAGATCCTGGACCAGTCCTCGATCCTGGAGGAGCTGTCGGCCAGCAACGAGGCCATGATCGGCCAGTTCCTGTCGGCCGCGAAGCAGCTGGAGCAGACCCAGCAGCTGGTCAACCGGACCAAGGCCGGCATCGTGCAGCTGAAGGCCAGCCTCAGCAAGCGGCGGACGGCGCTGAACAAGATGCTCAGCCAGCAGGAGGCGCTGCTCGCCAAGCTCACCCCGCCGCAGCAGGCGACGGTGGGCGGCGGGCCCGGCACCGGCACCACCACGGGCAAGTACACCGGGCCGACGACGTCGCAGGCCGACAAGGCCGTGGCGTTCGCGTACGCCCAGCTCGGCTGCCCGTACGTGTACGGCGGCACCGGCCCGTGCTCTTCCGGGTTCGACTGCTCCGGGCTGACCATGGAGTCGTGGGCCGCCGCGGGTGTGTCCATCGAGCGCACCAGCTACGAGCAGTGGGACTCGCTGCCGCACGTGAGCCTCAGCAGCGTGCAGCCCGGCGACATCCTGGTGTTCTACGGGGCCGGTCACGTCGCCATCTACGTCGGCGGCGGCAAGTTCATCCAGGCGCCGGCACCAGGCCAGAATGTGGAGCTCGTGACCTATCAAGGCGCGAGCACGCCCGGCATCGACGGGGCGGTCCGCCCGTAGCCGGCGATACGGCAGCCGCTGACTGGTGCGGTCGGCCTGGCGGGTACGCTCAGAGCTTCTGCGCGATCCGTCCGCAGGACGGCCGCCCTGCAGCGGGGCGGCACGCCGCCGGTCACCCTGATGCCATGCCCAAGGTCCTGATCGTCACCAACGACTACCCGCCGCGCAGCGGCGGGATTCAGTCATTCGTGCACGCGCTCGCGGTGCGGCTGCCCGCCGACGGCGTGGTCGTCTACGCGCCGGCCTGGGCTGGCGCCGCCGACTTCGACCAGGCGCTGCCGTTCCCGGTGATCCGCCACCCCGGCAGGCTGATGCTGCCGGTGCCGTCGGTCCGGAACCGGGCCATCGCGCTGCTGCGCGAGCACGGCTGCGACACGGTGCTGTTCGGCGCCGCCGCGCCGCTCGGGCTGCTGGCGCCGAGCCTGCGCCGGGCGGGCGCGCGCCGGATCGTGGCGCTGACGCACGGGCACGAGGCGGGCTGGGCCGCGCTGCCGGGCGCGCGCTGGCTGCTGCGCCGGGTCGGCTCCGGCGTCGACGTGCTCACCTACCTCGCGGAATACTTCCGGGTCCGGCTGTCCAGGGCGCTCACCCCCGAGGCGGCCGGGCGGATGGTCCGGCTCGCGCCGGGCGTCGACCCGGCCGGGTTCCGGCCCGGTTCGGGCGGCTCGGAGGTGCGCAAGCGGCACGGCGTCGACCCGGACCGGCAGGTGGTGGTCTGCGTGTCCCGGATGGTGCCGCGCAAGGGGCAGGACACGCTCATCCGGGCCTGGCCGCGGGTGCTGGCGCGGCACGCGGCCGGGGCCGGGGCCGGCGCGGCGGAGCCGCTGCTGATGCTGGTCGGCGACGGGCCCTATCGCGCCCAGCTGGAACGGCTGGCGGAAAGGCTTGGCGTGGCCGGCTCGGTGCTGTTCACCGGGCCGGTCGGCTGGGACGAGCTGCCGTCTTACTACGACGCCGGCGACATCTTCGCGATGCCGTGCCGGACCCGGCGAGCGGGCCTGGACGTGGAGGGCCTCGGCATCGTCTACCTGGAGGCCTCCGCGACCGGCCTGCCGGTCGTCGGCGGTGACTCCGGCGGCGCGCCGGACGCCATCCTCGACGGCGAGACCGGCTACGTCGTGCCCGGCCGCAGCGCCGCCGCGGTGGCGGACCGGATCGGCGAACTGCTCGCCGACCCGGCGGGTGCCGCCGCGATGGGGGACAAGGGCCAGGCCTGGATCGAGCGCGAGTGGACCTGGGACCTGGTCGCCGAGCGGCTCCAGCGCATCCTGGCTGACGGACCCGCGCGACCTCAGCGGTAGAGCGCGTCGATGTCGGCGGCGAAGTCCTTGGCGACCAGGGCCCGCTTCACCTTGAGAGACGGCGTGATGTAGTCGTTGTCGGTCGTGAAGTCGACCGGCAGCACCCGGATCTTGCGGATGGACTCGGCCCTGGACACCGCCTTGTTCGCCTCGTCGACGGCAGTCTGCAGGTCGGCCAGCAGGTCGGGGTCGTCCGCCAGGTCGGCCGCGGTGGCGCCCGCCGGCTTGCCGTGCTGCTTCTTCCAGGGCTCCAGCGCCTCCGGGTCAAGCGTGATCAGGCAGGCGATGAACGGCTTGCCATCCCCGACCACCATGCACTGGCTGATCAGCGGGTGCGCGCGCAGCCTGTCCTCGAGCACGGCCGGCGCGACGTTCTTGCCGCCCGCGGTGACGATGAGCTCCTTCTTCCTGCCGGTGACGCGCAGGAAGCCCTCCTCGTCCAGCGACCCGAGGTCACCGGTGTGCAGCCAGCCGTCGGCGTCGAGCGTCTCGGCCGTCGCCGCCGGGTTGTTCCGGTAGCTGCCGAAGATGATGCTGCCCTTGAGCACTATCTCTCCGTCGTCCGCGATCCTGGCGGTCACGCCAGGAAGGGGCTGTCCCACGCTGCCGATCTTGTTGCGGCTCGGCTTATTCACGGTCGCGGCCGCGGACGTTTCCGTCAGGCCGTATCCCTCGAGCACCGTGATCCCGGCCCCGCGGAAGAAATGGCCAAGCCGCTCGCCCAGCGGCGCGCCGCCGGATACCGCGTAGGTGACCTTGCCGCCCACGGCCGCGCGCAGCTTGCCGTAGACCAGCCGGTCGAAGAGGGCGTGCCGGGCTCGCAGGCCGAGTCCGGCCTGCCTGCCCGCGGACTGCGCCTGGCTGACCGCGATCGCGGTGTCGGTGGCCGCCGCGAAGATCCTGGCCTTGGCCGGGCTGGCGGATGCGGTCTGCTGGGCGGTGTTGAAGACCTTCTCGAACACCCTGGGCACGGCCAGCAGGAACGTGGGGCCGAACTCGGGCAGGCCCTTGGCCACCGTGCGCGAGTCCGGCCAGTGGCCGAGCACGGCGCCCGACTCCAGGCAGCCGACCTCGATGATCCGGGCGAAGACGTGCGCGAGCGGCATGAACAGCAGGGTCGAGCCGCCGGTCTCCTGGAACAGCTCCGCCAGCGAGCCGTCCACCACGTTACGGACCGCCGACAGCAGGTTGCGGTGGGTCAGCTCGCATCCCTTGGGCCGCCCGGTGGTGCCCGAGGTGTAGATGATCGGTGGCCAGGTCGCCGGCCTGCCTGGCCTTGCGGGCCGCGTGCAGCTGGTCGGTGCTGACGGCCGCGCCGGTGGCGGCCAGGGTGGCGAGGCCGTCGACCCGCCAGACGTCGGCGAGGGCAGGCAGCCGGTCGCGCACGCCGGCGATGAGCTGCTCGTGCTCGTCCGTCTCGGCGATGGCGGCCTTCGCGCCGGAGTCGCTGAGGATCCACTCGACCTGCTCGGCCGACGAGGTCTCGTAGACCGGCACGGTCACCGCGCCCGCCGTCCAGATGGCGTAGTCGGTCAGCGTCCACTCGTACCTGGTGGCCGATAGCAGCGCGACCCGGTCACCCGGCTCGATGCCGGCCGCGACCAGCGCGGCCGCGAGGGCCGAGACCTCGGCGCAGAACTCGGCGGCCGTGACGTCGGACCAGGTGCCGTCGGCGGCCCGCCGCCGGATCACCACCTGGCCGGGCGCGGACGCAGCCCGGCTGAAGATGACGTCCGTCAGGGAGGCATCGTCCGGCACCGCGATGAGGGCCGGGATCCCGTACTCGAGCACATCGCCTCCACCTGCCGCGTTCCCGATCTGACCTTCGCCGACGTTACCCCGGTACCCGGCTGCGGGTTTGGTAAGGGTAGGCCGCGGGTTCCGGGCCGCCCATCCGCTCGGGCCGGGCCTGCCGGGCCCTGGCGGGCTGGGCGAGGCTGCCGGACTTTGCCTACTGTAGGTGGATGCGGGTCCACGTGGTGAGTGACGTCCATGGCCGGGCCGACGCGCTCCGGCGGGCCGGAGAGAGCGCGGACGCCTTCATCTGCCTGGGTGACCTGCTGCTGTTCGTCGACTACGCGGACTACAGCCAGGGCATATTTCCCGGCTTGTTCGGCGCGCAGAAGGCGCAGCAGCTGGTCGAGCTCCGCACCGCGCTGCGGTTCGACGAGGCCAGGGCCATGTCGGCCGAGCTGTGGGCCGGGCTCGGCGGCGACCCGCGCCAGCACATCGAGCAGGCGGTGGCGCGGCAGTACGCCGAGCTGTTCGCGGCCATGCCGACACCGGCCTACATCACCTACGGCAACGTCGACGTCCCGCGGCAGTGGGGCGAGCATGTCCAGGCCGGCCAGCGCGTGCTGGACGGCGAGCGGCTCGACCTGGACGGCCGGACGTTCGGCTTCGTGGGCGGCGGCCTGCGGACCGCTTACCGCACCCCGAACGAGCTCGATGAGGACGTATTCGACGCGAAGGTCGCCGCGATCGGGGCGGTAGACGTGCTGTGCTCGCACATCCCGCCCGCCGTGCCCGACTTGCTCTACGACACGGTGGCGCGCAGGTTCGAGCGCGGCAGCGAGGCGCTGCTCGCCTTGATCGAGAAGACCCAGCCGCGGTACGCCCTGTTCGGGCACGTCCACCAGCCGCGGCAGAGCCGCATCCGGATCGGCCGGACCGAGTGCATCAACGTGGGCCATTTCCGGGCCAGTGGCCAGCCGTATGTCCTGCAGTGGTAGTTAGTCGCCGCGACGTCCGGCGGTGGGGCTCCGGCGAGGTACGCTCCCAGGCATGGCCGACAGAACCAGCTCGAGCATTATCGCCGCCGCGTCCCGCGGCGCCGTGATGGGCGTTATCGCAGACTTTGCCGCCTATCCGGACTGGGCCACCGGAGTGCGCTCTGCCGAGGTGCTGGAAGACGGTCCGGCCGGTCGCCCGCGCCGGGTGCGGTTCGCCCTGGACGCTGGCCTGATCAAGGACAGCTACGTGCTGGCTTACGAGTGGGACGGTGACGCCGGCGTCCGCTGGGAGCTGGCCGAGGCGGGCACCATGGTGACGGAGATGTCCGGCGCGTATGCACTGGCGGATGCTGGGCAGGGCACCAGGGTCAGCTACGAGCTGGCGGTGGGCACCCGCGGCCTCCCGATGCCGGGGATGCTCAAGCGCAGGGCGGAGAAGACGATCATCGACACCGCCCTGAAGGGACTCAAGAAGCGCGCCGAGGAGCTGGCCTCCGGGGCCGGTCAGGAGCGGTGAGGTCAATGTCGGACGAGCGTGACCGCAATTCGGACCGGGACCATTCGCGCTGGGATAAGGCGGGCTGGGACAAGTCGGCCTGGGCCGATGCCGCCAGGGAGAGCCAGGAGCAGGACGACGCCGGCCTGCGGCCGGCCGACCGCGCGGATCCGGCCACGGACCCGGGCGGTGCCGGGGGCTCCGGCGGAGGTGCCGGCTCCGGCGGTGCCGGGGGCTCTCGAGGCTCGGACGGCTCCGGTGCTTCCGGCCGTTCCGGCAGCTCGGGCTCGGGCCAGCGCCGGAGCACCAGGCCCGGCCAGGACCGCAGGCAGTCCAGACCGCGGCAGCCGGCGCCGGGGGCCGAGATGCTCAGCGACTTCCAGCGCTGGCTGCTGCGCTCCGGCGCCAAGTCGATGCGCAAGGAGATCAGCGGGCAGGTGCGGCGCACGTTCGGGAGCGGCCGCTCGGAGCGCGCCGACGTCTGGGACACGGCCACGAGCGAGATTCCGCCCGAGGTGGGCGAGTCGCCGGAGTGCCAGTGGTGCCCGATCTGCCGGGCGGCCAGGCGGATGCGCGAGTCTGGCCCTGGTCTGGGCGATCACCTGTCCACCGCGGGCGATATGGTCTCTGCGGCAGTGTCCGAAGCGCTGAAGTCCGTCGACTCGGTGCTGTCCAGGCCGAGCGGAGCAGACTCCAGGCCGGCGCCCCCAGACGACTGGGCGCCGGGCAGCGAGGGCTGGGATGCCGCGCGGGACAGTTGGGCGGCCGCGCACGGCGCCAGGGTCACCGCGGACGGCGAGCAGGCCGCGGGCGGGCCCGGCGACCAGCCGCCGCGGCCGGTGGCGGCGACCAGCTTGCCGCAGCCGGTAGCGCCGACCAGCCGCAGCCGGTAGCGGCGACCAGCCGCGCGGACGCGCAGGAGGACGGTGGGCAGCAGACGGAAGGGCCGGATGAGCCTGACAATCGGGGTTGACGTCGGCGGCACGAAGGTTGCCGCCGGAGTCGTCGACGAGCACGGGGTGATCGTCGAGAAGCTGAAACGGGCTACGCCAGCCGCTCGCCCGGACGACACCGCCGACGTCATCGCCGACGCCGTGCTGGAACTGCTGTCCCGGCACGAGGTGGTGGCCGTGGGCATCGGCGCGGCCGGCTTCGTCGACGAGACGCGCTCGACCGTGCTCTTCGCGCCGAACCTGGCCTGGCGGGACGAGCAGGTCAAGAAGCGGGTCGAGGAACGGATCGGCCGGCCAGTCGTGGTCGAGAACGACGCGAACGCGGCCGCGTGGGCCGAGTCGAAGCTCGGGGCGGCCCGCGGTCAGCAGCACATGATGATGATCACCGTCGGCACCGGCATCGGCGCGGGCATCGTGATGAACGGCAAGCTCTACCGGGGGCAATGGGGTTCGGCCGGCGAGCCCGGCCACTACCGGGTGGTGCCGGACGGCAGGCTGTGCGGCTGCGGCAACCGCGGTTGCTGGGAGCAGTACGCGAGCGGTAACGCGCTGGTGGCCGAGGCGCGCGAGCTAGCACGGCGGGCGCCGAGCGGTTCGGTCCGGCTGCTGCAGCTCGGTGGCGGCACGCCCGATGGCATCGACGGCCCGGCCGTCACCCAGGCGGCCCGCGAGGGCGACGCAGGCGCGCTCAGCTGCTTCGACATCGTGGGCAGCTGGCTCGGGCACGGCCTAGCCGACGTCGCGGCCATCCTGGATCCCGGTTGCTTCGTGATCGGCGGCGGGGTGTCAGAAGCAGGCGAGATGCTGCTCGGACCGGCCCGGAGCGCGTTCGCGAGCAGTCTGACCGGCCGGACACACCGGCACCTGGCCGAGGTACGGCTCGCGGAGCTGGGGCCGGACGCGGGCATGATCGGCGCTGCGGACCTGTCCAGGCTGCCTGCCTGAGCCAGCCGGGACACAACCGGTCCAGGCTGGCTGCCTGAGCCAGCCGGGGTCAGATCCGAGCCACGCCAGGCTCCGTCAGACCACCGCGCCGTCGTCGTCCTCGTCTCGCGGCGGCCGGTCACCCATCTTCACGACCAGGATCACGAAGCCGGCGATGAAGGCGGCGATCGCCGCGAGGGCCTCGGTGCCGGAGATGGTCCACTGCAGCACCGTGCCGAGCAACAGGTAGCCGGGCCCGCCGATCAGCGCGACCCAGGCTCCCTTGGAGACCGGGTCCATCCGCGCGGGTGGCGGTAGCGGCTCGGGCTTATACGGCTCGTCCGTTTCCTCGGGCGGCGCGTAGGAGCGCGGGTCGCCCGCGAACCTGATGACCCGGCTGTGCTCGAATGGCGCAGTCCCGCCGATGACCGGGATGTCCGCGGGCTTGGCTGGCGCGGGCGGTGCGGGCGGTGCGGGCGGCTCGGGCGGCGGCGGCGGTTCTGCCGCCTCTTCCGCGGGCAGGTCTTCCCTGGCGGGCCACGGCACTGCCTCGGCGGCCTGGGCAGCGGGGGATTCCAGGCGTGCGACCAGATCACGCCAGGCGGCCTCGTCGCCGCTGACTTCGCCGTCGACGTCGCCTGGTCCGCTCATCCCTCATTCTCCGCCGGTTGACTCAGTGGTGATACCGCTGTGCAGCCGTATGAACTCAAGACTGCCCGAAAAAATTACCTCAGCATCATGGTCCAGTGTCGCGACGTGATAGCTGTCGGCGAGCTCACGCACTTCCAGCTGGGCCGGCGGCAGCGCGCCCTGCAGCAGCTTCATGCTGGCGGGGCCCACGACGTGATCGGCTCACGCTGCGGTAGGCGAGCACCGGCTGCGTCAGCTCGGTCAGGTGCTGCTGGGTGATGCGCCACAGGCCAGGCAGGGTGGCCGCCGCCTTCACCGGCACCCGGTCGTACCCGACCTCCGCGGCCCCCGGCTTCTTGATGTCGCTCGCGATGCCCTTGAGCGACGGCACGACCAGCTTCAGTACGGGCGCGAGCAGGAACGCCTTGGTGTCGGCCGTGATCGACGGGTTGACCAGGACGAGCCCGCGGATGGCGTCGCCGCGCAGTTCCGCCAGCCGCAACGCCAGGCAGCCGCCCATTGACAGCCCCATCACGAACATCTCGTCGCAGCCGGCCTGCAGCTCGTCGAACGCGCGGTCAACCTCGGCGTACCAGTCCTCCCAGCGCGTCCTGGCCATCTCCTGCCAGGTGGTGCCGTGCCCCGGCAGCCGCGGCAGCGAGACGCTCAGCCCGGCCGCCGCCAGGTACTCGGCCCACGGGCGCAGCGACTGCGGGCTGCCGGTGAAGCCGTGGCACAGCAGCACCCCGGTCGGGCCGCCCTGGTGGGCAAAAGCCTCAGCACCTGGCATTACCGGCATGTTCCTCGGTCCTCTCGCGTGCGCTCCCGCGCGGCCTGTTACCCCGAATCGTCCCATGCGCCGTCGCCAGGCGGCAGTCGGTCGGCCAGATGCAGTTTCCAGGGCGAAACCGAACCGGCAGGCGGCTAGTCATCGCCGGTTCGGCTCTGACGTGGGAGCATATGACCGTGTTCTACTGGGTGGTCAAGGCGATTATCGGCCCCGTGCTGCGGCTGCTGTTCCGGCCGTGGGCGGAGGGCACCGACAACGTGCCCAGGGACGGCGCCGCGATCCTGGCCAGCAACCACCTTTCCTTCTCGGATCATTTCTTCGCCCCGCTGCCGCTGCCGCGCAAGGTCGTCTTCCTGGCGAAGTCCGAGTACTTCACCACGCGCGGGATCAAGGGCCTGGCCAAGAAGGCGTTCTTCAGCGGGATGGGCCAGATCCCGGTCGACCGCTCGGGCGGCGAGGCCAGCGAGCGGGCGCTGCGGACCGGCCTGCGGGTGCTGGCGTCCGGCCATCTCCTCGGCATCTACCCGGAGGGGACGCGGACGCCGGACGGCCGGCTGTTCCGCGGCAAGACCGGCGTGGCCCGGCTCGCGCTCGAGGCCAGGGTGCCGGTGATCCCGACCGCGATGATCGGCGGGTTCGAGTTCCAGCCGCCAGGCAAGCTCGCGCCGCGGCTGACGATCAGGCCGGGGGTCAGGTTCGGCAAGCCGCTCGACTTCTCCCGCTACTACGGCCTTGAGCAGGACAGGATCGTGCTCCGGGCGGTCACCGACGAGATCATGTACGAGCTGATGCGGCTGTCGGGTCAGGAGTACGTCGACGAGTATGCGCAGCGGGCCAAGGGCCGGCTGAGCCAGGTTCTTCGCTCATGGCAGTAGCGGGAACGGGCAGCTGCCTGACTCCGGCGCCGGACCGGTCGCGCCCACCGCGGCGAACACAGCTGCGGTCAAGGCGGCCGCGCCGACCGCGGACGGCGACACCGACGCCGACGACGGCCTCGGCGACTGAGCCAGCCCGCCGGTACGAACCGCGGCGCCCGGTCAGGCCCAGCCCTTCGTCCGCTCGACCGCGCTGCGCCAGCGTACGTGCGCCGCGTCGTCGCGGGCACCGGGATCGAACCGCCGGTCCAGCTGCCAGGTCGCCGCCAGCTCCGCGCGCGACGACCAGACGCCGGCGCCCAGGCCCGCGAGGAAAGCCGCGCCGAGCGCCGTGGTCTCCGCGATCACCGGCCGCTCGACGCTGCGCTGCAACTGGTCGGCCTGCAGTTGCAGCAGCAAGTCGTTGGCGCTGGCGCCGCCGTCGACCCGCAGCGGCTCTGTGTTTGCCCGGGGAGCGACCCCCGGAGCCCCCGCGGTATTTGCCCGGGGAGCGACCCCCGGAGCCCCCGGGCCGGCGACTGCGGCCCGGCGGCCGCCTCGGCCGTCATCACGTCCACCACGTCCCGGACCTCGAACGCGATGGCCTCCAGCGCCGCCCGGATCAGGTGCGCCCTGGTCGTGCCCCGGGTCAGCCCGAACATCGCGCCGCGGGCGGCGGGATCCCAGTCCGGGGCGCCCAGCCCGGTGAGGGCCGGCACGAACACCACCCCGCCCGCGTCCGGTACTGACCTGGCCAGTGCTTCGCTCTGGCCCGCGTTGTCCAGCAGGCCCAGGCCGTCGCGCAGCCACTGGATCGCGGCACCGGTCACGAACACCGAGCCCTCAAGCGCGTACGTCAGCTGGCCCGACGGTTCCAGCCAGGCCACCGTGGACAGCAGCCCGGCCTGCGAGCGCACGATCGACGCCCCGGTGTTGACCAGGACGAACGACCCGGTGCCGTACGTGCACTTGGCCGCGCCGACGTCGAAGCAGGCCTGGCCGAACAGCGCGGCTTGCTGGTCTCCGGCGATGCCCGCGACCGGCAGGGACAGGCCACCGAACACGTCCGGGTCGGTGTGGCCGACGACGCCGGTGGACGGCACGACCTCGGGCAGGGCGTGCGGCGGCACCCGGAACAGCTCGCACAGCTCGGCTGACCACTGGCCCGCCTGATGTCGAACAGCAGCGTGCGGGACGCGTTGGAGGCGTCGCAGACGTGCCGCCGGCCGCCAGTCAGCCGGGCGATCAGGTAAGAGTCCACGGTGCCGACGGCCACCGAGCCGTCGATCACGCCGGCCCAGACGGCGGGCTCGGACTCGGCCAGCCAGGTGAGCTTCGTGGCGGTGAAGTAGGGGTCGATGCGCAGCCCGGTCAGCTCGGCGACCCTCGGCTCGTGCCCGGCCTCGCGCAGCGCCGTGCAGATCTGCGCGGTCCGCCGGTCCTGCCAGACGATCGCCCGGTGCGGAGCGGCGAGCGTCGTGCGGTCCCACAGCACCGCGGTCTCGCGCTGGTTGGTGATGCCCACGCAGGCCAGCGCCGGGCTGCCCGCCGCCAGGATCGCCTGCGTGCAGGCGGCGAGCGTCGCCTGCCAGATGCCCTCCGGCAGGTGCTCGACCCAGCCGGGCTGCGGGAAATACTGACGGAATTCCTGGTATCCGCGGCCCGCGACCGTGCCGTCGTCGGCGACGATGAGAGCGGTCACGCCAGTGGTGCCCGCGTCGATCGCAAGGACGCTCATAACTACTAGTGTGGCGGTATAGACGGGAGAGGAAAAACTAATGCGAGTGGGTGTTCTGACCGGCGGCGGCGACTGCCCTGGCCTGAACGCGGTGATCCGCGCGGTCGTGCGGACTGGCGTCGGCCGAGCACGACATGGAATTCATCGGCTTCCGTGACGGGTGGCGCGGCCCGCTTGACGGCGACACCATGGTGCTGGACGTCGCCGCGGTCCGCGGCATCCTGCCCCGGGGCGGCACGATCCTCGGCTCGTCCAGGACCAACCCGGCGGCGGATGAGGCCGCGGTCGGCGGCAAGACCGGGATCGAGCGCATCAAGGAGAACCTGGAAAGCC
This sequence comes from uncultured Actinomycetota bacterium, assembly GCA_963805805.1. GTDB lineage: Bacteria > Actinomycetota > Actinomycetes > Streptosporangiales > Streptosporangiaceae > JAJYUU01. The sequence continues at coordinate 408,373 of CAWDVS010000012.1, read as the reverse complement.
TCGGCGTGGACGCGCTCGTCGCGATCGGCGGCGAGGACACCCTCGGCGTCGCGGCCAAGCTGCACGACGCGGGCGTGGCGGTCGTCGGCGTGCCCAAGACCATCGACAACGACCTGAACGCCACCGATCTCACGTTCGGGTTCGACACCGCGGTCAATATCGCGATGGAAGCCATCGACCGGCTGCACACGACGGCCGAGAGCCACCACCGGGCCCTGATCGTGGAGGTGATGGGCCGGCACGCTGGCTGGATCGCGCTGCACGCGGGCATGGCGGGCGGCGCCAACGTGATCCTGATCCCGGAGAAGCCGTTCGACCTGGACCAGGTCTGCGAGTGGGTGGAGCACCGGTTCCAGACCAGGTACGCGCCGATCGTCGTCGTCGCCGAAGGCGCCCAGCCGAAGTCCTCGGGTGACGAGTCCGCGGATCAGTCGGACCGGCAGCTGGACGCTTTCGGGCACGTGCAGCTGGCCCAGATCGGGCTCGGCCAGCGGCTGGCCGCCGAGATCGAGCGGCGGACCGGCAAGGAAGCCCGCTGCATCGTGCTCGGGCACGTGCAGCGCGGCGGCACGCCGACTGCCTTTGACCGCGTGCTCGCCACCCGGTTCGGTGTACACGCCGCCCGGGCGGTCGCCGACGGCGCGTTCGGCTCGATGGTCGCGCTGCGCGGCACCGACATCGTCCGGGTGCCGCTGTTGGAGGCGACCAGGGAGCTGAAGCTGGTCTCGCCGGAGCGGTACGCCGAGGCCGAGGTTTTCTTCGGCTGAGTCAGGCCGGACCCGTCACCCCTGGCGGGCGCGGAAGGCGGCCGCCTTCACCCGGTTCTGACAGGCCGTCGAGCAGAACCGGCGGGTGCCGTTGCGGGACACGTCGACGTAGACGCGGTCGCATCGCGGCGCCGTGCAGACTCCCAGCCGGTCGTACATCTCCGTGCCGAGCACGATCGCCAGGCCGGTCGCGCAGCCCGCGGCCCAGCCGTCGGCGAGCGAGTCGGTGCTGGCGTGGAAGTGCATGTGCCACGGCTCGCCGTCGTGGCGATCCAGCTGGGGCCTGGCGCCGGTCTCGGCCAGCAGCGTGTTGACCCTGGTCGCGGCGCTTATCGACGTCGCCGTGATCCACCGCGTCGAACACCGCGCGCAGCCGCCCGGCCACGACGGCCAGGTCGGCCGCCTGGGCCGCGGTCGGCACCTGCACGCCCGGATTGGCGCTGGTGAGCGCCTCGATGACGCTGGTCCGGAGGTCTTCCCCGGCTGGCTGCTCGAATGCGCGGCCCCGCGCCTCACCCGGCGTGACCGCGTTCACCAGGTTGACCGCGGCCGTGATCACCGAATCTACGTGACTGTTGAAATTCACTTGACCAGTTATGCCTTCGTGATTAGCGTGTAACTGTTGAAACTCTACACGACAGTCACGTGCGGTGACGGAACAGTGAGGGCTCATGTCAGCAGCAAGCGGAACCGCCTCCCGGCCGGCGCCGATCGGCAAGGACGCCGCGCGCGACTGGATCGTCCGCTGGGACGCGCAGCAGCAAGACCGGCTTCCGGACCGGGAGGACCGGTTCACCGCCCTGCTCGACGCCGTCGAGGCGGGCGTCGGCCGCGATGACCCGCTCATCCTCGACCTGGGCTGCGGACCCGGCTCGCTCGCAGCGCGGCTACTGACCCGGCTGCCGGAGGCCACCGTCGTCGCGATCGACGCCGACCCGCTGACGCTCGCGCTCGGCCGGAGCGCCTGGCCGGACCGGCCGGGCCTCCGGTTCGCCGACGCCGACCTGCGCGAGCCCGGCTGGTCCGCCGGCCTCGGCCTCACCCGCCAGCCGGACGCTGCGGTCAGCACCACGGCGCTGCACTGGCTCTCGCAGCCGGTCCTGGCCGCCGTCTACGCCGAGGTCGGCGCGCTGCTGCGGCCGGGCGGACTGCTGCTGAACGGTGACCACCTCGCCGAGGACGACTCAGCACCGCGGCTGGCCATGCTGGACCGGGCCCTGGTCGAAGCGGAGATCCGGCGGCGGCAGCCAGGCGGCGTCACCGAGAGCTGGGATCAGTGGTGGACCGCCGTCAGCGCGGAACCGGACCTGGCCGCGCTCGACGCCGAGCGCAAGTCCCGCAACGTGTCCGCCGAGCACCACAGCTCGCCGGCCGGACGCCTCAGCGTGCACGTCGAGGCGCTGCGCGCGGCCGGCTTCACCGAGGTCGGCACGCTCTGGCAGCGCGGCGACAACCGGCTGCTGTGCGCGGTCAAGGGCGGCTAGCGGCTACGGGCAGGTGCTCACCGATGCCTGGTAACTGGACGGCGGGGACACGATGACGTAACCGGATCCGTGCGGAGCCAGGTACAGCGAGATGGTCCAGACGTTGCACGCGGTGTGCTTCGGGCTGGCGGCCGGGCGCTGGTGACTGGTGAACGTGACCGCGGCGGCGAGTTCCGTCTGGCCCGTCCCGGCGATGCTCTGCAGGGTGGCCTGCGAGTCCTGGGACGAGCCGTAACCGCGCGCAAACGCGGTCTGCGACAGCCCGCCGCGCAGGGACGTGCTGAACAGTCGCTTGTAGGCGGCGAAGTCGTGGTCGTTGATGGCGGTGAAGTACCGGGTCAGGAACGCGACGACGGCGGCGGCGTGCGGGCCGCTGGCGGCGGCCGGGCTCGTCGTGATGAGCCGGCTGGGAGTCGGGGCCGGCGTCGGACTGGGCTGCCGCGGGCGGGCCGTGGCTCCGGCGGCGGCCCGGTGCTTGGCCGGCGTCTTGCCCTGCGACAGCAGGATCGCGGCGCTGACGGCACAGACGATGAGCACGACCGCCGCCGCCGCGAACGGGATCCACCGGCCGCTGTGCGTTCCGCCGCGCTGTCCGCGCGGGGTCTGCTCCTTCGCCTCGTCTTCGGCTGGGAACGCGGAGCTTCCGGACTCGGGTGTCCGGCGGCGCAGGCCGCGGCGGCCCGTGGCCGATTCGGCCCGGGATCGCTGCGGCCCGGCCGGGTCAGGCCCGGCTGGCTGGCCGCGGGTGAGCCAGGCCGGGCCTGACGGCGCGAACCCGCCAGCAGGCTGCCGGGTCGGTTCGCCGGCCAGAGCCTGCCCGGCCTGCGCCTCAGCACTGGCAGGGTCGGGCGTGGTCAGGATGGAGGTGGCGTGCTCTATGCCGGTCGGCGTCGCCGCGGCCGCAGCCGGGAACTGGGCAGTGGCGTGGCCCGCTGCCTGGAGGCCGCCGTCCGGGGCCGGATAGGCGTCGGCCAGCGCCGGGTAGCTGCCGTTGGAGGACTGGCCGGGCGTCAGGTAGCCGGGGGACTGGCCAGGTGTCAAATAGTCGGCGGTCGGGGAGTAGCCGGCCGTGCGGGACTGGTCGGGCGGGGCGTAGCTGCCAGCCGGGGACTGACGAGGCAGCGGGTAGTCGCTAGACGGCGACTGGCTGGGCGGGGCATAGCTGCCCGCGGGCGACTGGCCGGTGACCGAGCCTGGCAGTGGGTAGCGGCCGGCTGCGGCCTGGTCGGCCGGAGCATAACCGCTCGCCGGAGCGTCGGCCGCGGCCTGCGATAGCGGCGGGTAGCTGCCCGCCGCGGGCCCGGAGTCCGGGCCGGCCGGAGCGTAGCCGCCGTGCGGATACGAGTTGCCAGCACCAGCTAGGTCCGCGGCGGACCGTGGCCCCGACTGACCCGGCAAGCCGGAGCCACTCGCGCTGGCCGGACCGGGCTGAGCGGGCAGCTGAGCGCCGCCTGGCTCCGGCGCGCCGAACTGGCCGGGATCCCCGGCCGGCGCGCCTTCGGCGCGCTGCGCGGGCACGCCCGCGGGGGAGCCGAACCGCTCGCCGCCGAAGTACCCCTGGTCGGGCTGCGCCGGCCGGGCGTATTGCGGTCGCGGATCGTAGGCCTGCACTGCCTGATCAGGAGCGGGCGACGGGCCGGATGGCGGTGCATAGCCGCTGGCGGGCGGATCTGGCTGCGTGGCCAGCTGATGGTCCGGCGGTGGGTATGCCGGGGCGGCGTGATAACCGCTGGCCCCCTGATAGTGGTCGGCGCCCAGATCCTGCGGGCCGGCCGGCCGGACCGGCTCGAACGGCCCGCGTGGCATGGAGAGTCCGGACGCCGGCGGCGCGGGCTCGCCAGCGCCGTACCGGCCGGGGTCCGCGGCGCCGTAGCGGCCGGGGTCGTCCGCGCCGTAGCGGCCGGGGTCGTCCGCGCCGTACCGGCCGGGGTCGGCCGCGCCGAGTCGGCCGGGCTCGGTGGGCTGGCCCGGCGGCGACGCTGGCTGCAGGCTCCAGTAGCGACTCGGGGGCGTGCTCACCTGGTCGGGTGGTAACTCGGTGTCGTCTCTTCCGCGAGACGTGAACGGCCGCAGGTAACCGGCAGCGCCGGTCATGGCCGCGACCGCCTGCGGCTGCTCGGACTCGCGGGAACTCTGATAGCTACCGCAGCCCGAGCAGAACTCCGCGGCGCCTTCGGTCTGCCGACCGCATCGTGTGCAGAGTGCCATGTTGCTCGTGTCCTTACGCCGACCGGCCGGACCTGGCCGAGTGACATCACCATAAGTATCGGAGCAGATACTCACCGGCGCCACCGAGACGGCAATTGTGGCCGGAGGCTGACTCTTCGCGTCCTAGTAGCCTAAACGCGCAGTTCGCCATCGGAAGGCGGATCGGCGGCGCGCGTCCAAGCCGGTTGGCCCGGTACCGGCTAGTGGCAGACTGTGGTGATGTCAGTGCTCCCCTTGGCGAACCCGGCGGTGCCGCCCGCGGCGCCGCCGCTGCGCGAGCCGTGCGTCCTGCTGAAGCTCGGCGAGATCGTGCTGAAAGGCAAGAACCGCCAGCGCTTCGAGCGGATGCTGCACGACAACATCCGGCGCGCGGTACGTGACCTGGGCATCGGCGTACGCGTCTGGCAGCGCGAGGGCGTGATCGTGCTCAGGGTGGCCGGCGCGGAGGCCGGCGACTTCGCCGCGCAGACTGCAGCCGACCTGGTCGCCGAGCGGATGAGTCAGGTCATGGGGCTGGCCAGGGTCTGCCGGGCGATCCGGGTCGCGAAGGAGCCCGCGGCCGCGATCGAGGCGGCCGTGCAACTGGCCGCCGATCGCCAGGGCAGTTTCGCGGTCCGAGCCCGGCGCCGCGACAAGCGCTTCCCGGTGACGTCGGCCGAGCTGGCCGTGATGATCGGATCCCGCATCCAGGAGGAGTACGGCTACCCAGTCAACCTGCGCGCCCCCGACACCACGGTGTTCGTTGAGGTCGATCAGCGCGAGGTCTTCGTGTTCACCGAGGGCTGGCCAGGCCAGGGCGGCCTGCCCGTCGGCATGAGCGGGCGTGCGCTCGTCCTGATGTCGGGTGGCATCGACTCGCCGGTGGCCGCGTACCGGATGATGCGCCGCGGCCTGCGTTGCAACTACCTGCACTTCTCTGGCATGCCCCTGACTGGCCCGGAGTCGGTTTACAAGGCGTACGGGCTGGTGCGGCAGCTCGACCGCTATCAGGGTGACTCGCGCCTGTACGTGGTGGCGTTCGGCAACGCGCAGCGCAGGCTCGCCGCGTCTGGCGCCGGCAAACTGCAGATCATGGCCCAGCGCAGGCTCATGCTGAAGACCGGCGCGGCGCTTGCGGCGCGGCTGCGCGCGGCCGCGCTGGTGACCGGGGATTCGCTCGGGCAGGTGAGCAGCCAGACCCTGACGAACATCACCGCGCTGGACGACGCGGTGCAGCTGCCGATCCTGCGCCCGCTGATCGGGCTCGACAAGCAGGAGATCATCGCCGAGGCGCGCCGGATCGAGACGCTGGAGATCTCCGAGCTGCCCGACCAGGACTGCTGCTCGATGCTGACCCCCCGGCACGTCGAGACCAGGGCCCGGATCGAGGACCTGCGCCGGATTGAGGCGCGCCTGGACGCCGACGACCTGGCGGAGGAACTAGCTGCCGCCGCGCAGGTGCACCTGCCGGGCGGCGGCTAACTGGTGCCGGGCTACTGAACGTCGATGCGGTCGCGGCCGCCCGCAGCCGCGAGGCGCACCCAGATGGCGGCGTTGCCGCCGAGCTTGGTGAGGGTTCCGCCACTGGCCCACACGGCCCCGGTCCGGGCCATGACGACGGCATCGCTCACCCCGCAGCCCAGCGCGGACGTGATGGCGGCCGTGCTCAGGTGGCCCTTGCCGGTCATCATGATGATCAGCCCGGCCGGCAGCTGGGCCGATGGCGTCGCCGTCGCGAGCACCCGGCCGTCCCTGGCGGCCGCCAGCTGACCGGCCAGCGCGGCCAGCGTCGTCGCGAACTGGTGCCACCGCTGGCCGTCCCAGTGCGCGAACACCAGACGGCCCTTGCCGGTGTCGCCCAGCAGCCAGACGTCACGGGCCGACTTCGCGAGGATGTCCCGCCAGCGGATCCGGGCGATCGCGCTGCCGCCCCGCATCCAGTGCCAGCGCCGGCCGTCGAAGCGGAGGATGGCGTCGGCCCGCGGCCTGGCGCTGATAGCCCAGATGTCACGGCCGGATACCGCGCTCGCGTGATAGATGTCACTGGCGAGGCCATGGACCTGGCGCCAGGACTGGCCGTCGAAGCGCCACGTGCCGCTGCCGCGCGCACCGCCGAAGGCAGTGCCGAAGACCCAGGCGCTGCGCGGACTGGTGGCGACGACGTCGGACAGAGCGCCGGAGCCGCGCCACCGGTGCGCGGTCTGCCAGCGGGTGCCGTCCCAGTGCAGCACGTACCGGCCGTAGCCGCTGATCGCCCAGATGTCGTTCTGCGCCGGGGCGCTCGCATCGCTGATGAAGTCGGACAGCCCGGCGGGCAGGGCGGCGGCTGTCCAGCGCTTGCCGACCAGTTGATCGGCGACCGGCGTGCTCGCGCCGCCAGGGTTGGTGCCGCCGAACGCCCACAAGTGCCCGCCGGTCGTCAGGATCTCGGAGAATCCGGCGGCGTTGCCCGGATGCCCGAAATGCCTGCTCATCGTCAGGTCCCAGGTCTGCGCCGCCAGCCTGACTGGTCCGGGCGAAGCGGGCGCGCCGAGCGCGGCGTGGCCAGGGCCGAGGGGAGCGAGCGACCCGCTCAGCGGCAACGCTGGCAGCACGGCCAGTGCGGCCGTGCTGAGCCTGCGGAACCGAGGCATTTCGCTACTTCCCCGCGAGACTGCGGCGGAAGGCCCGCAGTTGCGCAACGTCTAAGTCAAGACTTGCACAAAATACCGGGTGAAGGCAGTGCTCCGCGCCACTATCGGCCGGCCCCGCTCAGGGTGCGGTCACCTGCAGGGCTGCTGGCGCGGGTGCCGGGGTCAGCTCGCGGCCAAGGAGCCTGGGCAGCGTCCTCGCCATCGTCGCGAGTTCGGCGATGTCCTCGCTGGTGAGCGCCTGGTCGCCGTCACAGAGCGCGGCCGCCGGGTGCGGGTGCACGTCCACGATGATGCCGTCGGCGCCGACCGCGATGCCGGCCCGGCTCAGCGGGAGCACCAGCTCCCGGCGGCCGCCCGAGTGCGAGGGGTCGATGATCACCGGCAGGTGCGAGAGCCGCTGCGCGATCGGCACCGCGCTGATGTCCAGTGTGTTCCTGGTGGCGGTCTCGAACGTCCGGATGCCGCGCTCGCACAGGACGATGTCGAGGTTGCCGCGCTGCGCGATGTACTCCGCGGCCATCAGCCACTCCTCGATGGTCGCGTTCATGCCGCGCTTGAGCAGCACTGGCTTGTCGGCCGCCCCGACCGCCTGCAGCAAGGTGAAGTTCTGCATGCTGCGGGTGCCGACCTGCAGCATGTCGGCGTAGGAGGAGACCAGGTCGACGCTGGCCGGGTCGATCACCTCGGTAACGATCGGCAGCCCGGTCTCGGCCCGGACGTCGGCGAGGATCCGCAGGCCGGCCTCGCCGAGGCCCTGGAACGCGTACGGGGAGGTGCGCGGCTTGAAGGCGCCGCCCCGCAGCAGGGACGCGCCGGCCGCCTGGGCCATCCGGGCCGATTCGAGCGTCTGCTCGGCGGTCTCGACCGTGCACGGCCCCGCGATCACAGTGACGGTATCCGGGCCGATGGGCACGCCCCGCACGTTGATCACCGACCGGTTCGGATGGTGCTCCCGGCTGACGAGCTTGTAGGGCGACGAGATCCGCACCACGTCGCTGACGCCGCGGTAGCTGCGCAGGTTCAGCGCGCCGAACTGCTCGACGTCACCGACCAGGCCGATGATCGTCCGGGACACGCCGCGGCTGACGAACGCCTCGCCCCCGGCCGTCTGGACGAGTCCGACGATCGCGTCGATGTCGGATTGAGTGGCCTCGGGGGCCATCACCACCACCACACTGTCCTCCCTGGCTCCATCATGACGAAAGCCCCGGGCCATCCGGGCCCGGGGCTTGCTTGAGAGTCGCTCGCGTCAGCGCAGAGTCTGGCGGGCGACCGTCCCAGGGCAGGGCCGGTAGCCAAAACCAAACCAATACTCGCCACGCACGGGACGTAGCTTAGCGCACCCGGGGCAATGCGGGCTCGCCGGTGGGCCGGGCTCGGCCGGTATCTGGCGGGTGGCAAGATGGCTGCACCCCGCGAGGGGAAGGGTCAGCTTCGCGCCCGGTACGGCGTGCGGCGGGAAGGGTCAAGGTCAGCCGGACATGACGCAGCCTGGCACAGGCGCGCGTGACAGTGGCGAGGCTCATCGCTCGCCGTCACGGCTGGCCGGCCGCTCGCAGGGCGTGCTCCCGCCTGGTCAGTACGTTCCCCGGACGCTGCCGGTACTGCACTACGGACCGGTGCCCTCCTTCCATCCGGACACCTGGAACTTGCGGATCTTCGGGGCCACGGCGGCCGGCCAGGACGTGTGCCTGTGCTGGCGTGAGGTCACCCGGCTGCCCGTCCGCGAGATGGTCGCGGACTTCCACTGCGTGACCAAATTCACTGTCCCCGCGATGTGCTGGACTGGCATCCCGGCCTGCGAGCTGCTGCGGCTGTACCCGCCCGAGGCGGCCGTGACCCACGTGATGGTCTGGGCCGACTTCGGCTACAGCGCGAACGTCCGGATCAGTGACTTCGCCGCCGACGACACGCTGCTGGCGACCCACGCGCGGCGGCGAGCCGCTCGCGCCGGAGCACGGGTTCCCGCTGCGGCTGGTCGTGCCCAGCCTGTACGCCTGGAAGAGCGTCAAGTGGGTGCGGGCGATCGAGTACATGACCGTCGACCGGCGCGGCTTCTGGGAAGAACGCGGCTATCACAACGTCGCCGACCCGTGGCGCGAGCAGCGCTACTCCTACCAGGAGACCGAAGGCGATGGCCCGCCGCTCTAGCGAGCTAGAGGCCGAAGCTGACGACGACGGTGATGGTCGAGCCCTGCGGCGCCTGACCGGTCGGCGAATAGCTGGTCACGGTGTCCCCGAAGCCGCCGCCCTGGACGCTCACCTGGAAGCCGGCCTGGGTCAGCACCTGCTCCGCATCGTGCAGCTTCATGCCGGTGACATCGGGGACCGGCACGGTCGGCGGGCCCTGCGAGACCTTGACCGTCACCACCTCGCCCGCCGTGATGGGCGTGCTGGGCTGCGGTGACTGGCTGATGATCGTGTTGGGCGGCTGCGTGCTGTTGGTCACCATGACGGCCTGGATGGCGTACCCGCCCTGCTGCGCCTCGGCCTGGGCCTGACTCAGCTGCTGGCCGACGAAGTTGGGCAGCGGCGGGCCCTGGCTGACGACGAGCTGGACCGGCTTGTTCCGCGGCCACTGGGTGTACGCGACCGGGTTCGTCGAGATCACGACGCCCGGCTGGATGCTGTCGGACGTGGTGTAGCTCGGCTGCGCGGCGGTCAGGCCGGCCGCGCGCAGATTCTGCTCCGCCGCCGCGAGCTGCTGGCCGGTGACGTTCGGCACACCGACGAGCACGGGGCCGAGCGAGGAGATCAGGGTGACGCGGTCGCCGTGGGTGACCCGCGCGCCCGATCCCGGGCTGGTCGAGATCACGTCGCCCTTGGGCACCGTGTCGCTGTGCCGGCGCTGGCCGAGCACCGGCACCAGGCCGGCTGACTTGAGCTCGCCGGTGGCCGAGCTGACCGTCATCCGGGCGACGTTAGGCACATGGAAGTACTGGCCGGCCAGCAGCCACCAGCCGGCCACCCCGACGACGAGCACGGCCAGGACGATGATGATCCGCTTGCTGAACAGCCACCGCTGCAGGAACGGCTCGCGGTAGCCGCGGGACCGGGCCCGGCGGGCCCGCCGCGGGTGCGGTCCGGCGTCATCGGCCGATCCGGCAGGGACGATCATGGTGTGGTTGGCCTGCTCGAACCGGCTGGTGGCGCCCGACAGCTCGGGGAAGGAGTCGGTCCGGGACCCGCCGTCGGCCGAGCCGGCCAGCGCGCCGCGCCCGGCCGACGTCATCGGGTAGGAGCTCCCGTTCCCCGCACGAACGGCCGCAAGAGACGGGTCCGTCTCCGGATCACGGGCGGCATGCGCACCGCGGCGGGCCGGGGCCGACGGCAGCGGCAGGCCGTGCCGCACCTGGTTGACGGCCTGCAGGTAGTGGCCGGCGTCCGGTGGCCGCAGCTCCGGATCGCGGCTGGTGGCGAGCGCGACCAGGGTGTCGAGGGCGGCGGGCAGGCCGGGCACGAGGCTGGACGGGGCCGGCACGACGGCGTTGACGTGCTTGTAGGCGACCGCGAGCGGAGTGTCGCCGGTGTGCGGCTGGGAGCCGGTGAGCATCTCGAAGAGCATCACCCCGGCCGCGTAGACGTCGGTCCGCTCGTCGGACTGGCTGGCGGAAACCTGCTCGGGCGCCAGGTAGGCGGCGGTGCCGATCAGCAGCCCGCTGCGCGTGTTGCTCATCCCGGCGGCCGCCCTGGCCAGGCCGAAGTCGGCGACCTTGATGACGCTGCCGGAGCCGAGCAGGACGTTCTCCGGCTTGACGTCGCGGTGGATTATGCCGGCGTCGTGGGCGGCGGCCAGCCCGGTCAGCACGCCCTCGAAGATGTCGAGGGCTTCCCGCGGGTTCAGCCGGCCGCGGGAGTTGAGCAGCTCGCGCAGGGTCGGGCCGGGCACGTACTCCATCGCGATGTAATTGATGTCACCGGTCGAGCCCTGGTCGAAGACGGCCACGACGTTCGCGCTCGACAGCCTGGCCACGGCTCTGGCCTCGCCGATGAACCGGCTGCTGAACTCGGGGTCCCTGGCCAGCTCGGGGTGGGCGATCTTCAGCGCGACGGCGCGATCCAGCCGCACGTCACGACCCAGGTAGACGGTGGCCATGCCGCCGCGAGCGAGCTGTGACTCGACCAGATACCGGCCGTCGAGCAGCTGTCCGATCGGAGCTGACAACGTCGTATCCATCGGGAGAATTCTAGAGTGCGAAAACGCCTGCTCGCCCGGTAACGATCCGCCTGAGCGGCCGGACGCAGCGGCAAGCCGTCACTGGCCGGGCGGTGAGGACGCCCGGGCGTAGCGGCGGCGCGGCACCCGGCCGGCCCGGAACGCGAGCCGGCCAGCCACGACGGCCTCCCGCATCGCCGCCGCCATCAGCTCAGGATCCCTGGCCCGGGTCACGGACGTGGCCAGCAATACGCCGGCGCAGCCCAGCTCCATCGCGATGGCCGCGTCGCTCGCGGTGCCGATGCCCGCGTCCAGGATGACCGGCACGGCGGCGGCCTCCACGATCAGCTCGATGTTGTGCGGGTTCCTGATGCCCAGGCCCGAGCCGATCGGTGACCCCAGCGGCATCACCGCCGCGCAGCCTGCCTGCTCGAGCCTGCGGGCCAGGACCGGGTCGTCGTTGGTATAGGGGAGCACCACGAACCCGTCGGCGATGAGCTGCTCGGCCGCGGTCAGCAGCTCGAGCGGATCGGGCAGCAGCGTCCGCTCGTCGGCGATGACCTCCAGTTTCACCCAGTTGGTAGCCAGCGCCTCCCTGGCCATCCGGGCGACCCGGACCGCCTCGCCCGCGGTGTAGCAGCCGGCCGTGTTCGGCAGCGCGCGGATGCTCCGGGACGCGAGCAGGTCGAGCACCGAGCCCGAGGACGCCGGGTCCACCCGCCGCATGGCCACGGTGGTGAGCTCGGTGCCGGAGGCCACCAGGGCCCGGTCCAGCACGTCCAGGCTCGGCATCCCGCCGGTGCCCATGATCAGCCGCGAGCTGAAGGACTCGCCGGCGATGACGAACGGATCGTCCATCTGAATCAGCCTCCCTGGGTGGCGGTGACGACCTCTACCTCGGCCCCGTCGGATAGCTGCGTCTGCCGCCAGTCCGCCCGGCGGATGACCTCGCCGTTGACCGCCGCCGCGACCCCGCTCGGCGCCGTCGTGAGCAGCGCCACGGCGTCGGCCAGCGACGCCCCGCTCGCGGCCTCGTGCGGCTCGCCGTTCACCACGATCGTGATGCTGGTCCTGGTCGTGTCGCCCGTCATGCTCGCGCTCCAAGCCGGGCGCTGGCGGTGCGCGCGGCCGCGAACCGGCCGGGCGCGAACGCCGCCCACAGCGGATCGGCGGCGCCGCTGGTCAGGTACGTCGGTTACCGTGTCGGCCGTGACCGGCGCCAGCAGCACGCCCGCGCGGAAGTGCCCGGTCGCCAGGACCAGGCCCGGCAGTTGCGACGGGCCGAGGACCGGCGCGTTGTCCGGCGTGCCCGGCCGCAGCCCGGCCACCACGTCGGTGAGCGCCAGCTCGGTGATCCCCGGCACGATCGTGCGGGCGTCGCGCAGTAGTTCCCAGATGGCTCCCGCCGTGATCGTCGTGTCCGCGCCGAGCTCTTCCTGGGTGGCCCCGATGACGAGCTCGCCGCTGGCGCGCGGCACCAGGTAGACGCTGGAGCCGCGGACGACGCCGCGCACCGTGCGCTGCAGCAGGCCGGGCGATAGCCCGGCCGCCGCCATAGCCGGCGTCGTCCGCAGCCGGATGATCTGACCTTTGACCGGCCGGATCGGCGGAGCGTCTTCGGCGGGCAGACCGCGGATAGTGGCCGAAGCCCAGCCGGCCGCGAGCACGACCTGGCGCGCGGAGATCGCGGTGCCGTCGGCCAGCTCGACCCCGGCGACCCGGCCCGACTCGGTACTGATCTGGGTGACGTTGGCCGGGCAGTGCCGGCCGCCGGCCGCGGTGGCGGCCCGCAGCAGCGCCACCGCGAGCAGCCGCGGATCGACCGAACCGTCCTCGGCGGCGATGAGGCCGCCGCGGACCGACGGGTCGAGCATCGGCTCGGCCTCCCGGCACTGGCGCGCGGTCAGCTGGCTGGTGCGGACGCCGAACGAGTCCTGCAGCTCGCGGAACTCCTCGATCACGGCGAGGTCGTCCGCGTCGTAGGCCACCTGCAGGGTCCCGGTCTGCCGGTAGCCCGTGGGCAGCCCGGTGACCTGCTCAAGCTCGGCGGCGAACGCCGGATAGCGGGCCAGCGAGTCGCGGCCGAGCGCGAACAGCTCGCGCTCGGCGTACGCGGCCTCGGCAATCGGCGTCAGCATGCCCGCGGCGGCGTGGGTGGCGCCCTGGCCGGGATCCGGGTCGGCCAGCACGACGCGCAGGCCCTGCTGGGCGGCCCGCCAGGCGATGGACAGGCCAATCACGCCGCCGCCGATGACGACGACGTCGGCGTCTTGACTGGGCTGAAGCCTGATGTTCGGCTCCCTTCGCCGGCATGACCCGGATCAGGTTCCTGCGGTCGGCGACTCACCAGCCGCCCTCTCAGCCCGGTCAGCACCGGACTCCCGCGCGATATCCACCCAGGGTAGCGCTGATCCGCCGGGTCCGCGCTGACCGCGGCTGGCGCTGCGCGCCCGGTACATCCCGGCAAATCATCCTAAATTACCTGGACCCCTCGGGCCGGGCCGTTCCGCTAGGGCACTATGTACTCCACCAGACGCTGGCCCGCGGTGCCGTCCATCGGGGTCACGGGAGGAGGCGGTGCCCGATGAGCGGTCCGGGGAACGTGGTGGTCGCGGGGGCCGGGCTGGCCGGGCTGCGCACGATCGAGGAGCTGCGGGCCAGAGGTTACGCCGGTCGCATCACGCTCATCGGCGCCGAGACCCGACCGCCTTATGACCGGCCGCCGCTGTCGAAGAAGCTGATGACCGGCGAGCTGGACGACACCTCGCTGCGGGCCGACCTGGCCGCGCTCGACATCGACGTCCGGCTCGGCGAGGTGGCGACGAAACTGCAGCCGGGCACGCTGAGCACCGATCAAGGCGAACTCGACTTCGAGGCGCTCGTCCTGGCCACCGGCGCCGCGCCCATCCGGCTGCCCGGTCCCGGCCGCCAGCACGTCTTGCGCACGCTCGACGACGCGCTTGCCCTCCGCGAACTGCTCAGGCCAGGAACGCGGCTTTGCGTGGTGGGTGCCGGCTGGATCGGCGCTGAGCTTGCGACCGCGGCCCGTACGCGTGGTTGCCAGGTCACGGTGCTGGAGGCAGCGGACGCGCCGCTGGCCGCCGCCGTCGGCCGAGAGATCGGCGCGATCACGGCCGGCTGGTATGCGCAAGCCGGCGTTGAGCTGCGCCTGGGCCAGCCGGTCGGCTCGATCGAGGCGGGCGGCGTCGCGCTGGCCGACGGCGGCTGGATCGGCGCCGACGTGGTGGTCACGGCGGTGGGCGTCCGCCCGGCGGTGGCGTGGCTGGCCGGCTCCGGCGTCGAACTAGACAACGGAGTATCAGTCGACGCCCAGTTGCGGACCTCGGTGCCCGGGGTCTTCGCCGCCGGTGACTGCGCCTCGTTCTGGTCGCGGCGCTACGGGCGGCGGCTGCGGTTCGAGCACTGGGATGTCGCGCTGCACCAGCCCGAGGCGCTGGCGTCCGGGTTGCTCGGCGGTAGCGAGACTTACGACCCCGTGCCGTATTTCTGGTCTGAGCAGTTCGGCCGGATGGTCCAGTACGTCGGCTGGCACGGCGACGCCGAGCGGTCGGTGTGGCGCGGCGACCCGGCGGGGGAAAAGTGGGCGGTCTGCTGGCTGGCAGGCGGCAGGCTGGTCGCGGCGCTGACGGTGAGCACCCCGCGGGACATGCTGCAGTCGCGGCGGCTGATCGAGTCCGGGGCGCAGGTCGACGCGGCCAGGCTGGCGGATCCGGCCATCGCCATCCGCGACTGTGCCGCCTGAGGTTCGTCCGCGCAGCCTGCACGAGGGATAACGCAAAATGAATTGGGCCCGGCGGCAATGGCGCATCGCTTATTGTGCTGCCATGCTTTCCACTACGGTCGCCAGCGACATCGGAACATATGACATCGTGTTGTTAGCGGACGACCATATCAGCAATCTGATCCGCAATTCCGGCCGACCGTATGAGTCCGCGCTAGTGGCCATTGTCCGGGAGTTAACTGAACCTGGCGCCACGATCCTGGACGTCGGCGCGAATCTCGGGAACCACACGATCTACTGGGCCAAGGCCGGCCGCCGGGTGATCGGCTTCGAGCCCAACCCGGCGACCGCGAACGCGCTGCGCGAGTCCGTCCGGATGAACCGACTGGAGCGCTGGGTCACCCTGCATCAGGTGGCGCTCGGTTCCGTCGCGGCCCAGGGAGACCTGCGGCTGCTACTGCCCGCCAATCAGGGCGCGATCGCGGTCGAGCCTGCGGCGACAGGGACGATCAGCATCGTCCGACTCGATGACATGGACGTGCCGAACTTCTCGATCATGAAGATCGACGTCGAGGGAGCGGAGGAGGCGGTGCTCGCGGGCGCGCTGGACACGATCACCAGGGTGCGGCCCATCGTGATCGCCGAGGACCGCGAAGGCAACGCACTGGTGCGCAGCGTCCTGCGATCCATGGGATACCGGCGCGTGCCGGTCTCGCTTGCGTACACGCCGACATATCTCTATGTGCCGTCAATGCGGTCGTTCGGCGGCCTGCTCCGCAGCCGCACTCTGGTCAGGCGAATGCTCGGCGAGATGGCCCGCCGAATTGGTCTGAGGCACCGCGCCCGTTGATAAGCAACGACTTCGCCGGGTGCCGTTTCCAGGCCGATGCAAAGCGCACTGCGCCAGCGGCGTGCATCTCGGCCCGCCCGCGCGGACAGAGCGCGCCGGGGGTGCCAGCGGCGGGGGTGCCAGCGGCGGCAAGGGATCGGGTATCCACGACATCAAATGCGTTGAATGTAATGACATGCACCATGTTTTACTGACACCGCATTGTGGGAAGCTGCTCACGTGGCACAGATCGACCCCCCGACCGACGCCATCGTCGGCGACTGGCTGAGTATCCCGGATGTGGCTGACCGCCTCGGCCTGCCCGTGAGCCGGGTCAAGCAACTGCTGCGCGACCGGAAGCTGCTGGCCGTGCAACGCCCGAGCGGTCAGACTGCCGTTCCTGCCAGGTTCCTGGAAGGTAACGAGGTCGTCCACGGCCTCGGCGGCACGCTCACCCTGCTTTTCGACTGCGGCTTCACCGAGCGTGACGCGCTGAACTGGCTGTTCACGGCAGATGACTCCCTGCCGGGTACGCCGGTCCAGGCGCTCGCCGAGCACCGCCGCACCGAGGTGAACAGGCGGGCCCAGGCACTAGCCTTCTGAGCGTGCCTGAGCGTTCAGAAGACCTGCGGGACCGGCTCGCCGCCGCCCGGCTGTACCTGTGCACGGACGCGCGAGAGCGGCAGGGCGACCTGCCCGGCTTCCTGGACGCCGTGCTCGGCAACGGCGTCGACATCGTGCAGCTCCGGCAGAAGGGCCTGGAGGCCGGGCCGGAGCTTCGCTACCTCGACGTGTTCCGGCGGGCCTGCTCGGCCCACGGTGCGCTGCTCGCGGTCAACGACCGGGCCGATGTAGCCAGCGCTGCGGGCGCGGACGTGCTGCACCTCGGCCAGGACGACCTGCCGGTCGAGGCGGCCCGCGAGATCGTCGGGCCGCGGCCGCTGATCGGCCTGTCCTCGCACGCCGAGGCGGAGACGGTGGCCGCGAGCTCGGAGCCGGCCGCGGACTACTTCTGCACCGGCCCGGTGTGGCCGACTCCGACCAAACCCGGTCGGCCCGCACCGGGGCTGGACCTGGTCCGGTACGCGGCCGGGCTGGGGACGTCGCGGCCCTGGTTCGCCATCGGCGGCATCGACGAGCAAAACCTGGGCCAGGTGCTCGATGCCGGGGCAACCCGGATCGTCGTCGTGCGCGTCCTCACCGAGGCCGCCGACCCGGCCGCCGTAGCCGCGCGGCTCGCGGCCCGGCTGCGGTAGCCGCGGCTCGCGGCCCGGCTGAATTGACGAGCCTGGCTGCGCACGTGCCTGGCTGCCCTGACGGGCCTGGTGCGGGCCGGCCGCTCCCTACTCAGTCCGGGCCGTGGCCAGCACGGCCAGCTCGGTCAGAGCCGCCCTGGCTTCGGTGGGGATCAGCGCGCCGTCCAGTGCGGACGTGGCTTCCTTGACGTTCGCGCTGATGAGCATCTCGCACTCGGCCAGCGCGCCGGTCGCCGCGATGACGCCGCGGACCTCGGCTGCGGCCGCCTCGGTGAGCTGCCGGTCGCCGAGGTGGCGCTCCAGCACCCGGCGCTGGGCGGTCGAGGCGCGCTCCATCGCCAGCGCGACCAGCACCGTGCGCTTGCCCTCGCTGATGTCGCCGGTCACCGGCTTGCCGGTGCGCGCGGGGTCGCCGAAAACGCCCAGGATGTCGTCCCGGAGCTGGTACGCCGTGCCCAGCGGCAGCCCGTACTCCGTGCAGACCCTGGCCACCGCGCTGTCGCGGTGCCCGGCTGGCGCACCCGGCAGGCCAGCCGGCGGTGCGCCGGCCATCGCCGTGCCGAGGTGCAGCGGCCGCTCGATCGTGTATTTGGCGGTCTTGTAGGTGACCACGCGCATCGCGCTCTGCACGCTGTTGTTCCCGGTGGCCTGGTTCACCAGGTCCAGGTACTGGCCGGCGGCTACCTCGGTGCGCATCGCATCCAGTACCGGCTGGCCGCGCCGCAGCAGCACGGCCGGCAGGCCGCTGTGGTGGAACATCTCGTCGGTCCAGGCCAGCAGCGCGTCGCCGATGAGGATGGCCGCGCCCGCGCCGAAAGCCGCCGCGGTCACGGCGTCGGCACCGGCCTCGGGCCGGACCGCGAACTGCCGGTGCACGGCGGGCCGGCCGCGCCTGGTGTCGCTCGCGTCCATCACGTCGTCGTGCACGAGCGCGCTCGCGTGCAGCAGTTCCAGCGCCGCCGCGGCCGCGTAGATCTCCGCCCGGTCCGCGCCGCCCGCGGCGCGCCAGCCCCAGTAGCAGAAGGCCGGCCGCAACCGCTTGCCGCCTGCCAGCAACCCCACGACCGAGTCGATCCACGGCAGCAGATCCGGCCCGACGGCGGCCAGCGCGGCGCGCTGACCGTCCAGGAAGCGCCCCAGGGCCGTCCCGACCTCCAGCCGGATCCTGGCCAGGTCCGCGGGATCTGATGCCATGCTGGCGAGACTAGCGCCGCCGCGGCAGTCTGCGCGCCGGGCCGGGGCCGCTGCGCGGGGCTGGCCCGGCCGCCGGGCCGGGCGGGCGAGATCGCGCTGGTCAGGGCGCCGGGCCGGCCAGCCGATACCCTGGTGAGCATGCCAGCTGCGCACGCCATCCGTGACCTGCTCGCCGACGGCCGTCAGTCGTTCTCGTTCGAGTTCATGCCGCCGAAGACCGCGGCGGAGGAGGAAAGGCTCTGGCTGTCGATCCGCCAGCTGGAGCCGCTGCGCCCGACGTTCGTCTCCGTGACATATGGCGCTGGCGGCTCGACCAGGGACCGCACGGTCCGGGTGACCGGCCGGATCGCCGAGGAGACGACGCTCACCCCGATGGGGCACCTCACGGCGGTCAGTCACTCGGTCGCGGAGCTACGGCACGTGATCGGCTCCTACGCGGCGGTCGGAGTGCGCAACGTCCTGGCCCTTCGCGGCGACCCGCCCGGTGATCCGCAGGGCGAGTGGAACGCCCACCCCGAGGGCCTCAGCTACGCCGAGGAGCTGGTCCGGCTCGTCAAGTCGGCCGGGGACTTCTGCGTCGGGGTCGCGGCCTTCCCCGAAGGGCACATCCGGTCCGTCAGCCGCGACTCGGATGTCGACTTCTTGGTGCGCAAGTGCCGCGCCGGGGCCGACTTCGCGATCACGCAGATGTTCTTCTACCCGGATGACTACCTGCGGCTGCGGGACGCGGTGGCCGCGCGGGGCTGCGACGTGCCGATCATCCCCGGCATCATGCCGATCATCAGCGTCACCGGCATCGAGCGGGCGGTGCTGCTATCGGCCTGCAAATTCCCCGAGTCGCTCGCCGAGGAGCTGCGGCGGCACGCCGATGACAAGACCGCGGTGCGCAAGATCGGCGTCGAGTTCGCCGCCGCGATGTGCGAGCGGCTGCTCGCGGAGGGCGTGCCTGGCCTGCACTTCTACACTCTGAACGGGTCCAGGGCGACCAGAGAGATCTACCAGGTGCTCGGCCTGGCCGACCGGCACCCGTCCGCTTAGCGGCCAGGACCGCCGGCCTCGTCAGCGGTCGGCCGGTCCGGCCGCCGCGGCCGGACCCGCGCCGTCGGCGAGCGGGAGGCTCGCGCCCATCACCGCGTAAGGCGGTCCGCCGCCAGGGAAGGTGAAGTCGGTCAGCAGATCGGTGAATCCGAGCCGCCGGTACAGCCGCCGGGCGCGCGACTCGGCATCCCTGGTGGACAGCAGCGCCGTTCGCTCGCCCCGGCCGGCGGCCAGCGTCAGCACCAGCTGCCTGCCGATGCCGCGGGCCTGGAAGTCGGGCCGCACATGTACCTCGGCGATCTCGACCGCGTCATCCAGCCAGCCGTGCGCCGCCTCCAGCCCGGAGGTCGCGGCCACCGCCGACCACACCACATCGTGCCACCACTGACCAGGGCAGCCGCGGAAGCAGTAAGCGAACGCCACCAGTTGCCGCGACTGCTCGTCGATCGCCGCCAGCGCGCGCAGCCCGGGGTTTCCGGCGTGTCGTTCCATGATCGCCTGCCTGCCCGGCAGGTCCTGCGGGCTGGCATCCATGGCGGCGCCGTAAATGGCGAGCTGGCTGTCGAGATTGGCGAGGAACCCGGGCCGCCCTAGCTCGGTGATGCGCACGTCGGATTCCACCCGGCCAGCGTAGCCGGGAGCGGTTCCGGCCCTGCTGGCGGACGGGCCGCCGTTCGACCGAAATGCCCGGGCGGCTGGCGGGCGGAACCAGAATGTCAGACCCCCTGAGTAACTTCGAATGCAGATCCAAACGGCTAGACGTTCGAACGAAAATATGTTCGAATGAAGAGGCGCAATACTGCAGCCGGGCCCCCTCGGTTGCTGGCTCGGCCGGGTGTGGCGTGGGGAAGCGCCCCGCCCGGCCGACCGCCTAAGGAGGAGTTCATGAGCTCGATAGTCGAGGCCCGGCCCGGCCTTTCGCGGCAGCAGTGCCGGGTCGCGCCGTCCGCGCTGGCGCTGATGGAGTCAGCCAGGCAGGGACTCGCCGCGGCCGAGGACGAGCCGACGGCGAGTGCGCGGTATGTCAGCGCGCACCTGGCCGCGCTGCGCGCGGCGGCCGCGGTCGTGGCCGCGCGGGCCGAGCCGCCAGGCTCGCGCCGCAGGCGGCCGCAGAGCGTCTGGGAGCTGCTGCCCAAGGTCGAGCCGGCGCTGCGCGAGTGGTCAGCGTTCTTCGCGGCCGGGGCGGCCAAGCGGGCGGCCGCCGAGGCCGGCCTGCCCCGCGCGGTGTCCACGAGCGAGGCCGACGACCTGCTCAGGGATGCGGGCGCGTTCGTCTCACTGGCCGAAGGTGCCCTGGGCATCGTCGCCGGCCAGCAGTTGCTGCCGCTGGCGACGGCGGGCTGATTCAGGACGTAAAAGCCGGCTCGCTCCGTCACGGAGCGAGCCGGCTTTTGCCGCTGTCAGTAGGTGTCGACCGCGCCACGGGCGTCGGCGTCGAGAATGCCCCAGGTGATGAGTTCCTCGGTGAGGTCGGCCGGGGTCTTGTCATAGATGACCGCGAGCGAGCGCAGGTCCTCCTGGCGGATAGAGAGCACCCGGCCGTTGTAGTCACCACGCTGGCTCTGGATCGTGGCGACGTACCGGGACAGCGGCCCGGCCTTGTCCTTGGGCAGCTGGGCCATCCGCTCAAGGTCGATCACAAGCTTCGGGGCCGGGGTGATGATCGTCGGCATCACGTCGCCGGGCAGCAGCTCGGACACCGGGACGCCGTAGAACTCGGCCAGCTCGGCGAGCTTCTGGACGGTGACGGACCGGTCGCCGCGCTCGTAGGAGCCAACCACAACCGCCTTCCACCGGCCACGGGACTTTTCCTCCACGCCGTGCAGCGAGAGCCCCTGTTGGGTGCGAATGGCGCGCAGCCGCGCACCGAGGGTCTTGGCGTAGTCAGATGCCATAGTTACGGCCCCCTGGCCTGTCATAGCTGAAAGTAACGGTTACGGACAGTGACGGTAAGCCCCTGGCAGCGCAAGGTCAAGCCGAATGCCAAAAACCGGATCAACTTACGCGCGTCACCGCAACCCTGTGCGGTCACCCGCGAGCCGGACCGCGATCGCGAAACCCCCGTTGTGGCCGGCGATTCTGGGCCCGAGGGAGCGTCCGCAACCCGATCCACAGGTCCGTAAATCACCCCTATTTCCCCTCAGATTGTGACACATCTCACTCGTCGCTAGGCGTCTTGCTGTCATCACATTCTGTAATGAGCGCATGGTCATCCGGCCAGTGCCACGCCGGCCTGAGATGGCGGCCGCTGGCCCGCGGAGAACCGGCTTCGCGGGCCGGCAGGCGGCGGCTGGAGGTACGACACGCGGCGAAACGGCAGGTTGTGCCGTCCGTAGGTACCTGAGGTGCTGATACGGTTGTGCGGACCGACGTCCTTTAAGCCCCGTCCGGAGAGGCGGGAAAGGGGGTCCTTTTGATGCATGCGCTCCATCCCGGCGGCAGCGCGGAGCCAGGCTCCGCGGCCGACTCCGGTGCCCCTGCGCCCGGTAACGCCGCACCCGGTAGCTCGGCGCCGCAAGCGCGGGCGAATCTGGCGGCCGACGGCAAGATCGTGCTCGGCGCGGACGAGATCCGCCGGGCGCTGACGAGGGTCGCGCACGAGATCCTCGAACGCACCGACGGCGGGTCGGACGTGATCTTGCTGGGGATCCCCACTCGCGGCGTGCCGCTGGCGCGCCGCCTCGCGTCCCGGCTCACGCAGGTCGAGGGCCGGGCCGCGCCCTGCGGCTCACTCGACATCACCATGTACCGCGATGACCTGCGGCTGCGCCCGGCGCGCGCGCTAGGTCACACCGACGTGCCGGCCGCCGGCATCGACGGCAAGATCGTTGTGCTGGTAGACGACGTGCTCTACTCCGGCCGGACCGTGCGGGCCGCGCTGGACGCACTCGGCGATCTGGGCCGGCCGCGCGCCGTCCAGCTAGCGGTGCTGGTCGACCGCGGCCACCGGGAACTGCCCATCAGGGCCGACTACGTCGGCAAGAACCTGCCGACATCGCAACGGGAGCTGGTGCAGGTGCTGCTCAGCGAGGTGGACGGCCAGGACGCGGTGGTCCTCGGCCCCGGTGCCGGCGGACCGGAGGACGGCCAGTGATCCGGCACCTGATCTCCGCCGCCGACCTGAGCCGCGACGACGCCCTGCTGATCCTCGACACGGCCGGCGAGCTGGCTCAGATGAATGACCGGCCGATCCGCAAGCTGCCGACACTGCGCGGCCGCACGGTGGTCAACCTGTTCTACGAGGACTCCACCCGCACCAGGATCTCGTTCGAGGCCGCGGCCAAGCGGCTGTCCGCCGACGTGATCAACTTCTCCGCGAAAGGGTCGAGCGTCGCCAAGGGCGAGAGCCTGAAGGACACCGCGCTGACGCTGGAGGCGATGGGCGCCGACGCGGTCGTGATCCGGCACCCTGCGTCCGGCGCGCCGCACCGGCTGGCCGGCTGGGTGCACGGCAGCGTGCTGAACGCGGGCGACGGCACCCACGAGCACCCCACCCAGGCGCTGCTCGACGCGTACACGATGCGCAGCAGGCTCGGCCGGCTGGAGGGGCTGCGGGTCACGATCGTCGGCGACGTGCTGCACAGCCGGGTCGCGCGCTCGAACGTGCTGCTGCTGCACACGCTCGGCGCCGCGGTCACGCTGGTAGCGCCGCCGACGCTGCTGCCGGTCGCGGTCGACCAGCTGGCCGTGCGAAGTGAGCTACGACCTGGACAGCGAGCTGCCCAAGAGCGACGTGGTGATGATGCTGCGGGTCCAGGCCGAGCGGATGAACGCCGCGTACTTCCCGACCGTGCGCGAGTACAGCCGCCGGTACGGGCTCGACGGCGACCGGATGGCGACCATGCCCGAGCACGCGATCGTGATGCATCCCGGCCCGATGAATCGCGGCGTCGAGATCGCCGCGGGCGTCGCCGACTCCGCCAGGTCGACCATCGTCGAGCAGGTCGCCAACGGCGTGAGCATCCGGATGGCGGTCCTCTACCTGATGCTCGGCGGAGCGGAGGCAAGCGCATGAGTGCTGGGAACGGGGAGTCCCCGGCCTGGGTCATCCGCGGCGCGCAGCCGCTCGGCGGCGCGGCCACCGACCTGCTGGTGCAGGACGGGATCATCGCGGCGACCGGTTCCGGCCTGTCGGCCAGCGGCGCCCAGGTGCTGGACGCGGCCGGGCTGATCGCGCTGCCCGGGCTCGTCGACCTGCACACGCACCTGCGCGAGCCCGGCCGCGAAGACGCCGAGACCGTCCTGACCGGGACCGCCGCCGCGGCCCTCGGCGGCTACACCGCCGTGCACGCGATGGCGAACACCGACCCGGTCGCCGACACCGCCGGCGTGGTGGAGCAGATCTGGCGGCTCGGCCGCCGCGCTGGCTACTGCGACGTGCGGCCGGTCGGCGCGGTGACCACCGGGCTGGGCGGCGACCGGCTCGCCGAGCTGGGCGCCATGGCCGACTCCGCGGCGCGGGTGCGGATCTTCTCCGACGACGGCCGGTGCGTGTCCGATGCCGTGCTCATGCGGCGGGCGCTGGAATACGTCAAGGCGTTCGACGGCGTGATCGCGCAGCACGCGCAAGAGCCACGGCTGACCGAC
This sequence comes from uncultured Actinomycetota bacterium, assembly GCA_963805805.1. Classification (GTDB taxonomy): domain Bacteria; phylum Actinomycetota; class Actinomycetes; order Streptosporangiales; family Streptosporangiaceae; genus JAJYUU01. The sequence goes on along the minus strand of CAWDVS010000012.1, from coordinate 384,500 downwards.
GGCGCGCAGATCAACGAGGGCGTGATGTCGGCCCGGCTCGGTATGGCCGGCTGGCCGGCGGTGGCCGAGGAGGCCATCATCGCCAGGGACTGCCTGCTCGCCGCCCACGTCGACTCCGCGCTGCACGTCTGCCACGTGTCCACCGCGGGTTCGGTCGAGATCATCCGCTGGGCCAAGTCGAAGGGCTGGCGGGTGACCGCCGAGGTCACTCCCCACCACCTGCTGCTCACCGACGAACTGGCGATCAGCTACGACCCGGTGTTCAAGGTGAATCCGCCGCTGCGCACCGAGGACGACATCGCCGCGCTGCGGACCGGGCTGGCCGACGGGACTATCGACTGCGTGGCGACCGACCACGCGCCGCACCCGCTCGAGGACAAGGAAACCGAGTGGCAGGTCGCCGCGTTCGGCATGACCGGCCTGGAGACGGCGCTGCGGGTCGTGCACGAGGCGATGGTGGAGACCGGCCTGCTGGACTGGGCCGGGGTCGCGGACCGGATGTCGGTGCGGCCGGCCGTGATCGGCCGCCTGAACGGGGTCGGGGCCCCGCTGCACGGCGGCGCGCTCGCCCAGGGGTCGCCGGCGAACCTGGTGCTGTACGACCCGTCCGGGCGGCAGACGGTCGACCCGGCGCAGCACGCGTCCCGGAGCCGGAACAGCCCGTTCGCCGGGCGGGAACTGCCCGGCCAGGTCCAGGCCACGTTCCTGCGCGGCACCCCCACGGTCCTCGACGGAAAGCTGGCCCGATGACTGCCAAGGCAGTCCTCGTGCTGGAGGACGGCACCACGTTCCATGGCACGACCTTCGGTGCCGAGGGAGAGACCTTCGGCGAGATGGTCTTCAACACCGGCATGACCGGCTATCAGGAGACCCTGACCGACCCGTCCTACTGCCGCCAGATCGTGGCGATGACCGCGCCGCACATCGGCAACACCGGCGTCAACGACGAAGACCCCGAGTCCGGCCGGATCTGGGTCAGCGGCTACGTGGTCCGCGAGCCGGCCCGGATGGCGTCCAGCTGGCGCTCGCAGCGCAGCCTGCACGACGAGCTGGCGGCCAGCGGCGTGACCGGCATCGCGATGGCCGGCACCAGGGCGCTGACCCGGCATCTGCGGGATCGCGGCGCGATGCGCGCGGGCATCAGCTCGGCCGGCCTCGATCCCAGTGACCTGCTGGAGCGCGTGCGGGCCAGCCCGCAGATGACCGGCGCCGACCTCGCCCGTGAGGTCACCACGCCGCAGGAGTACACCGTCCGGCCTCCGGCCGCGATGCCGGTCCGGTACCGGGTGGCGGCGGTTGACCTCGGCATCAAGGCCGCCACGCCGCGGTCAATGGCGGCGCTCGGCTGCGAGGTCCGGGTGCTGCCGGCCACCGCCACCGCGGCGCAGATCCTGGCCGGGAGCCCGGACGGGGTGTTTTTCTCCAACGGGCCGGGCGACCCGGCCGCGGCGGGCTACGCGGTCGACGCGATGCGCGATGTGCTGGCAGCGGGCCGGCCCGTGTTCGGCATCTGCTTCGGCAGCCAGATCCTCGGCCGCGCGCTCGGCCTCGACACCTACAAGCTCCGGTTCGGCCACCGCGGCGTGAACCAGCCGGTGCAGGACCTGCGCACCGGCCGGGTGCAGATCACCAGCCACAACCACGGCTTCGCGGTGGCGATGCCGGGCGAGCCGGGGCGGCCGTTCGACACCGCGTTCGGGGCCGCCGAGATCACCCACGTCAACCTCAACGACGGCGTCGTCGAGGGGCTGCGGCTGCTGGATACGCCCGCGTTCGCGGTGCAGTACCACCCGGAGGCCGCGCCCGGCCCGCACGACGCCGCTGGCCTGTTCGCCGAGTTCTGCGAGCTGATGGAGAGCACCAGTGCCTAAGCGCGCCGACCTGAAGTCAGTCCTGGTGATCGGCTCCGGCCCGATCATCATCGGGCAGGCCTGCGAGTTCGACTACTCCGGCACGCAGGCCTGCCGGGTGCTGCGACAGGAGGGGATCCGGGTCAGCCTGGTCAACTCCAACCCGGCGACGATCATGACAGACCCGGAGTTCGCCGACGCCACGTACGTGGAGCCGATCACCCCGGAGGTGCTGGAGAAGGTCATCGCCAGGGAGCGGCCGGACGCGATCCTGCCGACCCTCGGCGGCCAGACGGCGCTGAACGCCGCCGTCGCGCTGCATGAGGCGGGCACGCTGGCGAAGTACGACGTCGAGCTGATCGGCGCCGGGATCGACGCGATCCGGGCCGGCGAGGACCGCAACCGGTTCAAGGAGATCGTGATCGCGGTCGGCGCGGAGGTGCCGCTCAGCCGGATCTGCCACAGCCTGGACGAATGCGAGCAGGTGGCGGCCGAACTCGGCTTCCCGGTCGTGGTCCGCCCGTCGTTCACCCTCGGTGGCACCGGCTCGGGCATCGCGCGCACCGCGGCTGACCTGCACCGGATCGCCGGCGCGGGCCTGGACGCCAGCCCGGTGACCGAGGTGCTGCTGGAGGAGTCGGTTCTCGGCTGGAAGGAATACGAGCTGGAACTGATGCGCGACCGCCGCGACAACGTCGTGATCGTCTGCTCGATCGAGAACATCGATCCGATGGGCGTGCACACCGGTGACTCGGTCACGGTTGCGCCCGCCATGACGCTGACCGACCGGGAGTACCAGCACATGCGCGACGTCGCGATCGCGACGGCGCGTGCGGTGGGCGTCGACACCGGCGGGTGCAACATCCAGTTCGCGGTCAACCCGCAGACCGGCCGCATGGTCGTCATCGAGATGAACCCGCGGGTGTCGCGGTCCAGCGCGCTCGCCTCGAAGGCGACCGGGTTCCCGATCGCCAAGATCGCCGCGCGGCTCGCCATCGGCTACACGCTGGACGAGATCCGCAACGACATCACGGGGGAGACGCCCGCCAGCTTCGAGCCGGCCCTGGACTACGTCGTGGTGAAGGTGCCCCGGTTCGCGTTCGAGAAGTTCCCCGGCGCGGACCCCGAGCTGACCACGCACATGAAGTCGGTGGGCGAGGCGATGGCGATCGGGCGCAGTTTCGCCGAGGCGCTGCAAAAGGCGCAGCGTTCGCTGGAGCAGCCGTCCGCCCCGCTGGACTGGCGGCAGCCGCCGGGCGACAAGGCCGAGTTGCTGGAACGGTGCGCGGTGCCACACGACGGTCGGCTGTCCACGGTCCACCAAACGCTGCGGGCCGGCGCATCTGTCACGGAGGTTTCCGCCGCGTCGGGAATAGATCCCTGGTTCGTGGACCAGATCCTGGGGATCGAGGAGATTGCTGTTTCGCTCCAGGCGGCTGTCGGGGTGCAGGCGCCGGGACCGGCCCGGGACAGCCAACCGGAAACGGCTGTCCCGAGCCAATCCCGTCGACTGCCCGCGGAGCTGCTTGCCAAGGCGAAAGCCGCGGGGTTCTCGGATTTGCAGATCGGTCAACTCGTCGGGCTGACTGAGGCCGAGGTTCGGACGGTGCGGCATATGCGCGGGGTTCGGCCCGTGTACCACACGGTCGACACGTGCGCGGCTGAGTTTGCTGCCAAGACTCCCTACCTCTACTCGACGTATGACCTGGAGTCGGAAGTACCTGACGGGTCGAAGCCCAAAGTCATCATTCTGGGCAGCGGGCCGAACCGGATCGGGCAGGGGATCGAGTTCGACTACGCGTGTGTGCACGCGTCGTTCGCGCTGTCGGACGCGGGCTACGAGACCGTGATGGTCAACTGCAACCCGGAGACAGTGTCGACGGACTATGACACGTCGGACCGGCTGTACTTCGAGCCGCTGACGCTGGAGGACGTGCTGGAGGTCGTGGCCGCTGAGCAGGCATCCGGGCCGGTCGCGGGCGTGATCGTGCAGCTCGGCGGGCAGACGCCGCTAGGGCTCGCACGGGCGCTCGCGGCCGAGGGAGTGCCGGTAGTCGGCACGTCGCCGGAGGCGATCCACCTGGCCGAGGACCGCGGCGAGTTCGGGCAGGTGCTGGCGGCGGCCGGGCTGCTGGCGCCGCGGCACGGCACCGCGACGTCGGCGGCGCAAGCGGTCGCGGTCGCCGGGGAGATCGGTTATCCGGTGCTGGTCCGGCCGTCGTACGTGCTGGGCGGGCGCGGCATGGAGATCGTCTACGACGATGAGTCGCTGGCCGGCTACGTGCGCCGGGCCACCGAGGCGAGCCCGGACCACCCGGTGCTGATCGACCGGTTCCTCGATGACGCGATCGAGATCGACGTCGACGCGCTGTATGACGGGCACGAGCTGTTCCTTGGCGGCGTGATGGAGCACATCGAGGAGGCGGGGATCCACTCCGGCGACTCGGCCTGCGCGCTGCCGCCGATCACGCTCGGCCAGGAGTACATCCAGCTGATCCGCGAGTCGACCGAGGCGATCGCGCGCGGGGTCGGCGTGCGCGGGCTGCTGAACGTGCAGTACGCGCTCGCGGCCGGGGTGCTGTACGTGCTGGAGGCCAACCCCAGGGCGTCCCGGACGGTGCCGTTCGTGTCCAAGGCGACGGCCGTGCCGCTGGCCAAGGCGGCCGCGCGGCTGATGCTGGGCGCCACCGTGGCGCAACTGCGGGCCGAGGGCATCCTGCCGGCTGACGGCGACGGCGGCACGTTGCCGCTGGACGCGCCGATCGCGGTGAAAGAGGCTGTCCTGCCGTTCAGCCGGTTCGCGGACGCCCAGGGCGAGGGGGTCGACACGATCCTCGGCCCGGAGATGCGGTCCACCGGCGAGGTCATGGGCATCGACGAGGATTTCGGCACCGCCTACGCTAAGTCGCAGGCGGCCGCCTACGGGACACTGCCGGTCAAGGGCTGCGCGTTCGTCACCGTGGCGGGCAAGGACAAGCGCAACATGATCTTCCCGGTCAAGCGGCTGGCCGACCTTGGCTTCGAGATCTGGGCGACGCGCGGCACCGGCGAGGTTCTGCGCCGGAACGGCGTTCGTGCCACTATCGTCCGTAAGCACAGCGAAGGCCGCGGACCGGACGGCGAGCCGACCATCGTCGAGCGGATCCTGGCCGGTCAGGTGGACCTGATCGTGAACACGCCGTTCGGCGGTCCCGGTCAGTCCGGGTTCCGCCGGGACGGGTATGAGATCCGTACGGCGGCCGTTCGCCGCAGCATCCCGTGCGTCACGACAGTGCAGGGCCTGTGGGCGGCCGTACAGGGCATAGAAGCCATAACCAGGGACGAGGTGGGCGTGCGGTCACTGCAGGAGCACGCGGCCCGCCTGCGCGGAAGCGGATGATGCACAGCGAGATGGAGGCCCAGGCCGGCCCCGTGCAGGTGCGCGGGACCGTGCTCACCGTGCGCCGGGTGGATGCCTACTACGCGATGACGCTGGTCGCGCCCGCCGTCGCGGCCAGGTTCCGGCCCGGCCAGTTCCTCACGGTGGCCGTCGGCGGCCCCGATTCGTCCATGCTGCTCAGCCGCGCGTTCTCGATCCATGACGTCCGGCCCGACCACGGCGGGACGGTCGAGTTCGTGTTCGCCGCGCACGGCCGCGGCACCCGCTGGCTGGCGGAGCGCAGGAACCGGGACGTGCTCGACGTCACCGGCCCGCTCGGCAGGCCGTTCCCGCTCCCGCGCGAACCGGCCAGCTGCCTGCTGATCGGCGGCGGCTACGGCAGCGCGCCGCTGTTCGGGCTGGCCGGCCGGCTGCGCGAGCGGGGCTGCCAGGTGGACTTCCTGCTCGGCGCCGCCAGCGGCGACCGGGTCTTCGGCGCCCTGACCGCGCGGCGCACCGGCCGGACCGCGACGATCACCACCGAGGACGGCTCGCTGGGCTCGCGCGGCCTGGTCACGGACATGCTGGACCAGGTCATTCACGAGGCCCGCACGGACGTCATCTACGCCTGCGGCCCGATGGCGATGCTGCGCCAGGTCACGGTGCTGGCCGGGCGGTATGACATCCCGGTCCAGGCCGCGGTCGAAGAGCACATGGCCTGCGGCGTCGGCGTGTGCATGACCTGCGTGCTGCCGGTCATCGGCAGTGACGGGATCACCCGCATGTCCCGCTCGTGCGTGGACGGCCCGGTGTTCCGCGGCGAGCAGGTGCGCTGGGACGACGTCGGCACGATTCCGTTCGACGCGTTCGGCGCGCCCGGCTGGGAGCCGCGGACGCGGCGCGCGGCGCAGCCGGGCAATGGCGCGGCTGCGCCGGAGCAGGCCAAGGCCAGGGTCGCCGGGCCGGACCAGGGCCGGGCCGGGCCGGCCGGCGAGCGGCCGGGCAGGAGGCCGGGCCATGGCGGTTGACCTGCGGGCCAGGCTCGGCCACGTGGAGCTGCCGAACCCGATCCTGACGGCGTCCGGCTGCGCCGGGGCCGGCCGGGAGCTGGCCCAGTTCATGGACGTGTCGAAGCTCGGCGCGATCGTGACCAAGTCGGTGATGCTGGCGCCGCGGTCTGGTCGGCCGACCCCGCGGATGGCCGAGACCCCGAGCGGGATGCTGAACTCGATCGGCCTGCAAGGGCCCGGCATCGACGCGTTCTTGCAGCGCGACCTGCCGTGGCTGCTGTCCAGGGGCGCGCGAGCGGTGGTCTCGATTGCCGGCGGCACCGTGGCCGAGTACGCCGACCTGGCCGGGCGGCTGTCGGAGGCGGCCGGCGTCACCGCCATCGAGGTCAACATCTCGTGCCCGAACGTCGAGCACCGCGGGCAGGTGTTCGCCTGCGATCCCGCCGCCGCGGCGGCGGTGACCGAGGCGGTCCGCAGCCGGGCCAGATATGACATCCCGGTGTTCGCCAAGCTCTCGCCGGACGTCACCGATATCGTCGGGATCGCCAAGGCCTGTGTGGCGGCGGGCGCCGACGGCCTTTCGATGATCAACACGCTGCTCGGCATGGTGATCGACACCGACACCATGCGGCCGCAGCTGGCCGGCCTGACCGGCGGCCTGTCCGGCCCGGCGATCAGGCCCGTCGCGGTGCGGTGCATCTGGCAGGTGCGGGAAGCGCTGCCCAACGTGCCGATCATCGGCATGGGCGGGGTCAGGACGGGGCTGGACGCGCTGGAGCTGATCCTCGCGGGCGCGTCGATGGTGAGCGTGGGCACGACCATCTTCCACGACCCGTCGGCCTGCATGCGGATCCTGCGCGAGCTGGACGAAGAGCTGACCGCGCGCGGGGTCGAGCGGCTGGCCGACGTCGTCGGGCTGGCCCATCAGGCGAGGACACTGGCCGGGCGCGCGGCGAGCCCCGGCGCCGGAGCGAGGAGGAGATAGGTGAACGGCCACGCACCGATAGCCGTTGCGCTGGACGCGCCCGACCTGGAGACGGCGGCGCGCTGGGCGGGCCTGGTGACGCCGCACGTCAGCACCCTGAAGATCGGGCTGGAGCTGTACCTGCGGTACGGGCCGGAAGTGGTGGCGTCCGTCCGGGGCGCCAGCGGGGTGCAGATCTTCCTGGACCTGAAGCTGCATGACATCCCGGCCACGGTCGCCGCCGCGGCCAGGGCTGTCGCCCGGCTGCGGCCGGCCCTGCTGACCGTGCACGCGGCCGCGGGCGCGGCCGCCATCCGGGCCGCCGCGGAAGCCGCGGCGGGCACCAAGGTGGTGGCCGTCACGGTGCTCACCTCGCTGGGCGAGGCGGACCTGCAGCGGATCGGGCTGGCCGGCCCGGCCAGCGACGCGGTCCGGCGGCTGGCCGCGCTCGCGGTGGACGCCGGCGCGCGCGGCCTCGTCTGCTCGCCGCAGGAGGTCGCCGCCGTCCGGTCCGAGGTCGGTGACGACATCCTGCTCGTCACGCCGGGCGTGCGGCCCGCCGGGTCGGAGACCCACGATCAGGCCCGGGTGGCGACGCCGGAGGAGGCGCTGCGGGCCGGCGCCGACCTGCTGGTGATCGGCAGGCCGATCACCGGGGCGGCCGACCCCGGCGCGGCCGCCGGGGCGATCGCGGCGTCGCTGCGCCGGGCCGAGGCCCTGCGCGGGTAGGCGACTACCGAAAAGGGGCGTTCGCGGGCACCAGGTCCCCGCTGTCACGCAGGCATGACGCGCCCCGCGAGCACAAAAACATTGCGCTAGCTGCGAAAATGCAACTACGCTGAGTGCCCATAGATATACGGCGCGTCAAATTGGATAATTTGTGCCGGTGCAAACGGGGGTTCACGTTGCCGAGACGGGCTGAACTCGCTAGTTTCCCCTCGCGGAGCGACTTTTTCGATACGAAACCCGAGGTGACCTCGCGTGGCTCTTCCCCCCCTTACCCCCGAGCAGCGGGCCGCGGCGCTGGAAAAGGCAGCCCAGGCGCGCAAGGACCGTGCCGAAGTCAAGAACCGGCTGAAGCACGGCGCGACCTCCCTGCCCCAGGTCCTCAAAGAGGGCCAGACAGATGACGTGGTTGGCAAGATGAAGGTGTCGGCACTGCTGGAGTCGATGCCGGGCGTCGGCAAAGTCCGCGCCAAGCAGATCATGGAGCGCCTGGGGATCGCTGAATCCCGGCGCGTTCGCGGCCTGGGCGCTAACCAGCGCAGTGCGCTCGCAGTCCGAGTTCGCAGGCGATATCTGACCGAGTCAGGACAGCACAGGGACGGGGCCGCGGCGGACTGGCAGGCCGCCGCTCCGCGCGCTGTGCGCGCGTTGCACCGCGGCGCCCCTGTCCCTCCCCGGCTGACCGTTCTGTCCGGGCCGTCGGGCGTCGGCAAGGGGACCGTGGCGGCCCAGTTGCGGGCGCGCTGCCCGTGGATTTGGCAATCGGTATCGGTTACCACCCGCGCGCCGCGGCCCGGCGAGATAGACGGCCGTGAGTATTTCTTCACGACCGACGACCAATTCCGGCGAATGGTCGCCGACGGCGAGTTGCTGGAATGGGCCGAGAACTACGGCAACTGGTACGGCACCCAGCGTTCTCCAGTGCAGCACCGGCTCGCCCTCGGCGAGCCGGTGCTGCTGGAAATCGACGTCAAGGGCGCCCGCCAGGTCCGCGCCGCGGTGCCGGACGCGCTGCTGATATTCCTCGCGCCGCCGTCCTGGGACGAGCTGGTGAGCCGGCTGCACGGCCGCGGCACTGAATCGCCCGCGGTAATCAGCCGCAGGCTGGAAGCGGCCAGCAGCGAGCTGGCGGCCGAAAGCGAATTCGATATCACCCTGGTGAATACATCCGTCGAGGACGTCTGCGCCCAGCTGGTAGGCTTGATGCTTGCCCAGCAGGCCAATGCCCATTAGGGCGCAGGCTGCACCCAGATCCGGAAGGCACACGTGGCAGCGACTCCGGCCGCAGAAGGCATCATCAACCCGCCGATCGACGACCTGCTTGAGGTCGTGGACAGCAAATACGGTCTCGTGATCATGGCATCGAAGCGGGCCAGGCAGATCAACGCCTACTACGCCCAGCTCGGCGAGGGACTGCTCGAGTACGTCGGGCCGCTGGTAGAGACCAGGGTCCAGGAGAAGCCGCTGTCCATCGCGCTGCGCGAGATCAGCGAGCGGCTGCTGAGCGCGGAGACGCCCGAGGCCTGACCGGGTACCGCGGGCTCAGCCGGGAGTAGGCCATGCGCGTTGTTCTCGGCGTCGCGGGCGGAATTGCCGCCTACAAAGCGTGTGAGCTGCTCAGGCTGCTGACCGAGTCCGGTCACCAGGTACGCGTGGTGCCGACCGAGGCGGCCCTGAACTTCGTCGGCGCTGCCACCTGGGCTGCCCTGTCGGGCCAGCCGGTCAGCGCGAGTCCGTGGGACGACGTGCACGAGGTGCCGCACGTCCGGCTAGGCCAGGAAGCCGATCTCGTCATCGTCGCGCCCGCCACCGCCGACCTGATGGCGCGGGCCGCGGCCGGCCGGTCCGATGACCTGCTCACGGCCGTACTGCTCACCGCGCGCTGCCCGGTCATGTTCGCGCCCGCCATGCACACCGAGATGTGGGAGCACCCCGCGACCAGGGCCAACGTCACCACGCTGCGCTCGCGCGGCTGCCTGGTCGTGGATCCGGCGTCCGGACGGCTGACCGGCAAGGACTCCGGGCCGGGCCGGCTGCCCGAGCCCGCCGCAGCTGTTCTCCCTCGCCCAGCGGGTGCTGGCCAGGGGCGTGGCCGGCCTGCGCGCCGATCTGGCCGGCCGGACGGTGCTGATCTCGGCCGGCGGCACCAGGGAGGAGCTGGACCCGGTCCGCTTCCTCGGCAACTGGTCCTCCGGCCGCCAGGGCTACGCGCTGGCCAGGACCGCCGTCAGCCGCGGCGCCGAGGTCACGCTCGTGGCCGCGAACTGCGACCTGCCCGATCCCGCGGGCGTCAAGGTGGTGGCGGTCCGGTCCGCCCGCGAGCTGCGCGCGGAGATGCTGGCAGCGGCGCCGCTGGCGGACACCGTGGTGATGGCCGCGGCGGTAGCCGACTTCCGGCCCGCGGTCCGGAGCGAGCAGAAGATCAAGAAGACGGACGCGGGCCCCGAGCCGATCCTGCTCACCGAGAATCCGGACGTGCTGGCCGACCTGGTAGCCGCCCGACAGCGGCCCGGCCAGCTGCTCGTCGGGTTCGGCGCGGAGACGGGCGATGTACTGGCCAACGGCCGCGCCAAGCTCGCCCGCAAGGGCTGCGATCTGCTCGTCGTCAACCAGGTAGGGGACGGGCTGGCGTTCGGCACCGCGGACAACGAGGTCGTCGTGCTCGGTGCGGACGGTAGCGAGACCGGCCTGCCGCGCGGGCCGAAGGAGCAGATCGCCGACGGCATCTGGGATCTCGTCAGCGCCCGGCTCGGCTAGCGCGGGCCTGGTGACCACGGTGGCGGCGGCGCGCGAGCTGACCGAGGTGGCGGCCGGGGTCCTGGTCGCCACCGCGCCGCTGTACACCACCACCAGCACAGTGCTCGCCGACGGCCACGGCGGCTGCCTCGTGGTCGACCCGGCGGTGACGGTGGCCGAGGTGGCAGGCCTGGCCGCCGCGGTCAGGGCACGGGGCCTGCGGCCGGTGGCTGGCTGGTCCACGCACCCGCACTGGGATCACGTCCTGTGGGCCGCGGCGCTGGGCGACGGGCCGAGATACGCGACGGCCACCGCCGCGGCGGTGGCGAAGCGCGACCGGGCCCGCCTGATCGCCGGCGTCACCGAGTCCGCGCCGGGACACGACCTGGACTGGTTCGGCCGGCTGACGCCGCTGGCCGCCGACGTGATCCCGTGGGACGGGCCGCAGGTGCGGGTACTGCGGCATGACGCGCACGAGGCGGGGCACGGTGCCCTGCTACTGCCGGAGACCGGCGTGCTGATAGCCGGCGACATGCTGCTCCGACCTGGAGATCCCGCTGCTGTCGGCGGACGATCCCGATCCGGTCGGCAGCTACCGGGCGGGCCTGGAGTTGCTGGCCGGGCTCGACGGTGTCCGGGTGCTGATCCCGGGCCACGGGCACGTGGCCGGGCCGGCCGAATTCCGGCGGCGGGTCCAGGCCGACGTGACCTACCTGGCCGAGATCGAGCGCGGAGCCCGCTCGGCCGGCCAAGATGAGCGGATCGGTACGGCCTGGCTCAGGGCTGAGCATGACCGGCAGTTCACCATGCTGCACCCGTGAGCAGGGACCAGTCGCGGCACGACTGGTGCAACACCAATACAATTCGGCGAGGCCTCGAACGCGGGGGTTCAACCGGGGTGGGTCTTGCCGCCACGCGAAGGAAGGGTAGGAAGTGGCTCGTCGTCTCTTCACGTCGGAGTCTGTCACTGAAGGTCATCCGGACAAGATGGCCGACCAGATCAGTGACGCGATCCTGGACGCCATGCTCAAGGGCGATGTCCGCAGCCGCGTGGCGGTGGAGACGCTCATCACGACCGGCCAGGTGCACGTCGCCGGCGAAGTGACCACGGATACCTACGTGGACATTCCGGGGATCATCAGGGAGAAGATCCTCGAGATCGGCTACGACTCATCGGCCAAGGGATTCGACGGCTCGTCCTGCGGCGTCCTGGTGTCGATCGGGTCGCAGTCACCCGACATCGCCCAGGGCGTGCGCGAAGCGGTCGAGCACCGCGAAGGCGAAGGCGCCGACGAACTGGACCGGCAGGGCGCCGGCGACCAGGGGCTCATGTTCGGGTACGCCTGCCGGGACACGGCGGAGCTGATGCCGCTGCCGATCACGCTGGCGCACCGGCTCGCGCAGCGGCTGTCGCTGGTCCGCCGCGACGGCACGGTGCCCTACATCCGGCCGGACGGCAAGACGCAGGTCACCATCGAGTACGCCGGCGACCAGCCGGTGCGGCTGGACACCGTCGTCGTGTCCACCCAGCACGCCCCGTCCATCGACCTGGACGGCCTGCTGGCGCCCGACATCCGCGAGCACGTGGTCGAGCCGGTGCTGGCGAGCATGGGCCTGGACCTCCAGACCGAGGGCTACCGGCTGCTGGTCAACCCCACCGGCAGGTTCGAGGTCGGCGGCCCGATGGGCGACGCCGGCCTCACCGGCCGCAAGATCATCATCGACACGTACGGCGGCATGGCGCGGCACGGCGGCGGGGCGTTCTCCGGCAAGGACCCGTCCAAGGTCGACCGCAGTGGGGCGTACGCCATGCGCTGGGTGGCCAAGAACGTCGTGGCGGCCGGCCTGGCCGACCGGTGCGAGGCGCAGGTGGCGTACGCGATCGGCAAGGCAAAGCCGGTCGGGTTGTTCATCGAGTGCTTCGGCACCGAGCACGTGCCCGTCGAGCGGATCCAGGACGCGGTCCTTGAGGTCTTCGACCTCCGCCCGGCGGCCATCATCCGGGATCTGGACCTGCTCCGGCCGATCTATTCGCAGACCGCCGCCTACGGCCATTTCGGCCGGGAGGAGCCGGACTTCTCCTGGGAGCGCACCGACCGGGCCGACGCGCTGAAGTCCGCGGCCGGATCCTGACCGCAAGCCCCGCTCGGGCGGCCCTGCCATGCACCAGCCAGCGCCGGGGCGCCAACGCACCGGCGCTGGTCTCGTTATTGGCGCCGTTCGGAGGCGGCATTTCGATATGAGACAGTTTGCGAATGCCCAGACAGCGCGCAACGTAGCTTTTACGATCTTTAGCTATGTCTGATCCATTCGACGCTGGTCTGGTGAGGGATGTCTGAACCCGGCAGTCCAGGCGCCGATGCTGCCGGTCCCAACGGCCAGCTGACGCACGGCTCCGGCCGGGATCAGCAACCTCCGGCCGAGGACGAGGCAGCATTCGATCCGTGGTTCGAGCCGGCCCGGAGCGGCGACCCGGCCGCCGGCCACGGGGTCGGGGTCTCCGACGACACCGGGTGGTTCTTGCGCACCGGCCGGGCCGGCTTGCTGCCGGATTCCATCACTGAGTCCTGGGAGGAGTCCGGGCCCGGGCAGGACCGGCTGGAAACCGCCGGGGCGCCGCCGTGGGCAGGCGACCGGGCCACCGCCGCGGCGGACGCACCGCCGCCGTGGGAGTCCGGGCCGTGGCCAGGGCCGGGCGCGGAACCGCCGCAGCCGGCCTGGCCGGGAGCACCCCGGCGTCTCCGGCTGCCGCCGACACCGGCAACTGGCAGGCGACCGCGGCGGCCGGCGTGAGCATCCTGCCCCTCGTGCTGCCCGGCTTGGCCCTGGGAGCTATCGGCTTGCGCCGGTCCCGGGTCACCGGCACCGGGCGGGCCGCGTCGTGGCTGGCCATCGCGATCTCGCTGATCTGGGCCGTCGTCTTGGCCGTGTGGCTGGCCAGTTCCGGCGGAACGACGGCCAGCGCGTGCGGCGGCTACGAGAACGCCGTCAGCATTCAGGTCTCCCAGGTCCTGCGTGACCTCGCCTCGGGCGCGCCGCAGACCGTCCTGACAGCCGACCTCCGGCAGGCGATCACCCAGGCCAACAACGCCGCGGCACAGGCCCAGCAGGTGACGGCGCGGGACGCGATGGCGACGCTGACGGCCAGGCTGCAGCAGGTCGCGGCGGACGGCTCCGCCGCCAGCTCACTGCGGCATCAGGAGGTCGCCGCGGCCGCGGCCGAGATGGCCAGGGCCTGCAAGGCCTGACCGCCGCGGCCACGGACTCCGGCCGGACCCGGCCCGGTACGCCCGCAGTGGCACGCCTGTCGGCGGCGCAGTTCGTCGGCGGGCTCTGGTAGGACAGGAGCGTGGCAGCCCAGGCACAGCGGACCCGAGGCCGGTCGCCCCGCGCTGACCGCAAGCCCGCGGCGAGCCTGCCGGTGGCCAGGGTGGCGGTGGAGATCTCGCTGCCCAACCTGGACCGGCCGTTCGACTTTCTCGTGCCGGACACGCTGGACGCGGCGGCGGTGCCCGGCTGCCGGGTCCGGGTCCGGTTCGCGGGCCGCCTGACGTCGGGCTTCCTGCTGGAGCGCATCGCGGAGAGCGAGCACGAGGGCAAGCTCGGCTATCTGGAGCGGGTGGTCTCGCCCGAGCCGGTGCTCGGCCCGGAGATTGCCGGGCTGGCGCGGGCCGTCGCGGACCGCTACGGCGGCACGATGGCCGACGTGCTGCGGCTCGCGATCCCGCCGCGGCACGCCGCCGCCGAGGGCAGCCCGCTAGCCGGGGCAGCAGACTGAACCGCCGGCGGCTGGCGGCGAGCCAGAGGCCGGGACCTGGTCGCGGTACGAGGCGGGCGGGACCTACCTGTCCGCGCTCGCCGCGGGGCGCAGTCCGCGGGCGGTCTGGTCCGCGCTGCCCGGGCCGCACTGGCCGGACGAGATCGCCCTGGCCGCGGCCGCGACCGCCGCGAGCGGGCGGGGCACCGTCATCGTGGTGCCGGACGCGCGCGACCTGGCCAGGGTTGACGCGGCGCCTGAGCCGGCGGCTGCCGGCGGGCCAGCACGTGGTGCTGGCGGCGGACCTGGGCCCGGCCGAGCGCTACCGGCGCTGGCTGGCGGCGGCGCGCGGCGTGGTCTCAGTCGTCGCCGGGCTGCGGTCCGCGGCGCTGGCGCCGGTCAGCCGCCTCGGGCTGGTCGTGTTGTGGGATGAGGGCGACGATCTGCTGGCCGAGCCGCGCGCGCCCTACCCGCACGCGCGCGAGTTGCTGGTGCTGCGCGCGCACCGGGCCGCGGCGGCGGCGCTGGTCGGCGGGTTCGCCCGCACCGCGGAGGCTGAATTGCTGATCTCCGGCGGCTGGGCCCGGCCGCTCGCGGCGGCCCGCGACGTGGTCCGGCAGACGGCGCCGGCCGTGCTGGCCGCGGGCGACGACCCGGAGCTGGCCAGGGACGAGGCGGCCCGGTCGGCCCGGCTGCCGTCGCTCGCGCTGCGCACCGCCGCCGGCGCGCTCGGATCCGGGCCGGTGCTGTTCCAGGTGCCGCGGCGCGGCTACCTCGCCGCGGTCGCCTGCGAGCGCTGCCGGACGCAGGCCCGCTGCCGCTGCGGCGGCCCCGCCGCGCTGCCCGGACCCGCGGCCGACCTGCGCTGCGGCTGGTGCGGGTTGCCCGTCGAGCGCGCATGCGCCCGGTGCGGGCACGACGGCCTGCGCGCGCTGGTCACCGGGGCGCGGCGGACCGCGGAAGAGCTGGGCCGGGCGTTCCGCGACGTCCCGGTGCTCACCTCGGGCGGCAGCTCGGTGCGGGCGGAGGTGACCGGCGAGCCGGCGATCGTGGTCGCCACCCCCGGGGCCGAGCCGCTAGCTGCTGGCGGGTACAGCGCGGCGGTGCTGCTGGACGGCTGGGCGCTGCTGGGCCGGGCCAGCCTGCGCGCGGCCGAGGAGGCCCTGCGGCGCTGGCTGAACGCGGCGGCGCTGGTCCGGCCGAGCAGCGAGAACGGCACCGTGGTCGTCGTCGCGGACCAGGGGCTGCCCGCCGTGCAGGCGCTGATCCGGTGGGATCCGGCCACCTTCGCGCGCCGCGAGCTGGCCGCCCGGGCCGAGCTCAGGTTCCCGCCGGCGGCCCGGATGGCGGCCGTGACCGGCTCGGAACCCGCGGTTCAGGCGCTGCTGGACAGCGCCCGGCTCCCGGCGGCGGCGGAGATACTCGGCCCGGTTCCGGTATCTCTCGGGCCTGCCCCCGCCGGCGGTCCGCCGCCAGCAAGGCGCCGGGCCGGACCCGGATGTTGTCCGCTATCTGGTGCGTGTGCCCAGGTCAGAAGGCAGTGCGCTGGCCGCGTCCCTGCATCTGGCGCAGGCCGAGCGGACCGCGCGCAAGGAGGCGGGATTGCTGCGGGTTCAGCTGGACCCCGCCGCACTGGTCTGACTACGTACCGTCCAGGCCGTAGGGTACTTGGGTGACGAAATCTCGGCCGGGCGGCAACGGGCTGTCGCCGGAGGCCGGCGCAGGGCCGGACGAGCCCGGCGGCACCCCGGATCGCGAGCAGCGCCGGGACCGCCCGCGGCTGCCTCCGGTCCGGCTGGCCCCGCGCGAAGAGCTGGCCGCGGCGGCCAGGGTCGCGCCGCTGCTGCGCGCAGCCAGGGACCTGAGCGCGTGGGCTGACGGTCATCCGTCGGTGCCCGCGCGGCAGGTACTGGCGGGCAGCGACGCGCGGGCGGCGGCCGAGGCGCTGGATCTCACCGCCGACGAGCTGGATGCGGCCTGGCAGGTGGTGGCGGCCGCGAGCGAACAGGCGGCGGCCGGGGACCCGCTCAAGAGCCTGGACACGCCGCTCACGAGCTGCGATGACGACGACCTGCTGCGGGAGTGGGACGCCGCGCTGGCCGCGCTGCTGGCCGGCGATGAACTCGACGGACTCGCGACCGCCCTCTACACGGTGGGCGCGCCGGTCAAGATCGACGCGCTGTTCGATGCGTACTCCGCGGCGGCCGGCAGCGGGCGTCCTGCTCGCGACGACGCCCAGGCCAGCTACGCCGGGGGAGCGCCGGACCCGAGCGAAGCCGCGGCCCTGTCGCACGCGCTGGAGACGCTCGCCGATCTGGGCGTCGTCGAGCTGGGCACCGAAGAGACCGCGGGCGGCCTCACGGTGACGCTGTCGCCGCTCGGCATCTGGGGCGTGCACCGTCGGCTGCTCGCGCAGGGCTGGCACGTGCCGGTCCTGGGCGGCGCGGATCGCGGTGGCGCCATCGGCCTGCTCGTCACCCTGGCCGGGTGCGACGCGGAGGACGGCGAATCGGAAATCTCCGCCTGGCTCGTCGGCCGGACCGAGCAGCAGGCAGCGGCTGAGCTCATCGCGGCGGCCGCCGAAGGATCGCCGGGACTGCGCGGCGCCGCGTTCGCCGTGCTGGACCGCATCGGCCCCGCCGCGGTGGACGAGGTGCGGGCCGCCCTGGACCAGCCGCTGCTGCGGGCGCACGCCGCGGTCTGGCTGCACGAGCACGGCGAGCAGGCCGACCTCGGCCCCGCCGACCGTACTTGGCTCCTGGTCGACCTCGGGGCGGGCCTGCTGGAGGAGGCGGACCCGCGGGATGTCGTGGCCGAACTGCTGCCGGACGTGCCGCCGCAGGCGCAGGCCGACATCGTCGCCGGGCTGTGGCAGGTGGACCATCCTGGCGTCATCGACCTGCTGACGACGCTCAGCCAGCACCACCCGGATCCGGGCGTCGCCCGCGCGGCCAGGAAAGCGGCCTTCAAGGCCCGGTCGCCGGGGGCCGGACAGCGCTAGCCGGCTCGGTAAAATTGCGCAGCTGACCAGTACCGTGTGTGCCTGGAGGACCTTGTGAGCATCAAGCCGATCCGCCTGTTCGGCGACCCGGTGCTGCGGACGTCGGCCGATCCGGTGACCGACTTTGATGCCGAGCTGCGCAAGCTGGTCAAGGATCTGACCGACACGATGATGGACGCGCCGGGCCTCGGCCTGGCGGCCCCGCAGATCGGCGTCGGCCTGCGGGTGTTCACGTATTACGTGGACGACGTGCTCGGGCACCTCATCAACCCGGCGCTGGATCTGTCGGCGGAGTGCGAGGAGGACGACGAGGGCTGCCTGTCCTTCCCCGGCCTCGCGTACCCGACGAACCGCGCGTTCGGGGTGGTCGCCAAGGGCTTCGACATGCACGGCGAGCCGGTCACGCTGGAGGGCACCGGTCAGCTCGCCCGGTGCGTGCAGCACGAGACCGATCACCTGGACGGCGTGCTGTTCATTGACCGGCTGGACGCCGCGCAGCGAAAGCTGGCGATGCGCGAGATCAGGGCCGCGGAATGGTGGGGCGAGCCGGTCCCGGTCGTCAAGGAGTCGCCGCACGCCACCTTCGGCAAGGCGTTCTAGCCCGTGCGCCTGGTGTTCGCCGGCACCCCGGCCACCGCCCTGGCTTCGCTGGACGCGCTGCTGAAGTCCCGCCATGACGTCGTCGCGGTCGTGACCAGGCCGGACGCCAGGGCGGGCCGCGGCCTCAAGAGCGGAGCCAGCCCGGTCGCCGAGCGGGCCAGCCAGGCGGGCATCGAGGTGCTGCGGCCGGGCCGGCCGTCGGAGCCGGAGTTCCTCGACCGGCTGCGCGCCATCGCCCCGGACTGCTGCCCGGTCACGGCCTACGGCGCGCTGCTCCCGCAAGCGGCGCTCGACATCCCCGCGCACGGCTGGGTCAACCTGCACTTTTCCGTGCTGCCGGCCTGGCGCGGCGCCGCCCCGGTCCAGCACGCGATCCTGCACGGCGACGACATCACCGGCGCCACCACGTTCCGCATCGTGAAGGAGCTGGACGCGGGACCGGTTTTCGGCGTGCTGACCGAGCCGGTGCTGCCCGCCGACACCGCCGGGGACTTGCTGGCCCGGCTCGGCGTGGCCGGTGCCGAGCTGCTGGTGGCGACGATGGACGGGATCGAGTCCGGCGAGCTGGAGGCGCGCCCGCAGCCCGCCGACGGCGTGAGCCTGGCGCCGAAGGTGACCAGCGCCGACGCGCAGGTGCGCTGGGAGCACCCGGCCGCGGCGGTGGACCGGCAGATCCGCGCCTGCACGCCCGCGCCGGGGGCATGGACGCTGCTGGCCGGGCAGCGGGTCAAGCTCGGCCCCGTGACTGTGACGAGCACAGCGACCGAGGCGAGCACAGCGACCGTGGCGGCGCCGACGGGCGGCGGCGACGCGGCGCCGCTGCGGCCGGGGGAGCTGCGCGTGCAGCGCGACGGCGTGCAGGTCGGCACCGGCGGCGCGCCGGTGCTGCTGGGCGACGTGCAGCCGGACGGCAAGCGGCGGATGCCCGCCGCCGACTGGGCCCGCGGGCTGCGCCTGGACGGGCGCGCGGCGGTGCTCGGCTGACGTGGCGGACCGGGGTCGTGCTGGGAACGGAGCTGCGCGCGGCGGGTCACGCCGCCCGGCTGGCGGGCCCAGTGCGGGCGGGCCCAGTGCGGGCGGGCCTAATGCCGGCGGTGCGGGCCGCAACCGCGGCCGGGACGGCGCGCGCCGCGGCAGCGATCCCGCGCGCCGGGTGGCGCTGGACGTCGCGCTGGCGGTGGCCGAGCGGGACGCGTACGCCAACCTGCTGCTGCCCGAGCTGCTCGCGCAGCGCGGCCTGACCGGTCGGGACGCCGCGCTCGCGACCGAGCTGACGTACGGCACGCTGCGCGGGCGCGGCAGCTATGACGCGGTGCTCGCCCTGTGCAGCGACCGCGACCTGGCGACGCTCGACCCGCCCGTGCTTGAGGTGCTGAGGCTGGGCACGCACCAGCTGCTCGCGACCAGGGTGGCGGCGCACGCCGCGGTCGCCACGTCGGTCACGCTGGTCCGCCAGTCCGCCGGTCCCCGTCCGGCCGGGTTCGTCAACGCCGTGCTCCGCCGGGTGGCGACCCGCGACCTCAGCGGCTGGCTGGAGATCGCCGCGCCGGACCGGGCCAGTGACCCGGTCGGACACCTCGCGGTCCGCCACAGCCATCCCCGGTGGATCGTCGAGGCGTTCGCCGCCGCGCTCGGCGAGGCGCCGGATGGTCCGCTCGCGGAGACCGAGGCGGTGCTCGCCGCCGACAACGAGCGGCCGCGGGTGCACGTGTGCGTACTCCCCGGCCGGGCAGACCAGGCCGAGCTGCTAGCGGCGGGCTGCGAACCAGCCCGGTGGTCTGCGTACGGGGGCTATCTGACCGAGGGCGACCCGGCGGGCATCCCCGCGGTGGCGGCCGGGCGGGCGGGCGTGCAGGACGAGGCGAGTCAGCTCGCGGCCATCGCGGTCAGCCGGGCCGCGCTGGCGGCAGGTGGCGCTGTCGCTGCAGGTCATGGCGAGCGCTGGCTCGACCTGTGCGCGGGCCCGGGCGGCAAGGCGCGCATGCTCGCGGGCCTGGCCATCGGCGCCGGCGCCCGGCTGACCGCCGCCGAGCTGCGCGAGCACCGGGCGCGGCTGGTCCGGCGCTCGACCGCGGCTGCGGGAACGAGCGCCGTTGTCGTGGCTGATGGCACCCGTCCGGCCTGGCGGGCCGGCGCCTTCAGCCGGGTCCTCGCCGACGTGCCCTGCACCGGCCTGGGCGCGCTGCGCCGGCGCCCGGAGGCCCGCTGGCGGCGCGGCCCCGGCGACGTGGCCGGCCTGCAGGCACTGCAGCGGGAGCTGCTGCGGACGGCGCTGGCCGCCGCCGCGCCGGGCGGCGTGGTCGCGTACGTGACCTGCTCGCCGCACCTGGCCGAGACCCGCGACGTCGTCGCCGGCGTGCTCGCCGTGGTGCCCGGCACCGAGGTGCTGGACGCGCCCGCGGTGCTGGCCGAGGTGCCCGGCCTGCGCTGCCCGGAGCCGGACGGCCGGTACGCGCAGTTCTGGCCGCACCGGCACGGTACCGACGCGATCTTCCTCGCGCTGCTGCGCCGGCGCTAGCGGGCAGGCCGCAGGCGCCTGGGCGTCAGCGGGCAGACAGGCTCGGGCCCGCGCCTCAGGGCAGGCGGTCAGCCGGCCGCGGTCAGGGACCGCGCGTCCCGGCCGCGCATCCGGCCTGCGCCGATGTCGGCCTGCTGGCCCTTCCGGTAGCCGGACCCGTAGCCGCTGCCGGAGTAGGTGAGCCGGGCGGTCCGCGTCGTGGGGTACGCCGCCGCCACGTTCTGCCGGATGACCAGGGACCGGTCGGCGAGCACCAGCGCCGCCTTCGCCGCGGGGCCGTCGGTGACCCTCGTGGCCACCCGCTCGGCTCGTTCCTCGGCTGCCTGCACCCTGGCCGTGACGGCCGCCGAGAACCCGAGCAGCCAGCTGCGCCGCCAGGCCCGCACGCTGGACGCACGGGCCGGGACCTCGGTCGCGATGAGCCCGTGCCACATCTGCACCAGGACCGAGGTGTACAGCACGTCAGCGCGCTCGATGTCCGAGGCGTACCCGAAGATATGCACGCGCTGGTCACCGTCTCCGGACGGCAGCAGGATGCACTGGCACCGCATCGCCCCGGCCAGCCCGCAGAGCAGGTGCGCCTGCACTCGCGCCCACGGGTTGTAGATGTCGACCAGGCGGCTGGCGGGCGCGTCCGTCTCCGGCCGGCGCGCGGCCAGCAGCGCGCGGTCGATGCCGTACTTGGCCATCAGCTCGGCGGCCTTGGCTGTCAGCGCCTGCGCCTCGGCAGGCGTGACGCCCTCCGCCTCCGCCTTGGCCAGCAGCTTGCGGACCCGGTCGAGCAGGCGGTCTGATGCCTCGATCGTCAACGAACTCCTCCGGTGGCTGGTGTGGCGACTGGGGTTTTGCGTCCCGGATCCGAACCTACTCAGGTGGTCCGACATCCGGCTCGTGTTTTCGCGGCCTAGACTCAGGAGCTGATGACCGTGCGGATAGCGCCAAGCCTGCTGGCAGCCGACTTTGCCCGGCTCGCCGACGAGGCCGAGGCAGTAGCGGACGTGGCCGACTGGCTGCACGTCGACGTCATGGACGCGCATTTCGTGCCCAACCTGACGATCGGCCTGCCGGTCGTGGAGGCGCTCGGGCGGCACGCGCGGCTGCCGATGGACTGCCACCTGATGATCGACGATCCGGACCAGTGGGCGCCGCTGTACGCCGAGGCGGGCGCCCGCAATGTCACGATTCACGCGGAGGCGGCCAGCGCGCCGATCCGGGCGCTGCGGCGGATCCGGGCGGCGGGCGCGCGGGCCGGGCTCGCCTTCAACCCGGCCACCGCGATCGAGCCGTACGCCGACCTGCTGCCCGAGCTCGACCTGGTGCTGCTGATGACCATCGAGCCCGGCTTCGGCGGGCAGGAGTTCATGGACCTGGTGCTGCCGAAGATCCACCGGGCCCGGCAGCTCATCGCCCGGCAGGGCGGCGACATCTGGCTGCAGATCGACGGGGGTGTGAGCGCGGAGACCATTGAGCGCTGCGCCGAGGCCGGCGCGGACATGTTCGTGGCCGGCACGGCGGTCTACGGCGCGCAAGATCCGGCCGCGGCGGTGAAGGCGCTGCGCGAGCTGGCCACCGCGGCCGCCCGGCCATGAGCGAGGAGGAGCGGGCCGGGGTCGCCCTCACCCACCTGGACCAGCCGCTGTTCGACGGATCCGCTGCGACCAAGCGGGAACTGGTGGACTACCTGGACGCGGTGTCCGGCCCGCTGATCTCGGTGCTGCGTGACCGGCCGCTGTCGGTGATCCGGGTGCGGCCGGGCCAGCCGCCGTTCATGCAGAAGAACGTGCCGAAGTACACGCCGGACTACGTGCAGACGGTCACCTTGTGGGCCGAAAGCTCGCACCGCGAGGTGCGCTACGCCTTGTGCAATGACCGGCGGACGCTGCTCTGGCTGGCCAACCAGCGGTCGGTCGAGTACCACCCGACGCTGGTGCGGGCGGAGAGCTGGCAGCACCCCGACTTCGTGATCCTCGACATCGATCCGCCCGAGCCCGGCGAGTTCGGCCAGGTGGTGCAGGCCGCGTTCCTGGTGAAGGCGGCGCTGGAAGACGCAGGCCTGGCCGGCGCGGTCAAGACCAGCGGAGCCAAGGGCGTGCACGTCTTCGTCCCGCTTCAGCCGGGCGCGAGCCAGGAGGACGCGGCGGCCGCGACCCGGGCGGTGGCGGCCAGCGCGGAGCGGCTCGATCCGCAGCTGGCGACCACGGCGTTCATCCGCGAGGACCGCGGCGGCAAGGTGTTCCTGGACGCGACCAGGGCGGGCGGCGCGACCGTGGCGGCCGCGTACAGCCCGCGCGCCCGGCCGGGCGTGCCGGTATCGTTCCCGGTCCGCTGGGAAGACCTGGACTCGGTGCGGCCCGCGGACTTCACGATCCGGACGGCAGCGAAGCTCCTGGCCGGTGCGGACCGGTGGGCCCAGCTGCTGCCCGCGCCGCAGGAACTGCCCCCTGACCTGATCGCCGCGGGGCACGAGATCCCGATCGCCCGGGTGCAGGCGATGCACGAAGGCAAGCGCCGGGCCAGGGCCCGCCGTCAGGCGGCGGAGCCGGAGGGCTGACCCGGCGCGCGCCCGGTCACGTCCACACTCGCCACTTCTTGCCGTTCCAGTGCAGGATCTCGTGGCTCACGTTCCCGGTGGAACTCACCTGGCCGCCCACGGCCCAGCAGTCGGAACTCGCCGGGCAGCGGTCGCTGAGCAGCACGTTCTGGTCGCGCATGGCCGTGCCCGCGGGGTTCGGGGTGTGCACGAAGGCCCAGCGCCTCCCGTTCCAGTGCAGCGCCTGATTGCGCGATGTCCCCGGCCCGCTGTCCCCGTAGGTGCCGACGGCCCAGCAGTTGCGATCTGAGCTGCACGTCACCCAGGCGAGGTCGTTCTGCGCGGCATTTCCGGTGCCGGCCGGCTGGGCGGTGAACTGCCGGGACCAGGAGCGGCCGTTCCAGTGCATCACCTGGTTGAGTGTCTTGTCCGAGTTCGAGGGACCGAACGTCCCCACCGCCCAGCATGAGGTCCCGGATCCGCAGCCGAGGCTGTACAGGATGCTGGCGTTGTTCGCAGCTCCGCTACCTGGGCTCGGCACGTGCTGGCTCAACCAGATCTTGCCGCTCCAGATCAGCGCCTGGCTGAATGTCTTGCCCGAGCCCGACGTGTACGAGCCGACCGCGATGCACCGGGACGACGTGGGGCAGCGGACGTTGTTGAGCTTGTTCACGGCCTGCTTCCCGGTGCCGCCGGGCTCGGGTACCCGCATCCGGGTCCACTTCTTGCCATTCCAGTGCAGGACCTCGTTCAGCGTGCTGGAGTTCGTCTTCCCGAAGTAGCCGACGGCCCAGCAGTTGCGGGCCGAGATGCAGGTGACGTCGTTGAGGAAGTTTGACGAGGTCTTTCCGGTGCCGGCCGGCTGCGGGACGGACATCGCGGTCCACTTGTGGCCGTTCCAGCGCAGCATCAGGTTGAGGGCCACGCCACCGGTCTTGCCGTAGAAGCCCACCGTCCAGCACTCGCTGGCCGAGACGCAGCGGACCGCCGAGGGCTCGGTGAGTCCGCCCGTGCCGGTGCCGCCGGGGCTGGGTATGGTGCGCTTCACCCACGTCCGGCCGTTCCACTGCCGGGCCTGGGCGAGGAACGTGTGTGGCGTGGCCCGCAGCCCGACGCTCCAGCAGTTGCCGCGCGAGGTGCAGTAGACCCCGTCGAGGTACTCGAACGTCATCGCGGCGTCCGGGCGGGCCGGAACGGCGTGCTCCCGCATGGTCGGCCACACCGGCGCCGGCCGGGCTGGCTGGGCGTGTCCTGGCGACTGCGCGCGCGCCGCCGAAGGCGCCGCGCCGGCCAGCGCGCCGCCCGCCCAGATACCCGTGCTGATGATGGCGCCGCCGATCAGGCCGACCGCAAGCCTGCTGGCCTCGCTCCCGATGCGCATCCGAGCTCCCCCCTGTTGTGGCACGGCCGGCCCGTCGTTCCGGTTACCGAGTTACTGGCCGCCGACTACGCAGGCGACACCGACCATTTCTTGCCGTTCCAGCGCAGGATCTCGTCGGCCACGGTGCCCGAGCCGGCCTTTTCCGTGCCGCCGACGGCCCAGCAGTTGGAGGCGGCCGTGCAGCGGACGCTGAACAGGACGTTCTCGTCGTTGGCGGCCGGGCCGGCCGGGTTCGGAGTGTGCACCAGGACCCAGCGCTTGCCGTTCCAGTGCTGCGCCTGGTTGAGCTCGGTCGACGGATTGGTCCGGCCGTAGGCGCCCACTGCCCAGCAGTTGCCGGCCGAGGAGCAGGTGACCCACCCCAGCTCGTTCAGTGCGGTCGCCCCGGTGCCGCCCGGCTGCGATACGGGCATCCTGGACCACGTGTGGCCATTCCAGTGCAGCACCTGGTTAAGGAACTCGTCCTGGCTCGACGGCCCGAAGGCGCCGACGGCCCAGCAGGACTTCTGCGCTCCGCAGCCGAGACCGAACAGAATGCTGACGTTGTGCGCGGTGCCGCTGCCCGGGCTCGGCGCGTGCTGCCGGGACCAAGACCCGCCGGCCCAGGTCAGCACCTGGTTGAACGTCTTGCCCGAGCCGCTGCTGTACGAGCCGACGGCTATGCACCGGGACGAGGTGGGGCAGCGGACGTCGTTGAGCATGTTGACGGACACCTTCGTGGTACCGCCGGGCGCGGGTACCCGCACCCGCGACCACTTCGTCCCGTTCCAGCGCAGGACCTCGTCCAGCGTGGTCGAGCCCACTTTCGCGAAGGAGCCGACCGCCCAGCAGCTGCGGACCGAGATGCAGGTGACGTCGGTCAGCTCGTTCTGCGAGGTCTTGCCCATTCCGGCTGGCTCCGGGGTGCCCATCGCGGTCCACCTACGGCCGTTCCAGTGCAGCATGGCGTTGAGTGTCGCGCCGCCCTTGACGTAGTAACCCACGGCCCAGCAGGCGTTCGCCGTAGCGCAGCGCACGGCCGCCAGTTCCGTCTTGGCGTTCGGGCCGGTTCCGCCCGGGCTCGGCATCGTGACGTGCCGCCACGCCTTGCCGTTCCAGTGCAGCGCCTGGCTGAGGGTGGCGCCGCTGCCGTCCTGCACCCCGACCGCCCAGCAGCTGGCGCGCGACGTGCAGTACACGCCGGTGAGGAAGCCGAAGCCGGCGGCCTGCGGGCGCGCCAGCCCGCCCGGCCACCAGGTGCCCGGCCCGGCGCGCAGACTCGATCCGGCGGGCGCAGCCTGGTGCGTGCTGGCTGCGCTGCTGGGGTGTGCCGCGCTGGCCAGCCCGCTGGCCGTCCAGATACTTGTGCTTGCGATGGCCCCGCTGATCAGCATGACGACCGGCCACGCCGGCCTGCGCCTGACGCGCATCCCCACCTCCGGCTGAGGCGACGACCCGACCGGACCGTCGCTGCGATCCTCACAGTGTGGGGGCTGCGGTCCGGTCGCGCCAGCGGGATCGCCGGACTCGACGCCCCGCTTTCAGGCCATTGCGAGAAGCCGATCTGCCGCCATTCCGGTGCCGTGACGGGGGACGCGGCGAACTGGCAGCAGGCAGGCCTGGCTAGCTCGCGGCCGCAGTCCGGTGCCTGCTGCCGTGCCGCATCCGGGCCACCAGGTTCGGCGGCGCGGTCTCCGGCGACCCGGCCGAGTACGGCGGGTGCGGGTCGTACTCGATCATCAGCTGGATCGCTTCGGCGGTGCCCTGGCCGGCGATCCGGCCGGCCAGCTCCAGCGCCATGTCGATGCCCGCGGAGACGCCGGCCCCGGTGATGTACTTCCCATCGATCACCACCCGCCTGCTGACGGCCTCGGCGCCGAGTTCAGCCAGCCGGTCCAGCGCGAGCCAGTGTGAGGTGGCGGTGCGGCCGGTGAGCAGGCCCGCCGCGGCCAGGATCAGCGAGCCGGTGCAGACCGAGGTCGTCCAGCTGGAGTGCTCGTCGGCGGCGCGCAGCCAGTTATGCACCGGGCCCGGTGCCATCTGCGGGGCGGTGGCCTGACCCGGCCCGCCGGGGACGAGCACGATGTCGGGGTGCGGCACCGCCGCGATGCTGGCCTCCGCGACCAGGCTGAGCATCTGGCTGTCGGTACTGACCGGCCCGGCCTGCTCGGCCACGAATACGACGGTGGTATCCGGCAGCCGGCTCAGCACTTCGTACGGCCCGATGGCATCCAGGGCGGTGAACCGGTCGTACAACAGGATCGCGATCTGCATGGCCGGGGGCTCCTTTTGGGTAACGGGTGGTGGTCAGAAGCGATGGCGATAGCCGGCCGGGGGCACTCCGAGGGACTGCACGAACGCCCGGCGCATGGCCTCGGGCGTGCCGTAGCCGCAGGCTCGGGCGACCTGAGACACGCCGCGGCCGGAGTCCTCCAGCATCCGGCGGGCCGTCTCGAGCCGCACCGTGCTGACGAACCGGCCGGGCGACATACCCGTCTCGGCGGCGAACGCGCGGGCGAACTGGCGCGGCGACAGCCCCGCCCGCGCGGCCAGGTTGGGGACGGACAGATCCGCGGCCGGATGCTCGCTGATCCACTGCTGCACCGCGCGCAGCGGTGCCCGCTGCGCCGACTGAGCCCGCAGGTGGGCGCTGAACTGTGCCTGACCGCCGGGCCTGCGCAGGTACACGACCAGGCTCCTGGCTATGGTGAGGGCGGCCTCGTGGCCGATGTCCTCCTCGACCAGCGCCAGCGCCAGGTCGATGCCCGCGGTCACCCCGGCCGACGTCGCGACCTGTCCGTCCCGCACGAAAATCGGGTCAGTGTGCACGGTGACGGCCGGGTACTGGCTGGCCAGCGCGCTGGTGTAGGCCCAGTGGGTGGTCGCGTTCCGGCCATCCAGCAGGCCCGCGGCCGCCAGCAAGAACGCGCCCGTGCAGACCGACGTGATCCGGCGGGCGGCCGGGCCGTGCGCGCGCAGCCACTCGATCAGTTCCGGGTCGGGCCTGGCGGTGCCGCGCCCGCCTGGCACCACCAGCGTGTCGATCGGGTCCGCGGCGCACTCGCGCAGGTCGGTGGCCGGGATCAGGCCGAGGCCGCTCGTCGAGGTCACCGGCATGCCTCCGAGGCTCGCCGTGGTGATCGCGTAGCCGTCCGCGCCACGGCCAGCCTGGAAGGTGGCTGCGCCGGTGAAGACCTCAAGCGGCCCGGTCACGTCCAGGCTCTGCACGCCGTCGAAGAGGACGATGAGCACGCCGCGGACCGTCATACCGCCATCCTGGCGGCCGGACCACGTGACCGCAATGACGTGTATCCCACTATTCCTGCCATCGTTAGCTTCGGACGAAGGCATCTCCGACGGTGTCGCCGGCCGCGCAGAACCTGGCGGACGGGCAGGACACTGACATCAGGAATATGAGGACTGGTTCGCTGATAGATCTAGCGGCCTTCGGGTCGATGTTGACCGGCGCGGTCCAGCCGCTGCCGTCGAAGGTGAACACGTTCCCGCTGCCGCCGTCGACGGCGGCGCAGAAGGTGCTGGTCGGGCACGACACGACCGGCCAGGAGATGCCGCCCTCGCCCATAGTGAGACCGTTCGGATCGGCGTTGGCGGGTGCGCTCCAGGTGCTGCCGTTGAACGTGAACGCGTTTCCCTTGCGGTCAATGGCCACGCAGAAACTGGCCGATGCGCACGACACTGCCTGCAGGTAGCTGCCCGGGTCTATGGCCGATGGCTTGCTCCAGGAGGTGCCGTCGAAGGTGAGCACGTTCGGGCCGTAGTCGACGGCGGCGCAGAAGCTGGCGCTCGGGCACGACAGCGTGCTCAGTTCGTTGCCAGGATCTATGGTCGTGGCGCGGCTCCAGGAAGTCCCGTCAAACGTGAACGCGTCGGAGCCGTTGTCCACAGCGGCACAGAAGCTCGGTGCCGAGCACGAGACCGACGCCATGCCTCGTCGGCTGCCCGGGGCGGGATCGTGAATGCGGGGAGCAGCACTCCACCTGCTGCCGTTAAACGCAAAGGTGGCTGAGTCTTGCGCGTCTACGGCCAGGCAGAAGCGGATGGCCGGGCAGGACACGGAATCGGGCTGGCCGGCGGAGGAAGACAGCCGGGCGGGCCGGCTCCACGTGGTTCCGTCATACCTGGCCGCGTACCCCGAGCCGAGCACGGCCATGCAGAAGGTCGCGGCCGGGCAGGACACCGAGGTCGGGTTCTCGGCGCCGTGGCTGTGATCGAGATGCGTCGCTGCTCCCCAGGCCGGCCCGGCGCCGGACGGTGGCGTGGCAGTCTGGCCGGTCGCGGGGGAGTGGGCTGCTGGCCCCGGTGGTGCCGACGACTCGCTGCATCCGGTGGCTACGCCTAATAGCAGTATGGACGCGCCGGCAAACGCCAGCCGTAGTCGTCCTGTCGCCACGTTGAGACCCTCCGATGCGGTGGCGGCCGCGGCTGCCTCGGGGTAGTTACCTGACCCCGTAGAGGTGTTCGAGGGCGAGTTGGTCGAGGTGTTCGTAGGCCATGCCGCGGGCGCCGAGGGTGTCGGCGTCGATGGTGTAGCCGGCCAGGTCGCGCCAGGTTTCGCCGGGGGCCAGGGTGGGCTGGGTGAGCTGGGCGACGCGGGCGGCGGCCAGCGCGGCCTGGACGTCGGGGTCGGCGCGGAACGCGCGGGTTTTGGCCCGCAGGATGAGGTAGTTGCGCATGCAGGCGGCGGCCGACACCCAGACGCCGTGGTCGTCTTCGGTCCGCGGCGGCTTGTAGTCGAAATGGATCACGCCGTCGTAGCCGCCGGCCTCCAGCGCGTCGACGACCCAGAACGCGCCGCGGGTGTTCCCGGCGCCGAACCGCAGGTCCTGGTCGTAGCGGGGGCCGTGCTGGCCGTTGAGGTCGATGTGGAATAGCTTGCCGTGCCACAGCGCCTGGGTGATGGCGTGGGCGTAGTTCAGCCCGGCCATCTCCTCGTGCCCGACCTCCGGGTTGATCCCCACCAGCTCCGGGTGCTCCAGCTCGCCGATGAACGCCAGCGCGTGCCCGGCGGTGGGCAGCAGGATGTCACCGCGGGGCTCGTTCGGCTTCGGCTCGATCGCGAACCGGATCGCATACCCCTGGTCCAGCACGTACTGGCACAGCACGTCGAAGGCTTCCTTATACCGGCTCCAGCGCCGCGGCCACGTCCTTGGCCGCCCCCGACTCGGCGCCCTCCCGCCCGCCCCAGCACACATACACCGACGCCCCCAGCTCCGCCGCCAGGTCCAGGTTCCGCAGCACCTTGGCCAGCGCGAACCGGCGCACCTGCCGGTCGTTCGCGGTGAACGCCCCGTCCTTGAACACCGGATGACCGAACAGGTTCGTCGTCGCCGTCGTCACCACCAGCCCCGTCTGGTCCAGCGCCGCCTTAAACGCCCCCACCAGCCGGTCCCGCTCGGCCTCGCCCGCACCGAACCCGAACACGTCATTGTCATGGAAATTCACCCCGTACACACCCAGCTCCGCCAGCTTGCGGACCGCCCGGTCCGCCGCCATCGGCGGCCGCACCGCCCCCCCGAACACATCCACCCCCTGCCACCCCACCGTCCAGATCCCGAACGAAAAACGATCAGCCCGCGTCGGCGCGTAGGCGTCTGTGCTCATGGTCATCGTTCCTTGGCGTTGGAGTGCGGCAGCGTTTACCGGAGTTCGGCCGCTGTCGCGAGATTGAGACAACCGAGATCGCTCCGGCTTGCTGTCGCGGTCGCCGCGTCCAGGACCGAGGCTAGCTCGCTCGTGCTGAGCGCCTCGATGCGGACACCGGCCTCGCTCAATTCGTGCAGGCCGCCAAGCAGGGCACCGGTGAACACGGCGTCGAACTCGGTCACCGAGGCGGGCTGCGGCCCGGTTGCCCGGTAGAGGACGCTCCCGGACTTCCTGACGACGACCAGGCCATCCGAGCCGCAGGTGATCACGACGAGCTCGGGTCCCTGGGCTAGCCAGAGCCGCGCGACGGCCTCCGCCCCGCGGCCCGGGTACAACCACGAGATGTCCTTGAGGCTGGCGATGACCAGATCAGCCGCCTTGACGGGCCGGTCCATCAGCGACCGGCCACGGGCCGGCGAGCCCATCACCGCGGGCTTCACGGTGACGTTCAGGCAGACGATCGCACCGCGCTGGCGCTGGCGCGCTGCGGCCCGGAGTATCCAGGTAGATCCGGGCAGTACGCAGCAGTCGAGCACGTCGAGATTCAGCACAGTCGTGTCGGCCGGGATCCAGCCCAGTTCTGCTGCGCTCCACTGCCAGCTCGCTGTATCGCGGAAATAAAGGCCGTCCGTGGTGTCGTCTGCGTCGCTAGCGACGACGGCAATCATGGTCGGCTCGTCGGCCTCGGGCGAGGCGCTGACGTCAACGCCGTTACTCGCCGCCTGCATCCGCAGGTACTGGCCGAGCGAGTCCTGGGACAGCCGGGCCATCAGCGCGGTCGGGTAGCCAAATCGGGCGGCCCACATCGCTGTGGTGAATGCGCTGCCGCCTGGCGATGTCTGCATGAGGCTGGAGCCTGGTGCAGCCACGAGCTTCACCATGGCCTCGCCGATGACAGTGATCACTGGGTACCGGTCCGGCCGGGCCCGCGCGCCGTCGCCAGGGACGTCTCGCCGCATGCGCTCGGCATGAGGCTGACAGAGTCCATCGCGCAAAATCTCCTTCCCAGGGTGCTGCCGCGGCGGGGTTTGTTTAGGTCCTCAACAAACTGAGGCGAAACTGAGAGTACATATGTTTCGCTAACGTCGTCAATGGGAGCGATTCATGGTGTTTTGTCGTACTTATGCGGAGATCAGCTAGGGGCTGACGTGCGGCGATGGGTTTGAGGCGCTATTTCCGCCCAGGCGGCCCGGGCGACCCGTGCCGGGCAGGTACGTCTGCCTGCATATGTCTCGGAGTGACCGTGGCTGAGTAGTGTGTACTGCGGTAAACCGGCCTTCCGGCCTGCCCGGATGCTTGCCGCGCGATTGCGAGAAGAAGGGGGAGCGGGTGAAAGAGACCCGCACGCACACCCTGCCCGCTCGCGCAGACCACACGGCTATCCGGCGCAACAACCTCGAGCTCACCCTGCGGCTGCTGGCCCATTCCCCTGGTCTGTCACGCGCGGATCTGGCTGGCGGCACCGGGCTGACCAGGGCGACGGTGACGCGTCTGGTCGCGGAGCTGATTGAGCTCGGCCTGGTCCGGGAGGGCGCGGTCAGCTCGTCGCGGCGGGTTGGGCGGCCGGGCACGCCGCTCGACATCGACGGCCGGCACGTTCTTGCTATCGGTCTCGAAGTGAACGTGGACTATATCGCGATCTTGGTCATAGATCTTGGCGGGCGTGAGGTCCACCGGGATGAATGCACCTTCGACTCGGTGAGCGCCGGCCCGGACGGGAGCGTTCGGGCCGCGATCGACCTGTGCCACAGCGCAATTCAGACCGTCCGTAATCACCGGCACGATCGCCAGCCAGTCATTGTCGGAGTTGCGGCCGCAATCGCCGGCCTGGTCGACCTTCGCGACGGTCTAGTTATCGAAGCGCCGAACCTTGAGTGGCGGGACTACTCATTCGGGGCGGCGCTGCGTGACGGTCTCTGCTTGAACGGTGCTCCGGTGCGAGTTGGCAACGATGCGAACTTCGCTGCGCTGGCCGAGTTCCGAATTGGGGCCTGGGCCGGCACCGCGGACCTCATTTATGTCACCGGCGAGGTCGGCATCGGTGGCGGAATCATCGCCGGGGGCCGACCGCTGCTTGGCAGTCGAGGCTTCGGCGGCGAGATCGGCCACATGCGCGTCGACCCGGCCGGTCCGCGCTGCGTCTGCGGTCGGCGCGGCTGCTGGGAAGCGCTGATCGGGCTATCGGCGGTGCTGCGAGCCGCGGGCATCAGCACACCCACGGGAACGCATCCCCGCACGATGCTCGAAGTCCTCGTTCGCCGAGGTCGGGAAGGCAATCAGCGCGCGCTCGATGCGATTGATTGCCTGGGCCGAGATGTCGGCGTGGGCGCGGCGATGCTCGGGAATATCTTCGATCCCAGCGTGATCATCCTCGGTGGCTACTTTGTCGCGCTCGAAGAATGGATCCTGCCGCGAGCCAGGGACGAGCTCATGAAGGGGCTGCTGGGAGGCCGGGCCGCGACGCCGGACCTGGGTGTGTCTGGTCTGGGATTCACCGCCGCTGCGCGCGGTGCGGCTCTGCATGCCATGGACGCTGTGTTGTCCGACCCGGCCACGCTGCTCGCTTCTCCGGTGGATTAGTGCGGCGTCGCACTTCTACTAGCGCGCGGTGACTCCGCCACCTTCGCTGAGTTTGGGCGGTCGAGGCGGGTTGTGAGCCCGCTTTCCGTTATCAGGATGATACTTTCGGGCCGACATGTGTACTGTATGGTCCCCCCATCCGCTCTTTCGGGATTCTTCAGGAAGGTGAAAGGGGTCGTGGATGCGACTGCGTAATAGAAGTAGGGGAGGTTCGCGCTCCCGTTTGCTCCGCCCTGTGGCCGGAGTGAGTGTTGCGGCTGTGGTTGCCCTGGTGGCGGCCGGCTGTGGATCGTCGGGGTCGGGGTCAGGGTCGGGTTCGACGTCGAGTGGCTCGAACACGATTCCCAAGGGGCTGAGCATCAGTTCCTTCACTGTCAACCTCGAGTCGACGATGTCGAAGCTGAAGCCGCTCGCGCAGTTCGCGACGAAGGGCGCTAACTCCCTGCAGGTAGGTGTGATCCTGCCGGACACCACGTCGTCCGTGCGGTGGGTGGACTTTGACCAGCCGTACCTGAACGACGCATTTGCTGACGCCGGCTACACGCAGGCGCAGTACCGGATCGACAACGCGCAGGGCAGCGACGCGACTGAGCTGAACGACGCGACTGCCGACATCAACCTGGGCGCCAAGATCCTGATCATGTGCCCGCTCGATGGCCCGACTGGCGTGGCGATAGCCAAGCTGGCCGAGTCCAAGGGCGTCACGCTGATCAGTTACGACCGCGCGACGTTCGAGGGGTCGAAGACCTACTACGTGAGCTTCGACAACCACCTGGTGGGTCAGCTGATCGGCCAGGGCTTCCAGGCCTGCGTGCAGGCCTGGGGCGTCAAGAGCCCGCAGGTGTATGTCCTGAATGGCGGCGAGGACACCGACCCGAACGCGATCTCCTTCGCCTCTGGCTATAACAAGGTGGTCTGGGGTCAGGATGCCAAGTCGGTCAACGCGGGCGCGACCAACAGCGCCGGCATGAAGCTGGTGGGCGAGAACTTCGCTCCTGGCTGGGACAACACCAAGGGCGGCACGATCTTCCAGCAGGCATTCACGGCTAACCCGAAGATCAACGCCACGATCGAGGCCAATGACGGGCTTGCCAATGCGGTGATCACGGACCTGAAGGGCGACGGTGTCAAGCCCAACAAGATCCCGACCACCGGGCAGGACGCCACCGCTCAGGGCATGGCCTGGATCCTCGAGGGCTACCAGTGTGGTTCGGTCTACAAGGCCGTCTACAAGGAGGCCCAGGACGCCGTGGCCATGGCCACGATCCTGCTGGCCGGCGACAAGCCGCCGGCGGCTCTGCTGAACGGGACGACCACCGACCCGGCCGACTCGAGCATCACCGAGCCGGCGTCCCTGCTCACCCCGGTCTGGGTGACCAAGGCCAACATGGAGTCGACGGTGGTCAAGGACGGCTTCGACACCGCGACGGCTATCTGCACCATCGCGGGTGCGAGCGTCTGCTCCGCGGCAGGGATCCAGTAATCATCTGAACTGAGAACCTCGATGGGGCGGTTCTCATCGGACGCTCGTCCTAACCGGGCTGGCGGACCCGCCATCATGGCGGGTCCGCCAGCCCGGGGGCTGAGGAGTGTTCTGCGGGTGCCGAAGCGGCGAGAGCCCACTCTAGGCAAGGCTACTGACGGATCTTCACGATGACTGAGACGAACGAAGCCCACGAAGACGCGAGCCATGGCGGCGACGGGACGGAACCCCTCCTGAAGCTGCGAGGCGTCGACAAGCACTTCGGCCCGGTTCAGGCCCTCTACGGAGTGAACCTGGACCTGCCTGCGGGTCAGGTAACGGGCTTGTGCGGGGACAACGGGGCCGGGAAGTCGGTGCTCACCCGCACCATCGCCGGCGTGCACCAGCCGGACCACGGCCAGATCTACTTCGAGGGGCGGCCGGTACACATCCGGCACGCCAAGGATGCCGCCGCGCTGGGGATCGAGACCGTCTACCAGGACCTGGCGCTGGCCGACAACCTGGACATCGTTCAGAACATGTTCCTCGGCCGGGAGCGGCTGCGGCACCGCCTGCTCGACGAGGACTCGATGGAGAAGCAGGCGGCCGAGACGCTGAGCACCCTGCGGGTGACCACGGTGCGATCGATCCGGCAGCCGGTGGCCTCGCTCTCTGGTGGTCAGCGCCAGGCGGTGGCGGTGGCCAAGGCGGTGATGTGGAACTCCAAGCTGGTGCTGCTGGACGAGCCCACCGCCGCCCTCGGGGTGGTGCAGACCCGGATGGTGCTGGACCTGGTGAAACGGCTCCGGGACCGGGGCCTCGCGGTCATGGTGATCTCGCACAACCTGAACGACGTCTTCGAGGTAGCGGACCGGATCGCGGTGCTGCAGCTGGGCCGGATGGTGGCCGAAGGTCCGGTCTCGGACTTCGACCGGCAGAGCGTCGTGGAGTACATGACGACCGGTACCTCCAGCGCACGTCCGGTTCAGCCTGCCGCATCAGCCAGTGCCGAGGACTGAGCCGATGGCCAGGATGAGGAGCTCCCGGTGACCGCGGACCCCGCGGAGACCCCGGTCGGCCCGGCGGACGCAAGCACGCCAGACGCGAGCACGGCGGTCGGCGTCACCGATGCGACCGAAGCGGCCGCGGCCGAGGTCCCGCCCGAGCTCGTCGCCCAGTCGCTCGGCCAGTACGTGCGCGGCCTGGGGCAGCGCATCCGCGGCGGCAACAGCGGCGTCCTGCCAGTGATCCTGGCGATGGTGATTGTCGCCGTCGTCTTCGAGATCATCACCCCCCAGCACGCCTTCCTGCGGCCGAGCAACCTCGTCTATATCTTCGGGCTGAGCACCATCTACATGCTGCTGGCCATGGCGGAGACGGTGGTCCTGCTGCTCGCCGAGATCGACCTCTCGGTCGGTGCGGTCGCGCTTTTCGGCGGCGTGATCGCCTTCAAGCTGGTCCAGCATCCGGGCGCGGGCTGGCCGTGGTGGGCCGCGATGCTCGCCGCGCTCGTTGGCTGCGGTGTGGTCGGCGCCCTGCAAGGGATGCTGACGGCCCTGCTCAAGATCCCGTCCTTCGTCGTGACCCTCGGCGGGTTCCTGCTCTTCTCCGGGATTCTCATCGTCATGCTCGGCGGGGCCGACGGGAACGTGAGCGTCAGCACGACGGACCCCAACCAGCGGGTCATCTATGACATGGTGCAGGGCCTGATCGCCCCCGCTGCCTGCTGGGCCGGTCTCGCGGTGGTGGTCGTCGCCGTCGGCGCGACCCTCTGGCTGCGCGCGGCCTCGCGGCGGCGCCAGGGGCTGGTGGCCCCGCCGGCCAGCCTGACCGCGATCCGGGTCGCCCTGGTGGCGATCGTCGGGGTTGTGGTCGTGCTGATCTGCACCGGCAACCGCGGCACCGCGCTGGTGAAGGTGGAGGGGATCCCGTGGGTGATCCCGATCGTCCTCGTCGTCCTCGGCGCCTTGACGCTGCTGCTCCAGCGGACCCGCTTCGGCCGCTACGTCTATGCCATCGGCGGCAACCCCGAAGCGGCCCGCCGGGCCGGCGTGAGCCTCGCCTCGATCCGCATCTGGTCGTTCGCGTTGTGCTCGGCGATCGCGGGCCTCGGCGGTATCCTGCTCGGGTCCTTCTTCTACGGCGAGTACAGCACCAATACGGCCGACCCCGGTCAGCTCGTCCTGTACGCGGTCGCGGCCGCCGTCATCGGCGGCGTCAGCCTGTTCGGCGGCCGGGGCAAGGCGATCCACGGGATCCTCGGCGGCCTGCTGATCGGCGCCATCGCCTACGGCGTGTCCCTGCTCAACCTGGGCACCTTGTCCACGCCGTTGCAATACATCCTGCCGGGCGCAGTGCTCATCGCCGCAGTGCTCGTGGACGTGCTGTCCCGGCGCGGGGCCGGGAACGTGGGCCGTGCCTGAGCGCGCGGTGCCGGATTCGCAAGCTGACAGGACGGCTGAGGATATGACCAGGATCGGGAGGATGCGGTGACAGCCAGTACCGGCGGGACGCCGGGTAGCGCGGTGGACCTGACGGCCGCGCCCGAGGTCGCCGCGGCCGAGATCCCGGCTGAGCTCCTCGCTCAGTCGCTCGGGCAGTACTTCCGGGCGTCGTGGCGGCGTATCCGCGGTGGCGACAGTGGCGTCCTGCCGGTCGTCCTGGCCATCGTGGTCGTCGCGGTCAGCTTCCAGCTCGCCAACTCGAAGTTCCTGTCGCCGCAGAACCTGGTCAACCTCTTCGAGCAGAGCACCATCTACATGCTGCTGGCGATGGCCGAGATCTTTGCCCTGCTGCTGGGGGAGATTGACCTGTCCGTCGGCCTGGTCATGGGGCTGAGCAGCGTCGTCGGTCGCGGAACTCGTGCAGCCGACCGGCCTGAATTTGCCGTGGTGGCTGGCGGTCACTCGTGGCGCTGCTCGCGTGCGCCGCCTTCGGCGCCCTCCAGGGCACGCTCGTGGCCCGGCTGCGGATGCCCTCGTTCATCGTCACGCTCGGCGGGCTGCTGATCCTGGAAGGCGTGGCGATCATCGTCCTCGGCGGGTCGCTCGTCGGCATCGGCAACGCCCGGTTCACCAACGAGGTCGTCCTCTACAACATCTACTGGTCGCAGTTCAGCCCACTGGTCAGCTGGATCCTGGTGGCGGTGCTGCTGGCCGCCGCAGCCGCCGGGCTCTGGCTGCGGGACGCCCGCAAACGCCGGCAGGGCCTGGAGACCGCGCCGGCCAGCCTGACCGCTCCTGAAGATCGTCCTCATCGCGGTGGCCGGGGTCGGCCTCGTCGCCATCTGCAATGTCAACCGGGCCCACGCCGGGACGATCGAAGGAGTTCCCTACATCATCCCGATCGTGCTGGTCGTGCTCGGCGTGTCGACGGTCTTGCTGCAGCGCACCCGCTTCGGCCGCTACATCTACGCCATCGGCGGCAACGCCGAGGCGGCGCGGCGAGCCGGCGTCGGCGTGCCCTCGATCCGGACCTGGGGCTTCGTACTGGCCGCGCTGACGTCCGGGATCGCCGGCGTGCTGTTCGCGTCGTGGCAGGTGTCGATCACCACCAACATCATCAAGGCCGCCAACGGCTATGTGCTGCTGGCCGTCGCGGCGGCGGTCATCGGCGGCACCAGCCTCTTCGGCGGCCGCGGCAAGACCATCCACGGCGTCCTCGGTGGCCTCGTCATCGGCGGCATCTACAACGGCCTCTACCTGCTCCAGGTGCAGAGCCAGTGGATCGACGTCGTAGTCGCGGCCGTGCTCATCGCCGCGGCAATCATCGATGTGCTGTCGCGCCGGGGCGCCCCGAGCCGCTCGTGACGTCGGCCGAATCTGCAGCTCGCTGTTAGGTCCACGGGCCGGCTAGCCACCGAGTGCTAGCCGGCCGCAGCCGTAATGATGCCGACCCCACTTTTCCTGCCCTGACCCGCGGGCTTTCGCGGTAGCGGTCGCCCCGGGCCGGGACAATCGTGGCTGCGAGGTGTTGATTCCGGCCAGGCCCGATCGTCGGACTGGTAAGGGCATGACGAAGCCACTCACAGGGAGCTGCCGTGACGCAGTACATGATCTTGATTTACGAGGACGAGGCCCAGTTCCAGGACATGACGCCGGACCAGCTCCAGCAGCTGTTCGAGGCGCACTCCCGGTTCGCCGGGCAGGTCGGCGAGC
The DNA here is from genome assembly GCA_963805805.1 of uncultured Actinomycetota bacterium. Lineage (GTDB taxonomy): Bacteria > Actinomycetota > Actinomycetes > Streptosporangiales > Streptosporangiaceae > JAJYUU01. The sequence continues at coordinate 346,227 of CAWDVS010000012.1, read as the reverse complement.
TCGGCGCGACGATGCTGGGCGGAAACGCGCTGGAGCCTACGTCCACGGCCACGACCGTCCGCGACGACATCGTCACCGACGGCCCGTTCGCGGAGACCAAGGAAGTCCTCGGCGGCTACTACCTGATCGACGCGCGCGATCTTGATCACGCCCTGGAGATCGCCAAGCTCTGCCCGGCTCCGTACGGCGGCGTCGAGGTGCGGCCGGTCATGTACACCGGCGGGATGTGAGCACACCTGGTGGGAGACCGGGATGAGCGCGACGCCGGGACCGGCGACGGCCCGGTCCCGGCCCGCCCGTGGGCGTCAGCGGCCCGATCGCCGGAGGCCGCCAGGGCCGCGGTGGCCGCCGCGCACCGCAGCGACTGGGCCCTGGTGCTGTCCGCCACGGTGCGGGTGACCAGGGACATCGACCTGGCCGAGGAGTGCGTGCAGGACGCGTACGTCTCGGCCCTGGCGGCCTGGTCCCGGGCGGGCGTGCCCGGCTAACCCGGCCGCGTGGCTGACCACGACGGCGCGGCGCAAGGCGCTCGACGCGCTGCGCCGGGATAAGACGCTGCGGACCAAGCTGCCGCTGCTGATCGAGCCGGGCCCGGCCGAGCCGGACGCTCTCGAGCCGGGCGGCGGCGAGGACAGCATCCCGGACGACCGGCTGCGGCTGGTCTTCACCTGCTGCCATCCGGCGCTCGGCCGGGAGGCGCAGGTGGCGCTCGCGCTCCGGCTGATCTGCGGGCTGACGACCGCGGAGATCGCGGCCGCGTTCCTGGTCCCGGAGCCGACCATGGCGGCGCGCGTGACCAGGGCCAAGAAGAAGATCACCGCGGCCAGGATCGCCTACCGGGTGCCGGAGACCGCGGAGCTGCCCGAGCGCCTGGACGCCGTGCTGACGGTGATCCACCTGGTCTTCACCACCGGGCACACCGCGCCTGGCGGCGACAGCCTGGTCCGCGGGGAACTGGTGGACCAGGCCATCGCGATGGCCCGGATGGTGGCGAGCCTGATGCCGGACGAGCGCGAGGTCACCGGGCTGCTGGCGCTGCTCGTCCTCACCGACGCCCGGCGCGCCACCAGGACAGACGCATCCGGCCGGCTGCTGCTGATGGCTGAGCAGGACCGGTCCCGCTGGGATCACGGGGCGATCGCCGAAGGGGCCTTGCTGGCCGCGCAGGCGACGCGCGGGCGCCCGCCGGGCCGGTTCGCGGCCCAGGCCGCGATCGCAGCGGTGCACGGGACGGCACCGGACTACGCGGAGACCGACTGGCCACTGCTGGTCGCCCGCTACGACGACCTGCTGCGGGCGTGGCCGTCGCCGGTGGTCGAGCTCAACCGGGCGGTCGCGGTGGCGATGGCGGACGGCCCGGACGCCGGGCTGGCCGAGATCGCGCGGATCGAGGCGGACGGGCGGCTGGCCGGATACCGCTACCTGCCCGCGGCCAAGGCTGACCTGCTGCGCCGGGCCGGCCGGAGCGCGGACGCGGTCGCCAGCTACCGGGCTGCGCTCGAACTCACCCAGAACGAGGCAGAGCGCGCGTTCCTGACGGCAGCGTTGGCGGACGCCAGCGGCGGCGCCGCCGCGACCTAGCAGCGGCCAGGCGGACGCCCGTTCCCTGGCTGGCGTGGGCTGGATCACAGGCACGGGCCGACATCCGGGGTCAGATCGGAATACCTGGCGTGGCAGACTGGTTCTCGCAGCTAGACGTGCTCCGGGGTCGGTGAAACTCCGAACCGGCGGTGATAGTCCGCGACCCGGCCGAATCCATCGGCCGGCTGACCCGGTGAAATTCCGGGACCGACGGTTAAAGTCCGGATGGGAGGCAGCACGTGCGTGGCGGCAGCCAGCCCCTGGCGGGCGGCTGACGGCACGGATGCGCGGTTCTCGCGCACCCCCGGAGTCCTGTTGCAGCGGCCGCGGTCCAACGCGGCGAAGGCTCCGAGGAGGACACGGTGTTCACCGGGATAGTGGAAGAGCTAGGCGAGGTCACCGCGCTGGAGCACGGCGGCGACATGGCCTTGCTGACGGTGCGCGGGCCGAAGGTGACGGCCGACGCCGCCCGCGGCGACTCGATCGCGATCAACGGCGTGTGCCTGACGGTCACCGACACCGGCGCCGGGCAGTTCAGCGCCGACGTCATCGGGGAGACGCTCAAGCACTCGACACTGGGCTCGCTGACGCCCGGCCAGGCGGTGAATCTGGAGCGCGCGGTGCGGCCGGACGGCCGCCTCGGCGGCCACATCGTGCAGGGGCACGTGGACGGCACCGCTACGGTCCTGTCCCGGCAGCCGGGCACCGACTGGGAGGTCGTGCGCATCTGTGTGCCGCCCGAGCTGGCCAGGTACGTGGTCTACAAGGGCTCGGTCGCGGTCGACGGCGTCAGCCTGACCGTGTCCGGCCTGAGCGACTCGGGCGCGCCGTGGTTCGAGGTCAGCCTGATCCCGGAGACGCTGCAGCGCACCACGCTGGGGTTCCGCCAGCCGGGCGCCGAGGTGAACCTCGAAGTCGATCTCATCGCCAAGTACGTCGAGCGGCTTCTGGCCGGGAGGCTGCAGTGACTGACTATCAGGCCGCGGGCGACGTGACGGTGCGGCTGGACGACGTCGCCAGGGCGGTGGCCGACATCGCGGCCGGCCGGGCCGTCGTGGTCGTGGACGACGCCGACCGGGAGAACGAGGGCGACATCATCTTCGCGGCCAGCAAGGCGACGCGTGAGCTGCTGACCTTCATGATCCGGTACACCAGCGGGGTCATCTGCGTGCCGATGCCGGGGGAGATGCTGGACCGGCTGCAGTTGCCGCTGATGACGACCCAGAACGCCGAGCGGATGCGGACCGCGTACACGATCAGCGTGGACGCCCGCGACGGCGTGACGACCGGGATCTCCGCCGCCGACCGGGCCCGGACGATCCGGACTCTGGTCGACTCGGCGACCGAGCCGTACGAGATCGTCCGGCCCGGCCACGTGTTCCCGCTCCGGTACACGCCCGGCGGCGTGCTGCGCCGCCGGGGTCACACCGAGGCGGCCGTCGACCTGGCCCGGCTGGCCGGGCTGAACCCCGCCGGGGTGCTGGCCGAGATCGTCAACGACGACGGGACGATGGCCCGGCTGCCCGAGCTGCGGGCGTTCGCGGACGACTACGGGCTCGCGCTGATCTCGGTGGAGCAGCTCATCGAGTACCGGCGGCACCACGAGCGGGTGGTGACGAGGGTGGTGGAGACCAGGGTGCCGAACGAGTACGGCGACTGGCGCGCGGTCGGCTACCTGAACAATGTTGACGGGACCGAGCACCTGGCGCTCGTGCTCGGCGACCTGGCCGCGGCCGGACCTGACCCGCTGGTGCGGATGCACTCGGAGTGCCTCACCGGCGACGTGTTCGGGTCGCACCGCTGCGACTGCGGGGCGCAGCTGGACGCCGCGATGGCGGCGATCGCGGCCGAAGGCCGCGGCGTCGTGCTGTACCTGCGCGGGCACGAGGGCCGCGGCATCGGCCTGCTGTCCAAGCTGCGCGCCTACCAGCTGCAGGACCGGGGCGTGGACACGGTCGACGCCAACACCGAGCTGGGCCTGCCGGTGGACGCGCGCGAGTACTCCACCGGCGCGCAGATGCTGGCCGATCTCGGCGTGCTCGCGTTCCGGCTGCTCACGAACAACCCGGCGAAGGTCGAGGGCCTGTCCGGATTCGGCATCGAGGTCACCGGCCGGGTCGGGCTGCCGTCCGCTCCGACCCCGCACAACCTGCGCTACCTGACCGCCAAGCGGGACCGGCTCGGGCACAAGATCGACTACCTGCCGGTGCCGGACAGCCCAGTGGCAGCCAGCAGGGCAGCCACACGTGGCAGCCGCACGTGGCACAGTCGTGGACAGCCCGGTAGTGGACGGGACCGCGTCACCGGCGGCGGGCGCCCGGTGAGCGGGGCCGGGCGGCCGCCAGGGGCGGTCCTCGACGCCGCCGGGCTGACGCTGGCAATCGCAGCCACCCGGTGGCACGCCGCAATCACCGATCAGCTGGTCGAGCGCGCCGTCGCCGCGGCGCAGGCCTGCGGCGTGCCCGAGCCGCGGGTCGTGCGCGTGCCCGGCGCCGTCGAGCTGCCGGTCGTGGCGGCCGAGCTGGCCAGACACCATGACGCGGTGGCGTGCCTCGGCGCGGTGATCCGCGGCGGCACGCCGCATTTCGACTACGTCTGCGACGCGGTCACGTACGGGCTGACCCGGGTTGCGCTCGACGCCGGCACCCCGGTCGGCAACGGCGTGCTCACCTGCGACTCGGTGGAGCAGGCCATCGACCGCAGCGGAGCGGAGCAGAGCGCCGAGGACAAGGGCTGGGACGCGGTGGTCGCGGCGCTGGAGACCGCGCTCGTGCTGCGCTCGCTGCGCACCTAGGGACCGCTCGGGGCGGGCGGCGACGCGCCGTCGCGGCGGCCTGCGATCAGATCCTTCTCGAACCAGTGATGCGCGTACGGCTCGGCGTTGAACGCGGGCACCTCGCGGTAACCGGCGCTGCGGTACATCGCGATCGCCTCGGTCAGCGTGCCGTTTGTCTCCAGCCGGACGGCGGTCGCGCCCGCCGTCAGCGCGCTAGCTTCGAGTTCGGTGAGCAGGCGGCGGCCGAGCCCGAGACCGCGGGCCGCGGGCGCCACCCACATCCGCTTGATCTCCGCCGGCGAGTCCTCGTGGAACTTCAGCGCGCCGCAGCCAACCGGTTCGTCGTGCAGGGTGGCCAGGAGCAGCAGTCCGGCCGGCGGGGTCAGCTCGGCTGCCGTCGCGGAGATCGTGACGGCCGGATCGAAGCCGTCGTCGAACCGCTCGGCCAGCTCGTCGTAGTACCCCTGGATGCAGTACCGGGCCGGTGGCAGCCGCGGATCGCCTGGCGCGATCGTCACCATGGAAGCGCGCATCAGCCGCTCGACCTCGGTCATCGCCGCGACCAGGCGGGCTCGCTGCGGTCCGGTCAGCGGCGCGAGGACCGAGCCGGCCGCCTGGTCCGCCAGCCGGTCGAGCGTCTGCCGCTCGGCCGCGCCGGCCCGGGTGAGGCGCGCGGTCCGCACCCGGCCGTCCCCGGCGCTGCGCTGGATGGTGACGAGGCCGTCCGCGGCGAGGGCCTGCAGCGTCCGGCTCATGTACCCGGAGTCCAGGTCCAGCCGGGATCTGAGTTCCCGGATGTCGGCGCCCTGCGCGCCGATCTCCCACAGCAGCCGGGCCTGGCCGAGCGGCCTGCCCCGGGCCAGGAACGCGTCGTCCAGCGCGCCCACGCGCTGGGTCACGGTCCGGTTGAACCGGCGGACCTGGTCGATCATGGCTGTGTCGGTCGAGACAGGGTCCGTTGATACAGGGTCCATTCTCTGACTCTAGTCAGAGAAATGCTCGCCGACCAGGCCGGGAACGGGGTGTTGTCAGCGTGCCCAGGCGATGACCTGACCGCGGGCGCGGACCACGACGAGAGCGCCGGCCGCTACCTGCGGGTCGCCGGCGGTGCGCACGATGACCTCGGGGCTGGAGGTCCCGTTCTTGTCGGCCTCGGGCCGCACGCGGACGACGGCGTCATGGCCGTAGTACTCGCAGGCGACGACGTGCCCGGCCAGCCCGCCGATGACCGACGCTGCGGCCGGGCCTGCGACCGCCTCCGGCCACTCCAGCGGCTGCAGTTCCAGCTGCTCGGGCCGGATCAGGACGGTCACCGGCCCGGAGCCGGACGCAGGCAGCTCGCTCGCCGGCGCCAGCTCGAGCCGGCCGAGGATCGTGTCGACCACGTCCGGCGCGGCGCTGGCCAGCGTGCCGTCCAGCAGGTTGGCGCCGCCGATGAAGCGGGCCAGCGCGGGATCGGCGGGCCGGGCGTAGAGGTCCTGGGGCGCGGCGTACTGCACGATCCGGCCGTCCCGCAGCACCGCGACCCGGTCTGCCATCGACAACGCCTCGTCCTGATCGTGGGTGACCAGGATGGCCGTCGTGCCCGCGTCCCGGCAGATCCGCAGTACGTCAGTGCGGACGCTGGCCCGCATGTGCGCATCGAGGGACGCGAACGGCTCGTCCAGCAGCACGACTTCCGGCCGGATCGCGAGCGCGCGGGCCAGCGCGACGCGCTGCTGCTGGCCGCCGGACAGCTGATGCGGGTACCGGCCACCCAGCCCGGCCAGGCCCACCGCGGTGAGCAGCTCTTCGGTCCGTGGCCCGCGCCGCTGCCGCGCGGGCAAGCCGAATCCAACGTTGGCTGCGACAGCGAGGTGCGGGAACAGGGCGCCTTCCTGCGGCACGTAGCCGATCTGCCGGCGCTCGGGCGGCACGTAGCCCGCGCCCGGGCCGTCGACCACCCGGTCGCCGATTTCGATGGTGCCGGCGTCGGCCCGCTCGAAGCCGGCGAGCAGCCGCAGCAACGTGGTCTTGCCGCTGCCCGACGGCCCGAGGATCGCGGTGAAGGATCCGGCCGGAACCTCCAGGTCCAGGCCTGTCAGCACCGGATGCGATCCGAATGCCTTGTGCAAGCCGGTAACCGCCAGCTTCCTCATGCCCTCATCCTTGCGCCCGCGCGGCCCGGTTGAAGAACCGGCCCAGCACGATGCTCGGCAGCGCGGCGACGGCGATCATGACCAGCGCGAACGGCGCCGCCTGATAGTAGGAGCCAGCCGACTCGTACTGCCAGAACTGGGTCGCGAGCGTCTGGACCCCGGTAGGCACCAGCACCAGCGTCGCGGTGAGCTCGGTGACGACCTCCAGGAACACCAGGCAGAACGCGGCCATCAGGCCCGGCCCGGCGAGGCGCAGGGTGACCCGGCTGAAGGCGGCGAGCTTGCTTTGCCCGAGCGAGCGGGCCACCTCGTCCAGCCCGGCCGGGGCGCGGGCGATCGCCGCCTTGACCGCCACCAGCGCCAGCGGGAAGAACATGATCGCGTAGCAGATGATCAGCAGCGGAGCCGTCTGGTAGCCCACGCTGTTCGCGTACTGCACGGTGAAGTACGTCAGCGCCAGCGCGATCACGACACCGGGCATCGCGAGCACCAGGTAGGTGCTGCGCTCCAGGAGATGCCGGCCGCGGGACGCGTGCCGGATGGCGAGCACAGCCACCGGCAGCGCCAGCAGCGTGTCCAGCACGCCCGCGACGGCACCGTAGGCGGCCGTGTGCCAGGCGGCGGCCAGCATGGACACGCTGACCGAGTCCGTCACCGACGGGGTGCCCCCGGCCACGATCAGGTAGATGGTCTCGCCGACCGGCACGCCGAGCGCGAGCACGATCAGCGCGGACACGGCCAGCAGCGCGGGCGCCGTGGCCACGCCCAGCCGCAGTGGCGGCATCAGCCGCGGTGTCATCGGCCCCGATCGCGCTATCCGGCCGCGGCCGCCCGCTCGGGCCTCGCCGCCCAGCACCAGCAGGCTGATCACGACCAGCACCAGTGACAGCGCGCACGCGGTGGGCACGCCGGTGGGCAACCCGAGGTTGCTGAAGATCTCGGTGGTGAAGGTGCGGAAGCCGAGCATCTCGAACGCCCCGTACTCGGCCAGCAGGACGAGCGCGACCAGCAGGCAGCCGCCCAGGATGGCGCTCCGGGCCTGGCCGAGCGTGATCCGGACGAACGTCCGCACCCGGCTGACGCCGAGGCTGCGCGCGACCTCCTCCTGGCCCGGATCCGCGCTGCGGAGGCTGGCCGCCACGGGCAGGTAGACGAGCGGGTACACCGCCAGCGTCATCACCAGGACCGAGCCGCGGAAGCCCTGGACCCACGACCACATGCTGCTCCAGCCGAAGCTGACGACGAAGTCGGGAATGGCCAGCGGGATCACCAGCAGGATGGCCCAGACCTTGCGGCCAGGCAGGTCTGTGCGCTCCACCAGCCACGCGGCCCCGGTGCCGATGATCGCGCACAGGACGGTGACGACCACGGTGAGCCGGACGGTGTTCCAGAGCAGCATCCCGGTCAGCGGCCGGAATAGCTGCCCGGCGACCGCGGCGATGCCCGCGCCCTGGGCCTCGACCAGCAGGAATACCAGCGGCACCGCTAGCAGTGCGGCGATGACGGCGCTGATCGCGAGCAGGCCGAGCGGCCGCCGCGCCCGCCGGGCCGGGACGGCAGCGAGGGCGAGCGTGGCGGGCCGGGCCTGCGCGGTCTGGGTCATGACAGGCCGGCGCTCACAGGAGTCCGGCTTGCCGCAGCAGCGCCACCGCCTGGCTGCCGTCGCCGAGCTGGGCGATGCTCATCGGGTATGGCCGCAGCTGGCTGAAGTTCGGCTCGCCGTCGTTCCGCGTCACGCCCGACGCGATCGGGAACTCGAAGCTCAGCGACTCGCCGGCGCCCTGGCCGGCCGTGCCGATGATCTCCTGACCCTGCTTGCTGACCAGGAACGCCAGGAACTTCTGCGCCGCCGCCTGGTGCTTGCTCGACCGCATGATCCCGGCGCCGGAGACGTCGACTACGTAGCCCGGGTCGCGGGGCGCGAAGAATGCCAGCTTGGAGTGCATGTTGTCGGCTCCGATCTCGGCGCGCAGCCGGAACCAGTAGTACTGGTTGATGATCCCGAACGCCGCCTGGCCGCGGTTCACTTTGTCCACGACGGTCTCGTTGTCGCCGTAGATGTGCGCTGAGGCGTTCGAATTGATCGCTTTGAGCCAGCTGATGGTCGCGGCCTGGCCGTTTGCGCGCAGGTACGCCGTCACGATCGGCTGGAAGTCGGTCTCGCCCGGCGCGAGCGCCAGCTTGCCGCTGTACTGCTTGCCGGCGAGCTGGCTGATCTGAGTCGGCAGCTGGCTGGCCGAGATCAACGCGGGGTTGTAGACCAGCATGCTGACCCGGGCCGAGACGCCGACCCAGTCACCCTGCGGCGAGCTGAAGCGGCTGGGCACCGACGCCAGCGTGCCGGCGTCAACTTTCGCGAGCAGTCCCTTGGCCTGCAGGCTCTCCAGCGGCGGCGAATTCTCGGTGATGAACACGTCGGCGGGTGACTTGCTGCCCTCGGTCGCGATCTGATCGGCCAGCACGTCCTCGTCGTCGCTGCGGACCACGACGTTGATGCCGGTCTTCTTCTCGAATGCCGAGATCAGCTGGTCGGCGGTCTGCAGGTGCTGGCCGTTGTACAGCGTGATGGTGTTCGGCCCGGTCGCCGGGCTGCCGCAGGCGGCCAGCGAGGCACCGGCGACGAGGACGGCAGCGGAGGCGGCGATGGCGCCGGCGAGCCGCCTCACGCGGCCGCTCCCGCGCCCGGGCACAGCTTGTTCATGTGCGCGGCGGCAGCGGCCACGGCGCGTGTCGCGGCGGCGCTCTTGCCGTTGCTCGCGAAGAACCGGGCGTAGGCCTCCGCCAGGCCGGCGATGGCCGATCGCAGCGCCGGGGAGGCGCCGTGCACCTCGCGCAGCGGCAGGATCTGGGCCTCGGCGTATCCGACCTGGTCCTGACCCGGGTCGGGGCCATCCGAGAGCACGGCCGCGACCTGGGCGCACGTCTTGCGCGTGCTGGCGTCCGCGGTCGCCGGGTGGGCGGAACTGCACGCCGCCGCCAGCGGGATGAGGGCAGCCAAGCAGGCGATAACCGCTGTCATCCGGCTCCGATGCTGGCCGGGGCTGTGCTGGCCGGGGCTGTGCTGGCCGGGGCTGGGCCGGCCTGGATGCGGGGTCCGGCGCGCCTGCGGCCCGACTGGAGTCAGGCCCAACGGAGCGGAACTCATGCCATCCTTTCGGTACTTGCGCCATATCAGGATCATGCCGGGCCGGCAATTTTAGCTTAGGCTAACCTAACTTATCCGACAGCGACGGCAGCTTAACAGCCCAGTGGGGGCTGGTCGCAAGTACCCCTGGCCGCCCCGGAGCCGACCCGGGCGCGGAAAGATATGCGGCTATCCCGCGGTTACACACAGCACGCGCCGGAATCGGCGCCCACGTAGGCTTGGCAGCGACGGCGAAAGCACTGAGGTGAGCGGCTGTGCGCGACATCCTGGACCCCATCACCCGCTGGTGGGAGTCGGGCGAGACCTTCGGTCTCGCGACGGTGGTGCGGACATTCAGCAGCGCGCCCAGGGAGCCGGGTGCGGCGATGGCCGTCTCGGCCGGCGGTGAGGCGGTCGGCAGTGTCTCGGGCGGCTGCGTCGAAGGCGCGGTCTACGAGCTCGCCCGCGAGGTGAACTCGACCGGCAAGCCGGTCCTGCAGCGCTACGGGATCAGTGACGACGACGCGTTCGCGGTGGGATTGACCTGCGGGGGCATCATCGACATCTACGTCGAGCCGGCCAGCAAGGAGCGCTTCGCGGACCTGGGCGACGTCGCCGGCGCGGTCCAGGAGGGCATCCCGGTGGCGGTGGCCACGATCATCGAGGGACCGGGCGAGCTCGGCGGCCGGCGGGTGATCTGGGAGGACGGCCGGACCACGGGCACGCTGGGCGCGGGAGATCGGCTCGATGCGGCCGTCGACGACGACGCCAGGGGCATGCTGGCCCAGGGGCTCACCGCGGTGCGCCGGTACGGACCTGATGGCGAGCGCCGGCGCGACGAGCTGGCCGTCTTCGTGCAGTCGTTCGCCCCGCCGCCGCGGATGCTCGTCTTCGGCGCGATCGACTTCGCCGCCGCCGTGGCGCGCGCGGGCAAGTTCCTCGGCTACCGGGTGACCGTCTGTGACGCCCGGCCGGTGTTCGCCACCAAGTCACGGTTCCCGGACGCGGATGAGGTCATCACCGACTGGCCGCACCGGTACCTGTCCGGGATCAGCACTGACGCGCGCACTGTCATCTGCGTCCTGACCCATGACCCGAAGTTCGACGTGCCGCTGCTGGAGGTCGCGCTGCGGCTGCCCGCCGCCTACATCGGCGCCATGGGCAGCAGGCGCACGCACGAAGACCGGCTCGATCGGCTGCGCGAGATCGGCATGTCCGAAGCCGAGCTGGCCCGGCTGCGGTCGCCGATCGGCCTCGACCTCGGCGCCCGGACGCCGGAGGAAACCGCGATCGCCATTGCGGCCGAGCTGATCCAGCTGCGCTGGGGCGGCTCGGGCCTGCCGCTGACCGAGACCTCCGGCCGGATCCACCACAACCGGATGTCCGGCGGGGACGAGCCGGACGAGTTCGCCGCGAACGGGCAGGCGCTGGACGAGTTCCAGCCCAGCCCGCGGGCCAGCTGACCGGATGCCCGGCCAGCATTGCCGGGGTCTTGCTTGCGGCCGGCGACGGCAGTCGGCTCGGGCAGCCGAAGGCGCTGGTCGAGCTCGGCGGCCAGTCGCTAGCCAGCAGGGGAGTGGCGCTGCTGCGGGCCGGCGGTACTGACCCGGTCATCGTGGTCACCGGCGCGGCACCGGTCGACCTGCCGGGCATCCAGTCGGTTCCCAACCCGCGCTGGCGGGACGGTATGGGCTCCTCATTCGCGGCCGGGCTGGCCGCGCTGCCCGAGCGCTGCGACGCGGCCGTGGTCGCGCTCGCCGACCAGCCGCTCGTCGGGCCGGAGTCGGTCCGCAGGCTGATCGGCGCGTTCCAGGCGGGCGCCGCCGTCGCGGTCGCCGCCTATTCGGGCCGGCCCCGCAACCCAGTGCTGCTTGCCCGCGAGCACTGGCCGCGGGCGATCGAGCTGGCAGCCGGGGACGTCGGGGCCCGGCCGTTCCTGCGCGCTCACCCCGAGCTGGTCACGCTCGTGGAGTGCGGCGACACCGGCAGCCCGGACGATATCGACACACCGGCCGACCTCGAGCGGGTCGGACGGCTGCTGGGCGGGCTACCCGACGTTCCCGGCTAAACCCGGCGTGGTCTGCAGCCCCCACTGATGCGTGACGCTGTCACCTGGCGCGATCGTGAGCAGGTCGGCGCCGGTCACGAACGCGTTCGGCGGGCAGGTCATCGGCTCGATCGCCACCGCGCGGCGGCGATGCTCCGGGCCGAGCGGGTCGCCGGTGAAGGCCTGCAGCCAGGTGTAACCGGGGCCAGCCCAGAGCGCGACCGTGGTGCCCGCCCGGCGCAGGCGCGCCCACGCCCGGCCGGCGTCGTCCCGGCTCAGGCCGGTAAAGGCGTGGTCGAGGGTCGTCGTCTCGATCGCACGGCCGCCCTGGAAGTCGTAGCCGGTGCCGGCCACCGCGCGGGGCGGTCCGGACGGGATGCCACGGTCGTCCGCGGGCAGCCAGTGCGTGGCCGGCAGCTCCAGCGAGCAGGTGTCGACGAAGCCGTCGCCGGCCCGCAGGTACGGATGCGAGCCGGTGCCGTACGGGGCCGGCCGGTCGCCCCCGTTGTGCGCGGAGACGGTGACCTCCAGGCCGCTGTCCGGGCTGAGCCGGTACCGAGCCCGCAGTTCCAGGCAGAACGGGTAACCCGGCCGGCCGAGCAGCCGCAGCCCCAACTCGGTGCGGTCGGGCCCGAGGTCGATCAGCTCCCAGCCGGTCCAGCGGGTGAGGCCGTGGATCGCGTTGCCGTGGGCCGGCTCGGACAGGTCGAGCTGGTAGGACGCGCCGCCGAAGGAGTACCGGCCGTGGTCGACCCGGTTCGGCCACGGTGCCAGCAGCTGGCCGGACCCGGCCGGCGGCAACTCGTCCGGGCCGTATTCCGTGATGACCGGGTCGTCGCGGTAGCGAAGGGCACGCAGACCCGCCCCGAGTTCGGTGATGGTGGCCCGGTAGTCCCCGGCGGCGATGTCGTGCTGCGCTCCGGTGAGCGGGACGCTCATCTTGGCCATGCTCCCTGACTAGAGGCCGGCGATGTGGTAAGCCGGCGGGGCTGCTTGGGGAGCGGGGGACCTTCAGCCCCGCCGGCACTTTGCACCCTAGCTGCCGCGGCTGTACGCCGGTGCGAAGTTAAGCAACCCCGCAGGATCCGCTCCCGCCAGCCACGCTGGCCCCTGGCAACCCACCCGCTCCGCTCCGGGTAACTTGCGGCTGCCGATGTAGCTGGCGAACGCCACGATATTTCCCAGGTAGTGGCCAGATTTAGGATCAAAGATCCCGCCGCACGTAATGAGCCGCAGTGTGGGCCAGCTGGTGTAGCCAAAGACCCTCCTGGTGGGAAAATTCGCTTTCGAGTACAGCGCGACCGAGTACGACTCAAAAATGGCGGTCCTGCCGGTCCGCAGCCGCACGTAGATCTTCGCGCCCGGCCGGATCTCGCCCAGGTCGTAGAACACGGCCGGCCCCACGCGCGCGGCGTCCACGTGGCCGAGGATGGTCGCAGCGCCGGGCTGGCCGGGCGCCGGGCCATCGTCATACCAGCTCGTTTCCTTCGGCCGCGTCAGTGGCGGCACCGCGATGCTGCCGTCGTGGTTCAGCCCGAGCGGCACCACCTTGGCATGCACGTTGATCGACGGGATGTCGATGCTGACCGGGCTTGACCTGGGCAGCGGCGGGCGCCGCTCGCGATGCGCCCGCTGCACGTCGCGCAGCGCCGTCTCGTGCGCGGCGCCGGCCCAGGCCGGCGGCAGCGGCGGCGCGGACCAGCGCAGCGTGTTGTGACCGATGAACGCGATGATGATCCCCGCCGCGATGAGCGTGCCGGAGGCGATGTTCAGCCAGGAGATCCGGCGCACCCTCGCGGTCATGCCGAGGCCGGGCAGCGCGCCATAGCCCTGGTTCCCCCGTTAGCGGCGTGAAAGTGATCCCGCACTCATTCCCGCCGCCCCGGTGCTTAAGCTCGCTAGGGCGCGATCCGGACCGCCGGGATCTGGCCGGTGATGTGCCCGGTGGCCGATAGCAGCGCGCCCTTCCTGACCGCGTCGGCCGACAGCACGCCGAACAGGTAGAAGCACGCGGCCTCTTCGCTCTGGAAGGACTGAAGCTCGTGCCGATTGCCCTCGGAGGAGTGGAAGACCTCGAATCCCTGTTCGGTCTGGACCAGGCAGAGCGCGCCTTCGACCTCCTCGCCGATCGCGTACGAGTCGACCGGGATGCCGGCCAGGCTGGCCAGCTCGGCAAACAGCCGCTCGGTGGCCAGCCGGCGCCGGGCTGGCCGACGCCGCCGGCCGGCCGCGGCCGACTCCGCGGGGCTCGGTTCCGCGGGGCTCGGTTCCGCGCGGCTCGGTTCCGCGGCAGCCGGCCCGGCCGGTTCTGGTGTGACCGGCCCGGCTGCTGGTGGCTCTGGCGCGGTGGGCTCTCGCCTCGGGGCCTGGGCGGCGGGCCCCTGCCTCGGGGCTTGCTCGGGCCGCGCGGGTGCGGCGGCCTCCGGGCGGGCCGGGACGGCTGCGTCCGGCCGTGCCGGGACGGCTTCCTTGGGCTGGGCGGAGGTCGCCTGGGCGGCGGTGATCGGCTGGGCGGCTGCCTTGGGCTGGGCGGCGGCTATCGGCCGGGCGGCGGCGTCGGGCTGAGCCGCTGCCTCGGGCTGAGCCGCTACCTCGGGTTGAGCCGCTACCTCGGGCTGGACGGCTGCCTCGGGCTGGACGGCTGCCTCGGGCTGGACGGCTATCTCGGGCTGAGCCGCTGCCTCGGGCTGGACGGCTGCCTCGGGCTGGACGGCTGCCTCGGGCTGAGCCGCTACCTCGGGCTGGACGGGTGACCCGGCCTGCGGTAGCTGGCCCAGGGGCGGCCTGCTCCCGTGGAAGGGTGGCTGGCGCGGCCTGGATGGTCGACGCCGACGGGGCGGGTGTCGAAGATCCAGTCGCCATGGCCGGCCCGGGCGTCGACGGCCGGTTTGCTACGGCTGGTCCGGCCGGGGTGGCCAGCGTTTCTGGGACCGGTGCCGGGGCCATCGCTGGTGGTGCGGTCGTGGCGGCTGGCGCCCGGCCAGTCGGTCCGGCTGGGGTGAGCGGGTCGGCGAAGGCGGCCGGGCTGGCGAACGTGGCCGGACTGGCGAACGCGGCGGCGTTGGTCACGTTAGCGCCCGCTGCCGGAGCAGCCTGCTCGGGCACCGGGCCGGCCGCGGCGCCGGATCCGGTCGGGTTGGCGCCGATCGGGGCGGCGTGCGGGCCCGACGTAGCCGGAGCGGGCGCCGGACCTGGCCCTGGGTCCCGCACGAACTCCGGGCCTGGCACCGGCGCCGGACCGGGGGCAGCGAACGGTCCCGGAGCGGCGAACGGTCCGGGAACGGCAAACAGCGCGCCGACCTCGCCGTGACCCTGGGCCGGGCCGGGTCCGTCAGGGGGCGTACTCGGGCTGGGTGGCGTTGCCGGGCTGGGTGGCGCTGCCGGGCCCGACCGGGCCGGGTCGGGCGCTGGCATCGCGACGCCCACGGCGCCCAGTCCGGGCCCGGCTGTGGATGCCGGTTCGGCCAGGTCTGCGGGGCCGGTACCGGGCGGGGCTACCGCTTGCTGCCCGGACTGCCGCGGACCGGCGGGCCGCCGGGTGTCCGGCCGCGGCCGGGATGCGGTGGCAGCGCGCAGCGCGGCGGCTTCCAGCGGCAGCGGAGGTTCCGTCAGCGCGGGCACGGCGACGCCGCTGCCACGCTCGGGGCTCAACGGGTAAGGCGGGTCCGGCTGCGTCAGCGGCGTGGATCGATCGAGGATCGGGCCGGACGGGTGCTGCGTCAGCGGCGTGGATCGATCGAGGATCGGGCCGGACGGGTGCTGCGTCAGCGGCGTGGATCGATCGAGGATCGGGCCGGACGGATGCTGCGTCAGCGGCGTGGATCGATCGAGGATCGGGCCGGACGGATGCTGCGTCAGCGGCGTGGATCGATCGAGGATCGGGCCGGACGGATGCTGCGGCGTCGGCCCGGCCCGGTCCAGCACCGGACCAGACGGATGCTGCGCCGGCAGGCCGGGATCGGACCAGGTGAACTGGCCGCTGACCGGATCGGCCGGCTGGTAGCCCGGTGCGGTGTCCCGCTGATAGCCGGGCGCGTCCGGTGTCCGGCGGAAATCGGGCCGGCCGAGCAGGTAGCTGGCCTGATCGCGTGGCTCGGGCGGCAAGTACTGCGCCTGATCCTGCGGCGACCCTGGCGGCGGGTAGCTGCCCGGCTGGGCGTACGCCTCGGGTCCGGCCGGGATGGCGCCGTGGCGCGGATACTCGGTGCGCTCCTCGATGATGTCGCTGACCTCGGACCTGGCCGCGACGAGCTCGTAGACGCCACGGTCGACCTGCCAGTAGCCGAGCTGCTCGGCCTGGTAGCCGTTATGGCCCAGGTACCCGATGTGCAGCCGGTCGCCCAGGTCGTCGAGCACCATGCAGCGCTCGCCGCGGAACGTGCCCACCGGGCGCGACTCCCAGACGGCCTGGACTTCGGAGATGGGCAGCTGCTTGCGCCAGTGGCCGGTGGCCGGTTCGAAGCCCAGGTCCTCCGGCGGCGGACACGCCGCGAAAAGCACGATGTCACCATCGGTCGGCCCGATGCCCGCCTCAAACGGCGACCCCCGGTACGTCGCCATCAGCCGGTAGCGCACAGTTCGGACCCTTCTGCCGGGCGCAGCCACACCTGGCCGTCGTAGCGCGCGATGAAATCAGTGCCGTCGATCGCAACCCGGTGCATCTCGGCGCCCACAGGCACCGGCACCGGGTCGAGGTAGTACTCGGCCACCCGGTAGGCCCGCGAGGCGGTGAAGCCATCGCCGGTGAACGGCGGCTTCATCGCCCAGTCGCCGCCACGATCTGCGGAGATGGCTACCCGGTAGGCATCGGTACTCACTGCGCGCCAGCGGAGCACGTAGATCTCTGGCATGTCGGCGGTGAACTCCGAGCCTTCGTAGTCGAGGTTGAGCGCACTGTGAAACTCACGCGGGCTGGAGAACGCACTTTCAGCCACCCGATGCACAAATCCGGAGATAATGGAGCGTCGTCCGGTCAGGTATGGCTCGACCATCCGCGGCGGAATGGCCTTGTGCATCAAGGTCCCTGGCTCAATTGCAGCCGGGACCTGGTCAACAGCTCGCACGCTGTCCCCTGTGCTCGATACTCCCTGCAGTCTCATGAGACTCTCATATCGCGAAATGCGTCCTCAACTGCTTCTGCGCAGGTTGTCGTGTCTGCGCAAGGGTACCGCCGCGCGCCGTCCGGCCGGGTCCGGTGCGCGCGGGCCTCGGCCGGCCGGCCGACGCCCGCGGGGCGGCTACAGTGTGGCCCGTGACGCAGCTGACCGCGGGTGATCCGAGGTTCCGTGACGACCGCGGCGGAGCGGATCCGGTCGTGCGCGCGGCGCTGGATGACTACGCCGCCGGCACGGTGGCCGAGCACGAAGTGCTCACCGCGCTCGCCGCAGCCCGGCTGCTCGTGCCGGTGGTCGCGGTGCTCGGCGGCGATGGCGAGATCGCGCCGGGGCAGGGCGAGAAAGACAGCGAAATGGCGATGCCGTCGATCGTCGGCCGCGACGGCCGCCGGGCGCTGCCCGCCTTCACCAGCCTGCAGACATTGCAGCTGTGGCAGCCCTCGGCCCGGCCGGTGCCGGTGCCCGCGGTGAGCGTGTGGCAGGCGGCCGTCGAGCAGTCCGAGGCGGTGATCATCGACATCGGCGGCCCGGTGCAGGTCGCGGTCGAGGGTGCCCGGCTGGCGGCCCTGGCCGCCGGCCAGCCGGTGCCTGCGCTGCACGCGGACCCGGACGTGCGCGCGGCCGTGGCTGCCATCGCCGCCAGGCAGCCGCCGGGGATCCGGATCCGGCTCGGGCCGCCGCCCGCCGGGGCCGATCTGGCCCTGGAGATCGGGCCCGCCGATCCGGCGGCGGCCGGGCCGGTCCCGGCGGCCGTGACCGAGGCGATCGCCGGCGAGGTCGCGGCCAGTCTCGGCGGCCGGAGCCGCCGTGGCATCGCGCTCGTCCTGCCCGCCGCCGGGGCAGCCCCGGCCCGCTAGCATCGCAACCGTGGCAGACAGCCTGGCGCAGGCCGCAGCTGACCTTTATGCCTTGCCGCCTGCGGAATTCACCGCCGCGAGAGACGAGCTGGCCAAGCAGGCGAGGGCGGCCGGTCAGCGCGACGACGCCGCGCTGATCAAGAAGCTGAGCCGCCCGACCGTCAGCGCGTGGCTGGTCAACCAGTTCGTGCGGACCTCGCCCCGGTCCATGGACCGGCTGTACGAGCTGGCCAGGGAGCTGCACGCCGCGCAGCAGGAGCTGGCGGGGGACCGGCTGCGCGAGCTCTCGGCGCAGCGTCGCCAGCTGATCGCCGAGCTGATGCCGGAGGTAGGCGGGCTAGCCGCCGACTCGGGCGTGACCGCCAGCGCGGCCGCGCTGGACGAGGTCCGCGCCACGCTGGAGGCCGCGCTGGCCGACGCGGGCGCCAGGGAGGCGGTGCAGACCGGCCAGCTCACCCGAGCGCTCAGCTACGCGGGCCTCGGCGAGGTCGACCTGGCCGCCGCGCTGGCGGTCATCCCGGCCGGCCGCACTGCCGGGCCGGGATCGGGCGCGCGACCCGCCGCGACCGGTAAGCGGTCAGCGCCCGGCACCGGCCCCGGCACCAGAGAACGTGGGACCGGGGGCAGTGGCAGCGCGAGCCGGGGGAGCGGCGGGGCCAAGGGGGCTGACGGCGGCCCGGCGGCGGCCGAGTCCGCGGCCGAGCGAGCCCGGCAGGACCTGGCCGAGGCCGAGGCCGAGGTGGCCGCCGCGGCGCAGCGGCTGGCGGAAGCTGAGAGCCAGGTCGCGGCCGTGTCGGAGCAGCGGCAGTTCCTCCACCGCCGGATGGAGCAGCTTCGCGAGGATCTGGCCGGAGCCGAGGCGGAGGGCCGGGGACTGGCGAAAGCGGCCAGGGACGCGCAGCGCGGCCGGGACGCGGCGGCCAGGGCGGTGGAAAGGGCCGGGCGCCTGCTCACCCATGCCCGGCAGCGGACGAAGAAGCCCTGACGAGACCGGCTGGCCGAACCCACTGTGTTGGATTACTGTTGCGTTTCTGTCGTTCTGCGACAGCAAACCCACACAGTGGGCGACGAGCGCGGCCCTAGCTGGCGAAGTTGCCGTATTTGCCGGGTTCGCCGCGCGATCCCGCGGCGGCAGACCCGCGGCGGCAGACCCGCGGCGGCAGACCGGAGGCGGCGGGCCAGGCTAGGACCGGCGGGTGGAGCGGCGGCGCACGGCGATGCCGCCGGCGACCGCGCCGATGCCGATGAGGGCGAAGCCGCCGTAGGCCAGGCCGTTGTTGGTCTCGGTCGCTGTGGTCCCGTCGCCGGTCGCGGCGCCGCCCTGGGACGGGAACGGCGTGACCTTGATCCGGGCGGTCGCCGAGCTGCCGTCGGAGCAGTCGATGTCCGGGTGGTAGACGCCGGGCAAGATGTTGCCCGGCAAGGTCACGGTGATGCTGAACACGCCGCCGCCGGACTCCTTGTCCATCGGGATCTGCTGTGGCAGGCCCAGCGTCGTGCCGACGAATGTCGCCGAGGACGCGGTCAGGCTGGTGCAGAACACCTGGAACGTGACCGACGTGCCCGGCGTCGCGGTGCCCGGGTTGGCCGTCGCGGACGCGCCGGGAGAGTTGCTGACGGCCCGCGCGGCCGCGACAGCGGGCCCGGCGGAGGCCAGCGCTCCCGCGCCGAGAAGTGCAGTTCCGGCCAGAACCGGCCCAGCCAGGCTCAGCCAGAATGAAGCGGCAAATCGCCCGAACAGGCGCATGGACGTGCCTCCCCCGAAGACCGCATAGCACCACGCAGAACGCGCTCGCCGCGTGTGACGGCCGGGCGCAAGAATGACGATTCCCCTTGTCGGAAGGCGGGATACCCGGTGCCCTGGCGGGCAAACGACCGGCTGCCGCGGGCCTTATGGAAGGATCGGCACCATGCTGCGCTGGCTGACCGCGGGGGAATCGCATGGTCGTGCCCTGGTCGCGGTGTGCGAGGGCCTGCCCGCGGGGATCGAGGTCGGCACGCCCGATCTCGCCGTCGCGCTGGCCCGGCGGCGGGCCGGCTACGGCCGCGGCGCGCGGATGAAATTCGAGCAGGACGAGGTCGAGCTGACCGGCGGCGTCCGGCACGGGCTTACCATCGGCGCCCCGATCGCGATCAGGATCGGGAACACCGAGTGGCCCAAGTGGGAGACGGTGATGGCGGCCGACCGCGTCGATCCCGACGTGCTGGCCGCGCAGGCCCGCAACGCGCCGCTCACGCGGCCGCGCCCTGGCCACGCCGACCTGGCCGGGATGCAGAAGTACGGGCACGATGACGCCCGCCCTGTACTCGAGCGGGCCAGCGCACGGGAGACGGCGGCCAGGGTCGCGCTTGGCGAGGTGGCCAGGCGGCTGCTGCGCCAGGTGCTCGGTGCCGAGATCGTCAGTCACGTGGTGGCCCTCGGCTCGGTCACCGCGCCGGCCGGCCTCGTGCCCGGCCCGGAAGAGCTCGCCGCCATCGACGCGGACCCGGTGCGCTGCTTCGACCCCGCCGCGAGCGCGGCCATGCAGGCCGAGGTCGACGCCGCGCGCGGGGACGGCGACACGCTCGGCGGCGTCGTCGAGGTCGTCATCCACGGTCTGCCGCCCGGCCTCGGCAGCCACGTGCACTGGGATCGACGGCTGGACGGCCAGCTGGCCGGCGCGCTCATGAGCATCCAGGCGATCAAGGGCGTCGAGATCGGCGACGGCTTCGCCACCGCGGCCCGGCGCGGCTCGGCCGCCCACGACGAGATCGACGGCGGCGCGGACGGGATCAAGCGCCGCACCAACCGGGCCGGGGGCATCGAGGGCGGCATGAGCACGGGGGAGCCAGTGCGGGTCCGGGCCGCGATGAAACCAATCTCTACTGTGCCGCGCGCGCTCGCGACCGTCGACGTCGCGACCGGCGAGCCAGCCAAGGCGATCAACCAGCGCAGCGACGTGACGGCGGTGCCAGCGGCCGGGGTCGTGGCCGAGGCGATGGCCGCGCTCGTGCTGGCCGACGCGGCGCTGGAGAAGTTCGGCGGTGACTCGGTGGCGGAGCTGGCCCGCAACGCCGACGCGTACCTGAAGGCGCTGGTGATCCGGTGACTGGCAGCGGGCCGCTGGTGATCCTGATCGGACCGCCGGGAGCAGGCAAGACGACGGTCGGTACCGAGCTGGCGACCCAGCTGGGCGTCAGCTTCCTGGACACCGACGCGTCAATCGAGGCGGTCGCGGGCAAGGCGGTCGGTGACATCTTCATCGATGACGGCGAGCCGGTGTTCAGGGAACTGGAGCGGGCGGCCGTCGCGGCCGCGCTCGGCGACCAGCAGGGGGTCGTCGGCCTGGGCGGCGGCGCGATCCTCGACCCCGGCACCAGGGACCGGCTGGCCGGCCTGCCCGTCGTGTACCTGGCCGCGACGTTTCCGGAGCTAGCCAAGCGGGTGGGCCTGGACCGGCCGCGTCCGCTGCTCATCGGCACCAATCCGCGGGCCCAGCTCAAAACGCTGCTGGACCAGCGGCTGCCGATCTACGAAGGACTGGCCTGGCTGACCGTGCAGACCGACGGGCGCGCGCCGGACGAGATCGCGGGGCAGATCGCGGATGCGATCGTGACCACCAGGCCGGCGCCGTGACGTCAGCCCGGATCCCGGTCGGCGGCGAGCGCCCGTACGAGGTCGTGATCGGCGCGGCCGCGCACGCGGAACTGCCCGGCCTGATCGGCTCCGCGCGGACGGTGGTGCTGATCCACGCCGTCGGCCTGGCCGGCCTGGCCGCGCCCGTGGCCGCGACGCTCACGCAGGCCGGCTACCTGGTGCACCTGGCAGCAGTGCCTGACGGCGAGGCGGCCAAGGAGATCGGCGTCGCCACGCGGTTGTGGTCGCAGCTCGCGGCCGCGGGCGTCGGCCGGACTGACGCGGTCGTGGCGCTCGGCGGTGGCGCCGTCACCGATCTGGCCGGGTTCGTCGCGGCCACCTGGCTGCGCGGCGTGCCGATCGTGCTGATGCCGACGACGCTGCTGGGCATGACCGACGCGGCCATCGGCGGCAAGACCGCCGTCAACACCGCCGACGGCAAGAACCTGGTTGGCACGTTCACCCCGCCGGCCGGGGTGCTCGTGGACGTGACCGCGCTGGCGACGCTGCCGGCCGCGGACTACGTCAGCGGCCTCGCCGAGGTCATCAAGGCCGGGTTCATCGCCGACCCGCCGATCCTGGAACTGGTGACGGCGGACCCGGCCGCGGCGGCCAAGCCGGGCGGGCCGCACGAACAGGAACTGATCGAGCGCGCCATCGCGATGAAGGCCGAGGTCGTGTCCGCGGATCTGCGTGAGGCCGGACGCCGGGAGATCCTCAACTACGGGCACACCCTCGCGCACGCGATCGAGCGGGCCGAGGACTACGGCATCCGGCACGGCGAGGCGGTCTCGATCGGCATGTGCTTCGCGGCGGCGCTGGGCCGGCTGTCCGGGCGGCTGGACGCCGCCACCGCCGCCCGGCATCGCGAGATCCTGGCCGCGGTGGGCCTGCCGACGCGCTACCACGGGGCCGGCTGGCCGGTGCTGCGCTCGGCGATGGCGGTCGACAAGAAGTCGCGGGCGGCGCGGCTGCGGTTCGTGGTGCTGGACGGGCTCGCGCAGCCGGGGATACTCGCCGACCCGGCCGAGGAACTGCTGGAGCAGGCGTTCGCGGAGGTGAGCTGACCGGTGCCAGACGCAGGCGCGACCACGACGGTGCTCGTGCTCAACGGGCCGAACCTGGGCCGGCTCGGCACCCGCCAGCCGGAGATCTACGGCTCGGCCACGCTGGCTGATGTCGCGGCCGCGTGCGCCGGGCTCGGGACCGAACTGGGCCTGACGGTGGACCTGCGCCAGACCGACGACGAGGCCGAGCTCATCGGGTGGGTGCACGAGGCCAGCGAGCGCGGCCTGCCGATCGTGCTGAACCCGGCCGCGTTCACGCACTACTCCTACGCGCTTGCGGACGCGCTCGCGATGCGCACCGCGCCGCTGGTCGAGGTGCACCTGTCCAACCCGGCCAGCCGGGAGGCGTTCCGGCACACCTCCGTCGTGGCGGGCGTGGCCGACGGCACCGTGGCCGGCTTCGGGATCCAGTCCTACCTGCTGGCGTTGCGGGCTGTCGCGCATCTGCTCGCCCGCCCGTGACCGGTCCCGTTCTGAGCCTGGCAGTTACCATTCATCCCTAGGTCACGACGGCTCGAAGGGGTCTGCTGCATGCGCATCGGAATGGCACTGAACTACGCGGGCGGCTTCAAGGAGACGGCGGCTGAGTTGGCCGACTTCGAGAAGGCCGGGCTGGACATCGTCTTCGTGCCGGAGGCCTACAGTTACGACGCGGTCAGCCAGCTTGGCTATCTGGCCGCGGTGACCGAGCGGGTCGAGCTGGCGTCCGGCATCATGCAGATCTACCCGCGCACGCCGACGATGACGGCGATGACGGCGGCCGGCCTCGACTATGTGTCCGGCGGACGGTTCTCGCTGGGCATCGGCGCGTCCGGGCCGCAGGTCATCGAGGGCTGGCACGGCGTTCCCTACGACGCGCCGCTGGCCCGGACCCGCGAGCTGATCGAGATCTGCCGCAAGGTGTGGCGCCGGGAGCGGCTGGAGCACCAGGGCGCGCATTATCAGATCCCGCTGCCGGCCGGGCAGGGCACCGGACTCGGCAAGGCGCTGAAGCTCATCAACCACCCGGTCCGCTCGAACATCCCGATCATCCTGGCCTCGCTCGGCCCGAAGAACGTCGAGCTGACCGCCGAGCTGGCCAACGGCTGGGAGCCGATCTTCTACTACCCGGAGAAGGCGAAGCAGGTCTGGGGCGACGCGCTCGCGGCGGGCCACGCCAAGCGGGATCCCGCGCTCGGCGGGCTGGACATCATCGCGCAGACCGCGCTGGCTATCGGCGACGACGTCAAGGGGCTCATCGACCTGATCCGCCCGGTGCAGGCCCTGTACATCGGCGGCATGGGCGCCCGCGGCAAGAACTTCTACAACAACATGGCGGTGCGCTACGGCTACGGCAAAGAGGCCGCGGCCATCCAGGACGCTTACCTCGCCGGCCGCAAGGACGAGGCCGCGGGGCTGATCCCGCAGGAGCTGCTCGAGCACGTCTCGCTGATCGGCCCGAGGTCCTACGTCGCCGAGCGGGTCGCCGCGATGAAGGAGTCCGGGGTCACTACGCTGAACGTCGCCCCCATGGGGAGCACGCACGCCGAGCGGATAGCGCTGATCGAGCAGATCAGGGAACTGGCCGCCTGACCGGAACGGGGCTGAGCCCGCCGCCCGGTTTCAGGCCGGAGCCGGCGGGCAGGGCTCTGAGGGTGTTTGCCCGCTGTGTCCGGCTGGCGTCGGTACCGGCAACGCGGGCACCCGAGTGCGGGCACACCCCGTTCCCATCCTGGGCGCGAGGGAGAGGAGGGGCATGCCTTCCGGAAAGCGGCACGGCACCGGGCCGCGCGTGCTGGTAGTCGGCGGCGGGTTCGCCGGGTTGTCGGCGCTGCATGAGCTCGCCAAGTCGGACGCACACGTGACGCTCGTCGACCGCAATATCTATAGCACGTTCCAGCCGCTCCTGTATCAGGTGGCGACCGGCGGGCTGACTTCGGCGGATGTTGCCTACCCGCTGTGGAGTGTCACCCGCAAGACGCGCGCGCACTTCCGCAAGGCCGAGCTCGCCGGACTCGACCCGGCGACCCGGACCGCGCGGCTCGCCGACGGCATGGAGCTGCCGTATGACTACCTTGTCCTGGCCACTGGCGTCAGCGCGAACTTCTACGGCGTCAAGGGGGCGCGGGAGCACAGCCTGAGCCTGTACACCCGGCGGGACGCGATCGCGCTGCGGAACCGGATGCTGGACGAGTTCGAGCGGCGCGCATCTGGCGACGCCGACGCGGAGCTGGACATCACGGTTGTCGGCGGCGGCGCGACTGGCGTCGAACTGGCGGGCACGCTGGCCGAGCTGCGCAATATCGCGCTCCCGGCGGCGTTCCCCGAGATCGACCGGAGCAAGTTCAGGGTCCGGCTGATCGAGATGGCCCCGGCGTTGCTCACGCCGTACCACAAGCGCGAGCGCGACTACGCCCGGCAGCAGCTAGTAGATCGCGGCGTCGATGTGTTCCTGGACACCACGATCAAGGAGATCGCGCCGGGCAAAGTCACGCTGGCTGACGGCAGCTCGCACCGCTCGGACATGACGGTCTGGGCCGCCGGGATTCAGGCG
Organism: uncultured Actinomycetota bacterium; assembly: GCA_963805805.1. Lineage (GTDB taxonomy): Bacteria > Actinomycetota > Actinomycetes > Streptosporangiales > Streptosporangiaceae > JAJYUU01. Next base: position 321,374 of record CAWDVS010000012.1, on the reverse strand, counting down.
CCCGATGCGCCGTGGAACGCAGAGCTGCCGCGGGCCAAGGCCGGCCGCATCGACGTCGGCCCAGACCTGCGGGTCACCGGATACGAGAACGTGTTCGCGATTGGCGACGTGAGCGCGGGGGATCCGCCGCTGCCCCAGCTGTCCGCACCGGCTATCCAGCATGGCCGGCATGCGGGCCAGCAGATCATGCGGCTGATGGCGGGACAGCCGACTGAGCCCTTCCGATATCACGACAAGGGCATCATGGCGACGATCGGCCGCCGGTCCGCGGTGGTGGAGCTGTCCATCGGGATCCGGCTGCGCGGCACCATCGCCTGGTTGGCCTGGCTGGGCCTGCATATGTTCTACCTGCTGGGCGGGCGCAACCGGCTGGTCACGTTCATCAATCTTTCCTGGCGCTACCTCAGCTGGAAACGCGGCGGCGGGCTGATCGTCGGCGACGACATGCCCGACGACGGCGAGTAGCTACTCCGGATTCACGAGCGCGAGCCACGGCGCAGACGAGCCGGCGCGGAGTGTCACTGCCTCGCCGTGCGGTCGATTCGTGGCGAAGGCAGCACGCATCCTGGCCGGGCTTATGCGAGACGGCTGGCTCAAGATCCGGCGGTCCGGATCACAGCGGGTCCTGGTGAAGGGCGATGAGCAGCGGGCGTGGGCCTACATTGACGGTGTGGACCTAGGCGGCCCGGCCCTGGCCAGGGTTGCCCGCGATTATGGGTACACAGTTGATGAGCTGCGGAAGCTATAGGATGATCTTGGTATGACCATGCTGCGGGTCGAGTTGCTTTTCGACGATGAAGCCGGTAACTGGCATTACCGGGTGCCCGCACTGCACATCAACGGGGGCGGAACGGCAACCCGGGCGGACGCCGAGCAAGAATGCTTGTCCGCAATCGCGTTCGCGCTCGAAGGTGACCCCGCGGACTACGATCCGGCGGCGGAGACAGTGACCCTGGATGTGAGAGTCGCCCCGGCCGCCTGATCAGGGCGGTACCGGGCTTGGTCAGCACTGTCAGCCTTGCGTCCAGGGGCCGACGCCCGAGATCCGGTCCACCCCGATGTGCGTGATGTAACCGGGCGGCGGGTTGTCCATGGGCGGGAAGCGGACGTCGGGACCGAGGTAGGTGCGGGCGAGCCGCTGCAGGAGTTCGGGCGCCCCGCCTTCGGTGATGCGCGCTGTCCCGTAGACGACCAGGTATTCGGTCAGGCCGATCGGGTTGCGGTTGCCGGTCTCGACCGAGAGCGCGACCCGGCTGTCGTTGCGGATATTGCGCACCTTCTTGTGCTCGGGCAGGTGCCCGGCCACGATCTCGTCGCCGTCCAGGCCAACCCAGACGATGCTGACCTGCGGGCTGCCATCTTCGTTCAGGGTCACCAGGTGGGCCAGGGCCGCGGACTCCAGCACTGCCCGCGCACTTTCCGGGAGCGTCGCCATGACCCGACCGTAGCAGCGCGCGTGCTGGCCAGCCGCTGGATTGCGGGCTGGCCGGGGTCGCGGCGACACGCCAGCAGTCGGCGTGGAACTGGCGCATTCTGGGTAGGGCCCCAGGTCGGCGTACCGGCGGCGGAAGAGCGGCCCAGCATGCGGGGGAACAGTCATGCGCCTGGTGCCGAGACGGTTGATGTCGGGCCAGCAGATGCAGCGGCACGCCAGCGAGCTGTCATTGCTGGCCGTGCTGGCGGTCGCGCTTGAGCTCGCGGCTGGAACAGGGCTCGCGTATCTGGCCGGGTTCAGCAATGTGCGCGCGGTCCTGAGCCGCTTCGACTGGCCATGGCTCACCGCGCTGGTTGGCGGCCTGATCATCTCGTTCGCCGGCTACTACTTCGCCTACCGAGGGATATTTCGCGTTCTGAACGGCCCGCGGCTGCCGTGGCGGCAGATGCTGGCGGTGGTCGCGGCGGGCTTCGGCGGCTTCATCGCGCTCGGCGGCGGCGCCCTCGACCAGTACGCGCTCGAAGCGGCCGGGGCCGACGAGGACGAAGCAAAGGCCCGGGCGATCGGCCTGGCTGGCCTGGAGCATGGCGTGCTGGCCATCGGCGGGACCGCCGCTGCCATCGCGGTGCTCATGCTGGGACGGCGGCTGCCGCCGCCCAGCTTCACCTTGCCCTGGGCGGTCATCCCGATCCCCGGTCTGCTCCTCGCGTTCTGGCTGGCGGAGCGATATCGGGACCGGTTCGGCTACCAGCCGGGCTGGCGCGGCTACGCCAGTACGTTCCTTGACTCGATCCATCTCATCCGGCAGCTATTCGTGCGGCCGCAGCGCTGGTGGCCGGCCCTGGCCGGAATGGCGGTGTTCTGGGCGGCAGACGCATTCGCCGCCTGGGCCGGGCTCGCGGCATTCGGGTTTCAGATGGACGTGGCGGCCCTGTACATCGGCTTCGCGACCGGGATGCTGTTCACCCGGCGCACCGGACCGCTGGCCGGCGCGGGCCTGCTCGCGTTGGTCCTGCCGGTCACCATCTGCCTTTCCGGCTCGCCATTCGCAGTCGCCGTCGTCGGCGTATTCGCCTACCGGATCCTCGCGCTGCTGCTGCCCCTGCCGACTTCCCTCGCCGCCCTCCCCACGTTGCGCAGGATGGGCGAGCACCGCTCGCCCGGGGCTACCGCTGGCTGGCTACAGTCGTGATCGTGACGGAAATCCACGCTGCTCGCCGAGCCCGCGCACAGCAGGCCATCGCCGAGGTCGAAGCAGACGCCGCGCTGATCACCAGCCCGGCGAACGTGCGCTACCTGTCCGGGCTGGTCAGCTCCAACGCGGCCATCCTGCTTCCCGCCGCCGGGCCCGCGGTGCTGGCCACCGATTCCCGGTATGCCGAGACCGCCGAGCGGGACTGCGCTGACCTGGAGCTGAAGGTCGAGCGGCTGGTGGAGACGGCGCTCGCGGGCGCCGCTGCCCGGGCTGGCTGCCGGGTGCTGGCCTTCGAGGCCCAGGACCTGACCGTCGAGCGGTTCACGGCGCTGGAAGCGCCGGAGGTCTACGACGGGGCGCAGCAGCCGCAACTGGTCCCGCTCGGGCATTTGATCGAGAGCCTGCGGATGATCAAGGACGAGTCTGAGCTCGACCTGCTGGCCAGGGCGTGCGCCATCACCAGCGCCGCCTTCGAGGGTCTGCTGGACGCCATCAGGCCGGGCCAGACCGAGCGCGGCTTCGCGGTGGCCCTGGAGCGGGCCATGGTGGACCTGGGCGCCGAGGGGCTGGCGTTCGACACGATCGTGGCCAGCGGTCCCAACGGGGCCATCCCGCACCATCACCCGTCGGACCGCCGCTTCGAGCGGGGTGATCTGGTCACGGTCGACTGCGGGGCCAGATTCGAGGGCTACCACGCGGACATGACCAGGACCGTCGCGGTCGGCGAGCCGGCCGGCTGGCAGCGCGAGATCTACGAGCTCGTCGCCGCCGCGCAGCTCGCCGGGATCATGGCCGCGGTGCCGGGCGCCGACGTCGGCGACGTGGACAGCGCGGCCAGAGACATGATCGAGGCGGCCGGGCACGGCGCGCACTTCCAGCACGGTCTGGGCCATGGCGTCGGCCTGGAGGTGCACGAAGCTCCGATCATGGGATACGCCAGGACAGGTAGACTGATGGACCGGGTTCCCGTCACCGTCGAGCCCGGCGTCTACCTGCCCGGCAAGGGCGGGGTCAGAATCGAGGACACCCTCGTCGTCCGGGCTGGCACTGGCACTGCACAGACAGGCGCGGCAGCGGTGGCGGGACCGGCACAGCTGCTCACCACGACCACCAGGGACCTGCTCGTCCTGTGAATCAGGACGCGGGCAGCCCGAATCTGCCAGCAGGAGATAACCACCGTGGCCACCACAAACGACCTGAAGAACGGCATGACGCTGAACATCGACCGCCAGCTCTGGACGGTCGTCGAGTTCCAGCACGTCAAGCCAGGCAAGGGCGGCGCGTTCGTGCGCACCAAGCTGAAGAACGTGCTGTCCGGCAAGGTCGTGGACCGGACCTTCAACGCCGGCACCCGGGTCGAGGTCGCCAACGTCGACAAGCGCGAGATGCAGTACCTGTACCGCGAGGGCGATGACTTCGTCTTCATGGACACCCAGGACTACGACCAGCCGCACATCCCCGGCGGGGTCGTCGGCGACGCCGCCAACTACCTGCTGGAAGAGCAGATGGCCGTCATCGCGTTCAACGACGGCACGCCGTTGTACATCGAGCTGCCCGCCGCGGTGGAGCTCACCGTCCAGCACACCGACCCGGGGCTGCAGGGCGACCGCTCGACCGGCGGCACCAAGCCCGCCACGCTGGAGACCGGGGCCCAGATCCAGGTGCCGCTGTTCATCGTGACCGGGGAGAAGATCCGGGTCGATACCCGCGACGGCAGCTACCTCGGCCGGGCCTGAGCGCTGTCTTCCTCGCATAGTTCTCGGCGGCGGTAATGGCAGCACGCAGTAAGGCCCGCAAGCGGGCGCTGGACATCCTGTTCGAGGCCGAGCTCAGGGACGAGCCCGTCCTCGACCTGCTCGCGGAGCGATCCGCCGCGGCCGATCCGCCGGTCTCCGAGTACGCCGCCGAGCTGGTGCGCGGGGTGCAGGCGCACGCCGGCCAGATCGACGGGCTGCTGGGCACGTACGCGCAGGGCTGGACGCTGGCGCGGATGCCGGCCGTGGACCGCAACATCCTGCGGATCGGCACCTACGAGCTGCTGTGGAGCCAGGACGTGCCGCCGGCGGTCGCGATCAGCGAGGCGGTCGCGCTGGCCGGCGAGTTGTCGACCGATGACTCGTCCTCGTTCGTCAACGGCCTGCTCGGCCGGCTGTTTGAGGTTAAGCCCACGCTCTCGCTCTGAACCGTGCGATTGGCGGCCTGACCGGCGGCGCCGGGTCAGGATCCGGGTGCCTGCGGCCCGCCCGGCCGGGCGGCGTTGTCGCCGGGCACCAAGCCCGCGAAGGCCAGCCCGAGTCCGAGTCCGATCAGCGGCCCGACGATCACCACCGCCACGAACATGCTGCCGCCGGCGCCGGCGGAGAAGTTCTCCGGCGACGCCTGGACGATGACGTGCATGAGCGTCGCCAGGCCGATGCCAACCCCGAGCCCGGCGAGGATGCCACCCCAGACGGCCATGGCCCGGCGGCTCGACTGCGCTGACGAGTGCGGGCGGGGCGAGGCGGCCGGCGACTGTGACGGACCGCCTTGCGGGTATTGCTGGTCATTCATGGCGTAATAGTGTCATCGCCGGGGCCGCGAGACGAGCCCTCTCGATGTCGGTGCCTGGCGCTACAGTCGCCTCAGCGGGCTGAGCGTGGCGGTGATGAGGGTGAGCGGAGCGGGCGGGCAGCGCCCGGCGGGCGACGACACCGGCTGCCACATTTTGCACGTGGACATGGACGCGTTCTACGCCAGTGTCGAAATCCGCGACCGGCCCGAACTGGCGGGCAAGCCGGTCATCGTCGGCGGCCTCTCCGGCCGTGCCGTCGTGCTCTCGGCCACCTACCAGGCCCGCGCGTACGGCGTCCGGTCCGCGATGCCGATGTCCAGGGCCCGGCGGCTGTGCCCGCGCGCGACCGTCATCCCGCCCCGGCACGGCCTGTACGGGGCCGTGTCCAAAGAGGTCATGGCCATCTTCCGGAGCGTGACGCCGCTCGTCCAGCCGCTGTCGCTGGACGAGGCGTTCCTGGATGTCTCCGGTGCCATCCGGCTGCTCGGCCCGCCCGTGGAGATCGGCCGCCGGATCCGGCGGGAGGTGGTGGCGCAGCAGCAGATCACCTGCTCGGTCGGCATCGCGCCGAACAAGTTCCTGGCCAAGCTCGCCTCCGTGCACTGCAAGCCGGACGGGCTGCTCGTCATCCCGGCCGATGGCGTGCTCGAGTTCCTGCATCCGCTGCCCGTCGCGGCGCTCTGGGGCGTGGGGGAGCGGACTGGCCAGACGCTGGCCCGGCTCGGCCTGCGCACGGTCGGCGACATCGCCGCGACCCCGCTGTCCGCGCTCGAATCGGAGTTCGGCCCGGCCCTGGCCGCCCACCTGAGCGCCCTGGCCAGCGGGCGCGACGACCGCAACGTGGAGACCGCGGTGCGGGAGAAGAGCGTCGGCGCGGAGGAGACATTCGACGTCGACATCGCGGACCCGGAGGTGATCAGGCGCGAGTTGCTGCGGCTGTCCCGGCGCACGGCCAGGGCGCTGCGGTCGTCCGGCTTCGCCACTCGCACGGTCACCGTCAAGCTGCGCCGGGCCGACTTCAAGACGATCACCCGGTCGCGCACCCTGCCCGAGCCGACCGACCTCACCCAGCGGATCTACGAGACGGCCTGCGAGCTGTTCGCCGCGTCCGGGCTGAGCGGGCAGGCGAAACTGCGGCTGGTGGGCGTCCGCGCGACCGGGCTGGTCCCGGCCGGGGCCGCGTCGACCCAGCTCGCGTTCGGTGACCGACCCGTGTCCTGGCAGGCGGCCGAGGCGGCGCTGGACCAGATCTCCGGCCGGTTCGGCGCCGACGCGGTCCGCCCGGCGACGCTCGTGCGCCGCCGGCCCGCAGGACCTGCCGGCAGCTGACCCCTATGGGCCCAATGCCGGGTATGCTGTTGCGTGGTCACCTGCCGACGCTGCGTGACCCTCCCGTCGGGCCCGGAGCCAGTCTGCCCCGTACTGGCGAATGACCTTTCCGTGAAAGGGCATATCGGGCGCCACGGACAGGTTCGGCCGGGCCTTGTGTCCGGTCAGCCGGATCGGGAAAAACTGGGTTGTGAGGCATGACCGTGGCACACAGGTTCTGTACCGCTACCAGCCGTGTACCCTTCCGCAAGGTGCCCTGGCGCTCGTATTCTGGGCGTATAGCGATAGGGCGCATGGCAGTTGTCAGAGTCCGAGTCCATGGGAGGCACGGTGCCGCTCTCTGAGCACGAGCAGCGTCAGCTCGAGCAGATTGAGCAGGCGCTGTACTCCGATCATCCGCGACTCGCGCGGGCCATGCGGTCAAAAGATCCCAAGGTGCACTATCGCCGACGTCTTGTCCAGTCTTGTGCCGGCTTCATCATCGGAGTCGGGGCCCTGGTGGCGGGTGTCGTGCTCAAGTACAGCTGGCTCGACATCGTCGGCTTCGTGATCATGGTGGCCAGCAGTGCGTGGGCCATCACCAACTACCGGCGGATGGCCGGTGTCACGATCGACCGGCGCCCCGCGCGCAGCCGCAAGCCGGCCGGGCCCGCGACCAACGCCGGGATGATGGACCGGCTGGAGGAGCGCTGGCGCCGGCGCCAGGAGCGCGACCGCTAGCTTTCAGCCCGCCCGCACGGGAACGGGCTCGCGCCCCGGCGCGCGGTCCGGGTTGTCACCCCGGCTCTTTCCGCTTATCTCGCTTGCTGCGGTCGCGACCGGTCGCGCCGCCAGCTCGGCAGCGGCGAGTCAAGCCAGCTGAGCGCGTGGCCGGTGGACTGGAGGCCGCTGAACATGGTGGCCATCGTCGACGGCGGCAGGAAGCGGGCGCGCAGCCGCTGGCGCCTGGTCGCGTCCGCCGCGAGCGCCCGGCGGACCGTGGCGACGTCTGCCTGCAGCCCGCCCGCGGGCACCGCGCCCTGCGAGTACCTGGCCCGCTCTTCCGCCGCGCCGATCCTGGTGATCGCGGCGCCGGCGGCGTCGTCCAGGTGTTCCTGCATCGCGACCCTGCGGGCGACCGCGCGCGGCGATTCACTCGGCGCCGAGGCGATCCCGTAGTCGGTCAGGTAGTCACGGAACTCGCGCCAGGCGACACTCGCCCGGCCAGCGTCGGTCGAGGCGGCCAGCCAGCGGCGCCGCGGTCCGAGCCAGCGCGCCAGCGCCGGACCGGCCAGCAGCAGCAGGATCGCCGCCAGGATGAAGGGCCACACCGGAACGCCGGACCCGCCGCCGCGGGCCGAGCCTGCCGCGCCCGAGCCGGCCTGGAGTTGCTTGCCGGGGATCGGGTGCGTGGGCTTGGCCCCGCCCGCGGCTCCGGCGGACGGGCTGGTGCTGGCCTGCTGGCCGGTTGGGTTGTGACCAGGCGGCAGCGGGCTCGTCGTGTACGAGGGCTGAGTGGCGGTGCCCTGACCGGCCACGCCCTCGCTGCCGACCGGCGTCGGCTCGAATCTGACCCAGCCCGCGCCGGGGAAATACAGCTCCGGCCAGGCGTGCGCGTCGGCGGTGGTGACCTGCCAGGTGTTGTGCGGCCCAGGCTTGCCGGCGGTGAAGCCGACCGCGACCCGGGCCGGGATGCCGAGCAGCCTGGCCAGCACGGCGAACGCGGGCGCGAACTGCTCGCAGTCGCCGCGCCGGTCCGTGGTCAGGAAGCTCACCAGCCACCGGCCGGAGACCGGCCACTTCTCCTTCAGCGAGTACGAGAACGCGCTGGAGGTGAGCCAGTTCTGCAGGGCCACGGCCCTGTCCAGGGGCGTCGTGTCGCCCTGCGTGTGGGCCCGCGCGATCCGCAGCAGCGCAGCGCGGTCCGGGCCGCGATAGGAGGTGTAGACCTTCTGCACGGACTGCGGGTAGGCGCCTGGTATCTCCAGATCTGCGGTCGTCGGCTCGGCCTCCCGGCTGACGACCGAGTACTGCGTACTGCGAATCGGATTGCCGAACACCATCAGGGTGCCTGACGTCTCGATCAGGCCGGATCCTGTGCCGCTGACCTGCAGCGGGGCGTAGGGCAGCGGCAGCGGCGTCTGGATCGGCTCGGTCACGCTCACCGCGGTGCGCGCCGTCACCGCTGGCACCACGGCCGTCAGGCCGGGCACCTGCTGGAACGGCAGCCGGGTGCCGCTGACAGCCTTGCCGCTCGACGCGCTCGGCAGCCACTTGCCATCCGCGCCGTAGTCGTAGTTCAGCGCGAAAATCTGCAGGTACTGGTCCTGCGGCTTCGGATAGGTCGTGGTGTACGTGAGCACGAGCCTGGGCTTTTGCGTCAGCAGCTGAGCGACATTGTCCAGCGGTGCCAGCCCGCCGGGGATGGCCAGCCCACCGCCCGCGCCGCCGGTCGAGGTCTTGGCGAACAGGTCCTTAGGTGGCGTCCCGGCCAGGAAGATCGGGACCACCATGGCCAGCGCGACGGCGGTGAGACCTACCCGGCGGCCGGAGGCCGCCACCTGCCGCGTGTCGGGGCCCTGACCCGTGTCGTCCATCGCGTGCGGCCGGCGGATGGTCACCAGCCGCCCCCACATCCGCAGCCGCTGCCGTCCGTCCGACGACAGCAGCGCCAGGTAGGCCGCGACCGCGATGCCGAACAGCAGTGTCTGCACGAACCCGAAGCTCTTGAGGCTGCTCGCCACCGGGACGCTGAACAGCAGCAGCAGCGGCAGCCCGGCCAGCGCGGGGCGCCGGAACCGGACGGCGAGCACGTCGACGCAGATGGCGATCAGGGTGACGCCGCCTACGGTGATGAACTCCACCGGCCTGGTGGTCGGGATCGGCGGGGAGAACTTGAACATGGATCCGGCCTGACCAGGCAGCCGCGCGAGCGCGGCCAGCGACCGGGACGTGGGGATCACGGCCGCCCAGGACTGCGGCCCGGCAAAGACAGCGTTGAGATACAGGAATGGCACGGCCACGTAGGTGGCGCAGGCGGCGAACGCGCGCAGCAGCCGCGCCCCGGTCGCGCTCGCCGCGGTCAGCCCCAGCACCACGACGGCGCCGGCGGCGCCGGCCCAGCCATATCCGGCCAGGACCGGGACGACGCCGATGAGGACGACGATCGAGCCGGCGATCGCGGCCTGGATCGTGGTCAGCCGGGTGAGGGTGGCGGCCAGCGCCACCGCGGCGACGGCGCCGAGGCTCGCCACCAGCCAGCTGGTGCCGATCAGCAGCGAGGACAGTGAGAGTGACGCCGCGAGCACGGCGATGCCCGCGGCGAAAGTGAGCCGGTGGTTCGTCATGCCATCTGCCCGGCCGGATCGAAGCCAGCGAGATTCGCGCCGGGGACCAGCATCTCGGCTGCCCGCGGCAGCTGCTCCCAGGCAATGTCCAGGGGCAGGCTGGCGGGCAGCGCTACCACGTGCCAGCCGGCCGCGCGCAGGGCGGCCGCGGCGGGCCCGGTCTCCTCCGCCAGTTGCGCTGCCGTCTCCATGGCGAGCGCGTTGCCGTTACCGTTGGCGCCGGGCCGGGTTCCGTTGCCCGCGGCGCGGCCGGCGTCGGCCCAGGTGCCCACCGCGAGCAGGATCGCGATGGCCTGGCTGCCCTCGCCCCGGCAGGCGGCCAGCTGCTCCGCGATGGTCACGGACAGCCGGCCCATGACGGCGATGATGACGCCGGGCCCGGCGGCTCGCAGCACCTTCAGTCCGCCGGTCAGATCCTGGCTGCGGGACGGCTTGATCACGGCCAGCGACTCGAGCAGCTCGTCCTCGAACGTCATGCCCATGCCGAGGTTCGTGCCCTGCTCGTTGACCACCTTGCCGATGAGACCTTCCTGGGCCAGGTGCACGCCTACCGAGGCGGCCGCGCTGACGGCGGTCTCGAACGAGGAACTGGGCCCGGTGCCCATGTGCGCCCCGCCGCGCGTGTCCAGCAGCACGGTGGCCCGGTTCCGCCAGCGCTGCTCCTCCCGGCGCACCATCAGCTCGCCGTAGCGGGCGGTCGACCGCCAGTGCACGCGGCGCACGTCGTCGCCGTCCCGGTACGGACGCGGGATCACGTCGTCCTCGCCGGCCGTCGCCGTTAGCCTGGACCGGCCGTCGCCCTCGCCGGCCCAGGCCCTGCTGATCATCGTGCGGGCCAGCGGGTACACCCGCGGGGTCACGACGAACGGCGTGCGCGCGGAGAACGAGCGGTTGATCTCCACCAGGCCGAACGAATCGGCCACCCGCAGTTGCAGCGGGCCGACTTCGAATTTGCCGCGCAGGTCGGACCGCAGCGTGTAGCTGAGCTGCCGCACCCCGCGGCGCTCGATGTTGTCCAGCACGTACCTCGGCCTGGGACCGAGCGCGTACGGGATCGCGTCCTCGGCCAGCAGCAGCCCGGTGGGCATCTTCGAGATGTTGTGCAGGCGGAGCGTCACGTGCGCCGTGCTGCCCGCCGGGACCCGCGGCGGGCTGATGATCCGGCTGCAGCTGAGCCGGTACCGGGCCCGGCGCGCGGCGATCAGGCTGAAGACCGGCAGACCGATCAGCGCCACGCCGACACAGAGCAGGCTCTTCTCGGTCAGCAGGATCCCGGCCAGGGTGGCGGCCACGCCGGCGGCCAGGAATGAGGTGCCTCTGGTGGTCAGCCCCGATAGCCATGAGCCCAGCACCCTGAGCCTCCTTCCCCGTCAGCCTGCCTGCGCGGTGTTGCCTGCCCCGGCGCTACCGGCCCGGCAGCGGCAGCCGCTGCACGATCGCGGCCAGGATCCGGTCCGGCATCTCCCGGCCCACCACTGCCGCCGTGCTCGGCAGCAGCCGGTGCGCGAGTACCGGGATGGCCAGCGCCTGCACGTCGTCGGGGATCACGAAGTCGCGGCCGTCCAGCGCCGCGTGCGCGCGGCTAGCGCGCAGCAGGTGCAGGGCCGCCCTGGGCGAAGCGCCCAGACGCAGCTCCGCTGATGTTCTCGTGGCGGTGACCAGGTCGATGATGTAGTGCCGGATCGGCTCGGCCACGTGCACTTCGCGCACGGCCGCGACCAGCGCCCGGATGTCGGACGCGTGCGCGACCGGCTTGAGATCCTCCAGCGGCGAGCTGGACCCGTGCGAGCTCAGCATCGCCAACTCCGCGTCCTTGTCCGGGTAGCCGATGGACAAACGGGTCATGAACCGGTCGCGCTGGGCCTCCGGCAGCGGATAGGTACCCTCCATCTCAACCGGATTCTGGGTGGCCATCACCATGAACGGCGGCTCGAGCGGATAGGTCGTGCCGTCGACCGTCACCTGCTGCTCTTCCATCGACTCGAGCAACGCGGACTGGGTCTTCGGCGACGCCCGGTTGATCTCGTCGCCGAGCACGATGTTCGCGAATATCGGACCGGGCTTGAATTCGAACTCGCGCAGTTCCTGATTGAACGCGCTGACCCCGGTGATGTCGCTGGGCAACAGGTCGGGGGTGAACTGGACGCGGCGCACCGAACAGTCAATGGAGCGGGCCAGCGCCTTGGCGAGCATTGTCTTGCCGACGCCGGGCACGTCCTCGATGAGGATGTGGCCCTCGGCCAGCAGCGCGGTCAGCGCGAGCCGGATCGCTTCGGGCTTGCCGGAGATCACGCTCTGTACGGCGGTGCTCACCTGCCGTGCCACATCGACCAGATCGTCGAGCGTTCGGTCTGTCGACTGCCCCGTGTCGGTGACCACGTAATCCTCCAGGCGCCCAGTTCGCGTGCGTTATTCGTCTTTTGCCCAGCCCAATGGCAGGGCTGCGGCAACTAAACCGTGCGATCAGACAGTACGTCCTTGTATGGCCACGGAGCGATCCCGCTCCCATATCGTCGCGGTAACACTGCGGTGACCATCTCTCAGACGTGCGGCGGCCCGACTTGGTTCGGATAGCCGCTCAGCCCGACGCAGTTCTCGCGTCATGGCATTCCCCATTTCTCTTCTCCACTCTTCCCCACGCCTCTGACCAGCGTCTTTGCGCGGCCAAGTTCCGGTTCTCGGCCTCGTCGCGATTGACGGTGGAGGAGAGTGGAGTACAGTGGTGCTCCGTGGGGTGATCTGGGCCCGGAAATGGCGGCTGGTGGGGGGCTGGGGAGGTGAGGCGGGTTGTTCCTTGGCACCCACACGCCTCGCCTCGACGAGAAGGGCCGGCTGATCTTGCCCGCGAAGTACCGCGAGGAGCTGGCCACTGGCCTGGTCCTTACCAAGGGCCAGGAGCGCTGCCTGTATGTCTTCCCGGTGACGGAGTTCGGCCGGATCACCGAGGCGCTCAGGACGGCGCCGGTCACGGCGAAGGCCGTCCGCGATTACAGCCGGGTGTTCTTCGCCAGTGCGTCGGACGAGGAACTGGACCGGCAGGGCCGCGTCACCATCCCGCCCAGCCTCCGCGAGTACGCCGGCCTGGACCGGGACTGCGTGGTCATCGGCGCCAACACCAGGCTCGAGATCTGGGACGCGACTGCCTGGAACACCTACCTGGGACAGCAGGAGGACGCGTTCTCCGATGCGTCGGAGGAGGTGCTGCCCGGAGTCCTGTGAGCCGGATGCCCGGCGAGGTCTCCACCCGTGCTGGAGGGTCCAGGTCCGGCTGACGTCACTTCCCCGGCGTCAGGCGGTCCACCGGGACCCGTCAGTGCATCTGCGCGGATGGGGACCTGGCCGGGCATCGCAGCAACGAACTGCCGCTGCACTGGCCGGCACCGCCGCTGGCCAGCACCGCGGGGGTGGTCAGCGAAGCAACCGAGGGGGCGCGATGGGAGCGGCTGCGGCCGGGCACGTGCCGGTCCTGCGGGACCGGGTCATCGAGCTGCTCCAGCCTGCGCTGGCCGCGCCCGGCGCCGTCCTGGTGGACGCCACGCTGGGCCGTGCGGGGCACGCGAGCGCCATCCTGTCCGCGCATCCGGGCCTGAGCCTCATCGGCATCGACACCGACGCGACCGCGATCGCCGAGTCCCGCGAGGTGCTGATCGCCTTCACCGAGCGCGTCACCCTCGTGCAGGCCGTGTACGACGAGCTGCCGCAGATCCTGGCCAGGCTGGGCGTGCCCGCCGTGCAGGGCGTGCTGTTCGACCTCGGCGTCTCCTCACCACAGCTGGATAACGCGGACCGGGGCTTTTCTTACGCGCAGGACGCGCCGCTGGACATGCGGATGAATCAGGACGGCCCGCTGACCGCCGCGGATGTGCTCAATACGTATCCGGCCGAGCGGCTCGCGCAGGTACTGCGCGACTACGGCGAGGAGCGGTTCGCCCGCCGGATCGCCGAGGCGGTCGTGCGGGAGCGGGCGCGGTCCCCGTTCACCTCGACCCGGCGGCTGACCGACATCATCCGGGACTCCATTCCCGCGCCCGCCCGCCGCACCGGCGGCAACCCGGCCAAGCGGACCTTCCAGGCCCTGCGCATCGAGGTAAACGGCGAGCTGGACGCCCTGCGCCGGGCGCTGCCCGCGGCGCTCGACTCGATCGCGGTCGGTGGCCGGATCGTGGCGCTGGCTTACCACTCGCTGGAGGACCGGGCCGTGAAGCGCGCGCTGGCCGCGCGGTCCGCCGACACGACCCCGCCCGGACTGCCGGTCCCGCTGGAGTCAGCCCGGCCGCAGTTCCGGCTGCTGACCCGCGGAGCCGAGCGCCCGACCGAAGCGGAGACCGCCGCGAACCCGCGGTCCGCTCCGGCCCGGCTGCGTGCGGCCGAGCGAATCCGGGCCGCCGCATGAACCAGAAAGACCGCCAGGGGGGCTGGCACCAGCAGAACCGGACTGCGAGTCGGGTTCGACCGGGAGGGGCGAAGTAACAACGATGGAGAGCACCACGATCGGACGGGACCAGCAGCGGCCGGTGCCAGCCGGGACCAGGCCGGCCGGGACCAGGCCGCGCGAGCGGGCCGCCGCCCCGCCCCGCGACGGTCGCACGGCCGCCGCGCCCGCGGCGCCGTCGCGGGTCCGGCGCCCGGCTACCGGCCCGGCACCGGTCACGCCCCGCCCGCCGCGACCGACGGCTCGGGTGCCGCGGGCGCCGTTCGTGCTGCTGGTGCTGGCGCTGCTCGGCGGGGGCCTCATCTGCCTGCTGGTGATCAACACCACGCTCGGCGCTACCAGCTTCGAGATCGACCACCTGCAGCAGTCCGCGCAGGCCAAGGCGCTGCAGGTGCAGCAACTGCAGAACCAGCTGCAGAGCTATGAGTCGGACGCCAAGATCGAACAGGAAGCGTGCCAGCTCGGCATGCGGCCGCAGCAGCAGCTGGAGTTCCTGGATCTGCGCACGCACCGGCTGCGGTCGAGCAGCACGGTAGCCGCGAGCCCGGCCTGGTGTCCCAAGTCGCCGGGGGCGGCTGCACCGCGGACAGTTTCACCGCCGTCAGCGTCACCGCAGGCCACGCGGTGAGCCGGGGCACGGGGGACTCCGCGGGGGGCGGCGAGGACTGGTCCGGGCGGCGGGCCTACCGCGCCCGCCCGGTACCGCCGGGCCCGGGTAACGCGGCCCCGGCCGGGTCAGCCCGGGGCAGCTCAGCCCGGGCAGCTCGGCACCGGGCGGCCCGCGCGGCCCGGCCCGCCCTCGGCCCGGCCGGACGCCAGTCCGTCAGCAGGCGCGGCCGGGCCGGCCGGTCAGGATCGGCGACCCGCGTCGGCGGCCCGCCGGCGGAACGGCGCCGGGTCCGGGCCGCGGTCGGGCCGGGCGGCCCCGGCAAGCCCCTGCTGCGCTGCGTCGGCCCGGCGAAGAGGCTCAACCTCACGCTGGTCGTCGTCGCGTTCGTGATGTCGGTGTTCGCCGGGCGGCTCGTGCAGATCCAGGGCATGGACTCGGGCCGGTACGCGACCGACGCCGCGCTGCAGCGGATGAAGCCGATCTCGGTACCCGCGGTTCGCGGCTCGATCGTGACCAGCGACGGCACCGTGCTCGCCATGACGCTGCAGACCGACATGGTGATCGCCGATCCGCAGCAGATCCCGGTACCCGAGCGGGCCGTCATGGCGGCCAAGCTGGCCGGCCCGCTCAAGGTACCGGCCGCCCAGCTGCTGGCCGATCTTGACCGCAACTCGCCGAAGTCCCAGTACGCGCAGCTAGGCACCAACGTCCCGATGGCGACAGCGGCCCGGATCACGGCGATGAAGCTGCCCGGGCTGTCCATGACCCCGACGTACTCCAGCAGCTACCCGAACGGCAACCTGGCCTCGGACATCGTCGGCTTCACGACCGTCAACTCCAAGACCGGCGACCTGCAGGGCGTCGGCGGCCTGGAGGCCGAGTTCGACTCCGTGCTCAAGGGCCGGGACGGCCGGCAGGACGTCGAGGTCGGCACCGACGGCGAGCCGATCCCGATGACGCAGGTGAAGACCACGCCCGTGGTCGGCGGGCGGAGCCTGCGGCTGACGATCAACGCCGACATCCAGTTCGCCGCCGAGCAGGAGTGCCAGCGGCGAGTCGCCATGTTCCACGCCCGCAACTGCTCGATCATCGTGATGGACCCGCAGACGGGCGCGATCCTCGCGATGGCGCAGTGGCCCACGCGAGACCCTCGCCGACTTCCAGCAGACGGGCGCCACCAGCGACATCAGCACCAATGATGTGTTCGCGCCGGGCAGCACGCTCAAGTCCATCACGGTCGCGGCGGCGCTGGAGAAGGGCCACCAGACGCCGATGAACGCCTACACAATCCCGTACTCGATCCAGGTCGACCACAACCTGTATACGTTCCACGACGCCGAACCGCACCCGACGGTCCGCTACACCGTGGCCGGCATCCTCGCGCACTCGAGCAACGTGGGCATGGTGCAGGTGGTCCAGCACATCACGCCCGGGCAGCAGTACGACTACCTGCGCGCATTCGGGCTCGGGTCGCCGAGCGGCCTGAACATGCCAGGCGAGAGCGCCGGCCTGCTGCCGCCGCCGGGCAGCCGGGACTACTACGGCGATAGCCCGTACGAGAACTCCTTCGGTCAGGGCGTCGCCGTCACCGCGATCCAGATGGCGAGCGTGTACGCGACGATCGCGAACGGCGGCGTCCGGGTACAGCCGACGCTGGTCGCCGGGTCGACCACCAGCGCCGGGGTCTACCACCCGGCCAAGGTCCAGCCCGGACGCCGGGTCATCCAGCCGAAGACGGCCCGCGAGCTGATGAAGATCCTGCAGCAGGTACCGGCTGTGGACGCGAACGCGGGTGAGCCGTACGGGATCATCCACGGCTATACGGTCGCGTCGAAGACCGGAACGGCCCAGGTGTCCGATCCCGAAAACAAATGCGCGCTCTGCCAGTATGGGTCGAGCTACATCGGTATCGCCCCGGCCGACAACCCGAAGCTCGTCGTCGCCGTCAACATTCAGGACCCCAAGGGCAACCAATTCTTCGGAGACGAAGTCGCCGGGCCGGCTTTCTACGATGTGATGCGGTTTGCGCTCCAGACCATGAAGATCCCGCCCGACAACGCCAGAACGCCCTACATCAGGCTCACGGCCCCGTGAACGGAGGTAACCTCAGCCCGTGCCAGCGGCTCTTCGCCCCGAACGCGTGCCTGCGCGCCCGCTTGCCGGGCTCGCGGCGCTGCTAGGACTGCGTCCGTCCGGCCCGCCGGGCGGCGACCAGGCCGCCGGGCCAGGGCTGACCGGGATCACGCACGACTCCCGCGCGGTGCGGCCCGGTGACCTGTACGCGGCGCTGCCGGGAAGCACCGTGCACGGCGCGCGGTTCTGCCCGGACGCGGCGGCCGCGGGCGCCGTCGCGGTGCTCACCGACCCGGCCGGCCGGGACGCGGCCGTGCGGGCCGGGCTGCCGGTGTTCGTCGTGGCCGATCCCCGCGCGCGCCTCGGCGACGTCGCATCCTGGATCTACGGCGACCCTTCGGGACGGCTGCTGCTGATCGGCGCCACCGGCACCGCGGGCAAGAGCACCTCGACGTACCTGCTGGAGTCCGGGCTGCGCGCGGCCGGGTACCAAACCGGCCTGATCGGCGGCGTCCAGGTCCGGGTCGGCAGCCTGGTGCTCGACAGTACGCTGACCACGCCCGAAGCCACCGATTTGCAGGCACTGCTGGCCGCGATGATCGAGCGCGGCGTCGGTGCCGCCGCGATGGAAGTGTCCAGCCACTCGCTGGTGGCCGGCCGGGTCGCCGGTACCCGCTACGACGTGGCGATCTTCACCAACTTGTCCCAGGATCACCTGGACTTCCACGCGACCATGGACGAGTACTTCGCGGCGAAGGCGGAACTGTTCACGCCGCGCTACTCGCGCGCGGGCGTAGTGAACATCGACGACGACTACGGCCGGGAACTCGCCGCGACGGCGTCGATCCCGATCACCACGTTCTCGGTCGCGGGGCGGCAGTCCGCCGACTGGCGCGCCGCGGACATCCGCTCGGGCGCCGACGGCTCGACCTTCCGCGTGATCGGTCCCGGCGGGGTCGAGGCCGACGCCTCGATCTCGCTGCCTGGCCAGTTCAACGTCGCCAACGCGCTGGGCGCGATCGTCGCGCTGGTGGAGGCGGGGGTGAGCCTGGCGGCCGCGGTGGCGGGCGTCGCCGCCTGCGCGGGCCCGCCTGGCCGGCTGGAGCGGGTGGAAGCGGGCCAGGACTTCACCGTGCTGGTGGACTACTCGCACAAGCCCGGTGCGGTCGAAGCGGTGCTCACCGGGCTGCGCCAGGTGACCCAGGGGAGCCTGACAATCGTGCTCGGCTGCGGCGGCGACCGGGACCGGGGCAAGCGCCAGCTGATGGGCGCCGCCGCGGCGCGCCTCGCCGACCAGGCCATCTTCACCAGCGATAATCCGAGGTCAGAAGACCCGCTGGTCATTCTCGCGGAAATGCTGGCCGGAGCGCTGCAGATCCCGCTGCCCGGCCGGGCGCACGTCATCGTGGAGCCGGACCGGGCGGGCGCGATCGCGCTGGCGATCGAGTCCGCGGGCAAGGGCGACGTGGTGCTGGTGGCTGGCAAGGGCCACGAGCGCGGGCAGTATGTCGGCGGCGCGGTCATCCCGTTCGATGACCGCGAGGTCGCCGCCGAGGCCCTCACGCGCCGCCGGGCGGGCGAGGATGCGACGATGTCGGGCGGCCCGCCCGGAGCCTGGCCTGCCAGCGCACCAGACGGTGCCCCCATCGACTTCCCGGAGGATGTGTGATCTCGCTGCCGGTAGCGCGGGTTGCCGAGTTCACCGGGGGGTACCTAGCCGACGTTCCGGATCCGGCCGCCCTCGTCACGGGCCCGGTCGTCATCGACTCCAGGCAAGCAGAGCCGGGCAGCCTGTTCGCCGCGCTGCCGGGCGAGCGGGCGGACGGGCACGACTTCACCGCGGCCGCGGTGCAGGCAGGCGCGGTGGCGGTGCTCGCGACCCGGCCGGTGGGAGTTCCGGCCGTGGTCGTCACGGACGTGCAGGCCGCCTTGGCCAGCCTCGCGCGGGCGGTCGTGGACCGGGTGCCGGAGCTGACGATCATCGGCATCACCGGCTCGGCTGGCAAGACCACCACGAAGGACCTGGCCGCCCAGGTGATCGAGCGGCTCGGCCCGACGGTGTCGCCGCCTGGCTCCTTCAACAATGAGATAGGCCATCCGCTGACCGCGCTGCGGATCACGCCGCAGACCCGGTACCTGGTCTCGGAGATGTCCGCCAGGGGAATCGGTCACATCGCGGCGCTGTGCCAGATCACCCCGCCGCGGCTCGGGGCCGTCCTGGGTGTCGGGCACGCGCACCTGGGTGAGTTCGGCAGCCTGGATCAGGTCGCCCGGGCCAAGGGCGAGCTCGTGGAGGCGCTGCCGCCGGACGGCGTGGCGGTGCTGAACGCCGACGACGAGCGGGTCGCCGCGATGGCCGCCCGCACCCGCGCCAGGGTGGTCACGTTCGGCCGGTCGGCCGGTGCCAGCATCCGGGCCGAGCAGGTGCGCGCGGACGACCTCGGCCGGGCCGGCTTCACGCTGGTCACCCCGTCCGGCTCGGCCGCGGTCCAGCTGACCCTGCACGGCGAGCACCACGTCAGCAACGCGCTGGCCGCAGCGGCACTGGCGCACGAGCTCGGCATGGCGCCGGTCGCGATCGCGGACGGCCTGTCCGCCGCGGTGGCCAGGAGCAGGTGGCGGATGGAGGTCACCGCGCGGCCGGACGGGGTCACCATCCTCAACGACGCCTACAACGCGAACCCGGACGCGATGCGAGCCGCCCTCGCCGCCCTCGCGACGATGTCGGCCAGCGGCCGCGGCATCGCGGTGCTCGGGTTCATGACCGAGCTGGGCGACCAGGAGGACCAACTGCACGAGGTGGCTGGCGCGCAGGCGGCCCAGGCCGGGGTGGCGGTGCTGATCGTGGTCGGCGACGCCGCGGCGCCGATGCTGACCGGCGCCAAGTCCGTCGGCTCCTGGCCCGGCGAGCTGGTGCACGTTCCCGACATCCCGGCCGCGGTTGAGGCAGTGCGCAGCCGAACGCGGCCCGGCGACGTCGTACTGGTCAAGGCATCACATTCGATCGGGCTGGAGCGGGTGGCGCTCGCCCTGACCGGCGAGCGGCCGCTCGCCGGCGAGGGCGAGCAGGTGTCTCACCATGCACGGGCCCTGACCGGCGAGCGGCCGCTCGCCGGCGAGGGCGCTCAGCACGGGGAGCAGGAGGGCGCGGGCCGGTGAAGACGATCATCATCACCGGCATGGTGTCGCTGCTGGTCGCGCTCTTCGGCACTCCTGTCGCGATCCGGATCCTGCGGCGGCAGGGGTACGGCCAGCTCATCCGCGTCGAGGGCCCGAAGGCGCACGAGACCAAGCGCGGCACGCCGACGATGGGCGGCGCCGTCATCGTCATCGCGTCTTTGCTCGGGTACGTGGTCGGTCACCTGGCCACCCAGGACTCGTTCTCGGTGTCGGGCGAGCTGGTGCTGGCGCTGATGACCGGTCTCGGGCTCGTCGGCTTCATCGACGACTTCATCAAGATCTACAAACAGACAAGCCTCGGCCTGCGCAGCGGGGCGAAGCTCGCCGGTCAGGCGGTGGTCGGCGCGATCTTCGCGGTCGAGGTGCTGCAGCATCCGGACGGCTTCGCGATTACCCCCGCGGACGCGCACCTGTCGTTCCTGCGCGACTTCGGGCCGACGATCGGCGTGCTGCCGTTCGTGATCCTGGTCGTGATCATCATCGCGGGCGCCTCAAACGGGGTGAACCTGACCGACGGCCTGGACGGCCTCGCGACCGGCGCGACCGTCCAGGTCCTGGCGGCCTACGTGCTGATCGGGATCTGGCAGGAGCGCAACGACTGCACGAACTTCCTCGCGCCGCAGTGCTACCACGTCCGCGACCCGCTCGACATGGCGGTCGTGGCCGCGGCCGTGCTCGGCGCGTGCTTCGGATTCCTGTGGTGGAACGCGCCCAAGGCCGAGATCTTCATGGGCGACACCGGGTCGCTGGCGCTCGGCGGGGTGCTGGCCGGCCTGGCCATCTGCACCAAGACCCAGTTCCTGCTGTTCATCCTCGGTGGCCTGTTCGTGATCATCACGCTGTCGGTGATCATCCAGGTGGGCTTCTTCAAAGCCACCGGCAGACGGGTGTTCAAGATGAGCCCGTTGCATCATCACTTCGAGATGATCGGCTGGGCCGAGACGACGATCGTCATCCGCTTCTGGTTGATCTGCGGCCTGTGCATCGCGCTCGGCCTCGGCTTGTTCTACGCGGAGTGGCTGCAGACGTAACCTGCGCGATTCCGGCAGGCCCCGATTCTGGCAGGCACTGCCGCGACACGCGGCGGATATCCCGGGTCAGCGGCTTTCGAGCGCTGACACTAGGTGTATGGATCTTGCCCGGCCGGCCGCGGAAAGTACGGCATGACCGAGGAGGCCCCGGCGGCCGCGCCACCCGATCCGCGCGTACGTGCCCGGCCTGCGGGAGCGGGCCGCGCACTGGCGGGCCCTGCTGGATCGCCCGCTCACCTCCTACTACCTCGTCCTGGGCTGCACAATGCTGCTGCTCGCGCTCGGACTGGTCATCGTGCTGTCCGCGTCGACCGCCTGGCAGCTGGTGTACGGCGGCTCGGTCTACTCGACATTCGAGAAGCAGGTGCTCGGCGCCGTCCTCGGCCTCGCGTCCATGTGGCTGATGGCGCGCGCCCCGATCCGGCTGTTCCGGATGTGCGCCTACCCGCTGCTCGGGGCGGCCGTATTCGGGCTCCTGCTGGTGCTGCTGGTCGGATCGAAGAGCGCCGGGGTCGAGCGCTGGGTGAGCGTCGCCGGCTTCCAGGTCCAGCCGTCGGAGATCGCGAAGCTCGCGTTCGTGCTGTGGGGCGCCGACCTGCTCGCCCGCAAGGAAAAGCTGCGCCAGCTCACCGACGCCCGCCAGTTGCTGGTCCCGCTGCTGCCCGGCCTCGCGGTCCTGGGCCTGCTGGTCATGGCCGGGCACGACCTGAGCACCACGTTCCTCCTCTCCGTCATCTTCCTCGCGCTGCTCTGGATCGTCGGCACCCCGGCCCGGCTGCTGGTCGGAATGATCGGCCTGATGCTCTTCGTGATCCTGATCCTGATCGTGGTCGAGCCGTACCGGCTGGCCCGGATCACCGGGTTCACCGGCCAGTCGTCCGGCGGCTGCGTCAATGCCTGCTATCAGCTGCGCGAGGGCAAGTACGCGCTCGGCTCTGGCGGCTGGTTCGGGGTCGGCCTCGGCGCCAGCAAGTCGAAGTGGGGCTGGGTGCCGGCGGCACCGACCGACTTCGTGTTCGCGATCCTCGGCGAGGAACTCGGGCTGCTCGGCACGCTGTGCGTAGTGTTCTTGTACACCGGCCTGGCGTTCGCCGGGCTGCGCATCGCCCGGCGGGTGCCGGACACGTTCTCCCGGCTCGCGGCCGGGGCGATCACGCTGTGGATCATCGCCCAGGCGCTGGTGAACATCGGCGCCGTGCTCGGGGTGCTGCCCATCACCGGTGTGCCGTTGCCGCTAATCTCGGCGGGGGTGTCGTCGCTGCTGGTGACCATGACCGCCCTCGGCATGCTGATGGCGTTCGCGCGTTCCGAGCCGGGCGCGCGGGAGGCGCTTGCGGCCGCCGGGCCGAGCACGCCCCGGCGGATGCTGCACTGGCTCGGGCTGATGCGCCGGTCCCGGTAAGCGCGTCCGCACCGCAGCGGGAGGAGGAGAGATGGGACTTGTCACCCCGGTCGACCCGGTGCCCGTGGCTGGCCTCGGGAGAGTGCACTTCATCGCCATCGGCGGGGCCGGCATGTCGGGCATCGCCCGGATCATGCTGGCGCGCGGCGTGCCGGTCTCGGGCAGCGACTCGGCCGATTCGCCGCTGCTGGCCGAGCTGGCCGCGGCCGGTGCCACCGTGCACGTCGGACACGACGCCGCGTACGTCGGCGCCGCGGACACGGTCGTGATCTCGAGCGCGATCCGGCCGGAGAACCCCGAGCTGGCGGCGGCGCGGCAGCGCGGGCTGCGGGTGCTGCACCGGTCCGCCGCGCTGGCCAGCCTGATGCTGGACCGGCAAGGAATCGCGGTCACCGGTACCCACGGCAAGACGACGACGACGTCGATGATCACCACGATCCTGCGGCACAGCGGCGCTGACCCGTCGTATGTCATCGGCGGCATCCTGGCTGAGACCGGGCTTGGCGCGGCGGACGGCAGCGGCACCGCGTTTGTGGTCGAGGCCGACGAGAGCGACGGCTCGTTCCTCAACCTCGCGCCGTCAGCCGCCGTGGTCACCAGCGTCGAGGCGGACCACCTCGATAACTACGGCACGCTGGCGGCCATCGAGGCGACGTTCGCGCAGTTCGCGGCCAGGCTGCCGGCCGGCGGGCTGCTCATCGCCTGCGCCGACCAGGCCGGCGCGCTGGCGCTGACCCGTCAGGTCGGGCCAGAGGTCCGGGCGCTGACGTACGGCACCGCCGATGGCGCCGACTACCGGATCAGCGAGTTCGAGCAGCGGGGGATGACGTCGCACTTCACCGTCACCGGCGGGCCCGGCACCGCGGCCGCGGCGGCCGGCCCGCTGCGGGTGCAGATCGCCGTGCCCGGCCGCCACTTTGCCCTGAATGCGGCCGCTGCGCTGAGCGTGACCGCCGAGCTCGGCGTGACCCCGGCGGCCGCGGTGGCCGGCCTGGCCGCCTATCGCGGCGCGCGCCGCCGGATGGAGCTGAAGGGCGAGGCGGATGGGGTCCAGGTAGTAGACAGCTACGCGCACCACCCGACCGAGCTAGCCGCCGACCTGGCCGCGGCCAGGGACATCGTCGCGGACGGCCGGCTCATTGCCGTCTTTCAGCCGCACCTGTTCAGCCGGACCAGGCTGTTCGCCGCCGAGTTCGGCGCGGCGCTCGGCACCGCCGATGAGGTGATCGTGATGGACGTGTACGCGGCCCGCGAGGATCCCGAGCCCGGCGTCACCGGGGACCTGATCGCGGCGGCGGTGCCGGGCGGCAAAGCCCAGTTCGTGCCCGGCCGCGACAGCGTGCCCGCCGTCGCGGCCGGACTGGCGAAACCGGGCGACATGATCCTGACGATGGGCGCCGGCGACGTGACTGCCCTGGGCCCGCTGATCGTCTCGGCGTTGCGCGAGCGCGCGGAGGACGGCACGTGAGGCTGTGGCGGGCCCGGCCGGGCCGCGCGGGACTGGCCGCGGCCGATCGGACCGGCGCCGGAGCGCCCGTGGCCGGAGCGCCCGTGGCCGGAGCAACGGGCTCACCCGGTCCGGTGGTCTGGACCGAGGCCGAGGCGCCCGTCACCGCCGGCGTCGGGGCCGGGCCGGCCGAGGATTCGATCCCGGCGGGCGCCGGGCCGAGGCCGCCCGCCTGGGCCGGGTCCAGCGTGGTCAGCCTGGCGGATCGGGCCGGGACGCGCTGGCCGCAGGCTAGCGCGGACACCGCCGGCGGCCGCGCCGGGTGCCGGATCCGGTGCGGCGGACCTGGCGGCCGGGCCCGCGACCGCGGCCGCTGCGGCCGGGCCAGGCCAGCAACGGGCGACCAGGCGGAAGCCGTCCCGGCCGCGCCCGGAGTGGCGAGTGCGGCCGGGGACAAGAGCGGTCCAGGCAAGGGCCGGGCCGCGCGCAAGCCCAAGCGGTCTGGCCGCGATCCGTGGCGCACCGCCTTCTTCGGCGTGCTCGCGCTGGCCATCGCGGGCGGCGCGGCCTGGGCTCTGCTCGGGTCGAGCCTGCTCGTGGTCCGGCACGAGCAGGTGACCGGCAACCGGCTCGTGCCCGCGGCGAAGGTGCTCGCGGCCGCCGGGATCCGCCGGGGCACCCCGCTGGCATCGGTGAACACCACCGCCGCCGCGCGCCGCGTCGAGCAGATCGCCCAGGTGCGCAGCGCGCGCGTGACGCGGTCGTTCCCCGACACGGTGGTGATCTCGGTGCGGGAGCGGACGCCGTCACTCGCGGTGCGGGCCGCGGGCGGGTACGCGCTGACCGACGGCTCGGGCGTGACCATCCGCTGGTCCGCCCGCAAGCCGGCCGGCCTGCCGGTACTGCGGCAGCCGCCCGCGCAGCTGCGCGGCGATCCCGGCGTCCGGGCCGCCGCGGCGGTGCTGGCCCGGCTGCCGCATCACCTGCGCGCGCTGGTGGTGGCGGTCTCGGCGCCGACGGCCGCCGCGGTGACGCTGACGCTGCGCAGCGGCGTCACCGTCCTGTGGGGGAGTCCGGCCAAAGATTCGGTGAAGGCGGCGGAGGTGACGGTCCTGCTCCGCGCGCACGCCCGCTACCTGGATGTCAGCGACCCGGCCACGGCGGTCACGCACAGATGACGACGCAACCATCAGTTATCACACCATCGCGCGCTGTAACAGCGGCTGGCCGCGACACGCCGCACGGCGACACGCGGCAGTTGTTGACCGGGGGCAGCGGGCAACCCTACTGTCCCTATCAGTCGACAGCTTAACATAACTCTAAATCTCAAGTTGAGGGTGAGAGTTTGATGAGCCGTGTATCCGCCGGACCTGCACTGCGGATGAGACTGGGGGCGTTCGCGGGCGGGGCGTCCGGCCGGGAGTACTCCGCTTCCGGCGCGGTACCTGGCCTCGGTTGCATTGGGTCCGCGGCAGGATAGACGAGCGGAAAGGGTTCCTCCTCGTGGCAGCACCGCAGAACTACCTGGCGGTCATCAAGGTCGTCGGTATCGGCGGGGGCGGCGTCAACGCCGTGAACCGGATGATCGAAGAGGGGCTCCGCGGCGTCGAGTTCATCGCCATCAATACCGATGCGCAGGCGCTGCTCATGAGCGACGCCGACGTCAAGCTGGACGTCGGCCGCGAACTGACCAGGGGCCTGGGCGCGGGCGCCAACCCTGACATCGGGGCGAAGGCCGCCGAGGATCACCGCGAGGAGATCGAGGAAGTCATCAAGGGCGCCGACATGGTCTTCGTCACCGCGGGCGAGGGCGGCGGCACCGGGACCGGCGGGGCGCCCGTGGTGGCGTCGATCGCCCGTTCGCTCGGCGCGCTCACCATCGGCGTGGTGACCAGGCCGTTCGGGTTCGAGGGCAAGCGCCGGGCCGCCCAGGCCGACAGCGGCATCGAGCGGCTGCGGGCTGAGGTGGACACGCTCATCGTGATCCCCAACGACCGGCTGTTGTCGATCTCCGACCGGCACGTCAGCGTGCTGGAAGCGTTCAAGGCGGCGGACCAGGTGCTGCTGTCCGGTGTCCAGGGCATCACCGACCTCATCACCACGCCCGGTCTGATCAACCTGGACTTCGCGGACGTGAAGTCGGTCATGTCCGGGGCCGGCTCGGCCCTGATGGGGATCGGTACCGCGCGCGGCGACGACCGGGCGGTCGCCGCGGCCGAGGCGGCGATCTCCAGCCCGCTGCTCGAGGCCAGCATCGACGGCGCGCACGGCGTGCTGCTGTCCATCCAGGGTGGCTCGGATCTCGGCTTGTTCGAGATCAACGAGGCCGCCCAGCTGGTCGCGAACTCGGCCGCGCCTGACGCCAACATCATCTTCGGCGCCGTCATCGATGACGCGCTCGGGGATGAGGTCCGGGTCACCGTCATCGCGGCGGGTTTCGACGAGCTGGATGGATCCCGGCCGCGACCGCGGACCACTTCCTACCCCGCGTCCTCGGCGGCCAGCACCGGGTCGGCCAGCGCCGCGTCGCGGAACCCGGTGTCGAGCCAGCGAAGCACGATGTCGAGCAGCACGGGGCCAGCCAGCAGCCCGCTGCCCGCGCTCACCAGCCACGCCCCGCCCGTCACGCCGCCCGCTCCGGCGCCGGAGTGGCGGTCCTTCTCGGTCGACGACCAGCAGTCGGAGCCAGCGCCCGCCCCGAAGGCCGAATCGGACCACGCGACCGAGCCGGGCGACGCGGCGGGCGAGCCAGTCAAGATCGACGGCGTGCCCGCGCCGCGGCCGGGCAGCTCCGACGGCAAGCAGGCCAGCCGGCCGGCGACCAACGGGTCAGGCACCCGCCGCAAGTCGGTGGTCTTCGAGGAAGATGACGAACTCGACGTGCCCGACTTCCTGAAGTGACCCTGGCCGGCGGCGCGCTGGGTGACGGCGTCGCGTTCCGGTTCACGGACCGGAACGGCGGCCACAGCGAGCCTCCGTACTCGTCCCTTAATCTCGGTGCCGGCGTCGGTGACGACCCGGCCGTGGTGGCGGCCAACCGGGAGGTCGCGATGGCTGGCTGCGCGGCCGGCCGCCCCGGCATCGCCTGGATGCGGCAGGTTCACGGCCGCGAGGTCAGGTACGCCGGCGAGCAGTGGCCAGAGCGCGAGCCCGAAGCGTGTGACGCTGTCTACACCGACGTCCGCGGCCAGGTCCTCGGGGTACTGGTGGCGGACTGCGTGCCGGTCCTCCTGGCTGATCCGGACGCCCGGCTGGTGGGCGCGGCGCACGCCGGGCGCGAGGGCATGGTGGCCGGCGTAGTCCCGGCCCTGGTCGCGGCCATGGCCGGGGCGGGCGCGCGGCCGGAGCGGATGCGGGCGGTCATCGGCCCGGCGATCTGCGGCGGCTGCTACGAAGTGCCCGCGGAGCTGCGCGACCGGGTGAGCGCCGAGGTGCCCGAAGCGAACTGCGCGACCAGCGCCGGCACGCCGGGGCTCGACATCGCCGCCGGAGTCCGGGCCCAGCTGCGGGCCGTCGGCCTGACCACCGTCGAGCACGACTCGCGGTGCACGCGGGAGTCGGCCGAGCTGTACTCCTACCGCCGGGACGGCGTCACTGGCCGGTTCGCCGGCCTGGTCTGGCTCGCCGGGTAGCCAGCCGACGCCCGCGGGCGGCTGGCGGCCCCGTTCCCGTCAGGCCGGCCAGCGGACCGTACGGCATCCGGTGGCGGGATGATGTGACAGTGATCTCACCGGAGCAGGGCGACGAGGCGCGGCTGGCGGAGCTGGCGGCCAACCTGGCCGCGGTGCGGGACAGCATCGCGGCGGCCTGCGCGCAGGCCGGGCGGTCCGCGGCGGAGGTCCGGCTGATCGCGGTCACCAAGACCTTTCCCGCGGCCGACGTGATGCTCCTGCACCGACTGGGCCTGGCCGACTTCGGCGAGAACCGGGACCAGGAGGCGGCCCCCAAGGCGGCCGAGTGCGCGGCGGCGGGGCTGGCGCTGCGGTGGCACTTCGTCGGCCAGCTGCAGGTCAACAAAGCAGGCAGCGTCGCCTCCTACGCCGAGGTCGTGCATTCGGTGGACCGGGAGCGGCTGGTGACCGCCCTCGGCCGCCATGCGGTGGCGGCGGGCCGCGAACTCAGCTGCCTGGTCCAGATCAGCCTGGACGGCGCGGCGGGCCGCGGTGGCGCCCTTCCGGACCAGGTCAGTGCCCTGGCGGACGCGATCGCCGCCGAGCCAGGGCTGTCGCTGGGCGGCGTCATGGCCGTCGCGCCGCTCGGGGCCCCGGCGCGGCCCGCCTACGCCCGGCTGCGGGAACTCGCCGAGTCCGTCCGCTCGGGACACCCCGGCGCGACTGCCATTTCCGCCGGCATGAGCGGTGACCTGGGCGAAGCAATCGCGGAAGGCGCGACACACGTACGCATTGGTACGGCGTTGCTCGGCGGCCGGCGAGCCTTCGTCAGGTAATGTCCGACGCAGGCACCTGGCGTGAGCTGGGCTGCCTAGCCTGCTCACGGAGGACAGAAGATGGCCAGCGCGGTGCGCAAGATGGCGGTCTATCTCGGCCTGGTAGAGGACGACCACCGCTACGAAGATCATTACCAGGACGAGTTCAGCGACGCCTACGACGAGTACGGCGCTGACTTGGTGCAGGAAGATGACCGGCCCGATAGTGCCGCGGGGGCCGCGGCGGCCGCGGCGGCCAACGGCCGGCCCGCGGAGCGCCGGGCCAACGGCCAGGTACATACCACTGATTTGGCGCGTATCACCACAGTGCATCCGCGGACATACAATGAAGCGCGGACGATCGGAGAGTACTTCCGTGAGGGCACTCCGGTGATCATGAACCTCACCGAGATGGTCGACAGCGACGCGAAGCGGCTCGTGGACTTCTCGGCGGGATTGATCTTCGGATTGCGCGGGAGCATCGAGCGCGTGACGAACAAGGTGTTCCTGCTGTCCCCGGCCAACGTCGAAGTGGCGGCCGAGGACAAGGCCCGCATCGCGGAACGGGGCTTCTTCAATCAGAGCTGAGCCGCTCCATCTGGCCGTTCGGGTCGCCACCGCTGGCTGACCGGATCTGCCAGCAGTACCGATAGGCAGGGCTGGTACGTGAACATCTTCAGGCATGTGGCTTTCTATGCGCTATCCGTCTACCTGGTGCTGCTGCTGGGCCGCATGATTCTGGGCTGGATTCAGGTCTACGCCCGATCCTGGAGCCCAACCGGCGTAGTGCTTGTGATAGCCGAGTGTGTTTACTCGGCCACGGATCCGCCACTGAGATTTCTAAGGCGCTACATTCGGCCCGTCCGGATCGGTAGTGTGGCTCTTGACCTCAGCTTCATGCTGCTGTTCCTGGTGGTCTACGTGCTCTGGCAGGTGGTCCAGTGAAGGTAGTGTCATCAGGTAGCGTCCATAAGGGACAAAGCTCCAGGGAGAAGAGATGCCACTGACGCCCGCGGATGTGCGGAACAAGCAGTTCAGCACGACCAGGCTCAGGCCGGGCTACGACGAAGAGGAAGTTGACGCCTTCCTCGACGAGGTAGAAGCAGCGCTCGACGAGCTCATTCAGGAGAACGAAGAGCTCCGGGCCAAGCTGCAGGAGGCGCTGCGCGGCAAGCAGTCGGTGTCGGCGCTCGCTCCGCAGCCCGAGCCCGAGATGATGCTGCCCGAGCCGGTGCGGCACGAGCCCGAGCGGCGGCCGGAGCCGGCGATGATGAGCTCGCCGAGACCGGCCGAGGACAACATGGACACCGTGGCCAGGGTGCTCGCGCTCGCGCAGCAGACCGCGGACCAGGCCATCGCCGACGCCCGCCGGGAGGCCGACGAGACGCTCGGCCGCGCCCGCCGGGAGGCCGACGACATCCTCACCAAGGCCCGTCGCCAGTCCGAGCAGATCACTAGCGACGCCCGCGCTCGCGCCGAGAGCCTCGAGCGGGACGCGCAGGAGCGGCACCGCCAGGCGATGGGCTCGCTCGTCCAGTCCCGCGAGGAGCTGGAGCGCCGGGTCGACGACCTGCGGGCGTTCGAGCGTGAGTACCGCAGCAGGCTGAAGGCGTACCTTGAGGGCCAGCTCCGTGACTTGGAGGCCGGCGCCGCTGACAGTGGCGTGTTCCCGGCTGTTGCCACCGGACCTCAGTCCGCCGTCGGCATCGGCATGGGCCGGATGGACATGCGCAACGGCAACCAGAGTGGCGGCTACCCGTCCATTCCCGAGCCGGTCGCGCACACCAACGGCGGCTTCCACCCGTCAGACGCGGGCCAGCACGACCGTCGGTAACCCGGTCGGCTGACAGCGCTCAGAGCCATCGGAGCCCTTAGGTGATCCGGTTCAGCGTGATCCTGTCGGTCGTGGTCGTAGCGGTGGGCCTGCTGATCGCAGGCGCGGTGTCCGCCACGCTGATGCTGGTCTACCTGGCCATCGGCGTGGCGAGCCTCGCTCTGCTGATGCTGATCGCAGGCGTGGTGATCTGGGGGGACGCGGTATTCGGTGCCCAGGCCCGCCGCGAGGCCGAGGACGGCGAAGCGGTGGCCGACCGGGAGCAAGTCCCGGTCGCGGTAGCAGCCGGAGCCAGGACAGTGACGTCCGGTCCGGCCGCGGCCCCCTCGCCCGCCGCCCGGCCAGCCGCCGCCTGGTCGGCGGCGGCCCGGTCGTCCGACGCACAGGCGGCCGCAGCACAGCCGGCCGCGGCACAAGTAGCCGACGCGCAGCTGGCCGCAGTGCCGCAGGCGCCTGGAGCATGGCCGACCGTCGTCGGCCCCGCGGCGGCCCGCGGCCAGGGTGAGGCTCGGACCGCGGCCACCCCAGCGGCGGCGGCACAGCCAGCGGTGGCACGGGCGGCTGAGGCCGGGGGCCCGTCAACGGCTCGCGGACAGAACGTTCCCCCGCAGCCAGGGCGACCCGGCGAGCGCGGGTTCGGCCTGACTGACCGGCCCGCCGCCCGCGAGGATGAGCTCGGCGTTGATCACCGGCAGCGGACCGAGCGCAGTCGGCGCGCGGATCAGCAGGCCGCTAGTGCCCGGCAGTCGGTCTGGACTAGGGCCGCGGCTCCGCCAGCCTCGGCAGAGACCCCCGCCCGGACCCCGCCCGCGACCGAGCGGCTGGAGCAGAGCCCGACCGGCAGCCGTCGCGACGATGACGCCAGCCGGCGCCGGGTGGCCGCAGCCGCCGCGGCGGCCGCGGCCGCTGTCATTGCCCCAGCGGGAACCGCGGACCCCAAGCGGCCCGACGGCACCAGGCCCATGAACCAGGCGGATGCCCGGTCCGCCGGACCGGCTCTGCCAGCCGCTGCCGGGCCAGCCGCTGCCGGGCCAGCCGCTGCCGGGCCAGCCGGTGCCGGGCCGGTGCCCGCCCGCTCGGCGGCAGGAACCCCGCCGGATGCGGATTCAGCCGGCCGCGCCCCCGCGACCCGCGAGAACACCCGGGTTACGGCCACGCCACGCGCCAAGGCTCCGGCGGAATCCGCGAATGCAACCCCGCCCGCCTCGGCTGGCCCGACGGCATCAGCGGCGCCCGTAACGACCACGCCGGCCAGGACGGCGCCCGCCACGACAGCGCCCGCCACGACGGCGCCAGCCGACCCGACGGCGCCAGCCGACCCGACGGCGCCCGCTACGACGGCGCCAGCCGCCCCGGCCCCGGCCCCGGCCCCGACGGCGACGGCCTCGGCCGCTCGGCCGGCGTCGGCCGCAGCCAGCTCCGCGTCGGCGGGCAGTGCCAGCCATGGTCCGTCCGGCTCAGCCAGCACGGCCACGGCTGAGCCGGCCCCGGCGGCAGCAGAGTCCGCGAGCCCGGCTGCAGCCCCCGCCGCGGCGGCCGCCAAGGATCCCGCCAGCCCGGCTGACGGCGCACCCGCCGCGGCCAGCCCCAAGGTCACTGTCGTGCCGGGCATCGCCAGGTATCACAAGTCGGACTGCATCCTGATCAGGTTCCTCGGTACCGAAGACCTGGAGACGATGTCGATCGGCAAGGCCGAGGAGACCGGCTGCGTCCCATGCCGTGCCTGTCGGCCGGAGAAGGAACTCGCCAACGCCTGAGCGGCGCATCACGACGGAAGATCCGGTGTCGAAAGCGACGGCGGATCTTCCGCGCTAAGGCGTCCGGGCCTCCGCGTTAAGGCGTCCGGGTCTCCGCGTTAAGGCGGAGGGACCCGTCAGGGCTCCGCGATCGCGCCTGGCGGCTGCTTCTGCAGCCAGAACTCCAGCGGCAGCCCGCCGCCGGAATGCCGCAGCCCGCCCGCGTCCGCGGCGCCGGGGCGTAGCTGAGCGAAGTCGGCCGCCAGCACCTCGCTCGCGATCAGCGGCGCGTGCTCGGTGAGAGCGGCCGCGAGTTCCGGATCCGCCGTGGACCAGCGCAGGATGATCCGGTCGGTCAGGTCCAGCCCGTCGGCCTTACGTGCGTCCTGCACCAGCCGGATGAAATCGCGGGCCAGGCCCTCGCGCCGCAGCTCCGGTGTGATCGTCACGGACAACGCCACAGTGTCTCCGCTGGCGCTGGCGACGGTCCAGCCCGACCGCGGCGTCTGGGTGATGATCACGTCGTCGGGACCGAGCGGCACGGCCGCGCCGTCCACCTCGACCGAAGCCGTCCCGGTCGCGCGCAGCGCCGCGGCCAGCCCGGCCGGCTCGGCCGCCGCGATGGCGGCTGCGACCGGCTGGGTGTCGCTGCCGAAACGCCTGCCCAGCTCCCGGAAGTTCGGCCGGACGGTGTAGGTGACGAGTTCGCTGTCGGAACCGTCGAGCGCGGCGAGTTCGGCCACGTTCAGCTCCTCGCCGATCTGGGCGAGCAGCTCCTCCGGTAGGGACTCGAAGCCGACGGCGCTCACGAGCGCCCGGCCGAGTGGCTGCCGCACCTTGACGTTCGCCGCCGACCGGGCCGACCGGCCCAGGTCCACCAGCCGGCGGACGAGTGCCAGCTGGGCCGCGAGCCCGGCGTCGATCAGCGACTCGTCGGCGACCGGCCAGGACGCCAGGTGCACTGAGTCGGGCGCACCCGGCAGGCGCAGCACGCTCCAGACGTAGTCGGTGATGAACGGCGTGATCGGCGCCATGAGCCTGGTCAGCACATCCAGCACGGTGCGCAGGGTGGCGAACGCGGCGGCGCCGTCGGGCGTGCCGGAACCGGCCCAGAACCGCCGCCGCGACCGGCGGACGTACCAGTTCGACAGGTCATCGATGAAGCCGGCGATCCGGCGCCCGGCCTGCGCGGAGTCGAACGCCTCCAGCGCCGCGGTGACGTCTCGCACCAGCGAGTGCAGCTCGCTCAGCAGCCAGCGGTCGAGCAGCGGGCGGGCGGTCTCGGCTGGCGGCGCGAGCGCCGCGAACACGGGATCCGCGTTGGCGTACAGGACCAGGAAGGACACTGTGTTCCAGTAGGTGAGCAGCACCTTCCTGACGATCTCTTCGAGCACCCCGGAGCCGATCTTCCTGGTCGCCCACGGCGACCCGGCCGCGGCGAAGAACCAGCGCACCGCGTCGGCGCCGTGCGCCTCCATCAGCGGGATGGGCTCCAGCACGTTGCCCAGGTGCTTGCTCATCTTGCGGCCGCGCTCGTCCACGATCAGCCCGAGGCAGATCACGTTCTCGTAGGCGGACTGGCCGAACACCAGCGTGCCGACCGTCATCAGCGAGTAGAACCAGCCCCGGGTCTGGTCGATGGCCTCGCAGATGAACTGGGCCGGATAGGACCGCTCGAACTCGGCTTCGTTCCGGTGCGGCGCGCCGTGCTGCGCGAACGGCATCGCGCCCGAGTCGTACCAGACGTCGATCACCTCCGGCACCCGCCGCGCGGCCGAGTCGCAGGACGGGCACGTGATCTCGACCGAGTCCACGAACGGGCGGTGCGGATCGATGCCGGTCACGTCGCGCCCGGCCAGCGCGGACAGCTCGGCGAGCGAGCCGACGCAGGTGAAATGCCCGGACGCGCACGTCCAGATCGGCAGCGGGGTACCCCAGTACCGGCTGCGCGACAGCGCCCAGTCGACGTTGTTGCGCAGCCAGTCGCCGTACCGGCCGTCCTTGATCGTCGGCGGCTGCCAGTTCGTCTGCTCGTTCTGCGCCAGCAGCTCGTCCCGGATCGCGGTGGTGCGGATGAACCACGACGGCAGCGCGTAGTACAGCAGCAGGGTGCCGCAGCGCCAGCAGTGCGGGTAGCTGTGCTCGTGCAGGTGCGAGCTGAACAGCAGGCCGCGATCGGAGAGGTCGTCGATCAGCCGGCTGTCGGCGTTCTTGAAGAACATGCCGCCGACCATCGGGATGTGTTCCTCGAACCGGCCGTCCGGCAGCACCGGGTTCACCAGCGGCAGGCCGTGCTCGCGGCCGACGGACATGTCGTCGGCGCCGAACGCGGGCGCTATGTGCACCAGGCCGGTGCCGTCCGACGTGGTCACGAACGTGCCGGTGACCACCCGGTGCGCGTCCGGGATGTCGACGAGGGAGAACGGCGGCCGGTACGTCGCGCCGGCCAGCTGCGCCCCGGTGAACCGCTCGGTGACGTGCCAGCCCTCGCCGAGGACGCGGCCGAGGAGCGCGTCCGCGACGACGACCTTGTCGCCGACGCCCGACCGGCGGGCGATGGCGTACGTCTCGTCCGGATGCACGGCCACCGCCGTGTTGGAGACGAGCGTCCACGGCGTGGTCGTCCACACCAGCAGGTCGGCGCCGGCCAGCTGGGCCCTGGCCGGATCGGGCAAGGTCCCGGCCGGAAGCGACAGCAGCGGGAACCTGACGATCACGGACGGGTCGGCGACGGTCTGGTACACGTCGGGCTGGCCCATCTCATGGTCCGACAGCGGCGTGCCGCATCGCGGGCAATAAGGACTGATGCGGAAATCACGCACAAGCAGCCCGCGGTCGAAGATCGTCTTCAGCGACCACCAGACCGACTCGATGTAGCCGGGGTCCATCGTCCGGTAGGCCTGCGACAGGTCGATCCAGTAGCCCATGCGCTCGGTGAACTCGGCGAACGCGTCCACGTGCCGCAGCACCGACTCCCGGCAGCGGTCGTTGAAGGCCGCGATTCCATATGCCTCTATATCCCGCTTAGCGGTAAGGCCCAGCTCCTTCTCGACCGCGACCTCGACCGGGAGCCCGTGGCAGTCCCAGCCGCCTCGCCGGGGCACGTGGAAGCCCTGCATGGTCTTGAACCGGGGGAAGGCGTCCTTGAGCACCCTGGCCTCGATGTGGTGCACCCCGGGCATGCCGTTCGCTGTAGGCGGACCTTCGTAGAAAATCCAGCGCGGGCCGCCGGCGGTATGCTCCAGCGAGCGCTCGAAGATCTTTCCTGCGCGCCACCGCCGCAGGACCTCGTGCTCAAGAGCTGGCAGGTCAGCGCTGGCCGGCAGCTCGGGGAACGGGCGCGGCATGGTCGCCAACGATACCGGAACGGGGCTCCGCCTGGCTGGCCGCAGGTAGCGGCCCCGGGCAGTCCGGGCCGGGGAATGGCCGCTGAGATTGCACGGTTGGCAGTGTGTCGACGCGCGGGTATGTTTGCGGACTGCGCCTGTCACCACTTATCCTCCGGTGACTGTTGCTTTCAAGATCCACGTTCAGTAGCCCCGAGGGAGGCAGAAATGACTGCTACCGCGCACTCTGGCGCTGCCGCCCTTCCGGTGCGCAAGGGCGAGAAGCGGTGGACGGACGCAGAGCTCGAGGCTGTTCGCAGCGAGCTCGCGACCGAGGCGGCCGCGCTGCGCGCGGACATCGAGCGCGCCGAGTCCGACATCGCCGAGCCGTCTGGGCGACGCCGTCGGCGACGCGGGCGACGACCAGGCTGACGTCGGCGCGAAGACGTTTGAGCGCGAGCACGAGATCGCCCTCACCCACAATGCCCGCGAGCTGCTCGCGCAGAACGAGCGGGCGCTGGCCAGGATCGAGGCCGGCACATACGGGACCTGCGAGTCCTGCGGCGAGCCGATCGGCAAGGCCAGGTTGCAGGCATTCCCCAGGGCCACGCTGTGCGTGACGTGCAAGCAGCGCGAGGAACGCCGCTGACCGGGCCGGCGGCGACCGGCGGCGCCCCCGGCGCCAGCACCTCGGGTCCGTCCGGCAGTTCGGGCGCCGCGCAACCAGCTGCCAACCGTCCCGGCGCGCTCCGGCGCCGCCGGATCGGCGTGCTGCTCGGTGTCGCGGTGGCGGTCCTCGCTCTCGATATCACCAGCAAGCTGCTGGTCGTGGCGCATCTGTCGGACCGGCAGATCCGGCTGCTCGGCGGCTTCCTGACGCTCCGCGAGTCGCGCAATCCGGGCGCCGCGTTCAGCCTGGGCACGTCGCTCACGCTGCTGTACTCGGCCATCGCCGTGTCGGTCATCGTCGTGATCTTGCGCACATCGCGGCGGATCCGCAGCGTGCCCTGGGCCGTCACGCTCGGTCTCCTGCTCGGCGGCGCGACCGGGAACCTGATCGACCGGATCTTCCGCTCGCCCGGCCTGTTCCGCGGCTGGGTCGTGGACTGGATTCAGGTCCCGCACTGGCCGGTCTTCAACCTGGCGGACTCCGCGATCGTCTGCGGCGGCATTCTCGCCGTGCTGCTCTCGGCCCGCGGCGTCCACCTGGACGGCGGTCGCGATCAAGCCCGCGCGACGCAGGAAATGGGCGCGATTAAGCGATGACCCAGCCGCGCCCCCCGCCACGTACCCGTACCCGACGGGCTGGACGGCGAGCGACTGGACGCCGCGCTCGCCCGGATGTTCGGCCTGTCCCGGGCCGCGGCCGCCGAGCTGATCGGCGAACGGTGACGTGCTGGTCGGCGGCCGCCCGGCGACGAAGTCGGATCGCGTCCCGGCCGGGGAGTGGCTGGAGGTGACCCTGCCCGCGCCCGCGGCGCCGCCGGTGCTGCGGCCGGAGCCGGTCCCCGGCCTGAAGATCCTGCACGAGGACGCCGACATCATCGTCGTGGACAAGCCGGTCGGGGTCGCGGCGCACCCGACTCCCGGCTGGACCGGCCCGACCGTGCTGCAGGGGCTGCTGGCCGGCGGCCACACGGTCGCCACCAGCGGCGCCGCGGAGCGGCAGGGGATCGTGCACCGCCTCGACGCCAACACCACCGGGGTCATGGTGGTGGCCAAGAGCGAGCGCGCCTACAGCCTGCTGAAGCAGGCATTCCGGGACCGCGAGGTGGACAAGCGCTACCACGCGCTGGTGCAGGGGCACCCGGACCCGCTGCGCGGCACGATCGACGCGCCGATCGCCAGGCACCCGGCGGGCGACGGCCGGTTCGCCGTGATCGCCGACGGCAGGCCGTCGGTGACGCACTACGACACGCTGGAAGCTTTCCGCGCGGCCAGCCTGCTTGAGGTGCGGCTGGAGACCGGCCGGACGCACCAGATCCGGGTGCACATGTCCGCGATCCGGCACCCGTGCGTGGCGGACCGGCTCTATGGCGCCGACCCGGTGCTGGCGGCCAGGCTGGGCCTGCAGCGCCAGTGGCTGCACGCGGTGCGGCTCAGCTTCGCTCACCCGGCCGACGGCCGCCGGGTCGAGTACACCAGCGAGTACCCGGCTGATCTCGCGCACGCGCTCGACGTGCTCGCGGCCGAATCCTGACTCCGCCGAATCCGGGTCAACGCCCTGACCCGCCCGGCTCCCGCAGCCGGCCGGCGCGCTGGCGGCACATGGGCGCGCGGGCCGGCGATGATGGCAGGACTTCCCCCGAGATCCAGCCCGCCGCAGCCGATCCGATCCCACCCGGTTCTGGCCAACACTGTCGGCAGGGCGTGGCAGCATGCCTGAAGGAGGCGGTGCTTCATGGCGGCGAGCCGGGATTCGTTCGTGCACCTGCACGTCCACACCGAGTACTCGATGCTGGACGGCGCGGCCCGGCTCAAGGACCTGTTCGAAGAGTGCGGCCGGATGGAGATGCCGGCCATCGCGATCACCGATCACGGCAACGTCTACGGCGCCTACGACTTCTGCCCAGAAGGCCGCCGCGGCCGGGATCAAGCCCATCATCGGCACCGAGGCCTACGTCGCGCCCGAGCACCGCGGGCTCAAGCAGCCGGTCCGGTGGGGGACCCCGGCGCAGAAGGACGACGACGTCTCCGGCGGCGGCGCCTACACGCACATGACGCTGCTGGCCGAGACCACCGAGGGCATGCACAACCTGCTCAAGCTGTCCTCGCGCGCGTCGCTCGAGGGCTACTTCCGCAAGCCGCGGATGGACCGGGAGCTGCTGTCGGAGTACGCGCGCGGGCCTCATCGCGCACCACCGGCTGCCCGAGCGGTGAAGTGCAGACCCGGCTGCGCCTCGGCCAGTACGACGCGGCGCTCGCCGCCGCCGCCGACTTCCGCGACATCTTCGGCGCGGGCAGCTTCTTCGTCGAGCTCATGGAGCACGACCTGGAGCTGGAGCGGCGGGTCAGCGCCGGGCTGCAGCGGATCGCCCGCGAGCTTGACCTGCCGTACCTGGCCACCAACGACCTGCACTACGCCAGGGAAGGCGATGCGGCCGCGCACGAGGCGCTGCTGTGCGTGCAGACCGGCACCAATCTCACCGACCCCAACCGGTTCAAACTGGACGGCAGCGGCTACTACCTCAAGAGCCCGCAGCAGATGCGCGCGCTGCGCAGTGACGAGGACTGGCAGTCCGGCTGCGACAACACGCTGCTGATCGCCGAGCGGGCCGACGCGAAGTTCAGCAAGAGCAACCTGATGCCGGTCTTCCCGCTGCCCGAGGGCGAGACCGAGGTCAGCTGGATGCGCAAGGAAGTCTGGAAGGGGATGGACTGGCGCTTCCCCGACGGCTACGACGAGCCCCGCCGGCAGCAGGCCGAGTACGAGATGGGCGTCATCGAGGCGATGGGGTTCTGCTCGTACTTCCTGGTCGTGGCCGACTTCATCATGTGGGCCAAGCGCAACGGCATCCGGGTGGGCCCGTGCCGCGGGTCGGCGGGCGGCTCGATCGTGTCCTACGCGATGGGCATCACCGACCTCGACCCGATCTTTCACGGGCTGGTGTTCGAGCGGTTCCTGAACCCCGAGCGCGTGTCCATGCCCGACATCGACATCGACTTCGACGAGCGCAGGCGCGGCGACGTGATCCGGTACGTCACCGAGAAGTACGGCGACGACCGGGTCGCGCAGATCATCACCTACGGCACGATCAAGGCCAAGGCGGCGGTCAAGGACGCCGCCCGGGTGCTGGGCTTTCCCTACGCGCGTCGGCGACCGGATCACCAAGGCGTTCCCGCCGGCCGTGCTGGGCAAGGACATCCCGCTGGCCGGCATCTTCGACCCCGATAACGACCGGTACGGCGAGGCCGCCGAGCTGCGCGCGATGTACGAGGGGGAGGCCGACGTACGTCAGGTCATGGACCTCGCCCGCGGGCTGGAGGGGCTGATCCGCCAGCCCGGCGTGCACGCGGCCGGGGTCATCATGAGCAAGGAACCGCTCATGGACCACATTCCCGTCTGGCGGCGGGAAGCCGACGGGGCGATCATCACGCAGTTCGACTACCCGGCGTGCGAGGACATCGGCCTGCTCAAGATGGACTTCCTCGGGCTGCGCAACCTCACGATCCTGGAGGACGCGATCGCCGGGATCAAGGCCAACCGCGGCATCGAGGTTGACCTCGACCACCTGCCGCTCGACGACAAGCTCACCTACGAGCTGTTCGCCCGCGGTGACACGCTCGGCGTATTCCAGATGGAGGGCGGCCCGATGCGCGGGCTGCTGCGGGCGATGCGGGCCGACAAATTCGGCGACATCTCCGCCGTGAACGCGCTGTACCGGCCGGGCCCGATGGCCAGCGCGCCGGTGTACGCCGACCGCAAGACCGGCCGGGCGCCGGTGACCGCGATCCATCCCGAGCTGGCCGAGCCGCTCGGCGACATCCTCGGCGAGAGCTACGGCCTGCTGGTGTACCAGGAGGACGTGATGTTCACGGCGCAGAAGCTGGCCGGGTACTCGCCCGCCCAGGCCGACCTGCTGCGCCGGGCCATGGGCAAGAAGAAGAAGGAGATCCTGGACAAGGAGTACGAGCCGTTCGCGGCCGGGATGAAGGCGAACGGCTACTCCGACGGCGCCATCAAGACCATCTGGGACGTGATGGTCCCGTTCTCCGGCTACGCGTTCAACAAGGCGCACGCGGCCGGGTACGCGCTCGTCGCCTACTGGACCGCCTACCTGAAGGCGAACTTCCCGGCCGAGTACATGGCCGGCCTGCTCACCTCCGTCGCGGGCGACAAGGACAAGTCCGCGCTCTACCTGAACGAGTGCCGGCGGATGGGCATCAAGGTGCTGCCGCCGGACGTGAACGCCTCGACCGCGATGTTCACCCCGGTCGGGACCGACATCCGGTTCGGCATGGCCGCGGTGCGCAACGTCGGCACGAACGTGGTCGAGTCGATCGTCGCCGCGCGCACCGCGAAGGGCGCGTTCACCAGCTTCTCCGACTTCCTGCGCAAGGTGCCGGTGAACGTCTGCAACAAGCGCGTCATCGAGTCGCTGGTCAAGGCCGGCGCGTTCGACTCGTTCGAGCACCCGCGGCGCGGCCTCGTGCTCATCCACGAGCAGGCGGTCGACGCGATCATCGACGTGAAGCGCAACGAGGCCATCGGGCAGGACTCGCTGTTCGGCGACGCCACCGAGGCGGACGTGAGCTTCGACATCCCGATCCCCGAAGGCGAGTGGGAGAAGGCGACGGTGCTGGCGTTCGAGCGCGAGATGCTCGGCCTGTATGTGTCCGACCATCCGCTGCTCGGGGTCGAGCACGTGCTGGCCGCCGCGACCGACTGCTCGCTGGCGCAGCTGCTCGGCTCGGCCGAGGACGACCCCGAGCGCAGCGCGGGCAACGGGTCCAGGGGTGACCGGGAGGCCCAGGTGGTCACCGTCGGCGGGATCCTGTCCGGCGTGCAGCGCAAGGTCACCAAGCAGGGCAACACGTGGGCCGCGGCCACGCTGGAGGACCTTGAGGGCGCCATCGAGGTGCTGTTCTTCCCCGCCACCTACCAGCAGTGCATGAGTCAGGTCATCGACGACGCCATCATCCTGGTCCGCGGCCGGCTCGACCGGCGCGAGGAAGTGCCCAAGCTGGTGGCGATGGACGTGACCACCCCGGACATCACCGCGGGCGAGACCGGCCCTTTCGTAGTGTCGGTCCTGGAGGCCCGGTGCATCCCGCCGGTGGTGGAGCGGCTGAAGGAGGTACTGCGGACCCACCCCGGCCCGATTGAGGTGCACCTGCGGCTGCAGAGCGGGAACCGCACCAAGGTGCTGCGGCTGGACGACAAGCTCCGGGTCAAGCCGTCGCCGTCGCTGCTGGCCGACCTCAAGCAGCTGCTGGGACCCGCCTGCGTGGGCTAGCCGGTCTGGCGCTGCGGCCGCTTCGGTAAAGTTGATCTCTGGTGTGCCGGGAAGACTGGTCGGCGTCTGATCAGCCTTCGGGAGGCCGCCAGTGAGTCGGGACAGTCTGTATCGGGGGCGGGGAGCAGTGATCCGCAGGCTGCTGCGTGGCTCGGAGTGGCGGAGCGACGTGCTGCGCACCAACCTGTGGCTGGTGCCGGCCATCGAGGTGCTGGGCGCCGTCGTCCTGTTCGCCGGGACGTACGCGCTGGACCGGGCCGCCTACGACGGCGTGTTCCAGGTGCCCGGCTGGGCTATCAGCGGGTCGGCCGACGTCGCCAGGACGGTGCTGACCGCGATCGCCGCGGCGGTCATCACCGTCATCGGCGTCGTCTTCTCGATCGTGATCGTCGCGCTGACCCTGACCTCCACCCAGTTCGGCCCGCGGATGCTGCGCAACTTCATCCGCGACCGCGGGACGCAGCTGACGCTGGGGACGTTCGTCGCGACGTTCGTCTACGCGGTGCTCACCCTGGGCTCGGTGGGCCAGGGCGGGCACGGCGAGTTCGTCCCGCACATCAGCGTCACCGCCACGCTCGTGCTCATGGTTGCCGACCTGGCCGTGCTCATCTACTTCCTGCACCACATCACCGTGCAGATCCAGCTGCCGCAGGTCATCGCCGGGATCGCGGCTGACCTGCAGCAGGCCATCGAGCTGCAGGTCACCAACGAGCGGGCGGCCGAGGACGCGCAGCTGGCCAGCGTGGTGATCGCCAGCATGGCCGGGCCGGGCGGCGAAGTCGGGGCGCCGCGCAGCGGCTACCTGCAATACGTCGAGCACAAGACGCTGGTCGCGGTGGCCACCCGGGTCGGCGCCGTCGTACACGTCCTGTACCGGCCCGGCCACTTCCTCGTTCAGGGCCACCCGTACGTTCGCGTCTGGCCAGCCACCGCGGTGGCCGAAGTCGCGCAGGAGCTGGCCCGCGCGCACGTGACTGGCCCGTACCGCACCCTGGCTCAGGACGTCTCGTTCGGCATGGACCAGCTCGTCGAGATCTGCATCCGGGCGCTGTCACCTGCGGTCAACGACACCTTCACGGCGCTGACCTGCATCGACTGGATCGGGGACAGCCTCTACAAGGTGACCGGCCGGTGGCAGCCCACCAGGGTCTACCGGGACGGCAACGGGGTTGTCCGCCTGATCGCCACCGAGACTACCTACACGCGGCTGGTCAACCGCGGCTTCGAGAAGGTGCGGCAGGCGGGTCGGGGCATGCCCGCGGTCCTGATCCGGCAGCTCGACGCGCTGACCAGGGTCATGGAACGAACCACGACCGAAGAGGAACAGCAGGTACTCCTGGATCAGGCCGACATGATCGAGCGGCTGAGTGAGTCATCGGTCGATGAGGCGTCCGACCGCGCCGACATCAGCCGCGCCTATCAGGCGGTGCTCGACCGCGCACGCCAGCGTCATCGCCGCCGCGCGCGCGTGAACGGGCCGGCTACGCGTCGCGCCGGTCCAGGATCACCGCGGCGGCGGCGAGCAGCAAGACGGTCCAGCCGCAGAAGACCGCGAAACCCTGCCATGGCGACAGCAGCTGGCCGAGCTGCTGGTGGTCACGGGTGATGTAGCTGCCCGCCACGGTGGGGAACCAGGCGTGCACGTGATGGCCCCAGTCGTAGGTATCGAGCAGGCCGAGCAGCGGCGCCACCACCAGCACCAGGCCGATCACGATGGCGATAGCCCCCGCGCTGTGCCGCACCAGGCCGCCGATCGCGAGCGCGAACAGGCCGAGCACGGTCAGGTACAAGCCCGCGCCGATCACCGACCTGGTGACGCCCGGCTCGCTGAGCGACACCGTCACGATCGGGTGCGCGATGGCCTTGCCGATGAAGAACGAGCAGAACGAAGTGATCTCCGCGATCACGAAGATCAGCACCGCGAACACGACGGCCTTGGCGAGCAGGACGTTGATCCGGC
Source organism: uncultured Actinomycetota bacterium (assembly GCA_963805805.1). GTDB lineage: Bacteria > Actinomycetota > Actinomycetes > Streptosporangiales > Streptosporangiaceae > JAJYUU01. The sequence continues at coordinate 278,124 of CAWDVS010000012.1, read as the reverse complement.
GGGGGACGGCGAGCAGCGAGGCCCGGATGACGCCGGTGGAGTACTCGGTCGTCATCGTCAGCGCCCCCAGGACGCAGATCGCCAGCTGCCCGAAGGCGATGCCGGTGCCCATGATGAAGTTGACCGGATCGCCCAGCAGGTCGCTGCCGCGGCGCGGGGTATTGCCGTTCTGCATCTGATGCACGGTGAGCCAGGTGAAGAGCGCAGTGAGGCCGAGCGCGAGCACCACGTAGACGACCAGCGACCAGATGGTGGACCGGACGGAGCGGATCTTCGTCCACTCGGCCAGCATCGTCCGGCCGAAGCTCACGCCGCGGGACGGCCTGGCCGGGGGATAGCTTGCGGTCTGGGTGGCGCTCATCCGGCGCTCCAATCGGCGGGCTGCGAGTCCAGGTGGCCGTACTCAAGGCTGCCGGCCGTCAGCTCCAGGAACGCGTCCTCCAGGGTGGCGAGCTGCGGGGTCAGCTCGTGCAGGACGATCGAGGACGACGCGGCCAGCTCGCCGATCCTGGCGGCGGGGATGCCGGACACCGTGAGCACCGGCGCGGCGTCGCCCGCCCCAGTGTCGCCCGACCGTGGTGTCCCGGCGTCGCCGGTCCCGTTGCCGTTCGCCGCCTTGACCGCGGTGCCGCCCGCTGCGGTGATCAGCGCCGTCAGCCGGTCGGGATCCGGGGTCCGCACCCGCACGGTCTGGCCGGAGCCACGGGCGATGACCTCGTCGGTGGAGGCATCGGCCAGCAGCTTGCCGCGCCCGATCACGATCAGGTGATCCGCGGTGACCGCCATCTCGTTCATCAGGTGGCTGGACACCAGGATCGTCCGGCCCTCACCGGCCAGCTGCTTCATCAGGTTCCTGATCCACAGCACGCCCTCGGGATCGAGGCCGTTGACCGGTTCGTCGAGGAGCAGCACCTTCGGGTCGCCCAGCATCGCCGCGGCGACGCCGAGCCGCTGGCTCATGCCGAGCGAGAAGCCGCCGGCGCGCTTGCCGGCGACGTCGCGCAGCCCGACGAGCTCCAGCACGGTGTCCACCCGGCTGGCGGGCAGGCCCTGCGTCTGGGCCAGGAACAGCAGGTGGTTGCGCGCGCTCCGGCCGGTGTGCACGGACTTCGCCTCAAGCAGCGCGCCGACGGTCAGCAGCGGCTGCGGCAGCCGGGCGTAGGGCACCCCGTTGATGGTGGCGGTGCCGCCGCCCGGCCGGTCGAGGCCGAGGATCAGCCGCATGGTGGTCGACTTGCCCGCGCCGTTCGGGCCGAGGAAGCCGGTGACGCGGCCGGGCTGCACCGAGAACGACAGGTGGTCCACGGCGAGTTTGTCGCCAAAGCGCTTGGTCAGGTCGCGTGCTTCGATCATCGGCGTCCTCGTCGGCGATGCCTGCATCCGGTGCCGCCCGGTACTGGGCCAGAACTGGTCCCGCCAAGCTATCAAAAGCGGCGACGGCCTGGGCCGGGCGATAGCTCGTCAACCGATCGTTATCTGCTGTAAGTGATCATGAAATGCGATGGTCCGGTGGCCGCGCAGCCAGGCCGGTCCCGTACGCTGCTACGCAGTATGGCCGACAACATGCAGCTCCCGCCGGCAGGCGGCTCCGCTGGCTATTCCGCTGTCGCCGCGCAGCCAGGGAGCCCGCCCAGTCGCGCGCTGCTGACGGCCGTGCTGCTGGTGGTCGCCGGGGCCGCGATGGGCCTGATCGGCGGTGCCATCTGGGCTGCCGCCGCGCCGCGGGTCGTCTACCAGGTCGCCACGCTGAACCCGCCGACCGCGTACGCCACGAACCCGGAGACCAACGCATTCATCGCCGCTGATGGCATTTACACCTTTATCGCCCTCGGCGGCGGTGCGCTTCTCGGCCTGGCCGGCTACTTCGCCGGCGTCCGGCGGTACGGGCCGGTGCCGATGGCCGGCGTCGTGCTCGGCGCGCTGGCGGCGGCGTTCCTGGCCAGGTGGCTCGGGCCGGTGCTGACCGGTCAGGACAGCTTCAACGCGCAGCTCGGCGCCAGCAAGCCGGGCGCGCTGCTGCGTGCTCCGATCGCCCTGGGCGCGTCCGGGGCGCTGGCGTTCTGGCCGGTGGCCGCCGGCCTGGTGGCCGGCGGCCTGGAGCTGTTCAGCACGCTCAGGGTCCGGCAGCTCAGTCAGGTCAGCGAGGATGGCGCGCCCGGAGTTCCGCCCGGCCGCCACGCGCAGGCCGGCCTGCGCGGCCTGTTCGCGTCGCGGGCCGGCCAGGGCCAGCCCGACAGCGCCGCACCGCAGGCGGCGGGCGAGCCGTCGCCGGGCCCGCGCCGGGCCGATGCCTGCCGGGCCGGCCCAGCCGCCACAGTCCTGGCGGCCCGCCGACGGGCCGCACGGTGCCTCGGCCGGCCAGGCCTGGTTCCCGGCTGACCCGCCAGCCGGCGGGCCCGGTCACCCGGTCAGCGGCGCGCCGCCGCCCGATCCCGAGAACTCCGTCCGCTGACCTCGCCCAGCGGCGTCGTCACCAGGCCCGCCAGGTCGCGGATGAACGGCGCGGCCGGCGAGCCGAGGCCAGTGACGTCGTCGTAGCCCTTGGTCGCGTGCAGCGCCTCGGTCCCGGTGCCATCCGTGCCCAGCGTGTACAGCGACGTCTGGATCGCGCCCGTGCCGGTACCGCTGTGCGCCCACTCGTTGCGGGCCAGCGCGACCCGGTGCCCGGCGCCGAGCGGGCTGTCGGTCACGTCATGGAACGCCGCCGTCTTGGCCAGGCTGTACAGGGCGGGGTTCACGAAGCCGAGCTGGCCGCCGGCCTGTTGCGCCGCGTCGGCCTCCAGGCCGGCGAACAGCGGACTTGACAGGCTGGTGCCGCCGATCCGGCTCAGCATGAAGCCGGTCTTGCCGCCGCGCAGCCGGACCGTCAGGCCGTACTGGAAGCCGGTGGCCGGGTCCCCGTCCAGGGCCACGTCCGGGACCTCCCGCATGCGGACAGCGCCGGCCTGCCCGCGCGGCGACCGGGACGCGACGCTTGGCCGGGACGATGCCGGCCTGCCAGGACGGCTGCCGGTAGTACACCGACGTGCCGCCGCCCGCGCCGTAGGCGTAGTCGGCCGGGTAGCGGCCGGGCGGCGTGCGCTTCCAGGACGCGCCGTGCTGCGGGACGACCATGTCGCCCCAGCCGGTCTCCCACTGATACCCGCCGCGCGGCCCGATGGCCAGCGACGTGCCGCCGACCGCGGTGACCCAGGGCGAGGTGGACGGGTAGTTCGGCCAGGGGCGCGAAACCTGGCCAGCCGGGTCCCGAACGCGGCTTGCGCGGCCGGGGCCGCGCCGGTCGCGGTGACGTAGTGCCGGGTGACCGCGGTGACCCGCAGGCCAGCCGAGGCGAGCCAGCCGCGGACGGCCGCGACCTGGGTGGCCGACGGCCCGAACCGCCGCAGTTCCTGCCGGGAGGTCAGGAACTTGCGGTACTGCGCGCTAGCCGGGTCGGACACGCTCGCCGCGTAGGCGGCCAGGCCTGCCGGGTCACGCCCGGCCAGGTAGACCCGGGCCGTGACCGCCGCGCCCGTGACTGCCGGCCCGGCCGGCCGCCACCATCCGGCCGGGGACAGCCCACGCCGGATGCGTGCCTGTCAGCGTCGCCCGCCCGCCGCCACCGGCCGGCGCTGCCTGCGCGCCGATGGCCGTCGTTAAACCGGCGATGCACAGCGTGCCCGCGCTCGCGGCCGCGATCAGGGTCCGGAAGTGACGTCGCCTCGAATTCACCCAACGGATCGTAACAGCAAAGTCACGATAAGTTACTCACTTCGCCGGCTGGTCAGTGCCCCGCGCTGGCCTTGACGGCGTTCACGACGCCCGCGTGCGCGGCCATCGCGGCGCCTACGATGCCGGCGTCGTTGAGCATGCCTGGCGGGCACCACCTTCGCCTGGATGCCGGTGAGCAGCGGCAGGAACTTGTCCGACTTCTTGCTGATGCCGCCGCCGATGATGATGAGGCTCGGGTGACAGCAGCGCTTCCATGTGCTCCAGGTACTCATCGACCCGTCCGGCCCAGTGCCCCCAGCTCAGGTCGCCGACCTCGCGCGCGTGCTCCGACGCGCGCTTCTCGGCGTCCTTGCCGCGGATCTCAATGTGCCCGAACTCGGTGTTCGGCACCAGGATGCCGTCAATGAACAGGGCGCTGCCGATGCCGGTGCCGAGCGTCAGCATCAGCACGACGCCCACCTGGCCCTTGCCCGCCCCGAACCGCATCTCGGCGATCCCGGCGGCGTCCGCGTCGTTCAGCACCGTGACGTCCAGCCCGGTCGCCTGCCCGAACACGCGGCGCGCGTCGATGCCGATCCAGCTCTTGTCCAGGTTGGCCGCGGTCCTGATGGTCCCGCCGATCACGACACCGGGGAAGGTGATGCCCGCCTTGCCGGTCCAGCCGAACGACTTGACCAGCTCGGCGACGACGGCGGCCACGGCGTCGGGGGTGGCCGGGTGCGGGGTCGCCAGCTTCTGCCGGTCCGCCAGCAGCTTGCCCGTCGTGGTGTCGACCGGGGCCGCCTTGACGCCGGTGCCGCCGATGTCGATGCCGAGCACGTGAGCCATCCACTGCCTCCGTTAGGTCTACGGCACCGGCCGGTGCCGGGGTTGCCCCTGACTGACAGCGTAGGGGAGTTGGATAAGACACAGCCCGGTAGGGGAATCCGGCCGCGCGCTGTGCACCGGCCCGGTCACGCCGGTGCGGTTGACTGCGAGCGCGGCCGAACGGAAGGGAGCTGGCGGTGGAACGCGTGGTGATCGTCGGCGGCGGCGTGCTCGGCGTCATGCACGCCCTGCAGGCCCGCCAGCGCGGGCTCGACGTCGTGCAGCTGGAGCGGGAGGCCGGAGCCGCGCGGGGCCAGCGTGCGGAACTTCGGCCTGGTCTGGGTCAGCGGCCGGGCGCCGGGCCCGAGCTCGCGCTGGCGCTGCGCGCCCGGGACGCTCTGGGAGGAACTGGCGGCCGGGTGCCGGCAGCCGGATTCCGGCCGCACGGCTCGCTGACCGCTCGCCGCCGACGACGCCGAGCTCGGGCTGCTCAACGAGGCGGCCGCGCTGCCCGGACGCCGCCGAGCGTGGCTTCGAGCTGCTCGACCGCGGCGGCGCGCGCGCCGGTCGAACCCGGCGCTGCGCGGGGATTTCGCGGGCGCGCTGCTGTGCCGCCGGGACGCGATCGTCGAGCCGCGGCTGGTGCCGCAGGCGTTCCGCGACTACCTGCTGACGGCCAGCCGCGGTCCGGGCCCGGCTACGCCTGGCTGCCGGGCCGCGAGGCGGTCGAGATCGCGCCGCACGCGGTCCGCGACCACACCGGCGCGTGGCACCGCGGTGACCTGGTCGTGCTGTGCACCGGCGCCGCCCACACCGGCATCGCCGGCCCGCACCTGGCCGGCTACGAGGTGCCGCCGGTACGGCGGGTCCGGCTGCAGATGCTGCAGACCGAGCCGCTGCCGCGCGCCGTGACGACCTCGGTCGCCGACGGCGACTCGCTGCGCTACTACCCGGCCTTCGACCTGCCTGGCCGCGCCGGCTCCGGCCGCAGGCCCCGGCCGCCGCGGCGGTCGCGGCGCAGCTGCTGCTCGTGCAGCGGCTGGACGGCAGCCTGACCATCGGCGATACGCACGACTACGCCGAGCCGTTCGCCGTTCGATGTCGACGAGGCGGCCTACGATCACCTGCGCGGCCGGGCGGAGCAGCTGCTCGGCACGCCGCTGCCCGCCACCCGGCGCCGCTGGGCGGGCGTCTACAGCCAGGTGACGACCAGCGAGCTGTACTATCGCTCGCCGGTCGCGCCCGGCGTCGTGCTGGTAACCGGTCCGGGCGGGCGGGGCATGACCTGCTCGCCCGCGATAGCGGAGGAGACATTCGCGTGACCACTGCCGTCCCGCAGATCACCGTCGCCTGCCTGGACATGGCGGGCACCACCGTCGCTGACGACGGCAGCGTGCTGACGGCGTTCGAAGCCGCGATGGCGACGGCCGGCCTCGGGCCAGGCGAACCCGGCTTCGCCGCGGCGGACGAGATCGTGCGGGCGACGATGGGCCAGTCCAAGATCGAGGTCTTCCGGCGCATCCTCGGCACCGAGGAGCGAGCCCAGGCGGCCAACCGCGCGTTCGAGGATGCCTACGCGCAGTCCGTGCGGGCGGGCCTGGTGAGCCCGCTGCCCGGCGCCGTGGAGACGATCACCGCGCTGCGCGCGGCCGGGATCCGGGTGTGCCTGGCCACCGGCTTCTCGCCCGCCACCAGGGACGCGCTGCTGGACGCGCTCGGCTGGCGGCCGCTGATCGACCTCGCGCTCTCGCCCGCCGACGCGGGCCGCGGACGGCCCTGGCCCGACCTGCCGCTCACCGCGCTGCTGCGGCTCGGCGGCGGCGCGGTGACCGAGCTGCTGGTGGCCGGCGATACGCCGAGTGACGTCGAGTCCGGGCTGCGGGCTGGCGCGGGCGTGGTAGCCGGCGTCACCACCGGCGCATCCGGCGAGGACGAGCTTGCGGCGGCCGGGCGCCCCGTACGTGCTGGACTCGGTGACCGGGCTGGTCCCGCTGCTGGGCATCGGCGCGGCGACCCCGCGCTAGCCGCGGGAGCGCCCGGCCGCACCAGCCCGCGGATCGCGGTGAGGACATCGCGGGTCGCGCTGTCCACGGTGAGGCCGGGATCACCGAGCGCAAGCGGGATGCCGGCGCCGTCGACCAGCGCGATCGTCAGCATGGCGACCTGATCCGGGCCTGCCGCGGGCGCGAAATCGACCGCTGCCGGCGCCCAGCCGTACCGCCTCCGCGACGAGCGCGCGCCAGCCGTCGTAGTCGCGCAGCGCGTCCACCCGCATCTCCGGGTCACGGATCGCGAGGTGCCATGACTCGATCCACAGCAGCCCGGCGTCGGCCCGGCCCGGCTGGTAGCCGGCCAGTGCCCTGGCCACGATCAGCTCGATGCCGCTGCCACGGCGAGCTGGCCGCGCTGACCTCCGCCGCCAGCGAGCGCGAGCTCGCTCGCGGATGCGTGCCGGAACGCCGCGACCAGGAGATCCTCACGCGACCCGAAGTAATACTGCAGCGTGCTCACCGGCACGCCGCTGGCCGCCGCGACGTCAGTGAACCGGGTCGACTCGGCGCCGCGCGCGGCGATCACCTGGCAGGCGGCCGCCAGCACGGCGGTCTTGCGGCGCCCGGCCCGACGGCCCGCGCGCGGGCCTGCCGGTCCAGGCGCCGTCAGTCCGGGCGTGCTCATGCCGCCCCCTCTCCGGCCGGCACAGGACCGGCTAGCGCGGGACTGGCCTGCACGGCGACTGGCCTGCCCGGGACTGGCCTGCCCGGGCGCCGTCGCGGCCGGCTGCGTGGCGGGCAGCGGCGGCAGCGTGTCCGCGGTGAAGAACCGCGGCATGGCGAGCCTGGTCACGATCATGAGGATAACGCCGGTCAGCAGCGAGCCCGCGCCGATGAGAAACACCCCGCCGACCCCGTGGAAGCTCGAGTAGCTGCTCGCGGCCGGCCAGTAGGACTTGATCGACAGCGCGAAGGCGCCGAGCAGCGCCACCCCGCCGGCGCCGGGCAGCAGACCCTTCACGACCAGTGCTCGCACGCTCGTGCGCAGGTCATGCCGGAAGAACCAGACGCACGCGAATCCGGTCAGGCCGTAGTAGAAGGCGATCAGCAGCCCGGTGGCCGCGGCCGAGTCGGCCAGGACGTTCCTGGACGCGAGCGTGAGCAGGACGTAGAAGATCGCGGACGCGGCGCCCATCGCGATCGTGGCGACGGCCGGGGTGAGGCGGCGCGGGCTGATCCGGGCCAGCCGGGCCGGGAGTGCCCCGTGCGCTGCCATCGCCAGCACGGCGCGGGCGGTCGGCATGATCGTGGTCTGGGTGGAGGCCGCGGTGGAGGTCAGCACGCACAGGATCAGCAGCTTGCCGGCGGTGCTGCCGAGGACCGCGTTGGCCATCGCGCTCAGCACGTCCGAACTGTTCGCGGACAGGAACGCCGGGCCGGCGAAGGCCAGCGCCGCCGTGCTGACGACGGCGAAGACGGCGACCAGGATGAGAGTGGACATGACGCCCGCCTTGCCCGGCGTGCGGCTGGAGTCCTTTGTCTCCTCGTTGACCGACAGCGCGCAGTCCCAGCCCCAGTACACGAAGACCGCGAGCAGGAACGAATCCGACAGCGTGCTGAATGATCCCGTCCAGGGGCTCAGCCAGTGCAGGGCCGGCGTTGGCGCGCCAGGCAGCGCGTGCCCGCTGCCCACCCGGACGAAGGCGACGATCGCGAAGATCGCCAGCGCGCCTAGTTCGATCGCCAGCAGTGCCTGCTGCAGCCGGGCCGAGACTTCGATGCCGCGGTAGCAGACCCAGGTCAGCAGCGCGATGAACAGGACGCCCGTGGCCGTGACCCACGGGTGTCTGCGCGGCGAGGCCGTCGGCGCCGACCAGGCGCAGCGCGTACCGGCCGGCGATTTGCGACAGGCTGGCCATCACGATGATGTCGGCGGCGATGATGCCCCAGCCGCCCAGCCATCCGGCCCACGGCCCGAATGCGCGGGTGGTCCACGTAAAGGTGGTGCCGCAGTCGGGATCTGCCTTGTTCAGCTCCCGGAACGCGTACGCGATGCACAGCATCGGCAGGAACGACACGACCAGCATCGCTGGCGAATGCACGCCGACGACGCCCACGATGAGGCCGAGGGTGGCGGCCATGCTGTAGGCGGGCGCCGTCGACGACACGGCGATGACGACGCTGGAGATCAGGCCGAGTGCGCCGGCCCGCAGTCCCTTGCCCGCTGGCACCCCGGGTCCGGTGATGGTTTCTGCTGCCATGGTTCGCACCGCCTCTCGTCCGGCGCTGGACGGCCGGTCTGTTCTGACCATACGGCAATACCATATGGTCGTACAGGTTTGAGGTACGAAAGTCCGACCTCAATGGTCACGGAAGACAGCACGGTCCCCACCCGCCGCGCCCTCGGCGGTCAGAGCACGAGCAGGAGGCTGCGCCGTCAGCCGCGCGGCAGCCGGGCCTGGTCGGTCGAGCGGGGCCAGTCGACGGTCAGGATGACGTTCCGGTCGGCCGCCGTCCCGGCGCCCCCGCCGCCGTCAGCGGTGATCAGCTCCCGGATCTGCCAGTCGTTCGCGGCCAGCTCGCGGGACAGCGCCGCCAGGTCGGCCGGCTCGCCGGTGCCCTGATAGGCCGCGGCCGCGGCCGAGTCGATGACCGTGCACGCGATCGCGAGCCCGTCCGGCACGGCGAGGAACTCGATCAGCCGCGCCTGCTGCGGCCAGTCGATGTGCGATGCGGTGGTGATCTGCCAGAAGCCCGAGCCGCCGTCAGTGACCGGCGTGACCGCGTGCACGTGCGTGTGGCCGTTCACCCACGCCACCACGTTCGGGTGCGCGAGCAGGACCTCGCGCAGCTCGGCGGCGAGGATGCGCCGGTCCGCGCCCGGTGGCCTGGTGTCGTTGACCATCGTCTCCAGCGGGTGGTGGCTGAACAGCACGACCGGTCTGGCGGCGGCATCGGCCAGCTGGGCTTGCAGCCAGCTCAGCTGGGTGGCATCGAGTGAGCCCTGCCAGCCGCCGTGCGCGTTGACGGTGTCCAGCACCAGGCACCGGATGACGCCGTGGTCGAAGCCGTAATACGCGGTGCCGTCGGCGAGGTTCTGCTCGCCGTAGCCGTGCCCGGCCGGCCGACCGCCGGACCGGAGGTGCTCGCGCACGTGCTCGGCCCTGGTGACCGTCGCCCGGCCGGGGTCAGGTGTGATCGTCAGCCGGGTGCCGAGGGCGAGCTCGGTCAGCCCGTCACCCTGGGCCTGCACGAAGCGCGCCAGTACCTCGGCCGCGTCGATGCCGGCGGGCGGGGTCACGAACTTCACCGCGCCGATGGTGAAGTCGCGCAGCCAGCCCTCCGGGGCCACCGTGCCCTGCAGCATGTTGTCGTGATTGCCGTGCACCGCATACCACGGCAGGCCCAGCCCGGCGGAGCGGAACGGCCGCCGCGCGGCCGCCAGCACGCCCGGCGCCGCCGGGAAGCCGAACCTGCCCCTGGGCAGGTCCTCCGGGCCGCCGTCGGGATGCCAGTAGTGCTCGTCCTCGACGTCGGGCCCGCAGACGCCTTCGTACCTGGCCGGGTCCCCGGAGTCGGACCGCACGCGCCCGCCGTCGAGCAGTGTGAGATAGCTGCGCAACTCGTTCAGCTGGCAGTTGTCGGTCGCGTCTCCGGTCACGATGGCGAAGTCCACCGGCGCCGCGCAGACCGGTGCCGACGTTGTCTGCCGGACCGCGCGGATCATGGCGTCGGCGACCTGGAAGGTGAACAGTTCCTGGGCCCGGTAGGTGCCGATGATCCCGATGTCGGCCCGTAGCGGCGAGTCAGGGTCGGAATAACGGTCCAGCAGCTCGGCCCGGCCCGGTGACTGGTGGTCCAGCACGTGCGTGTCGGACAGGTGCGCGAGCACCAGCAGCGGGACCGCCGACCGCAGCCAGCCCGCGGGCAGGCTAGCGCCGGCCAGGTCCGCCCGGTGCGTATGCGGCTCGCCGTCCGCGACCGACAGCTGCCGGTAGCCGCCGGCGCCGGTCTCGCCCGGCGTCAACCGCCGCCGCGCCGTGCTGGCGCCTACCCGGTCGGCCATCGAGACTGCCTCTTCCTGATCGTGGGTAACGACAGGACCGCCGCCGGCCAATGGCGACAATTCGCGTGCACCCGCGCGGATGAGATCGTACGTTATTGCGCGGGCGGCGGCACCTGCCTGCCGGGCGATTCGCTGGCATCGGCCGATCGCGTCGGACAGGTGCTGGTGGTTCTCTCGCCATGCGCTGTTTACCTGGGCTGATGCACGTCATCTGCGAGCCAGCCTCAAGTCGGTAACGGCACTTGACACATCTGCGGAAACTACGCCAACATGCCAAACTAAATGCTCTAGACCTTATGAGTTGCCGTGCTTTGCGGTTGCGTCGGACCATCCCAAACGCGTTGCGGTTTTCGCGGCTTTCTGGATGGCCGCGCACCGGCCAATGGGTGGGGAAGTTAGAAGGAGGCAGCAGTGAGATCACCACACCGACTCGCGTTCGCCGGGCTCGCCGCCATGGCGCTGCTAGCGGCCGCATGCGGATCAAGCTCTCCGTCATCGAGCGGCGGGTTCAACTGGTCGAAAGCAACGTCCGCAGCATCTGGCGGCGGGATGGCCAAGCTCGTCGCGGCGGCCAAGAGCGAGGGCACGCTCAACGTCATCGCGCTGCCCGCCGACTGGGCCAACTACGGGAACATCATCAAGGACTTCACCGCCAAGTACGGGATCAAGGTCACTTCCATCGCTCCGTCCGACAGCAGCGCGCAGGAAGTGACCCAGATCCAGCAGAAGAACGGCACCTCCCTGGCGGCGGACGTGCTCGACGTCGGCGGCAGCGTGGCGACCGCAAGCACCAGCTTGTTCGCGCCGTACGAGGTCAGCACCTGGTCGTCGATCCCGGCTGGCCTGAAGGAAGGAACCGGGCTCTACGTGGGTGACTACGGCGGCTACATGTCGGTGGGATACGACTCGGCCAAGTTCGGCACGATCACCTCGCTGAACCAGCTGCTGGGCAGCAAGTTCAAGAACGATGTCGCGCTCAACGGCAACCCGACGCAGGCCAACGCCGCGCTGAACGGCGTGATGATGGCGAGCCTGGCGGTGGGCGGTAGCGCGGGCAGCATCGCCGAGGGCGTGAACTTCTTCCACCAGCTGAAGCAGGCCGGCAACTTCAACACGACGCAGGCCACCCCGGCGACCATCAAGGCGGGCACCACGCCAGTGGTGTTCAACTGGGACTACCTCAACACCGCGGCCGTCGTCGGGCAGCCGGCCTCCACCTGGAAGGTCTTCATCCCGTCGAACGCCACGCTGGGCGGCTTCTACTACCAGGCCATCAACAAGAACGCGCCGCACCCGGCGGCAGCGCGCCTCTGGGAGGAGTACCTGTTCTCCCAGGCCTCGGTGGGCGGGCAGAACCTGTGGCTCGCGGGTGGCGCCAGGCCGTCTGAGCAGATCGCGATGACGAGCAACGGCAGCATCGACAAGTCGGCTGCCGCGGCGCTGCCGCCGGTGAGCGGGACGCCGATCTTCCTGACCCAGTCCCAGGCCACCGCCGCCGCCACCTACCTCGCGGCGAACTGGCCCAAGGCCGTTGGTTAGGCACCAGTAGTGGCGATCGCTTCTGCGACGGAGGCTGATGCCCGGCCCGCACGGGCCGGGCGTCGGCCTCCTCTCGCCTGGGTCGGCACCGTCCCGTTCCTGGCATACGCGGGGATCTTCCTGCTGCTGCCGACGGGCATCGTGATCTGGAACGCGTTCAAGGGAAATAGCGGCGGGTGGACGTTCGCCAACATCTCGGCGCTCAACACCGGTCCGGTTCGGTCGGCCTTCACCGGCTCCCTGGAGCTCTGCCTCATCTCTTCGGCGATCGGCGCCGTCCTGGGCGCGGTCCTGGCCTACGCGATCGCCTCCGGCAACCCGGACGGGATCGTCCGCAGGCTCTATATAGCCGGCTCGGGCGTGCTCGCGCAGTTCGGTGGCGTCACCCTCGCCTTCGCGTTCCTCGCCACGATCGGCCCGGCCGGGTTGTTGCTGCACGCGAGCTGGTACAGCAACTTCCCCTGGGGCATCTCGCTGATCTACTGCTACTTCCAGATTCCGCTCATGGTGCTTGTCTTCCTGCCCGCGGTCGACGGACTCAAGGTCCAGTGGCGGGAGGCGGCGGAGAACCTGGGCGGATCGACGTGGCACTACTGGCGCTACGTCGCCGGGCCGCTGCTATCGCCGGCGTTCATGGGCGCCACGCTGCTGCTGTTCGCCAACGCGCTGTCCGCCTTCGCGACCATCGAAGCGTGGGAGGACCAGATCAACTACGTGGTGCCGCAGTCGATCGGCGGCTCCCTCATCAGTGAGGTCGGTCTGGCCAATGTCCACGAAGGCGATGCTCTCGCACTGGGCATGATTGTCTTGGTGGTCATCGTCATGAGCGGCTATTTCGTGCTTCAGGGACGGGCGGCACGATGGCAGCGCTAAACCAGCCACTGGCCGACCTGGCCGCGGATCTGACCGGTCCCGCGGCCGCGCGGCGGCCCGGCGGCCTGCGGGCCAGCCAGCGCAGGCGGCTGAACATTTTCCGGTACCTGACCTTCACGATCTTCGGGCTGTTCTTCGTGCTGCCCCTGCTCGCCATGGTCAGGTTCTCCCTGGAGGGCACCAAGCCCGGCACCTGGTCGGTGGCGGCCTGGACAGCGATCGCGTCGTATCCGGGGCCGCCCCCGCTGCTGTCGTCCATCGAGATCACGCTGGAGCTCGCCGTCATCACCAGCCTGGTAATGCTGGTGCTCGTGGTGCCGACCATGATCTGGATCCGGCTGCGCGTGCAGTGGTTCAGCCGGGTCATGGAGTTCATCTGCCTGCTCCCGCTGACGATCCCGGCCATCGTGCTGGTGGTCGGCCTGGCCCCCATCTACAACCGGATCGAGCGGATCAACGTCTCGGCGCTGATGCTGTTCTGGGCTTACGTGATCCTGGCGCTGCCCTATGCCTACCGGGCGCTGGTCGCCGGGCTGAATGCGGTTGACGCGACGACCCTGTCCGAAGCCGCGAGAAGCCTCGGGGCGCGCTGGAGCACCGTGATGTTCCGGATCATCGTCCCCAACATGTGGCAGGCAATTCTGAACGCCTTGCTGCTCACGGTTGCCCTGGTCCTCGGCGAGTTCACGATTGCCTACCTGCTGACCTACGTCAACCTGCAGGTGAATCTGTTCGAGATCAGCCGCAGCACGGAGAATGCCGGCGTGCTCTTCTCGGCATCGGCCGCCACGCTGCTGTTCGCCTTCATCCTGCTATTGATCCTGTCTTACGCCGGGCGCCGCCTGCGCCGCGGCCGGCCATGAGGTGGAGCACGTGAGCACACCAATGACGAGCACCCGATCCGGCGCGACCAGGGAAGCGGTCGAGGTGCGGATGGAGGGACTGAGCCGGCAGTACGGACCGGTCGTCGCGCTCGACAAGCTCGACCTGACCGTCCAGCCAGGGGAACTGATCGCGCTGCTTGGCCCCTCGGGCTGCGGCAAGACCACCACGCTCCGGCTGCTGGCCGGCCTGGAGGACGCGGACGCCGGTCAGATCAACGTGGCCGGCCGGGACATCACCCGGCTGCCGGCCAGCAAACGGGACATGGGGATGGTGTTCCAGGCCTACTCCTTGTTCCCGCACATGACCGTGCAGCAGAACGTCGCGTTCGGGCTGCGGCTACGGCGGGTGAGCACGGAGGAACGGAACCGGCGGGCGATGGAGATGCTCGAGCTGGTAGAGCTGCACACCCAGGCGGACCGGTACCCGCACCAGATTTCCGGCGGCCAGCAGCAGCGCGTCGCGCTCGCGCGCGCGCTCGCCATCGAGCCGCAGGTGCTGCTGCTCGACGAGCCGCTCTCCGCGCTCGACGCCAAGGTCCGGGCGCAGTTGCGGGACCAGATCCGGCGGATCCAGCTGGACGTCGGCATCACTACCCTGTTCGTCACCCACGATCAGGAAGAGGCTCTCGCGATCGCGGACCGGGTCGGCGTCATGCGGGCCGGCCACCTCGAGCAACTCGCCCCGCCCACCGATGTGTACTCACGGCCGGCTACCGCGTTCGTCGCTGAGTTCGTCGGCCTCAGCAACCGGCTCGAAGGTGTCGTCAGCGGTTCTACCGTGACCGTGCGGGGCCGTGATCTGCCGCTGGTGGACCTCTCGACCCCGCCGGGTCCCGCGATCGCCCTCGTCCGGCCGGAAGCGGTCATGCTGTCATCGGATAGCTCAAGCGACTCGGGTCCGCTGGTCGGCACCGTGATCGCCACGACGTTCCTCGGCGCGACGAGCCGGGTTACCGTCGATCTTGGCGACACGACGATCCTTGCTCAGCTAACGACCTCGGACGCGTCGGAGCTGCCGGCCGGCAGCCGGGTCTCGCTGGCGATCCGGCCCGACCCGGTGCTCGTGTCGGCCGACTCGCAGGTCGCGGAGGAAGAGTAGGCGGCCTCCTGGCTCAGATCCGCCAGGAGGCAGCCTTGAGCGCGGCCACATCCGGGTCGCCACCGTCCAACCGGACCAGCGCCGCGCTGGTGCGGCCCATGCACCAGAGGGTCAGCTCGGCGGCGGGGCCGGTGACGGTGACGACCGGGGTCTTGGCCTTGGCGGTGATCCGGACCCGGCCGCCGTCGGCCGGGGCGTCCGAGCGCACGAGTTCCACGCCGACCGGGGCCTTGCGCAGCAGCAGCCTGGCCATGCTGAGGCGGCGCCAGAGCGTCTCGGAGAAGGCCTGATCGAGCTCGCGCGGCTGCCAGTCAGGCTGGGCCCGGCGGACGTCCTCGTGGTGCACGAAGAACTCGACGGCATTGACCCGCTCGTCCGCGCCGGGGATTCCCATCAGGGACAGCCGGGGCGGCCCGGAGCGGACCAGGCTGACCAGGTCCGGGTAGGGGCGGGTCGCGATGTGGGCCTGGACCTTGCGCGTGTACCTCGCCATCGGCCCGCCGATGATGCCCGCGCCCGCGTCCGGGCGCCGTTCCCGCAGGACCAGATGAGCAGCCAGGTCCACGGTCTGCCAGCCTTCGCACAGAGTGGGCTTATCCGGGCCGAGGTCATCAAGCAGGGCGCAAAGGGCAACTCGCTCATCCCTGGCGTAACTCATGAGCTGATCGTAGGCCCTCAGCGCGCGGCGCAGCGGTCTGGTGCCGGCGCCCGCGGGTCGGGCCAGGCGCCGCCCGCCGCTAGCCTTACTGGCGGGGCGGAGCAGATCCGCACAAGGAGGAGCTGTGACGACGAGCGGCGGACCGCGGCCCGGCCAGCCCGGTTCCGGTCAGCCTAGATCCGGCCGGCAAAGGTCCGCGCGCCGGAGCCTGGCCCTCGCGATGCTGCTGGGCGCGGCGGGCGCTGGCCTGGCTTTCCTGGCTACCCGGCAGGGCTGGGCGCAGGTGCGCACCACGCCGCCGCGGCCGTTGCCGCCGAGCCTGGTGGGCGTGACCGGCGCCGCGCTCGTGCCGTACGCGGACGCGCTCATCGTGGCCGGGCTGGCCAGTCTCGCCGCGGTACTCGCTACCCGCCGGCTATGGCGCCGGGTGAGCGGCGTCCTTGTCGCGGGGCTCGGCGCCGGGCTCGCGGCCTCGGCGTTCACCGTGTCGGTCGCCGGCGCGGTGGCGGCGGCGACCGCGTCCGTCGGCCCGGCCAGCAACCCGGGGGCCGGATCGGTGACGCAGGGGAGCGCCGGGTCGTCGACCGTGCCCGACGTCGTCGGCGCGGCCGCGCACGTCACGTTCTCCGCGGCTGGCTGGCAGGCGCTGCAGGTCGCCGGCGCACTGCTCGATGATCGCCGTGGGCGTGCTCGCGGCCTGGCGGCCCGCCGCGCTGGCGGTCATGTCGTCCAGGTACGAGGCCCCGCAGGCAGCCGGCCCGGCCCGGCCCGCCCCGGCGGCGCGCCCGGAGACCGCCGGCCAGCCGGCCGACTCCGCCTCGATGTGGGAAGCACTGAGCCGCGGGGACGACCCGACGGCCACCGGCCGGCGGGCGGCAGGCGCATAGCGGGCAGGGGGACGTGTACGACCCGGATCGCGGCGTCGCTACAGTCTTAAGGCAAGGCATCCCACCCGAGGGGGCGGCATAAACGCGTGAGCGTGCTCGACGACATTCTGGACGGCGTGCGCGCTGATCTGGCGGCCCGGCAGGAACTGCAGCCGCTGGACCGGCTCAAGGAGGCCGCCGCCAGAGCGCCTTCACCGCGTGACGTGATGGCCGCGTTCCGGGGCAGCGAGGTCGCGGTCATCGCTGAGGTCAAGCGCGCGAGCCCGTCGAAAGGCGCGCTCGCGGCCATCGCGGACCCGGCCGCGCTCGCGGCCGACTACGAGGCCGGCGGCGCCCGGGTGATCAGTGTCCTGACCGAGAAGCGCAGGTTCGGCGGCAGCATCGAGGACCTCGCGGCGGTCCGGGACGCCGTCGACGTCCCGGTGCTGCGCAAGGACTTCATCGTCAGCTCCTACCAGCTCTGGGAGGCCAGGGCGCACGGCGCGGACCTGGTGCTGCTGATCGTGGCCGCGCTGGAGCAGAACGCGCTCGTGTCGCTCGTGGAGCGGGCCGTCTCGATCGGCCTGGTGCCGCTGGTGGAAGTGCACACGCAGGAGGAACTGGACCGGGCGCTGGACGCGGGCGCCGCCATCATCGGCATCAACGCGAGGAACCTGCGGACGCTCGAGGTGGACCGCGCGGTCTTCGGCCGGCTGGCCCCCCGGGTGCCCGGCGGGGTCATCAAGGTCGCCGAGTCCGGCGTCCGCGGCCCCCATGACCTCCTCGCCTACGCGGCGGCCGGCGCCGACGCGGTGCTCGTCGGCGAGAGCCTGGTCACGGGCAAGGACCCCCGCTCGGCGGTGGCCGACCTGGTGACGGCCGGCTCGCACCCGGCGCTGCGCTCTGACCGCGGACCGGAATCGGGCCGGGGGCAGGGATGACCACGACCGCTCCGGCCGGCCCGGCGGTCCCGGACCCGACCGGCCACTTCGGCGCGTTCGGCGGCCGGCTGTCACCCGAGGCGCTGATGTCCGCCCTGCAGGAGCTGACCGACGCGTACACCGCCGCGAAGGCGGACCCGGTGTTCCAGTCCGACCTGACCGCTCTGCTGCGCGGGTACGCGGGCAGGCCGACGCTGGTCACCGAGGTGCCGAGATTCGCGGCCCAGGCCGGCGGCTGCCGCATCTTCCTCAAGCGGGAAGACCTGGCGCATACCGGCTCGCACAAGATCAATAACGTGCTCGGCCAGGCGCTGCTGACCAAGCGCCTCGGCAAGACCAGGGTCATCGCGGAGACCGGGGCCGGACAGCACGGCGTCGCCACCGCGACCGCGGCGGCCCTGCTCGGCCTCGACTGCACCGTCTACATGGGCGAGGAAGACACCCGCAGGCAGGCGCTGAACGTGGCCCGGATGCAGATGCTCGGCGCCGAGGTTGTGCCGGTCACGACCGGCAGCCGGACGCTCAAGGACGCGATGAACGAGGCGTTCCGCAACTGGGTGTCGACCGTGCAGACGACCCACTACTGCATCGGCTCGGTAGGCGGGCCGCACCCGTTCCCGCTGATGGTGCGGGACTTCCAGCGCATCATCGGGCTGGAGGCCAGGGACCAGATGCTGTCGCAGGCAGGCCGGCTGCCGGACGCGGTGCTCGCCTGCGTCGGCGGCGGTTCCAATGCGATCGGCATCTTCCACGCGTTCATCCCGGATGCCTCGGTCGCGCTGATCGGCTGCGAGGCCGGCGGCGACGGGCTGGACACCGGCAGGCACGCCGCCACCCTCACCGCCGGGTCGGCGGGCGTGCTGCACGGCATGCGGACCTTCGTCCTGCAAGACGCCGACGGCCAGACCAAACAGACGCACTCGATCTCCGCCGGCCTGGACTACCCGGGCGTCGGCCCGGAGCACGCCTGGCTGCAGGAGACCGGGCGGGCCAGCTACCGGGCCATCACGGACGAGGAGGCGATGGCGGCCTTCTCCGTGCTGTGCCGGACCGAGGGGATCATCCCGGCGATCGAGTCCGCGCACGCGCTCGCGGGCGCCCTGCAGGTCGGCCGCGACCTGGGCCAGGACGCCGTGCTGCTGGTGAGCCTGTCCGGCCGCGGGGACAAGGACGTGGATATCGCGGCGCGCTGGTTCGGCCACCTCGAGACCGGCGTAAACGACACCCCGGAGGACCGCATATGACCGCGGTCAGTGCCGCGTTCGAGCGGGCCGCCGCGGAGGACAGGGCAGCGGTGATCGGGTACCTGCCCGCCGGGTACCCGTCCGTCAGCGGCGCGATCAAGGCCGCGCGGGCGATGGCCGAGGCCGGGGCGGACATCATCGAGCTCGGCCTGCCGTACTCCGACCCGCTCATCGACGGGCCGGTGATTCAGGAGGCCGTGTACCGGGCACTGCAGGCGGGCACCAGGGTGACCGACGTCCTGCGCACGGTGGAGGCCGTCGCGGCCGCCGGCGTGCCGGTGCTGGTGATGACGTACTGGAATCCGATCGACCGGTACGGGGTCGACGCGTTCGCCCGTGACCTCGCCTCGGTCGGCGGCAGCGGCCTGATCACCCCGGACCTGACCCCGGAAGAGGGCGGCCAGTGGCTGGCCGCCGCCGACGAGCTGGACCTGGACAAGGTCTTCCTGGTCGCGCCCAGCTCACCCCGGCAGCGGCTCGAGCTGATCACCGGCGCGTGCCGGGGCTTCGTCTACGCGGCGTCGCTGATGGGTGTCACCGGCGCGCGGGATTCGGTCGGCAGCCAGGCCGAGGGACTGGTCGGCCGGACCAGGGAGTTCACCAAGCTGCCGGTCGCGGTGGGCCTCGGGGTGCGCGACGGGCGGCAGGCGGCCCAGGTCGCCGGGTTCGCCGACGGCGTCATCGTCGGCTCCGCCTTCGTCCAGCGGCTGCTGGCAGCCGAGGACGACGAGGCCGGCCTGGCCGCGGTCCGCGAGCTGGCAGCCGAGCTGGCGGCCGGAGTCCGGGCCCGCTAGCGCTGCCCAGCCAGGCTCGCGGCCCCCAAGTCCGGCAATCCGGGCAGGAACTGCCCGGGAAACTCACCGCTCCACTGACTAGGTGAGTTTCCGTCGCTCCGGCGACGGAATCCGCCCGCCGTGCGGCTGGTGGCTTCGGATTCCGGGGCTGATCGGCGCGCCGGCCACGGCCGGGCCCGGAGCCGCCGGTCGGGGCCCTGATCAAGCCGGACCTGCTTCGTTATACTGCTGCTGGTACGCCGGGGGCACCGCCTGCCGCCTGCGGACTGCTCGGCCAGAGTCGTCCCGAGCTGTGTTAGCCACAGTGCAGCACTGGGCCAATGTCGTCCCGATCCCTTCAACGCTATTTCGGCGATAAGTGGACGAGACGACAGGAGAGCTGATGGCATCTGCCCATCTCCGTCCCCAGGCCGGGCCCGGCCTTTACGACAGCAGCCACGAGCATGACGCCTGCGGCGTCGGCTTCATCGCCGACCTGAGCGGCACGGCCCGGCACGACACCGTGGCCAGGGCCCTGACCGTGCTGCGGAACCTGGAACATCGCGGCGCGCAGGGCGCCGATCCGGAGACCGGGGACGGGGCCGGCCTCACGACCCAGATGCCAGACGAGTTCCTGCGCGCGGCGGCGGGCTTCGAGCTGCCGGCCGCGGGCAGCTACGCGGCCGGGCTGGCGTTCCTGCCGATGGCCGCCGACCGGCAGGCCACGAGGGCGACCGTGGCGCGGCTCGCCGCCGACGAAGGGCTCGCGGTCCTCGGCTGGCGCCCGGTCCCGCACGACCCGGCCCGCTGCGGCGCCGGCGCCCGGGCGGTCCTGCCGGAGCTGGCGCAGCTGTTCGTCGCCGGCCTGCGCGGCGAGAGCGGGATGGACCTCAACCGCCGGGCGTACTGCCTGCGCAAGCGGATCGAGCACGACACGAGCCTGTACCTGGCGAGCCTGTCCAGCGCCACACTGGTCTACAAGGGCATGCTCACCGCGCTGCAGCTGGGCGACTTCTTCCCCGACCTCACCGACGAGCGGTTCAAGTCCGCGATCGCGCTGGTGCACTCGCGCTTTTCCACCAACACGTTCCCGTCCTGGCCGCTGGCCCATCCGTACCGCCTGATCGCGCACAACGGCGAGATCAACACCATCCGCGGCAACCGGAACTGGATGCGGGCGAGGGAAGCGCAGCTGGATAGCACCGTGTTCGGCACCGACGCGTCCGGCCGTGGCATCGAGCGGCTGCTGCCGATCCTCGACGAAACCGTCAGCGACTCGGCGAGCTTCGACGCCTGCCTGGAGCTGCTGCACCTGGGCGGCCGGTCGCTCCCGCACGCGGTGCTGATGATGATCCCCGAGCCGTGGGAGCGGCACCGCGAGATGGACACGGACCGGCACGCGTTCTACCGGTTCCACGCCTCGCTGATGGAGCCGTGGGACGGGCCGGCGCTCATCGCGTTCACCGACGGAACCCTGGTCGGCGCCGTGCTGGACCGCAACGGGCTGCGGCCGGGCCGGTACTGGGTCACCGACGACGGGCTGGTCGTGCTCGCCAGCGAGGTCGGCGTGCTCGACCTCGACCCGGCGACCGTGGTCCGCAAGGGCAGGCTGCAGCCGGGCCGCATCTTCCTGGCCGACACCGCGTCCGGCCGGATCATCGAGGACGAAGAGGTCAAGGCCGCGCTCGCCAGCGAGCACCCGTACGGCGACTGGCTGCACGCCGGGATGCTGCACCTGAACCGGCTGCCCGAGCGGCACCGCGAGCTGCCCGACAGCCAGGTGCTGCTGACCCAGCAGCAGCAGTTCGGCTACACCGAGGAAGAACTGCGGGTGCTGATCGCGCCGATGGCGCGCACCGGCGCCGAGCCGCTCGGCTCGATGGGCACCGACACTCCGCTGGCCGTGCTCTCCGACCGGCCGCGGCTCGTCTATGACTACTTCAGCCAGCTGTTCGCCCAGGTGACGAACCCGCCGCTGGACGCGATCAGGGAAGAGCTCGTCACCGCGCTCGGCACGGCCACCGGACCCGAGCACAACCTGCTGGAGCCAGGGCCGGCCTCGTGCCGGCAGGTCGTGCTGCCGTTCCCGGTCATCGATGACAACGACCTGGCCAAGATCGTGCACATCAACGACGACGGTGACCTGCCGGGATTCGGCGCGCACGTGATCGACGGCCGGTACGAGGTGGCGGGCGGCGGCGCGGCCCTGCAGGCCCGGCTGGCGGAGATCAACCGGGAGGTCTCGGCGGCCATCACCGCGGGCGCGCGGATCATCGTCTTGTCTGACCGGGGCGCCGGGGCCGGCGGCGGCCCGGCGGCGCCGGGCCTGCACTGGCCTGCCGATCGCGGCGCGCAGGCCGGCGGCGGCCAGCCCGGTCAGGGCGGCGATCCCGAGCAGCTCGGGCAGTCGTGGCCCGGCTGGCAGGAAGACGGCCCGGCGGCCGACCGCGCGCACACCTCGCCGGAGGCTCTGCTCGCGCCGATCCCGTCGCTGCTGCTGACCGGGTCGGTGCATCACCACCTGATCGCCGAGCGCACCCGGACCAGGGCCGGCCTGGTCGTCGAGTCCGGCGACGCGCGCGAGTGCCACCACATCGCGCTGCTGCTCGGCTACGGCGCCGCCGCGGTCTGCCCGTACCTGGCGATCGAGTCGGCCGAGGAACTGGTCCGGCGCGGGGTGCTGCGGGACGTCACCGAGACCGAAGCCGGCGAGCACCTGATCAAGGCGCTCGGCAAGGGCGTGCTGAAGATCATGTCGAAGATGGGCGTGTCGACCGTCGCCTCCTACACCGGCGCCCAGCTATTCGAGGCGGTCGGGCTCGGGCCGGAGGTGATCGGCGGCTGCTTCGCCGGCACGTCGTCCCCGCTCGGCGGGATCGGCTTCGCCGAGCTGGCGGCCGAGATCGCGCAGCGGCACTACCGGGCCTACCCGCCCCGCGGCGGGCGGCCGCACCGGCGGCTGGAAGGCGGCGGCGACTACCAGTGGCGCCGCGACGGCGAGCCGCACCTGTTCAACCCGGAGACGGTGTTCAAGCTGCAGCACTCCACCCGGACCGGGCAGGAGAGCGTGTTCCGCGAGTACACCAGGCTGGTCGACGACCAGGCGGCCCGGCTGATGACGCTGCGCGGCCTGCTGCGGATCCGCGGCGTCGAGGATGCCGATCCCGGGCCAGCAAACACGTCAGCCCGCGGCAGCCCGTTCCCCTCGAAGAGGTCGAGCCGGTGGCGAGCATCGTGCGGAAATTCAGCACCGGCGCGATGTCGTACGGGTCGATCTCGGCCGAAGCGCACGAGACGATCGCGATCGCGATGAACCGGCTCGGCGCCCGGTCCAACACCGGCGAGGGCGGTGAGGACGCGCGCCGGTTTCGACCGGACGAGAACGGCGACTCCCGCCGCTCGGCGATCAAGCAGGTCGCGAGCGGCCGGTTCGGCGTGACCAGCGAGTACCTGGTGAACGCCGACGACCTGCAGATCAAGATGGCGCAGGGCGCGAAGCCGGGGGAGGGCGGCCAGCTGCCAGGGCACAAGGTCTACCCGTGGATCGCCCAGACCCGGCACTCGACGCCGGGGGTCGGGCTGATCTCGCCGCCGCCGCACCACGACATCTACTCGATCGAGGACCTCAAGCAGCTCATCCACGACCTGAAGAACGCCAATCCGGCCGCGCGGGTGCACGTGAAGCTCGTCGCCGAGATGGGCGTCGGCACCGTCGCGGCGGGCGTGGCCAAGGCGCACGCGGACGTCGTGCTGATCTCCGGGCACGACGGCGGCACCGGCGCCGCGCCGCTGACCAGCATCAAGCACGCGGGCGGCCCGTGGGAGATCGGGCTGGCGCAGACCCAGCAGACGCTGCTGCGCAACGGGCTGCGGGACCGGATCGTGGTGCAGACCGACGGGCAGCTCAAGACCGGCCGGGACGTCATCGTCGCGGCGCTGCTCGGCGCCGAGGAGTTCGGCTTCGCCACCGCGCCGCTGGTGGTGTCCGGCTGCGTGCTGATGCGCGTGTGCCACCTGGACACCTGCCCGGTCGGGGTCGCGACGCAGAACCCGGAGCTGCGGCGGAAGTTCACCGGCAAGCCGGAGTTCGTCGTGAACTTCTTCGAGTTCATCGCCGCCGAGGTGCGCGAGTACCTCGCCCAGCTGGGCTTCCGCAGTCTGGACGAGGCCATCGGGCACGCGGAACTGCTGGACCCGCGCGCGGCCATCGAGCACTGGAAGGCGGCGGGCCTGGACCTGACCCCGGTGCTGTACGTGCCGGACCTGCCCGCCGGCACGGCGCGGCACTGCGTCACCGGCCAGGACCACGGGCTGGACAAGGCGCTCGACAACACGCTGATCCTGCTGGCCGAGGGCGCGCTGCAGTCCGGCACGCCGGTCCGGCTGGAACTGCCGGTGCGCAACGTCAACCGGGCCGTCGGCACGATGCTGGGCAGTGCGCTGACCCGGCGCTGGGGCGGCGACGGCCTGCCCGACGACACCATCGACGTGACGCTGGCGGGCTCGGCCGGCCAGTCCCTGGGCGCGTTCCTGCCCCGCGGGATCACGTTGCGGCTGCGCGGAGACGCGAACGACTACCTCGGCAAGGGCCTGTCCGGCGGCCGGATCATCGCCGCGCCGGACCCGGCCGCACCGTTCCCGGCCGAGCAGCACGTGATCGCCGGCAACGTGATCGGCTACGGCGCGACCAGCGGCGAGATGCTGCTGCGCGGCGTGGTCGGGGAGCGGTTCTGCGTGCGCAACTCCGGCGCCGTCGCGGTGGCCGAGGGGACCGGCGACCATGGCTGTGAGTACATGACCGGCGGCCGGGTCGCAATCCTCGGGCCGGTCGGGCGGAACTTCGCGGCCGGCATGTCCGGCGGCATCGCCTACCTGCTCGACCCCGATCCGCGCCGGGTCAACACCGAGATGGCCGACCTGGAGCCGCTGACCGAGGAAGACGGCGACTTCCTGCTCGCGCTGCTGCAGCGGCATCAGGCCGAGACCGGCTCGTGCGTCGCGGCCCGGCTGCTCGCGGACTGGCCGGCCGCGCTGGCCCGGTTCGGCCGGGTGATGCCGGTCGACTACAAGCGGGTGCTGGCCGCGCAACTGCGGGCCGAGCAGGACGGAACCGACGTGAGCGAGGCCGTGATGGCCGCGGCTTCGGGCTGAGGGGCGAGGGGCGAGATGGCCGACCCGAGGGGATTCATGACGACGCCGCGGCGGCTGCCGCAGCGCCGGCCGGTGGACATCCGGATCATGGACTGGAAAGAGGTCTATCACGAGTTCGGTGCCCACGACCTGGAGCGGCAGGCGGGCCGGTGCATGGACTGCGGCATCCCGTTCTGCCATCAGGGCTGCCCGCTCGGGAACCTGATCCCGGAGTGGAACGACCTCATCCACGCGGGCGACTGGCGCGCCGCCGTCGAGCGGCTGCACGCGACGAACAACTTTCCCGAGTTCACCGGCCGGCTCTGCCCGGCGCCGTGTGAGTCGGCGTGCGTGCTGGGTATCAGCGCCGAGCCGGTGACGATCAAGCAGGTGGAGGTCTCGATCATCGATCGGGCCTGGAACGAGGGGTGGGTGCCGCCCAGGCGTCCGTCCCCGGCTGCCGTCGCGGCCGGTCAGAAGGTCGCGGTCGTCGGATCCGGTCCGGCCGGGCTCGCGGCGGCGCAGCAGCTGACCAGGGCCGGGCACACGGTCACGGTGTTCGAGCGGGCGGATGCGCCCGGCGGCCTGCTGCGGTACGGGATCCCCGAGTTCAAGATGGAGAAGCGGCACCTGGACCGGCGGCTGGTGCAGATGCTGGCCGAGGGGACCGAGTTCCGCTGCGGCGTGCGGGCCGGGGCGGACATCAGCGCGGCCCGGCTGCGCCGCGACTACGCGGCGATCGTGCTGGCCTGCGGCGCGACCATACCGCGCGGCCTGCCGGTGCCCGGCGCGGACCTGGACGGCATTCACCAGGCGATGGACTACCTGCCGCTGGCCAACAAGGCCGCGGCGCGGGCCGGGGGCGGTCTTTGCGCCGACGACCCGGACATCTCCGCCCGCGGCCGGGACGTGGTCATCATCGGCGGCGGTGACACCGGCGCCGACTGCCTGGGCACCGCGCTCCGGCAGGGTGCGGCGTCGGTGACACAGCTGGAGATCCTGCCGCGGCCGCCGCGACTCCCGGCCGGCCAGCCAGCCGTGGCCGGTGCACGCGGCGGTCTTCCGCGTCTCCAGCGCGCACGAGGAGGGCGGCGACCGGGTGTACGCGGTGTCCACCCAGCAGTTCCTCGCCGACTCGGCCGGCCGGGTGCGCGCCCTGCAGCTGGTCGAGGTCGAGCTGGAGCCCGGCGCGCCGCCCCGGCCGGTGCCGGGGACCGAGCGCGAGCTGGCCGGTGACCTGGTGCTGCTGGCGATGGGGTTCACCGGGGCCGAGCGCGGGTCGCTGGCCAGCGGCCTCGGCGTCGAGTTCGACGAACGCGGGAACGTGGCCAGGGACGGCTCGTTCGCCACCTCGGTGCCCGGCGTGTTCGTGGCCGGGGACATGGGCCGCGGCCAGTCGCTGATCGTCTGGGCCATCGCCGAGGGCCGGTCGGCGGCCGCGGCGGTCGACGCCTACCTGTGCGGGGAGACCGCGCTCCCGGCCGCGATCGGGCCGAAGGCGGCGCCGATCCGCTGACCAGGCATGATCACCAGCCGGTAAAGGCGGCGCGATCACGGCGACCATGCGGGTAACGTCCTGTTCATGCCGGCGGCTTTCCTCCCGAGCCCCGCCAGCGACATCTGGCACCTGGGCCCCGTCCCGGTGCGGGCGTTCGCCCTGTGCATGGTCGCGGGCGTGCTGGCCGGACTGTGGCTGACGGACTGGCGCTACCGCCGGGCGGGCGGCCAGCAGGGCATCGTGCTGAAGGTGGCGACCGTGGCGGTGCCCGTCGGCATCATCGGGGCGCGGGTCTACAGCGTGGCCACCAACTACCGGCTGTACTTCGGGCCGCACCGGGACTGGGTCAGCGCGCTGCGGATCTGGGAAGGCGGCCTCGGCGTGGCCGGCGCGGTCGCCGCCGGGGCGGTGGCGACCTGGGCCTACTGCCGCCAGAACGGCATCGAGCTGGGACCGCTCGCGCTCGCGGCCGCGCCGGCGCTGCCGGTCGCGCAGGCCATCGCGGTCTGGGGCAACTGGTTCAGCCAGGGCCTGTACGGGCGGCCGTCCGGGCTGCCCTGGGCGGTCGAGATCTCGCCCGCGCACCGCGCGGCCGGCTATCAGGCCGTGGCCACGTTCCAGCCGATCTTCTTGTATGAGTCGCTGCTCTACCTGCTCGTGGCCGCTCGCCGTCGGCTACTCGATCCGCCGGTTCCGGCTGACCGGCGGGACGGCGTTCGCCCTGTACGCAGGGCTGTACGCGACGGCCAGGTTCTTCGTCGAGGCGCGCCGGGTCGGCTACACCCCGCGCCTGTTCGGGTTGCGCACGAACGAGGCCGCGATGCTCGCCATCCTGATCGTCGCGTGGTCCTACCTGCTGGTGGCGCGCAGCCAGCGCAAGCGGGCGCTGGCCGGGCTGGGCCGCCGCCGGCGCCCGGCACCGCCGCAGCCGGTGCGGCCGCCGCGGCCGCTGCGAGCCCGCTCCCGCACCGCGGTCGCGGCCAAACTGGACCTGCCGCCGGAGGCCGGCGTGGAATTGCCGGTCGCGGGCAGCGCGGCGCTGGCCGCCTCGGCCGCCCCGCCGGCGGACGGCACGGGAGCAGACTCGGTCGCTGAGCACGGGTCAACGTGGCAGGCCCGCGATCCAGGTGCTGCGGGCGACCCGCCCGCGAGCGCGCCGGGGCCGCCCGAGCCCGGCTCCGTTGTAGCGGCGCCGATCTGGGCTAGGCCGGGCCGCCGGGCGTCACGTCGGCCAGGAAGCTGATCGTGGCCCGGGCGTTGGCGCGCCGCCAGGCGAGCAACGTCGCCTCGAAACCCGCCGGGTCGGGGTGCTCGGCTGCCATCGCCGCTGCGATCGGGGCGAGCACCTCGCGCTGCCGCCGGAGCAGCCCGGTCGGATCCAGCCCGGCCCGGTGCAGCAACGCCAGCTTCATCAGCAGGTGCGACCGCACGTCCCGGACGTGCTCGACCGGCGTCTGCAGCCAGGTCAGCGCGGCCGCCCGCCCCGCCGGGGTCACCGCCCAGATCGTGCGCTGCGGCCCGCGCCCCGGCTCGGATCCGTCGGCGCTGATCAGGTCCGCGTCCGCGAGCCTGGACAGGGCGCGGTACACGATCGGCCTCGGGATGTGCCAGATCCGGCCGAGTTCGCCATCGTGGGCGGCCAGCCGGGCGATCGGGAAGCCGTGGGTGGGCCGTTCGGCGATGAGCGCGAGCACGACCCACTCCGCCAGGGACAGCGGCGGCGCGGCAGTCATGTCGCCGAGCTTAACGGGCGCGGGCGGGGTCGCGGCCGCACGCCAGCCGCGGGCGGGAAGCCAACGCGGGTAGTGACGCGTGCGCCGCGACTGAGTAGTCTCTTTGTTACTACTCAGACCTCTAGCGGGGAGCCGGAGGGCGCAATGGCGGCTAGCGTCGCGGCGGCCGGACCGGCCGCGCCGCTCGGCCTGCTGGCCGACGGTACGCCGTACTTTGGCCCGGTAGGGGAGGTCACTGCCGACGGCGACCTGGTGCTCTGTCACCTGTGCGGCCGCTGGCGTCGCTCGGTCACGGCCCACTTGCGCGCGCACGGCTGGACCAAGGAGGCCTACTGCACCGCGTTCGGCCTGGAACGCGGCCAGTCCCTGGAGGGCACGGCGACCAGGAAGATGCGCGCCGCGTCCTTCAGCGCCCGGCTGCTCTTCGACCCGGCCGTACGGGCTGGCAGCGCCCGCGGCCGGGCCCGGGCGGGCACCGGTGAGCTCGCGCAGGACGCGGCGGCTGCGGCTCGCGGTCGCCCGCTGCCCGAGCAGCGCCGCCGCCGGGCCCGGACGGCGCTAGCAGGCCGGACCCATCCGGGTAGCGCGGAGGCAAGCCGGGAACGGGCCCTCGCGCACTTGCGGGCGGTCGCCGCGCGGGTGGCCGCCGAGAACGGGTTCGCCGACATCGGCGCGCTGGTGCGGGCCAGGACCGCGCAGGGCGACAGCCTGGCCGCCATCAGCCGGGCGGCCGGGCTGCACAAGGACTGGCTGTCGCGGCACCTGGCGGAGCTGGACCCGGCCGCCGCGGCCGACGCGGCCGCCACGCGGTCGGCCGCGCGGTCGGCCGACGACGAGCGCTGGACCGCGGCCGCCCGCGCCGCCGGCTTCACCGACGTCGGCGCCTACCTGCGGCAGCGGCACACCGGGCAGCACTGGTCGGTGAACCAGATCGCCGCCGAGGCCGGCCTGAGCTACCACGCGGCCGCCGCGGCGCTGGCCCGGCACGGCATGCCCCGGGTCGCGCACGCCGCCACCAGGCACGCGGCCAGCGAGCGGGCGGCCCAGGTCGCCGCGAGCCTGGGCTACCCGGACGTGGCCGGCTACGTGCGGGCGCGCCGCGCTGACGGCTGGACCTGGCAGGCGATGGCCGACGAGGCCGGCCAGCCGCAGTCCTGGCTGCGCCGCCACAGCCAGCAAGGCTGAAGCCCTGGCCAGTAGGTCAAGGAACGTTAAAGTTGACAGATGGGCGAGGGGACCGAGTACCCGCAGGTGCGGCTCGCCGAGCTGATCGCCGCGCTGTCGCTGGGCGTGGATCTCGGCTTCGGCCAGCCGATGGAGCACGTGCTGCGGCAGTGCCTGATCGCGCTCCGGCTGGCCGAGCTCTCCGGGCTCGATGAGCAGGACCGCGCCGCCGTCTACTACACCGCGCTGCTGGTGAACGTCGGCTGCCATTCCGACGCTCATGAGCAGGCCAAGTGGTTCGGCGACGACATCAGGCTGAAGTCCGGCAAGTACGCCCACGACATCGGCAGCCTGCGCGGCATGCTGGCGACGATGCGGCTGATCGGGGCCGGTAATCCGCCGCTGTACCGGGTCCGGGTCGGACTGGAGTTCGCGCTGTCCGGGCGCCGCGAGCTGGACGGGATGATCTCCCAGCACGCCCGGCTGGCGCGCATGCTGGCCGAGCAGCTGGACCTGCCCGCGGCGGTGCGCGACGCGGTCGGCGCTGCGTACGAGCAGTGGGACGGGCATGGCTGGCCGGGCGAGCTACGCGGCGACGCGGTGCCGGTCGCCGCCAGAATCGCGCTGCTCGCCGAGTACGTCGAGGTGGCGCACCGAGTCCGCGGTGTCGAGGCGGCCAGCGCGCTCGCGCGCAGGCAGGCTGGCCGGCAGTTCGATCCCGCGCTCGCCAGCCTGCTGTGTGCGCGCTCCGGCCACGTGCTGGACGGCCTGGAGGCGACTCCGCCCTGGCAGGCGGTGATCGCCGCCGAGCCGGCGCTCGCGGTGCCGTTGTCGCCCGCTGCAGCTCGACGCGGCGCTCACCGCCATCGCCAGCTTCGTCGATCTCAAGTCGCCGTACAGTCTCGGCCACTCGGTCGCCGTGGCCGACCTCGCGCAGGAGGCCGCCCGCAGGCTCGGGCTGCCGCGAGCCGACGTGCTGACGCTGCGGCGGGCCGGGCTGGTGCACGGATTCGGCCGGCTGGGAGTGTCGAACTCGATCTGGGACCGCCCCGGCCCGCTGAGCGCGGGGGAGTGGGAGCGGGTCCGGATGTACCCGTACCTGACCGAGCGGATGCTGCGGCAGTCAGCGGCGCTCGCCCCGCTGGGCGAGATCGCGGTGCTGCACCGGGAGCGGCTGGACGGCAGCGGCTACCCGCGCGGGCTGTCGGGCGGCGCGATCTCGCGGCCGGCCCGCATCCTCGCCGCCGCCGAGGCCTATCAGTCCAAGCGCGAGCCCAGGCCGCACCGCGCCGCCAGGTCCGCGGCCGAGGCGGCCGCCGACATGCAGCAGGAGGTCAGGGCAGGCCGGCTGGACGCGGACGCGGTCAGCGCGGTGCTGCAGGCCGCCGGGCACCGGCTGCCGCGCCGCCAGGAAGGCGTCGGCGGCCTGACCGGCCGGGAGATAGAGGTGCTGGTCCTGCTGGCCCGCGGCCTGTCCAACCGGCAGATCGGCGAGTTGCTCGTGATCACGCCCAAGACGGCGGGCAATCACGTCGAGCACATCTACGCCAAGATCGGTGCGTCCAACCGGGCGGCGGCGGCGATGTTCGCGGTCCAGCACGGCCTGCTGCCGGAGGAGAAAAGCGTCACCAGCGAGCCCTTCTGAGCTCGGGATTTCCGTCGCCGATGATGAGGCGATCGCCTCATGCCCCGGCTACCACCGGCCGCTTAGCGTCATGGCATCAGCGCGACAATCCGTGAGGAGATGACCAGAGATGCCTAAGACGTCGAAGGAAACCGTCAGCCAGGTCCAGGACTTCGAGCTGGCCGAGGACCGGGGCGAGGACCTCGGCGGGTACACCGTCGACTGGGTGACCATCCACCAGACCCACGATCTGGTGCAGGCGCTGTCCGGGCTGCCCGGCGGCCAGTGCCACTGCCCGCACTGGGGCTATGTGTTCAAGGGCCAGATCACGGTTACCTACGGGGACCGGGAGGAAGTCGTCGGCGCCGGCGATGCGTTCTACATGCCGCCCGGGCACGTCCCGGCGGCGCTCGCGGGCAGCGAGTTCATCCAGTTCAGCCCCACTGACCAGCTCAAGGTCACGCTGGCGGCGATGCAGGAGGCCATGCAGGCGGCCGCCCAGGGCGGCTGAGCCTTGGTGCCCGTGGCGCGGCTCAGTACTGTGCTCGCTTAGTACTTGGGCCCGACGAACTGATCGAGCCGCGCCACGGCGTCTCTGCGGGCCACCGAAATGGTGTTGTAGCTGGGAGAACCGCCAGTCGACACCTAGCTGGTCGAGCGCTTCGCCGCAGATCCCGAGAATGTCGGCGGACTCGTTCGTGAACATGTACCGCGGGTACTCGTACCACTTGTCGCCGTCCTTTAGCGGTCGGCGCACCCGGTTGGTAAACCGGCAGCCATCGGAGTGAATCAGCCCGCGAACCAACTGATCCGGATACCTCGCTGTGATCGCCCGCTGCCACTCGGCTAGCTCGATCTTGCGTTCGTGCTTCCGGCCAGGACCGTGCTGCGGAAACAGGCACGGCCAATGCTTGGCGACGCTCTTCACGTCGGTGCAGCCCATGCGCTGCACCCGGAAGACTTGCGACGTAGGCATGACCTCTGCCATCGCCTGCCGCTGCCGCGATCGATCAGTCCTGGCCAGGCGTCTGCGCACGTGATCGATAAGCGCGAAGACGTCGCGGCGGCCGCGAGCTAGGTGATCCGTCGCCTAGATACAGGCCGAGCAGATAGGCGTAGATCGGCTCATTCAATGGCCTCCCATCACACCGCGGGCAACTAGGAGCGTCTGGCCGCGTGCGGACCACGCCGGTCCCCGTAGCGCCAGTGCTGGATAGCCTTGACTGACACTCCGCATATCTGTGCGTTCTCACGGTCGAGAATGTTGGCGCCAGACAGCAGCAGCGCGGTTTCGACGGTGGCGCGGGGATACACAAACCAATCCTCGCGTCCGCTACCGACAATTTCGGAGCGCTACCGTGCTCAGTGCCGAGAGCGGGACTCGAACCCGCACGCCCTTTCGGACAGATGCTTTTGAGGCATCCTCGTCTGCCATTCCGACATCTCGGCATTCGTCCTATACTTATTAGGACTTCTGTATGCGCCCGTACCACGGCCATGGCCCGGTTCGTAGTTTCGGGGACACTTGCTGAGAGCCGTCTACCTGCTCCAGTCGCAGGTAACGGTGACGCAGCAGGGGGATCGCTGGACGCCAGAGTACTGGGTCTTCGGTACGCTCGGCTCGTGACCAAGAGCCCTTTCAACGTGGTGATAGCCGAAGATGAGGCCCTCATCCGCCTCGACCTGCGCGAGATGCTGGAGGAGGAGGGCTACGTCGTAGCCGGTGAGGCCGGCGACGGCGAGACGGCCGTCAAGCTCGCTGAGGAGCTCAAGCCGGACTTGGTGATCATGGACGTCAAGATGCCGGGCCTGGACGGGATCTCGGCCGCGGAGCAGATCACCGGCAAGCAGCTCGCGCCGGTGATCATCCTCACCGCGTTCTCGCAGCGGGACCTCGTGCAGCGCGCCAGCGAGGCCGGCGCGATGGCCTACCTGATCAAGCCCTTCACCAAGGCTGACCTGGTACCGGCGATCGAGGTCGCGGTCAGCCGGTTCGCCGAGATAGCCGCGCTGAACTCGGAGGCCGCCAACCTGCGTGAGCGGCTCGAGGTGCGCAAGCTGCTCGACCGGGCGAAGGGCCAGCTGCAGGACACCAAGGGGATGACCGAGGCGCAGGCGTTCCGGTGGATCCAGAAGACCTCCATGGACCGCCGCCAGACGATGCGGTCGGTGGCCGAGGAAGTCATGGCCGAGGCCGAGCAGGCCGCGTCGACGCCAGCGGCCGCCGACGGAGCGGCTGAGGTCCCCGGCACCGACGGCGCCGAAGGCCGACGGCAGCCGGCTGAGCGGCCGACCGCGGGGCTGAGCTGGCCGGCCGGCGAGCCGAGCTGGCGGCGGCTGAGCGGCCGGCGTGAACCCGAACGCGCTCTGGTGGTGATACACGGGTGACCGTGTCACCTCCCGGAAGGAGCGCAGTGAAAGCCTCGCTGCAGTCATGAGGGCGACCGCCCCGGCGATCCCGGCCGCCGAACCCGGCACGTCCGGCGGCGCCGATGCCGCCGTCATCGAAGAGTCGCTGGCGCAGCCCGAGCGGTTCGCCGTGCTGTATGACCGCTACGCCGCGGCCCTGCACCGCTACGCCGCCCGGCGGGTCGGCGCGGACGCCGCGGACGACCTGGTCGCGGCGACGTTCCTGGCCGCGTTCGGGGCGCGGGTGCGCTACGACCTCACCCGGCCAGACGCGCGGCCCTGGCTGTTCGGCATCCTCACCAAGGAGATCTCGCGCCAGCACCGGACCGAGTCCGCGCGCTGGCGGGCGCTGGCCCGCAGCGCGCCAGACCTCCCGACGGACGGGCTCGCCGATCAGGTAGCCGCTGGCGTCTCGGCGCAGGCCCAGCGCACAGCGCTAGCCGGGGCGCTGGCCCGGCTCGCGCAGGCCGACCGCACCGTGTTGCTGCTGATCGCCTGGGGCGATCTGAGCTACGACGAGACCGCGCAGGCCCTCGGCATACCCATCGGCACCGTCCGGTCCCGGCTGAGCCGGGCCCGCGTCCAGGTCCGCGCTTCACTCGGCGGCGTCAATCCCGCCACTCTCAGCAAGGAGGACTCAGCGTGAACGAGCTGACGATCATCACGGAATTTGGCCGGACGCTCGACGGCGACTGGCGGGGGCCGTCACCAGAGTTGCGGACCGCCGTCGTGCGCCAGTTCAAGCCGGCCGCCCGGCGTCCGGCCCGGCGTCCGGTCCGGCGGATCGGGCTGGCCGGGGCGGTCGCAGCCGCGGCGGCGGCCGCCGTGTTCGCCGCCTCGAGCCTGGGGTTGTGGGGCGCGCCGCAGGCCGCCAGCGCGGAGGCAGCGGTGCTGCTGCGGCACGCCGCGACCGTCGCGGCCCGCGCGCCGGTCCTGACGCCGTCCGCGGATCAGTTCATCTTCGTCAAGTCGGTGCAGACCGCCGCCGTGATCACCAACGGCAGTTCCGTCCGGGAGCAGACCGACCTGCGCGAGGTCTGGGCATCAGTGGACGGCACCAGGGTCGGCCTGATCCGGACGCTGCCCGCTGCCCGCGGCGCGAGCTGGCGGGAGACCTCGCTGGCCGGGTGCAAGAACGGCGTGCCCACCGGCGATGATGCCGCGGGCTCGAGCGCGCGGTGCGCCCCGACGCCTGCCTATCACGGCGGGCTGCCCACGACGGCCGGAGCGATGCTGACCTACCTGTACCGCAACAGCCAGGGCCAGAATCCGGCCGACGTACAGGCGTTCATCACCGCCGGCGATCTGATCCGGGAATCCCTCGTGCCGCCGGCCGCGCTGGCGGCGGTATTCCGCGCGGTGGCCCGCATCCCTGGCGTCACCGTGGCCCGGCACGCCACCAACGCGGCCGGCCAGCACGGCGTCGGCGTCCAGCAGACCTACCACGGGATCAGCGAGCAGCTCATCTTCAATCCCCGCACGTTCGCGTTCATCGGGGAACGGCAGGTCGTGGTGGCCGCGGGCGCCGGGCTGCCGATCGGCACCGTGATGGATTCCACCGCGATCCTGGCGGCGGGGGTAACCGACCAGCCGGGTCAGCTGCCCAGCTGACGCCGGACGGCCAGAAAACGAGCAGCGGGGCCGGTCTCACTACCCCCGGTGAGTCCGGCGCCCGCCGCTGCGGCCGCCGGACGCCGGAAAGCGGTCGACGGTCATGGAGTCAGCCAAACCTTTGGTGCCATGTCGGCCTTCCCCGGGCCGGCACGTTCTCTACTCGGTCCTCTGCAGACTCTCCCCACCAAGGTAGCGATGCGCGGCGCCAGCGCGCAGAGAACCGGAATTCCCCGTGCCGTATGGGCGGAACATCCCCGAAGTCACGCGCCGTCCGCGTTCTCGCCGTCGCCCGGGTCGGCGGGCACACCCCGTTCCCTGATCGGTGTCCCGCCGAAGGGGACGGCGTCACGGTGCAAGCAGCTCAGCCGGGCGGTGCACACCCGCTTGCCCAGCTCGTCGGTGATGACGATGTCAAAGGTGGACATGGTGCGGCCGCCGTGCGCGAGCGTCGCCACGCCGGTGACCAGGCCAGCCGAGGCCGAGCGGTGATGCGTCGCGTTGATCTCGATGCCGACGGTGAACCGGTCCGGGCCGGCCTGCAGGGCAGCGCCGAGCGAGCCGAGCGACTCGGCGAGCACGCACGAGGCGCCGCCGTGCAGGATGCCGTACGGCTGGGTGTTGCCCTGGACCGGCATCGTGCCCACCACCCGCTCCGGGGATGCCTCGATGATCCTGATTCCCATCCGGCCGGCCAGCATGTTGTCGCCCTGGCTGTTGAACGCCGCCATGATCTGCTGTTCCCGCTCGGACAATCCCGGCACTGGTACCTCCACGTCACCGCTGCTGACAAGGTGCAGTAAAGGGTAGGGGCTCGGTCCGGATCGCGGCGCGGGCGGCCGGTCGGGCAGTCCCGCTGAGGGGCACCAACTGTCTGACCCGCGCACTAGGATCCGGGTGTGGCTTCGAAGGAGACGGCAGACCAGCAGCAGGGACCGCGCGGCAGAGAGCGGCTGCTCCTCCTGGACGGGCATTCGCTCGCATACCGCGCGTTCTTCGCGCTGCCCGCGGAGAACTTCTCGACGACGACCGGTCAGCCGACGAACGCGGTCTACGGGTTCACCGCGATGCTCATCAACGTGCTGCGGGATGAGCAGCCGACGCGGGTGGCGGTCGCATTCGACCGCGGCGAGCCGACGTTCCGGCACGAGCAGTACGTCGAGTACAAGGCGACCAGGAAAGAGACGCCCGCCGACTTCCGCAGCCAGCTGAGCCTCATCTTCGAGGTGCTGGACGCGCTCGGGATCCGCCGGCTGTCGGTACCCGGCTACGAGGCGGACGACATCATCGCGACGCTCGCCACCGAGGCGGCCGGCGAGATGGACGTGCTGATCGTCACCGGCGACCGCGATGCCCTCCAGCTGGTCACCGATGACGTAACGGTGCTGTACACGATGCGCGGTATCAGCGAGATGGCGCGGTTCACGCCCGAGGCGGTGCAGGCCAAGTACGGCCTCAGTCCCTCGCAGTACCCGGACTTCGCCGCGCTGCGCGGCGACCCCAGCGACAACCTGCCCGGCATCCCCGGCGTGGGGGAAAAGACCGCGACCAAGTGGATCGCCGAGTTCGGCTCGCTGGCCCAGCTCGTCGACCGGGTGGACGAGGTCAAGGGCAAGGCGGGTGACGCGCTGCGCGAGCACCTGGCCGGCGTCTTGCGCAACAGCCAGCTCACCCAGCTCGTCCGGGACATGACGCTGGAGGTCGGCCCCGCGGACCTTGCGCCGGCCCCGTGGGACCGCGAGCAGATCCACCAGCTGTTCGACACGCTGCAGTTCCGGGTGCTGCGGGACCGGCTCTACTCGACGCTGCCGAACGGCATCGGCGGTCCGGCCGCGCCCGCCGCGGGCACCGTGACGGAGTCCACGACCGCGTTTGACGTGGCCGCCACCGTGCTCGGATCCGGGCGAGGTCGCGGCCTGGCTGGACGAGCACGCGGGCCCGGACCGGGCCGGGCTGGCCCTGAGCGGCGGGTGGGGCCGGGGCACGGGCAACATCACCGGCATCGCGATCGCGGTGCCCGATGCGGCGGCCTACCTGGACCCGACGACGCTCACCGAGGACGACGACAAGGCCCTCGGCAGCTGGCTGTCGGACCCGGCTCATCCCAAGGCGCTGCACGACGCCAAGGGGCCCATGCACGCGCTCGCGGCGCGCGGGCTCGACCTGGCCGGGCTCACCAGCGATACCGCGCTCGCCGCCTATCTCGCGCTGCCGGGCCAGCGGTCATTCGACCTGGCCGACCTCGCGCTGCGGTACCTGAACCGGGAGCTGCGCGACGCGACCCCGCCCACCGGGCAGCTGACGCTGGACGTGCCCGACGACGCCGAGATCGCCGACCGCGCTGGCCCAGCGCGCGCTGGCGACCAGGGAGCTGGCCGACGCGCTCGACCAGGACCTGAACGCGCGCGGCGCCACCGAGCTGCTCGCCGCCGTCGAGCTGCCGCTCGTCAGCGTGCTGGCGGACATGGAGCGGGCCGGCATCGGGGCCGACAGCGAGCACTTCGCCGCCATGTCGGCCGAGCTCGGCGGTGAGGTCAAGTCGGCCGAGCAGGCGGCGTTCGCCGTCACCGGGCACGAGTTCAACCTGGGCTCGCCCAAGCAGCTGCAGGAAGTCCTGTTCACCGAGCTGGGCCTGCCCAAGACCAAGCGGATCAAGACGGGCTACACCACCGACTCTGAGGCGCTGACCGGGCTGCTCGCGCAGACCGAGCACCCGGTGCTCGCGCACCTGCTCCGGCACCGTGACGTCGCCAAGCTCAAGAGCATCGTCGATTCGCTGATCCCGATGGCAGACGCGGACGGGCGCATCCACACGACCTTCAACCAGACGATCGCCGCCACCGGCAGGCTCTCGTCCACCGATCCCAACATGCAGAACATCCCGATCCGGACCGAGGAAGGCCGCCGGATCCGGCGCGGCTTCGTCGTCGGGGCGGGCTACGAGTGGATCCTGACCGCCGACTACAGCCAGATCGAGCTGCGGATCATGGCGCACCTGTCGGGTGACGAGGCGCTGGCGGCTGCGTTCGGCTCCGGGCACGACTTCCACGCCGCCACCGCCGGCCGGGTCTTCGGGGTCGAGCCCGTCGACGTGACCCAGGAGCTGCGCAGCAAGGTGAAGGCCATGAACTACGGCCTCGCCTACGGCCTGTCCGCCTACGGCCTGTCGCAGCAGCTGCGGATCACGCCGGATGAGGCCCGCGGCTACATGGACGAGTACTTCCAGCAGTTCGGCGGCGTCCGCGACTACCTCAGGGACGTCGTGGCCAAGGCGCGGATGGACGGCTACACCCAGACGATGATGGGCCGGCGGCGGTACCTGCCGGACCTGACCTCCGACAACCGGCAGCGCCGGGAGATGGCCGAGCGAATGGCCCTGAACGCCCCGATTCAGGGCTCGGCCGCCGACATCATCAAGGTCGCCATGCTGACCGTGCATCAGGATCTGGCCGACGCCGGGCTCCGATCGCGGATGCTGCTCCAGGTCCACGACGAGCTGCTGTTCGAGGTCGCGCCGGGCGAGCTAGACCAGGTCAGAGAGCTCGTCAGCGGCGCCATGGCCGCGGCGGCGGAGCTGACAGTCCCGCTGGAGGTTTCCATGGGCTACGGCCTGAGCTGGGCGGAAGCGGCGCACTAGGACCCCGGCCCGAATCGGACGGCCTGCACGCCGCCCCTGGATTGACCCCCCGGCCGGGCTCTCATATGCTTGACGCTGCACTGTGTTCAGGTGCAGTCCGCCAAATGGTCAGGCAGCCCGCGAGGCAGTCTCACTGCAAGCCGCGGCCGGTCGTGCTGGCCAGGCAAAATCTATGGCTTTCCTTTTGTCGGACCGCCGTGCACGGTAGCAGTCCTGCACAATTCGATCTGTCCGTATCCGGAGTCCACCTACACATGACGAGCAGCACAGAGGCCACCTCGACCCCCAAGGTAGCGGTCAACGACATCGGTTCCGAGGAGGCCTTCCTCGCCGCCATCGACGAGACCATCAAGTACTTCAACGACGGCGACATTGTCGAAGGCACTGTCGTCAAGGTCGATCGAGACGAGGTTCTCCTCGATATCGGCTACAAGACCGAGGGCGTCATCCCGTCCCGTGAGCTGTCCATCAAGCACGACGTCGATCCGCACGACGTGGTCAAGACGGGCGAGCACATCGAGGCACTGGTCCTCCAGAAGGAGGACAAGGAAGGCCGCCTGATCCTGTCCAAGAAGCGCGCGCAGTACGAGCGCGCCTGGGGCACGATCGAGAAGGTCAAGGAGGAGGACGGCGTCGTCACCGGCACCGTCATCGAGGTCGTCAAGGGCGGCCTGATCCTGGACATCGGCCTGCGCGGCTTCCTGCCCGCCTCCCTGGTGGAGATGCGGCGGGTCCGCGACCTGCAGCCGTACGTCGGCAAGGAGATCGAGGCCAAGATCATCGAGCTGGACCGGAACCGCAACAACGTGGTCCTGTCCCGGCGCGCGTGGCTTGAGCAGACTCAGTCCGAGGTCCGCCAGAACTTCCTCAACACCCTGCAGAAGGGCCAGATCCGCAAGGGCGTCGTGTCCTCCATCGTCAACTTCGGCGCGTTCGTCGATCTCGGCGGCGTGGACGGGCTCGTGCACGTCTCGGAGCTGTCCTGGAAGCACATCGACCACCCGGGTGAGGTCGTCGAGGTCGGCCAGGAGGTCACGGTCGAGGTCCTGGACGTCGACATGGACCGCGAGCGCGTCTCGCTGTCGCTGAAGTCGACGCAGGAAGACCCGTGGCAGCAGTTCGCGCGGACGCACCAGATCGGCCAGGTCGTGCCGGGCCGGGTCACCAAGCTGGTGCCGTTCGGCGCGTTCGTCCGGGTCGAGGAGGGCATCGAGGGCCTGGTCCACATCTCCGAGCTGGCCGACCGCCACGTCGAGATTCCCGAGCAGGTCGTGCAGGTGGGCGACGAGATCTTCGTCAAGATCATCGACATCGACCTGGACCGGCGCCGGATCAGCCTGTCGCTGAAGCAGGCGAACGAGGGCCAGTCCGGCGAGATCTCCGGCGAGGACTTCGACCCGACGCTGTACGGCATGCCGGCCGCGTACGACGACCAGGGCAACTACCTCTACCCGGAGGGCTTCGACTCCGAGTCCGGGGAGTGGCTGGAAGGCTTCGACACCCAGCGCGAGGAGTGGGAGCGGCAGTACGCCGAGGCCCGCGCCCGGTACGAGGCGCACCAGCAGCAGGTCGCCGACGCGCGCACCAAGGCCGAGGCAGCGCGGCGAGGCGGACGACGACGGCGGCGAGTCCGGCGGCCACCACACCTCCTCCTCCAGCGGCGACTCCGAGCGCTCTGGCACGCTGGCTTCGGACGAGGCGCTGGCGGCGCTGCGGGACAAGCTGTCCGGCGGCCAGAGCTGACGACCCGCGGTACCTCCGGCGGGCACGCCGTGCACGGCACGGCGTGCCCGCCTCCGCGTTCCCGGCCGGCGGGCTCGCTGACATGTTCCGGGTAGGGCTGACCGGCGGCATCGGGGCCGGCAAGAGCGAGGTGTCCAGGCGGCTGGCCGCGCAGGGCGCGATCCTCATCGACGCTGACCTGATCGCCCGCGAGGTCGTGGCGCCCGGTACCAGCGGGCTCGCCGAGATCACCGCCGCGTTCGGCCCCGGCGTGCTCGGGCCCGACGGGGCGCTCGACCGCCCGGCGCTGGGTGAGATCGTGTTCGCCGACCCAGAGAAGCTCGCCCGGCTCAACGCGATCGTGCATCCGCGAGTCGGCGCGCGGATGCGGGAGCTCGAAGACTCGGCCGGCCCCGCGTCCATCGTGGTGCACGACGTGCCCGCTGATCGCGGAGAACAACCTGGCTGACACCTACGACCTGGTGATCGTCGTGGACGTGCCGCCGCGCATCCAGCTGGACCGGCTCGTCCGGCTGCGCGGGATGACCAGGGAGCAGGCGCAGTCGCGGATGGCGGCGCAGGCGGCCCGCGACCAGCGGCTGGCCGTAGCCGACATCGTGGTGGACAACTCCGGCTCGCTGGCTGAGCTGGACCGCCAGGTCGGCGACCTGTGGGCCGAGCTGCGCCGGCGGGAGACGCTGGCCGCGAGCTAGCCCGGAAACCCGGTTTCGCCACGGCCTCAGGCTCGGCGTGACCAAGGCCACAGCCGCCGATATCGCCTGCCCGGCAGCCCGACGACATCCGCCGGCAGCTGCGGGCGTGGTTCCTGCCCGCTTTCGACCGCTACCTGTAGCCCCTTTTAGCTCCGCCGACCAGCCCGAGGGCCGCTCACCGCGCACGAATTACGCCAACTCACCCACGCGACTCGGGTTGCTCGCCCACTGTGTGGCGTCGCTGTCGCTGGGCTGGCTGTCGGGCGACAGCAAGGCCACACAGTGGGATGGCTTCCGTCCGTACAGCCGCGGTTTTGTCGGTATTGCCGGAGACGCTGACGCCTGTGAGCGTCGATGACCGGGCAACGCGGCTCGACCGCCGGGCCGTGCGGCTACTGGACCGCCAGCACGGAGTCCTGTCCAGGCGGCAAGCGCTTGAGCTGGGCGTCACCCAGAGCGCGTTACGACATCGACTCCGCTGCTGCGATGCTGGCGAATGCCTACGCCCGCTGAACTCTCTGGAGCTGACCCAGTGACCGTCCGTGCCGCCGACTTCGACCTGGCGCCGGGCCTGCCGGTGCGCCCGCTGACCCCGGCCGACCTGCCTGCGATCGTGGAGCTGGCGGCCGACCGCGGCTGGCCGCCGGAGGAGAACAAGTGGCGGCTGATGTTCGCGGTCAGCGAACCCTTCGGCGTGGACGATCCGGCCGGCGGCCTCGCGGGCGCTGTGGTGCTCACCCGGTACGGCGCGAGCCTGGCCGCCATCGGCATGATGCTGGTCGCCGCCCGGCACGGCCGCAAGGGCCTCGGTGGCCGGCTACTGCAGTACGCGCTGGCCCGGGCCGGCGACGCCGTCGTGTACCTGACCGCCACGGACTACGGACGGCCGCTGTATGAGCGACTCGGCTTCCGCGCGATCGACAGCTCGGTGCCCTACCGCGGCCCGCTATCCGCGAGCCTGCCGTCCGCGCGCCCGCTGACTGCGCCGGCGG
The DNA here is from genome assembly GCA_963805805.1 of uncultured Actinomycetota bacterium. Classification (GTDB taxonomy): domain Bacteria; phylum Actinomycetota; class Actinomycetes; order Streptosporangiales; family Streptosporangiaceae; genus JAJYUU01. The sequence continues at coordinate 236,439 of CAWDVS010000012.1, read as the reverse complement.
CCGAGCCGCTGCGCCCGGTCGGTGCCGCCGACGCCGCTGACCTGCAGTCCATCGATACCGCGGTGTTCGGCGCGGACCGCGGCCGGGTGCTGAGCACACTGCCGGAGTTCGCGGACGCGTTCCTCACGTTCGACCGCCCGGCCCGCGGCTACGGGGCGGCGTGGGCGAAGGACGGTACCCGCGTCATCGGCCCGCTGGTCGCGCCCTGATCTCGGCGGCGCCACCGCGCTGATCGCCGGGCTGGCCCAAGGCTGGTCCGGTCCGATCCGGATCGACGTGCTCGGACGGCACCCGGACCTGGCTGGCTGGGCGCAGTCGGGCGGCCTGACGGCCGGGGAGGAGACCGCGCTCATGGTCCGTGGCGGCGACCTGCCCGGCGACCGCGCTCGGTTGTACTGCCCGGTCACCGTCGCCATCGGCTAGCCAGCGCGGAATGTCGTAGCCCCCGCCTACAGTTGTGCTACGTGGAGCAGCCATGCGTGCATGCCCGGACAATCCCCTGAGGAGGTGCCATGAGACCGGTCACTGACCTGCAGCGACGGGTGGCACCCTTCGAGGTGATCACCGACATGGTCCCGGCGGGCGACCAGCCCGCCGCGATCGCCCAGATGGAGCAGCGGATCCGGGACGGTTCCAAGGACACCGTCCTGCTGGGCGCCACCGGCACCGGCAAGACCGCGACGGTGGCGTGGCTGACCGAGAAGCTGCAGCGCCCGGCCCTGGTCATGCTGCCGAACAAGACGCTCGCGGCCCAGTTCGCCAACGAGTTGCGGGAGATGCTGCCGCACAATGCGGTTGAGTATTTCGTCTCTTACTACGACTACTACCAGCCTGAGGCGTACGTCCCGCAGACCGACACCTACATCGAGAAGGACTCGTCCATCAACGACGAGGTCGACCGGCTCCGGCACTCGGCCACGAACTCGCTGCTCACCCGGCGGGACACGATCGTGGTTGCCTCGGTCTCCTGCATCTACGGGCTGGGCACGCCGCAGGAGTACGTGGACCGCATGCTCAAGCTGCGGGTTGGCGAGCGGATCGACCGCGACGGGCTGCTGCGCAAGCTGGTCGGCATGCAGTACGCGCGTAACGACATGGCATTCACCCGCGGCACGTTCCGGGTTCGCGGTGACACCATCGAGGTGATCCCGCAGTACGAAGAGCTCGCCATCCGGATCGAGATGTTCGGGGACGAAGTCGAGCGGCTGATGACGCTGCACCCGCTGACCGGCGAGGTCATGAGCGAGGACGACGAGATCTACGTCTTCCCCGCGACCCACTACGTCGCGGGTCCGGAGCGGATGGAGCGGGCGATCGCCGGCATCGAGGCGGAGCTCGAGGAGCGGCTGGCGGAGCTGGAGCGGCTCGGCAAGCTGCTGGAGGCGCAGCGGCTGCGGATGCGGACGACCTATGACATCGAGATGATGCGGCAGGTCGGCAGCTGCTCAGGAATCGAGAACTACTCGCGGCACATCGACGGCCGTGAGCCCGGCAGCCCGCCCAACACGCTGCTGGACTTCTTCCCCGAGGACTTCCTGCTGGTGATCGACGAGTCGCACAACACCGTGCCGCAGATCGGCGCGATGTACGAGGGCGACGTGTCCCGCAAGCGGGTACTGGTCGACCACGGCTTCCGGTTGCCGAGCGCCATCGACAACCGGCCGCTGACCTGGGACGAGTTCTGCGGCCGGATCGGCCAGACGGTGTACCTGTCGGCCACGCCAGGTCCCTATGAGCTGCAGCGCACCGGCGGCGAGGTCACCGAGCAGGTGATCCGGCCGACCGGGCTGATCGACCCCGAGGTCCTCATCAAGCCCACGAAGGGCCAGATCGATGACCTCGTCGGCGAGATCAGGGACCGGGCGGAGAAGTCCGAGCGGGTGCTGGTGACGACGCTGACGAAGAAGATGGCCGAGGACCTCACCGACTACCTGCTGGAGCTCGGCATCCGGGCGCGCTACCTGCACAGCGAGGTGGATACCCTGCGCCGGGTCGAGCTGCTGCGCGAGCTGCGGCTGGGCGAGTACGACGTGCTGGTCGGGATCAACCTGCTGCGGGAGGGCCTCGACCTGCCCGAGGTGTCCCTGGTCTCGATCCTGGACGCCGACAAGGAGGGCTTCCTGCGGTCCGGGACCTCGCTGATCCAGACGATCGGCCGCGCCGCCAGGAACGTGTCCGGCCAGGTGCACATGTACGCGGACAAGGTCACGCCGTCCATGCAGCGGGCCATCGACGAGACCAACCGGCGGCGCGAACGGCAGGTCGCGTACAACACCGAGCACGGGGTGGACCCGCAGCCGCTGCGCAAGCGCATCGCCGACATCCTGGACCAGCTCGCGCGCGAGGACGCCGACACCGAGCAGCTGCTGGGCGGGTCCGGCCGGCAGCAGAGCCGGGGCAAGGCCCCGGTGCCCGGCGTCTCGTCCCGGGCGAAGGCCGCGGCGGCGGCCGCCGGCAAGGCTGGCGACGGCGGGCCGGCCCGCGCCGACCTTGCCGCGCTGATCAGTGAGCTGACCGAGCAGATGCACACCGCCGCCGCTGAGCTGCAGTTCGAGATCGCCGCCCGGATCCGGGACGAGATCAGGGAGCTCAAGCACGAGCTACGCGGCATGCAAGCCGCCGGAGTCTAGGAGGGGTCCAGCCGCATCGCCAAAGTGTTTCTGAGCGGGTTGCCGCTGGGGGTGAGGGGCGCGATCGGCCTGACCACGCGCTACGCCTGAGCGGGAGGCGGAGCGACGAGGGAAGGGACCGCCTAAAAGGCGTCCTGGCGAGCGAGCGGGATACCTTTGGGTCATGCTCGTGAGCTTGCTGGCCGCGCTGGGGTCGGCCTTCTGCTACGGGATCGCGTGCGTCATGCAGGCGATCTCCGTGCGGGCTGCGAGCAGGCGCCCGGCGGCCGAGCCTGACGCTGGCAGCCGGCGGGTCGACCCGGGGCTCGTGGTGCGGATGCTGCGGCAGGGGCCGTTCCTCGCCAGCATCCTGATCGATTTGATCGGATTTATCGGGCAGCTCATCGCGCTGCGCCGGCTGCCGCTGTTCGCCGTGCAGGCCATAATCGCGTCGAACCTGGCGGTCACGGCGGTGTTCGCGGCCTGGCTGATGAAGGTCAGGCTGTCCGTCCGCGAGTGGCTGGCCGTGGCCGGCGTGGTGATCGGAGTGGGCCTGCTGGGCTCGTCTGCGGGGGCTGAGGGCGCGGCCAAGGTCGGCTGGGCCTTCCAGCTGGGCCTGATCATCGCGGTGGCAGGCGTCGCCGTGGTGGGGGTAGCGGCGGCCAGGCTGCCGAATCCGGCCCGTACGCCGATCGTGGGGGCCATCGCGGGGCTTGGCTACGGCGTGCTGGCCATATCGGCGCGCGTCCTGCCCGGCTTCACGCCCGCTCAGCTCGTCCGTAACCCGGCGACCTACACGCTGGCTGCTGCCGGAATTGTCTCCTTCATGCTGTATGCGGCGGCGCTCGACGGCGGCACCGTCACCACCGCGACCGCCGCCGTCATCCTGGCCGAGACAGTGCCGCCGGCCCTGATCGGGGTGCTGTTCCTCGGCGACACCACCCGGCCCGGCCTGGCCGTCGTGGCGGGCTTCGGGTTCGTCCTGGCGGTGATCTGCGCGGTGGCGCTGGCCAGATTCGGCGAAGCGGGAGAGCACGGAAAGCAGGAGGAGGCGGCCGCGCGCCAGGCCCAGCAGGACCCGGCGCTGCGGCGGGCGGCCTTACGAAACCCCGAGTTGCCCGAGCCTCCGCTGGCCTGACCAGCCGGGCACGGCAGTTGATGCTGGCAGTGCCGTCGTGTTGCGGGGCCGGCCGGTCCGTCGCCTGATATCCTGATACCCCGTGGGCGAGCGGGAAAGTCCGCCGAGTCTGACCACGGGAGCCTCATTTGGCAATACCACTGCACACTTCCAGGCCTGTTGCGACCCGGCATCTGTTCGTGACCGGGGGTGTAGCTTCCAGCCTCGGCAAGGGGCTGACCGCTTCCAGCATCGGCAGGCTGCTCAAGCTTCGCGGCCTCCGGGTGAGCATGCAGAAGCTCGATCCGTACCTGAACGTCGACCCGGGCACCATGAACCCGTTCCAGCACGGTGAGGTCTTCGTCACCGATGACGGCACGGAGACGGACCTGGATGTCGGCCACTACGAGCGGTTCCTGGACATCAGGTTGCCCGGCTCGGCCAACGTCACCACCGGCCAGATCTACTCCCGGGTGATCGCCAAGGAGCGTCGCGGCGACTACCTCGGGGACACCGTGCAGGTCATCCCGCACATCACCAACGAGATCAAGGCCCGGATCAGGGAGATGGCCGGGCCCGAGATCGACGTGGTCATCACCGAGGTCGGCGGCACCGTCGGCGACATCGAGTCACAGCCGTTCCTGGAGGCGATCCGGCAGATCCGGCACGAGATCGGGCGGGACCGCTGCTTCTTCCTGCATGTGTCGCTGCTGCCCTACATCGGCCCGTCCGGTGAGCTGAAGACCAAGCCGACGCAGCACTCGGTCGCCGCGCTGCGGAGCATCGGCATCCAGCCCGACGCGATCGTCTGCCGGTCTGACCGGCCGATCAGCGAGGGGCTCAAGCGCAAGGTCAGTCTCATGTGCGACGTGGACGAGGAAGCGGTGGTCTCGGCGCCCGACGCCCCATCGATCTACGACATCCCGAAGGTCTTGCACGCCGAGGGTCTGGATGCCTACGTCGTGCGCCGGCTCGGGCTCCCGTTCCGGGACGTGGACTGGAGCGACTGGGACGAACTGCTGCGCCGGGTCCACAAGCCGTCCCGCAGCGTCACCATCGCGCTGGTCGGCAAGTACGTCGACCTGCCGGACGCATACCTGTCGCCGGCCGAAGCGCTGCGGGCCGGCGGGTTCGGCCACGACGTGCGCGTCAACATCCGCTGGGTCGCCAGTGACGACTGCCAGACTCCCGAGGGCGCCGCCCGGCAGCTTGCCGACGTCGACGGCGTGCTGATCCCCGGCGGCTTCGGCGTGCGCGGCATCGAGGGCAAGATCGGCGCGGTGCAGTACTCGCGGGAGAACGGCATCCCGATTCTGGGCCTGTGTCTCGGGCTGCAGTGCATGACGATCGAGGTCGCCCGGCATCTGGCTGGCCTGGACGGGGCCAACAGCGCCGAGTTCGACCCGGAGACGGCGCACCCGGTCATCGCCACCATGGCCGACCAGGAGGACGTCGTGGCGGGGGAGCGAGACATGGGCGGCACCATGCGCCTGGGCCTCTACCCGGCCGCGCTGGCGGACGACAGCCTGGTCCGCGAGATGTACGGCGAGTCCGTCGTGCAGGAGCGGCACCGGCACCGGTACGAGGTCAACAACTTCTACCGGGACGACCTGGAGAAGGCCGGGCTCCGGTTCTCCGGGCTGTCTCCCGATGGCCGCCTGGTCGAGTTCATCGAGCTGCCGCGGGACGTGCACCCGTATTTCGTCGCCACCCAGGCCCATCCCGAGCTGTTGTCCCGCCCGACCAGGCCGCACCCGCTGTTCAGCGGCCTGATCGGGGCGGCGATGGCGCGCGGCCGGGCAGCGGCGGACGGCGTGGGCGCAGCGGCCGGGCGCCCGGCCGCCACGGCCTGACCGGCCGCTGGTGACCGAGATCCGCGATACGGCCGGCGGCTGGCCGGTCACCGGGTCCCAGGTGGACGCCCGCGGCCGGATCGTGACCCTGCGCACCGACAGCGTCCGGATGCCCGACGGCGAGATCGCCGTCCGCGAGGTGGTCGAGCATCCCGGCGCTGTCGCTATCGTCGCGCTGGACGGGGACGGCCGGGTCCTGATGATCCGTCAGTACCGGCATCCGGCCGCCGCCACGCTGTGGGAGCTGCCGGCCGGGCTGCGCGACGTCGCGGGCGAGCCGCTGGTGCAGACGGCGCGGCGGGAACTGATGGAGGAGGCTGGCTGCCGGGCCGGGGACTGGCGGACGCTGACTGACGTCCTGACCTCGCCCGGTATCAGCACTGAACGGCTGCGTATCTTCCTTGCCCGAGATCTCACGGTGGTCCCGGAAGCGGAGCGCGGGTATGTTCCTGAGCACGAGGAGGCGTACCTGACGGTCGGCTGGGTCCCCCTTGCCGAGGCCGTCCGGCTCGCGCTCGGCGGGCAGCTGCACAATGGTGTCGCTATTTTGGGTATCTTGTCCGCGTATGCGGCCGAAGGGGAGGGGTTTGCTGCACTGCGGCACGCAGAGGACCCGGAGACGTTGTAACCGCGAGCAGCGATGGACGGGAACGATCCCGGCATCAAGCCGGGCCGTTCTGCAGGCGAGGAAGGACAACAGGCCAATGAAGGTCGGCGTTCCGAAGGAAGTCAAGAACAACGAGTTCCGCGTGGCCATCACGCCTGCGGGTGTCCATGAGCTGGCCAGGAATGGTCATCAGGTCTTCATCGAGAAGGACGCGGGCACCGGGTCCTCGATCCCCGACGACGACTTCGTGACGGCGGGCGCGCAGATCCTGCCGACCGCTGACGACGTGTGGCAGACCGGCGATCTGATCCTCAAGGTCAAGGAGCCGGTGGCCGAGGAGTACCACCGGATGCGCAAGGATCAGGTGCTCTTCACTTACCTGCACCTGGCGGCCAGCCGCCCTTGCACCGATGCGCTGCTCGAGTCCGGTATTACCGCCATTGCCTATGAGACTGTCCAGCTGCCCGATGGCTCGCTGCCGCTGCTGGCGCCCATGTCCGAGGTGGCGGGCCGGATGGCACCGCAGGTCGGTGCGCATCACCTGCAGCGCGACGGCGGCGGCCGCGGCGTGCTGATGGGCGGCGTATCCGGCGTCTACGCGGCCAAGTGTGTCGTGCTCGGCGCGGGCGTGTCTGGCATGAGCGCAGCTGCGATCGCGCTCGGCATGCAGGCCGAGGTGCTGCTGGTGGACAAGAACATCGCCCGGCTCCGGCAGGCGGACGCGATCTACCAGGGGCACTGCCAGACAGTCGCGTCGAACCTGTACGAGATCGAGCGCGCGGTCATCGACGCCGACCTGGTGATCGGCGCGGTGCTCGTGCCTGGCGCGAAGGCGCCCAAGCTGGTGACCAACGACCTGGTGGCCCGGATGAAGCCCGGCGCGGTGCTGGTGGACATCTCCATCGACCAGGGCGGCTGCTTCGAGGACTCGCACCCGACGACGCACGCCGACCCGACGTACAAGGTGCACGACACGATCTTCTACTGCGTGGCGAACATGCCCGGCGCGGTGCCGCACACCTCGACCTACGCGCTCACGAACGTGACGCTGCCGTACGCGACCGAGATCGCGAACCGGGGCTGGCGCGAGGCGCTGCGCCGGGACGCGTCGTTCGCGCTCGGCCTCAACACCCACGAGGGCCAGGTGACCTGCGGCCCGGTAGCGGAGGCGCACGGCCTGCCAGTCACGACCCTGGCCGAGGTGCTCAGCTGACCACACCCGCCCGCGCGATCGCGCGGTACCTCGACCACCTGACCGTGGAGCGAGGCCGCGCGGCGCACACGCTGGAGGCGTACCGGCGTGACCTCACCCGGTACGCCGCCACGCTCGAAGCACGCGGGCGGACCGACATCGGCGACGTCAGCACGCAGGACGTCGCCGAGTTCCTGGCCGGACTGCGCGAGGGCGACAGCGAGCATCCGCCGCTCGCGGCCAGCTCGGCCGGCCGGGCGGTCGTGGCGGTGCGCGGGCTGCACGCCTTCGCCGCCGCGGAGGGACTGGCGAGCGGCGATCCGGCCCGGTTCGTGCGGCCGCCGGCGCCGCCCAAGCGGCTGCCGAAGGCGATCTCCATCCCGGACGTCGAGCGGCTGATCGGTGCCGCCGAAACGGGCGCCGCGGCGCTGCGGGACAAGGCGCTGCTGGAACTGCTCTACGGCACCGGGGCCCGGATCTCCGAGGCAGTCGGCCTGGACGTGGACGACCTGCTGCTCGCGGGCGAGTCGCGGTCAGCGCGCATGCCGGACACGGTGCGCCTATCCGGCAAGGGCGGCAAGCAGCGGCTGGTGCCGGTGGGCAGCTACGCCAGGCAGTCGATCGAGGCGTACTTGATCAGAGCGCGGCCGGCGCTCGCGGCCGCGTCCGGGCGGACCAGCGCGAGCCCCGCGCTATTCCTCAACGCGCGCGGCGGACGGCTGACCCGGCAGGGCGCGTGGGGCGTGCTGCGCAACGCGGCCGCGCGCGCCGGCGTCGCCGAGGTGTCGCCGCACGTGCTGCGGCATTCGTTCGCCACCCACCTGCTTGACGGCGGCGCCGACGTCCGGGTGGTGCAGGAACTGCTCGGGCACGCGTCCGTTACGACGACGCAGGTCTACACGCTGGTGACGGTGGACAAGCTGCGCGAGGTCTATGCGACCGCGCACCCGCGGGCCCTCGGGTAGGCGACAGCTCGTTCCCGCAAAGGGCCGCGGACCGGTGTCAGCCCGGGCAAGCATCCGCATGCAGCTCATTTGCCCGCCAACGGTGCGTCGGCTTGCCGGCGGGCAGCGCAGGGCCTAGAGTCCAGGTTCCAGTGAGCACATGCGGCGCTAGCCGCCGGGAGGTGCGAGAACTGTGGCATCCCAGATTATGGAGGCAAGGTCCGGCCTGATCGGTCCCACTGGGCGTCCGCTGCCCGTTTTTCCCGACCCTGAGCCGCTGATCGTGCACGGTCCTGCACGCATCGCCGCCGTCTGCAATCAGAAGGGCGGCGTGGGCAAGACGACCACGACGATCAACCTCGGTGCCGCGCTCGCGGAGCAGGGTCGCCGGGTGCTGCTGGTGGACTTCGACCCGCAGGGCGCGCTGTCCGTCGGTCTCGGCATCCAGCCGCACGAGCTGGACGCGACCGTCTACAACCTGCTGATGGAGCGCGGCGTCACCGCTCATGACGTGGTCATGAAGACCCGGGTCGACGGCATGGACCTGCTGCCGAGCAACATCGACCTGTCCGGCGCGGAAGTACAGCTCGTGCACGAGGTCGGCCGCGAGTTCGTGCTCGGCCGCGTACTGCAGCCCGTGCTGCCCGACTACGACGTCATCCTCATCGACTGCCAGCCGTCGCTGGGCTTGCTGACGGTGAACGCGCTCGCCTGCGCGGATGGTGTGCTCGTGCCGCTGGAGTGCGAGTACTTCGCGCTGCGCGGCGTCGCGCTGCTGATGGAGACCATCGACAAGGTCTCGAGCCTGGCTCAGCCCGAAGCTCGCCATCGACGGGCTGCTCGCCACCATGTACGACTCGCGTACCCTGCACACCAGGGAGGTCCTGTCCGGAGTCGTCGAGGGCTTCGGCGACCGGGTCTTCCACACCGTCATTAGCCGGACGGTGCGCTTCCCTGACGCTACGGTTGCGGGTGAACCCATCACCTTGTTCGACCCGGCGTGCAATGGCGCCAGCTCGTACCGGGAGCTGGCCAAGGAGGTACTGGAGAGGTGGCGGCAGGGCGTTCCCGCGGGTCCCGTCCGCGCCGGGTAAGCCTGCCAGGCGTCGCGGAACTGCTGCGCCCGCCGGCCCGCAGCCCGGCACCCGAGACCGGGCGCCCGGCGAGCGGCAGGGAAAGTCATTCGCAGAAGATCACCGTCTACCTGTCCGGTGCTGAGCTGATCGAGCTGGAACGAGCGCGGCTGGCCTTGCGCTCGTACGGGATCGCGGTCGACCGTGGCCGGATCGTGCGGGAAGCGCTGGCGGTCCTGCTCGCGGACCTCGAGGTGACAGGCGAGGACAGCGTCGTGGCGCGGCGGCTGCGAGATGAGTCGTGATCGATTCGGGTAGCCTCGGCTGGAGGGCAAGAGCGGCGCGAGCCGCGGGGGGCGGCGGTGGCCGCGAAACCGGTGGCGGATCCTCAGTTGACCAGCATGACGACCAGTGAACCGGGCGAGCCCGTTATGACCGGCGAGCGCCCGGCTTCCGGCGACCCCGTGGTGCCGGGCGGTCCCGTGGTGCCGGGCGGTCCCGTGGTGCCGGGGGAGACGGGGCCCGCGGGCGGCGGTTTCCAGGTGCACCTCGACGTCTTCGAGGGTCCGTTCGACCTGCTGCTGGGCCTGATCTCCAAGCACAAGCTGGACATCACCGAGATCGCGCTGTCCAGCGTGACCGACGAGTTCATCGGCTACATCCGCGCGCTGGCGGACGCCTGGGACCTGGACCAAGCGAGCTACTTCCTGGTGGTGGCCGCGACGTTGCTGGACCTCAAGGCGGCCCGCCTGCTGCCGTCGGGCGAGGTGGACGACGAGGAAGACCTCGCCCTGCTGGAGGCCAGGGACCTGCTCTTCGCCCGGCTGCTGCAGTACCGCGCGTACCGGGAGTTCGCCGCGGTCCTCTCCGGGCAGATGGCGGCGGAGGCCAAGCGCTACCCGCGCCGGGTGCCGATGGAGCCGCGGTTCGCTGACCTGCTGCCCGAGGTCCTGCTCGGGCTCGGGCCCGCCGAGTTCGCCGCGATCGCGGCCAGGGCGCTGGCGCCGCGGCGGCCGCCGACGGTTTCCACATCGCATCTGCACGTCCCGCGGACCTCGGTCCGCGAGCAGGCTGAGATACTGCTGGCACGGCTGCGCTCCGTGCGCCGGGCCACGTTCCGCCAGCTGGTCGTCGACTGCGCGGGCACCTACGAGGTGGTGGCGCGGTTCCTGGCGGTGCTTGAGCTGTACCGCGACGGCCGCGTCGGCCTGGACCAGGTCGCCCCGCTCGGCGACCTCTACGTTTCCTGGGCAGACCGCCCGGCGGCACCGCCGGACGAGCGCGAACTGCACCCCGATGAGGAAGACGGTCACGGCGATGAATGAGGGCCACGCTCCGGGCTGGCCTGACCTGGACGGCCAGGAGCCGCTGCCCGGTGCTCCGCCGGACAGCGGGGACGAGTCCGGCGACGCGGCCGACGTCGCGCTCAGCATCGGCCTGCGCCCGTGCCTGGAGGCGATCCTGCTGGTCGCCGACGAGCCGGTGCCAGACATCCTGCTGGCCCAGATCGTCGAGCGGCCCACGGCGGAGGTCGCGGCCGAGCTGCGGGCGCTGGCACAGTCCTACACCGACGAGCAGCGCGGGTTCGACCTGCGCGAGGTGGCGGGCGGCTGGCGGTTCTACACCCGGGCGGAGTGCGCTCCGGTGGTCGAGCGGTTCGTCAGCGACGGCCAGGAGGTGCGGCTCACGCAGGCGGCACTGGAGACGCTCGCGGTTGTCGCCTACCGGCAGCCGGTCAGCCGCGCCCGGGTCTCCGCGGTCCGGGGCGTGAACTGCGACGGCGTCATGCGCACGCTCGTCCTGCGCGGCCTGGTGGAGGAAGCTGGCAGCGACACCGAGACCGGCGCGACCCTGTTCCAGACCACGAGCTACTTCCTTGAGCGCCTGGGTATGGCCAGCCTGGCCGACCTGCCTGACCTGGCGCCGTTCCTGCCCGATCATCTCGACGACGAGCTGGATCCTGGCCATGAGTCGCGCCGGTAACGCGGGCGGCGCGACCGGGCGCGGCCCCGGCGGCGCTGGTGGCGCCGGTGGCGGGGGCTCGCGCGGGCGGGATGCGCGCGGGGCCGGCTGGCGCGGCGAGGCGCCTCCGCTGACCGACGAACGACGATGATGACGACGACTGGGGCGAGGACGAGGAGGGTCAGCGCGACTCCCTGACCGACGTTCCCGGCGGCGTCCGGTTGCAGAAGGTGCTCGCGGCGGCGGGCATCGGCAGCCGGCGGCACTGCGAGGAACTGATCGGCGCGGGCCGGGTCGAGGTGGATGGCGAGGTGGTCCGCCGGTTCGGCGCCAGGGTGGACCCGCAAAACCAGATCATCCGGGTGGACGGCCGGCGGATCCCGGCCAGCGAGGACCTGGTGTACGTGGCGCTCAACAAGCCCGCGGGCGTGCTCACGACGATGTCGGACAACCGCGGCCGGGCGACGATGGCGGATCTGCTGGGTGACGTCGGGGAACGGCTGTATCACGTCGGCCGGCTGGACTACGACACCGAAGGCCTGATGCTGCTCATGAACGACGGTGAGCTGGCCCACCGGCTGGCCCATCCGCGGTACGGCGTGCCCAAGACCTACCTGGCCGAGGTGACCGGCAATGTGCCGAAGGACCTCGGCCGGCAGCTCATCGGCGGTATCGAGCTGGACGACGGCGTCGCCAGCGCTGATAAGTTCCGCGTAGTAGAACGGCTGGGCGAGCGCGCGCTCGTGGAGATCACCCTGCACGAGGGCCGCAAGCACATCGTCAGGCGGATGCTGGCCGCGGCCGGCCACCCGGTGACGCGGCTGGTGCGCACGCACGTCGGGCCCATCGCGCTCGGCTCGCTGCGGCCGGGCACGACCCGGCAGCTCTCGGTCAAGGAAGTAGGGGACCTGTACGCGGCCGTCGGGCTGTAGACAGGGATGGCGCCGGGCGCGAGCCCGGGCGGGAAGGGAAGGCACGTGGCAGTCCGGGCAGTGCGCGGCGCGATCCAGGTCGGGGCCGATGACCGCGCCGAGATCCTGGCGGGCACCGCCGAACTGGTGACGGAGGTGATGACGCGCAACGAGCTGAGCACGGACGACGTCATCAGCGTGATCTTCACCGCGACCAGCGACCTGACCGCCGAGTTTCCCGCGCTCGCCGCCCGCAAGCTGGGCTTCCAGGAAGTGCCGCTGCTGTGCGCGGCCGAGGTCGGCGTCCCCGGCGCGATGCCGCGGGTGGTCCGGCTGATGATGCACATCGAGACCGGCAAGCCGCGCACCGAGATCCAGCATGTGTACTTGCGCGGCGCCGCCGCCCTGCGGCTGGACATCGCCCAATGAGCGAGACCAGGCCTGCTTCCGCGGTCGTCATCGGGGCCGGGCTGATCGGCACGTCGGTGGCGCTCGCGCTGCGCGGCCTCGGCATCACGGTCTGGCTCTGCGACGCCGAGCCCGAGGCGGCCCGGCTGGCGGCCGGTCTTGGGGCCGGGGAACTGCTGCCCGCGGCGGGACCCCCCGGCGGCCCGGCCGATGTCGCTGTGCTGGCGGTACCGCCGGCCGTCGTGGCCAGCGAGCTGGCGGCCGCGCAGGGCCGTGGCCTGGCCCGCTGCTACACCGATGTGGCCAGCGTGAAGGAACTGCCCGTCCGGCTGGCTCGCGAGCTGAACTGCGACCTCGGCAGCTACGTGCCCGGTCATCCGCTGTCCGGGCGGGAGCGGTCCGGCCCGGCAGCTGCCAGGGCTGACCTGTTCCTTGGCCGGCCGTGGGTCATCTGCCCGCTGCCCGAGAACGACGACGCCGCGATCCTCGCTGCCACCGGCCTCGCGCTGGCCTGCGGCGCCCAGCCGGTTCAGGTGTCGCCGGCCGAGCACGATCACTGGGTGGCTCTGGTGTCGCACGCCCCGCACGCGGTGGCGGCGGCGATGGCGGCCCGGCTGGAGCACGCCGAGCCCGGCGCGCTGGCCCTGGCCGGCCAAGGGCTGCGGGACGTGACCAGGATCGCGGCCGGAGATCCCGGCATGTGGCTGCAGATCCTCACGGCCAACGCCGGGCCCGCCAGCCAGGTACTGCGGGGCGTGGCCGACGAACTCGGGCACGCGGCGGCCGTGCTCGACCGGATCGCCGGCCGCGACGACGTGGCCGCACAGGAGGTGGCGGCCAAGGAGCTGGCCGAGTTGCTCGCGCGTGGCAACGCGGGCGTCGGCCGGATCCCCGGCAAACGGGGCGGCCCGGCGCCGGAGTTCGTGGTCGTGCAGGTGATCATCCCGGACCAGCCGGGCGAGCTGGCCAGGCTGTTCCGGGCGGCGGGTGACGCCGGCATCAATATCGAGGACGTCGACATCGAGCACTCGCCCGGGCTGCCGGTCGGGGTGGCCGAGCTCTGGGTGCGCCCGGAGGCCGCGGACCAGCTGTCGGCCGTCCTGGCGGCAGGCGGCTGGCCGGTACGCCGGTAACATCGCTTCGTGACCGAATCAGCGGCCGGGAAAACATTGGTGGACTCGCAGGACATGCCAGATATATCTGCTTCGGTTCCACGCCGCGGCCTGGTGATCGCCGTAGACGGGCCGTCTGGTTCCGGCAAGTCCACCGCGGCCCGCCTGGCGGCCGGGGCGCTTGGCCTGCGCTACCTGGACACCGGGTCGATGTACCGGGCGCTGACCTGGTGGCTGCTGAGCCAGGACGTCGACGTGGCCGACACCGCGGCGGTGCTGCGCAGGCTGGAGGAGCCCGTCATCACGGTCGGGACCGACCCGCAGGCGCCCCGGATCATGGTGAACGGCACCGACGCGGGCAGCCAGATCCGCACCCGCGAGGTCTCCAACGCGGTGAGCGCGGTCGCGGCCATCCCGCAGGTACGCCGCCTGATGGTAGGCATGCAGCAGGAGATCATCGCCGAGGCGGTAGCGGCGCGCGCGGGCATCGTGGCGGAGGGCAGGGACATCGGCACGGTGGTGGCCCCGCGCGCGCCGGTGAAGGTGTACCTGACCGCATCCGAGACGGCGCGCGCCGAGCGCCGCAGCGCCGATCTGGCCGACGACCCGGCGGCCACGGTCGCGACCATCCAGCGTGAGCAGGCCCGCCGCGACCGCAAGGACTCCGGCCAGATGGCGATGGCCGCCGATGCGGTGCAGATCGACACGACCAGGCTCGGCCTGGACGACGTGGTGGCGGAGATTGTCCGGATGGCCAGGAGCTGGACGGCGGTGACCCGTGGCTGAGCTCACTCCGCCCGGCCAGGACGGCCAGGACGGGTCGGCCGGGGAGCCGCCGACCGCGGCGCCGGTGCTCGCCGTGGTAGGCCGGCCGAACGTCGGCAAGTCCACCCTGGTCAACCGCATCCTCGGCAGCCGCCAGGCCGTCGTCGAGGACGTGCCCGGCGTGACCAGGGACCGGGTGAGCTATGACGCGACCTGGCGCGGACGGGCCTTCACGCTGGTCGACACCGGCGGCTGGGAGCCCTCCATGGAAGGGCACGCCGGCCCTGGCGGCGCAGGTGGCCGCGCAGGCCAGGGTCGCGGTGGACGCGGCGGACGCGATCCTGTTCGTGGTCGACGCGGTGGTGGGCGTCACCGACGCGGACGCGGCCGTCGCGGCGGTGCTGCGCCGCACCCGCAAGCCGGTGGTGCTCGCGGCCAACAAGGTCGACGACGCGCCAGGCGAGCCGGAGGTGCACTCGCTCTGGTCGCTGGGCCTGGGCGAGCCGCTGGCGGTCAGCGCGCTGCACGGGCGTGGCAGCGGTGATCTGCTGGACGCGATCCTCGGTGCGCTACCCGCGACCCCGGAAGACCGGGATGAGGCCGAGGGCGGCCCGCGCCGGGTCGCGCTCATCGGCCGGCCGAACGTGGGCAAGTCCAGCCTGCTGAACAAGCTGGCCGGGAAGGAACGCGTGCTGGTGGACTCGGTGGCGGGCACCACCCGCGACCCGGTAGACGAGCTGATCGAGCTCGGCGGCAAGACCTGGCGATTCGTGGACACCGCGGGTATCCGCCGCCGGGTCCGCGAGACCCAGGGCGCTGACTACTTCGCCGCACTGCGCACCGAGCGGGCGCTGGAGCGGGCGGAAGTGGCGGTCGTCCTGGTGGACGCCAGCGAGCCGCTGGCGGAGCAGGACCTGCGCATCATCTCGATGGTCATCGACGCGGGCCGGGCGCTGGTCATCGCGTACAACAAGTGGGATCTGGTGGATGGCGACCGGCGCGAGTCGCTGGACAAGGAGATCGACCGGCAGCTGCACAACGCCAAGTGGGCGCCGCGGGTCAACATCTCCGCGAAGACCGGCTGGCACGTCGACCGGCTCGTGCCCGCGCTGGAGCTGGCCCTGGAGAGCTGGGAGGCCAGAGTGCAGACCGGCAGGCTCAACGCCTGGCTGACCGCGCTCATCGCCGCCACCCCGCCGCCGCTGCGCGGCGGCAAGCAGCCCAAGATCATGTTCGCGACCCAGGCTGGGACGAAGCCACCGCATTTCGTGCTGTTCACCAGCGGATTTCTACAGGCGGGCTACCGCCGCTTCATCGAGCGGAAGCTCCGGGAGGAGTTCGGCTTCGCCGGGACTCCGGTGCACGTGACGATGCGGCTGCGGGAGAAGCGCACCGGGCCCTCCGGGCGGGCCGCGCGCGGACCCGGCCGCAGTTAGCCAGCCGCCGGCCGACTGTTCCCCGTCAGGCGGCGGCGCTGCCGAACCAGAACCACACGGTGGTGCCATGGTCGTCGCGCAGGTAGCCCCACTGGTCGGCGAGCGTCTGCACCAGGAACAGGCCGTGCCCGTCGGAGGCGTAGACGTCGCCCCGGACAACCGGCGAGCTGAGCTCTGAGCCCTCGTCGGCTACCTCGATCCGCATGCCGCCGCCGGCTTCCATGATCAGGATGCTGACCGTGCCGCCGACGCACCGCGAGGTGCTGTGCATCACCGCGTTGGTCACCAGCTCGGACGTAAGCAGCACCGCGTTGTCGAGGGCGGGGTGTAACTCGCCGAGGGCCTTGGCCACGAAGGCACGGGCCTCTCGCACGTGTTCCGGCCGGCCGGGAATCGGTAAGGCTTCCCAGCACAGCTGCCCCCGCCATGACTGCGAGATCCTCGGTAGCGTCGCTCGCCCGAGTGGCGGTGCGTGCCATTCCGGCCGCTCCCCTCCCGCGCCGTGCGAAAAGACCGGCGAGTCAATCCATTCACGCGCCAAATCAGCGACGAGCGGAACCAGCGGGGACGGCGCCGGCTCGACGCCTTTCTGGTTCCATAATGGTGTGACGATGCACGGCACGCAAGTGCATAGCACAAATCATAGGCGCGAAATCTCACATGGGATCGCACGAAGCCCCAGATGTTCCTGTATCGTGAATGGCAAGCAGGTGCATCAGGCAGCCCTGATCCTGGCCCGCCGGGCCAGGACCTAGCGGATCTGCTCTGCTTCCCGACAAGGGGGCGAGTGGCAATGACCGTTGGCCCGACTGTCCGCCGCAGGCGGCTCGGCAGCGAGTTAAGGCGGCTGCGCGAGGCGCAGTCGATCAAGCTTGAAGAAGTAGCCGAGCGGCTCGGACTCGCGCCCTCGACGCTGTCCAGGATCGAGACCGGCAAGGCGCCGACCCGCACGGCGTATCTCAACTCGATGCTGGAACTGTATGGCGTGGACGATCCGTCACAGCGGCAGGTGCTGCTGGAGATGGCACGCGAAGGTCACCGCAAGGGCTGGTGGACGGTCTGGGACGGCGTGCTGCCGACCGGATTCGGCATCTACGTAGGCCTCGAGGCGGAGGCGTCGTCGCTACGCGTCTACGAAGCACAGGTCGTGCACGGTCTGCTGCAGACCGAGGAATACGCCAGGGCCGTCATGACGACGGTGCGCAGGCGCCAGACGCCCGAAGAGATCGACCGGCTGGTCGCCCTCCGCATGCAGCGGCAGGAGGTCCTCAGCCGTCCCGATCCGCTGGAGCTGTGGATCATCCTCGACGAGGCGGTGCTGCGCCGGATGACCGCGCCGGTGGACATCATGCACCGGCAGCTTGAGCACCTGTGTGACGTGGCCAACTGGCCTAACGTGACGCTCCAGGTGCTCACCTTCGGCAGCGGCCTGCACCCTGGTCTTGGCGGTCCGTATGTAGTGATCGAGTTTCCCGAGCGATTCGACCCTGACGTCGTTTATTCCGAGGGAGTAACGGGCCAGGCCTATATCGAGGAGCGTGAGCGCGAAGTCCGAGCCAGGTCGGAGGCCTTTGACCTGCTTCGCGCGACTGCCCTTCCTCCGGCCGACTCCATCCGGCTCATTCGCGCTATCTATGCAGAATCCGCAGAATCCGCCTGAAAGGAATACCCGCATGTCAGATTACGACACTTCCGGTGCTACGTGGCTGACAAGCCGCGCATGCAACAACTCCGCCTGCGTTCAGGTCGCGCACCTGGCTGGCGGAATGGTGGCGATCCGGGACTCGAAGGACACCGCCAAGGCCGCCCACTTCTTCGACAGCGCCGAGTGGTCGGCGTTCGTGACAGGCGTCAAGGCCGGCGAGTTCGACCTGCCGGTGGCGTAACACCCGGGAGGGGCAGAGAACTGGCGGCTCCCCGTCGCCGCAACGGCGACGGGGAGCCGCCAGATGTCCATGAACCTGAGCTGGGCCGCGCCTGCCGTCAGACCGGCGCGACGGCGGACTGATGCGGGGCGGCGGGCGACGCCCTCGCCGTCGATGGAGGCTCGCAGGACCGGTCGGCCGTCGCGAGCTCGCCGTGACCCGAGCCGCCACAACACCATTGAGCTCGCCGATGTATCGCGTCGGCGTAGGCGTGGCTGAGTGAGGACCACGTTCAGTTGCGCGCGTCATCGGCCGCAGCCTGCGTGCTGGCGACCCGCCGCTTGCCGACGACCGCGCGCGCGATGCAGCGGCACGGGCCATATCGCCAGACGTCGCGGGATCCGTCAGGTCTGCGCTTCGGGATTCAGCACGGGCGGGTCGAGCACCGGCTGGTCGGGCGCGGGCCGGTGCACGGGCGGCGGGCCGCTCATACGGCCCGGATCGATGATCGGCATGGCCATCACGTGCCCGAGCGGCTCGGGACCGATGTACTGCTGGCAGCGGCAGTCGTCCACCGCGCACGCAGACGTGCCCGGGTTGTGAAAGCTCAGGTGGTGCGTGCAGCCGCAGACCGGCTGGGGATCTGGCGGCGGCCGCAGCGCGGCGTTCTTGCGCTCCGCCAGCTCAGCCTTGGCCGCGATGACGGCAAGCCGTCGCTTGTGATGGTGGCGAACCGCCTGGCCCACCGAGCCGCTGATGGTGCCGCCGAAGATGAAGATCAGCCACCACCAGCCTTCGATGAGGTGGGCGATGGCGTTCACAAGTTCATATTAGCCCGCGAATCAGTGCTCGGCCCAGGTCAGCCAGGAGTGCCGAATTCGCCGTCCAGCGCGCCGCTGAGGAACGCGTCCCACTCGGCAGCGGTGAAGACGAGCGCTGACCCGTCCGGGTGCCGCGAGTTACGCACAGCGACTCCGCCATCGCGCATCGGCGCGACCTCGACGCAGTTCCCCTGTGGCCCGCTGTAGCTGCTCTTGACCCACGGGCCGACCAGATCGCTCGCCGTGGTGCCGTCCGAGAACGTGCTCATAAGGATCCCTCCATATCCGCGAGCATCGTGCGGATCAGCTCTTTCGTCTGCTCCGGCGTGTAGCTGGTGGTGCGGATCTGATCCATTGCCTCCGAGTAACGGTCGACGTCGGCCCGCTTGTCCAGGTACATAGCGCTGGTGAGCTGCTCGACGTAGACCACATCAGGCAGGTCGTCGGTGGCAAAGCTGAGGATGCTGAAGCTGCTCGGCGCCGCGTAGGACGCACCGGTGAGGAACGGGGTCACCTGGATCGTCAGTCCCGGCCGGACGGTGATCTCCAGCAGGTGCTCAAGCTGGGCCCGCATCAGGCCAATGCTGCCGATGGGCCGCCGCAGCGCGCACTCGTCGATGATGGCCAGCAGCCTGAGGCCGCCCGAGGTGAAGCGCCGCTGGCGTTCCTTGCGCAAGAAGAGCAGCCGGTCGGTCTCGGGCGGGGAGAAGGCGCCGAGCTGGATGACGGCGAGCGCGTAGTCCTCGGTCTGCAATAGGCCGGGCACGAACTGGGTGTCGAAGCTGCGGATCGACTCCGCGGAATCTTCCAGGCCGATGTAGGACTGGAACCAGCCCGGCAGCACGTCCTGGTACCGGTGCCACCAGCCCTGCTGGTTGGCCTGGCTGGCTAACGTCAGCAGCTGCTCGCGCTCGGCGGTGTCGCTGATGCCGTACAGGTTGAGCAGGTCGGCGATGTCGACCTCGCGCACGGAATTGCGGCCGAGCTCGATCCTGCTGATCTTGGACTCTGAGCCGCGGATTGCCCTGGCCGCGTCCTGAGCGGAGATGCCGCGAGACTCTCGGAGCCGGCGGAGCTGGGTGCCGAGGAGAATACGAAGGACCGTAGGTGCGCCAGGGTTCTCCCCGGTCGCGCTAGATCTCTCTGGCATGAGCCGCGCTCCCCTCCGATGCGCCGCGTAGATGCCACCATCGTGCCATGGACTGCGGCTGTCCCCAATTCGGTCAGGCCAGGTCGCCCTTTATACACCCGCTATTTTCGCGCACGTGCGTGATGCACTTGTCATTAAGTGGTGCTTACCTAATGATATCGCAAATGCGATTTCAGACTACCCCTCTGTGGCAACCTTTGCATGCGTCGGGCAGAAACTCGCACAGCCTGGCGAGCCAGGCGATGCGGCCATGCGCCCGGCGGCCGGCCCCGGCCGGCCCGGTACGATCTCGACGGAGCGTCACATTCGGTGTCTGAAGGCAGGGCTATGCGTTACACGTCGCTAGGGAACTCCGGTCTGGTCGTCTCCATCGTGGGGTTGGGCTGCAATAACTTCGGGCGCCGGCTGGACGTCGAGCGCACCCGCGCGGTCGTCGACGCCGCGATCGAGACGGGTGTCACGCTGTTCGACACCTCCGATACCTACGGTGGCGGCGGGCGCTCGGAGGAGATCCTCGGCGAGGTGCTTGCGGGCCGGCGGGACCAGGTCGTGCTCGCGACCAAGTTCGGCCATCAGGGCGCCGACATGGGGTACGGTCCGGCCGCGGGCGCAAAGGGCGGCCGGGCATATATCCGGCGCGCCGTCGAGCATTCTCTGCGTCGGCTCCGCACTGATTACATTGACCTTTACCAGATTCACACGCCGGACCCGGTGACGCCGATCGAGGAGACGCTCGAAGCGCTGTCGGAACTGGTGCGCGCGGGCAAGGTTCGCTACATCGGGCACTCGAACTTCTCCGGCCTGCAGACGGCCAGGGCGGCGGACGCCGCGATAGCCCTGCACGCGGTGCCGTTCATCTCCGCGCAGAATCACTGGTCGCTGCTCGAACGCGCCGCCGAGCAGGACGTCGTCCCGGCCGCCATCGAGTACGGCCTGGGCGTGCTGCCGTACTTCCCGCTGGCCAACGGGCTGCTCACCGGCAAGGTGCGGCGCGGCCAGCCGGCCGCGGCGGGCACCCGGCTGGCCGGCCGCGACGACTACGTGACTGAGGCGAAGCTGGACAAGGTCGAGAGCCTGGCCGAGTGGGCCGATCAGCACGGCCGGACCCTGCTGGACGTGGCGATCGGCGCCCTGGCTGCGCAGCCCGGCTGCACCTCGGTCATCGCGGGCGCGACCTCGCCGGAGCAGGTCAGGGCCAATGCAGCGGCCGGCGACTGGCGGCCGGACGCCGCTGAGCTGGCCGAGATCGACAAGATCGTGCCAGCCGCCGGCTAGCTCCGGCGGCGCCGGCCTACCGGCCAGGAGACCCGAGGGAGTGACGAGCATGCGGGCAGCTGTGTACGACAGCTACGGCGCGGCCACGGACGTGCTGCGGATCGTGGACATCGACCGGCCGGAGCCGGGTCCCGGCGAGGTCCGGCTGCGCGTCGAACTTTCCGGCGTGAACCCGACGGACTGGAAGTCACGCAGCGGCGCGACGCCGCGACCCATCAACGACTTCCAGGTGCCGCATCACGACGGCACCGGCGTCATCGATGCGGTCGGCGAGGGAGTCGACCAGAGCCGGGTCGGCGAGCGCGTCTGGACCTGGATGGCCGCCGCGAGCGGCCGGTGGGGGACGGCGGCGGAGTGGTCGGTGGTGCCGTCCCGGCAGGCAGTCGCGCTGCCAGCCGGAGCGTCCGCGGAACTCGGGGCGTGTCTGGGCGTGCCGGCCATGACCGCGCACCGGTGCTTGTTCGCCGATGGGTCCGTCGAAGGCAAGAACGTCCTGGTGGCGGGTGGTGCAGGCGCGGTCGGTCACTTCGCCATCGAGCTGGCCAAGTTCGCCGGGGCCAGGGTCGCAGCGACCGTCAGCGGGCCGGAGAAGGCTGAGCTGGCCCGGCAGGCCGGCGCCGACCTGGTGGTGAACTACCGCGACGCGGACGCGGTCGAGCAGCTGCGCGAGTTCGCGCCGCAGCTGGACCGGATCGTGGAACTGGCGCTCGGCGCGAATCTCGACCTCGATCTGGCGCTATCCGGCCCGCAGACCGTCATCGCGGACTACGCGGCCGAGTCGGCCGATCCGGTACTTCCGGTGCGCAGGTGCATGAACGCGAACGTCGTGCTGCGGTTCATGCTGCTGTACCTGCTGCCAGGACCGGTCCAGGATCAGGCCGTGGCCGACATCAGCCGGGCGCTGCGGGCCGGGGCGCTGTCGGCCCTGCCGGTCACCAGGTTCCCGCTCGATCAAGTGGTGCGGGCGCAGCAGGCAGTCGAGGCCGGCGCCGTCGGCAAGGTGCTCGTGGTGCCCTGACTGGCGTCCGCCGGTCCTGCCTGTGTGCGCGGATCGGGCTCCCCATAGCAGCCCGACCCGCGCACAAGGGCCTCACGGGCTGAGCCGGTGCAGGTCCCGCGGGAACATCGCGACCTGGCGGACGTTGGCCGCGCCGGTCAGCCGTGCGGCCCAGCGTTCCAGCCCGATCGCGAAGCCGCCGTGCGGGGGCATGCCGTGCTCGAACACCTGCAGGTACCCGGCGTAGGGCTCAGCCGGCTCGCCCCGCGCGGCGAGCGCGGCCAGGTAGTCCTCATGCCGGTGCAGCCGCTGCCCGCCGGTCACGATCTCGGTGCCGCGGAATAGCAGGTCGAAACCGCAGGAGTAGCCCGGCCGCCCCGGGTCGGGGTAGGTGTAGAACGGCTTGCTCGCCAGCGGGTAGCCGGTCACGAACAGCAGTTCGCTGCCGTGCTCGCGCGCCGACCATTCGCACAGCCACCGCTCGTGCGCGGGCGACAGGTCCGGCTCGCCGGTCACGTCCGCCCCGGTGGCACGCGAGATCAGCGTCATCGCGTCGGCGAAGTGCAGCCAGGGAATCTCGACCGGCACGGCAGGCAGCGATGCGCCGAGCAGCTCCAGTTGGGAACGCGCCCGTTCCGAAACAGAGGCGACCATTCCCGCGACGGCGTCCCGGCACACGGCCATGACGTCGTAGTGGTCGGTGATGAAGCCGAACTCCGCGTCCAGGCTGGTGTACTGAGCGAGGTGCCGCGCGGTGTCGCTCGGCTCGGCCCGGAACACCGGGCCGACCTCATAGACGCGCTCGAACACGCCGACCATGGCCTGCTTGTAGAACTGCGGCGACTGGGCCAGGTAGGCGGGCCGCCCGAAGTAGTCCAGGCCGAAGACGTTCGCCCCGGACTCGGTGGCCGACTCGACGATCTTCGGCGTCCAGATCTCGGTGAAGCCAAGGCGGTCGAGCGCGGCCCGGAACCCGCTCACGCTGGCTGCGGCGACCTCAAGACCGGATCGCAGCACGGGGTGCCGCAGCGTCGTCGGCGCGTGGTCCAGGATCGTCGGCAGCGTCGCGGTGAGCGTCGGCCGGTACAGGTCGAACGGCGGTGGCGCCGCCGGACCGGACAGCGCGGTGACTCGCGGCTCGGTCAGCTCGACCCCGGCCGGTGCCTGCTCGCTGGCGGTCACCAGCCCCTCGATCTGCAGCACCGTCTCCTCCGGGTAGGCGCAGCCGGGGCTGGCCGGCAGCACGACCTGGGCGAGCCCGGCGCGGTCGCGGAGGATGAGGAACGTCACGGATTTCAGCTCCCGGCGGCGATGCAGCCAGCCGGCGATCGTGACTCGCTCGCCGATGCGCTCAGGCAGGTCGGCGGACAGTACTCGTGAGATCATCACAGCTCCCTAGGGATTGTGGCGACCCCTTGGGAGTGCGGGCGATAAGGGAACTCGCGGTGCCACCGCACTTTCGCCGCGGCCCGGCGGTGCCGGGTCCGGCCTCGTTTGGCCCGGTGACGGGGGCTGGCCGGCGGGGCATGAGGCCGGCCGCTGGCGGCGGCCGCCGTTCCTCCCCGCGCTCGGGAGTGTCTTCACTGCCAGGTCGTGAGGCCGCCTTCGCAGCTTCCGGCGGCTCTCTGCTGCTCACCTGCCCTGGCGCTACTCGTCTCCGTCAGCGCGTTGCCGACGAGGATAGCCGCGCGCCCGCCGCGGTGGCCAACTGGTTATCGCGCTGGCGCCACCTTCTACCCTGAAAGCATGTACACCCCGCGACATTTCAGCTGGAACGACCTAAAGCAGATCGGCTCGTTTGTCGACGGCGCGCAGGCGGCTGACCTGATCACCTTCGACGGGACCCGGCCGGTGGCGACGCTGCTGCCGGTCATCTGGGATCGCCCCGATGGCCTGGCCGCGGGGGAGCTGGACGCTGGCGGGCCGGACGCGGGCGCGCCCGCTCCTGGTAGCTATGGCCGGCTGCTCGGCCACATCGCCATCGCGAACCCGCAGTGGCAGACGGCCGCCCCGGGTGCGGAGGCGCTGGCGATCGTGCACGGGCCGCAGGCATACGTGTCGCCCGGCTGGTATGAGAGCAAGGCGCGGCATGGCCGGGTGGTGCCGACGTGGAACTACGAGACCGTGCACCTAACCGGCGCCGTGACGTTCCACCAGGATGCGTCCTGGCTGCGGGAGCTGGTCACCCGGCTGACCCGGCGGCACGAGGACGGGCGGGCGCACCCGTGGGCGGTCACCGACGCGCCGCCGGAGTACATCGACGGCCAGCTGCGCGCGATCGTGGGCGTCGAGCTGACGGTGACGTCCGTCGAGGCCAAGCAGAAGCTGAGCCAGAACCGCAGCGAGCTGGACCGCGAGGGCGTCGTGGCCGGACTGCGCGCCGAGCCGGGTGCGGCCCGGCCGAGATCGCCGAGCTGATCGCAGCCCAGCTGGCGGGCTAGGGCAGCGGGCGGGGCTCCGTTCCGCCTGGCACGAGCGGTCCGCCAGTCGCGTCTGCGGGGGCTTCCTGGAGCCTTCTGGCTGCCCGCATCTGCATCCGGTACACGAACCCGTAGCCGCCGCCGGACACAATCATGCAGACGGCGGCCAGCAGAACCGCGAGCCCGACGTGGTGCGGATGCACGTCGGCAGAGTCAGCTAGATGCCCAGCGCGGCGGGCAGGTCGGCCAGCGACCCGAGCCGCTGGCTCGCCGGGATGTCGTGACGGCGGTGCGGATCGATCAGGTAGGCAGCCATGCCGGCCCGGACTGGCCCGGCGTAGTCGGCCTCGAAGCTGTCGCCGGCGAAGATCGCGGCTTCCGGCCGGATGCCGAGCCGGGCCAGCGCCGCCGCGTAGCTGCGCGGGTCTGGCTTGCGCCAGCCGACATCGATCGAGGTGACGACGGCGTCGAAACAGGCGGCGATGCCCATCGCGGTCAGGTGCGCGGGGACGAGGGCAGAGTCGTGCGTATTCGAGACGACCGCGAGCCGGTACCGGGACCGCAGCGCCGCCACCGTCCGCGGCATCCCGGCCGGGTAACGCACGCCGGTGTTCCATTCCGCCAGGTAGCTCTGGGCTAGCGCGGCGACCTGGGCGGGCCCGCCCGGATGGCCGAGCAGCCGCAGGCAGGCGCGGGCCGCGTCGTCCATGGAGTACTCGCGGCCGTCGGCGGCGCTGCGCCGATCCAGTTGCTGGCTGGCCCGGGTCCAGGCCAGGAGCAGGCCGTCGTAGCTGACGCCGGCGCCGAGGCGCCGGGCCAGCGCGTGCGTCTGGTGATAGCCCTGCTCGGTCCGGCTGGGCGAGTAGTCGGCGAGCGTGCCGAAGAAGTCCAGCAGGACGTGGGTTGTCTCGGCGGCCGCCATCGGTACATCCTCGCAGTCCGGCCCGGCCGGAGTCAGCCGACGGCCGGGCCGGCCTGCTCCTCGTCCGCTTCAGCGTCGCGCTCCAGCGGACAGGTCGATTCCTGGCCGGCCGCGATCCCGCCGCCCGCGATCGCCGCGCTGATCGCGTCGAGCTGGGCCACCTGCTCCGCGGTCAGCACGTCGAACAGGGCCTGGCGGACCTGCTCCACGTGACTGGGCGCGGCGCACTCGAGCGCCGCGAACCCGGAGTCGGTCAGCCGGGCGACCTGGCCGCGCCGGTCGGTCGGGCAGTCCAGCCGCTCCACCCAGCCGCGCTCCTCCAGCCGGGCGACCGCGTGCGAGAGCCGGCTCTTGCTGGACACCGAAGCCTCGGCGAGCTGGCTCATCCGCAGTGACCGGTCGGGCGCTTCAGAGAGCCTTACGAGTATTTCGTAGTATCCGTGCGGAATGCCGGATTCCCGCATCAGCTGTCCTTCGACAGCCGAAAACAGCAGCTGGGTGGCGTCCAGGAAGGTACGCCACGTCCGCTGCTCGTCGGCTGTCAGCCAGCGGGTCTCGGCCATGACGCAACTATACCGTAGATAGTTGAGCGTTTGACAAGTCCGGGAATGCCGTGGTACTCATTGAGTGTTCAACAAGACAGAGTTCAACAACAGAGCGTTCAACAGAAGAGCATTCAACTACATTGCAACCTGGAGTGATGACAGTGACCGCAGCAACGACCGAGACCGCCATTCCGGGCTACGAGGCCGCTACCTGGACCATCGACCCGGTCCACTCCGAGGTCGGCTTCTCCGTCCGGCACATGATGGTGAGCAAGGTCCGAGGCCGGTTCACCACCTTCAGCGGCCAGCTCGTGACCGCCGAGGACCCGACCGGCTCCTCCGTGACCGCCGAGATCGACCTGGCCTCGATCAACACCGGCAACGAGCAGCGCGACGCGCACATCAAGTCCGCGGACTTCTTCGAGGTCGAGACGTACCCGACCATGACCTACAAGTCGACGGGCATCCGGGTCGAGGACGGCGAGTACGTCCTGGACGGCGACCTGACCCTCAAGGGCGTCACCAAGAGCGTGCCGCTGCACCTGGAGCTGAACGGCTTCGGGCCGGACCCGTACGGCGGCTACCGCGCCGGGTTCACCGCGACCGGCGAGCTCAACCGCGGCGACTTCAACGTCAGCTTCAACGCGCCGATGGCCAACGGTGGCGTGGTCGTCGCCGAGAAGATCCAGCTGCACCTCGAGATCGAGGCAGTGAAGGCCTGACAGTCAAGCACTTGCAAAGGGCCGGAGCGCATCGCGCTCCGGCCCTTTGCCGCATCCAGGGCAACGCCCAGCCTGGTCAGCGGGCGGTCGTCGGCCCGCCTGCCGGGATTGCCTCGATTCGACCGTGCAATCGCGGGAAATGGTTACGCCTGAGACTGTCGGCGCGAGAACCAACGGGGCATGGGCGAGCTATGGGGGCATCGGTCGATAGTGCGGTCATATCGGGCGTAACCAGCGGCACCGATCCGTGGCCGTTTCTGGCCGGCTACACAGTGGACCGGCTGCTGGCGGCTTACGACACGGCTGAGGCGCTGCCCGAGATCCTTGAGCACATAACGGCGGCCGCCGCGGCTAGCTGCGCGGTGGTGTTGCGACCGCAAACCGGCACCGCGGTCGCCTGGCACACTGGTCACCAGCCGGGCCCGGACGCGGACGGCGAACTGCTCGCGCAGGTCAGTTCCCTGGCCGGGGGCGAGCGGGCCCGGCCGGGAATCGCCGAAGCCAAGATCGGGTCCGGGCCGGGCGGGCACTGGCTGCTGGCCGCCACTGCCGGCCAGCCAGCGAATACGCTGGCCGTCGCCGGCCGGGCCTGCCGCTGGTTCCCCGAGGCCCGGATCGCGCTGGCATCGTGCGCGGCCATCATCTCTGGTCGGCTCCGCCTGGACGGGGCCCGCGCCCGCCGCGAGACGCTGGCCGATGCGCTGGTGGCAGTCGACCCCAGGCCGGTCGTGGCAACCGACGAGACCGGCCGGATCCGCGAGTTCAACCACGCGGCCGAGAAGCTCTACCAGCTGTCGCGGACCGACGTGCTCGGCGCTGACGCGCTGACGCTGCTCGTGCCCGAGCGATACCGGTCCGGCTTCCGCGAGGCCATAGCCGCGTATCTCAGCACGGGCGACACGTCGGTCTTCGGCACCCGAGCCCGGATGCGGGGCAACCGGGCCGACGGCACCCGGCCGGTCATCGAGTTCAGCGTGCTGCCCGTGCAGGCGGGCGGGCGGCAGTACTTCGCGGCCTTCGTGTACGACCCCGCCACGGCCGTGGCCGGCCAGACCAGGGAGACCGACGTGCGGTTCGGCATGCTGTCCGAGCTGGCGCCGGTCGGCATCGTTCAGGCTGACACGGACGGGACCTGCACGTTCGTCAACGGACGCTGGTGCCGGCTGACCGGGCAGACCCTGGATCAGGCGCTGGGCCGATCCTGGCTGGATAGCGTTCACCGGGAGGACGCGAGCCAGCTCGAGGAAAAGCTGCTGGCCGCGGTGGCGGCCCGGCAGGAACTGCGGGCTGACTTCCGGCTGTGCTCGACCAGCAGCGGCCCCGACACCTGGGTGCATGCCGCGGCCCGGCCGGTGCTCGCGGCCGACGGCGAGTACACCGGACAGCTGGTGGCGTTCACGAACGTGGACGCCCGGAAGAAGGCGGAGTCGGAACGCGAGGCCGTGGGCCACCGGCTGGCCGAGCAGAACGAGCGGCTGCGCGAGCTCGACGCCGCCAAAACGCAGTTCCTGGGCACCGTGTCGCACGAGCTACGGTCGCCGCTGACCTCCATCGTGTCGTTCACCGAGCTGCTTAAAGAAGACGCGGCCGGGATGCCGGATGGCGAAGCTGACTACCTGGGGATCATCCAGCGCAACGCGGAGCGGTTGCTGCGGCTGGTCGATGATCTGCTGTACCTCAACCGGCTCGATGAGGGTGCGGTGTCACTGCAGCGCGCCGCCCTGGACATGCCCGGTCTGGCCGCCGAGGCGGTCGAAGATTCCTCACCCAGCGCGGCCGAGGCCGGCGTCGAGCTGCGGCTGACCGCGAGCCAGGGACCAGAGCTGGAGGCGGACGGGAGCCGCTCCGGCAGATCCTGGACAACCTCATCTCCAACGCGATCAAGTTCTCCGACCGCGGCGGGACCGTCGAGGTCCGGGCCGAGCCGGCCGACGGCGAGTGGCAGCTGAGCGTCCGGGACGAAGGCATCGGCATCCCGGCCGAAGAACTCGGCCAGCTCTTCAGCCGGTTCTTCCGGGCTTCGAACGCGGTGAGCAACCAGGTACCGGGCACCGGTCTCGGGCTCGCCACCGCGAAGGCCATCGCCGAGCTGCATGGCGGCTCGATCGAGGCGGCCAGCCGGGCCGGTGCCGGGACGACCATCACCGTCCACCTGCCGGTGCGCCGGTGACCGGCCCGGTCCTTGTGGTCGAGGACGACCCCGACATCGCGCTGGCGATCCGCGCCGTGCTCGGTCGCGGCGGGTTCGAGGTTGTCCGGGCGGCCGACGGCAAGACCGCGCTGCGGGAATTCCATGAGCACCGGCCAGCTCTCGTCGTCCTCGACGTGGGACTGCCGGTCATGGATGGCTGGGAGGTCCTCAGCCGGATCCGTGACCTCAGCGATACCCCCGTTCTCATGCTGACCGCCTTCGGGCACCAAGCCGACCGGGCGCACGGGCTCGCGGCCGGCGCGGATGACTACCTGACCAAGCCATTTGGCAACGCCGAGCTGCTGGCCAGGTCGCAGGCGCTGGTGCGGGCAGCGGGATCCGCCGCCGGCGCTGGCTGCTACGACGACGGGTTCCTGAGGGTCGACCAGCAAGCGTGCGAGGTCCGGGTCGACGGCGCGCCGGTAGCGCTGACGCCCATCGAGTTCCGCCTGCTGACCGCGCTGGTGCAGCACCAGGGCCAGGTACTGTCGCCGCCCCAGCTGCTGGAGCTGGCCTGGGACGACCCCGGCCGGGTCGGCCCGGACCGGGTGAAGTTCAGCATCATGAGGCTGCGCCGCAAGCTCGGACCCGGCGGCCGGGCGACCTCGCCGATCCTGGCCGTCCGCGGCTTCGGCTATCGCTACACCCGGCCCGGATGACAGGTGCGCCTGACCGACCGGTCCGGGGGACCGGCGGGGAGAGCAGGGGTCGCAACCGGGTTGCTACCGGCCGGCTAGCCCGGCTGCAACCGGCGCTGGCGACGCTGGTAGTCATGAGCGAACGGCAGGGGCGCGACCCGGACCGGGTCCTGCTCGTCGAGGATGACCCGGATACCGCCCGGTATATCACCGATATACTGACAAACCGGGCCGGGTACGTGGTCGAGCACGCCTCCGACCCGCACAGTGCTTTGCCGCTGCTGGCGGCCGGGCGCTGGGATCTCGTCCTCACCGACATCGAGATGCCGGGAATGACCGGGATCGAGCTGCTGAACCGGGTGCGCGAGAGCATGCCGAATACGCCGGTGGCGGTTATCACCGCGCACGCGAGCGTGACCAACGCGGTGGGCGCGGTCCGCGGCAAGGCCGACGAGTTCCTGGAGAAGCCGCTGCGCCCGGACGACCTGATCGCTGCGGTCCGCGGACTCATCGCCCGGCGGCACGAAGCCGGGGAGCGCGTCCTGGCGGTCGGGGCGCATCCCGACGACGTGGAGATCGGCGCCGCGGGCACCCTGCTCGTCCACCGGGCGGCGGGCCACGCGGTGACGATCCTCACGATGAGCCGGGGCGCGCGCGGCGGGGCGGAGGGCGAGCGCGCCGGAGAATCGCGCGAGGCGGCCCGGCTGATCGGCGCCGCGCTGCACCTCGCGGACCTGGAGGACACCAGGATCAGCGAGGGAGATCCCACGATCGGCGCGATCAGCCAGGTCGTCGCGCAGGTGCGGCCGACCGTGGTGTACACGCACTCCCTGCACGACGTGCACCAGGATCACCGCAACACGAACCGGGCGGCGATGGTCGCGGCTCGCGAGGTGGAGTCGGTCTACTGTTTCCAGTCACCGTCGGCCACCGTGGATTTCCGGCCTAACCGGTTCGTGGACATCGACGTGCACGTGCCGGTCAAGCTCGCCGCCATCGAGGCGTTCGGCTCGCAGGCGTCCGTCCGCGGCTACCTGGAACCGGACCTGATCGAGGCGACCGCCCGCTACTGGTCGAGGTTCGGCCACGGCCGGTACGCCGAGGCGTTCGAAGTCGTACGCGACCGCGCCACCGGGTCGGCCCGGCCGGTGCTGACGGGAGGTCAGCATGCAGCGGCCTGACCACGGGAAGCGCCTGCGGGTGCTCGTGACCGGCGCTGGCGGCCCGGCCGCCATCGCCGTGATGAAATCCCTGAGCGAGGACCCCGCGGTCGAAGTGCTGGCCGCGGACATGGACCACTGGGCGGCCGGGTTGTACCTGGTGCCGTCGTCGGCGCGGGCCATCATTCCGGCCGGAGACGCCCCCGGGTTCGCCGCGGCGGTGGATGACCAGTGCGAGCGGCTGCGGGTCGACGTCCTGATCCCTACAGTCGACGCGGAACTGCGGCCGCTGGCCGCGGTCAGGGAACTGTTCGCCGCCGCTGGCGTGCAGCTGATGCTGGCGCCGGACCGGGCGCTCGGCCTGGCGCTGGACAAGCTCGCCCTCGCCGACGCCTGCGCCGGTCACGTCCGGGTGCCGCGAACCGAGACGTTCCCGGTCGCGGATCCGGCGAGCTGGAGCTATCCGCTGATCGTCAAGCCGCGTACTGGCAGCGGGTCTCGCGGCGTGCAGCTGCTGGAGTCCGCCGCCGAGCTGACGGCGGTTCCGGTCCGGGACGGATTCCTGGTGCAGGAGTTCCTGCCCGGCGAGGAGTACTCGGTAGACGTGCTGGCCGACGCGAGCGGCCGGGTCTGCGCCGCAGTGCCCAGGCTGCGCGCCCGGATCGACTCCGGCGTCTCGGTGGCGGGCCGTACGGTTCGTGACGATGACCTGGAGACTTTCGGCACGTCGGTGGCGGCGGCAATCGGCCTGACCTTCATCGGCAATGTCCAATGCCGTCGGGACCGGGCGGGCGAGCTAGCGCTGCTCGAGGTGAACCCGCGGCCACCGGGCTCCATGCCGCTGACCATCGCGAGCGGTGTCGACATGCCCAGACTCGCCCTCGCTGCCCTGCGCGGCGCCGAGCTGCCCGCACACGCCGAGTTCGCCGAGACCGCGATGGTGCGATTCCTGGACGAGCGCTTCGTGACCTTGGCCGAGGTCGAGGGAGTGCCGGCGTGACTGGGGCGATTCCCGCGCTGGACGAGGACTTCCACGTGCACTCCACCTACTCCGCTGACGCCGTCAGCACCATCGGCGAGAATCTCGCCGCGGCGGCGGATCGGGAGCTGCGCACGATCTGCCTGGCCGAGCACGTGCGGGCGGATAGCTCGCATGTACCGGAGTTCGCGGCCGCGGCGGCGGCGTCGCCGCGGCCGCCCGGCCTGCGCGTCCTGACCGGGGCGGAGGTAAAGATCCTGGACATGACGGGCCGGCTGGACGTGCCGCCGGACCTGGCCGGCATCGATGTGCTGCTGATCGCCGATCACCAGTTCCCGGCCGATCTCGGCCCGGTGGACCCGGCTGCCGTACGGGCAGCGATAGCGGGCGGTGAGGTACCTGCGCAGGACGCGATCGAGTGTCTCGCCGAGGCTACCGCGAACGCGGCCGGGACTGGCCCGGACGCCGTCATCGCGCACATGTTCAGCGTGCTGCCCAAGATCGGCCTGGCCGAGGACGACGTGCCGGATCGCCAGCTGGCCTGGCTGGCGGATCGCATCGCGGCGGCCGGCCGGCCGTGGAGATCAACGAGAAGTGGCGCTGCCCTGGCCCGCGCACGGTGCGCGCGCTGTCCCGCGCTGGCGTCCGGCTGGTGGCCGGCAGCGACAGCCACAACTGCAGCGACGTCGGCGTTTACCACTCGGTCCGGCAGATCGCCGACGAAGCCCGGGTCGACGCGGGGAGCCGCTGACGGTGCTCACCCTCAAGTGGCTGCTGGTCTCGCTCGTGCTGGCGGGCGCGATCCCGCTGGTCGTGGCCAGCTATCAGTTCCTGCTGGTCGGCCTGCACTTCCGGCGGCTGCACTACGCCCGGTGCAAGCCCTGGTACCCGCGCACGGCGATCCTGATTCCGGCCTGGAACGAGGCCGCGGTCATCGAGGCATCGGTCGACCGGCTGATGCGGCTTGAGTATCCGGCGGACCGGCTGCGGGTCTGCGTCATCGACGACGCCAGCACCGACGAGACCCCCGGTTGCTGCGACGCAAGGAGCTTGAGTATCCCGGCCGGGTCTTTCACCTGCGCCGCGAGGTCGGCGGCATGGGCAAGGCGCACACGCTCAACCACGGGCTGGCGCGCGTGCTGGCCGATGACTGGATGCAGGCGGTGCTGATCATGGACGCGGACGTGATCTACGACCCGGCGTCGCTGCGGTACATGACCAGGCATCTCGCCGACCCCTGCGTCGGGTCGGTGACCGCCTACATCAAAGAGGGCAGCAGGCCCGGCAACTACATGACCCGGTTCATCGGCTACGAGTACATCACCGCCCAGGCCGCCGCACGGCGCAGCCAGAACGTGCTGGGCGTGGTGGCCTGCATGGCCGGCGGTGCGCAGCTGCACTCGCGCGAGAACATCGAGGCGATCGGCGGCCGGATCGACACCACCAGCCTGGCCGAGGACACGGTGACCACCTTCCTGACCCAGCTGAGCGGGGCCAGGGTCGTGTTCGAGCCGCACGCCGTGGTCGTGGCCGAGGAGCCTGGCACGATCACCGGTCTGTGGAAGCAGCGGTTGCGCTGGGGACGCGGGAATGTGCAGGTGACCAGGCGCTTTGCCCGGCTCTGGTTCCGGCCGCACTGGTTCCGGCGTGACCCCGCCGCCCGCCTCGGCAGTGTCAGCTTCGGCTTGTTCTGGTTCTCCCTGCTGCTCCAGCCGCTGTTCATGTTCGGCTCCTCCGCCGCGCTGATCACGCTGTTCTTCATCGACCACCAGCTCGCCTGGAACACCTTCCACGCGCTTTGGATCACCAACCTGCTCAGCTACGCGTTCATTACGTCCTACTCACTGCTCATCGACACCGGCACGGCCCGTCGGGTCTGGCTGCAGGCGATCATGTTTCCCGGTGCGGTCAGCGTGATCATCATGCTGGCCGCGATCTGGCCGCCGACGCTGCGGTTCGTGATCTACCACGGGCTGGCCTTCCTCGGCCTGACCACCTTGCGACACCACGGCACGGTCCTCGAGCTGTTCACCTACGCGTGGCTCACGGCCGCGATGCTGGTCGCCTACCTGGGCAAGCTCGCCGAGACCCGCCGGTTCGGCCGGTTCCTCAGCCCGCTGCTGATCTACGTGGGCGGCTACGGACCGCTGCTATGCGCGGTGACGTTCGCGTCCTACCTGCTGGAGGCCAGGGGAGCGGACCGGACGTGGGACAAGACCGAGAAGACGGGGAAGGCGGCGGTGCGGGCGTGACCGATCCCCGGCCTGGTTACACCGCGTCCGGTCCGGAACCGAGTCCGGAGGCACCCTGCGTTGCCTTCGATGACGAGGTCGCCGCGGCTGTCCGCGTGGAGAAGCAGATCTCGGCCAGGCTGCTGCTGGCGCTCGCTGTCGTCGCGCTCGTGATCGGCGCCCGGCTGCTGTTCTTCTGACCGTATTGGCCGCTAGTCCGGTAAAACCATGCGGTCTCATTACCCGCGCCCGCGCACGTATAGGGATGGCGGCGGGCCCCAGGCCCGCCGCTACCGCGCTCAGCCGCTCCTGGCCGCCCAGCGGGTCAGCAGTTCGGCCTCGCGCTCGGCCGATGTGCCGATCCCGGCCTTGCCGCTGCCCGCCGCCTGGACCTCGGCGTGCAGGTCAGCGATGGTCTCGCGCAGCGGCCGCGGGTCGAGGCCGGTCGCGAACGCGGCCGCCGGGCTCGCGGCCATCATGTCGGCCCCCTCGGTCTCGCCCGCGGGCCACAACGGCATCTCCGCGTCGGTGACGCCCTCGGCCAGCAGGAAGTCGCTCGGCACCCAGGTCAGCTCCGTCCCGGCCGGCGCCACTTCGGACTGGATGGCCGTCAGCATCTGCCGCCAGGTGAACGGCGGCTCCGGATTGACCGCGTGGAACGTGCCGGTGACCGACTGGTCGAGCAGGCCGACGATCCACGCCGCCATGTCCCGCCCGTCGATGAGCTGAATGGGGTCGTCGGGATTGCCGGGCGCGAGTACGTTCCCGCCGCGACCGATCCGGTCGACCCACCAGGTAAACCGGTAGGTCCGGTCATGCGGCCCGATCACGTATGTCGGCCGGATTATCGTCGTGGCCGGCCCGTACAGCTCGGTGGCCAGCCGCTCGCAGGCCACCTTCAGGCCGCCGTAGTTCTCGTTGGTGACCGTCTCCGCGTCCGGCTCGGTGACCTCCGCCAGCGGCGCCGACTCGTCGTAGCCAAACGGCACATCCGGTGAGTAGGCCGACACGCTGGATATGTAGACGTGGCGGCCGCCCCGGCCGCCGAGCGCAGCGGCCAGCGACTGCACCTGCCGCGGGAAGTACGCGCACACGTCGATGGTCGCGTCCCAGCTACCCTCGGCCAGGGCGGAGAGGTCGGAGTTCCGGTCGCCGCTCAGGTGGGTTGCCTGCGGGAACAGGGTGCTTCCAGTCTGCCCGCGGTGAAACAGCGTCACCTCGTGCCCGGCGTCGATTGCTACTTCGGTGATGTGCCGGCCCACGAATGCGGTGCCGCCGATCATGAGTATCCGCATCAGCCGACCTTAAGGGGAGCGAGCTGGGCCGCGATCGTCTGGGTCGACGGGAACGTCAGGCCCACCAGCGTGACGTGCTTCCACCGCAAGATCCCGTCCGCGTCGAGGACGAACACCGACCGGCGCAGCCCGGCGCCCCCCAGGGTAATGCCGTACTGGCGGCTGACGCCGAGACCTTCGTCCGCGAGCAGCGGGAACGCCAGGCCGTACTTGCGCGCGAACTTCTCGTGGCTGTCCAGGCCCTGCGGGCTGATCGCCCACACGATGGCGCCGACGCCGGTGAAGGCCTCGAGCCCGGAGGTGTAGGAGCACAGCTGCCGGGTGCAGACCGCGGTGTTGTCGCCGGGGTAGAAGGCAAGTACGAGCGGCTTGCCCCGGTTGGCCGACAGCGTGTAGTCAGCCCGGACCGCCTCGCCGCCCTGCAGTTCCATCCCTGGCAGCGTGAAATCCGGCGCCGCCTGGCCGATCTCTGGTGTCTTCGCCAACGCGCCAGCCTCTCGCTCGATGGTGACCCCAGGCCAGGATATTCCGGGCCGGACGCGTGCGACTCCGGCGCCGGGTCTGCCCTGCCCGCGAGCAGGACGCACTCTGGCTACCATGCCCGTGTGACCGAGGCGCCGGGGGAGTACCGCCTGTACCGCGAGCTGGCGGGCTGGTGGCCGCTGATCTCGCCGCCGCAGGAGTATGCCGCGGACGCGGCGGTGCTGCGGCGCGTGTTCGGCTCGGCCGCGGAGCCGGTGGCGACGATTCTGGACCTGGGCAGCGGCGGCGGTCACGTCGCCTGGTACCTCAAGGACGTGGCCCGGCGTCACGCTCGTCGACATCTCGGCCGCGATGCTCGCGGCGTCGCGCGAGCTCAATCCGGACTGCGAGCACATCCAGGGCGACATGCTGACGCTGCGGCTCGGCCGGTCCTTCGACGCGGTGCTCGTGCACGACGCCGCGGACTACGTGACCACCGAGGCCGGCCTTGCGCTCGTCGCGGCGACCGCGTTCGCGCACTGCCGTCCCGGCGGCATCGCCGTCTTCGCGCCCGATCACACGGCCGACACGTTCCGGCCCGGACGCGGTGGTGGCGGCGGCAGTGACGAGAGCGGCAGGCAGGCGAGCTTCCGGGAGCGGACGACAGACCCGGACCCGGAGGATGAGTGGATCGAGTCGCGAGTACGAGTTCCGGCTGCGTGCCGCCGACGGCAGCGTGCAGATTGTCCGCGAGTCGCACCGGCTCGGCGCGTTCCGGGTCGCCACCTGGATGCGGGTCCTGACGGCAGCTGGGTTCGTGCCCCAGCCCGGCGACGTCGCTGGCCAGTACGCCGGGCCCGCCGCCGCCGGGCTGCGGCACCTGTTCATCGGCCACCGGCCCCGGGCCGAGAGTGTCGGTACCACCAGCTAGCGTCGCAGCCGGGAGGCCGGCGCGAAGGGAGCTAGCTGATGGTGACCGCCGCTGACGTGCGCGCGTGCGCGATGGCGCTGCCGCGGACCTCGGAGCATCTGATCAGGGACCAGGTCAAGTTCCGCGTCGGCCAGATCGTCTACCTGGCGCTGAGCCCGGATGAGACGGTCCTGGGCTTCGGCTTCCCGCGCGAGGAGCGAGAGATGCTGATCGCCAGCGAGCCGGGCAAGTTCTTCATGCCCCGGCCCAGCGATGAGCGATACCAGTGGGTGCGCGCCTGGATGTCGGAGCTGAGCCTGCCCGAGCTGCACGAGCTGATTCACGACGCCTGGCGGATGGTCGTGCCCAAGAGGGTGGCCGCGGAGCACTTCGGCGAGCCGGCGCCGCGCCGGGCCGGACGCTAGTCCGGCCCGGCTCAGGAACTGGCGCCACGGGGCCGGGGCGACAAGTGCTGGGCGATGTGGCCGGCCTGGTAGAGGTTCAAGGCGTATTGCGGCCAGTACTGGCCGGCGGCAGGCCCGCCGTTGCACTGCCCGTCGCTCGCGCCCGGATCCTTGATCCACAGGTAGGCGGCTACGCCGCCCGGTCCCGGGTTCAGCTTGGGCTGCTGCCCGAGCGCCCGCCCGGGCGGGTTGCACCACTGCGGCATCGCGGGGCCGGTGTAGGGGCCCTTGCCATTGCGGCTGGTGTCGATCACCGCCTGCAGGCGGTGCCCGAGCGCGCGCTCAAGTGACTGACTCCAGCTGACGACCAGGCCGGTCCACTGAAAGTTGGATACGTTCGCGGAGAAGCCGCGGCCGGACAGGACGCCCGCCCGCTTGAGCGGCCCGGCCAGCGAGCCGGGATTGGCGAACATGCCGGGGTTGCCCGCGTCCAGATAGGCCTGCGTATGCGGCAGCCCGCCCAGCTTGCCCATCGCGTACCTGAGCAGCTTGTACCGCCGGGTCGCGGCGGCCTGGCTCAGGCAGTGCCTGATGATGTCCGGCAGCCCGTCCGGCTCCACGATGACGATCGCGGCCCTGGATCCGATCGCGGTCGCGAGCTGATTGACCCACCCCGTGTACCGGGCGTCGGAGATGCTGGTCCCGCCCGAGAGCTTGCCGCACGCGTCCCGGTTCGGCAGGTTGTAAGCCACGATCACCGGCACCTCATGCTGCTGGCCGGCCGCGATCGTGACCTGCCTGACCTCGCGCATCTCGCCCGACTGGCCGGCGGCCCAGATGCCGGACGGCGTGTTCGCGATCGCCCACAGTTCGGCCGCCTCCGCCGCGTGCCCGTGCGCCTTGGCCGTCGCCGAGGCGGCGAACAGCGGATTGCCCGGGTAGACGTAGAGCTGCGGGGTCGCCGCTGCCGACGACGGCGAGTCGCAGGCAGCCAGCAACGGCAGCAGGAGCAGGAACACCGGCGCGCCCAGGCAAGCCAGGATGCGCCGGCGACGGGTGGCGGGGAGTCTGAGGACAGCCCGCCCCGTCACGGTACGCGCACCCAGTAGCCAGTCGACGGCAGCCCGCGCTTGTTCACTGCAAACAACATGTAGTAGCTCGGTGGCACCAGATTGTCGCTCGACGGCAGCGTGATCCGCAGCTCTCCGTTGGCCACCTTCGTGAAGCTGACAGCGACGGAGCGGGCATTGACGTCCGTGACGTGCGTCGGGTTGTCGGGCCGCAGGAGCCGCAGGTCCTTGATCGACGCCGGGTCGGTCACCTTGATGTTGTAGTGGTGGCCGAGCCTCATCACCTTAGGCGCCGAGACGACGTTGGGCCGGGTGCCCTGGAAGAAGTACGGCGGGTAGTAGACGTCGATCTCCTGGTTGAAGGTCTGCGGCGTCGTGTCCTGGGCATTGCCGAAGAGCGGATTGCCGCCCAGCGTCAGGACGCTGCCGTTGGGCAGCAGGATCCCGCCGGAGTGATAGTCCCGGCCGGTGATCGAGTTCGCCATCAGCTCGAATCTGTTGGTCGCCACGTTGTAGATACGGGTGTCCCGGTTATCGCTGCCGTGCATGCCGCGGTAGTACTTGGAGCCTCCGGTCACCAGCACCGAGTCGTCGGGCAGCAGTACCGTGATCGGGTACCGGGTCGGCTCGGCCAGGTTCGGGCCGCGCACCCATTTCGGATTCGGTGCCGCCGTGTCGATCAGGGCAGTGCGGGCGGTCGAGGTGTTGGCCTGGCCGACGCCGCCGCCGCCGAGGACCATGAACGTCTGCTTCTGTGCGGGCGGCAGCAGGACCGACGCGCTGGTCTCCAGGTTCTGCGGGCTCGGGATCCCTGGCACCGGCTTGAACTTGTCCGTCTTGATGTTCCAGAAGCCGGGCGTGCGCCAGGCCGCCGTGGACGGTCCGTATCCGGCGTTCGACCCGGTGAAGAACAGCTGCCCGTTCTCGGTCAGGAACGTGGCCGGGTAGGTCGGGAAGCCGCGGTACGGCCCGGTGGCCCAGCTGTTGTTCTTCGGGTTGAACATCTCACTGTTCATCGTGACCTGGCCGACGTTGTCGAGCCCGGACATGGTCATCACCATGCCGTTGCCCATCTCGGCCAGCGTCGGGTACCAGCGGGCGTAGTTCATCGAGTTGACCTCGACGAACCGCTCCAGCTTCACGTTGTAGATGTAGGCGTCGTCGGTCCCCATGAAGTTCTGCTTCTGCAGCGTCATCGGCGTGCCGATGCCGTAGAGCTGCTGGTTCGCCTGCTGGCCGACCAGGCCCTCGACGCTGTACTGCTCCGACTTCGAGATGACCGAGCCCTTGCCCTTCGCGATCGCGTCCACCCAGATGTTCTGCTGGGTGTTGGTCACGGTGGGCAGGCCGTCGACGCCGATCTGCTCGGTGGCCTTCGGGATCTTCATGGCAAACGCGGTCTTGAACCGCGCGCCGTCGGGCGCCGTGAAGGTCGTGCCCTTTGGCAGCGACCAGGCCTGGGTCGGATCGGTGTTGACCACGGTCATGCTGCCGCCGGCATGCGTGGGCGTGAGGTTCTCGTACCTGGCCGTGCCGCCCGCGAGCAGGATGTTGCCGTCGGGCAGCTCGATGTGCCCGGCGCAGAACAGGTCCCACGGCGTCGGGATCAGCTTTTCCTGCATCGTCACCGGGTTCAGCAGCAGCGTCTTGAACGTGCCGGCGTCGAAGAACGCCTGGTTGTTCCCGGACCCGGCCATGATCAGCACGTCGCCGTTGTAGAGCAGCGTGGAGTGGATCCCGTTCACGCGGAACTTGGCCGGGATATCGAGCTGAGTCCACAGGCCGTACTTGGCCTCGTACGCCGGCCTGGTGATCTCGTAGGTGTGATACCAGCGCGCGATTGCGCCGCCGACCGTGGGAATGTTGGCCGTCAGCACGCCGAGAACCGCCACGGCAGCCAGCACGATCCGCCAGGGGTGGCGGGTGGCCGGCTTCGCCGGCAGGTCGGCGATCTTGTCCGGGGGAGGGAGCAGGACAGTCTGACTCAAGACGATCTCCTAGAAACTTGCGGCAGAGGTCAGGTTCGGTTCCGGCGCCTCGGCGGGCTGCTCCGCGGCGGGGGCAGACTGGCCGGAAGCGCGCCGGGATGCTCGCCAGCGATCCCAGCGCCAGATCAGGACCGGGGCCAGACAGACCGCCAGGATCACGGCAGTCCAGCCGATCATCATCGGATAGGGCCGGTGGTCGGCCAGCGCGATCGCCAGCACGACGACCGGCACCAGCGCCCAGGTCAGCGAGTAGCGAAAGGTGCCCAGCTGGTCGGCCGTCGCGGACGACCCCTTGGCCGTTACGTTGAAGGCGAGCTTGCGGCCGAGGAGCACCTTCGTCAGCGCCCTGGCGTAGATGGGTGCCGTGAGCGCGCTGACCACCATGCCCGAGATCCCCGACGACCCGGCAGGCTCGTGCGGGCTCACGTTGTGCCGGCGCATGAACCGGTACAGCAGGAACTGCAGCGCGCCGACGTCGACGTAGTAGGTGAGCCACCAGCCCTCGTTGGTCCGCAGGCTGCTGATGCCGAAGCCGAGGTAACAGGCGCTGACCGTGATGCCCATGAGCCAGCCGATCGCCACCGACGGGTAGTAGGTGAGCATCAGCAGGTAGTGCAGCATCGCGCCGGGCCGGAGCTTGAAGATCATCCGCCAGACCTGCCGGGTGAGTGCGTCGTATGTACCCGCTGACCAGCGTGTCTGCTGACCGAAGAACTCGGTCCAGGTCGCCGGTCCCTCGCCGACGGCGACGAGATCGGGGGTGTACACCGAGCGCCAGGCCCGGCCGGTGACGTCGCTCTTGGTCGTGTGGATCTTGATGCTGGTGGCCATGTCCTCGGTGATCGACGCGGTGTAGCCGTGCTTGATGGCGCTGGTCCGCACGGCCGCGTTGGTGCCGACGAGCATCGCGCAGTTGCGGCGGTTGCCCGCCCGCTGGATGACGCTGTGAAACAGGTACTGCGCGGACTCGGCCCACCGGGTGATCCGGTTCTCGGTGTTCCCGTAGAACTGCGGCGCGACCACGAACGCGACCTCCGGATCGCGGAAGTAGCCGAGCAGTCGCTCCGCCATGATCGGCAGCGGGACGTGATCGGTGTCAACGAACATGACGACGTCGTAGTCGCCGGCGTGCTCCCACAGCCACCGGTTGTGGTTGCCGTGCTTGGTCCGGCTGGCGAAGGTGCCGCTTTCGAGTTCCAGGTAGCCGCGGCCCTTCCGGCTGAAGTGATGCACGCCCAGCCGCCCGCACATCTCCTTGGCCTGCTCAGAGTCACCCTCGTCCAGCAGCCACAAGTCGAGCTTGCCCGCGTAGGCGATCTCGCTGGCCGCCCGCAGCGTCCGCTCGGCGAGTTCCAGCGGTTCCCGATCCGGGACGATCGTGGTGAGGAACGCGACGCGCAGGTCCGGGTCTGGTTCGACCGGGACCGGGTCCCGTGCCGCCAGGCACGCGCGCGACACCGTGAGGACGTTGATCAGCAGGAACAACTGCATCACGATCGACCCCACGGCCATCAGGGCGCGCACCGTCACGTAGCCGTCGGTCGCGAGCGCGTGCAGGCTCGACTGCCAGAGCCACGTCTGCAGGTGCGGGTACTGCGACTGGAAGATCAGCCAGTACATGAACCTGATGTCGAGCGCGACCAGGCTCAGCGTGATGGCCCTGGTCGCGAGCCACTCGCGCCTGCTGCTGTGGATGGTGCGGTACTGCACCCGGTACGCCTGGTCGCGCGGCGGCCTGGTCAGCGGGCCGGCCAGGCTGGTGTACCGCTCGTAGCCGAAGCCCGACTTCGCGAGGACCGGATCGAGCCGGGCCACCCCGCTGTCGGTCTGCATGTACCCGGCTGGCACCTTCGCAGCCGCGGGCGCGGCGACTCCGGCGGCCGCGCGGATGCCGGCGATATCGGCGCTGCTCGCCGCCGCGCTGATGCAATCGGCGCCGTCCGAGTCGATGTCGTCCGGGTCTGGGATGTCGGCTGTCGGTCGCCTGGGTCGGTGTCGGCCAGATCGGTCTGACCTAGGTCAGCGTCGTCCAGCTCGGTGCGCTCCGGGTCGGCGTCCGCGGCGGTGGCTTCGTCCGCGCTTGACTGCGCGACCGTGGTGTCGGCGGCGCTGATTTGGTCGGCCTCGGTCGCTTCGTCGGCCGTCGTGTCGTCTTCGGCGGTTTCCGTGGCGCAAGTTCCTGCCACCGCGCCCGGTCCGGCCGCGAGCAAGATAGCCCAGCTCACCTCGGGGTCGACTTCGTCCGCGGGCGCAGTGGCGCCCAGCCGAGTGGAAAGCAGGCCAGCGGAATCCAGACCAGGGGCGGCGGCCAGGCCAGCGACCGCCAGATCGGCAGCGGCCGGCGCTGCATCGGCCGCCCGGCCGGCGGTCTGCCAGCCGGGAGCGGCCGCGTCCGCACTGGCAGCCGAGTCATCCAGGCCTGATCCAGGTTCTGGCGCCGCGGCGGGCTCTGGCTCGGGTTGCCGGGGAGCGGGCACCGATACGAGCTCGGCTGTAGTCAGGGCAGAATCCGGTCCGTCGTCGTCGCCTGCACCGCGCCGCGGCTCTACCGCCGCCTCGTGGCCGGCCAAGTCGAGTTCGGCGGTGTCCGGCTCATCCGGGTCGGCCGGGCGCGACTCGCCGAGGAAATCAAGCTCTAGTTGTGGTCGATCGGCGGCGACTTCGCTGTCGGCCGGCCCCCCGGCGGCGTCATTGGCTGGATCAATCCCGGCCCGGCTGCGCTCGCGCGGATCCGCGCGCGCTGCCCTGTTGTTCTTCTTGCGCTGGCCCTTTGCTTCCTCCGGATTATCGGCCGGAACGGTCGGAATACAGTCCGCACGACCTGATTCAGAATTACCTGCGTCGTCGTTCGCAGGGGCTCCGCACACCTCAATCGCATTGTCGTCGTAAGTAATAGCCATGGTCGCTACCTGTCACCCAGGAACGTCATCATTACCTCTGCGTCTAGTTGTCGTGCATCTGGCATTTTGCAACATGCATATCGGATAACGGCACGTAGTAGTGCCGCTCGATGCTCTGCTGGGAGGGCAGCCTGGTTCCGTCCCGACCGGGCCCCGCCGAGACCAAGGAGATTGTTCGCCCCCGCCCTCCGTAGTTAAGACGCCTTAACCACGTGAACGTTTACGCGATCATCTCATTGTTCATATTGCCGATACATGGAGATGAGCAATGTGGTGACGGACCAGCTAGACTTTTCGCTCGGTGTGGCAAGTAGAAAATTGCTTCGGGCGATTTCTTTAACTCCGATAACTATGCGCTTGATAATCACGGCAGTTCAATGCCTGAGTGCGAAGTAGTGACGCCAATGCGCCGGAGGTCCGGCGTTACTCAGCGTGACTACTGGTACGCGCGAGCCTGGATCGAATAGAGGTCGGCGTAGGCGCCATCGCGGGCCATGAGATCGGCGTGCGAGCCGAGTTCGGCGATCTCGCCGTCGGAGATCACGATGATCAGGTCGGCCATCCGCACGGTGGAGAACCGGTGTGACACCAGCACGGTCACCCGGCCATGCGCACGCCCGGCCGTGGCTTCCTGCGCGTACCGCTCGAACAGGGCGTGCTCGGTCTCCGCGTCCAGGGCGGCCGTCGGCTCGTCCAGGATCGTCAGCAACGGGGCCGACCGCATGAAGCCGCGCGCCAGGGCGATCTTCTGCCACTGGCCGAACGACAGGTCGACGCCGTCCGGCCAGGTCGCGCCCAGTTGCGTGCCGAGCCCGGCGGCGAGGCCGTCCACGACGTCCGCCGCGCCCGCTCGGCGCACCGCGCCGGTGACGACCGCCTCGTCCTCGTGGAAGTCCAGATCTCCGAGTCCGATGCTGCTGCGCGCGGTGAACTCGAGCCGGGCAAAGTCCTGGAACGCTCCGGCCAGGCGCGCGCGCCATTGTTTCGGGTCTATCCGCCGCAGGTCAGTGCCGTCGACCAGGATGCGCCCGGCGGACGGGGCGTAGAAGCCGCAGAGCAACTTGACCAGGGTGCTCTTGCCCGCCCCGTTCTCGCCGACGATCGCCACGACCGAGCCGCGCCGGCAGCTTGACCGAGACGTGGCG
Organism: uncultured Actinomycetota bacterium; assembly: GCA_963805805.1. Lineage (GTDB taxonomy): Bacteria > Actinomycetota > Actinomycetes > Streptosporangiales > Streptosporangiaceae > JAJYUU01. The sequence continues at coordinate 192,360 of CAWDVS010000012.1, read as the reverse complement.
CAGGACCGGCTCGGCGGCGCCGGGATAGCAGAAGCTGACGTCCTCGAACGCGATGCCGTCCGCGAGGCTGGCCGGGGCCGGGCGGTCCCCGGTGCCGCGGTGCAGCGCGGCGTAGTTCTCCAGCCAGCCCAGCCGGCGGCAGGCGTCCAGCCAGAGCCGCACGAAATCGACCTCGCCGACGGTCATGGCGACGTACTGGCCCAGGCGTCCGCCCGCCGTCACGACGAGCACCACGTCCCCGGCCGAGGCGTGCAAGCCATCGACGGTCCAGTAGACCGCGGCCGCGTAGCCGAGGCCGAAGATGCCCCAGGCCGCGGCCTGCCACAGCCCGCCAGCCCACTGGGTCCTGGCCATGATCTTGTACCAGTCCTGCCAGGACGCGTCCCAGCGCGCGGAGATGTCGTGCTGATTGCCGGTGACCCGCAGTTCCTTCGCCGGGCCCGCGGTGGTGCCGAGGGCGAAGAAATGCCGGTAGCGCCGCTGGCTCGGAGCGGCCGCCTTCCTCGGCCGCGCGCACTGAGCCGGACCGCCAGGACGAGATGACCACCGTCGGCACCGCGAACGCCGCGAGCAGGACCATCCACGGGCTCACCGTCATCAGCACCGCGACCGTAAGCGCCAGGCAGGCCACCGCGCTGACGGTGTCGATGAGTGCCAGCAGCATGTGGTCGAGCTGGTATACCGACTCGCGTAGCACCGCGAGCCGGTCCAGGTACTCGGGCCGCTCCTGATGCTCGATCGTGTCGACGGAGGCCTGCAGGTCGGCCACGTACGTCTCTAGCGCCACCGCGACCTTCATCCGGAATCGCCGGGTGACCCGGGCGGAAGCCAGCCGCAGCAGCCAGATCGCGATGCTGGAGGCCGCGACACCAACGGCGCCGGCCACGACCTGGCCGCGGTCGCCCTGCGTCACCCCATCGACGACGAGTTTCAGCCAGAGCGCGAGCAGCGCGCCTGGCACCGTGGACAGGACCGAGAGGACGAAGGACGCGAGGCCCATCGCCGGCTCGGCCCGGACGGCATGCCGGAGCGTCCTGGCCATCGTGACCAGCGGACCGGGCATCGCGGGCGCGGCGGCCGGGCTCGCGGCCGGGCCGCGGGGGCGGTCGCCCCGGCGCTCACGCGCCCGCTCCGGGGCTCGCGGCCAGCGTGTCCGTCACCGGCGCCGGGATCCTCGGTGAACCTGGCCGCCTGCAGCGTGAACATCGTCGCGTACCGGCCGCCGAGCGCCATCAGCTCGTCGTGGTCGCCCAGCTCGGCTACGCGGCCGGCTTCGAGCACGCAGATCCGGTCCGCGTGCCGCACCGTCGAGAACCGGTGGGAGATCAGGATGGTAGTCACGCCGCGGGTCGCGGCCAGCAACCGGCCGAAGATCTCCGCTTCGCCGCGCACGTCGAGCTGGGCCGTCGGCTCGTCGAGAATGACCAGGCCCGCGCCCTGGCGTACGGCGCACATGGCCCGGCCGAGCGCGACTCGCTGCCACTGGCCGCCCGACAGCTCGGTACCGCCTTCGTACGACTTAGACAGCACGGTCGTGTCGGCGGCGAGGTCAGCCGCCCCGGCCTGGCGCAGCGCCCATTCGATGTCAGCGTCGCTGGCCCCGGTCGGCGCGACGTTGTCGCGCAGTGACAGCTCATACCGCACGTAATCCTGGAAGACCGTCGTCAGCCGGGTCCGCCAGGCGGTCAGGTCCAGATCCCGCAGGTCGATCCCGTCGGCCTCGATCCGGCCCTCGACCGGGTCGTACAGGCGGCACAGCAGCTTGGCCAGGGTCGTCTTGCCAGCCCCGTTCTGGCCGACGATCGCCAGCGACGTCCCGGCCGGAATCACCAGGTCAACTCCGTCGAGGACGGGCTGACCGCCGCGATAGCCGAACCTGACCTCGCGCAGCCGGATCTCGCGGCGCGGCAGCCCGGCCGCAGGCCGGCGGCCCGAGTCGGCCAGCGCGAACGCGGGCATCTTTTGCTCGATCCCCTGCACGACTACCGCGGGCCTGGCCGCGGTGTCGAACCACCAGTCGAAGTCGGCGATGCCCAGCACGGCGGTGCCCACCACCGCGCCGATGAACGTGACGAAATGCCCGAGGCTCACCTGATGGCTGAGTACGGCGGCGGCGAGCGCGCCCACGCACAGCCCGTTGCCCGGCGAAGGCGGCCAATGCCGCCCACAGCAGCGATTTCTCGCGCAGTCGCAGCGCCTGCAGGGAAAGCTCGAGCAGCTGGCGGCGGTACTCGCCGAACCGGCCGACTGTCCAGCCTCCCAGCCCGAACAGCCGCAGCTCCTTGGCGGCCGGCACGTCCACCGCCATCCGGTAGGCGTACTCGGCGTGCCGCTGGGCCCGGACGACTTCCTCCGACCGCCAGCTGCGCCACACGCTGCTCTCGCGCAGCAGCCGGTGGGTCGCGAGCCAGCCGGCGACGAGCACCAGCGGTGCCCACCACTCGTACCAGAAGAGGATCGCGGCCGACGCCAGGCCACTGCCGATCTCCACCAGGCCACTGGCGACGAAGGGCATGCAGACCCGGATCGGCGGCGCGGTAATCCCCAGGTCGAAGTCGCGGGCCAGGGTGAAGTCGTCCGCGAGCGCTGGCTCCTCCAGGTGCTCGATGCCGGGTGGCTGCGACGCGGCTCTCAGCAACCGCTTGTGCAGATCAGCTCCGACGTGGGCGCCGAGATTGGCGCTGACCGCGTCGTGAATGGGGCTCAGCACCAGGATGAGGATCGTGGTCACGGCGACGAGGGCGAGCGACCAGCCGGGCCGCTGACCCGCGCTGACGGAACCCACCAGCGCGCCGGTGCCGACCGCGAGCGCGGCCGGCAGCACGGACCGCCCCGCCAGCAGGGTCCACCAGGCCCGGCTCAGGCCGCGATGTGCCCGCGGCAGCACGTGGACCACCAGGTCCCATTCGGCGGATTGCCACGGGTAGCTCACCCCACGTTTCTACCGCGCCGTGCTGACACCCGGATTGGAAGAATCGGCATCCGCCGGCGCGAGGAACTCGCGCGCTCCGCGCAGCCGGGTGCGCAGCAGTGCCTGCGTCGCGCGGCTGTCGAGCCGGACCGCGAGCGGCCCGGCCACCTGGCCCGCTCGCGTCGCGGTCGGGAGCGCGGCCGGATCCAGGCCGTCGCGGCGGGCGATGAGGCAGCCGAGCTCGTGCCGGCTCACCGCGTCCGGGCCGGCCACATGGTGCGCCCCCGCGCGGCCGAGGGCGGCGAGTTCCAGCAGCGCCGACGCGAGGTCGGCCACGTGCACCGGGCAGCGGATGTCGTCGGTGAACAGCGCGCCCGCGCGCGGCCGGCGGCGAGGTCATGGACGAGCTTCTCGTGCGGCGACCGGCCGTCGCCGGTGATGAGGGACGTGCGCGCGATGGTCGCGGCCGGGTGCACGGCCTGCACGGCGGTCTCGGCCGCGGCCTTCGCGGCGCCGTAGGGCATGACCGGGTCGGGCCGCGCCGTCTCGGGATAGGACGGGGCCGCGCCGGAAAACAGCGCGTCGCTGGAGACGTGCACCAGGTGCGCGCCGGCGTGCTCGGCGGCCGCCGCCACATACCCGGCGCCGGTGGCGGTCGTATCCCAGTCGTCGTACTGGTAAGCGGCGTTCAGCACCACGTCGGGGCTGGTCGCGTCGATAAGCGCGCGGACGTCGTCGCGGCGGCGGACGTCGAGCTGCCGCCAGCGGACTCCAGCCAGGACGGCGGGCCCGGACCGGTACGTGGCGATCACCTCGTGGCCGTCGGCAGCGGCCTGCCGGGCCAGCTCGGTGCCCAGGTAGCCGCTGCCGCCCGCGATCAGGATGCGCACAGGCCCGGACGCTAGGCGCGCGGCCGGGCCGGGTCAAATCGCGAGCGGCGCCCGCGGTGCCGGGTGGGCACCGGGACGCCGCTCGCGCTGCGGGTCACGCGGTCAGAAGCCAGGCGTGGCCGTGGTGATGTCGTAGTGCGTGCCCCAGTACCACTGGGTGGCGTTGGAGCCGGGCACGACGTGCGGGTAGCCGGTCGGGTCGGCGATCCACCAGCGGACGTGGTGCTGCATCCAGTGCGGCAGGGTGCCGATGGATGCCTGCGCCGCTGCCCACTCCGACCGCATCGTGTAGATGATCGCGTGCTCTCGCGGGTGCGTGTGCAGCCGCTGCCAGGCCCAGTTGGCGGCCATGGACGGCGTGGCGTCGCCCGGCTCGACGTCGAGGGCCGCGGCCTGCGGATCGGTGCCGTGGGTGTCGATCCACAGGACGGCCTTGCGCCCCGCGACATCACCAGGCGAGGCGGCGTACGGGCCGGTCGCGTACGTGGCGATCACGTGGTGGCTCGGGATCGCCGTCGGCGTGACCGAGTCGTAGATCAGGTACGGCCAGGCCTTCTTCGCCGCCCGGTGACCGCGCCAGGCCGCGTGTCCGGCGTGATTCTTGTGCTGGGTGAGGCGGCCGACTACGGCGCCAGGGCCCTGGTGCTGCCGACCGCGCTGGCTGACGGCGGTCTTGCCGGTCCGCTGACTCCCGGCCTGGCTGGCCGGTGCGGCGTGCTGGGCTGGCGCGGCCAGCTTGCCCGCGGCGGGCTGGGCGGCGGCCGTCTTGGCCGGCGCTGCCTGCGGCGCGGGCGCTGTCAGCTTGACCGGAGCCGGCTGCTGCGCCTGGGCTGGCTGCCTCGCCGGAGCAGCGTGCTGGGCCGGGCGGCGTGCTGGGCCGCCGACGGCGGGCTGGTGCTTGCGGCTGCGCGGCCGGCGCGTGCGTGACGGAATGGTCGGTCACGGCCGGGGCAGGCGAGGGCGGCGTGATGGCCGGGGCCGCGGACTGGCCGCCGGTGACGACCGGGGCCGCGTGGGCAGCCGGGAACGGCGCCTCGGCCGTGTGGTGTACGGGTGACGCTGTCGCCGACAGTCCTGCTGTGACGCCGATCACCGCCGCCGCGGTTCCGGCGGCGGTCCCGAGCGTTACGCGCGGGTGCTTGCGGGCGTGGCGGTAGACGTCGCGAATCGGGGACTCAGATGAACGGAGGCGTTCGAGCAAGGCGGACCTTTGTTCGGGCGCGGGGGAGCGCACGTGGTGACCCAGGGATCTGCCGGTCAATGGCGATGCATGGGGCAGAGGAGCGCGGACGTGACGCGGATCAGGGCGATGGGTCGTCGGGGGGACAACCCGTCACACGCCTGGGTGTTCTCGGTTACTGAGAGTCAACGTCTGCGAGCTGCGGGGCTATGCCACGAATGCGAGGATCACCGGTATGACCTGAGTCACAGGTGGCTGAGCAGGGCGTTCCTGGCAGCTGAGCGACTTGTCCCCGCAGTGACGGGATCCGGCGGGGCCCGAGCCCGGCTGGGGACTCAGCGGCATACTCAGCCCCGGATACCCGGTCGGCCGTCCTCGCCTGCCGGTGAGACTTGCCCGCTTCGCCGCGACTGTGCTGGTTTCCGTTCGCTCGGGACGACGGGAACCCAGCACGGAGGGCGCGGTACCCGCCGGTACGCGGTGATTCGTGCGATTCTGGCGACCGCCGTCGCGCCCGGCCGAGCCGGGTCCCAGCGCCGGTCCGGCCCGTCATTTAGCCAGGCCGTCGGCCAGTGTCGTGCAGGTCACACGGCAATTGCGGACGGCCGGGATGCCGCCACCAGCTGGCGGCCGTTCTACCTCGGTAACACGGCGTCTGCGCCGCTCGGCTCGTCCTCCTGGCGGGCTGTGAGTACGCGGATATGCCAGCGTCCGGGGGACCGCGCAGTGCTCATATGGCCGCCTCGGACCGCCCGTCAGTAGCCGCTCGACGCTTGCTGACTCGGTCCCGCCCGCGGGGGACCGCAGCCAGGGAGCGCCCGGCGGGCGACGTGGTGGTGGTGCCGGATATAGCCGGTCATAGACCGTCCCGGGCGGGCGGGGATGTGACCGGGGTTACCGGCCAGTAGTGACCTGCGTCTCACCGTGAAACCGGCGGCGACGGCCGCCGCGTCTCACTCCCCGTCACCCACCGTGACCACCCCGGCACCCAGACGTACCCCCGACCGTGCCGGGCCGCCAACAGGAAGGACCCCCGACATGCCCCGCACCGCCGCCACCCCCCGCGGCCGGATCCTGGCAGTCGCCGGCGCCGCCGCCGCCCTCGCCGGAGCCGGCACCGCCGCCGCCGGCACCGCGTCGGCCGCCGCCACCCCCGCGGCCGGCCTCGACGCCGCCAGCCTTGCACCACGTCCTGACCACCATGCCGGCCCCCAGCCCGCTTGCCCCCGCCGGGACGCACGGCACCGCCGTCACCCTCACCGCCCCCACCAGGCCGCCACGACCGGCCAGCCGCCACAAGCCGGCGCGAAGGCAGCTGCCAAGGTCCACGCGGCGGCGACACCACACCGCCACGCGCCACCACACCGCCACCCGGCCCCGGCCCGGCCCTACCAGATGTACGACTCGGTCACCCCCTCGGCCATCCCCGGCGGCCACGCCGTCGCCACCTACGCCGACGGCCCCTACGCCGCCAGCCCCGCCGCCCTGCACGGCCACAACGTCACCTGGATCGACACCAACGGCACCGACCCCGCCGGCGCCACCGTCCTGGACGTCGAACCCGGCGACGCCACCCCCGCCGGCGCCGCCGCCTGGGCCGCCCAGCGCCTCGACGCCCACCCCCACGCCACCGCCGTCATCTACACCATGCGCTCCGAATGGGCCGCCGCCCAGACCTCCATCGCCGGCCTCCCCCACTGGCAGCAGCACCACATCCGCTGGTGGATCGCCGACCCCACCGGCACCCCCCACCTCGTCCCCGGCTCCGACGCCACCCAGTGGTACTGGGGCACCCACTACGACATCTCCACCGTCAACCCCGGCTTCTAACCCACCCCCACCCCCAACCCCGGCCCGCAAACCCCCCGGGCCGGACCCCCCAGCCCCGGCCCGCAAACCCCCCACCCCGGCCCGTGCCCCGCCCGCACCCCCCGCAGGCGGGGCACAGCCATGCCCACGCTCACCCGGCCCCTTGACGCCGGGCGCCGGTATGCGGGGGAATGGCCGAGACAGCGCATCCGCAGGCGGGAGGACTCCGTGACGGTGTACGAGCAGATCCTGTACGAGGTAGCCGATCCGGTCGCGACGATCACGCTGAACCGCCCGGACGTCCTCAACGCCTGGACCGACAGGATGGGCTTCGAGGTCCGGCACGCCCTCAGCCAGGCCGAGCAGGACCCGCGCGTGGTCGGCATCGTGATCACCGGCGCCGGCCGCGGCTTCTGCGCGGGCGCGGACATGAACCGGCTGACCGCCGTCAGCGCCGGCGGCGAGATCACCCGCGAGCAGCTGCCCGAGGACCTGCGGGCCGATCCCGGCGACCCGGCGTTCGGCGATGACCTGCACCTGGGCACGCACACCTATCTCATGTCGGTGCCCAAGCCGGTGATCGCGGCCATCAACGGCCCCGCCGCCGGGATGGCGGTGCCGATCGTGCTGGCGTGTGACCTGCGGTTCATGGCCGAGGACGCGATCATCATGACCGCGTTCGCGCAGCGCGGGCTCATCGCCGAGTGGGGCCTGAGCTGGCTGCTGCCCCGGCTGGTGGGCCCGGCCGCCGCGCTGGACCTGCTGTTCTCGTCCCGGAAAGTCTCCGGCTCCGAGGCCGCGTCGATGGGCCTGGTCAACGCCGCGCTGCCGCGCGCGGACGTGCTCGCGCACGCCCAGCAGTATGTGCGCGACCTCGCCGCCACGTCGTCGCCCACCTCGATGGCGATCATGAAGCGGCAGGTCTACCAGCAGGTGCACGCCGGGCTGCTGGCCGCCGAGCGTGAGGCCGTCCAGCTGATGATGGAGAGCTTCGGCCGGCCCGACTTCGGCGAAGGCGTCCGCTCGTTCGTCGAGCGCCGGCCGCCGAAGTTCGAGCGGCTCCCGCGCTAGGCCGACGGCGCCAGGACCGGATGCTCAGCCGCGGGCATACTGGGTGCCATGGCGCACGTGCCGCTGGCCCGCCATCTGCTCCGGGCCAAGGACCTGGCGGACGCCAGGTACCCGGAGCCGCTGACCGTGCCCGACCTGGCCGCCGCCGCGGGCCTGTCGCCCGCCCACTTCAGCCGCGAGTTCAAGCGCGCGTTCGGGGAGTCACCGCACCAGTACCTGCTCACCCGGAGATTGGAACGAGCTGCCGCCCTGCTGCGGACGACGGACTGGTCAGTGGCCGACATCTGCTTCGCCGTCGGCGCGGGCAGCGTCGGCTCGTTCACGGTGAGCTTCGGGCGGATCTTCGGGCAGAGTCCGCAGGCGTACCGGGCGAGGTTCCCGCCGGCCGAGTGGCACGTGCACATCCCGCGTTGCGTGGCCCAGGCATACGCGCGCCCGCAGAACCGCACGTTTCGAGAAGACCCGGCCGGGTGCGCCTCCCTAGGCTCAGGCGAGTAAGCCAACGACCTGAGAGGACTCGATGATCAAGATCGCGAACACGCAGTTCTGGGTGCACGACCAGGACGAGGCGCTGCAGTTCTACACCAAGACGCTCGGCTGGGAGGTGCTGGCCGACGTCACGATGGAGGCCTGGAACTTCCGCTGGCTGTGCGTGGGGCCGAGCGCCGATGGCCCGGGGCTGGTCCTGATGCCCGTCCCCGGCCCGCCGATGCTGGACGCGGAGGCGAGCGCCACGCTAGGCGACCTCGTGGCCAAGGGCGCGGGCGGCACCCTGTTCCTGGAGACCGATGACTGCCAGGCTGCGTATGACGACTTGTCCGCGCGCGGGGTGACGTTCAACGACCCGCCGACCACCCAGCCGTACGGCATCGACACGGGCTTCCGGGATCCATCGGGCAACAACATCAGGCTCACGCAGGTGCTCGAGTTCGACCCGGCCCGCGGCACCTGACCACTGCCGCGCGCAACCGCTACGGGATGCCGCCGTCGACGGTGAGCACAGCGCCGGTGGTGAAGCTGGCGGCGTCGCTGGCGAAGTACAGCGCCGCGCCGACGATCTCGTCCGGGTTGCCGCCGCGCTGGAGCGCGTGGCTGCGCGCGCGCCGGCTGAACGCCTCCATGTCCCAGGCCTTGCTGATGTCGGTCAGGAACGGCCCGGCCATGATGCAGTTCACCCGGACCTTCGGGCCGTAGGCGAGCGCGAACCCGGCGGTGATCGCGTTCAGGCCCGCCTTCGCGGCGGCGTACGGGACGACGTCCGGCCGCGGGTGCACGGATGCGGTGCTGCTGATGTTGATGATCGACCCGCCGTCACCCGCGGCCATCCGCGCGCCCGCCAGCGCGGTCAGCCGGAACGGTCCCTTGAGGTTGACCGCCAGCACGCTGTCCCACAGCCGCTCGTCGACCTCGGTCAGCGACGGATACAGCGGTGACTTGCCCGCGTTGTTGACCAGTACGTCGAGTCGGCCGAACCGGTCGTAGGCGGCGTCCAGCAGGCCGGGCAGCTCGTCCCAGTGGCCGACGTGGCACGGGTAGCCCAGCGCGCTGCGCCCGGTCTCGTCCTCGACCTGCGCGGCGACTTCCGCGCAGGACTCGGCGGTCCGGCTGGTGATGACCACGTCGGCGCCCGCGTGGGCAAACGCGAACGCCATCTCGCGGCCGAGGCCGCGAGTGCCGCCGGTCACGAGCGCGACCTTGCCGGACAGCTCGAACCGGCTCGCCGCAGCACTCATCAGTGTCCTCTCAGCTTGGTCATGGCAGGATCTCCAGCGCCCATTCGAGCGTGCCGCGGACGCTGCGGCGGCGGCGCTCGACATAGTCGCCGGGCTCGCCCCGCTTGGCGGCGTTCTTGGCCAGCAGCGCGGCCACCGCCGCCGACTTGTACCGGATGAGGCCCTGTACCCAGTCCAGGTCCGGCACCGGATGACCGGCGGCGGCTTCGTACCACGCCTGCAGCTGGGCCGGCTCGGGCATGAACACGCCGCGGACGCTGGTGCCAGGGTTGCCGGTGCTCGCCCACATCATCATCCAGGCCAGGTCCGTCCGCGCGTCGCCGACCGACCAGATCTCCCAGTCCAGGACGGCGTGGACCGCCGGGCCCAGGCACTGCATGTTGCCGAGCCGCCAGTCGCCGTGCAGTAGCACTGGCGCGGCCGGGGCGGGCTGGCCTCGTTCGAGCCGGCGCCGGCACTCGGCCTCCAGCCTCGCGTCCGGCTCGTCCAGACTGCAGCTGGCGAGCGCGCGGGCCCAGTAGGCGCACTCCTGCGCCAGCGAGACCGGGGGTTCGTCCCCGAGCCCGAGTCCGCCTGCGTCCTGCTGATGCAGCGCGGCGAGCATGCGCACCGCCGACTCGGCCCGGCGCTCGACGTCGGCGTCGGCGGGCCGGACTGCGCCCGGATCCAGCGTCGTCAGCAGCGGCTCGTAGCTCTCGCCCTCGACGTACTCCATGACGAAGAGCGGCGGCACGCCCGGCGGGTCGCCCGCGTCCTCGGCGTAGATGACCGGGACCGCGACTTCCGGCACCCGCTCCAGCGCCCGCAGCACGCGCGCCTGTCGCAGCACGTCGCGGTTGCGGACCGGCGGCAGTCCTGGCGGCGCCATCTTGACCGCGGCGTGGTCCCGAGGCCCGTCCGCCACCCGCGCGGCGAAGGTGAGGCTGGACGCGCCGCCAGCCATCGGTCGCAGGTCATGCAGCCTGCACCCCGGCCACGCGGTCGCGAGCACCGCGGCCGCGCGCCGCTCGGTCTGCTCGAGGTCGGCGACGCCAGGGCTGACCGGCGCGGTCATGAGCGCGGCGCCGGCGCCGCGGCCGGTCGCGACGGCCTCGGGGCGTCAGGCATGGCTGACGCTAGCGCCGTTGGCCGAGCGCAGGAAGCTCGCCGCCCGGCCGAACGTGTCCTCGATGCTGTGACCGGCGAGCTGGGCCCGGTAGGCGCGGAACCGGGACAGCTCCCAGTCCTGGCCGCGCTGCGGCAGCGTGGCCAGCGCGGGCTTGCGCACGGCCCGCCAGATCCAGACCGCGACCCGGCCGTCCGCCAGGCCCGAGGGGGTCAGCCGCGGGCGGATGAACGCCTCCTGATCGGCCTCGTAGCCCATCCGGTTGCGGACGAACCGCAGCCCGCCGAATGTGTCCTCGATGGTCTTGCGGGCCGGCCCGTCGTGGCTCGCCAGCGCCGCGGCGTAGCTGTCCGGGTGGTAGCGCACCAGGGTGGCGTCGACCATCGTCACCCACCAGACGGCCTCGGTGATAACGGCGAACGAGTGCGCCAGATCCCAGCCGTCGGCCTTGAGCAGCCGGTCGGTCGTCTCGCACATCGCCGTTACCGACCAGTCCAGCGACGCGGCCACCGGCTTCTGGGTGTCTCGCTGCCGGTTCCAGGCGACCCGGCAGCGGGGCGAGCAGAACCGGGCATGCTCACGACGCGGCGCGAACATGGCACCGCACTGTGCGCAACTCCGGGTCTCAGCCACCGCGATCTATGGTAAACCCGCCGGAAATCATGATCATCGAGAGCACTGCTCCGCTCGCGGTCCCTTCAGGAGTAGTTTGCCTGTTGTTCATCTTAAAGTCGGTTGCAAGACAACATGCGCCGATAGCTTGCGCCGGAACTTGAGATTCCCAGTCGCAACGAGGTGACACGAGCATGCCGGACGCCCAGACGAATGACCTGGTCACGGCCCTGGATGAGGCGGCGCTCGGCCGGTTCCACCTGCGGGCGGTGCTCGCGTCGGGGATGGGCTTCTTTACCGACGCGTACGACCTGTTTGTCATCGGCATCGCCTCCACCTTGATCACCAAGGACTGGAATCTCAGCTCCGACCGGCTGGCGATCCTCAATAGCACGATGCTCGCCGCCGCCTGCCTGGGCGCGTTCGCGTTCGGCCGGTACGCGGACAAGGTCGGCCGCAAGCGGGTGTATTGGCTGGTCGCCGCCATCATGATCGCGGGCGCCCTGGGGTCGGCGCTGTCCCAGTCGTTCTGGATGCTGATCGCCTTCCGCTTCCTGCTCGGTGTCGGCGTCGGCGGTGACTACCCGGTCAGCGCCGTGATGGTGAGCGAATACGCGAACCGCAAGGACCGCGGCAAGCTCGTCGGGATGGTCTTCGGCACCCAAGCGCTCGGGCTCATCATCGGCCCGCTCATCGCGCTGGCCCTGCTCGGCTCCGGCGCGGCCGACGACGTGGTGTGGCGAGTCCTGCTCGGCCTCGGCGCGCTGCCCGCTGGCGCCGTCATCTACCTGCGCTGCCGGATGCCGGAGTCGCCGCGCTACCAGGCTCAGGTGCAGGGCCAGGCGGCCAAGGCGGCCGCCATCGTGCCCGGCGCCGCGGCGGACGGCGCCGCGGCCGACAGCACCCCTGCGGCCGAGACCACCCCTGCGGCCGCCGGCCCCGTCGCGGCGGCCCGCCCCGCCCCGGCCGGGCAGCCGCAGGCCGGGCTGCGGGCCTTCCTGGCGAACCGGCGGTTGCTGGTCATGCTGGCCGGGACGGCCGGCTGCTGGTTCCTGCTGGACTACGCCTACTACGGCAACACGATCTCGACGCCGCAGATCCTGAGCCTGATCACGCCGAACGCCAGCACGATGACCAAGATCGCGCTCCAGCTCGCGATTTTCGTGGTCGCCGCGGTGCCCGGCTACATCCTGGCGATCGCCCGGCTGGACCGGATCGGGCACCGCAAGCTGCAGGTCGTCGGCTTCGCGATGATGGCCGTCTGCTTCCTGATCATCGCCATCGTGCCGGGCATGACCACCACGGTGGCGCCGTTCCTGATCGTGTACGGGATCAGCTACTTCTTCACCGAGTTCGGCCCGAACATGACGACCTTCGTCCTGCCCAGCGAGATCTACCCGGTCAGCATGCGGGCCACCGGGCATGGCATCTCGGCTGGTGTCGGGAAACTGGGCGCCTTCATCGGGGTATTCCTGTTCCCGGTCCTGCAGTCCTCGATGGGCCTGCGCGGCACGCTGCTGCTCACTGGCGGGGTCTCGGTGCTCGGTCTGGCGCTCACGTTCGTCCTGCCCGAGCCGGCCGGGCTCAGCCTGGACGACATCGCCGCCAGCGTGGACGTGACGCCCGCGGCCGGGCAGCTCCGGCAGCCGGTCGGCGCGTAGTCGGCACGACACGGTCGGCACGCAGCGCGGAGCGTCCGCTCCCGGCCTACGATGCTGGCATGAATCACTGGCAGCGACTAGCCAGCTGCGTTGTGCTAGCCACAGCCACTGGCGTGCTCGCCGGCTGCGCTCACTCTGGCCCGGCCGGCTCCGGGGCCGCCACCAGCAGCCGTCCCAGCGCAGCGCTGTCGGCCACGGTGACGCCGGCCAGCGTGAGCCCGGTGGCGGCGGCGAGCCGGCCATCCTGGCCGGTCGTGCTGCCGGTACCCGCGGCGCGCCGGGGGCAGCACCAGACCCGGGCGCGGCCGCCCGCCAGCAGTCACGACTTCCGGGCCGAGATGACCGACCTGTGGGCGGCGATCGCGTCCGGCCGCCCGGCCCTGGGCCTGCCCGCGTTCTTCCCGCTGGTCGCGTACGACCAGGTCAAGGCCATTGCCGACCCAGCCGCGGACTGGCACAACCGGCTGGTGGCCGAGTACAAGCAGGACGTGCGCGCCGCGCACGCCCTGCTCGGCCGCACTGCCAGGCACGCATCACTGCTCCGGGTGGTCATCCCGGAGTCGGCGGCCGACTGGATCGATCCCGGCGTGTGCGACAACGGCGTCGGGTACTGGCACGTGGCCAACTCCCGGCTGGTGTACCGCGCGGGCGGCCAGGTGCGCTCGGTCGGCATCTCCACCTTGATCTCCTGGCGCGGCCGCTGGTACGTGGTACACCTCGGCGGCGAGGTGCGCACGACCGGCGGCGGCATGGTGGACAACCCGATGGCCGGGCCCGGCACGCCGGGCCCGCCGGGCGGCTGTTAGCCGGTCAGGTAATCGAGACGCCGCCGTCCACGACGATGGTCTGGCCGGTGACGTAGCCGGCCGCCGGGCTGGCCAGCCAGACGAGCGTGGCCGCGCACTCCTCCAGCCGCCCCATCCGCGGCACCAGCATGCGCGCGTGCATGCTGTCGAGATAGCCCGCGGGGTACTGGTCGGTCATCTCGGTCGCGAAGTAGCCGGGGGCGATCGCGTTGACCCGGATGCCCTTGCGGCCGGTCCACTGGCTGGCCAGGTCGCGGGTCAGGCCCATCAGCGCCGCCTTGGTGGCGCTGTAGGCTGCCTGCGGCAGTCCGGCCGTGGTGATGGCCAGCACGCTGGAGATGTTCACGATGCAGCTGCCCGGCTGCATGCGCCGGCCACAGGCCTGCGCCATCCAGTAAGCACCGTTGAGGTTCACGTCGACGACCGAGCGGAACTGCTCCGGCGTCTCGCGGGTTGCCGGGTACGCGGTCCCGAGGCCCGCGTTGTTGACCAGGATGTCGATCCGGCCGAACTCCAGCATCGCCGCCTCGGCCAGTGCCGCGCAGGAGTCGGGGTCCGCGACGTCGAGCCGGACGGCCAGGGCCCGGCCGCCGCCGGCGGTGATGTCGTCCGCCACCGCGGCCAGCCGGTCGGTCCGGCGCGCGCCTAGCACCACGCTGGCACCGGCCTCGGATAGCGCCTTGGCGAACGCCACGCCGAGACCCGACGAGGCCCCGGTGACGATAGCGACCTGGTCGGTCAGCAGGAACTCATCGAGGATCGACACGCAGCCTCCTTGCCCCGGCCGCCGGACGCGGTCGTCGGTTGCCGATGATCGTTGCACGCCGGCTCATGACGTGCTACCGGCAGGCGGCCGCCGGTCCTGACCGCGCGGGCCGGCGTTAGCTAAGGTGAGGCGATGTTGCAGCCCTTGTACGAGCTCAGCGGCACTGGCGACGGCATCGTCGCGCGGGTCGCGCTGCGCGGTAACGCGGTGCTCGCGTCCCCGATCCTCAACCGCGGCACGGCGTTCACCCTCGCCGAACGGGAACAGCTCGGGCTGACTGGCTTGCTGCCGGACGGTGTCTCCACGATCGAAGGGCAACTGCAGCGCGTCTACGGGCAGTTCCTGGCCCAGCCCGACGACCTGGCGAAGAACCTGTACCTGGCGACGCTCAGGGACCGCAACGAGGTGCTGTTCTACCGGCTGCTCACCGAGCACCTGGAGGAAATGCTGCCGATCGTGTACACGCCGACGATCGGTACGGCGATCGAGCAGTTCAGCCGCGTGTACGGAGGCCGGCCGCGCGGCGTGCACCTGTCGGTCAATCATCCCGGCCAGGTCGAGAAGGCGTTCCGGAACTACGGGCTCGGGCCCGACGACGTGGACCTGATCGTCGCCACCGATTCCGAGGGCATCCTCGGCATCGGCGACTGGGGCGTGGGCGGCATCCAGATCGCGATCGGCAAGCTCGCCGTGTACGTGGCCGCGGCCGGCCTGCACCCGCGCCGGATAATCCCGGTGGTGCTGGACACCGGGACCGACAATCAGGCGCTGCTCGACGACGAGATGTACCTCGGCAACCGGCAGCCGCGGGTGCGCGGTGACCAGTATGAGGAACTGCTGGACGCCTACGTCGCGACCGCGACCCGGATGTTCCCGAACGCGATGCTGCACTGGGAGGACTTCGGTGCCGGGAACGCCCGGCGCATCCTGGCCAAGTACGCGCAGCGCTGCCTGACCTTCAACGACGACATGCAGGGGACGGCCGCGGTCGTGCTGGCCGCCTCGATGTGTGCGCTGCGGGCCGCCCGGACGCGGATGCGGGACCAGCGGGTGGTGATCCACGGCGCGGGCACGGCGGGCATCGGGATCGCCGACGCGCTCCGGCAGGAAATGATCACCGACGGTCTGACCCCGGACGAGGCCACGGGGCGGATCTTCGCGCTGGGCAGCCGGGGCCTGCTGACGACCGACTACGCCGGGACGCTGCGCGACTTCCAGGTGCCCTACGCCCGGCCGGCGGCCGAGACGGCCTCGTGGGAGCGGGACGCGGACGGCTGCGTCGGCCTCGCCGAGGTGGTCGCGCGCACCCGGCCGACCATGCTGATCGGGACTTCGACGCAGCCGGGAGTGTTCTCCGAGCCGATCGTCACTGAGATGGCGGCGCACGTCGAGCGGCCCATCATCATGCCGCTGTCGAACCCGACCGCGCGCTCCGAGGGAATCCCGGCGGACCTGATCGCCTGGACCAGGGGCCGGGTCCTGGTCGCGACCGGCAGCCCGTTCCCGCCGGTCAGCTACGGGGGCGTCCGCTATGACATCGCGCAGGCCAACAACGCGCTGCTGTTCCCCGGCATCGGGCTCGGGGTCACGGTGGCCAGGGCAGCCCGGCTGAGCGACGGCATGCTGGCGGCCGCCGCGGGCGCGGTGGCCGCCCGGTCCGGCACCCCCGCTCCGGGCGCGGCGATCCTGCCGCCGGTGACGAGCCTGCGCGCGGTGTCCGCCGCGGTGGCGGAGGCGGTGGCCAGGGCCGCGGTCGCCGAAGGGCTGGCCGGGGTGCCGGTGCCCGACCCGGCCGCCGCGGTGGCCGCCGCGATGTGGACGCCCGCTTACCCGAAGATCGAGGCCGTCTGAGCCGCTCGACGCCCCTGGGCCGCGGGGCGCCAGGCCCGCGGGCGAAGTGCGGACTTGCGCGATGACCTGGTGTCCCGCCAGGCTGTTACCTCCCGGACCGCGCGGCCTGCGCGCGAGCGAGTTTGTGAGGATGCGGTGGCGTCACCCAGCACTGAGATGCCCGGCCCTGGCGCCCTGCTCCAGGACGCCGCGCCGGCGGACGCCGAGGAGGTGGCGGGCCCGGTCGAGCCGCCGGCCCCGGCCCCCAGCAGGCGCCGCGCGCTGCGGTGGGCCCGGCTGTCCTGGGTCGACATCACATGGGTGGTCTTTGTCGGGCTGAACCTCGTCGCGATGCGGCTGCTGCCGTCGTGGCAGACGGTCCCGTTCCTGGCGATCTGGGTCAGCCTCAACGCGATCTACGGCTTCCGGCTCTGGCGGCTGCAGCCGACGCTGCTGACCGTGCTGGCGGTCGTCGTCGCGACCGGCGGCATCATCTGGGTGCAGGTGCTGAAGGGCCAGCAGGACGCCGACTACCTGGCCGAGGTGCCGCTCATCGCGGTGATGTTCCTGGTGATGGTGTGGCACGGCCGCCGTCGGCTGACGGCGATGGAGGACCGGCTCACGGCGATGGCCGAAGCCCAGCGGGTCACCGAGGAGAACCTCCGGCTGCTGCAGGAACAGCGCCGGTTCCTCCAGGACGCCTCGCACGAGCTCGGCACGCCGATCACGGTCGCGCTCGGCCACGCCGAGCTGATCGAGCGGGCGGTGACCGACCCGGTGGTGGCCAGGGACGCGCGGGTGGTCGCGACCGAGCTGGCCCGGCTGCGCGAGCTGTCGAGCCGGATGCTGCTGCTCGCGTCCGCTGGCAGCCCTGGCTTCCTGCACCCGGCGCCGGTGAGCGTCGAGGCGGTCGTGATGGACGCGCTGGACCGGTGGGGTCACCCGCCCCGTAGCTGGCGAGTCGGCCCGGTGGCCGAGGCCGTCGTGGTCGCGGACCGGGAACGGCTCGCGGCGGCGCTGGACGCGCTGCTGGACAACGCCGTCGCGCACGCGCCGGACGGCGCCGGAGTGGAGGTCAGCGCCCGGACCGAGGGGCCGCGCGTGGTGCTGGCGGTCAGCGACTCGGGACCGGGCATCCCGGCCGGGCACCTGGACCGGATCTTCGAGCGGTTCGCCCGGGTCGACGCCGGCCGCAACCGGCGGGACGGCGGGTTCGGGCTTGGCCTGGCGATCGTGCAGGCGATCGCGGCGGCGCACAGCGGGTCGGTGCGGGTGCGCAGCACCGTCGGGGAGGGATCGGTCTTCGAGATCGTGCTGCCGGCCGCGCCGCAGTCGGCCGCGAAGCTGGCCAGCTAGGAAGCCTGGTGATGACCGACACGGACGCGATCGTCGAGCGCATCCTGACCAGCTACGCGACGATCACGGTGGTCGGGGTGAGCTCCTCGCCAGTCAAGGACGCCCAGCGGGTGCCCGCGCACATGCAGCGCCATGGCTGGCGGATCATCCCGGTCAACCCGCACGCGAACGAGATACTCGGCGAGCCCGTGTACCGGACGCTCGCCGAGGTGCCCGAGCAGGTGGGTCTCGTGGACGTGTTCCGGCCCTCGGAGCAGACCGCGGACATCGCCCGGCAGGCCGTCGCGGCCGGCGCGACCGCCCTGTGGCTGCAGCTCGGCATCGCCTCCGCCGAGGCGCGCGCTATCGCCGCGGCTGGGCTCCGATGCGATCAGCCGGGTCCGCAACGGCTGGCCGCGGGCACCTGCTCGACGGTGACGGTCTTGGCGAGCGCGAGTGCGGCCGCCATGGAGGTGCGGACACCGGTGCCGCCTGCCGCCCGGGTCGACGCTGAGCCCGCCGCGCAGCCGAGCGCCGCGGCCGACGGCAGGTCGAGGCCATCCAGCAGGCCCGCGACGACGCCCGCGTCGCAGCAGTCACCCGCGCCGGTCGCATCGACGTAGTCGCCGGCCAACTCGGCCGGCGCCGAGACCGCGTGCCACTGGTCGGAGTCGGCGCTCAGCGCGCCGCGCCGGCCGAGCTTGACCACGAGCCTGGTAGCCGCCGACCGCCAGCGCCGCCACCGCGTCGCCGATGGTGGCCCGCTGGCTGAGCCTGAGTGCCTCCGCTTCGTTCGGCAGCAGCACGTCGGTCTCGCGCAGGACGGCCTGCAGTTGCTGGTCGCCCCATCGCCCGGCCGGATCCCAGTTGGTGTCCAGCGACGTGGTCGTCCCGGCCGCCCTGGCCGCGGCGAACAGGTCCGCGAGCCCGGGCCCGAGCGAACGCTCGAGCAGGAAATACGAGCTGACGTGCAGGTGCCGGGCCCTGGCCAGCAGCGCGGCCGGCACGTCCGCGGCGGTCAGCGTCGGCAGCGCGCCCACCGCGGTCAGGCTGGCCCGGTCACCGCCGCGAGAGAGCACCACGGTCATGGCCGTCGCCTGACCCGGCCGGACCACCATCGCGTCGGTCCGCACGCCCTCGGCCGCTAGCTGCCCGAGCATGAAGTCGCCGGCGGCATCCGCGCCGATCGCGGCCACGAGCGCGACCCGGAGCCCGAGCCGGGCGGCGGCCACGGCCATGATCGACGCGGATCCGCCGATCACCAGGCCCATGCTGTCGACGAGCTTCTCCTGCTGCCCGAAGGCCGGCTCCAGGTCGGCGCCGAGCACCATCACGTCCGGGTTGCAGTCACCCAGCACGAGCAGGTCCAGGTCGCCCGCGGGCACGGCGCGGGTCATGCGGTGATCACCTGCACGCCCGCGTCGGCGAACCTCGCCTGGTCGGCATCCGCGAGCCCGGTGTCGGTGACGAGCACGTCCACGTCGCTGACGTCGCAGATCCGGGCGAACGCGCGGCGGCCGATCTTCGAGCTGTCGGCGACGACGACCACCCGGGCCGCCTGCCGCGCCATCAGCTGGTTGATGCTGGCTTCGCCCTCGTGCTGGGCCATCGCCCCGGCCGCGGCGTCGATGCCGTCCACGCCCAGGATCGCGATGTCGATGCTGACGCGCTCCAGCACGCCGGTCGCGAGCGGGCCGGTCAGCTCGTAGGACTGGGTGCGGGCGACGCCGCCGCTTACCACGATCTTGATGTGCTGCCGCACCGCCAGCTCGGTCGCGATGTTGAGCGCGTTGGTCACCACGGTCACGCCGGGCGCGGTGGTGACCGAGTTGAGGTCGGCCCGGGTCGCCAGCGCGCGCGCGACCTCGGTGGTTGTCGTGCCGCCGTTCAGGCCCACCACATGACCTGGCTGCACGAGCGCGGCCGCGACCTGCGCGATCCGGCGCTTCTCGGACGGGTGCCGCTCGGACTTGTAGCGCAGCGGCAGGTCCAGCGTGACGCCCCTGGCGACGGCGCCGCCCGCGGATCCGCGCCAGCATCTGCTGCTCGGCGAGCTCGTCGAAGTCCCGCCGGATGGTCGCGGTGGAGACGCCCAGCTCGGCGGCGGCCTGCTCGACCTGGAGCTGGCCCTCGGCGGCCAGCAGTTCGAGCAGCTGGTTCCAGCGGCGATAGCGGCTCACGGGCGTCCGTCCTCTGCTCGCGGTGCGTCCGTTACCAGCGGGCTCTTCAGCACCGGTTGCACCGCTACCGGGCCCGCCAGCAGCCGGAGCAGCCGCTCCACTTCGGCGGCCACCGCGGCCCGGCCAGCCCGCAGGTAGCGGCGCGGGTCGGCGAGCAGCGGGTCGTCGGTCAGGCGAGCCCGGACGGCGGCGGTAAAGACCTTGTTGAGCTGGGTGGCTATGTTGATCTTGGTGAGCCCGGCGCGCACCGCGGCGCGGAGCATCTCGTCGGGCACGCCCGACGACCCGTGCAGGACGAGCGGCACCGTAACCGCCGCGCGCAGCCGCGCGATGAGATCCAGGTCGAGCACCGCGTCTCTGGTGAGCATCGCGTGCGAGCTGCCCACCGCGACCGCGAGCGCGTCCACCCCGGTCGCGGTCACGTAGCCCGCCGCCTCGTCCGGCCGGGTCCTCGCGCCCGGCTCGTGCACGCCGTCCTTGCCGCCGACCTCGCCCAGTTCGGCCTCGACCCAGACACCCTCGCGCGTGGCACCAGGCCGCGACCCGCGCCGTGGCGCGGACGTTCTCGGCGTAGGGCAGCGCGGACGCGTCGTACATGACCGACCCGAAGCCAAGGTCGGCGGCGTCCTTGACGAGCCGCTCGCGGGTGGCGTGATCGAGGTGCACCGCCACCGGCACGGTCGCCGCGTCCGCGGCCGCCAGCAGTGCCCGGCCGATCGGCGCCAGCGCGCCGTGGTAGTCGACGCAGTTCTCGCTGAGCTGCAGGATCACCGGCAGGCCCGCCTGCTGCGCGCCGGCCACGATGCCCTCCGCGTGCTCGACGCCGATGACGTTGAAGGCGGCGGCGGCGCGCCCGGCGGCGCAGGCCGGGCCCACGATCTCGGCGGTGCTGACGACTGGCATCAGGCGTGCTCCAGCTGCCGGATCCGCAAGCCGGCGACGGCGCGCTGGTAGTCGCCGGCCGCGAACTCGCCGGCCACGGCCGCGGCTGCGGTCGCCGCGCCGAGGGCCGCCGCGTGCCGCAGCCGATCGGGCCAGGGCTGGCCCAGCGTCAGGGCGTGCGCGAGGCCAGCGACCGCCGCGTCCCCGGCCCCGGTCGGGTTGCCGTCGACCGGGTCCGGCGCCGCGTGCCAGGCGCCGTCACCGGTGACCGCGAGCAGCCCGGCGGCGCCGAGCGAGACGACGACGGACTGGGCCCCGTGCTCCCGCAGCCACCCGGCCGCGGCCAGCACGGCGGCCCGGTCCGGCTCGCTGCCCGCCGCGCCGGCTCGCCAGCGCGGTCCGGCGCGCCCGGCCGGTCCGATCCGGCCGCCCATCGCAGCGGGCGGCGCGTGGCCGCGGCGAGCTCCGCCAGGTTGGGCTTGACGATCGCGGGCCCGGCTGCCGCGCCGCGCAGCAGCGCCTCGCCGGAGGTGTCCAGCAGCACCGGGACCCCGGCCTCGGCCGCGATCGTGATCAGCTCCGCGTAGGTCCCGGCCGGCAGGCCGGGCGGCAGGCTGCCCGACAGCACCACGGCGGCGCAGCCGGGCAGGGTGTCCCGGTAGGTCGCCAGGAACTGGTCGAACTCGGCCGCGGTCACCGCCGCGGCCTGGTTCGTAGAAGGACGCCACGTCTCCGCCGCGGGTGTCGACGACTGACGAAAGTCCGCCGCGTGTCGGCCGCGATCTCGGTGAACACCGCGGGCACGCCCGCTGCCTGCAGGCCGGCCCGCACGGCCGCGCCGGTGGGCCCGCCCGCGACGCCCAGCAGCAGCACGTCCGCGCCGAGCGCGTGCAGCGTCCTGGCCACGTTGAGGCCCTTGCCGCCCGGCCACCGCGCGCACCGCGCGCGGGCCGGTTCACGCCCGCCCAGTCGACGCCGTCGACGTGATGGGTCACGTCCAGGGCCGGGCTGAGGGCGACGACGAGCGATCACGGCGCTAGCGGGGGAGCAGGATGACGGAGCGGGTGAGGTTGCGCGGCTGGTCCGGGTCAAGGCCGCGGCGCCCGCGCCATCGCGGCCGCGACGCGGTGCACGCGGACGAGCTCGGCCAGCGGCGCTTCCTGCGACTGCCAGGCCAGCCCGCCGGCCGCCGCGATCTCGTCGGTGAGTCCGTCTGGGGCCGGGCTGAGCAGCCAGACGACGCTGCCCGGCCCGGTCACGGCGATCGGCCCGTGCCGGTACTCCATCGCCGGGTAGGCCTCGGTCCAGAGCCCGGCCGCTTCCCGCAGCTTCAGCGCCGCCTCGCTGGCCAGGCCGCACGTCCAGCCGGTGCCGAGGAACGTGAACTGCCGCGGCGGCCAGCAGCTCGGCCGGCAGGTCGGCGGCCAGCACCCGGTCGGCCGCGGCCGCCATCGGGGCGATGTCCTCCCCGAGGTGCGCCAGCAGCAGCGCCAGTTCGGTCGTGGCGAACCTGGTCTGCACGACCGATCGCTCGTCGGCGAAGTCGAGCCCGATGACGGCGTCGGCCGCGGACGCGACCGGGGTCGCCGGATCGGCCGTGATCAGCACGTTCGGGGTGACGCCTGACAGCCGCGCGAGCAGCCGCAGGATCTCGGTCGTCGTGCCGGACCGGGACAGCACCAGCACCCGGTCGTAGCGCCGGCCTGGCGGCATCTCCGAGGCGGCGAACGCGTCGGTCTCACCCTGGCCGGCGCTCTCGCGCGCGGCCGCGAACGACTGCGCGATGAACCACGACGTGCCGCAGCCGACGACCGCCACCCGCTCGCCGGGCGCGGGCAGCAGGTGCGCCAGGTCAGGGGCCAGCGCGGCGGCGCGCCGCCAGCAGTCCGGCTGCGAGGCGATCTCGGCCTCGGTGCTGCCCGAAGCCGCAGCTCGCCGCGCCCGTGCCCGGGTCATGTCCGCTGCCGTCACCAACTTCTCCTTCGCATCTGTTTCCCGCCCTTATCGCGCGCGCCTGCCGTGCCCACGGCCGTCAGGTGCCCGCGAGCCCGGTCGCCGCGACCGACCGGATGAAGTACCGCTGCGCGACGAAGAAGATGATCAGCATCGGGATCAGGCTCATCACGTTGCCCGCCATCAGCAGCGTCCACTCGGTGCTGTGCGCGCCCTGGAACGTGGCCAGGCCGAGCGGCAGCGTCATCTTGTTCGTTGTCGGTGATGGCGATCAGCGGCCAGAGGAAGTTGTTCCACGAGTCCAGGAACGTCAGCGCGGCGAGCGTCGACAGCGCGGGCAGCGACAGCGGCAGCACGACCTTCCACAGCACCGTCAGCCTGCTGGCGCCGTCGACCCTGGCGGCTTCCTCGTACTCGATCGGCAGCGTGCGGAAGAACTGGCGCAGGAAGAAGATCCCGAAGGCGGTGGCGGCGTTCGGCAGGATGAGCGCGCCGAGGTGGTTGATCCCGGCCGGCTCGGCCAGGTTCGTGCCGATCCACTTGGTGATGATGTACTGCGGGATCATCGTCACCTGGAACGGGACCATGAGCGTGGCCATGAGCACCGCGAAGAGCAGGCCGCCGCCGAGGAACCGGTACCGGGCGAACGCGTACCCGGCCAGCGAGCAGAGCACCAGGTTGAACAGCACGACGAGCACCGCGACCTCGGCGCTGTTGACGAAGAACTGGCCGAACGGAGCGGCCCGCAGCGCGTCCGGATAGTTGCCGAAGTCCAGGTGGTGCGGGATCAGGATCGGCGGGAAATGCAGCGCCTCACCCGGCGTCTCGACCGACGTGACGAGCAGCCAGAGGAACGGGAAGATCAGCACGATCGTGGCCGGGATCAGGACCAGGTGCCACGGGCTGAACGGCAGCCGCCGCCGAGCGACGGGAACAGCGGGCGCGGTCATGACCGGTAGTGGACGAGACGGCGGCCGACGCGGAACTGAATGGCCGTGACGACAACGATGATCACGAACAGGAAGTAGGCGATCGCGGACGCGTAGCCGAAGTTGAAGTTAGCGCCGCCGAACGCCTGCTGGTAGAGGTAGTACACGAGCACGGTGGTCGAACCCAGCGGGCCGCCCCTGGTGCTGAGATACACCTCGTCGAACAGTTGCAGCGCGTTGATGGTCAGCCAGACGACCAGGAACAGGGACGCGGGGCTGAGCAGCGGGAGCGTGATGCGGCGGAAGGTCGCCCACCGGCTGGCCCCGTCGATGGCGGCGGCCTCGGTCAGCACCTGCGGGATGCCCTGCAGCGCAGCCAGGTAGATGACGACGGCGAACCCGGTCCAGCCCCAGATCGTCATGATGACGATCACGAACAGCGCTTCTGAGGTCGAGTTCAGGAACTGCTGCTGCGGGATGCCGACCAGCTTGAATCCGTAGTTGACGATGCCGTAGGACGGGTCGAACAGCCAGAGGAAGACCAGGCCTCGCTGATCGTCGAGATGGCCATCGTCGCGTACGCGGCCGTGCGGTAGATGGAGATGAACCTGATCTTGCGGTTCATCGCCACGGCCAGGAACAGGCCGACGATCATCGTGCCCGGCACGAACAGCGCGGTGTAGACGAGCGTGTGCTCGATGGCCTGGGCGATGACCGGGTCGTGCACCATCTGCCGGTAGTTGCTCAGCCCGACGAACGGCGTGCTGGCCGAGAACAGGTCGTTGCGCTGGAAGGACAGCACCGCCGACCAGACGATCGGCGCGACGCCGAACAGCATGATGACCACGGCGCCAGGCGTCACGAACGCCCAGGCCGCCGCCTGCTCGCGAGCCCGGGGCCGCGCCCCGCGGTTCGCGGCGCCGTACCTGCGTCCGGCGGCAGGCTGACGCCCGGTCCGGAGCGCGAAGGACCGAACCGCCACGTCAGCTCGAGCCGCTGGCGAGGATCTGGTTCACCTGCTGCGCGGCGCTGTCCAGGGCCGCCTGCGGCTGGCTCTTGCCCAGCAGCACCGAGTCGACCATGGTGCCGAGCACCGTGGAGATCTTCGGGTAGCTGGCCAGCTGCGGGCGGGCCTGCTTGACGTTGTTCAGGTTGGTCACGAACGCGCTCACGCCCGGCAGCGCCTTGTCCATCTGCTGCAGGAAGCCGGGGGAGTTCTCCACTGACGCGCGGATGGGCAGGTCTCCGGTCGCCAGCGAGAAGTACTTCGCCTGCGGCGCCGCGGTCAGCCAGAGCAGGAACTTCTCGGCCGCGGCCACCCGGGCCGAGCCGTTGTTGAAGACGACCCAGTTGTCCGGGCCGGAGATCGTCTGGTGCCCGCCGCTCGCGCCGGCGAAGGCCGGGCATGATCTGGACGCCGTACTTCACGTTCGGGAACGTGGCCAGGTCCCACGGCCCGGTCACCAGCATGCCGATCTTGCCGGAGTTGAACAGGTTGCCGTACTCGGAGTCGCTCTGGTCCAGGTACATCGAGTGATCCTTGACCGCCATGGTCTGCAGCGTCGTCAGGGACTGCAACCCGGCGGCTGAGTCGAAGGCCGCCTTGGTGTTGCCGGCGTTGAGGATCGCGCCGCCGGCCTCCCACAGCAGCGCCTCCCAGTGCCACACCGTGTCCTCGTCGCCGGGCGTCACGTAGGCGGTGCCGTACTGCTTGTTCGTGGCGTCGGTCAGCTTCTGCGCGTCGGCCGCGAAGTCGTTCCACGTCCAGTTCGCAGTCGGCAGCGGCAGGTGGGCCTTGGCGAACAGGGTCTTGTTGTAGACGACGGCGAGGTTGTCGACCAGCGCGGGAATACCGATGACCTTGCCGTTGACGGTGGCCACATCGCGCTCGCCGGTCCAGAAGTCGTTCCAGTTCACGCCGGGCTGCTGCACGACCTTGGTGAGGTTGACCACCTGCGGGATCTGCGCGACGTTCGGCGCCCAGGAGCCGTACACGTAGGCGATGTCGGGCTGGCTGCCGCCCTTGACCGCGGTGAGCAGCTTGGGCAGCGAGAAGTCGTTATTGACGAAACTGCTCGTGACCTTGTCGTTCGGATGCTTGGCGTTCCACTCGGCCAGCAAGTGCGCGAACGCCTTCGCCTCGACCTGGGTGTAGCCCTCCCAGATCTGGATGTTGGCGCTGCTCCCGGACCCGCCGCTGCCCGAGCCGCAGGCGGCCAGGCCGAACGCGAGCAGCGCCGATGCGGTCATGATGCGCAGCACGTGCTTTCCCATGGCGGACCTCTTCGGGGGGCGAGGACGACAAATTGTGCGCAGATCCTGCGCGTTTCCGACATCATTCCGCATCGTTTCCTGGTGCTGTCAACCCCTAAGAGGTAGAGAGTGAGGATTAATCGCATGCAGAGTCTTGCTCACAGATGGCCTGAATGCGACACTGTCGAGCTGTGATCAAGGTTGCGTTCATCGGCGCTGGCAGCATCGAGTTCACCCGGAACGTGGTGACCGACCTGTGCAGCTTCCCCGAGCTGAGCGGGGACGTGCACTTCGCGCTGCACGACATCAGCCCGGACCGGCTGTCCTTCGCGCAGGCGCTGACGAGCCAGATCGTGGCGCAGACGGGCGCGGGCGCCACGGTCAGCGCGGAACCCGGACGCGGCGGGGCGCTCGACGGGGCCCAGTATGTGATCAACGAGGTGCAGGTCGGCGGCTACGCGTCCACGCAGGCCGACTTCGAGATCCCGGCCAGGTACGGGGTCAGGCAGACCATCGCGGACACGATCGGCATCGGCGGCATCTTCCGCGGCCTGCGCACCATCCCGGTGGTCACCGCGCTGGCGCAGGACATGCTCCGGTACTGCCCGGACGCCTACCTGCTCAACTACTCCAACCCGATGGCGATGCTGCCCTGGGCGGTCTACGCCGGGACCGGCTTCAGCAACGTCTTCGGCCTGTGCCACTCGGTCCGCGACACGCACGCGTTCCTGGCCGGGCTGGTCGGCGTCCCGGTGGCGGAGATCTCGTTCCTGACCGCCGGCTTCAATCACCAGGCCTTCGTGCTGCGTTTTGACCGGAACGGGGAGTCGCTGTACCCGCGGCTCGCGGAAGTGCTCGGTGCCTCGCCCGAGCTACAACGGCGGGTCCGGGTGGAGCTGTACCGCCGGTTCGGCTATTTCCCGACCGAGTCGAGCGAGCACTCGGCCGAGTACGTCCCGTGGTTTATGCGGCACGACGACCAGATCGAGCAGTACCGGCTGTTCGTCGGCGACTACCTGGCCAGGTCAGAGGAAAACCTGACCGAGCTGGAGACGCTGCAGGGCCAGCTGGCCGCCGGCACGCCGCTGGACCTGGAGCCCACCAGCGAGCTGGCGTCCGAGTTCATCCACTCGGTGCAGACCGGCACCCCGCGGGAGATCTACGTCAACGTCCGCAACGACGGCCGGATCGCCAACCTGCCGCCCGACTGCTGTGTCGAGGTGCCCTGCGACGTGTCCGCGGGCCGGGCCGAGCCCAGGTCCGTCGGCGCGCTGCCGGTCCAGCTCGCGGCCCTGAACCGGACGTTCCTGAACGTAGCCGAGCTCACCGTGCACGCGGCCCTGGAGGGCAGCCGGGAGCACGTCTACCAGGCGGCCCTGCTGGACCCGAACACCGCGGCCACGCTCACCACCGCGCAGACCGTCGCCATGTGCGATGAGCTGCTCGCGGCGCACAAGGAACTGATGCCACCCGGCCTTCGGTAAGGAGCAGCCATGCCCGCGACGCGAATGGTAGTGATCGGCGCGGCCGCAGCCGCGGTCGCCGCGACCGGGCTGTGGTCGTCGGCCCCGGCGCTGGCCAGGGGCAGCGCGCCCGTCGGCCGACGGCGACTGCGGCGCTGCCGCGACCGGGCATCGGCAAGCCGGTCGCGCACGGGCAGCTGCGCATCACCGGGACGCTGCGCGACGGCGGTACCGTCCGGGCGGCCGGCCTGTCCTGGCAGGCCGGCGCGCTGCCGAAGCGGGACAAGCTGCTGAGCTTCGCGGTGAGCTACACCTGGCAGTCGTGCGCCGCGAAATGCGTCAAGGCGGCGGACACCACGGCCACCCCGTTCGCGGCGCAGCGGTACATCGCCGGCCACGCCGACACCGGCCGGCCGCTGCGGCTGGTGGAGACCGCGAGCGAGACCGTGGAGACCGACCCGGCCACGTTCTCCTTCACCCAGGTCAGCGCGTCGGCCACCGTGACCACGCAGGCGACGGTCGCCGCCTACAGCGCCAGGCGGCCGCCGCGCACCGAGTTCGTGAACGGGCTGCCGGAGGCCAGGACCGCGTCCGACGCCGAGTACCTCCAGGTCGATCCCGTGCACTACCGCGCGGCGGCCGGGGTGCCGGCCGTCAGCTACCAGGTCGACAACGGGCCCTGGACGGCGCTGCCAGCCAGCCGCCGGCTCTACACCGGCAAGCTGTCCGTGGGCCGGCACCGCGTGCTCGTCCGCAGCTCCGACGGGGCCGGCTCCTCGACGATCCGGTACGGCTGGCGGGTCGTGCCGATGCCGAAGCCGGTCGCCTGCCAGCCGCGGCCTGGCGGCAAGTGCTGGTACCCGCCGCACCTGACCAAGCGGGGCAAGCCGATGCGCTGGGACTGGCAGATCGGCCGGGTCACGCCGCTGCAGCGGACCGGCTCCCGCGCGGTCGACATCTACGACATCGACGGGTTCCTGACCACTGCGGCGCAGGTGCACACGATCCACACCCGCTGGCAGGCGGCGACGCGGCCGCACCCGAAGCTGATCTGTTACCTGGACCTGGCCTGGGAGGACTACCGGCCGGACGCCAGCCCCGGGCCGGTGTTCTCGGCCACCACCGCCTTCCCGGCCGCCACCCTCGGCAACGTCTACTTCGGCTACCCGCAGGAACGCTGGGTGGACTTCCGCCAGCTGGACGCCCTGAAGCCGATGCTGGACCAGCGGATCGCGATGTGCGCGGCCAAGGGCTTCGACGCCGTCGAGCTGGATGACATCGACAGCTTCGACCCGCCGTCCGAGACCGGCTTCGATCTGACCCCCGGCGACGCGCAGAACTTCCTCGCCTACACGCTGAACCAGGTGCACCGGGACGGGATGACGGTGCTGTGGAAGAACTCGCCGTAGCCTGACCTGGTGGGCTCGCGGCTACGCCGACGGCGCCGTGGTCGAGGAGTGCTACGTCTATCACCAGTGCCTGGCCTCCCAGCTGCGCGGCAGCCAGCAGTACGGCATCACCTGCACGGCGCTGACTGGCGCCACGCCCTGCGGCTGGGATGTGTTCAGCACCGACCGCACGAAGGCGCAGCCGACCGGGAAGTGGGTCGGCGAGGCGGAGTACGGCGACGATCACTACGTCTGCAACCCGGGCAACAAGTCGTGCTCGTTCCCGCGCCGGTTCAGCACGTTCTGCCAGCGGGTGTACGCCCCGTCCTACGGCTTCGCCGCGGTCAAGTTCGACGTGAACCTGGACGGCGGGGTGTTCCTGCCCTGCCCGCGCGGGGTGTGACCGCTAGCCGCGCAGGTGCGCCAGGACGGCTGCGGTGACCTCGGCCGGCGCCTCGCGGTGCGGGAATCGGCCTTCGCGAGGCGGCGTTCCAGGGCGGCGTAGCGCGGATCGTGGGCCTGGCCGGGCAGGAACCGATCCCGGTAGGCGTTCAGCGTGATCGCGGCCCAGTCCGGATTGGCGAAGCTGGTCGCGGTGGCGGCGAACTCGGCGTCGTCGAACCAGCCGGGCGGGCTCCAGGTGTCCCACTGGATCCGGGCGAATGCCACCGGATCATCGCGGACGGCCTGCGCGCCGGCGTCGCGGTACATGAACCACTGGTACCAGAACGCCCGCGCCTGGCTGAACGCGGGGATCTCGAACACCCCTCGGGCCTGGTAGGCCAGTGCCAGCGCCGCGATCGAGGTGACCCGGCCCGGGAAGAGGGCCGCCGTGTAGGCGGCCCGCTGCCGCGCAGGTACGGCGCGATCGTCCGCCAGCCGGCCGCCTGCAGCCGCGCCGCGACCTGATGCCAGCCGCGGGGCGCGTCCGGCCAGCCGTGGCCTAACGCCCGACTGACCGGAAGATAGGGGACCTTAGCTGGGCGCGCGGACTACGGCCGTCCCACTCCGGACGAGAAGGCTTTTCACGGACAACGACGCCGCAAACGGATCAAATAGTGCGGATACCGGTACGTTGCCCGTGAAAAGTCGCGACGGAGCCTTACTCTGCGGGGGTGGTGGCGCGCGGGTGGCATGCGACGGTCGCGGTGCTGGTCGTCGTCGCCATTGTCCTGCAGATCGCGATCGCGGTGCGGCTCAGCGGTGTGCCGCCCGACGTCAGTACCGGGTTCGTGCGGGGGAGCAGCCTGGCCGGCCGGATCATCAGGGTGTTCAGCTTCTTCACGATCCTCAGCAACCTGCTCTCCGGCATCGTCTCCGCGCAGCTGGCCGTGCGGCCGGACCGGGACGGGCCGGGCCTGGCGGCCGCTGCGGCTCGCGGCGCTGGTCGGGATCACCGTGACCGGCATCGTCTACTCAACCGTGCTGGCGGCCATCCATCAGCCGGACGGCGCCGCGGAGACCACGGTGAACACGATCGTGCACTACGTGGTGCCGGTACTGATGGTCGCCGGGTGGCTGCTGTTCGGGCCGCGGCCGCGCATCGACCGGCGCGCGATCGGCTGGTCGCTGCTGTTCCCGGTGCTGTGGTTCGCCTACACGTTAGTGCGCGGTGCGATCTGGGGCTGGTACCCGTATCCGTTCGTGGACGTGACCACGCACGGGTACGCGCGCGTCGTGGTGAACGCGCTGCTTGTCACCGTTGTTCTCGGCATCGTGGCGGCGCTGTTCGCGCTGGGCGACGCGAAGCTTCCGGCCGCGCCCCGAGCGCGCTGAGCCGCTAACCGAGCTGAGCCGCAAGCCCGCTGACGCACTAAATCCGCTCTTGACCGGTCACAGCGACGTGTCTAGATTGTCAGACGTCTGGCAAGTTGCCCGGTGACTAGGCAATCGCGCGACCGACGGCTGAGGACGGACGATGGCACAGCAGGGCGGCGGCCCGGCGCCGGCGGAGCCCGGCGGGCTGGCGTCGGCCGACCGGGGCGAGCTGGCGCCGGTGGAGCGGCCGGCGGCGCGGGTGCCGCGGCGGCGCAGCCGGCTGAGCCTGACGGATGTGTGTGTGCAGGCGCTGACCGACGCGATCGAGCAGGGCGTCTACCAGCCCGGCAGCCCGCTCCCGTCCGAAACCGACCTCGCCGAGCAACTCGAAGTATCCCGCGCCACCCTCCGCGAGGCCCTGCGCACCCTGGAAGACCGCCAGCTCATCATCCGCCGCCACGGCCGCGGCACCTTCGTCTCCCAGGCCCCCATCGTCAAAGACCTGCACCGCAACTTCGGCATCACCGCCATGATCCGCGCCGCCGGCTACCACCCCGCCACCACCGGCGAGCACGTCACCAGCGGCCCCGCCACCCGCGACGCCGCCGACAAACTCCACCTGCACCCCGGCGACCCCGTCACCACCTTGCGCCGCATCCGGCTCGCCGACAAACGCCCCGTCGTGCTGTCCGCCGAGATCCTGCCCGCCCGCCTGTTCGCCCCCGCCGACGCCGCCGCCCTCACCCACACCCGCCAGTCCCTGTACGCCTACCTCTACCGCCACCGCGGCATCGCCATCTACCGCGGCCTGGCCGAACTCACCCCCGTCAAAGCCACCGCCGAACTCGCCGCCGCCCTCGAAGTCCCCCGCGGCGGCCTGCTGCTGTGCATCAGCCAGGTCGACTACGACGACACCGGAAAGGCCGTCATGTACTCCATCGAGCACCACCTCCCCGACTGGGTCCGCTTCACCGTCGAACGCATCGGCCCCGGAAGCGCCATCGATGACTGAGCCTGACCGCGCCGCGGCGGAGCAGGCGGAGCAGGCGGAGGACTGGTGCCAGATCGTCGCCGCCTCCGCGCACACGATGTGCGAGCGGGGGCTGACCTGGGGCAAGGACGCGGGCGACTCGAGCGTGCGTGATCCGGAGACCGGGCTGATCTACATCCTGCCGCAGCCCAGCGACCAGCTGCACATCCCGAGCTGGGACGTGATCACGGCGGAGCAAGTGGCGGTCGTGGACATCGACGGCAACACGGTCAGCACGAACGGCCTGGAGCCGACCGTCGAGCTGCTCACCCACCTGCGCATCTACCAGCACCGGCCGGACGTGCACGCGGTCGTGCACAGTCACGGCCGCTGGTCGCGGGTGTACGCGGCGCTGCGGCAGCCGATCCCGGCGCTGATGATCGACTCGTTCCTCTACACCGGGGCCACCCAGATCCAGTGCACCGAGTTCGGCGCGATCGGCAGCGACGAGGTTGCGATGAGCGCGGTGCGTTGCATGGGTGACGGGGGGAAGGCGGCGCTGCTCGCGGCGCACGGCGCGGTGTGCGCGGGCACGTCGATGGAGGAGGCCATGGACGTGGCGTCCATCACCGAGGACATGGCCCGGCTGGCGATCCTCAGCTCCATGGCAGGTCAGGCGGTGCCGCTGTCCATCGACGACTTCCTCGACAAGGAGCAGGCCAGGAAGGACCTCCTCAAGCACTACGACCTATGACACTCCCTATGTCAACCTCAAGCCGCGATTTGCCCGGCTGGCTGTTCGGCGAGCGCGATCGCGGCACCGTGCCTGGCGGGGTCGTAGGGGACGCCGTCGATCCAGCAGCGGTAGATGACGCGGATCCACGCGCGGGCCAGGATGCGGGTGGCGTGCGGGTGGTCCTTGCCGGCGGCGCGGGCATTGTCGTAGATGTTCGCGGCCCAGGGGCTGGCGTGGCGGCTGTTGTCGGCGAAGGTGGTGATCGCCTGCCGGAAGCGCTTGTTGCACGCCCAGCGGAATTCCACGGACCGGTGCTTGCCGGATGCTTTGGTGACCGGGGTGACTCCGGCGAGGGCGGCGACGGAGTCGGGGTGCTCGTAGGCTGGGCGGCAGTCGCCCCACTCGGCGAGCACCTGGGCGGCGTTGATCTGACCCGACCTTGGCAGCGACGTGAAGGTCGCGCTGTCCGGGTGCTCCCCGAGGTGGGCGGTGACCGAGCGGTCCAGGTTTTTCACCGAGGCGTTCAGGGCCTGCAGGACGGCGACGGCGGCGAGCACGGTGTCGCGCAGTGCCTCGGCGAGCGATTCCAGGCCGGTGCCGGCGGGCGCGGCGCGCAGCCGCGTCAGCAGCTGCGCGGCGGTGCGCCGGCCGGAGTAGCCGTGTTTGATGCAGAACGCGGCCATCCGCTTCTCGCCCAGGTGCGCGGCGGCGGCCGGGGTGGGGTAGCGGGTCAGGAACTGCAGGCTGATCGGCGACTCGACGTCAGCGAAGATGGCCGCTGCGCCGGGCCAGTGCGCGTCCAGCAGCGCCGACAGCTGGTTGGTGGCCGCGACCCGCATCTCGACGACGTCGCCGCGGGCCCGCACGACGGTCCGCAGCGCCCGGGTCTGGTCGGAGTAGGGCGCGGCGACCCGCAGTTTGTGCGCGCGCAGCCGCAGGTAATCGGCGATCACCGCGGCGTCGCCGG
This sequence comes from uncultured Actinomycetota bacterium, assembly GCA_963805805.1. Classification (GTDB taxonomy): domain Bacteria; phylum Actinomycetota; class Actinomycetes; order Streptosporangiales; family Streptosporangiaceae; genus JAJYUU01. The sequence continues at coordinate 159,172 of CAWDVS010000012.1, read as the reverse complement.
CGTCGGACTTGGCGCCCGACAGCACTTCGCTCTCCCGCCAGGCCTTGATCGCGTTCGGCTTGACCGGCACGACCGGGTGGCCGGCCTCCAGCAGCAGGTCCACCAGGCGGCCGTCCGGCCGCTCGACTGCGACCGGCATACCGCCGGCCGCACCGAACCGGGCCAGCCGGCGCAGCAGCACGGCGATCCCGGCCGCGGAATGGACGATCGTGAACTCGGCGGCAATCTTGCCGGCCGCGTCCAGTACGCACACGGCGTGAGCCTCAGCGGCCCAGTCGATCCCGGTGAAGAAAAGCGCATCAGGCAGTGCAAACGACACAACAGCTCCTCAAGATGGCAGCGACGACCCGGCGAGGAGGACAGCTACCGGGCGGTCACTAACCGGCGCTCTGCGGCGCATCTCCCTGTTGCCAGTCCGTGCCCCCGCAGAAACCGGGGGCGGTGGTGTCATCGTGGCCGTTTTCCGGCGACCGGACTAGACCGTCACCCCGGCTCCCGCCGAGTCCCAACAACGGCCACCGTAGCGGTGCCCGCAAGAAGGATGGTGCCCTAGTGACCGGTCCGGCGGGGCACCGGCAGCGCACACCGGAGAGTGAGCTATGGCAGCACAGCAGCGCACCGCCCTGGTCACCGGGGCGGCCGGCGGGATCGGGCGCGCCATCGCCTGCGCACTGGCCGAGGCCGGCCACCGGGTCGCCATCGCGGACGTGGACGAGGCGGGCCTGGCGGGCACGGCGTCGGCGATCGGCCGGGATTGCGAGCAGCTCGTGCTCGACGTGACCGACGCGACCGCGGTCGGGGCCGCCGTCAATCAGGTGGATGAGGTCCTCGGCGGGCCGCACGTGGTGGTGAATGCCGCGGGCATCTCGACCATGGCGCTGCTGGTGGACCTCCCCGAACGCGACTGGGACGCGATGATGGCGGTCAACGCCAAGGGCACGTTCCTGGTCATGCGGGCGGTGCTGCCGGCCATGATCGCGCGGCGGGCAGGCTCGATCGTCAACATCGCGTCGGTGGCCGGCATCGAGGGCGCCGAGCTGCTGAGCCACTACTCGGCCTCGAAGTTCGCCGTCGTCGGCCTCACCCAGGCGGCGGCGAAGGAAGTCGCCCCGTTCGGCATCCGGGTCAACGCCGTGTGCCCGGGCCTGATCCGGACCGCGATGCAAGACCGCGAGGTCAGCTGGGAGGCGGAGCTGAGCGGGCAGACGCCCGAGCAGATCCGGCAGGGATACGTGGACATGACGCCGCTCGCGCGGCTGGGCCGCCCGGCCGACGTGGCCAGGCTCGTCAGCTTCCTCGCGGGCGACAACTCCGATTTCATCACCGGCCAGTCGATACACGTCGACGGCGGACTCCGCATGCGCTAGCCCAGGAGGCGATCATGAGCGTCGAGGACACCAAGACCCACAGCGACATCGGCGAAGTCAATATCCTGCACAAGTTCGGCTATCACCAGCGGCTGCGGCGCAGCATGCGGCTGTACTCATCGTTCTCGCTCGCGTTCGCCGAGATCGCGATCACGGTAACCGTCTTCACCCTGTTCTCCCAGCCGTTCCAGACCCTCGGCGGCGTGGCGATCTGGTTCTGGGTCCCGGTGACCGTGGGCGGCCTGCTGATCGCCAGCATCTGGGGGCACCTGACCGCCCGGATCCCGGTCACCGGATACGCCTATTCCTGGGTGTCCCGGATCGTGAACCCGCAGTACGGCTGGTTCTGCGGCTGGACCGAGCTGGCGGGCTGGGTGCTGGGCACCGCCGGCATCGGGGTGGCGGCCGCGACGGTGTTCAGCGGGTACTTCTGGGTGAGCCCGACGCACGGCGACATCGAACTGTTCGCCGCGATCGCGATCATCCTGGGCCTCGCGGCCAACATCATCAGCATCCGGATCACCGCGCTGGTGAACAACATCGGCGCGTCCGCGGAGCTGATCGGCACACTGGGCCTCGGCGTCGTCGTCGGGGTCGGGCTGATCTTCTTCAGCCACACCCAGGGCCCGGCGATCCTGTTTCACGTCGGCGCCGTCGGCGGCGGCAACGTGACGATCGCGGCGCTGGCGCTGGCCGCGCTGCTTCCGGTGTACACGATCCTCGGCTGGGACGCCTCGGCTGACCTCGCGGAGGAGACCCACGACCCGCGGCGCAACATCCCGAAGGCCATGCGGCGCGCCGTCCTGCTGGGCGGCATCTGCGGCTTTTTCCTGTTCGCGGTCTACGCGATGGCGATCCGCGGCTCGGTGGCCAAGCTCGTCGGCGGCTCGCAGAACGCTCTGATCGCCGTATTCGAGAGTCACTTCGGCAGCGGCGCGGGCTACATCATCATCGTGATCGCCGGATTCGCGATGTTCTCCGCGCTACTGGCGAACATCGCCGCGGCCGGCCGGGTGGCGTACGCGCTCGGTCGTGACAACATGCTGCCGGTGTCCGGCGTCTGGTCCGCGGTCAACAAGGCCACCCACACCCCTATCTACAGCCTGATCGCGGTCGGCATCGTCGCCGAGCTCGCGAACGTCGTGTCGGCCGGGTTCGTCGGCCGGATCCTGGCCGGCGTGACAGTCGCGGGCTACGGGATCTACGCGTTCGTGCTCGTCGGCGTGCTGATCGCGAACCGGCTTGGCCGGGCTGCCCGGTACCGACGACGGCTACTTCAGCATGGGCAAGTGGCTGATCCCCGGCACCTGGGTCGCGCTCGCCTGGTGCCTGCTGGTCATGATCATGATGACGCTGCCCGCCGCCAATCAGATCGCCGGTCAGTACTTCGTCTACATCGAGGGTGTCGGCGCGCTGTGGTTCGTCCTGGTGCTGTGGCGCCGGATCCGCAACGGCAAGGCCGGGCCGAACCGGGCGCCGATCGGCCGCGACATCGAGCCCGGCGAAGCCGAGCTGGCGGGCTAGCGCCAACGCAGCGGGGCGGCCAGCCGGACCGGCTGGCCGCCCCTTTGCTCGCGGCCGGTCAGGTGGTGGCCGGAGCGGCAGCCGTGCCGCCGCCGCCGTCGGCCAGCTCCAGCTCGCTCGCCTCTACGTCACTGCCAGGGCCGCCATACCCAGGCCCGGCCTCGCCGCGCCGGAGCCTGCGGGCCAGGGCGGCCGCGAACCAGATCAGGCCGACCGCCTCGACGATGAGGAAGTACTCGCCGGCCACGTGGTTGACGACCGGCAGGGTCATCATCAGCGCCACCACGATCGCGTAGCACAGGGCCACGATGGTGCCGGGCACCAGCCACTTGCCCATGCTGAAGTAGCCGGGGTCGGCCTCCGGGATGCGGCCCTTCCGGTGCGCGTACAAGACCCCGCACATCACCAGGATGTAGATGAACGCGAAGACGACACTGACCGCGGCGATGATGCGGTTGACGATGCCGGCCGAGGCCAGGTTGGCGATCTCGGCGACCAGGCCCACCGCGATCAGGCTGTAGATCGGCGTGTGGGTCTTGTCGTTGACGAAGCTCCACGTCTTCGAGGTCGGGAGCATGTTGTCGCGGCCGAGGGCGTACGCGACCCGGCCAGCCGCGGCGACGTTGGCCAGGAGGGCCGAGAACATAGCGAAACCGGCGATCACCACGATGATGTAGCCCGCGCCGTGGCCGAAGTGGCTCTCGAACACGGCGATGAGCGGGTTCTCCGTGCCGCCGACGAGCTTGCCGACCGAGCCCCTGATCGCCATCGCGTAGATCGCGAACAAGAGGAACCCGCCGACGCCGCCGGCGACCACCGCCCGGCGCATGGCCTTCGGGATGCTCCGGCGCGGATCCCGGGTCTCCTCGGCCAGGTCGGCGGAGGCGTCCCAGCCGGAGATCGTGTAGATCGGCAGCAGGAAAGCCAGCGCCAGTACCGACAGAGTGATCGGGGTGTGCGTCGCGTTGCCGGTCTGGAAGAGGATCTTCGGCCCCTGGACGTGATGGAAGAACGGCAGGCAGATCGCGACGAGCAGGCCGAGCCCGAGGGTTCCGAACAGCTCGGCCGACGCGCCGATGTTGTTCACCAGCGCCGTGATCTTCACGCTGATGATGTTCGCGATCACGCCGATGATGATCGCGATGGCGGCGAACAGCTGCAGGTCGCCGTGCGTCGGGTTGGTCCAGAAGTACGGGCCGAACACCGACGCGGCCGAGATCGCGATGGTCGCGGTGCCGATGAGCCATCCGGCCAGCTCGGTCCAGCCGCAGAACCAGCCGTACTGCGGGTTGACGATCCTGGAGATCCAGGAATAGGCATACCCGGTGACCGGGACCCTGGCGACCAGGTGGCCCCAGACGCAGGCGATCAGCAGGCTGCCGAGGGTGATCGGGATCCACAGCCAGACGCCGGCCCCGCCGGCCGTCTGGAACGGCTGGCCGAACAGGGTGAACACGGTGACCGTGATCGCGATCGCCGCGAATCCCAGTGAGAACGAGGAGTACAGGCCCATGCTCCGGCGCAGCATCTGCCGGTACCCGAGGCGATGGAGCAGGTTGACCTCCTCCACGCCTTGCTCGTGCTTGCTGCCTTCCATTTGGTACTGCCTTTCCGGGGGTGGTGGGGGAATCGATGACGACCTGACCAGGCCACATCGCCCTGTTTGCGGGCGCGCTGAAGCCAGGGATCTGGTCAGGCTGGTGCTACCGACTTCAGTTGGCCGCGCGGACGGCGCCGCGCGGCGTCAGGTTAGGCACGACGACTGCGCATCACCTCCGCCTCGCCCGGGTCCGCGTGCCGCTGGTCAGCCGCGGCCGATGTAACTCATCACGTGCTTGATGCGCGTGTAGTCCTCGAACCCGTACATGGACAGGTCCTTGCCGTAGCCGGAGTGCTTGAAGCCGCCGTGCGGCATCTCCGCGACGCTCGGCACGTGGGTGTTGATCCAGACCACGCCGAAGTCCAGCGCCCTGGCCATCCGCATCGCCCGGCCGTGATCGCGGGTCCAGACCGAGGCGCCGAGGCCGTATTTGACTCCGTTGGCCCAGGCGAGGGCCTGGTCCTCGTCGGTGAACCGCTGCACGGTCACCACCGGCCCGAATACTTCCTGCTGCACGATGTCGTCGTCCTGGCGCAGGCCCGCGACCACGGTGGGCTCGAACAGGTAGCCGGGACCGTCCACGTGCTGGCCGCCGGTCACGACCTCGGCGTGGTCGCCGAGCCGGCTGAGGTGCCCTTGCACCCGGCGGAGCGCGTCGGCGGAGTTCAGCGGCCCGTAGTCGGGTTCCTCCGGGTCGGTGACGCGGCCGACCCTGGTCGCCTTCGCGGCCTCGGCCAGCGCCGCGACGAAGTCGTCGTGGATGCCGGGGGCGGCGAGCACCCTGGTGGCCGCCGTGCAGTCCTGCCCGGCGTTGAAGTAGCCGGCGCTGGCCACGCCGGCCGCCGTCTGCTCGATGTCGGCGTCGTCGAAGATGACCACCGGCGCCTTGCCGCCGAGCTCGAGGTGCACGCGCTTGAGCCCGGCGGCGGCCGCGGCGGCGACCTCGGCGCCGGCCCGCACGCTGCCGGTGAGCGAGACCATCGCGGGCACCGGGTGGCTGACCATGGCCTGACCGGTCGCCCGTCCGCCGCAGACGACGTTGAAGACGCCGGCCGGCAGGAACTCGGCCAGCACCTCGGCCATGAACAGCGTGGACGACGGCGTCGTCTCCGCGGGCTTCAGCACGACCGTGTTGCCCGCCGCGATCGCGGGCGCCCACTTCCAGATCGCCATCATCGCGGGGTAGTTCCACGGCGTCACCTGGGCACAGACGCCCACTGGCTCCCGCCGGATGGAGGACGTGTGGTCGTGCATGTACTCACCGGTGGAACGGCCTTCCAGCATGCGAGCGGCCGACGCGTAGAAGCGGACGTAGTCGATCATGGCCGGGAGTTCTTCGCGCCGGGTGAGCGCCCGCGGCTTGCCCGTCTCGGCCACCTCCAGGGCGAGCAACTCCTCGCTCCTGGCTTCCAGCGCGTCGGCGATCCGCAGCAGCGCGAGGCTGCGCTCGGCCGGGGTGGTCCAGCGCCAGGTCTCGAACGCCGCCGCGGCGGCCGCGAAGGCCTCGTCGAGTTCGGCGGCCGAGGTGACCGGCGCCTTGGCGATGACCTCGGCGGTGCACGGGTCGATGATGGCGGACGTCTCGCCGGTGCGGGCCGGAGCGGGCGCGCCGGCGACGAAGTTGGCTAGCTCAGTGGGCGCGGACATGGCTCATCTCCTGTTTCTCCGGCGGATCACGAAATCGCGTAGCCGCCACCGACGTCGACCGACTCGCCGGTGATGTAGCTGGCCTCGTCGCTGGCGAGGAAGACGACGGTGGCGGCCACGTCCGCGGGCGTACCGACCCGGCCGAGCGGTACCGCCGCGACATAGCGGTCCCGGACCGCTTCCTCGGTCGTGCCGCGCAGGGCCGCCTCCCAGCCGACCTCGCGCTCCTGCATGGGCGTGCTGATCAGGCCCGGGCAGACGGCGTTCACCCGCACCCCGCTCGCCGCCACTTCCAGCGCGGCGCTCTGGGTGAACCCGATGACGGCGAACTTGGAGGCGCTGTAGTGCGCGAACATGCGGGAGCCGCGCTTGCCCGCGGCCGACGCGATGCTGACGACGCAGCCGGACCGGCGGCTGATCATCGACGGCAGCACGGCCCGGGTCATCAGGAACACGCCCTTGGCGTTCACCGCGAACGTCTGGTCCCACTCGGACTCGGTCAGGTCGACGACGCAGCCCATCGTCGAGACGCCGGCGGCGTTCACGAGCACGTCGACGCGCCCGTGCGCGGCCAGCACCGCCCCGATCGCCGCCCGGCTATCGGCGGCGGACCGGACGTCCGCGGTCGCGACTCGCACGGCCGGCCCGCGGTCGGCCAGGTCGGCCTGCAGCGCCGTCAGGCCGTCGCGGTCGACGTCGAGCCCGGTCAGCCGGGCGCCCTCGGCTACGGCCGCGCAGGCGACCGCGCGGCCGATGCCGCTGGCGGCGCCGGTGACGACGACGACGCGGTCGGCGAGCCGTCCGGCACTGGCTGGCATGCTGGCCTCACACTTCCCGGTGCAGCAGCGAGTCGAGCGCGGCCGCTTCGTCGATGAAGTCGGCGAGCGTGACCTCGGCCGGGTCGCCGAGCGCCTGCGCGCAGATCGCGAGCCTGGCCAGATCCTCGGCGATCTCGGCGACGCTGAGCGCCTCGGTCATGTCCGCGCCCAGGCCGACGGCCCCGTGCGCCGCGAGCAGCACGACCTTGCCCCGGTCGCCCAGGCACTCGACCGCGCTCATCGCCACCTGGTCGCTGCCGGCCGGCCCGATCCGCGCGCAGCGGATCCCGCTCGCCCCGGTGTACTTGAACTCGTCCATCATCAGCACCGGCAGCGGCTGCCGCAGCGCCGCGAACACCCGGGTCCAGCGCCCGTGCGAGTGCACGAGCGCGTTCGCGTCCTCCCGGTGCTCGTAGATGCGCTGGTGCGTGAGCAGCTCGACGGTCGGATGCACCTCGGCGTCGCCGACGTTGCGGCCCTGGTGGTCCACCACCGCCACGTCCTTGGCGGTGATGTCGGCCCAGGTGTCGATCCGCAGCGTGGCCGTCGGCATCGGCAGGATGTAGATGTAGCCGGTCCGCGGATCCCGGATGCTGGTGTCGCCGGCGTCCCGGCCCCAGGTGAGGCCCTTGGCGGCGAAATCGCGGCCGGACTGGGCGACGGCTTCCTTCAGCTCGTCCTTGATCGCGCTCACGGCTGGCCGCCTAGATCGCCCGACTCCGCCTGCAGTTGCTTGAGCGCCTCGGTCGCGGTCACGCCCGACTTGAAGATGGCGGTCAGCGCCCTGGTCATGGCCTCGGAGTGCGAGTGCTCGAAGACGTTGCGGCCGACCGAGTAGCCGATCGCGCCCGCGTCCCTGGCCTGCTCCATCCGGCTCAGCAGCTCGGCGTCCGCCAGCACCGGACCGCCGGCCAGCACCACCGGGCGGCCGCACGCGCGCACGATCGAAGCGAACGAGGCCTGGTCGCCGCTCCAGTTGACCTTCACGATGTCGGCGCCCAGCTCGGCGCACAGCCGGGCGTTGCGGCGCAGGTACTCGGTGCCGTAGTCCTCGACGGAGTCCCGGCTGGCGTACGCGTTCGGGAACTCGGCCTCGGCGATGAGCGGCATGCCGAGCGAGTCGCAGCGCTCGCCGACAGCGGACAGATACCTGATCATGTCCGGCTCGTCGTCGCCGCTGAGCGCGACGTACACGACGACCGCGTCCGCGCCGATCCGGAGCGCCTCCTCGACCGAGCTGATCGGGGTGATCGTGGCACCGCCTGGCCGGCCCGCGGCGGCCGCCGTGAGCATGAGCGCCAGCGACGCGCGGCCGGCGAACGCCTGCCAGCACTCACCGGCGATGCCCCGGCCGAGCATCAGTACGTTCGCCCCGCCGTTCACCGACTCCCGCACCTTGGCCGCGGTGTCGGTCAGGCCTGCCAGGAACTGCGGCGAGGTCATGCCGTGATCGAGCGCGACGATGCGGCAGCTGCCGGAGGCCGGATCGATGAGCCGGCCCAGCCGGATGCGCTTGCCGGTCAGCGCGGCTGGACCGGCGGGCTGAGTGAGCTCAGTCATCGATGGCGCTTCCGGGGCCGATGCGTTCGACGGTGAAGCGGACCCAGTCGGGGAGGTGGTGCTCGATGGAGTACATGACGGCCTTTCCGGTGTCGTCGTAGTCGACCTGGCTGATGCACAGCAGCAGGCCGCCGCGGGGGACTTCGAGGGCGGCGGCGAGTTCGGCGGTGGCTTTGACGGGGGTGAGTTCGGCCAGGCCGCGGTAGATGGCGATGCCGCGGTGGCGGTAGAGGTAGGCGTACAGGGACTGGCGGGTGTGGGTGAGGGCGGCGGCGTCGGCGGGGGCGAACAGGCGGGCGGGCAGGATCTCGGCGGACAGCACGACGGGGCGTTTGTCGGCGAGCCGGATGCGGCGCAAGGTGGTGACGGGGTCGCCGGGGTGCAGGTGGAGTTTGTCGGCGGCGTCGCGGGTGGCGGGGCCGCTGGTGACGTGCTCGCCGGTGGTGGCGGGGTGGTAGCCGGCGGCGCGGATCATGGCGGTGATGCCGAAGTTGCGGTGCAGGTCTTTGACGATGGGGGCCTGGGAGACGAAGGTGCCGCGGCCGTGGCGGCGGATGATGAGCTGGCGGTCTTCCAGGGTGCGCAGGGCCTCGCGGAGGGTGGCGCGGGATACTTCGAGTTGCTCGGCGAGGTCGGTTTCGGACGGGAGCGGGCTGCCGGGCTGGTAGACGCCCTGCTCGATCGCGTCGGTCAGCGCCTGCACACACACATCCGTCAGGCTGGGGCGCGCGCGCCTGGCGACGGTGCCGGACAGGACGCGACGGCGGTCGGATCCGGGATCAGATTGCCTCGGCATGCGCACCTCGCATCGCGGTGATCGGCTCCAGCGCCACTGTGGCCGCGCGGTAGACGGCGTAGGCATTGTCGTACACGGCCGCGTTCCTGACGTCGGGCTCGAACGTGCCGGCGAGCGTGACCATGCTGTCGGCGGCCTCGGCCACACTCGCGAACAGGCCGGCGCCGTGCCCGGCCAGGATGCAGGCGCCCAGCGTCGCCGCCTCGGTCTGGGTCGGGACGTGCACGGGCTTGCCGGTCACGTCCGCCTCGATCTGCTTCCAGATCGAGCTCCTGGCCCCGCCGCCGCAGGCCCGGATGGACTCCACCTCGATGCCGAGCTCCTCCAGCACCTCGATGTTGCGCCGGATGACGTAGGCGACCGACTCCAGCACCGCGCGCGCGAGGTGGTCGCGGCCGTGGTGTAGCGCGAGGCCGAGGACCACGCCGCGGGCGTGCGGATTGGCGTCCGGTGCCATCGCGCCCTGCAGGTGCGGCAGCACGACCAGGCCCTGCGCGCCGGGCTCGACCGCGGCCGCCCGCTCGGCGATGAGCTGATAGGCGTCGGTCCCGGTGCTGGCCTCGGCGGCGACGTCGGCCTCGCAGAACTCATCCCGCAGCCAGCGCAGCATCAGCCCGCCGGAGGTGAACGTGTGGAACATGTACGTGTCCGGGACGCCGTGGTAGTGACAGGGCATCCGCAACTGCGGGTCGAGTCGCGGGCCGTCCAGCGTCGCGCACAGCGCCACGGCCGTGCCGGTGTTCTCGCTGAGGATGCCGGGCCGCACGTTGCCGACGCCGATCGCGCCGCAGGCCTGATCGAGCGCGCCCGCGCAGACGACGGTGCCGGGGCTGAGGCCGAGCTCCGCGGCGACGGCAGGGAGCAGCGAGCCGATCGCCGTGCCGGGCTCGACGATGGGCGGCAGCTGACCGGCGTCGAGGCCGAGCGCCGCCAGCATCTCCGGCCACCAGCCCTTCGTCCGGAAGTCCCAGTAGCACGTCGAGGTGATCAGCGAACCCTCGCACGCGGCCTGCCCGGTGAGGCGGGCGATGAAGTAGTCCTCAAGCAGCAGGAACTGGGTCGTCCGCGCGAAGGTGTCCGGCTCGTTCCGGGCCAGCCAGGCGATCTTCGCGGCCGGCCACGTCGGCAGCATGCCCGGCTGGCCGGTGATCTCGTACGTGTGCTGCTGGCCGAATCTGGCGTCCAGCTCGGCTGACTCCCGCTGGGCCCGGTTGTCCAGCCATACGATGGCGTTGCGCAGCGCTGCCCCGTCGGCGCCGACCGGCAGCAGCGTCTCGCCCTGCGCGGAGATCCCGATCGCCGCGATCCGCGCCCGGTCGGCCTGGCTCTCCCGCAGCAGCGCGTGCACCACGGACGTGAACGCGCGCCAGTAGGTGGCGGCCGGCACCTCGACCGTTTCCGGGCTAGGGGAGAGCAGCTCGTACTCGGCGGACGCGCTGGCGACCACCGACCCGTCCAGGTTGTGCAGGCCGCCCTTGATCGCGGTCGTGCCCAGGTCGACGCCGAGCAGCAGCGGTGCGTGCTCAGCCCGCACTGTGCTGGCCTTCACCGGGCGCTCCGGCCCAGACCAGTACCGCGGTCACGGCGCCGACGTTGGACAGGGCGTGCGGCAGGCCTTCAGGCACGACCACCGCGTCGCCCGCCCGCAGCTCGTAGTCGCGTTCGCCGTCGTGCATCAGCACGTGTCCCTGCGCGCAGTAGAAGACCTCGACCGACGTGGCGTGGCCCGGGTCGATGTCGCCGCGCTCGCCTGGCTGCAGCGTCGAGGTGCCGAACCACATCCGCTTCTCCCGCAGGTACTCGCGGCACAGCTCGTCGCCCTCCATGAAGCTCCGGGCCTGGGCCGAGCGGACGATCTCTGCGGGCGAGGACGACATGTCAGGCTCCCTGACGTCAGACAACTTGTTAGACGTCTCAACCGTAGGGCTGGGCGGTAAGGGCGGTCAAGGGCCTGGTGCGCAGTGCGTCCCGGTTACACCCGGCACAAGGCTGATGAAGATGAACAAAAAGTGAACTAGAGGTAAAGAAGTCCTTGTGCGCGAGCTGGACGAGAGCGTAGGAAAGGGTCATTGCCCGGACTACCCGGCGCGTCTCGTTCAGGAGGTAGCTATGGCTTTAAGGACGATCCGGTCGCGGACCATTGCCATTGCTGGTGCCGTCGGCCTGGTGGCAGCCCTCACCGCCGGGCTGACCGCTGCGAGCGGCGCCACCGGCCACAGCGCGGGCTTCGGCGACCACGCCCGGCTGGACCGTGTCTTCGTCATCGTGCTGGAGAACCACTCTGAGCACAGCGTGATCGGAGACCCGAATACGCCGTACATCAGCTCGCTCGCGCAGCGGTACGGCGCGGCGTCGGACTACTTCGGTGTCACGCATCCGAGCGAGCCGAACTACATCGCGATGACCAGCGGCTCGAACTGGGACACGAACAACGACAACCCAGCGAACCGGTTCGACCACACCAACCTGGTCGACGAACTCGAGGCTCATCACATCAGCTGGGGTGCCTACATGGACGCCATGCCGGCCGGCGACCAGCTGGCGGACTTCTGGCCGTCCAGCGCCGATCCGCTCTACGCGTCCAAGCACGACCCGTTCGCCCTCTACACCGACGTCAGGGACAACCCGGCCCGGCTCGCGCACATCAAGCCGTACACCGACCTGGCCAGTGACCTCAATGGCCGGCACGCGCCGCGCTATGTCTACATAGTCCCGGACCAGTGCAACGACATGCACGGCGGCGTATACGACGCGATCGCGGGCCATCCGGAGACGCCGTGCCCCTACAACACCGTCAACGACGATCCCGCCGACGTGCTGCTCAAGCACAACGCCGACGCGTTTGTCCGCGACGCCGTCACGACGATCATGGCGAGCCGGGCGTGGACACGGCACAGCGCGATCTTCATCGTGGCCGACGAGGGTGACTACACCGGCAACGCGGTCAACGGTGGCTGGGACTCGCCGGCCGGGTGCTGCGACTCGCCGGTCCTGCCAGCGGGCGACCCTGACATCAGTGCCACCTGGCCCGGTGGCCTTTACGGCGGCGCGCTCGTGCCGGCCATCGTGATCGATCAGAGTGGCCCGCGGCATTTCGTCAGCGACGTCGCCTACAACCACTACTCCATGCTGCGCACGATCGAGGATGACTGGGGACTGCCCGAGCTGGGCTTCACCAGCGACCATGCCCAGGTCGCCAACATGAACGAGTTCCTGGCCCGCTGATCGGCCCCGGGTGCGGGGCGGCCGCCGGTTCCGGCTGGCGGCCGCCCGCAGCGCCTCGTCAGGCCGGTGACGGCGGCCGCAGCTCGCCAAGCGAGCGCACGGCGGCCAGGAACGCCTCGCTGCGGTGCCGGTAGCTGCGGAACTGGCCGAAGCTCGGCGCGGCCGGGGACAGCAAGACGATGCCGTTGCTACGGCCACGGCTCCACGCGTACGCCTGCTGCACCGCGGTGTCCAGGGCGGCGCAGTCGCGGGCCTCGACCCCGCCGGCGGCAGCTTCGATCGCCGCCCGGATGCGCGGGCCGTTCTCCGGCAGCGTCAGCACCAGCGTCGGCGCGCAGCGGGCCGCGATACCGCCGGCCAGCTGGTCGTAGTCGATGCCGCGATCCTGGCCGCCCACGATGAGCGCGATGGCGCGGCCGGGAAAGGCGTCCAGCGCCGCGAGCGTCGGCAGCACGTTCGTGGAGAGGCTGTCGTCGACGAACATGACGCGGTCGACGGTGCCGAGATTCTGCAGCCGGCTCTCCAGCCCGTTGAATCCGGCGGCGGCCGCGGCCAGCGCGTCGTCGTCGGTGGCCGCCGGGATGCCGAGCGCGCGCAGGCAGGCGCGCGCGATCAGCGCGTTGCGGCGGTTGTGCGTGCCCAGCAGCCCGAGCCCGTCCATCCAGGACGAGTGCGGGTCGTCCGCCGCCCGCACCCACTCGATCCGCGGTCCCAGCAGGCCCGTGAGCCCGCGCAGCAGCTCGCTGTCGCCGTTGGCGATGGTGAGGTCGCAGCCCGGCTGCGAGCAGGCGGACAGCTTGTCCCGGTAGTAGTTGTCCACGCCCTCGTGCCAGGGCAGGTGATCGGGGTGCAGCGATGTCACCGCGACGACCGGCGGCGAGCAGGGCAGGTCCGTGGCCTGATAGCTGGACGTCTCGATGACCCAGTAGTCGAACTCGACCCCGGCGTACTGGACGTCATACGGCGGGCGGCCGATGTTGCCGCCCACCAGGCATTTGTATCCGAGGCTGGCGAGCAGGTGGCCGGCGATGGAGACGGTGCTGCTCTTGCCCTTCGTGCCGGTGACGCAGACGACCCGGTCGAGCGGCGCCTCGGCCATCCACAGCCCGAGGCCGCCGGCCAGCGGCACGCCGCTCGCTTCGAGTTCGCGCGCGTCGGCGCGGTACCGGCTGATGCCGGGCGCCTTGACGACCACATCGCACCCGCGCAGCGCGGCCAGCCCGCCGGCGCCGGTGGCGAGCACCGGCAGGCCGGATACCGCCCGGGCGGGCGGATGGTCGTCGGCCAGCACCGGCTCGATGCCCATCGCCAGCAGCCTGCCGACGCTGGCCGTGCCCTCGATGCCGAGACCCCAGACGCCGACGCGGGCGCCCGCCAGGTCAGACCACGAGAGGCTAGGAGGCATAGCCGGCCGGCACGAAGTCGGTGCCGACCGGCTCCAGCAGTTCGCCGGCCGGCGGCAGCGGTGCGTCCTCGATCTCCTTGGCCAGCAGGTGCAGCAGGCCGGTGCCCGCCCGGTCCGGCCGGGCCGCCGCCAGCCGGGTGGCCACCTGGCACTCCTGCACGTCGCCCACGCACTCGAACGGCTTGGCGTTCGCCACGACCCCGAGCAAAGCCTGGAACTTGCCCTGCAGCTCCAGGTTGTCCAGCGGCTCGCGGCCACCGAAGATACGGCGCAGATCCGCGGCCGGTACGAACGGGGCCAGGATCAGGTCGATGAAGCAGCACTTGTCGCACTCGCCGCACCAGTGGTCCAGGCGCTTGGCGGGATCGAGGTAAAACGCCTTGTTGCAGCTGTGGAACGAGTCGTGGAACTGGGGGAGCCGGGCGAACTCCGCCGCCACCCACAGCTCGGTCCTGGCCCGCAGCGCGGAGAAGTAGTCGAGGTCCAGGCTCACCGACTGGCCCAGCACCGCGCGGAAGTCCGCTTCGAAGGCCGCGCTCTTAGAGAACTGGTGGTTGATCGCCCGGTCGCCGGTCTCGATGGTCGGCTTGGAGGCTGACCACTCATTCGACATCACGACCGCGTCCCGGCCGGCGAGCACCGCCGCGAGCACCGCGACACCGGACAGGATGCCGGTCACCGGCACGTGCCCGTTCCGGAACCGCGGCTGCGGCCGTCGCGCGTCGTCCGACAACTGAGAGTCGATCTGGCGCTCGGCCCGGATGACCGGCAGGCCGGTGACCGTCGCCGGCCGCTCGATGGCCGCGAACCGGGAGCCGGGCCGGCTCATGACGAACAGCGCCGAGTCGGGATGATGGCGGCGTATGTGCTCGACCGTGACGATCGAGTCGATGCCGCCGCCGAACGGGATCAGCGGCCGGGTGCTGGCCGCCGGGGCGCGCACCTTGCGGGCACTGGCGGCCGGGCCCTCGATCCGGAGGCCGGACAGGTCCAGTTCGTTGCGGTACGCGAACTCGCCGAGGCCGTCGAGGTAGAACCGGTACAGGAAGTCGCGCTCGACGTCAGTGACCGCGGTATCGCCCAGGTCGATCACGGGCGGCGCCGCCGTCTTGTAGTAGGAGACGCCGGCCAGCAGGAACACCAGCCGGGCCGCGTCGGCAGCCGCCTGGCTGGCCCAGCCGCCATCCGGGTTGAGCGAGAACTGCTCCTCGAACCGCCACTCACCGAGGGAGTAGCGGCAGGTGAGCACGCCGCTGCCGGGCTGGACGTGGTAGCCGTCGTAGCAGAACCGGGCCAACGCTCACCCCATTGCCTCGTATGCTCCGCCCCCGATACGCCTGCCGATTCTACACACCGGCCCGGAGCCGGGCGCCGGTCACGACGCCGGCCCGGCCGGGCATCAGCGCGGGAGCACGTGCGGGTTGAGAATGCCGGCCGGATCAAATGCCCGGCGAATCTGGGCAAATAGGTCCAGCTCGGCCGCCGACCGGTTCAGCGGCAGCCAGCGCGCCTTCAGCGCGCCGATGCCGTGCTCGGCCGAGATCGAACCGCCCAGGGACGCCACCAGGGAGAAGACGGCGTCTTCGTGCCGGCCGTCGGGCTCGGCGCCGGGCACGACGTTGACGTGGATGTTGCCGTCGGCCACGTGCCCGTAGATGAGCACCTCGGCGGCCGGGTCGACGGCCCGGACCGCGCCCCGGACCGACTCCGCGAGCTGCACCCAGGTGGCCGCGGGCGCCGAGACGTCGAGCTTGATCGGCACGCCGAGGAACCCGGCCGCCTCGGGGTGGCGCTCGCGATAGGCCCACAGCCGGGCCCGTTCGGGCCCGGAGTCGGCGACCGCCGCGGGCAGGTCGCCGATCAGGTCGGCCAGCTCGTCCAGCGCGCCCGGCCCGGCCGCTTCCAGCAGCACGTACACCGGGGTACTGGCCGGCAGCGGCGGCGGCAGCCCGACGTGCTCCTGCAGGATGGCCAGGCCCTCGGCAGTCATGAACTCGGCCGACACCAGCCCTCTGACCTGCACCAGCGCGCGCCGGACGAGGGCGTGCAGCTCGGCCAGGCTGGCCAGGCCGGCCAGCGCTGTCACGAGCCCGGTCAGCCGCGGCACGAGCTGCAGCCGGACCCTGGTGATCACCGCCAGCGTCCCTTCCGAGCCAGTCAAACAGCGAGCCGTAGTCGTAGCCGGTGTTGTCCTTGATCAGGCCGGTCAGGTGGCTGACCACCGTCCCGTCGGTGCGCACGGCCTCGATGCCGCGCACCTGGCTGCGCATCGGGCCGTACCGCAGCACGCGCAGGCCGCCGGCGTTGGTGGCGACCGCGCCGCCGACGGTGGCGGTGTCCCTGCTGGCGATGTTGACGCCGAAATCCAGGTCCGGGTGGGCCAGCCGGACCGCCTGCAGTGGCACGCCCGCGCTGGCGGTGACCTGGGACGCCTCGACGTCGACCGGCTCGAGCTGGCCGAGCCGGGTCAGGCTCAGCACGACCTCTCCGTGCCGCGGAATGCCGCCGCCGACCAGGCCCGTGTTGCCGCCCTGCGGTACCAGCGCGACCCCGGCCTCAGCGCACCGCACCAGGATGCGCTGCACGTCCTCGGTGCTGCCGGGCCTGACTACGGCGGGCGTGCTGCCGCGGAACTTACCGGTCCAGTCGACGACGTAGCCGGCCGCGGCGTCGCCGCGCAGCACGTGCTCGGGCCCGGTGACGTCCGCGAGCGCGGTCAGGAAGCTCTCCGGCAGCTCCGCGATCACAACCACCTCCGGGGGCAGGAAGTCCGGACTACCGTACCGAGCGCGGCCGGCGGCGGGGCTAGGCTCCCCGGTGCCGGACGGATTGCCAGGGGGGATCATGCCGACCGAACTCGTCCTGCTGGGAACGGCGGGTGCGCCGCTGCCGGTCTCCGGCCGCCGGGGGATTTGTTCCGCGCTCGTGGTCGATGACCGGGTTTACCTGGTCGACTGCGGCCGCGGGGCGCCGTCCGCGTTCGCTGATGCCGGCCTGGACTTCGCCCGGCTCACCGCGATCTTCCTCACCCACCTGCACGCCGATCACTGCGGCGATCTGCCGGGGATGCTGCTTTATCCGTGGGGCGCGCGGACCGGCGCGCACGGCCCGCTGGACCCGGTGCGCGTGTACGGGCCGTCGTCGCCCGCCGCGCTGCCCGCCGGCGAAGGTGGCTACCGCCGGATCAGCACCATCCACCCGGACCGGCCGGCGCCCGGCACCTGCGACCTGGTGGACGCCATCCTGGCCGGATACGCCTATCACCTGAACGTGATGCCGCTGGACGCCCGGATGCCCGACCCGGCCGCGGCTGGTGCGAGCGGCCGACATCCAGATCGGCGCGCGGCCGGTCGAGGTGTGCGCGGATGAAGCCGTGCGGGTGACGGCGGTGCAGGTGACGCACGGGCACGCGGTCCCGGCGCTGGCCTACCGGTTCGACACCGCGGACGGCTCGGTTGTCTTCTCTGGCGACACGACCGCCAGCGACGATCTGGCCGACTTCGCCGCGGGCGCCGACATCCTCGTGCATCACGTCGCCGACCTGGACTATCTGCGCCAGCACGGGCTCAGCGCGACCGAGCTCGCGCACCAGGCCGGCCTGCACACCGACGTCACCGAGGTCGGCGGCGTGGCCGAGCGGGCGGGCGCCGGCGAGCTGATCCTGACCCATTACCTGCCCGCCGAGCCGGACGCGATCGCCGCCGCGGACTGGTCCCGGCGGGCGGCGCGAGGGCTTCAGCGGCCGCACGACGGCCGGGTTCGACGGCCTGCGCGTGGTGCTGCCGCGTTCGCCGGCGGCCCGGGCCGGGTAGAGGAGCCTGGACGGGCCGGCGGCCCGGAGCACGGGGGAGCATACGGGGTGAATGCCGGGCAGACGGCCAGTGCTGCGTCTTTGCGGAAGATGCTCGTGCCGCTGGCGCTAGCGCAGTTCATCTGCAGCTTCGCCGGTTCGAACATGAACGTGATGATCACCCCCATCAAGGATGATCTGCACACGACGGTCCAGGGCGTCCAGGTCTGTATCACGTTGTTCCTGCTGGTCATGGCCGCGCTGATGATCCCGTGCGGGAAGCTGACCGATCGGTACGGCCGCAAGCGGTGCCTGACGATCGGGCTGGCGATCTACGGGGTCGGCGCGATAGTGAGCGCGGTGTCGCCCAACCTCGGCGTCTTGATCCTGGGCAACTCGCTCCTCGAGGGCATCGGCACCGCGCTGCTCATCCCGCCCGTGTACATCCTCACCACGATGCTCTTCACCACTATGGAGGCCAGGGCCCGGGCCTTCGGCGCGATCAGCGGGGCGGGCGGAGTCGGGGCGGCCACCGGGCCGCTCATCGGCGGCGCGATCACCACCGCGATCAGCTGGCGGGCCGCGTTCGTATTCCAGGCCCTCATCATCGTGATCATCGTCGTGCTGGCCCGTCGCATCACCGACCCGAGGCCCGCGCAGCCCGGCCGCCCGCTCGACCCGGTCGGCGCGGTCCTGTCCGCGGTCGGGCTGGTGGTGCTGGTGGGCGGGATCATGGCCGCGGACAGGGATCTCGTGCTGATGCTGATCCTGATCGCGGCCGGCGCGGTCATCCTGGCCGGGTTCGTGGCCTGGATCCGGCACCGGGAACGCATCGGCAAGGAACCGCTGCTGGAGACGGCCCTGTTCCGCAACCGGACGTCCAACTACGCGCTGATCACGCAGAACGTCCAGTGGGCGATGCTGATGGGCATCTCGTTCGCCGTCTCCGCCTACCTGCAGGTCATCCGTCATTACAGCCCGATCAAGACCGGGGTGATCTTCACCGCCACCACCGTCGGGCGTCTTGCTGTCCTCGGCGGCAGCCGGCCGGCTGGCCCGGCGGTTCGCCCAGCGAACGCTCATCCTGGCCGGCTTCGCGACCACCACTGTCGGTGTCCTCGTCCTGCTGCTGCTGGCCAAGGGGCACCCGAACCCCTGGTACTCGGTGCCTGGCCTGTTCCTCATCGGCGTGGGCGTCGGGCTGATGCTCACGCCGTCGGTGAACGTGGTGCAATCTGCCTTCCCGGAAGCACAGCAGGGCGAGATCTCCGGCCTGTCACGCAGCGTCTCCAACCTGGGCTCCTCCTTCGGCACCGCGATCGCCGGCACCATCGTGGTAGCCGGTTTCGCCGTTCCCACCCGGGCCTACGTCGCCGCCATCCTGGTCATGGGCTTCATCGGGCTGATCGGCTTCGCCGCCGCCTGGCCACTGCCGCGGACCAGAGCCCAGCAGCGCCGGCGGCACCCGATCCGGTCCGCGGCTAGCCGCGCCACGGCCCGTTAGGATCGCCGCTCGTGACCTCGCTGAACCTCTGCACCGAGTCCGGACCCGTGGTCGATCTCGTTCGGGGTGCTGCAGGCAGGCCGCGCCGGCCGGGTTCTGGTGCGAGCCGCGCTGGCGCGGCGAGGCGGTGCGGGCGGGCACGTCCGACCCGCTCGCGCCGGACTGGCACCGGGTCACCCGGGTGCGGACCCATCAGCGCACCGATGACGGCCTGATCGTGGTCCTGGACACCGACCACCCGGACGGCCGCACCGCGAAGGCCCGGATCACGGTCCGCGGCCGGGACTGGGTCGCGGTCACGTTCAGCGTGCCGGGCGCCGCGATCATCAGCCAGAGCTTCAGCGCCGGGCCGGGCGGAGCGGTTCCTCGGCTTCGGCGAGCGCTCGCACGCGGTCAGCCTGGACTGCGGCGTGGTCGAGAACTACGTCGGCGAAGGGCCCTACCAGCCGCACGAGTACCCGTTCCTGGCCGGCACCGTGCCGCCATGGGCGATCCGGGAGCGGCTGGACGCGACCTACTTCCCGCTGCCGTGGGTGGTCTCGACCCGCGGCTACGGACTCTCGATCGACCAGGACGACGTGAGCTATCTGCGGCTGCGGGCCGACGCGGGCTGACAGCTGGAGCATCGAGGCGGAGGCGGACCGGCTGGCCTTCACGGTGTACGCGGGGCCGGCCCCGCTGGACGCGCTGCGCCGGTACACCGAGCTATACGGCCGTCAGCCTGCCCCGGCCCGGTGGTTCTTCGGGCCGTGGTACCAGACCGGCCACGACAATCATGTCCCGCTGGCGGAGGAGCAGCGGCAGCTGGCTGCGCTCGGCGACGCGCCGGTGTCGGCCGCCGAGACACACTGCCGGTACCTGCCGGTAGGCGAGGACCGGGGCTACGAGGACGCGGAGCGGGCGCGCACCGAGTTCTTCCACTCCCGCGGCCTCGCGGTGGTCAGCTACATCAACCCGATCGTGGCCGTGGACTACCCGGAGGCGTTCGAGCCGGCGGCGGCGGCCGGGGCCCTGCAAAACGACGCGTCCGGCGCGCCGTATCTGTACCAGGGGTACGCCGGCGGCCGGGTGCCACCGCACACCGACGAGACGCAGTACGACTTCAGCCACCCGGCGGCGGCCGGCTGCTGGGGCGCGGTGGCGGAGCGGATCGCGGCGGCCGGGTACGACGGCTGGATGGAGGACTTCGGCGAGTACACGCCGCTGGACGTCGTGACCGCGGACGGCCGGACCGGACCGGCCCCGCACAACCGGTATCCGACCGAGTTTCACGGCGCCGCGGCCGCGGTGGCCGCCGGCCTGGAAGATCGTTACGACCGCCAGCTGGCGCGCTTCGTCCGGTCCGGCTGGACCGGCACGGCGCCGGCCGTTCCCATCGTGTGGGGTGGTGACCCGACCACCTCCTGGGGCTACGACGGCCTGGCCAGCGCGGTGACCTGCGGGCTTTCGCATGGGTGCGAGCGGCGTCGCCATGTGGGGAAGTGACACCGGCGGGTTCATGTCGACGCTCGACCGGCTCACCCCGGAACTGCTACGCCGGTGGATCCAGTTCTCCGCGTTCTGCCCCGTCATGCGGACCAAGGCGGGCGGCATCGAGGTGCCGCAGTACCGGCGGCCGCAGATCTGGGACCCGGACGTGCTGCCGACGTGGCGGCGGTATGCGCGCTGGCACACCCGCCTCAACGACTACCTGATGGCGGCGCATCAGATCTACCGGGCCACCGGCCGGCCCATCATGTGCGCGCTGGAGCTGGTCTATCCGGACATCGGGCCGGTCACCGATCAGTACCTGCTGGGCGAGCACCTGCTGGTCGCGCCCGTGCTGGAGCCGGACTGCACGAGCCGGCGCGTGGTGCTGCCGCCCGGTACCTGGGCCGACCTATTCGACCTGCGCCGCTCGTTCGCCGGCCCGGCCGAGCTGGACGTCCCGGCCGGACCGGAGGACATCCCGGTCTTCGTCCGGGCCGGCGCGGTGCTCGCGCTGCTGCCGGCCGAGGTGCGCTCGCTCAGCCCGTACGCGCCGCCCGTTCCCGATCACCGGGAGCTGCTCGCGGTTCCCGGCCCGGCCGCGCAAGCCTGGACAGGGTCGCTCGGCCCCGGCCTCACCGCCCAGACGCACACCGGCGCGGACGACTGGGCGCTGGAGCTGCACGCGGACCGCCCGCTCTCCTGGCAGCTCACGCTGCCGCTCGCGGCGGCGCCGGCCGGCGTCGACGGCGCCACCGGGTGGTCGTTCGCCGGCGGGCTGCTGACCTGCACGCTCACCGGGGAATCAGCGAGCATGCAGGTCCGCTGCGAGGCCGGCTAAGCGACGGTAGCCGACAGCCCCGGCTCGTGCCGAAGCAGTTCATCCAGCATGTCGTTCAGCGTCAGCGCGGAGTTGATGAGCGCGAGGTGCGTGAACGCCTGCGGGAAGTTCCCCAGCTGCTCGCCCGTCTGGCCGATCTCTTCGGAGAACAGGCCCAGGTGGTTGGCGTAGGTCTGCATCTTGTCGAAGGTCAGCACGGCGTCGTCGAGCCGGCCTGCCCGGGCCAGCGCGTCGACGTACAGGAACGTGCAGAGCGAGAACGTGCCCTCGTCGCCGCGCAGCCCGTCGGGAGAGGACGACGGGTTGTAGCGATACACCAGGCTGTCGGACACCAGCTCGGAGTCCATCGCCGTGAGCGTCGAGGTCCACAGCGGGTCCATCGGCGACACGAAACCTTCCAGCGGCATGAACAGCAGCGAGGAGTCGAGCACGTCGGTGTCGTAGTGCTGGACAAACGCCTTCCGGCCGGGATGCCAGCCTCGTTCCATGATCTGGTTGTAGATCGCGTCCCGCTGCTGGATCCACTTTGCCCGGTTCGCTGGCCGGCCGTGCCGGTCCGCGAGCTTGATCGCGCGGTCCAGCGCGACCCAGCTCTGGAACCTGCCGTAGGTGAAGTCCTTCCGGCCCCCGCGCGTCTCCCAGACGCCCTCGTCCGGCTGATCCCAGTTGTCGCACAGCCAGTCGATGATCTTCGTCGTCGCTAGCCAGCCCTGGTGCGTCATCGGCAGGCCGTGCTCGTCCGCGGCGAACATCGCGTCGATCGCCTCGCCGTAGATGTCGAGCTGCAGCTGGTCCGACGCGCCGTTGCCGATCCGGACCGGGCTCGACTGGCGCCAGCCCTCGAAGTGATCGAGGGTCTCTTCGGTGAGGTCCGAGGACCCGTCCACCCGGTACATGATCTTCAGCGGTCCGGAGCCGTCGCCGACCTGCTCGGAGGCCCGGTCCCGCAGCCACATGCCGAACTTGGCGGCTTCCTCCATGTAGCCGAGCCCGCCCAGGGCGTGAATGGAGAGCGAGGCGTCCCGGATCCAGGTGTAGCGGTAGTCCCAGTTGCGCTCCCCGCCGGCCTGTTCGGGCAGTCCGAACGTGGCGGCCGCCACGGGCGCGCCAGTCGGGTTATAGGTCAGCAGCTTGAGTGTCATCGCTGACCGGGTGACGATCTCCCGCCAGCGGCCGGTGTAGGTCGAGCGGGCCAGCCAGTTGCGCCAGAACGCGCCGGTGTCGTTCGCCAGCCGGTCCAGTTCCTCCGGCGGCAGCTGCTGCGGCGGGCCGCCCATCGACTCGATCACGACCCCGGCGCCGGGCTCCGCTTCCTGCAGCGAGAACGTCGCGCGGATGCCACTCCCGGCCCGCTCGATGATGGCCGTCTGCTGGCCTTCCGGGCGGCGACCGGATGTGTGCACGGTCAGGTGGAAGTCGCCGGCCCGGAACACGGCCCCCTCGTTGCCGGGCTCGATCGTGTGCTCGGCCCGCCCGTAGTCGAACCGGGGCTGCAGGTCCATCACGAACTTCATCGTGCCGCGCGACACCCGCAGCTTGCGCACGATGCGGTGCCGGTCCGTCGGCGGGCCTTCGATCACCGGCATGAAGTCGAGCACCTCGCCGACCCCGTCGGCCGTCATGAACCGGGTCATCAGCATCGCGGTGTCCGGGAAGTACAGCTGCTTGGTGACGTAGTCGTCGGTGGCCGGGGCGATCTTGAAATGGCCGCCGTGCTCTGCGTCCAGCAGCGAGGCGAAGACGCTCGGCGAATCGAACCGGGGACAGCAGAAGAAGTCGATCGTGCCGTCGGTCGTGACCAGCGCCGCCGTCTGCAGGTCGCCGATGAGCCCGTGGTCGCTGATGTTCGGATAGCTGTTCACGTCGTTCCCCCCGGATGATCGCGCGCGCATGGGCTGGCGCTCACTGGCCAGCACTCTCACGCTGGCAGTGCCCGAACGCGGGTACATCACCCGGACGGGATGAGCTGGCGATTACGGGCGCCGCCCCAGCTCAGCGCCTCCGCGACCGGCCGAAAAGGAGCGGCCGCAGCGCGTCGCCGCAGTCCGCCAGCAGGTGCGGCCCGGCGGGCATTTCGGCACGCTCCGGCCGGAAGTGCAGGAACGTGTACCCGAGGCGCCGGGCCAGGATGCCGTCGGTCGCGATCTGGTCACCGACCACGACGCCGGGCGCCGGCAGGTCCGCGTACGGCGCCGTCCGCACCGGCTTGCGCGCCGACACCAGGTAGCTGACCTGCAGGCCCGGTGGCCCGGCCAGCGGCGCGGACGGGGACCTGGCGGAATTGGTGGCAAAGCACAGCATCTGGACGCCGCCGATCGCGGCGACCGCCGCGGTCACCGCGGCCAGACCCTCATCGAGCGCGGTTTGCGGGCTGTCCCAGTGCGCCACCAGCGGCTCGATGTCGTAGATCACCGTTCGCGCGCCGAGCCCGCCGATCAGCGCCGGGATCTCGCGTTCGTCCGTGACCGGCTCGTAGCCGGGCTTCACCGGACCAGCTCCCGCGCCGCGGGCGCGGCGGCCGCGCCGGGCTGGCCCGGCGAGCCGGGCTAGCTTCGCCCAGTTCATCCGCGCCTTGGGCGCGGGCACTCCGGGCCGGCTGCGCGGCACCCGGACCCGCAGCGCTTTCGGCCGGATCGCGCACTGCACCGGCGTGGCCAGCAGCATCGCCTCGCCGTCCACGCCCACCGGGATCTGCGCGGCGGCGGAGTCGACGGTGACCTGCGGCGCCAGCCGCACGCTGAGCCCGGCCGACCGGGAGCCGCGGATGAGCCCGGCCGCCTGGCGCGCGTTCGCAACGCTGACACCGACCATCGCGAGCGTGCCCCCGTCCAGCCGGGCCCGGCGCCCCATCCCGGCGATGTCGCCCGTTCCGTACGGGTTGTTGGAGACCAGCACCGCTTGCGGGTCAGTCAGCCGGGCCTGCGCGGCCCGCACCTCAAGCGCCGCGCCGCGCTTGCCGGTGATCAGGTCCGGTAGCTGCTGCAGCGTCGCGCCGACTTTGTCCCCGCGGTAGGCGGCGGACTGGACGACCTCGGCGTACGCGCCGAACGAGGCGTTGTTCACGAACGTCGTGCCGCCGACGCGGCCGAGGTCGACCCACAGGTCGACGCCGTCGGTGAGGGCGTCGAGGCACGCCGCCGGGTCATCCCGGTCCAGCCCCAGGTCGAGCGCGAAGTGGTTACGGGTCCCGGCGGTGATGACCATGAACGGCAGGTCCGCGGCCGCGGCCACGTCCGCGACGAGGGCCTGCGTGCCGTCTCCGCCGGCGACCCCGAGCAGGTCCGCGCCGCGGGCCACGGCGTCGCGGGCGACGGCCGCGACGTCCACGCTGCCGGGCCCGGTCATGAGGTAGACCTCGGCCCCGAGGCGCTCGGCCTTGCCCTGGAGGCCGAACTGGCCGACCTTCCCGTCCCCGGAGCGCGGGTTCATGATCAGGAAAGGGTGCCGGGCCCGGGTCGAAGGCGCGTGCTCGGGCATCCGCCAGTCGGCCGGATCGGGCGCCAGCGCGGCCCGGGCCGTCAGCCATGCGAGCAGCCAGGCCGCAGCTGAGACCAGCGCCACCCAGAGGAGCCCGGCCACCGCGAACGCGGCGATCGCCGCCGCGGGCGCCAGGAACACCAGCGCCAGGGCCAGCCAGCGGCGCGTGCCGCGGGTGGCAAGGAACCAGAACGCGGCCGCGAGGCTGACCACGCCGACGGCGAGCGCGATGGCGAGCATCGTGAGGCTATGCAGGTCGCCGAACACGACAAGCAGGACTACCGCGGCCGCGGCCAGCAGCAGGCTCAGCCGCGCGAGCCACCGCCGCGGCGCGCCCGGCTGCTCCGCCACGTCCGCCTCCGTTCCCGCCTGATGTCCTCGTCATGATCGCCGCGCCGGGTCCCGCTCACCTCACCCGGCGCGGGTGAGCATGGCGTCGCGGAGGAACGTCTGCCCCGGTAACTCGGGTATATCGCGCACGCGCCGCGATATCGACTCGGCTGGCCGACCCGCGCGCCACCGGCCGTGGTTACCCCGGAGCGGGCCTGGGGATGCCTCTGCCCGTGTCGGACGGCCAGGCTGGCGAGTCACCGCGGGCCCCGGCGGCCGCGGGCCGCCGCCGGGCCGCGGGCATCTACGGCGCGATTATCACCGCCTCGGTGCTGACCGCGGCGAGCCAGAGTCTGCCGACGCTGGCCCTGGCGATCTCTGTGCTCGTGACGCTCGTCGTCTACTGGCTGGCCGAGCAGTACGCCGAGCTGATCGGCGCGCAGTCAGCGCGCGGAAAGGTGCCGACCTGGCCGCACATCCGGGCGGCGCTGCGCGACAGCTGGCCGATCGTCAGCGCGTCGTTCCTGCCGCTGGCCGTCCTGGTGCTGGCCCGGATCGCGGGCGCGTCAAGCGTCGCGGCGGCGAACGCGGGCGTGATCACGGCCGTCGTCCTGCTCACCTTTCACGGCTGGGCCGCGGCCCGGGCGGTGGGGCTGCGGGGCTGGCGGCTGGCCGGCTGGACGTCCACCGCGGCCGTGCTCGGCCTGGCCATGGTCGCGCTGAAGAACCTGGTCATCCTGCACCTGCACTGAGTTCCTGGGCTGGCCCGGATCACGCTGGGTAGCGACTTTTCACGGGCAACGGACTTGCGGCCGACCCTTATCGCCTGGTTTGCGGCGTCGGTGACCGGGAAAAGCCGCCGGGCAAGCCGTGGTCGGCTCAGGTCCGCGCCGGGTTCGTCGCGGCGGTGCGGGCGGACCTGGTGATGGCGCCGGCCCCGGCGACCCGCGCGGCGATGACGACCGGGATGAGCGTCAGCGCGATGACGACCGTGACGACCGCGTTGACTTCCGGCAGCTGCTGGCCGAGCCGGATGGCGCCGAAGATCCACAGCGGCAGCGTGTTCTGCGCCCCGGCGGTGAAGACCGTGACGATGACCTCGTCGAAGGAGAGCGCGAAGGCTAGCAGGGCGCCGGAGACCAGCGCAGTGGCGGTCATCGGCAGGGTCACGCGCAGCAGCGTCTGCCAGCCCCGCGCGCCGAGGTCCATCGACGCCTCGGCCAGCGAGCCGGGCAGCCGGCGCAGCCGGGCGATGATGTTGTTGAACACCACGACGATGCAGAAGGTCGCGTGCCCGATGACGATCGTCAGCGTGCCGAATTGCGTCCCGGTGAAGGCGAACAGCGAGTTCAGCGCGATGCCGGTGATGATGCCGGGCAGCGCCAGCGGGAGCACGAGCAGGAACGAGATCGCGTCCCGCCCGAAGAACCTGAACTTGTGCACGGCGTAGGCCACCGCCGAGCCGAGGACCATGGCGATCGCCATGGAGATGAGCCCGACCCGGACCGACAGCAGCAGCGCGCCGCGGACCTGCTGGTCATTCCAGGCGACGCTGAACCAGTGCAGGGTGAAGCCCGCGATCGGCCAGCTCTCGATGTTCGAGCTGTTGAAGGCGTACAAGATGATGAGCGCGATCGGGATGAAGAGGAACGCGAGCACCAGCGCGACCCAGATCCGCAGCGCGACGCGCAGGCCGGCCGGTTCCACCTAGATCGCCTCCAGCGCGCCGGTGGCCCGGGCGCCGAGCAGGTACGCCGCCATGATGACGATCGGCACCATGGCCATGGCCGCGGCGAACGGCACGTTGTTCGCGATGCCGATGTTGGTGTAGATGATGTTGCCCATGAAGTTGGCGCTCGTACCGCCGACAAGCAGCGGCGTGATGTAGTCGCCGAGCGTCAGCGAGAACGTGAAGATCGACCCGGCCACGATGCCCGGCAGCGCCAGCGGGACCATCACCGACCGCACCGTCCGCCAGGTCCGGCCGCCCAGATCCTGGGACGCTTCCAGCTGCGAGTTCGGGATCCGCTCCAGGGCCGCGTAGACCGGGATGATCATGAACGGCAGCCAGATGTAGCAGAACACCGTGAACACGGCCCAGTTGGTGTAGATCAGGTGCACCTGGCCGAGGCCGACCTTGCTCAGGCTCCAGTCCAGCAGGCCGCCGCGGGTGAAGATCAGCAGCCACGAGTAGACCTTGGCGAGGTAGCTGGCCCAGAGCGGGAGCAGGATCGCCACGAACAGCGCGGTCCGGGTGCGCCCGGACGCGATCCGGGCCATGTAGTACGCGAACGGGAACGCCACGATCGCGTCGACCACGGTGACGGCGGCGGCCATCCCGACCGTGCGGCCGATGTCCTCCAGGTAGGCCGCCGTCGTCAGGATCGTGGTGAAGTTGGTGACGCTCCAGATCCGCTCCACGTTGCCGGTGAACTGGTTGGTCTGCCAGAACGCGGTGATCAGCAGCACGACGAGCGCGGCCAGGTAGAGCAGCACGAACCAGGCCAGGCCCGGCGTGAGCAGCAGGGTGGCCCGCGCCCACGGCCGGCGCCAGAGCGCGGCCGAGACGCGGAGCCAGAACCCCTCTGCGGCGGGCGCCGGAGCGGCCGCCCGGGTCAGCGCCATCGGTCCCCGACCCGGGGCAGGCCGCCGCGGCCCGTCATTTGATCTGCGTGTTCCATGCGGACACCCAGTCGGTGTACGGCACGCAGTCCGGCTTGCCGTTGTCGCAGGTCGTGATCGGGGTCTTCCAGAGGGCGATCGCCTTGAAGTAGCTGGTCGGCGCGTTCGCGTGGTACTCCGCGCACGAGCCGGCCTGGATCTTGTCCATGTAGGAGCACGCCAGCTCGTTGTCGGGCGTCTCGCCGTAGTTCACCGCCTGCTCGGCCTGCACCTGCGGCGTGCTGATGTAGCGCATCCACATGTACGCGCAGTTGATGTCCGGCGCCTTCGCGGCCAGCATCCAGGTGTCGGCCCAGCCGGTGGCGCCTTCGCTGGGGATCGTGTCGCCGATGCCGAACTTATCCGCCTTCAGGGCGCTGACCTGGTACGGCCAGCCCGCGCCGACCGTGGCGTTGCCGTTCTTGAAGTCGAAGATCTCCTGGGAGGCGAGGTCCCAGTACTTCTCGATCAGCGGCTTCTGGCCGGCCAGCAGGTTCACCGCCGCCTGGAACTGCGGCTGAGTCAGCTCGTACGGGTCGGTGATGCCGAGCGATGGGTTGTGCTTCTCCAGGTACAGCGCCGCGTCGGCGATCTGGATCGGGTTGTCCGGGACCGTCACCTGGCCCTGGTACTTCTTGTCGTAGATCACGCTCCAGGACGTCGGCGCGGTCGGGAACGCCTTCTTGCTGTACATCAGGACGTTCGGTCCCCACTGCAGGGACACGCCGTAGTGCACGCCGTTGATCGTGTTGAACGGCGGCGACTGGAACGCCGGGAAGAACTGCTTCCAGCTCGGGATCAGGTTGACGTTCACCGGCCGGGCGTCGCCGGCGTACAGGATCCGCAGGTCGGCGTCGCCGGAGGAGGACACCATGTCGTACTGGCCGCCACCGCCGTTCTTCATGAGCGCGACCATCTCGTCCGAGCTGCCCGCGTACTTGGCATTGACCTGGCAGCCGGTCTGCTGCTCGAACGGCTTGACCCACTGCGGCTGCAGGTAGCCCTCCCACGCGATGAGGTTGAGCTTGCCCTCGCCCTTGCCGATCTTCTGCAGCACCGGCAGTTTCGCGGTCGGCACGGTCTGGCCCGCCGTCCCGCTGGTCCCGGACGGCGTGCCGCCGGAGCCCGAACTGCCGCAGCCCGCGGTGATGAGCGCGAGGCCCGCTACCGCGAGCGCGACCTGGTGACGGCGCGGCGCGTGGCGCACCGGTCTGATTTTCATCCTGCTATGCCTCCCCTGGCGCGGACTGCTCTTCGCGCCCCTGCGGAATGGTGGATGCCTGGTCTGGCTGCCAGGCGATGCGGACCTGGCGGCCGCGGCCGTCATGCGTGCCAGCCGGCGCGGACGTGTTCTGCCGCGCCACGACCAGTTCGCCGCCGCTGTCGAGGGCCACCACGTAGCGGGTGAGCACGCCTGCGTAGCTCACCTCGCGGATGACGCCTGGCTCGACGTGGCTGCCGGCCGCTGCCTGCTGGCCGTCGGCCAGCAAGGTGATCTTTTCTGGCCGGACGGTGATCAGCGCTCCGTCGCGCTCGATCAGGTTCGAGATGCCGATGAACCCGGCCACAAACGGGGTCGCCGGGCGCTCGTACACCTCGATGGGGTCACCGACCTGCTCCAGCCGGCCCTGGTGGAGCACCGCGACCCGGTCGCTCATGGTCAGGGCCTCTTCCTGGTCATGGGTGACGTAGATAAAGGTGATGCCGACCTCGCGCTGGACCCGCAACAGCTCAAGCTGCATTTCCTGGCGGAGCTTGAGGTCAAGGGCGCCGAGCGGCTCGTCCAGCAGGAGCACCTCCGGCTCGTTCACGATCGCCCGGGCCAGCGCGACCCGCTGGCGCTGGCCGCCGGAGAGCTGGGCCGGCTTGCGGCCGCCAAGGCCGGTCAGCCGCACCATGTCCAGCGCCCGGCCGACCTGGTCCCGGCGCTGCGGCCGCGCGACCCGCCGGACCCGCAGCCCGTACTCGATGTTCTGCGCCACCGTCATGTGCGGGAACAAGGCGTAGTCCTGAAACACGGTGTTGACGTTGCGGGCGTACGGCGGGACCCGGGTGACATCCCGGTCGCCGAGGTCGATGCGGCCCGCGTCGGGCCGCTCGAAGCCGGCGATCATCCGCAGCAGCGTCGTCTTGCCGGATCCCGACGGGCCGAGCAGCGTGAAGAACTCCCCGGCTGCGATCGTCAGGTCGAGGTCATGGACGGCGGCGACCTCGCCGTAGTGCTTGCGCAGGCCGGTGACGCGGACCGCGACTCGCGCGCTGGCCAGGCCGCCGGCGGCGGGCGGCGCGGAGTCCGGTTCTGCGATCATTCGGCTCTTCTATCACGCTCGCGCCAAACGCCGCAATGAAACGATCTGGGTGGTCAGCGGGCCGGCGGGACGGGTACGGAATTCGTCGCGCCGGTCAACGGAAACCGTTGCGGACCAGGCTCGCCGCGCTCACGGCCGTGACTACCGTGACGAAGGCGATCAGCGCGTACGCAGCCGAGCGCAGACTGATGACCTGGCTGAGCAGCCCGACCCCGATGATGGGGATCGAGACCCCGGCGTACGCCGCGACGAAATAGCTGGAGTCCACCTCGCCGCGGTGTTCGGCCGGCGTCTTGGTGTTCAGCGCCGCCAGCCCGGCACCGACCGCAATCCCCTGACCGGTGCCGGCCACGATAGCGCCGCCGATCAGCAGGCCCAGCGAGCTGGCGGCGAGCGCCGCCCCGGTCAGCAGTGCGCCCGCGATGATCCCGGCGCAGCCGGCCGGCAGTGCGGCCGGACCGGGGATGCGCGGCACCGCGAGCTGCCCGGCGGCAGAGGAGGCGAACAGGACGAAGACCACGCCGCCGGCCAGCGCCGGGCTGGTCTGGTGCAGGACGGACGCCAGGAACGTCGGTGCGACGGCACTGAACAGCCCGAACAACGCGAAGGCCGCGAAGCCCGCGGCCGCGGCCCGGATGAAGGTCGGTTGCACCTGCGCGGGCACGTGCAACCGCTGGACCGCGAACTGAAGCTGGCCAGCCCGGCGGACCGGCTCGACCATGCGCAGCACCGCGGCGAAAGCGACGAAGAGCAGGCCCAGGTCGACCCAGAACGGAAGCCGCAACGGCGCCGGTGCCACCGTCGCCAGCAGGCCGGCCAGCAGGGTGCCGCAGCCGAGGCCGCCGAGGTTGACCGCTGTGGCCAGCGCGCTGGCCTGGCTACGCCGGTCGGGCGCCAGGTCGACTAGTGCCGCCGTCGCGCTGCCGGTGCACAGCCCCGCCGAGAAGCCGGACAGTATCCGGCCGGCGAGCAGGGCCCAGAGGCCGCTCGCGAGCAGGAACGCGATGGCGCTCGCGGCGGACAGGATGATGCTGGCGAACAGGGCGGGCCGGCGGCCGGCCTGATCTGACACGCCGCCGAGGAGCAGCAGGGCGGCGATGACACCGGCCGCATACACGCCGTAGATCACGGTGATGAGCAGCGGCGAGAACCCGAACTCGCGCTCGTAGCGGGGGTAGAGCGGGGTGGGCAGCGTGGTGCCGAGCATGACGACGGCGAATGCGTACGCGGGCAGCCAGAGCGCCCGGCTGCGGTGGCTCACCCACCTGGGCTTCCCCCGCCGGCTCTGCAGCCACACAAACGGGGCTCCGCCCGGCCTAGACCGGCCGGGCGAAGCCCGTGTGTTTGTGATACCAGAACGGGGCTCCGCCCGGCCTAGACCGGCCGGGCGAAGCCCGTGTGTTTGTGATACCAGAGCGGGGCTCCGCCCGGCCTAGACCGGCCGGGCGGAGCCCCGTTCCTAGCTCGTGCGGTTGCTTGCCTAGTGCGCGAGCAGCCCCGCGGGGATCATCCGCGCGATCGACGGGCTCATCTTCGGCGTTGCGGTGGCCGAAGCGGAGCTCGTCGACGGGACCGGCCTCGGCAGCGGCTTGCAGGTCTTATCCCACTTGGCGTGGTTGTCCCGCTTGGGCAGCTTGCCGTAGGCCAGGTAGTTGGCGATGGTGTTGTCGACGCACAGGTCGCCGGACAGGGAGTCGGCGTGCGTGGTGCCGCCCGGCTCGGCCAGCAGCACCGAGTGCGGGAAGATCTTGCGGACGTAGAGGCTGCCCTCGAACGGCGTCGCCGCGTCCAGCGTCTCGTCGATCAGCAGGGCGCTCCTGATCTGCTTACCGTTGATCTTCATGGCCCTCTTGCTGTGGGCCGGCGCCGGCCAGTACAGGCACGGGGCGTTGAACCAGGCGTTGGCCCAGGTCTCGAACGGCGCGATCTTGTTGACCCGGGTGTTGTCCTTGGCCCACTTGGCCCAGCTGGTCGGCCACTGGATGTCGGTGCACTGCACGGCGTTGTAGCCGGCGAATCCGCTGTCGCTGCCGGGGGAGTCGGCGAACTGGTAGAGCGTCGCGATCTCAGCGGCCGCATTGGTGTTGTGCGTCCGGGCCCAGTCCGAGAACGCCTGGGTCCACTGCAGCCACGTCTGCTCGTAGTAGCCGGTCTCCAGGAAGATATCGATCCACTCATCCGGGCCGATCGTGGACCCGCCGCTCGAGATCGGGGTCGTCTTGAGCTTGGCTTCCTCGGCGTTGAACCGGGCGTGCACGGCGGCGGCCGTCCGGCCCACGTGGTAGGTCCGCCAGTTCTTGGCCACCCAGCCGAACCAGATGTTGACGTTCCGGTTGAACGCGATGTCCTGGTTCAGGTTGGCCGTGTACCAGATGTTCCGCGGGTCCACGTTGCTGTCCATGATGATCCGGCGCACATGGGTCGGGAACAGCGTCGAGTAGACCTGGCCGAGGTAGGTGCCGTAGGAGAAGCCGTAGTAGGTCAGCTGCCTCTGGTGCAGCGCCACCCGGATCATGTTCATGTCGTTGGCCGAGTCGACCGTGGTGTCGTTGTTCAGCAGCGCAGTCTGCGCGGCGCTGTGGGTACCGCAGTCCTGCGCGTACGCATGCGAGCGCGTGAGCCAGTAGGTCAGCAGGCTCGGCGTGGTCGGGTTGTACTGCTCGCGCGGGCCGTTGAAGTAGCTGGGGTCACAGGTGAGCGCGTTGCTGGCGCCAACGCCGCGCGGGTCGAAGCCGATCCAGTCGTAGTCGGCGATCGAGGCCTTGTCCGCCTTGCTGCCCTCCAGCCTGAGCTGCCCGCGGAGGAAGAGGTTCAGGTCGAGGCCGGCACCGCCGGGGCCGCCGGGGTTGGTCAGGATGATGCCCTGGTCGTGCTTCGAGGTGTGCCGTTGCCGCGAGATCTCGATCGTGGTCGTCTGGCCGTTGTTCGGGTGGTTGTAGTTGAGCGGAACTGTGACCCTGGCGCACTGCACGCCTTTGAATTGCAGGTCGCTGTAGGAGCTAGGGCACTTGCCCCAGGCCGACAGCTTGGGCGTGAACTGCGGCGACGTCGTTGCCGCCTCAGCCGATACGGTTGCGCCGATGCCGCTCGCCAGCAAGGCGACCGCGGCAGCGCCAGCTACGAATCTCAATGCATTCCTCTCGGATACCGCTCCGCCCTCGTTGGCGGGCACCCTGGTTAAACGGGCTTATCGTCCCAGATTGACTGTTAAGCGGGACACCCCCCTTTGTTCCGGTGTTATCAAGTTGTTACCAGTCTCCGGATCCGTTCTTAGGTTCCCTCGATCCTGGCGTCAGGGTGCCCTGATTCCGGATGTTGCCCGGATGCACCGGCCGCGCCCAGTGCCCTGGTACCGGCCGGGTTCCTAGCTCTTGCCGGGGTAGCCGCACTTAGGCATGGTGAGGGTGAGGCTGCAGCGCGGGCCGCGGCGGGTTTCCGGAGGTGATCGCGATGGCTCGGGACGCTCACGCACCCGCGTACAACGGGCTTGGCCAGTTCAGGAGCGATGCCTGGTCCGCGCTGGAGGAGTCGGCCTGCCAGCTGGCGCTGGCGGCCGCGGGGCAGCGCCCGGTGCCGGACCTGGAGACCGCGGTGCAGGAATTGCTCAGCCTGCTGGAGCCGGTCGAGCGCTTCTGGGCGTTTCCCGGTCCCGCTGCCTTCCAGCACGTCCAGCGGCTGTTCGCGGCCGGGAAGCACGACCGGCTGGCTGCGACCGTGACCCGGATCAACCGGGCCCTGGTCGCCGAGACCTACCGCAGCGGCCGGGCCATCGACCTGACGACCGAGGACGACGCGGACGACCTTGACCCGCGGCAGCCGGACCAGTCCGCGCCGCAGCGCCCGTACTTCGAGGTACTGATCGTCGATGACCTCAGCGAGGCGCAGGAGCGGGCGCTGCGGGAGGAGATCCGCCGGTGGCGGCGCAGCGACGACCCGTTCGTGTACGAGGTCGTCATCGTGCCGAGCTTCGATGAGGCGGTGCTGGCCGCCCGGCTGAACTTCGCCCTGCAGGCGTGCGTGGTGTGCCGCCGGTTCGCGCACCGGTCGCGCTATGACCTCTCGGCCCTCGGGCAGTTCGCCGGCAGCGCGGCGGCCGCCGACCTGATGGAGCGCTCGCCCGATGACCGGGCCCAGGAGCTAGCCCGCGCGCTCGCCCGGATCCGGCCGGAGCTGGACCTCTACTTCATGGCCGAGATCGCCGTCGAGGACCTGGCCGGGCGGCTCAGCCACCACTTCCGCCGGGTGTTCCACGCCCGCGAGGGCACGCTGGACCTGCACCTGAGCATCCTGGACGGGGTCGCTGCCCGGTACGACGCCCCGTTCTTCAGCGCACTGCGGCGCTACAGCCACCGGCCGACCGGGGTATTCCACGCGCTGCCGATCTCGCACGCCAAGTCGATCGTGCACTCGAACTGGATCAAGGACATGATCGACTTCTACGGCCTGGACATCTTCCTGGCCGAGACATCCGCGACCTGCGGCGGGCTCGACTCGCTGCTGGAACCGACCGGACCGCTGCGGGACGCCCAGCAGCTCGCGGCCAGGACGTTCGGCGCCCGGCAGACGTTCTTCGTTACCAACGGCACGTCCACGGCCAACAAGATCGTGGTGCAGGCCCTGGTCCAGCCCGGCGACATCGTGCTGGTGGACCGGAACTGCCACCAGTCGCACCACTACGGCCTGATGCTGGCCGGCGCGAAGGTCGCCTACCTGGACGCCTACCGGCTCAACCAGTTCTCCATGTACGGCGCGGTCCCGCTCCGGGAGATCAAGGCCAAGCTGCTTGAGCTGCGGCGGGCGGGCAAGCTGGACCGGGTCAAGATGCTGCTGCTGACCAACTGCACATTCGACGGCGTCGTCTATGACGTCGGCCGGGTCATGCGCGAGTGCCTGGCCATCAAGCCGGACCTGGTCTTCTTGTGGGACGAGGCCTGGTTCGCGTTCGCCCGGTTCCATCCCGTGTACCGGCCGCGCACCGGCATGCGCGCGGCCCGGACTCTGCTCGACGAGCTGCGCCAGCCCGGCTACCGGCGTCGGCACGAGGAGTACGCCGAGCGGCTGGCGCAAGAGAACCCGGACGACGCCGCGCTGCTGGACCGGGAACTGCTGCCCGATCCGGCCCGGGCGCGGGTGCGCGTCTACGCCACCCAGTCCACCCACAAGACCCTGACGTCGCTGCGGCAGGGATCGATGATCCACGTATTCGACCAGGAATTCAGCCAGAAGGTGGAGGAGACCTTCCACGAGGCCTATATGGCACACACCTCGACCTCGCCCAACTACCAGATCCTGGCCTCGCTCGACCTGGGCCGGCGGCAGGCCGCGCTGGAGGGGTTCGAGCTGGTGCAAAAGCAGATCGAGAACGCGATGCGGCTGCGCGACGCCGTCGACCACCATCCGCTGCTGCGCAAATACATGCGCTGCCTCACCACCGCGGACCTGATCCCGGCCGAGCACCGGCAGTCCGGCATCGACCAGCCGCTGCGGTCCGGGCTGCCGAACATGGTCCGCGCCTGGGAGGCCGACGAGTTCGTGCTGGACCCGTCCAGGGTCTCGCTCTACATCGGGCTGACCGGTATCGAGGGCGACGCGTTCAAGCGCAGCCACCTGATGGACCGCTACGGCGTGCAGATCAACAAGACGTCCAGGAACACCGTGCTGTTCATGACCACGATCGGCACGACCCGCAGCTCGGTCGCGTACCTGATCGAGGTGCTTGTCGCCATGGCCAGGGAACTGGACGCGCAGATCGCCGACATGAGCCTGACCGAGCGGGCCGGGTACGAACGGGCGGTGCTGCGGCTGACGGCGCCGTCCGCCCCGCTGCCGGACTTCAGCGGGTTCCATCCCGCGTTCCGGGACGGGACCGAGCCGGCCAGCCCGGAAGGAGACGTGCGGCGCGCCTTCTATCTCGCCTACGACGACAGCTTCTGCCAGTATCTGCCGCCCGACGAGGTGCAGCAGCGGGTCGAGAACGGCGAGCAGTTGGTGTCGGCCACGTTCGTCACCCCGTATCCGCCCGGCTTCCCGGTCCTGGTTCCCGGCCAGATCTTCAGCGAGCAGATCCTGGACTTCATGCGCAGCCTGGACACGCCCGAGGTGCACGGGCTGCGCGCGGACCTCGGCTACCGGGTCTACGTGCCGAAGGCGCTGGAGATCGCGGCGACCGCGGCCAGGCCGGTAGCCCCGCCGCAGTGATCTTTGTCGTGCTCGCGGGTAGGTAACGGCTGGCAGCCTGGGCGCGGGGGACGTCAGGCCGCTAACCCGGGGGGAATCGCGTGACGACGCCACTGCCGACCGAGGCAGGCCGCGGCCAGGCAGCCGCGCCACCAGCACTAGGACAGCGCGCAAGCATCGTCCGGTCGAGCGGCGCGATGGCGGCGGGCACGCTCGCCTCCCGCCTGACCGGCCTGGTCCGGACGCTTATCCAGGCGTACGCGCTCGGCGGCTTCGCCCTGGCCGACGCGTACAACGTGGCGAACTCGCTGCCGAACGCCGTCTACAACCTGATGCTGGGCGGCATCCTCACCAGCGTGATCGTGCCGCTGCTGGTCTCCGCCGTGGCCCGCGATAAGGACAGCGGCGAGGCCTACGACCAGCGCATATTCACCATGATCACGATGGCCCTGCTCGCGATCACCGTGGTCGCCACGCTGGCCGCGCCGCAGATCGTCGCCCTGTACAGCGGCTCGGTCACCGGCTCCGAGCAGCACCTGATGGTGATCTTCGCCTGGTTCTTCATCCCGCAGATCTTCTTCTACGGAGTGTGCTCGCTCGCCGGGGCGATCCTCAACTCGCGCAGTAGCTTCGCCGCACCGATGTGGGCGCCGGTGGTCAACAACATCGTGGTCTCGGCCATGCTGCTCGGCTTCGTCGCGGTGGCCGGCTTCGGCGTCCGCCCGGAAACGATCACGCCAGCGGAGATCCGGCTGCTCGGCCTCGGCACGACCGTCGGCGTGGCGGCGCAGACCGTCGCGCTGCTGCCGTCGCTGCGCCGGGTCGGATTCCGCTGGCGGCCGCGGTTCGACTTCCGCCGGACCGAGCTGGCCGAGATCTGGCGGATGGCCGGCTGGATGTTCGGCTACATCATCACGACGCAGGTGGCGCTGTTCGTGACCACCAGGGTCGCCAACGAGGCGAGTGTCCTGGCCGCCCGCGCGCACACCGGCTACGGCGCGGGCTACACGCCGTTCGCCTACGCCTGGCAGCTGTTCCAGATGCCGTACGCGGTCGTCGGCATCTCGGTGATCACCGCGCTGCTGCCGCGGATGAGCGCGCACGCCGCCGCGGCCAAGCCGGACCTGGTCAAGGCGGACTTCTCGACCGGGGTGCGGCTGGCGAGCGTGCTGGTGGTGCCGTCCGCGTTCGTGCTGGCCGTGCTCGGGCCCGCGCTGGCCGAGGTGTTCCTCGCGCACGGCGCCACCAGCATCGCCAGCGCCCGCTACATGGGCGAGGTATTCGCCGTGCTCTGCCTCGGCCTGGTGCCCTATACCGTGTTCCAGCTGCAGCTGCGGGTGTTCTACGCGATGCACGACAGCCGCACGCCAGCCCTGATCGGCACCGTCACCATGCTCGTCAACGTCGGCACCTGCTACCTGGCGCTCGCGTTGCTGCCGCCGGGCGTCGTGGTGGCCGGGCTCGGTGCCGCGTTCGGCCTCGGCAACGTGGCCGGGTCGATCCTGGCCTGGCTGGTGCTCCGCCGCCGGCTGCACGGCCTGGCCGGCCGCGCGATCGGCGCGAGCCTGCTGCGGATGCACGCGGCCGCCATCCCGGCCGCGGTGCTCGCACTGGCCCTCACCGTCGGCGCGGCCAGCTTGCTGCCGGCCGGGCGGATAACGGCGTTCGTCACCGTCGCCGTCGCGGGCGGCTGCGCGCTGCTCGCCTACCTGGCGCTGGCCTATTTCTTCCGGGTGCGGGAGCTGACCGGGCTCGCCGGGCTGATCAGGGCGCGGCTAGGCCGGTAGCAGCCTCTCTGTTCGGGTTAGCCAACCACGAGGGCCCGGCCGGTACCGTGCACCGCCGGGCCCTCGTCTTGTGTGCTAGGCCAGCACCATCGGCAGCTGCGGGGGAGGGTTCCCCCGCAGCGATGCCGTAGTGACTAGCGCGCCGCCTGCAGGTGCGGCTGGCCGGCCGCCTGCGTGCGCCTGAGCTCGCGCTTGATCCAGCCGTCGATGACGGCGTCGGTCTCCCACGAGGTGATCAGGGCGTACCGCGGCTGCGGGCCAGGGTGCCAGACCACGTGCCAGAGCCGCTCGGTGTCGATGACCATCTGCATCCCCGGGTGCAGCGTGATCCGGGTCTCCGTCGCGGGGTCGTCCTTGTCCTCCCGGAGGATGAACTGGGACTGGCCCGCCGTGTCGTCGAGTTCGAGCCAGGAGCGGATGACCCAGCCGGTGCCTTCGGCGTTGAGCCGGTTGTTGTCATCGAGGTGCAGCTGGCGCAGCGCCGTCGCCTCATCGCTGGGGTTGAGCTTGATCACGCGCACGCGGCCGAAGTTGCCGCCGATGTCGTCGACGTACTGGGCCAGGCCCGGCGCGATCTGCCGGTTTGACGTCCAGATCCCGTACTTGTCGGCCTTGCCGTGGTCCCAGAAGCCGCGGCAGTCCATCTCGCCGGTCGCCGAGGCGAGCGGAGCGAAGTTAGTGTCGCCGCCGCTCTTCCAGTCCAGGTATTCGAGGTTCTCCCACTCCGCCGGAGCGATGGGCGGGCCCTGATAGTCGTTCAGGACGACGAAGCCCCTTTTGGCCAGGGTATCGAGCTTTTGATGCATTCAGTCCCCCGTTTTTGACTCGGATTCCTCTCCGATTGTCATTAGCTATTTCCCGCAGCCAGTTTGCGTATGCGAAAGGATGAAGATGCTGGCCCGGCTCGTGACGGGCATTTGAATTCGTGATTACCTCGGAAAACTGTCCCGGCCGCGGCCGGCCGGTTGGCACCGCGGACGGCGCCGAAATTTCGCCGCTTACCGGCAATGCCAGCGAGGGTCGTCCGTCCGCGCCGGATAAAGCTTGCGTCAAGAATTGACCTGCCGAGCGTGACGGCGGGCGCTGGCGGATATGGGCCTCGTCGGGGGTTTCAATGACTGCGACTGCATCGCCCGCGAGCACGCCGGGCACTACCACTACGATCCGCAAGACTGATATCTACAACGACCCGGCGTTCAACTACGCGGAGTTCTGGACAGGCCGGGACTACGAGCACAACGCCGAGGTCATCGCCATGCGGCACCTGCTGCGGGGGCGCAGGTTCGGGCATGCCGTTGACGTCGGCGGCGGTTTCGGCCGGCTGAGCGTCATCCTGGCCGAATACGCCGAACAGGTCACGCTCGTCGACCCGAGCACGCAGCAGCTCGAGTTGTCCGAGCGCATTTTTCCCGGCCACTCTTTCATTCAGCGAAAGCTCATGGATGCCGCTCACCTCGATTTCGCGGACGAGAGCGTGGACCTGGTCAGCCTGATCCGGGTCCTGCATCACCTGCCTGATCCGGGGCCTGAATTCCGCGAGCTTGCCCGCATTCTCCGCCCTGGCGGGTTCGCGGTTATCGAGGTGGCGA
Source organism: uncultured Actinomycetota bacterium (assembly GCA_963805805.1). Classification (GTDB taxonomy): domain Bacteria; phylum Actinomycetota; class Actinomycetes; order Streptosporangiales; family Streptosporangiaceae; genus JAJYUU01. The sequence continues at coordinate 119,298 of CAWDVS010000012.1, read as the reverse complement.
ATTCAGTGCACGCCTCCAACCGGATCAAGCATCTGGTGCGCGGCCAGCGAATTTCTCGCCTGCCGGTAGACCTGCGCTCGGCGGAATCACGGCAGCGCGGTACCGCGCCGTACTTCAACCATCACCCGAGCACGATCCAGCACGATCTGAGCGCGGTCGGACTCGACCTGCTGGAGGTGCTGTCGGTGTCCAACCTGCGCCACCCGGTGCTGAAGGCGATGGTGCCGGAGCGGGCGATGCTCGCGGTCGAGCGCGCGCGCCCAGCAGCGGCTGGCCCGGTTCTACTTCGGCCCGAGCGCGTTCTTCCTGCTGCGCAAGCGGGGCGCCGCCGCCGTCTGAGGTGGCGCCGGGGGCCGCGTCACCCGACCGGGTGACGCGGCCCTTGCGCGTCGTCGATCAGGCCGTGGCTGGCGGCGAACAGGCTCGCGGTGGCCCGGTTGGTCGCGCCGGTCTTGGTGTAGATGTGCTCGACGTGATGGGCCGCGGTCTTGCGGGAGATCACCAGGCGCTCGGCGATCTCCCGGTTCGACAGGCCGCGGGCCAGCAGACCGAGGACCTCGACCTCGCGTGCGGTCAGGCCGGCCGGCTGGCCGGCCTGGCGCGACTTGCGGTGCCCGGCGGCGGACAGCACGGCCGCGGCCGCCTCGGCGTCTAGCCGGCCGGCCCGGACCTCCGCCTGCAGCTGGGCACTCGCCTCCGCGGCGGTGGCGGCCGGGCGATGCGGGCGCGGCTCGGTCCTGGAGTGGTAGTAGTCGGCCGCTGCCAGCAGCCGGCCCGCCGGGGTCAGCTGCCCGCCGGACAGCGCGCGGGGGTACCCGGAGCCGTCCAGTCGCTCGTGGTGCTGAACCGCGATGGCGGCCAGCGGGGCCAGGGCCGGTGAGTAGGCGAGCATGCGTTCGGTCAGGTACGGATGCAGCCGGACCCGCTCGGCTTCGGCGTGGCCGAGCGGGCCGCGCTTGTCCCAGATACTGTTCGGCACGCCCAGCCGGCCGAGGTCATGGACCAGCCCGGCCCGGCGGACCTGGCCGGCGGCGGGCTCGCCGAGCCCGTACGCGGTGGCCGCCTGACCGGCGAGATCGGCGACCCCGCGAGAGTGGCCGAGCGTGTACGGGGACTTCACGTCGGCGAAGTCCGCGATCGCCTCCAGGGCCGAGTCGAACGCGGCGCCGGTCAGCCGGATCCCGAGCGCGGGCTCGGCGCCGAGCACGGCATCCCAGCTGCTGGCCTCGTCCAGCCCGGCGAACAGGGACGTCGCGTGGCCCGCGAACACGTCCACGATCTCGGGGTCGAACTGGGTGCCGCGCCGCTGCCTGGCCACCTCGACTGCCGCCTGCGTGCCATCGGCCCGGTGGAACACCTCGACGACGTCCGCGAGCGTGATCAGGCGCGAGGTGATGAGGATGTCCGCGCCGCGCGCTCCTTTCGGCACTCCCTTGCCGTCCCACCGCTCGAAGGTCTGCTCGACGCTGTCGCGCACCCGCTGGGAGAGGCCGAGCTGCGCCGCCAGCGCGTCCGCCGCCCGCCAGTGGTTCTGCAGCATCGCGTCAGCGGCCCGGCGCCCGTCGCCGATGAACGAGACCCCGAGCCTGGCCCGTTCCGCGAGCGACCGGTCAGCGCCAAGGTGGCGGAGGATGAACAGGGACCGGCCGGCCTGGGTGGCGAAGTCGGCCCGGCGGAAGTCGGTCTTCAGCGCGGTGTCGTCGCCGAACCACTTCGCCTGCTCGTACGCGTCGACGTGGCAGCCCACCCAGGCGACGAGCGAGGCGTAGTACACCACCTCGCGGTCGCCGTCCGCCAGGTCCAGGTGCTGTGCCAGTCGAAGCGCGATCAGCGACTGCCGCAGCACGTGCTCCATCGGCTGGCCCATGCCGAGGTCGGCCGCCAGTGACAGGACGGCCAGCAGTTCGGCCAGGTGAATGCCGTCGTGGTCCGCGGGCTGGGCCATGAGACCAATGCAAGCAGCAAAGCGGCTCGGCCCGCCACGCCGGCGGCCCGGACGCTGGGCCGCACCGGGTGCCGGTCCCGGCGCCGGACCCGGCTCCGGGGCGCAAGCGCCGTCCGCCCGCTGCCGGTCCCAGGTGACGTAGACATCGGTTGTTTCCAGTTTGTTATCGAGTCGCATTGACCCACTCATCGGATCTTTGCCGCCAGGAGATACGGGCCCTGTGCTCGGCAAACTCCGGTCCGGCTGCGCCACTGAACCTTCCTACGTTCCGATCCGGGCCACGTTCGGGCCCGAAATTGGGTATTGCCTCGTTCCTTGTCCCAGGTGTAAACATCCGATCAATAGATCGGATGTCTTGCGCGGACGGGAGATGCTGTGACCTACGTCGAGCCAGAGGCAGCCGCGACGATCCCGGCGCCGCGCGCCGGCGCCGAGGCGGCCAGCCGGACCGCCGCGCGGATCGTCGCTCTCGACTGCTTCGACGTGCGCTTCCCTACCTCGATCGAGCACGACGGCTCGGACGCCATGAACCCCGATCCGGACTACTCGGCCGCGTACGCCGTCCTGCGCACTGACGTCGACGGGCTCGAAGGCCACGCGCTGAGTTTCACGATCGGGCGGGGCAACGAGGTCGTGGTCGCCGCCATCGCCGCGCTGCGGTCGCACGTGGTGGGCCGCAGTGTCAGCGAGGTCGCGGGCGACCTCGGCGGGTTCAGTGCCGCCCTCATCAACGACAGTCAGCTGCGCTGGCTGGGTCCGGAGAAGGGCGTCATGCACATGGCGATCGGCGCGGTGGTGAACGCCGCCTGGGACCTCGCCGCGAAGCTGGCCGGCCAGCCGGTCTGGCGGCTGCTGGCAGGCCTGAGTCCCGAGCAGATCGTCGGGCTGGTCGACTTCCGCTACATCGAGGACGCGCTGACGCCGGCCGAGGCGCTGGATATCCTCCGCGCGGCCCAGCCAGGCCGGGCGGAGCGGATCGCCGAGCTCGAGCGCCGCGGCTATCCCGCCTACACGACCACCCCCGGCTGGATCGGCTACTCAGACGAGCGGCTGGTCCAGCTGTCCCGGCAGGCGGTCGCGGACGGCTTCACCCAGATCAAGCTGAAAGTCGGCGCCGACATCGCCGCGGACGCCAAGCGCCTCGCCCTCGCCAGGGACGCGGTGGGCCCGGACATCCGGGTGGCGGTAGACGCGAACCAGCGGTGGGGCGTGGCGCAGGCGATAGCCGCGATCGACGAGCTGGCCCGCTGGGATCCGTACTGGGTCGAGGAGCCCACGAGCCCGGACGAGATTCTCGGCCTGGCCCGGATCCGCGCGGCCGTCGCGCCCGTCAAGATCGCGACCGGCGAGCACGTCGCGAACCGGGTGATTTTCAAGCAGCTGCTCCAGGCCGGCGCGCTGGATGTCATCACCCTCGACGCCGCGCGGGTCGCCGGGGTGAACGAGAACGTCGCGATCTTGCTGCTGGCGGCGAAGTTCGGGGTCCCGGTCTGCCCGCACGCCGGCGGCGTGGGGCTGTGCGAGATGGTCCAGCACCTCGCGATGTTCGACTTCGCCGCGGTCTCGGCGACGATGGCCGATCGCGTCCTGGAGTACGTCGATCACCTCCACGAGCACTTCGCCGACCCGGTGCGCGTGAGCGCCGGCCGGTACCTCGCCCCATCGGCTCCGGGCTTCTCCGCGACGCTCCGCCCGGAGTCGCTGCGCGACCACGAATTCCCGCACGGCTCCGTCTGGCAGCAGCTAGGAGGCGGATAAGCGATCGAAAACCGGCTAAATCCACCACCCGTCTCATACGCTTCGAAATTACGTTAGGAGAGCCATGAACGTTAGAGGCCGTTTGCTGGGCATCCTCGCGGTTGCCTCAGCCGGCGTGCTAGTGGCCGCGTGCAGTTCGACCGGTCCCTCCGGATCGAACACCGCGGCGAAGAAATCCTCTGGTCAGATCACTATCGGTATCGACCTGACGTATAACAACACCGCGTTCTGGGCCGCCTACATCAACTACGAGCAGCAGTACGCGGCGCAGATGCACGTCAAGATGCTCGGCCCGCTGCTGGCCGGCGCGAACGCGAGCCTGCAGAACCAGCAGATCGAGAACCTCGTCAACGAGGGCGCCAAGGCGATCGTGGTGAACCCCGAGACCGCCACCAGCCTGGGCCCGGCCATTTCCTACGCGGCCGCGCACCACGTGCAGCTGGTCTCCGTCGACACCATCGTCGGGGTGGGCAAGGTCTACATGGTCGTCCGGGCCTCCAACACCCTGTACGGCCAGGACGCGTGCGCCTACATCGCCAGCCAGGTCAAGTCGGGCTACGTCCTGGACCTGGAAGGCGACCTGACCTCGTCGAACGGCGCCGACCGCACGAACTCGTTCAACTCCTGCATGGCGGCCAACGACCCCGGCGTGAAGGTGCTGAAGGACCCGACGGTGTGGACCGACGCGACGGCCGTCACTGACGCGCAGAACGCGATCAATGCCTACGGCAGCCAGCTCAAGGCCATCTACTCGCAGTGGTCCAGCCCGGACACCGGCATCATCCCGCTGCTCAAGAGCAAGGGCATGGGCTCGGGCTCGAAGAACCCGGTGCTGCTCGTCAGCGACGACGGCGTCCCGTTCGAGATGTGCGATATCGGGAACGGCACGGTGTCGGCTTCGCAGTCCCAGCCGGCCAATCTGTACGCCCAGTACGCGCTGACCTACGCCGTCGACGCGGCCAAGGGCGTCAAGCTGGCGGCAGGCCAGCCTGGCGGCGGAGCGCCGACCCTGCAGAACGTCACCTACCAGGGTGACACCAACCTGGCCGACCCGATCGTCGCGCCGTTCGTGACGAAGGCGGCGAAGACACTGACCGTCTCCACCCCGGTGGCCGGCCTGCCCGGCAGCGTCACCTCCACCCCGGTGTCCGATTCGACGCTGTGGGGCAACGTGTACGGGGCCGCCCACGGCGGCGTGTGCTCCTCGTCCTAGCGGAGAGTGGCCGGCACCACCGGTGCCGGCCACGCCGCGCGGCATGAACGGAAGGCCAATGACCTCACCCGGGCCGGCGCTGATCGAGATGACGGGTGTCGACAAGCGGTTCGGCAGCACGGTCGCGTTGCACGGCGTGGACCTGTCGATCAGGGCCGGCCAGTGCCTGGGGCTCGTCGGCCGAAACGGGGCTGGCAAGTCGACCGTGGTCTCCATCCTGTCCGGGCTTGCGGCGCCGGACGCGGGCACCGTCCGATTCCGCGGCGAGCCGTCGCCCCGGGTGGGCGACGTCAGCCGGTGGCGCGAGTGGATCGCGACCGTCTTCCAGCATTCGATGGTCGTGCCTGACCTGACGGTCGCCGAGAACGTCTTCCTCGGCAGCACGGAAACGATCGTCTCCTGGCGCGAGCTGCGCGCCCGGACCCGGGAGATCATGCGCGACTGGGGCTACGACATCCGGCCCGACGCGCCCTGCCGGACGCTCACGGTCGAGCAGCTGCAGATCGTCGAGATCGCTCGCGCGCTGGCGCGCGGCGCCAGGTGCGTGCTGCTGGACGAACCGACGGCGGCGCTGGAGCGCGACGCGGTCCGGCGGCTCTTCGAGCGCGTGCGGCAGCTGACCGACGGGGGCGTTGCCGTGCTCTACATTTCCCACCACCTGGAAGAGGTCTTCGAGATCTGCGCTGACGTGTCCGTGCTACGCGACGGCGAGCTGGTGCTGACCGCACCCGCCGGATCGCTCAGCAAGGAAGACCTGGTGGCCGCCATGGTCGGGTCGGCCTCGGTGAGCGCGGCGGCCGACCCGGCCCGAGCCCGGACCCGGCCCGGCGCCGCGGTGGCAGCGCAGCCGGTGCTCACGGTGACGGATCTCACGGCCAGGTCGGCGCGCGGCCGCGTCGACGGCGTTTCCTTCCAGGTCGGCCCCGGCGAGGTCGTAGGCGTGACTGGGCTGCTCAGCGCCGGCGTCGCGACGGTCGGGCGGGCGATCGCGGGTGCCGAGGGGCACGACGGCGGCCAGATCCGGTTGCACGGCCGGCCGGTGCCGGCCGGACAGCGCGCCGCGGCGCAGCGCGCGGGCATCGGCTACATTCCCGAGGATCGCCGGGCCGAGGGCTTCGTCGCGCACCTCGGTGTGGCCGAGAACGCGACGATGACCATCAGCGACCGGCTGTCGGACCGGCTCGGGCTGATGCGGCCCGGCCGCCGGGCGGCTGCGGCGGCGCCGCTGACCGCCGCGCTGTCGCTGGTCTCATCCGGGCCTGGCCAGCCGGTCCAGGAGCTCTCCGGCGGCAACCAGCAGAAGGTGACCGTGGCGCGCACGCTCGCGCACGACCCCGGCCTGATCGTGGCGATCACGCCGACCCGCGGGGTAGACGTCGCGTCGAAGGCGTTGTTGCTGGAGTCGCTGGCGACTGTGGCGCGCGACGGCGGGGCCGGCCTGCTCCTGTGCACCGACGAGCTGTCCGACCTGGTCATCTGCGACCGGGTCATCGTCTTGGTCCGGGGCGAGATCTTCACCGAGTTCACCGAGCCGCCGTTCGATCGCGACCAGCTGATAGTCGCGACCGAAGGCCTGACCGCCACCGCCCACGGCGGTGCAGCAAACAACGGTGCAGCAAACAACGGTGCAGCAAACAACGGTGCCGAGGAGGCTCCCCAGTGATCTCGAACCAGGCTCCGGAGGGCCCGGCGCCGACTGTGGCCGCAGGCGCCGCGCTGCCGCGGGCGGTGGCGGTCCGCAGGTGGCTCCGCGGCATGAACGTCGGCCTGCTGCGCGAGGTAGCGCTGCTACCGGTGCTCATCTTGCTGCTGGTGGTCGGCACGATCGTGAGCCCGGCGTTCCTGACGGTCACCAACATCGCCGGGATCGGGCAGCAGATCTCAGCCCTGGGCGTGGTCGTCGTGGGCGAGAGCCTGGTCCTGATGATCGGCGGCATGGACCTGTCCCTGGAGTCGACCTTCGGCCTCGCGCCGATGATTGCCGCGTGGCTGATCCTGCCGGTCAGCGCCTTTGGCAGCGGTCTGCAAATCAGTCCCTACCTCGGCCTGGTCGTGCTGCTGGCGGTCGGCGCGAGCGGTCGGCCTGATCAACGGCGTGCTGATCGTGAAAGGCAGGCTGAACGGGTTCATCGTCACGCTCGGCATGACCATCGTGCTGGCCGGGCTGCAGAACGGCATCGTGAAGGCGCAGACACTCTTCAACCTGCCGAAGGCGTTCGGCTTCCTGGGCTCGGAGTACGCGGGTCAGGTTCCGGTGTCATTCATCGTGACCGTCGTCATCTTCGTGCTCGTCGGGCTGTTCCTGCGCTATCACCGCACGGGCCGGGCGATCTATGCGGTCGGCGGCAACCCGGCCGCCGCCCGCGCGGCTGGGATCAAGGTCGAGCGGATCAAGATCGGCGTCTACGTGGCGGGCAGCGTGCTCGCCGCGCTGGGCGGCCTGATGGAGGCCGGGCGGGTGTCCGCCGTGACCGGCCAGCAGGGCTACGGCGAGGGCATCATCTTCTCGGTGTTCGCGGCCGCGGTCATCGGCGGGGTCAGCCTGAAGGGCGGCCGCGGCAACATGATCGGGGCGGCGTCCGGCGTGATCCTGCTCGGGCTCGTCCAGGACATCCTGGACCTCGCTAACGTGTCGAACTACTGGATCGAAGCCATCGACGGAGGAGTCATCTTGTTCGCGCTGTTCCTGGCCAGGATCGTCGGGGGCGAGTCCACGGCCGAGGAACAGTAGGGGAGGGCGCGGGACTGATGGCAGCTGAACTGGACGGCCTGACGGCAGTGGTCACTGGCGGCGGTGCCGGGATCGGGTTGGCGACTGCCGGGCTGCTGACGGCCAGGGGCGCTCGGGTGGCGGTGCTCGACCTCGAGCCCGGCCCGCAGTTCCTCGGGCTGCGCGCGGACGTCTCGGACGACGAATCGGTGCGGACGGCGATCGACGCGGCCGCCGGTCGGCTCGGCGGCATCGACATCCTGGTCAACAACGCGGGCATCGGCGCGATCGGCACCGTCGCCGACAACCCGGACGCCGAATGGCATCGCGTCTTCGACGTGAACGTGGTGGGCATGGTACGGGCCAGCCGGGCGGCGCTGCCGTACTTGCGCCAGTCCGCGCACGCCGCCATCGTCAACACTTGCTCCATCGCGGCCACGGCCGGCCTGCCGCAGCGCGCGCTATACGCCGCGACCAAGGGCGCGGTGCTGTCGCTGACGCTCGCGATGGCCGCCGACCACATCGGCGAGGGCATCCGGGTCAACTGCGTGAACCCCGGTACCGCCGACACTCCGTGGGTCGGCCGGCTGCTCGCTCAGGCGGCTGACCCGGCCGCGGAGCGGGCGGCGCTCGAGGCGCGGCAGCCCATGGGCCGGATGGTGACCGCGGACGAGGTAGCAGCCAGCATCGCGTATCTGGCCAGCCCGGCCGCGGCCGCGATCACCGGCACGGCGCTGGCCGTCGACGGCGGCATGGCGGGCCTGCGGCTGCGGCCCCGGTCATGACCAGCGCGCCGTCAGGGGCGTCCCCCTGGGCTAGCACCGGCACGCTCCGCAGGCGGCCACTCGGCCGGTCGCCAGTCCGGGTGACCGAGCTGGGCTTCGGCGCCGCTGCGATCGGCAACCTGTTCACCCCGGTCAGCGACGACGCGGCGGCGGCCGCGGTCGCGGCCGCGTGGGCGGGCGGGATCCGGGCATTCGACACGGCCCCGCACTACGGCCTCGGGCTGTCGGAGCGCCGGCTCGGGGCGGCGCTGCGGCAGTATCCGCGCGACGACTACGTCATCAGCACGAAGGTGGGCCGCCTGCTGGAACCGGCCAGCGAGCCGTACGGCGCGGATGCCGAGGGATTCGCGGTGCCGGCCGCCTACCGCCGGGTCCGCGACTACAGCGCCGACGGCGTGCGCCGCAGCCTCGCCGCCAGCCTGGACCGGCTGGGCCTGGACCGGATCGACATCGCGTTTATTCACGATCCTGAGGAACACGGCGAGCAGGCGTTCCGGGCGGCCTACCCGGCGCTGGAGGAGTTGCGGGCGCAAGGGTGCCTGGGGGCCATCGGGGCCGGCATGAACGAGGCAGAGATGCTGACCCGGTTCGTGACCGACACCGATGTGGATGTCGTCCTGGTGGCCGGCCGGTACACGCTGCTCGATCAGAGCGCCGGCCGCGAGCTGCTGCCCGCGGCGCACGAGCGCGGTGTCGGCGTGCTGGTCGGTGGCGTCTTCAACTCGGGCCTGCTGGCGGCGCCCGGACCGAACGCTACCTACGACTACCAGGCGGCACCGGGCCGGCTGGTCGGGCGAGCCCGGCAGCTGGAGGCGGTCTGCGCGCAGTTTGGCGTGCCGCTGCGGGCGGCCGCGGCCCGGTTCCCGCTGCGTCACCCGGCCGTCGCCGGCGTGCTTGTCGGCGCCCGCAGCCCGGCCGAGATCGGCGACCTGATCGGGCTGTGGCGACAGGACCTGCCAGCTGACCTGTGGGCGGCACTGGGCGCGGCGGGAGTGGGCCCATGAGGATCGCGCTGCATACCCGCGTGCGCGCGGACCGGATCGAGGCCTATAGGACGCGCACGCGCACGTGCCCGCGGGGCTGACCGCAGCGATCCGCGCCGCGGGCGCCACCAGCTGGACCATCTGGCGCAGCGGCACCGACCTGTTCCACCTGATCGAGTGCGAGGACTATGCCGTCCTGCTGGCGGGGCTCGCGGACCACCCGATCAACCTGGCCTGGCAAGAGCAGATGGCGGAGCTGCTGGAAACAGTGCACGACTACTCGGCCGGCGGGACCGCGGCGGCGCTGCCGGTGGTATGGCAGCTGTGAGCATCATCGACGCGCATCACCACGTGTGGGATCTCGCGATCAGGGATCAGCCGTGGATCCGCGACCTCGGCCCGAGCGTGCTGCAGCGCAGTTACTCGATGGCCGACCTGCGGCCCGCGGCCGAGCAGGCCGGGGTGACCGGCACCGTGCTGGTCCAGACGGTGACGGTGCCGGACGAGACGCCGGAGCTGCTCGCGCTGGCCGCGGCGGACTCGCTGATCACGGCGGTGGTGGGCTGGGCCGACCTGACTGGTCCGGCCGTGGCCGACGACCTCGCCCGGCTCGGCTCCGGGCCCGGCGGGCAGTACCTGGCCAGCATCCGGCATCAGGTGCAGGAAGAGCCCGACCCGGACTGGCTCCGCCGCCCGGATGTGCTGCACGGGCTGCGTGCGGTCGCAGCGGCCGGACTGTGTTACGACCTCATCGTCCGGCCGCATCAGCTGCCCGCGGCCAGCTATGCCGCGGCGAACGTGCCGGATCTGGTGTTCGTGCTCGATCACGGCGCCAAGCCGCCGGTCACCGGCGGCACACTGGAGCCGTGGGCGACCGCGATCCGTGCCTTCGCCGCGCTGCCCAATACCGCGTGCAAGCTCTCGGGCCTGGTCACCGAGGCGGCACCAGGGTCGGCGGTGGCCGCATTCACGCCATTTGCTGATGTCATACTGAGCGCGTTCGGAGCCGACCGGGTCATGTTCGGCTCGGACTGGCCGGTCTGCCTGCTGGCCAGCGACTACGCCGGCGTGCTGGCGCTCGCGCAAGCGCTGGTGAGCGGCCTGTCGGAGGCGGAGCGGGCGGCGGTGTTCGCCGGGACGGCGGCGCGCGTGTACCGGATCGCGGCCCCGGCTGGCGAGGACCAGGAAGCTGGAGGCGGGGCGTGGCGCTTACCGACGAGGCCATCGAGAAGATAAAGCAGATGATCATCTCCGGCCGGGTCCGGCCGGGCGAGAAGCTGCCCAGGGAAGCCGATCTGGCGGCCGAGCTCGGCCTGTCCCGGAACTCGCTGCGCGAGGCGGTCAAGGCGCTGAGCCTGATCAACGTGCTCGATGTGCGGCAGGGCGACGGGACGTACGCGACGAGCCTCGCTCCGTCGCTCCTGCTTGAGGCGCTCAGCTTCGTGGTGGACTTCCATCGCGACGACACGGTCCTGGACTTCCTCGAGATCCGCCGCATCCTGGAGCCCGCCGCTACCGCGCTGGCCGCGGTCCGGATGCCGGACGAGGATCGGATCGAGCTGGGCAAGGTGCTCGACGCCGCGGATGCCAGCGCGCCCGTCGACGAGTTCGTGGCGGCGGACATGGAGTTCCACCGGCTGATCGCGGTCGGGTCGGGCAACTCAGTGCTCGCGTCGCTCGTGGACAGCATGTCGGTGCCGACCGCGCGCGCCCGGGTGTGGCGGGGCATGACGGAGCCGCGGGCGCAGGAGCGCACGCTCGCCGAGCACCGCGCGATCTACCAGGCGATCATGAACCGGGACACCGATCTAGCCAGGTCCACCGCGATCGTCCACATCGCCGGTATCGAGTCCTGGCTGCGGACCGCGCTCGCCGGCTGAAGCCGGCGTGCCGTCGCCGCTGCCGGCCTGCTCGAACGCGGGCTCCCAGGCCGGGTCCTGGGAGGCGCCGAGCGGCGGGATCGTGATCGCCTCGGCCGCGGCCATGTTCAGCTCCGCGCCCCACAGCGGCTGCTCCACCTGGGCGGCGATGGAGCCAAGCCGGCTCTGGATCAGCTTCCACAGCGCCGACAGCGCGGCCGCGACGGCAGCGGTGCCGGTCGCCCACCGCGCGACGGCGGAGCCAGGTATGTAGATGAGCGCCAGGATCACGGCGGCGAGCAGCACGATCAGCACGATGATGAGCCACGGCATGGTCCGCAGCATCCGGGCCGCCAGGCCGGCCCAGGTTCGGGCCAGGCGTTCCCCGGCCCGCACGTAGTCCTGCGGCGTGAGCAGATCCGTGCACTGCTTCTCACCGTCGAGCACGCGCAGCCACTGCCTGCCCTGGCGCGCGACGGCCGCAGCCAGCAGCTCGGGCGAGGGCGGTGTCGCGTCGGCCGGCCGGGCCGCCTTGCTGTCCGGCATGAGCACCCCGGTCGCCCGCTGCAGCCGGGTCATGGGGGGACTGCCAGGGTAGGTCGCGGGCCGTGCGTCCGGACCGAGCGTGCCGCCGCCGGCGGCCGCCGTGACCGCCTGCTGCCACCAGGTGAGCGACTGCTCGACGGCGGCTGCGGCGTGCGGCGGCAGCAGCGACGCGAGGTCGTCGAGCCAGACGTGCAGTTGCCCGATCCGATAGCGCTGGAAGCTCGCGGCGAGCGCGGCCGGATCCTGCTGCGGCCTGGCGGTATCGGCGAGTGCCCGGCCGAGGCCGTACGCCTTCCCGTAGCTGGAGCCGGCCGCGGTCAGCGTCGTCAGCAGGTCCACGTGCAGGCCGGCCAGCGACTCCAGGTACTCGTCGCGGCGCTGGCTCGCACCGTCGCCGGACTGCAGCGTGGCGTCCAGCCTGCCGCGCGCGGCCGCGGTGAGCCTGGCGACAGCGGCGTTCGGTGCCCGGGTCTGCGCCGCGACCTGGTCCAGCACGAAGTCGACCTCGTCCAGCCCGAGGCGCTGCTGGTCATAGGACGACAGCTTGCTCAGGCCGATCAGCCGGTCCAGCTGGTAGGGGTCCTGCTGTCCTTCCGGCACGTCCAGCCGGCTGAAGAGCTCCTCCAGTTGCCAGCCGACGCGCACGCACGCGCAAACGAGTGGGTCGCCGGTCGCTGCCGCCGTGGCAGTGGCGTCTGTCATGTCGCGCTCGCACCCCGAGTCCGCATTTCGGCCCCTATACCTGGTCAGCAAGGATTATCGGCGGGCGCTGTTGATTGCGCCACCGATCCGGTCACCCCGGTCAGGTCGCGGCCGGCTGCGCCGGTCAGCACCGGGGTCGCGGTCTGTCCGGAATGCCGGAACCGGGGATGCCGCCGCGCCGGGGTGCCGGGGCCGGACGGTAACTTGGGACCCAGCACCGGCAGCGGCTTTTCGCGGTGACCGGCGGGGCGGACGGCCAGACGCGCGACGATGGGAGCTGGATATGCCAGACGAGCAGCGCCACGAGTCTGCCGACCTTGGCGACTATGAGGTGCTGGACGCGGGGGACACCCTGGACGGCGCGCCCGGTGACGATCCGCTGGACCGCGGCGTGGTACCGCCGCAGCACTGGTCGGCGGCCATCCGGTACGAGTCGACCGCGACCGATCCGCAGGCCGGTGAGTCACTCGACGAGTTGCTGGCCGAGGAGGAACCGGACACCGGGACCGACCCCGGTGACGACGCGCCCGACCTCGGCTGGGATGAGAACGCGACCGCGGAAGAGATCGCCCGGCTCGCGCTCGGCGACGGCGCGGACGAGCGGGCCTGCCGGCTGACCGCGCTGGCGGACGAGCCGGACATCCCGGCGGACCCGGACCTGGTCGGGTACGACGCCGGCGTAGATGGCGGCGGCGCGTCCGCGGAGGAAGCCGCGGTGCACCTGGTGGACGAGGAACCCGAAGACGACGGCTAGCTCGTACCCGGCCGGCCACACCACCCGCGCGGCGGTCTGCCGCCGCCCGATTCCCCCGGAGGCACTGCGTGGAAATGTTCAGCGAGCCGGTCATCACGCCGGAGGACCACGTGCTGGGTCCCGCGGACGCGCCGGTGACCGTGCTGGAGTACGGCGACTACGAATGCCCGTACTGCCGGGGCGCGCACCGCGACGTGCACCGGCTGCTGGACGAGTACCCGGGACAGGTGCGGTTCGTGTTCCGGAACTTCCCGATCACGCAGGTGCACCCGCACGCCGAGCAGGCGGCCGAGGCCGCGGAGGCGGCGGGCGCGCAGGGCAAGTTCTGGGAGATGTACGACCTGCTGCTGCAAACGTCGGCCAGCCTGGACATCGACGCGCTGATCGGGTACGCCGACCGGCTGGGGCTCGATACCGGCCGGTTCGAGAACGAGGTGCGCGGCAACGTCTATGCCGCCCGGATCGAAGGCGATGTCAGCGAGGGTGTCAGGAACGGCGTGAATCAGACGCCGAAGTTCTACGTCGATGGCGTACGCATCGACGGCAAGGTGCCGCTGGAAGGACTGGCCGCCGCGGTGCGCACCTCGGTGCAGAAGGCTGCCGCGGCCGGCTAGCCGAGGCTGGCCAGGCCGGACAAGTCCACGCACCGCATCGAAGGCCGGCCGCCGAACACCATCAGCACGGCCGAGCAGGAGCGGCAGCGCGCCACCGTGCCGGGCGCGTCCCGGTACACGATGAGCTGAGCCACGACGCCACGCCAGCCGCAGCTGCCGCAGCTGCCGGGTGCGCCCGTCATGTCCGCGCCGAACACCTCGGCTAGCAACCCGCCGAGGGCGTTGCCGTCGACCGGATCCATCATGGTCAGCTCCCTGTCGCGCCGAACCGCTCGGTCTTGACCCGGCCCGGTTCGTAGCCGATTTCGACCAGGCTGGCCGCCACCGCCTCGACGAAGCTGGTGGGGCCGCAGATAAACGTCTGCGGCGACATTTCCGCGGGCCACGCGACCTCGCGCAGCATCGCCGCGTCGACCCGCCCGGTCCGTCCGGTCCAGGCTGGCGGCCGCTCCCGGGTGAGCGTGCAGACGACCTCGACGCCGTCACCGGGCTCGCTCAGCTCGGCCGCGTAGATCACGTCGTCGCGGGTGCGAACCGAGTAGAGCACGCGGACCGGCACGGTCGCGCCGGACCGGCTGCGGTGCCGGAGCATCGAGCGCAGCGGCACGATGCCCGAGCCGCCCGCCACCAGCAGCAGTGGTCCGCCGTCCTCCGGTTCCCAGACGAAATACCCGCCGATCGGGCCGCGGATCTCCAGCTCGTCGCCCCGGCGCAGGTCCAGGGTGAGGTAGGAGGAGACCTCCCCGTCATCGAGCCGCTCCACCGTGATCGCCACCGGCTCGCCCGGCGCGGACGCGATGGAGTATTCCCGGCGGGCCTGGTAGCCGTCGTCGGCGGTCAGCCGGACGTCAAGATGCTGGCCCGCACGGTGCTCCGGCCAGTCCGCCCGGTTGAAGGTGATGGTCCGCACCCGCGAGGTCTCCCCGGTGACGCGGTCGACCGTGGCGAGCTGCCAGGTCAGTCGCCCGCGTACCGCTGTTCCCGCCATGGGTCTCCGTAGTTGTGGTAGCCGTAGCGCTCCCAGAATCCGGGCTCGTCGTGATCGAGTACTTCGAGCCTGCGCACCCACTTCGCGCTCTTCCAGAAGTACAGGTGGGGAACGAGCAGCCGGGCCGGGCCGCCGTGCTCGGCGGCCAGCGGCTGATCGTCGTAGCGGTAGGCGATCCAGGCTTTGCCGCCGGTCAGGTCGGCGAGCGGCAGGTTCGTCGTGTAGCCGCCGTCGCTGTGCGCGAGCGCGAACATCCCCGCCGGGTCCAGGTCACCGAGCAGTGACTCGACCGGGACCCCGTGCCAGGTCGTGCCCAGTTTCGACCAGCTGGTCACGCAGTGAATGTCGACCGTGACGGTCTCGGCCGGCAGCGCCGTGAACTCGGCCCAGGTCCAGCTCCTCGCGTCGGCGGCGCCGCCGACCGAGAGAGTCCAGTTCTCTAGCGGCGGGTGCGGTGTCGGGCCCGCCGACAGCACCGGGAAGTCCTTGGTGACGTATTGACCGGGCGGGACACGGGCGGCATCGCCGCCAGCCGGGCTGCGGCGGTGGAAGCCGCGGGTAACCGGGCTCATGACACGTAGCTCCTATCTCGCGATCGGCGCGGAAACTACACGTTCCCTTCCTGAACCGGGGCATAACGCATGTCTGCGCAGGGCCCGCAGTTCACACCACGCTAGACCGGGCCGCTGCCGGTGCCCGTACCCGGCAGGCGCAGAATAAGTACTTCTGCGGTCATCGGGGGCGGTGGCGGTGGGCGGTCCGGCCGGGCGCACAACGGGGGAGGACGTGCATGAGCAGCGGATTCTTCGGGCCAGAGGGCTTCGGGTCGAGCTCGTTCGATGACTTCATGGCCCGGATCTCGGGGGCGGGCGGCGGACCGCCGCGCCCCGGCCACCGCGTCGACATCACCCGGCTGATGAGTCAGCCGGCCCGTGATCTGCTCAGCATCGCCTCGGTGCAGGCGGCCGAGCGCGGCGGCGTGGATCTTGACACGAATCACCTGCTCTGGTCGGCGGCCCGGCTCGAGCCGACCCGGCAGTTGCTGGCGCGCGCCGGCGGTGACCCGGACGAGATCGCTCGGGCCATCGAGGAGCACTGGTCAAGTCAGGCTCAGGCGGACCGGCCGCCGCAGCTGACTCCCGGCGCGAAGCGCGCGCTGCTCGACGCGCATCAGATCTCGCGCGCGCTCGGCTCCACCTACATCGGGCCCGAGCACATCCTGCTGGCGCTCGGCGTGAATCCGGACTCGACCGCGGGCCGCATGCTGTCGGCCGCGCGGGTGACGCCAGAGGCGCTGCAGGCGGCGCTGACCGGCAACGGCATGCCGCCGGGCCAGGGCGGCCCGCCCGGATCCGGCGGCCGGTCGGCCACGCCCACGCTGGATGAGTTCGGCCGGGACCTGACCGCGGCGGCGCGGGAGGGCCGGATCGACCCGGTGATCGGGCGCGACAACGAGATCGAGCAGACGATCGAGGTGCTGTCGCGGCGCACCAAGAACAACCCGGTGCTGATCGGGGAGGCGGGCGTCGGCAAGACGGCAATCGTGGAAGGCATCGCGCAGCGGATCCTGACCGGCGACGTGCCGATGACACTGGAGGGCAAGCGGGTCGTCCAGCTGGACCTGTCTGGCGTGGTCGCGGGCACCCGGTACCGGGGTGACTTCGAGGAGCGGGTGAAGAAGGTCATCGAGGAGATCCGCGAGCACAGTGACGAGCTGATCATCTTCATCGACGAGCTGCACACGCTGGTCGGGGCGGGGAGCGGCGCCGAAGGCGGGATGGACGCGGGCAACATGCTCAAGCCGCCGCTGGCCCGCGGCGAGCTGCACGTCGTCGGCGCGACGACGCTGGATGAGTACCGCAAGTACATCGAGAAGGACGCCGCCCTGGCCCGCCGCTTCCAGCCGATCCTGGTGCCCGAGCCCACCGTCGACGACGCGCTCGCGATCCTGCGCGGGCTGCGCGACCGCTACGAAGCGCATCACCAGGTCCGGTACGCGGACGAGGCGCTGGTGGCGGCCGTCGAGCTGTCCGACCGTTACATCGCCGACCGGTTCCTGCCGGACAAGGCGATTGACCTGATCGACCAGGCCGGCGCGCGGGTCCGGCTGCGCACCAAGATGCCCGATGTCGACGTGCGCGATCTGGAGCGCCGGGCCGACGAGCTGCGCCGGGACAAGGATCAGGCCGTGGCCAGCGAGCAGTACGAACAGGCATCGCGGCTGCGCGACGAGATCGAGGAGATGCGCCGCCAGGTCGACCAGCTCAGCCGCGACGAGACGGCGGTCCCGGAAGTCTCGGTCAACGACATCGCCGAGATCGTGTCCCGCGCTACCGGCGTGCCGGTTACTCAGCTCACCGAGGAGGAGAAGGACCGGCTGCTCAGTCTGGAGCGGTACCTGCACGAGCGCGTCATCGGCCAGGACGCGGCGGTGTCCGCGGTGTCAGAGGCGGTGCGCCGGTCGCGCAGCGGCCTGGGTGATCCCGGCCGCCCGGTCGGCAGCTTCCTGTTCCTCGGCCCGACCGGCGTCGGCAAGACCGAGCTGGCGCGCGCGCTCACCGAAGCGCTGTTCGGCGGTGAAGCGCCGCTGATCCGGCTGGACATGAGCGAGTTCCAGGAGCGGCACACGGTCAGCAGGCTGGTCGGTGCGCCGCCGGGCTATGTCGGCTACGACGAGGCCGGGCAGCTGACCGAGGCCGTTCGCCGCCGGCCGTACTCGGTGGTGCTGCTCGACGAGATCGAGAAGGCGCACCCCGATGTCTTCAACACCCTGCTGCAGGTACTCGACGACGGCCGGCTGACCGACGGCCAGGGCCGGACCGTGGACTTCAAGAACACAGTCCTGATCATGACCAGCAACCTGGGCTCCGACCTGATCTCCCGGCAGGGTGCCGTCCTGGGCTTCGGCGCAGAGAGCGCCAACTCCGGGGACGCGCAGGAGGCCGCGCTGAACGAGCAGCTGATGCGGCGGCTGCGGGATTCGTTCCGGCCCGAGTTCCTGAACCGGATCGACGAGATCATCGTGTTCCGCCAGCTCGACCGGGATGAGCTGCGGCAGATCACCCGGCTGCTGCTGGAGGAGACCCGGCGCCGGCTGCACGCGCAGGACGTACGGCTGGAGTTCACCGACGCGGCCGTGGACTGGATCGCCGACCGCGGCTACCAGCCCGAGTTCGGCGCCCGGCCGATGCGCCGCACGATCCAGCGCGAGGTCGACAACCAGCTGTCCCGGATGCTGCTGGACGGCCACATCACCGCGGGCCAGGAGGTCGTCGGGGACGTCGCGGACGGCCAGCTGAGCTTCACCCGGAGCCTCGCGCACGCGGGCGTCTAGCCAGCCCGACGAGATCGCGGCTGTGCGGGCTCAGATCCCGGCCGACGCGGCGACGTCGCGGGCCCAGCGCAAGTCGGCCTTGCCGGCCGGGCTGCGCTGGATGGCCGGCACGAACACGACCGTGCGCGGCTTCTTGTAGGCGGCGAGCCGGGCGCCGACGTAGCCGGCCAGTTCCTGCTCGGTGACGGCGCCCGGCCCGGAGGGCGCGACCACGGCGGCGATCCGGTCGCCCCAGCGCTCGTCCGGCACGCCCACGACCAGCGCGTCCCGGACGCCGGGGTGCTCCATCAGGACCTGCTCGACCTCCTCGGCGAAGACCTTCTCGCCGCCGGTGTTGATGACCCGGCTGCCGCGGCCGCGGAACGTGATCGACCCGTCGGCCTCCAGCGACGCGAGGTCGCCGGTCACCACCCAGCGCGTGCCGCCGAACGTGCGGAACGTCTGCTCGGTCTTCGCCGGGTCACCGACGTAGCCGATCGTGTTGTCGGCGGGCGCGGCCAGCCGGCCTACCTGCCCCGAGCCTGGCCGCACGTCCCGGCCCGCCTCGTCGATGACGCGGGCACCCGGCGCCAGCGTGAACCGGGCGGTGATCGCGTCGTCGCCGCGCCTGGTCTCGCTGATGGCGAACGGTCCGCCTTCGGACGCCGCCACCAGGTCCCGGCAGACGAAGTCGCCGTGCGCGAGCAGCCGGCGCTTGACCGGTGCGCTCCAGGTGACTCCGACGCTGAGGATGCGCCGCAAGCCGGACACGTCATATGGGCGGCCGGCGGCGGCGGCCGCGTCGAGCGCGTCGGCGAGCGGCAGCGCGAACACGTCGCCCACGATCGAGACGGTGTCCACGCGTTCCGGGGCGACGGTGCGCGCGAGCTCGGCCGGGTCGTAGGAGCGCGCGGTGAGGAACACGACGCGGCCGCTGGCCACCAGCGCCCCGAGCGTCGTGTACATGCCGGTCGCGTGCATGAGCGGGGGAGCGGGCAGGCAGACGAGCGCGTCCCCGTGCTCAGCGGTGAGCCGCCGCGTGACGGCGCGCAGGGCGGCGAGTGACTCCGGCACCGGCTCACCGATCAGCCGGAAGCCGTTGGCGCTGATGACCGGGTACAGCCAGGCGTGATCGACCAGCACGCCCTTCGGCTTGCCAGTCGTGCCGCCGGTGTACATGAGCCAGTGGTCCACGCCGCGGGCGGCCCGCGGCAGCGGCGCGTGCGCGGCGATGACGTCCTCGTACCGCCAGGTCACCGGGCCGGCCGCGCCAGGTCCGGCGGCCGCGTCGCCGCCAGGGGCGCCGCCGCCCGCCGCCGGCGTATCGCCGGCCTCTTGCGCCTCCGCCCGCACCAGCGTGCGCAGCGATGGCACGGCGGCCGCCGCCGCCGCGACGCGCGAGGCGAGCGTGGCGTCGAAGACGATGGCCGCGGCGTTCGCGTCGGCGAGGACGTGCGCCATCTCCGCGGCCTGATACCGGTAGTTGATGTTCACCGGGATCGCGCGCAGCTTCAGCGCCGCGAACACGGTCTCGACGTAGCCGGGTCCGTTGTACAGCGCGATCGCGACCCGGTCGTCGGTGCCGACGCCGCGGCTGGCCAGGAAACCGGCGAGCCGCGCGGCCCGTTCCTCCAGTTGTTGCCAGGTCAGGCTCACGGCGCCGCGCGTGACGGCGGTGCGGTCCGCCCGCTGCTCGGCGACGGTCTCCAGGATGGTGGCGAAGTTCTCGTGCATCCGTCCCCAGCTCCGGGCAACCCCTGCTCGCAGCGACCATATCCCCGTCAGCCTCGGCGGCCAGATTCGGCGCCGGGCCAGTCCGCAAAAGCATCGCGGCGAGGGGTTGAAAAGTGATATCACAATGATAGATTGAGTTCAGTCACTGGGCAGGGAGGCAGAGATGGCTGAGCCAGCGATAGTAGTGCGCGGACTGCACAAGAGCTTCGGCGCTAAGGAAGCGGTGGCCGGCGTCGATCTGGAGATCGCGGCCGGCTCGTTCGCCGGGCTGGTCGGTCCGAACGGCGCGGGCAAGACCACCTCGCTGTCGATGATGACCGGCCTGCTGCGGCCGGACGCGGGCCAGGTCGTGATCAACGGCGTGGACGTGTGGGCCGACCCGGTAGCGGCCAAGGCCATCATCGGGGTGGTGCCCGCGGAGGCCCGGCTGTTCGACCGGCTCAGCGGGGCCGAGCAGCTGGAGTACGCGGGCCGGCTGCGCGGCATGCCGGCCGCGGAGGCACAGTCCAGGGCCGGGCAGCTGCTGGAGGTGCTGGACCTGACCGCGGACGGGCACCGGCTGGTGGCCGACTACTCGACCGGCATGCGGAAGAAGGCTGCGCTCGGCTGCGCGCTGATCCACAACCCCGGCGTGCTGTTCCTGGACGAGCCGCTGGAGGGCGTCGACCCGGTGTCGGCCGACGTGATCCGGCGGCTGCTGACCCGTTACGTCGGCTCGGGTTCGACGGTGCTGTTCTCCAGCCACGTGATGGAGCTCGTCGAGCAGGTCTGCGATCACGTGTCGATCATCAACGAGGGCCGGATCGTCGCGACCGGCACCACCGAGCAAGTGCGGGGCGGCAAGACCCTGCAGCAGGCCTTCATCGACCTGGTCGGATCGCACGCAGGAGAGGGGGATGAGCTGTCGTGGCTTGGGTCCTCATCCAGCTGAAGCTGAAGCTGCTGACCAACGCGCTCCGCTCGTCGCAGCGCGCCAGGGTGTCGTTCGTCGTCAGCTCGATCTTCGCGCTGCTCGTGGCCGCCGGCACCTTCGTGCTCCTCGCGCTGCTGCACGGCGAGACCGCGGTCACCCTGACGGCGGCGGTCTTCACCGTGTTCGCGTTCGGCTGGCTGCTCATGCCGGTCATGCTGTTCGGCCTGGACGGCACGCTGGATCCGGCCGTGCTGGCCCTGTACCCGCTGCGCACCCGGCCGCTCGCGATCGGGCTGCTCGCGGCGTCGGCGACCGGCGCGTGGCCGGTGGCCAACGTGATCGGGCTGCTGGGGGTCACCGTCGGTCTTGCCCGCGGCGCGGCCGGCATCGTCGTCGCCCTGGTCGCGGTCGTGCTGGAGGTGCTGTTCTGCATCACGCTGGCCAGGCTCTTCACCACTAGCGTGGCTGGGATGCTGCGGTCGCGCCGCGGCAAGGACTTCGCCGCGTTCCTCATTGTCCCGCTGTTCGCGCTGTATGAACTGCTCGCCCAGCTAATACCCCGGCTGGCGGCGGAAGGCAAGATCACGGGTCACGCTTTCGCCGGCCCGGACCGGTGGCTGCGGTGGCTGCCGCCGGGACTCGCCGCGCACGCCATCCAGGACGCGTCCGACGGCCACGCCGGTACCGGCCTGGCCCGGCTGGCGCTGCTGGCGGCGGTCGTCATCGCGCTCGGCGCCCTCTGGATCCTGTCGCTGCGCCGGGCGCTGGTGACGGTCGACACCTCGACCCAGTCGTCGGCGGTCCGCGGCGCACCGCTGCGGTTCGCCCGGTCCGGCCTGGCCGGCACAGTGGCCGGCCGGTTCCTGGTCTACCAGCGTCGCGATCCGGCTTCGATCGTCCGCTGGTGCATCGTCGCGGTCGTCATGGCGGTGGCGTCCGTCGCCGCCATCCGCACCCCGCACTACGCGGTCGGCCTGGTGCTGAGCGCGGTCCTCGGCGGCGGGATGATCGGCCTGATGCAATCGAACTCGATCGGGTTCACCGGGCCGGCGTTCTGGCTGGAGGCGACGAGTCTGACCAGCGAGCGCGACCTGCGTGCGTACTTCGCCGGAAGGAACGTGGTGATCGCCGCGATCGCGGTGCCGCTGATGCTGGTCATCTCCGTGGCGCTGGCGGTCGCGGCCGGGCACCCGATCTACGTGGTCTGGGCCGGTGCTATCGACATCGCAGCGATCGGCGCTGCCCTGGCGCTGAGCAGCGCGTTCTCCGTGAGCATGGCGTATCCGGGCCAGCGACGCGTCGGCAGCCCGGTGCCCGGCAATGCGGACGGCTACAGCGGCCAGGCCATCGCGTGCAGCCTCGGCAGCCTGCTCGGGGTGGCGCTCCTCACCCTTCCGGTCACGCTGCTGGTGCTGCTCACCGACTCGCTCGCCACTCCGGTGCGGGCGCCGCTGATCGCGGTGTGGGGGATCGTGTACGGCGTCGCGCTGGCGTGGGGCGGGACCCGGCAGGCCGCGTCGTCCGCCCGGATCATGGTGCCCGAACTGAACCAGATCGCCGCGCAGACAACCTTCTGAGCTGCGCTCAGGTCAGATCGGCCAGGACTCCTGCCGGTAGGCCGAGTCCCAGAACATCCACTCATACCGGCTGGTCACGCGGAAGTGGCCGCGCACCCGGTCGCGTTCGGCCGGGGTGAGTTCGGTGCCGAGGCCGTCGGCGACGGCGAGCACCTCCCGCGCGTCGTTCCCGAACTCGTCGCCGCTGTAGGTGTCGATCCAGCGCTGGTACCGCGGGTCCGGGGAGCCACGCCCGAGCAGGTGCTTGCCGACTTCCCAGTAGATCCAGTAGCACGGCAGCAGGGCCCCGACGCCGTCGGCGTACGAGCCGCCGAGCGCGGTCGCGATCAGGTAGCTCGTGTACGCCAGGGTGACCGGCGCCGGCTGCGCCGCGGCGATCGCGGCCGGGTCGATGTCGAGGTCAGCCAGCAGCGAGTCGTGCAGGCGCATCTCGGCGGTCACGATGCCGGCCGCGTGCCGGGCAAACATCTCGGTCTCGGCCGTCCGTGGCGCCCGGCTGGCGACGGTGGCCAGGGCCCTGGCGTACCGGCGCAGGAACAGCACGTCTTGCACCACATAACCGGAGAACGCGTCGGCGGGCAGGCTCCCGTCGGTGAGGCCGGTGACGAACGGATGCCGCAGGATTGCCTGGTAGACGTCGGCGCTGCCGTCCCACAAGGTGGCGGTGAAGGTGTCACTCATGGGTGGTCATTCTCCCGCACCGGCCCTCGTCGTCAGCGCCAGTGGTCCAGCGGAAGCGGACCGCGGCTGAGCACGGTCCTGATTGCGAATGTGCTCCGCGCCTCGACTACCTGCGCAATCGTGAGGATCTGCCCGATCAGGAACTGCTCGTAACCGGCCAGATCCGGCACCACCGCTTCGACGAGGAAGTCGTCGGTGCCGGACACCAGGTAGCACGATACGACCGCGGGTATCGCCGTCAGCGCCTGCTCCAGTTGCGCGGAAGTCTCGGCCGAGTGACCGGAGACCTTCAGCCCGACGAACACGGTCAGGCCGAGGCCCGCGTGCTGCCGGTTCACCTCGGCCCGGTAGCCGTCGATGATGCCGTCGGCCTCGAGTGCCTTGACCCGCCGCAGGCAGGCCGAGGGGGACAGCGAGATCGCGTCCGCCAGGTCGACGTTCGCGATGCGCCCGTCCTGCTGGAGCCTGGTGACGATGGCACGATCCACGGCATCTGGAGTATGTGACTGACATGCTATACAGCATAACTCGATTCTGACGCAATAATAATGTGCTGGATGGCAGCTCTGACGCAATCTTTGCCATCGCGTGCGAGCCGCTTTTTGCCAGGCTGGAGGCATGACATCCCAGCTGAACACCACCAGGGGAACTGCTCTGTACGTCGGCGCGATCCTCGGTCCCGGACTACTGCTCCTGCCCGGTCTCGCCGCCGCCCAGGCGGGCCCGGCGTCGATCCTCGCGTGGGTCGCGCTGCTGGCACTATCCGGCTTGTTCGCGACCGTATTCGCCGCGCTCGGCCGGCGGCTCCCGTCGGCCGGCGGGGTCATGGGCTACGTGACCGCGGGCGCAGGCCGCCGGGCCGGCCTTGTGACCGGCTGGTCCTTCCTTGCCGGTGTCGTCCTCGGGGCCCCGGTCGTCTGCCTGATCGGGGCGAGCTACGTGGCGACGACGACGACGGCGCGCGCGCTCGTGGCGGCCGGACTGCTGGCGGCCGTGCTGGCGCTGGCGGCCCGCGGGCTGCGCGCGAGCGCAGCGGCGCAACTGCTGCTCGTCGGCCTGCTGGTGGCCGTCGTGCTGGTGGCGGTCGGCGGATCCGCGCACGCGGCGCAGCTGTCGCACTGGACGCCGTTCGCGCCGCACGGCTGGATGCCGGTGGGGCACGCGGCCGTGACCCTGATGCTGTCGTTCGCCGGCTGGGAGGCGGTCGCGCCGCTGACGACGCGGTTTGCCGACCCGGCCCGGCAGCTGCCGCGCGTGGTCGCCATCGCGCTCGCCATCACGACGGCGATCTACCTGAGCCTGGCCGTGACGACGATCGCCGTGCTGGGTCCGGCGGCCGCGACCGACGTCCCGCTCGCCGAGTTGCTGACGAAGGCGGCGGGGTCGGCAGGCCCGGCGGTGGCCGGCGTCGCCGCGGTGGTGCTGACCTTGGGCACGACCAACGCGTATATCAACGGCGCGATTCAGATGGTCGGCGAGCTGCGGACCGGGACCGGGCGGCCGGCGGCCTTCCTCGCAGTGATCGGCGTCGCCGGCGCCGCGGCGCTCGCGCTCTACGGGCTCAGGCTGGTCAGCGTCGCCGCGATGGTGGAGCTGCCGACGGCGCTGTTCCTGGCCGTGTACCTCGGCGCGATGGCCGCCGCCGTGCGGCTGCTGCGGGGGAGGGTCAGGATCGCCGCGATTCCCGCCGGGATGGCCGTTGCTGCCATGCTGTCATTCTGCGGCTGGGCGGTCGCGCTGCCCGTCGCGGTCGCGCTGACGGTCCTCGCCGCCCGGCGCGGACAGCGGTCCGCTCCGGCCCGGCTGTCGGGTCTGCGGCCGCAGCACAGCGCGTAGTCGCCAGCGCGCCGCCGGGCGGCACCAGCCAGGGCGCAGCGCCGTCCCGGATTGAGCGAGTCACGGGAGGTAACAGTGCAAGACGGGCCGGAAGTCGCGGAGTTGCGGCTGGTGGTGACCGCACCGGATTACGAGGAGGCGCTCCGGTTCTACCGGGACGTGCTCGGCCTGACCGAGCAGGCAGCTTTCAGCTCGCCTGGCGGCCGGGTCACGATCCTCGCGGCCGGCCGGGCGACGCTCGAGCTCGCCGACCCGGCGCACGCCGCCTACATCGACGAAGTCGAGGTCGGCCGACGGGTCGCCGGGCCCATCCGGGTGGCGTTCGGCGTCGCTGACTCGGCCGCGGTGACGGCCCGGCTGGCCGATGCGGGCGCGACGGTCATCGCGCCGCCTACGCCGACGCCGTGGCAGTCGGTGAATTCGCGGCTGGCGGCGCCCGCCGGCTTGCAGCTGACGCTGTTCTCGGACCGGCCGGACGCCGAGCAGGCAGCCGGCTGAGGCGGCCCCGGCCGCAGCAGGCGCGCCGCCGGCCGGAACGCGGTGCGGCAGGATGTGACCATGGCTGCCCGTCGCGCTCCCCGGCATGATCACGACGCCGGCGGGGACACCGATGTCCTGGCCGCGAAGGCCGACGTCCGGCAACTGGTGTGGGAGGCGATGCGGGCGGCCCGGGTCGCCCGCTTTCCCGGCGCGGAGGGCCGGATCCCGAACTTCACCGGGGCCGAGGCGGCCGCGCAACGGCTGCGCGAGCGAGGGGAGTGGCACGCGGCGCGCACGGTGAAGGCCAATCCGGACTCGCCGCAGCTCCCGGTGCGGCAGCGCGCGCTGGAGGACGGCAAGACCGTCTACATGGCGGTGCCGAGGCTGGCCGCGGCCGAGCCGTTCTTCGCGCTGGACCCGGATCACCTGGCCGGATCGCCGCGGGCCGCCGCGTCGATCAGCGGTGCGTCGAAATCGGCCCGGCGGGTGCGGCTGGCCGAGCTGGAGCCCGTCGACCTGGTCGTGATGGGCAGCGTCGCGGTCAGCGCGGACGGTGCCCGGCTCGGGAAGGGCGGCGGCTTCGCAGACCTGGAGTTCGCCCTCGCGGTCGCCGCCGGGCTGATCGGGCCGCAGACGGTCGCCGTCACGACCGTGCACGAGATCCAGGTCCGGCCGGCCGGGTCCATCCCGGTCTCCGGCCATGACGTCCCGGTCGACTTGATCGTCACCCCCGACCGCGTCATCGACTGCCGCGGCCGCCGGGCCGAGCGCCCGGCCGCCGGCCTCATCTGGGCCGACCTGACCGAGGCGAAGATCGCGGCGATCCCGCTGCTGACGGCGCTGCGCGCGGCGGGCGGCTAGCCCCCGGCTAGCCCCGGCTCCGGTCGGCTCCGGCTCCGCCTCCGGTCGGCTCCGGCTCTGGTTGGCGCGGGCTCCGGTCGACTCGGGCGCTGGTCAGCCCCGGCTCTGGCTGGCCGCGAGCGCGACCAGCTCGCGCCGGCCGGACCTGCCGGTCTTCGCGATGAGGCTCGCCACGTGCGTCTCCACGGTCTTCGGCGAGATGTACAGTTCAGCGGCTATCTGCGCGTTCGACATGCCGCGGCCGACGAGGTTGAACACGTCCATCTCCCGGCTGGTAACGCCCAGCCTGCGCAGGTCCGGCGGTACCTTCGCGGTGCCCCGCCCGGCCCGCGGCACCCGCTCGCCGGCCCGGCGCAGGACGCCGCGGCAGGCCGCCGCGAGCTTGCGGTGCGACATAGCGTCGAACTCGTGCGCGGCGTCGCGCATCCACTCGACCGGCTCGCCCCAGCCGTCGCGCAGCGCGCGCGCGGCCACGAGCCGGCGGGCGAGGTGATTCCACCACGGCGCGTACGGCGCGAAGTGCGCGGCACCCGCGCGGGCCAGCTCATTGGCCTGCGCCGTGTCCCCGGCCTGACCCGCGACGGCGGCCTCGGCATAGGCCAGGCAGCCTAGGTTCCAGTCCTTGTCGGCACCGATGTACTTGGCGCGCTCGATCGCGCCGACGACGTCGCCGTCGCCGGCTGCCAGCAGCAGCGCGTGCAGGGCCACCGCCCGGCCCGGGCCCACCAGGGGCGACTGGATCGCGGAGTAGTAGCCGCGGGCGCGCATCGAGGCTGTGCCCGTGTCCCGCGCCCAGGCCATGGCGGCATCGCTCTCGCGCATCGCCTGCGGCAGGTCATCGCGGAACAGAGCGCCCAGCACCCGGGCGTAACCGTGGGTGGCGGCGAGCAGGTCCGCGTCGCCGGGCAGCAGATCCTCCGCCTGCTGCGCGATCCGCTCGGTCTCCTTCCGGTCGCCGCGGATTGCCGCGATGTTCGCCTCGATGGAGAGCGCCTTGGCCACGAATCGCTTGAGCTTGACCTGGGCCGCGGTGCGCTGACACTGCCGGGCCACCGTCAGTGCCTTGTCCAGGTCCGTGCCGAGACTCCACAGGTTTGCCAGCTGCAGCTCGATCAGCGCCGTGGTGGTGACGACACCGGCCCGGTAGGCCAGCTCGCGGACGTCGTCCAGCGAGCCGGTCGAGCCGTCCCGCAGCATGTCGATCGTGGCGAGCTCGTGCAGCGCGCGGATTCCCCAGGCGCCGCCCTCGTGCTGCTCGGCGACGTCGACCGCGCGCTGGAAGAACTCGGCGGCGGTCGCCATGTCGCGCATCCGCTCCCGGCGGCCGAGGACTTCCAGCGAGATGAGCGCCACCTCGGTGGCCTGGTCCAGGCCCGCCTGCTCCGCCCAGTCGAGCGACCGGCGGGCCAGCTGTTCGGCGTGCTCAAGCTCGCCGGTGGCCAGGGCGAACCGCGCGGCCGTCGCGTCGACCTGAGTCGACAGCTGGTCGTCGTCCAGCTTGTGGGCGATGACGTCGGCCTCGTGCAGGTGCGCGGCGACGACGTCCGGGTTGTCGGCCGGGCGGGTCATCGCGACCCGCAGCTGGGCGAGCGCCTGCCGGCGCAGGTTGTCATCCGAGGTGTCGAACCGGCCGATCAGCGCCTCGGTCACCTCGACCAGCGCCTCGAAGTCACCGGACATCGCGAGCGCCTCGGCGAGCTGCTCGTCGATGGCGGTCGCCAGGTCCTCGTCGACCTCAGGCGCCCGGGCCAGCAGCGCGCGCGCGTCGGTCAAGGTCGCGATCGTACTGCTGAGCGCGCCCTGCGCGAGGTCGCGGGTCGCCGCGATCAGCAGCAGCCGGGCCGCGGCGACCGGCTGCCCGGCGGCCACCCGCAGCTCGGCGGCCAGCTCGCACCAGGTGCCGGGCAGGCCCGGATGCGCCTGCTCGATCGCCGCGGCCGCTGCGGCGGACTTGCTGGCCACATTGGGCGGCAGCAGGTCCGCGACGATCGCGTCCCTGGTCAGGCTGTGCCGGAACTTGAAGCTGCGGCCATCGGTGCCGACCGGCTCGATGAGGCCCAGCTCGCGGGCCCGCTTGAGCGCGGCGAGCACGTCGGTCTCGCTGGCCGGGCTGACCTTGGGCAGCAGCGCCCAGTCGAACTGCCGCCCGAGGATGGCCGCGGACACCAGGACGCCAGCCATCGCGGCGCCGAGCGCGTTGAGCCGGTTGCGCACCGAGCCCGCGATCGAGTCCGGCACGCCGGTCGAGACGCCGGAGTTGACCTGCCAGCCGGAGTCGTCGCGGATGAGCTCGCCGGAGGACACCGAGGCGGCCAGGATTTCCTCGACCGCGAACGGCAGGCCGTCGCAGTCGGCCAGCAGCCGGCTCACCTCCGGCGGGAGCCGCTCGACGGACAAGCACGCCGCGGCCATCTGCGCGATGGCGTCGTGCGTCAGCCGCGGCACGTCGACGACAGTGGCCGCGCGCCTGGTGGTCGCGGAATGGAGCAGGTCCGCCGCCGGCGAGCCGTCCACGTCGCGCTGGGTGATGAGGCACAGCACGGCGGTGCCACCGATGTTGTCGGTCAGGTACTCGACGAAAGAGAGCGTCTCCGGGTCAGCCCAGTGCAAGTCCTCGAGTACGAGCAGCCCGCCGTGCCAGCCCGGCTGGGTGAGCAGCCGCAGCACCGCCTCGCCGAGAATCATCGCCGAGATGTGCCCGGTGCGATCCTGCGGCTGGCGCCACTCGGGCACGAGCGTGCCCAGCGCGGAGCGGTAGTCGGTGAGCCGCGGGCTCTCTGGGGTGACGCCGGAGCGGGCCGCGCCCATCAGCGCCTCGGTAACGGGCCGGTAGGGCACCGGCACGGTCGACTCGGTGCCGCGCCCCGTGAGCACGTGAAAACCGCGGTCGGAGGCGAGCTCGGCCGCCTCACGGACCAGCCGGGACTTTCCGACTCCGGCGTCACCGGTGACGAAGATTGTCTGACCCCGGCCCTGAGCTGCCTCATCTAGCGCGGTCGAGAGCTTCGTCAGCTCATCGCGGCGGTCAATGAGTACGGGGCATAGGAGGGACTCCATCAACGCAATAGTAGCTTGGAGCGAACATATGGTGACGTGAGGTTATCGCCCCTGCTAGACGGCACAGTCAACTGCGCTCGATCGGGCCGGGCACTGCGGGCGGATGTCGTCGTCGACCGGACAGAAGGCGCATATTAGCCATTCTCGCTGGCCGCAGATTGCGACTGGCCGAGGGCGCCGGAGCGCAGCGGTCAGTACCCGGCGCGTCCCCTCGTTCCCGGCCCGGCGAATCGCTCTGAGGTCGGGATGATCCGAACGCCGAGCGGCATCAGCGTGACCGGGATGATCTTGAAGCTGGCGAGCCCGAGCGGGATGCCGATGATCGTGACGCAGAGCGCCACGCCGGCGATGAGATGGCCGAGCGCCAGCCACCAGCCGAACAGGATGATCCACAGGATGTTGCCGATCAGCGATCCGACGCCCGCGGATGGCCGCGGCTCGATGGTCCGGCCGAATGGCCACAGCACGTAACCGGCGATCCGGAACGCGGCGATCCCGAACGGGATCGTGATGATGAGAACAAAGCACACAAGTCCGGCTATCACGTAGCCGAGCGCCATCCAGATGCCTTCAAGCACGAGCCAGATGACGTTGAGAATCGCATTCACGGAGCCCCCCGAGCGAGCCGCCAGCGCAGCAGCGTCTGCCTGCAGTGTTCCCCGGCTGACCAATCGGGATTCAGCCGCGGCGGTGCGGGTCTGGCACCGGGGCCGGATCCGGGCTGGCGCTGGTGGCGGCCAGCGAGCCGAGCAGCGCCAGCGACCGCGCGCTGTCCGAGCCCGGTTCGGCGTGATACAGCACCAGCAGCTGGCCGCCCGAGTCGCCGATGGATAGCTTCTCCCGGCGCAGCTCCAGCAGCCCGACCTGCGGGTGCAGGATCCGGGCCGGCTCGCCGGCCAGCGGCTTGACGTCGTGCCTGGCCCAGAGCCGGCGGAACGGCTCGCTGGCCAGGGACAGCTCGCCGACGAGCTGGGCGATCCGCGGGTCGCTGGTGTCGGTGCCGAGCGACGCGCGGAACGCCGCGACCATGCCGCCGATCGCCTTGTCCCAGTCCGGCAGCGCGGCCCGCTCGCCGTCGTCGAGGAACACCGAGCGCATCCGGTTCTCGCCCGGCCTGATCGCGGGCAGCAGCGCCGTGGCCAGCCGGTTGGCCGCGAGCACGTCGAAGATGCGGTTCTCGACGAAGGCCGGGAGCCCGATCACATCGAGCAGCTGCCGGATGCCGGCCGGGACGACCTCGCGGCGCGGCCGCCGGACGGTGCCCGGCCGGACCGCCGCGAGGCCGAGCAGGTACTCGCGCGCGGTCGGGTCGAGGCCGAGCACGCCGGCCAGCGCGTCCAGCACCTGC
This sequence comes from uncultured Actinomycetota bacterium, assembly GCA_963805805.1. Taxonomy (GTDB): domain Bacteria; phylum Actinomycetota; class Actinomycetes; order Streptosporangiales; family Streptosporangiaceae; genus JAJYUU01. The sequence goes on along the minus strand of CAWDVS010000012.1, from coordinate 88,641 downwards.
GGCGAGGGATTGCGGTCACGGCCCTGCTCCAGCCGCAGGTAGTAGTCGGCGCTGATGCCCGCCAGCGTGGCCACTTCCTCGCGGCGCAGGCCAGGCGTGCGGCGCACGCCGGTGGCGGGCAGCCCCGCGTCGGCCGGGTGCACCAGCTCCCGGCGGGCGCGCAGATACTCGCCCAGCGTGTTCGGATCGGGCATCTCCCCACTGTAAGGGCAGCGCCGCGGCCGATCCTGGCCCCGTCAGCCCCGGGATCCCCGGGAACCTGGCTGCCCTGACCGGGTAACGGCAGGGTAGGTAACGGACCGCTATTACATCGGCGGCAGCATCGCTCACCAGGAGACGAAGATGACATCGAACCAGCTTGGCGGCACGTACCGGATGGCTGACCTGGACGTGACCAGGGTCGGATACGGCGCCATGCAGCTGGCCGGGCCCGGCGTATTCGGGCCGCCCAGGGACCGGGACGAGGCGCTGGCCGTGCTGCGCGAGGCGGTCGGGATGGGCATCACGCACATTGACACCGCCGACTACTACGGGCCCTACGTGACGAGCGAGCTCATCCGGGCGGCGCTGGCACCGTACCCGGCCGGGCTGCACATCGTCACCAAGGTCGGCGCCCGCCGCGACGAGAGCGGCAACTGGCTGCACGCCCGCACGCCCGCGGAGCTGCGTGACCAGGTGCACGACAACCTCCGCCACCTCGGACTGGACGTGCTGGACGTGGTGAATCTGCGGCTGGGCGCTGTCCAGGGGCCCGAGCCGGGGTCCCTCGCGCCGCAGTTCGAGGCGCTGGCGGAGCTGCAGCGGCAGGGTCTCATCCGGCACCTGGGGCTGAGCACGGTCTCCGCGGATCAGCTGGCCGAGGCGCAGTCGATCGCCCCGGTTGTCTGCGTGCAGAACCTCTACAACCTCGCCCGGCGCGACGATGACAACCTCGTCGACGGCCACGGCCGCGCAGGGCATCGCCTACGTCCCGTACTTCCCGCTCGGCGGGTTCTCGCCGCTGCAGTCGGGCACGCTGGAGCGGGTCGCGAAGGAAGCCGGCGCCTCCTCGATGACCGTGGCGCTCGCGTGGCTGCTGCAGCGCTCGCCGAACATGCTGCTGATCCCCGGCACCTCCTCGGTCGCGCACCTGCGCGAGAACGTCGCCTGCGCCACGCTGCGGCTGCCGGCCGAGGCCGTCGCGGAACTCGACGCGATCGCCGACTTCGCCTAGATTCCGGCCCGCCAGGCACTCCGGCCAGTTGCTCTCCGGCCCGGACGGAAGGTAAAGATCAGTACGGAACGTCACGGCAGATGAGGGGAACGGGCAGCACGTGAAACTCGGGTTCATTCTGGGGTACTCAGGCGCACGGGTGGAGTTCCCGATCGCGCTGGTGAAGCAAGCGGAGCAGCTCGGCTACGACTCCGTCTGGACGGCCGAGGCGTACGGGTCGGACGCGATGACACCGCTCGCCTGGGTAGCGGCGCAGACCTCGCGCATTCGCCTCGGCACCGGCATCGCCCAGCTCGCCGGGCGCACGCCGGCCATGTGCGCCATGCAGGCCATGACTATCGACGGCCTGGCCGGCGGCGGCCGCATGATCGTCGGCCTCGGCGTCTCCGGCCCGCAGATCGTCGAGGGCTGGTACGGGCAGCCGTGGGGCAAGCCGTACTGGCGGGTCCGCGACTACGTGCAGATCATGCAGCAGATCTTCCGGCGCGAGGCGCCGGTCGCGCACGACGGCCGGGAGATCTCGCTGCCCTACACCGGCGAAGGCTCGACCGGGCTCGGCAAGCCGCTGCAGTCGATCCTGCACCAGGACCAGCCCATCCCGATCGTCCTCGGCAGCGGTTCGGACTCCATGCTGCGGCTGGCCGGCGAGATCTGCGACGGCGTGCTGCCGCTGCGGTTCACGCCGCGGGCGGAGCCGCGGTTCCGCCAAGCGATCGAGGAGGGCTTCGCGCGGGCCGGCGGCGGCAAGTCGTGGGACTCGTTCTCGTTCGAGCCGATGGTCTCGGTCGCCATCACCGACGACGTGCAGGCGGCGCTGGCGGCGATGAAGCCGACTATCGCGCTCTATGTGGGCGGCATGGGTCACCCGACCGTCAACTTCCACAAGCGCGCGATGGAACAGCAGGGTTACGGCGAGGCGGCCGCGCGGATCGAGGAGCTGTTCCGGGCCGGCCGCAAGCAGGAGGCGGCGGACGCCGTACCCGATGAGTTCGTCGACGAGCAGGCGCTGGTGGGCCCGCCGGACCGTATCCGCGCGCGGTACCGGGCGTGGGCCGAGTGCGAGGTGGTCACCGGCATGCACATCGGGACCAGGCAGCCCGCCGCGCTGGAGCTGATGGCGGACCTCGCCGCACACGCCGGCCTCTCGCCGGCGGATATCCACCGGGCGGGGCCGCCGCCAGCCGCCGCGCCCGCAAGCCGAAGAGTCAGGGCTCTGTCCGCCCTAAGTCTTCGGATTATTCGGTTGCGGGCTCAGGCCGGGCGTTCGCGGCTGACCGCGGCCGGATCCTTGTCATCGCGCAGGCCGAGGAAGCGCGGATGGCGCAGCTGCCCGGCCGTGGTCCACTCGGAGAAGCCCACCTGGCCGACGAGTTCCGGCCGCACCCAGTGCACGCCCGACCGGGGCAGCGCGCCGCGCCCGAACGGCGGCCGCGGCTGCTCCCGCCGGCGCATCGCGTCGTGCAGGCTCGCCAGCACGGACTGATCGAAGCCGGTGCCCACCTTGCCGGCGTACGCCAGCGTGCCGTCCTCGTCGTAGTAGCCGATCAGCAGCGCGCCGAAGCCGGCCCGGCTGCCCTGCGGGTCGGTGAACCCGCCGATCACGAACTCCTGGCTGTTCTCCGCCTTGAACTTCAGCCAGTCCCGGCTGCGGCCCGCCGTGTACCGGGACGCGGCCCGCTTCGCGATCAGCCCCTCCCAGCCGCTGCGCTGCGCCTCGTCCCAGTAGGCCTGCGCGGTCCGGGTGCGGTGCACGGTGAAGCGCAGCGGTCCGCCGTAGGTCAGCAGGTCCTTCAGCACCTGCTTGCGGTCGGGGACGGGCAGATCACGCAGGTCCCGGCCGCCCGCGCGCATCACGTCGAAGATGAAGTAGACAACCGGCACCGCGCGGATGAGCTCGGCGGACGGGCTGCGGACACCCAGCCGCTGCTGCAGCCGGGTGAAGCTGGTCGCGCCGCGGTCCAGCGCGACGATCTCGCCGTCGATGACGAAGTCCGTCGGCGCCTGGTCCGCCAGCGCGGCCGCGAGTTCCGGGTAGGTCGCGCTGACGTCCTTCTGATTGCGCGTCATGAGCCGCACGGACGCTCCGCTGCGGTAGGTGAGGCAGCGCTCACCGTCGAATTTGCGCTCGTAGATCCAGTCGGGCTCGAAGAACCGCTCTTTGGTCAGCGTCGCCAGCATCGGCTCGATCCAGCCGTCGGAGCTGGCCGGTCTGGAGGTCACGTCAGGTGACTGTACCCCGGCCCGCGAGGATCGAAGCGGCGCGCCGGAGTCCTCCCATTACCGCGACGCTGGTCCGGCCACCTGGCCGGTGGTCCGGTCACCTGGCGGCACCGGCCCGTTATCAAGCCTCGACGTCTCTGGCCGCGACCGTTTGCGCGAGGATGACGGCAGAGCGCCGCAAGCCGGGAGGGATCATGGCCGAGAGCCGGTTCGGGATGACGGAGCTGGCCGACCTGCCAGCCGACCTGCGGGAGCGGATCGGCGAGATCGCCAGCAAGTCGGGTTTCGTCCCCAACATCTTCCGCGCGCTCGGGCACCGGCCCGCCGAACTGCGGGCCTTCCTCGACTACCACGACGCGCTGATGGATCGGCCGGACGGGCTGACGAAGGCGGAGCGCGAGCTGGTGGTCGTCGCCACCTCGGCCGCCAACTACTGCACGTACTGCATCGTCGCGCACGGCGCGCTGCTGCGGATCCGGTCCAAGGACCCGCAGCTCTCCGACCAGGTGGCCGCGAACCCGTGGCAGGTGCGGCTCGGCCCGCGCGGCCGGGCGATCGCCGACCTCGCGCTCGCGCTGGCGCGCACCCCTGAGCGCTTCGGGGACGCCGACATCGCGGCGGCGCGCGCGGCCGGGCTCACCGACGACGAGATCTGGGATGTCGGCGCGATCACCGCGCTGTTCGCCGCGTCCAACCGGCTCGCGCACCTGACTGCGCTGCAGCCGAACCCGGAGTTCTATCTGCTGGGCCGCATTCCGAGAGCGGCGGCCGACAAGCCGGAGTAGGCCGGATCAGCCGGCGTACGGATCGCCGCTCATCCAGGTGGTTCCGTCGATCAGCTCCCGGGCCGCGTCCAGGTGGCCAGCGTGGCAGGCCACCTCGGTGATCACGTGCAGGATGACGTGCCGGACGTCCGGCAGCCGCCAGCGCGGCCAGATCTGCTCGGGCCAGGTGGCGGGCGGCTCGTCCAGCGCGCCGTCTTGGTCCGCCAGCGCCGCGAGCACGGCGTTCGCGCGGTCAACCTGAGCGCGGTACCCGCCGAGCACCTGCTCGGCCGTCATCCCGTCATGTACCTGCCAGTGAGCTTCGGTGCCCGCCTGCTGCAGCGCGACGACGTCCGGCGCGCCCGCGATGACGCCGGGAAACCAGAATCGCTCCACGTCCAGGGCGAGATGATGCACCAGGCCCAGGCAGTTCCAGCCGGACGGCAGCACCGGCTGGCGCAGCTGCTCCGGCCCGAGCCCGGCCAGGATCCCGAGCACGTGCTCGCGCTGACCGTCGAGGTAGTCGCGGAGCGCTCCCAGTTCGTGGTCCATCCGTGCATTGTCCACGGCGCCGGCCCGCGTCGCTGGCGCGACCCGTTCGTCCGGCTGCACACTGATCACGTTGGTGATGTCCTGTCCCGCGCGAGATGTGGAGCCCCGGGTGAACAGAGTCGTTACTGGATTCGATGCGCAAGGCAACCCGGCGGTCATCGCCAGCGGGGAGCCCCCGACGGTCATTCACGCGGGCCGCTACACGACCACTGAGCTGTGGGTCTCCGGCCGCGGGCCGATCACCGCCGGGACCACCGATACCTCGACGCAGGAGTGGGCGCTGGAGCCGCCCGCGGGCGGGGCGTGCTTCCGGATCGTGCAGATCGCGCCGGGTGCGGCCGACGGCGGCGCGGCGCCGGATGCCGGGCACGCGGAGTTCCAGGGCGCGCACGCCACCGAGACGCTCGACTACGTGACGATCCTGCGCGGTGAGGTCACGCTCGTCGTGGCCGGCACTGAGATCGTGCTGCGGCCGGGTGACTCGGTCGTGCAGCAGCCGGGGGTGCCGCACGACTGGCAGAACCGCGCTGCCGAGGACGCGGTCATGGTCGGGGTCCTGCTGAGCGCTCGCTAGCCCTGTCATGCTGGGCGGATGCAGAGCGTCTACGAGGCCGCGGGCGGGCGCGCGGGACTGCTGCGGCTGGCCGAGGCGTGGCACTCCCGGGTGCTCGCCGACGAGATAGTCAGCCACGCGTTCAGCCACGGATACCACCCGCGGCACAGTGAGCGGCTGGCGGCGTACTGGGGCGAGGCCCTCGGCGGGCCAGCCGCCTACACCGGCGAGTTCGGCGACGAGACGTCGGTGGTGCGGATCCACAGCGGCAACGGCGCGCACGACGAGATGGACCAGCGCGCGATCGCTTGTTTCGACCAGGCCCTCAGCGACGCCGGTCTCGCCGCCGAGCCGCTGCGCCAGGTGCTGCACGACTATTTCGCCTGGGCCACGACGATTCCGCTGGCGCGGTACCCCGAGTCCGCCGACGATGTGCCCGACGGCCTCGGCACCCCGCACTGGTCCTGGGACGGCCTGCAAGGCTGACCGGCTGTCTGCGGCAGCGCGATGCCGCGTCGGCACCGCTTGACTAGCTCGCAGCGACGACAGCCAGCGCCGGGCTCTGGCCGCCGACATCGCTGCGCTCAGGACCAGGATCCGGTCGATGCGGTCGCCGAGTTGACATCATCGAAATGGGGAGTTATCTGGATGCGCAGACGGCTTCAATGAACTGCCCGATGGCGCTTTCGGGCAGGTGACGCGCCAGGTCGGCTTGGCTGATCATGCCTACCGGCTGCTGGCTCTCGATGACCGGTAGCCGATGGATTTGGTGTTGCTCCATGGCGCGCAGGACGTCTGTCACGTCCGCGTGTGACTCGATGGTGACCGGCATGCCCTGAGCCAGTTCGCCCGCGGTGACACTCGCCGGGTCAGCGCCTCGGGCGATGCACTTGGTGACGATGTCACGGTCGGTAATGATGCCGCGCAGGCGGTCGTCGTCCCCGCGGATCGGGAGCGACCCGACACCGAGGTCGCGCATCTGCTGGGCGGCGTGCTGCAGTGTCTCGTGCTCGCCGATGCACGTCGCACCGGTGTGCATGATGTCGCGCGCTGTTGTCATCACTTACCCCCTGGATCCGGGAGGGCATCCCCCTGCCGTCGGATCTGTCTGGTTGCTTGTTCGTGGACTCGGCCGCCGGGTCGCTCTCAAGACCCGCCCCAGCACGTCGATTGCCTCGGCAACGCTTCTACCTGCACCTCGAGCTGCACCGATCAGGCACGCCGGGGGCTACCGCCACTCGGCCTGCTGATCCGCTCATGTTCACAGATGCTGCCCGGCCCGCCCGGGCTAAAACGCTCGGTGGCCAGCGACGGGTAAGGCATCCCCCGCTGGGCCCAGCAGTACTCGGCCGATGATCGTCGTTAGCCAGCATGGTCGTTCAGGCCGGGTCGGAATGTTCATTCTGCGGAGACCGTGCGCATTCTGAAGATCACCGACCTGATTCCAGGGCGTCGGCCGCTGGGGTAAGGCACTGCCGTCGACTGACCTGACCTGTCGCCGACCGCCGCGCCTGCTTAGGCTGTGGCGTAATGGCCGAGACGGATCTGGTCCGCACGCCCGACCAGCGGTTGCGGGTCTTTGTGAGTTCCACGCTGCAGGAACTGGCCGCTGAGCGGCAGGCAGTGCGGGACGCGGTGACCCGTCTGCGGCTGGTGCCGGTGATGTTCGAGCTGGGCGCCCGGCCGCATCCGCCGCGCGATGTATACCGCTCCTACCTGGCGCAGAGCCAGGTCTTCGTGGGCGTGTACTGGCAGAGCTACGGCTGGGTCGCGCCAGGGGAGCAGGTCTCCGGGCTGGAGGATGAGTACCTGCTGTCGGCGGCGCTGCCCAGGCTCATTTATGTGAAGTCGCCGGCGCCGGAGCGTGAGTTGCGGCTGGCGGAATTGCTGACCCGCATCAGGGACGACGGTGACGTGTCCTACCAGCGCTTTTCCGCAGCCACCGAGCTGCAGCGCCTGGTCGAGAATGACCTGGCCGTGCTACTGAGCGAGCGGTTCGAGATGGCGTCATCGGGAGACGGCGCCGCAGGCGGGGCGTCACTGGCAGGAGCGGTGCCGACGCCGGCGACACCGCTTGTGGGCCGCGACGATGAGGCCGCGGCGGTGGGCGACCTGATGCGTGCCGACGGCGTGCGCCTGGTGACCCTCACCGGCCCCGGCGGGGTCGGGAAAAGCAGGCTCGCGGTGGAAGTCGCCCGGCGGCTGGGCCCGGGCTTCGCGGACGGGGTGCGGTTCGTTGAACTCGGCTCGGTCCGGGCGGCCGACCTGGTGACGGCGGCGATCGCCGCCGCGCTGGGGTTGAACACCTCGGGCGGCAGGCTGATCAACGACCTGAAGTCGTACCTGCGCGCCCGGCGGCTGGTGCTGGTGCTGGACAACTTCGAGCAGGTGATGGGGGCGGCTCCGCTGGTGGCTGAGCTGCTGGGCGCCGCTCCGGGCGTGGTTGCGCTCGTGACCAGCCGGATGGTGTTGCGACTCAGCGGTGAGCACGAGTTCCCGGTGCCGACGCTGCCGGTGCCACCGCTCGGGGCCGGCGGGGACGCCGCGGACGTGCAGCGGTGCGCCTCGGTGCGCCTGTTCGTGCAGCGGGCGCAAGCCGCGTCCATGGGTTTCGAGCTGACCAGCGGGAACGCCGCGGCGGTCGCCGAGATCTGCCGGCGGCTGGACGGGCTCCCGCTCGCCATCGAGCTGGCCGCCGCCAGGGTCAGGTTGCTGCCACCGCAGGCCCTGCTGGCCCGGCTCGACGACAGATTGGGCCTGCTGACGGGCGGAGCGCGCGACCGGCCCTCGCGGCAGCAGACACTGCGAAACACCCTGGACTGGAGCTTCGATCTGCTCTCCGCTAGTGAGCAGGCACTATTCGCCCGCCTAGCGGTGTTTGCCGGAACCTTCGACCTGCCCGCCGCGGAGGCCGTCGGCGCAGCGGCTGACCCGGCGGAGCCAGGCCAGACTGGGCACGTCACGGACACGCTGGGCTCGCTGGTGGACAGCAGCCTGGTACGGCCGCAGACCCGCAACGGCGAGCCGCGCCTCGGGCTGCTAGAGACCATCCGGGAGTACGCGCTGGAGCGCCTGCGCGAAGGCGCTGACTGGCGCGAGGCGCACGACCGGCACGCAGCCTACTTCCGGGCGCTTGCCGAGCCCGACTCCAGCCGAGCTGCAGGGTCCCGGACAGCTGGCGTGGCTGGACCGGCTCGAGACCGAGCATGGCAATCTCGGCGCCGCGATGTCTTGGCTGGTGGAACAGGACCAGCTCGAGCCGGCGATACAGCTGTCCTGGGCGACATGGAGATTCTGGTGGCTGCACGGCCACGGCGAGGAACTCGCCTCCTACGTGGACATCCTGCCCAAGAGCGAACACCTGCCGCCGCAACAGCGTGCGCTGGCGCTAAGCGGCACCGGCATCGGTCTCTTCGCGTCCGGGGACCAGGCCACAGCGCAGCCGCTGCTGGAGCAGAGCCTGCCGCTGTACCGCCAGGCCGGGGACATGCTGGGTGCAGCCACGACGGCAGCCATGCTGGGTCACCTCCTGGCATTGCAGCACCAGGACGCGCGGGCCAGCGAGCTGCTCGAACAGACGCTCGCCCCGCTGCAGGAGGCCGGCAACGACGGGCTTGCCGGACCCGAGCGTCTGCAGCACCTGCTGGACGTGGCGCTGGTGTGCAATTTCCTCGGCCAGATCCGCCTCAGCCAGGCAGATCACGACCGCGCAGCGCAGCTGTTCACCGAGGCCCTGAACGCGGCCCGCAGCGCGCAGGACCGGTTCACCATCCTCATCTCGCTCTACGACCTGGCGCTCAGCAGCCAGGCACAGGGCGATCTGACCGGCGCGGCGGAACGCCTAAAGGAAGGGGTGTCGCAGTCGGCCGAGGCCGGGGACGAACCAAGCGTCGCCTACTACCTGGAGGCGCTCGCCGCGGTCGCCATCAAGCAGGACAACCTGGAGCGCGCCGTGCGTCTGCTCGCCGCCGCAGGCGCGCTTCTGCAAGCCAAGGGCAGCGGCTGGCTGCACGCACTCGTGCCCCGCGCCGCCCACGACGATGATTCCCTGGCGGCGCTGCGCTCCCGCATGGGAGATGCAGCATTCGAGCAGGCCTGGACGCGGGGCCGGTCGCTGGGAGGAAGCGGTGCCGTTGAGTACGTGCTACGGAAGGCACCACCTGACCCCACCCGGCCAGAAGGCACGCCGAGAGCCGGCGATATCGGAGGCATCAGCTAGGCACCCAAACCCGCTGACCAGCGCGTCCCACGGCTACCAGGCGGGGAACCAGCACCAGCCGCCGGCCGCGACTGCCATGCATGCGAATTCGCTGCTCCGCATAACCACCGACCTGGGCAAAGCACTACTTTTCGGCAGTTGCGACTAGGACTATGCGGCGTGCGGAGCAATCTGGACGATGAGGTCAGAGTCCAGCGCGGCTGGGTCCTCCTACAAGGAACTGGCCAGCCAGCGCCGACAGCGACGACTACCAGCCACGGTGTGGCCGCTGGCGGCGACGCCGGCGCCGGACACCAAAAAACCGGCGCCACGGGCAACCAGAAATGGTCTCGGCCCCGGTGTCGATTGACACGAGGGCGTTCGTAGAGAAGGTGAGCGGCAGCCGTCCGGGCTGCCCCTGGGCAGAGGAGTTTCTGATGGCGCTGTACCTGATCGCTTTCAACGACGAATGGGTACCTGACCACACGCTGGAGGAGCTGCGGGAGAAGGCCGCGACCGCCAGGGCCCTGATCGAGGAGATGACGGCCGCGCATGCCTTCGTCTTCAGCGACGGCGGCCTGGACGCGTCGACCGTCGTGTGCAGCGTCGACCCGAGCAGCGGCTCGCCCGTCTTCACCGACGGGCCGTTCACCGAGACCAAGGAGCACCTCGGCGGGTTCGCGGTCGTGGATGTGGCCGACGACGCTGAGGCGCGGTACTGGGCCGGCCGGATCGCGATCGCGGTCGGCTGGCCGCAGGAAGTGCACCGGTTCCCGCATCGCATAGCACTGAGCGCTGACGCTCCCTAGCCGTCGCGGCCGTCGGCGGCGACCAGCGCGTCGCCGAGGGGAGTGCGCCAGTAGAGCACCGAGCGGCCGGACCGGCGGCGGGTGACGGCGCCGGCGTCGAGCAGCACCCGCAGGTGGTTGCCGACCGATCCGATCGGGAGCCCGCTGGCGGCGGCCAGGCCGGTGGTCCCGGCGGGCTGATCGAGCGCAGACAGCAGGTCCGCCCGGTTGGCCCCGATGAGCCGGTCCAGCCCGCCCCGGCGGGCCGTCCCGGTCGCGGCCAGCCGGCCGGTAACCGGGTAATAGAGCGCGTGAGCACCGGACTGCGACCAGCCGGCCCAGCCTCCGTGCGACAGCACCGGGATGAAGTACAACTGCGCGCTGGCCGGCAACTCGCGGGTTGGCAGGTCGTAGCGGTTGATCCGCAGCTCGCCGCCGCCGACCCAGTCCCGGCCCCGCCCGAGGTCACGCAGCACCGCCACCCAGCCGTGGCTGGCCAGCTGCCCGGTCCTGGCGACGATGTCGGCACGCAGGATGCGCTCGCGGCGGGGCCAGTCGGTGGCGAGCGTGCGCGTCCACACCCAGCTCAGCAGCCCGGTCGCCGCCTCGACCAGGGGAGCCCCGGTCAGTTCCGGCGGCAGCGGCGCCATGCTGGTCTCTTCCAGATCGATGCGCAGCTCGGCGTCGGTCATCGAGGCCACGGCGGCGATCTCGTCGTCGATCGTCACGTTCGGCGCGGTGAGCGGCGCCGACAGGTAGTCGGCGATCCACCCAGGCACGTCGCCGCGACCCGGCCGGAAGCTGCGGTCGAGTACCGCGCGCCGCAGCGGGAACTGGCCGAGCATGGCGCGGAACCCCGCCTGATGCATGCTGGCGAACGCGCGGTCCTCGGCGTCCAGCGGGCTCAGCAGGGCGGTGAGCGCGGTGCCGATCTCGGCCTTGGGGGACAGCGTGAACCGCGCGCGGGCGAGCAGATCAGGCCCGACGCGCCACGTTCCCATCCACGCCTCCATGTTTCGCCGGTGCGCGAAATATTAGACCCAGCGGGTGGCGGCAACCCACAGTGGTCCGCATGCGCACTTACCGCCAGCTGTTTGGCGTCCGGGAGTTCCGGGCGATCTTCGCAGTCCAGTGCCTGGCCGTGGGCTCGGCGTCGGTGGGCAGCCTGGCGCTGGGAACGATCACCTACAACGCGACGGGCAACCCGGTCCTGACCGGCCTGGCCATGTTCGGCGGCCCGCTGATCCGGATGGTCGCGTCCTGGTTCCTGGTGTCAGCGTCTGACCTGATCCGCCCGCGCACGGCGCTGGCCGCGCTCGCGGTCGTGACCTGCGGCGCCGACCTGCTGCAGGCGGTGCCGGGCCTGCCGTGGGGGCTGCGGTTCGCGATTCTGGCCCTGCCGTGGGTGGTGATGTCCGCGACCGGCGGCGCGACCCTCGCGCTGGTCGCCGACATCCTCCCGGAAGGCAGCTACGTCTTCGGCCGGGCCACCCTGAACATTGCCGTCGGCGGCATGCAGATCGTCGGCTACGGCCTCAGCGGCATCCTGCTGCTCCGGCTGTCCACGTCGGCCTTGTTCCTGTGCGCAGCGGCGGCCGCCGGAGTTGGAATCGCGATCGTGGCCCGCGGGGTGGGCCATCATCCGAGCCGCGCCTCCGGCGGCTCGGTCGTGCGCCGCGCTCGCGCGACCAACCGCGCGCTGCTCGCGTCGCCCGTGCTGCGCCCGGTCTTCCTGGCTGGCTGGATACCCAACGGCCTGATCGTCGGGTGCGAGTCGCTGTTCGTGCCGCTCGCCGGGCGGTCGGCCGGGTACCTGTTCGCGACGACCGCCGCCGGCATGCTCACCGGCGACATCCTCATCGGCCGCTTCGTCTCTGACCGGGCGCGCCGCGCGCTGGTCGAGCCGCTGCGGTTCCTGCTGGCCGTGCCCTACGTGCTGTTTTTGTTCGACCCCGCGCTCGCGGTCGCGGCCGCACTTGGGTTCGTCGCCTCGATCGGCTACGCGGCCAGCCTCCCGCTGCAGGAACGGCTGGTGGACCGCACCAGCCCGCGCATCCGCGGCCAGGTGCTCGGCCTGAACTCGGCGGGCGTGACCGCCACGCAGGGGGTCGCCGCCGTGCTGGCCGGGCTGCTAACGGAGCGGCTGGCCGGCGGTCCGGCCGTGGTCATCGGCGTGCTCGGCTGCGCCTCGCTCGTGATCACCGCGGCCCTCATCCCCGGGCTGCGCCGCTCCCGGCCAGGGCACATTCCGGCTGCGGTTTCCGAACCGGCTGTCGGGCCAGGACCGGCTGTCGCGCTAGGACCCGATGGGGCCGACAGCGCCGAGGTCAGTGTCGGGTCAGGGTGATGTGCAGGTCATTCGCGTCGGCGGACATCAGCACCTGACCACCGATGGGCAGGGTGGCGAACGGCGAGGTGTGACCGACGTCGACATTCGCGAGGACCGGCAGGCCGGCGAGCACGGGCTGCCGGGCGATGATCTGCTCCAGCAGCGGCCGGGTCAGCTGGCTGGCCCGCTGGAACCGGCCGATCATCAGCCCGCGGATGCCAGCCGCGTCCGGCAGTTGCAGGAGCGAGGTCAGCTGCCGGGCGAAATGCGCTGGCTGAGACTCGAAGTCGTCCTCGACGAAGAGCACCGCGCCGGCCAGCGACGGCATGTACGGCGTGCCCTGGAGCAGGCAGAAGGTACTCAGGTTGCCGCCGATCAGGGTGCCCGCCGCCTGGCCGCCTCGCAGCGGCCACCAGCCGTCGGTCTGGAGTACCTCGCGGTTCTCCTGGTCACGGAACCACTCGTCATCGGTCCAGCTTCGGGCGGGCTCCAGCCGCACCGGGTCGTCCTGCAGCAGGCAGGCGGTGAACCAGCGCAGCGTCGGCTCGAAGTGGCGGGCCATCCCGAAGCTCGACCAGTGCGGGCCGTTGTAGGTGACCAGGCCGCCGCGGGCGAGCATCGCGCCGTGCAGGGCGGTGATGTCGGAGTAACCGCAGAACACCTTGGGATTGGCGCGGATCAGCTCCCAGTCCAGGCTGGGGAGCAGCTCGTTGCAGTTGTAGCCGCCGATCACCGTCATGATCCCCGCCACCGCCGGGTCGGCGAACGCGGCGTGCAGATCGGCCACCCGCGCTTCGACCGGCGAGGAAATGAAGGCATCACGCTCGTCGACGTGCGCGCCGTAGGACAGGCTCAGTCCGAGCTCGGCGAACCGCGCCTCGATGATGCCGCTGTGATCGTGCTCGGCCACCAGCGCCCGAGAGCGCGACGGGGCCACGATCCGGATCTGATCGCCGCTTCGCAGTTTCGGCGGATAGCTGGTCTCCACCCACCGCATCGTAGTGAGCGCCGTTGCTATTGCGCGCCCAGCGCGTCCCTGATCGCGCCGAGCCCGCGGACGACCGGGTTCTCCAGCACGCCGAGTTCGGCCACGCCGATGCGGACGACGTCGCCGGCGCCGAGGGTGAACGGGGCCGGCGGCACGAGGCAGGTGCCCGTCGATAGCACCGCGCCGTCCGGGTGCACGTCGGAGTGCATCAGGTAGGAGACCAGGTCGTCATACCGCCGGTGCAGTTGCGCGGTGCTGGCCGTGCCGGTCCAGACGGCCGCCCCGTTCCTGGAGATGGTCAGCTCGATCCCGAGCGCGTACGGATCGGGCACCTCCCAGACCGGGCGGATCATCGGCCCGAGCGCGCAGCCGCCGAGGTAGGTCTTGGCCTGCGGCAGATAGAGCGGGTTCTCGCCCTCGATCGAGCGCGAGGACACGTCGTTGCACACGGTGAAGCCGGCGATCTCGCCGCGCGAGCTGATGATCAGGGCGACCTCGGGCTCGGGCACCGTGACCTCGGAATCGGCGCGGACCGCGATCGGCTGACCGGGCCCGGCCACCCGCCAGGCCGCCGACTTGAAGAACAGCTCCGGCCGGTCCGCGTCATAGACGCGCTGGTACACGTCGGCGGCGTGCTCGCTCTCCTCCCGCCGGGCCTGCCGGGAGATCTCGTAGGTCACGCCGCAGGCCCAGACCTCGGTCCGGCCGTCGATCGGAGCGAGGATCGTGACCGCGCCCGGATCCAGCTCGGCGCCGCGCCCGGATTCGAGCCGGTCGCGCAGCCGGTCGAGCGGGAGCGACCACAGCGACCCAAGCGACGGCACCCCGTCCAGCCGGGACAAGCGCTCGCCGGTCTGGATGCCGACGCCGATGGCGGACGTGTCGTGATCGCGGTACCTGAAGATGTGCACGGTCGCGATTGTCCCGGGCTAGCCGCCGTACCGCAGTACCCGCGCCCCGGAGTCGCCGAACGCCGGGTTGATCTCGGCCGCCCCGTAGAGCGAGCGGGTGCCGGGGATCAGGGCCAGCGTCCCGACGATCATGATCTGGGAGGTGGCCGGCTCGGCCGCCGTGGTCCAGCGGCCGCGGGCGTAGTGAAACAGCTCGCCCTTGGTGAAGGCGGTGTTGCTGCCCGCCAGCCAGATGCCGCCGCGGCCGTCGGGGGCGATGGGCCCGCGCAGGTTGCCAGGCGGCAGCTTGTTGAAGACTCGCCGCCAGGAGTGCCCGTTCCAGTGCAGCAGCACGATCGGGCCGGACTTGGTCTTGCTGCTGGTCAGGACCGTGACGAAGACGCTGGCCGGCGAGACCGCGAGGATGCCCTCGACCTCGGCGAAGTTGCCCTTCGGCACGTCCAGGCTCGCGGGCAGCGGCACTACCTGCCACTTCTTGCCGTTGTAGCGCAGCGTCGCCCAGGTACCGGACGCGCCGACGTTCCCGACCACCCAGATATTGCGGGCCGACGACGCGGAGATCGCGGAGTCCGCGCTGGCGTGGGCCGGCAGGGTGACCCGCTTCCAGCTCGCCGAGCCGGTGTTGTGGTAGGCGTACGCGATCTTGGTGGTGAAGTCGTAGTCGAGCACCCAGGTGTTCTTCGGGCCGGTCGTGACCAGCGTGTCCATCAGCACGTCGTCGGTGCCGATGGCAAACGACCGGGTGGCCCAGCCGTGCTTGGTCAGGTGCCCGACGGCCGCGGTCGTGCCGCTTTCGTCGAGCCAGACGTTGCTGTCGGACGTGGCGCTCACCGTGCCGACGAAGCTGCCGACCGGGCCGGGCAGGGAGTTGCTGTGCCACTTGCCCTTGCTGAGGTGCTCCAGCAGCGGCTTGCTGGCCGGGCTCTCGCCGCCGAACCAGGCCGAGCCGTCTGGCAGCGCGGCCACGCTGGCGAATGTGGTGTTGTGCGCCACGAACGACCTGATGACACGCCAGTGCGCCCTGGCCGCGCTGAGCGCGGCCGGGCTGGCCCCGGCGGGGCTGGCCCCGGCGGGGCTGGCGACGGCCGGACCGGCCGCGAGCAGGGACCCGGCGACCAGAGCAGCGGCCGCGGCCGCGGGCCGGCGAGACGCAGCGAGCGCGGACTGGTCATCGGCTATCCCCTTTTGCTGCGCAGTAGCGGGCGGTACCGGCTGACGGTTACCGTAGCGGCCCGGTGCAGCCGCTGTTCAGCGATCCTTCCTGGCCACTGGCGCGCGCTACGCACGTACGCTGCAGGCATGAATGGCACGGTTGGGACGCGCCCGGCAGTAGCCGGGCCGCAGGAACCGTCCGCCGCAGCCCAGGGGGCGCGGGAGCAGGCCGCCGTGCCGACTCCGGCCGGGCGGCGGCACGATCCTCGACGCGATCGGCAACACCCCGCTGATCATGGTTGACGGGATCTGGGTCAAGCTCGAGTACCTGAACCCTTCCGGATCCATCAAGGCGCGCATCGCCAGGTACATGATCGAGCGGGCGGAGCGGGAAGGGCTGCTGCGGCCGGGTGACACCATCGTGGAGGCAAGCAGCGGTAATACCGGGAACGCGATGAGCATGGTCGCGGCCGTCAAGGGCTACCAGATGCTCGTGGTGATGCCGAACGGGATGAGCGGCGAGCGGCAGGCGATCTCGCGAGCCTTCGGCGCGCAGGTCATGACGCTCGGGGACTTTCATGTCAACGACGCGCTGGCCAAGGTCCGCGAACTCGGCGGCCAGCCGGGCTACTTCGCGCCGCAGCAATTCGATTCGGAGTGGAACGTCGAGGAGAACCGCACCTGGCTCGGCCCGGAGACGCTGGCCCAGCTGCCGGACGGCGCAGTCCCGGACGCCGTGATCGGCGGGGTCGGTACCGGCGGCACCATCGTCGGCGTGGGTCAGTGCTTCCGCGAGCGGAACCCGTCCTGCAAGGTGGTTGCCGTCGAGCCGAACGAGTCGTGCCTGCTGATGTGCGGCGAGGTCGGCCGGCACCTGATCGAGGGCATCTCCGACGGCTTCGTCCCTGGCATCTTCGCCAGGCACCGGCACATCATCGACGAGATAGTCGCGGTGGACAGCAACGCGGCGATCAGCGAGATGCGCCGCCTGGCCCGCGAATTCGGACTGTTCGTGGGCCCGAGCTCCGGCGCGCACCTGCTCGCCGCCCTGGAGCTGCGAGCGCGGTACCCGGACCTCCGGCACATCGTCACGTTCTTCTGCGACGAGGGGGAGAAGTACATCAACGACTACTTCCTCAGCGCCTGACCGGGCGTCACCGACGAGGCCTTGATCGCGCTCACGGTGTAGCCGTTCTTGCCGCCGGCCATCGTCAGGTAGCCCAGGTCAGCGAGCGCTGAAGCGAGCCGGGCGTCCAGGAGTGTGTAGGCCATCACGCTCGGGCTGCACGGTGACGGAGCGCTCGCCGCCGCGGCCTCGGCGAAGGTGAAACTCGGCCGCGCGGCGATCCACTTGGCCAGCTCCGGTACCCGGACGGCCATGCGGACTTTGGCGAACTTAGCTGCGGGCCGGGCGGCCTTTGCGTCGGTCCACCGGCCGGGCGGCTCACGGCCGGTGGTCGCTGATCCGCCCGACACCGCAACTGTGTGGTGCGCGGGCGGCGCGGCGGCAGCATGAGCGGTCTGGCGAGCGGCTCGGGTTGCGGTGCTCTCCATCAGGTCCTCCTCGGGCCGAGGGTCCGGGTGAATCCGCGTACCCACTGGACTACAACGCTACCTTCGCGGAACGCCATAACAAAGTTAAAAGGGGCATATCGTGTAACTGATTTAAAAGACGCAAAATAAGGAACACGTTTGTCCGGGTAGCGGATCGTTTCACGGCGCGGCTCGGTCATGACCCTCGGTGCTGGCACCCGGGGCGGGGGCTCGAGCCCTGAACGTCTAGGGGGAGGGCGCGGTACTGGTTGCTGACGGGGATGGCGTCACGACCGGGGAGGGCGACGTGGTCGGAACGGCCGTCGGACTTGGCGTGCTGGCCTTGGGCCTCGGACTGACCTGGCCGGGTGCTCGCAGTTGGTGCTGGCGTTGTCGCCGACGGTGCTCGGGACGGGAGTCGACCTGACCGGCGCCGTGGGCCGGGCCCTGGCCGGCGGCGGGGTATCGGTCGTGGCGCGGGCGGGCCTGAAATACAGATAGGTCCCCAGCGCGACCAGGAAGATGGCGGTGACGATCCAGGTGGAGGTTCGCACCCGGCGCATCAGGTAGTCCCGTCGGGGTCTGCGGTCTCCAGCACGGTCGGCAGGTTGATGCCCTGGCGGTGAAGTCCCGCCGCGATCCGGACCCGTAGCATCCGGCCCACGTCGAACTGCTTGCCGGGCAGCGTCCTGGCCACCATGCGCACCTGGAAGTGGTCCACGTCGATGCTCTGCACGCCCATGACGGCCGGCGGGTCCAGCAGCAGGCTTCGCAGTTCTTCCTCTTCGTACGCCTCCTCGCCGACAGCGCGGAGCAGATCGCTGACCCCGTTGACGTCCACGGCCGCGGGCACCGGCACGTCCACCACCGCGCGGGCCCAGTCCCGCGACAGGTTGGTCACCTGGGTGATCTGGCCGTTGGGGGTGATGACCACCTCGCCATTGGCCGTCCGCACCGTGGTCACCCGCAAGGTGACGTCCTCAACTGTCCCGATCGCGGGGTCGGGCAGGCTCGGCACCGAGAGCCGGATGAGGTCCCCGTAGCCGTACTGCCGCTCGGTGATGATGAAGAAGCCGGCCAGGATGTCCTGGACGATGCGCTGGGCGCCGAATCCCAGGGCCACCGCTGCCACCGCCGCCGGGGCTACCAGGCTGGTCACCGGGATACCGAGGCGGGCCAGGACCGCCACGCCGGTCGCGCAGTAGATGACCACCAGCGTGACCCAGGTGATGACTGACGCGAGCGCGTGCCGGTGCTTGGACGCTTCCGAGCGGACGAGCGCGTCCGTCTCCCGGGCGCTGGCGTCGATCCGGTCGGTGATCTTGCGGCCCAGCCAGGTCGCGCACCGGGTCAGCAGGATCGCGCCGGTCAGGAGCAGGACGATTTCCAGCCCACTGCCGCGCGCCCACTGACCGATATCCGGCAACGGCGTCACACCCGAAACATAGCCGCTCCGCGAGTCCTGGCCCGACCGGTACGACCGACAGGCGCCCGACCGCTGCCCGGCTCAGTCGCCGCGAAGCGCGTGATAGGCCGTGGCGATGATGGTGGCGCAGGTCTCGAGCGGCAGGGCGGTGCTGTCGATCTGCAGCTGGTAGAACGCCGGGTCGTCGATGTCAGCGAAGTAGAGCCGGCGAACGTACTGCGCGCGGGCGCGGTCTACCTCGGGCTGCCGCTTTCGCGCGGTGTCCGCGTCCACGTCCTCGATGCGGGCCGCCTGGGCGATGCGCGCCTCGGGCGGGCCGAATAGCCGGACCCGCAGCACTCCCGGCTCGTGCTGGAACGCGGCGCCGCCGCCGCGGCCGAGGATGACCGCCCCGGCCTGCAGCGCGGTCCGCATGATGAGATCGGCCTGCGGGCGGAAAAAGTCGGCGTCATCGGCCGGCCGGATCGCGCCCGGCGGCGCGCAGTCGGTGCCGGCCCCGAGTGCGCCGCCTGCCAGCGGCGCCAGCACCGCCAGGAATCGGTCGGGCAGCGACCGCTTGATCACGCCGCCCTCGGCTTCCTGGACCGACACTTGCAGCTGCGCGGCGACGTGCGAGCTGATCGCGCGGTCGAGCAACGGCAGGTTGAGCAGCCCGGCCACGCGCGGGGCGATGATGCTGCCGCCGGCGCCGTAGCCGGCCGAGATAGTCACGCCAGGCATCTAGCGCTTCCCTTCGGGAGCAAGCGGGGCCGAATCCGCAGCGGCCGGGCTGCCCGGAGCGGCCGCCGGCTGGGAGTTGCTGGCGCGCAGCCGCACCTGCTTGATGAACAGGGCCGCGATGATGCTGACGATCGAGATCGGCACCGCGACCAGGAACAGCCGGTCGATCGCGTGCGAGTAGGCCTGGATGATCCCCTCATGCAGGGCCGGATGGGTGGTCTTCAGCTGGTCAAGCACGGCCGGGCTCTGGATGAACTGCGCGACCTGGCCACCGCCGCTGCCGCGCCCGGCCAGCACGGCCGCGGGCAGGAAGCGCGGGAGCTCGGCGGCGATCCCCGCGGTCAGCACCGCGCCCAGCGCGGAAGCACCGATGGCGCCGCCCATCGAGCGGAAGAACGTAACCGAGGAGGTCGCGACGCCCATCTGCCCCATGGGCACCGCGTTCTGCACGACCAGCACCAGGACCTGCATGAACAAGCCGAGTCCAAGGCCGAACACGAGGATGTCCAGGCTGACCACCAGCAGCGAGGTATGCGCGCCCAGACGGCTGAGCAGCACCAGCCCGATGGTGACGCCGATCGTGCCGGCCAGCGGGAACCAGCGGTACCGGCCCGTCCGGGAGATATAGAGGCCGGAGCTGATGCTCATGGACAGCAGCCCGACCAGCAGCGGCAGCAGCAGCAGCCCCGACTCGGTGGCGGAGACCCCGTGCACGAGCTGCAGGTACTGCGGCAGGAAGGCCAGGGCGCCGAACATCGCGATGCCGCTGACGAAGGCGATGAAGTTCGAGACCGTGAAAATCTGCAGCCGGAACAGACCGAGCGGCAGGATCGGCTCCGGCGCCGTCGCCTCCCGGAACCCGAAGGCGGCGATGAGCAGCGCTCCGCCGGCGAACAGGCCGATGACCTGCCACGACCCCCACGGGTAGTCGTTGCCGCCGACCTGAGTCGCGAGCAGGATGCACGACACGCCGGCGACCAGCAGGATCGCGCCCCACCAGTCGATCTGCACGTGCCGTTTGTGCACGGGCAGCCGCAGCACGCGGTTGGTGACGGCCAGCGCGGCGATGCCGAGCGGCAGGTTGACGTAGAAGATGTAGCGCCAGCTCAGGCTGTCGACGGCGAACCCGCCCGCGAGCGGGCCGACGACGCTGGCGACGCCGAATACGGCGCCGAAATACCCCTGATAGCGGCCGCGGTCGCGCGGGGGGATCACGTCGCCGATGATCGCGAACGCGAGCGAAAGCAAGCCGCCGCCGCCGATTCCCTGCAGGCCGCGGAACGCGATCAGCTCGAATATGTTCTGCGACAGCCCGCACAGCGCGCTGGCCAGCAAGAACACCACGATCGCGAGCTGGAATACGCGCTTGCGGCCGTACAGATCGCCAGCTTTTCCCCACAGCGGCGTCGAGGCGGTGCTGGCCAGCAGGTAGGCGGTGATGACCCAGGACAGCAGGTTGCTGCGGTGGAAGTCCCCGACGATGGTCGGCAGTGCCGTCGCCACGATGGTCTGGTCAAGCGCCGCCAGGAACATGCCCATCATCAGCCCGGACATGATCACGAGGATCTGGCGATGGGTGAAGACCGGGCTCCCGGTCGAGCTCAGGCCCGGGGTGGCGGGGGAAGTCATCGGCGGACGCTCTGGTTGCTGAGCGGCACGTGAGCTGCCATCCGCCGGTCCGGCAGCTGCAGCGGCGCAGGCTTGTTCATATCTGGCCAGCATGTTGGAACGGGCTCGCGCGTGCAACTCACGCCCGGCCGGGCCGCGGGCACGCCCCCGCCCTGGGGTGCCCGCCCCGAACGGTGTCGGCAGGCCCTCAATGGCCAGAGTGCTTTAGCCATGGCCGGTAAGTGCATGGCACATCCTTGACCTACGCGTTCGGGCCGGAACGTAACAAAATCGTCACGGGCCGGCCCCGGCCAGGCGCGGACCTAGCCAGAGACCTGCGACTTGATTAAAACTGTGGTCGAACGTGCTGTTAGTCACAGATCTTGATGCTTATAAACCCAAAAACCGAATAGTTCGGTGAGATAGCGTTTTGCCGCTATAGCCGACCGTAAATACAGGGAGTCTGTCATGCCCTCGACCCGCCGACTTGCCATCGCCGGGGCCGCCCTGGTCCTCGGCAGTGTGCTCGCCGCTTGCGGAGGTACCACCGCGCACGTCGGCGGCGGCAGCACCGCCAAGGGCAAGCCGATCAAGGGCGGCACGGTGACCGTGGCCCAGCTGTCGGGCGCGTCGCCGAACGACATCTTCCCGCTGCAGCCGGCGACGAACGCCAACGGCTACAACTTGGACCTCGTCCTCGGGGCCTGGCCGAACCTGGTGACCGTCGGCGACGGCACCAAGTCGGTGGTGAACACCAAGGAGAGCCTGTTTAGCTCGATGACCTGGTCGCAGAACGACTCGGTGGTCACGATCGTGCTGAAGCCGTGGAACTGGTCGGATGGTCAGCCGATCACCGCGCGCGACTTCACCTTCGTCTACAACCTGCTCAAGGCCAACTACAACGACTGGCTGGAGTACTTCCCCGGCCTGTTCCCGGCCGACGTCACCAAGGTGACGACGCTGAACACGCACACGGTCCAGCTGACCCTGAACCACTCGTACAACCCGGCGTTCTATGAGGACGACGTGCTGTCCTACCTGCCGCTGCTGCCCCAGCACGTCATGGACCGGACGTCGCTTACCGGCAAGGTGGGCAACTACGACGAGACGGCGGCCGGGTCGAAGGCGGTCTGGTCGTTCCTGCAGAAGCAGGGTCAGCAGGAGAGCACCTTCACCACGAGCCCGCTCTGGAAGGTGGTGGACGGGCCGTGGAAGATCAGCACCTTCCAGACCGACGGCTTCTACTCCTGGACGCCGAACACCGCCTACTCGGGTCCGGCTAAGCCGCTGCTGTCGAAGGTGAACTTCACGCCGTTCACGACCGACGCGGCGGAGATGGACACGCTGCGGTCGGGTAGCTCGCTGACCATCGGCTACCTCCCGCTGAACGACCTCAAGCAGATCCCGGCCCTGCAGTCGGAGGGCTACGCCGCCGCGAACGTGCCGACGCCAGGGGTGGCCGAGATCGTGCCGAACCTCTATAACCCGGTGAACGGCCCGATCCTGCGCCAGCTCTACATCCGCCAGGCGTTCGAGTACCTGATCGACCGGCCGCTGATCGTCTCTAAGGTCTATGCCGGCTACGCCGACCCCGGCAACGGCGCCGTCCCGGTGAACTACGGGCAGCAGTGGGACTCGCCGCTGGAGAAGTCGGGCGGCCCGTACCCGTACTCGCCGTCGAAGGCCATCGCGCTGCTGAAGGCGCACGGCTGGAAGGTCGTGCCGAACGGCGTGGATACCTGCCAGTCCGCGGGCACCGGGCCGAGTGACTGCGGCGCCGGGATCAGCGCGGGCGAGAAGCTGAACTTCCAGCTGATCTACTCCTCCGGCTCGGACACGTTCGACGAGCAGAACGCCGACATCCAGAGCACCGAGGCGCTGGCCGGGATCAAGATGACGCTGAAGCCCGAGCCGTTCAACACGATCAACGCGACCACCGGATACTGCAACGCGAAGTCGCACCCGGCCTCGACCTGCGCCTGGCAGCTGCAGGACTACGGGTACAACCCGTACTCGCTGGACCCGAACGGGTCGGGCCTGTGGAACACCGACGCGTCCGGCAACTACGGCGGCTACGCCAGCCCCAAGATGGACGCGCTGATCAACGCCACTGAGTACGGGTCGAGCCCGAGCGCGTTCTACGCCTACGAGGACTACACGGCCCAGCAGCTGCCGGTGCTGTGGATACCCGACGAATCCAGCATCTACATCTACAAGAAGACCCTGGCCGGGGCGTTCCCGACGAGTCCGTTCGACGCCACACTCAACCCGGAGGTGTGGTACTTCACGAAGCCGGCCAAGTGAGCGGGTACATCGTCCGCCGGCTCGGCCAGTCCGTCGTGGTCGTGCTCGGCGTCATGCTCCTGACGTTCCTGCTCCTGCACATGGAGCCGGGCAACGTGGCCAGGGCGATCCTCGGCAACGGCGTCCGGGTGTCGCAGCTGCGGCTGGACATGTTCGACAGCCTGTACGGGCTGAACAAGCCGCTGTGGGTCCAGTTCGGGATCTACATCAAGCAGCTGCTGCACGGCAACCTCGGCGTGTCCTACCAGTCGCTGCAGCCGGTGTCGACGATCATCGCGCAGCGGCTGCCGCGGGACGCGGTGCTGGTCGGCCTGTCCACCGTGCTGGCGCTCGTCATCGGCGTGCCGACCGGCATCTACCAGGCGCTGCGGCACAACCGGCCGATGGACGACGTGCTGGCCGGGACGTGGTTCACCCTCTACGCGGCGCCGGACTTCATGGAGGCGCTGCTGCTGATCGCGCTGCTGTGCGTGCAGTTCCACGTGTTCCCGCCCGCGTTCCCCGGCGGCGTCACCTCGATCGGCGGGCTGTTCGCCAACTGGCAGGCATTGGTACTGCCGGTCGTCGTGCTCTCGATCAACTCGGTGGCCGGCTTCAGCCAGTACGCCCGGTCCACGGCGATCCAGACACTGGCCGAGGACTACATCCGGGTAGCGCGGGCCAAGGGCCTGCCGGAGCGGCTGGTGGTCAGCAGGCACGTGCTGCGCAACTCGCTGCTGCCGGTCGTCACGATCCTGGGCCTGTCGCTGCCGGACATCGTGGCGGGCGCGCTGATCGCGGAGGCCATCTTCAACTTCCCCGGCATGGGCCTGCTGTTCTGGCAGTCCGCGCTCGCGCACGACTACCCGGTGATGCTGGGCGGGACCCTCATCATCGGCATCGCCACCGTGGTCGGGAACTTCGCCGCCGACATCGCCTACAGCGTCCTGGACCCGAGGATCCGCTATGGCAGCGCATGAGCTGGCGCCGCCGACGCCGGCGGGCCCGAACGCGCCGGCCGCCGAGGGCGGCGAGGCGACCGGCAAGACCGGCGGCGCTCAGTTCAGCCTGACCGCGTTCCTGCACAACCGGCGGGCCATGGGCGGGACCCTCATCATCGTCGCGCTGGGCCTGTTCTGCTTCGTCGGCCCGCTGCTCTACCACACCAACCAGACCACGGTGAACCCGCTGCTGCAGAACAACCCGCCGGGCGCGGGCAACCCGCTCGGCACCGACCAGTTCGGGATCGACGTGCTCGGGCGGCTGATGGTCGGCGGCCAGTCGTCGCTCGAACTCGGCTTCGCGGTCGGCCTCGCCAGCACCCTGATCGGCATGATCTACGGGGCCATCTCCGGCATGTTCGGCGGCGTGCTGGACGCGATCATGATGCGGATCGTCGACACGCTGCTCGCCGTCCCCACGTTCATCCTGCTGATCATCGTCGCGAGCATGTACTCGCTGAGCCTGGCGGTGATCATCCTGATCCTCACGGCGCTGTCCTGGTCGGACGTCTCCCGGCTGGTGCGCGGCCAGGTGCTCGCGCTGCGGCCGCGGGCGTTCGTGGACGCGGCCACGTCGATGGGCTCGACCCGGTGGCGGATCCTGGTCCGGCACATGGTGCCGAACACGCTCGGCATCTGCGTCGTGACCGCGACCTTCGCCGTCGCGGACTCCATCTACGCGCTGTCCGCGCTGAGTTTCCTCGGGATCGGCCCGCCGCCGCCGTTCGCGGACTGGGGCACGATGCTGACCGGGGGCGTGGACAACCTGTTCAACGGCTACTGGTGGCAGGTGTACCCGCCGCTGATCGTGCTGGTCATCGTCGTGGTGGCGTTCCGCCAGGTCGGCGACGCGCTCAACGACATTGTCAGCGGGAACCGGACCAGCCCGGTCCGGCGCCGGGCCCGCAAGCGGCTGCAGAGCATTGTCCCGCTGTCGTCCAGGTACGAGTGAGGAGCGCCGCCGTGACTCGTGTCCTCGACATCACCGATCTGTCCACCCACATCGACGTCGGCAAGGCGACCATCCAGGCGGTGGGGAACGTCGACCTCCATCTGGACGCCGGCGAGACGCTCGGCCTTGTCGGCGAGTCCGGCTGCGGGAAGTCCATGACCGGCCTGTCGGTCATGCACCTGCTGCCGCCCGGCGGGGAGATCGTCAGCGGCTCGATCAAGCTGGGCGAGCGCGAACTCGTCGGCCTGCCCGAGGACGAGCTGTGCAAGATCCGCGGCAACGAGGTCGCCATGATCTTCCAGGACCCGCTGACGTCCCTGGATCCGACGAAGACCATCGGCTACCAGGTCGCCGAGCCGGTCGCGCTGCACCGGGGCGCGAGCCGGAAACAGGCCCGCGAGCGGGCGCTGGAGGTGCTCGCCCTGGTCGGGCTGCCGCGGCCGGCCGAGCGACTCGACGACTACCCGCACCAGCTCTCCGGCGGCCTGCGGCAGCGCGTCATGATCGCGATGGCGCTGTCCTGCGAGCCGCGGATCCTGATCGCGGACGAGCCGACGACGGCGCTCGACGTCACCATCCAGGCCCAGATCCTGGATCTGCTGGACGACCTCAAGGCCCGGCTCGGGATGTCGATGATCCTCATCACGCACGACATGGGAGTGATCGCCGGGCACGCTGACCGGGTCAACGTGATGTACGCGGGCCGGCTGGTGGAGACGACCGGCACCGGCCCGCTGTTCCGGCACATGCGGCACCCGTACACTCAGGCGCTGCTGGCCTCGATCCCGCAGCTCAGCCAGGACCGGACCCGCAAGCTGCTCAACATCCCCGGCATCCCGCCCGACCTCAGCGAGCCGCCGGCCGGCTGCCGGTTCGCGGCCCGCTGCCGGCTGGCCACCGACCGGTGCGCCGCGGACGAGCCGCCGCTGACCGGCCCGACGGCCGAGCACACGTTCGCGTGCTGGCATCCCGTGGACGGCCCGCTGGCCGAGCCGGAGATCAACGCCGCCGATTCCGGAACGGGCCCGACCGCGGGGACGGCCGTAGCCGGGCCGGGCGCGCAGGTGGCCGAGCGGCACGCGCCCGAGCGGGCCGGCTACGACGGGCCGCTGCTTCAGATCGACTGCCTGGTCAAGGAGTTCCCGGTGACCGCGGGCCTGCTGCAGCGCAAGACCGGCAGCGTCAAGGCGGTCTCCGGGATCTCGTTCGAGGTCAATCGCGGCGAGACGTTCGGGCTCGTGGGGGAGTCCGGCTGTGGCAAGACCACGGTCGGGCGGATCGCCGTGGCGCTGGAGCAGCCGATGGCCGGATCGGTCCGGCTCAACGGCGTCGACGTGACCGGACTGAAGGGCAAGCGGCTGCGGTCCTTCCGGCGCGATCTGCAGCTGATGTTCCAGGACCCGTACTCGTCGCTGGACCCGCGGATGCGGGTCGGCGCGATCCTGCGGGAGCCCCTCGCCGTCCAGGGCATCGGCTCGCGCAAGGAGCAGGACGCCCGCGTGCACGAACTGCTCGCCGAGGTTGGCCTGCCGCGCAACTCGGTGGAACGGTTCCCGCACGAGTTTTCCGGCGGCCAGCGGCAGCGTATCGGGCTCGCCCGCGCGCTCACGCTGAGCCCTCAGCTCATCGTCGCCGACGAGCCGGTTAGCGCCCTCGATGTCTCGATCCGCGCCCAGGTGCTCAACCTGATGAAGCGGCTGCAGGGCTCGCACGGGCTCACCTACGTCGTGATCTCGCACGATCTCGCCGTGGTGAAGTACATGGCGGACCGGATCGGGGTCATGTACCTGGGCAAGCTCGTGGAGATCGGCTCCGGCGAGGACATCTATCAGCGTTTCGCGCACCCGTATACCGCGGGGCTGCTGGCCGCGATCCCGGTGCCGAGCCGGCCGTGGCCCGGCAGAATCGCGGCACCGGGGTGAAGGGTGAGCTGCCGAGCCCGATCAACCCGCCTTCGGGCTGCCGGTTCCGGACCCGCTGCGAGTTCGCTCAGGACGTCTGCGCCGAGCGGGAGCCGGAGCTGCGGTCGTTCGGGCCCGGCCACCTGGCCGCGTGTCACTTCCCGCTGCAGGAGGCGGCGGCTGCCGCCGCGCCCGCGGCGACTGGCTGACCCGCCCGCGACGGCTCGCTGACCCGGCCGGAACGTCAGGCCCGGGTAAATCCGGGCGCGCCTGGCGGATCGCGTATTTATGCTGCGGGTGTGCAAGTCAGCGCAGGGCCGTCGGTCGTCATCTACGGCGCAGAGCAGCCGTCGCCTGGCTCCCGCGCGGATAGCCGCCCGGAGCTCGCGGACGTCGGCCGTCTGGCCCGCCGGTTCGTCCGGCGGACGGTCGCGGCGGCCAGGGCCGAGGAAGGCTCGGTCGCGCGGCTGCTCGCGGATCACCTGCGCGCCGACGGTGCCGAGCTACCGGTCGCCCGCACGTCCTGGCCCGCCTACGACCGGGTCAACGTCCAGACCGGGCTGGAGGCGTGGCTGGCCGAGCCGGAGCGGGAGCACCGGCTGGTCGGCCTGACCCAGTACCGGCACCACGACTTCGCCCTCGCCGATCTGCTGCACGGCGGTGATCGCTGGGGACCGGCCACCGGCAGCGTCGAGACTGAGGCGCTCCCGGCCGGCCCCGGCGGGGTGACCAAGCCGTGCGTGCAGTGCGGCGTGTACCTGACCGAGGATGCCGGCGGCCGGGCCGTGCTCTTGCTGCGCGGCCCGGAGGAGCACGGCATGCGCTCCGGTGTGAGCCTGGAGGTCGCGTGCGACGATCCGGGCCGGGCGCCGGACATCGTCGCGGCCGTGCGCCAGCTGAGCATGGAGCACAACGTCTTCCGCGGCCACGTCATCTCGTTCGACGACGACGACCTGTTCGACCAGCAGGGCGCCAGCCTGCTGAGTTTCGTCGAGCGACCGGGGGTGACCCGTGAGCAGGTGATCCTGCGCCCGGATCTGCTCGCGGGCGTGGAGCAGCAGGTGCTCGGCGTCGCGCGGCACGCCGCCCGGCTGCGGGCGAGCGGCCAGCATCTGCGCCGGGGGATCCTGCTCTACGGCCCGCCCGGTACGGGCAAGACGCACCTGATCCGGTACCTGCTCAGCCGGCTGGCGGGGACGACTGCGGTGCTGCTGTCCGGCAGCTCGCTGGGGATGATCGGCGACGCGTGCTCGGTGGCCCGGTCGCTGCAGCCGTCGGTGGTCGTGATCGAGGACGTCGACCTCATCGCCGAGGAACGCGAGCACTACCCGGGCCAGACGCCGTTGCTGTTCGAGCTGCTCAACGAGATGGACGGGCTCGGCAGTGACGCGGACGTCGCGTTCTTGCTGACCACGAACCGGGCGGATCTGCTGGAGGCCGCGCTCGCGGCCCGACCAGGCCGCGTCGATCATGCCGCGGAATTGCCCGTTCCCGATGCCGACGCCCGGCTGCGGCTGCTGCGCCTTTACCAGGGCAACCTGAGCCTGGAGCTGACCAGCACCGAGGACGTCATCGCCAGGACCGAGGGCGTGACCGCCTCGTTCATCAAGGAACTGCTGCGCCGCGCCGCCCTGGTGGCCGCGGAGGCAGATCCCGGCCGGGCCGATAGCGCTGACCCGCTGCGGGTCACCGACGAGCACATGGGCGCCGCTCTCGACCAGCTGCTGGACACCCGCAACGCGCTGACCCAGGTCTTGCTCGGCGGCCGGCCCGGCGCCCCGATCGACGGCTCTTGACTGCCGCTGGCAGTCCGTTAATAATTTCCGCGACACCAGTAATTTCCGTAATCTTCTTGGCTTACGGCGTCAACTCACGTCATTTGGTCGCGCGGAAGGATGCAGCAGGTGCTGGGTAACCCGAGTTCGAGTCCGGCGCCGGCCCGGGCGGGCTGGGTCTTGATCCGGATCGCCGGAAGACAGAATCCTTAGCCTCATGAGAGTCCTTATTTCCGCTGATATGGAGGGCGCGACCGGGGTCACCTGGCCCGCCGACGTCGAGCCAGGCACCGAGCAGTGGCAGCGCTGCCGCCGGATGTTCACGTCCGACGTGAACGCGGCCATTGCCGGGTTCGTGACCGGCGGCGCCGACGACGTGCTCGTCAACGAGGCGCACTCGACCATGCGCAACCTGCTGCTGGAGAAGCTCGACCCGCGGGCGGTCCTGCTCACCGGCAGGCACAAGGAACTGAGCATGATCGAGGGCATCCAGGACGAGGCGGTGCAGGCGGTCGCCTACCTCGGCTACCACGCGCGGGCCGGCGCCGAGGGCGTGCTCGCGCACACCTACCTCGCCAACTCGATCACCAGCGTCCGGGTCAACGGCCAGACCGCGAGCGAGGGCTGGCTGAACACGCAGGTAGCCGCCGAGTACGGGGTGCCGGTCGTGCTGGTCACCGGCGACGACCGGGCCTGCGCGGACGCGGCCGGCTACGCCCCGGACGCCGTGACGGTCGCGGTGAAGCAGTGCGTGAGCCGGTACGCGGCGATCTGCCAGCCGCCCGAGCAGACGGCCGAGGCGATCACCGCGGCCGCGATCAGGGCCTGCAAGCTCGCCCGCCCGCGGACGCCCGGCGCACCGCCCGCGGACGGCTACACGGTGGAGATCGAGGTCGACGCCGCGCAGCTGGCCCAGGCGGCCGCGATCGTGCCGACCGTGCAGCGCACGGGGGAGCGCACGGTGCGCTACCTGAGCACGACCGCATGGGACATGATCCGGTGCTTCAAGACGGTCACCACGATGATCAGCGCCGCGGTCGAGGACCACTATGGCTGACGCGCAACTGCCCGGCCTCGCGGGCGCGGCCGGGACCGGGCGCGACCGCGCTGGCCGAGCAGGAGGTCGTCGAGTTCGCCGCCGACCTCATCCGGATCGACACCAGCAACCGCGGCGGCGGCGACTGCCAGGAGCGGCCCGCCGCCGAGTACGTGGCCGCGCGGCTCGCGGACGCTGGCCTGGACCCGGTTCTGCTGGAATCGGCGCCCGGCCGGGCCAACGTCGTCGCCCGGATAGCAGGCCGGGATCGGTCCGCCGGCGCGCTGCTGGCCCACGGTCATCTCGACGTGGTGCCAGCCGAGCCCGCCGACTGGTCCCGGCACCCGTTCAGCGGCGAGATCGCCGACGGCGTGCTGCATGGCCGCGGCGCCGTCGACATGAAGAACGCCGACGCCACGCTCGTGGCCGCGGTCCGGCACCTGCTGCGGGCCGGGCTGCGGCCGCGCCGGGACATCGTGCTCGCGTTTACCGCGGACGAGGAGGACACCGCCGCCTACGGCGCCGGGTGGCTGGTGCAGCGGCGTCCCGACCTGTTCGAGGGCTGCACGGAGGCGATCGGGGAGTCTGGCGCGTTCACCTTTCATGCCGGGAACGGGCTTCGCCTCTACCCGGTCGCATCGGCGGAGCGCGGTACCGCCTGGCTGAAGCTGACGGCCCGTGGCCGGGCCGGTCACGGCTCGAAGGCAAATCCCGACAACGCCGTGGCCAGGATCGGCGCGGCGGTGGCGCGGATCGCCGGGTACCAGTGGCCGGTGCGGCTGATCCCGACGGTGGCCGCGGCGATCCGCGCGATCGCCGCGGCGGCCGGCGTCGAGCCGGGGGACCTCGCCGGCGACGCCGCGGTCGACGACACGCTCCGCCAGATCGGGCCGGGCGCGGCGCTGGTGCGCAGTACGGTCCGCAACAGCGCGAACCCGACGATGCTGGCGGCGGGCTACAAGGTCAACGTGATCCCGGCCGAGGCGACCGCGTGCGTGGACGGCCGGGTGCTGCCCGGCCGCGACGAGGAGTTCGCGGCCGTGCTGGACGAGCTGACCGGCCCGCACGTGAGCTGGGAGTACCTGCACCGCGAGATCGCGCTCGAGGCGCCCGCCGACGCGCCGGTGGTCAGCGCGATGACCGCGGCCCTGCTGGCCGAGGACCCGGGCGGCACGGTCGTGCCCTACTGCATGAGCGGCGGCACCGACGCCAAGCAGTTCTCCCGGCTCGGCATCGCGGGCTACGGGTTCACGCCGCTGTGGCTGCCGCCGGACTTCGATTACTACGAGATGTTCCACGGAGTGGACGAGCGCGTCCCGGTCGCCGCGCTGGAGTTCGCGGTCCGGGTCGTGACCCGGTTCCTGCTGGCGGCCTGAGCCGGTGTGTGTGCTGACTAAGACCAGCCGCGCCGGGTCACTGCGCGTGCAGCGGGGGATCAGCGGCGATCTCGCGCGCGGTCTCCCGCTCGACCCTGGTCGCCCCGTCCGGCCACGGATGCACCCAGCGCTCGGCGATCTCGCCGAACCGCTCGAACCGCTTGCGGCCCGGCTCGCCCAGCGCGTCTACGACGGATGTGATGAGCGTCTCGACCACGGCGAGGGCCGGGGTCAGGCTCTCGAACGGAGCCGGCCCGGTCACTTGCGCGGTGAGCACGGCGTCGGCGACGTCCGCGACCGGCGACAGCCACGGGTCGGTGACGAGCAGGATCCGGCCGCCGGCCGCCTGGGCCGCCCTGGCGATCTCCAGCGTGTCCCGCTCGTACCGGCGGAAGTCGAACGCGACGACAGTGTCGCGCCTGCCGATATCGGCGATCGCTCCCGCCCGGTCACTGGCCGACGGCCCGACCAGCCGGACACCGGGACGCAGCTCACGCAGTACCGAGCTGAGGTAGCCCGCCAGCAGCTGGCTGAACCAGCCACCGGTCACGACGACCGGCCGGCCGCCGTCCGCGATCAGGGCCACCGCGCGGCCGTACTCCTGCGGATCGAGCCCGGACACGCTGGCCGCGACCGCCTCGCCCAGGGTGCGCGCGCTGCTGCCCAGCACGTCCGCGGACCGCTCGCCCTCCTGGTGCCGGTGGTAGACCTCCACCGGCGACATCACCCTGGCGGCGATCTCCTCGTGCAGCGCGCGCTGGAAGTCCGCGTAGCTGCCGAACCCGAGCTCGGCGATGAAGCGGCTGACCGTCGGGCCGCTGACGCCCGCGAAGCGGGCGAGCCGCACCGACGATTCAAGGCCGATCGTGGGCGGCCCGGTCAGCAGCGCCCGGGCGACGCGGCGCTCGGACGGGGACAGCTCACCGACCCGCTGGCGGATCTTCTCGGCGATGCTCACGGGCGCGGCGGCGACCCGGCCCGGGTGCGGCGAAGCCGGCGTTGGCCCCTCGGGCGAGTGGCCCGCCGGAGGCTTAGCCATGGGCTACCTCATTCGTTACCCACTTGAAAGGATTCGCTCAGAATAGCGTCTTGACCGCCGATTCTGAATCATGCTGTACTCGAACATGCTTCTGACTGGATTGTCCGCTGTTGGTCGGGAGCGACCGCTCAGCCGGGCCTGGCCCGCGGCAGTTATCCCCGCCGCTCGCGCCCAGGTATCCCGCCCCCGCTCGCCCCGGTCAGGCCCGCCGCGACCTGAGTCCGCCGCGGTCACGAAGGAGTCCCGCCCATGAACATCACGTCATTCGCCCGCCGCGGACGGCCGCCCGCGCCTGCGGCCAGGCCCGCGCGCCGGACCCGGCGCCTGCTCGCCGCTGTCGCCGGGCTGGCCCTGGCCTCGGCCACGCTGACGGCCGGTCTGGCCGGCCCGGCCGTGGCCGCCTCCGGTGGTTCGTCCGGCAGCACGCTGCGGATCCAGGCGCAGACGTCGTTCTCGACGTTCAACCCGTTCACCGCGTACTTCGACGGTGACCTTGAGGTGATCAACGAGATCTACCCCCAGCTCACCGCCATCAACGCGCAGGGCGTGGCAGTGCCCTACCTGGCCACCAAGTGGACCACGTCGGCCGACAATCTCACCTGGACGTTCACGATCAAGTCCGGGCTGAAGTGGTCAGACGGAAAGCCGATCACGGCCGCCGACGCGGCCTGGACGCTGAACCTGATCATGCACAACTCGGTCGCTGGCACCGCGAACGGCTCGCTGGTGGCTGGATTCGCGACCGTGACCGCGCCGAGTGCGACGACGCTGGTGATCACCACTAAGCAGCCGCAGGCGAACATGCTCTACAACGTCAACCAGATCCCGATCGTGCCGCAGCACATCTGGGCCAGCGAGGTCTCCGGCCTCAACAACTTCAAGAACCAGACCACCCCGGTCGTCGGCTACGGCCCGTGGCAGCTCACCGGCTACGTGACGAACCAGTACGCGACGCTGACCGCGAACGACGGCTTCTTCCTGGGCGCGCCGAAGTTCCACACGCTGATCGTGCAGTACTTCAGCAACAGCGACGCGATGGTGTCGGCGCTGCGCAGCGGCGAGCTCGACGTGGTCGAGTACGGCCTGACCGCGCCGCAGTTCAACTCGCTCAAGCACGTCAAGGGTGTCACCGTCTACCCGCAGGTCTCCAGTGCCTGGACCGCGATCGAGCTGAACCCCGGCGCGAAGACCAGGTCCGGCCGGGCCTTCGGCAACGGCAACCCGGCGCTGCAAGACCCGCGCGTGCGGGACGCGATCGAGCTGGCGCTCAACAAGCAGGAACTGGTCTCTAAGGTCTGGGAGGGGCTCGCCGTCGCCGGCTCGGGTTACCTGCCGCCCGCCTACCCGCAGTTCGTCTGGAAGCCGCCGGCCGCGCAGTCGCTCAGCTACGACCCGGCCAAGGCAGGCCAGATGCTCACCGCGGCCGGGTACAAGATGGGGCCGAACGGGATCCGGATCGACCCGAAGACGCACAAACCGCTGAACCTGCGCCTCGGCATTCACTCCGACGAGGCCGCCGACGCGGCGATGGCGCCGTACATCGTCGAGTGGCTGAAGGCCATCGGGATCGGCGTGACCGTGGACTCGATGAGCTTCAACCAGCTCAACGACGAGCTGCCCAAGGGCGACTGGGACATGCTGTCCGATGGCTGGTCCACCGGCCCCGACCCGTCGTACCTGCTCTCCATCCAGACCTGCGGCGACCTGCCGCTCAACAACGGCACCGCGGGCAACACCGACGCGTTCTTCTGCAACCCGGCGTTCGACAAGCTCTACGCCCAGCAGGCCACCGAGTTCACCTCCGCGCAGCGGGTGCAGACGATCGACCAGATGCAGCAGATCCTGTATCAGAACGCGGTCGACGTCATCCTGTACTACCCGGACTTCCTCAGCGCGGTGCGCACCGACAAGGTCAAGAACTACTTCTCCGGCACGCCCAATGCGCAGGGCTTCTACCCGACGCCGAACCGGTTCATCAACCTGCGGGCCGCGACGCCGGTCGCGAGCGCGTCGTCCTCATCGTCGAGTGCGACGCTCTGGATCGTCATCGCGATCATCGTGGTGGTATTGCTCGCCGCAGCCCTGATCCTGCTGCGTCGCCGCCGGACCGCGGGCGAGCGGGAGTAGCGGGTCTTGAGCAGTACCTCGGCACCGCTCTCGGCCCGGAGCCTGAGCGCGCTGGAGGCCCCGCCGGCTGGCGGGGCCTCCGGGGCGCGCGACTTCGCCCACTACCTCGCCCGCAAGGTAGCCGCGGCGATCCTCAGCTTCGCCATGCTGCTGGTGCTCGGCTTCATCATTTTCAGCCTGATGCCGTCTGACCCGGTCGAGGCGCTGACCAGGGGGCATCCCACCAGCGCGAAACAGATCGCCTTCCTGGTCAAGCAGCTTGGGCTGAACCAGCCGGTGTGGGAGCGGTTCGGCCACTTCGTGGTCAACACTCTGCAAGGTCACCTGGGCTACTCCTGGCAGTTCGAGACCCCGGTCAGCACACTCATCCTGCAACGGCTCTGGCCGACGCTGCTGCTGATGGGTTCGTCCACGATCTTGTCCATCCTGATCGGGATGTGGCTGGGCATCCGCAGCGGCTGGCAGCCGGGCAAGCTGCTCGACCGAGTCTCGACCGGCACGGCGATCACGTTCTGGTCGGTGCCGACCTTCTGGCTCGGGATCCTGTTGCTCGTGCTGTTCAGCACCGGCTTCGGGCCGATCCCGTCGCTGTTCCCCGCGGGCGGCATGTCGACGCCGGGGACGGCGGGCGGCCTGGCACCGGCGCACATCCTGGACGTCGTCCGGCACCTGGTGCTGCCGTGCCTGACGCTCGTACTCGTCGTCTTCGCCCAGTATCAGATGATCATGCGCTCGTCGATGATCGACGAGATGGGCAATCCGTACCTGCTCACCGCCAGGGCCAAGGGCCTGCGCGACGCCGAGGTCCGGCAGAAGCACGCGGTGCCGAACGCGCTGCTGCCGTCGGTCACGCTCATCTTCCTGCAGGTCGGGACCATGATCAGCGGCGCGATCACGGTCGAGACCGTGTACTCGTGGCCAGGCCTCGGCTACCTCACGTTCCAGGCCCTGCAGATCCCGGATCTGCCGCTGCTGGAGGGCACGTTCATCATCTTCAGCGCGTCGGTGATCGTCTTCAACCTGCTCGCCGACCTGGCCTACCGGTATCTCGATCCGCGAGTGCGCCGGTCATGACCGCGATCGATCAGGCCCCCGCCGCCGTGGTCGCGCCGCCGCGGCTGCTCGCGCTGCGCCGGTTTGCCCGTGACTTCGGCCGCCGGCCGAGCGCTCTCGCCGGACTGGGAATCCTCGTCGCGATCACCGCCCTCGCGCTGACCGCACCGCTGTTCATCCACGCCAGCGACCTGAACGTGATCAACGCACCAGGCCAGCCGATCGCACCGCCGTCGGCCCGCTTCCCGCTCGGCACCGACTACGCGGGCCGGTCGATCCTGCCGTTGCTGATCTGGGGCGCCCGGCCGTCGCTGGCGATCGGCGTCATCGCCACCGGGCTCACCATGGTGCTCGGCAGCGCGATCGGGCTGCTGGCTGGCCACTTCGGGGGGACCACGTCCAGGGTGCTGATGGCGATCACCGACTGGTTCATCGCTATCCCGACGCTCCCGCTGGCCATCGCCCTGGCCGCCGTTCTCGGCCAGGGCGATTCGTCGATCACGATCGCCATCGCGGTCACCTCGTGGCCGGGCACAGCGCGGCTGATCCGGGCGCAGACCCTCGCGGTGGAGGCGCGGCCGTTCATCGAGCGGGCCAGGGCCCTCGGGGCCCGGGACGGCCAGCTGGTCGTGCGCCAGGTGCTGCCCAACGTCGCGCCGTTCATCCTGGTCTCGGCGACGCTCACGGTCGCCGGGGCGATCCTCTCCGAGACCACGCTGACCTTCCTCGGGCTGGGCAACCCGACCGACGTGTCCTGGGGCGCCATGATCAACCAGGCGTTCTTTCAGGGCGCGGTGTCGGCCGGCGCCTGGTGGTACATCCTGCCGCCCGGCATCGCGATCGTGATCGTGGTGCTGGGTTTCACGCTGATCGGTCGTGCGGTGGAGAACATCCTCAATCCCCGGATGGCGAGGTAGCTGCGCCATGGCCCCGCTACTCGAGGTGCGCGATCTGTCGGTCACCTATGGCTCCGGTCAGGAGAGCGTCCGCGCGGTGCGCGGCGTCACTTTCGCCCTGGAACCCGGCGGCACGCTGGGCATGGCCGGCGAGTCTGGCTGCGGGAAGACGACCGTCGCGCTCAGCCTGCTCCGGCTGCTGCCCGCCTCCGCCAGACTGAACGGCCAGATCCTGTTCAAAGGCGAGGACGTCCTCGGACTTGGCTGGCAGCGGCTGCGGGCGGTGCGCTGGGCCCAGGCATCGGTCGTCTTCCAGGGCGCGATGAGCGCGCTCAACCCGGTGCGGAGCATCGGCCAGCAGATCTGCGAGCCCATCCTGCTGCACGAGAAGGTGAGCCAGCGCGTGGCCGAGGCCAGGGCAGCAGACCTGCTCGACAGCGTCGGCGTGCCGTCCGCGCGGATAGGTAGCTATCCGCACGAGCTGTCCGGCGGGCAGCGCCAGCGCGTCATGATCGCGATGGCCCTGGCCTGCCAGCCCGACCTGATCATCGCCGACGAGCCGACGACGGCGCTGGACGTCATCGTGCAGGCGCAGGTCCTGGAGTTGCTGACCGGCCTGGTCCGGGAGCGCCAGATCAGCATGATCGTGATCAGTCACGACCTGTCCGTGCTCGGCGAGACCTGCGACCGGCTGGCGATCATGTATGCGGGCCGCATCGCCGAGACCGGACCCTCCCGCGAACTGCTCTCCGGGCCGCGCCACCCTTACACCCGGATCCTGGCCCGGGCGTTCCCGCGGATGGGTGATCCGCAGTCGCGGCTTGCTCCGGCCGGACTGCCCGGCGAGCCGCCCGACCTGCGCGCCGAGATCACCGGCTGCCCGTTCGCGCCGCGCTGCCCCGAGGTCGTCGCCGACTGCCTGACCAGCGAGATCGAGCTGTGGCCAGCCGGTGACCGGCGCGAGTCGGCCTGCATCAAGGTGCTCGACGGCGGTGCCGGCCTGGCCGAGGGGGCTGGTCTGGCCGAGGGGATTGCCCCGGCGGAGGAGCCGGGCCCAGCCGATGCTGCCCGCACCGGTGCGTCGCCGCAGGCAGCAGCCGCGGCCGACGGCTCGCCGGCCCCAGCGGCGGCCCCGCCGGGGGAGGCGGTGCTGGAGACCCGCGACCTGCGGGTCGTGTTCCCCGGCGGCCGCGGCCGCGGCCCGGCGCGCGCGGTCGACGATGTCAACCTCACGATCGGCCGGGGCGAGATCGTCGCGCTGATCGGCGAGTCCGGCTGCGGCAAGTCCACGCTGGCCCGCGCGCTGGTCGGCCTCGTCGAGCCGACCGGCGGCGAGGTCCGCTACGCCGGTGCCCCGCTGGGCTACGGCGGGGCAGCGCTGCGCGCGCACCGCCGGAAGGTGCAGCTCGTGCTCCAGGACCCGGCGGGCGCGCTGAATCCCCGGCAGACCGTCTTCGACCTGGTCGCGGAGGGACCGCGGCTGCACGGCCTGCGCGACGGACTGACCGGCCGCGTGCACAAGGCGCTGGCCAGCGCCGGGCTGCGGCCGCCGGGCCAGTTCGTCAGCCGCTATCCGCACGAGCTTTCCGGCGGTCAGCAGCAGCGGGTCGTCATCGCCGGCGCGCTCGCGCTCGACCCGTCGGTGATCGTCGCCGACGAGCCGGTGTCCTCACTCGACGCGTCCGTGCGCGGCGAGATCCTCAAGCTCATCCTCGGTCTGCGGGACGAACTGTCGCTCTCCGCCCTGATCGTCAGCCACGACCTCGGCGTCGCATGGAACATCGCCGACCGGGTGGCGGTGATGTATCTCGGCCGCATCGTCGAGGCCGGACCGGTGAGCGACGTGCTGCTCCGGCCGCGTCATCCCTACACTCGGGCGCTGCTGTCGGTGTTGCCGGACGCGACCCGCGACACACCGGCCCGCGCGCTCGCCGGCGAGCCGCCCGACCCGACGAAGATCCCGGCCGGGTGCCGGTTCCACCCGCGCTGCCCGCGGCTGGCCGCGCTGCCCGACGGCGACGGCCGGGCGGACCTGTGCCGGGCGACGACGGTGCCGGTGCTGGCCGCGCTGCCGCAGGCCGGCGACGCCGCCAGCCTGGTGGCCTGTCATCTCGCTGACCTCGACGAGTCCGACCTGCTGGAGCCCAGCCGCACAACGTCAGGGGGAGCTGAATGACGGCCCGGACGCCAGTGCGCGAGTCCGCGCCAGCGCCTGACCTCCGCTCGCTGGCCCGGCCGCCGGCCCTGCGGCCTGGTGACCGGGTCGCGGTGCTGTCGGCCAGCAGCCCGGCCGACCAGGCCGAGCTGGCGGTCGGCCTCGATGCGCTCCGGTTCGCCGGGCTGGAGCCGGTCGTGTTCCGCACCGCCACCGACTCCGGCCGCCTGCGCAGCTACCTGGCGGGTGACGACGCGCTGCGCGCTTCCGACCTGCGCGCGGCGCTCACCGACCCGTCGATCGCCGGGATCGTCTTCGCGGGCGGCGGCTACGGCGCCCAGCGCACGCTGGCCGCTCTGGACTGGGCGAGCCTGGCGGGCCGGGCGCCGAAGGTGCTGGCCGGCTACTCGGACGTGACCGCGATCCTGGAGGCGTTCGCGGCCCGGCTGGGCTGGGCCAGCCTGCACAGCCCGATGGTCAGTTCCGCCGGGGACACCGCGCACTATTCGTTCGGGTCGCTGCTGCGCGCGCTCATGCGCCCGGACGAAGCGGTGCTGATGCGATTCCCCGGCTCGGTCCCGCTGGCCGGCGGCGTCGCCCGCGGGCTGACCCTGGGCGGCAACCTGACGCTGCTGGCTTCGTCGGTCGGTACCAACACCTCGCTGCCCGCGCGCGGCGCCATCCTGCTGGTCGAGGATGTGGACGAGGACGCGTACCGGGTGGACCGGATGCTCACCCAGCTGCGCCGCAGCGGCTATCTGGACGGGGTAGCCGGGATCATCGGCGGCACGTTCACCGGCTGCGGCGCGCCCGCGCTGATCGAGGAAATACTGGCCGAGCGGCTCGGTGACCTCGGCGTCCCGTTGCTGGCGTGGGCCAACATCGGGCACGGCGGACACCAGCAGGCGTATCCGATCGGCATCGCCGCCGAACTGGACGCGAACGCGAGAACGCTGCGGCTGCTCGATCCGCCCCTGCTTCGCCGCGACTAGATCCACTCCGGATTGTCAGCGTCAGATCCGAAGGCGCGGCGCCTGGCGTCGGCCACTGCCTCAAGTGCGTCCGCCACGGCCGCCCTGGCGGACGTGGCCTGGTGTGGCTCATCGGGTCGCCCGGCCGCCGGATCCTGGATCGGCCAGCCGCCCAGGACGATGGTCGGCTTTCTGGTGCGCATTGCCAGCGCGATCTCGCTCAGGGTCCCCCAGCTTCCGCCGACCGCGATCACGGCTTCACTGGCACCCACGACCAGTCCGTTGCGCAGCTCACCGAGTCCGGTCGGGAGCGCGACCGTCAGGTACGCGTTAGCGCCGGTGCGGTCCCGGCCCGGCAGGATGCCGACGGTCAGTCCGCCGCGCTCGGATGCACCCCGGCAGGCTGCCTCCATCACCCCGTCCATGCCGCCGCATACGACGATCGCGCCCTGATCGGCCAGCAGGCCGCCGACCTCCAGGGCGACGTCGAGGTCAGCCCTCGTCGCATCGCTGGCGCCAGGCCCTACCACTGCAATGCAGGCCGCGCCGTGGACCGCCCGCGCTGACGGCTCCATCGCAGCTCCCTTACTATTTCGCCGGGGATGCGCCCAGGCCCGGGGACTGAAACGCCGGGCGCTTCCCATCGTGGCCAAGAATCACAGCATCGCGCCGTCGCGGACAACACATCGGGTTTTCGCTATGGCAGAGTTGCGGCCGTGGTGAGCATCCAGCCGGAGCTGTGGGTCGAGGAGGCGGGCCGGGCGCTGGCGTTCTACCGGGACGCGTTCGGCGCCGAGGTCGTGCATTGCGTGGGCGAGGGTGACGACATCGTCGCCCAGCTCGCGGTCGGCGACGCGATGTTCTGGGTCGCCGCGGCCGCACCGGATATGGGGCGGTTCAGCCCGAAGGCGCTCGGCGGTGGCACCAGCAGGACGCTGCTCGTCGTCGATGACCCGGACTCCGTGCTCGAGTCGGCTGTGACCGCCGGAGCGGTCGCGACGTCAGCGGTCAGCGATGAGCACGGCTGGCGGCTCGGCCGGATCGTGGACCCGTTCGGCCACGAGTGGGAGATCGGCAAGCCGCTCGGGCCCTGGCCGCCCGGCTAGGCAAGCCGCCCCATCATGTCCGCGTACGCGGTGACCCCGCTGACGTGATGCACGACCTCGCGCAGCGTCCACGTGCCCTCGTCCGGCCGCGTGTCCAGGTCCGCGGCGGCCCGCCCGGCTAGGAGCGCCTGGTAGCAGGCGGCCAGCCGGAGCAGCCTGCTCGTCGCCTCGTCGAGGTCAATCTCGGTGAACCGGGCGAAGTCCGCGTCAGTGGTCACCATCCGGCCATGCCAGGCGTCCGGCAGCGTCGGCAGGCCGGCCAGCCGGCCCTCGATCTCGGCGAGGTGGTCGAGCAGGTGGTCCGCCACCCGGCGCAGCGCCTTGTGCGGTGTCCAGACGTTGCCTTCGCGCCGGATCGGTGCGCCATCCCAGCCCAGCCACGTCTCGGCGACGTCCAGGATCTGGCGCACGGCATCGGGGATGAGCCGCGT
Organism: uncultured Actinomycetota bacterium; assembly: GCA_963805805.1. Lineage (GTDB taxonomy): Bacteria > Actinomycetota > Actinomycetes > Streptosporangiales > Streptosporangiaceae > JAJYUU01. Next base: position 47,584 of record CAWDVS010000012.1, on the reverse strand, counting down.
GACGTCGCCGTCGGCGATGTCGGGTCGTGCCTCGTAGTCGTCGGCGAGCTGGCTGCGGGTGAGGTGCCTGACCATGGACGGACACTACCGGGCATTCAGTTCGGCGCCCGCCGAAGTAGCCCGGGCGCCCCCTCCGGCGGGCCCGGGTCACTCCGGCTGGGCGGTGGTTTAGCGGTGATAGCGGATCGTCACCGCGGTCCTGGTGCCCTTGGCGTTGAGGTTGCGGGCGGAGATCGTGCCCCTGGCGCCGGCGAATGCGCCGGTGCCGCCGGTGACGTTGCCGCTGATGGATGACTGGGTGAGGGTGAGGGTGCCGGACACGGTGCCGCCCTTAGCCACGATGATCACGTTGCCCTTGCCGACCCCGGTCCTCAGGTTGAACGCGAGGTACAGCTCGTCGAATCCGATGGCCGCCACCACGAGCGGCGGGCAGGCTGGCCGCGCATCCGCGCCCGGCAGGCCTGGGTCTGGCGCCATTTCGGAAATAGGATGCTTATGGCAAAAGGACGCTAAATCGTTTGGTCAAACGGCCTTCAGCGGACAGGAGTTCTCGGATGGCGAGACGTCGCCTGCTCAGTGCTGTCATCACCGCGGCTATGTCCCTTGCTCTCGCGGGCGTGGGCGTGACGTCGGCCGGGATCGCGGCTGCGGACTCCGGCAAGGGGTGCTCGCCCGGCGCGCACACCCTGGCGCCGGCGGGCTCGCACGTGTACCCGGAAACGGGTAACGGCGGCTACACCAGCGTGCACACGAGCGTGCACATGGTCTACGACGCCACCACGAACACGTTCCTGCCGGGGAACCACGTCACGCTGACCGACCGGGCGACCCACTGCCTGACGAGCTTCAGCCTCGACTTCGAGCGGCAGTCGCCGAACACGTCGGCGGGCCCGGACATGACGGTCGGCTCGGTCACCGTGAACGGCGTCCCGGCCCGGTTCACGTTCGTCCAGCCCACCTACCCCGGCGACCCGAACGGCCAGAACGACCCCAACCCGCTCGCGCACGAGGCGTCACAGAACAACCCCGTCGGCGGCCCGGACGGCAACCCGCTGCCGCCGGCCTGCTCGCCGGAGCTGCCGGACACGAACGCCGCCGCGGACTCGCTCGACGGCACCCAGTGCCCGGCGAACAAGCTGGTCATCACGCCGCGCGCCCCGATCAGGGACGGCTCGGTCTTCGCGGTGGTGGTGCACTACACCGGCCAGCCGGGTGTGCACAACGACGGCGACGGCACGACCGAGGGCTGGTTCCGCGCCAGCAGCGGCAGCTTTGTCACCACCGAGCCGGTCGGCACCGAGGACTGGATGCCGCTCAACGACTACCCGACGGCCAAGCCGACCTACGACTTCTACGACACCGTCAACGCGGGCAAGACCACCGTCGCCAATGGCGATCTGGTGTCAACCCGACAGCACGCTCCGGATGCGAACTTCCCCGCCGGGTCGGTCACCTATCACTGGCACTCGTCCGCCACGATCGCCAGCTACCTGGTGGAGGACAGCGTCGGTGACTACACGTTCTCGACCCGCCGGGCAGTGACGGCATCACCTACAAGGAGGCCCAGGACGGCTCCATCAGCGCCGCCCAGCAAGCGACCAACCAGGCGGTGATGGATCAGCAGCAGGACATCACCGACTTCGAGAGCCAGTTCAACGGGCCGTTCCCGTTTGACACCGACGGCGTCGTGGTCGGCACCCCCTCGGCCAGCTTCGAGGAGGAGATGCAGACGATGATCACCTTCGCGGGCGGCCGGATCGGACTGAGCACCTTCTACCACGAGAACATGCACCAGTGGTGGGGTGACAACGTGACCGAGGGCGGCTACGCGATGACCTTCTACAAGGAAGGCATGGCCCAGCTGGCGCAGTACATGCTGACGGCCCGCAACGCCGAGACCGCGGCCGGCGGCCCGGACACGGCCGCGGGCCAGGCCGCGTTCCAGGCCAGCCTCGTCGCGCAGTTCAACACGAACTACGCGCGGGCCGGCAGCTTCTGGTCGGCGGCCCCGTCGAACCCGACGCCGTTCGGGCTGTTCTCCAGCAGCGCGACCTACCAGCGGCCGGCCACGGCCTACATCGCGCTCTGGCAGATCCTCGGCACCGACCGGTTCACCCAGGTCCTGCGGTCGATCCAGCGCACCTACGGCGGCGGCTCGATCACCGAACAGCAGCTCGAGGCCGCGTATCAGCGCGGGCTGCCGAACAAGAGCGCCGCGTGCCGGAACCAGCTCAGCCAGTTCTTCACCGAATGGTTCGACACCGCGTACCCGAGCGGCACCGCCACCGAGCCGGACATCACCGGACCCGGCCTGAACGGACCCGGCTTCTACGGCACGCAAGGCGGTCAGTGCAAGAACGTCTGACCGTCAGCCGTCAGGGAGTGAGCCTGGTGCCAGTACCAGGCTCACTCTGAGCCGGGCGGAGACCAACGAGTGCGGGCGCGGTGGCGGTGCCGAGGATGGCCGGGCGCACGAACTTCGGGGCCCTGGGCAGGGCGGTGTCGGTCAGCTGGGTAATGGTGAACCCGGCGGCCTTGATCGAGTCGAGCGTCGGGCGGTTGCAGTCGCAGCACACGACGATGCGGTTGAGCCAGTTCATCCGGTCCTGCAGCCGGGCCGTGCGCGCGTCCTCGGCGCGCACGTGCTCGAGGAACAGCAGCCGGCCGCCGGGGCGCAGCACCCGCCGCAGCTCTCGCAGCGCTCGGGGCTGGTCGTCGACGCCGCACAGGACCAGCGTGGCCACGACCATGTCGAAGGTATGGTCGTCGAACGGCAGGTCCTCGGCGGGCGCGCGCAGTACGGTCACGGCCGAGCCGCGCGCACTGGCTGCGCGCTCCAGCCGGCGCAGCATCGGCGGCTGCGGCTCGGTCAGCGTCAGCGACGTGACCGCGGGCCCGTAGCACGGCAGATTCGCGCCGGTCCCGGCGCCGATCTCCAGCACGTCCCCGCTCGCCCCGGCCAGCAGGCGCTCACGAAGGGCACGCAGCCCGGCCTTCTCGGCCTTGGCCATCTGACGGTCGTAGGTCAGCGCGAAAAGCTTGGTCCGCAGGCTCATGGCTTCCTCGGTTCGGTGCGGTTGCGACCTGGCAGTACGAACGTAGCCGGGCGCCCAGGCCCGGAACATGAGGCGAACACCCTATCTTCCGGTCTGGCGCACTGTGACTATCGTGAGAGCCACGATGACTGAATCAGTGCTGGCCGGGCACGACTTCGGGCACTGTCCGCGGGAGCGTCGAAGACGGCTTGCATGTCTTCCGCGGCGTGCCGTATGCGGCACCGCCGGTTGGTCCTGGCCGCTGGCGGGCCGCCGAGCCGCACCCGCGCTGGTCGGGCGTGCGCGACGCTACCCGGTACGGGCCGAGCGCGCCGCAGCCGTGGCGGCCGGAGGGAATCCCGGCTATCGGACGCCACGGGGAGCCGCCGTTCGACGAGGACTGCCTGACTCTCAACGTCTGGACGCCCGCGCCGGACGGCCGCGGCCGGCCGGTACTGGTGTGGATCCATGGCGGCGGGTTCGTCAGCGGATCGGGAAACCTGCCGATCTACGCCGGTGACACCTTCGCCCGCGACGGTGACCTGGTCGCGATTTCGATCAACTACCGGCTCGGTCCGCTCGGGTATGCTCACGGGTCTCGGCGACCACAATGCGTGGCTCACCGACCAGGTCGCGGCCCTGCGCTGGATCGCCGCCAACGTCGCGGCGTTCGGTGGAGATCCCGGCCGGATCACCGTCGCCGGCCAGTCCGGCGGCGCGTTTTCGGTCGCCGCGCTCGCACAGCATCCGGAGACGAAGAGCCTGTTCCAGCGGGGCATCCTGCAGAGTCCGCCGGCCGGACTGAACCTGCCGACGGCTGGCGAGGCCCTGGCGCAGACCGCATCGCTGGCCCGGCTCCTGGGCCACCAGGACCTCGCGGCCCTGCGCGGCGAACCCTGGGAGCGGCTGATCCAGGGCACGGTCGGCGTGATGATCGAGAACGCGGCGTTCGGTCAGTGGAGTCTGGCCTTCCTGCCGGTCATCGACGAAGCAACGCTGCCGGCCGACCCGATGGCCGCCCTCGCGGACAGCGACATCGACCTCATCATCGGGTGGACGAGCGAAGAGGCTGCCTTCGCGTTCGGCTTCGATCCCGGCTACAGCGGCACCACTCGCGAGCAGGTCATCGCCTGGGCCGCAGGCCAATATGGGAGCGCCGCCCAAGCCTTGTACGACGCGTACGCGGCCGCGGTGCCCGGCGCGGAGCCGCTCGATGTCCTGATCCAGGTGTTCACCGATGACTTCTTCCGCCGCGGCGCGCTCGACGTAGCGGCGCACAGGGCGAGTCGCGGCCGCCCGGTGCACGCTTATCAGTTCGAGGTCCGCACGCCCCGCCTGGACGGAACGCCGAACGCGGCGCACTGCGGCGAGCTTCCCTTCACCTTCGGCAACATCGCGCGCTGGGGCACGGCTCCCATCGTCCAGGGCCTGACCGAAGCAACCATCGAGCACGCCACCGACGTACTCCACAACGCCTGGATCGGATTCGTCCGGTACGGATCGCCCCGGCCCGCTGGCGCACTGCAATGGCGGCCCTACACCAGCGGCGATCCCGCGATTCTGCTCGTCGGGGCCGACTACACCAGCACGGTGACCGCCTCGGACCAGGTGATCTCGGCTGGCTTCGCCACGTAGCTATCGGCCGGTGCGGTCCCGATGGCTGCATCCTGGCCAGCAGCAGGGCCGGCGCTGGCCCTGCTCCAGTTCCTCCTGGGTCCGGCGGATGCGGCGGTCCCTGGTCTTGGACTGCTTGGCGTCCTCGACCCAGCAGATGAACTCGTTGCGGGCCAGCGGCGTGATATCCGTCCAGGCGCCCAGCGCCGCGGTATTGGCGATCAGTGCGTGGCGCAGGTCGGCGGGCAGCTTGTGCACCACCCCGCCCGGCACTCGCTGGCTGGTCATGCCACCATGCTAGCTGGGCTGCTGGCGCTCACTCCTCGCCGATGTCAGCCAGGCTCTGGCGCAGCTCGATGATCAAAGGATCGCCTTCGGGCAAGGCGCGCTCCAGCCGGTCGACCGTGTCGCGCAGGAGCACCCGGGAGTCGCCATACCGCCCGAGCCGGCCGTACAGCTGGGCCAGCCCCGCCCGGCTGCGCAGTGTGTCCGGGTGCCGGGGGCCGAGCACCCGCTCGAACCCGGCCCAGGCCTGCTCGTAGGCCAGCTCCGCCGCCGCCGTCTTGCCCGTCTGCTGGTAGGCGTCGCCGAGGTGGCTCCGAGCGGTCAGCGTGTCCAGGTGATCCGGCCCGAGGACGCGCTCCCGGTCGGCTACCACCCGCTTATAGCCCGCGACCGCCTCCTTGGCCCGGCCGGCGGCCAGGTAGGCGTCGGCCAGGCCGTGCCGGGTCGTCATCGTCTGCGGATGCCGGTCTCCCTGGGTGCGCTCCCGGTCGGCCAGCGTGCGCTGGTAGAGGGTAATGGCGTCAGAGTGCTGGCCCGCGACGAGATAGGCGGCGGCCAGCTCGTCGCGGGCGCCGTAGCGTGTCGACATGGTTGGGTCCGCAGAACTCCTCGAACTGGGGTACCACGCGTTCGAGCACAGTGATCGCGGCCGGGAGCTGGTGCGACGCGACGAACGCGTGGCCCAGGCGGCGCCGCGCATCGGCCACCTCGCGTCGATCCGGCCCGAGCTTGTCGGTCAGGCTGTCGACTACCCACTGGAACCAGGGGATCGCGGCGTCTGCGCGCCCGGCCGCCAGGTAAGCGTCGGCCAGCCGCTGGGCGGCCAGCATCGTGTCCGGATGACCGACGCCGAGCACGCGGCCAGCGGTCGTGGCCACGTCGCGCCAGTGATCCACCGCGGGTTCGGTCAGGCCGGCCCGGTCCAGGCTGTCTCCGGTCCGGACGAGCAGCGGATGGCAGCCGCGGGCCCAGAGCAGGTCGCCGGTGACGTGCCGGAGGGCAGCCGCGCAGGACCGCAGGCCGGATGCAGGCCAGCCGGGCAGCTCCTCGTCGGGCCAGGCCTCGAGCAGCGCGGCGGCCGCGGTAACGGCCGCCTGATCCTGCATGGCCTCGGGCATGGCAGTCAGCAGGGCCGACTGCAGGACCGGGCTGATCCGGACCGTCGGCGGTGCCGACTCCGGCTCGACCGTCAGCAGGCCGACCTGCTCCAGCGCCGCCAGCGCCGCGCGGGCAACCTCGCCCCTGGCCGGGACCTCGCTGCCGCCCGCGAGGAAGTCGGCTGCCGCCGGGGCGGCGAAGACGGTCTGCGGGATGCCGTGCCCGTCCACCAGCGCGGCCAGGGCCAGCAGCAACTTGGCCGACTCGCCCGGTGCCAGCTGGTCCGCCCGCTCGAACGAGAACGTCCACGTCACCGCCGCGGCCGACGGCCGGGCGCCCCGCGACGCCGATAGCTGCTCCCGCCTGCGCACGAAGTGGGCCCGGTAGTCGCGGCACGACAGCGGCGAGCTGGCGATCACAGCGCTGGCCTGGGCCACGGCGACCGGTTCGAAGCCGAGGTCATGGGCGAGCTCGATCGCTCCGTGCCGCTTGTCCGGGTCCGCCGACAGGCGTTCGCTCAGGTGGCTGGTGGCCTCGCGCAGGCTGAACGGCCCGACCGGCAGCGCGGGCATGCCGCCAGGGACGGCGCGCGCATCGGCGGCGGTCACCAGCACGCGGCCCGCCGGGCCGACCGGCCACAAGCCATCCAGGTCCGCCGCGTCGGTCAGGTCGTCGAGTACGACCAGCCACGAACGGCTCGTCTCGCCGAGCCAGCCGAGGAACTGGGCGGCGACTGACTCACAGCTGCTCGCCTGATCCCGGCCGGTCGCGGCGGCCATCGCGGCGGCGTAGCCGGACAGCACGGCGGCCCGGCTGGTGGCTTCGATCCAGACCAGCAGGTCCATCCCGCCGGACTGCCACAAGGACTCGGCGAAAGCGGCGGCGATCTGGGTCTTGCCCGACGACCGCAGCCAGTCCTGTACGTCCGAAGCAGCCGCCGCACCGGAGAAGCCGGCGGCCCGGCCGGGGACGAGCGCGACCGCAGCCCCGGCCGGCAGCGCGGCGGCCAGGTCGGGGCCGGTCTCGACCCGGACCGCGAAATCGTCGGTCGGGGCCGGCACCGCGCCGGACCGGATCGGCCACGACGGTCGTCGGCCGGGCCGACGGGCGGCGCCGCGCCGTTCACGGCGCTGGCCGCGGTCACAGTTCCTCGCTGAAGACCAGCAAGGGGTTGGTCCGGCGGAGGGTCTCCCGGCGGAAGAAGGCGGGGGCGGTGACGCGCATGAAGACGAAGCCGATCACGCCGGCCAGCGCCGCCAGCGCCGCGATGATGAAGATGCCGCCGACCTGCCAGTGCACGACCGGCACCGTCCACATCGTGTAACTGTTGGACGCGACCCAGTCGCTCTGCAGGCTGTAGAAGCCGGCCGCGTACATGATCAGGCCGCCCAGCCCCGGCAGGATGCCGCGCATCCACAGGTTCCAGCCGCTGCTGGTCAGCGTGTGCCGGTAGTACCAGACACAGGAGAACGCCGTCAGCCCGTAATAGAACGCGATGTAGAGGCCGATCGCGGTGACCGCGTCGGCGATCGGGTTGCCCAGCGAAATGTAGTTCATCGGGATGTACAGCAGGATCGCCAGCGCGCCCATGACCAGCGTCGATACCGTCGGGGTCAGGTATCTGGGGTGGATCTTGGCGAACGACTCGGGCAGCGCTCCGTAGGCCGCCATGGAGAGCGTCGTGCGCGCGGTCGGCAGGATCGTGGTCTGGGTGGAAGCGGCGGCCGAGCTGAGCACCATGAGGATCAGCAGCCGGGACAGCACCGTACCGAGCCCGGACGTGCCGAAGATCGCGCCCCCGGTGACCGACAGCACGTCGAACTGGTTCGCCGGGTTTGACAGCCCGACGCCCTTGCCGCCGATGCCCGCGAACGACTGCATGGAGATGATCACGATCACGTAGGTGACGAGCAGCAGCACGGTCGAGATGATCCCCGCCCGGCCCGGCGTCCTGGACTTCTCCGCGGTCTCCTCGTTCACCGACAGCGCGGTGTCCCAGCCCCAGTAGATGAACAGCATCAAGATGATGCCGGAGACGAAGGCCGAGACCGGCAGGTGTGCGGGCGACAGCCAGCTGAAGTCCGGCTGAATCGAGCCGTGCGGCGGGTGGCTGCCGTACACCCGGACCAGCGCCGTCACGGACAGGACCAGCAGCATGATGATCTCGACCGAGAGCAGCACCTTCTGGAAGTTGGCCGAGACCTCGATGCCGCGGTAGCAGATGTAGGTCATCGCGGCGATCCACAGCACGCCGACCAGGAGCACCCAGCCGCTGGAAGCGTTACCGCCGATCTTGCTGTTCGGACCCTGGACCAGGAAGAACGCGTACTGCCCGGCCACCTGGGCCAGGCTGGCCATGACCAGGATGTCGGACGCCACGACGCCCCAGCCGCCGAACCAGCCGGTCTTCGGCCCGAACGCCCTGGACGCCCAGATGAACGTCGTCCCGCAGTCGGGGTCGGCCTTGTTCAGCTCGCTGAAGCCGATCGAGCACAGCAGCATCGGCACGAAGGCCAGGACGGCGACCAGCGGCGAGGCCAGGCCGACGGCGGCGACCACGAAGAACAAGGTCGCAGCCAGACTGTAGGCCGGCGCGGTCGAGGCCACGCCCATGACTACGCTGGACACCAGGCCAAGAGCGCCGGTCTTGAGACCCTTGTCTCTGGAGTCCTCCACTGGCCGCGGGCCAGGTCTGTAGATGGCCAAGGTTCGCCATCCCCCCTACTGAGCCGATGGTGCTGCGATCCCGCCCGATCGCGCCCTCAAACGACACTAGGGCGGTACCGCCGATGCCGACTGTAACCGGAGAACTACGATCTCGCCTGTAAAACCCGATTTACCGTCCGAAAAGTGCAAAACCCATCAGTCTGGCCCGGCTGGGATCGGGAGCCGTTCCGCGGTCGCCCGCAGCGCCGTGTCCAGCACGTGCTGGACGTGCAGGGCCTCCCGGATGGTCGGCATGGTGTCCGGGTGCCGGGCCGGCCGCCCAGCGGCCAGCGCCACGAAGTCGCGCAGCTGGCGGCCGGCGTAGACGCCGTGGCTCGGCGTCGTCCGGGGTCAGATCCAGGTCGGTGACGACCTCGCCGCGGGGGGACCAGCGCAGGTAGCGCTCGCTCCCGTCGCCGGCCGAGCCCAGGACGGCCTCGCCGGTCCCGGCCGAGCCGTGCAGCCGGACCCGGATCCCCGGGAACCCGCCGGGCAGCACCCAGCTGGCCAGCACCGTGCCCAGGGCGCCGGACGCGTACCGGACCTGCACCGCCGCGATGTCGTCCAGCGCGGCGGCCGGGATCACGGTGGCGAAGCTGGCGGTGACGTCCGCGACCGGGCCGAGCAGCCAGCAGCCCAGGTCGACGACGTGCGCGCCGTACTCGAACAGCGCGCCTCCGCCGGCGTGCCGCGGGTCGCCCTTCCAGGTGAGCGCGCGGCCCGTCGCGGGGTGAAACTGCGCGTTGTGCTCGTACAGCTCCAGCAGCCACGGCGTGCCGAGCACGCCCGCCCGCAGGTCGGACCGCAGCCGCTGCACCGCGCCCGCGTACCGGAACGCGAAGCCGATGGTCGCCGGGATGCCCGCGCAGTCCACCACGGCGGCGAGATCGGCCGCCGCCACGGCCGACGCGGCCAGCGGCTTCTCGCAGTACACGGCGACGCCCGCGGCGGCCGCGCTCCTGATCGCCGCCGGGTGGTGGTCATCGGGCGTGCTGACCACCAGCAGGCCCAGGTCCGGCTCGGCCGCGAGCATCTCGTCCAGGCCCGGGTAGACCCGCGGCACCGCCAGCGCCGCGGCGAACTGCCGGGCCTGCTCGAGATCCGGGCTCGCGCAGGCGGTGATGCTGACTCCGGGCAGGGCGCGCAGCGCGGGTCCGAGGCCCGCCAGGGCCCAGTCGCCGGTCCCGGCCAGGCCGACCGCGACGGTCGTGTCCACCACGGGCACGCCCGCGGTCCCGCTAGCCGCCCGCGCCAGCGGCGGCGCCAGCCGCGAACGACGCGGCCAGGTCGTGCAGCGCCAGCGCGGTGGCCAGTGAGGTCTCGATGGCGAGCAGGCGCGGCGCTTCCTCGGCCCGGATGACCGCGTTGATGTGCCGGATCGCCGCGGTGAACGATCTCTCGCCGCCAGGTGCCGCCATGGTCTGCGTCTTCGTGCGGCCCGCCTCGACGGTGTAATGGTCAGCCGGACCGGGATGGAACGGGTTCGTGACGGTGATCCGCCCGTCGGTGCCCTCCAGCGTCGTAGCGGTGTCGTAGCTGCGCCCGAACCCGCACGACAGCATCAGCCGGCGGCCGCCCGGGTACTCCAGCACGCCCCAGGTGTCCACGTCGACACCGTCGCCGCCGGTCACCGCCCGCGCCCAGGCGGCCGCAGTACTGCGGGCCGAAGATCTCCTGGGCGAGCCGGACCGGGTAGCAACCGACGTCCAGCAGCGCGCCGCCCTCCAGTTCAGCCGAGAGCCTGATGTTGGCGTCGGTGCGCAGCGCGAAGTGGAAGTTGGATTTGATCTCCATCAGGTCGCCGATGGCCCCGGCCGCGATCAGCTCGCGGATCTGCTCCAGCTGCGAATGGAACGGAAAGACGAATGCTTCCCACAGGAACGTGCCGGTCGTCCGCGCCGCCGTCAGGACCCGCTCGGTGTCGGCGAGCGTGCCGCACAGCGGTTTCTCGCACAGCACCGGCTTGCCCGCCTCGAGTGCCCGGATGGTCCACTCCGCGTGCAGGGCATTCGGCAGCGCGATGTAGACGGCGTCGATGTCCGGATCAGCCAGCAGGTCCTGGTAGCCGGTGATCGCGCGGCCGATCTCGTTGGCCTGGGCGTACGCGCTGGTCCGCGCCGGATCACGGCCGGCCACCGCGGCCGCGACCCCGTCCGCCTGCCGCAGCGCGGGCAGGAACTGGCCCCTGGCGATGTTCGCGGTACCGAGTACTCCCCACCGCACGGGCTTGGCCGACGTCACGTTCTTGTTCCTTCCGTCTGCCTATGCGTCAGCCAACGGCAAGCTGACCCAGCGGCGCTCGCGATGGGACAACTCGACGGCGTTGATGACCTCCTGGGCCCAGCGACCATCGTCGAAGTTGCCCTCGTTGCCGTCGATCTCACCGAGGACCTCGCTGGCGAAATTGGCCGTCAGGTTCGCGTAGTACAGCGTCCGCCATGACTCGCGCGGGCTGCCGCCCGACGGATAGTAGCTGGCCGGCACCTCGACCTCGCGGAATTCCACGTCATCTGGCCAGGCGACCTTGAGCGTCTCGCAGATCCCGAACTCCTCGATGAGCCGGGCGATCGCGGCCCCCTTGCTCCCGTACACGCGGACCTCGATGCCGGGGTAGTTGCCGACGGTGACGAAGCTGCTCTGCACGGTGCAGAAGGCCCCGCTCGCGAACTCGCCGATGAACACGTCGCCGTCGTCGATGTTCGTCCTGGTCATCTGGCCGGTGTCGGCGATCAGGCGGTGCGACACGAAGTTGCGCAGCACGCCGACCACCGCGGTGATGTCGGAGTCCATCAGCCAGTGGCCGATGTCGATGACGGGCGCGCCGTAGCCCTCCAGGGACGCGACCTTGATCGGGCCGTCGTTGGCGCGGCTGCTGTTGCGCAGCGGCGTCTGCGGGTCCAGCCACTGTGAGTTCTGCTCGAAGGCGTTGTAGATGTAGGGCGTGCCGAGATCGCCCCTGGCGACCATGTCCTTGAGATAGCGGACGGCGGGGCTGTACCGGAACGTCATCCCGACCTTGGTCTTCAGGCCTTTTGACCTGGCCACCTCGGCCAGCCGCTGGACGTCTTTGTGGTCGTGCGCGACGGGCTTCTCGCTGAGGACGTGCTTGCCGGCCTCGATCGCCGCCGAGTTGATCTCGAAGTGCTCGCTGTCGCGCGTCACCACGTCGATGATGTCGATGTCGTCGCGGGCCAGGAGCTCGCGGTAGTCGGCGGTGGCGGCGAGGGCGCCGAACTGCTCCGCGGCGGCTTTCGCGCGCTCGATGTCGATGTCGCAGACGGCGACGATCTGGCAGCGATCGTCCCTGGCCCAGCCGGGCAGGTGCGCCAGGCTGGCCCACCGGCCCGCGCCGACTACGCCGATGCCGAGCTTGGTCCGTGTCATTCCGCCGCCTTCCCGAGGTCGTCCTGGCGCCAGCACCGCGCCGCGTGTTCCGCCTGTCCGGTTGAGACGAGCTCGCTGTCCCAGGTCAGGCATTCGCTGACCTGATAGGGGCAGCGCGGGGCGAAGCGGCACCCTGGGGGTATGTCGATCAGGCTGGGCGGCGCTCCGGGGATATTGCGCAGCTCGCCCTGCTGCTCGTCCCTGGGCAAGGCGTCCAGCAGTGCCTGCGTGTACGGGTGCCGCGGGTTGGCCACCACGTCTGTCGTCGTGCCCTCTTCCACGATCTGGCCCGCGTACATGACGACGACGCGATCGCAGACCTCGGTGACGACGGCGAGGTCGTGGCTGATGAGGATCATGCTCATGCCCGTGTCCTGCTGCAGTTCCAGGAGCAGGCTCAGGATCTGGTCCTGAATGATCACGTCCAGCGAGGTGGTCGGCTCGTCCGCGAGCAGCAGCCGCGGCGAGGACGCCAGCGCGATGGCGATCAGGGCGCGCTGCAGCATCCCGCCGCTGAACTGGAACGGGTAGTCGCGCATCCGCCGCACCGGGGCCGGGATGCCGACGCGGTTCAGCAGTTCGATGGCCCTGGCCTTCGCCTCCGGCCGGGTGAGGCGGGCGTGCGCGGTGACCGCTTCGATCAGCTGGTCGCCGATGGTGCGCACCGGGTTGAGCGCCGTCATCGGGTCCTGGAAGATCATCGCGAGCTGCGAGCCGCGCAGTTCCTGGAGTTCGGCGGGCGAGGCGCCGAGGATGTTCTGGTCGCCGTGCGGGTGATAGATGACTTCGCCGCTGGCGTGCAGGGTCCTGGCCGGCATGAGGCCGATGATGGTCCGGCAGGTGACCGTCTTGCCGCAGCCGCTCTCGCCGACGATGCCCACGATCTCGGCTTCGTGCACGGTCAGCGAGACGCCGTCGACCGCGCGCACCACGCCGTGCCCGGTGGCCAGGTAGCTGCGCAGATCCCGGACCGTGAGCAGGGGCTCGGCCGTGGCCGGTGACCGGCCGGCCACCCGCTCGGCGGTCATCGCTCACCCGGCCGGAGCAGATCGGCGAGCCCGTCGCCGATGAGGCTGAAGGCGACGCCGACGAAGACGACGGCCAGGCCGGGCATCGTGGCGAGCCACCACGACGTGAGGACGTAGTTCTGCGCGTCGGAGATCATGGTGCCCCACTCCGGGCTCGGCGGCTGCGCGCCGAGGCCGAGGAAGCCCAGCGACGCGGCCAGGATGATGTTGCCGACCGCGTCGACCATCGAGAAGATGATCACCGAGGACACGGTGTTGGGCAGGATGTGGCGGAACATCACCCGCAGCCGCCCGTAGCCGAGGGCCTGCGCGGCGAGCACGTACTGCTGCTTCTTCGCGATCACGGTCTGGGCGCGCATGATCCGCGCGTAGCTCACCCAGCTCGTGATCCAGATGGCCACGAACATGTTGAAGATGCTCGGGCCGAGCATCGCCACGATCGCGATGATCAGCACCAGGAACGGGAACGCGAAGAACAGGTCGACCAGCCGCATCAGGACGCTGTCGACCTTGCCGCCCACGTAGCCCGCCACCAGGCCGATGAAGGTGCCGCCGACGAGCGTCACGCTGGTCGCGCCGAACGCGATGGCGAGATCGATCCGCCCGCCGTACAGGATGCGGGCGAACACGTCCCGGCCGTACTGGTCGGTGCCCAGCAGATGACCGGGGCTGAGCGGGCCGGCCAGCGGCCGGAGGGCGTCGATGGCGGTGGGCGAGTCCTTGGCGAACAGCGGGGCGGCCACGCAGACGATGATCGCGATCGCGAGCATCGCCAGCCCGATGGTCAGCGTCAGCCGCCGCCGGGACGCGCTGCGGCGGCGGCCCGCGGCCTTGGTCGCCACCTGCATCAGCAGCTCGGACGGGTTCGCCCAGGCGGTGGTCACTCGCCGATCTCCTGTCCGACTCGCGGGTCAAGCGCCGCCTGCACGACATCCGTCAGGAGGTTGATCACGACGATGAGCACGGCAAACAGCAGCGTGACGCCTTGCACGACCGGGTAGTCGCGGTCCGACACCGAGCTGACCAGCAGCGTGCCGAGGCCGGGCAGCGAGAACACGTTCTCCACCAGCACGGTCCCGCTGATGAGGTAGGCCAGGTTGACGCCGAACACCGCCACCACCGCGAGCACGGAGTTGCGGAACACGTGCCGCCACAGCACCTGGCGGTACTTGATGCCCTTCATCAGCGCCGTGTCCACGAACTCGGCCTGCAGTGTCGTGATCGTCGCGGACCGCAGGCTGCGGACCAAGACGGTGGAGAAGCCGAGCGCGATCGTCAGGGCGGGCAGGAACAGGTAGTAGAGGTGGCCGAAGAAGCCGGTCCCGAAGCCGCTGAGCGGGAACGCGTGCAGGTGCACGCTGAAGATCAGCAGCAGGATGATGCCGAGCCAGAAGCCCGGCATCGCGAAGCTGAGCGTGAAGAAGACCCGGGAGATCTGGTCCACCACGCCGCTGGCGCGGATCCCGGCGATGAAGCCGATCGGGAAGGAGATCAGCGCCGCGAGCACCGCGCTGAAGCAGACCAGGTACAGCGTCGGCGCGATGTGCGAGATGATCACGGTGGTGGCGTTCTCGTCGTAGAAGAACGAAAACCCCATGTTGCCGTGGAACAGCCGGTCCATGTACACGCCGTACTGAGTCCAGATGGGCTTGTTGAGACCGAGGAAGTTGTCGATGGCGACGGCGCGCGTGTGCGTGTAATTGCTGCCGAGGATGGCCAGCGCGGGGTCGCCCGGGATCAGCCGCAGCAGGAAGAACGTGACCACCGTGATCCCGAAGACGATGATCACGAGGTGCACGAGCCGCCGCGGCAGCATCCCGAAGCGCGTCACCCGGCTGCCTCCTCCAGGTGTCGGTGACGGGTGGTGCCGGTCACTAGTGCGAGCCGACCGTCAGCGTCTCCAGGGACAGGTCGTAGTTGCCCAGCGGCGTCACCTGGAATCCGTGCACCCAGTCGCCCACGCCGTACCGGTACGGGCTGTAGTCGGTGACGATGAACGGGGACTGCTGGTACACGATCTGCTGGATCTGGTTGTACATCTGCTGGCGCGTGCTGCTGCTGAGCTCGGCCCTGGCCTTGGCGACCAGGCTGTTGGCCTGCGAGTTGCACCAGTAGCTGTTGAACGCGTTGGCCCCGCCCTTGACAGTCGGCGCCGAACGTCGCGACCTCATCGGGGTCGATGATGTCGTTGGTCCAGTACCGCTCGCCCATCTCGGAGTGGCCGTTGTCCTCCTTGTTGTAGGCGGTCAGCAGCTCGTACGACTGGATGCTCAGGTTGATGCCGACGGAGGCCAGCTCGGACTTGAGCACGATCGCCTCGGCCTGGCCGGCCACGTCGCCGCTGACCGTGATCAGGAAGGCGTTGAACCCGTGCGGGTAGCCCGCCTGGGCCAGCAGCTGCTTGGCCTTGGTCGGGTTGTACGGGTACGGCGAGAGGCTGTTGTCGAAGTACTGCATCTTGTACGGCATGAACGACGCGCCCGCCGTGGCGTGCCCCTGGTAGGCGAGCTGAGACGATCGACTTGCGGTTGATCGCGTAGTTCAGCGCCTCGCGCACGAGCTGGCTCTTGAACGGCTTGAAGTGCTCGTCGAGCTGGATGAAGTCGACCCGGGTCGACGGGAAGAGCTTGACGCTGAGGGCGGAGTTGGCGTCGATCTGCTGGATCAGGTTGCCCGGCGGGTTCTCGATGATGTCGGCCTTCTTGCTCTCCAGCATCAGCACGCGCGTGTTGTCGTTGGGCACGATGAGCACGCGGACCTTTTTGATCTTGGGCTTCGTCCCGTAGAAGTTCGGGTTGGCGGCCAGGTCGACCTCGCTGTCCGGGCTGTACGACGTCACCATGAACGGGCCGCTGCCGACCGGGTGCTGGAAGAACTGTGACCCCTGCGACTTGACCAGGCTCTCCGGCACCACCGAGTACGCGTACATCGCCAGATCGGCGAGCAGCGGCGCGTGCGGCTCAGACAGCGTGATCACGACGGTGTGCGCGTCCGGCGCGGTGATGGTCTTGACGGCGGTCAGCAGGAAGCCCCAGCCGCCGCTGAACGCGCGCGACCGCTCGATCGAGTACACGACGTCGCTCGCGGTGACCGGCGTGCCGTTGGAGAACTTGGCGTCCGGACGCAGGTTGAAGGTGTACGTCAGGCCGTCGGGCGCGATCTTCCACGACGACGCCAGGTCCGGCAGCAGGCCGGTGCCGGTCGAGTTCGGCTGCAGCAGCCGGCTGTAGAGGTTCTGGTCGAGCCAGATGGACTCGTTGACCGAGTTCGCCTCCGGGTCGAGGGTGTCGACCTTGACCGCGTTCGCGATGACCAGGGTGCTGACGGCCGGGCCGGTCGGTCCCGTGCCGGTGCTCGGCGGGCTGCCGCCGGAGCTCCCGCAGCCTGCCACCACCGCCACGGCGAGGGCAGCTATCCCTGTCCCGACGATGCGGGACCTGCGCTGGGTGGTGATGGCTCGGGTCATGTAGCAACCACCTCGCTACTTCGTCGATTGTCGACAACTTGGCCATACTGTAGGAAGCTCCGCCAGGCTGGTCAATACCTAATCTGCAGAAGCAACCTGATTGAAACGTTGACAGAGCACCGATTTTGCCCGGTCAGTGGCGATCACCAGCGGACGCTTGACGCGACCGCGATGTGTCAGAGATAGTCGATCGTTGATTGTCGACAATCTGCTCGGTTGCCGGCTCGGCGACGCATGGGAAGAGCGGATGGATCATGACGCCGTGCACGTCCTGATAGCGAGCCCGCTCGAGGCCGAGCACGCGGCGCAGATCGCCGCCGTCGACCGGCAGCTCACCGTGCTCTACGAGCCGGGCCTGCTGCCCGTCCCGCGCTACCCGGCCGATCACTCGGGGACGCCGCGCGACTTGTCGGCGGCGGACCTGCGCCGGTGGTCGGACTTGCGGCAGCAGGCCGACGTCAGCTTCGACTTCGACTGGCAGGACCCGGCCGCGATGGCGCGGAACTGCCCGCGGCTGCGCTGGGTGCAGGGCACCAGCGCCGGCATCGGCGGCCTGCTGCGAGCGGACCGGGCTGGACAAGACGGGCCTGCAGTTCACCACCGCGGCGGGGGTGCACGGCGTGCCGCTCGCCGAGTTCGCCCTGCTCGGCCTGCTGTACTTCGCCAAGGACGTAGCCGCGGCTGACGCAGTGGAAGGCGGAGCGGCACTGGCAGCGCTACGCGTCCGGTCAGCTGGCGGGCAGCCGCGCGCTGCTGGTCGGTCTCGGCGGCATCGGCCGCCAGGTGGCCCCGCTGCTGTCGGCGGCGGGCGTCCAGGTCACCGGCGCGGGCCGGCCAGGCCACCACTACGACGTGGCCGGGGTCACGTCCTACGTCACCGAGCCGGGGGAGTTCGACGCGGCCCTGGCGGCCACCGACGCGCTGATCCTCGCCTGCCCGCTGACCGAGCAGACCGAGGGGCTGATCGGCGCGCCGCAGCTCGCGCTGCTGCGCCGGGGCGCCGTCGTGGTCAACGTCAGCCGCGGCGCAGTGATCGACGAGGCGGCGCTGGTCGGCGGCGCTGGCGAGCGGCCACCTCGGCGGTGCCTGCCTGGACGTCTTCGCGACCGAGCCGCTGCCGGCCAGCTCGCCGCTGTGGGACCTGCCCGAACGTGCTGATCTCGCCGCACTCGGCGTCCACCGTCGCCGCGGAGAACGCGCTCATCACCGATCTTTTCTGCGACAACCTGCGGCGCTGGCTGGACGGACGCCCGCTGCGCAACGTCTTCGACCGCGCGGCGGGCTATCGCCGGCCCCGACCTCAGTGACAACAGACCTCAGTGGCAGCAGCACTCAGCGACAGCACCGGATCCGAAGGAGAGAAGGTTCATGGCAGCAGGCAAAGTACGGGTCGCGGTCGTCGGCACCGGCCGCTGGGCGCAGGTCGCGCATATCCCCGGCTGGCTGCGCGATCCGCGGGCGGAGGTGGTCGCGCTCGCGGACGTGAGCGAGCCGGCGCTGCGCACGGCGGCCGGCGCAGTTCGGCGTCGCCCGCGCCGTCACCGACTACCGCGAACTGCTCGACGACCCGGACATCGACGTCGTGGACGTCGTGACCGGCAACCGGCCGCACTTCCAGGTCTCCTGGGATGCGCTGTCGGCCGGCAAGCACGTGCTGTGCGAGAAGCCGGTGCACGCCGACTACCGCCAGACCCGGGCCGCCGCGGAGCTGGCCGCCGAGAGCGGCCTGAGGACCAAGCTCGGCTTCACGTTCCGGTACGCGCCCGCGATCGATGTACGCCAAGCACCTCGATCGACTCCGGCTTCGTCGGCGAGCCGTACATGTTCAACGGCTACGAGCAGAACAGCCAGTGGATCGACCCGGCGACGCCGCTGCGCCAGTACGACGCCGATGCCGACCCGGCAGAGATCGCCGTGTCCTCGATCGAGGGCTACGGCGCGCCGATCATCGACATCATGCACTGGTGGCTCGGCGCGCCGCTGACCGCGGTCGTCGGCACCATGCGCAACTTCGTGCCGGAGCGGATGGTCCGCGATACCGGCGTGATGACCAGGGCCAACATCGACGACGGCGACATGTGGATCGCGGAGTTCGGCTCCGGCGCGCTGGCGTCGATCCAGTCGTCCTACGTGACCGTCGGCAACTACCCCGGCATCGAGGCCCGGATCTACGGCTCGGAGGGCGCGATCATCGTCCGGCTGGTCGACGAGTTCGGCATCTGCCAGACGATCAAGACGCGCGCCAAGGACGCGGTGGAGTTCACCGAGCGTCGAGATCCCGGCCGAGTTCTTCCCGGCCGGCGGCACCTCGGCGGAGCCGTGGGACTACCTGTTCTACTCCTGCCTGGTCGCCGACTTCCTCGACGAGATCGGCGATCAGTCCCGGCCGGGCCAGGGCGACTTCGCCCAGGCGGCGCTGGTGCAGGAGACGCATCAACGCGTTCGAGCAGTCGTTCCGCCGCCGGGCCTGGGTGACTTCCCGCTGGCGACCGAGCCGGACGAGCCCGCCGCCGCGGAGGTGGCGGTCTCGTGAAGGCCGCCACCAACGCGGCCCGGCTGGTCACCCAGGTGCTGACCGGCGAGGTCTGGCCGCCGCTGGCCGACCGGCACGCCTACCGGGTCGGG
Organism: uncultured Actinomycetota bacterium; assembly: GCA_963805805.1. Lineage (GTDB taxonomy): Bacteria > Actinomycetota > Actinomycetes > Streptosporangiales > Streptosporangiaceae > JAJYUU01. Next base: position 28,343 of record CAWDVS010000012.1, on the reverse strand, counting down.
CCGGACGGCCAGCCGTTCGCGCTGCCAGGGATGGGCGGCGTGACGCTGGGCGTGCACTGCGGCGACCCGGCGACCGGCTACGCCAGCGACCACCTGGAGCCCGGCGCCTCGATCCGGCACCGCGAGCCGGCCGCCAACATGGCGCTGCAGTTCCTGACCTGCGTCGGCAACGAGGTGCGCGTCGCCTCCGGCCCGGCCGCCGGCGCGCTGGGCCACGTGATCGGCCAGCACGCCTACGTGCTCGTCGACTTCGACGCCGATGACATGGCCCAGCTCTGCACCGGCGACCAGGTCACGGTCGCTGGCGACCGGGCAGGGCCTGGCCCTGGCCGACCACCCGGAGATCGTCGTGAAGAACTGCTCTCCGGCGTTGCTCGACGCGATGCCCGGCGGCACGACGGCGGCGGGCCGGCTGGAGGTGCACGTGGCCGCTCGGGTCCCGGCCGAGGCGATCGGGGCCGGGGCCGGGATGATCTCGGAGTACGCGAACACCGACCTGATGGGCGCGTACGCGGGGCTCGGCGAGGACCTGTCCCTTGGCCTGGAAGGGCTGCGCGTCGGTGACATCGTGGCGCTGGAGTCCGCCGACCACCGGTACGGCCGCGGCTACCGGCGCGGACTACCTGACGATCGGGGTGATCTCGACCGGCCAGTGCATGCTGTTCGGCCACGGACCGGGGCCGAGCACGCTGATGAGCGGGCCCGCGGCGGCCTTCGACGTCGTCGACCAGCGCCGACGCCAACCTGGCCAGCTGGCTGCATCGCACCGGAGGCGGGCCGATGAGCTCGGTGACCTAAGCACGGGCGACCCGAGCACGGCGTCCGGACTGGCCGGCCGGTGGCGGTGAACCTGCTCGGCGTCGTCGAGCATCCCGGCCTGGCCGGCAGCCCGTACCGGATCGACGCGGCACGGCGGCCCTACGTGCCGGCCGGCGACGGCGGCATCGTGCTCGGCGTCGAACTCGGCGACTCGGTCTTCGGCCGGGCCGCCGATCACGCCGCGCCGGGCGCCTGCCTGGTGCACCCCGATCCGGCGGCCCGGCACGCGCTGGCCGTCTACGCCTGCATCGGCAACGAGGTCGTCGTGAGGACCGGCGCGGCCGCCGGGCGCCCGCGGCGCGGTGACCGGCAAGCGCGGCGAAGAAGGCCGGGTGATCGCCGGCTTCAGCCAGCAGGTACTGGCCGCGATGCGACCCGGCGACCAGGTCAGCGTGCGCGCTGTCGGGCAGGGCTGGCGGCCGGCCGGGTTTCCGGCCGACGTGACGGTGCTCAACGTGGACCCCGACCTGCTGTCCGCGCTCCCGGTCAGTGCCAGGCGACCAGTCGGTAACCGCCGGTGTGCGCGTGCTCGTTCCCAGCAAACTGGCCGGGAACGGGATCGGCCGTCCGGCCGTCAGCTGGTGCCTGGACCTCCAGCTGGCCGAACCCGCCCGCGGCGGCGCGGACGTACTGCTCGGCGATCTGGTCGCGGTCGCCGACATCGACGCCCGCTGGAACATGGGGTACCGGCGGGGCTGGGTCACCGTCGGTGTCGTCGCGCACGGCGCGAGCCCGCTGCCCGGCCACGGACCTGGGATTACGCCGATTCTCACTGGTCCGGCTACAGTATTGCGCGTCCAGCCGGACGCCGCCGGTCACGTCGGCGTGACGCCGGCGGTGCTCGGGGACGGCAACGGCTGAGGCCGGCGGACAGTGAGGAGCGGGAGACCAGTGCTTGAGCATGTCTCACTGCCGGAGGCGGTGGGCCGGGCGCTGCGGCACCGCATCCTCAACAACGAGCTGCCCGGCCGAGACCCGCCTCGTCGAGGCGAACCTCGCCGCCGAGTTCGGCGTCAGCCGGGCGACCATCCGCGACGCCATGCGCGGCCTGCAGGCCGAGGGCCTGATCGAGATCGTTCCCCGCCGGTACAGCGTGGTGACCCGGATGTCGCAGGAGGACGCCGAGGACGTCTGCTACGCCCGGTACGTGCTGGAGGACGCCAGCCTCGATCGGGGCTGGGGCCGCGTCGCCGGGATCTGGCCAGGGACCTGCGCCTGGCGCTGGAGCACATGTCGGTGGCGGCCAAGACCGATGACATGGACGCGCTGGTGGCCGCGACACCCAGTTCCACGAGCTGCTGATCGACGTCTCCGGTCGGCGCCGGCTGAAGGACCTGTGGCCGATGCTGAACAGCCAGATGGGCGCGCTGATGCGGGCCGAGATCGAGCGCCAGGGCATCGGCCTGACCGACGCCGTCGAGCGGCACCGCGGCATCCTCGATGCCGTCACCGACGGCGACCTCGACCGGCTGCGCGCCGAGATCCGCGCCCACTACCTGGTGGGCTTCCCCGAACCCGGCGCGGAGGCCGGCCGCGAACTGCGGTCGGCGTCCGGCGCCTAGCCCGCGGCGCCGCGTAGCTTGCGGCCTCGCACCTAGCTCGCGGCTGAGCTGGCGGACTCAGCCGCGCCCAGCTCCGGGTCGTGCAGGTGGCAGGCGACCGTCCGGTCGTCGCTCAGCCGCAGCAGCGGCGGCTCACGGTCGCGGCAGACTGGCATCGCATGCGGGCAGCGCGGGTGGAAGTGGCAGCCGGACGGCCGCTCGATGGCGTTCGGGATGTCGCCGGTCAGGGCCGGCTTCGCGGTCTTGCGCGTGGTCGAGACGCGCGGGGCGGCGCGCACCAGCGCCTGGGTGTAGGGGTGCAGCGGCTCGGCGAACATCTCCGCGGTCGGCGCCTGCTCGACCACCCGGCCCAGGTACAGCACGGCGGTCCGCTGGCTGATGTGCCTGGCCACGTCCAGGTCGTGGGTGACGAACAGGTAGGTGAGGCCGCGTTCGTCCTGCAGCTTGATCATCAGGTTGAGCACCTGCGCCTGGATCGAGACGTCCAGCGCGGACAGCGGCTCGTCCGCGACGACCATCTCGGGCTCGACCGCCAGCGCGCGGGCGATGCCGACCCGCTGGCGCTCGCCGCCGCTGAACGCGTCCGGCTTGCGGTCGGCCTGAGCCGGGGACAGGCCGACGGTGGTCAGCAGCTCGGCGATCCGGTCCGCGCGCTGTGCGCGCGGCACCACGTGGTGGACCTTCAGCACCTCGGCCAGCGACTGGCCGACGGTCATCGTCGGGTTGAGCGACGAGTACGGATCCTGGAACACGCCCTGGACCTCGCGGCGCACCTGCCGGGCGGCGTCGCTGTGCTGATCGAGGATGCTCGTGCCGCGGTAGAGGATGTCGCCGCTGGTCGGCCGGTACAGGCCGAGCAGCAGCCGCCCGAACGTCGTCTTGCCCGACCCGGTCTCGCCGACCAGCGCCAGGGTCTCGCCCCGGCGGATGGTCAGCGACACGCCGTCGACGGCCCGCAGCAGCGGGCGGGGCCGGCCCGGCCGTCGCCGGCCCGGCGTGAAGACCTTCATGAGGTCGGTCGTCTCGATGATCGGGGCGGTCTCGCTAGCCACGGACACTGGCGTGCCTCTCCTGCGGGTCGGGGGCGAGCGTCAGCCGGCCCGCGTTCGAGCCGCCGTCCACCTCGAGCACCGTGCCGCTGATGTGCGCGGCCGCGTCAGAGGCCAGGAACAGGACGGCGCTGGCGATGTCCGTCGGCTGCCCGGACCGGCCGAGCGGGATGGCCGCGACCAGCCTGGCCCGCATCTCATCGGGGGCGCGGTCGGGGTACGCCTCGCTCCAGCCGCGCACGTCGATGTAGCCGGGCGAGACGACGTTGACCCGGATCCCGTAGGGTCCGAGTTCCATCGCGAAGACCTTGCTCATGGTCTCGACCGCGGCCTTGGACGCGGCGTACGCCGCGCCGGCTGGCCGCGGGCTGCGGGCCGAGCCGGTGGAGATGCTGACGATCGCGGCCGCGGTGGCGTCGCGGGCGACGCAGTGCCGCGCGAACGCCTGCGTCATCATGAACGTGCCGGTCACGTTCACGGCGAAGACCCGCTCCCAGTCAGCGGCGTGCATTTCCAGCAGGGTGGCGTTCGGGTAGGAGGCCGCGTCGTTGACCAGGATGTCCGCCCGGCCCCAGCGGGAAAGCGCCGCGTCCAGGACGAGGCTCGCCGTGTCCGGTGCGGCGATGTCCGCGACGACCGTCGCGACGTCGTCGCGGCCGGCGAAGTAGTCGGCCGCCATCAGGTCGCAGATCAGCACGCGGGCGCCGCCCGCGGTGAACGCGTCGGTGATGGCCCGGCCGAGGCCGTTTGAGCCGCCGGTGACGATGGCCACCTTGCCGTCGAAGCGCGGTGCGTCGGCCAATGGGTCTCCTTCGCTGCGAGTGCGCCGCCAGGCCGGTTCGACGGGCCGCGAGCACATCATGGGTGACGTGAGATTGTCGATTGTCGACCACGGCCATTGTAGGATGCGACAGTGCGCCTGGCCAGGCTGTCGGCGGGGCCTTTGCAGGAGATCGCGCCCTTCTGGGCCCGGCGGGTTAGGCGGCTTGTAGTGGATCTGTTCGCTGGCGTCGGTGTCGCCCTGGTCACGTTGTTCGATGACGCGGGTGCGCTGGACGCGCCGGCGACCGCGGCGCTGGCGGGAGACCTGGTCGACCGGGGCATGCGGGGCGTGCTGGTGTGCGGCACTACCGGCGAGGCGGGCAAGCTGTCGGACACCGAGCGCGTCGAGCTGATCGGCGCGGTGCGCGCGGCCGTGCCGCCCGCCGTCCCGGTGCTGGCCGGTACCGGCGCGGATACCGCGGCCGAGGCGGCGCGGCTCACCGCCGCGGCGGTCAGCGCCGGCGCTGACGCGGTGCTCGCGTGGCCGCCGCCGGGCAGCGAGGACCTGATCGGCTACTTCGGCGCGGTCGCGGCCGCCGCCGACGGACGCCCCGTGCTGGCGTACCACATCCCCTGGCTCTCCGCGCCGGGCGTGCCCGTGGCCGCGCTGCCCGGCCTGCCGGTGGCCGGTCAGAAGGACTCGTCGGGCGACCCGGACCGGCTGCTTGACGAGGTGACGCAGTACCAGGGGCGCACCTACGTCGGCTCGTCGGCGATTCTGGCGCTGGCCGGGCCGCTGGGTGCGGCCGGGGCGATTCTCGCCGCCGCCAATGCCGAGCCGGAGCGGTGCGCGGCGGCATTCGGCGGGGACGCGGCCGCCCAGCGGGAGCTGGCCGCGACCCACCTGGCCGTCCGGGCCGGCGGTCCGGCCGAGCTGAAGCGGATCCTGGCCCGCCAGCGCGGGACCGAGGCGTACAGCCGCCTCGGCTGACATTACGGGTCACTCAGTAGCCTGGGCCGCATGCACGAGCACACCGACACGAACGCGGAGATCTGGCGCTCGGAGGAGATAGTCGGACACTGGGTCACCGAGGCCGCGGCCCAGGAGCCCAACCGGGCCGCCGAACGCCGGCTGATGGCTGAGCTGCTGCCGTTCGGCGATGACGCCGAATTCACGTTCCTGGACCTCGGCGCCGGCACCGGCGCGGCGTCCAGGGCGATCCTGACCCGGCATCCGCGCAGCTCCGCGATCCTGGCCGACTTCTCGACCCAGATGATGGCCGCGGGCGAGCGGCAGCTGGCGCCGTTCGCGGGTCGCTACCGCACGGTCGAATTCGATCTGACGACCGGGGTCTGGCCGGACGGGATTCCCGCGCGGCTAGACGCGATCGTGACCTCGATGTGCGTGCATCACCTGACCGACGACCGTAAGCAGGGACTGTTCGCCGAGATCTTCGACCACCTCGCGCCGGGCTGCTGGTACTTCAACTACGACCCGGTCGCCGCCCCGGAGCCAGCGATCGAGGAGACGTGGCTGCGCGTCGCCGACCGCGAGAACCCCGCCGCCGCGCACAAGCGGCGGCATCGGACCGACGAGCAGCAGGCGCGCTGGGAGAACCACGTCCGCTACATCATCCCGCTCGACCAGCAGCTCGGTTACCTGCGCGCGGCCGGGTTCGCCGGCATCGACGTGTACTGGAAGAAACTGGAGGCCGTAATCTACGGCGGGTACCGCCCGGCCTGACGGCCGGACTCTCCTGACCCGGCGCGCGGCTCAGGTCTGCTCGCGCGGGCACCACCAGGTCGTCCGGCCGCCGACGGTGCCGTGCGCCATGATGGCGCCGCAGCGCGGGCACGCGGCCTCCGGCCGCCGGAACGGGATCACTGACAGCGTGTGCACGCCGCCGTCGGCCACCGCGTCGGCGATCACCCGGCGCAGGGCGCGCAGCATCCGCTCTGTCTGCGCGCTGGTCAGCTCCCCGACCGGGCGGGCCGGCCAGATCCTGGCCAGCCAGAGGATCTGGTCCGCCAGCAGGTTGCCGACGCCCGCGATCGCGTCCTGATCGAGCAGCCGGGCCTTGACCGGCGCGGTGCCGCGAGCGAAAGCTGCCCGGAACTGCGCAGGCTTGATGAGCGCGGCGTCCGGGCCAAGGGTTTCCACCGGCGGGTCGAGCCGGACCCGCCCCAGCCGCCGCGGGTCGACGAGCAGCAGCGAGCCGCCGTCAGCGAACCGCAGGGCGAACCGGGTGTAGCGGTAGTCACCAGGAGCCCGGCCGCGTTCCCAGTAGTCGCCGCCGTCGATCTCGTTGCCGTGCCCGTCGGCGATGACGATCTTGCCGGACATGCCCAGGTGAATGCCGAGCGAGGGACCTGGCGGCCCGTCGGGGCCATCCCCCGTGGTGGCGGACGTGTCACACCACATGCTCTTGCCGCGCCGGTGCGCGGCGGTCAGCTGCCGGCCGAGCAGCGCGGCGCGGATCTCACCGGGCGGGTGCGGGCGGCACACGAAGACATCACTGTCGTCGACGTCGGTGATCACCCGCCGCAGCGCGGCCCGGTCGATGACCGAGCGGGCCGACTCGACCTCTGGCAGCTCAGGCATGATCAGGCCGGCATGTACTTCTCGAACCAGGTCACGATCCGGGTCAGGTAGTCGGTGACAGCCGGGAACCGGCTGACGCCGTGGCCCTCGCCCGGGTAGATCACCAGCTCCGAGTCGATGCCGTGACCAATCAGCGCCTGGTAGAACTCCCTGGCCTGGCCGGCCGGGGTGCACCGGTCTTCGCGCCGGCGGTAAGCAGGGTGGGCGTCCTGGCCTTGCTCGCGTGCATGACCGGGCTGCGCGTGTGCACCTGGTTGCCGGTGTCCTCCGGGTCGGCGTCGTCCAGGAACCACAGTCCCCAGCGGGGGATGTTCGTGGTGAACGTGAAGCTGTACCACTCGGTCACCGGCGAGCCCGCCACGGCGGCCTTGAATCGCTGGTCTTGGGTCACCAGCCAGGCCGACATGAAGCCGCCGTAGCTGACGCCCATGGTGCCGATCCGGGCCGGATCGGCGATCCCGCGCTCGATCATCGCGTCGATGCCGGACAGGTAGTCGTGCGTGTCCGCCCCGCCCATGTCGCCGACCACCGCCGCGGCGAACTCCTGGCCCCGGCCGGAACTGCCGCGCGGATTCGGCAGCAGCACGGCGTAGCCGCGGGAGACCAGCAGCGGCACCGCGTAGTCACGCATCCCCCAGCGCCGCTGGTATGCCCCGATGGGTCCGCCGTGGACGTGCAACACCAGCGGGAACGGTCCCGTTCCGGACGGCGCGCACACGATTCCCTCGATCACGGTGCCGTCGGGCGCGGTCCAGGTTACGTTCGCCGCCGAGCCTGCGACCGATCGGATGTAGTCGGTGCCGGCGTGCGCCAGCGAGGCGAGCACCTCGTCGCCGCCGCTGCCGACGATCGCGATCTCCGGCGGCAGGTCGTAGTCATCCCGGACCACGACGACCCGGTCCGCGGACGTGAAGGCGCCGGCCGGGTAGAACCAGCTAGCCCAGGACTGCCCGGAGGCGGTGAGTTCCTGGCCGGCGACCGACTCCGGCAGCGGCCCGCCGCCCGTGTCCGCCACCCCGGCCACACTGTCCAGGTGGCGCTGGCCGACGTAGCCGAGCCGGGTCTGGTCAATCCACTGGACCGCGGTGACGTCCGCACCGGCGGTGTCCACGGCACACCTGGAGCCGGTTACCAGGTCCAGGAGGATCAGGTCGCCCGCCACGATCCACCGATCGCTGCACGCCGCCTGGACCACCGCGGCCTTCGTGCCGTCGGACGTGCCGGCTGGCAGTCCGAGCTGGACATCGCTGCGGAGCAGTTCGGTCACCGCTCCGGTCGAGACATCCAGCCGGCTGAGCACCGCGGAGTACCAGTCATCTTCGCCGGGCTGATGGCTGGTAATCGCCAGGATGTGGCCGGGACCAGACCAGGCCGCCTCCCAGACGTTCAGCCCGTCGGGCGAGGCCTTGGCCAGCTCGCCGGAGGCCGGCGTGTAGATCCACAGGCTGCGCCAGGCATCCTCGGGGGCTCCGGCTTCGACTTCCGGATACCAGTCCGGCAGCCCGGACTCACCCGAGCCAGCCGTACCCGATCCCTGGGCGTCCGCCATTTCGGCGCCGAGCCCGGCGACCCCCAGCATGATCTGGGTACCGTCCGGCGACCAGGCGAGGAACTCGGCCGTGCCGGGGACGGACGGCGCTGGCCGGGCCTCGCCGAGGTCACCCTTCGTCAGCAGATAGAGCTGGAACACGTCGGCCTTGGCCCGGTCGGACAGGAAGGCCAGGGCAGACCCGTCGGGCGCGAACCGGCCCGCCTTGGCTGACCCGCCGCCCGCGGTCAGCGGCTGGAGCGCGCCGTCCCGCACTTCGTACAGGGCCGTGCGCGGCAGCCCGTCGAGTTCGTCGTAGACGGAGCCGGTCACCACGACGCGGCTGCCATCGGCCGTCGCCGCCAGGTCGGTGACCTGGTGCGGCAGCCCGAAAGCGGGCTCGTGCAGTCGCCGGACATGCTCGGCGACGGCGGCGTACTCGGGGGATTCCCGCAGGTCTTTGCGCATAGTCCGGGATGGTCTCATGCACTACGGGAGTATGACTACCGGTGCCGTCGTTGACGGGTCTGGCCAGCGGCATTAGCGTTTTCGCCATCGTGATCTCCGGCCGCGCGGCGTGCGATGCCGCATCGAGTGGTGGTTAGCAGTGCCTGCCGTCGTCACGTTCGGTGAGTCCATGGCGCTGTTCCGCGGTGACCCGGGCGAGCCGCTGCGGACCGCGCGGCGGTTCAGCCGGTCCATCGCCGGCGCCGAGTCGAATCTGGCGATCGGGCTGTCCAGGCTGGGATGCGAGGCCGGCTGGTTCGGCCGCGTCGGTGACGATCCGCTCGGTCTCAGCATTCTCGACACGCTGCGGGCCGAGCGCGTCGATGTGAGCCGGGCCATCGTCGACGACTCCGCCCCGACCGGCGTGCTGGTGCGCGACACGCACGCCGAGCGGCGGATCGACGTGGCCTACGCCCGGCTCGGCTCGGCCGGCAGCAGGCTCGGCCCGGCCGACCTGGACGCCGGCTATCTGGCCAGCGCCCGGGTGCTGCACGTCACGGGCATCACGCCCGCGCTCAGCCCGCAGGCGCGGGCGGCGACCACCGCGGCCCTCGAGATGGCGGCCGACGCCGGCGTCGCGGTGTGCTTTGACCCGAACATCAGGCGGCGCCTGTGGCCGGACCTGGAGCTGGCCCGGAAGGAGCTGCTGACGCTGGCCGGACGGGCCAGGATCGTCCTGCTCGGTCACGCGGAAGCGCACGTGCTGACCGGCGAAGCTGACCCGGAAGTCGCGGCCCGCTGGCTGGCCGGCCGCGGCATCCCCATCGTGGCGGTGAAGCTAGGCGCCGACGGCGCCCTCGCGGTCAGCGACGGCGACCTGTATCGGGGTGCGGCGCTGCCGGTGCACGCGGCCGATCCGATCGGCGCCGGTGACGCGTTCGACGCCGGCTTCCTCGCCGCCTGGTTGCGGGGCGCCGACCTGCGCGGCTGCGTGGATGACGGCAATCTCGCGGCTGGCCTGAGCGTGCAGGTGCACGGCGACATCGAGGGCCTGCCCTACCGGCGGGAGCTGGATGACCGGCGCGCCAACAACCTGGAGACCAACCGCTAGCTGGCAGCTCAGGCAGCCCGGCCGGTGGCCTTGGTCACCGTCAGCCGGACGACTACCCGTTCGGTGCCGGGCGGGTCCGGGTCTTTGTCCTTGCCGTCGTACTTCCAGGACAACTGGTTGTCGACGACCAGCCCGGTATCGGGGGTCATGGTCACCCGGCCGCGCAGTTCGACGTAGTTCTCGCCGTCGGTCGCGTCCATGACCGTGACGCTGATCCGGGGGTCGAGCACCATGTTGCGGTGCTTGCGGCGGCCCGCGACGGTGCTCATCACTACGTCGTCGCCGTCCCGGCCGACCCACATGGCCGAGGTATGCGGGCTGCCGTCCGGGTTGAGAGTGGCCAGGACCGCGTAGTTGCGGCCGTTGAGGAGTTCGATGGTGGCCGGGCTGAGGGTGAATGGCATGGCGGCAACCTAGCATCGCGGTCCGGCCCGGTTTTCCGGTCTTGACAGGCGCGAGCGGCGCGCGGACTCTCAAATAGGAAAGCCATTCCGTCATCCGGAATGCAGGCCGGCGGCTGGGAGGAAACATGGCAGTGACAACGTCGGCGCGGCCCGGTCCGGCTTCGGCGCGAGCTGCGCATCTGGGAGGCGATCGGGCTGTCCGTAGCGGGTGCGTCGCCGGCACTCGCGATGGCGTTCTCCGGTCCCGGCGTCGCCGGGCTGGTCGGCCGCGCTGCCGCACTGTCATTCCTGATAGCGGCGGTGACCTGCATCTTCATCGGGTACGCGTTCATGCTGCTGGCGCGCAAGTACAACAGCGCGGGCAGCGTCTACGGCTTCGTGGGCGCGTCTCTAGGGCCGCGCTCCGGCTTCTTCGCCGGCTGGGCGATGATGCTGATGTACTTCGTCTTCACACCCGGCTCGGCCGCCGCATCCGGCTACTTCGTCGCCAGCCTGTTCGACGATCTCGGCTGGTGGCACAACGCGAGCTTCATCTGGTTCGCGATCCCGATCAGCATCATCGTCTGGCTCGTGTCGGCCGGGCTGGCGCGGCACTCGACCCGGGCGCTGCTGACCATCGAGAGCGTCACCGTCGCGCTGATCCTGATCTTGATGGTGGTCATCCTGGTCAAGGTCGGCGGCGGGCACGGACTCAACCACGGGACGCTGACCCTGAACATCTTCGTGCCGCCGTCCGGGGTGAACCTGCACGCGATCTTCCTCGGCGCCGTGTTCGGCTTCCTGGCCTTCACCGGCTTTGAGGCCGCGGGCGCGCTCGGCGAGGAAACCGTCAATCCGGGCCGGGAGATCCCGCGCGCAATCGGCGTCTCGATCCTGGCCGTGGCGATCTTCTACGTGGCCTGCATCGCGGTCCAGTCGCTCGGCTTCGGTGCCAACAAGGCCGGTGCCGCCGCGTTCGCCTCGTCTAGCGGCCCGCTGTTCCAGCTGTCCGGGTCCTACCTGAACGGCGCGGTGCGGGACGTGATCCTCGTCGGCGCGGCCTTCAGCGCGTTCGGCGCCGCGGTCAGCGAGGCGATGGCCGGCTCGCGACTGCTGTACGCGCTGTCCAGGGACGGCACGCCGTCCTCGCCGCTGACCCGGCTCGCCGCGCGATCTGGCGCTCCGCGGCGAGCGGTCGAACTGATCGTCGTGGTCAACGTCATCTTGCTGCTGGCCTTCCAGTTCGGCGGCGTCAGCGGTTTCACCATCTGGCAGTACCTGGGCACCCTCGGCACGCTGTCCATCCTGGTCGGCTACGCCCTCGTGTGCGTCGGCGCCAGCCGGGCCGCGCTGAACGGCAGCCTGCAGGTAGCCAAGTGGCGCGCGGCCATCCCGGCACTGGCCTTCCTGCTGGTCGCGTACACGCTCTATAACCAGCTGATCCCGGCGCCGGCGTGGCCGTACCGGCTGTTCCCCTACCTGGCTCTGGCCTGGCTGCTCATCGGCGCGGCTGTGGTGGTGTTCGCGCCGAGGATCGCCGGCCGGATGGGCGACGGGCTGGTGCGGACGCTGGGCCTGGGCATGACCGGTGACGGTCAGCCTGAGGGCGCCGGCCCGGCCGGGCCGGACGCAGCCGACGGGGCGGGCGGCTGACGAGGGCTCGGGACCGGGCCGAAGCTGCACGAGGAGGGATGCAGCCCATGGAGTCAGTGCTGCCCGCCCGGCTGCAGGAAGGCCTCACCGCGCTGCGGCAGCGCCCGGTCGCCGCCACCGAGAAGAGCTTCGGACGGCTAGCGGCGACCGGGCCCGTGACCGCCGACTGGCTGGCCGGCACCCGCCCGCCGCTGCTCGGCGGTGACTTCCTGCTGCCGGTGCTGGTGCTGCGTGAGTCGGCGCTAGCCGCGAACATCGACGCCATGGCGAGCTACTGCGCGTCGGCCGGGGTGGCGCTGGCGCCGCACGGGAAGACGACCATGGCGCCACAGTTGCTCTACCGTCAGCTGGCGGCCGGAGCCTGGGGCGTCACCGCCGCGACGGTCCCGCAAGTCCAGGTCTTCCGGGCTTTCGGGATTACCCGGATCCTGATCGCCAACGAGGTCACTGACCCGGCCGGCATCGCCTGGCTGGCCGGGGAACTGGCCGCCGATCCGGAGTTCGACTGCTATTGCTTCGCTGACAGCCAGGCCGGCGTCGCACTGCTGGAGGCCGGCCTCGCGCCGGTGCTGGCCCGCGCCGGCCGGCAGCTCGGGGTCCTGGTCGAGCTCGGCCAGCCCGGCGGCCGGGCTGGCTGCCGCAGCGTGGCCGAGGCGGCCGCCGTGGCCGCGGCCGTGGCCGCGTCCCCGTCGCTGCGCCTGGCCGGCGCGGCCGGGTATGAGGGCAGCATCGGCCACGACGACAATCCGGCGACGCTCGCCGCGATCGCGGCCTTCTGCCGTGACCTGCGCCGCCTCGGCGGGTTGCTGCCCGGTCTCGGAGCGCCCGGCGATTACCTGCTCAGCGCCGGCGGCAGCGCGTACTTCGACATCGTCGTGCGGGAACTGACCGGGCCCGCCGAGGGTGGCACCGCGTCCTGCGGGGATAGCACCGCGTCCTGCGGGGATAGCACGGGGCTCGCAGGGACAGCACGGAGCCGCTCGTGCTGCTGCGCAGCGGCGCGTACGTGAGCCACGATCACGGCTTCTACCGTCGGCTCTCGCCCGGTGGCGAGACCGGGCGGCCCGGTCCCCGGCTGACGCCGGCGTTCGAGCTGTGGGCACCAGTGCTGTCCCGGCCGGAGCCGGGACTGGCCATCGTCTGCGCCGGCCGCCATGACGTCGCATTCGACCAGGACCAGCCGGTGCCGCTGCGGGCCCTGGCCGGCGGCTGCCCGGATGCGGCGCTGCCGGTGACCGGCATGCAGGTCAGCGCCCTGGACGACCAGCACGGCTACCTGCGGCTGCCGCCCGAGTCCGTTCTCGGCCCCGGCGACCTGGTCTGCCTGGGCATCTCGCATCCGTGCACGACATTCGACAAGTCGCGGGTGATCCCCGTGATCGACGATGATTACCGGGTGATCGACGCTCTCCACACGTTTTTCTGATGGGCATGGCTGCTGATGCGCGCGGGCTGCTGATGGAAACCGGCGACCGGGATCTCGGGCCAGGCGGAGCCAGCTCCCCGGTGGCGAGCGTGGACCGCGCGCTGCGGATCCTGACCCTGATCGGCGGCGCGGCCACGGGCCTGACGCTGGACGAGCTCGCGTCCGGGCTGGAGATCCCGAAAAGCTCGCTGCACCGGATCCTGGCGGCCCTGAAGTACCGCCGGTTCGTCTCCCAGCCCGAGGCCGGCGGCGCCTACTTCCTCGGCACCGAGCTGCTGGCGACCGCCTTCCGCTTCCACGACGCGCTGGATCTGCGGGCGCTGATCCATCCGCTGCTCGAGCGCGTGTCGGACGAGCTGAAGCAGACCACGCACATGGCCGTCCTGGACGGCGCCGAGATCGTCTACCTGGACAAGATCGAGGCCGCGGGGCAGGCGTTCAAGCTGCTGTCGGTGATCGGCGGCCGCAATCCGGCGCACGCCACCGGCGTAGGCAAGGCGCTGCTGGCCTGGACCTATCCGACGGATGCGGCCATCAAGTCCTGGGCGGCGCAGTTGGAGCCGCTGTCGCGGCCGACGAAACGCACCGTCCGGTCGGGGGCCCAGCTGGCCGAGGAACTGGCCGGGATACGGGCCAGCGGATACGCGATCGACTTGGAGGAGAACGAGGCGAACGTGCGCTGCGCCGCCGTGCCGATCTTCCTCGGGCAGCCGGTGCCGGCCGCGGCCGTGAGCGTGACCCTGATCGGCGTGCGCGCCGACCGACGCCGGCTGGCCGAGCTAGGCGAGTACCTGAGCGGTGTGGCCGCGGACTGGGCGGACCTACCGCAGCCGGGCTCGCTTTGACACTCCCGGCGGCCGGCTGACAGGGTCGGGACTGGCAGCCGGTTCCGGTTCTGCCGGACCAAAAAGCCGTCTGGCGGAGAGGCAGGAAGCATGTCCAAGCAAGCCGTCACGGGTACCACGCCGGGCGGTGCCTACTCGCCGGGGATCGTCGCGGCGGGGCGATTCGTCTACGTGTCCGGGCAGGGACCCACCCGCGACGGCGTGGTGGTCGGCGAGACCGCCGGCGAACAGACCAAGATCGTGCTCGACAACGTCGCTACCGTGCTCGCGGCCGCCGGGGCCACGGTGGCGGACGTAGTCAAGTGCAACGTCTACCTGGCCAACATCGCCGATTTCGACGAGATGAACGCCGTCTACGGCCAGGTCTTCCCGCCGCCGCTGCCTGCCCGCACCACGGTCGGGGCGGCGCTGCGCGGGATCCTGGTCGAGATCGACTGCGTGGCAGTGCTGCCGCAGCCGGGGGAGTGAGCCTGGTGCGACGGTGGGCGGCCTGCACGGCGATCGAGGCCGCCCGCTGCGTCGGCATCCTGCGGGCGGGCAGCGCTGCTGACGCCGTCGCGTCCGGGCGGGCCCTGGTCTGCCGGCGGGCTCACGGTCATCGAGGTGGCGTTTACCACGCCCGATGCGCCCGCGGCGATCACGCAGCTGCGCTCGGCCTGCCCGGCGGCCCTGGTCGGCGCCGGGACCGTGCTGGACGCGGCGGCCGCGTTCGCGGCCGTCCGGGCCGGCGCCGCAGTTCCTGGTGTCCCCGCTGGTCAGCGACGACGTGCTGCGGGCTGGCCACCGGTACGGGGTCGCCGTATTTCCGGGTGCGTGCACCCCGGCCGAGGTCAACGCGGCGATGGAACTCGGCGCGGACGCGGTCAAGCTGTTCCCGGCCGGCTCGCTCGGCGTCGGCTATCTTCGCTCGGTCGCGGCGGCGATGCCGCAGGTGCCGTTCATTCCGACTGGTGGGATCGCGACTGCCGACGTGCCCGACTGGCTGGCGGCCGGCGCCATCGCGGTCGGTATCGGCGGTGACCTGACCCGCGGTGATCCGGCCAGTATTGAGGAGCGGGCCAGGTCGCTGACCGCCGCGCTCGCCGCGAGTACGACCGAGGGAAAGTGAGCGCCATGTCAGTACCCGACGCGCCGCGGGTGACGGTGCAGATGACCGACGGGGTTGCCGACGTCCGGATGAACCGGCCGGAGAAGCGCAATGCGCTCGACCTGGCGATGTTCCAGGCTCTCGTCGCCACCGGCGAGCAGCTCAAGTCGGCCGGCGGACTGCGCGCGGTCGTGCTTTCCGGCGCGGGCCCTGACTTCTGCGCCGGCCTGGACTTCACCGCGTTCCAGGCGATGCGTGGCGGCGAGCGGCTGTCGGCGCTGGCTCGGCTCCCGCCGTCAGCCGGGCCGGCCCAGGCGACCGGGCAGCGCGCCGCGTATGTCTGGGCCGAGCTGCCCGTCCCGGTGATCGCGGCCGTGCGGGGAAACGCCCTGGGCGGCGGCCTGCAGATCGCCCTCGGCGCCGACATCAGGATCGTCGCCCCGGATGCCCGGCTGTCGGTCTTCGAGGTCGCCTGGGGTCTCATCCCCGACATGACCGGCACGCAGCTGCTGCCCGAGCTTGTCGGCCGGGACGTCGCCAAGGAGCTGACGTTCACCGCGCGGATTGTCAGCGGCGAGGAGGCGGCCAGGATTGGCCTCGCTACCCGCACCGACCCGGATCCGGTCGGCGCGGCGCTGACCCTGGCGCGCGAGATCGCGAGTCGCAGCCCGCACGCGGTCCGGGCGGCCAAGCGGCTGCTCGATCTGGCCGGGCGCACCGACTTGGCCTCGGGCCTGGCCGGAGAGCAGCAGGAGATCGGCGCGCTCATCGGCAGCCCGAACCAGGCCGAGGCGGTCGCCGCTCGGTTCGAGCAGCGCGCGCCTGACTTCGCCGACGTCTGATGGAGGCCACTATGGCGGGAGACTCTGCTGGTCTGGCCGCGCCGGTCGGCCCGCGCTTTGCCGTGGCCGGGGATCGCGTATTCGACGCTCGGGCGGGCGGCTGGGCCGGCGGCACGGTGGTGCTCGTCGACGACGGCCTCATCGTCGGCGTGAGCCAGTCCGCGCCGGACGGCTGGCGCGTGCTGGAGGTGCCCGGTGCCAGCCTGCTGCCCGGGCTCATCGACGCGCACACGCACGTGCTCCTGCGCTGCAGCTATGACGAGCTCGAACTCGCGCGGCAGATGGTCGAGGAGAACCTCGGGCACCGGGCCGCCAGCGCCATCCAGGCCATGTCCATCTCGGTCCGGCAAGGATTCACCACCATCCGCGATCTCGGCTCGGAGGGCGCCGGCTATATCGATGTCGGCCTCCGCGATGCCGCCAGGGAGGGTCTCGTGCCCGGACCGCGGATGCTGGTCGCGGGCCCTGCCATCAGGTCGACCGGCCGCTACCCGGTCTCCTGGTGAGCGGCACAGCCTGACGTTCCCGGTCGGCATAGACAGCTGTACCGGGCCCGACGCCTGCCGGGAGACCGTGCGCACCCAGATCGCCTACGGCATCGACTGCCTCAAGATCTACGTCAACGAGCGGTTTGAGGCGCCCGCGGGCGAGGATGACTATCCGGACGGCCCGCTGGTGTGGACCGAGGAGGAGCTAGCGGCGCTCGTCGACGAGTCGCACCGCCAGGGCCTGCGGGTGGCGGCGCACTCGATGACTCTCAGCGGCGCGCGGATGGCGGTGGCGGCCGGGGTTGACTCGATCGAGCACGGGTTTGCGATCTCGCCCGATCTCGCGGCGGACATGGCCGCCAGGGGCACCGCCCTGGTGCCGACCCTCCTGGTCACCCGCGAGCACGCCGCGCACGGCTCGACCATTTCAGAGCCGCTGCGGGCCGCCCATAACCGCTCCTTCGTCAACTGCCTGGAGGCGGGCGTCCGGATCGTCTTCGGCACCGACGTCGGCGGCTTCGAGTGGACCAGGGTGCGGCAGGCCGAGGAGTTCGCCCTGATGACGGCGCTGGGGATGGCCCCGGCCGACGCGCTGCAGGCCGGCACGCTGCGGGCCGCGGATCTGCTCGGGCTGGCCGGGACGGCCGGGGTGCTCGCGCCGGGCGCGGCCGCCGACATCGTCGCCGTCGCCGGCGACCCGCTCCAGGACATCGAGTGCTTGCAGCGGGTGCAACTCGTGATCCAGGGCGGCCGGGTCGCCTGGGACGGGCACCACCTCAGCCGGGACGGGCTCGAACCGGCCGGCTGATCGGTTCGAGCCCGCGGCCTGGTCAGCTGCCGCCAGCTGGCTCAGCGGCTGACGTTGAATCCGGTGACGGCGAACGTGTTGCCGCCGCCGTAGGGAGCCTCGATGCCGTACTCCACGTCGAGAATGCCGTTGTCGGACGAGGGGACGTAGCCGAGCGACTTCAGCTGGGACACGATCGAGGAGATGTTGACCGACCCGCTGGTTCCGTTCGATGGCAGCACCACCGAGACGGTGCTGTTGTTGTCGCCCTTGGTGCCGGCGAACCACACGGCCGAGCCGTCGCTGAGCTTGGCGACCTTCGAGCCGGCCGGGACCTGGCTGTGCACGTAGGTCCAGATCATCAGCTCGAGGTCGTTGTTCCAGTTGTTGCTGGAGGCGGCCGATGCGGTGGTGAGCCAGATGTCGTAAGCGAACTCATAGTCCAGGCCGGACGAACTGCCGGGCGGGGTGACGTGGTAGCTGGACTTGAGCGTGCTCGGCAGCGCGGTGTAGATGAGGCACTGGTCGGAGGGGTAGCCGACGACCTCGGTGGTGCCCTTGTTGGCGTTCAGCTGCACCTTGAAGTTGGCCGCCTTGCCGTTGGCCGCGCTGATCTCGTGCACCGAGTACCCGACCGACGAGGCGTCGCCGCTCCAGGTGTCGTTCTGGTAATTGCAGTCATAGCTGCCCGAGCCGACCGACGGCGGGGGAGCAGAGGTCGTGGGCGACGGCGCCGGATGCGAGGTCGGCGGCGCTGATGAGTGCGTGGGGGCCGGTGCCGGGGCCGACGACTGCGAGTGGGTCGGCTTGGGGCGTGGTGAGTGCCGCGCGCGCGAATGCTTGGGCGCCGTGGAGTGCGGCGAGGCTGACGCCGACGGCCCGGCTGACGACGCGCCCGCGCCGCCCTGCGCCGGGGACATGCCCTTCGGGCACTTCTTCACCGCCGCGCTCGTGACGTACAGGACGCCAGTCTTCGAGACGCAATTCTGCGTCTGGCCGGACGCGCTCGTGACGTTCGCTGCGTGCCTGCTGCCAGCCGTAAGCCCGTACGCGGCCGCGCCGCCGCCGACCACGACAATGGCGACCACCAATGGAATAACGACATCTTTCTTGAAACGCACATCAGCTCCAAGGAATTGCCATAGCCACCCCCTGGCTCGCCCGCGCACTCAGGCTCCGAAGCCAGCTGGCCTTGTCGTCGCCGCCCAGCCGCAAAACGCCTGAGCAGCGGCAACGGCCAACATTGTGCTCTATGATCATGCATTACCGTTGCGTTTTGGAAAAAATGCATCGAGGTCATGACACTGGCGCTATCATGCCCGGCCGCGGCGGCTTCCGGCCTCGGTCGCAGAGTCCGGGCCAGGGTGTCAGTCTTCGCTAGCAGCAGTGCACGGCGAGCGTGTCCATGACGGCTCCAGTGAAACCCACGGCCCAGAGGTCGCTGGCTGATCCGGCCGCCACCGCGAGCAGCCTGCTCCCTCCGCCGGGATCGGGCGCCGGCGTCAGCTGCCAGGCGTGGCCGTTCCAGTGCAGGATTACTGCCTTCTCCGTCGGCTGGGTACTGCCGCTGTAGCCGACCGCCCACGCGTTGCTCCCCGCCAGGACGGTCACGCCTTGCAGGGAGTTAAGGACGGCTGACCCGCCGGCGTTCGGGCTGCGCGTTCGCGTCCAGGAGCGGCCGTTCCAGTGCAGGACGAAGGTCCGGCCGACCCGGCCCAGCTCCACGCCCACCGCCCACGCATTGCGGGCCGAGCTAGCCGCCACCGCGGTCAAGGTGTTCTCGCCGCCGGGGCTAGGGCTGGCCACCCTGGACCAGGAGCGGCCATTCCAGTGCAGGATGAGGCTCGGCTCACTGGACGTGGTCTCCGAGTAGCCCACTGCCCAGGCGTTGCGGGCCGAGGTCGCGGTGACGCCGAGCAGCTCGGCCGGTGTCTTCGGGATCGGGTTCTTCGCCTGCCGCCAGGTGCGCCCGTTCCAGTGCAGCAGCAGCGCGCTCGAGCGAGTGCCGCTGAAACTGTGGCCGACCGCCCAGGCGTCCGTGCCGGAGTTCGCGTGCACGGCGGTCAGCACGGCCTCCGTGCCCGGAGTCGGACTCGGCAGTCGCTTCCAGGTGCGGCCGTTCCAGTGCAGCACCAGCGTCTTGAAGGCGAGCGGCGCGCTGGAGTAGGCGCCCACGGCCCAGACATCCGAGCCGGACCTGGCGTGCACGCCCAAGAGCTCGTTATCGGCTGTGCCGGGGCTGGAGCTGGGGAAGACGCGCCAGCTGGAGCCGTTCCAGTGCTCGATCAGCGTTTGGTTGGCGCCGCCGCTGCGGTAGGAGCCGACCGCCCAGGCGTTGCAGGGGGAGACGACGGTGACCCCGCGCAGTGCGTTATCCGTATCCGGGTTGAGCGGCTGCGACGCGGTCAGGCTCTGGCAGCCCGCCGCCGGGACGGCGGCGGCGGCGATCGCCTGGCCCGAGCCGAGGCCGGTCAGGGACGTCCCCAGCGCGAGGGTGGCGGCGAGCAACCGACCCAGTGATCTGATCAGCCGTCGGGTGTGCATCGGCAGGCTCCTCACGCGCTAGCAGCAGTGGACGGCGAACGTCTGGTCCGAGGCGCCATCGAAGGAGTCCCCGACCGCCCACAGGTTGGTACTGGAGCTGGCCGATACGGCGAACAGCTCGCTCTCGACGCCGACGTGCGGCCCGGTCACCGACCTCCAGCTGTGGCCGTCCCAGTGCAGCATCAGAGTGTGTTCCGGGGGGCTCCCGTTGTCGTAGCCGCCGACCGCCCAGGCGTTGCCCGCCGCCGTGACGGTCACGCCGTCCAGGGTGTCCCGGCCGGGTGCGCCGCCGAGATTCGGGCTCCGGACCTGCTTCCACGCGTGCCCGTTCCAGTGCAGCAGCAGCGTCCGGTTGGTGCCGCCCTTGAAGTAGCCGCCGGCCGCCCAGACGTTCGCCTCCGAGGAAGCGCCGAGCCCGTTCAGGAAGGCGTCGCTGCTCGGGTTGGGGCTGCGCACCTGCTTCCAGGAGTGCCCGTTCCAGTGCAGCAGGAGCGTCTGCGTCTTACCGCCCTTGACCAGGGTTCCCGCCGCCCACGCGTTGCTGGCCGAGGTGGCCGCGACGGCGTTGAGCAGGTTCCGCAGCCCTGGCGACGGGCTGCGCACCTGCTTCCAGGAGCGCCCGTTCCAGTGCAGGATGAGTGTCTTGATCATCCCGCCGCTGGTAAACCGCCCCACGGCCCAGGCATTGTCCTTCGCGGTGACACGGACGGCCGCCAGGCTGCTGCTAATACCGGGGTTCGGGCTGGCCGACTTCGTCCACCGGCGGCCGTTCCAGTGCAAGATCAGCGTGTCGGTCCTGACGCCGTCGTAGTAGCTCCCCACCGCCCAGACGTTGCCGGCCGACAGCGCCCGCACGCCGTACAGGACGGCCTGCAAGCTGGCCGGAGTCGGGCTGCCGGTCACCTTCCAGGAAGCGCCGTTGAAGTGCTCGATGAGGGTCTGGTCCCCGCTGCTGCCGACGGCCCAGGCGTTACAGGGCGAGAGCACGGTGACGGAGTTGAGCTGGTCCGGGCCGGTGCCGGGACTGACTGGCTGCAGCCCGCTCCACGTCGCGCAGACGGCGGCTGAGGCGGTGGCCGGCCCCGTTCCCAGCACGGCTCCGGTCAGCAGCAGCGGGGTGGCGAGCGCGAGGATCCGCTGGCGGGCGTGGCGCTGACGACGCGGCAACGGGAGCGCATTCATGCTGGCAGGCTGCCCGGTACCCGGCCGGCGGCGCTATAACGGAAACCTTCAATCTTTGCGGCCCGGCGGGTCCGGGGCGGCGAGGCGGTTCGCGAGCTGCGACCGGGACTGGATCCCCAGCTTTGCGTAGGCGTGGCTGAGGTGCACCTCGACCGTGTGCTCGGCCACGTACAGCTCCCTGGCGATCTGCTTGTTCGACCGGCCGCTCGCCGCCAGCGTGACGACCCGTCGCTCCGCCGCGGTCAGGCGGCCGGCGGCGGTGGTCCCGGCACCACCCAGCAGCTCGAGCTCCGTGCCCGCCTGTGCGGCCCAGCCGTCGGCGCCCAGCGTGCCGAATTCGGCCGCGGCCGTTTCCAATACCCGCCGCGCGACCGCTCGCTTCCTGGCCAGCCGGGCGACGCGGCCTAGCCAGAGCAACGTCCGGGCCCGGTCGAAACGCAGGCCAAGCTCGCCGTACCGGTCGGCCGCGTCGGTGAGCTGGCCTACGGCGTCTTCGTCATAGCCACGAGCCAGCTGAGCCATCGCCGTGCACCGGGCTGCGGTGACGGCCGCCCACGGATGATCCTGACGCTGCGCTGTCTCGGCCAGCAGGCCGGCGATGCCGGACACGTCGTCCGCCCGGTCCAGCCACACCTGCGCCTCGGCCAGGTCAGCCGCCACCGGAAACGCGCCGGGATCGGCGACGCCCGCCTGCCGGGTGTGATCCCAGACCTGGCGCAGGTGCGCTTCGGCTCGCTCCGGGTCGCGCGCGAACAGGGCGGCGATGCCCCGCGCCCGGAGCATCTCCAGTTCGTCCCACTTGTCCCAGACGCCGCCGTCCGGCGCACCCGGCAGCGCCCGCGCCACCCATTGCTCTAGCTCGTCCGGGTGGCCGCGCAGCACGGCCAGGATGGCCCGGCACCGCGCGTACTCCGGCTCCATGCCCTCCAGCGCGCCGGACTCGGCCCACTCATCCAGCAGCCGCGAACACTCCCGCAGATCCCCGGCGCGCAGCTCCAGCTCGCACCGGTGCAGGGTGATGATGGTGGCGAACCGGGTCTCGCCGCGCTCGTCAGCGAGCGCCAGCAGGTCGCGCAGCCGCGCCCGCGCCGCGCTGGTCCGGCCGCTGAAGGCGAGCTGGATAGCCGCGGGGCGCTCGGTCGAACTCTCGTACAGGGTGACGGTCGCCGTGGCTGCGGCCCCGGGTCCGGCTGGGTCCGGGATCTGCTGACCGCGCAGGATGCGGGCCCAGGTGAGTGCCTGCCGGGCATGCAGCGCCGCTGGTCCGGCCGGGGCCGGGGCCAGTCGTGCTGCCTCCGCCGCCAGCTCCTCCGCCTCGGCGATGCGCTCGACCCGGGCCACCGCGAGCAGGAGCGACTTGGTGGCCAGTGCCGTCGCCCGCAGGCCCGGGTCGTGCCTGCTGTTCGCGAGCGCCTGTTCCAGCTGCTCCTCATGCTCAGGCAGGCTCGCATCCTCGCCGAGCAGCAAGTGCGCGCGCGCCCGCATCGGTCCGGCGGGCAGTTCGTCGATCCGCGGTCCGAGCAGCTCCGTCACCCGGGACGCTTCGCCGACTGTGACCAGGCACTGCGCCAGCGTCAGCAGCCGGTCCGGGTACTCGGCCGACGCTGGCGGCGTGAGGCGCAGCGCGTGCTCGGCGAGCTCGGCCGCGTCATGGGCGGCGCCCCGGCGGCCGGCGGCCGCCGCCGCCGCGGCAACGCTGCCAGCCACCGCGGTATCGGGCGCTGGAGCCGCGAGGGCCAGGTGCCGGGCCCGCAATGTCTGGTCGCCGGCCACGCCAGCCAGCGCCAGGTGCAGAGCCTGCCGCTCGCCCGGGCGGGCCCGCAGCCGGGCCGCGACGCCCAGCAGCGGATGCGAGAGCCGGACCTGACCGTCGGCGGAGATCAGCATTCCGGCCGTCAGCAGGTTGTCCACGGCCGCCGGCGGGGCCACGGCCGTCAGCCGGGGCAGGCTCAGATGGCCGCTCAGCGCGGTGGCGAGCAGAGCCTCGCGAGCCGGCCGCGGCAACTCCGCCACGCGCGGCCCGAACGGGTTGTCAGCGAGGTCCGTGATCGGCGGCTCGGCGCCGGCGGCCAGCTCCGGCCGCGGGCGAGCGCCCGGCCGAGCTCCAGTGAGAGCAGCGGATTCCCGGCGGTCAGCTCGAAGAGCCGCTGCAACGTTCGCGGCGGCACGGTCAGGCCGAGGCGCTCTGCCAGCAGCCTGCGGGTAGCCGTCCGGGTCAACGGGGCCACCTCGGCCGTGTGCAGCAGCGCCGAGCCCAGCGCGTCCTCTACCCCGGTCGCGGGTCCGGACCTTCGGCACAGCAGGAACCGGCATCGCTGGTCCGGCGCCCGGCGGGCGGCGAACGCCAGCACCTCGGCGGTCGCGGCGTCGAGCGAGTGCAGGTCATCGACCGCGACCAACAGCGGGCTCTCGGCCGCCAGCGCGCGCAGGACGGTCAGGAACCCGGCGGCGACCGCGAACCGTTCGGGGGCCTCGGCGGCCGGCTCGGTGCGCAGCAGCGCCGCTTCCAGCGCTCGCCGCTGCGGCGCCGGCAGGCCGGGTAGCGGCCCGATCTCGATCGCGGTCAGCAAGTCGAAGAGCCCGGCGAACGAGAGCTCAGCCTCGGCGCCGCTCGGGCGCGCCGCCAGGACCTGGAAGCCGCGTTCGGCCGCCAGCTGCAGGCCCTGTTCCCACAAGGTCGTCTTGCCGATGCCCGGCCCGCCCGTCAGCAGCAGCGCGACCGACGGCGATCGGCCGCGCAGGAGGTCTTCCACCGCCGCCAGCCCCGGCTCCCGGCCGATCACGCACGCCACCCCCTGCCGCAGTCACGGTGCAGCATTCAGCTCAGTACCAGCTTGCCGGAAAAATGGCGGCGGAGTTGGTGGTCGTGCCAGCGCCCAGTTACCAGTGACCGCGATGCACGACGTCATCGAACGACCGCCGGTCGGGGCTCTTGACCGGGGTCAGCGGACGGCCTTCGGGATAGCCGAGCGAGATCAGCAGCGCCCAGTCGCGATCGGCCGGGATGCCCAGCAGGTCGCGCACCTTCGGCAGATCGGCGATGCCCGCATGGCAGCTGCCGATGCCGAGGTCCGCGGCCGCGATCATCATCGCCATGGTCGACTGGCCGAGGTCGAGCTGGGCCCGGTGAAACTCATTGTCGTCGGCCGGGCCGACGACCACGATGGTCGCCGCCGAGTGCGCGACGTGGCCGGCCCCGCGCCAGACGGTCGACAGCTCCCGCAGCTGGTCGCCGTCGGTGACGAGGACGAAGTCCCACGGCTGCCAGTTCTGCGAGGACGGGGACCGGCGGCCGGCCTCGAGGATCCGGTCCAGATCAGCGGCGGCAATCGGTCGATCGGCGAAGGAGCGGACGTTGCGGCGCGAGGTGATGGCATCCCATGTCTGCATGCCGGTCCCAACGCGCGCGGTCGCGGCTTCATTCTCGCCAGCGCTCGTCGGGTAGCATCACGGCCGACGCGCCAGCGCCTTCGGTAACTCCCGGTCCGGTGCGCATCCTAACCGGCGGGTTCCCTGGCCCGGCGCGGCCGCCAGACCGTCACGCTCGTAGCATGGTCGGGTGCTGGGGCTTCCCGATGCCATCCGCGGCTGTCTGTTCGATCTGGACGGCGTGCTCACGAAGACCGCCCAAGTGCACGATGCCGCCTGGGCCGAGATGTTCGACGACTTCCTGCGCGAGCGGTCACGCCGGACCGGCGAGCCGTTCACGCCGTTTGATCCGGTCAAGGACTACGACGACTACATCGACGGTAAGCCGCGGTTCGATGGCACCCGCTCGTTCCTGGCCGCGCGCGGCATCGAGCTACCCGACGGCAGCGACGATGACCCGCCCGGCGCGCTGACCGTTCACGGTCTCGGCAACCGCAAGAATCAGATACTGCTGGCGAAGATCCGGTCGGACGGCGTGGAGGCCTACGAAGGCTCCGTGCGCTACGTGCGCGCGGTCCGCGACGCGGGCCTCCGCCGCGCGGTCGTCTCGTCGAGCGCCAACTGCCGCGACGTGCTGGCCGCGGTGCACATCGAGGACCTGTTCGAGGTGCGGATCGACGGCATTGTCGCCGAGCGCGAGCACCTGCACGGCAAACCTGCCCCGGACACGTTCCTGGCCGGTGCCCGCGCGCTCGGGATCGAGCCCGCCGAGGCCGCGGTCTTCGAGGACGCACTGGCCGGGGTTGAGGCGGGCCGCGCGGGGGAGTTCGGCTTCGTCGTCGGCGTCGATCGCGTTGGGCAGGCGGCCGCGCTGAGCCAGCACGGCGCGGATATCGTCGTGCCGGATCTGAGCGAATTGCTAGGACGGCCATGATCAAGCAACCGGAGTTCAGCGAGGAACCCTGGTCACTGCGGGAGATCGGGCTCGATCTTGACCGCCTGGCTCAGACCGAATCGCTGTTCGCGCTGTCCAATGGCCACCTCGGCTGGCGCGGCGGCCTGGACGAAGGCGAGCCGCACGGCCTGCCCGGCACGTATCTGAACGGTGTCTACGAGGTCCGGCCGCTGCCGGCCTCGGAGGCCGCGTATGGCCGCCCGGAGTCCGGGCAGACCATCATCAACGTCACGAACGGGAAGCTGGTCAGGCTGTACGTGGACGACGAGCCGTTCGACGTCCGCTACGGCCAGCTGCGCTCGCACGAGCGGCTGCTGGACTTCCGGGCGGGCACGCTGACCAGGCACGCGGAGTGGGTGTCGCCGGCCGGCGGGGCGATCCGGATCAGTTCGACCCGGCTGGTGTCTTTCAGCCACCGCGCGATAGCCGCGGTGTGCTACGAGGTCGAGCCCGTCGACGCGCGGCTGCAGATCACCGTGCAGTCCGAGCTGCTGGCGAACGAGCAGCTGCCGTCGGCCGACGGTGACCCGCGAGGCGGGTTCGCTCCAGACCATCCGCTGGTAGGGGAGTACGACAACGCGCGCGACAACGCCGTCGTGCTGGTGCATAAGACCAAGGTCAGCGGACTGCGGGTAGCGGCGGCGATGGACCACCTGATCGAAGCGCCGGTCCCGATGCGGACCGAGTCGCAGGCGTTCGAGGACGGTGGCCACGTCACTGCCTCGGTGCCGCTTGAGCCGGGGGAGCGGCTCAAGCTGATCAAGTTCGTCGCGTACGGCTGGTCGAGCGAGCGGTCCCTGACCGCAGTGCGGGACCAGGTGTGGGCCGCGCTGACCGGGGCCAGGCAGGCCGGCTGGGACGGCCTGGTCGCCGCGCAGCGTGCCTACCTCGACGACTTCTGGAGCCGGGCTGACGTCGAGGTTCATGGTGACGTAGAGATCCAGCAGGCGGTGCGGTTCGGACTGTTCCACGTGCTGCAGGCGGGCGCGCGGGGCGAGGAGCGCCCGATCCCGGCCAAGGGGCTCACCGGGCCGGGATACGACGGGCACGCCTTCTGGGACACCGAGATGTTCGTGCTGCCGGCGCTGACCCTGACTACCCCGGATGCCGCCGCCAGCGCGCTGCGCTGGCGGCACAAGACGCTGCCGTCCGCGCAGCAGCGGGCGGCCCAGCTGGGATTCCAGGGAGCCGCTTTCCCGTGGCGGACGATCACCGGGCAGGAATGCTCGGGCTACTGGCCCGCCGGCACGGCGGCCTTTCACGTCAACGCCGATATCGCCGCGGCGGTGGTGCACTATATCGAGGCCAGTGCCGACGAGGACTTCGCCCGGGCCGAGGGCATCGAGCTGCTGGTGCAGACGGCGCGGTTGTGGCGGTCGCTCGGCCATCACGACGGCGAGGGCCGGTTCCATATCGACGGAGTGACCGGCCCAGACGAGTACAGCGCCATCGCCGACGACAACGTCTACACGAACCTGATGGCGCAGCACAACCTGCTGGCCGCCGCCAAGGCGGCAGAGAGATTTCCGGACCGGGCCCGGGAGCTGGGAATTGACCCGGAGGAGTCGGCCGGGTGGCGAGACGCGGCCGAGGCCATGTTCGTCGCGTACGACGATGCGCTCGGCGTGCACGCGCAGGCCGCGGCGTTCACCCGGCACCAGGTCTGGGACTTCGGCGGCACGCCCGCGGACCACTATCCGCTGATGCTGCACTACCCGTATCTCGACCTGTACCGCAAGCAAGTCGTCAAGCAGGCCGACCTCGTCCTCGCCATGCAGCTTCGCGGTCAGGCCTTCACCGCCGAGCAGAAGGCGCGGAACTTCGACTACTACGAGGCGCTCACGGTGCGCGACTCATCGCTGTCCGCCTGCACCCAGGCGGTCATGGCGGCCGAAGTCGGCCAGCTGAGCCTGGCCTTCGACTATCTGGGCGAGGCCGCCCTGATCGACCTGGACGATCTGCAGCACAACTCCCGCGATGGCGTGCACATCGCGTCCCTGGCCGGCACCTGGATAGCGCTCATCGCGGGCTTTGGCGGCTTGCGGCACTTCGACGGCAACGTGTCCTTCGCGCCCCGCCTCCCGGACGGGATCACCAGGCTGGCCTTCAGCATCCTGATCCGCGGTCATCTGCTCCGCGTCGAGGTCACGCATTCCTCGGCGCGGTACCTGCTCGCGGACGGAGACCCGCTCGACATCGAGCATCATGGCCAGCGCCTGACGCTGTCCGCTGGCCAGCAGCAAGAACAGCCAATCCCGCCGGTCGTTCAGCGGCCCAGGCCCGAGCCAGCCGCCGAACCGGGCGCCGGCCCATCGCAACGCCAGCACAAACCGGCCGGCTTAGCCGCGCCGGCCGGTGCCGGACCTGCCGGGCCAGCCCAGGCCGGCGGCCGCCAGCAAAGCGATACCTGCCGCTGCCCATATCGCCAGGCAGAGCAGCGCCGGGCTGATCCCGTGGTTGCCGAAGTACTGGACGCCGCGCAGGGCCGACAGCGCAGCTCCTTACGGGAGCACGGGGTTCAGCCGGGAGTAGAAGCCGTTCAGCAGCGGCCGGGGGACTGGTCCCCCGGAGCTAGGGTTGCCCAGCGCGATCAGTACGAGGATGAGCGCCAGCGATGCTGCCATCCCGGCCCGGCTGGCGGTCCCGGTCACCGCCAGGCACACCGCGGCGACGAAAAGCCACAGAGTCAGGAAAAGAAGCGCAAAGTGTCCGATCAGTGCACCGAAGATGACGTCGGCGAGGAACGTCACCACGAGGCTGAGCAGCCCGGCGTAGAGCGCTATCCAGCCCAGCCGCCGCAACGCATCAGAGAGGCGGCCTACCGGGCCCGTGATCCGGTTCAGCACGCTGGCCCCGAGTGCGGCTCCGAGCATCAGGAATGCGATGCAGTAGAACTCGACAG
>CAWDVS010000011.1:0-713776 GCA_963805805.1 uncultured Actinomycetota bacterium | reverse complement strand
TCCGAAGTTCGATCCAGCGATCACAATGGAGGACCCGACCGCCCCGGTATTGGGCGTCAGCGACGTAATGCTCGGCGTCGTCGCCTGTACGCTGGCAGCGAAGAAAAACACCGAGGACAACGCCAGCGCACGGCTCAACTTCCAGTTACGAATTCGCATAAACCAAACCTCCCAAGGATGAACAACCGGAGCAGGCTGATCGCGTTTGGCCACAGTGGATGTTGTGAATGACCCAAGGCCATTATGGATTCGGGTATGTGAGGGTAATGGACTCAACGCCTAAGGCGCGCGAGGATGTCAATCCACGCGAGGCGGTATCGTAGGTATGGACTCCAAAATCTTGCCGTTCGAATCAGTGACAGACGTAATGAGCGACTGCGAGTTATACGTAAAGGTCAGAGTCGTCAAATCTGGTTCCGTTACTTGCGACAACCGTCCTTGCGTATCGTAATTATAGGAGAGTGAAAGTCCGACGCTGGTCGAAACGCCTGTGACCAAATAACTGGTAGGGCTTTGGTACGTGTAGGTGATGGTCCGCGAAGCGGGGTCAGTGACCGTCACTAGCCGATTTAAACCATCATAAGTCAGTTGCGTTATATTTCCGTTCCGGTCAGTGATCGAGATAAGTGATCCGCTAGTCTTGCTGAAAATCCGCTGTTCTCCGTTCTGAAAGTTGATGGTCCAGTTGGTTGCGCCTTGCGACATGTTCGTTACTTGAAGAACCGCGCTGTTCGTATTCCCGCTGCCAGGGGCGCCGGCGGCTACCCACATTGGCCCCAAGTAGGCTAACGACAAGAAACTTCCATCACTTCGCGCATACTTGATGTAGTTGTCGCTTCCAAGGAATACCCGTTCTTCATATGTCGAGCGCCAATTCGGTCCGAACATTCCGATTTGCGATGCGGTCTGACTGAACGGCCATCTGCTGTTCCACGTACGGACTAACGTCAGCCCGCCGCCCAAACCCGGTATACTTAAGTCCCGCTCGACTATGAAAGTGTTTCCCGTGGCTAAGTTGATTGGGTGCCCACCCCTTGGAGGTGGACTCTGCGACCCTTGTTGTGCCGCAGCACAACTGGGGCATGCTTCGTAGGGAGCGAGTGGCGCTGCACATGTGGGCGACGGCGCGAAGCAGATTTCAAGAATCGTGATTTCGGGAATGCAGGTAGCCCCAGGAATAGGCGGATCCCCGCAAGCAAAGCAAAACTGATACGAACTAATGCAATTCTGTCCCGACTGCGCTGACACATGCATAGTCAATGCAAAGAAGCAAACACTTACAGCGAGCAGGCATACAAAACTTTTCCAAGTCACAATTACCCTCCGTCCAAAGAAAGAATTTCTTCAAAGACAGACAACTGAGCGCACGAATCGAATAGTCCTTACACCGACTTTTCTGATGTGTACTAGTCGAGCCATCAGAAGCAAGCAATAACCACACTAATAGCGTCACGATCCCGAACAGGCGAGCGCTAGAATCGCGTATTCTTCACATGGTAGATGTCTCATACATTTATAACTACAATTCGTCAATACCTCAGGACTCATAATTCTGTGAATAACCTGTGAAAAAAACTTTTCACTGAGGGTTTTCAGCAGATCGACTGACCCGGCGGCATCAATGAGTGGGACGGAGGGCTCCGTCATTCAACGATGTTAGCAATTCGAGATATTTAATTTATCTCAGAGGACAATTTTGGGGAACCACTCCTGGGGTAAACCCAAGACTCTCGCGCAAAATCCGGTGACACCCACGCCCACATCTGTAAAGACAGGCACGTAAGTGTAGCAAGCAACCTAAGGCTAGATCCCTGGCCACTTCCGGGCAGTTTAACTCATCTCATTTCGGTCCTCACTCTATCAAGATTCGCAACCTCCCCGGATTTCTCTCAAACCATCGGCCCAATTACCAGCAAAGGCACTTTGTGTCGTAGAGCCACTCATGAGCATCATAAAGATATCTATAGTTGACAAATAAACGCTCATAAGCTACTATTCCTATATTGTAGCTCTCCGGAGAGCCGTCATGTCCTATCAATCAGACGAACGTCGCACTACCCTGGTTCAGCCCATTCCTCTTATTCCGATTTATGCTTTCAGTTTTTTATCTGCTGTGACTGTGACCCTCAGCCTTAGATTTGGTCAATCGGCCCGCACAGCACTCTTGAGTGCGGGTTTTCTATTTGCAGTAATCGCAGTCGTTTGTTTTGCCCGGTTTTTGGTGGCAGCCGATGAGCTATTTAAAGACATCAATTATCGAGCGCTTATATTTGGATTTGTCAGCTCCCTCTCACTCGCTCTCGTGCTGGATTTTCTGCGCAGTCTCGGTGCCCACGTTCCGGTTGTTCCGACCTTCGGCGTTCCTCTCTCCATGATTATTTTGTGGACGGTTGGCTTAGTACTTGCTGCCGCCTGGCAGAGGACTATCGCAGAGCGTGAAGAATGAAGACGCGCCTGCGAGTGCTTCGTGCAGAGTTGGAATGGTCGCAAGCCGAACTTGCAATGCACGTGGGTGTATCGCGCGCCTGCATCAACTCCATCGAAACGGGCCGCTATGATCCGAGTCTTCCGCTCGCCTTTAAGATCGCTCGGGTTTTTGGCAAAAACGTCGAAGAGGTCTTCCTCTATCAAGATGGCACGGCAGCAAGTTCCAGCAGTTCTCAAACCTAACTGAGGCAAGGCGATGCACATCTACACATTCCTGTGGCTTCTCTATTCGATCCGCTGCGACATTTGACATGGGGCTTTCCTTCTTCGGCAATCTTGCGTACGTCGGTATCCCTCGTAGTAACTCCTTAGGAGTTAATTTCATGGCCCGAGGTTTTGAGAGTTTCGAACTTGACGATTTTCGCGATTCGCAATGGCAGCCTGAACCCTCGGGCCACCGTCGGAAATCAAGCCGAGGAAGAGGGAGCGGTTCGCAACCGGAGACCAGCGTCAGAATGAAACTGGCAAAGCTGCGGGAAACCGAATATCTGTCTGACCATCTCGAATGGCAGAGCCGCGAGCGACAAGAAGTAGCGCCTTTGTCCGGCGATACTCGGCAAACTGACCTTCTCGAGCAGCGCGAGCGCACGGCAATCCAAAACAGGGACAGAAGCTATTCGCTACGGCCATCGGAAATTCACGCCCTTGCAGAAGTCGGCAAGTTTCGAGTGGTGACTGTCGAGGATCTCGCGAAGCATGCCTATGCCGGCGACCGCTCACGACTGGACAGCGATCTTCGCAATCTGATTCATCAACGGCTTGTCGCACGACGAGACACGAGCGTACTCAAGAAGGAGTCCCGGCAGGTACTCACTCTGACAAAGGAAGGTAAACGCCTGATTCGTCGCCACGGCTTCGTACTTGACGATCAAGCCATTTACTCGGGTTTTGTGAAGCCCAAGGAAGCAGACCATGATGCCACCCTGTACCGCCTGTATCAAAAGGCTGCCGACGAGATCGAACGCAAAGGTGGCAAGGTGCTCCGGGTTCAACTCGACTACGAACTCAAGGAAAAGCTCTACCGAAAACTTGGTCAGGCCCAGGCGCGAGGCGAGGGTCAAACGCAACGGAGTAAGGAAGCCT
Organism: uncultured Actinomycetota bacterium; assembly: GCA_963805805.1. Taxonomy (GTDB): domain Bacteria; phylum Actinomycetota; class Actinomycetes; order Streptosporangiales; family Streptosporangiaceae; genus JAJYUU01. Next base: position 710,206 of record CAWDVS010000011.1, on the reverse strand, counting down.
TTGCGGACCAGTTCCACCTGCCGGTTGTTCACGGCAAGGTTAGTTTCCCCGACCTGCGGATCGAGTACGCCAACCAGGAAATGGAAATCTCCCGTGTGGACCTGGAGCTGGCTACGGGCCATTACCACGCTGGCCATCTAGCGGAAAAGGCGCGCGCCGGCTTTCAAATTTACGCCCGGTCGGAAGACGCAGCCGGCCTGCGCCGCGTGCGCGACGACCGAGAGATCATGACCGCGGTTCTGAGTTTGTGAGCCATGCACTTTCCTGAAACCAGCATCGAGAACCTCCGCGGCTTTGGGTACACCGAGGATGAAGCTTGTTTCCTGTATCTCGTGGCCACCCATTCTGGGTATTTCTCCACTCGCCAGTACTTGGCCTTCACCGGGGCCAAAAGCGGTGATAAGAGTATGACTTTCACGCAGAAGGTACTCGGAAAGGGACACGCCACCGCCCGCCTGCTCATTCGAAACGGACGCGTCTACCATCTTTTCTCTCGCCTTGTGTATCGCGCCATTGGACGGGAAAATCTCCGCAATCGCCGTGAACATTCGGTGGAACACATCCGCACGAAACTGGCCATCCTTGATTTCGTCCTGGCACATCTCGAGTATCGCTATCTCGAAACCGAGACCGAGAAGGTCGACTATTTCTGCCGGAAGCTGTCCATCGGTCGAGCTCTGCTCCCCGCCAAGCGGTACAAGGGAGCGATCCGGGAAAAGACCACAGACCGTTATTTCGTTGACAAATTCCCGCTGTTCTTTACCCCTGAGTCTCCGTCTTCTCCCCCTGTGGTTACCTTCAGTTTTGTCGATCCTGGGCTCCTCAGTCTTGCCAGTTTTGAGACACATCTCTTCGCGTACAGCAGTCTGTTTTCAGCTGTGCCGCAGGTGAATTTTGTGTACATCGCCACGAGTTCCAAGCACTTCGCAGCGGCTCGGGAGCAGTTTCTGGCGATGGCCCCGCGCACGACGGACCCGGATCCGGGAGTAGAAGGCTTGCGCTACTTCCACTACCGGCACATGTGGGAGACCAAGCAGTATGCAAGGCTGAACGCGGAACAAATCGAATTCCTCAATGAAGCTAACAAACGATTTGATGACGCTCTGACGGACATTCGATATGAGCAATGGCTTAAAGGCGAAATCACGGCTGGGGCCGTCAGCGAGGAATTTCGCGGGCTGGCGCCGCGGCGGGAAGTATCGTTCCGCACGGAACTCGTGGACGGCCAAGCCGCCCTTTTTGAAGCGAGAGTCCCAAGCAAAAATCGCGATCGTGCCGACCACGAGGTGACGGACAGCTCACAACCGACTTTCGGGTCAGCTTTCAAACCAGGTTTCGAAGGGGACGCACGACAAGTGGAAGAGAAATAAGCAGATGCGCAAAGCGAAGGCAAAGAAATTGCACGCGGGCAAAACACTCGGATGGGCGGGAGCGACCCCACTTTGGACGGCCTTCAGCCGCCCAAAGTTCTGTGGGGTCGCTCCCGCCCGTCACGCAGGAAGCGTGCCCATGTTTTGCCCGCGTGCATACAGGGAAGCAATCCAATCTGAATGCAAAGTGCAAACAATCCTGAACAGCAAGAGGAGGGGATCGCGATGGCAGTTCTGAAAGCACCAATCAAACAACCGAAGACAACACTAATCCAACTTCGACTCGACGACCAAGCAAGAACGAATCTAGCGAGGTACGCAGAGTTCCTCGACAGCTCTCCGTCTTACGTCGTGACCGAAGCATTAAAGCTGGTCTGTAGCAAGGACAAAGAATTCCAATCCTGGCTCACTGGCCAGCACAAAAACAATCACGAACCCATCACAAAAGGAGAAACGATTCAGCTTGAACTGAAGTAAAAGGCTATGCACCGCCACCGCAAATTCGATATGCGTGAGAACCCAGCGTCCGACCGACGACATGGCTCACGCGCGTCAGCAGAAAATACTGTCGAAAGCACTTTCGCTATTGACGAGGGACAATCGCAACACCATCGCTCAATGGCTGCCGCAGGACAGTCAACCACTCCACATGCCGGTCCAAAGGGACCGGCCACAGGTGAAGAGGAGAGAAGAGTTACTCACTGGAATGCGTTCAGGCTGCCATTGTTGCAATCGGATGGTCAATTTGAGCGACTGTTGCGAAGCGAAGAGGCTGCCAAACTGCTGGGCGACATCCACGTTAAAACGCTGCAACGCTACGCACGGCAGGGCAGACTCCCAGGATATCGGATTGGAGGACACTGGTACTTTCGCGCATCAGAGCTAGACGCATGGCTTCGTTCTCGGATAAATTCATCATGCCATCCGTGCCGCTTAAATCAGGAGGAATCGGATGGAACATAAGCGGCAACGGGTTCAGTTTGGTTGGGTATGTTTGAAACCAAGAAAGAAAGGGCCAGACGTGTGGGTTCTGCGGTACCGCGAGAATCTGTCAAACGGAGTCTCGACAAGGCGGAGCGCGATCATCGGCACCGTTCAGAAATTCCCGAACGAGTCGCAAGCGCGCAAAGCTGCTCTGTCTTGGCTTTTCTCGATGAACGCAGAGACATGTGACGGAACCACTGTTTCATTCGGTGCGGTCATGCGTCGGTATTTGGCGGAAGAGATTCCAGAGAGAAATTCAACCGCTTCGCGATACCGCTGCTGGCTGAAGAACCACGTTGAGCCGAAGTGGCGAGACTACTCCATGGAGCAAATCAAACCGTTGCTCGTTGAGGACTGGCTCAAGAAGCTCGACTTGGCACCGAAAAGCAAGTCTCATCTCAAGAACCTGATGCGTGTCCTTTTCAATGCGGCCATGCGATGGGAACTGATTCCCTATCAGCACAATCCCATGAGCTTAGTGCGCGTAAAGGACAGCTCGAAAAGACAACGGCAACCGAAGGCACTCTCCGTTGAAGAATTCCGGAAGCTGCTCGAACACGTTCCAGAGCCTTTTCGAACTATGTGCATTGTGGCGATGTGTTTGGGACTACGGGTAAGCGAAATCCTCGGATTGAAGTGGAAAGACATCGATTGGGAAGGTTTGCGATTGGCAGTGCGGCAAGCCTACGTCTACGGACAAGAGGGCGAGCTCAAAACCCAAGCCTCTCAACGATGGATGCCTCTTGACAGGTTGCTGGCGGAGAAACTTCGGGAGCACAAAAAGAAGTTCGCTTCGTTCGCTAGTTGTGAGGCGTGGGTTTTCGCGAATCCAGAAACAGGACGACCGTATTGGCCAGGACGAATTCAAGAGAACTGGCTAGTCCCCGCAGCAGAAAAAGCGGGGATAGGCCGGATCGGCTGGCACACGTTCCGACACAGCCATTCAACGTTGCTTCATGCTCTCGGCGTCGATCTCAAGGTGCAGCAGGAACTCTTGCGACATGCAGATGTTCGAACCACTATGAACATCTACACCCAGGCTGTTCCTAGTGCTCTGCGAGAGGCGAACAGCAAAGTCGTTCGCTTAGTGCTTCCTGTGCAAGTCGCCTAGCGTTAATGGCCCCTTGTGGCCCCTCGAGAAGTTACAAGCTGTTATTTATGAAAGAGATGTTGGTAGGGGCGGTGGGGATCGAACCCACGACCTTCGGCTTAAAAGGCCGCTGCTCTACCACTGAGCTACGCCCCTAAACTGGTTGTCCCGCGGCACTTTGTAGAACCTTATCGAGAAGTTACCGCAACACGGTTTTAACCACTGTCACATCAAGTATCCATTACTTCAAACAAGGATACCATCGCGACTGGAACACACACCGTCCGGGATCGCCCACCTCTTGCACAACCCTGGGGGCGCTCACCGCTGCAACACTTGCTGGGACGTATGTGGGTTCTTCGTCCGCGAGATGTTCCACGTCCTACGTTGTCAGTCTATCATGTCCGGCGTTAGTCCGTACGGGCTCGCCTCATGCCAGCGATTTTCGATGCCGGCATCAGTTCTAAGCAAGTTGGTTTTTTGGGATGTTCAGCGACGGAGACGCGAAGGAGTAGACCCAACCTCTACGAGCTCTTCCTCTTCGACAAGTGCGGACACTGACCCTGACGGAGCCAGCGTAACGGCTGGAGTTCGGCTGAGAGAAAAAAGGTATCCAAGAACGGCTACGGGGAAAAGCACGGTTGCTCCCTGCCAAACCGTGGAACGCGAGAACGCGCTGCTAACAAGTCCAGCGAAAACTATGCCACCCATGAAATAAGGGAATACGCACTCGTAGCAAATTCTCCCAACCTGTACCAATGACTTGCCTTCCACTAGTCCGATCACAGCAGAGACCAAAGCCGTATTAAAAGGTAGATACAATGCGCCTGCAAGAACCGCGAAAACAATCGGCGAATTGGAAGCACTCAGTCCCAACAAAAAGTGCGCGCATTGAAACGCGGCGCTGGCACTTAAGACCAATGCTGCCGCGCTAAAAGCGACCTGGACAAGCCGGGCCCGCTTGGCTGCCCAAAGCGATTGCACCAAGGCAGCCACCAGCGCCATCGCCACAACTTCCGAAAAACTGCAGCACAGCATGGCCAGAACCAGGAAAACAAAGTTCGGCGACATAGTGCTTTCCATGCCTGGAATGCGGAGCTTGAACGTCGAAGAAACGGCGGCGAAACCCAGCAGCACCAAAAACTGGACGAGGCTGGCGGATGACCACGATCTCGCTGCGAGGGCCAGGACTGCGGCTCCAGTGCATATAACCAGTGCGATGTAGACTTTAGCTTTTTGTGGCATCAGTTTCTCTCCGGTGATTTATAAATGAGTCCGTACACCGGACTGGTTAGTTGCCCCAGACTACGGAGTTACCCCAAACAACAGAGTTACCCCAAACGACGGAGTTACCCCAGACCACAGAGTTACCCCAAACAACCGAATTGCCCCAAACGACAGAATTACCCCAGACTACGGAGTTGCCCCAAACAGTCGGGTTGGTCCACACCGTCCCCGGAGCACCGGTGACGGTTACGCTGCCGTTAGCCGAGTTGTACACGGCCGTGGGTGACATCGCCGAGCCCATTGTTGCAGGAGCAAGATCCGTGTTGCTGAGAGCGGCCGCCGCATCAACAGCGCCGGCGCCCACTGCAAACACGTCCTGCTCAATCGTATAACTTACGCCCGTACCCAAGTCTGTTGTCGTCGTGTATTGGCTGAAGTTTTTCCAGGCTGTCTTCATCAGGCGGGCTTTCACCTGGTCTGGAGTGAGCGAGGGGTTTTGTTGAACAAGCAGAGCCGCAACGCCGCTGACCACTGGCGTAGCCATGCTCGTCCCGCTCATTGTCATGTAGTTTGCAGTCCCGTACTGGGAACCGCAATTTGTTCCGGACGTGTTGCACGGGAATACGGCGAGTGACGGATACTCGGTGATGAGCGTGGTATTCTGCGAGGCTAGCAGCGAAACCACAGAATTACCCGGCGCGACGAGATCCGGTTTCACAATGTGGTCAAACGTCGTCGGGCCCTTCGAGCTGTAGCTAGTAATTGTCTGTGCCGCTTGCGTTCCCGAACCGTGCGTGTTGGTTGCACCAACGGTGATTACATAAGGATCGTTGCCGGGCGCGCCGATGGTGGCGTATCCCTGAGTGCCCGCACCGTTGTATTCGCCCATGTTGCCTGCCGCGGCAACCACAACGATGCCTGCCTGCCATGCCGACTCTACTGCCTGGCAGAGAGGATCGAGCGTGTAGCTCTCGAATACGCCGCGAGAGAGCGACAGGTTAATCACGCGAATGTTGTACGTGCTCTGAAGTGCGATGGCCTGCTGAATCGCAGCAATCACCGAACTGTCGACGCTGGCTCCAGTCCCGTCCAGTACTCGCAAGCTGATAATGTTGGCTTCCGGCGCTATGCCGCGATATTGATTGGGGTAGGTCTGCAAGCTGGTGGAATCGTAGGCATTTCCAGCGACGATACCCGACACGTGCGTTCCGTGACCGTACGCGTCCGTGATTGACGTATCGCCTGGTACAAAACTCTGGTTATAAACGACACGAGACGGGGTCGCATTGCCATCCGAATTCAGATCATCTACATAGCCGACGCCACTGTCGATCACCGCGACACCTACACCTGCGCCATTCCAACCGTTGGAATAGGCGATGTCCGCGTTGACGGCCGTGACGACGGGGTCCATCGCGCCACGTACCGTGCGGTTCGGCGAGATGTATGCCACATCGGAGTGCGAAGCAATGCTGGTCAGATTGGAACCCTGAACAGTTACCAACTGGGCGTGAATCAGTGACAGGTCAGACTTGAGAGCCGCCCCATCGGCCGTGAGATCAGAGGAGGCTCCGAATTTCTTAAACTGAACGATGACGTCAACTGGCTTTTGGGGATCGATCCCTCGGAGATCAGGAGCGATCTTGGCGGCGATTTGCGCTTGGAGGTTCAACCCACCGCTCGAAGACCCGCCATTTGCTGGATCTTGTTGAGGCGCAGCTTGGTTGCTGGGGGCTGCCAGTGTAGTCGACGGCAGCACCGCGTAGCTATTGCTTGAGGCGCTCGATTGCGCAGCAATCGAGTCCGCGCTGCGGACCCCATTATAAGGACGGAGTGCGGATTCGCCGCTCAAACCATGCCCGTCAGAGTCAGCGGCGTATGCGCCACTCGCAGCCGACCTCAGAACCGGCGTCTGGCTGGGCGAAATATTTGCTGTCGTTTCAATGGCTTGTGAGCTTCCGTGAGGAAGGAAGACGTAACAGGTCAGTCCCAGACCGGCGATCAACAGAGAATAGGCAATGAGGGTACCCCATGTGGTCGTCTTGAGGGGTCCACCTTGTTTGTTCTCTGGGTTCTTGTAAGGTCTGGGATCCATTTTGTCTATCTCTCCTGGTAAAAGCTGGGTGCTAGGAGCCTGACATCTATTGCGTCGGTTGTTGCTCCCTAAGTTTTAGCGGTTGGACGTGAATCTCGTCGATAGTACGGGAGTGGGGCAGGCCTAGTACCAACGTGGGCACAGCTTGGTACTAAGTTGGGCATGGGAATTCGGGAATCAGGGCAGTTTTCGCCAAATCGGGGCAGTCCGCGCCAGAGAGAGTAGGCCAGGGCTGTCCGTACGTCCTCAGGGGCGAAATTGAGAGAAAGGTGGTCCTGCCTAGGGTTAATCTTGGGACAAAACGCCCCAGTCGTACTATGGGCATTCATCTTTCAATTACGGACACTATATGTACCAAAAGGGACCAATGGGAATCTCGGCTGCAGATCGTAAGAAAGCATGTCCACACAAAGCGTTAAAGAGAATAATGGTTCCTTGAATCCTGCTCTCCCCCCTGAAGTTATGAGCGCAGGTTCGAGCGTCACTGACATCCGGAAATCATGGCTTAGCAGCGCGTTTAGTCTGATTACCGATAAATATCGCGAGACTCGGGCCAGTCCTGCTCCGAAAAGACAAAAGCAAAATCTCAGTTGGCCGGCGGCATCCTTTATCTTGTTGCAAGTGGTGGTCGGTCTTCCGCTATTACCCTACGCACTCTTGCACTGGAATCCAGAGAACCAACTGCGGTTTGCTTGTTTTTTCGGAGTGGCTCTCGCCGCATCACTGTTTAAGGTGCGTCTGCCCGGGATTGAGGCGACCATGTCCGCCAATTTCCTGTTCATCCTTGTGGGGATTTTGGACCTGTCTTACCCAGAGACCTTGCTTATGGGATGTTTCGGCGGGCTGGTCCAGTCGATTTGGCAGTCAAAACCCCGGCCGCGTCTGACTCAGATTTTGTTCAATTTTGCCAATCTCTCCATTTCGATCACCGCGGCAAATCTAGTGTTTCATAGCCGAGCTGCTTCCCACCTTGGTCTGGGCTGGCCTTTGTTGCTCGTATCTGCTTCCACGACGTACTTCGCGATAAATACGATGTCTGTCTCTGGAATCATCGCCCTCACACAAAAGCGTAATCCTCTACTAGTGTGGAAAGAATGCTACCTATGGTCTTTCCCCTATTACTTGTTGGGGGCGATGATCGCGGGAGGGATAAGTCTTATCAATCGAGCGTTCGGTTGGCAGTTCGCCATCCTCGTTCTGCCGCTCGTCTATTGGATGTACCGTTCTTACCGCATATATTTGGATCGCCTGGAAGCAGAGAAGAAACACACCGAAGAGATTGCTGACCTCCACCTGCGAACGATTGAGGCTCTATCCCTTGCTATCGAGGCGAAAGACCACAGTACCCACGATCATTTGCGTCGCGTTCAAGCTTACGCGGTCCAACTCGGAAAGGACCTGGGCCTCACAGATGCGGAGCTAAACGCACTGCGCGCAGCGTCCATGCTTCATGACATTGGCAAGCTGGCTGTTCCGGAGCAAATCCTGTCTAAACCCGGACGCTTAACACCCGAAGAATTCGATCGAATGAAAATTCATCCCATCGTCGGCGCGGAAATCCTCGACCGCGTTCAATTCCCCTACCCAGTCGTTCCGATTGTTCGGTCGCACCATGAAAAGTGGGATGGAAGCGGATACCCTTATGGATTGAAACGTGAAGCGATTCCGATCGGGGCACGCATCCTTTCCGTGGTGGATTGTTTTGACGCGCTCACTTCCGAGCGCCCATACCGCCGTGCGATGTCCGCCGATGAGGCCATGAAGCACCTGGTTTCAGAAATTGATACGAGCTTCGATCCGCGAGTCGTCGCGGCCATAGAAAAGCGGTACATCGAGTTGGAGGAAGGAGTGCGCCGTTCCGAAACCACAAAGAGTCCTTTTCCCACTGTCACCAACGCCAATCGATCCGTCGCTCCCTCGGCGGGGTTTGCTGATGTTCCTAACGCCGCCGAAGTGCGTGCTACTTCTTTTCTGGCTTCGATCGTATCTGCCCGGCAGGAAGCACAGCTGCTGTTTGAACTGGCCCAGACGCTTGGCAATTCACTGAGTTTGCGCGAGACCCTCTCGGTCGTGGCGATTCGATTGAAAGAAATGATCCCCTACGACTTAATCGTCTTCTATGTGTGCCAAGACCAAAAGCTGGTTCCGCGCTACGTCCACGGAGTCGACTACGATCTTTTCCGTTCGCTGGACATTCCTATTGGTCAGGGAATTTCCGGTTGGGTCGCGCAGAACAAGAAGCCCATCATCAATGGAGACCCCATGGCGGAATCGAAACACCTGGGCGACCCCACGCGCGTATCCGTCCTGCGATCCACACTGTCCATTCCGCTTCAGGGCAGGGATGGCGTGGCCGGAGTCCTCACCTTATATCTGAAAGAGAAACAAGCCTTCACGAAAGATCATCTGCGCATGCTTATGGCCGCCAGTTCGAAACTCGGTTTGTCGGTCGAAAACTCCCTTCAGTTCGAAAAAGCGCAGGACTCGGCAAGCACGGATTTCCTTACCGGTTTACCCAACGCGCGTTCCATTTGCGCGCATTTGGATAGCGAGTTGGCGCGCTCCGAGCGCAGCGGCCAGCCTCTGGCCGTCCTGCTCTGCGACCTCAATGGATTCAAAACTGTAAACGATAATTTCGGACATCTTGTCGGTAACAAACTTTTGGAAGAGATCGCCAGGAATTTCCGCACCGTTTGCCGCGAGTACGACCTCGTTGGACGTCTCGGCGGAGACGAATTCGTTTTGGTTCTCCCAGAGTTTACCACGACGACCGTCAAGGAACTGCTGCCCAGGATAGAACTTGCCGTCGTGGAAGCCGGCCGGATCGTTTGCGGCAAGAAGGTTGTCACCGTCAGCGTTGGAGCGGCGTTCTATCCTCAAAATGGAGTGACCGCCGAAGAACTGCTTTCCGAAGCAGATCGCGCCATGTATGAGGCCAAGGAAAGCCATTACCGAGAAAAAGGCGTGCCAGCTGTTCCGCAGCTGGTTGTTCCATCGCCTGGGTGAAGTTGGGACGAAAGCGTTTCTCATTGCACAGCCACCATGACCCAATGGATTTTAAAACTCGCACAGAGACTCCTTCTCCTGGCCGCGCTGGCGATTGTGGGCGCGTTACTTTGCGCAACGATGGTTCGCTTCGCCCCTGGTTATGGCGTCGACGAACGCGATCTTGATTTCCGGCTCTCTCAAGCCTCACGCGATGCAATTCGAAACGAACACAAATTGGGCGGCGGAATCCTTCACTACTATGGCTCCTACATTGCGGGCCTGATTCAGGGAGACCTGGGAACCTCAGCCTTCCTCCAGCGACCCGTTGCTGGACTTCTGAAAGAGCGGGCTCCGCTCACAGCGCGGGCAGTTGTCTTCGGGTTGGCCACTGCGTGGATGGCAGCTTCCCTTCTGTCGCTACTAACCATTCGCTTTCAAACTTGGGCACTGGAATATTCGGCCACCGCAATGACCGGACTACTGATTGCTTTGCCCACGGCCGTTGTGGCTCTACTTTGTTTATATCTGCGCGCGCCCGTCTTCCTCGGAATAGCTGTCATCACGGTTCCAAAACTCTTCCGCTATCAGCACAACATCCTCGCGCAGGCTCACGCGCAGCCTTTTGTCCTAGCGGCTCGCGCTCGCGGTGTCAGCAGTAATCGCATTCTCTTTCGCCATGTGATTCCCGTGGCATGGCATCCTCTCATGGCTCTTCTCGGAGTTTCCGCAAGCATGGCGCTTGGCGCGGCAATTCCCATGGAAGCTCTTTCCGATTCTCCCGGCGTGGGACAACTGGCGTGGCTGGCGGCTATCAATCGCGATTTACCTTTGCTCACCAGCATCACGCTTTTCGTCACTCTCTTTGACAGTAGGCGCTAACTTTCTTGCAGGCATGCTGCAAGAGGGGCAGTCGTGAACGCCCAACGTATCCTTCGCCTCCTCTGCCGCGGCACTCTGCTTGTCATTTTCGCATTGGGTTTATTCGCGGGGAGCTTTACCCATTACTCGTACGCACATCAGTTTCGTGAACTCCCCAATACCGCTCCTTCCGCAGCGCATTTGCTTGGAACGGACGGACTGGGACGTGATCTCTTCACTCGTATCGTTTATGGAACCCGCGTTTCGTTGCTGCTGGCGCCTGCTGCAGCTCTCCTCGCAACAATCATTGCCGCGCTCCTCGGTGGAATTGCAGGACTCCGTGGAGGCTGGCTCGAAAAAATCATCCTCGCGTCCACCGATCTATCCATGTCGCTCCCGCTTCTTTTCGTGCTGATTGCCCTGCGCGCCCTGTTGCCTCTCGATGTTTCACCCATTCTGTCTGTCGTCGCCACGTTTGTGGTCCTAGGCCTTCTCGGCTGGCCCGCGTCGCTGCGTGTGGTCTGGGCCGCCGCTAAAAATTTGCGTGATTCGGATCATATCCTGCTCGCTCAAGCTCTCGGCTACCGGCGCTCCCAAATATTATTGCGTCAAGTAATTCCCTGCCTCCGCCCGATTTTTCTGGCGCAGTTCTGGATTTCAATCCCGCTTTTTATCCTGACGGAAGCCACGCTGAGCATGCTGGGTCTAGGGGTGATGGAACCACTTCCATCCTGGGGAAATCTTTTGCGCGGTTCCGAGGATTTCTCTGCTATGGCTGCCAACCCGTGGCGGCTAGTTCCATTATTTGTGCTCGTCCTCACCGTAATCTGTTTCCAATTCGTTTTTCAAAGTTCGGAGGAACTTGCCTGATGCGTTTTTCTCGACGATCTACCCTTTTGGGGCTCGCTTTCTTCACACTCGCATTTTCGGCGCCCTCGGGACGCGCCCAGTCCGGCGCCGAATTGCATTTTTGCCTCCACGGCGAACCCAAAACATTCGACCCAATTCTTGTGGATGACGAAGCCTCGGAAAACGTCCGCTATTTGACGGGTGGCGTGCTGATTCGCGTCAACCGACAGACCCAGGCTCTCGAACCCGCTCTCGCTGAATCCTGGAAAGTCTCGCCCGACGGCCGCAAAATCACATTTCATCTTCGCAAAGGTCTTTATTTTTCCGACGGCACTCCTTTCTCATCCGAAGACGTGGCCTACACCATGAAGCTCCTGATGGATCCGCAAATCAACTCAGCCACAGGCGATGCCTTTCGAACCGCAAAAGGCGCTTCTATCGACGTTCAGACTCCCTCTGCAGATGTCGTCGTCATCTCGTTTCCAACTCTAGTCGCCGGCCTCGAACGGCTCTTCGATCAAGTCGCGATCCTTTCCTCAAAATCTCCGAAGAAAGAGATGAGCGTCCTCGGCCCCTACTATGTTTCCGAATATGTCGCTGGCTCTCACGTTCTTCTTCGCCGCAACCCCAATTATTGGAAGCACGATCCGAAGGCCATCCGCTTCCCTACATCGAAACAGTCCGCCTGGATATTCAAAGAAACCGCGATATCGAGCTGATGCGCTTTCGTCGCGGCGAACTTCAACTTATCAACCGTCTCGATGCCGAGCAATTCGATCGCCTTCAAAAGGATTCGCCCGGCGTCGCCAAAAACGCTGGCGCCGGCCTCGATGGCGAAGAACTCTGGTTCAATCAAACCGCCGCATCCAGCCCTGCCCGATTACAAAAAGAAGTGGTTCCAAGCAACGGCATTCCGCCAAGCCGTCTCCCTGGCCATCAACCGCGCCGATCTTGCGAGAGTCGTGTTCGACGGCTACGCCACGCCAGCCTACGGGCCCGTCTCACCGTCCAATCATTTCTGGTTCAATGCTGGACTTCCAGCTCCCAAGCACGATCCGCAGGCAGCGCTTCAGATTCTCGCGCGTGCAGGATTTCGATTCGAAAATGGCAGTCTGAAGGATAGCGACGGTCACCCTGTTGAATTTACGGTGATCACCAATTCCGGAAACACCGCGCGCGAAAAAATGGCCACGATGATTCAGCAGGACCTCTCCGAAATCGGCATCACTTTGAAAGTCGTCACCCTGGATTTTCCTTCGCTGATCGAACGGATCACGCACTCGTTTGAATATGACGCCTGTCTCCTCGGCCTGGTCAACACCGATCTCGATCCAAACGGCCAGATGACTGTATGGCTGAGCTCCGGTGAAGACCATCAGTGGAACCCCAACCAAAAAACTCCGGCGACGCCCTGGGAAGCCGAAATCGACAAGCTCATGCAAGAACAAGCGTCTACTCCCGACGAGAAACTCCGCAAAGCCAAGTTCGATCGTGTCCAGCAAATCGTCGCCGAACAACAGCCCTTTATCTATCTCATCAACAAGAACGCCCTGTCGGCCGTATCGCCAGATCTTGTCGGCGCGTCTCCTGTCGCGCTCAATCCTCAAGCTTTCTGGAATATCGAAACGCTCCGCCTGAAACCTGCGCGAGAAATGGGAGCGAGTAAGTGATTTTGCAAGACCCGCTTCTCGCCGCCAATCTCTCGGTGGACTACCGCAACAAGACCGGTGTCCTCCGAAATATTTCCTTGCGCATCGAGCGCCAGGAAATCCTCGGATTGGTGGGGCAAAGTGGCTCTGGCAAGAGCACGCTGGCGCTCGCACTGATGGGACTCCTTTCCCTGAAGGGCGGCGAAGTCAAAGGCGAAGTTATGTTCCGAAGTACAAATCTCTTAAAGAGTTCAGAAAAAGAACTAAGAGCAATTCGCGGCAAAGAAATCAGCATCGTGCTGCAAAGCCCGCTCGCGGCTCTGAATCCCGCACTCTCCATTGGATCTCAGCTGAGCGAAGCTTGGAAGGCTCACGAACGAGGAAACGATGCGCAGGGTTCGGCGGCAATCCAGTCCGCTCTTGCGAGCGTCAGCCTGCCGAACGACAAAGAATTTCTGCGGCGTCGCCCATCGCAACTAAGCGTTGGGCAGGGACAGCGCGTTTGTATCGCCATGGCTGTACTTCATCGTCCGGCGCTTCTTCTCGCCGACGAAGCGACCAGCGCTCTCGATCCAATCACGCAATCCGAAATTCTGAATTTGTTCGCACGCTTGAACCGCGAGATGGGAACCGCCATCCTCTATATCTCGCATGACCTTCTCTCCGTCGCGGCTCTCTGCCATCGCATTTGCATTCTTCATGAGGGCCAGATCGTGGAATGCGGCACGCCGGACGCCATTTTCTATTCGCCTCAACATGAATACACGCGCAGACTCGTCGCCGCCCTGCCCAACGCACCTGCGCGGATAAATTCCGACGGCAGGAAAACGCAAGACGCCGAGAGACCTCTTCTCGCACTAAATCGTTAATGAAAGCGCGCCATTAGGACAGCGCTTCGGCCGCAGGAGGCGCAGGACGCGGGCGCTTGCGTTTCCATTCGTAATCTTTGCGCAGGCGCGATTGGTGCTTCTTCAGTTGCGATTCCATTTCGCTGAAGGCTTGCTTGCAACTGGCGCGCACATTTTCGCCCGTTCCGGTGGCGTGCAGCGTCCCGGTAGGCAACGACAAATTCAGCGAGAATGAAGACTCTTCGCGATGCGCATTTTTTGAAAACACGCCGTGCAACAACACCAGGTCCGGTTCATAGCTCTTCAAAATACGATTCAGTTTGCTCGCATAACGCGCGACTTCTACTTCCGCGGGCTTGTGCGGCTCGACATTCTTGTAGCTGATGGAAAGTTTCATGGATGCACCTGTAGGAGTAGTTGCAGAAAAGGCGGGCGACGCGGAATGATTTCTTCCACCGCATCATGATTCCAGCATACCAGCGCGACTTGGCCATCGGCAATTGTACCGAGACATTTTGTGTCATAGGCGAATTTGTCCTTGGGGTTCCAATTCGCACTGCGTTGACAGCTGCGCCTCCTCCGTGTTTTGGTAGCACAGGCACTCCTGCCTGTGCGGTTTTACCATCGAGAACTGCACATAGCCAAGAGTGGCTGTGCTACCAGCGGATGGGCACAGCGTGCTGCGCCCCTACAAGAACATTCCAACCATGCCCCCACCGAAAAAATTCTGCTTCCACCCCCGTCAGCCCGGCCTCCAAAGCCATCATTCGCGTTGGCCCAGCTGGCTGGTCCTATCCTGACTGGTTCGGCTACGTCTACCCAAAGCGGCGCAGCAAAGGCTTTCACGAAGCTACCTACCTCGCCGAATTCTTTGACACCATCGAGATCAACACATCCTTCTACAATCCCATTCGGCCAGATCATGCGGCGCAGTGGATCGATCGCGTTGCAGCAACCAGCGCTTCGTTTTCGCCGCCAAACTGTGGCAACGGTTCACGCACGAGGCAACTGGTAAAAATGCGGATCCAGCAAATACGGCCGGCGTCGCGTCATCCTCTATAGTCGCCGCAACCAAGGAAGACGAGCGCGCTGTTCGCGCCGGATTCGACGTTCTGCGGGCGGCCGGCAAACTCAGCGCCGTGCTGCTGCAATTCCCTTTTTCGTTCCATCGCACGCCTGAAACCGTCGCTCAACTTTCGGCGCTTTTGAAACGCTTCGGCGATTACCCGCTGGTCGTTGAAGTCCGCCATGCTTCCTGGCAGACGCCGGAAACTTTTGCTCTGCTTGCAGAATCGAACGCTGGATTTTGCAACATCGATCAGCCGGTGATCGGACGCTCCATTGAACCGAGCGCCGAAACCACGTCCCCCATCGGCTATGTGCGGCTGCACGGCCGCCGCTACGACACCTGGTTCAGCGATGATCCCGCTGTCCCTTCCCACGAGCGCTACAACTATCTTTACTCCACAGAAGAACTCGCGCCGTGGGCCAAGCGCGTCGACAAAGTTGCCGAGCGCTCCCGCGAAGTCTTCGTCATCACCAATAACCACTACCAGGGCAAAGGCGTCGTCAACGCCCTCCAACTGATCAGCATTCTGAAACGCTCCAAAGTGAAGGTACCAGAGCCGCTGCGGGCGCAGTATCCGGAATTGGAAGCCATTGCGGATTCGCCGCCTGCCGAGCCGAGTTTGTTTCCGATAAGCAAAAGGTGAATAGGGAAAAGTGAGTAGTGTGAAGTGAGCAGGGAGAGGCCCCCAAGAACCGGACCGTTTCAAAAATGACCATGAATCCACCTGTGCAAGAAGAAACAGTTATTCTTCCGAGGGCCCGTTATGGTGAATGACGGATAGGAGGCCTTCATGCCTAACTTGACTGAACCTGAGAAACCTGCGTTAACACTACGAGGAATGGTGGACAAGATCCTTCCCGCGAATAACATCGGACCCGAGAAGGCACAAATTTCAGTTAGTGATGCTGAGCACCTCTATAGGGAGATTCGTGTACCAAATATTTTGCAAGACGAGAATGGAAATAAAGTAGGGTTGAAACTGGGAGCTCATGTTGAAGTCACAATCGAAGCGGAGAAGGACTCAACCGTACCTAAGAATAGGCCTTAATAATTTTTGATGGAGCGGGAGCATTGGATTCTACCGATATACATCCTCGATTGTCTTTCCTAGTTTATATGTCGTTGGCCCCACGACTGCTCGAACAGTCTCACCAACTATAAGCATTAAGACGATTCTTGCAGCCTTGGGACGATTATCGAGATGCTGTGACCTGTTTTTTGGCTGAAGATAAGAAATTCGCCAGGAGCAGATTTCCCAATTTCCTGCACGCGCGCTTTGGCAAGATCGAGCGTAGACGCAGCTTCCAACCAGAGGGGTTGGCTGTCTTCTGAAACCCGGAAGATATCGAATGGAGGAATCAACGTGGAGTCTCCATTTCAGATGCCTGCAATTTATTGTCAGTACGTTTATCTTGAAATGCGCGCTTAATACGGAGCCGCAGAGTTTTGATTGTTCTACCTCAGGTCAATCTCTCCATTGAACTGCTGAATGATCTGGTAGCACTCGCAGGCACACTTTTCGAGTTCTTTGCGGTTCAAAATCTGTACGGAACCCCGTGTGTAGTCGATGATCTCCTTCCTCTGCAAGTTCGCGGCCGCCACGCTTACGCTTGGTCTGTCAGTTCCGAGCATGGTGGCAAGGAAGTCGTGGGTCATTGCAATGCAGCCTTCATCAACTCTGTCTTGCGCGAGGAGCAACCAACGCGCAAGCCGACGTTCGATGTCGTGTAGACGATTGCATGCCGCGGTTTGCGAAATCTGCATCGCTAACACCACGGAATAGCGGCCCAACAAGTCCTGCAAGACGGGCGAGGAGCGAAGTGCGCGCCGAAATGGACTCACTTTAATCCTGAAACCGTCTCCGGCGATCTGCACAACCTCGCGTATGGGACTCTTCAGCAAGCCGAAGATGGAGGGCACGCCGGCGATCCCTTCCCTACCCAGAACAGCCACCTCGACTGTCTTGTGGTCCGCCATGACGATGACCAGGGAAATCAGCCCGTTATTCGGGAAATAAACAAACTCTAGCTTTCTGTTTGGCTCGTAGAGAATTCGATGGTGTGGCAAGGGAAGAAATTCGAGCCCTGACCGTATGGCGCGATATTCATTATCGGGTATGGCCAACAAGATTCGGTTGCTAACGGGTTTTCCTTGAGGGTTGGTGCGCTCTCCGGCTTGGACGACTCTGAAATTTCTCTTGAGCATGCCTGTCTTTCTTTGGGAATTTGATTGCAAGAGCGTGACACAGAGGCCGAAGCAAAAGACCACCATTGGTTATACGCTCTTTGCTTGATTTCCGCCCCTTATGTAGGTTACCCGACAAACGTCTTGAGCGAATCGTTGTGACTGGCAAAGAGAGCACGCGCCGGGTGTAGACTGAATGCCTATGAACACACTTCTCAAAGTGACGCTCTTTGCTTTCGCGATTGGATTGGCGATTCTGTGTTGCTCTGCTCCGTGGACCACCACTCCAGCGGGAAGCGACGCGGCGCACAACTCACTGGGGTATGCGGCGATTTGGTCGCACCAGTTTGCCACGGTGCCGGGGGCGCGGGTAGACATGGGAGCGTTTGCGATGCTGGCCGCGGTGGTGGCGTTTTTCGCGATTGTGATTGGCGCGTCAGCGTACTTTTTCCGGAACAAGCGCGGCGCGGAACGAGAGGATGTCTAACGGCGTAAGCCGAATCTGTTCTGCATCGTACGAACCTGAGCGACTCCTCCGGCCGGCATGCGCGATGATGGGCAGCCTGAACGCCACTCTCGCACGGAGGAGAAGATGAGTACAACGGTAGCGACGTATTCCATGCATGAATCAAAGGCAGTGCTGGCCATTTTCGTGGGCGGATTGATTGCCGGAGCGCTGGATCTGACTTCGGCGTTTATTACATTTGGCTGGGGAGTGCCGCGCGCGATTGCGGGAGGATTGCTCGGACGAACGGCTTTCCAGGGCGGCACGGGAACGTATGTGCTTGGTGTGCTGCTGCACTTTTTTATTGCGTGCTCGGCGGCGGCGATTTATTACGCGGCGAGCCGTAGGCTGGAGTTCATGACGGAGCATGCGGTGGTGTGCGGAATGTTCTATGGGATTGCCATTTTTCTGGTGATGAACCTGGTGGTGCTGCCACTTTCGGCGTTGCACGTAAGAGGGCCGTTCCAGCTTAGGGGACTCATTCAGGGAGTGCTGGTTCACATGATTATTATCGGGTTGCCCGATTTCGCTGAGTGTGAAGCGATTTTCGAAATAGAAGGAACGGCGAATGGCGGCGAAACTATTTCAGGATGTCGTTGTAGGAGTGGCGGGCCCAACCGAGGTAATGAGGGTTGGACCGATTGGCGTCGTCGAGCTACTTGAGCATTTCTGGTAGACGATCGAGATAGTCGGGAGTGCGCAGCGCGATCACGATTTTTGCGAGATTGGCGCCGATTAGGCCTTCGTAGGCCATGTTCAGAAATTTCTGAATATTGCTGACGGTTTTTTTGGCTTGCTGCGCTGGCGTTTCACCGTCGCCGGGGCTGCTGAGTTCGTACATCATCAACGTGACGCGCGGGATGGCGGAGAGCAGCATTTTTCGCTGTGATAAATCGCCTTTGAGAAGTTTGTTCTGGATGTCGGCGTTGACGGTCATGCCGGCAGGCTCGGCTACTGCACAGACGGCGCGGAACATCACTAGGCCAGGCAAAAAGCGAAGATTGCCAGGGCCCTTGTTTTCGGGGCGTTGTTGCGGCTCGACGTCGAGGTGAATGCCGTCGAAGTGCTCGGCGCGAAGTTTCTGGTTGAACTCTACAATGCTCTGAACTTTTTGGACTAATGAATCCCGGTGCTTGCCAGACTCGTCGGCATCGGTGCTAGAAAGTAAGGCTTCCACGCGAATATTGAAACGATGGAGCTCGGTGATGAGATGAACGAACTGGCTTTCCTCAGCGGCCCCGGTGCGGGTGGAGACGGAGACGTAGACTTCGTTGATGCCCTGGGATTTGCAGAAATCGCGGAGGAACTCGGCGCGTGAGGAGCGGCGAGGACGGTAGGGCTCTTCCAGACCCAGAGGCCGTGGATCAAGGTGGAAGATGATTGCGCGAAAGCCAGCAAAGAGGATGCGACGAATAGGAGCGCGAAGCACACGGAGCAGTGGATGAGGAGAGAACGAATCACGAAGGCTGGGATTGATCTAGGCATGGCGGCTCGCTCCGGCGATGCGGCACTCGCTAAATGAAATGAGGAGTTCAATATACACTGTGGCGGTGGGAAGAGGCGCATCGAGAGCCGGGGCGAACAGTTGATGGCAGGGTGGAACTTTTTGGAGCTGGGGACGTAGTATTGGACAGGGGTAGTGTGGCAGGAGGGCAAAACTATGTACTGCGACGGCTGCGGGACACCTTTCAACTCCGGGACAATTTATTGTAGCTCCTGCGGGAAGCGACTGATGGCGGCGCCAGCGGCACAAGCCGCGCCAATTGTGGCGGTTCCAGCTGCTGCGTACGCGGCAGGAGATGGCGCGCGTCCGGCGAAACATCAATATTGTGGCGGCATTTTGGCTTGCGAACGGAATTTTGCGGTTGATGGGGCTTGGGTGGTTGATGATTTTTCGGCGCTTGTTTTTTGACGGTGGATGGGGCTGGCCGCTGGCGAATTGGGAACCGGGGCTCCAATCCTTAATTCGAGGTGGTCTGTTCTCGGGCGGAGTCTTTCTTGGGTTCTTTGGATTAATTCACTTGTTGCTGGCTTGGGGACTTTTTGAACGGCAGCCGTGGGCGCGAATTTTGGGGATCGTGGTTGGTTTTCTGGCGCTGCTGCGATTTCCGTTTGGGACGGCTTTAGGGATTTATACTTTGTGGGTGTTCTTGCCGGAGAGTTCGCGGCGGGAGTATGACGCGATGGCGGGAGTTGGCGGACGTGTGAATGCGGCGAGGTATACGGCGTGACGTGTTTTCGGCGGAGTTGACGTTTGGTTAGCGCACGGTTTTAGTTGCGCGAAAGAGCAAGAAGAAGAAGAAAGGGCCGGGCTAAAGCCCGGCCCCTACAAGAGAAAAAACGAAGAAAGAGAAAAGCAGATTCCTCGCTTTGTTCGGAATGGCAAGTAGTTGTAGGTCTAAAACATCTTCAAAAGCAATTCCCGTGCCTACAAATGTTCCCGCGTGAAAATCACATTCCTCCCCAGATAAATGGCGTTGAAGAGGAGTTGGAAAGTGCCTTCGGTTTGAGCGCGGTGTTGGACGCGGAAGCCGAACATTACAATTTTGCCCTTACCCCTTGTGAAGGCGACGGCGGCGGCTTTGCGTTGGAGGCGTTCGGCGCCGTGGGCGTAGCCGGAGACTAGGATGTCTTTGGCGTCGTCGGGATACCAGGCGATGACGGTGCGCTGGATGTCGGGTGGAGGAGCGGACGTTTGAAAAGCGATGGGGGAATCGACGAAAGCGGCGATTTCGTGCGGCATACCGGCGCCGACGGGATGATTGGTGTCGACATAAACGCGCAAGAGCGAGCCGGGAATATTGAAATCGGAGCCTCCTGCGGGAGCTGCGCCGCGGCCTCCGGCACCGCCAGCGGCGAGGGCGTTGCGAACCGGTAGATTAAATTCTTCGCCGTAGATTACGTCGGAGGCGTTGGCTAGCGTGATGAGCGTGCCACCTTTGTCGACGAAATCGCGCAGTGCGTGGAGGCCCTCTTTGCCGATGCCGCCGGCGTATTCGGGCGGAAATTCCTCGAAGTAGCCGCCGCGGCCTTCTTTGCCGTCGATGACCACTTCCTTTGTGGTGTCCGGGAGAATGATCACGTCGTAGGAATTGTTGAGATTGCCTGCTTTGACTTCCTTGTTTTCGATGTTTTTTAGTTTGAAGCCATATTGTTCGAGAAGAAAGCGCGTCCAGCCTTCGTCGTGCGAGGCGATGTAGGGTTTGTAGAGGCCGACGCGAGGTTGCTTGAGTAGCGTTGCGCCTTGCGGAAGATCTGCGCGAGACTGGAGTTGCAAATGGAATTTTTCGGCGTTGGCGGCTAATTGCGCGTTCGCGGCGAAAATAAATTCGGGAGTTTCGTTCGGCTTTTGCGAGAGGAAGACTTGCCCGCCGGCGGCTTGCATGGCGTTGGCCAGAGCGAAGACGTTGTTCTGATGATCGGCGATGGAGAAATATTTGCCAGTGCCGGCAAGGGCTCCTGCGGGCCACGTGACACGTATCGAGTTTCAGCGAAGAGTTTTGGACGTCGGGTGTGATGCTCACGCGTTCTGCTTTGACGCCCATCATCAGCGGGAGCGACCATGCGGCCACGTCGTAGGGCTCGAGGATGCCACTGTTGGGCGCGGGACGCACTTCGGGATAGCGCTGGATGCCCATCATTTCGTCGACGAAGCGGCCGTAGGGTTGCGCGGTGGGAATGAGAAAAAGTTTTTTGTCGGCGTGCCAGCGAACTTCGACGCCGTGTTCGAGAAGCAGTGCGGCGAGACGCGTGGCAACGACGGGATCGCGCTGACCGTCGAGCGGAATGCGCCAGTAAACAGCGGGATCGGCGGTTTGCACTGCTTGCGTGGCCATGGTGGCGACGCCGCGTAGAAGTTCCTGGCGATACTTGCTGACGGTTTCGAGAGCGGCGCCGGAGACGAGTAGCTCGTAGTCCATGATGTCGCGCAAACGCCAGGTGCCACCGGGCCAGGGATTCGGAAAATTGATTTGCTGCTCGTAAGTCGTGAGGCCTTTGCCTCCGCCCTGAAGTTCGGTGGATTCGATTTCGATGGGAGTGGCGATGCGGGCGGAGGCAACTTCGGTGAGCACGCCGTACATGTTTTTCCACCAGCCAGTGTTACGTGTGCCGCCGGGCCAATAGGCGTCAAAGGAATATCCAAAAATCACGCCGGACTTCCCTGCTTCTTCGAGACGCCAGCCCATCGCGGCGCCCATAAGATTGTTGCCGCGATGGACGAGCGGATTGACGAGCTTTGCGACAGGGTCGGCATTGGGCGGGATGTAGATGCGCGGACCGTTTTCTCCCATCTGATGCTCGTCGAGCCAGAATTGCGGAAACCATTCGTGATAGACCATGCGATTGACGTTTTTGGTTTCGATTTGCGTGAGCATGAACCAGTCGCGATTGTCGTCGTGGCCGACGTAGTGATGATAGAGGTAGGGCATCTCGCCGCCCTCGTACTTGGTGCCGAGATATTTTCTGTACCATTCGGTGACCATGATTTCGCCGTCGGGATTGAGCGAAGGCACCAGGAGAACTATGGAATCGCTGAGGCGGCGAAGAATTTCGGGATCTTGCGAAGTCGCGAGATTGTAAGCCCACTCCATGGACATTTGGCTGGAGCCGATTTCGGTGGAGTGAATATTGCAGGTGAGAAGGAAGATAGTCTTACCGTCGTGAGCGAGCTGATCGATTTGCTGCGAGGTGAGGCCTCGAGGATCGGCGAGTTTGCGCGCGATTTCTTTGTACTTGGCTTTATTGGCGAGATTTTCTGGCGTGGAAATAACAGCCATGAACATGTCTTCGCCAAGAGTGGTCTTGCCGAGAACCTGGATTTCCACTCGCGGAGAAGCTGCGGCTAGCGCTTTGAAATAGGATGCGATCTGGCGATAGTCAGCAAGTTTGCGGTCGGCGCCGACTTCAAATCCCAAAAACGCGCTTGGCGTGGGAACGCTGCCGCTCTTTTCTTTCTGCTGGGCTTGCGCGAACGAGGACAGCACAAGAATCAACACACCGGCGAGAAGACTTCGCAGTTTCAACATCATAAGCTCCTTTGGAAGAGGAAAAGCGTAACAGTATGCACCCGGCGGACAGTTTTTGCGAGTTGAACGAGCCGCTAGCCTACCTTCCGCAGCTTCGAACGAATTGAAAATATTTTGAGCACATTCACATGCTTGGCACTGCGGAAAGTGCTTTTGTTTGTGTGCGAGTGTTACGAATCCCAGTGTTGCTTGCTCGAAATGTGCGTGTAGTGACGACCAACCCCCTTGCTTTTGTCTGCGCGATTCGTAGCATCGCGGTATGTATCTGCGACGCTGCTATCGGCGCAAAGACGGCAAACGTCACGCCTACTGGGCGTTGGTGGAGAGTTACCGAACCGATCGAGGTCCCCGGCAACGCGTCGTAGCGTGGTTGGGAGTCATAGACGAGCAGGGCCGTTTGGGAGTGAAGCGCTGCGCCGAGAAGCGCCCTGGTTATCAAACAGGCCTCTTCAGCACCACGGAACCAGAATGGTGGAAGTCGATGTGAAGCGCGTGCGCGTGGAACGCAGCCGGAAATTTGGTGGCCCTTGGCTGGGAAGAGCGTTGCTGCGTCGGTTGGAACTGGATCGCTTCCGAAGAGAGCTGCGGTCCCGCTGTGTGAACCTTCGCGATTACTGCACTTTGCCGACCTCTATATTGTCAACCTTGGAAGAGTACCGGACGAGAAAAAATATCGTCTCCGAGCGCTTGCACATGCGAAGGCAAACTCCTAAAGAGAACTTGCGATTCGAGTTACCTTCCTGCTCTGACGACCCAGCATTGAGGCGATAAGAGACATTGGCAAACCCGTAGCGATAGGGATCATCAAGAGATCATTGCCCTGGAAGAGCTCTACGGACTGGCCGAACCAGTCTGGGTGATGGACCGTGGTCTGGCGAGCGAGAAGAATGTGCAGTTTTTACGGGCCGGCGGACGGCGCTACATCCTGGGTACGGCAAAGAACACCTTGCGGAAGTTTGAGCGCGAGTTGCTGAGCGAAGACTGGAAGCAAGTGCATGAAGGGCTGGAGGTACGGTTGGTTCCGGCCCCGAACGGAGAAGAAGTATTTATCTTGTGTCGGAGTGCGGAACGCCAAGCCAAGGAACAGGCTATGCACGAACGCTTCGAGAAGCGTATCGAAGAAGGTTTACTCAAGATCGCCGCGAGTTGCGACCAACGTCTGCAGAAATCGGGTGCCGTGGAGCGGCGCGTATGATGCCTCCTGGAACGAAATACACGTGCGGCGCGACTGTTCGATGTGCAAGTGGAGGTAAATGCCCAGGGGTTCGCGCAACTACGCTGGACGAAGGTGGATAGTTCGCGCGAGTGGGCGCGCCGAAGTGAAGGCTGGTATAGCGGGCAGTTCCCGAAAGACAGGAGAAGAGTTTCGTACAACTTTTCTCTTGTTCATTTACTGGACGATTTTTCGAATGCATGCAATTCGTTCAGGATTTGGATCGCGATTGCATGGCCATGGCCACGAGAGCACCCATGAGGATTGCCGGGCACAGTTGGCCTACAACAGCCTCACTCAGGGTGAGCGAACGTGCAAAAGGATGCACCGGTGCGATGTCGCTCCCCAAGCTGGTAAGTACGCCAAAACTAAAATAAGTGAGCTTCGATGTGAGTTGGTCGATATCCACCGGCGCGGTGACGAACTGGATAGAGCCGGGGTAACGCTGCTCTAGAAACTGGTAGGCAGATGCCCAAGCCATGCCGAGAAGCAGATAGGCGCTTACACCGCCCTGAATGCGGCTCCAAGTAATGAGGCCCTTACGAAACATGACGAGCAAAACGATGCGCACGTAGAGAAGCAGTGTGACGGTGGAGAGGATGCTCCCGAACTGATGAAGAAACGGACTCGGATGGAGGCGGCCAGCTCCCAAGATTGCCCCGTCTGCGAAGATAACGACGACTACCAACGCAGTGGCGGCGCGGCTCTGGTTTACTGCCAGAGAGCCGGAAATCATGAGCGTGACCATGACGAGATCGAAGAGGAGACGCCCTGGAAGACCTGCCTCGCGAAGCGGTGTGATTACAAAGAGAAGCACCACGAGGGAGATGGTTGTGAGAGTAAGGCCCAGGTCGCCCGACCAAAATTCGCTCATGTGCATGTTGAGAACTGCACTTCGGGTCGAATGCGAATCGTTCGCCATCAAAAGTGCC
Organism: uncultured Actinomycetota bacterium; assembly: GCA_963805805.1. GTDB lineage: Bacteria > Actinomycetota > Actinomycetes > Streptosporangiales > Streptosporangiaceae > JAJYUU01. The sequence continues at coordinate 685,318 of CAWDVS010000011.1, read as the reverse complement.
CTCCTAAAGACTGCCCACGGGTAGCCGAACGAAAGTATAGTCGGGGGAATGCATGGGCCAAGAGGGAAATTGCTTCGTGGAGGATTAAGAATAACGCGAAGATGGCTGTGCGACTCCGCGCAGAGAGGTACTTCGGCCCGGCGGACGTGCGAAACTGTGAGACGGAGATGATCGGGTTGCCGACCCGCGTATGGCGACTGAAAAGACTTATTTGGGGGTAGCGGGATCGGGAGAGTTACGGGCGACCGTAGGATCCTGTACGGTCGCTGCGGAAGTCACGAAGATTTCGCCGGCGGTGGAAGAGAGACGATAGGTGAGCTTGGCATGCTGGCCTTCCATGTCACGCAGAGCCGCGGGGTTGGAAACCTTTAAGGTCTTATGATCCTTGTCACAGACGAAAGTCTCCCGGTCCTGGCTGATGGTGCCAGTAGCGGTGAGGGGTTTTTTGGAATGACTGTCGTCCTGAGCGAAAAGGGGCATGGCGACGAGGAGAAGACCGGAAACGGATAGCAGAATGCGCTTCTTCATGTTGGATCCTCCGATTTTTTGCCGGGGCCGTTTGACCTGCTTCGAAAGTATCGCGGAGCCACTCGCGAGGCTCCGTTTGAAAGGATTCTGAACCCTGACAGGGGCGGAAGGCCAACGCAACGTTTGCATCGGCAATATCGCCAAAACGTATTCTTGCTGAAGTGCCAGCCGAAGCCACAGAGCGAGCGCCCGATTCACTGGACCGAAAATCAAGCGAGATAAATCGGTGCCTGAACTAACTGACCAACTATTTCTTGAAAAGATCCTCGAAGGCCTGGCGGGCATCATTAGTACGCGGCGGAGGAGCAGAGGCTGCGGCCGCCACCTGAGCGGGTTGGGCGTAGGAAGTAGGAGCGGTGTCTTTTTCGATGGTCATGCGGAATTCGTAAAACTTGCAGTCGTTCTTTGTGTCCTTGGGAGTGATGCGTTCGGGAACGGGTTGCGTACACTCGAATTGGGCGCCGGAATCGAAGAAACGACATTGCTTGCAACTGTGGAGCTCAAACTGGCACTTGGGACATTGGCCGTTGGGGTCGAAGCCAGCGGTAAGGACCGCGCCGCAGTTGGAACAGCGGCCGCGCGTGACGGTGCCGACCATGCGTGGCGTGCGCGGGCCGAATTGATCGGCACGCGGACCGCCTTGCGGCGGCTTGCGCTCGTGCTTCTCTTTTTTGTCGCCTTTTTCCGTGTCGCGGTAGCCGCGATGACCGTACTTTCGATCCACAAACGCCTCCGTCCGGACGCAATGCCGGACTGTGACTATGACTGTCTAGACTTCCGCGCTGATGCGCACTTTGACCTTGGTATGTATCAGACCGGATTGTTACACTCGGCCCACAGCGCAATCGTTACCCAGAGGATCAGAACAGGATTGGCTACGTCCAAGCAGGAGATGCGACATCTATGTTTTTAGTCCTCTGGGAGTTCGATGTCAAGCCAGGATGTGACGAACGGTTTGAAAGCGTATATGGGCCGGGTGGAGATTGGGCCCAGTTGTTCCGTCGCGATCCTGCTTACCAGCGAACTCTCCTGCTGCGCGATCCCTTTCGTGACCGCACTTATGTGACTTGCGACTTCTGGGAATCCGAGAAAGCTTACGAATCGTTCCAACAATTGAACTCAGATGCTTATCAGGCGCTCGATACGAGCCTGCGAGAATCTGACACTTGCGGAGCGCAAAATCGGAGCGTTCGAGCAGCTTGCCGATTCCGCCTGAATTTAGAAGCGGATTCAGCTCTTTGCCCACAAACCAGCCAGTCCGTCAGGCTTCAAATCGGGCTGAATGATACTGTTGCGGCGTTCCCTCACTGCGCAATATCGCTTCTGCTGCAAGATAGCCGCTGCGAACTGCGCCTTCCATGGTGGCGGGCCAGCCTGTTGCGGTCCAATCGCCGGCGAGGAACAAACCGCCGATGTTTGTCTGCTGCATTGGACGCCAACGGTCGACGCCGGGTTGCGGGGAAAATGTGGCGGCGGCTTCTTTGATAACGGTGGCTTTGAGGAGGTTCGCTTCGCGGGCGGCGGGAAGCGCGTGGCGGACCTCCTTCAGGCAGAGATCGATGATTTCCTGGCGCGGCATTTGGAGGAGATCGTGGGAGGCGCTGATGACGAGTTGCAGATATTGGCCTTTGTCTGTTGCGGAGGCTGCGCCATTTGTGCCGGCGTAGAGAGCCGTCTTGTTGAAGATCCATTGTGTGGTGGTGTCCAGCAAACGAGAGGAAAGGCTCGGTCATCACCTGGCGATCGAACCAGAGATGGACGCCGGTGATGGAAGCGTCGATGATTTTGTCGAGATTGCCCAGCGCGGTGTCGGTGCGTTTGAGGCCTTCGGGAAGAAGCTCGGAGAGAGCGGCATGGGGAAGAGCAAGGACATAAGCGTCGGCGGACTCTTCGCGGCCATCGTCGAAGAGCGCGGCGAGCAGCTTCCCGTTTTCGATGCGTAGGCCACGGAGCGGGGAACGAAAGATTACTTCCCCGCCCTTTTGTTCGATGGCAGCGCGGCAGCCTTCGTAGAGATCGCCGAGCGCGACCGTGGGAACGCCCATGCGGTAGCCGGTCTTATTGGAGAGAACGGCTTTCCAGAAAACGTCGATGCCGTAGCGGGCGTCGATGCGGTCGAGCTCTTCGGAAAGAGCGCTGACGAGGACTACGCGCCAGAAGCGGGAGATGGCGGCGGGAGTTTGTTTGCGGCGGCGGAGCCATTCGAGCATGGAGATGCCGCCGGGTTCGTCGACATCAGGCGGATGGCCGCCGCTTTGCAGGATGGAATAAAAAGCGCGAGCGATGCAGAGTTTGTCTTTCAGTGCCAGCGGAGAAAAAGTAAGGAACGAGCCAGTCATGTGAAACGGCGCGGGAAGAATGCCCGCATGCATTTCGCCGCGGCGGCCTTGAGGATCAAGAAGAACCATGCGGTCGAAGAATTTGATTTTGCCTGCGGAGCCGACGCGGCGATAGAAGTCTTCGAGGTTGGTGCAGCAGCCAAAAGTGACGTGCTGGCAATTGTCGACGTGCTCGCCATTCGGGCAAGACGTAGGAAGCCGCGCGTCCGCCAAGAAACGGGCGCTGCTCAAAGAGTCGAACGCGCCAGCCTGCTTCAGCCAGCGCGACGCTGGCTGCCAGTCCCGCCAGCCCGCCGCCGATCACGATTACGCTTTTCAAGAATATTCTCTTCCGAGAGGCGGCCGAAGCGCGCCTTTGCGATGAACAACATTTTTTCCGCTTTCGAGAGCCGCACGCGTTCGCCGAAAACAGCGAAGTCGAGGGACTCGATGCGAGCTAACAAGGCGCTGTATGTGTGGACCAAAAGCCAGAGGGCGCCGCGGCTTTCCGGGTCGATTAGGCCGAGAAGCGCGGAGCCTTCTTCGTAACATTGCCAAGCACGGTCTGCTTCGAATCGCAGGAGTTCGCGGACGCCGAGAGTGGCTTCGCTCTTGCCAAAATCCTGGGGAGAGACTCCGTAGCGGGCGAGGTCTTCTTCGGGGAGATAGACGCGGCCCACAGCGTGAAGTCTTCGTGGACGTCGCGAATGATGTTGGTCAGTTGAAACGCGAGGCCGAGTTTTTCAGCGAGATCGAGGGCGCGAGGATCGTGGAAGCCGAAGACGTGAGTGCAGGTTAGGCCAACGGTTCCGGCGACGCGGTAGCAATATTCGCGAAGGCGGTCGAAAGTTGGGTAGGTGCGGAGAGTTAGATCCATTTCGGCGCCGCTGATGAGATCGTGGAGATAACGCGCGGGCATTTTGTAGCGCTGCATGGTGTCGACGAGAGCGGGCAGGACTTCGGTTGCGCCGCTGGGACGCGGCGGAGATAAGCGCGGCTGAACCGTCAACCAGCTTTGACTCTGACCGGTGACGGCGTCGTCCAGGGCGGCGCGCCAATCCGCCAGGCCGCGTTGCTTCGCGGCGAGATCGTCGCCTTCGTCGGCGACATCGTCGACCAGGCGCATAAAGGCGTAGAGTGCTGCAAGACCATCGCGCTTCGGCTTTGGCAGCAGATAGAACGCGTAATAGAAATTGCTGTTCGCGGCGCGGGCGATGCGATGGCATTCGGCGTAGGAGTCGGGACACGGATTTCCCGGGTAGGGCGCAGCATGCTGCGCCCCTACGAAGGCGAAGCCGCCGCGTCTCGGATTCGGGCCGTACGGGCTTCGGCGACAGATGCGTTAAAAGAGAGCGGCCCAGAAGGCGGACTTGTTTTGCTTTGCTGATGGCGGGACGTTGGTGGAGCGTGTCGTAGCCCATCGCTTCGATGGCGTCGAGGACGGCGACGCCGCCACGGCTGAACATTTCGAGGTCGACGCTCAGGCGGCCGCTGACCATTTTTGCCAGCGGAGCACCTTGCGCGAAGAGAACGCGAGTGCGAGCGATCAAATCTTTCATCAAGCTGACGTAACGCTCGTCGAAGCGGCGCTCGACGATGTCGTCTCCTGTGAGGCCGTGCGATGCGGCAACGTCTAGGGGAATATAGATGCGGCCTTTTTCGAGGTCGCGAGAAACGTCTTGCCAGAAATTTGCCAGCTGTAGAGCAGTGCACGTGGCATCGGACATGGCTTGGCGCTCTTCATCGCGATAGCCGCAGAGGTAAAGGACCAGGCGTCCGACGGGATTCGCGGAATAAACGCAATAGCCAATCATGGAATCCCAGGTGGGATAACGCTTTACGTTTTGGTCTTGACGGAAAGCTCGCAACAAATCGGCGAACGGCTGCTTGGGAATATTTTTGGCGAGTATGGTTTCGCGCAGCGCAACGAAGACGGGTTGAGACGGGATGACCGTCGTAGCAGTCGTCGAGTTCGCGCTCCCACCAATCGAGGAGTTCGAGGGCGCGCTCTTTCTGCGGGACTTCATCGCCTAGGTCGTCGGCCCAGCGACAATAGGCGTAAAGATTATAGAAATGCTGGTGCAGGTCTTTGGGAAGCAGCCAGGAAGCGACATTGAAATTTTCGTAATGATGCGTGGCGAGCCAGCGCGTGTAGTCCTGTGCGACTCCTGGGGAGCAGTCGTTCGCCGGAACACGCTCGGCAATTTCGAGTTCACCGGGGCGCAACATGGAAAAGCAGATTCCTCGCTTCGTTCGGAATGACAATCGGGTGCTGGGCGCGGTTCGGTGAAAAGCGGAATTTTAGATCGCTGCCCAAGAGAATCAAGGACGAACGGCCAGCTTGATTTCGCCGCTGCGGATCTTCATGCGCTCGAAAGCCTGCGGCAGTTCGGTCAAACGAATTTCTTCCGTCACGAAATCCTGCCCGACGATATCGCCGCGGCGAATGGCTTCGAGAGCTTCGCGGATGAAGCGCGGCGTATGATGAAAGGGCGAGATTAGCTTAATCTCGGAATAGTGGATAGCAGCGGGATCGATCGCCACGTTAGTTCCTGAAGGCAGGCCGCTGAAGAAATTCACGACGCCGCCGCGGCGAACCATGGCCAGCGCCTGTTGCCAGGTCGCGGGATTTCCGGCAGCTTCGACGACGGAATCCGGTCCTCGGTTGTCTTCTGTCAATGACTTCACGGCGGAGACAACGTCCGCCGTTTCCGTGACGTTAATAGTGGCAATCGCGCCCAGTCTGCGAGCTACATCGAGCGGCGCGGAACGCCGCGCCAGCGCGATCACGCGCACGCCCCGGCGCGAAAGCATACGGACAAATGTCAGACCAATCGGCCCGCAACCTATCACGGCAGCGGTATCGCCGGCGCGTACTTCCATTTCGTGAATGCCGCGGAGCACGCAGGCAAGCGGCTCGACGAGCGCGGCGCTTCCGTCATCGACGGAGTGCGGCACTTCCAACATGTTTTCCATGGCGATGCGACCGGGAATGCGCATGTACTCGGCATAAGCGCCGTTGTTGAAGAGCAAATCTTCGCAAAGATTTTCCTGGCCGCGGCGGCAGTGATAGCAGCGCAGGCACGGCGCGGAATTTGCGGCAACGACGCGCATGCCAATGCGCCAGCGCGCGTCAACGCGCTTGCCAACAGCGGCGATATCGCCCACGACTTCGTGACCGAACACGGCGGGAGGCTGAATCATTTTGGCGTGATAGCCGCGCTTCCAAACTTTCAGGTCGGTGCCGTCCGTCAGTGCGAGGCGAACGCGGAGAAGCACTTCGTCGGCGGCGAGGTGCGGCACGTCGATCATCTCGATACGCAGATCTTCGCTGCCGTACAACACGGCTGCAGTCATCCTTGAGGGTACGGCGACTCGCGAGACGGCAAATTTCACTTCATCTCCGGCTTCCGTTTTCTTTGTCGTGGTCGTTTTCATGCGTGCGTGATCAGAATCTTCAGCGATTCAGCGGTGGGCCTGGCCGCCAACTCCAGAGCTTCTTGGATTCTATCCAGTGCAAAGCGGTGCGTTACGATTTCCATCACTGGAAGTTTCTTTCCCAGCACCAGAGCCGCAGCTGAATCTTGGATGTCCACCGCCGCGCTATAGCTGCCCAGAATTTCCTTTTCGTCGATCCCCACAGCTGCGGCAGGAAACTCGATCTTTGTGACCGGATCGTTTGCCGCGAAGAGCAAAACACGCCCACCGGGCCGCGCCGTTGCCAAGGCATCCGTCACGACCGACGGATGCGCTACCGCAACAAACACCGCGTCCGCTCCCCTGCCATCCGTACGGGCCCGAACCTCTTCTATTAGCTTACCACTGGTTGGGTCAAACGACTCCAGGGCTCCCAGGGAGAGGCTTTTTTGCCGCCTCTGTGGAATTAGATCACTGGTATATAGCTTGGCGCCTTCGAGCTTACTGACCATGAGCAATTGCAGGCCGATGGGGCCGCAGCCAAGGATAAGAACGGTCTCGCCCGCAACGATACGCGCCTTCTGAACGGCTTTGACGATGGTGTTGATGGGCTCGATGAAGGTGGCTTCCTCGAAGGTTACGTCGTCGGGGAGCGCCACAATGCCGCGCTCAGCCACCCATGGCATCGCTTTAACGTACTGGGCAAAGCCGCCGCCGTTGGGCGTGAAGCCAGCGGTCAAACCTGTCGTTTTGTATTGCTTGCACTGAGAGAAGAGCCGCTTTTCGCAGTAGAAGCACCGGTCGCAGGGCGTGTGGTGAAAGCTCATTACCCGATCGCCTGGCGTCCATTTGTCTACCCCGCGACCGACCGCCACGACCGTGCCCGCGAGTTCATGGCCCAGAATTTGAGGCGGCTCAACGTAGCGCTGAAAGATTTTCTTGATGTCGGTGCCGCAAATTCCGCATGCCGCGACTTTGATGAGGACTTCGCCATCGCCGACTTCGGGCACGGGAACTTCTTCGACGTGAACGACGCCTTTCTCGCGAAAGACGCCGGCGCGCATAGTTTTCGGGATAGGCCCGATCGAGGCCAGAGTCTCCGATGCAGTTCCGATGCTGCTCATGTCGCAGAGACCTCTTCTATTTTCGGAGGCAAGACGCGCGTCCAGTTTTGCGATATTGCGTAAATGTAGCGATCCAGAAAGTCCGCCAAAGACTTTCCCGCGGCGCGGCTCTGCCGGCCAAATTGAATCAATAAGGGAATGCGGTATGGACTAAATCCAATTTCCTTGATCAGTCCGCCCATTTTCAGATGGCCATGCGAATCGAGAATGCGCCCAAAATCCACGGGCATATCTTCATCCGCGGCGTCGCTGATAGCGCGGACGGTAACTGCAGGGACATTGCATCGCGCTGCTGCCGCTAAAATGTAAGTCGACTCCATCTCCACGACACTTCCCTTTCGGCTCAATTCTTCCTTCTCCTCGGCGGTCCCTACGATTTTCTCAGAAGTAAGGGAGACATTCACAGCCTTTGCGCCGTAGGTAACGGCAAGATCGAGAAGTGCTCGGTCACTTGAGGCTCTACAATTTTGGTCCAGCGTTTCTGCAGTGTGAGCCACAACTACGTCCCCTGGCCTCAAAGTTGAGTCCAGTGAGCCCGCAAGCCCAGAGGAAATGCAGAAATCATGAATATCTACCGGGATGGACAGCATCGCTTTGGCAGCGTTGTCGCCTCCCATGCCTGTGAGAAGGACGGTCACTTCGTTGGGACCGATGTTGGCTTTGAAAAGATCGAATTCGCGGCGGCGCTCCCAATTCTCGAATTCATAAGGGACAAAGGGATGGCGAGAGGACCATGGCGAGAACTCGGCTCTGATGGCGAAGGTGACTAGGATGTGCATTATGCTTCAAATCTTCTGTAAATCTTTGATGCTGAACGAAAGCTCGTATCTACAATTTTGCGGCCTCAGGAAACAGGAGCGGCCCTTCCAGGGTAAACAACCCCCTCCCCTTTAACCGTTGTCCTAAGCCGCGAGCGCGGTAAAAGCCCCCAATTGCGCTCACTCTACGCGGCGGCGCGGAGCATTTTCTTGGCGCGCCCGGGTTTCACATAGCCGTTTGCCTCATACCAGCGAACAGCGCGTTCCAAGGCTGCGGCCACCGAGCCGGGCTTAAAACCCAACTCCCGTTGCGCCCGTTTGCAGTCCACAAACATCATGTGACGCGCAATTTTCACGCCCTCAATGGGAATTTGTGGCTCTCTTCCGATGAGCCGCGAAAACGCCGTATTCATGTAGGCTACACCCAAAGCCAGCCCGTGAGGAATCTTCAGCGTTGGCGCGGGCAGACCCGTGATTTTCGCCAGCGTGTCCAACATCTGTTTGAGGGTCAAGTTTTCAGCACCGAGCAAGTAGCGCTCTCCCACTTTGCCTTTTTCCGCAACGAGCAAATGCCCCGCTGCGCACTCTTCCGCGCCAACAAAATTCAGGCCAGTTTCGACATATCCCGGCATTTTCCCATTTAGAAAATCGAGGACAATTTTTCCTGTCGGGGTAGGTTTCCAGTCTCCCGGGCCGACCGGAGTAGTGGGCATAGCTACAACGAGCGGCAGTCCTTCTTTCGCTGCGTTCAGTGCTTCGAGCTCAGCCATCCATTTCGAGCGTTTGTAGTGACCGACCATCTCTTCAAGCTTGGTGTCGGTAGCTTCCGTCGGCAATTCAGGCCGGTCGACGGCGATTGTGGCTACGGTGCTGGTGTAAATAAATTTTTCTACACCTGCTCGCTTCGCGGCATCGAGCAGATTTTTTGTGCCGCCTACATTCGAATCATAAATATCGCGCGATTTTTTGGCCCACAAGCGATAGTCGGCGGCCACGTGAAAAACACATTTCACACCGGCCAAAGCGCGCTCAAGAGAAGCCGCGTCTCGCAGATCGCCAGTTACATATTCAAGGGAAAGATCTCCAACGGCACGATTGGTGCTCGAAGGACGCATCAAGATGCGGACAGTGTCGCCGCGAGCGACCAGTTGACGCGCAACATGGCTACCCAGAAAGCCCGACGCGCCTGTAACTAGAGTCGTCATCCGACTTCGGCGCCTTCCTCGAAGTCGCCTGGCTGCGCCCCCGGAAGAGTCTGGCAATCCAATCTCGCAAGAATTTGCCGAGGCTGCCGACAGCGACGCCGATTCCACCAAGTCCGATAGCATTGCCCAACGACGGCTCAGTAAACGGCGGCGAAGTTGCTTTACCGTCGTCTCAAGCTCGGGCGAAAGCGCTGCGCGCGTGATCAGGCATCCGTCGACATCGAGCTGGCAAATCTCCGCGTGAAGTTGCTCTATTGCGCTCGGCGCAGTTTGCGAGTGCAAAACTAGAAGCGCGCAAGTAAAAAACCCTGCCAGCCTTGCCATGCGAATGGCTTCCAGGCCGGCCGCGAACGCACCTTCGCGAGCGTTGTGCTGGTCGTGCGAAGGCGCGAGGCCATCAAAACGAACGGTGAAGTAAAAACGATCAGACGGCTGAAATTCATGCAGACGCCGTTTCAATAGGGCCCCGGAAGTCTCCAGGAACACGCTGCGCCCGGAGGCGGCCAGCGCGTTGGTAAAGCGCGCAACTTCGGAAAAATCCAGCGGTTCGGCACCGGAAATCCAAAGGATAGGCGAACGATATCGCGAAACGAGGGTTCCGGATTGCGAAGTACTGACATCAGGCTGTTGCGACCTTGCAGAAAAGGAAGCTGAAATCGTTTGGAAATTAGCGTCCGGGGAAAGCTGCAAAATTGGAGGATAACCTTGCTTCTTGCCAAACGCGCGGGCAGCCAAGGCAAGCGTCAGATCCGCGGTAAGCCGCAGAGAAAACGTCATCGCGGGCTCTAGAACCCGCTCCGCAACCGGAATTCTGCTGGTTGGAATTTCAAGGCGCAGTATTCGTGCGGGCCTTGGACCTGATTGCGAAAACGCGCGAGCGCGTAAAGTGGGAAAGAATTGCGGTAAAGGTGGTACTTCAAATAGAACACGCCAGGAAATCCGGTGCCGGTAAACTCCGCTTCGCTCCATGAGCCATCCGTATTTTGCTCCTGGATTAGATAGGAGACGGCTTTTTGAACTGCGGAATCATTCGGCTGTGCACCCGCAAGCAATCCAATCAAGCCCCAGGCTGTTTGTGACGCCGTGCTATTGCCCTGCCCCTTGGTGGTCGGATCGGTGTAGCTCCACAAGGATTCTCCGAAGCTGCCGTCAGCTTTCTGAACGTCGCGCAGCCAACGGACCGCTCGCTGGCAGAATTCTTTGGCCGTAAGCGAAACCGTTTCGAGAGCGCGCAACGCGCCGCTCGTACCGTAAACGTAATTTACGCCCCAGCGCCCGAACCACGAGCCGTCTTCGCACTGATCCCTGAGCAAAAACTTCACGCCGCGTTGAATTGCAGGATGCTCTGCTGGCCAGCCGAATCGGCCGAGGCACTCAATGACGCGAGCGGTCACGTCCGCCGTCGATGGATCGATCATCGCGTTGTGATCGGCGAACGGAATGTTGCACAAAAGTTGGCGATCGTTGTCGCGATCGAAGGCGCCCCAACCGCCGTCCTTATTTTGCATGCTGAGCAGCCACTGGATGCCAAGACGGACCGCAGTTTCCATGCGCTCAGGCTCTGGATGCTTCACGCGCTGCAGCGCCATCAAAACGAATGCCGTGTCGTCCACATCAGGGAAAAAATCGTTGCGAAATTCGAATGCCCAGCCTCCGGGCTCGGCATCTTTATTCTTGAACTGCCAATCCCCAGGACCGAGAACCTGCTTCGAGAGCATCCAGTCCGCGGCTTTCACGAGTGCGGGATGATCGGCGGGCAACCCAGCTTCTTCCAAAGAGACCATGGCGATGCACGTGTCCCAAACCGGCGATACGCACGGCTGCATGCGGATGGTGTCGCCCTCCTCCATCTCGAAGCGCGAAAATTCGCGTATCTCGCGAGAAGTGATCGGATCTTCCGGACCGTGCCCCAGCGCCATCAATGCGAAAATCGAATTCATCATCGCGGGATAGATCGCCGCAAGACCTTCGCTGCGCTCCATGTGCGCGAGCATCCAGGCCTTCGCTTCACGAAGCGCGCGGTTGCGAAGCGGCTTCCACGGAAGTTTTTCGTAAAGTTTCAAGCCGCGATCGATGGCCAGGAAAACATTGCGCCAGGAGATGAGCTGCTTGCTCCAATCAAACGCAGCGGCTTTGTGCGAGATATCTTTGAAGAGCTCGTCGACGCGAGCGCGCTCCGGCAAACGCCAATCCGGCCGCAGCGCGGAAAGTATCGCCATGGGAATGACGATGCCGCGCGTCCAGGACGACATTTCGTAGATATTGAGATAAAACCATGTCGGCAAGAGCAGCAATTCCGGAGGAATCGAAGGAACAAGCTCCCAGCCAACCGCGCCAATCAGCGCGAGATAAAAACGCACGTAAGAATTTGTGAGTTCGAGCCCGCCAAGACGGTGCACCGTTTCGCGTGCTTGCGTCATGTGCGGCAAAGCGGTGTCATCGCCGGCGAGTTTTAGCGCGAAATACGCCTTGCACGTTGCATTGAGATCGGAGGGCCCACCGGGGAAAATATTCCAGCCGCCGTCAGGCAATTGGCGTCTGCGAACATAGTTTGCGAGCTTAGCGATGCGAACGGGATCGGCCTTGCCGAGAACGTACAGGTAATAAATGTAATCGGATTCGAGGGTAGTATCGGCTTCGAGTTCGCCAAGCCAATAGCCTTCTTCGGCTTGCAGAGACAGCAGATGATTTGCGCCGTTCTCGATGGCTTGTTCGAGCGAGCCAGACAGGTCTTTCTCTTGCCAAAGAGGCGGTATGGACGGGGCAGGTCTATCCAGTCCTATGCGTGTACCTGTTGCCAAAACTAGTCCCCCAAGTAAAGTCTACTGAATTGCGGGCGAATAGAATTCAGCCAATTCCGGCTAATCCGACCTAACTGCTGTGTTCCGAGCCACTTCCCACAACTTCCGGCACGAGCGCCGAACCCTTTTGAGACCGAGTAACACCAGTACCAGTCAATTATCGCCCTCTTGCACCACTGGGTCAACTTCTAAGATGCGTGGGGGTTACCTAATCGTTGTCAATTTTTATCAGATCGCGATACTTGGCGGGGACTGCAACACCCGCTCGATGAGCACGTGCAAGGGCTCGGGCAGAGCTTCTCCCTCGCGCTGAGAGACGGAGGGTTTGGTGCGCAAAAGATTGGCGGGGAGCTTGATCCAGGATGGAGTGGCGGCAGGGTCGTCCATCGAGCCGCGAAGAATCAGCGCGTCGGCGCGGTCTAGCGCGACGCGAGCCGAGTCTTTGAAGTCTTCCCGGGCGGGATCGATCACCGCGAAATAGAGGCTCGGTTTCAGAAATTGCAATGAGCGAATTGCTTTCGAGGATTAGCGGAGGAGAATCTTCTTCAGGCTCCGGGAGTGATTGTTTGAGAGCATCACGCATCAGCGGCAAGCCTTCGGCCAGAAAACCCTGCTTTGTTCTAAGCCAGAACGAGCGCTTCGCGCCAGCCGCTAAAAATCTGGCGCTGTCCGTTCCTGACTGTGGATGCGCTTCCCATTCGATGGCGCAAATGTGTTCGTCGGGAGCGCAGTCGCAATCGTTGCCGTTCTGCGCGCAGACGCCGTGGCCATATTGCGTGATTTTTCCCGCAATCCAGTTGGCCTGCGGAAAAGTACTGATGATGTCGCACACCAGTTGCGTCTTGCCGATGCTGCGGGTGTGGCCGCCAACTACGATTACGCGCCAGTGTGGAGTTGCGCTCACGTCACTTCCCTTCCAGCTTCGCTTCGAGTTTGGCTTCTAATTCTTTGATGCGCGCGGCCAGTTCCGGTAGACGCGCTTGCCAGGCGAATTGTTCTTTGAACTTTTCGAGTGAGCGGGCTGGAGTTCCCCAAACAGTCTGTCCGCTGCGAATCGTTTTACCTCCGAGTACGCCGGATTGGCCGCCAATCATCAGCACCATCTTCCAAGTAGCATTGCTCTCCAAAACCGGCTTGGCCGCCGACGACCACATGTTTGCCGAAATCGCAGGAGCCAGAAAGACCGACTTGCGCAGCCATCACCGTGTGCGCGCCTATCTGGCAGTTGTGGCCGATGTGTACGAGATTATCGAGCTTAACGCCTTCGGCGATGCGCGTATCGTCGAGCGAGCCGCGATCGATGGTCGTGTTCGCGCCGATCTCCACATCGTCAGCAATCTCCACGATGCCGACTTGCGGAAATTTCCAGTAGCGCCCCTCGCCCTGCGCGTAGCCGAAGCCGTCCGCGCCGATGACCGCGCCGGAATGAATTTCCACGCGATGCCCGAGGCGAACGCCCGCGTAAAGAGTCACGCGCGGGTGAATGCGGCAGTATTCGCCGATCCAGCAGCCCGCGCCGACCACGCTGTGCGCCCCAATTTGCGTTCCTTCGCCGACGTGCGCGTCTTCGCCGATCACCGCAAACGGCCCGATACCCGCGCCTGGAGCTGACTCTCGCGAGAGGCGCGACGATCGCGGTCGGATGAATTCCCCTGGCAATGGGAGATTTTCCGAGGATTAAGGCGGCTGCTTTTGCAAACGCAACCTTCGACTGCGAACTTCGCAGAACGGTCTTCCCGGGCAGCGCAATATTTTCCGCGGCAATTACGCAGAGCGCGGCCGAAGCCGCGGCGCGATCCGCATGCTTTGCTTTCTCGACGTAGATGAGATCGTGCGGGCCGGCGCGCTCGGGCGCCGCAACTCCGCGCAACTCGATACCGCCGTCGCCTTCCAGCTTCGCGCCAACTGCTTCCGCCAACGACTTCGCCGTTTGCATCATCGAAGACCTCTCTCAAAAATCATACAGCGCGGGCTCGCCTTTGGGCCGTGTCTTCCAGCGCTTGTGAACCCAAACCCATTGGTCGGGATGTTTGCGAATAATCTCTTCGATTACTTTGGCAAACCGCTGCGTATTTTCAAAGACATCGCGCTCGGTATCGCCGGTGCGAATCAATTCCACGGGAGGTTCGAACCGCAAACGATATTTTTGGAGGCTCTCGTCCCAGTAGGCGTAGCCGGGCACGACGGCCGCACCAGTGTGCAGAGCCACTCGCGCGAGGCCCGTTGTCGTGCAAGCGGATTTGCCAAAGAAATCGACAAAGACACCTTCCGCCGGCAGCGTGTTTTGATCCGCGAGAATGCCGACAGTTCCGGAGTCTTTCAGAATTTTCAGCATGACGCGCGCGGATTCATTCTTGAAGATGGGCCGATTGCCCGAGGCGCAGCGGTATTGGTTGACGAGCGCGTCGAGGCGCTTGTTATCCAGAGGGCGCGCCATGTAATGCAGCGGATAACCGTAGAGCGCATGCGCGAAGGAAGAGAGTTCCCATGCGCCGATATGGCCCGTCAAATAGAGGACCCCTTTGCCGCGCCGCTGTCCTTCCAGAAAATTTTCGTGCCCTTCGAGAATCACAACGTCTTCAATGTTTTCTTTCGTGAGACGCGGGAATCGCGCAAATTCCGCGGCCATCCAGCCGAGATTGCGTACCATTTTGCGCGTCACGTCTTTGCGCTGCGCGTCGGTCCAATCCGGAAAGGCGAGCCGCAGATTAAACTCCGCCGTCTTCCGCAATCTTGGCTGCAAGGAAAAAAGCAGACTCGTCACGGACGCCGCGAAGCCGCGCGCGACGCCGCGCGGCAGGGCGCCAAGCATTTTCAAGATCAGCCAAACGGGGGCGTATTCGAGCCATTCTTTCATTAGGTTGCCAAAACGGCCGCGAGCGGCCGACGCGCGACAGTATGCAAGAGGTGCCCGCTTCGAAGATAGAGTTTCAATGCTAGACTTTCCCTTCCGTGAGCGAATCGCCTACTGCCATCACTGAGAAATCGCAGTCCAGCCCTGTAGCCCGCATCGGCTGGGCCGTTCTCATCGTCGCAACGCTGTACGTTTGTTATTTCAGCCATCTCGGAGCGATTGGATTTGTCGGCCCCGACGAGCCGCGCTACGCGTGGATTGCGCGCGACATGGCCGAGACCGGCGATTGGGTCACGCCGCGGCTGTACGGAAAGCCGTGGTTTGAAAAGCCTCCGCTCTTTTATTGGGGCGCCGCGCTTTCCTTCAAACTTTTTGGCGTGAGCGAAGCCGCGGCGCGCTTGCCGAGCGCGATTTCCGCGCTGCTTGCGACGCTCGCGCTGGCGTGGCTGGCATTGCGTCTCTACGGCGCCGAAACCGCGCGCTGGCTGCTTCTGCTTCTCCCCACGACAGTCGGCATGATCGGCTTCTCGCACGCCGCCGCCACCGACATGCCTTTCAGCGGCATGCTCACAATTGCCATGGTCTGCGCCGCCGTCGTCCTCGGCCTCACCCGCAACGAAAACTCTCCCGATACTCCCACGCACGCCATGGCTCGCCCTCATCCTCTTCGGCTTTTTCCTGGGCCTAGCCGTTCTCGCGAAAGGCCCCGCCGCAATCATTCTCAGCGGCGGCGCGGTTTTTTTCTGGGCACTCTTCACAAAACGCTGGCGCGACGCCTTCCGCCTTTTTCATCCAGCAGCCATCGCCGCTTTCTGCCTCACCGCACTTCCCTGGTACATCCTCTGCGCCCGCCGCAATCCCGATTTCTTCCGCATCTTCATCATCGAACACAATTTCAAACGCTTCCTCACCCCCGAATTCCAGCACATCCAGCCGTTCTGGTATTACGGTCCCGTTCTCCTCGTCGCGTTCTTGCCTTGGACCGTAGGCTTGCGCCTCTTGGCTACCTTTCGACAGTCCAAGATCTTGACGAAGTCGCTAAATCTCCGATCCACTCTGTTCTTTACTTATGCTGGGCGGGATTCTGCAGTCGTTTTCTTTACCATCTCCAAGTCGAAACTGCCTGGCTATGTCTTGCCCGCAATCCCTGCGTTGGGCTTCTGATCGCGCTATGCGATCTGCAGCTCGCGCTTCAGCAGAAACGGAATCATTCCGCTGGGTTTCGCTCGTGATCGCCTTAACTTCGTCGCTCTGATGGGCGCCATTGGCCGGAATCAGACATTGTGAAATTCCTTTCGGAACCGGACATCTGCTCGCATCTGCAGTCACCTTTGTCTCTTGATCGCTGGTTCTCGCAGGGATCTGTCGGTCGCGGATCCTTGCAGTCTTGCGACGATCGACGCTTGCGCTGATGCTGGCTTCGATCGTCTTCCGGCCTTACTGACATTCGGAAGCCGGGCCTTTGGCAACTCGACGAAGGAGTCTCCGCTCGTCCGTTGCCCTGATATCAGAAGCCGAATTTCGCTTCCCGAAGATTTCCGATGCTAAATGCGGCCACGTATAAACTTGAAGCGTGGCCTGGTTTCGGGTTGAATTTCTATTTCGAAAGGGAGTTGCCCGAGTGGGATCCCCGCCGGGCGGACTACGATCTATTGATGCTTTGCCTCGCCCAAGGGGGCCGAGGAACTAAGAAGGAGACTCGCGTGCTGGCAGCCATCTGCGATCACCAGACGAGTTGAAATTTGCGCGGATGGGGTCAGAAGCAAGTCAAGTCTACCGCGCTGGGCGTCCCAGTAGCGGGCAACCTCAGTAAAAAGAAACTCACCACGCGATTCTCGTAATCGCGCTTATCCGCGTCATCCATAGACACAAAATTGCCGTGTGGAATGATGATCTGATCGCGCGGCTCTGGCGCCTTCACAAACATCTGTCGCGTAATTTCGGCAAGTTCGGGGTCGTCAGAAGGCTCGATGAACAGTTTCGGCACGCCCGCCAGCGCGTTCAACTTTTTCGAGAGCGGCGGATCTTCGCGATACTTGTAATTCAACCACGTAAAACTGAATGCCGCTGAGCGCGCCATCAATGGAAATCCGCCGAGGCCGGTGCGCTCCACGCCGATTTTCACCATCTGTTGCGGTTCGTCGTAGACCGAGTCCAGCACGATAGCCTTGATGCGATGGTCGTTTTCCGCCTCGCGCAAGGCAGCGTAAGCCCCCAAATTGTAGCCCCACAATCCAATGCGGCCGGGATCGACGTCTTTGCGCGCCGCCACTGTGTCCACAGCCGCGCGCACTTCGTCTGCTTCGCGATAGCCAAATGTGGTGATTCCTTGATTGCCGCCGTGCGCCGCAAAGTCAAAAACAAACACGTTGTACTGGTGGTCCTGCAAAGCCGAAACCAGCGTCAGCAGTTCGCCGCGGCTCGATCCGTAGCCGTGGCACAGAATAATCGTCGGCGCTCCCCGCAATCCCGGAAAGAACCAGCCATGCCGGACGCCAATTTCCGGAACCGTAAAATCCACGAGATCCGGTTTCCCCGGAAAGCTCTCCATATCAATTTCGCTGCTGGTGCGCTGCGGCTTAACGATCCGGTAGACAAGAAATCCCGCAATGGCGACAGTCGCGAGCACGGCAAAGAAAACCAGCGCCAGCACAGCCGTCACCAGTTTCATATACCACTTGGTTGGATAGCGTAATTCGTAAAGGATCGACATTCTTTGTCTGCGTACTGCTGCGGCCAGCGCCGCCGATTTTCACTCCCTCACAAAATAAGTACGATATTCGCGATGTTAGCACACCTCTTCCGCATCATTTCCGGAAGCCTGCGCCCGTTGTGTCCGAATTGTATCGTCGCGCCGCCCCGCTTGTTTGTGCGGGCGCCGATTCGGCTATCATAGAGCCTGCGGCCAGGGGCCGCGGGGGCAGTCCTCTTTATCCATGAATATTGTCGACTTGCGCCAGACGACCGTCCGCCAACTCGAGCCGCTCCTTGAAGAGGAAGCGCGGCACTGGCGCGATGAACTCCATTGGGATTACCGTGGCGCTCTGGAATTGATCAAACGATTCCTGGACGCGCACGCCCTCGCGGGATGTGTCGCTTTCGAAAATGGCAACGCCGCGGGCTACTCCTTTTATGTCCTGGAAGAGCAAAAGGGCCTGATCGGCGGCCTCTATGTTTCCGCAAAATTTTCGCAAGCAACCATCGGGCAGCGTCTGCTCGACGAGATGCTTTTCTCCATGCGCGCGATTCCGCAACTTTCGCGCATTGAAGCGCAGCTCATGCCCTTCAGCGGACCAGTGGAAGTCCCGCTCAGCGAACAGGGCTTTCGCCTCTATTCCCGCCAATTTATGCTCCAGGATCTGCAGAAATTGCCCGAAGGCAAGGCCGGAGCCTCCGCCGGGATGCGACTGGACCGCTGGAATGACCGCTACTTCGAGCCCTGCGCCAAGCTGATTTATCTCGCCTACGCGAATCACATCGACGGCGAAATCAACGATCAGTACCGCAGCCGCTCCGGCGCACTGAAGTTTTTGAAGAACATCATCCTGCTGCCGGGCTGCGGCCATTTCGTGGCGGGAGCTTCTTTCGTGCTTCGCGAGCCAGGCAGTGACGAACTGGTTGCAGCAGTGCTCACCAGCGAAGTCTCGCCAGGAGTCGGCCATACCACCCAAATCTGCGTGCTCCCTGGTTATCAGGGGCATGGCATCGGCCGCATGCTGATGCAGACCTCCGCCGAAACGCTGCGCAGTATGAAATTTAAGGAATTAACGCTGACGGTCACTTCGGAAAACTACGGCGCCGTTCAGCTCTACGAAAAGCTGGGATTCACGACGATTCGAACGTTCACCGCCGGCGTCTGGCCGCGCTGAACATGCTCTGTAAATCGCGCTACTTTCTTCGCCACGGTCCTTCAATAAATTCTTCAACTCGGACATGAATTCCTGCACATCCTTGAAATCCATGTACACCGACGCAAATCGCACATACGCGACCTTATCGAGCTTTTTCAGCCGGTGCATGATCATCTCGCCGATTTCCGTCGTTGTGAGCTCGCGCTCCGTCGCTTCGTGAACCACGCTTTCGATCTCATCGACGATGCCTTCGAGCTTCGGCGTGGCCACGGGCCGCTTCTCGCAAGCCTTCAACAATCCTTGCAGAATCTTTTGCCGTTCGAATCGTTCGCGCCGTCCATCCTTCTTGATCACCATGTAGGGAATTTCGTCGATGCGCTCGTAGGTCGTAAACCGGCGGCTGCACTTGAGGCACTCCCGCCGCCGCCGAATCGTGTCTCCGGCGCGGCCCTCGCGCGAGTCAATCACTTTATCGTCCAGATGCGCGCAGAACGGACACTTCACTCGGTCTCTCCAGTGGGCGAGCTCTCCAGCGACTTACGCTCTGCCATCTCTTTCAACTTCGTCAACGAAAGTCCTTGGTGGAGCAATATCGGCAATCCAATCACCGTAACCGCAGCAAAACTTACGAGCCAAATTACAATGGCGATTGCCGTAGCAAGCTCAGGTTCTATCCCAAATACCTTTGTAAACACAAGAATAGACGCCAACTGCGAACCGCCGCCAATTCCCGGTAACTGCACGATGGAGCCTACCAGCGAGAATGCCATCACCAGCATCGCGTCGCCTATCCTGAAATCCGCCAAGCTCCCGCCGAAGGCCCGTATCACCCACAAATATACGAACAAAACGAGAACCCAGTGTAGCGCGGAGTATATCGTGGCTAACGCCAAGTCGCCCCAGGTCCGAATCGTTTGCACGCCCCGAGCGAATCCCATGAGAATTCGCGCAACGCGAGCCTTCCAGTTATTTGCACTAAGCCATGGCGCTAGGCGACGTTCTAATAAAGCTGTCCCGCGAACCCGAAGGAACACAAGGAAGCCGATTGCGCCCGCGACGCCGATGCCAAGAAGTGCACCAGCTGCTTGGAACGCAGGCACGAATTTCCCGGCTGTTTCACTAGACTCGCTGCCCGATTTGATCAGCAATAACGCCAATGCCGCGATAACTAAAGTGCTGGCCGTATCGAAGATCCGTTCCACCAAATAGATCCCGAAAAGGTCCGCAACGGGTAACTTTTCTTTGCGCGCTAGGAGCAGGACGCGGACTGGCTCTCCAGGCCGCCCGAGCGCAAGGACAGCAGCAAAACCAGCGAGCGTCATGGCGTATATCTGCCAGAAGCGAGATGGTCCCAAATTGCGCTGTAGCACCTGCCATCTCAGCGCGCGAATGGCGTAGCAGGCGTAGATGGCGATGGTCGACAGTGCGAGCAATGCGGGATTGGCGCGGCGAACAGCCTTGAGCAGGTTTGCAAAGAAATTCCCCGAATGAAGAAGGCCGCTCGACCGATAGATAACGAAACCAATTACCGCTACCGCGATCAGAATGTAAAGTAGCTTCCTCGACGATGAACGCATGCGCTTGTCAGACTAACGGTCGCATACACGATGCGTCAAGGCGGGCCGAAGCATAGCAAGACCGGAAGAACACAGTTCATTACTGCAATTGAAGAAGCGAGGAAACTCGTTCCAGAACTTCGCTCAGAATGGAAGGGGCGAGCCTTCCCGCCTTTTCGACTTTGCGCTCGCGCCAGTCCAAGCTTTTTATATGATCTGAAAGAATCACACCGCGAACACGACTGCCAGCCGGCAGCGCTACTTCAAAAGGGTAGCCTTTGGACTGACTCGTAATGGGGCACAACACAGCGAGACCAGCCTTCTCGTTATAGCTGCGCGGCGAAAGAACGACCGCGGGCCTCCTGCCTGCCTGTTCGCGGCCCGCCTGTGGCGTGAAGTCTACCCAAACCAGATCGCCCGCATCCGGCACATACTCGCGCGCTACCACAATTCTTTACCGACCGGCTCACCCCAATCCGTTTCGGAATGTCGGTTCTCGGGCGTGATCCGCGATACCAATTCTTCAAGGGTGGGCTTGCGCTTCGGTTTTCGTATCCTCACCCGCCCGGGGCCCTCAACATCCAGTTCCAAATCGTCTCCCGTTTTAAGCTTTGCGGCCGTTGCAACGGGCTTCGGAATTCGAACGGCCAAACTGTTTCCCCACCTAGCTAGTTGCGTTTTCATGGGACCTCCCGTATATACGGAGTATATACTGTCGGACGTTGCGAGGAAAGACCTACTCTACTCCTTGTGCACGAGCAACACCCCGAGTAAGATGCCCCCACTCGCGGTCGGTCGCCCGGGCCAGAACTACAGGGAACTTTTCGAGAGCAGTTTGCGTTCCATAGTTGCAGGCCGAAGTTGGCTCCATGCAACTTTTGGGGCAAACTGGTCACCGTAGCGGGTTTCGAGGCTGATGATACGTTGGAGCAGGACGCCCAACTGGTCCAGCAATGCCTCCAGGGCGACGGTTCGGCCTGGGAGGAACTTGTGCGCCGTCATACGCGCCGCATCTTCAACATTTGCTACAGGTTTACCGGCAATAGCACGGAAGCCGAAGACCTGTCGCAAGAGGTTTTCCTCCGGGTGTATAAAACCATTGGGAGCTATCGTTCCGCCTATGGCGGCTTTGCCACTTGGATGACCAGCGTGACGCGCAACCTTCTTATCGACCATTACCGGCGCACCAAGCGCGACCGCATCACGGATTCGCTCGACGACGCCATGCCGGTGGTTGAAAACAAGGAATCCGCAGGACGCCGCCCCGATCAGCAATTGCTGCTCGGCGAACTCAGTGCTCAGGTCCAGACGGCGCTGACCAAGCTTTCGCCGGAACTTCGCGAAGCCGTCATCCTGCGCGATTTGCAACAGCTCGACTACAATGAGATTCGGACAGTTTTGGATGTACCCGAAGGCACCGTGAAATCTAGAATCAACCGCGGACGAATCGAACTCGCGCGTATCCTGCAACAAATGGGAGTGCGCCCGTCATGATTCGTTCATCTAAATGGGAATTTACTTGGGACCCGGCGCGGAGCATGTCATGACTTGGACTTGCGAAAATATCGAAGCACGCCTTAGTGACTATCTCGACGGACTTCTCAGCCCGGACGAGCGCCGCGAATTCGACATGCATGCGAACTCTTGCGAAAACTGCGCTCAATTGGTCGCCAGCCTGTCTCATATGCTGAGTGGCCTGCATTCGATGGAGCAAATCGAAGCACCACCGCAGTTGGTCTACTCGATACTGAATGCGACTCTCGGCCCACGCGAAGCCAAAAAAGGCTGGCGCGGCGCTTTTGGCTGGCTGAGTGGTTTGGCTTCCCCCCGATTCGCGTACAGTGCCATCTCGGTCGCTGCCACCCTGCTGATTCTTCTCATGGCATCGGGCTTCTCGCTGCGCAAACCCAAGCTTGCGGACCTTGCTCCCTCCACCGTTTATCGCAATATAGACGGCCAAGCGCACCTCGCCTATGCACGCACCACGAAATTTGTCAGCGATCTTCGTGTCGTTTACGAAATTCAATCTCGCTTGAACAAAGACAACGAACTTCCCACGACGCCCGAGACCACCGTCCCGCAATCTGCTCCTGGAAAAACCCCGGGCAGCACCGACGGCACTAAGCCAGTGACTCCGCGCCAGCAAAATCGTGCCAATGGAATTGGCAGAGAACTTGAAATCCTTGCATCGGAAGTTCCCGTCGTCAGTGGCAAGCTGTGCAGTCCGTTGCTCGGAAGGAGAATTCCATGAAGTGTGCCGTCCATCCTGATGTGGACGCAACCGGCTACTGCCGCAATTGCGGCAAGCCCATGTGCCCGGCGTGTATCCGGCCTGTGCGCGACGTTCTCTATTGCGAGGATTGCTTGGCCACGATCTTAGGTCATCCCGCGCCGCCCGCAGTTCAGCCCACAGCGACGTCTGTTCCAAACGGAATTCCATCCAAGCTCCCGTCGCAGCCGTGCCTCCGGTTCTTCCACCCGCCGGAGTTGGACCCAACCCTGTCTTGGCTTTCTTCTTGGGATTTTTGCCGGGCCTCGGCGCTTTTTATAACGAGCAGTACGGCAAAGGCATGATTCACCTCGCCATTTTTCTTCTGCTGTTCATCACCGGCGTAAACGGTCTGGACAACGGCGGCGCAGAAGCCGCTCTCTGGATTTGCGTTGCCGCGCTCTGGGTTTACATGCCTATCGATGCTCTTCGCACCGCGCAAGCCAAGCGCGCTGGTTTACCCTTATCAGACCCGCTCGATAATTTCAGCAAGCAACGACCCATTGGCCCGATCATCTTGATTGGCGTCGGCATCCTGCTCTTGCTCAACAATTTTGAGTGGTTTCAGTGGTACCGCATAACCCGGTTTTGGCCCCTCATTCTGATTGGTGTGGGAATTTTGATGTTTCGGAACCGCATCGACCGCCAGCCGTAGGAGGCTCCTTCGGGAGGTTGACACACAGATGAGCGATCGCATTCGTTGTACCTGCCAGCGCTGCAGCATCCGCGGCCTCATGGGTCCCGTCGTGGTTGTTACCGTTGGCGTACTCTTTCTGTTGGCGGAAATGCGCGGCGGCTACTTTGATTTCGGTAACACCTACCCAGTCATTCTTATCGTGATCGGGTCTCATCAGTCTCGCCTCGGCTTTCGCTTCTAGCGAAGGCCATGTCTCCTCGACGCCACCCGTGCCACCGGCATTCCCCCTGCGCCAGGCGTGCCGCCCGCTCCATCGGGCCCGGCACCCACCTCTTATCCGGGACAAGGACAATAATCGATATGGCCCTGAGCCGCCATGCACCAGCAGAATTTTCCCAGGTCTCGTCCTAATCACTGTCGGATCACTCCTCCTGCTCCATAACTACCGTGGCTTGGAGTTGGGAGACGTGCTGCTGCGATGGTGGCCCCTCGCGCTCATCTTCCTCGGCTTAATCAAGATTTATGACAGGACCGTCGCCAGCCGTTCCGACGATCCCGGCTCCGCTCGTATCACCAGTGGCGAAATCTTGCTGGTCGTCGGCATGCTCGTGCTCCTGAGCTGCGTCGTCGCTGTCGACTATGGCAGGCGCGCCATCGGCGGAAAGCTTCCCATTGAAGTCTCTGGCGACGCGTATCCATTCGACTTGGATGTCGCGCCGAAAACTGTCCCCGCAAATGCGCGCATCACTATCCGCGGCGGCCGCGGCGATATTACTGTACGGGCTACGGACGTCCCGGAAATTCGCGTCGCCGGCAAGAAAAATGTCCATGCCTGGAGCGAAAACGACGCTTCACGCCGCGCTGGACCCAGTTTCCGTTGAGATCGTTCAAAATGGCGATGGTTACGAAATTCATCCCACCGGCACTAACGCAGGCGACTCTCGCATCAGCATCGACATGGAAATCCAAGTACCGAAGAAGGCCTCTGTCACCGTCCGAAACGAAAAGGGAGACATCACAGTTTCCGACATGGCCACGGACCGTCTCCATAACCAGTGCGAATGGCGACGTGGAAGTCCGCGACACAGCCAGCGACGTGAATATCGAAATGCACAAGGGCGATGTCAAAGTTTCCGACACCAAAGGCGACATCAAGATCTCCGGGAAAGGCACGCAAGTCGACGTCGCTTCAGCCACTGGCAGCTTTACACTCGACGGCGAATTCTACGGCCCCATCCGCGCCGAAAAAGTTGCCAAAGGTCTTCGCTTCATCTCTCAGCGCACCGATCTCACGCTTACCTCGCTCACTGGCCACATGGAAGTCAGCTCAGGCAACCTGGAAATCGTAGATGCACCGGGAGACATCACGCTGCGCACGAACCGCTATTCCGTAACCATCGAAAACGCCACCGGCAAAGTGAAGGTCGACAACCGCGATGGTGACGTCGAGTTGCGCTTTTCTTCCCCGCCCAAGGCAGATATCGACGCCACCAACACAAATGCCAGCATCTCGCTGACTCTTCCCGAATCTGCGAGCTTCAACATCGTCGCCGATTGCCACTCTTGCGATATTGATTCTGAATTTTCCGCGGACACTCTGAAGAAAACCTCGGTGGAATCCGGCGATTCCCATCTCGAAGGAAAATACGGCTAAGCCCGCGGTCCCAAAATCACCCTAAAAACCAGCTACGGCACACTTTCCATCAAAAAAACCAGCTAGCCTTTTTCGAAATGCGAAACTCGAAATACGAGACTCGAAACTGGAAGCTCGAAATACGGCGCCCAGTAACCCGGATCTCGTCGCTCGAATTTCTAATTTCGATTTTCGCTTCTTCCCCTACCGTTCCGCCAACCGATTCAAATCCTCAAAAAACGCCGGATAAGAAACCCCTGCGCAATCTGCATTGCGAATCACGGTCTCTCCATCCGCCGCCAGCCCGGCCACCGCAAACGCCATCGCAATCCGGTGATCCCCATGCGGCTCAATCTCGGCCCCATGTAGTTTTCCCGCGCGCCGCCCTTCCACTTTCAATCCATCCGGCCGCTCTTCGACAGTCGCCCCCATACGTCGCAAATTTTCAACGAGCACAGCGATGCGGTCGCTCTCTTTCACGCGCAGTTCGCCCGCGTTGCGAATCTCGATCCCTTCTTCCGTAAACGGACCCAGCGCCGCCAGCATCGGCAACTCATCAATGACCAACGGAATCGTCTCGCCCTCAATCACTCCACCTTTGAGCGAAGCACCCTTCACAGCAAGGTCGCCAATAATCTCCCCATGCGAGCTCTTCAACGAAAGCATCTGAACCGAAGCACCCATTTCCGCAAACAAATCCAAAATCGCCGTCCGCGTCGGGTTCAACCCAACGTTGTGAATCGCGATATTCGAATCCGCCAGTAACGATGCCGCCGCGATAAAAAACACCGCCGAGGAAATATCTCCCGGCACATCCAAAGATTTCCCCACCAACTTCCCCGATCCGTTGACGCCGAAGATTCCGTGGATCTTTGTTGTCCGCCCGTGCCGCTCAACGCTCGCGCCAAACTCTTCGAGCGCCAGCTCCGTGTGGTCGCGCGTCCCAGCGGGCTCCGTCACACTAGTCACGCCTTCCGCGTAAAGTCCCGCGAGTAAAACCGCCGATTTAACCTGCGCGCTGGCCATCGGCATTTGGTAATCGATCGCATGCAATCGCGTGCCTTTTATTTCCAGCGGCGCAAAATTATCGTCCTTCGCGCGAATGTCCGCCCCCATCTCGCGTAACGGCCCTACAACTCGTTTCATTGGCCGCTTCTGCAGCGAACTGTCTCCCGTAAGTTTCGTAGTGAATTCTTGTCCCGCCAAGATTCCCGTGAGCAGTCGCATCGTCGTCCCAGAATTCCCCGCGTCCAGCGCGCGCCAACTGCTCTTCAAACCGCGCGGCCCGCGGCCCGTAACTCGCACCACATCCTTCTCGACTTTCACGTCCGCGCCCAGCGCACTCATGCAGCCGAGAGTGCTATGGCAATCCGCCGCCGCCGAAAAGTTCCGCAGCTCGCTAGTCCCTTCCGCCAAACCCGCGAGCATTGCGTAGCGATGCGAAATCGATTTGTCCCCCGGTGGCTGCACGCCGCCCGTCAAATATTTTGCCGGCAAAACTGTTTGTTTTTTCACTCGAAGATTTTAGCACGCCCGACAGGTTCGACTCGAAACAGTATCCGCTCACCATTCAGCGTTACTCTCCAGTTCGTCTTTTCCTCTATCTCCTTTATCTCCTCTACTTCCTTTACTTCCTTTACCTACTGTCCCTCCGTACAGTTTTTTCCCATGCACCAAGCAGCGCCTTCGCTGATATTTCCATCCAACTCCTTGCGTATTATTAAGTGAGGAGAATCGTAATGTCAGCGCGTAGAACGTTGCTTCATCTCGCCGCAAAAACCGGCATGCTCTTCGGAGCTATCTTTGTAGTCACCGTGCTGCTAGTCGCCACACCCGGCCACCACGCGCCCAGCGCGCAGAATTCCGCCGCGCAGGAATCCACCAAACCGCAGTCCACCTCGATGCCCGGCATGGACATGGGCGATGAAAAATCCAGCGAACGCGCCGCCGTCCAGGATATGACGCCGGGTCACAACGACGCGCACAGCCACCACATGTACATGACGAGCATGCGCACACAAACCCCCGAGGATATTCAGCGCGCCAACGAAATCGCGACGCAACTTCGCGCCGGCATCGGGAAGTACAAGGACTATCACGTCGCTCTCAATGACGGCTTCAAAATCTTTCTTCCCAACGTTCCGCAACCCGAATATCACTTCACCAGCTATCGCAACGGTTTTCTCGAATCGCTCACGTTCGATCCCGCGCGCCCCACTTCCCTTCTCTACAAGAAAACCGCCACCGGTTACGAACTCGTTGGCGCCATGTACACCATGCCCAAACGTGCCACAGAAGATCAGCTCAACGAACGCGTCCCACTAAGCGTCGCCATGTGGCACCTCCATACCAATCTTTGCTTACCGCCGCTCGGCCAGCTCCGCAGCGCCGACTGGACCAAGTTCGGCCTCAAGGGTTCCATCATCACAGAGGACGCCTGCTCCGAAGCCGGCGGCCGCTTCCACCCAGTCGTCTTCGGCTGGATGACTCACGTCTACCCCTACAAAGAGGGCCTCGACAACATCTACGCCATGCACCACATGGATTAAGTTGATCGCGCTACTGATTTACTCCAAACTTCCATCGGTCCGTAGGGGCACGACACGTCGTGCCCTCTCTCTTTTTCCTCTCGCGCTTCACTCTTCCGCGTGAATGACTGTCGTCCTTCAATACAGAATGGAGGGAAGATAAGCGCCCGCCGGTTCGTTGTAGAGTCCCATCGTCATCAACATCAACGGTTGCACGACGCGGAGCCCGCCATCGAGGCACCAACGAAACAATTCCCCATTGCGGCTAGGGACAAGAATGCCCGGCCCTTGAAAACCCGCCGCTGCAGCAATCAGCGCCTTCAAATCTTCGTTCGTTTCGCCAACCGCGTGCCCGGAAAACGCCATCAAAGAGGCATACGCGGTCACGCACCCGTCGCGCTCGGCGACAGTTGCCGAGCCATGCTGAATCGCATCCTGCAACTCGCCTCCACGATCGTGTCCGTGAACTCTCAAACATAAGTCATTGCAAGCTGCGAGGTCTCCAGCCACTGCAGGCCGAACCGAATACCCCGGCAGGATTTTCTTAATCGCTGGCCCCTGCATACAGGAAAGCGGCTCGCGCACAACGAAACCGAGCTTCGCATACAGCGACAGCGACCGGTTGTGATAAGCCGCCTGCACTAGCCTTACTCCTGCAAATTTCCGTTCTGCCGCGTGTGTAAGCACTGCCTGCATCAACGCGCGCCCCGCCGCGCGATTCTGCGCCGACGCGTCTACCGTGACCGGCCCAACACCAGCAATCGGGGTCCTCTCATCCAAACAGTTGCTACCGATGACTTTCCCGTCCTGTTCAGCCACCACGCAATAAAAACCCGGGTGCGAGAACATCGCCGAGAGCACTGCAGTGGAAACCTCCGGCGCCGGAAAATCAGGAGGAAAATTGTGACGATTGGCGAGCGCGGTAAACGCATCGAAACAAATTCTTCCGCACACTTCGGCGTCCGCCGCAGAGGCTCGCCGAATGACCACGGGTGGCTCGCCGGAATGCACCGCTTGTAATGGTCCTGCCATGGCAGTTCTCTCCTTGCCAAATCCGGCGGGAACCCCAGCGGCAATATCTGCGACGGACCGGCTGATTGTCCCGCTTCAAGACGATCGCTATTGAGATCAGCGCGCCATTCTAACAAAGAATTCGCTCCCGATGGAAAGCCGGCCGGTGGGAGCGGAGACGCGGGCCCCCCCTTTTTTTGTAACGGCGGATTCTAAAGGGGTTAAGTGAGTAGTGAGTAGAAGGACGAGAGGGGTTCAAACGGCAACGTTATCGGGCAGCTTAAAAAAAGAGAACGAAAAACCCACCGTTGCAAGACCCAACCCCCATGGATGGGCAACCCCCCGCTCGCCCGGGAAGTCAGGGGCTGGGAGAGGAGGCGCAGCCCCCCTCCCCCTTTTTTGTAACGGCGGATTCTAAAGGGGTTAAGTGAGTAGTGGGTGGTGAGCAGCGCCTGCGACTTGAGGTCCCGATATTGGGGGTTCGGGGCCTGGATGAGCTCCCGCTCTTGTAAGAAGACTCGTGGCTGGGGCATCAAAACCAGCCCCCGGACGGCTCGAGGCCATTGAGGCGCAGATAGGTGACGAGATTGCCGTAATGCAAGGCATCATGATTTCCGACTTGCGTCAAGATGAACATCTTGTTGGTCTTGAAGCCGAAGAAGTCCGCCGGGTCATTGAGGTGCGCATCAGTGAATCCGGAGTACACGCCATCGCAGTAGTCGAACGAACCTTTGAGGTAGGCCATAAGCTGGGTCTTCGAACTCTTCTCAGTAGGCGGGGCGGGGGGCGCTTCACCCTTGGCGTTTGAACACAATGTGTAGGATATAGCCGCCAGATGATCCAGGATCCCGGCAAACGAGCGAACGTCCTTCGTCGGCCGGTAGCTGTATTTGGACTCTGGCATCGCTTCCGCCGACTTCATGATCTTGTCCTGCATATTGCTACGAAAAATGGATAACGTCGTCGTCAGCGGATTCGGCGCCTTGATCGGATTGGGTAGGTTCGGCGAGATTTGGGCGTTGGCCGAGGACGCCAAGACGGAAACAGATACTATGGCGACAGGAACCACGACGCGAGCAATGAACCGGAACATTAGGAATCCTCCATCATCTCCGGGTGGACACTTGTTACACGGTTCTGTGGGGACGCTACAGGAGTAGACGAAGTTGGATGGGAAAACGTTTGGTGGGGGCAAAATCTTTCTAGTGATAGAGCAAGGCGATTACGGGGTTGGCTTTGACAGCTAGTAACGGGTCGCCAAAAGAGCAAATGAAAAGCGAGGACAGACGAGTCAAAACCCGCAGCCTAAAAACCGAAGGCTGCGGTACCGGGCGAAATCGGATTGGGTGGCACCATGGGGCTATAGGCGGCCAGCGCTGGCGGCCTTTAGCCCAGCGACGAATGGGGTCCCAGCGTTTTGTAAACGGAGCAAAGCAAGTGCATTGGTTGAGAAAATCTTCTCGCGATCTCCAGCGTCGGTGATCGTCTTGTCTACGAGATCGATGTACACCTTTGGGCTCATGGGAACCGGCCCGAAATCAGTTCCAAACAGTACGCGGTCAATGCCGCACATTTCGATCATGGCCTTGAGGCAGATCGCGCTTGGACCCATGGTATCCACATAAATATTCGACTTGAAATACTCCGAAGGTTTACGAAGATTCTTGTCCACTTTGTTGACCGGTGGGTTTTGGATGCCTTTATAGTTCAACTCACAGTTCCAATCGAGTCTGCAAACGACGGGGGCGATGGCTCCGCCCATGTGAACGAAAAGAACTTTAAGCTTGGGGTATTTGTCGAAGACGCCGCTACAGATCATGCGAGCTGCCGTCATCGCCGTATCAAATGGCCGGCCTACGGCTTCGTTAAGCCTATACTGCTGCATCGCAGCAGCGCCTATGGCTACGAGAGGAGGATGAATGTGGACGAGAACATCTTTGGCCTGCGCGTACTCCCATAGCCATTCGGCCTTGGGTGAGTCCAGAAAGACTTGATCTGAGCCGGCCCCGTAGCTGGTCGTAACGCTGATGCAGCAGGCCTCTTTATTCGAAATCAGTGGATCGATGACATCACGCGAACTCTCATCAAGAGCATGAGCGTTGGCCATACAGGCAACCTCATTGGGGAATCTATCTCGAAGTTCGAAAGATTCGTCGTTCAGGAATTTGAGCGTGTCAACGGTGCTTGCTTTGATGACGTGCTGGGAGAACATCTCGACCTCGCCGCCGTAGCTGTTCACGCAGAGCGTAACGCCGCTCTGCCGCTGAATCTCCATGGAATAATCAGCGTCAACCGACTCGCGATAGAAAAACATCTCGTCCCCAAAGACCTGCGGCAACGGCTTTGCATCGTCAAAGCCCATATTCTCAACGAGTTTCTGACGCAGTTTCGGACCGAAGATGTGCCGGTGAGTGTCGATGATGCTTCTGGTTGCTTTGGATTGAGCCATTTGGACCTCCTCGAAATCGTGCATGAGCTGGCACTAGGGGAGTGTGTATCAAAAACGCTCTGTCATCTGTTCCGGTTTGCACAGGATCGGAAATCGGGGAAAGAAAATCGGGGACGAAATCGGGCGGTGGCAGTTTCTTAACTCTACGACTCGTCGCTCTTTCTCGTCTTGCTACTCACTACCCACTATTCACTACTCCCTTTGGGAAATGCTAAGGAACTGCCTCGCATTGCCCCGCAGCGTCTCGATGTGCTGAATGTTAACTGCAGTGAGGGTAGACAAGCGTTCCGCGCTCGGCAATGTGGCAGAAAACGTCCCGTCTTTCCCCGGTTTTCTGTCCCCGGTTTCCCAACTCCTGTCCGGTCACGCTACCCGGCACCCTTCTATGTTCGTAGTTGGCGGAGGCAGTATAGAATTCCCCCATGACAGAGCTTCGCATCGGAACCAGCGCATTCAGCGCCGAAGGTTGGGTTGGCTTGTTCTATCCCGCGGAAGCAGTTGCCGCGGCCGATTCGCCGAAGGACCTAACGGCCGCAGCTTCGTCTTCCCTAACGTCAAAGACTGTGTGCAGCTTGAAAAGCTGTATAACGGCCCATACTCTTTTCGTAGGATTGAGCAGCTTTAAGTCCCCTCGTTGCTTTCGCACACTAACCAAGGAACCGATCAGGTACGCAAAGCCTGCGCTGTCGATGCAATTGACGCCTGCGAGATTAAGCAAAATCTGATTATGTCCCGGGTTTAGCAGGTCGCTGATTAAATTTCTCAGTGAGGTACATTCTTCACCGAGGACAATCTGGCCACTGATGTCCACAATTGTGACGAAGTCTATTTGTCGGGTCGTCGTTGTCATTTTCATTGGAAATCTTCCCGCACTACCTCGTTCGTCGGCGAGGCGCTCCGCCATCGACCTCGGCCTGCCGGACCCACTTGCGCAGCGTCTCCGCCGAGCCGATGCCCAGCCGCTTCGCCACCGCGACAATCGCCGGCCAGTCTGAGGGATAAGTCCGGCCTGACCTCGGCGACCATCCGGATTGCCCGCTCACGCAGTTCAGGCGGGTAGTTGCTTCCTCCACGTCCCACGACTCCATCTTCCTCTCACAAGATGGAGCCTCCGGAAACTTCGACGGTTCACGCCGTGCATCACCGGTTGTATGGCACCACAACGACTGGGCACTTGGCGTGGTGGATGACCTGGCTGCTGACTGCGCCGAGATTCAGGTGCGGGAAACCGCCACCGCCGCGTGTGCCCACGACCACCAGGTCGGCGTCGGCAGAGGCTTCGATGAGCGACCTGGCGGCGAAGCCGTTAATCGCGGAAACGGTCACTTGCGGCTGCTCGTCCTCGCCCATGTGCTTGGCCACCTGAGCCACAGCCTCCTCAGCTGCTTCCCGAGCCTGCTCAACCAGCCTTTCATCACCATCGAAGGTGACCTGGACGCCAGTCCAGTAAGTCGCGAGTGTCTCGTGAACCGTCAGAACCGTTAGCGGCAACTTGCGCTGTGCGGCTTCGTTCATCGCCCAGATCAGTGCGTGATGGGCATTGTCTGATCCGTCGATACCTACTGTGATTCCAGGCATCGTCCCTGCCCTTTCTTCCGCGGCGGCCATGGATCGCAAGTCCTCCTCAGGCCACTGTGGACGTAATGGTTTCAGCGCAGAAGGGACGTTGGCCGGGCTTCGCAGGGTCCTTGGTCCCCCAGGCTGCCGCGCCCTCGCGCACCTGGCCGGCGGCCGCGCCGACGGCACCTGGCCCAAACGGCTCGGCGAACTCGCCCGCCCGGCCGTGCTGACCCTCGACGACTTCGCCATGCGCGAGCTCACCCCCGCCCAGGCCGACGACCTCTACGAGCTCATCACCGAACGAGCCGGCTCCTCGCTGATCCTCACGTCGAACCGGGCGCCGCAGGACTGGTGCCCGCTGTTCCCCAACCCCGTCATCGCCGAATCCCTGCTCGACCGGCTCATCAACAACAGCCACCAGCTCTTCATGAACGGGCCCAGCTACCGGCCCAACAAACGACCCGGCCCGCACCAGGTCCGTTAAGCCGATACCATTCGCGCCATCACAGGCCAGTGTTGGGACGATCGCTAGAATCCGCCTTGCTACGCAGTGCTCAGTCTTCAGTTGCCGACGACACACTTTTGCCGTCGGCGCGACCCGATCATGATCCTCCGCCATATCGGGAACGGGTAACGATCTAGATGCCCTACCACGGTCCTCGATGCTCCGGGACGCGAGCAATCACGGGCAGCAAGCCGATGAGCACCAAGGCGAACACGAGGAAGACGACGGCCTGAGCCTGACCCGGCGACGCCGACTGCGCGATGATGGTCGAGGTGATCGAGACAGCTGCGATCTGTCCGATCAGCCGGCCCATAGTGCGAATTCCGGCCAACGACGCAGATTGATCCGGTGCCAACTGCAAACCTGCATTCCGGCTGGCCGGCGACAAGATCCCGGCTCCGGCGCCGACCAAGCCCGCGGCTAGCGCGAGCCAAGCATGCGGCGACATCCCGAGAGGACGGATGCCCAGGCCCGCCAGGCCGATGGCAATTACGACCGAGCCGACATACAATGGCAGGCGATAGCCGGTCTTGCGCAGGCCGAGGGTCGCCAGACTCGCCACCGCAATGGCCGCCGCGCCCTCCGCAGTGAGCAGCGTTCCCGAATCCAGCACGCTCAGGCCATAGCGCCTGATCGCGTAGACCGGCACCAGGGCGAGCAGGCCGGCCACCGCGCCGCCCCAGACATTGGTGACGTTCACTGCCCCGAAGCCACGACCCGCGATGAACCGCGGCGCGATGAAGGGATCTCGTGTGCTCCGGATATGGAGGCCGAACAGAATCAGCCCCAGTGATCCAACCAGCACGGGAACTACAAGCAACGGCGACGAGAATCTTGCGCCGGCTTCGCCGAGATAACTGATGCCGACCATTAAGGCCAGGGCTCCGACACCGAGCAGGACCATCCCGCGCAGGTCCATCGGGCCGGACTCCCGAGCGGCCCGATCGCCGTCACCGGGCACGTAGACCAAGCACAGGATAATAAGCACTATTCCGACCGGAACATTGACGAGGAAGATGCCTCGCCACGACCAATACGAAACAAACAAGCCGCCGAATATCGGCCCGATCAGGGAACCTACCGGGAAGATGCTCCCGAAAAACCCAACCGCCATGTCGCGGCCCGATCCGAAGTTGTCCGTTATTAGTCCTGTCGCCGACGGCGTGAAACCTGCGCCGCCCGCGGCCTGGATGGCCCGGAGCCCTATCAGCACGTAGATATTGCGTGCCAGCCCGCAACACAACGAGGCGGCGCTAAACACCATCACGCAGCCGAGGAAGAATCGTCTTCGCCCGAAGCGATCCGCCAGCCTGCCGGCCAGTGGCAGGGCAAGGACCATGCCAATCAGGTACGCCGTGATGACCCAGCTGGTCCAGTTGATGGAGGAGTGCATACCGCGCTGTATCGCATCGAGTGCGGTGGCCACGATGGTCCCGTCCAGGGAGCTCATAAGCAGGGCGAACGCAACGACCGAGAAGATCGCGGTGCGATGGTCTGACCGCGTTGGTACCCGGACTGCTGTCACAGCGTCAGCGGCCGCGCTGGCCGGTCGGCCCAGTACTCATCCGTCGATCCGCGTGGAGGGGCGAGAACTCGTGATGCGCGTCTGTTACCACAGTTTCCTTGGGCTCCCACTTGCCGCCGGTGGCCAGTTCCCGGTTTCAGCCCGGGCATTCGTCGCCTTCAGGGCCCGACTTCATCCACCACCGCCGGAAACCGGCGCTGACGAAGACGATCTACTCGCAGCGGACGAGCTGTGAGCGGCTGAGCTGATAGCAAGTGTAACGCCAGTTAGTTCACAAAGCTAACGGCCGCACTCATGGGTTCGGTCATTCTGATGTCCTGAGACATCACAGGTGGAGCCGCACAGACAGATCCAAGGCCCCGCGCACGCCCGCGCGGGCCAGGTCACGTACACCCTTGGCCTGCGTGCGGAGCTGCTCCAGGCTCGCGTCATCGGGCAAAGATACCGATGGCATGAGTCAACCTCCTTTCACCGCCTGCGGTCCGCATCGTCAGGCCGAAAGGAGGCAACAGCCAATGCCACTCACGACAACTCCGGGCGGGCTCGGCCCTGTCCGCGGACCCGGCGGCGCCCCGCCGCCGGGCCTCAAACTACGCCCGGGCGCGGTGTCGCGGGAGGGCAGCATGATGTCGTCCGCGCGGATCAGCTCCGGGTCCTCCAGTCCAAGGTCTGGAGGAAGGTGAGGAGGGTCGGGTTGAACTGGCCGGGATCCTCCAGGTAGGGCGCGTGCCCGGTCTGCTCGATGATTGTCATCGGTGCCGGCAGCGATAGGTGTGCCCGCTGGCCCACGTCAACTGGTATGACGACGTCGTCGGATCCCCACACAAGCGTCACGGGGCTATCGAGCTGCCGGAGGCACGGCGAAGTGACGTCAGCATCGGTCATGCCGCTGATATAGCGCCCCCACCGGGCGAGCGCCTCGGGCGCGCCCGGCGAGTTGTTTATGCGCCACTCCTCATCGATCCACTGCTGCGTGACGACCGCAGGGTCGAAGATGACGCGGCGCAGCTTCGCTTCTGTCGCGTCGCGAGAGGTGTCATTCAGTGAGCGGGCCATGGCCAGCCTGGAATGAGCCGGAAGGGGTTCGAGGCCGAGGGCCCCGATGAGCATGAGCCCGGCACAAAGCTCAGGAGCCTGGCAGGCGAGCTTGGCGCCGATCATGCCACCGAGAGAGGTACCGACTATTGCTGCCCTGCTCACGCCGAGAGCCGAAAGGAATTCGCGAATGTCAGGCACAATCTCGTCCGCCGTGTAGTGCCCGTCGCGGTCCCTTGCTCGCCAGGCCGTGCCCCGGCAGATCGAAGGCAATGGGCCTGAATCCATTCTCCGCGAGAGGCCGCAAACTGCTCGCCCAGCGATCAGCACGAGCCCCTACGCCGTGCAGCAACAGTACAGTCCTAGGGTTCGCATGGCCGGCCTCCAGGACACGGGTGACGGCAGGCCCGAGTGCCGCTGGATAACTCGTGACGGCACCGCGCGACAGCGCGGGCGTCCGGCCCGTCAGGCGCGGCCAGATAATCATCAAGATCCATGGCGCTTAATACTTCCGATATCGGCCGGGCGTACCGGAAAGGAGTCGATCCTGCACGCCCCGACCATGCCCTCAGATGAAGCCGACCTCAGCGAAACGGAGGTCTGCGAGTGACAGGATTTTTGCCCTGTCGTTGGGCCACGGGACATTTGTCTCGGGACCGAAGGTCTGCTCCACCCCGCCTTTGAAGATCTTCTGGATGTGCTGGCGATCTTGCAGCACGCGGATATCGGCCAGCGGATTCTCGTCGAGAATGAGGAGGTCGGCGTAGAAGCCCGGGCGCAGCAGCCCCACGTGCCCTTCGAGTCCGACCGTTTTCGCTGCCGCGCTAGTGGCGGCCACGATGGCTTCTCCCGCGGAAAGGCCCGCGTAGGTCATCAGCAACTCCAGTTCGCGCGCGTGCCACTCACCGTACGGCGTTATCGCGAACCCGGTGTCCGTGCCCATGATCATCTGGACCCCGGCCGCGTGAGCTTGATGCAGGCTCTTGGAAGTGACCTCAAGCATGGCCTTTGCCCCGTCGATGTAGCGGCGGGGCACGCCCACGCGCTCACCGTAGTCCGCCCAGTTCGCCAGCAGGAGCAGCGTCGGGACGAGCGGGATACCAGACGCAGCCAGTTCGTCGACCGTCTGCTCGTCCATGATGTTCCCGTGCATGATCCAGTCCACGCCGGCCCGGACGGCAGCCCGCACTTCGCCGTTTCCCCGTGCATGGATGGTGATCTTCTTGCCTAGCTGGTGCACGAGCTCGGACAGGACCCGCACTTCCTCGTCGGTGAAGGCCTGGAAATCACCATTGGGACTATCGGCCAGCTTGATGAGGTCCACGCCGTTCTTGACCTGATGACGAACCTCATTGATCATTTCCGGCAGCGTGTTGACCAGGATGCCGATGCCGCCTTCAGGATTGCCGACGCTGTCCGGATAGAAGTCGGTCAGGCCGTTGCTCGTCGTCAGGTACCGGCCCGCCGTGAACATGCGAGGACCCTGGAGGTAGCCCTGAGCGATGGCGTCCCGCAGCGCCACCCCGATGTAGTGGCTTCCGCCGGGCTGCGAGATAGAGGTAACACCCGCCTTGAGCACCCGGCGTGCGTTCCAGGCCGCGCGCAGAGTGCGTGCTCTCGACGCCGGTGTAGAGGTCCTGCTCCTCTTGACTCCGGCTCTCCCCGTACGTCATGTGGCAGTGCGCGTCAATGAGGCCGGGCATGACAAACGAACCGGAGATATCGATCGCCGGAACCGTGCCGGGGACGTCAGGAGTCCGGCCCGCAGCGACGTCGAGGATGCGTTCACCGGCCAGCACGACGCTGGCGTCAGCAAGCGCATCGGCACCGTCACCCACGATAACGGTGCCGTGTTCGAGCACGAGCGATGGTTGCGGACTCACGAGACTCCTAGCCTGATGACCCCGAGGGCTGCGTTTAGAAGACTATAATATATGATAATCGCCGGGCAACCCTAAGGCGCTCCCGGTGGCGCCTGGTCCCGACCCGCGGCCGCCTTCACGCGCCGGGACACCAGCCGAGCCTCAGCTGCTGGCCGCCGGTCACTCAAGTTCTGCCACTCCGACTGCGTGGCCATCATCGAGCGACCCGAATCCCGGGCCTGCCAGCCAGAGACACGTCCGGGGTGAGGACGGCCCGGCCCCGGCCGCGGCAGCGAACCGGCGAACGGCAACCCCGCTCGCGACCGGTTGTACTGACTCGTAAATATAATATAATTGCGTCTTGATCCTCTGCCTGCGCCCGGCGGGCCCCACCCGTTCCAAGATCCTGCGTCCCCCATCCCGTCCCCAGATGCCCGTGCTGACACCGGGCAGCTGAAGGATTACCTCGAATGTAACAGGCCAGGCGCGCATTTCTTGGACGAGGAGAAATAATGTCATCCCGGAGAATCGCCATCGTCGGCGCGGGCATCGGCGGGCTGACAATGGCCATCGCGCTACAGCAGCGCGGCATGCAGGTAGAAGTGTTCGAACAGGCGTCCGAGCTCACCGAAATCGGCGCCGGTATCGGCCTGTTCGCTAACTCCGTCAAATTGCTGAGGCGCAGAGGGATTCTGGCTGACCTTCGCACCGATGCGACAGAGCCGACCGATCTCATCTATCGCGACGGACACAGCGGGGAGATCCTCGGAGAAGTTCCGCTGGGCCGGGACTCCACCTATGAGCGAACGTTCGGAGATCCGTATATCGGGGTGCACCGAAGGCATCTGCAGCGCAGCCTCCTTGCGGCGATCGATTCGAGCGCCATTCGGCTCGGCCATCGCGTGATCGGAGTCTCAAGCGCAGACGGCATGTCGACGCTGGAGTTCGCAAACGGCGTTCGTGTGCAAGCGGATTTCGTCATAGGGGCCGACGGCGCACACTCGGTTGTGCGTGAATGGGTAGCCGGGCCGCAGAAGGCGACGTATTCCGGCTCGAGCGGGTTTCGCGGCGTCGCGCCCGTCAGCAAGCTGCCGTCCCTGCCGCGGCCACATGCCGCGCAATTCTGGGTCGGTGAAGGAAAGCACCTGCTGCACTTTCCAATCGGGCTGAACGCCGACTATGTGTCCTTCCTGGCCGGCGTAGACGAGCCAGCTTCCTGGACCGGCACTGGCTCACGCAGCCCAGCCACGACCACCGAAGCCCTGGCTACTTTTTGTGGGTGGCATCCGGCAGTGACCGAGGTAATAGGCGCTGTCGAGCACCACACACGCTGGGGACTGTTCGTCGTCGAGCCCTTGAGTACCTGGAGCCGCGGGCCCGTCGTGTTGCTCGGCGACGCGGCTCACGCGATGCTCCCTCATCATGGGCAGGGCGCGAACCAGACGATCGAGGATGCTGTCGTCTTGGCCGAGCTACTGGCCTCAAGCCTGGAGGGCGAGGCGGCGCTGGCCGAATACGAGACCTTGCGGCGGGAGCGAACCCGGCTAGTTCAGCAACTCTCCTGGCAAACGAATCAGCTGCTGCATCTCGCGCCGGGACCGCAATGGGATGAGCGCAGCGCGAACATCCCACGGTTCTACGAGAATCTCACTTGGCTCCACGGATATGAAGCGGAGCCCGAAATTGCTGGAGAACCCCGGTGAGCTCCCTCAGTCCGGGTCTCGCTGGCTCAGCAGGTCAGTTGTCGTGCGCGAACCAGGGAATACCTGGGCGTCTTCTGGTATTCCGTGAAGTTGGTCTGCGAATCCGTCTCGCATCGACTGAAGATGCCGGATGCTGAAGTCCGCTATCGACTCGTCCCCGTCTGCCCAAAGCTGCATCAGAACCTTGTGATGGGCGGCCCCGACCGAAGGAACGTCGGGATGAGAGTAAACGAAGATGGTATAGCGCTCAACTGCGCGCCAGATGGGTATGAGCACACGCTCGATGGTCGGGCTGGCTCCGGGGCGGAGCAGGCTCCAATGAAAAGCGTTGTGCGCATACTGAAAGCGGACAGGATCGGTTGCGCTGTCGACTCGGCTCAGAGCCTGGAACGCCCGCCGGGCCGCTCGCACATCCTCGTCCGTGCGGACCTGGATGGCCCTGGCGGCGACGGTCGGCTCGATAATCAGCCGAACGTCGTACAGCTCATCCGCCTCAGTGCGGCTAAGCGGCGCCACGTACGTTCCGACGTTTGGAGGATGGACGAGAAGCCCCTCAGACTCCAGCCTGCGAATCGCCTCCCGGATTGGTATGTGCGATGCCTTGTACTTAGCACGCAGATCATCGACGATAATGCGTGACCCGCCGGGCAGGTCGCCGGAAATTATGCGGCGGCGCAGATCAACAGTAATCCGGTCAGTGAGAGTTCCTGAAGCCTTCCTCCGATTGGCAGGATTGCGCTCTACTATGTCATCGCCAAGCAACGACCTTGTCACGTATCGCTCTTGTCTTGGAGTTGCCATTCTCGTTGGTCCAGACACGTTATGGGGCCGACCGAAGGCCCACCACTGCCTCGACTTCCAGCTTCATCCCAGGAAACACGAAACTAGAGATCTCGATTAGGGTGCTGGCCGGCCTTGAATCACCGAAGTACTCGCAGCGGATCTGGTCGATCGCTTCACGGTCCTCAATATCCGTGACGTATACCGTCACCTTGAGTATGTCCCGAAAATCGGCACCGACAGCCTCGAGCATTGCCTTGATATTCTCAAACACTTGCCTTGCCTGTGCCGCGACGTCGTTGCCCCCGGTCAAGCGTCCTTCAGCGTCAACAGGACCTGCGCCAGACAGGAACACCAGGTCCCCATAACGGACCAGGTCAGTGTAGTGGCTAACCGGTTCGGCTAGCTCGGCGACGCGATATTCCTGACGGTCCATGATCACCCATCTGAGTACGGTTGCCGCCACGTGGTGGCGCATGAGACTTTTCTTATAATATACTAATGCGCACGTCGTGCCGCTGATGCAGGGCCGAATTGACCCTAGAAGGAGGGGTTCCTCGTGCGCCAGGAAATCTGGATGGACGGGCTGGCCGCGCCGGTGAGTCATTACACCCACGCCGTCCGATTCGGGAATTTGCTGTTTCTCTCGGGCATCGGACCGACCGCGCCGGATGGCACCATCGTGGGTGCAGGCGACATCGGCCGCCAGACCGAGCAGGTGCTCACCAACATTCAGACGGTGCTCGCCGCGGCGGGCGCATCGTTCGCTAACATTCTGCGGGTAACCGTGTACCTGACCGACATCAACGATCGCGCTGCGGTCAACGAAGTCCGCAAGCGCTTCTTCGGAGAGCACCGCCCGGCCAGCACCCTGATCGAGGTGTCGAAGTTCGTCCGGTCGGATGCCGGCATGGCCATCGAGATCGAGGCTGTTGCCGGGCTCGACTGACCAGGACGCGATGCCAGCCCGGCACTCCCCGGCTCAGGCCTTGAGCTCCGACATCCGCCGGGAGGCCCAGTCCCGCCACTCGACCGGCTCGTACTTCGGCACTTCCCCCTCCGCCAGGCAGGTGGGCACGATCTCGATGACGGCGTCGAGGTTGGGGTGCTGGAAGAACGGGAGCGAGATGCGGTCCGAAACCGCCTCACCCGCTTCGGTATTGCGGACCCTGTGCCGGGTCGCCACCCAGCGGCCGTTGGTCCAGTTAGCGAGCATGTCACCCAGGTTGATGATGTAGGTGCCGGGCATGGCGGGCACTCGCAGCCACGAACCGGTACGGCTCTCGACCTCGAGGCCGCCCTTCGGCGGTGTCCTGGTAGAGGATCGTGAATCCGCCGTAGTCGGTGTGCGCATGCAGACGGCTGCTCCCGCATTCCGGGGCCGTGAGTTGCGGCGGATAGTAATTCGCGAGCAAGTACGAGCTCTCGCGCGTGAACTTAGGTGCGAACCAGTGCTCTTCGAGACCGAGTGCGAGCGCCGCGATCTTGAGGATGTACTGGCCAAGCTGCCTGACCTGGTCCATGTAGGCGCGCCAGACTGTGCGGAAGTCGTCCGATGGCCAGATGTTCGGCTCGAAGTCAGTGGCGTACTCCGGTGGGTAGCCTGCGTCGATCATGGCCCGCCCGTTGTCGAAGACCGACACCTGGAAGCCTTCCTTAAGATCTACCGGCCCGCCCAGGTACCGGCCTCCGTGTTTGAATC
Source organism: uncultured Actinomycetota bacterium (assembly GCA_963805805.1). GTDB lineage: Bacteria > Actinomycetota > Actinomycetes > Streptosporangiales > Streptosporangiaceae > JAJYUU01. The sequence continues at coordinate 643,707 of CAWDVS010000011.1, read as the reverse complement.
CATGGAACTGGTTACCGGTCGGCGAGGCGTAGTGCTCCTTGACATCGGATGGCTGGCGAAAGAACTCGCGGCTCGCGTCCATGACCCCGTCGAGCAGGCCTGCTGGCACGCCGTGATTGCTGACGACGAGGAACCCGATTGTTTCGCAGGCCCGGCCGAAGGTCGCGACTACGTCCGCGCCCGGACGGGCCGGACGGCCGGCGAGATCGATGACGCGGAATCGTGTCGCTCTCATTCTTTGCCGTGTTGCTGGTCATCGGGCTGCCCCATCTGCCGTTGAGTCAAGAGTGCTCGGACCACCATCGATCTCCCCGGCGGCCACGGCCGTCAGGGCGTCGTAGGTATAGATCCACTTGCGGTCGGTGTAGTAATTGGAGAACATTCCGGTAATGAGCATCGAATGCGTCGCCGCGCGGAAGGTGCAGCATCTCGTTAGTTCGCCAGGAGCCCTGCTGAAGTCGCCGGGTGCGTGACCATCGAAGGCTTTCGTACAGGCGGAACGCCCGTTCGTGCTCACCGACCGGGCACCGCGCGAGTATCTCGGCGAGGACGACGGCGTCCTCGATGCTGGAGTTCGCGCCTTGCCCTTGATGCGGGAGCATTCCGTGCGCAGCATCTCCCAGGAGGACCGCGGGGCCCTTGAACCACGTGGCCAGGGGCTCCACCACGAACAGCGCCCAGCGCTCGAGTGAGTCGACGCTGTTGAGCATCCCCAGGACGGCTGGATGCCAGCCGGCGAACTTCTCGGTTGCCTCCTTCTTCGTCGCGGGCAGCCGCCAGTTCGGCGCGGTCCATATCTCCGGCTCTTCGACCACGGCCAGGAAGTTCAGCCGGGTCGCTTCGGCGTTGATCGGGAAGTTCAGCAGGTGCTGTCCCTCCCCCACCCAGAACTGAGAGCTCCGCTGATCATCGAGCGCGGGCACCCGGCTCGGGTCGACAATCCCCCGGTACCCGCTGGTTCCGGAGTAACGGGTGTTGTCGGTGCCCGTGATCCAGCGGCGCACGGTGGAGCGGATGCCGTCCGCGCCGACCACGACGTCCGCACGGCTGGTGGAGCCATCTGACCAGCGAAGCTGCGTTCCGTTTCCAACGCTGATGATCTCCTCGAGCCGGTGGCTCCGGTGAATGCTCTCCAGTCCGGCGACCTCGACCAGAGCGTCCTGCAGAACCTGGCGATGGACGGTGTAGTACGGGGTGCCGAAGGCTGCCTCGTAACGACTGCCCCGGCCGAGCGGGATGGCGGCGAGGATGTCACCGGTGAGGCCGTAGCGGTAGAGGAGCTCCTGCGGCTGAGCCGCTTGCATATCGAGCGCGTCCGCGACGCCAAGACTTCTGAGCAGCCTGACCGAGTTGGCGAACAGCGAGAGCCCGGCGCCGATTTCGACCAGCCGGTCGGCCTGTTCATAGAGTTCGGCGTCGACGCCTCGCTGACGCAGAGCTAGCGTGAGGGCAAGGCCGCCGATACCCGCGCCGATGACGGCAACACGAACATTTGTCATCGGGTTACCGCTACGACGCCTTAACCTCGTCGAAGTCCGCCATCCGGTACGCTCCCCAGTCCCGCCAGAGCACCGGAGGATGATGCGGCCTATCCCCCGCCGCGATGCAAGTCGGGATCGTCTCGATGAGCGCGTCCAGATTCGGATGCTGAAAGAACGGAACGGAGATCCGGTCCTGGCCCAGCTCATCCGGTCCCGGGTTCCGGACCCGGTGCGGCGTAGCCACCCAGCGGTCGTTGGTCCACTTGGCGAGCAGATCCCCGAGATTGACGACGAACGTGCCCGGGATATACGGAACCCTGGCCCATGAGCCTTCCCGGGTCTGGACCTCCAGGCCCCCTATTGCCACGTCCTGATACAAGATCGTGAACGCTCCGTAGTCTGTGTGCGGGTGCAGCCGCTGCCGTCCGTCGCTGACAACGTCGGCCTGGGCCGGATAGTAATTAGCGAGCAGGTAAGAACTTTGCCGCGAGAACTTGGGCTCGAACCAGTCCTTCGGTAGATCGAGCGCGAGTGCCGCTAGCTCCAGGATGTAGTCGCCGACTTCCTTGACGGCGACGAAGTACCGCTGCCAGGCGGACCGGAATCCGGCCGGAGATGACGGCCAGATGTTCGGCTCGAAGCTGTCGGCGTACTCGGCCGCATACCCGGCCTCGATCATGGCGCCGCGGTTCTCGAACCAGGACACCTGAAAGCCTTCCTTGACATCGGGCGGTCCGCCCTTGTAGCTGGTCGCCGCGGTGTAGCCCCGAAACTTGTTACCCGTCGGAGACAGGTAACTCTTCTTGACGTCCTCGTCGAGCCCGAAGAAGTCCCTGGCCGCCTGCATCATCGGGCTGATCAGCTCAGGGCCGATGCCATGGCCGCCGATGACGAAGAAACCGATTCCCTCGCACGCCGCGCCCAGCTGTGTAATAGCTTCGCGACGCGGATTCCCGTCTGCCTCAGGCCTGATGTCGATTACCGGAATTTCTGACTTCCCTGCTTCTGGCACCTTCCCGTTCCCTTCTGGTTGACCTCGCCGCACAACCCTTCGTGGGATTGCGGCTGTCTAATGAACGTATTTGGCCAGCAACTGCGAGACGTATGGGCCCGGAATCACTGAGAGAATGCTGGTTCCATTGGAGGCCTGAGCCAGGAATGTACCGGCTGAATTATGAAACTTGTTGTATATCGTCAGGCCCAGGCCGCCGATGAACTGGATGCGTTTGCCTGCCGCCAGTGCAGCCTTGCCGGCAGCGAACGTATCGACCACAGTCGCGCCCGGGCTCGGGGCGCCGACTTTGGCGATGTAGGAGTTAAATACCTTCGGGACGACGCTCTTCGCCTCCAGCATGGCCAGGGCGGTCACGATCGTCGTATCCCAGATGGCCAGGGCATAAGGCTCGTTGAACCACTGTGATACATCGGGTATGTCTTTGCTCGCGGCCGCAGCGGCCTTGTTGTAGATATTGGCCGCGGCGGAAGGGGGCGCTCCGAAGGAAACTATCGAATAGTCCTGCTTAAAGTTCGCCGCCCCTATCGCGTGCGAGACCGAGGAAGCCCACTGCGCCCCGCTCGTCCCGTCGGTACCTATGAACGGGACAAGCGATCCGGCATTCTCCAGCTCCCTGAAGAATGTCGCGCTGGTCTGCGGGTCAGCCTCGGTGATGATAACGTCCGGTTTCGCCGCCGCTACCCGGGCGACTTCTGTCTCGTATGAGGTCTGGTCCAGAGCAAGGGTCTCGCTAGCAACTATCCTGCCGCCCAGCCCCGCGAACACTGACCGAGCCGACGGCTCCGCCCCTTGCGAAGCGATGTCATTACCGAATACCAGCGCCGCCGTCTGGTAATGCTTGATATGATATGCATAATAGGCTATGGCCGCGCCGTCCGCGTCATCCGGTGGCTGATTTCTCCAGAGACTCATCCGTATTGTGGTTGAACTGCGACTGCCCCGTTCCGGTAAACATCGGCATGTCGGCCCGGTTGAATATCGGCACGGTAGCGCTGGCCTCGTCGGATGTCGGCCCGTTGATAGCGACCAGGGTCGGGGTTGTGGCAATCAGTTGCTCTGCCGCCGGCACCGCGTCGGCCGGATCGCCTCGCGTATCAACGTTCTTCCAGGTGAACGTGTGACCGAGGACCCCGCCAGCTTTATTGATCTGCATGACGGCCGGGATCACCCCGGCGTCCCCGACTGTCCCGTATGCGGCGTCAGGGCCGCTGAAGGGCATGAAGACCGCGTAGGTCAGGGGCTTGCCGCCGGCGCCCCCGGCGGACCCTCCCGAGCTGCCGCAGGCCGCCGTTGCGACGCCGACGATCACACAGAGTGCGCCTACCAGCATTCGATCCATGTTGGGAGCGAGGAGCCCTCCTCCGCGTCTTAGCTTGATCAACGCGCGTCTCCTTCCGTAATGGTCCGGAAATATTTCCGAGACCCGCCGTCTAAATAGCTGGGCTACTTCCAGTGGAGCCCAGAAAAACCTCGCCAAGGTCACCGCGCTGGCGAAGTTCGTGCGCGGGGCAGGATGTAAAGCACTTTCCATTGACAAGAACGTAACCCCAGTCCGCTACTTCCAGCGCCGCCATCGCCCTCTGCTCGACCAGGAGTACGCCGGTGCCCATTCTGGACAGCTGTGCGACCTGCTCCTGCAGAACGTCACGTGACAGTTGAGGTGACAGTCCGGCGGTCGGCTCGTCCAGCAGCAAGACCTCGGGACTGTTCATGAGCGCCCGGGCGATAGCGACAAGCTTCCGCTCGCCTCCGCTGAGCTTATAGACTTTGCGGCTGATGAGGCCTGCGAGCAGCGGATAGGTATCCAGAATCTCCGCTATCCGAATCCCGGCTCTCTTTCTGTCCAGAAGGTAGCCGCCCATCAGGAGATTTTCTCTTACGGTCAGGTCCTGGAATGCGTCATCGACCTGAGGCACGTAACCAATCCCACGTCGCGCCAGGTATTCAGTGCCCAAGCCGGTGACATTCTTCTCGCGCAGGACTAGCCTGCCCGATCGCAATGGAATCACCCCGGCTATTGCTTTCAGCAAGGTGCTCTTACCTGAGCCGTTTGGTCCCACGATTACCGCGATGGCTCCGCTATTGACTTGCACAGACACGCCATCCACGATCACCGCGGCTCCGTATCCGGCAATGATGTCGTGGGCGGCGAAGAGCGCTGGACCGGTCTGCTCTACACGTCCGTTGGCTGACTCGTGCTGGCCAGTCATCCGACTAGATACGCTTCCACTACAGGCGGCATTTCTCTCAGCTCTTGCATGCTGCCCTCAGCCAGTACGCGCCCCTGGGCCATCACTATTACCCGGTCGCAAAGCCGCTCTACGGAGTCGAGACGGTGCTCAACGATTAGCAGCGACACGCCGCCGCGCCGCACCTCCTGCAGGCAGGCTTCGACGGTCTCCATGAAGGCAGGGTTTACGCCCGCCATGGGCTCGTCCAGCAGCAGGAGGCTAGGCTTGACCATGAGGGCACGGGCCAGTTCCAGCAGCCGCTTCTGGCCGCCGCTCAGGGTTTCCGCGTAGTCGTTGGCTTTGGCGATCAGGTTGAAGCGGTCGAGAAGCTCAAACGCCTCCTGCAGAACGGATGCCTCCTGGTCGGCCCACGAGCGGCGCGGCGTCCAAGCGGATCTGAACCGCTCCCCTCGCTGGCGGGGTGGCGCCACGCAGAGGTTCTCCAGGACAGTCAGGCGTCCGAACTCCTGTGATATCTGGGGAATCCGCACGAGGCCTGTGCGGGCGAGCTTGTACGGCGGATGCCCGGTAATCTGCCGACCGTTGAAGACAACGCGCCCCTTGCTTGCGGGCAACACACCTGCGATGACGGACAGCGCAGTAGATTTGCCCGCTCCATTCGGGCCGACCAGCCCCACGATCTCGCCGGGCCGCACTGCGAAGGTCAGGTCGTCGACCGCCACCGTGCCGCCGAACTCGCGCCGCAGGCCTTGGACTGCCAGTTCACCGCCACGCGTAGCCGGGTCTGTCCTGCCCACGGCGACATCGCTGGTCATGGCTATTCGCGCTCCGTCTCTACGCTGCCGGCAGAAGTCGCGCCTCTCAGGTGGGTGGTGGGCAGCCGGGCGGGCCACAAGATCTCATAGCTTTTCTTTCGCTCCGGCAACAGTCCTTGCGGGCGCCACCACATGAAGCCGAGAGTCAAAACTCCGATGACCACCCATTGCGCGGATCCGACCAGGTTCGCGGCCGCCAGTTGCGGCAGGAATCGCGGCAGCTCGAAGATCAGGATCTGCACGACAAACGCGCCGACCGCCGCTCCGTACAGGTTGCCGGTACCGCCGACAATGATCGCGGAAAACGCGGTCAGAGTTTCGGCGTACTCCCAGGATCCGGGTGACCAGGTGCTTATGAACATGACCAGCAGCGCGCCGCTAATGCCAGCGAGTGCCCCGCCATATGCCAGCGCAAATATCCGGAGCCCGGCGACATTTTTGCCCACAGATGCCGCGGCCCTCTCGCTCTCGCGCACTGCCCGCATGGCGCGGCCCAGCGGTGCCAGCGCGACGAGCCGCAGGCTGAGAAAGGCGAGCAGGCACACGACAGCTACGAACCCGACATAGATCCACGAGGAGGCGATCGCAGAAACTTTGAACACGGACGCCAGCGGCTGCGGAACAGATGACAGACCAGCGGGTCCGTTAAGGAAAGACGGTGCCGCGCTGACGACCAAGATCGCTACCACAGCCAATACGAACGTCAAGACGGCCAGATAATCCTCGCCAACTCGCCTGGTCAACAGACCGAATATCACTCCGATCACAGCGGCTACGGCACCAGCGACGAGTATTACTATCGGGAACGGCAGGGCGGCACCAAAGAAGTATGACTGATAACCGCCATTCCCAGACGACGGCCCTAGGGTAAGTATCGCGGCGGTGTACGCCCCGGCAGCCTGAAATAGAATGAAGCCAAAGTTATAAACTCCGCAGAGGCCATACTGAACGTTCAGGCCCCATATTGCGAGTATATCGATGCCCAGGTATACGAGAATTGTTGTGAGGTAGTACGTCACGTGGCCAACTCCCTCGCCGACACGGCGGACCCGAAAAGACCGCGCGGCCTGAACAGGAGAATTATCACCAGGATTCCCAGCGCTGCGATCTGAGTCATGTCCGACTGGATGTACACGGCCAGAACTGACATCGCGACGCCAATGACCAGTGCCCCGAGCACCGCGCCAAGCGGTCTTCCGAGGCCTCCGAGCATGGTCGCGGCGAAAACTACCGTGAGAAAGTCAGTGCCGCTGCTGCTCTGGAAGGCCCCGATGGAGTACCCGAATATCACGCCCGCGAGCCCGCAGAGGCCTCCCGAAAGGAGCCACGTGATGTCAATTATCCGAGCGGTCCTGATGCCGCACGCCCGAGCGAGTACGCTGTTGCCGGCGGTCGCCCGCATTGCTCGCCCCAGACGCGTCACTTCAAGCAGCAGGGTCAGCGCGGCGATTATCACCGCGGCGAGGATGATGATGGCAACCTGCGTTCGGTCGAGAATGAAGTCGACTGACTTTAGGAATCCTATTGGCCGCTCGGCGCTCAGGTTATACGTAAAGAAGTTGTCACCGGCTATAGCCTGGAGAAGATTCTGTACTATGACGGCGAATTGCAGGCAGACTATCAGCATCCCGAACCGATTTACGCCACGCCCAATGAATCGCACGAACAGCAGACGGTTGGCCAAGGCTGATAGCAGCGCACCCGCGCCGGCACCTGCGATACAGGAGGCTGCGAGTCCGCCGCCAGCGTGGTTTACGGCATAGCCTATGTAGGTGCCTGTGATCATGATGGCGCCATAGGAGAAGTTGAATACATTACTTATGCCGACTTGCAATGTGAAACCGACTGCGGCCAGTGCTGTGACCGCAGCCGTTACCAGGCCGAATCCCACCGCCGATATCACAATGCTCATCGGTGTATCCTTCAGTGATTCGCGAGCTGATCATTTTGACGGGCATTCGGCGTTGAAAGCGGCTTGCTCCGGTCCCTAGGCCGATGAGGGGGACGCGGCGCCCCGGCGCGACCGGTCGCGGCGCCTGCTAGCTGACAGGCGCCAGTTCCACGATCACCATCGGGTCTCCTTCGAGAAGCGTCAATGCTTCGTATGCGGATGCGTATTACCGCAGGTTGTCTTCCTGTTCGTCTCGGAAATTATAATATAGATACCTATCCGAGGCCGTCAATACTGAGACGCGCGCTCCTACTCGGACCGCACACGCTGAGGTGCCCCAGGCGGCAGCAACCTGTGCGCCAGCGCGGTGCGCGAGCCCTGCCGGTGGCGGAGCCGGGCCGTGTTCAGCACCTATTCGCCCAATCGGCCGAACCAATCGGCCCGCACCGGGCCGCATCGTGGCGCGCGACGGTCTGCGGACAGAAGTCGACGCCCTGGAGGCCATCGACGGGACGCCGGTGATAGAGGGCAAGCCGGCCATCAACCCGCCCGCGTGACGCGCTGCACGCGGCTACTTAAGAAAATGCACTAGTCCCCCGACGAGGCAGAACGGATGACCGGCCGGGTCGGCATAGACCCGCCAGCCCTGCGCTGACTCCAACGACCGACCGCCCAGCGCGAGCACGCACTGGTGTGCCTGGTCTAGTGCCTCCACATGGAAAGTCGCGTAAGGCGCATGTACTCGGCCTCCCACCCGGCATGCCGGGGACAATGAGCACTCTTCATCTGGTGCCATCGCGGAGCGGCGCTCCTGTCCGCGGAGCCGCTTGGCTCCGCCCATCATGGCTCCCGCGCGTTGATCGCCCGATGTCGCCGGCAGCGCCTGGCTCTTGTGGCTATGTCAACCTGCAGTGGCCCCGCGTTGACGGCTTGATTTGGCCCCGGACACCGCCCCGCCGATGCGGCTGAGTGCGTTCGCGGGCCAGACACGTCATGGGAGAGACTGCCGGTGTGGCCATCAGCGACTTGATCGGGGACCTGAACTACGCGGATGGTCGCGGTGAGGACGCGAAGTTCGAGTTGATCTCCCGCGGCGCCGAGGTCGTGCCGGAGCTCGCGGCGCGAGTCGTGGAGCTTGAGCGACTGGGAAAGCTGCTCGCAATCGAAGCCCTCGAGACGCTGGGTGATACGCGTGCCTGCTCATCGCTGATCGCTTTGCTCTGGGACGCCGACGCCACGGTTGTGGAGTGGTCCGCGGGGGCACTTGGGAGCCTGGGCTGCCGCGAGGCAGTGGTGCCGTTGCTGGAACTACGCTCAAGGCTGGTCGCCGCTAAGGTGCCACCCGACTGGACTGGTCCTGCGGCTTTGCGTCGCGCGCTCAGTGACCTCGGGGCCCGTCAGGCTGTCGTCCCCGTCGTTACTGCGAGCCTGAAGGTGCAGCGCGCTGAGACGGGCATGCAGCTTTTCAGGTCCGCCGACCTTACGACGGTCATCGAGGACCTCGCCGGGCGCAGCCAGGTAATTCTTTATCTCCAGGTCTGGCGCATCGGCGGCGACGGCCACCTCTACTGGGTTCAAGGCGACCGCGATGGGTGGGCATTCGACTGGTCCGCGTCCTGGTCCGACAACGTAGCGGCAGCGCATGCGGTCGCGCGTGCAAACGCCGCAAGGCTAGTCCCTCAGCCCGATCTGCTCGTGCAGCCCGAGTGGATCGACAAGGACGACCTCTCGGCAAGTCGCTGACCTCAGGCGGGCTTTGCAGCTTTGACTGCTCGGGCGTGGGCGAGGCGGTAGCTGGCGGTGCCGGTTTCGATGATCTGTCCGGCGAATGTGAGCCGGTCGACGATAGCGGCGCAGAGTCTGGGGTCGGTGAAGGTCTTGGTCCAGCGGAGAACGGCTCGTTGGAGGCGATGGCGATAGCCGATTTCTCTTCCCGTTCGGTCAGGACCTGGAATAGCAGCTCGGCGCCGCGGCGGTCGAGTTCCATGTAGCCGAGTTCGTCGAGGCAGAGCAGATCGACGCGGCCGTAGCGGGCGATGGTGCGGGACAGCTGCTGGTCGTCGGCGGCTTCGGCGAGCTCGTTGACGAGCTTGGAGGCCAGGGTGTAGCGGACCCAGTAGCCGGCCTCGGCGGCGGCGATGCCGAGGCCGATCAGCAGGTGGCTCTTGCCGGTGCCGCTGTCGCCGATCAGGCAGAGCGGGTGCCCGGCCTTGACCCAGGCGCAGGTAGTGAGCTGGTGGATGACTGCGGGGCTGATGGCAGGGTTGGCGGTGAAGTCGAAGTCCTCGATCCGCTTGTCGCGGGGGAATCCGGCGGCGTGGATGCGCCGCTGCGCGCGGCGGCGGTCGCGGTCGTCGCATTCGGCCATCACCAGTTCGGCGAGGAAACCGAGGTAGGACAGCTGTTCTCGTTCGGCTGCGGCGGCGATCTCGGCGAACCGGTCGCGGATCGTCGGAAGCCGCAGCACGCGGGTTCCGGAATCGATCGCAGCTGCTGCTGCCTGCTCGGTGACGCCGCGGCGGGTCGTCATGAGGTTGCCTTTCCGAGCAGGTCGTCGTAGGCGCTGACCGACGGAGCGGGCCGTCGTCGGCGGGCAGTCTCGGCCAGGTGCACGGCCGGGCAGGCTGATGACCTGCTCAGGCTCTGGCGTGCCTGGCGCAGCGCCGGGGTCGGCGCTGCGGGCTCGGGCGGCTTTGCGGGCTTCGACCGCAACCACGTCCGCACTGGCCGACCCGACCGACAAGGCGGCGGTGATCCCGTCGAGCACATCGCCGTGGTCCAGGTGCCGGTGCAGCAGCAGTACCTCGATCAGCGCCCGGGTGCCGGCCGCGTCACCGAGGCCTTGCGGGCCGCGGCCCAGAACGCCTCATGCGCCGAGGTGAACATCCCGGCTGCACGGGCCTGCACCAGCGCGGTCGCGCCGGGCAGCGCGCCGGGCTTGCGGCCCAGCACCTCCAGGTAGTGATCCAGGACCAGCACCTGGCTGCCGCGGACGGTGCAGCGCTCATGCCGGGCCACCTGCAACCGTCCGTCGAACACGACAACCGCGAGGCGCCGAGCCGGACCCGGACCTGATGGCCGATCAGATGCGCCGGCACCGAGTACTGGCACTGCCGCACGGTACTCCGCGCATACCTGTCCACCCGCGGCGTCAACGTCAGCCAGGTCGGGAACGGATCGGCTGGCAGCGGCAACAGCAGCTCCCGCTCCAGGCCGTAGTCGTGGCCAACCGTCATCGGCCGGCTCGCGATCCGCCGCCGGTCATCGCGGATGTCGGCCGCCTCGAGCAGCCTGTTCAGCTCCTCGATAGAGCCGACCTTGGGCATCGGGACGCAATGCGTGCGGCGGAACCGGCCGCCCTCACCCTCGACGCCGCCTTTCTCGTGCGCCCGCCGACGCCGGGCTGGCAGTAGAACGCGTCAAAACCGTAGTGGGACCGGAACGCGATCCACCGGTCCGACTCCAGCCGGTCACGCCCGGCCAGCACCCGCGACACCGCCGACTTCAGGTTGTCGTAGCGGATATGCCGGGCCGGGACACCGCCGAGCTGCTCGAACGCCTGCACGTGCCCTTCCAGGAACGCTTCCTGCCCCTGCGTGGCGAACGCCCGGTGCACCGCCTTGCCGGAAAACGACAACCGCAGCGTGAACAAGAACACCTTCGTCTTCACCCCCGCAGCACGACCCACAGATCAGCGAAGTCGACCTCGGCCTCGCAACCCGGCAGATGCGTCTGCGGCACGAACGCCTCGCCCAGCGCCCGGCCAGCCTCCGCAGCGATCTGCGGACGGCGCCTGGCCACGTAATCCCGCACCGTCGAATACGACACCTGATCCGCGCCGTGCTCATCCACCAGCCGGGCCAGCACCCGCCGTGCCGTATGCCGCTGCTTCTTCGGCGCGTCCAGATCCGCGCGCAGCATCACGTCAATCGCCGGCTTGAACACCTCCAGCCGCGGCGACACCCGCTCCGGGACCTTCCGCTCCGGCGGGATTGCGCTCGCCAGCGCCTGCCGCACCGTCCGCCGGTGCACATGATGCCGGGCCGCAAGCTCCCGGATCGACAACCCCTCAACCCGCGCATCACGCCGGATCGCGGCGAACAACTCCACCCTCGACGCCACCCCTCGGCCCCTCTCGTGATCACCAGTCCGTCAGTGATCACGCTCGGGTGGGGCCACTTCAAGCCGTCATAACCAGCCCGGCGTGTCGGCGAAAAAGGGGCCAGACCAAACCGTCACGCTGGGGCCAACTCAGGCTGTCATAGCCACTCTTGTGCATGTAGGCTCCCAACCTGGCTCCTGGGCAGAGCACCGTCGCGGCGGTTGTCGCCCCAGAGCCGCCAGCCCAGCAGGTCGGTCCGCTCCGCGCCGATGTCCAGCAGCCGCTGGGCCAGTGCGAGATCCCCCTTGCCGGGACGACGTAAAGTGCCGAGTGCCATCGCGGCTGGTGGTTCGGGACGTCGCTGCGGCCGCGATCGCCGGCTCGTCGTACGGACCGCAGGCGAATGGTCCGGCGCGGGTATGGCAGTCCCGCCGATTGGCGTCCGGCGTATCTGGCGCTCATCCGGACCTGGCCAGCGAGTACAGTTCGCGAAAGCGACTCCCTGGGCGCCTGTCCTGGTCAGTACTCGTCAAAGACCCGCTGCAATGCGTCACCAGTCAGCCCAGCCGACAGAGCGACAATGAGCAGGATCCGGGCCTTGATAGGCGACAGGTTGTCCCCGGTAAGCCAGCTGCGCGATCCGGGCGGCATGCATGGCACCCGACCGTTGCGACCGCGGCTCGTGACCACCACGGGAATCCCCCGCCGGTGCAGGTCAAAGATCGCGTCTTGCTGGCCCGGACCGGGCAGGCCAGCCGGCGCGAATCCGGCCAGAACCAACCCGGCCACGCCGTCATCGCGCGCGCGCGCGATGAGCCCAGCCATGGCTCCCACGTAGGTCATTAGGATATCCACCTGTGGCGGCGCATCCGGCAGGTCCGCGGCTGAGAACTCGGACTTTGCGGTGTGCCGACGGGCCGGCAACCGGTAAAGGCTGATGCGGTCGAGCTCGGCGCTGCCGAGCAAGCCCAGGCTGCCCGAGGCGAATCCGCCCGGTCGCTGGTTGCTCTTATAGACCTCGCGGGCGCTGTGGATCTCTTCGCCCATCACGAGCACTGAACCGACACCCGGTCCGAGCGCGCACGCAGCCCGGATTGCGTCGATGAGGTTACGATCACCGTCGTTGCCGACCACTCGGTGCTTGCGCTGCGAACAGGTGAACACTATTGGCTTCTCGGTATTAACAGTGAGGTGGAGGAAGAAGGCCGTCTCCTCGACAGTGAAGGTCCCGTGCGTGACGACGATCCCGGTCACCTCAGGCCGGTCGGCTAGCTCCTGCGCCGCCCGCGCGATCCGAACCCAGTCGCGCGGTTCGAAGTCCTCCGAGCCGACCCTGATAGCGTCGTGTTCGACGAATTCTGGTACGTCGAACTTGACCTCACGGTCCTGGGCCAGAACTTCGTCTATCAGCTGCCGCACCGGAATTCGGCCGCTCAGGGTGTTCTGTATCGTGCCGCCAGTGGCCAGGATCGCCACGGTCGGCCGTCGTCCGGATACCGGGCCGTGCGCCACCTTAGTCACGATCGACCGCCATCTCGCATGAGGGGTGAGGTGCGACCACTGTAACGACCCGGCTCCCGGTGTACCGGCAGCCGGATCCGCTGCGCAGGTGACTGGCGCGCGCTGGGGGCGCGGGCGTTTCAGGTGCGCGGGATCCGGGTGCGTGCTCGCGGATCCGTTTTGCTCCCCATACTGCTCCCGGCTGTCATCGCAGTTCGATTATCGCTTCTGAGCTGCATCGACGTGACGGCCATTCGAGGGCCGCTTGCCTATAATTCAAGAGGTCACATTGCCGGTCCAGCGAGAGGTGTGCACCGACCTTGACCTGCTTATTTGCACTTCGGCGCAACGCCACCGACGGCAGCAGATAGGCACGAAACAAGAGAAGCCGCCTCGCGGCGGCTGTTCGAATCTATTGCTCTGACCTGGGAAGTGGAGCTACGGGGATTCGAACCCCGGACCTCTTGCATGCCATACGAAACCAGCCGGTAGCTGACCGTAGCCACATGCCGCCTGACCAGCCACTCCATTCGCCCGCACATCGCCCGCCGCCGCCCTGCATCGCCCGTCGCTTGCTCCCCTCTTGCTCCCCGCTCACGCGATCTTGAGCTGCTCGTCACCGAAGTCAGCGATCAGCTTCAGCGTCCCACCGAGCGCGGCTACGAACCGGTTCAGCACGTCCTGAGTGGACACATCCCCGCTCTCGATCTGCGAGACACGGGCCACCGACACCCCCATCCGCTCAGCGACCTGCTCCTGGGTCATCCCCCGCCGCTTGCGCATCTCCGCCAGCCGCCAGCCCCGCGCATCATCCAGCATCGCCGACACCGCCGCCGCGAACGCCTCCGGTCCCCCGGCCGTCTCCACCGCGCGCTCCAGATTCGCTGACTCCCGCCACCGCGACACCCCGCTCACCGGCCCGCCTCCTTCTCCCGCTCCGCCAGGTAATCCTCATACAACTGCTCCGCCTGCGCGATCGCCGTCCGGTACCACCGCTTCCACTGCCCGGACTTATCTCCCGCAACAAGCAGCACCGCCGACCGCCACGGATCAAACACGAACAAGATCCGCACCTCACTGCGGCCAGCCGACGGCGGCCGCAACTCCTTCATATTCGCCACCCGCGAAACGGTGACCGTGTCCACCAGCGGCCTGCCCTCCGCCGGGCCATTCTGCTCCAGAACCAGGATCGCCTGATTCACCAGCTGATGGCTCGGCCGGTCACTGTCGTACAGGTCATCCAGGAACTCCTCCACCTGCGCGGTCATCAAGATCTCCCACTCCACGAGATCCTCCCATTCCGCCCACGAACATTGTTAAGAATATCCTAAACCTCAGTCGACCCGCAGTTGGCTGCCGATCACCGCCCGTGGACCAGGACCGCCTAGGAGGTGAACTCGCCTCCCCTGGGAGGTCCGCCCGGCACAGGCGCCAGACACGCCCGGCTCCAGCTGGCGCGACCGACATAACCGGCGCCGATCCCCTGCTCTGACCCATGAGCAGATTCTCGCTCGGCGGGCCTGCTGCAGGCCGGCCAATCCTGTCGCCACCGGCCGTGACCAGCAGTATTTTCCTTGAGCCAACCGACATCGTTGACGGACCGGCGCCGACCCGCTATCACACCATTCACGCGTCCTGGCTACCGCCGACCGCTAACCGGCAGCTGTGCCGACGGACCCTCGACCACGTTCAGGACATCTACGTCCGCAGTGCAAATCCGATGAGTGAGCGTTCTCGCTGGTGTGCTGATTTAGCACCCGATCCCGTCGGACCGTAGTGCGGCGTGGGCGGCCGACCATCGACCAGGGCCATGGACGTCGCCCTCGGCGAGCTGCCTATCGAGCTGAGGCCGCTCGTCGGCATGGACTTGCCCGCGTACACCCTGGCTGTGAGGTCGACGGCGTGGCCACGTCGCGCAAGAGGGGCGTCGCTGTCCGTAGCGGCGAGGCGAGTATTGTCATGATTCAAGTGCTGGGGCACGGGCGAGCTAGTCCAAGATCGCTGGTGACGGCAGCACGAGGGGTGGAGTCGTGGAGCGTTCCTGCATGACCGACTCGGCGGAACGGAGGCCATCACGTGCTCAATGGTCTTCTCCTCCTGACGGTCTGAAGCCGAAACACCGAAAGACGCTGGCGGGTAGTCGCAGCAACGAGCCACCCGCCGCCAGCTGAGCGATCACCAGCGACCAGTTTGGGCCGAGCACTCCGGCGTGTGGACAAAGCGGGCCGCGGTGATACTCAGCATGTGTCCGCCGGCGAACTGGCCGGAACCAAGCTATGCGAGCGACGCTAAGACCGCTCACAAGGGCAGCACGGGGGTGAAAACGTTGGAAAGCTCTCTGTATGAACGACTTGGCGGAACCGACGGGATCAAGGCCGTAGCGCAGGCCTTCGAGCAGCGAGCCGGCAAAGACGACCGCATCAACCAGAAGTTCGCCCGGACCAACTTCGAGCGGCTGACAAAAGAGTTCGTCGACCAGCTATGTCAGGACACCGGCGGACCATGCAGCTACACGGGCCTCAGCATGAAGCAGTCGCATACGAACATGGGTGTTACCAGCGGCGAGTTCGACGCCTTTGTAGAGGACTTCGTAGCAACCCTCAATGACTTCAACGTCGGCAAAGCCGAGCAGGGCGAGCTCCTGAGTGACCTGGCACCGATGCGTGACGACATCGTCGAAGTAGATTCACTCGAAACCGGAACCCCACTTCCAGCCGCCTTCACGCCAGCACCGCCGCTATGAGGTAAGGCAGCACACGGAGGAATTTCGCCATGCCGGACGGCCGTCTAGCACACTGGCCGGTCTTGTCCCGGCCTGGCCGTCCCCGGCGAGCGCGCGGCCTTCACTCGATCCCGAGACCAGCTAGCGCCCTCTGGACTGCCGACCCGACCGCATATGTCAGGTGCCAGACGAGGTCAAGAACGTCAGGCGGGCCAACGACGAGTGCGAGGATGCGCTCCTACGGGTCGTCGGCGTGCTCTGCGATCCCTACCTACCCGAGGCGGCGAGGACTCGATACAGGGAGGTGCCGGATGAAGACGATTGTGGTGACGGACCAGGCTGCGGGAACGGCCGGGATGACGCTGGCGGAGCGGCCCGAGCCGGAACCGGCGATAAACGACGTCATCGTTCAGGTTCATGCGTCGGGATTCGTCCCGACTGAGCTGGCGTGGCCCTCGACCTGGACCGATCGCGCCGGCCGTGACCGAACACCGTCGATCCCCGGGCACGAGCTGGCCGGAGTGGTCACCGCTCTCGGCTACGGCACGACGGGGCTGTCGGTGGGACAGCGGGTGTTCGGCCTCACGGACTGGCATCGCGACGGCACCCTGGCGGAGTATGTCGCGATCGAGGCACGCAACCTCGCGCCGCTGCCGGGCGACGTCGACTTCACGGTGGGCGCAAGCCTGCCGATCTCGGGCCTGACCGCGTGGCAGGGGCTGTTCGAGCACGGCCGCCTTCAGGCGGGGCAAAGCGTCCTCGTGCACGGCGCGGCAGGCGCAGTCGGGACAATGGTGACGCAGCTCGCGCGTGAAGCTCGGCGCCTACGTCATCGGCACCGGACGCGCCGCCGACACTCAGCAGGCGCTCGACTTCGGCGCGCAGGAGTTCGTCGACCTCGGTAACGACGCGCTGGAAGACGTCGGCGGCGTCGACCTGGTGTTCGACGTCATCGGCGGAGACATCCAGAAGCGGTCCGCAGGCGTGATCCGGGCCGGAGGAACACTGGTGTCCGTCGTCGGGCCGACCGAGGCGCGGCCCGCCGACGGCGTGGCGGTCGACTTTGTTGTCGAGTCCGATCGTGGCCAGCTGGGTGAGATCGTGCAGCGGGTGCGGGACGGACGGCTGCGGACCAACATCGGCAACGTCTCGACCCTCGACGACGCCGTCGCGGCCCTCAACCCGACCGATCGCCGCAATGGGAAGACGATCATCAGCGTTCGCCCATAAGGACTCGAGACAGGGACCGATCCTGCCCTCCGCGTGGATCAGCGTCAGTCACGTGGCGAGGCCTGGCCTGCTCGACGCCGCCGCGACCGGTCGACCTTAGTGACCGAACCGGAACGGTGATGATCGTCATGTGCGGGGCGTGCCGGCATGGACGCAACTGGCGGTGAGCGGAGCCAGCAGAAACCGGATACGACAGACACGGATGGCCCGCAGGCCACCGGTGCCAGCCGGAGAGGAGCAATGCCATGGACTACAGGCTTGAGGTCGTGAGGATACCGGTCTCTGACGTGGACCGGGCCAAGGACTTCTACCAGGGACTAGGGTGGCGACTGGACTTCGATGTCAACGCCGAGGACGGCACGCGGTCAGTGCAGCTGACCCCGCCCGGGTCAGCGTGCTCGGTCTACTTCAGCACCGGGATCCCGCCCGGCCAGGACCTGGTGGTGGACGACATCGACGCGGCCCGGGCCGAGCTGACCGGGCACGGCGCCGACGTGAGCGAGGTATTCCAGAGCCATGGAGTCACGCGGGTCCCCGGGCCGGCACCGGGCCACAAGAGCTACTGCTCGTACGCCGCGTTCGATGACCCGGACGACAACCACTGGGTGATCCAGGAGGTCACCACCCGCCTGCCTGGCCGGACGATATCAGTTTTGGCGGCCTACGGCTCGGTGGCCAACTTGGCCGACGCGCTGCGCCGCGCGGAGGCGGCGCACGGCAGGCACGAGGCCGAAACCGGGCAGCCCGACGAAAACTGGCCGGACTGGTACGCGCAATACATGGTCGCTGACAGCAGCGCCGATGGTGGATAGAACGCGATTGCTGGCCCGACATCCTAGCTCGGAGCCAGGGATCTCGAATGAGTGTTCGAGCGTTGCCGGGCTGGTGGGCTTAGCCAGCGCAGTGCAGCCGGGGACATCCAAGGGGCGTGGTCTGGTCATCGTCTCCCACACGCCCTGCAACCGCCCGCCCGTGCTTGCTGACAGCAAACTCGGCCACTTGACTGTGAGCTGTCGTCCGCCAGTCAGGAGGGACCGCCGGTCCGCCACTGGCATGGGACCGGGCGGGGCGTCGCTGCCGGGTATCGCAGGCCTGGCGTCTGCTGGCGGCCGAGGCCCGCACAAAGCCCGCACACCAGGATTCGCTGACAGGCCTGAGCGTCCGAGGGCCCGATGGGGCACTGCAAGCTCCGCGCCAGTCCTGCGGATCGAGCTGGCCGCTCAGGGCCGCTATTGACCGCCCGCGACCATGACTTCTGACGCTCATGGCACGGGCTGATCCTGCGTCGCACCGCAAGCAGTTCCGAGAAGCTGGCCGCCTACTAGCCAGCCTCGGATGATGCGGTTGCTGCCACCGTCGCTGTCAATCGCCGACTCCACGGAGAGTAGACAGGACATCTCTATAGGTCCGAATTGGTGGTCAGGTGCGCGGTCGAACCGCCGACCGACCCGCCTTTCAGGCGGCAGCGCGACGTGCCGTGGCCACCCACTTTTTCGATTGGAGCGCTAATGTCGGCGCCTATCGGGCGTGACCGCAGCGCCAGATCGACATGATCTATGCAGCGGTCAGCCGGATGATCCTGATCCGGCTGCCGCGCGTGAATTCGGCTATTCGCGCCGCAATCGCGAGTCGACCTTGGTCCGTTGAGCCGGATCAGGAATGTAGCGCGGCCGCAAGCGTGTCACGCCGCGAGCGGGGGCGTGCCCGCGCACCGAGGGCTTGAGCGGCGCCAGGTCCGCGCCGGGCAGCGGCGCCGCGCCCTGACGCGACAGGCGCGGCGCGCCTGCGCTTTGATCGACTTGCTCTGGGCGCGAGTCGCGTGTAGCTCGGCGCGGCGCGGCTGATGCTGTCCCCGGTTAGAGCGGCCAGGGATGTCGGAACGCGCGTCCTTGGGGGCGCGTCCAGACGCACACCTCCGGCGGCTGCCAGCCCGCGATCTCACGACCGGTCAGGTCGCCTCCTGCACCCACGCATGTTTCCTGGTCCCTGCCGACAGCGTGGTCAGGCAGGTCCTGGTCGACTACAGTGCACCCAGTCCGCACGGCGCGGCGCCGCGCGTTTGCGTCGTTCGCAACCCCGCAGCCATCGTCGCCGCTTGCTCTTTGGGCGGAGGTGGGTTCCGCGTGTGCCGCTGAGCCCGCGCGGTCACCTGCGCCACGCAGGAGCTCGGGTGCTACCCCGCTGGACAGATCGGCTGCGCGCCAGGGCAGTTACAAGGCTGGCAACATGCAGCGATCGGGCCCAGGCTGGCTGCCGCACAAGTGCCCAGCGAGCGTGGGCGGCCGGCGGGGTTTCAGGTGCGGAGGCTCCGCGGCGCATGCTCAACGATTCGTTTTGCTCCCCTGGCTGCTCCCGGCTGTCATCGCAGTTCGATTATCGCTTCTGAACTGCATCGACGCGACGGCAATTCGAAGGCCGCTTGCCTGCAATGCAAGAGGTCTCGGGGCACGATCCGCAGACCTATCGCACGGTCATTGACCTGCTCATTCGCCCTCTCGCCTGAGGCGGCTGACCACGGCACAGGCGCCCGAAACAAGAAAACCGCCTTGCGGCGGTGTTCGAATTTATGGCTTTGACCTGGGGAGTGGAGCTACGGGGATTCGAACCCCGGACCTCTTGCATGCCATGCAAGCGCTCTACCAACTGAGCTATAGCCCCGCGCCTCGCCGGGCCTCCGGGCCACAGCGCCACGCCAGTGTATAGGAAACCGCCTACTCCGCGCGTTCCGCCTGGGTGTCCAGAACCGGCTCCGCGTCCGGCACAGCTTCGGCCTCAAGCACCGGCTCTGGCAGCACTCCGGCGTTGTGCTCCAGCAGGCGCCACTTGCCCATCCGCCGCGACAGCACCGACCACCGGCAGTTGCCGAACGGGCCCAGCGCCCTCAACTCGTCCCCGAGACCGAGAAGCCTGGCCGCGCCGAAGCCGAGACAGCCGCCGTGCCCGACGACCACCGCGAGCCCGCCGCCCGGCAGGCTGTCCGCGATCCGGCGCAGCACCGCCTCGGCCCGGTCCGCGACCGCCTCGGCGGGCTCACCGTCCAGGGGTGCCCAGTCCGCGTACTCCGCCGGGTACCGCTCCCGGATCTCGGTGGAGGTCAGGCCCTCCCAGGAGCCGCCGCCCCGCTCCCGCAGGTCCTTCTCCAGCTGCACCGGCAGCCCGGTCAGCTGCGCCAGCGCAGCCGCGGTGGAAGCCGCCCGGCTCAGGTCTGAGGAAAAGAGCGCGTCCGGCCCCAGCGCCGCCAGGTACGGGGCGGCCTCCGCCGCCTGCTCCAGCCCGGTCGCGTTCAGCGGCACGTCAGACTGGCCCTGGAACCGTCGCTCCGCGTTGAAGGTGGTCTGGCCGTGCCGCCAGAGCACGAGCTTGACTATCTCCGGGCTCGGGCCGCCCGGCATGAAGATGCTCACTCCCGCGCGATCCCTACCGTCCGGTGCCCGGCGCGCCGGTCCCGGCCGCGCCGACTGGCTCCGGCAGCGGAATCACGGGGCAGTCCTTCCAAAGCCGCTCCAGCGAGTAGTAGACCCGCTCGTCGGCGTGCTGCACGTGGATCACGATGTCGACATAGTCGAGCAGCACCCAGCGCGCTTCCCGCTCCCCCTCACGCCGGGCCGGCTTGGCGCCCGCCTGACGGAGCTTGTCTTCGATCTCGTCCACGATCGCCCGTACCTGGCGGTCGTTCGAGGCGGAACAGAGCAGGAATGCGTCAGTGATCACGAGCTGCTCACTGACGTCGTAGGCGATGATGTCGGAGGCGAGCTTGTCAGCCGCGGCTGCGGCCGCGATCTCCACGAGCTCGACGGCCCTATCGGTGGCAGTCACGTGTGCTGGCAGTCCTCCTCAGGCAGCCCATTGCCCCTAGCTTCTCACGATCATCCGGAATCGAACCGGAAGCAACACTCAGGGTATCCGGCCGCACCGACAGTCCCTAGCGGCAAGCGCCGGAATAATCCGCAGATGCGCGAGATGTTCACCCGGATCGGCGCGCCGCGAGCCAGACCGAGACCAGCCAGGTGACCGCCAGCAGGGCGGCCGCCGCCAGGAACGGCACTCCCGTCGGCCACGGTGCCGCCCGGATCGCTGCTCCGTCGCCACGCAGGGCCGCGTTCGCCGGGGACACGCTCGACAGCAGGCCGAGGACCACCGCCGAGATCGTGCTCAGCAGCGCCACGGTCTGATGCCGGATCACCGGCCGGTTGAACAGCGCCCCGATCGCCGACCCGACGAAGATGCAGATCAGTGCCGTGCCCAGGCCCGCCGCCAGGGTGGACCCGAGCTGACCAGGGTGATCAGAAACCAGCTGCTCGACGTTCCCGGTGGTGACCATCTCGTAGCCGGCCCCGGCCAGCGCGAGCACCACCCCGCCGCCGAGCGCGGCGATCAGCACCGCCAGCTGGGCCCGCACCGGCCCGGCCGCAGCCGCCACGCACGCCCGCGCCTCCTGCGGCTCGGCCATCAGCATCGACCGGGTCAGCAGCGCGACGACGGGCACCAGCATGGCCGCGCTCCAGTCCAGCCCGCTGCTCAGCGGCTGCTTCTGACCGACGCCCGCCACCGAGATCAGCAGCACGTACGCGATAAGCGGGAACACCCAGCGATGCGACCGCAGCATGATGCCCGCCTGGTACCGCAGCAACGCCGTCATGGCGCCTCCCTGACGCCTACGACGTGCACATCGTCCCAGCTCAGCACCTGCCGCAGCAGCGCGTCGGAGTCCCGCGCGGCCACTTCCACCCGTACCGCGATCTTGCCATCGGCTGTCATTCCGGGAACGGGGCGCACCTCGGCGACTCCCGGCAGCACGGCTAGCTGGCTTTGCGACTCGGGCTCCAGGCCGGCGATCTCGATGACGACGGACGCCGCATCGGTGCCTCGTTCTGCGCGCAACAGCGCCCGGCCCGTCCAGCACCTGCACGTCGCCCGAGCCCAGCTGCCAGCGCTGGCTGACCATCCCGGCCAGCCGGGCCTGATGATGGTCCACGAAGAACACGGTGCCGCCGGCGGCGAGCCGTTCGGCCACCGCCGCGTCCAGCGTGCCGCGCGCGGCCTGATCCAGCCCGGTCCAGGCCTCGTCCAGCACCAGCAGGCCCGGCCGGGCGAGCAGCGCCTGGGCGAGCGCGACCTTCTGGCACATGCCCTTGGACAGCGTCCGCAGCGGCGATCCGGCGTACCCTCCAGCCCCGAGCCGGTCTAGCCACTCGTCCACCGCCTGCCGGGCCGCCGCCCCGCCCAGCCCGTGAATCCGGCTCATGTGACCGAGGTACTCGCGGGCGGAGAAGCCCAGCTCGCCGGGGAAACGCTCGGGCACGTAGCCGGTCTTCGGCCGCCCGGACACCCGGCCTACCGACGGCATCGTCGCCCCGGCGATCACCCGCAGCAGGGTCGACTTGCCGCTTCCGTTCCGGCCCTCCAGCCGGATCAGCTGACCGGCCGCCACGTCGAGGCTCACGTCGCGGACGATCCAGGGCTGGCGCACCCCGTACCGCTTGCCGACTCCGTCGAGCCGCACCCGCTACCCCCTCAGCCGGGAATCCCGCCACCAGGTTAGCCGCGGTACAGGCCTCGTTTCGAGATGTACTGCACGATCCCGTCGGGGACGAGGTACCAGATCGGGTGTCCGCCGCGGACCCGCTCCCGGCACTCGGTCGACGAGATCGCCAGGGCCGGGATCTCCAGCAGCGTGAGCCGGTCCGCGGGCAGGTCAGTGAGCGTGAGCTGGTGGCCGGGCCGGGTGCAGCCGACGAAGTGGGCGAGCTTGAACAGCTCCTCCGCGTCTCGCCAGGAGATCATCATCGCGAGCGCGTCGGCGCCGGTGATGAAGTAGAACTCCGCCTCGGACCCGCGCTCGGCGCGCAGATCCCGGAGCGTGTCGATGGTGTACGTCTCCCCCGGCCGGTCGATGTCGACCCGGCTCACCGAGAACCTCGGGTTGGACGCGGTCGCGATGACCGTCATCAGGTACCGGTCCTCGGCCGGCGACACCTTCCGGTCGCCCTTCTGCCACGGCTGCCCGGTCGGGACGAAGATCACCTCGTCCAAGCCGAGAAAGTCAGCGACCTCGCTGGCCGCGACCAGGTGCCCGTGGTGGATGGGATCGAACGTCCCGCCCATCACGCCCAGCCGGTGGCCGCGCCCGGTCCGGTCGCCGGCGAATGCCTCGCTCATGCGCGCGTCCAGCTCAGACCGGAAAGCTGACCTGGGTCAGCTTCTCCGATTCGGCCCACAGCCTGCGCTGCACCTCGGCGTTCTGCGACCGGACACTGGAGCGGACCAGCACCGGAGATCCGGTGAACTGCATGAACCCGTCCGGGCCGTAGTACGCCCCGCCGGTCGCCGCCGGGTCGGTCGCGGCCCGCAGCGTCGGCAGCGCGCCCATCGTCGCGGGCTGGACGGCCCAGGAGTTCAGCGGCCCGAGGCTTGGCGTGCGTGCCCCAGGTCATGAAGCCGCTGTGCCGGGTCAGCTCGGTCGTGGCCGTGCCCGGATGCGCGGCGGTGGCGAGCGTGCCCGCGTGCGCGGCGGTCAGCCGGCGCTGCAGTTCATAGGTGAACATCAGGTTCGCGAGCTTGGACTGGCCGTAAGCGGCCGACTTGCCGATAGCGCTTAGCTGACATCAGGTCGTCGAAGTTGATCTTGCCGGTGCGATGCGCGTTGCTGCTGACGGTCACGACCCGCGATCCCGGTACCTCCAGCAGGTGCGGCAGCAGCAAACCCGTCAGCGCGAAATGCCCCAGGTGGTTGGTCCCGATCTGCAGCTCGAACCCGTCCTTGGTCAGGCCGAAGGGCGGCATCATCACGCCGGCGTTGTTGATGAGCAGGTCGATCCGGGGGAACCGGCCCGCCAGGTCCGCGGCCGCGGTGCGAATGGACTCGAGCGAGGCGAGGTCGAGCTCCGCGGTCTCCGCCTTCGGGCCGGTCGCCGCGGCGCTCACCTGCTCGGCGGCGGCCGCCGTGCGGCCGGGGTCACGCCCGGCCAGGACGACCCCCGCGCCGCGGGCGGCCAGTACCTTCGCGGTCTCCAGGCCGATGCCCGAGTTCGCGCCCGTGATGATCACGGTGCGGCCGTGCTGGTCCGGCACATCCTGCGCTGTCCACTTACCGCTGCCGCCCTGCGCCATGGCTTCCTCCGCTGGCTGCCGACCCTTGCTCAGCACATCATCCACCGCGGTTCGGCTATTCCCGTCGGCAGGGCAAGATAAGGCGATAGAACATCGGCCGGGAGGGACAATCAGCATGTATCAGTCGCAATCTGCGGGATTCGCCCCGAGCCTGACCCGAGACCAGACCGCGACGCTATTCAGCCAGGTCATGTGGCTGGTGGCGGGAACAGCCGGCGTGTTCACGCTCGGCGTCTACGTCGGCCGCAACCTGTCTTCCGGCTGGGCGATCGTCGGCCTCATCGGCGGCTTCGGTTGCCTCATCGTCCTGAACTTTGCCCGCCGGATGTCGGCACAGGGCCAGCTGGCGCTGCTCGCGGGCATGGGTTTCCTGCTCGGCCTCGCGATGGGGCCGGGCCTGGCCTATATCTCCAGCGTCGAACCGCAAGCTGTGTGGCAGGCCGCGGGCGCGACCGCGCTGTTCATGGCCGGGTTCGGCAGCGTCGGGTACCTGATCAGGCGGGATCTGTCCGCCCTCGGCCGGATCTCGTTCTTCGCGCTGCTCGGGCTCATCGTGTTCGGCATTGTCCTGATCTTCGTCCGGATCCCGCACGCGGACCTGCTGTACTCGATCCTCGGCCTGATCGTCTTCGCCGGCCTGACCATGTTCGACTTCCAGCGGGTGCGCCGCAGCAAGGGCATCGTGTCGGCACCGCTGCTCGCCGCGGCCATCTTCCTGGACGCGCTGAACGTGTTCCTGTTCTTCCTGCGGATCTTCGCTGGCGGCCGGGACTAGCGCCGCTCAGGCCCCGGAGGCCGGCTGGACGTAGAGGCCGCTGGCCCGCTGCGCGAACGCCTTGCCGATCGTGAAGCGCCAGCGCGGGTCCATGGCGGCCGTGACCAACTGGCGCAGTGTCAGCGGCGGCCGCGCGCTGGCGGCGTCCTCAGTGGCGTTGAAGGTGGTTTCCTCGATCGAGATCAGCCCGGTGCCCGGCCGGAACACGGTCACGGCCAGGACTGTGGTGTCCGACTCCCAGGAGGCGTCGACCGCGGTCTCGTTCACCACGACGCCGGAGACCAGCTGGTAGGTCCGGCAGGTCTCGCCCGCCGACAGTTCGCCGCAGCCGACCGCCATCCCCGCGGCGCTGGCGCTGACTAGCTGCAGGCTCAGCGAGCCCGCCCCGTAGGCGGTCGTGACGTCGTCAAAGTTCGCCAGGCTCAGCCGGTCCTGGCGGCCGGCCGAGGTCACCGTGGCCATGACCTGAGTGTGAATGGCGTGCGCCGGCAACTCGTCGATGAGCAGCTGGCCGAACGTCTGGGCCGTGATCGGCACCGGGTTGGCGATCGGCTTGGCGGCGGGCAGGACCGGCCGGACAAAGCCGTAGCTGACCGGACTGACCAGGATCACCTTCGCCGCCGCGGGCCGCGAGGAAAGGGAAACCTGATGCGTAGCCGGGGCCCCGGAGAGCTGGTGCGTGGCCGGGGCCGCGGAGATCGTGGCCGGCCGCGGGTTCGACCGCAGCGCGGCTCCCCCTGGCACCAGCACGCCGACATCAGTCCGCACTGCCCGCGCGGCCGCGGCGGGCCCGGCGGCGCGGTGCCCGGCGGCCAGGCCGACCGCGACGGCCGGGACGAGGGCAGCGACTGCGCTGGCGGCGCCCAGCCGCCGCCAGCGCCGGATCCGGCGCGCTTCCACCAGCGCACCGCCGATGATCCCCGGCCGGATCGGCGGCTCGTCACCGGCCATGGCCCGCTGCAACGCGGCCCGGACGGCCGCCGCTGCCGCCGCCGGGTCCTGGTCCATGCCGTCAGTCCGCAAGGGTCAGCTCCGGCTTGCTCTGGCCGAGCAGCTCGCGCAGCTTCTGCAGGGCTCGCGCGCTCTGGCCCTTCACGCTGCTGGTCGAGCACCGCAGCGTCTCGGCGACCTGCTCGATGCTCTGGTCCTCCCAGTACCGCAGCACCACGATCGCCCGGGCCTGCGGCGGCAGCGTCGCCAGCGCGTCCAGCAGCACCATCCGCAGGTCGCTCGTCCCCGGCAGCCCGGCGATGTCGGGCACGGACGCCAGCGGCACCTCGCCCGACCGGCGGGTGCGGCGCTGCCCTAGATAGGCGTTGACCAGCGTCCGGTGCGCGTACGCGTGCGCGTTCTCCAGCTTGCTGATCCGGCGCCAGGCCAGCAATGTCCTGGTCAGCGCGATCTGGGTCAGGTCCTCGGCCGCGTGCCAGTCACCGCACAGCAAGAACGCGGTCCGCCGCAGCCTGGTCATCTCGACCGCGGCGAACTCGATGAAATCCTCGGGGCATTCCACCGGCGACGCCGCCTCTCAGTCCAGACCGGGCAACGGCGGCTCGCCGCCGGCCCAGCGCCGCACCCTGACCGCCTTGCCCACCTCGGTCCTCGGGACCGACTCGGGCGGCAGCACCCGGACGTCAACCGAGAGGCCCAGCGCGTCCTTGAGCTCGGAAGCCACCCTGGCCGGCAAAGACTCAGGCGGGGATCCCCCCGTTCCCAGCTCGCAACAGGCAATCAGCCGGGACTGCGGCTCGCGCTCGTCGATGACCAGCAGGTAGTCGGGCGCGAGCGCGGCGTGCCCGAGCAGCACCCGCTCCACCTCGCTCGGGTAGACGTTCACGCCGCGGATGACCAGCATGTCGTCCTTCCGGCCGGCCACCTTGCTCATCCGGGCCAGCGTCCGGCCGCAGGCGCAGGTGCCGCGGTGCAGCGACGCGATGTCGCCGGTCCGGTACCGCAGCAGCGGCAGCGCCTCCTTGGTGACCGTCGTGAAGACCAGCTCACCCAGCTCGCCGTCGGCGACCGGCTGGCCGGTCGCCGGATCGGTGGTCTCGACCAGGAAATGGTCCTCGTTGACGTGCAGGCCGTCGGCGGCCACGATGCACTCGCTGGCCACCCCGGGGCCGATGATCTCGGACAGGCCGTAGATGTCGAGCGCGGTGAGGCCGAGCAGCTCGTTCAGCCGTGCGCGCAGCTCGTCGGTCCACGGCTCGGCGCCGAAGATCCCGGCGGTGAGCTTCGGGCGGACTCCGGCCTCGGCCAGCGCCTCGCCCAGCCGGATGGCGTACGACGGGGTGCAGGTCAGGATGTCCGGCTGCAGATCCCTGATCAGCGTCACCTGGCGCGGGGTCATGCCGCCCGAGACCGGCACCACGGTGGCGCCCAGCTCGATCGCGCCCTGGTGGATGCCGAGACCACCGGTGAACAGGCCGTAGCCGTAGGCGTTGTGCACGATGCTGGCCGGGGTCGCGCCGGCCGCGGCCAGCGCGCGGGCGCACATCCGGGCCCAGAGCTTCAGATCAGCCTTGGTGTAGGCGACCAGGGTGGGGCGGCCGCCGGTGCCGCTGGAACCGTGGACCGCGACGACCTGCTCGCGCGGCACGGCCAGCAGGCCGAACGGGTAGTGGTCCCAGAGGTCCTGCTTGCTGATGCTCGGCAGGGCGGCCAGGTCCTTCAGCTGGACGTCCGCGCCGGCCGTGATGCCCGCCTCGGCCAGCCGGGTCGCCTGCAGGCCGCCCGCGGCCAGCAGCGTGCCGATCAGGTCCCGCAGCCGCTGCTGCTGCAGCCCCGCCAGCTGCTCTGCAGGCAGCGCCTCGGACTCCGGCTCGAACATGGCCGGGACTGCCTGACGCGACATGTCGCTTCCTATTCGCTCGGGCGCCTACCATAGCGCTATGACCACTGTGCCCGAACGCTCCCGGATCCGTCTGCCGGGTATTAGCTCCCGTGCCTATGAGCACCCCGCCGACCGGTCAGCGCTCGTCGCACTGCGCAAGCTCACCGGCTTCGACGCCATTCTCAAGAACCTCGCCGGCCTGTTCAACGACCGGGCCCTGCGGCTGATGTTCCTGGCCAGCTCCGTCCGCTGCTCGGCCGAGCAGTTCCCGGACCTGTACCAGGCGATGCTGGACGGCTGCTACATCCTCGACCTGCCGACCGTGCCCGAGCTGTACGTCAGCCAGACGCCAATCGTCAACGCGATGGCGCTCGGGCAGAGCAAGCCATTCATCGTCTTGAACAGCGGCCTGGTGGAGCTGATGGACCCGGAGGAGATCCGGTTCGTCATCGGCCACGAGCTGGGCCACGTCCTGTCTGGCCACAGCGTCTACCGGACGATGCTCTACTACCTGGTCAACCTGGCCCAGCGGCTGGCCCTCGTGCCGTTCGCCTGGATCGGCCTCAAGGCCGTGATCTGGGGCCTGGAGGAGTGGTACCGCAAGTCCGAGCTGACCTGCGACCGGGCGGGCCTGCTCGCCACTCAGGACGTCGAGGCGGCGCGCCGCGCGCTGATGAAGCTGGCGGGCGGCAAGCACCTGGCCGAGCTGAGCCACGACGAGTTCCACAAGCAGGCGCGCGAGTACGACGCGGTCCCCGACGTGCGGGAGTCGCTGCTCAAGCTGCTCCAGCTGCAGGGCGCGACCCACCCGTTCGCCGTGGTGCGCTTCGCCGAGCTGGACCGGTGGGCCGACGACGGCGAGTACCGCGACATCCTGGCCGGGCGTTACCCGCGGCGCGAGGATGACCCGGACACGTCGGTCGGCGAGGAGTTCCGGTCGGCGGCCAAGTCCTACCAGGAGTCC
Organism: uncultured Actinomycetota bacterium; assembly: GCA_963805805.1. Lineage (GTDB taxonomy): Bacteria > Actinomycetota > Actinomycetes > Streptosporangiales > Streptosporangiaceae > JAJYUU01. Next base: position 615,077 of record CAWDVS010000011.1, on the reverse strand, counting down.
TGGAACCGCAGCGCCGACCCGCTGATCGGCGCGGTCCGCGGTGTCGCCAACGGCGCCATGGACGCCGGCTCGCGGCTCTTCAACCGGTTCGGCAACCCGCCCCGCGACGACGACAACAACGACGACTGATTGCAGCAGCCGCCGCCACCGCCCACTCCATGATCTTGTGGAGAAGTCAGCCTGGGCCAGCCTGGGCCTGACAAACTCCACAAGATCATGGGGCCAGGGGTCGGTTTTCCACAAGCGCCTACTCCGGGCACCGTCTAAGCGCCTGTCGGCGGCAGTATGTGGCCGGGTACTTCCATGCTGCCCGAGCAGCTGTACCGGGTGTCGCTGTTCCAATCCGGTGTGCTGAGCGCCGGGCAGTTAGTTGGCGCGGGGATGAGCCGGGAGCTACTCTGAGATCCCTGGTCCGGCTAGGTCAACTGGCAGCGACCCTTACCGCGGGGTTTACGCGACGTTCTCGGGCGAGCTGCCGCGGGTGGCGCAGCTGTGGGCGGCGGTCCTGTGCGCCGGGCCGAGGCGCGATGCTCAGCCATGAGTCGGCGGCCGAGGTCGCCGGTCTCGCCGACAAGCCGACCAGGGTCATCCACGTCACCGTCCCGAGCCAGCGGACCGTGACCAGGGTGCCGGGGCATCGTGATCCACCGGTCGACGCGCTGCGAGGAAGCGCGGCATCCGGCGAAGCTGCCGCCGCAGACCACGGTCGAGGAAACCGTGCTGGACCTGGCGGCGGCCGCGAGGCAACTGGACGACGCGGCCGGCTGGGTGACCCGGGCGCTCGGCCGCAAGCTGACGACCCAGGCGGAACTGCGGGCCGCGCTGGCCATGGGCCAGCGGATGCGCTGGCGGACCGAGCTGACCCTGGCTGCTCAGCCCGGACGCCGAAGGCCTGCACTCGGTGCTGGAGTTCCGCTACCACCGCGACGTCGAGCGGCCGCACGGCCTGCCCGCCGGCACCCGCCAGGCCCACTTCCGCGTCGGCAGCCGCAACGCCTACCGCGACCGCCTCTACGACCAGTACCTGACCGTCGTCGAACTCGACGGCCGCGCCACCCACACGATCGACAAACGCTGGGACGACATCCGCCGCGACAACGCCACCTCCGCCGGCGGCATCCTCACCCTGCGTTACGGCTGGCTCGACACATCACCCAGCAGCCCTGCCAGGTCGCCGCCGAAATCGCCCTCGCCCTGTCCGCCAGGGGCTTCCTGGGCGCCCGGCCCTGCGCACCCGGCTGCCCCGTCAGCCGCCTCGGCCGCGGCCAGCCCGCCTGACCGCGCTGACCTAGCCCTTGGCCGGAAGTGGCTCCAGTCGCGCCAGGACGGCGGGGATCTCGCCCGGGTGCACGACGCCGACCTGCTGGGTCGCGCGGGTCAGCGCGACGTACAGGTCGTTCAGCCCGCGGGGCGACTCGGCCAGGATCTGCGCCGGGTCGGCGATCAGCACGCAGTCGAACTCAAGCCCCTTGGCCTGCCGTACGGTCAGCACCACGGCCGGGCTGGTCAGGTCGGGGTCGGCGCCGAGCGCCGTATCCGCCAGCACCGAGCTGACCGCCTTGCCCAGCTCGTCCAGGCGCAGCTCAGGCACGATGACCGCCAGCTTGCCTTCGCCGGCCTGTTCAGCCAGCCGGACCGCCGCGGCGCCGACCGCCTCGTCCAGCTCATCGGCGGGCACAGACTGGCGCCACGGCTGGTGGCCCGATTCGCGCACCGACCGCGGGACCTCCAGGTCGGGGTCGATCGCGGCCAGGACGTCCGCGGCCACCGCCATCACCTCGGCCGGCGTCCGGTAGTTGACGGTCAGCGGGGCCAGCCGCCACCGGTCGGCCAGATAGGGCCCGAGCGTATCGGCCCACGAAGCGGAGCCGGACAGGTCGCCGGTCTGGGCCAGGTCACCGACGATCGTCAGCGACCTGGCCGGGCAGCGGCGCATCAGCATGCGCCACGCCATCGGCGACAGTTCCTGGGCCTCGTCGACGATGACGTGCCCGAACGCCCAGGTCCGGTCCGCCGCCGCCCGCTCGGCCGCGGTCAAGTTCGCCTCGTCTTCGAATCGCTCGGCCAGCCGGCTCGCGTCGATGATGTCGGCGCCCATGAGGAGCTCCGGGTCGTCCTCGTCGTCCCGGCCGATGATGTCGAGCACGCCCTGTGCGTAGGCCTCCTGCAGCCGCCGCCGGCGATCCTTCTCCGCCCGCACCGCACGCTCGTCCTCCCCCAGCCGCTCGGCCGCCTCGTCCAGCAGCGGCACGTCGGCCGGCGTCCAGTCCGAGTCCGCGCGTCCCGGCGCAATAGCCCCCGCTCGGCCGCGGCCATGCCGGGCGCGGCGGCCTTGAGCCGGGCCGGATCGGCCAGCAGCTCCGCGACCAGCTGCTGCGGCGTGAGCACCGGCCACAGCCGGTCGATCACCGCGCGAACCGCCGGATCGTCGCGCAGTTCCTGGCGCAGCTCGTCGATGTCCTGCTTGCCCATGAGGTTCCCGCCGCCGAGCACGTTGCGGCCGAGGTTGGCGGCGAGCTGCCTGGTGAGCGCCGTGATGATCTCCCTGAAAAACACCGCCCTGGCGAGGTTGTGCGGCCGCCGGGACCGGCGGGCCCGCTCCCTGGCCTGCGCCACCATCCGGGGGGTGAGGCTGAGCTGGCCGGAGTCCGCCTTGATCCTGATGGACTCAGCCGGAACATGCTGGCGGTCGCGCACCGCGGCCGCGATCACCCTCGCCATCGCGGTCCGGCCCTTGATCGCCGCGACCCCGGCCGGTTCGGCCGCCGAGGCCCGCACGCCGGGAAATAGATCGCCGATCGTGGACAACAGCACACTCGTCTCGCCCAGGGACGGCAGCACCTGGCCGATATAGCGCAGGAACGTCGCGTTCGGCCCCACGACAAGCACGCCGCGCTTCTCGAGCTGGCGGCGGAATGTGTACAACAGAAATGCCGCCCGGTGCAATGCGACCGCGGTCTTCCCGGTGCCTGGTCCGCCCTGCACGACCAGGGCGCCCGGCATCGCGGCCCGGATGATCGCGTCCTGCTCGACCTGGATCGTCTCGACGATGTCGGCCATCGTCCCGGTGCGACTGGCGTTCAGCGCGGCCAGCAGCGCCGACTCACCCGTCAGGCCCTCGTGCCTGGTCGGGTCGGCGGCAGCCAGGTCGAGTACCTCGTCGTCCATGCTGACGAGCTTCCGGCCCCGGGTGCGCAGATGCCGCCGGACCTTGACCTCACCCGGTGACGCGGCCGTGGCCAGGTAAAACGGCCGGGCCGCCTCGGCCCGCCAGTCCATCAGCAGCTGGATGTACTCGTCGGAATCAGCGTGAATTCCGAGCCTGCCGACATAGCGGAGTTCGCCGTCGTTGAACTCGAGCCGCCCGAAGCAAAGGCCGTTCTCCGCGGCGTTTAGCTGAGCGAGTTGCTGGCTGTACATCACGGTGAAGTTGTCACGTTCCAGCCTGGCCTGGTGCGTGCCGCCGGTCTGTCGCAGCACGGTCGCCATCCGGGCGCTGGCGCGTTCCCTGAGATCATCCAGCCGGCCGTAAAGCACAGCGATGTAATCCTGCTCGCGCTCCAGTTCTGCGCTTGACAAGCAATCTCCTTATGCCTTAAACTTCAAGCGTAAGCTATTTGCATTTGTGATTTGTTAGCAGACGCGCTACAAAATGTAGCGCGTTTTTTCATGTCTACGGTAATTCAGATTCACCGGGCGACCGCTCAGCCGAGCCGCCGGTCGGTGCCGCGCGGGCCAAGGCCCGCGCGCTCGGCGGGCAGGTCCGGATCCCAGTCGAAGACCACCGCGTTCTCCTCGTCGCCGATCAGCACTTCGGCCCCGGCGGCCGCCCCGGCCTTGGCCAGCGCCTCCTCGATCCCGAGCTTGGCCAGCCGGTCGGCCAGATAGCCGACCGCCTCGTCGTTGCTGAAGTCGGTCTGCAGGATCCACCGGCGCGGCTTCTCGCCCCGGATGATGAACGTGTTTTCACCGGCCGCGACGACCTCGAACGACGGTCCCGCGACCGGCTCGGGCCGGAGCACCAGCCGGGTCGGCTCGAGCGGCGGCGCGGCCGCCCTGGCGGCGGCGATCACCGCGGCCATCGTGAACGCCAGGTCGCGCAGGCCCTCGGTAGTGGCCGCGGACACCCGGTGCACGGTCAGCCCGCGCGCCTCCAGCTCGGGCTCGACCAGATCGGCCAGCTCGCGCGCCTCCGGCACGTCGATCTTGTTCAGCGCCACGATCCGTGGCCGCTCGGCCATCCGGGCGCCGGTCAGGTCCTCGTAAGCGGCCAGCTCGGCCTCGAGCGCGTCCAGGTCGCTGATCGGATCCCGGCCGGGCTCCTCGGTCGCGCAGTCCAGCACGTGCACGAACACCGAGCAGCGCTCCACGTGCCGCAGGAAGTCCAGGCCCAGGCCCTTGCCCGTGCTAGCGCCAGGGATCAGTCCGGGCACGTCGGCCACCACGAACTGCACGTCGCCAGCTTCGACCACGCCCAGGTTCGGGATCAGCGTCGTGAACGGGTAGTTGGCGATCTTCGGCCGGGCCGCCGACATGGCCGCGATCAGAGAGGACTTACCCGCGTTGGGGAAGCCCACCAGGCCCGCGTCGGCCACGGTCTTGAGTTCCAGCACCAGGTCGAGATCGGTGCCGGGCTCACCCCGCAGCGCGAACCCCGGCGCCTTGCGCTTGGTCGACGCCAGCGCGGCGTTGCCGAGGCCGCCGCGGCCGCCCTCGGCCGCCACGTACCGGGTGCCCGCGCCGATCAGGTCCGCGAGTTCCTCGCCGCCGGCGGTCTTCACCACGGTGCCATCCGGCACCTTCAGCACGAGATCATCGCCTTCGGCACCGTTGCGGAACGATCCCGACCCGGCCGTGCCGTTACCCGCCTTACGGACGGGCCGGCGGTGGAAGTCGAGCAGCGTCGCAGTGCTCGGGTCTACCTCGATGATCACATCGCCGCCGCGACCGCCGTTGCCGCCGTTCGGGCCGCCCAGCGGCTTGAACTTCTCCCGGTGCACAGAGGCGCAGCCGTTACCGCCGTTGCCCGCGTGCACCCGGACTTCAGCCTGGTCCGCGAACTCCGCCACGACCGCTCATCCCTTCCGGCCGGAAAATGCCGGAGGGCGGACCTCATGCGGTCCGCCCTCCGCTTACGTGCATGGACCCGCCGACCTGGTATACCCAGGCCGAGCGCGGACGTGCCTAGCGCACCGCGTCCATCGCTAGCTGGCGTCGGCAGTCTCGGCCGGAAACACGCTCACTGCGCGCCGCCCCCGCCGCCTGCCGAACTCAACCTTGCCGGCCACCAGGGCGAACAGCGTGTCGTCGCCGCCACGGCCCACGCCCACGCCGGGGTGGAAGTGGGTGCCGTGCTGGCGCACGATGATCTCGCCCGCGTTCACGACCTGGCCGCCGAACCGCTTGACGCCCAGCCGCTGCGCGTTGGAGTCGCGGCCGTTCCGGCTGGAGGACGCGCCCTTCTTGTGTGCCATGTCAGCCCTTCTTCCTTGAGCTGGCCTTAGCCGTGCTGGCCTTACCAGAGCCGATGCCGGTGATGCGCACCTGCGTGTACTTCTGCCGGTGCCCGAGGCGGCGCCGGTAGCCAGTCTTGTTCTTGTACTGAATCATGTTGATCTTGGGGCCGCTCACGGCGCCCACGATCTCAGCAGTGACCTGGTAGCCGCCAAGCTCCGCCGGGTCGCTGATGACCTTGCCGCCGTCAACGACGAGCAGGGTCGGCAGCGTCACGCTGGATCCGACGTCACCAGACAGCTTGTCGACGGTCAGGACGTCATCTACTGACGCCCGCTCCTGCCTGCCGCCGCAGCGCACGATCGCGTACACCGAGAGTCTCTCCTCTTTGTGCTCGCCCGCTCGCGGATAACCACGCCGCTGTAACAGCCGGGAATGCTGGAGCTGGGCTTGCCTGACGTTGCGCACTTCACCAGCCGGGCCGTGTGGCCTGCGGCTGAAGTGCGCCGACCATAAAGCGTATCAGACTGCGCGGGCCGCTAGCCGCCCGCTCGTTCGGCCTCCCCGCTGCCTAGCTCGACCGGGCCGCCGACGTGACCAGCGCCCTGAGGGCTATGTCCGTTATCAGGACCAGTGGCCGTTTCGGTCGAGGACGCCCGGCTGCGCCGCGACCGGGACCGGCCAGACCCGGAGGCCTGGCTACCGTTGGCGCTCCCGGCGCCGTCCTGGCTCGGCCGTCCTGACCGCCCGCCTGGCTCGCACTGTCCTGACCGGCACCGCTCTGGCTCGGCACCGTCGCTGGCCGATGCCGGGCCGGCTCCGCCGCCAGCGGCAGGCCCAGCCGCCGACTGACCGCCGTCGCCCGCCGCCACGCTGGCGGCGCCATCGGCGCTGCCGGACTCGGCGGCGGCCGCCTGCCTTGACCCGCCTGACCTGGACCGCGACCGCGAGCCGCGCGACCTGCCACCGCTCGCGGGCTCATCCGGTCCGGCTCCGCCTGAACCCTGCGCGCCGCCGTCCCGACCGCCGGAACTACCGGCGGCGGCACCGCCATCCGCCGAACCGGATCCGTTCTTTGCCTCGGTCTTGCCCTTGCCCTGACCGCGCCCGCCGGACCTGGAGCCCTGCTCCCGGCCGCCGCGACCGCCGCCATCACGACCGCCGCCATCACGACCGCCGCCATCACGACCGCCGCCATCACGGCCATCGCCGTCGCGGCCGCGGCCGTGGGAGTGGTCCACCGGCTCCATCGACATGATCACGCCCCGGCCGTTGCAGTGCTCGCACTGCACCGAGAACGCCTCGAGCAGGCCGGAACCGACCCGCTTGCGGGTCATCTGCACCAGGCCGAGCGAGGTGACCTCGGCGACCTGATGCTTGGTCCGGTCCCTGGCCAGGCACTCCAGCAGCCGGCGCAGCACCAGCTCCCGGTTGCTCTCCAGCACCATGTCGATGAAGTCGATCACGATGATGCCGCCGAGGTCGCGCAGCCGCAGCTGGCGGACGATCTCCTCGGCCGCCTCCAGGTTGTTCCTGGTGACGGTCTGCTCCAGGTTGCCGCCCTGACCGGTGAACTTGCCGGTGTTGACGTCGATGACGGTCATCGCCTCGGTGTGGTCGATGACCAGCGAGCCGCCGCTCGGCAACCAGACCTTGCGCTCCAGCGCCTTGGCGAGCTGCTCGTCGATCCGGTACGCCGCGAATACGTCCTTGTTGTCGTCGTCCCAGCGCTTCAGCCGGTCGGCCAGGTGCGGCGCGACGTAGCGGACGTACTCGTCCACCAGGTCCCACTCGCTGTCGCTGGCGATGACCAGGCTGGTGAAGTCCTCGTTGAAGATGTCCCGGACCACCCGGAGGGTGAGGTCAGGCTCGCTGTAGAGCAGGTCCGGCGCGCTGGCGGTCTTCGACTTCTTCTCGATCGCCTCCCACTGCGCCGCCAGCCTGGCCACGTCCCTGGAGAGTTCCTCCTCGGACGCGCCCTCGGCGGCCGTGCGCACGATCACGCCCGCGTTCTCCGGCATGACCTGCTTGAGGATCTGCTTCAGCCGGCTGCGCTCGGTGTCGGGCAGCTTGCGGCTGATGCCGGTCATGCTGGCACCCGGCACGTAGACGAGATACCGGCCGGGCAGGCTCACCTGGCTGGTCAGCCGGGCGCCCTTGTGACCGATCGGGTCCTTGGTGACCTGGACCAGGATCGACTGCCCGGACTTGAGCGCGGACTCGATCCGCTTGGACTCGCCCTCCAGCCCGCTCGCGTCGAAGTTGACCTCGCCGGCATACAGCACGGCGTTGCGGCCCTTGCCGATGTCAACGAAGGCCGCCTCCATCGACGGCAGGACGTTCTGCACCTTGCCCAGGTACACGTTGCCGACATAGGACTGGTGGCTGGCCTTGTCCACGTAGTGCTCGACCAGGACGCCGTCCTCCATGACGGCGATCTGGGTCCGGTCGGCGTGCTGGCGGACCACCATGACCCGCTCGACCGCCTCCCGCCGGGCCAGGAATTCCGACTCGGTGATGATCGGCGGGCGGCGGCGGCCCGACTCGCGGCCCTCCCGGCGCCGCTGCCGCTTTGCCTCCAGCCGGGTCGAACCCTTGACCGCCCGCACGTCGCTGTCCGCGACCGCCCGTGGCTGCCGGACGTGGACGACCGTGTTCGGCGGGTCGTCGGTCCCGCCGGACGACGGGCCTTCACCGTCGCCGCCGGAACCGGTGCGCCGCCTGCGCCGGCGTCGCCGGCCGCTCGGCGTGTTGTCGTCGTCGGCCGCCTCGGACTCCTGCCCCTCGTCGGCGCCGGCGGCCTGCTCGTCCGGCTCTGAGCCGGCGGCCTCGTCCGCGGCCTCGCCTGTGCCCGGCTGACCCTTGCCGCGGCCCCGGCCGCCGCGCCGGCGCCGCTTGGCGGCCGTCCCGCCGGCTGCCTCGTCAGTGCCGTCCGCGGCCGGGCTTTCGTCGTCCTCGCGCGGCGCCGGCCGCGGCGTCGCGAGCGCCTGCGTTATCTCCGGCGGCTGGAATATCACCAGCGGGGGCTGGAACGCGGCGGCCGGAACCGACTGGCCGGGTTCGGCCGCGGCCGCAGTGCCGCCGGAGAACGGCGGGCGCTCGCCCGGTGCCTGACCGGCTCGGCCCGCACCGCCGGCAGCCTGACCACCGGCAGCCGACCACCGCCAGCCTGAGCACCGGCAGCCTGAGCGTCGGGCGCCTGGGCGCCGGCGGCCGAGCCGCCAGTGCCTGCCGGACCATCGGCGCCGGCGGCCGGCTTGGCGGACTTGGCTGACCGGGACCGGGTCGAACGGCTCCGGGTGCCGCCGCTCTCAGCCGGCTGGCCGTCGGTGGCTCCGGAGTTGTCCGCGGACGGCGCCCCGGCCGAACCGGTCGCGGAGTCCGTGCCATCGGATCCGGCCTGGTCGGCAGCGGGTGCTGACTTCTTCGCCGCCGAGCTAGACCGCCGGCGGGCCGTCGTCGTGCTCGCTGGCGCGGCCTGCTGATCGCCGGCCCCGCTGCTCGCGGACGGCCTGCGGGCCGGCTGACGCCGGCCCCTCAGCCGCGCCCGCCGAAGCCGTCCGGGCCGCCATGGCCTGCGGGCTCCGAGCGCGGACCCGAGGCCGCCGGGGCGGCTGAAGCTGCCGGATCCCCGGCAGCTGATGGCGGCGCCGCTGGGGGTGCGGCGGCAGGAGGTCCGGCCGGGCGCGTTACCGCCCGCCGGGCCCGGCGCAACAAGCCGTGCCCTTGGCCTCCGCCTTGTTCGCCGGTCCCATCCGGTCCATTCGCTGACTCACTGTTGTCTCGCTCGATCTCGAGCATTCGGGCGATCTCTCCCGTCAGGCTCCCGGGCGCAGCCGACCTCATCGGGTCGCTCCGCGCCGCGCGGGAGCTGTCCATACGCGCTCGCTGGAGCGGTTCCCGCCAAGTTGGCGTCCCCCGCGTCCAGGCACGTTGCCAATACCTGTCCCTGTGCAGCACCCCGCCGCTGTGGCTGGGGTGCTTCCGCCGCGGCGCTTGCCCGAGCTGGGCTGGCCGGCGGAGATCCGGGCTGATGGCCGGCCAGGCCGGCCATCGCGCCAGACTCCGGCGCACTAGCGTCTGCGGCGGCAGCATTACCGCCTAGCGGGCCCTGAGCCAGGCGCGTCACCATCGGTGGCGACGTCGGCTCAATTCCCGACAGGTGGCGGAGCGCAACCAGGATGTCGTCGGGTCGGACGGCAGGTGTCATGTGCCGAACAACCATTCGAAGTATCGCACATCCAGCGTGCTCGCCCGCGGCGGCACGCTGGTCAACCGCCAGCGACACCACCCCGGCCCTGGCATCCAGCCGCCGGACTCCGCTGCTGGTGCGGCGCTCTACCTCCGCTTTCCCGGAGGCGAGAAGCGCCCGCACCGCTGCATCAGCGTCCTGCGGTTGCACACCTGGCAGTTCCACCTGCCAAACCGAGGCCTCCAGCCGCGCCGCCGGGGCGACGGCCAGGTCAGCGGCCTCGATCACGTCAATTCCATCCGGCAGGGCGGCGTCCAGCGCGACCCTGACCTCGCTCCGGCTCGCGGCGAGCCGCGAGCCCGATCTCCAGGTACTCAGCTTCGCTGGCCGCACCAGTCGGTGCGCCGCCCAGATAGGAGATCTTCGGATGCGGGGAAAAGCCGGCTGAGTATGCGACTGGTAGGCCAGCTCGCCGTACTCCCCGTTCCACTGCACGCGCGATGTCCCTGTGGCTCGCGAAACGCATCCTGCCGCGCTTAGCGTACCTGATGACCAGCCGTTGAACCGACGGTGGCGGTGGTGGCGTGCTGGGCTGCTGGCGGCCGGGCATGCGCTAGCCCCGGCCCGCCGCGGAGCCGTCGCCCGGCACGGCCCCGCCAGCGCCCGCCACGATCCCGTCAGCGTCCGTCACCGCCAGCGGCAGCAGCCGCCGCCCGGTCGGCCCGATCTGGGTCTCAGTGCCCATCGACGAGCAGGCGCCGCACTCGAAACACGGCGTCCACCGGCAGTCCTCCACCTCGGCCGCGCCCGCCGGGTCGATCGCGGCCAGCCAGTCCTGCCAGAGCCAGTCCCGCTCCAGCCCGGCGTCCAGGTGGTCCCACGGCAAGACCTCGTCGTAGCCGCGCTCCCTGGTGGTGTACCAGGCCAGGTCCAGGCCGTTCGCGGCCAGCGCAGTAGCCGCGCACCGCTCCCAGCGCTCGAACGAGAATGTCTCGCTCCAGCCGTCGAACCGGGCGCCGTCCTGCCACGCGGCCAGGATGACCTTCGCCACCCGCCGGTCACCGCGAGACAGCAACCCTTCGATGATCGACGGCTTACCGTCGTGGTAGCGGAACCCGATCGCCTTGGCGTAGGCGCGGTCGGCCCGTACCTCCGCACCGAGCGCCCGCAGGCGCGCGTCCACCGTCTCGTGCGAGCACTGGGCCGCCCACTGGAACGGGGTGTGCGGCTTGGGCACGAAGCCGCCGATCGACACGGTGCAGCGGATGTCGCGGCGGCCGGACACCTGCCGCCCGGTCTCGATCACCCGGCGCGCCAGCCGGGCGATGGCCAGCACGTCCTCGTCGGTCTCGGTCGGCAGCCCGCACATGAAGTACAGCTTCACCTGCCGCCAGCCGCTGGCGTAGGCGGTGGACACGGTCTTGATCAGGTCATCCTCGGTGACCATCTTGTTGATCACCTTGCGGATCCGGTCCGAGCCGCCCTCCGGCGCGAACGTCAGGCCGGACCGGCGGCCGTTGCGGCTGAGCTCGTCGGCGAGGGTCACGTTGAACGCGTCCACCCGGGTAGACGGCAGCGACAGGCCGGTATTGGTGCCCTCGTACCGGTCGGCCAGGTCCACCGCGATCTCGTTGATCTCGCTGTGGTCGGCGCTGGACAGCGACAGCAGTCCCACCTCGGTGAAGCCGCTGGCCTGGATACCGGTCTCGACCATGGCGCCGATCGTCTCGATCGACCGCTCCCGCACCGGCCTGGTGATCATCCCGGCCTGGCAGAACCGGCAGCCCCTGGTACAGCCGCGGAAGATCTCCACGCTGAACCGTTCGTGCACGGTCTCGGCGAGCGGCACCAGCGGCTTGGCCGGGTACTGCCACTCGTCCAGGTCCATGACGGTGTGCTTGGACACCGTGCGCGGCACCCCCGGCCGGTTGGGCAGCACCGACGTGATGGCGCCGGACGGGCCGTAAGTCACGTCGTAGAATCGCGGCACGTAGACCCCGCCCGCCGCCCCAGCCGCAGCAGCAGTCCGTCCCGGCCGCCCGGACGTCCGGCCGCCTTCCAGGCCCGGATCTGCGCGCTGATCCCGAGCACGGCCTGCTCGCCGTCGCCGAGCACGGCGCCGTCGATGAACTCGGCGATGGGCTCGGGGTTGAACGCCGCGTGCCCGCCCGCGAGCACGATCGGGTCGTCGCAGCCGCGGTCCGCGGCGGACAGCGGGATCGCGGCCAGGTCCAGCGCGGTCAGCAGGTTGGTATAGCCAAGCTCGGTCGCGAAGCTCACCCCGAGGACGTCGAAGGCGCGCACCGGCCGGTGCCCGTCGACGGTGAACTGCGGCAGTCCGTGCGAGCGCATCAGCGCCTCGAGGTCCGGCCAGACGCTATACGTCCGCTCGGCCAGCACCCCGTCCTGCTCGTTCAGCACCTCGTACAGGATCTGGAGGCCCTGGTTCGGCAGGCCCACCTCATAGGCGTCCGGGTACATCAGGGCCCAGCGGACATCCGCCGCGTCCCAGTCCTTGACGACAGAGTTCAACTCGCCGCCGACATACTGGATGGGTTTGCGTACCAGTGGGAGGAGCGGCTCGAGCAGGGGGTATACCGACTGCACAGGCACGGTTACACAGTACCGATGTCTGGCCGGTGCAATGCAGCCCGGTCCGGGCTGACCAGTCCGGATAGCGGGAAAACACACTCCGGGATAGCTGCCAGGGATCAGGAAAATAGGATCTGAGTCGGTTAATACCGAGTAATCCGGCAGGTAAAGTCCAACCTACCGCGGCGTCGCCCGGCGCCGTGGTCAGCGCGATTCGGCGGGAAATCATGCACATCGACCCCTACATCGTGATCGGCAGCGCCATCGTCGGCATGCTGGTGGGCCTCACCGGTGCGGGCGGCGGCGCGCTGATGACGCCGATGCTGATCCTGCTGTTCAAGGTCAGCCCCCCGTCGGCGATCTCCAGCGACCTGGTCGCGGCCGTGCTGATGCGGCCGGTCGGCGCGGCCGTGCACCTGCGCCGGGGCACCGTGCACCTGCGGATGGTGGGCTGGATGGCCGCCGGGTCGGTGCCGATGGCCTTCGCCGGCGCGTACTTTCTGCACCTGCTCGGCGGCACCAAGTCGGCCCAGACGCACGTCGAGCAGGCCCTCGGTGCCGCGCTGCTGACCGGAGCCGGGGCCATGGTGCTCCGCTACATCCTGGACGTCCGGGCCGGCGCTGACCGGACGGCGGCGATCAGGGATGTCGTGGCCAAGCCGGTGCCGACCGTACTCATCGGCATGCTGGGCGGCGTGATCGTCGGCCTGACCTCGGTGGGCTCGGGCTCGCTGATGATCGTGTTGCTGTTGTTCGTGTATCCGATGCTGAGCTCGAAGAACCTGGTCGGCACCGACCTGACCCAGGCCGTGCCGCTGACCGCCGCCGCCGCGGCCGGCGCGCTGATCTTCGGATCTGTGCAGTTCGGGGTCACGGCCTCGATCGTCATCGGCAGCGTGCCCGCGGTCCTGATCGGATCGCTGCTGTCCTCGCGGGCGCCCGACCGCTATCTGCGGCCCGTGATCACGTTCGTGATCTTCGCCTCCGGCCTCAAGTACGTCGGCGTCGGCACCACCGCGCTCGGCTGGATCCTGGCCGCGACCGTGGTCGTCGCGGTCGGCATCTGGCTGACCTGGGCCAGGCCGTGGCGGGCCAGGGCGGTCACGCCGGCGCCCGCCGAGGGCCCGGCGGATCCGGCCCCGTTGCCCGACCGCACCAAAACCGGCTAGTCGCGCCAGGAAGGGAACGAGGCTGCGCCTGGCTGGTCGCGTAGCCACGCTCGCGGCTACCGGGTGCCGAACACCATCCGGTGCCGGTAAACGGCCTGCAGCGCGCCGATCGCGATCATGTCGGCGAACATGGCCGATCCGCCGTAGGACACAAACGGCAGCGGCAGCCCGGTGACCGGCATGATCCGGACCGTCATGCCGATGTTGATGAAGGACTGGACGCCGAACCAGATCGCGACGCCGCCCGCGACCAGCATGCCGAACTGGTCGTCCGCCTTGGCCGCGATCCGGAACGCCCGCAGCAGCACCACCGCCAGCAGCACGATGATGACCAGCGCGCCGATGAAGCCGAGCTGCTCCCCTGCCGCCGAGAAGATGAAGTCGGTGTGCTGCTCGGGCACGAAATTCCCGGCGACGAGCTGGCCCTTGAACAGGCCCTCACCGTGCACGCCGCCGGATCCGATCGAGATCAGTGACTGGGCCGCGCTGTAGCCGGTGCCACGGGGGTCGGAGTTCGGGTTCAGGAATGCGGTCAGCCGGGACACCTGGTACGCCTTCAGCAGGTGCAGCTTGGCAATGGCCACGATGCCGAGCACTCCGGCGCCGAGCAGCAGCCCGAGCCAGCGCAGCTTGACCCCCGACAGCGCGATCGCGCCGATCAGCAGGGCCAGCATGAGCATGTCGACGCCGAGGTCGGGTTCGGCCGCTACCAGCGCGATCGGGACCACGGCGGCCCCCACGGTCAGCCACATCTGGCGCAGCCGGGGTCTGGTCTCGCCCTGCGGGATGTTGCTCAGCAGGATCGCGCCCACCAGGATGATGGCGATTTTCGCGTACTCCGACGGCTCGATCTGGAACCCGCCGGGCAGCGAGATCCAGGACTTCGCGCCGTTGACGACGCTGCCGAGCGGCGTCAGCACCGCGAGCAGGCCGAGACACGACACGCCCAGCACGATCGGCGAGGCGGCCCGGATCTGCCGGTAGTCGAGCATGCTGACCCCGGCCATCAGCACCAGCCCGATGGCGACGTTCAGCAGCTGCTTGGTCAGGTAGGTGTGCGGATCCAGGCCCTGCTGGCGCAGCTGCGGCTCGGTCACCGAGTACACCAGCAGCGTGCCGAGCAGGCTGAGCGCCAGCACGCCGAGCAGCAGGACCCAGTCCATGTGCCGCAGCGGCGAGCCGCGGCCGAAGACCCGGCCGAAGAACCTCGACAGCCGCCCGCGGGAGCCCCGCCGCGGTCCGAGCGAGCCGCCGAACCGGCGCGAGCTGCCGCCGTCGAGCCGGACCGGGGCCAGCCCGCGGAATGCCGACGATCCGAACCGGGGCCCGCCGGAGCCGCGCGTGAACGTCATCGGCCGGCCTTCCTGGCCGGCTGGGTGCCGGACTGGACGATCTGGCCCGCCGCGTTCATCCGCGGCGGCGCCGGCAGCTTGCCGTTCGGGGTCGCGGCCTTGTGCCCCTCAAGGCCGTAGATCGCGTCCCAGATCTGCCGGACCGCGGGACCGGACACGTCGGCGCCGAAGCCGGAGTCCGGAATCATCATCACCACGACGTACTTCGGGTGGTTGCACGGCGCGAACGACGCGAAGTTAGAGGTCGAGTTCTTGCCGAACACCTGCGCCGTACCGGTCTTGCCGGCCACACACACCTTGCCGAGCGGGAAACCGCCGAACGTGCCAGCCGCCGTTCCGGACGTAATCACCCCGGCGAGGGCGCTGCGGATATACGCAAGGGTGGTCTTGGAGGCCGGCAGGTGCCCGACGACCGGCGGGGTGATCTTCTGCACGACCTGGCCGGTGGGGCCGACCAGTTCCGCGCCGATCCGCGGGCTGTAGAGGGTGCCGCCGTTGGCAAGCGCGGCGTAGGCACGGGCTAGCTGCAGCGGCGTCACCGAGACGTAGCCCTGGCCGATCGAGGCGATGATCGCCTGGCCGGGCAGCCAGACATTGCCGTACTGGCAGTCGTCGTACTCGATCTGCTGGACGTAGCTGCCGTTGGCCCGGCCGTTCTTGCACCAGTTCTGACCCCGGTGGGCGTTGTCCTGGTAGTAGTAGTACAGCCACTCCCTGGTCGGGATGCTGCCCGCGTTCTCGCCCGGCAGGTCCACCCCGGTCGGCTGGCCGAAGCCCCACTGCAGCTCGACCTTCTGCTCCTCCTGGATCGGAAACTTCGGGCTGGTCACGGTGTTGTACTTGCGGTTGTCGTGCTGCCAGATGTCGTAGCCGAAGTTGTAGAAGATCGTGTCGCAGGACCGCACGAGCGCCTCGTGCAGCGACATCATGCCGCCGTTGCCGAAGTCGTTGTTGAAGACGTGCCCGCCCACGTCGGTGGCCGCCGCGCAGTCGTAGTCGTTATACAGCGAGTACCCGGCCTTGATGGCGGCGGTCAGCGTCGTGACCTTCCAGGTCGAGCCCGGCGGGTACTCGCCCTGGGTGGCGCGCTCCAGGATCGGCTCCCCGTGGCCGGTGCCGAACAGCGACTTGAACTGCTTCTCCGAGATGCCGTTGGTCCAGATGCTCGGGTTGTACGTCGGGTAGCTGGCCATCGCGACGACCCGGCCGGTCGTGGTCATCACGACCGCTGCCCCCGAGGTCGCGCCCGTGTTGCCCTCCGCCTGCGTCTTCAGGATCGCTCCCGTCAGCGCGTTCTGCGTCGCCGCCTGCACGTTCGCGTTGATGCTCGTGATCAGGTCGTCGCCGGCCACCGGCTTGGTGTTCTTGATCGTGCTCGTGACCTGTCCGGCCGCGTTGACGGCGACCTCATCGACGCCCGAGGCGCCCCGCAGCTCCTTGTCGTACTGCGCCTCCAGCCCGGACTGCCCGACCAGGTCCACGCCGGAGAACCCGGTCACCGGCACGTGCAGCTGCTTGACCTCCTGCGCGGTGATCGGCTGCAGGTAGCCGAGGATCTGGGACATGTCGGTGGCGACCGGCTGCTGGTAGTGCACGCTCGGCTGGACATCCGCCGTGATGCCGGGGAACTGCTTCTTGCTCTCCAGCACCTGCAGCGCGATCCGGTCCGGCACGCGCTGGGCGACCGGGATCGGCTGGTAGGGCGAGCCCTGCCAGCACGGCTGGCTGACCCCGACCGTGCACAGCCTGACCTTCTCCTGCATCGTCTTGTCGCTGATGCCGAGCAGCTTGGCCAGCCGGGTCAGTTCGGCCTTGCCGCCGTCGGACTGCTGCCCGACGGTCGCCATGTTGACCGCGACGGTCAGCGATGCCGCGTTCGTGACCAGCGGCGTGCCGTTGTCGGAGAAGATCTGACCCCGCACCGACGGCTCGATTACGTCCCGGATCCGATCCTGGTTGGCCAGGGCCACGTACTTTGTGTGCTGCTTGACCTGGACGTAGTACAGCCGCACGCCGAGCGTCACTAGCAGCGCCATGACGATCAGCGTCACCCCGAACAGCCGGCCCCTCGATGCCGGGATCACCGCGTCCCTCCGTTTCGCCTGCCGATAAGCCACACGCGCGCGCGGCCGCCTGCCCTCGTGCGGGCCAGCCAGTGCCCCCCGACCCCGTGCGCCACCAGGAACCCGACGACCGAGCGCCGGCCGTAACCGAACTGCGGCTGCCGTGGCGCCGGGCGGCCGGGCCGCGCCGGGCTGCGGGTCCGGAACCTGGGCGCGGTCGGCCGGGCCGGCCCGCTCTTCCGGCCGCCCGAGCCGCCGAGCAGGCCGCGGCCACGCCGGCGCGCGGCCAGGTGCAATCGCGGCGAGCCCGACCGCCGCCGGCGCGCGGCCAGCAGATCCTGCTGCGCCAGCATGCCGCCGGCGCCGAAGCTGGCGGTCAGCGCCGGCGAGGGCGTCACATGGCCGCGGCGGAACTTCGGGGCTGCCTTGGGCCGGGAACGGGGCGGCGCTGGCTGCGCGGCCCGGAACCGGGGCGCGGCCTTCCGCCGGAAGCTCATGCCGAGCGCGCTGCGGCCGGTCCGGTCCAGCTGGCCGATTCCCTGCAGGCCGACCCCGCGCAGCCCGGTGCCGGTGAGAACTGAACCGCGCAGCGCCGAACCGCGCAGCGCCGATCCGTGCGAGCCGGTGTGTGAGCCGGCCCCCGAGCCAGCCGGCCGGGGTGTGCCGAGCCGCCGGCCTACGGTCCCGTCGCCGCGCCTGGCGCCGAACTTCAGCGATACCGTCCGGCCGGGCGGCCGTCGCACCAGGGCGGCAGCCTGGCCGGACGCCGAGCCGCCGGGCGCGCCGCCGTGCGGCCGGAACCCGCGGCTGCGCACGCTGCCCCGTGCTTTCAGATCCCGGGCCCCCGGATGCTGAGCGGGCAGACGGCCGAGGCCGGTGCCGACCGGGTTGCCGATCACGCCCGAGTTCCTGGCCCGGCGCGCCACGGATTTGCTGTCGAACCGCAGATTGACCGGCGCGCTCGGCAGGCCGGGCCGCGGCAGCGAAAGACCGGCCGCAGACCCGGCCACGCCGCGCCCCGGCCGCAGCCCGCGCGGCGAGGCGGGATGCCGGAAGGCTGCCTCGCGGCCGCCGCGGCCGGTGGCCACCCAGCCGCCGTGCGGACGGCCGCCCGCCGTCGCGATCCGCGGCTGCGCCCGGTGGCCGGGCTGGCCGGCGCCGGACGCACCGAACACGCTGGCCGGGTCCAGGTCGCTGTCCAGCGGGCCGGCCTCCGCCCAGCTGCGGGCCAGCAGCGCCAGGTACATCAGGAACGGCAGCAGCAGCAGGTCGTACCCAACCGCCGACGGCAGCACCTGGCGCGCGTGCGCGAGACTGAACTGAGCCGGATCCAGGCCGATGCTGATCGCGGCGGCCAGCCCTTCGGCCAGCGCGACGACCACCGTCAGCCCGGCCAGCGCGCGCAGCGCGGACCGGTCGACCAGCCGGTTCATCCGGCCCGCGGCCCAGCCGACCAGGCACAGCGTGAGCGCGTACTCCCCGAGGACCGCGCTGCCGGGCGGCGCGATGTCGAGCGCCAGGCCCGCGGCGAAGCCGGTGATCATCCCGCGGACCGGCGTGCCGGTGATCGCGAGCACCGCCACCAGCAGCAGCACCAGATCGGGGACGCCGCCGCCGGGCAGGTGCAGCCCGTTCAGCACGACCAGCTGAAGTACCAGCGCAACGGCTAGCGACCCGACGGCCAGGAGCGTCCTGCGCATATCAGCCGCTCGCGCTGGGGCTCGGCTTGGCCCGCGGCGTCACCGTCACGGTGATGGCAGGCGCGGGATGCGGGATCGGCGGCAGCACCGAGAACTTCGGGCTCCCCCGCGGCGGCGCGACGACGATACCGAGCACGCCGAGCGCCGCCAGGTCCGCATAGGGCTTGACCAGAGCCATCGGCGTGAGCGAGCCGGCCTTGTTGATGATCTTGTAGATCGTGCCGACCGGCACACCGGGCACGAACGGCTGATCGTGCACCGACGCCGACGTCACCATCGCCTCACCCGGCTTGAGCGCGGCGGCCGAGTCGATGACCGCGAGCTTGAGCATGCCGCTCGGGCCGGTCGACGCGGCGCCCGGCCCGGTCACCCAGCCGAGCTCGCCGCTCGGCGCGAGCGCGACACCCACGACCGAGGAGGAATCGCTCGCCAGCAGCACCGTCGCGGTGTGCGCGGTCACGGCCGTCACCTGGCCGACCAGGCCCTGCCCGTTCAGCACGGTCTCGTTCGCCTTGACCCCGTCCGCGCTGCCCGCGTCGACGGTCACCGCCTGCTGGTAGCCCTGGCCGACCGCGATCACGGTGGCCGCGACGATCCGGTACCGGCCGGTGCCGGCCAGCTGCAGCATCTTGTGCAGTTGCTGGTACTCGGTCTTGCTCAGGCCGGCCTGGCTCAGCTCAGCCCGCAGCCGGACCACCTCGGACTGCAACTGGCCGACCTGCCCGCTGGAGCCGCTGGACGCGCCGAAGAATCCCGCCACTGAACTGCCGGCGTGCTCCACCCCACCGAACACCGACCCGCTGACGTGCCGTACCCCGCGCAGCACGGGCGAGGAGCCGTCCGAATAGCTGAACGCGATCAGCGCGAGCGCGACTGCCAGCAACACGATGAGGACGCGGCGAGTGCGCCGCGTGTCTCGCACACCCATCATGGTGTCTGCCGCCTGTCAATTAGTCGCAGCCAGGACGGCCGCGCCCGCCCGCTTCCGTAGTGTCCTGGTTGGTTGTGCCGGAGTTGCTAGCGCCGCGACTCGGGCACTAGCACCTGCTGCAGCGTGTCGAAGTCCTCGACGCACTTGCCGGTCCCCAGCGCTACCGAGTCCAGCGGATTGTCCGCCACGTGGATCGGCATCCCGGTTTCCTCGCGCAGCCGTTCGTCCAGCCCGCGCAGCAGCGCACCGCCGCCAGTCAGGGCGATTCCGCGGTCCATAACGTCGCCCGCAAGCTCGGGCGGGCACTTGTCCAGGGTGGTCTTCACCGCGTCGATGACGACGCTGAGCGGTTCCTCGATCGCGCGCCGGATCTCCTCCGCGGAGATCACGATCGTCTTCGGCAGGCCGCTGACCAGGTCGCGCCCCCGGATCTCGGCGTTCGGCTCGTCGTTGGACGGATAGGCGGAGCCCAGCGAGATCTTGATTTCCTCGGCCGTGCGCTCGCCGAGCATGAGCGAGTACTCCTTCTTGCCGAAGGTGATGATCGCCTGGTCGAGTTCGTCCCCGCCGACGCGAATGGACTGCGACGTGACGATGCCGCCGAGCGAGATGACCGCGACCTCGGTGGTGCCGCCGCCGATGTCCACGACCATGTTCCCGGTCGGCTCGTTTACCGGCAGGCCAGCTCCGATCGCGGCCGCCATGGGCTCCTCGATGATGTAGACCCGGCGAGCGCCGGCCTGGTGGCCGGCTTCCTTCACCGCGCTCTGCTCGACGCCGGTGATGCCGCTGGGGACGGCCACCACGATCCGTGGTTTGGCCAGGTGGCTGCGTCTGTGCACCTTCTGGATGAAGTAACGGAGCATCCGCTCGGTCACGTCGAAGTCAGCGATCACGCCATCTTTCAGCGGGCGGACCGCGACGATATTGCCGGGCGTCCGGCCGATCATCCGTTTCGCCTCGACCCCGACGGCGACGATCTGGCCCGTGTTGGTGTTCAGGGCCACCACGGACGGTTCGTTGAGCACGATGCCCCGGCCTCTGACATACACCAGCGTGTTCGCCGTGCCGAGGTCGACGGCCATGTCGCGGCCCAGAAGCGCCATCGCGTTGCTCATGTGGAACTAGAACCTTCCAGCCGAGTTCTATCAGGTGATCTGTATTTTTCTCGCCGCGGACGACGCGCCGCCAGCCCTGAAACTCACGCTGTGCAACTGACCGAGCGGCTGCAACACCGAGGCAGACCCCCCGCTACCCAGGCCGCCGCAACCCACGCCATCTGCCGCGAACGCTCGCCTGCGAACGTTCAACGGACCGGCGCGGCCGATAGTGCCAAAGACCGGAAAGCCATCTCGGCAATCGGAGATTGGCCACTGTCAGCTACCTATCACACGCGTTCAGTTAGCAAATGAAGCGACACGTATTCCGCGGTTGCACAGCCTACATGTCGGTCGTGCGCCCGATTCGGCAGGGCGCGCCAGTTGGCCCGCGCTTTGGTATTTAGTGACCTGGGTATTTAGTGACCTGCAGCGCGCTCAAGGCGGCGGCCGAGCAAGATGCCAATCACCCAGAACGCCGCGAAGATAGCACCGAGAGCGTACATTACCGGAACAATTCGCCCGGCGGCGATCAGGTACACCTGAAGCAAGCTGCCGAGCACCAGTGTCAGCTGCAGCTGCCAGCGGGCCAGCATCGTGAGCACGATCGCGGCGCCAGCGGCGATTCCGCCGGTCAGGCCGGCCGTATGCGGTGTCAGGTGATCGATGTGAATCGCGACCGGGATCGCCAGCGCGATGACGATCGCCTCCATCACCAGCACGGTGGAACATAGCCGCTTCACTGCTGCGCTCCGCCGGCCAGCAGCATGCGCGCGTCGCCGGCCGTGATGACCGAGCCGGTGATGAGCACGCCCGCGCTGCCAGGGCCGTCGGCCGCGTCCACCTCATCGGCGAGCGCGACGCCCAGCTCGATCGCGTCGTCGAGCCGGCTGGCGACACTCACCCGGTCCGGCCCGAAGATGCCCTCGGCCACCTCGGCGACCGCAGCCGGATCCGCGGCCCGCGACGACGAGTTGGAAGTGACGATCAGCCGGCCCGCGACCGGCTCCAGCTGGTCCAGGATCCCGGCCACGTCCTTGTCCTCGCTCACCGCGAGGATGGCGACCAGCTGCGTGAACGTGAAGGCTTCGGTCAGCGCCTCCATGGACGCCGCCATGCCGCCGGGGTTGTGCCCGGCGTCCACGACGACCACCGGACTGCGCCGCACGATCTCTAGCCGGCCGGGCGAGCTCATCGTGGCGGCCGCCTGCCGCACCATGGCCAGGTCGAGGGCTCCGCCAGGGCTCCGGGCCTCGTCCGCCGGGGAGTGCGGCCCGGACCCGTCGCTCTCCGGCGTCCGGGCGAAGGCTTCCGCCGCGGCGATCGCGCACGCGAGGTTGCCGGCCTGATGCGCGCCGAACAGCGGCAGGAACAGGTCGGGGTAGTCGCCGAGCAGCCCGCGTACGGACACCTGCTGCCCGCCGACGGCGAGCTCGCGCGCGAGCACCCCGAATTCGAGTCCCTCGCGGGCGACCGTGGCGCCGACATCCGCGGCCCGCCGCAGCAGCGCTTCGGCCGCTTCCGGCGGCTGCTGCGCGAGCACGGCGACGGCGCCGGGCTTGATGATGCCCGCCTTGTCCGTGGCGATCTCGGCCACGGTGCTGCCGAGGTGCCTGGTGTGGTCGAGGCTGATGGGCGTGACGACCGCCACGGCGCCGTCCGCGACGTTGGTATTGTCCCAGGTGCCGCCCATGCCCACCTCGAGCACGCACACGTCCACCGGCGCGTCGGCGAACACCGCGAACGCCATGCCGGTCAGCACCTCGAAGAAGGACAGCGGCACCTCGTGGCTCTGGTCAACCAGGTCCACGTACGGCTTGATCTCGTCGTAGGCCTCGACGAACCGCTCCCCGGACAGCGGCTGCCCGTCCACTGCGATCCGCTCCCCGACCATGGACAGGTGCGGGCTGGTAAACAGGCCGGTCCGCAGGCCGCGGGCGCGCAGCAGCGACTCGATCATCCGCGCCGTCGACGTCTTGCCGTTGGTTCCGGTGATGTGGATCACGGGGTACGCCCGCTGCGGGTCGCCCAGCAGCGTGACCAGGGCCCGGATCCGGTCCAGCGACGGGCTGATCGCGTGCTCCGGCCGCCGCGCGAAGATGTCCTTCTCGATCTCGCGCAGGCGATCATTACTACTACCGCTCATGCCGTGCCGCTCACTTAGGCCTCCCGGCGAGCAAGCCTACTTGGCCCGCGGCAGCGGGCCGCCCGGTGCTCAGTTGCCAGCGGGCAGGGCGGCGAGGCGGTCCTCCAGGCGGGCGGCTTCGGCCTGGGCGGCGGCGAGGCGGTCCCGGTTCTTGGCGACGACTTCGGCCGGCGCTCGTTCGACGAACGACGGGGTGGCCAGCTTCTTCTCGGCGGCCGCGATGTCGGCCCTGGCGGTGGCGAGGTCCTTGGTCAGCCGCTTGCGCTCGGCCGCGACATCGATCGTCGCCGCCGTGTCCAGTTCCACCGTGACGCCGGCCGACTGCACCGAGCCGGTGGCGGCGAAGGAGTCACCCGGCTCCGCGAGCCGCAATAGCGACCGGATGCGGCCCTCGTGCGCAGCCAGCGGGCTCCCGGCCAGGCCGGAGATCGCGGCGGGCACCGGCTGACTCGGCCGCAGGCCCTGGTCGGACCGGAATCGCCGCACCTCGGTGACGACGCCCATCAGCAGCTCGATCTCCGCCTCCGCGGCCGGGTCGGTGCCGACCGCCGGCAACGCCGCGGCGCCGTCGGCGACCTGGCCCGGCCAGCGCGCGACGACGATCGACTCGCCCCCGGTGAGCGCCGTCCACAGTTCCTCGGTCACGAACGGGATCACCGGGTGCAGCAGCCGTAGCAGCCGGTCGAGCACCTCGCCCAGCACCCGCCGGGTGGCGTCGGCCGCCTCCGCATCCGTCCCGGTGAGGCTGGACTTGGCCAGCTCCAGGTACCAGTCGCAGAATTCGTCCCAGGCGAAGTGGTAGAGCGCCTCGCACACCTTGGCGAACTCGAACTGCTCGTAGAGCGCGTCCACCTCGGTGGTGACCCTGGCGAGCCGGGACAGAATCCACCGGTCCGGGGCGGTCAGCTCAGCCGCAGGCGGCAGCGGCTGGCCCGCGACGGCACCGTTCAGCAGCGCGAACCTGGCCGCGTTCCAGAGCTTGTTGCAGAAGTTGCGCGCGCCGGCCACCCAGTCCTCGCTGACCGACACGTCGCCGCCGGGCGTGGCGCCGCGGGCCAGGATGAACCTGGTGGCGTCCGCCCCGAACCGGTCGATCCAGTCCAGCGGGTCCACGCTGGTGCCGCGCGACTTCGACATCTTCTTGCCGAACTGATCGCGCACCAGGCCGTGGAGGGCCACCTGCCGGAACGGCACGGCCGCCTCTGGCCCGTTGTCCGCCATCGCGTACAGGCCGAACAGCATCATCCGGGCCACCCAGAAGAACAGGATGTCGTAGCCGGTCACCAGCACGCTGGTCGGATAGAAGGCCCGCAGGTCAGGGGTGTCGTCCGGCCAGCCGAGCGTGGAGAACGGCCACAGCGCCGAGGAGAACCAGGTGTCCAGGACATCCGCGTCCTGCTCCCAGCCGTCGCCGGCCGGCGGCTCCTCATCCGGTCCGACGCAGCGCACCTCGCCGTCGGCGGAGTACCAGACCGGGATCCGGTGACCCCACCACAGCTGCCGGCTGATGCACCAGTCGTGCATGTCATCGACCCAGTCGAAGTACCGGGCGGCCAGGTCCTGCGGGTAGATGCGCACCCGGCCGTCCCTGACCGCGTCGCCGGCGGCCTTGGCCAGCGGCTCGACCTTGACGAACCACTGCAGCGACAGCCGTGGCTCGACCGTCGTGCCGCAGCGCGAGCAGTGCCCGACCGCGTGCACGTAGGGCCGGCGCTCGGCCACGATGCGGTCGTCATCCCGCAGCGCGGCCAGGACGGCCGGCCTGGCCTCGAACCGGTCCAGGCCCTGGAACGGGCCGGGCGCGGTGATCACCGCCCGCTCATCCATGACCACCAGACTCGGCAGCGAGTGCCGGCGGCCGATCTCGAAGTCGTCCGGGTCGTGCGCGGGTGTCACCTTGACGGCGCCGGTGCCGAACTCCGGGTCCACGTGCGGATCGGCGACGATAGGGATCCTGCGGCCGGTCAGCGGCAGCTCGATCTGCTTACCCACCAGGTGGCTATAGCGCGGATCTTCCGGGTGCACCGCGACGCCGGTGTCGCCCAGCATCGTCTCGACCCGGGTGGTCGCCACGACGATCGACTCGGCACCCTCGCCGTACCGGATCGAGACCAGCTCGCCGTCGTCGTCGGAGTGCTCGACCTCGATGTCGGACAAGGCGGTCAGGCATCGTGGGCACCAGTTGATGATCCGCTCCGCCCGGTAGATCAGGCCGTCGTCGTAGAGCCGCTTGAAGATGGTCTGCACCGCCCTGGACAGACCCGCGTCCAGTGTGAAGCGCTCGCGGGTCCAGTCGACGCTGTCGCCGAGCCTGCGCATCTGGCCGAGGATCCGCCCGCCGAAGTCGGCCTTCCACTGCCAGACCCGCTCGACGAACCCGTCCCGGCCGAGGTCGTGCCGGGACAGCCCTTCCTTGGCCAGTTCGCGCTCGACGACGTTCTGGGTCGCGATGCCGGCGTGGTCCATGCCTGGCAGCCAGAGCGCGTTGTACCCCTGCATCCGGCGCCGCCGCACCAGCGAGTCGATCAGGGTGTGATCGAGCGCGTGGCCGACGTGCAGCGAGCCGGTCACATTCGGCGGCGGAATCACGATCGTGAAGGCGGGGGCGGCCGAGCCCGGGTCGGCGGTGAAGTAGCCGGCTTCGACCCAGGCCTCATAGCGACGTGACTCGACGTCGGCTGGCACGTACTGGGGCGGAAGCTGGGATTGATCGGATCCAGTCACGGCAGGTAATTCTAGGGGCCCCACGGTCTTCGGGTGACACAGAGCGATCGGTGTCCCCGGTCTAGACCGGGGGCACCGAGATCGCGCGCACCCCGCCGGTAATCAGGCGGACTTCTCCCGCGGCGTGCGGCGCGGCGAGTCACGCGGCACGAGCGTGGGGTTCACGTTCTCCAGCACGACCTCGGCGCTGATCACGACCTTCTCGACGTCCTTGCGGCTCGGCACCTCGTACATGACCGAGAGCAGAACCTCTTCCAGGATCGCGCGCAGGCCGCGCGCGCCAGTGCCGCGCAGGATCGCCTGATCGGCGACGGCCTCGAGGGCGTCCTCGGTGAACTCGAGGTCCACCCCGTCGAGCTCGAACAGCCGCCGGTACTGCCGGACCAGGGCGTTGCGAGGCTCGGTGAGGATGCGGATCAGCGCTTCCCGGTCCAGGTTGTGCACGCTGGTGATCACCGGCAGCCGCCCGACGAACTCCGGGATCATGCCGAACTTCAGCAGGTCCTCGGGCATGACGTCGGCGAACGGATCGGCCTCGGTCTTGTCGGTCTTGACCCGCAGCACGGCGCCGAAGCCCATGCCGCTCTTGCCCACCCGCGACTCGATGAGCTTCTCCAGGCCAGCGAAAGCGCCGCCGCAGATGAACAGCACGTTCGTGGTGTCGATCTGGATGAACTCCTGGTGCGGGTGCTTGCGGCCGCCCTGCGGCGGGACCGACGCCGTCGTGCCCTCAAGGATCTTCAGCAGGGCCTGCTGCACGCCCTCACCGGACACGTCGCGCGTGATCGACGGGTTCTCGCTCTTGCGGGCGATCTTGTCGATCTCGTCGATGTAGATGATGCCGGTCTCGGCCTTCTTGACGTCGTAGTCCGCCGCCTGGATGAGCTTGAGCAGGATGTTCTCGACGTCCTCGCCGACGTAGCCCGCCTCCGTCAGCGCGGTCGCATCAGCGATCGCGAACGGCACGTTCAGCAACCTGGCCAGGGTCTGCGCCAGCAGCGTCTTGCCGGATCCGGTGGGACCGAGCAGCAAGATGTTGGACTTGGCCAGCTCGACGCCGTCCTCGCCCGCGCCGGCCCGCTCGCCGCCCGACTGGATCCGCTTGTAGTGGTTGTAGACCGCGACCGACAGGCCTTTCTTGGCCTTGTCCTGGCCGATCACGTAGGAGTCGAGGAACTCGTAGATCTCACGCGGCTTGGGGAGGCTGTCCCACTTGAGCTCCGGCGGCTCAGAGAGCTCTTCCTCGATGATCTCGTTGCAGAGGTCGATGCACTCATCGCAGATGTACACGCCGGGACCCGCGATCAGCTTCTTGACCTGCTTCTGGCTCTTTCCGCAGAATGAGCACTTCAGCAGGTCACCGCCATCGCCGATGCGTGCCACCCAAACTCCTTATCGCCGTTTGTCCGGCCTGCCCGCCACGCGGAGCGAAGCATCCGTAGAACCTAGACGGTACCGCCTCGGCGACCCTAGTTGTGGCCTAAGGCACACCGTGCCAGGCGCGCCGGCCGCAGGCCGGCTTTCCCGGTTAGGACGACCCTACCTCGCTCTTGCGCTTCAGCATCGTCAGAACCTCATCGACCAAGCCGTACTCCTTGGCCTCTTGCGCGGTGAAGAATTTGTCCCGCTCGATGTCCTTGCGCACCTGATCTTCGGACTGGCCGGTATGACCCGCGATAATCTGCTCCATCGCGGTCCGCATCCGAAGAATTTCGCGGGCCTGGATCTCCAGGTCGCTGGACTGCCCGTAGCCGCTTTCCACGGCCGGCTGGTGGATCAGGATCCGCGCGTTGGGCAGCGCGAACCGCTTGCCCTTCGTCCCGGCCGCCAGCAGCACGGCCGCCGCCGAGGCGGCCTGGCCGAGGCAATAGGTGTGGATATCCGGCTGGATGTACTGCATCGTGTCGTAGATCGCCATCATCGACGTCATCGACCCGCCAGGCGAGTTGATGTAGATCAGGATGTCCCGGCCCGGGTCGATCGACTCCAGCGTGATCAGCTGGGCCATCACGTCGTTGGCCGAGGCGTCGTCGATCTGCACGCCGAGGAAGATGATCCGCTCCTCGAAGAGCTTGTTGTACGGATTCATCTCCTTGACGCCGTACGACGTGCGCTCCACGAACGAGGGCAGGACGTACCGTGCCTGCGCCGGCTGAATCAGGCCGCTCGGTCCCGTGCTGGCCGCCTGGTTGCTCACTGTGCGACTCCTCAAGCTCTGGTGTGGGTCGGGATCACTTGCCTGCGCTCAGGCGAGCGGGCCGGGGTCGGCGAGTTCGTGGGCGTTGCGCACCACGTGATCGACGATCCCGTAATCCTTTGCCTCTTCCGCGGTGAACCAGCGGTCCCGGTCGGAGTCGGCCTCGATCTGCTCGACCGACTTGCCGCTGTGCATCGCGATCCGCTCGGCCATCAGGCGCTTCAGATACAGGCTCTGCTCGGCCTGGATGCGGATGTCGGTCGCCGTGCCGCCGATGCCGCCGTGCGGCTGGTGCATCAGGATGGCCGCGTGCGGCATCGCGTACCGCTTGCCCTGGGCGCCCGCGGTCAACAGGAACTGACCCATCGAGGCGGCCATGCCCATCGCGTAGGTGGCCACGTCATTCGGCACATACTGCATGACGTCATAAATCGCCATTCCGGCGTAGACGGAACCACCCGGTGAATTGATATACAGGGTGATGTCCCGTTTGTTGTCCTCGGCCGCGAGCAGGATCAGTTCCGCGCAGATCCGGTTGGCCAGATCATCGTCGACCTGCTGGCCGAGGAAGATGATCCGGTGCCGCAGCAGCCGCTGGAACAGCATGTCGCCCATCGGCAGTACCTGAGCATCGGCTGCCTGCGCCAGCAACGGTCCGACCTGCTGGTCGCTACCCAGCGTGGTGATAGCGGCCGTAGGGCAGTCGGCCGCTGGCGGTCGGCTGCTCGAAGGCGACGTGCTCACGTGTGCCCTCCTCGAGTGGTCGCGCCCAAGGCGCCTGTCTTGCATGTGTGACCATAACCCGAGCGGCATGCCGCCACGTCCGCCGATCCCCGCATTTCGCTACCGGCGCAGGCCGGGCTCGCCATTTGATCCGGAGATCCTGGAGAGTCGGCCGGTCCATAGGCCGGCCGACTCTCCAGGCTGGCCTAGTCCTCGGACTCGTCCGCGTCGGCGGCGGCGTCCTCGTCCGCGTCCTCTGGGGCCTCGGTGTCCAGCTCCGGCTCGTCCGCCTGGACGAACACCGGCCGCCCGGCCTCGTCCACGATCCGCGCCCGCTCGGCGAGCAGCCGCAGCGCGTTGGACCGCAGCACGTCGCCCGCCACGAGGCCGAGCTGGCCGTTGTCGCTGAGCTGCTTGGCCAGCCGGTCCGGCGCGACGCCCATCCGGTAGGCCTGCTCGGCCACGTAGGTGCTCAGCTCCTCGGGGGTGACCTTGACCTCCTCGTCGGCGGCCAGCTTGTCGAGGATGAACTGGGCCTTGACCGACCTGCGGGCGTCGGTATCGAAGCTGTCATCGAGCTGCTGGCTGGTCTGGCCGCTCTGCTCCAGGTACGCCTTCAGGGTGAGGCTGGCCCGGTCCAGCTGCTGCTGCAGGCTCTCCCGCCGCTGGTCGATCTCGGCCTGCACGACCCGCTCCGGCAGCGGGATCTCGACCTGGTCGATCAGCGCCTCCAGCACCCGCTCCCTGGCCTGGCCGGCCTGGCCGGCCTTGCGCATCGCCTCCATCTGCTTGCGGGTGGAGGCACGCAGCTCGCCGACCGTGTCGAACTCGCTGGCGGCCTGGGCGAAGTCGTCGTCTAGCTCGGGTAGCTCCTTGACCTTCACTGTGTTGACCGTGACCAGGACCTCGGCCGCTAGGCCCGCGTGCTGGCCGCCCGCCAGCTCGGCGGTGAACGTCTTCGACTCGCCGGCCGACATGCCGGCCAGCGCCTCGTCCAGGCCGTCGAGCATGCCGTCGCTGCCGACCTCGTAGGACACGCCAGAGGCCTGGGCGTCCTCGACGGCCTTGCCGTCCACCGACGCGGCCAGGTCGATCGACACGAAGTCGCCGGTCTCGGCGGCGCGCTCCACCGTCTTGAGCGAGGCGAACCGCTCCCGGAGCGCCTTCAGGTATTCCTCCACCTGGTCCGGGTCCACTTCGGCGTTGTCTACCGTGGCCGACAGCGTCTCCAGCTCGGGCAGGTCGAACTTCGGCCGGACGTCAACCTCGGCGGTGAACGCCAGTTCCTTGCCGTCGTCGAGCTTGGTGACCTCGACGTCAGGCTGGCCGAGCGGGACGACCTCGTGCTCGGCCACCGCCTTGCTGTAGAACTCGGGGACCGCGTCGTTCACCGCCTGTTCCAGCACGACACCGCGGCCGAACCGCTGGTCGATGACCCGCGGCGGCACCTTCCCCGGCCGGAACCCCGGCACCCGGACTTGCCGCGCTACCTCGCGGTAGGCCTGATCGAGGCTCTTCTTGAGCTCCTCGAACGGAACTTCGATGGTCAGCTTGACCCTGGTCGGGCTCAGCTCTTCGACGTCGGTCTTCACCTGGGGGTCGCTCCTGGAAATGGTCACTGGCATGAGCCGGCGCGGTCCCGACGAGCTAGAGCCGGTCGTACGGGCGCCCGCTCAGGTGACCCATCGCTCGATGCTGTTGCGCGCCAAGTCTAGGGCAGTCGGGACGACCGGGGCGCGTTCACCCGCCACGGGTGATGATCGCGGGAACTCCGCGGCGCCACGATGGAGCCTGCAGGGGCACCCCAGGTCAGGCTCAGGTGCCCAGGTGTAGCGCATCAGCCAGGCCATTCCCGCTGGCGGTGCCGGCCAGTTGGCGAGGGGGTCTTTCGATGACCGATCCGCGGAGCAACCCGGCAGGCTCGCCGGGGACGCAGGGCGGGACGAACCCGCCGGGCAGCGGCGGCGGCCGCCGGTCAGGGCGCGGCCTGTTCCACCGCGGCTCAGCTGGCGAGCAAAGCCAGCCGAGCGGCGGGGTCGGCACCGCCACCAAGGCGACGCCGAGCACGAGCGTGCCGCAGCAGACCGGCCAGCCAGCCGGTCAGACCCGGACCGAGACGGAGTACCGCCGGACCGAGTACGGCGAGGCGGTCTACAGCGAGTCGTATTACGGCGGCACCGCGCAGAACCAGAACATGCTGGCCAAGGCCGCGAAGCTGTCCTGGGCCGTGGTGGGGGTCGGCGCGCTCGGCCTGATCGCGCTCGGCATCATGCTGCTGATCTGGCCGAATGTGTCGCTGACGATCGTGGCGGTCCTGATCGGCGCCGCGCTGTGCGTGGCCGGGGCCGTCCGGCTCTACGAGGGCTTCACCGCCCGGGGCGGCGAGAGCGGCGGCATGCGCACCGCCTACATCGTCATCGGACTGCTCGCCGTCATCGCGGGCGTCTACTGCCTGCGACATCACGCGCTCAGCCTGTTCCTGCTCGCGTTCGTGACCGGGGTGTACTTCATCCTGCAGGGCGTGGCGGAACTAGGCGCGGCCGCGTCGGCCGCTTCGGGCCGCGGCCTGCGCGCCATCCTCGGGATCTTCAGCATCGCGGCCGGCCTGGTCCTGGTGATCTGGCCGTCGATCTCGCTGGTCCTGCTGTTCACGATCATGGGCGCGTGGCTGCTCTTCTACGGCGTGGTCCTCGGCGGGCTCGCGCTGAGCCTGCGCAAGGCCGCGAAGAGCGCGACCGCGCCGTCTGCGCCTACCTCGGCTGCGCGGGCCCGCGCAGCCTGACCGCGGTCGTCCTGACCACGGGCCAGGCCCGGCCAGCCTGACAGGGGCGTCCCCTGGGGGGAGGGCGGCCCCGCCGCTGATGGCCAGATGGTGGCCCGCGCCGCAGGTTCGGCGCGGGCCACAATCGTGCCCGCGCCGCGGGCCAGCCCGGCCGTAAGCCGCCGCTAGAGCAGGTCGAGCCGGCGGCCCTGGGCGATCGCCTGTCGACGGCTGGTGACACCGAGCTTTCGGTAGACGGAGCTGAGGTGCGTCTTGATCGTGTTGATCGACAGGAACAGCGACTCGGCTATCTCCTGATTGGTCATATGCGAGGGCAGGAAGCGCAGCACCGCCAGCTCGCTCTCGGTGAGCGCGGCCCCGGACGGCTGGCTCAGGCCGCGCGGCAGCCGGCCGTCGAACCGGTCCAGGATCCGGCCGGCGAAGCCAGCGGACGGGCTCGCCGGGGTGATCATGATGGTGAGGGCGGACCTGACCGGCGAGCCGGCCGCGATGAACTGCCCGGACTGATCGTCCGGCTCGGCCAGCGCCAGCGCCTCTTCCAGCCGCTCGGCCGCCTCCGGCGCCTGGTTCAGCCGCCGGTGCGCGATGACCCCGGCGATGAGCGCGGCCAGCCGGTCCGTCAGCGAGGCCCGGCTGGTCAGAGCGGGCTCGAGCCGCTTCAGCGCGCCCTTGTCATCGTCGGCCGCCATCAGCAGCCTGGCCTGCCCGACCGCGGCCCGCGGCCACCCGGCCGCCGGGCCGGCCTCGGCCGCGTCCAGCGCCGCCCTGGCCCTGTCCTGCTCGCCAGCAGCGAGGCTTATCTCGGCGTCGAGCAGGCTGACGGCCGCGGCGGCCGGTTCGTCCCCCGCCGTCAGCTCGGCCAGCAGCCGGACCAGGCCACGCGCACCCGCCAGGTTGCCCTGGTCGATCGCGATCCGGGTTCTGGCCAGCGCGGACAAGACGCCGATCGCGGGCTCGCCGGCCGGCTGCGGCGCCGTCGCCGGCTGGACGGCCTGGTCGGCCTGGTCCAGCAGGATGGCGGCGGCTTCGGGCTCGTCCCTGGCGATGTGGGTGATCGCCTGGCTGACCGCGAGGATCGGCGCGAGTTCTGGCCCGCTGGCCGGCCCTTCGGCCACCTCCGCCGCGACCCGGGTCGCGGTCGCCAGGTCGCCGTAGCACGCGTGCGCCATCGCCTCCCAGGCGCGGGCCCGCTCCCGGACCAGGCCGAGACCGCCCGCCGCCAGCTGGGACGTCGAATGCTGCAGTGCGACCGCGGCCTCCCGCGGCTGCTGCTGGCGCAGCCGGGCGCACCCCAGCGCCAGCCACAGCAGCCCGGTAGCCCGGTGCTCGGGCACACTGCTGGACTCCTCGTGCGCGCGGCTCGCCATGGCCCACTGCCGGGTCAGCTCGTCCTCGCCCGAAACGCGCATCACCTGCAGCGCTGCCAGCCACAGCGCGGCCCAGCCCGCGTCCTGACCTTCGAGCGCGCTGCGGGCACAGTCCAGGTGCGGCAGCGCACCGTCCGGGTCTGCCTGCCAGAGCCGGGCCGCGGCCAGCGCGCACGTCAGCGCCGGATCGGAGCTGCGCAGATCGGGCGGGAACGAGGCCAGCACCGCCTCCAGCGCGAACCAGCCGGCCGCGGGCGGCATCACCGGGCCGGCCTCGCGCAGCACCTGGACGCCGAAGTTCCAGTCACCCGCCTGCGCCGCCGCGCGCAGCGCGGCCACGATGTCTTCGCGCCGCGCGTGCCACCGGGCGATGACGCCGAGCAACCACGGCACCTCAGCGGCGAGCTCCCGGCGGAGCACCATCTCCAGGGCGCTGCGCAGCATCGGGTGGTAACGGTACTCGCCGCCGGCCGCCCCGGCCGGATGGATCAGTCCGTTTTCCCTGCTCAGCTGGTCGATTCTGGCGGCCGCGGCGGGATCGCCAGTCAGCTCCTCGGCCAGCTCGGCGGGCACCGTCTCGGTCAGGCAGGTCCGCAGCAGCAGCTCGCGGGCCGCGGCGGGCAGCGGCGCGAGCAGCTCGTCGCACAGGTACTCAGACACGAGCTGATCGCTGTCGGCGGACGCCTCGCCGGCGTCGGACAATGTCATCGACAGCAGCCGCAGGCCCGCCATCCAGCCCTCGGTCCGGCTCAGCACAGCGGCCCTGGCGGGCGCGTCCGCGGCCACGCCCATGCTGGTCAGATACGCGTCCGCTTCCCGGTCAGTGCATGCCAGGTCGGCCGCCCCGACGTCACCAACCTGCCCCGAGACTCGCAGCTTGGCCAGCGTCAGGCCGGGTGCGTGCCGTCCGGCCAGGATCAGCCGGAAGCCATCGGGCGCGTGCTGGACCAGCTCATCCAGGCCCGCGATGACCTCGGCCCCGGCCAGCTGGTGCACGTCGTCGATGACCAGCACGGCGGGCGCGTCTGCGGCGGCCAGCTGGCCGAGCAGATCGCGAGCGACCTGATCGCTCGCGACCGGTCCGTGCTGCGCGGCCGACGCGAAGCCCGGGCCGAGCTTCGCAGCCGCGACACCAGGCAGCGCCCCGGCACCGGCCAGGGCCGCAGCGACGTAGGGCCAGAATCGGGCCGGCTCACGGTCGCCCGCGTCGACGGTCAGCCAGCCGACCGGCCGCCCCGCCGCCGCAGCGTGCGCCGCTGCCCAGCTCGCGCACGCCACTGTCTTGCCGGATCCCGCCGGTCCGGTCACGAGCGTGACCCGGTGCGCGGTCGCCTGGTCCATCAGCTCGGCCAGCCGCGGCCGGGCTACCACGGCGAGCCCGAGGACGGGAACCGCCAGCTTGTCGGCGAGCAGCCCGGTATCACCCCGCGCCGCAGGCCTCGCCCCGGCTGCAAACGCCGGGCCGCTCACGGACGTCGTCATAGCCGAACTGCACGCCCCCGTCATCCCGAGCCGACCTGCCAAGCACGCCGGCACCCCGTCTCACCCCGAGCCGCGTCACCTGGACCGGCACCCTCCGCCGGTATCACCCGCCGCGGCGAAATTGCAGCTCAAAGGCCCCTAACAGCCATACCCGCGGGTGAGCCTCGTCAACCGACAGGACCGATATGCCATGACTGCTCTGGTTTAGCCGGACCCACGGCACGACCCGCGAAGCCATCATTACCGGCATTGCCGACATAGCCCTGAGGTACCCCGCAGCGGGCTTATCACCCCGGCAGGGTGATGCTTCCCGCCGACGACGCTACGTAGCTTCGAAGAGAACAACCCGGACAACGGCCGCACGTGGGCTGTAGGTGCACTGGCGCAGACCAGGCGGCACCTGCCCGACAGGTCAGGTCAGAGGGGAGTGCGATTGATGAGCAGAGCACCACAGGACCGATCCACTGGTGTCCCGAGCGGAGCCCAGCCGACGCAGCCCGTCACCGGCACTTCCGGAAGCGCGACTGGCGCCAGCAGCGCCGGCATGGGTGACCAGCCAGCCAGCCGGCCCGGCACCACCACGACCGGGACGACCGCCGGGACCACGACCGGGACGACGACAAGCTACGCGCGCGGCACCGGCACTGGCGCGAGCCATGGGCACAGCCGGTCCAGCGCAGACTCGGGCGGCATCGGCCTCGGCGGCGTGATCTCCATGGTCGCCGGGCTGCTGGCATTTTTCACCGGCCTATCGGCCGTGGTCAAGCAGAGCTTCTTCACGTCGCTGCCGAACTACGCCTACCGGTGGAACGTGCACGGCTGGGGCTGGGTCCTGCTCGTACTGGGCGCCCTGCTCTTCGCCGCTGGTGCCATCTATCTGCTGGGCATGGGCTTCGGCAAGCTCGCCGCCGTCGGACTCGCCGTACTGACGGCGGTCGTCGGCTTCCTGTTCCTGCCTTACACCCCGATTTGGGGCACCATCGTGGTCGCGCTCAGCGCGCTCTCGATCTGGGCCTGCCTCCGGGACGACAGCAGCGGACGGGCAGCAGACGGCGGAGCCGGATCCGGCTACGGGTACGGCGAGAGCTCGATGGGCGGCACGGGCTCGATGAGTTCGGGCACGACGACCACGAGCAGCCGCGGCACGCGCGTCTGACCGCCGAGCCTCCGGCGCCGGGTCATCCGGCCGGGCGCCGGCGGGCCCGGCGGGCCCCGCCAGCTCCAAGCTGGCATCCCACGAGTCCCGCCCCGGTTCGCCGGGGCGGGGCTCGCTGATGCGGTCACATCCACTGGCCACGAGTCCCGCCCCGGTTCACCGGGGCGGGACTCTCAGGCCGTCGGGACCGGGTCCGCCTCGTCAGCCGCGATCACCCGGAGCACCGCGTCGATGAGCGCCAGATGGGTGAACGCCTGCGGGAAGTTGCCCAGGTGCATGCCACTGGCGGCGTCGATCTCCTCGGCGTACAGGTGCAGCGGGCTGGCGAGCGACAGGAGCTTGGCGCACAGCGCCCTGGCCCGCTCGTGCTCACCGATCCTGGACAGCGCGGACACCAGCCAGAACGAGCAGATCGTGAACGTACCCTCTTCCCCGCTCAGGCCGTCGTCGGTCTGATCGGGCCGGTACCGCAGCACCAGGCCGTCGTTGGTCAGCTCGTCGGCGATCGCGAGCACGGTCGTCCGGACCCGGGTCGTCGCCGGGCGGCAGGAACCCCATCAGCGGGATCAGCAGCGCCGAGGCATCCAACGCCGTCCCGCCGTAGACCTGCGTGAACGCGCCGCGATCGTCGAGACCGTGCGCGCAGATGTCCGCGTGCATCTGTGCCGCGGCCTGCTGCCAGCGCGCAGCCAGCTCGTCGTCGCCCCGGGACCTGGCCAGCTTCACGCCGCGGTCGACGGCCACCCAGCACATCACCTTGGACGCGGTGAAGTGCCGCGGATCCCCGCGTATCTCCCAGATGCCGCGATCCGGCTCCCGCCAGACCTTCAGCGCGTTCTCGACCAGCTGGCCGATGGCCTTCCAGGCGACCGGGCCGATCTCGGCGGCCGCGTTCTCGAAGTACAGCGCGGAGGCTTCCATCGCCATGCCCCAGACGTCGTGCTGGTGCTGGTTGTACGCGCCGTTGCCGACCCGCACCGGCCGGGCGCCGTCGTAGCCGTGCAGGTGGTCGAGCAGCTGTTCGTCCAGTTCGCGCTCGGCGTCGATCCCGTACATGATCTGCAGCGGCCCGGCGTTCACCGCGTCCATCAGGAACGCGAAGTAGCCGAATGCCTCCCAGTCATAGCCGAGCTGGTACAGCGCGGACAGCATGAACGCCGAGTCCCGGATCCAGGTAAACCGGTAGTCCCAGTTCCGCTCGCCGCCCGGAGTCTCCGGCAGCGACGTAGTCGCCGCCGCCATGATCGCGCCCGACGGCGCGTAGCTGAGCCCCTTGAGCGTCAGCGCGCTGCGCTCAATGTAAGGCCGCCACGGGTGATCGGGCATCCGCGGGCTGGCGTGCCGGAGCCAGTCCCGCCAGGCCCGGACCGTGGTCTCGGTCTCCGCCTGCGCCTCCTCGACCGTGGACACGCCGACGGGCTGCCAGGATAGCGCGACGAACGCGAACTCCCCCTCGCTCAGCGAGGTGCGCGCGGTCGCCCTGGCCCCGCTGTAGCCGAGGCGCATGCTGCTGTGCAGCACCAGCTCGGGCTGGCCCGCCAGGGTGCAGACCGCCTTGTCGTAGCCGGTGCCCCGGTATGCCCACGTGCCCGAGGACCGGCCGTAGTCGAACAGCGGCATGCAGTCGAGCTGCAGGTCGATCTGGCCGGTGATACAGGTCGCGGTGCGCACGAGCATCCCGCAGGCTGAGTAGTCGCCGGGCGGCCGCCGCTGGCCCTCGATCCGGTCCGAGCCTTGCCACTTCCCCATCACCAGCGCGTCGGTGACGACCAGCCAGCCGGTGGCGGTGGACCACGTCGTCTCCAGCACCATCGAGCCCGGCAGGTACCGCCGGTTGGCCGGCACCCTGGAGTGCACCGGGCCGAACCGGAAGAAGCCGGCCGACCGGTCCAGCAGCGTGGCGAACACCGAGGCCGAGTCGGCCCGCGGCAGGCACATCCACTCGACCGCGCCGTCCGGCGCGATGAGCGCGGTGGTGGTGCAGTCGGACAGGAACGCGTAGTCGGCGATCGGGGGGAACGGCGAGTGCGCCGACGCCTGCGTGGGTTCGGCGGGAGCGGAGCCTGTCACGGGCCGAGCATGCCCGCGCCGGGCCGCGCTGACATCACCCGGAGCGGATGAGGAGGCCGCCTGAGCTGCTAGGTCAGGCCGAGGATGCCGTCGATGGTGACGACGACGCCGGCCGCCAGCAGGGCGCCGACCAGGATCTGGTGTCCGTGCGAGCGCAGCCACGCGTTGAACGAGCCCAGCACCCGGCCGGTCCGGTCCGGCATGAGCAGGTACAGCAGGAACGGAACCCAGACGAACAGCAACGTGATGGCGACGACGAGGACGAGCGTGAGCACGGCGGCGGCGACGGTGTCTTTCGACGTCGCCACCGTCTGCACCGCCGCGACGAACGTCAGGGACGGCGAGTAGACCAGGATGCCGACGATGAAGGCTTCCTTCGGCCCGGGCTGCGCGATCATTCGCGAGATCAGGCCCGGGCCTTTCTTCTTCTTCTCGGCTTTGGCCGGGTCTGGCGGCTTCCGGTTGCGGCGCAGCACGAAGGCGCCGGCCAGCAACAACAGGAGGCCGAGGCCGAGCCGCAGCCCGTACCGGGCGTGCCGCTGCGGCGGCTTGTAGAGATGGCCGGCCCGCAGCACGACGAACACGATGACCGCGATGACCCCCGTCATCACGACCGCACCCGCCAGGTACAGCAGCACGATCCGGCGCGGGTTCGCGGCGCCGAGGAACACAGCGACCACTAGCAGCGCGGTCGGCGTGATGGCGGCGAGCAACGCGAGGCCGGCGGCCTCGGTCAGCATCGGGACCGACCACGCGCCGGGCCATGGCCCTCGGGCGCGATCATGCAGCCAGCGTTCCCCGCGCCCGCGACCGCGGCGTCACCCGCCGTGGGTGATCTCGGTTGCCCGGCCGCCGGATGCGGGTATGAGCACCGGCGACGACGCGGCGATCGATCACGGGGGCGCTCAGTCACGGGCGCGCAGTCGCGGGCGCGGCCGGCGCGCAGGGGCGCCGAATACGGGGGGACGGCACGCGATGCGAGGAAGTCAGCCGCTGGTCCGCGATCGCGGCGAGCCGCAGCCGGACGCTGGCCAGGCGGGCATGACCTGGATCCCCGGCGGCAGTTTTGCGATGGGATCGGCGGACTTCTACCCGGAAGAACGGCCGGTGCACACGGTCGGCGTGGACGGCTTCTGGATCGACACGGACCCGGTGACGGTGACCCAGTTCCGCCGGTTCGCGAAGCAGACCGGGTACGTCACGCTCGCCGAGCGGGCCCCGGCGGCGGCCGACTACCCCGGTGCCGACCCGGCCCTGCTGGTGCCGGGCTCGCTGGTGTTTCAGCAGGCGGCAGGCCCGGTCGACCTGCGCGACGTGCGGAACTGGTGGGCGTACGTGCCCGGCGCGAACTGGCGGCACCCGGAGGGACCGGGCAGCGACCTGAGCCGCCGGGACCGGCACCCGGTGACGCACGTCGCCTTCGGCGACGCGCTGGCGTACGCGGCCTGGGCCGGGAAGGAACTGCCCACCGAGGCGGACTGGGAGTTCGCCGCCCGCGGCGGGCTGGCGGGCGCGGCATTCGCCTGGGGCGACGAACTCGCACCCGGCGGCGAGCAACTGGCGAACACCTGGCAGGGCGAGTTCCCGTGGCAGAACCTGCTGCTGGACGGCTACGCCGGCACCTCGCCCGTCGGCGCGTTCCCCGCCAACGGGTACGGCCTGCACGACATGGCCGGCAACGTCTGGGAGTGGACGTCGGACTACTTCCGGAGCCGGCATCAGCCGGACGAGGCGAAGGCCTGCTGCGTGCCGCGCAACCCCAGGGTCGGCGCCGAGGACGTCCGCGGCCCGGCGGAACAGATCCCGCGCCGCGTCATCAAAGGCGGCTCGCACCTGTGCGCGCCCAGCTACTGCCTGCGGTTCCGCCCGGCCGCCCGGCAAGGTGAGGCGGTCGACACCTCGACCAGCCACATCGGGTTCCGGTGCGTGCTGCGCCCGGGCTGATCTGGCCGGCCCGGCTGCACCTGGGCGAGTACCCGCCATCGGCTCGGGTATGACCGGTTTACAGGGGTTCTCTACGGGGGCGATGAGCTATGGCTACCAAGATCGAAACCACCGAGCAGCTGCTCTGTGACCTATGCGGGCGAGCGACGAATCCGAACGAGTCGGTCACTCTGTACCGGACCGACAACCGGGTTTCGGCGGTCAAGGTGGCCGCGTCCAAGATGTTCCGGCCGACCGAGGCCGGGCAGGCAAATGTCGACATCTGCCCGGCCTGCCATCAGCGCCCGCTCGAGGACGTCATCAGCTTGATGTACCCGCGGCAGAGCTAGGGCCGCCGGAGTGGCACCCGACGCTGGCTGCCGGGCCCGCTAGCTGCCGGGCCCGCTAGCTGCCGAGCACCCTGGCCTTGGCCGCGGCGAACTCGTCGTCGGTCAGCGCGCCCTGATCGTGCATGGCGGCGAGCCGGCTGAGCTGCTCCATGACCGAGGTCTCCCCCGCGGCCTGGGCCTGCGTTGGCGGCTGTGCCTGCCCAGCTGCCTGAGCGCCCTGGCCCGCGGGCTGTTCCCTGGCCCGCGCCGCCCTGGCCTGCTTCCAGGTCGCTGATCCGCTGATCCTGGTCGGACTCGGCGTACTGCTGCTCCTGGGCTCGCCTGCCCATCGCGCGCCCGGCGGCGAAGGTGCCGCCGATCGCGGCGGCCCGCAGCAGCGGGCGCCGCCTGACCACCATCGGCCGCATGACCATCGCGCAACCTCCCTTCAGGCGCCGGGCTCGTCCGGCACGTCGAGACCGAGCGCCAGCATGATTTCCGGCGCCGCGGCCACCACCCTGGGCATGCCCGTCTGCGGCGCGACCGCGGTCAGCACGCCGAGGATCTCCTCCGGCGTCGCCCCGGCGTCCAGCGCGGCCGTGACCTGCCACATATAGGACGCGGGGGCCGCGTCGAGCGCGACCAGCGCGCCGATCTTGACCAGCGCGAACGTCTTCGGGATCCAGGCTGCTGTCCGCCTGCATCTGGGTGCGTACCCCGGCCATCTCGGCCAGCACGTCGGTGTCCCCGATCGCGAGAGACACCAGTGCCTGATGGGTCGCCTGGTCGACCGGTACGCCCGATCCGGGAATGCTCATGTGCCCGCCTTTCCGAGTGCTCCCGATCACCTTCGGTCAGCCCTGGCGGGCCTGTCATCACCCGGCCGGAGTGAACTGCAGGCCCGCGGACGAGTTTGCCGCCCGCCCGGGCACGGGAATGCCTGGCAGAAGCCAGACACGGGGGTAGCCATTGCACGGCAGCGGTGGCGCGGCCGCCGCCTTCCGGGGCAGCACGCGGTTGCGCTGGCTCGCGGTCATCATCGCGGTCATGGCCGTCCTGACGGCCGGCTGGCCGCTGCTCAGCCGTGTCGTCTCCGACCACCAGCGGCTGGCCGCCCACACCAGGCTCAGCCTCGGCCCGAGCCACAAGAACTCCGCCACCGTGACCGTCGGACCAGGCTGGACGATGCAGTCGGGCGAGACGAACCCGCGGCTCATTTACCATCTGGACCGCGGCCGGGTGCACCTGTCGATCGCGTACGCGACCCTGATCAATAACCGCCAGGTCGGCGGCCTGTGGGCCGGGCTGCGCGAGGTCGTGCGGATCAACCACCCGGGCGCGACCCTGTCGAATCCCGTCCAGATCCGCACCACCCACGGCTACGCCGGCGAGGTCGGCGTGGTACGGGCGCGGGACCTGGTGGGCACGGCGTCCGTGTTCGCCGGGCCGTCCCGGCGGTTCGCGATCGAGATGGTGGTCGAAGCGCCGAACCGGTCCGCGCGGCTGAACCTGCTGGCGGCGCAGCGCATCATGCGGTCGCTGGTCTTCCCGGCGGCCGCCGCCGCCAGGGCGCGGCGATGACCGCCGCAGCCGGCGCTCCCGGCTATCGCGCCGGACCGGAGCCTGCGGATCGTGCGGGTCACCGCGGCCGTCTTGTGCGGCTTCGGCGGGGCGATCATGATCTGGACGTTCTTCCAGTTCTTGCCCGTCTTCCCCGCCCCGACCGTGGCGGCCATCGCGCTGGAACTGCCGCTGCTGGTGGCCGGGTTCCTGCTGGTGCGGGTGCTGCGGCCGGTCCGGAACCCGCCGTTGCTGTGGTCGGCCGCGGCGACGGTCTGGGGCGGCTCCGCGGCCATCGGCTGCGCCCTGCTCGCGAATCAGGGACTGATCAGCCTGTGGGCCAAGACCGCCGGCGTGGGCTTCGCGTCGAACTGGTCCAGCCCGCTCTCCGCGCCGCTGAACGAAGAGGTGCTCAAGCTGTGCGGCGTCGTGATGGTCGTGCTCGCCGCGCCCGGCCAGATCCGGGGTCCGCTGGACGGCATGGTGTTCGGCGCGCTGACCGGCCTCGGCTTCCAGGTAGTCGAGAACGTCACCTACGGGCTCGACAGCATCGTGCAGTCCGGCGCGACCGACCCGGTCCGCGCGGTGACGAACTCGTTCCTGGTCCGGCTGTCCACGGCGGTCGGATCGCACTGGGCGATGACGGCGGTGGCGGGCGCCGGGATCGGCTACCTGGTGCTGTACGGCCGGAGCCGGCGCGGCGTCACCGGCGCGGTCGGGTGCCTGGCGATCGCGATGGGCATGCACCTGCTCTTCGACGCGCCCCGGCTGCCCATCGGGATCAAGGTCACGGTGAACTTCGTCATCGTGGCCGCGGTATTCGTCTGGCTCAATCAGTCCTACCTGGCCAGTATCAGGGACGTGCTCTCGGCGGTACGCGGCGGCGGGATTCGTGACCGAGGATGAGGCCGACGGGGTGCTCAGCCGGACCGGCCGGCAGCGCGCGCTGCGCCGCGCCGACGGCGCGGACGACCGCGACGCCGTGCGCGCCCGGCAGCAGGACGTGCTGGCGCGGGTCGAGGCCGATGCCGCCTAGCGGGGACCGCCAGCCGCGACTCGGGCCCCGGGTCGGGCGGCGCCTCGTTCCCGGACCTGAACATCGGGCAGGCCGTGCTGGCTGGCGGCTCGCCTGCACTCGCTGCCGGAGGATGCCGGTCACGAACGTGACCGCGGTGCCGAGGAAGACGAGGTTGAAGAGCATCTGCAGGGTCACCGCGGCTGCGAGCGAGCTGGCCGGCCGCGTGCACATCACCGAAGCCGACGGTGGCCAGCGTGCTGACGCAGAAGTAGACCGCGTCGGTCTTGGTGTGCAGGTCAGCGAACTGGCCGGGGATGGCCGCGAGCGTCACGTCGGCGTAGGCGAAGAACAGCACCGCGCAGCTCAGCAGCACGATGAGGCCGCGGGCGCGGGCATCCGCCGAGGCGCGCAGCAGCGGGCGGATCCGCAGCACGATCAGCACCGCCAGCACGAACAGGCCGACGCCGAACAGCACCGCCCAGGACGACTCGCGCATCCGGCCGGGCACCGGCAGGACGAAGTAGACGACGGTGGCGATCACCACGAACAGCAGCGTGCCGAGGCCGTCCCAGAGCGCCTTGCCGCCGACCAGTCGTGCCCCCCGTTCTCGCATCTGCCGATTCTGGCACGCGCGGGGGGCGCTACTCAGTGCAGCCCGAGCATCACGATGATGTGATCGGCGAGTTGCTCCGGCGGCCGGTCGGTCGGGACCGGGTGCGTGCGCTCCTCGTCCGGCCGCGGTTCCTCAAGCTCGCCGAACTGGCTGGCGACCATCTGCTCGCCGAAGAAGTGGCCGTGCCGCTCGTGCAGCCGGCGGAACGCCTCGTCGCGGCTGACCTCGAGGAACGCGATCTGCGCCTGCGGCCGGGCGGCCAGCAGCGCCTCACGGTACCGGCGGGCCAGCCCGGAGCAGGCGATCACGGCGGACTTGCCCGCCGCGATCTCGGCGTCCATCCAGCCGCCGATATCGGCGAGCCACGGGAACCGCTCCGCGTCCGAGAGCGGCTGACCCGAGCGCATCTTGGCGATATTGGCCTGGGAGTGGAAATCGTCCCCGTCTGCGAACTCCCAGCCGAGCTGGCTGGCGATGAGCTTGCCGACCGTCGTCTTACCGCTCCCGGCCACGCCCGCGACTATGAGGATCATCGGTGGCGAGCCTACTCGGGCCCGATGTCGCGGACCGGCCTGCGGTGGCCGTCGCGCCGGATGTAAGGCTGGTACCGACGCAAACCCGCCATTCCTGGAGCAGTAGTGACTGATCAGGTAGACGCGCTCGTCATCTTCGGCGCGACCGGCGACCTGGCCAAGCTTGAGACGTTTCCGGCCCTCGTCGGCCTCGTCGAGCGCGGCGTGCTGACCGTCCCGATCATCGGCGTCGCGAAGGCCGGCTGGGGTCTGGAGCAGTTCCGCCAGTACGCGCTCGACTCGCTGACCCTCAATGAGATGGACGCCGGCAGCGACGCGGCCCGGCGGATGCTGGGACTGCTCCAGTACGTGGACGGCGATCTGGCCGACCACACCACGTACGAGGCGATGGCGGCCGCGTTAGGCGACGCGGAGCGGGTG
Source organism: uncultured Actinomycetota bacterium (assembly GCA_963805805.1). Taxonomy (GTDB): domain Bacteria; phylum Actinomycetota; class Actinomycetes; order Streptosporangiales; family Streptosporangiaceae; genus JAJYUU01. The sequence goes on along the minus strand of CAWDVS010000011.1, from coordinate 571,484 downwards.
CTGTATTACCTCGAGGTGCCGCCGACGCTGTTCGGCCGGATCGCGGACGGGATCGCCGCGGCGGGCCGCGCGGCGAACACGCGCGTAATGGTGGAGAAGCCGTTTGGTACCGACCTGGCCAGCGCGCAACAGCTCAACCAGATCATGCACCAGTACTTCGCCGAGGACGATATCTACCGGGTCGATCACTGGCTCGGGCTGGAGCCGGTGGAGAACCTGCTGTTCATCCGGTTCGCCAACTCGATCATCGAGCCGCTGCTGAACCGCGACCACGTCGCCAGCATCCAGATCACGATGGCCGAGGCGTTCGACGTCTCGACCCGCGGGAACTTCTACGACCGGACCGGCGCGATCCGGGACGTGGTGCAGAACCACATGCTGCAGGTGCTCGCCACCGTGCTGGCCGATCCGCCCGATGGCGGCGGCCTCCGCACCTGGCGGGACGCGAAGGCGCACCTGGTCGAGGCGCTGTCCCCGCTGTCGCCGCAGACCACGGTCCGCGGCCAGTACGACGGCTACCTGCAGGTCAAGGACGTCGCGGCGGACAGCACCACGGAGACCTATGCCGCGCTGCGGCTGACGTCGCAGTCCTGGCGGTGGGCCGACGTGCCGATCCTGATCCGGGCGGGCAAGTGCCTGCCGCTCACCGCGACCGAGGTGATGTTCCGGTTCCGCCAGCCGCCGCACGACGTGTTCGGGCTCGGCTCCCAGGGCGGCGCGAATCAGCTCCGGGTGCGGATCTACCCCGACGACCAGGCGTCGCTGACGCTGACCGGGAAGCGGCCGGGCCCGGACATGGCGCCGCAGCTGCGCGAGCTTGGCTATACCGGGGAGAAGTCCGCGCAGATGATGCGGCCGTACGACCGGCTGATCGGCGCCGCGCTGCACGGCGACCGGTATCTGTTCGCGCGCCAGGACACCGTCGAGGCGGCCTGGCGGGTCGTCCAGCCTGTGCTCGGCGACGCGGTCCCGGTCCGGCCCTACCAGCGCGGCACGTGGGGTCCGGGCGAGGCCGACGCGCTCGTCCCCGACGGCGAGTCCTGGCACAATCCGCCGGGCTGACCCCGGTACCGGCTTAAGGCGCCGCCGGCGGCGCCGCAGCCGGCGGCGCCGCAGCCGGCGGCGCGGACGCGGTCTGGGCAGCGATCCGCGGATCCAGGTGCTCCGACGCCACGTAGGCGACGACAACCGAGACGATCGCCAGCGGCGTGACCGACGCCGCGTCCGCGGACAGCAGCAGCGCCGCGAGCAAGGCGGCGGTCAGCGGCAGCCGCAGCATCGCCGCCGTGAACGCGCCGATACCCATGCCCATGGCGGCGACGACCGACAGCCCTGGCACCTGCCCGAGCAGCAGGCCGAAGGCGGCGCCCAGGAAGATGCTCGGGAACACCGGCCCGCCGCGGAACGTCGCGAGCGAAACGCTGTAGGCCAGGCCCTTGCACGCCAGCAGCAGGAACAGCGCGCCGATGCCGAACGCGGCCCGGTTCATAAACAGCGGGCTGAGTTCGTTCTGCCCGGAGAACAGCACGTACTTCACGTTCTGCCCGCTCACCTGGCTGAACAGGACGGCGAGGCCGGCCACGACCAGGCCGGCCACCGGTGTCGCGATCATGATCCACCGCTCGGCCGGCGTCCGCACCCGCACCGCCAGCCGGCGGATCGCCGCGATGATCACCGCCGCGGCGAGGCCGACCAGGATCGCCCAGCCGAACTCGGCGACGCTCGGCGGCCCGATGTGCGGCAGGCCGGGCAGCGCCAGCGAGAACGTGCCGAGCCCGGTCCAGTGCCCGAGCCCGGTGAACACCAGCGCGCCGACTCCGGCCGCGAGCAGGCCCGGCAGCAGCACGAGTTCGAGCATCGCGCTGCTCAGCCCGGCTGCCTCCATCAGCAGGAACGCGCCGACCAGGGGCGAGCCGAGCAGCGTGCTGATGGCCGCAAAGCTGCCGGCCGCGCCCAGCACGACGACCGCCTGGTTCGTGTCCCCCTTGACCGCGTGCCGGACCGCCCAGGCGCACAGGCCCCCGCCGAGCGCGATCAGCGGTGCCTCGGGGCCGAGCACGGCCCCGGTGCCGAGCGTGATCAGCGCGGCCAGCGCGATGCCCGGCAGTTCCCTGGCCGGCGCGAGCCCGCCGACCTTCAGGCCGTCAGCCGGCTTGTGCCCGCCGGTGCCCGGCAGGTATTTGATCACGGCCGCGACTGCGAGGCCGCCGAGCAGCAGCAGCGGGAACGGCCACCAGGCCGGCACTTCCGTGGAACCCGAGCTGGCCGGGCAGCATGGTGTAGAGCCACTTCTGCAGCTTGTTCGCGGCCACCAGGAACAGGTAGGAGGCGGCCGAGACTGGCACCCCGAACACCGCGGCCAGCACGAGCAGCAGTGCGTAGCCGCGGCTGCGGAACAGGGCCGAGGCCTTCTGCGGCGTAGCCAGTTGCCACCTCTTCAGGCCGGGAACGTGGGGTCGGCCAGGCTCATCGCGAGACTGGCGACGCGGCTGTAGTACCCGCTCGAAGGGCATGTCAGCCCCGGTCCCGGCGCTCGCTCGCCGGCCGGGCCAAGCGCGGGCCAAGAGCCGGCAAACGTACGTCCGCAGTACATGAAGGGTCGGTGAAGCATCCGGCGGCGCCCCAGACCGGCCCCGACACTTCTTCTACATTCCTCGTAGAAGAACGACACGGGAGGCAGGACGTACGCGATGAGGACTCAAGAACTGCCCGTCGGCCGGGAGGCCAGGTACCTCGGCACCAAGGGCGACTGGGCGCAGCTACGCAGCCGGGTCACGTTCGCGTCCCGCGACCAGGTGCTGGAGCTGGCGGTCTCGCTGGCCCGGCCCGTGCCCGGCCACATCGTCGAGTTCGGCGTCTTCCAGGGCCGCTCGGCGCGGACGCTGCGCGACGAGCTCTGGGTGTCGCGCTTGTGGGACCCGCGGCAGCGCGGCAAGCGGATCTACGCCTGCGACTCGTTCCTGGGCCTGCCCGGCGCGTACGAGAACCTGCCGGCCGGGAACTTCGCCACCCGGGTGCCGCGGCTGGCGGGCGTCCGGATCGTCGAGGGCTTCTTCGAGCAATCGCTGACGCCGGAGCTGGCCCGCGAGGTCGGCCGCGTGAGCCTGGCGCACTTCGACGCGGACCTGCACTCGTCGACAGCGTGCGCGCTGACCTGGGTGACTCCCCTGCTGCAGCCGGGCAGCCTGCTGCTGTTCGACGAGTTCCTAGGCGAGGACCCGGCCGAGGAGCGCGCGTTCGTGGAGTGGAGCCAGCGCACCGGCATCAAGACCGCGGTGCTGGCGATGTTCGGGCGCGAGCCGGCCGGCCGCACCGACACCGCGGACCGGCGCGCCCTGCTCCAGGTCGTCGCCGAGGACCCCATCGCGAAGGCCGCGCCGTTGCTGCCCAAGCGGGCCCGGCGCCGGCTGTCAGCGCGGTGGTAACTGTTCGCGCGTGATCTCCCGCGCCTCCGGATCGATGCGGAGCAGGTCCGGGAAGCTGAGCCCGGCCCAGAACTCCCCCGGCTCGGCCAGGCCCACGGCGCCGGCTCACCTCACCGAGCCTGCGGTCGCGGAGTACCCGACGTTCCCCGTCCGGCGCGAGGGTCTGCCATGCCTTCGGCTCATCGCTGGCCAGCAGCAGCGCAGCGGCGGGCAGGCTTTGGACGAGCTCGCGGGCGGCGGCGCGGCCCGCCGGGCTCAGCGCCCAGGTGGCCGGGCCGGCCGCCGGGTCCACGGCGGGCATGGCGTGCCGGACCAGATAGAGGGTCACGGGTTCAGCCGGAACCGGCCCGCCGCCAGACCCGCCCGGACCAGCCGCGCGGTGTCGGCCGCGTCCCGGCCGGTCGAGTCGATGGCGTGCACGTCGTACTCGCCGAGATCGCGGAACTGCCGGTACATGTCCAGGACCGGCCCCGGCTCGGTGAGGTCGGCCGCCCCGCGGCCGGTAGCCCGGCCCAGCGTCGTCTGCTCGTCCGGCCGGAGGATCACGTAGTGCAGCGGGATCCCGGTCCCGGTCGCGGCGATGCGGAACTCGCCGACGTACCAGGGCCCGACGACGCCGTCGACCACGACGTAGTAGCCGCCCTGGGCGTAGCCGAGCGCGGCGGTCGCCAGCACGGTCATGACCACCTGGTTCTGCTGGCCGGACTCGGGCCGGTAGGGCGGGATCGCGCCGGTGACGATGTTGGCCCAGAAGTCATCCGCGTGCAGGTACACACTGGACGAATGCTCGGCCGTCAGCAGCCTGGCCACGGTGCTCTTGCCCGCGCCCGGTGGGCCGGACAGCACGATCACCTGCCCGTGCTCACCCACTATGGCAGCCCTCCTCGCCGGTGCGTAGCCGCCGCTCTCCTCGCCACGCTACTGGGTGTCCGCGAGTGGGGGTAAAGCCGTTACCGGCAGCGGGCCGCGCTCCCATACACTTGCGCAGTGCCCCTCGCGGCAGCCGGGCCCATGCTCCGGCCGTTTGCGCGGGACCGGGATGTAGCGCAGCTTGGTTAGCGCGCCTGCTTTGGGAGCAGGAGGCCGCGGGTTCGAATCCCGCCATCCCGACTGATAGTGGGCGCCAATCAGATTCCGGCGGCTCGTGGGACCCAAAGAGGGAGATCCTGGCGCTGGTTCTAGGCGTGCTCGATCACGAGCGAAGTGGCGAGAACGGCCGGGTGGTGCTCGATCCGCTAGTGCCCAATCGCCGACCCCGCCCGCCTGAACCACTCCCCTGTCCCAGGCTCGAGGCACTAACACTTGCGTATCACGGGAGGTATATTGCGTGTTATGCAAGCTCCGCCGCCGCCTCTGCTCCCGCTGCTGCGGTCACGGCTGCAAGCCGACCTTCTTACGCTGGTGCTGCTGGCGCCGGGCCGGGAATGGTCACTGACCGAGCTGGCCGGCAAGACTGGCGCGTCGCTGTCGTCGGCGCAGCGGGAGATGGCCAGGGCACAAGACGCAGGCGTGGTGTCCTCCCGCAGGCTCGGCAGCGCGCGGCTGGTGACCGCGGCAAACTCGCCGCTAACCGGCCCGCTCACCGAGCTGCTGCTGCGGTCATTCGGTCCCCGGCAGGTCATCGCCGAGGAGCTCGCCGGCTTGACAGGCATCGAGAAAGTGTTCCTGTTCGGGTCGTGGGCCGCCCGCTACGCCGGGCAGGCCGGCCCGGCGCCGGCCGACATCGACGTGCTGGTCATCGGCCGACCTGATCGCGACGACCTGGACCAGGCCGCTCAGCGGGCCGGATCCAGGCTTGTCCGGGAAGTGAACGTCACGATCCGCTCGCCCCATTGGTGGCGCGACGGCAGCGACGGGTTCCACACCGAGGTCACCAGACGCCCCCTGATCCCCGTGCTCACGGACGGCCGGCAGCCATGACCTGGCAGCCCGGCCACGCGCGGGTCGCCGAGCTGGTGGACGCCAGAGAGCTGGAGCAGGTCACCGCGGACCCCGCCGTTGTGCAGCTCCTCCTCGATGACGCCGGCCGTCATCTCGCTACCGCCGCCACCGCCTGCGCGGCAGGCGACTTCTCCGGCGGGTACCAGCTCGCATACGACGCGCTGCGCAAAAGCGCCGCCAGCCTGCTCGCCGCGCAAGGCCTGCGCGCCACCAGCCGCGGCGGCCATATCGCCTTGCAAGAAGCAGTCGTCGCCCAGTTCGGCACCACCGTGCGGGCCTTCCGCTCCTTCAGCCGTATCCGCCGCGCCCGCAACGCTTTCGAATATCCCAGCACCAGCGCACCCGGCCCGTCGGCCGAAGACGTCAGCGACGCGATCGCCATAGCCACCCAGGTCCGCGACGCGGCCATCACGATCCTCCAGCAGGACCTGCTCACTACCTGGTGATCGCGCGCAGCACCCCGAGCGTTCTCCGAGCTACCTGTCACCGGATCGGCCGCCCGGATCCGCCAGAAGGCCGGTCCGGGTGGGAGCCAAAGTGGGAGGGCCAACCTGGGCAGATATCAGGCCATGCCTGGCGACGTCTAGCGAACGTCATCCCAGCTCGACGCGACACCGGGCGACGAACAGCCACGTCTGGCGGCTGGGTGGAGCTGATTTGGGAGCAGGAGGCCGCGGGTTCGAATCCCGCCATCCCGACCAGGTCAGAGCGTTATGGATCTTGGCCGACACTGAGGTGGGGGCCAAAGTGGGAGCGCGGATTCCAGCGTTCTCACGGCTCCCCGCCGACGAGGCGACCCGGCGGCCCGCAGGGATCGCAACGGACGCCGCGATAGCTTCTACTTGCGCTCATGCATGTTATGCCTGTGATCTTCCAGTCATCTCGGCCAGCCTTGGTGAGGCTGTTTCCCCTGTGACGATGGGAGCTTTGCTGTGCATGCTGATGATCTGCGCGTGACTCGTTCAGCTGACCGTTCCGGCGGGCTGGATGTCCGGGTCGGGGTACCGCTGGCCGATGTCTATCTGGAGTTCCTGGCCGGGCGGGCCCGGCCGAACACCGTGCTGGCTGCGGCGTATGACCTGAAGGTGTTCTTCACGGTGGTGGGCAAGGCACCCGAGGAAGTCCGGCCGGCCGATGTGCTGGCGTTCATCACCGCACAGCGCACGGGCCGGCCCGGCGTGGATGGCGTGCTGCAGCCGGTGGACCGGCGGCATGAGCCTGCCGGGGTGTCGGCCGCGACGGTGCGCCGGCGCCTGTCGATCGTGTCGGGGTTCTTCGCGTTCTTGCAGGCCCGCGGTGACGTGATGGCTAATCCGGTGCCGCGGGGGCTGCCGACCCGGCGGGAACGGCAGCGGCCGCGTCAGGGCGTGCCGCTGGTCCGCGTCACCCGGCGGCTGCCACGGATCTTGTCCCCGGCCGAGGTCGATGCGCTGACCGCTGCGCTGCGCACGCACCGGGACCAGGCCATGGTCGCGGCGATGGTACTGGGCGGGCTGCGCCGCTGCGAGGTCCTCGGGCTGCGGCTGGACGACCTGCGCGCTGCCGAGCGGCGGGTATTCATCGCTGAGGGGAAAGGCGGCCGGCAGCGGCTGGTCCCGGTGTCGGGCCGGTTCTTCGCCGCGGTCGGTGCCTACCTCGATGCCGAACGGCCGCCCGGTGCCGGTACTGACCGGCTCTTCGTGGTGCTCAAGGGACCGCGCCGGGGGCAGCCGCTGTCGGCCAAGGGCACCGATGAGGTGCTGGCGGCCGCCCGGCGCCGGGCCGGGCTGGCCCACGCGACCTGTCACGAGCTGCGCCATACCTGCCTGACCCGGCTGCGCGAGGCCGGGATGGCGCTGGAAGCGGTGCAGGCCCAGGCCGGGCACGCCTCGATTGAGTCAACCCGGATCTACCTGCACCTGGCCGATGACTGGCTCGCCGCCCAGTACCGCAAGGCCGCGGAAGTGATCGACGCGCAGGTCTTCGCGATCCAGCCCGCCCCCGAGGCCAAGACGTGGAGCCAGCGGTGAGCGAGCCGCCGCGGCGGGGAGCCAACGGGATGGGCGTGCTGCCGGCCTGGGCTGACCTCGAGCCCGCGGTCCCGCAGATCACCGCCACGATGCGCCGCTACCTGACCCAGATCGGCTGCGTGCTGCGGCCGCGCAGCGTGGATAACGCGGACATGGCCCTGCGGTCCTTCGCCGGCTTCCTGACCGAGATCGCGCCCGAGGTGACCAGCACCGCGCAGGTCACCCGCCGGCATATCGAGGATTACAAGCCGTGGCTCGCCGCCCGTCCCGGCCAGAACAAGCCGCGGCTGACTACCGCGACCATCGCCCACCGGCTGGGCACGCTGCGGATGTTCTTCGTCCGCCTGGATGAGTGGAGCTGGGACGAAGCCCCGCCGCGGGTGCCGATGTTCCCCGGCGACCTTCCCCGCCAGGACCACCCCCTGCCTAAAGCACTCGATGATGCTGCCGCCGCGAAACTGCTGCGCGCCGCCCAGAACGACAAGCGGCTGCTGGTGCGCGTGACGGTGGAGATGCTGCTGCGCACCGGGCTGCGGGTCAGCGAGTACACCTCTTTGCCCGCCGACGCGGTCGTGCACATCGGTGCCGGGCCGTGGCCGCACGTCCCGGTCGGCAAGCTCCGCGAGGACCGGTACCTGCCGCTGCACCCGCAACTCGTTGCTCTCATCGACGACTACCGCAGCCGTCACGTCGCCGCCGGCAATCCGCTGCTGCTGCCGCGGGAGAACGGCAAGCCCGCCGACCGGCACGCGGTCACCCGCTACATCAACAAGGCCGGTGCCGCGGCCGGGCTGCCGCATATCCACCCGCATCAGCTCCGGCATACGCTGGCCACCCAGGCGATCAACCGCGGCATGAGCCTGGAGGCCATCGCCGCGATGCTCGGCCACCGCAGCCTGGACATGACACTGCGCTATGCCAAGATCGCCAGCCGGACGGTCGCCGATGAGTACTTCGCCGTCACCGACAAGGTCGACGCCCTCTACGGCCAGGCCCCTGTGCTGCCCGCCGACGCCATCGGGCCCAAGATGGCCCGGCTGCGCCGCGAGCACCACCGGATGCTCGGCAACGGCTACTGCACCCGGCCCGCCGAGCTGGACTGCGCGTTCGAGTCGATCTGCGAAACCTGCACCTTCTTCCAGACCAGCATCGAGTTCCGGCCGACCCTGCAGGCCCAGCACGACCACGCCATCAACAAGCACCAGGACCACCGCGGGCAGCTATTCGCCGCGCTGCTCGCCCGAGTCGACCAGGACGCCTCATGAACCAGCCCGCATTGCGCCTCACCCGGCCCGGCCAGCTGCCCGCACCCGCCACCGGCCCCGACAGCCTTCAGGTCCTCACTGACGCGGTCAACAGCCTCGCCCGGCAGCGCACGCCCTACTGGCTCGGCGACTCCGCCGTCCGCCTGCACGCCCTGGCCAGCCTCATCGCCCAGGCCCAGCAGCTCCTGCCCCAGGCCGTCCACGACGCCCGCGACCAGGAACTCACCTGGACCCAGATCGGCGAACTCCTCAACACCACCGCCGCCACAGCGGCACGCCGCTACCGGAACAAGCCATGATCAACTTGACAAGGATCACCGGCATAATGCCGATGAGCGCGCGAGTGGCCCTTCCGTTGGGATCCGCGCCAGTCCTTCAGCCAGAGTCGGCGGTAGCCGGAGCAATGCGGCGTGCGGCTTTCACGACCTCGAGGTAGTGATCCGCAAGGACCTCATCGATCACGGGCGGGCTGGCTGGTCCGTGTGCCCGGGATAGCCTCGCCTCAGTGTTCAGCGGCGGCCAGCGGGCAGCCGCCGCCATCTCATGGACTGAAGGACGATGCGACGAGGCGAGATCTGGTGGGCCGCGTTCGACGAGCGGCGGCCTGTGGTGCTGTTGTCGGAATACGAGCCATCCGGGTTCCGGGCGATGCAGGTCGTCGCTCCGGCTGACACCGATATCTCGGGCCTGGGAATCGAAGTGGCAGTCGGCGTCCGGGAAGGACTGCCCTTTGACGGCGTGCTGCGGTTCGGGTTCCGCTGGCCGGGCGTTACCCCGTGCACCTGGCTGACCACCCTGAGCCGGGAGGACCTGATCGAGTGTGCAGGCGCACTGTCTGCCGCAAAGCTCACCGAGATCGACGACGCCATGCGTGCCAGCGAGCAAACAGCGGACTGGACGCCAGCTGCGGCGGCCAGACTCAGCGAGATTAAAGCTTCCCTCCGTCAGCGGACTCAGGGAAACGGGGAACGACCGGAGGCCAGCAGCGACGGTCACCCGTACTAGGCGGCTGGGACACGATCAATTACACGATGATGATAGGGCCGAGGTGTCACGTCCGGCGCTCGAAAGCTGTCGGCCTCAGGGATCCATCGTCGTGCAGGGCACCCTGCCGCTCGCACAGGCACACGACGAATTCAGCCGATAAAGGCCAAGCTCAATTGAGGTACACAAGCATCCTGATCTGCCGCAGGCCGCGTGCGTTTGCTCCGGATGCGCTCGTGCTGCCGCGATCAGGCGAAGGCCGGCGTCACCTTGGCAGGCGTCTCCCGGCGGGCATCGGAGTTCCTGTCCGGGCCACGTCCATGGAGGTGGTGTATGAGATGGCCACCTCGAGATCTATTTCTATCTAAGCACCAATAGCATCAATAGTCACGCTAGTTTCATCATTGCCGTCGGCCTTTTGCGGTGCCTTCTGGCTCGCGGCGAGGATTTCGGGTCCCATATAACGGCGTGCCTCGATCCATTCGTCGTTCTGCTCGGCAAGTACGGCACCGACAAGGCGGATGATCGCATCGCGGGACGGGAAGATCCCGACGACGTCGGTCCGCCTCCGTATTTCCTTATTGAGGCGCTCCTGCGGATTGTTGGACCACACCTGACGCCAGATCTCGCGGGGGAACGCGGTGAACGCCAGGATGTCCTCGCGTGCGTCGTCCAGGTGCGCGGCGGCGGCCGGGAACTTCGCCTCCAGCGCGGTGACGACCTGGTGATGCTGGGCGCGGACCGAGGCGGCGTCGGGCTGCTCGAAGATGGTGCGGACCAGGGTCGATACCCAGGGCTGGGCGGACTTGGGCACCCTGGTGGCCAGGTTCCGGGAGTAGTGAAGCTGTAAGGAAATAACGTGGTGGGTCTTGGTTTGGTGTTTGATGTTGCGGTATGGCGATCTCGTCGGATGCCCGCAATCAGCTCGCGTTGCGGCTCGAGGTGCTGTCGCCTCACCTGAACGAGCGGCAGCGGCGGTTGCTGCTGGCGGCGGAGGCCCGGTTGCTGGGGCATGGCGGGGTTCGGGCTGTCGCCCGGGTCGCTGGGGTGAGCGAGACCACGGTGCGCCGGGGTGTCTTCGAGCTCGAGGATGGCCACGATCCGTTCCCGGATGGCCGGGCCAGACGCGCGGGCGGGGGCCGCAGGAGTGCCGGGGAGCTGGATGCCGGGCTGGTCCCCGCGCTGCTGGCGCTGGTCGAGCCGGATGAACGGGGTGATCCGGAGTCGCCGCTGCGGTGGACGACCAAGTCGCTGCGGCGCCTGGCCGGGGAGCTGACCCGGCAGGGGCACCGGGTCTCGGCTCCGACGGTGGGACGGTTGCTGCGCGGGGCTGGCTTCAGCCTGCAGGCCAATGCCAAGACCCTGGAGGGCGCCCAGCATCCCGACCGGGATGCGCAGTTCCGGTATATCAACGAGCAGGTCAAAGACCACCAGGCCGGCAGTGACCCGGTGATCAGCGTGGACACCAAGAAGCGGGAGCAGCTGGGACGGCTGCCGATGGCCGGGCGGGAATGGCGGCCGAAGGGCGAGCCCGTCCAAGTCGAGGATCACTCCTTCTTCTTCACCGGGCCGGAGGTGGAACAGGCGATCCCGTACGGGATCTACGACATCACCCGCGACAGCGGCTGGGTGAACGTCGGCACCGACCACGACACCTCGGTCTTCGCCGTGGAGTCCATCCGCTGCTGGTGGCGGGCGCGTGGCCGGGAAGACTACCCGGACGCCTCCCGTCTGCTGATCACCGCGGACGCAGGCGGATCCAACAGCTACCGCTACCGCGTGTGGAAGAGCGAACTGGCCGCCCTCGCGGCGGAGACCGGCCTGGTGATCACCGTCTGCCACTTCCCGCCCGGCACGTCGAAGTGGAACAAGATCGAGCACCGGCTGTTCAGCCACATCACGCTGAACTGGCGGGGACGGCCCCTGACCAGCCACGAGGTGGTCGTCCAGACGATCGCGGCGACGCGGACCAGCCGCGGCTTGCGTGTCGAGGCCGTCTTAGACCCCGGCGATTACCCCGTCGGCGTCGCCATCAGCAAAGAGCGCTTCGCCGCCCTGCCGCTTGAACACCACCCCCTGCGTGGCGCCTGGAACTACACCCTCCGCCCGGCGGCAGCCACCACCACCACCGTCAGCGAGGGCACCACCGGTCAGCTCTCCAGCCCGGCCCGCCGCCGTCAGGAGATGCTGGCCAGGCTGACCGGCGAACGGCTGACCGGGATGACCAGCGCCGGACTCGCCCGCCTGTGCGCCGCGATGGCCCCGCTTCAGGCAGCCCGCGCTCAGCAGCGTTACAGCCAGCAGCGCGGCGGCCGGGCCCGGCGAGCCACCGGGAACGTCCGCGGCAGGCCGCTGTTCGACGACGCGGCGCGGCTGCTGCTCACCCTCCTCTACCAGAGGCAGGTTTGCTCCATGAACGTCCTCGCCGATCTGCTGGAAGTCACCGCCACCTGCATCGGCGACCTGGTCAAGGAGACCCGCGAGATCCTCGAGGATCATGGCCATGACCCGGGAGTGGCCCCGGTCCGGTTCTCCACCCGCGATGCCCTGCTGTCCTTCGCAGACAGTGACCTGCGCCCCGCACGGGCCACGGTCATCGAGCAGCTGTCCCACCCGGCGCTGACCGGGCTCACCCGGCGCGAGCTGCATGATCTCACCAGGCAGCTCGCACCGCTGCAGGCCGCCCGGGCCGAACGCTTCGGCTATCAGCGGCGCGGCGGCCCCCGCCAGCCCAGTGCCCGCGGCGGCGTCTTCCATCAGAAGATCAGCAACACCGAACGCGTCCTGCTGGCCATCCTCTACCAGCGGAACCTGTGCGCGATGGACGTGCTGGCCAGCCTCCTGGGCGTCTGCCGGTCCTCCATCGGCAACGCCATCCGCGAAACCCTTCCGCTCCTCGACCAGGCGGGACATGTCCCCGCGCCAGCGGCAGCTCGCTATCGCACCAGCAGCGAGCTGATGGCCGCCGCGGCATCCTCGCCAGACTCCATGTCCCTCGACACAGCAAGTTGATTCTTTACAGCTTCAGTGCGCACGACACCGCTGCCATGCCGCGCCGGGCAGCACCGAGGCGATCGCGTCGCGCAGCCCGTGGTGGCAGTCGGAGGTGACCAGCTGCACCCCGGACAGGCCGCGGGCGGCCAGTCCGCGCAGGAACGCCAGCCACCCCGCGCCGTCCTCGGAGGAAGCGACGTCCAGGCCGAGGATCTCCCGCTTCCCGTCGGCGTTGACGCCGGTCGCGATCAGGGCGTGCACGTTCACTGTCCGGCCGCCCTCGCGGACCTTCTGGGTCAGCGCGTCGATCCACACGAACGCGTACGGGCCGGCGTCCAGCGGCCGGGACCGGAACTGCGCGACCATCTCATCCAGCTCCGCCGCCATCACGGAGACCTGCGACTTGGACAGCTTCGTCACCCCGAGGGACTCCGCCAGCTTCTCCACCCGCCGCGTCGAGACGCCCAGCAGGTAACTGGTCGCCACCACGGTGGCCAGCGCCCGCTCGGCCCGGCGGCGGCGCTCCAGCAGCCACTCCGGGTAATAGCTACCCTGGCGTAGCTTGGGGACCGCCACCTCGATCGTCCCGGCCCGGGTATCCCAGTCCCGCCGCCGGTACCCGTTGCGGGAGTTCACCCGGTCCGCGCTGACCTCCCCGTACCCGGCCCCGCACAACTGCTCGACCTCGGCGTCCATCATCTTCTGCGCGAAGCCCCGGATCATCTCCCGCAGCAGATCAGGACTCGCCGATTCCAGCGTGTCCTCGAAACGCGTGCCAGGAACCGGCACAATGTCACCCACGGCCATCTCGTTCTCCCCTTCGTCGGACTAAGCACTTCGAAGGATCACGAGGTGGCCGCCTTACGTCACGGCGACACGCCCGCCGAGGACGAAACAGTCACAGCAGATCAGGCACCCCATACACCACTCCAGTGGACGTGAACCCTGTCCGTAGTTGAATGCCGCAGGGCTCGGTGGGACACTGCGACGGTGCCCGGAGGTGACATCGACTGGTTTGTCGTCACCACCGATGATCAGTCCATTCACTTGTCGGTGACCCCGCCGGGCAGGCCAGCCTGGCAGGCAGTCTTGCCATGGAACTCGATTGTGCGCGTCTGCTTCGCAGCCGAAGACCTGCTTACGTCCGACGGCCTCTACCTGTTCACCAGCCTCCGGCCGGAAAGCTGGGCGGTTCCGGTCGAGGCGGTAGGCGGATCGTCGCTGCTGCAGGAGCTGATCCGCCGGCGCCTCTTCGACCCAGGCCTGGCCATCCCCGCGCTGAGCGGTATTTTCTGCTGGCCCGACGACACTTGCGCACCCGACACGCGGTAGCCGACCGCACGCGCTGCGATGCCGCCATTCGCGCGCGTGCTCTGTGTCGCGGCGGGCCGAATGCCCAGGGTAGGCGGTCGGGGTGGACAAGCCCAGGTCAGGCGCCCATGATCGCTGGGCTCAAGCAAAGATGGAACCTGAGCGGCTCGCAACACAGGCCTTGCGGTGACCAGTCGTCGAAGTAACAACCTAGGTGAGGACGTCCGGGCAGTGTATGTGGATGCCACTCCTCTGGCATTGTTTTGCGCTATCGGGACATCCGGCGGGCCGCATGATGCACTCTCTTGCCGCCGTCCGCGCGGCCTAGCCGATGAGCGCGCTTCTGATCAGATGGTCCAGCCAGCGTCAATCTCGTCGGGGAATGCAGTCATCCAGTAGTCGGGTAGAACGTCCCTGAGGGTCTTCCACACGACGATGGTCGGATCGCTGCGATCAGCCACAGCCACGAGGACTCCCGGGCCGTAGACAGCAAGACGCTCCCTGCACACGCCGCAGGGACTCAGAACGACGGTGCGGCCGCCGGGCTGTCGATGCAGGCAGACGGACGCGACGACTCGCTGGTTCATGCGGTAGGCCCCGCAGTAGGGCTCGATCTCGTGGCAAACCTCAACGGAAGCATTCACGGCATCCGGCGCCGTACCGGTGAGGATGGTCCCATCCGCAAGCAGCATCGCTGCGGCACCGTTGTCCCCGTCAGCGGGAAAGCGCGAGTCGATCAAGTCCTTGCACGAGGCCACGGTCGCAGCCAGGGCTCTTTCATCCACACGGCTACGGTAGCCGTGCGCGACTCTGCCGCTGCGGGCGCGGTTCCGGTGGGCGATCTTGCCGATGACTGCGGAGGAGAGAGCGGGCGACCAGTCGCCTCGATGACGTGTTGGTCGGCCGTCTGACCGCAGGGATCAGCTCGAGTGGCCGTCGTAGGCGACGGATGGCAGCTCCGCAAAGTAGTCGCGAAGTGTGGCGATCTGCCCGTCGCGGAGGCGAAAGATCTGCACGAGCGACATCCTCGTCCGCTGCCCGTCGGGTTCGTCGAACGCGACGTCGATCTCGGCAATGAAAACGTCGGGATCAGGGGTGTCGTGCAGGACGTAGGCGGACCGCTCCAGGTTCATCGTGGCCTGGTAGGTCGGTTGCTGGTGATACACGCCAATTCCGGTCCGGATCGCATCGCGGCCCACCAGGAGCCCGTGCAGCGGATGGCCGTCAGCAACCAGCGGCGCGTCGTAAACGCCATCCTCAGTGAACATCGCGGCGATCGCGTCCGGGTTCCGGGTGATCGCACCGGCATACACGTAACGTTCGAATACTTCTTTATGTGTGAGAGCCACTCTCCAGTCTAGCTAGCGTTGCGGGCCCGACGTCCAAAGCCAGCGCCACCGAATGGACCGCACGCTATGCCGCCTGTGGCGCATGCTGGTGGCCTGAGTGGCGATCTTGCCGAACGCATGGCATCCGAGGGCTCGCGCTAGCGTTGGGTCGTGGCGAATGCGGGAGGCTGGGCGGTCGTTGTGCGCCTCGCCAACGGGTCGCGCCTCTACTGGTGTGCTCCCGGAAGCCGACGCGGAGGTAAGGATCAATGGAGTCCGCGCAGAACTCAGGCTCTCCGATTTACGACGAAGGCCGACGCGGAGCGGGCCGCTGCTGAGGTCGCTGTGAATGCCCAGGCCAGGGAATACCTCGTCGTGGCGCTCTAGCCGGATCGGATCATCCGCGTCTGCCGCAGTCAGCGGCCCACCGCTCCTGACTTTATGAACGCCAAGACGCGCGGGAAGATGTGGCAGAACTCGGCCCCGCCCCACGAATCGACGAGTCTCCCGGCTCGCTCCATCGCGTCCCACAAAGGCTCCGCGGATCGAATCAGGTCCTCGGCAGTCGCCGTTCCAACATCAAGCACGACACTCATCTCCGCTACGATCTCGCGGCGGGAGTCGTCAGGCAGATCAGCAAGCGGGTCGCGGTCCATGGCCAAACACTAAGTCCGCCCTGTTCCATCCGTCCTCATCTGCCGCTGCGGGATCTTCGGGGGCTTGGTAGCTCTCGGTCCAGCGTTCATTGTTCGGCTATGGAGCGTTTTGCAGATGTCCTGCCCGTCCGACTCGTAGACTCAACGGCTGCTGCCGACAGGCTGAGGCTGGCGGTTGCTGCTTACCTGGCCCGGTACACAGGTTCGTCGCGTGATCATGCCTGCACGGATTTGCGGTGCTTCCTGGCGTGGTGTGCCGAGCGCGGCCTTGATCCGCTGGCGGCTAGCCGAGTGAATCTGGAGCTGTACATCCGGTGGATGCAGGAGGTGCGCCGGTTCAAGCCCTCGACGGTCTCGCGGCGGTTCTCGGTGACCGCCGGGTTCTACCGCACTGCCGTGATCGACGGAGTGCTTGATCATTCGCCGGCCGAGCATGTCTGCCAGCCGACGGTACCGCCCGAATCGACCACGCTCGGATTCACTCACCTGCAGTTCGAGGCGATGCTGACTGCCTGCCGCGAGTCGTCCAGCGCATACGACTTCGCGCTGGTAGCAATGCTGGGCCTGCTCGGCCTGCGGATCTTCGAGGCAACAGGTGCCGATATCGCGACCTGGGCGAGGAGCACGGGCACCGGGTGCTCCGCGTGTGCGGCAAGGGCACCAAGGTCGTGCTCGTCCCGCTGCCGCCCGCCGTCGGGCGGGCGATCGACCGCGCCGTCGCAGGTCGGACCTCGGGGCCGATCCTGCTCAACAGCCGCGGTGCCAGGATGGACCGGCACGCCGCGACCCGCCGGCTAAGGAACCTGGCCCGCGCCGCAGGCGTGCGGATCGGCCGGACGCACCCGCATATGCTCCGCCACACGTTCGTGACCACGAGGCTGGACGCCGGGGTGGACCTGCGCGACGTGCAGATCGCGGCCCGGCACGCCGACCCGCGCACCACGATGCGGTACGACCGGGCGCGGAACAACCTCGACCGGCACCCGAACTACATCCTGGCCGCGTACATGGCTTCGGGCACTTAACCAGCCAGGAACGAGGGCCGCCGTCGCCTATAGCATCTGATGCATATACCATGAGATGCATGGCAGGGCTGTACGCGGTCGAGGTCGAGCCGGAAGTCCGGTCCTGGCTCGAGCGCCTCAGCGACCGGGACTTCGGCCGCGCCGACTTCCTTGTCGGCCTGCTCGCAGAGCAGGCCGAAACTCTCGGCGAACCCTATACCCGCCACCTGGGCGGGAAAGTCCGCGAGCTGCGGTTCCACCTGCTGGCCCAGCAGCCGCGGATTACTTACTGGCTCGCGCCGGGCCGGCGGATCATCCTGCTGACAGTGTTCCGGAAGACCCGCAGCGCCGAGGTAGCCGAGGTCGCCCGTGCCTTACAAGCCCAGAAGACCTGCGAAACCGAACACGGGCCCGCGCACGACACCTTCGACCGGGAGGCATCCTGACATGACCAGCGGCCACACCTCCTACGAGGACCTTGCCAGCCAGCGCCGCGACAGCGACGAATACCGCCAGGGCCACGCCGAAGCCCAGCGTGCCTACCTTCTCGGCAAAGCCGTCCGCGACCGCCGCCTCGCGCTCGGCCTGTCCCAGGCCGAGCTCGCCACCCGCGCCGGAATGACCCAGCCCGCCCTGTCCCGCCTTGAAGCAGGCGGCGTCATACCCACCATCCCGCTGCTGGACCGGATCTCCGCCGCACTCGACGCCGACCTCATCGTCGAGATCGCCCCGCATGCCGCGTAGCCTCAGCGCTAGTGCCGATGAGCGGAAGCCGATCCGTCCTGGGGATCACTGTGGCTGTTCCCCCAGGCCCTTGCTCCGTCCGCCTCCCCCCAACTTCCTGGGATCGGGCTCCTTTCGGCATCTGCACCCTCGGGTAAGTTCGCTGCTAGTGCATCCACTTGACCATCTGGCAAATGAACGCACCCGCCGGGATATGGCCGTCCTTCGTGCCAGAACCGTTACCGGACAGGGCGGTGCCGAGGGTGTTGCGCCCGGAGTACAGGGTCCAGGCAAGCGACTGGCTCGAGGTGATGTAGGTCGGCGTGTCAAAGGTTTGCTGATCGCTGCCCTGTTCCTGCCCGCTGCTGTCGTAGAAGGCGACGACGAACCCGTGTACCGCTGCGGCCGCGGCGCCTCTGTTGGTGAGGTTTAGCCGGTAGGCCAGTGTCGGCGCGTACTGGGTCCCGGCGATGGTCACGTTGCCGAATGGCTGTCCTGGGTTGAAGGGCCCGTAGGCGATTGCTCCGCTGCTGTCGGCATAGGCGGGCTCGTTTCCCGCGATGCACCAACCGGTGACGGAATCCTGAGTGACGAGCGCTCCAGGGGCTGGCTGCGTGCTCGCGGGCGGAGCGGCTGCCGGCATCGGCGCCGCGGAGAACGTGGCCAGCTCATTGACCGCTGGTATGGACATGGCCGCGCATGTAGACCATGTCCTTGTGCCAGGACTCTGCCTTGCTCAGCGTGATCGTGACCGGGTGCTCGCTGAAGGTACCTTGCGCGCAGCTGGGCAGGCAGCTGTCGACCTCCGCATCCCCCCGCCCAGTTGCCGGGACTGCACCCCAGTTGCTCCAGGTGACGTCCTTGGCCCACAAGCTGCCGTCACCCGACATATACAGGACCGATGGCTCGTACTTCGGCGTCGCGGCACCCGTGCAGCCGTCCGCGAGCGACTGGCAGAGCAAGAATCTTGCCGGAGGCACCCTACCGGTTGCGGCCGCAGACGTGGTGCAGCCCGCCAGGACGCCGCAGAGTATGAGGACGGACCCTATAGCTCACGACGGCCGCGCCAGCCCAGGATGGCATCCTCTATCGGAACTGATCCTTCCAAGCTGCCCGTGCGGACCGCTTCGCGCATCGCAGCCAGCCTTCCGGCGAATCCCGGATCGGAATGAGCAGCCGCGGTCAGCCGCCACAACCGCAGTATGTCGTGCAGCTGCCTATATCCGCCCACCTGCCGAGCCGCCCCTGCTGCCGCCCCGTAGTACTCGCGCAGGAACTGGTCATGAAAACCTACGGGCAGCACGCGCAAGATCTCGACCGGATCGTCGGGGTCAAGGTCATGTACTGGCTGAGCGCTCATACCCCCGCAGGTTACCAGCGGGCGCAGACCGTCAACTCAATGCTCGAGGCCAGTGCCTGGTCGTGTCAGCTGATCTCGCTGCGACCCGCCCGGCGGGCTTCGGCCAAGCCAAAGTGTGGGAGCCAAAGGTCCAGCGTTCCAACGGACGGCCCCGTCGGCGACGCGACTTGGCGGCTGGAGCATCTCACAAATGCCTCAGTGGATGGATTGCGGCGGACTGCCTCAGCGCTCCGTCTCATCGCGTGCTCGCTCTACCAGGCGAGATGCCCATCTAGTTGCATCAGTCGCGTTGCGTGATGAGATGACCTGGACGCCGTAATGCGCCGCATCCTTGAGGCTCAGGAGCCGCCCAAGCTGAATTGCCAGCTCGTCTCCGTCTGACGTAGCCGTCCTGAGCAAGTCTTGAGCCGACCTGTGGTCCTCGCCGCGGTGAATGCGTCCAAGCCGCGCGCCGCAGATCGCATCGGAGGCCGCGATTCCTGAAAGTACGGCCAGGCCAGCTGCAACGTTGAGATATTCGCCTCTACCCGGCTCAGCCAGCACCTGATGGGCGACCTCGAGGTACGCCTGCGCCGCCCCAAGGCGAGTGCGGGCGTCAGAGGTGCTGCAAGGTGCGGCACGGATCGGCTTTGGCATGTCAGCCGGATGCCTTCAGAAAGGCAACCAATGGATCGCCCGCCTCGCCTGCAACCTGTATCGCGTCACGGGAGATCTCGCCGTAGAGCGCGGTGCTCCGCCGCTTATGGTCAGCCCACTCGTAGCCGGACATCTGCACGACCTGCAGAGGGTTGCCCGTCCAGGCATGCATCTCTTCGTGGAGTTGATCGACCTGACGGCGCCACCGCGCAATCTCCCTGTCGGTGAGCTGCAGTGTCATCATTTCATTGGCAAACCCTGCAAGCTGACGACTAAGCGCGGCTGAGCGGCGGCGCGGATCCGAATCGCTCGGAAAGGGCGCGTGGACTAGGAGCAAGTCAACATCGCTGTTGGAGTCACCGTCCCCGCGCGCAGCAGACCCGAAAACGCAGGCATACAACGGCTTGGTCTTCCAGCTGTTCAGCCTGGCCCGCAGCCGTCGCCACATTTCGAGGCGCAACGATGCGAGCAGCACCGCGATGGGCGCGGCGACATGATCACGGTTGAGTTCGTGCACCCTGTTCCGGCCCATCTCGGTGGCTCGAACGATTCCCTGCTCAACCAGGCGGGCAAGGCTCCGGCGAACGCCAACCTCGGAGCCGCGTGGCATCTGGGCCGTCACCTCGCCTGCCGTCAGCGGTTTTCCGGCGTTGGCCAGGACTGCAAGAACGGGGCCGTCAAGCGTCGCCGTGACCGCGCTTGTCGGGTCGGTGAGATCCACGATCTAAAAGTATCGGTGCCGATCTAATCCGATAGCAAGCAGTCCTATGCGATAGCCCGTGCCACCTGCGGACATGGCGGTGCCTCTTGCGCTGTCGTATGAGCTCCGCATCTGCCAACGCGCGGATCTGCCGATGTGTGGACGTGTCGGATGAGCATTTCTCAGTCGTGGCGTAGTGCGCGTGAACGTTTCGATTGCGCAGGTCAGCCGTAGCCTGATCTGGTGGCGGCGGAGAGTTACAGGGACCTGGGTGAGGCGGCCTGGGCCTGGGTTCTGGATCGGGTCCGGGTGGAGGACGGCCCCTGGCTGCCTGAGGTAGTGCCCAGCGATGATGGGCCGGGCGGACCGGGCGAGGATCGCGACTCGCTATACGCGGGAATCGGCGGGCTGGCCCCGGTGCTGGCTGAGATCGGCCAGTATCGGGCGCTGACCGATGTCGAGGAGGCGCTGGCAGCCGGGGTCGTGGCGCGGCTTTGTGCGGCGGCGCCGACCCGGACCGAGCCATCGCTGTATCTCGGATTGGGCGGGGACGTGACGGCGCTAAGGCTGCTCGCCCCAGGCGTTGAGCAGGTCGCGCTGCGCAGGCTCCACGACTTGATGACCCCCGAGGGATGGAACTCCTCGGAGCTGGCCGAGCCGGGGTCAGCCTCGCCGCTGACGGATCTGGTCTTGGGTAACGCCGGGGTGGTACTGGCCGCGATCTGGGCCGGCGATGAGCACGCCGAAGACATTGCCACGGCCGGCGGCCAGTCCCTGTTGCGGACAGGAGATCGGACCGAAGCCGGCCTGGACTGGGGAATGCGGCCGGGCTCTTTGGCTCGGATGCCGAATTACTCGCACGGGACCGCCGGGGTTGCCACCGCGCTGGCCGTCGCCGGGCTGGCCCTGGGCCGTGCCGACTTTGTCACCGCCGCGCGCCAGGGCGCACAGCACCTGCTGGCCGTGGGCTCGCTGGATGACGACGGGTTCGTTGTCCCGCACACCCTGCCGTATTCCAGCCGGGACGTGGAGGCCGTGACCTACACCTGGTGCCATGGGCCGGCCGGAACCTCACTGCTGTTCGCCGCCCTAGCGCACGCCGGAGTGGACGAGGTGGCCGGGTTTGACGTGACAGCGCTGCGGCGACGATGCCTGCACTCGATCCTGGCTGCCGGTGTCCCCAGGCGACTTCGCCCGGGGTTCTGGGACAACGACGGCCGCTGCTGCGGCACCGCCGGGGTAGGTGACGTGCTGCTCGACGCCGCGCAAGACGACCATGACCAGCCGCGGGCCGCCAGATTGCTGCAGGCGGCCCGCATGATGGGAGATGCGCTCGTCGAGCGCGCCCTCCGCGACGAGGCCGGTGCGCGCTGGCGGTTCGTGGAGCATCGCCATGACCCGCCACTGCTTCCACCCGGCACCTCCTGGATGCAGGGCGCCGCAGGGATCGCCGCCTTCCTGCTGCGCCTGGCCAGGGTCATCCAGGACGGCCTAAATGCCCCCGTCGTCGATCGACCCGACCAGTGGTGGGCCGTCCCGGCCCGGCTTCGCACCGTCCACACAGGCCCGGAGAGCCGCCTGCCAGCACATCGCGCCAGTCCAACCTGAGCAACTGCAACAACGACTTGAAACGGCTTCATTGCCCGCGAGATGCGAGAACTACCGCGGCTTGTACTCGCTCGCCGCTCTGGTCGCCATACGCAGTGTCTGCGAGGGTTCCCAAGTGCCTGAGGACCATCTCAGGCGATTCGGGCGGGAAGGCATGTCCGATTCGTCTGCGAAGCCTAGGGCTCATCTCGGCCACGCGTCCATCATGCACGGCACGACGACCCGACAGTGGGCTCCGCATGAGCATCCGGTCATGCCGCGTGGCGGATTCGCGCTGGCGGCTGGACCGGGTCTACTTCCTGGCCTTCTTGAACCCCTCACGGGGACAACCGGATCCAGCCCTTACCGCCAGGTTGACCAGCTCCGCCACGATAGGCGAGCCAGCGATCAAGCTCCACTGTTTTACGCTCATGCCGCCGACAGACAGGTCGTTGGCGCGCACAGCCCGGCTGGCCTGCAGATACGGCGAGGACTGATCGTGTTCCTCGCTCTGATCACCGTGACCTTCGTCCTTGGCGTCGCAGTCGCGCAGGCGCATTTGACAGACCACCAGGTCGCCGACGCGCGATCGCGGCCGGCGTGGCTGCCACTAAGAAGTGCGTGACCCGCGGGCCCGGCGTGCGCGTCAACCGGTGCGTGAGCTCAGCCGAGGATCCAGAGTCGGCCGCTGCCAAGGAGCCCGAAGAGAACGCGATGGAGCCGTCCTTCTGGGCCAGCTTCATGCAGGCCGACATGAGGACGCTCGTCGTCACAATTGCCGGGACCGTGATCGGGGCCGCGCTGCTCGTGATTTGTCGCGGTGGCGGTCGTCATACTCCGAAGCTGGGACAGCCCTTCGTCGTCCGACGGCTGGGGTGTCTTCGCAACAGTGGTGCTCATCGCGATCCTCGGCACTACCCTGACCGCCCCTGGCCGTGCCATAGCGCAAAGAAGAAGACGCTTCTGGATCGTCTCCCTCGCGCCGTGGCTTGTTGTCGTACTAGTGATCATCCTTGCGGTGCTCGGCAGGGCTGCCGGGGTCAAGTAGCTGGGTGGCACGCCACATGCCCATGGGATGGCCGCACACTTCGCTACCTCCCAAGCCAACCAGCGTCCGGATCTGCCGCCGGTGTGACGGTACAACAGAGCCGCCAGTGAGTGCGCTTGGTCAGCAGCAGGTTGTCCATGGGTGCCGCGCTGCGGTGGTCTAGACACGCGAGGCCGGATGTCTGGCCCGCTGGCCGTGATCGCGGACGGTCCTCTCGCGGCAGTATTCACCCAGCGCCGGAAGGGCGGCATGATGTCGCCATGGTCGATGGTGCGGAGATTCCGACGCGCGAAGGCGGCACGACGGCGGCGGAAGTTTCTGCGCAACGCCCGAGCGCGGACGACTCCGGTCAGGACGGCCCGCGAGCCGGGCCCGCGGACCGACCGTCGTCGATTGCCGAGTCGCTGCTCGCGCAGGCGACAGCCGCGCTGGCGCTGGCCGTCGCCCTGATCTACGCCGCTGGCGGTCTGTCACTCGGCCTGAAGCTCTGGTTTCTGCGAGTGCCGTGGACGACGGTGCTCGGTCAGCTTCCGCACGATCCGCTGATCATCACCGCAGTCGGCCAGGTCGTGGTGCCGTGTCTGGCAGCGGGCGCCGTGCTTGGCCCCCTCATTGCCTGGCTCAGCGGGCGCACCTGGCTTCAGGAGCGATATCTCAACAAGAAGGGTGCGCACTTCCTCATCGTCACAGTGGCGGTGGCGTTTGCCGTGGGCCTCGTCCTGGGCGCGGTACCGCTTCTGGTCCTCCTGTTCACCTACCGCATCGTTGCGGGCAGTCTCCAGCCATTGCCCGCGATATGGGTCTGTTGCGGCCTGCTGAGCTTCGCGACTGCGGCTGGGACGCTGTACGTCGTGCGCGCGCTGTACGACCGCTCAGCGGAGTTCCCGAACGGGCGTATGCAGACAACTGCGGGGCGCACCCTGCTCGTCGCCTCGCTCTCCGTGGCGCTGATCCCGTGCCTGTGCTCGGTGTCGGGCGCCTTCCTGCTGCCGCCGGTGAAGCTGTGCAGTCCTAAGTTCTTCCATCCCGTCTCCAGCGGCGGCCCCGAGCAGTCTGGCTATATGGACGGGAACCTCATCGGCAGCAACGGTCAATGGATCTATATCGCGCAGTTCGGCCAGTCGGGTGGTCAGGTCAACTTCCGGACCATCACCGCGGTGCCGGTCAGTGCCGTGCAGTTGCAGGCCATCGGCCAGGGAAGCGGCTGCGGCGACGTGACCGGCTAGCGGGCCTGTCCCCGCCACCGCTGACACCAGCCTCGGCCCTCGCGCACCGCCTGAGGTCAGCAGAGCCGAAAGACTTGTCAGCTCGCCGCTGGGGCTGGTGAACCGGCAGCGCCAAGACTTTGCCGATGCAGGCACGGCCGCGCTGAACTCACGGCCCGCCCACCCACCTCGGCTCGGGGATCGGCCGATTGAAGTGCTAGGACGAACGCGCTGTCATGCCGCCGTGCGCTGGAGGGAAGCGAGCGCCTCGGCAGGCTACTGGCTACAAAGCGAGGTGGACGCGAAGTGCCTCATCGAGCTCAGCCAGAACCGCAGTGGGCAGCCGCCCGATCTGCGCGCCTATGCGTTCCACTGCGACCGACCGGATCTGCTCTGCCTGCGCCTTCGAGTCTTGCCTGAGCCCGGTCTGATCGGCGCGGAGGAGAACCTGAAAAGGGTAGATGCGGGCGACATTCGAGGTGATCGGGACCACCGTTATCACCCCTCGCCCGAGACGGGTCGCGGTCGCATTGGCGGCATCGTTACTGACAACAATCACGGGGCGGGTCTTGGCGGCTTCCGATCCGCGCGCCGGATCCAGGCTGACGGCCACGATGTCGCCGCGGCGCATCTACTTCTCCAGGCCGTCGGCGGCTACGGCATCCCAGACGGCGGCCTCTCCTTCGGCCTCCCAGGACGTGAACGCCTCTTCGTATGCTTCACCGAGTTCGCTCACACGCAGCATACGAACTGCCTTATGCACGACGGCCGAGCGTGACTCGATGCCCTGAGACTGGGCGTACGCGTCTAGGAACTCCACGTCGTCGTCTGGCAGGCTCACACTGACTTTCATACCCAGAGGATACCATGGTTACTACCGAGGTAGCTATAGTATGGCCACCGTCCTCTCTTGCCGCGTGCCGGACGCCAGTCATCTGCCCGGCCGTCGCATGCCCGCTGCGCCGCGACCTGCAGCGCTGGCTGGCCAGGGCCACGCCGGGCCTGGCTGGACGACGAGAGGATCGAGGCCCTGTTCGCCAGCACCTGTCGGTCCGCCGCTCCTGGTCCGCGCCGACGGCCAGATCAATGACCCGCCTGGACGATCTCGCAGGCCTGGCCTGGAAGAGACTTTGAGAGTTCTACTCTCAGATTAAGAGTGATACTCTCAAAAATGTGACTACCACAGCCAAGCAGCGCGGCTCGCGCGCCGGCAAAAGCGGCCAGGCACGGACGCGCCTGGCTCGCGCCGCGGTAGTGCGGGCCGCCCGGACGATGTTCCTCGAACGCGGCTACGCCGGAACCACCGTCGAGGCCATCAGCGACGTGTCGGATGTCCCGCCCGCGACCGTGTACCGCCTCTTCTCCTCCAAGCTCGGGATCCTCAAGGCACTGCTTGACGTCTCGATAGCCGGTGACGACGAGACCATCCCGCTGGCGGACCGGGACCACGTACGCGCGCTCCTCGCGGACCCAGATCCCAGGAGCCAGCTGTCGGGCTTCGCGGGCATCACCCGCGGCATCATGTCGAGAACCGAGCCTGTGCACCGGATCCTCGTGAGCGCGGCGGCCTCCGATTCCGCCGCGGCTGGCCTGCTCGCCGAGCAGACGCGACACAGGCAGCAAGGCCAGGCGCAGATCGCCCGTTCCCTGGCCCTCGCCGGGGCCCTGCGGCCGGAGCTGCGTGAGCGCGAGGCCGCGGACATCATCCACGCGCTCATGTCTCCCGAGGTCTACCGGTTGCTCGCCGCCGACCGAGGCTGGCGCCCCGCGCGATACGAACGATGGCTGACAAGGATTCTCATCGACCAGCTGCTCCCCCCGCCGACGCGCCAACGTGAAAGGACACCGGAATGTACACCCGAAACGAACCGATGACCCGCACCAGCCGCCACGGGTCTGCGCGCTACCTGGTGGCCGCCTACTGGCTAGCCACCGCCGCGGTGGTCGGCGAAATGGGCCTGGGAGGTGTCTGGGACATCGCTCGCCTGCCCTTCGTCACCGACCTTGTCACAGGCCTGGGCTATCCGACGTACTTCCTGGTACTGCTGGGAACCTGGAAGGTGCTGGGAGCGTTCGCCCTGCTCCTCCCGGGTCGCCCGCTGCTCAAGGAATGGGCCTACGCCGGCGCCTTCTTCACCTACACCGGGGCCATGGTCTCGCACCTGACCACCGGCTACGCCCTCGGCGAGGTGGGCCTGCTGGCCATCTTCACGATCCTGACGGTGCTGTCCTGGGGGCTGCGTCCCCCCAACCGCCGTGTGTGGCGGCAGACGCCGAGGGCGCCGCTGGTCACGAACGCCGCGACCGGGCAGCCAGCACCGTCCGCGACCCCTTAAGAGGTAAATCCGTTTTCTTGCTCGGGCCTCAACAGGTCACTGGCGGCGCGGGTGACAAGGGAGGCATGAGATGGAAAGCATGGCTGTGGCGCCTGGCTTCGCCCGGCCATCGCGGGAACCGGGCCAGTGTTCGCCGCGTTCCTCGTCCCGCACATCCTGGCCGGGCCGACCGCGATCCGCGTGCCTGCCGCAGCGGGCGGTGGCTGCTTGCGGATCCCGGCCCAACTGCGGGTGCCATCGCCATCCGGCGCACCCGCTGATCTGGGCCAGCCAGTGCAGCCGAGTGAAGTCACGCAGCACGCAGAGAGGTGACAGCAGATGAGCGTGGGGACCGAATCCTCTGCCCTGCGGGCGCGCACCGCCACGACCGCCGGACTGGCCCGGCTGCGGCGCGGCAGCCTGGCGGTTCTCGTGCTCCTCGTGGTGGAGTACGCGATCGGCATGTACGTCAACCTTTACATCACGGTGCCCGGTGCCGATCACGGCGGCAGCCTGGGCAGCGCGATCTCCAACGGGCCAGCGTCGCTGAGCGTGCACGCGGTGATCGGGCTGCTGCTCGGGCTCGGCGCGCTCGGCGTGGCCGCGCAGTCCATCCTGATCCGCCACTGGCGGCTGATCGCCGCGTCCGTCATCGGCCTGCTCGCGATGATCTTCGCCTCGGTAGCCGGAACCGGCTTCACGAGCACCGGCGCCGACTCCGCCTCGATGGCCATGTCCGTGATGACCGGCATCGCGATGCTGTGCTACGCGGCCAACCTCTACCTGCTTCGCCCGGGCATTCGGCGCGAGTAAGCGGCCTGACCAGCATCAGGAATCAACAGTGGAGGCTATTATGCGCAAGCCAGCAGCAGCGGCGACCAGCCTGGCATGGTTCATTGCGATCGGCGGCACGTTCGGGTGCCTGCTCCCGTACCTGCTGGACTACTGGCATTTTCACCAGCCGCTGCCTCAATGGTGGATCGCGCAGGCCGTGGGCTCGCTGCTGATCTGCGCCGGCATGATCCTGCTGGCGGATTCGTTCATCGAGTTCTTCAAGGCGGGCGGAACGCCCGTCCCCATCGCCTCGCCGCCGCGCCTGGTGGTGAGCGGCTTCTACCGCTACGTCCGCAACCCCATCTACGTGGGGTTCATGGCTGTCTTGATCGGGCAGGCGCTGCTGTTCGGCTCGTCCGGCCTGGTGCAGTACACCGCAGTGGCATGGTGCATCGGGGCGGCGGCAGTGCGCTTTTACGAAGAGCCAACCCTGGCCCGGAAGTTCGGGGCCGAATACCAGGCATACCGGCGCGCGGTGCCCGCCTGGGTGCCGCGCCTGCGCCCGTGGACTCCCAGACAGCAATGACCGGCACGCGGGCGGCCGGGACAACCGTCCGCCCGCCGCAGCCCGGTCGTTCCGATATGCGCGCAGCGCGTGTCATGCCATCACTGTTCGGTCGGCGCGCATAACGGCGGATCCGCGCGCGTTATTTAGCTCTCGCATCTTTGGCCATCCTGACGGCGGCTAGACCGTATGTTTATGCATCTCCAGCGCGGGCGCGAACGTCCTGTTCCGCCGCAATGACGATCGTTTCTATAGGCGCCGTTGGCTGCGCTTGCCGGGGCGTGTCCGGCTCGATCTGGCCAGCCCGCGGGATAGGTTGCGCGCACCCCCTTCGAATTGGGTGATGAGGTCTGGGTCGATCGGCGGCTTGCCCGCCGCGTCGCAGCAGGCAGGCTTGGTCCGCGGCTCATCGGGTTCGGGGATTCCCAGGATCTCGTAGAGCAGGCGGTAGGGATTGTCGGTACGCGTGTGCTCTGCGACCAGGAGCAGGATGCAGCGGTCCGGCGACTCGAAGCAGGTGAGCAGCCGCCACTCGCCGTACAGGTCAAGCCGGCAGACGCTGGTGACCGACGCGCCGGCCAGCCGCACTCCGGCCGCCGCGCAGCCCCGTCGGCGGATGTCGGTGACCGCCAGGTCTAAGGCAGCTCTGGGTTTCCCGCTGAGCGAGGCGATCTGAGCTGCGCCAGCCGCGTCGGGATCGTCGCGACGCTCAGGTGCCCTCCCCCGCCGCTGCCTGGCCGAGTTCGCGGCGGGCGCGCTGCAGATCTTCTTCTGAGCGCGTACTCCTCGGCGAGCTCACCTGCGGCCAGCTGCCGCAGTGCCTCGGCCAGCTGGCCGTCGGCGTAATCGCCGGTGTCTTGGGCTGACCACCAGATATAGTCGCGCAGCTCGCGGATACGGCCCAGCCGCCGCAGCTCGCCGATCAGCGCCTGCACGCGGATGAGGCTGTCCACTGTCACCTCATGCCGACGGCGCCGCACGGCGGGCGTAAGCACCCCTTCGCTGCGCCACGCCTCGACGGTCGTCCGCGAGACACCAAGCAGGCGCGCAGCAACCGCGACCGACACGCTGGACAGCTCGCTGCGGCGGTGCTCCAGCAGAGCCTGAGCAGCCTCCCTCATCCGCCGTTCGTCGAGCCTCCCGGCCGCAAGCAGCGTGCCCTGGTCGCGGTCGCCAACTCCATCCTCGTCATCACCTGGCACCTGCTATCCGACCCGGACGCGCAGTTCACCGACCTCGGCCCGGACTGGCACGACCGGCTCGCCCCGATCCGGCGCAAGCGTCAGCTCATTGCCGAACTCAAACGCCTCACCGGCAAGACCGTCACCCTCCAGGAAGCCGCCGCCTGAGACACCCGCTCACACCACCCGGCTCCGCTGACACTCCGTCGGGAGCTACCGCGCGCCAGGCCGAGCACCGATTTTCGATTCAGCACCGCCATCCCGACCACCGCTATCCCGACCAGAGGTCAGAGCTCTGTGGGTCTCCTTGGCACCCGCCGACGGCCCGGGCGACTGCAGGTCAACGACTGCTGGCCGCCCGCAGGCGCACGTCAATGGCGTCCCGCAAACCTTCGCCGATGAAGTTGAAGCCGACAACCACCGCGACGATGCAGATTCCAGCCGGCCAGATCTGCCACCAGTATCCGGCGAACGTGTAGTTGACGCCGTTGGCGAGCATGCTGCCCCAGTTCGCTGCTGGCGGCGGTATGCCCAGGCCCAGGAAGCTCAGGGCCGCCACGGTGAGAACTGCATCCGCCACCTGGAACGTCGCGTTCACGACGACGGTGCCGAAAACGTTGGGGACCATGTGCCTGAACACAATCCGCAGCCCACCCGCCCCGGCGGCTCTCGAAGCCTCGACAAAGGGGCGCTCTCTGAGGCTGAGCACTTCGGCTCGCACCAGCCTCGAGGGAACGAGCCAGGCCAGCGCGGTGATCACGAAGATCAACACGAATACCGAGGGCTTCAGGATCGAGTTCAGGAAGATCAGCAGAAAGATGCCGGGAATGGCCAGGGCAGCGTCGACGACACGCATCATCAAGTTATCCACGCCGCTGCGGCTCACACCAGCCACACAGCCCCAGATCAGTCCGATGCTGGTCGCCAGTACGGCCACGGCGAGAGCAACAAAAAGCGTGATCCGGCCGCCCACCATCAAGCGCCCCAGCTCGTCGTATCCGACCGAGTCTGTGCCGAGCAGGTGTTTGAGGCTCGGTGGCCGGTTGGCTAGCGGAACGTTCGTTGCTACCTGATTCGTGTGATAGAAGACCGGCCCGAGAAAACAGAAGAGCAAGAATCCAACAACGATTACGAGCCCGGCGAGGGCGAGGCGATTCTGGCGAAAGACAATCAGGGTAGCCCTCCGCAGCGATGCACCCCTGACGCCGCTCTCGGCCGCAATGACGTCGGCTGGTGCGACGCTCACTGTTCCCTTCCCGCTGGGCCGCTCATTGCCGATCATTGGTACCGAACCCTAGGGTCGGCGACTCCGTAGAGAATATCGGCCAGCAGAGATCCCAGGACGACTGCGAAGCCTACGACCAGGGTGGTTCCCAGCATGGTGGGAAAATCCTCAGTCTGGGCCGCATTCCAGAAGAGCAAGCCCATGCCCGGATAGTTGAAGAGCGATTCGACGATCAAGGCGCCGCCCAGGATGCCGGGCACGCTCAGCCCCACGAGCGTGATGACCGGCAGCAGGGCGTTAGGAAGTACATGCCGGAACAGGACGCGAAGGATCGACGCCCCTTTCGCTTTCGCCGTGCGCACGTAGTCCTCGGCCAGATTTTCGAGCGCTGACGAGCGCATGTACCGACTGAAGAGGGCCACCGTGATCAGCGTCAGAGTTGCCACGGGCAGGACCAGATTCGGAAGCTGCGTGAGCAGCGGGGCCGTCGCCGTCGGCCCCGTGGGTGGGAAGATCGGGAGGACATCGCTGAACACAATGATCAGCACCAGTCCGAGAAAGAAACTGGGCATCGAATAGAAGATGAGGGCGAATCCCGTCACCACGTAGTCGGCCGCCGAGTTGCGCCTGACGGCTTGGAGTACACCCAGCGGAACGGCAACGCCGATGGCTATGAGCGTGGCCGACCCGGTCAGCACCAAGGTGCGGGGGATGTTTTCGATTAGCAGCGAGTCCACGCTCTGGTTCAGTTTGTAGGAGAAGCCCAGGTTCCCGCGGAGCACCTGAGAAATCCACACCACATACTGGATCGGCAGGGGCTGATTCAGCCCGTATTCGGCGTTGAACGCTTTGATCGATGAGGGGTTCGCCCGAACCCCCAAGGTTGCCCGGGCCGGGCCGCCCGGAAGCAGATGGAGAAGCAGGAACACAATGAGGGAAACCCCGAACAGAACGATCACTGCGTGGAGGGTCCGTCGGATCAGGTACGCCGTCATTCTCAGCTGTCTCCGCGCCCAGACGCTGCCCGCATTGACCTCATCTTCCGCGCTGCGGGTCTAGGGCGGCGCTGGCGCGCGGACCCCGGTGGTCCGCACGCCAGCGTCGTCCCTGGTTTCCAGAAGCGGTCACTTCAGCGACCAGTTCTGCGGGTACAGATTGAGGTTCGGGTCTTGCGGCAGTGCCCCGTGCAGATGCGGGCTGATGACCGACATTTGGTAGGCGTAGTCAGGCTCCCAAAGGAACGGCAGTTGCTGGCCCGCATACACGGCCAGGTTCTGAATGGCCGAGATTGATCCACTGGTGTAGGTCGAAGAGATCAATTGATCCATCTTGGCGTTGGTGTAGCCGCCGACGTTGTTAGCCGAACCCGTGCCGAACCATGGCCCGGGCGCAGGCAGGTACTGGGGCGAGAACGTCGCTGTGGACCCAGGCTGCCCGAAGTTTGCCATGTCCCAGCCGCAGCCCGCGTTCCCACCTGAGCAAGGCTCGAGGGAGGCGAAGATCGCGGATTGCGACTTCTGCTGAATGGCCACGCTGATGCCGGCGCTTCTCCAGCTGGAGACCATGTCCTCGACCTCAGCCAAGAACGGCGATGAGCCCGTGGCTACCTCCTGCGTCATCTGAAGCTTGGCTCCCGCGGCTATCCCGGCCCCGCACTGCGTCGGCCCGGTCCCGGGCTTGGCGCAGGTGTCCGTCCCGTTGGGCACCACGTTCCACCCGTGTGACTTCAGCAGGGACTCCGCGCTGCTCACGCTGTACGGATACGGGTTCCGCACCACAGCGCTGTTCAGGTAGGAGCTGGCGGGCGTCGGGGGAATTGGCCCGTAGGACGGGAACGAGAAGCCGTGCCAGATGTCCGTAGAAATCTGCGGCTGGTTGATCAGAGTCTGCAGGGCCTGGCGAATGTAGAGCTGCTTGAGGAGCGGTCCCGCCGTCGGGTTTGTGAAGTTCAGCAGGATGCCGTTGAAGCCAAAGTCAGTCCACTTGCTGACCGTGTACCCGCGACTAGTGAAGTAGCTGGCCTGGGAGACGTCCTCTGGCGGCAGGTAGCCGTAGTCCACCTGGCCAGACCGCAGGGCATTAAATTCGGCCGCGGTACTGGTGAAGGGCAGTTCCTCGAACTTCCCGATCTTGGGCTTGTCCGGTCCGGTGTAGGCCTTATTAGGCGTGAACGTGGAGGCGCCGGTCACGGTCGAGAAGCCGGTGAGCTTCCATGGTCCGTCGACGACCTGCCAGAGCGGATTGGTGGTGTAGGTGCCCTCCTGGGTTGATTGAGCGTTGAGGAACTTCCAGACCGCCTTGACCCCGGCCGTAGTGGTGTCGTAATTGCCGACAGCAGACGACGCCGAGGTCTTGTCCCAGACAGCCTGGGGGATGGGCACGATCTCGCTGAGCTCGTCGTAGAGCACCCAGAGCTGACTGTAGGCCTTATTGAAGGTGATGCTGAACTGGTAAGGGCTGGATGCCGGGAAACTCATGCTGGTGACGTCGTCAGGAATGCTCCCGGGGCTGTATCCCAGGTACTCGCCCTTCTCCGTCTTCAGGAGGTTGAGCCAGAGCTCGACGTCGCGATTGGTGACTGGCTTCCCGTTTGACCACTTGAACTTCTGGTTCAACGTGACGGTGACGGTCTTCCCGCCGTTGGAGTAGGTCGGGGCACCCGCCAGGCTCTGCTGGTAGTTGATGTTCGGCGTCCCGTTGATGCCGAACCAGTAGAGCGGCCGCCACATAAAGGGGCTGAACTGGAACAGATCGATATTGTTCGAGACTGGTCCAGCCACGAACGGCGATATGTAGGTGGGGATTGTACCGGCCGGCAGCGCGAAGGTCGCCGTGCCGCCGCTTCCCGATGACCCCGATGACCCTGGTGTCCCCGTCGAGCATCCGGCGGCCACCAGAAGCGCTACGGATCCCGCGATTGCGGTCGCCCATCGTCTCATGACTGTGCAGTCCCTCCCTATCGGACGGTCAGAGGCCGACGTCGTGGAGCGGCAGGCACTCGCTGACTGTCCCTGAGGCCAGTTGTTCAGGCGGCCTGACCCGCCGCGCCGAAGCGTCCACTACCTCACATCGACTACTTCGTCGTGCTTTGGGTTCCTTGTGTTCTCATTAGATGAACTGATAGTTCATCTGGCGCAAAGCATAGGACCAGCCATTCCGAAGGGTCAAGAGAAGGGGGCACACCCGCCAGAAAGGTGGTCACCGTACTCTGCCCGGCGGCGCGAGCGTGCTCAGCGGCCGCGCGAGGCTCATGAGCTGCCGATGACGGCAACGTTGCTTCATGGCACGGGCGGTGATGAGCTGTCAGCGCCGACCACACCGAACCGAAGGAAGTGCAACCCGGTGAACCTCGTCCAGGCCGCGCGCGACCACAGGCAGGTGACGGAGTGACAGTTCATCGTCTTGAGCCAGTCCCGGGAGCCGTCACCCAGTTCTTCTCAGCTTCTGCCGCGGCCGTCGTGACCGTGGACCCCGGTGACACGCTGATGGTCCGCACCCTGGACGCCCACGGCTACCTACAGCGGCCGGAAAGCTGGAATACGGATCCGCCGCGCATGTTCACCCCCAGCCGCGGCCACTGCCTCGCCGGGCCGATCGAAGTACGCGGAGCCGAGCCGGGTCAGGTACTGGCCGTGCACCTCGAGTCGATGCGGCCCGGAGCCTGGGGATGGACAACGGCAGGCGTGGCCGATGAGGATCTCAGCCGGGCGCTCGGCGTCGCCGCCGGTCCCGTCGAGTTCCTTGCGTGGGACCTGGACCCGGTCAGCCTCACTGGCCGCGCCAGCGGGTTCACCGTTCCCCTGACCCCGTTCCTCGGTGTCATCGGAATGCCGCCGGCCGAGCCGGGCGAGCACTCGACCACACCGCCGCGGACACTCGGCGGCGGCAACCTCGACTGCCGTGAACTCGTCGCCGGATCGACCCTGTACCTGCCGGTCACCGTGCCGGGCGCAGGACTGTGCCTGGGCGATGGCCACGCAGCCCAAGGAGACGGCGAGGTAAGCGGAACCGCGATCGAGTGCGGCATGACCTCGACCGTCACCCTCAGCCTGGTCGATGATCCGCCCCTGTACACCATTCACGCCGTCACGCCGGCCGGCCGGATAACGTTCGGCTTCAGCGCCGAGCTGAACGAGGCCATGACCGCCGCCCTCAACGCCATGGTGACGTGGATGACCACTCTTTACGGCACGAACAGAGCCAGGGCGCTCGCGCTCGCCAGCGTCTCGGTCAGCCTGCGGATCACGCAAGTGGCCAACAAGACCTGGGGCGTGCACGCGCTCTTGCCCAGCGAGGCTCTCCGCCGGGCCGGGACCACCTAGTGTGCCCTTAGGCCGACCGCTAGTCGACGGGCTGAAGATCGCGGATGGCCATGGATGATCGCAGCCAGCGCCGGAAATCTTCGGCCAGAATCGCGGGATCCTCCAGGAAATAGCGGACCGGGAGCTGCGCTGTCCCGACGTGCACCCGGATGAGGACTGGCCCTTCGGTCTCCAGGGCCCAGGCTGTCGCAGCCGCGAGTTCCTCGGCGGTCCGCACCTCGCGGGCACCTCGCCAGCTGCAGGCAGTCGCCACGGTGACGAGGTCGATGTCGGCTGCGGCGGTCGGCTGACCGCCGGTCGCCAGGTACACGCCGTTGTCCAGCACGTACACGACCAGCCGACGCGGTTTGAGGTGGCCCACTGTGCTGAGCGCCGACAGCCCCATCAGCAGCGATCCGTCACCTTCGATCGCAAAGACCTTCCCGGTCGGGTCGCTATTTTCGAGTCCGAGCGCGAGTCCGAGCGCCACCGAGACGGTCTGACCCATCGCGTCGAGACTCAGGAAGTGATTTCCCTTGCGGCCAGCCACCGCGAGCATCTCGCGCGCGATTCCGCCCAGGCTCAGCACCATCGGCGAGTCCGGCGCCGCGGCGTCGATGAAGCTGAGGACCTGAGCGCGCTCGAGCCTGGCGGCGCTCATGAGCCCATCAGGTTCACGAGTACAAAGACCGGTCGGTGGGTCGCCCTGGCGAAGGTCCATGCCCGCTCGATCTCCGCGGCCCAGCGATCGACCGGAGTGCGGGCGTCGAGCTGAAACCAGCGGACACCGGCTGCATCGAGTAGGGCCTCGGTCCGCTCGCTGATGGTGTGGATCATCGAGTTGTACTCGCCCAGGCCTCCTCGTCGGCTCACGATGGCGAGCAGTGGCAGGTGATACGGCTGACAAAGCGTCAGCAGCGATGTCAGCAGATTTCCTATGCCGTTGTCCTGGAAGATCAGCACCGGACGAGCTCCCGCCAGCTCAAGTCCGGCGGCGATCGCGACACCTTCCTCTTCCCGCGGCATCGCGAAAACGCGTCGCCCCGGTCGGGCTCCCTGACCGTCGATGAAGTGCGCGAGAACGATCTTGAGTGTGCTGCTCGCTAAGTGCAACACGTGATCCGGATCGATCGCCTCGATCCCGGCGATGACGGCGGCGCTGCGTTGTTCCAGAATCTCCTGCTGGTCCTGGCGCTGGTCTTCGGCGATGACGCTGCTGCCCGTCACAATTGCACGCCCCTGGTCAGCGCCCCGTCGACCACCAAGTTGGTACCGCTCGTGAAGCTCGACACCGGACTGGCCAGGAACGCGACCGCGGCAGCCATCTCGGCGGGGGTGCCCATCCGGCCGGTCGGGATCAAGGCGAGCACCGTGCTGAAGAACTCCGGCCGATTGCGCTGTGCGTTGCCCCAGGCGCCACCCTCGAAGAGTGTGTTCCCCGGAGAGACGGTGTTGGCCCGGATACCTTGAGGCGCAAGGCGGTGGGCGAGTCCTTGGGTGTAATGAATCAGCGCGGCCTTCATCGAGCCGTACGGCCCCTCGAAGAAGTCGACTTCCCGGCCGGACACGCTAGAGATCGTCACGATGGACGCTGCGTTGCTCTGCTCGAGAAACGGAAGTGCCGCGTTGACCATGCGGACTGTCCCCATCACGTCGATTCCGAAGCACTTAGCCCAGTTCTCCTCGGTGTCGGCCGTCGCCATCGCACTGACGTTAGCGACCAGGATGTCGATGCCTCCGAGCTCGGCTGCCGACTCGGTGACCCACGTCGCGAGCGCCGTTGCATCGCTGACGTCGGCCACCGCCCCTACGACGGTGCCGCCGGCCGAGCGAAACTCCGCCTCGGTGGCGGCCACTGAGTCGGCATCCCTGGCACAGAACGCCACGTGAGCCCCTTCGGCGAGCAGGGTCTCTACGATCGCCCGGCCGATTCCCCTGGTCCCGCCACTAACGAGTGCTCTCAGGCCAGCAAGGTGCAGGTCCATTTCAGTCGCGTTCCTTCTGCTCAGGGGTGTGGTGTGGCGGGTTGACTTCGACTAACTGCGGTACGCATTCATCTAGTACTGCCGGCTGCGTATCCGAGGCGCTGGGAAAATTCGGCCGCCAGCTTCTGCACCTGCCAGATAAGAAGCTCATGGCTAGCGTCGGCGATCCTGAATGCGGGCCCAGCAGCGCTGACTGCCGCGACGACTCGGCCGGAGTGATCACGCACGGGTGCGCCTACTGCGCGCACGCCGATCGTTCGCTCCTCGGCATCCAGTGCATAGCCCTGACTTCGCACTTTGAGGAGCTCTTCTCGCAACCTACCGATATTAACGATCGTATTGACAGTCATTCGTGTTCGCTCGATCCGGGAGAGCAGCGCCTTCGCTTCCGGCCAGTCAAGGTCGGCCATGAGCACCTTGCCCAGAGCGGTGCAATACACCGGGTGGCGGGTTCCAACGTTCGACTGAATCCCGAGTTCCCGCTGGCCGTGCGCGATGGCGAGATAAAAAACCTCGTCTGAATCGAGAATGCCGAGGCTGGCGGTCTCCCCCGTCTCTGCTGAGAGCCGCTCGACGATCATCTGGCCTTCCGACTGCAGTGAGGTACTCCGCAGAAATGAGCTACCCACTTCAAACGCCTTCGGGCCGACTCGGTAGAGGCCACCCGGTGCCTCGACCACAAAATTCCTCAGCTTGAGCGTCTGCAGTATCCGGAACACCGTCGACACATGGAGCTGCGCGCCGCGCGCAAGAGCGGACGCATCCATCCCGGTAGGCGTGCTGGCGAGCAGGCCGAGAACAGTCAGTGCTCGGTCAACCGCCCGAACCACATACCGCTCGCTCATCTGGCCAAGCGCCTCGGCCGATGCTCCGGCAGCAGGCCCGGCCGCAGAGGGCGCAACGTCACGGATGCTAATCGACCTCCTTGACTTCGCCACGTCCGGAGTCGACAGGCTGATCGAATTCAGGCCATCGCGGTGGCAGGCCCGACGGACGCACACGCGACTTCGGTCGCGGCCCGGCCTGGTGATGCCTCACGGCTGGCATGCCGACCAGGCCCTTGCTCGCAGCAGCGGTTCGGCCGCGCGGACCTTTTGGTGCAAGGTGCCCATGTCTCTCTCTTGACCCTGAAGAACGGCCAGGCCTACTCTTTGCAGCAGGTGAACTGCTTGTTCGTCTAATGAGAACACCAGGGCAATACAAAGTACAAGGTAGTCGTCGAAGTAGGGTCGTCGATGGTGATGCCGGGCAATCCTGACACCGCCCGGCATGCGTGCTTGCGCTGGCCACGGGAACCGTGGTCGTCGGTGACGGCCGCCCGCGGAGAGTTCAGCGGCAGCGCCCGGTGATCGGCGGCCCGAGGCCTCGCCCGGAGGTGCCGCGAGCACTTCATCGGCGCGGGCCTGCGTGACGCGGTCGAAATCCGGCTGCAGCGGCGCTAAGGCGGAAACGGAGACACATGGCACCGCTGCTTGAGATCGAAGACCTGCGGACCGACATCAGGCTCCGCAGCGCGACCGTGCACGCACTTGACGGTGTCAGCCTGACCGTCGAGGCAGGCGAATGCCTGGGGATCGTCGGCGAGTCTGGCTCGGGGAAGACGATGACGGCGCTGTCGATCATGCAGCTGCTCCCCCCTGGCGGCCACATTGTCGGTGGCAGCATCACGCTTGGGGGCGCGGATATCGCCGGCCTGAACAATCGCGGGATGCGCCAGATCCGGGGCAACGAGATCGGCATGATCTTTCAGGATCCGATGACCTCGCTGAACCCGACCATGACGATTGGCGACCAGATCGCCGAGACGGTGATCCTGCACCGCGGCGCCGCCAAGAAGACCGCGCTGGCCCGCGCCGTCGAGGTGCTTGGCCTCGTCGGGATGCCGCACCCGGCGGAGCGAGTCGGTAACTACCCGCACCAGCTGTCGGGCGGCATGCGCCAGCGGGTGATGATCGCGATGGCGCTGGCCTGCGAGCCGAGGCTGCTGATAGCGGACGAGCCCACGACGGCACTGGACGTGACGATCCAGAAGCAAATTCTTGAGCTCATCGACGATCTGCGCCGACGGCTGGGGATGGCGGTCATCCTGGTGACCCACGATCTGGGCGTCATCGCCGGACGGGCCGACCGAGCCGCCGTCATGTACGCGGGCAAGGTAGTCGAGACAACCACCACCCCCAGGCTGTTCGCCAACCCACGGCACCCTTATACCGAGGCCCTGTTCGGCGCGCTGCCCGAGAAGGCGGTCGACGGCTCGCGGCGGCTGTACAGCATCCCTGGCATGCCACCGGACCTCACTGAACCGCCGCCCGCGTGCCGATTCGCGCCGCGGTGCCGCTATGCCCAGGACACCTGCCGCGAAAGCGAGCCACCGCTGGAGGGCAGCAGCTCCGATCATCTCTACCGCTGTTTCTACCCGGTCGGCCGGGACAGCCAGGCGCGCGACGAGTCCGATGTGACGGTGACCGGCGTTGTTCCCGCGCTGGCAGTCCCTGCTCAACGGCCGCCCGAGGACGAGTTCGTGCTGACGGCAGACCACCTGGTGAAGAACTTCCCCGTAACGGCGAACGGAGTGCTGCAGCGCAAGATCGGAGAGGTCAGCGCGGTCGCCGACGTCAGTTTCTCGATCCGGCCTGGTCAGACCTTCGGGCTCGTCGGAGAGTCAGGGTGCGGCAAGACGACGGTCGGACGGCTGATCGCGGGACTTGAAACGGCCAACGGCGGCTCGCTAGTCGTAGATGGCGAGGACTTCCTGCAGCTCGGTAACCGTGACCGGCGCCACCGCAGCCGCAAGGTGCAGCTCATCTTTCAGGACTCATACGGGTCCATGGACCCCCGGATGCGGGTTGGCTCGATCCTGCGTGAGCCGCTGACTATTCAGCACACCGGGAGTCGGCAAGACCAGGGCGACCAGATCGCCGCCATGCTGGACGAGGTCGGACTACCCAGGGCGGCGGTTGACCGCTACCCGCACGAGTTCTCCGGCGGCCAGCGGCAGCGACTCGGTCTGGCTCGCGCGCTCATCGTGCGGCCCAAGCTTGTCATCGCCGACGAGCCGGTATCCGCACTGGACGTCTCTATTCAGGCGCAGATCCTCAACCTGATGCTGGACCTCCAGCGCGACCTCGGCCTCACCTACCTGTTCATTTCCCACGACCTGTCGGTGGTGCGGTATGTGTCCGACACCATCGGCGTTATGTACCTGGGCAAGCTGGTCGAGCTTGGCCCAGCCGACGAGGTGTACTACCGCCCCGTGCACCCTTACACCAAGGGCCTCATTGACGCCGTTCCGGTTGCTGACCCAGTCGCCGCGCGCGGCCGGGAGGACAAGGGCGTGGCCGGCGAACTGCCGTCGGCCATCAACCCCCCGTCCGGCTGCCGATTCCGCACCCGCTGCCCGCGCGCCCAAGAGCTCTGCGCCGAGCTAGAACCTCCGTTGCGTCTATTCGGCGAGCACGGGCACCTCGCAGCCTGCCACTTCCCGCTGCGCGAGCCGGAGGAGGGCGTTGCAGTATCGGCGGCAGCGTCTTAATACCCCGAATAGCCCTCCGGAGTTTCGACGATGATCAGTGTCGGACAACCTGGATCACGACTCTGGCGCCGGATGATGCTCCCGGCCGCTGAAGTGCTAGCGCGCTCGCATTAGCGGAGTGCTGCTGCTGCTGCAGCGGCAGCAGCGGCAGCACTCCGAGTGCCTCCCGAAACACACCGGTCAAGGACGGAATCGCGGTCATGGCCGAGCCGCGGTCCTCGCCCCCGAAATACAGTGGACGATTCAACAGACCCATGAGAGGACCAGTCGGGCTGGTCAGTTCACCGACTGCCGGCCTGAGATTGACTGAGGTCGGATCCGGTACAGCACATTCCGGCGCAGCGGACCCTCCGGCTCGGTCGGGTCGTCGAAGTCCTCAGCGGGGTCGCGGGTCATGCCGATCCGGCGCATCACCGCTTGGGAGCGAAGGTTGGTGGCGGTCGTGACCGACACGATTTCGGGTAGCGCGAGCGTCTCGAATCCGAAACCGAGGCTGGCCACGGCAGCCTCGGTAGCGTAGCCGTGCCCCCACGCTGAGCGGGCCAGCCGCCAGCCGATCTCCATCCCGGAGAACGGCATGCCTTCATCCACCTGGTCCAGGCCGGTGAAGCCGATGAACTCACCTGTGCTGTGCACTTCGACGGCCCAGAACCCAAAGCCCCGCTCGTCGAGCTGGGCCCGGAAACGCGCTGCCGAGGCTGCGCTCTGTTCGCCTGTTAGTAGGCTCCCAAGGTATTCCCGGACCTGCGGATCGGCGTTCATCGCCGCCCACGGCTGGAGGTCGGATTCTCGCCACGAGCGAAGGATGAGGCGGTCGGTACGAAGGTCAGACATGCCGCCAGGCTAGCGTGATCATGGCCGGGAGTCGAAGTGATTTGTCCGGAACTGTCGCTGTCCGCACATCAGCGGCAGACTGGACGGCTCGTTTGGAGTGGGCTTGATCCGCGCCCGGACCTGAACTGCGCCTGACGTCACTGTCGGCTAGCTCGCGGCAACGGCCATGCGCAGGGCCCTGCACGCGACTACCTGGCCGAATTGTCAGTGTTACAGTCGCACCGTGGCAGCCCTCACGACAGAGCATGGCGGCGATTCGCGCAGGTCATACTCACAAATCGAGTACCTCGTAGCCGATGGAATCGCGACAATCACCCTGACGCGCCCGGACAAGCTCAATGCCTTCACCAACGTGATGCGGGGCGAACTCATTGACGCTTTCGACCGGGCCGACGCCGACGACGACGTGCGGGCGGTGATCGTCACGGGCCAGGGACGCGCGTTCTGTGCGGGCGCTGACCTGACTAGTGGCGGCAACACCTTCAACTACGAGCACCGGCAGCGTGCTGGGACGATCACCGCCGAGACGATCGACGGGGTCCCCCGTGACGGTGGCGGCACGGTCAGTCTTCGCGTCGCGGCATCGCTCAAGCCAGTGATAGCCGCTATCAATGGCCCGGCCGTTGGCGTGGGCATCACGATGACTCTCCCGATGGATATCCGG
The DNA here is from genome assembly GCA_963805805.1 of uncultured Actinomycetota bacterium. Taxonomy (GTDB): domain Bacteria; phylum Actinomycetota; class Actinomycetes; order Streptosporangiales; family Streptosporangiaceae; genus JAJYUU01. Next base: position 529,932 of record CAWDVS010000011.1, on the reverse strand, counting down.
CTGGCGGCCGATACGGCCAGGTTCGGGTTTGTGTTCGCCCGGCGCGGGCTGGTGATGGAGGCCGCATCCAGCTGGTTCCTCCCCCGGGTCGTCGGCATCAGCCAGGCGCTGGAGTGGGTAGAAACCGGACGCATATTCGATGCGGCTGAGGCACTGCGCGGCGGGCTCGTCGCCAGGACCTACCCGGCCAGCGAACTACTGCCTGCCGCGAACGCGCTCGCGAGGGAGATCGCCGACAATACATCCGGCGTAGCGGTGGCGACATCGCGGCAGCTGATGTGGCGGATGCTCGGTGCCGAATCGCCGTGGGAAGCGCATCGCCTGGACTCGAAAGGCATCTACGCGCTCGGCCAGGGGCCCGACGTCGCCGAAGGGGTCACGGCCTTCCTGGACAAACGGCAACCCCGGTTCCCGATGCGGGTGAGTGCTGACTTGCCGGATCTTGGGCCGCGCTGGCCGGAGAGGCCATCCGGCATGGCCTAGGCAGTTTGGCGAAGTTGCTCGCGAAGCCGCAAGGAGCTGAACAGAAGCAGGAATATCTTCCGCGAAAAGTTGGCGTTCGGCCTCAGTGTCGGGTCGGCTCTGGCGTCACTATAGGTATGGCGAGTGACAGCTCAGCCCTCCCGGCGGCGCCGTTGACGGTCAGGCCGACCGATGTCGTGGATGAGCTATACCGGGAGCACGCGTGGCGGCTCACCCGGCTGGCGATGGTGCTCGTTGGCGACCTGGAGTCCGCCCAGGACGTAGTTCAGGACGCGTTCATCGGCCTCTACCGCGCCTGGCCGCGGCTGCGCGACCCCGAGAAGGCGCCGATGTACCTGCGCGCGGCCGTGTTGAACGGGGCGCGCAGCGTGCTGCGTTCCCGGCGCCGCCGCCAGACGCTGCGGCTGCCCTACGACCCGCCGGTTTGGTCGGCTGAGGCGGCGGTGATGGTCCGGGAGGACCAGCGAGCGGTACTCGCCGCCATCGCCAGGCTTTCTCCCCGCCAGCGCGAGGTGCTTGCGCTGCGGTATTACCTCGGCCTTTCCCACACGGAAATCGCCGAAGCCATGTCCGTTACTGCCGGGACCGTGTCGTCCACGATCTCACATGCCATGACGGCTCTGGCTCGTCAACTTGAGGAGGACTAAGTGAGCGGCTTGGAAGACCGGGTGCGGGAGGCATACCTCGCTATTGCGGAACTCGTCCGGGAAGATGCAGTTCCCGCCGGGGCGCCCGCGCGGCGAGCGGACTCGAGGCGCCGAGCGCTATCAACTAGCGGCGCTAAGAGCACGTCGGCCCGCCACGCCCGGTGGACTGTACCGGTGGCCGCCGCCGCAACGGTCGCGGTGATCGCGGTGACTGGCGGCGTTGTCATTCCGCACGTCCTGTCTGGACGACACGCTCGGCCGCATGCGAACCCACCTGTTGCTGTGCGGGCACGGGCACACTCACCACATGCCGCGCGGGCGCATCCGGCGACTATCCCCGGGCTGCCGGAATTCTCCGTGGTCAGCACGGACACCGGCCTGGAAGTCGTGCAGACCGCCACCGGACACGTCACCGGGCAGGTCGGCACGCCAGCCGGGCAGATCTTCGACTACCTCGCCGGGGACGCCAGTGACAAGACGTTCTACGTGTCGGCGCAGCAAGCCGACGTGATGGCCACCTGCCGTGCGTACTTCTACCGATTCAGCCTGAGCGCCGCCGGTCAGGCGTCAGCGCTGACGCCGCTGCCGGGCAGCGGGCAAGCGGGCCTGCCCACCGCGCTCGCGGCCAGCGCGGACGGCGCGCAAACTTGCGTTCTCGATCACGCACTGTGCTGACAACGGAGGCGACCACCATCCCGCCTAGCCAGGCGATCGGCTACATCGGGCTGCTCGACACCGCCAGCGGAAAGATCACCAGGCACTGGACCTACACCCTGGGCGAGGACTACGCGACCAGCATGTCGCTGACTCCGGACGGCAAGCTGCTCGCCTTCTCTCAATACCTGCCCAACGGGACGGCGGTCGTGGTCAAGACGCTGCGCACGGACGTGCCATCGGGAACGGTTGACCAGGCCAGCACCGTCGTCGGGCTTCCCGGCGCCTCATCGCTGTCGGTCGGCCCGGACCTGTATGCGTGCACAGGCACTGACCGACCCAACTCGCGGATCGCCAACCAACTCGGTGTGTACGGCTTGGCGACCGGCCACCGGACCGCAGTCCTGCACACCTGGACGGGGCTCAATGCCTGGTGCTCATTGGCGCCCAACCCCGTACACGGACATCTGCTCGTGGCCATCGCGACCGCGAAGTTCTATCCAGGCGCAAGCCCGTACACCGTCCGCGTGCTCGCGGTGAATGTGCGCACCGGCCGGCTCACGCCGCTACTGACGACCAGCGCGTACACGAGTGGTGCGGGGACGCTCACGCTCATCGGCTGGTGACCGAGGCATGATCGGGTAACGAACCAACATCCGCTGGTGCCGCTGGCAGCGCGATTAGCAGAACCGATGAGTTACGTCTTCGCCATGCGGTCGGGCGTCGGCCAGCCTGACCGAGTATCTTGCGTCGGGCTGCTTCGGCGCCGTGAGCTGGCAGCGAGCGTCGAGTATAAGGAGACCGGCTTTGAAGATCATCGGAGTTGACGTCTTCGGGTACAAGCTGGGCTACGCCCACGGTGAATACGTCATGTCCGGCGGCCGAGCCGCCGAGGCTGAGACGGGCACGCTTGTCCGGCTCCGAACTGACGAGGGCCTCGACGGATGGGGCGAGATTACGCCGCTTGGCGCAACCTATCTGCCGGCATTCACCGATGGAATCCGCGCTGCGCTTCAGTTCCTCGGTCCTTCGCTGATCGGGTGCGATCCGACGAACATCTCGCAGGTACGCGCGCGCTTGGATCGGACGCTCCTTGGCCACGGGTACGCGAAGAGCCCGATCGACATCGCTTGCTGGGACTTGTTCGGCAAGTCGGTCGGCCGGCCCATCTCGGCCCTGCTCGGCGGCGTCCTGCAGACGGATTTTCCGATCTATGAGGCAGTACCTCTCGGTGCGCCCGAGGCGATGGCGGAGTTTGTCACGCGACGCCGCGCCGCTGGCATCAACCGGTTCCAGTTGAAGGTAGGGAACGAGCCCTTGGCCGACGCTGCACGAGCCAGCGCAGCGGTAGCGGCGGGAGACAGCGACACCATCATCGTCGCGGACTCCAACGGCGGCTGGAGTCTGCTTGACGCGCGGCGTGCCTTCCGTGCGATGGACGACCTGCCCGTCTACGTCGAGCAGCCGTGCCGCTCGACGGCCGACTGTGCCCTCGCCGCGTCCAAGTCCTCGCTGCCATTGGTGCTCGATGAGTCGATCGAGACGAAGACGCACATTTTCCAAGCAAAATACGAGGCGGGAGCCTCGTCCATCAATTTGAAGATCAGCCGGGTAGGAGGCCTGACGGGCGCAGCTCAAGCAAGAGACCTAATGCAGGAGCTGAACCTGATGGTGTCCATAGAGGACATGTGGGGCGGGGACGTTATCACCGCGGCCGTCAGCCATCTCGCTGCAAGTACGCGGCCCGAAAGTCTTCTGATGACCTCGTTCTTCAACGACTGGACTGACGGTCACGTTGCTGGATACGTGCCCCGGTCCCTGGACGGTCGTGGCTCTGCGCCCGCTGGTCCGGGCCTGGGAATCGACGTCGACGTTGACCAGCTCCACGAACCTCTGTTCACTGTTGAATGAACTGTCCGCACGCACGCAGCAAGAAACCAGACCGCCTTGAGCGCGGCCTGGCTCCGTACGCGCGAGGAGCGGGCGGTGAGCGCGCCGGACGGTCGGCGGAACATCCTGACCGGGCGGCGCGTTGACAATCAAGGGACACGACATATCGTGATGCTGTCGGGCAGGCCCGGGCCTTTGATTCCGGGCTATGCGAGGTGAGAGTGAATGACCGGTTGGCGTGCGGACCGGACGGCGGGCAGGTCCGCCAAGGCCGTCATCGTCTTGACGCTGCTCGCACTGCTGCTGCTGACAGCCGTGCCGGTGGCCCTGCTGGCCGCAGTGATCATGATGATACTGGGACATGTCGTCGGCGGGCTCGCGCTGCTCGGCGGCTCAGTGCTCGCCGCCGCCGTGGCTGTCGCGCTCGCGGGCATGACCGGGATGCGGCATCTGCGCAACCTGCTGTCCAGGGCCAGTTTCAACATCGCGCAAATGGACCAGAAACAAGACGCTGACGACAACGCGGAGCCGAACCGCAGCGACTACACCGACGTCGTGCAGCTGGACCGCAGCGAGTACACCGACCTTCGCTGAGCTCGCCTCATCTTTCGTGCCTGTACTTCGCGCCGGGCCGATCGGCTTGGCCCGGCTGAATCAGCCTGGCAACGCTTCGACAGCGCCCGCGGCGATAGCTTGAACGAGCTGGGCGTGGTCTCGCTCGTTCTGCTCAGCGTAGAGGCGTGCGAACTGGCCGATCGCCGCGGCGAACTTGGGACCAGTACCGATGTAGCCGTTGATCGCCACCGAGTCACCAGTCCGGGCGTGCGCGCGGGCGAGTGCCGCGCCGCAGGCGGTCGCGAACTCGGTGAGCCTGGGCGCGATCAGCTCGGTGGTCGGGATGATCTTCATGTCGCGGAACTGGCGCACGTAATAGTCCCGGCCGTGGAATGAGCCCCAGCCGACGAAGATGTCAGTTGCGGTCTGCACCAGCCGCTTTCCGTTGATCACGCGCGCGCCATGGTTGTTATGGCGGCTGGGCGTGGTGTGAGCCTCGTACACCGACGGCCCGGCCTGCTTGATCTGCAGAAACAACGGATCGGCGCCGCTGCGGCCCGCAAGGAGCGTCAGATAGACCCGCATACCGACGCTGCCTACCCCCACGACCTGGCGGACGGTATCGACCTCGGTGAACCGGTCGAACAGAATCCGGCGATCCTCCTGGAGGGTCAGCCGGTACTCGACCAGAAAATGATCGACCAGGTCCGCCTGCTCATCGTCACTTATTGTGACGCGGAGCGGAGGATCGGTGGTTATCCGGGGTCGGCCCTGCGCCATCGCCGTCAGCTTGGCGAACGCTCCCCGGCTGGTCCGGCGCCTCCTCTTCTTCTCGATGTGGATCGAGACCTGCCCGCGGTCGGCCGGTTCGTAATAGCTCATCAGCCTGTCGACGCACATACCGTCGTACCAGATGCCGAGTTCGGGCATCGCCGCGTACCGGCGCATGCTCTTGCGGTAGGCCTCCACGCCCGCGAGGACCGCGGCCGCTGCCCTGGCCGGCTTTACCCGGTTCTCCCGTGCGGCCACTATCAGGCTGGCCGCGAAGCGCTTGACGTCCCACTCGAACGGGCCGGGCAGGGTCTCATCGAAGTCGCGCAGGTCGAAGAACAGGTTGCGTTCCGGCGTTGCCCACAGGCCGAAGTTCAGTACGTGCGCGTCACCGCACAGCTGTACTTCTAGCCCGCTATCGGGCTGGGACGCGAGATCGGCGGCCATGACCGCTGCGGCCCCCCGGTAGTAGTTCCACGGTGAGGCCGCCATGCGCTGATGGCGGATGGGCACGAGCCCGGGGACACGGATCTGGTTCTGAGCCAGGATCGTGTCCAGGGCATCGTGGCCGCGCTCGTCCCCATCCCAGGACCCGTGCAGGCCGCGTTTGATTCGCTTCCGGGCGGCCTTCCCCGATGCCCGTCGCTCGGTGCCCGTGGCGGCCAGATCATGCAGCACGGGGTCCGACACCGATCGTCTCGGCCCGCTGGACTCCGTCATGGAACTCCGCCTTCGATAGCAGGCAGCAGGCAATTCTGCGCACCGGCTCTGTGCTAGTTCCCAGGCACGACCCGCCGGAGATTCGAGACACGACGCTTAGGGCCGGCCTGGTACTGATTCCCTTCCCGAATCCCGGTCGTTCAGGCGCCAGCAGCACCCCCGGTGCCGGCCTGGAACCCTAAATCCAGTCGTCCGCCCCCGCCTGCTGTCAGGTGAGCGTCTCGGTATGGGCGACATGACCGTCGTCGTCGATATAGGCAGCCATGATCCGGTCAGGCTGCAGGTCGAGCACGGCGAAGCCGAACCGGGTCCGGTGCTGGCCGTCTTCTCGTACGCTCCGGGTGCTGTGCCAGGTGATGGCGGGTGTACTGCCAGGCGGCGGGCCAGGATCGGGCAGGACCGGTACGCCGCCGTGGCCCAGGCACCGCGGGTAGCGGACGCCTGCCGCCTCCTGATAGATGATCGCCCGGTGCTCGTGTCCCCACCACCACGCCGTGACACGGTTCGCGTCCAGTACCGGCGCGAGCTTGGCTGGGAGCGTGCCGCCGATGTCGGACTTGTCATAGACGGACACGAGCTGGTGATGGCTGAAGAGAACAAGGCGGCGCGGTGAACCGGCGGCGGTGTCCGCCACGTAGCGGGCCTGCGGGTCTTGCAAGACCGCCACTTTCCCGGAGGAGACCACGTCAGTGTCCCACGAAGTGTCGAGCCCGATGAAGTCCCAGGACGGCGAGCGCAGCCGGAAGAAGCTGGTCGGGTTGCCGTCGGGTGACCGCTGGTGCTGGAACCGGGAGTCGGTCAGGACGGTGCCGAAGTAGCCCCACCCGCCGCTGTACATGTCGTGGTTGCCGTTCAGGGACCAGGACGTCACGCCAGCGCCGGCCTGTGCTGGCGTGACCGGCCATAGATCGAGGAACCGCTGCCTGTCCTCGCTCTCCAGGCCCGAGTAGTAGATGTCGCCGAGGTGGATGACATGCACCTGGCGGCCGGCGGCAATCGCCTCGCCAATCTTTTCCCTCATCCGGACGGCGACGGCGCGCGCTCGCGGCAGGGCCGTGCCCCAGTCGCCGACTACTATCAGCCGGGCGTCATCGGCCAGGCCATCGTATTCGGCGGGCTTGTCGTTGAAGGGCGCATTCCCGTCGGCGAGGCGCTCGAGAACTCCCTGCGCGATGAAGACATACCAGTCGGGGTCATCCGGCGTGAACGAGCCCGGCGCAATGTGCAGCCAACGCAGAACGGTTCGGACGATCCGCCACAGCACGCCTGAGTGCTCATCCGGGTCCGGCACTCCGGCCGCGCCCAGCGCCTCCTCGATATGGCTCTGCACCATGCTCACGAGCGGAGCGCGGGATAGATAAGGAACACCGGCCGGCTCGCCGCCCGACGAAACCGTGGCGTCGATGTCGGGCGACAGGAGGGCCGCGATCTTCTCTCGCGGGGGCTCATCTCCCGGGACCTGGGCAGCCGCGCGCTCGATCACATCCTGCAGCCGTGAGTCGCCGAGCGTTCCCCGGACCTGGTCCAAGTGGACTAGGACGGCGTTCTTGTCGCTCGCATCTCGTCGCATCGCTGGCTCCTGAGCTTGGCTGGACGTCGCCTATGTCGCTTGCCGTGGCCGGGTGACCGTGCCCATCATTCCGGTTCGGCGATCATGTCCGCCAGCTTCTGGATCCGTCCCGCAATGTCCTCGTGGACCGCTTCCGCTGACCGCGAGCCATCGACGGTGAACATCCATTCGCGGCCCGCGTAGTAGTCAAGCAGCGGCACGGTTTTCTCCTGGTACACCTTCAGGCGGTGCTCAATGACGGCCGCGCCGTCCTCTGAGCCTCGGCCGCGAGCCAGGAGCCGCCGCATCAACTCCTCGCGGGGAACAGCGAGGTGGATGGCGGCCTGCACCTCGGCCCCGAGCTGCCGGACCACGGCATACGATGCCTTCGCTTGATCCACAGTCCGCGGGAAACCGTCGAGCACGTAGCCACTGACGGCGGCCAGGACCGGCTCCCGCAGCATGGTCATGACAAGGCCGTCCGGGACCAGATCACCCCGGTCGAGGTACGACTTGACTGTCCGCCCGAGCGGTGTCTGGTCGCGGACATGCTGCCGCAAAAGGTCTCCGCTGGAGATGTGGGCGATGCCGAACCGCGCGGCGAGCAACTCTGCCTGGGTTCCCTTGCCGGCCCCGGGAGCGCCGATCAGCAGAAGTCGCATCTGGTCGAAAGCCTCCGCATCGGGGCGCCGACGACATTCGGCGCCTGCTGTTGCCTGACTTTCACGGTCGCGTCCCTGCGTTGTCAATGCCCAGGCGGCCTATCCGGATTCAGGCGCGCGGCAATGGCAGTGCGGAGAGAGGCTTGATCGGCCAGAACGGGCGCGGTGAGGCGCGCGCGGACCCCGCAGCACGGCCAACTGCCCGCCCTGCTCGGCTGCCCTTTACGACAACTCGAGCAGGACGGGCAGCACCCGTCGGTGTGCTTTGAACCCTCAGCGGTGCTTCGAGCTCAATGCGCCAGACAGATTAGATCGGGCTAACCTGCTCGGCCTGCGGGCCCTTGGCGCCCTGGCCGGCGGTGAACTCGACCCGCTGATTCTCTGCAAGACTGCGGAAACCGTCAGTCTGGATGGCGGAGTGGTGAACGAAGACGTCGGCGGAGCCGTCGTCGGGGGCGATGAAACCGTAGCCCTTGTCAGCGTTGAACCACTTCACGGTACCCTGAGCCATTTTGCCTTCTCCTGTACGACCTTCGGGATCCACGGACGTGGTCCCTGGCTGCTGCGGCCGCCTGCCTACTGGAGACTGGATGCCCCCCGGCGCCCGCCGTCAGAATTCGCAGGCGCTCTCACACGTGCACGAACTTCGACTACAACCAACTGTAGCTAACAACCAACGAGGGCGCTGTTGTTCCCCCCGGACACGCGGAGGTCGCGGCCAGAGGGTCGCGGCGGGACCGCCTGAACGAACCGCGCTGAAACTCGGCCGCTTTAGCCATCTGACCTGGAGATACTCGCTCCAGGATGGCCGTCGAGGTCGCCGGCTTCGAGCGGCGTCCTTGTATGTGAACTAGTGGGCACATGCTTGAATCACGGACGGATCCCTGCTTAAGTTTGATTGGGCGCAAACCCCTTATGGACGGCGCAGCCCCGTAGCGCCTGCACCGCCGTCCGCGGGCGGAATCAGCCGTATATCTGCACACCCCCGGAGACACGAATGTTGATTCGTAGTGAGCGAATGCCCGCCAGACCCGGCGCTCGCCGGATGGCCGGCGCGACAGTCGCGGCAGTTGCGTGCGTGGCAGGGCTTGCCGCCTGCAGTGGCGGCAGTAACTCAGGTTCGTCCGGCCAGCAGGTCACGCTGACCGTCTGGCAGAACGGGAACCTGCAGGACACCGGCTTCGGCTTCATGACTCAGGTCGCCAAGAACTTCGAGAAGGTGCACAAGGGAGTGACGATTCAGTTCGTCGCGAAGCCGCAGGACAACTACTTCGCCCTGCTCCAGACCGCGCTCATCGCGCATCAGGGGCCCGACATCGCCGACGTCTACGCCGGCAGCTATCTGACCCCGCTGATCCCGAACTTCCTCAACCTCAACCAGTACATCCCCTCGAGCATCCGCAGCAGCATCTCCGGGATCGCCTATTACTCACAAGACGGCGACACCAGCAAGGCCACGTATGCGATCCCGCCAGAGGACCAGTTCTACAACATGTGGTACAACAAGGCGCTGTTCGCCCAGGCTGGCATCAAGGCACCGCCGACCGACTTCGCGGAGATGGCGGCCGACTGCAAGGCTTTTGCCGCCAAGGGAATCACGGCCTACGCGGACGGCAGCCCCACTTTCGTGACCCCCGGCCAGGGCGCCGTGCAGGACTGGAGTTACTTCGCCGGCGCGGTCTACTCGCAGAAGCAGTGGAACGACATCCTGGACGGCACCATCCCGTACAACTCGCCCGCGCTCGTGAGCGAGATCCAGCAGTGGGCGAACCTGTACAAGGACGGCTGCACCTCCAAGGCCATCACGACCCAGAACTCTGACGACGTGTTCACCAGCGGCAAGGTCGCGATGGTCATGAATTACAACGGCCTGTATCCGACCTATGCCAAGGCCCTGGGCAGCAAGCTAGGTGTGATGCTGCCGCCGTGGTCGGTGCAGCCGCAGCACATGATGGTGGAACTGCCAGGCGCCGGTTACGCCGTAGCGAAGTCGAGCCCGAACGCCAAGTTGGCCTCCGAGTTCCTCGAATTCACGGTCACGAAGCAGTCGCAGCAGGTCGAGGCCGCCAGCGGCGGGCTGCCGGTGGTGACCGATGTGCCAGCGGTCGGCGTGCCGAGTCAGCTACTGGCAATGGCGCACAGCGGCAAGTACCGGCTGTATCCGATGTTCGACAACTACATGCAGCAGGACGTCATCGCGCAGATCGACAATCAGCTGCCGCAGGCATTCATCGGCCAGGAGTCAGCCCAGGCGGCGCTGAGCAACATGGAGAAGGCATTCACGAGCCTGCCGGCCTCGGAACGACAGGTTGACTATCACCTCGGCAGTGGCTGATCCTGACGGGACTCCGGGCCCGGCGCCGGATGTCGGCACCGGGCCCGGATCACGGCTTGTCCGTGCTGGTCATCGGCTATCCACGGCAGCAGTGATTGCCAGAAGGCGGGGCGGTGAACAGGCCTGAGCAGGTATCGGCGCCAAGCCCGGCGGCCGCGATCGACCGGCCGACGGCGCTCCAGCGCCAGACCGGTGCGCGCCGACGGCGCCGGTCCGGCCTTGTTCGGGCCAAGGCCAGGGCGGGCCTGATCATCACAGCGCCGGTCATGATCTTGATCGGCGTGCTCGTGATCGTCCCGGTCGTCCAGGCCATCTATTACAGCTTCACTAACTGGAACGGCCTCACCGCGACGAGCGTCGGTCTCAGCAACTTCCAGAGCAGCGTCTTCAGTGGTCCTGGCGTTGGCCAGATCCTGCTGAACAACCTGGTCTTCATCGTCAGCGTCCCGATCGCGGTCGGAATTGAGTACTGCCTCGCCTACGCGCTCTGGACGGGCGTGCCAGGACGGACGGCACTGCGCATCATCTACTTCGTGCCGGTCATATTCTCCTGGGCGATTGTCGGCATCCTGTTCCGGACGATGCTGCTGCAATTCGAGCCGGGCTGGCTGGCAAATCCAGTGACCTCGCTGATCGTGCTCGTCCTGGCTTTCCACTGGACGACGTTCGGCGTCAACGTCCTGATCATGTTCGCGGGACTGTCGACCATGGACCGGAACCTGATTGAGGCCGCTTCCCTCGACGGCGCCGGGCCGGTGAAGACGATGCTGCGAATCGTGGCGCCGCTGATGCTGCCCTTCATTGACTTCGCGCTCATCACGACGCTGATCCTGTCGCTGACGAGCATCTTCGGACTTATCTACGCCTTCAATTTCGGCGGCCCCGGCTACGGCACTACGACGATGGAGTTCAACCTTTACGAGGACGGCTTTACCAACGGGAACTTCGGGCTCGCTGCGGCTACCGGAATCCTGCTGATGGTGGTGACGATGCTGGTCTCGCTGATCCGAGTGATCCCGACCGTCAGGAGGTTCCGGGCGTCATGACCGCTCAGACCGGCGCAGCGGACCGCATGGCTACCGGCGGTCGCGTGCGCCCTGGCCGCAGGCTCACGATGGCCGCACTGGTGCTCGTCGCGCTGCTCGCGCTCGGGCCGGTCAGCTACATGATCATCGAGTCGCTGCGCAGCCAGTCCGGTACCGGCTGGACGCTCTCGAACTGGACTGGCATCTTCCAGAACCTGCCGATCCTCACCGGCATGAAGAACTCGGCGATGCTCGCGATCGGATCGTCGGTCCTGACCGTCGCCGTGACTTCGATCGCCGGGTTCGCCTTCGCCAAACTGCCGTTCCGCGGCGCGCGGATCGTGCTCGCCGTCATCATCGCGACGCTGACGCTGCCGCTCATCTCGGCCATCGTTCCGGAGTACTTCGACCTAGCGCGGTTCGGCCTGATCGGAACGTATCTGCCGGCGATCCTGGTCTACTCCGCCTTCAATGCCGCCTTCGCGGTGATCTTCTTCACCAACTACTTCCTGTCCGTGCCGGACGCCTTCATCGAGAACGCGGTCACCGAGGGCGCGGGCTACGCGAAGATCATGTGGCGCATCATCCTCCCGATGGCGGTCCCGGCGCTGGTGACGATCGGCGTACTCGACTTCCTGCTGGTCTGGAACGACCTGCTGGTCGCGCTGCTGTTCCTGCCGCAGGCCGACCATCAGACTGCGAGCGTGCTACTCGCCACGATCAACGCGGGCAAACGGCTGCACACGCAGGCAGTCCTGGCCGGCGCGCTGCTGAGCCTGATCCCGAACTTCGTGGTGTTCCTGGCCGGCCAGCGATACCTGCTGCTGGGCTACTCGCTGGGCGTCGAGAAGTAGCCAGGGCGGGCGGCGCTATTCCGGGTTGACCAGAACGCCGCCGTCCACCAGGATCTCGGCACCGTTGATGTAGCTGGCCTCCGGCGAGGCGAGGAATGCGACGGCTGCGGCGACCTCGTCCGGGCGACCGAGCCGGCCGACCGGGATGCGCTCGACATAGCGGTCCAGCAGGCCGGGCGGGGCCAACGACATCTGACGCTGCACCGCTTCGGTCGCGATCGTGCCGGGAGACACACTGTTGCACGTGATGCCGTGCGGGCCGAGGACGAGGCAGAGCGAGTGCATCAGCGAGCGGATGCCTGACTTGGTCGGACAGTAGGCCACTTCCATCACGCCGCCAACGTGCGCGCTGATGGAGCTGATCGACACGATCCGGCCGCCCTGCCCGCGGTCGGCCATCATCCGCGCGGCTCGCTGCGAGCAGAAGAAGGCCCCGCGCAGGTTAACCGAGTGCATGTGGTCCCAGATGGCCTCGGTGATCTCGAAGAACGGCTCGAATGTGGAGACGCCGGCGTTGTTGACCAGGACGTCGACGTGGCCCAGGTTCGCGGCGATGGTGTCGAACATCGCGTTGATCTGACGTGACCTGGCTTACGTCCGCGCGGATGGCCGTGGCCTGCCCGCCCGCGGCTGCGATCGCCGCCAGAGTCTCGGCGGGACCGTCGTCATCGTGCGGGTAGTTCACGACGACGTGGCAGCCCGCGGTGGCGAGGGCGATCGCGATGGCCCGGCCGATACCGCGTGAACTCCCCGTCACCAGGGCTACTCGGCGATCTGCCAACTGGCCCCTCCGGGTCCGCTCACCGTGTCTTGACCCCACTATCTCAGACGTGTCAGGCTCGGTTCAAGATAGGGAATCCCTGTCTATATATGTGAACATGACCGTAAGCCGAGTGGGGTGACGTGCATGGATACCGCAGGAGCCCTGGCGGAAATGGACGTTGAGAGCCTCACCGAAGAGCAGGCGAGGCAACTCGATGAGGACGGCTACTTCGTGGTGCCGGACTTCTTCACCACCGAAGAGGTAGCCGCGCTGCGGGCCGAGTACGACAAATGGGAAGCCAAGGCCGCCAAGTCATTTGCTGACTACAACATCGAGCCCGGCGCCGTCTTCATCATCGACCTGTACAACAAGTCGCCGGTGTTCGACCTCTCGTTCAAGTGCAGCCCGACGCTTGCGGCGGCGCACCGGCTCCTGGGCGAGATCAAGGTGTACTCGCTCAACGGCCGCAACCCGGGCAAGGGCCTCGGTCAGCAACTGCTGCACAGCGACGCGGCGCGAGCCGGCGCCGACGACTGGCACGTGGTCAACACGATGATCTTGCTTGACGACGTCACCGAGGACAACGGGCCGACGCGCATGGTGCCCGGATCGCATCGGTGGCCACCGCTCAACGTGCCGGACTACAACGACGACGACGGGCTGCTCGCCCGGCGCGGCGAGCTGACGGCGAGTGAGCGAGCGCTCATCCCGGCCGATCCGCTGGCACCGCACCCGGCGGAGATCCATCTGACCGGGACCGCCGGCACGATCTGCGTGATCAACGGTCACATCTGGCATGGCGGCACGCGGAATGTCAGCGGCCGGAAGCGCCGGCTGCTGCACTTCGCGGTGGGACGCCGCAGCGGCGCGCCCGAACTGGTCCAGCAGGACTACCTCACCCCTGGCCTGGCGGGCCGGGCAACGGCGGCGCAGCGGTACTTGTTGTCGATCGAGGGCTGCGCGCCGGTCCGGCCGGATCCGGACTGAGCACGGCCGCGTCAGACAGTTGCGGTCGATGATCCGCCAGCGTCCTTCGGCGACGCCGCGTCGTATCCCCGTGGAGACGCCGACATTCCAGAACGCGCTGCAGATGTGATTCGGAATCACCTGCACCTGCTGGCCCACCCGGAGCGGCATCGGCTCGCCCGGCCCGCTCCAGCCAAGCCACCCATGCTCCTCGGAGAGGCGGACAAGCTGCCAGCCAGGCAGATCGGCCACCAGTCCGTACCCCGGGTACCGGACCGACGCTTGTCCCGGTGCGGCGTCGTAGCTGAGCGACTTCGAGCCCGCGTCGATGAGTGCGCGGTCCGGTGCGGCGTGGCTGATCACCGTCGCAACGACCCTGGCCGCGCACGTCTGCGGCGTGGCGTTGCCGAGCGAGATCTGGCCCACGTCGTTGAATGCGTAGATGCCCGGCCGGACCTGGGTGACACCCGTCGCTCCCAGCACGGCGCGGGCCGATGCGCTCGCGCCCAGCGAGACCGTCTGGAGCCGCACTCCGCTGGCCTGGATCTGCTCCGCTGCGGTCCTCATCAGCTCGGCGACGGCCCGGCTCTGCCGGAGCAGGTCTTCCTGGTCGCTCGCGCTATAGGTCGACCCTTCGTGCGTCATGATGCCGGTCAGCCGGATGCCGTCTATGGCGGCGATCTGGCGCGCCAGCGGCGCCGCCTCGGCCGGGCCAACGCCGCACCGATCCATGCCGGTGTTGATGATAAGGAAAACCGCGGCCTGCCCGCCGTGCGCCGCGAAATGCGCCCCCATGGCGCGCGCGGCATCCAGGCTGTCGGTCGCGAGGGTGAGCGTCGCGCGGCGGCTCAGCAGTCGCGCCCGGGCCAGCTTGGCCTCGCCGACAAGGGGATAGGCGAGCAGGAGATTGCTCGCCCCGCCGGCCGCGAAGGCCTCAGCCTCCTCTAGCCGGGATACCGTCAGCCCAGCGGCACCGGCCGCGAGCTGGCGTCGGGCGTACTCCAGCGTCCGGTGCGTCTTGGCGTGCGGCCACAGTTCGACTCCGGCCGCGGCGGTCAGGCCCGCCATCTCGGCCAGGTTGTGGTCCAGTATGTCGAGGTCGATGACGAGGCTCGGGGTCTCGATACCGGCTGGCACGGCCAGCGACTGCGACCGGGTGGCGACAGGACCGGTGGTTGTCACCGGACGCTGACCTGGCCGTTGCCCTCGAAGCCGAGGCTCTTCGAGAGATTCGCGGCGTGCCGCGCCATCACGTCGGCTATGTGCGAGTACCCGGCGGGCCTTCGTTCCGGCGGCTCGGGCAGGCAGCAGCTCATGGCGGCCACCACCGTGCCGGATACATCCCGCACCGGCGCCGCGACGCAGTACACGAACGGCGTGTGTTCGCCCTCGTCCCGGCCGATTCCGTCCGCGCGGATCTGCTCCAGAATGCGCTCCAGCTGCGCCAGCGAAGTAACCGTCGTACTGGTAAATGGCTCGAACTCGACGCCTGCCATCCGCCGCCGCAGCTCTTCAGCGGGCAGGTAGGCCAGCAGGACCTTTCCGAGACCCGTTGCCCACGCGGGCAGCCGCATCCCCGCGCGCGAGATCAGCCGGAACGGCCGGTCCGCGTCTACCTTGGCGATGTACAGCACCTCCACGCCCTCGAGAACGCCCAGCTGGATCGTCTCGTTGAGTTCCGTGCGCGCGGCATGCAGGTGCTCGTCCGCTATCAGGGCCAGATCCCTGGCCTTGAGGTAGCCCTGCCCAGCCTCCCAGGCCCGCATGCCGATGCGATAGGTCCTGGAGGTCTCGTCGAAGCCGATCCATTTGCGCGCATGCAACGTGGCCAGCAAGGCGTGCAGGCTGCTCTTCGGTACGCCCAGCAGGTCGGCGATCTGCGGGAACTTCAGCCCGTCGGTGTTGGCGCTGAGCAACTCAAGGATGTCGAGTACGCGGCGGGCGGACTTGACGCTCGCGGAGCCGTCAGCCTGACTTTCCGCGGATCCCGCGTCAGCCCGCGTCCTGGAACTGCGGGGCGAAGCTGGCATGGGCGAGCCTTCCTCCTTCTGATCGATATGAATGCGGCAACAGCGCGGCCGCCCTGGACGTCAGCAGACGAGCATCATCTTGGTGGCGGCGGCGGGCCCCGACAACAGCATGCGGAATGTCTCCGCTCCCTCGGCCATCGGGGCCGCGCCGATCCAGTCGGGCTGCAGCGCCGAGGCGAAGTCAACGGCAATCCGGAATTCGTGCTGGGAGTAGCCGAACGTCGTCAGCACGCGCACCTCGTTGCGGATCATCGCCCGTCCGTTCAGGTCAGCGTCATCACCATGCAGGCCAATCCACATCGCCGTCCCGCCGGGCCGCACCAGCCGGGTGCTCGCGCCGCGCGTGCTGGCCGATCCCACCGTGTCGAAGACCACGTCGTACTCGCCGGCCAGCTCACCCTTCCGTACCGAGATGCCGGCCCGCCGGGCGGCTGCGAGCCGGTCAGGCGAGAGATCGCACAGCTCTACTTCGGGGATGCCGCGGCCCTTGGCCAGGAGCGCCTGGCCAAGTCCGATCGCCCCGCCGCCGATGACCCCGACCCGCTGCGGCCAGGGGTCGTAGCGTTGCACCAGGCCGAGCGCGTGCACGCCGTTGGCGAGCGGTTCGGCCAGGGCAAGCGTCGTGAACGGGATGCCCGCCGGAGCCGGGTGACAGTTCACGATGGGAACGGCTACGCGCTCGGCATACCCGCCGGGCCGCTGGATGCCGAGGATCTTCCGGTGCCGGCAGACGTTTGCCAGGCCGCGGGCACAGATATCGCACCTGCCGCACGCAATCAGGGGGTTGACCGCGACATGATCTCCGGTGTCCGTCCGCACGCCAGCGAACTCGTGCCCCATCACCAGGGGCGGCACCCGGAACGGGCTCTGGGACGCGAAGCCCTCCAGCTCCGAGCCGCAGATTCCGACCGCGCGGACGTCGACGACGACCTCGCCCGGCGCCGCCTCGGGCTCCGGGATGTCCTGGACCTCGATGGTGAGCGGTCCGGTATAGACGACTGCCTGCACGGCCGGGCTACCAGACGATGGTTCGTATATGCGAACGCGTTCTCATAACCATGAACATACCAGGCCAGAACCTGCTACTCCAGACCCGAACGAGAGCGCTGCGCTGGCCGATTTGGCACGTCGATCAGCGTACGGTTCAGGGCCGCGATCGAGTCGGTGCCCAGCAGGCTCATCGTCCGGATCATGTCGGCGCGCAGCCAGCCGAGCACGCGGTCGACACCTGGCTCGCCGGCCGCGGCCAGACCATACAAGTAAGCCCGTCCCGCCATCGCCGCCGATGCTCCCGCCGCGATCGCCTTGACGATGTCGCTGCCGCGCCGGACCCCGCCGTCACAGATGATCTCCGTGCGCCCGCCGACCGCGTCGGCGACGGGAGCGACCAGGCTGAGCGCGGCGGGCGCGCCGTCGAGCTGGCGCCCGCCGTGGTTGGACAGCGCGATGGCCTCCACGCCGCCGTCGGCCGCGAGCACGGCGTCCTCGACCGTCTGGATGCCCTTGAGCACGATCGGGCCGTTCCAGACCGATCGCATCCAGTCCACGTCCGCCCACGAGAGCCCCGGGTCGAACTGCGCGTTGACGTAGTCCGACAACGTCACCGGGGTCGCGCCGTCACCCGTGGAGCGCCCCGCGACGTTCGCGAACCGGATGGGCTCGCCCCGGATGAACGCGAGGGTCCAGGCGGGGTGGAGGGCGCCGTCGACGAGCGTGGCCGGACCGATGACCGGCGGAAGCTGGAAGCCGCGGCGGACATCTCGCTCCCGTCGTCCGAGCACCGCGGTGTCGACGGTCAGTACCAGTGCCTCATACCGCGCCGCGGCTGCCCGGTCGATCATCTCCTTGACCAGGCCGCGGTCGCGCCAGGCATAGACCTGGAACCACAGCCGGCCGTCGCTGACGGCGCGGACCTCCTCGATCGACCGGGTGCTGAGCGTGGACAGGGTGTAGGGCAGCCCGGCGCGCTCGGCCGCACGGGCGACCGCCAGTTCGCCCTGCGGATCGGCGATGCGCGTGAACCCGGTCGGGGCGAGCACCAGCGGGTAGGCCAGCGGCTGCCCGAGCAAGGTCGCGGCCGGGTCGACCTCGCCGATGCCGCGCAGCACGCGCGGCCGGAAGGTGATGGCGGCGAACGCGGCCTGGTTGGCGGCCAGCGTCCGCTCGTCCTCGGCCGCGCCGTCGATGTAGTCGAACACGCCGCCTGGTAGCCGGCGGCGGGCGATCCGGCGCAGATCCGCTACTGACGCGGCTCGCGCCAGCCGGCGCTGGACCGGGTCTGTCGTGACAGGACCGAACCGGACAACAGACCTGAGCGTCTTATATGGATTCACACCCGGTGGTATCCCCCCGACCAGACCGGAATATCACCCGGCGCTGACCGGCGCCGAGCTACCGCGAACCGGCCGGCATCGTAGCGCCGCGCCTGTTGCGATCAACACTAAAGTGAGCTCGATTCTGTGCCGCGAAGCAGCTGTGCCTGCCATGACAGTGCAGGAAGCCGCCGACGCCCTCGGGGTGCACACCAGGCCGGCTACGGCGGGGTCCGGTCAGGTCGTCCTCGTCGCGCGACTCGATTCTGTCTGTCGTCTCCCGTCCAGCGCCGCTGAGCCAGCCACGCGCTCGATCGAGCCCGCGGAGCGCCAGCCGCCACAACCGCGGATCCAGCCGCGCCGACGGGCGGCCTGGTCGGACCCGGTTCTCGAACTTTTCAACGGCCGGGATGCCCTCGGCGAGAGCGTGCAGCTCATCGGCCTGCGTCCCGCCGATGCCCTCGCCGACCAGGGCGGCGCTGTGACCGTCCCCGCGGTGCTCGCGGGCAGGGTGGCCGCGCGCCAGACGGCACCGGACCATCGCGGACGGGCATCGCGCCAGCGCGATCTGCGAACGGCTGTCGGCGGCTGGCGGCGCACAGCCGACCGGTCGCTCCGTCGCGGCATTGGTCGCCACCACCCCGCCGGGCGAGCGGCACGCGCTACGCGCGGGGCCGCGGCGAGGTCGCCGAGGATCGCTGGCTCGCGCACCACCCCGGCTGCGATCTGCCCGTGGCCGAACTCGGCTGGTTCGCCGGCCAGACGCGGGGGATCTGGCGTGCGTCCTCGGCGTCGGCGAAGGCGTAGAAGACCGCGGACCACCTCCGCCGGGACCGCCCAGCGGCGAGGCCGCCGGGAGCTCCCGGTGTTCCGGTAACCGGCCCTGGCGCATCGTCTCGGTTCGCTCGGCGAAGTAGGTGACCAAGTGGACCGGCTCCACTAGTGGTCCCGGCGGCGGGCGGCAGGTCTCCATCTCGGATTGGCTCCTGTCGCGCCGGTAGCGCCCCTCGCGGCGCGGCCGCTCACCCCGGCCACGAACAGCGCGCGCCCTGATCCGACATCGATGCCCGGATTACTCTCGAGGAGTTCCGCGGCGGCGTAGCTGGCGGCGGTCCGTTACTTACCCTGGGCAGCGAGCAGCCGCAGGTCAGGTCTGGCTGAGGCGGACGCGCAGGCCGAATCGGCGTAGTACCCGGACGAACCAGAGGAATGACAGGAAGGCGCCCGCGCCGATACCGCCGACGGTGACGATCGTGGCCAGCAGCGGAACGAATCCGGCCGGTTCGAGTGCCAGTGCCGCCGCCAGGCCCGCGGCCGAGGCCGCGAATATAGCGGCCCACAGCCAGGTCACCCCCCGGAAGAACTGGTCCAGGCCGGCATGGCGTGACGACGGCTGGCGTAGCCCTACCACCTCCGCGGCCAGCCGGGCCACCAGCGGTTCGCCCGATCGGGCCGTCCGCGCGAACAAGACGCACAAGGCCAGGTTGGCGAGCGGGAACTGGAGCAGGAACACCAGCGTGCTGCCGGTTGCGACCACGAGGGCCGTCTGCAGCGTGAGGACCAGGGCCGAGATCGCCAGCATGCCGGGGACGCCGCGGCCAGCCACCTTGCGGATGACGACGGTTGCCCACATCACGCCGGTCGCCGCCACCATGCCGACGGCCTGCCCGGCCAGCGCCGCGCCGACGAGGTATCCGGCGGCAGGCAAGCCCAGGGATTCGGCGAGATTCCATCCCGCGGTCAGAATCAGCCGCCACAGTCGTGGCAGTTCGAGGTCTGCGCGAGCCTCAGGACGGTTATCCCGGACATTCACTGGCGGAACCGGCAGAGACACCGGCTGGTTGCTCACGCATCGCTCCTCCCGCTCGAATGCTCTGCTACCTGCACCGTTAGCCGCCCGCCAAACATCGGGTCGCCGAGCACCCTCCAGTGCACCCGCCGAACCTGAAGGTTTGCTGGGCCGGGCTGCCAGCCGGCCTCTGCGCTACCCGGCCCTGTGCCCGGTTCGCAGGGTTACCTAGCTATATCGTCATGTCAGCTTGTTAGCGTCGGGTTCGGGAAAACTGGGGATGCGGACGAGGCCGCGCGGGTCGAGCGACTGCTGGCCGCGCAGTCCAAGGCGGTCGAGCTGTTCGACCAGGTGGTCGACCGCGGCGTGATCGCGGCCGGGCCGATCTTCGAGGATCGCTCCCGGCCACGACACGCCGATGCGCCGCGTCGACCCGGGCCGGGCAGCCCTGCCACTGGATCCTGGAGGTCCACCTGGTCGACCGGGACCGCAAGATCGGCGGTTTCGTCGAGGAACTGCTCGACGTCGGCGAGCCCGCCATGGCCCGTTCCCGGCCCTGACCGGTCCGGCCCGATTGTTTCCTGCGGCGCCATAACGTGTCGGAGCATTTTCCGGAACATGCCGTGAATGCATCGTCAGAGTGAACAATTAGGCGCGTTGCCGCAGCTCGGACATTTACGCCTGGACGGCCTTGAAAACCACCCCTAGCTTGGGTCCCTGGTAGCACGAGCAAGCGAGAGATTGCGATGAGCGATTTTTTAAGGGGCGGACGTGCGTTTCAGGAAAGCTGATGTTTTTTCCCTAATCGCTGTCGTTGTGATCGGCGCGGGCGCCGGTGCCTATGAAGCATCAGCCGGAACCAGTCCGGCGTCGCCCGCCAGCACCGTCGCTGGCCGGACGCTGAGCTGCGTCTCGCAAGCTGGCGTGCGGTACGCCACGAGGCCCGGCCTGACGAAGTGCCCCAGCGGCATGAGCGCCTCCTACGCGCCATGGCCTTCGCGGCACCCGCGGCCGCCCAGGCACTGGCGGCGCCGGCACCACCGGTGGCCCGCGCCGGCGGCACAACCGTCGCCGACCGCTACCACCACGACGACTTCTGCGGCCACACCCACGCCGACCCCAACCTCCACGTCACCGGCAGCGCCGACCCCCACGCCCGCACCGACGTCCACGACGACCTCGCCGGCCGCCCCGACGCCCACGCCGAACCCCACCCCCACCTCCACGTCACCGGCAACGCCAACCCCCACGCCCACACCCAACGACGGCTCCGGCCGCACCCACGCCCACCCCCACCTCAACGTCGCCGGTAACGCCGGCTCCCACCCCCACCCCGACGTCCACGACGACGCCGCCGCCTCCGGTCGGCTCGGGCAGCTACGACTGCAACTACCAGACCGACACCTGGAGCGGCGACGCATCCTCGGTCGGCTACTCGGTACGCGAACTCAGCGCCGCCAACGGCACGGCAGCCAACTTCTCCGTCCAGCTCAACGCCAACAAGGGCACCACCGAGGTCGTCGGCTACCCCTCCGACCAGTGCCTCATCTACACGGCGCTGCCGGGCACGCTCACGTCCGCGTACCGCGTCACGCCACCGTCAAGCTCGTCGGGCCTGGACTACGAATACGCCTACGACGTCTGGCTCACCAGCAGCTCCGCCGCGACGAACTTCGACTGGAACAACGACCTCGAGCTGATGATCTGGACCGACGTTAACGGCCAGCAGCCCGCAGGCTCGAAGGTCGACACGCTGAGCGACGGCTCCGCGGTGTGGTTCGCCGGCACCATCGGCGACAACAACAGCACCGTCTCCGTCGTGCTGCCGTCGAACTCCACCAGCGGCACGGTCAACATCTCCTCGATCGTGTCGCAGCTGAAGTCGCTCGGCTACGTCCCGTCGTCCGACACCGGCATCCTCGACGTCGAATACGGCATCGAAGCCCCCTACGGCGGCGGCAACACCTTCGCCGTCACCGGGCTCAGCGTCAGCCGCTGACCAGGCGGCACAGCTCCGGCCGACGGTCCGCGAACACGTCGCTGGCCGGGATGACCGGCTTGTCCAGGGCCGGGCGACCGGCTGGTTTGCCGAGGGCCGCTCGACGTCGGCCCGCCCGCCGGGCCGAGGTGACAGCCTTGAGACCGGGCTGTGAAATGCCCGTGATAGTTACGTTATGTGTCACGTATTCGCCAAGATGCTCTGAAGACGTCGCCTGGGTGAACAATTCGGTGCGTTGTATATTTATGTCAGCCGGTTGCATATTTATGCCTGGACGGCCGACTACCAGGCCCTCTAGCTTGTCCTCCTGGGAGCACGAGCAAGCGAGAGATTGCGCGAGCAATTTCTTTCAAGGAGCAGACGTGCGTTTCAGGAAAGACTCGCGACAGGTTTTCGAGCCGGATCGACGCCAAGGGCGAGACGTCCACGGAGCAGGACGGCATCGTGCTGGTCGAGCGCGATCGCGGTCGGCTGCAATTCTTGCGTTGATCGTCATCACCGCCGGTGGCGGCGCTGCCGCGTACGAGGTGACAGCCGGAGCCAGTGTGGCTTCGCACGGCACCACCGTGACCGGCCACACGCTGAGCTGTGTCTCGAAGGCCGGCGTCCGTTACCCCACTAGCCCCGGCCTGACGACGTGCCCGAGCGGCATGAGCGCCTCCTACGCGCCGTGGCCGTCGCGGCACTCGCCCGCTCGAAGGCGGTGGCACCGGCGGCACCATCGGTGGTCTTCGCGACCGTCGCCGAGCGCCACTACCACGACGCCCTCGGCACCGTCGACCACTCCTGCACCCGCACCGAGCTCACAGTCGGCGCCCACCTCGCAGCCGACGCCCACCCCGGCACCCACCACCACGTCACCGGCGGCGCCGACGCCCACCCCGGCACCGACCACCACGTCACCGGCACCACCGGCGCCGTCGCCCACACACACGTCACCACCGCCGCCGACCCCCACGCCGCGGCCCAGCACCTCAACGCCGGCCCCGTCGCCGACGACGTCCACGCCGCCGCCTCCGGTCGGCTCGGGCAGCTACGACTGCAACTACCAGACCGACACCTGGAGCGGCGACGCATCCTCGGTCGGCTACTCGGTACGCGAACTCAGCGCCGCCAACGGCACGGCAGCCAACTTCTCCGTCCAGCTCAACGCCAACAAGGGCACCACCGAGGTCGTCGGCTACCCCTCCGACCAGTGCCTCATCTACACGGCGCTGCCGGGCACGCTCACGTCCGCGTACCGCGTCACGCCACCGTCAAGCTCGTCGGGCCTGGACTACGAATACGCCTACGACGTCTGGCTCACCAGCAGCTCCGCCGCGACGAACTTCGACTGGAACAACGACCTCGAGCTGATGATCTGGACCGACGTTAACGGCCAGCAGCCCGCAGGCTCGAAGGTCGACACGCTGAGCGACGGCTCCGCGGTGTGGTTCGCCGGCACCATCGGCGACAACAACAGCACCGTCTCCGTCGTGCTGCCGTCGAACTCCACCAGCGGCACGGTCAACATCTCCTCGATCGTGTCGCAGCTGAAGTCGCTCGGCTACGTCCCGTCGTCCGACACCGGCATCCTCGACGTCGAATACGGCATCGAAGCCCCCTACGGCGGCGGCAACACCTTCGCCGTCACCGGGCTCAGCGTCAGCCGCTGACCTCGTCAGCAGCACAGACCGGGACTAGACGCCCGCGCTGCGCGTCGTTACGGCGTAGCGCGGGCAGGCGGCCTAGAGTCTGCATGTGACCGCACCCGGATCTGAACACCTTGATGGCCGTCATCGCGACACGCTGGCCCAGATCATGAGGCATCCGACCAGCCACAACATCGAGTGGCGGGCGGTGATGTCACTGCTCGAAGCCGTCGGCGAGGTTACCGTCCGGCATGACGGCAAGATCGAAGTCAAGATCGGGTCCGAGCAGGAATTCCTCGATCCGCCGGCCGGCAAAGACGTTGACGAGCAGATGGTCATTGACCTGCGCCGGATGCTGACGAACGCGGGCTACGGCCCGGCCTAATCCGGGCCCGGCGCGTTGTCGGTGACCGGACGGTACAGGTCGGGCCTGCGGTCGGCGTGCACGTCGTTCGCCGGGCTGATGGCCTTGTCCAGGGCCGCCCCGAGGCGGCACTCGGCAAGGATCGTGATCGGCTCCCCGGCGACGGCGCCCGGCGGCGCGACCGCCGGGTTGGGCCCGGCCGCCTCCGGGGTGGCGGCGAGCGGCCACCCGTCCGGGTCGACGATGACCGAGCCGCCGACCCAGCCGACGCCGCGCTCCTCGCCGGTGCGGTCGCAGGCCGCGATGAACATCCGGTTGACGGCCGCGTCGGCTTGGACCCGCACGACCTCGGCGGGCCGTTCACCCGCGGGCCGGGGTGCCGCGGGCCAGTTGGTCGGGGCGCACAGCAGCTGCGCGCCGGCCAGCGCGGGCAGCCGGACCCACTCCGGGAACTCAAGGTCGTAGCAGATCATCACCGCGATCTGGCCGAACCTGGTCGGCACCACCGGCGGCGCCGCCCGGCCGGGGGTGAACCACTTGCTCTCCGCGTCCCACAGATGCGCCTTGCGGTAGACGCAGCGCAGGCCGTCGGGGTCCACCAGCGCGGCGCTGTTGAACACCTCTCCGTCGGCCGCCTCGCAGAACCCGGCGGCGATGACGATCCCGTGCTCGGCCGCCAGCCGGGCCCAGCCGGTCACGGTCTCGCCGTCACCCGCTTCGGCGCAGGCCATGGCCTCGGCCTTGCTCTCGAAGACGTAGCCGCTAGAGCTCAGCTCGGGCAGTACGACGATGCCGGCGCCGAGCGCGGCGGCCGCAGCAATCGCACCAGCGGTCAGCTCGCGGTTGGCGGCCGGGTTGCCCAGCACCGGAGCGAGCTGGCAGCACGCGACGAGGGTGGTATCCACTGGACCGTCAGCCCGCCAGCGCCATCAGCGCGAGCAACTCGTAGCAGACGTGCGCGGCCGCGATGCTCGTGACCTCGGCGTGGTCGTAGGCGGGCGCGACCTCGACCACGTCCGCGCCGACCAGCTGGATTCCGGCCAGCCCGCGCAGGATGCCGAGTAGTTCACGCGAGGTCAGCCCGCCCGCCTCGGGCGTCCCGGTGCCGGGTGCGTGCGCCGGGTCGAGCACGTCGATGTCGATCGACAGGTAGAGCGGCAGATCCCCCACCCGGGCCCGGATCGCGGCCGCGACCTCGTCCGGGCCCGTCCGCCCGACGTCCATCGCGCTGACGATCTGGAACCCTAGCTCCGCGTCCTCGGTGAGGTCGCTCTGGGCGTAGAGCGGCCCGCGGATGCCGACATGCATGCTGTGGCCGTCGACGAACAGCCCGTCTTCCGCGGCGCGCCGGAACGGCGTGCCATGCGTGAGCGGCGCGCCGAAGTACGTCTGCCACGTGTCGAGGTGGGCGTCGAAGTGCACGAGCGCGACCGGCCCGAACCGCTGCCTGGTCACCCGCAGCAGCGGATAGGCGATGGTGTGGTCACCGCCGATCGTGAGCAGGTGCCCCGACTCGTCGAGCAGGGCCGTCGCGGCCGCGTCGATCTGGTCGACGGCTTCGGAGATATCGAACGGGTTGCACGCGATGTCGCCGGCGTCGGCTACCTGCTGCGCCCCGAACGGCGCCACCTGCAGGCCCGGGTGCCACGGCCGCAGCAGCCTGGATCCCTGCCGCACCGCGGCCGGGCCGAACCGGGCACCCGGCCGGTACGACACGCCGCTATCGAAGGGAACTCCTACCACCGCCACGTCGCACCGGGTGACCTCATCCCGCCGTGGCAGCAGGGCGAATGTCGGCGGCCCGGCAAAGCGCGGCGTGCGGCTCGCGTCGATGGGCCCGCGCTCGGCCGGACCAGATCCGCCCGGCGTGGCCTCGTTACCCGTCAAACCCAGCTCCTCCCGCCGCTGCCCTGGCGAAACCGGTCAGCGACCGCCAAGGTACGGACTAGCAGACGTGTGCGGCCAACGGCAATAGTGCCGGGCACAGACCGTGCCCTTGCCGTTGGTCGGATCCACAACCTACGGTGGGGCCCATGTCGCAGAACGGGATGATCCGGGTCGAGGACCTGCTCCGGTCCCCCGCGCTCCAGCTGCGGCTGATCGCCGGCGAGGCGGGCAACTCGCGCCGGGTCGCGTGGGCGCACGTGAGCGAGCTCGAGGATCCGACGCCGTGGCTCTTCGGGGCCGAGATGATCATGACGACCGGCATGGCGGTGCCGGCCAGCGCCAAACGGCAGCGCGCCTACCTGGAACGCCTTGACGACGCCGGGGTGGCCTGCCTCGCCGTGTCCGAGCAGCTGTCGGTGCCCCCGCTGACCGACGCGTTCCTGGTCGCCGCCGACGAGCGCGGCTTCCCGGTCGTGGAGGTCCCGCTGGCAGTGCCCTTCATGGCGATCTCCCAGGAGGTCGCCGCGGCCGTCCAGGTCGACACCGGCCAGCGGCTGAACGCGCAGTTGCAGGTCTTCGGCGCGGTCCGATGGCTGGCCGCCGGGGACCTGAGCACCGGCGAGATCTTCGCCCGGCTGGAACGGCTGTCCGGCTACTCGCTGTACGCGTGCACGACGCAGCGCGGGCCACTGCTGGAAGGCGTGCCGGTCCCGCCACCGGACCAGGCGAAACTGATCCCGGACACGCCGTCGAGCCCGCCGACGGTGCCCGGCGGGTACGTGCTGCCCGTCTCCGGCTCCCGCGGCACGGCTGGCTACATCCTGGCCATGGAGACGGCGGACGCGGTGCCGGCCGGGGTGTCGGTGGTCCAGCACATCGCCACCGTGGCCGCGCTCCAGCTCTCGATGCAGGCGCACGAGCGGGAGATGCTGCGCCGGGAGGGCGCCGAGACACTGGCGGAGATGCTCCGCGGCGTGCTGGACACCGCGCTGGCGCACCGGCGCCTCGGCGTGCACGGCTTCCCGCCGGAAGCGCGCCTGCTGCTGACGATCGTACGGCCGAAGGGCCAGGACGCCGACGCCGTGGCGGACGCGCTCGCCCAGGGCAGGTTCCCCCAGCTCGTGCTGCGCCAGGAGGAGGAACTCTACGTACTCATCCCCGACGACGAGGCCGCGCGGACCGCGCTGGCCGCCAGCGGCACGATCGTCGGGGCGAGCCTGCCGTTCCGGGCCGGCGCGTCGCTGGCGGTGGCCCGGCGAGAAGCACAGTGGGCCATCAGCCGGGCGGTGGAATCGGGTCGGGATATGGTCAGCTACGGCGACGACCGGACCGGCCGGTGGCTGACGAGCGAGTCCGCGGGCCTGCGGGCCCTGGTCGACGACGTACTGCGCCCGGTTATCGACTACGACGAGGCGCACGGCGGCGATCTGCTGCCGACGATCCGGACCTGGCTTGAGCACGACCGGCAGACCGACAAGGCGGCCCGGGCGCTGCACATCCACCCGAATACGCTGCTCTACCGGGTCCGGCGGTTCGAGCAGATCACCGGGCGCTCGCTCGCGTCGACCGAGGTGCTCGCCGAGACCTGGCTCGCCCTGCGGGCCGCGGCCACGCTACCCAGTCAGCTGAGTCGTGCCCTTGTTTGTGCCCGGCCACAAGCACGTGCGCTCATTCTGAGCAACCCACTATTGACGCGCCAGTGGGCCCTCCCCCACCGTTGCGGGTAACATCCGGCGGCCAGCGTCCCAGCAGCCAGCCGGGACCGATCGCATCCTTGCCAAGACGAAAAGGGCTGGCCGTGGCTACTGAGAACAAGGCCGCACCGGTACGCACCGACGGCGCGCCGATCCGCGGCATCGAGACGCGCTCCATCGACTGGGTCCCGGAGAACGAGCGGCACGGCAAGGTGTGGCATCAGGCCCCGCTGTGGTTCCTGGGCAACTTCCAGTACTTCACGATCCCGATCGGGTTCATCGGGCCGGCGTTCGGC
Source organism: uncultured Actinomycetota bacterium (assembly GCA_963805805.1). Taxonomy (GTDB): domain Bacteria; phylum Actinomycetota; class Actinomycetes; order Streptosporangiales; family Streptosporangiaceae; genus JAJYUU01. The sequence continues at coordinate 502,056 of CAWDVS010000011.1, read as the reverse complement.
CTGTCGCTGGTCTGGACCATCGTCGCCGGCGCGGCCGGCATCCTGGTGGGCACCTGCTTCATGGCCCTGCACGCGACCCAGGGCCCGACGCTCGGGCTGCCGCAGATGATCCAGTCGCGAGCCCAGTTCGGATACCGCGGCGTCATCGTCGCGCTGTTCGCGATGGTGTTCACGTACATGGCTTTCAACGTCGCCGACCAGGTGCTGCTCGCGCAGGGCCTGCACGGGGCCTTCGGCTGGAACGCCGACCTGGTCGCCGTCGTGGTCACGGTCGGGGCCGCGCTGCTGGCGATCTACGGCTACGACTGGGTGCACCGGATCTTCCGCTGGACCCTGTACATCCTGCTGCCGCTGGTGGCCATCGTCACCATCGGCGTGATCGCCGGCAAGGCGGGCAGCGTGCCCACCCACCACGTCTACGGCTTCAACTGGACCGGGTTCATGTCCCAGTTCTCCGCCGCCGCGGCGTACAACATCACCTACGCGGGTTACGTCTCCGACTACTCGCGCTACCTGCCCAAGGACACCTCGCGGGGCAAGATCATCGGGTACGTGTTCGCCGGCGCCTCGACGCCTGCCATCTGGCTGATCGCCCTCGGCGCGTGGCTCGCCATCAGCCTGGGCGCGACCGACGGCCTGGTGGGCCTGCAGACGGCCGGCAACAACTTCATCAGTCACCTCGGCGGGATCACCGGCTTCCTCTCGGCGTTCGCGCTGGCCGCCACCATGGGCATGAACGCCTACGGTGCCAGCCTGACGACACTGGCGGGGGTAGACGCCTTCCGGAAGGTCAGTCCGACGAAGAACGCGCGGATCATCACCATCCTGGGACTGACGGTGGTCTGGTTCGTGATCGGCAAGCTGATCACCACCAGCGCGGTCGGCGTCGTCGACACCGCGCTGACGCTCATGCTGTACCTGCTGGTGCCGTGGACAGTGACCAACCTGATCGACTTCTTCTTCGTCCGCCGCGGCCACTACGCGATCCTGGACATCTTCGAGCCCAACGGGATCTACGGGGTCTGGTCGTACCGCGGCCTGATCGCCTACGCCGCCGGGTTCGCCGCCGAGATCCCGTTCATGGTGCTGCTCAACCTCGTCAGCCTGAAGAGCTACTACACCGGCCCGTTCGCCAGCGACCTGAGCAGCGTGGACATCTCGTGGATCGTGGGCGCCGTGGTGACGGCGGTGGTCTACTGGCTGCTCACCCGCAACCTCGACGTCCGCGCCGAGCAGTCGGCGATCGCGCAGAGCGACGCCGGGCTGCAGCAGATCGAGGCGGCCGCCGAGAGCTGACCGGCGGCCGGGCGACGGGCAGACTGGGATCATGCGCCCAGCGCGACGAGGCCCGGCTCTCTTCCCGGCGGCAGTGATCGCGATGTTGCTGGCGGCGTGCACGAGCGGCACCGCCGGTGTGAGCACCGGGAAGACCAGTCCGACGTCCGGGTCCGGACACACTTCGACCCGCTCAAGCGCGCCAGCAACGACCCAGCCACCTGGTCCGTCAGCATCGTCAGCGACGCCGCCGCCGAATCCGTGCTGGATTGCGGCAACTACATCGGCGGGCAAGCCCCGCCAGCGTCATTCCAGGTCGTGCTCGGCGTGGTCGCGCTGCCCGCCAGTCCGCGATACACCGCACTGCAGACTTCCCTGTCCGGCTACGGCAACGGAGCGCTGCGGCTGTTCGCCAAGACCGGTCTGATCATCAGGCCGGGCACCACGTTCGAGCTCATCGTTCCCGCGCGGTTCACCACTCGGCTCGGCATCGGGTGGGGCTCGCCTGGCACCCCCAGCCACCGAATCGTGGTCAGCGACTGCCCGAACGCAGGCAGCGGGTGGCTGGACTACGCGGGCGGGTACTGGATCGATCACCCGGCCTGCGTGCCGATCATCGTCAGGGCTGGCAGCAAACAGCAGCTGGTACGAATCGGCGTGGGTAAGGCGTGCCCTGGCCAGCGACCGCCGCAGGGACCGAATCAGAGCTAGCCGTAACCTGGCCTGAGGCCGTCAGCGGAGGAACTCGGTGATGGCGGCGGTAAAGGCCGCCGGGTCATCCACCCAGGGGAAATGGGCTGCCCCGGGCTGGACCACGACGGTCGCGTCGGTGAACACCCCAGCTGCCTCCTGAACGGCGACCGGTGTCACAAGCGCGTCCCACTCCCCCGCGTAGAGCAGGACCGGAGCGGTGAGCGCGGCCAGCGCCGCCCTGGTCGCGGCCGGATCGAGGGTGATCCCGGCGAAGTAGCCGTCGCGGGCAGCCTGGTGCCGGGGGCTCATCCCGGCGAGCGCGTGCGCCTGCGCCTGCTCGTCCCAGCGGCGGTAGAAGAACGGCCGCGACGCCTGGTAGGCGTCCGCCGTCACGTTCCCGGCCATGATCTGCTCCATCGCGGGCAGTGCAGTCGGGTACCACGGCTCGTCCGCCCGCAGCGCGAGCGCGGCCCGGATCCGGTCCTCGGTGTCCGCGCCGCCGATGGCGGCCAGGCCCGGAGTGACCAGGATCAGCCGGGCCAGCCGCTGCGGATGCGCGGCCGCGTAGAACGTGGCCAGGACGCAGCCGGCCGAGTGCGCGAGCAAGTCCAGCTGGCCGAGACCCAGCTGATCGCGCAGCGCCTCGACGTCGGCAACAAGCCGGTCGGCGCGGAACGTCGCCGGGTCCGCCGGATCCGCGGACAGCCCGACGCCGCGCGGGTCAATGAGGATCAGCTGCCGCGATCGGTCCAGGCCGCCGAGGTCGCCCAGATAGTCGGCCGCCCGGCCCGGCCCGCCGGGCCAGGCACACCAGCGGCGGGCCGTCGCCCAGCACCCGATAGCCGATCTCGGTCCCGTCATACGACGCGAAGGCAGGCACGAGTCCCATTCTGCCGGCCTCGCCGCGGTCCGGCGGCGCTGTCAGCCGCGAGCGGACAGGACGCTAGATCCGCTCCAGTTCGGAACCGTCGAACAGCGGCTCGATCTGGTGCTGCTCGACGTCGGCGGCCATCTCCTCGTCGGAGGGGACGGGGCCGCCGGCGTTGGCGGCCTCCAGGATCGGCCGGAGCAGCCGCGCGTCGCTCGATGAGTTCAGGAACAGGCCAGGGCGGCCGAGGACGTAGCGCACCGCCCGGGCCAGCGCGTCGCCGTCGGCCAGCGGCTCATACCAGCTGTGCTGCTGCTCGACTCCCGGCCGCCATCGCCGGCGCGCCACCGACTTGATCGTCTGCACCGCCACGCCGCGCCGCTCGCACACCCCGAGCAGTTCCTCCACATCCGCGCGGTACTGCGCGCTGCCCAGCACCGCGTAGTTGTACGGCAGCAGCACCGAGTCGAAACTGAACCGCTCCAGGCTGCGCAGGTGCATGCCCGCGATCCGCAGGCCGTGCCCGGTCACGCCGATGAACCGCGTGAGCCCTTCGTTCCGGGCCTGGACCAGCGCCTCGACCGCGCCACCGGGGCCGTGCGCGGTCTCCCACTCGTCCGGCTCGACCAGGTTGTGTAGCTGGATGAGGTCCACCGAGCCGACGCCGAGTCGGGTAAGCGAGCGTTCAAGTTCGGCGCGCGCCCCATCGCCTGTGCGCTCTCCCGTCTTGGTCGCGAGGAAGAACTTGCTCCGGTGCTCCGGCAGCCACGGCGCGATCCGCAGTTCCGAGTCGCCGTAGGAGGCCGCCGTGTCGATGTGGTTGACACCGAACTCCAGCAGCGTCGCGAGCACCTCGTCGGCTCGCTCCTGCCGCATCGAACCCAGTGCGGCCGCTCCGAAGATGACGCGGGTGCTCTCATGTCCGGTCCGCCCGAACGGCGCGAGATCAGTCATAGTCGCAGACTACTCACGCACCCGGTCCCTTCGTCTAGCCGCGGCGGCGCGGTACCGAGCGAGCAATGCCATCAGGCCTGATTCCAGAAGTCGCGCTCTTCCACGACGAGGCCGTCGGCGCCGAACCGCAGCACCGACACCCCGGCCAGGTCCTCGGCGCCGCCGTCGGTCAGCCTGGTCTGGGCGCTCCAGGGCACGGCCGCCTGATCGCCATCGACGATCGGCTCGCCGAACTGGCACCGCGCGGACTCCTCCTCGGCGAAAACCCGCGCCAGGTAACCGGGCTCGGGATCGTGGAACGGGTGCTGCTGCCAGAACGCGCCCTCGGCGTACAGCGCGGCGATGGCGGCAGCGTCGTGCTCGCGCCAGCCCCGTTCCCAGACTTGAGCCCATCGCTGCGCGGCCGTCCGTGTATCCATGCCCGCCACGATAGAGACGGGCACCGACATCGCCGCGGTGCTGACCGGGCCGCAGGCACCCCGGTCCGGTCACATCACGCCCGTCCACGCACTGGCACTCGCCGGCTTCGCCGCCTGCGCCCCCGCGCCGGGCGCAACCGCGTCGGGTTCGGCCTCGGCCGGAACGAACAGGGTCAGCGCCACGACGAGGGCCAGGATCTTCGACACGACGTTCAGCACGGTCGGGACCGGCGCGGATGGGTAGCCGAAGCCAGCCAGGGCCCACCCGGCGAAGACCGCGAACATGGCCGCCAGCGACCACAGCGCCGGCCGCGTCAGCCGGGCGGCCGGCGACCAGATCAGCAGCGCCAGCGTGCTGATCTCGATCAGGATCAGCGGCGCGAAGAACAGCGCCCGGTACAAGGCCGGGTCGGGCGGCAGGCCCGGATAGATCCTGGTCATCACGATCAGGTCGAAGGGAAACTCGAAGATCACCGGTGCGGCGATCGCGGCGATGACCGCGCTCCACAGCGCGGTTCGCCAGCCGCGCGCGTTGTAGACCATGGCGATGACGCAGAAGATGACGCCTGTGCCGATCAGCGTGAACGGCGTGATCGGATCGGTCGGCGGGGCGACCGCGATGTGTTCCGCAGCCGCGTGCAGCACGTACAGGTGCACGCACACCGGGAGCGCGAGGAAGGCCAGCAGCCAGATGGCGACGCGCCGCGATTCTGGCCGGCCGCCGGGCCCGCGGGAACCGGGCCGGGCGCGGCAGCCTTAACCCGGCGTAGCCGATCGCCACCGCGATCGCCGCCAGCGCGGCGGCCAGCATGATCGCGCCGCCGCCCCCATAGCTAACCCACGTTCCGTTCTTCGGCATGGTCGACCTCGTCGTCTTCGCTCTGGCCGCCGACCCGACGTGCTTCGACTTCCGAAGCGTAACCTGATGCTAACATCGGTGCTTCGGAAAAGAAAGCAGGTACCTCAATTGCCGCGGACGACGCCGTTGCCGGGACGAGCCGTCCGCGGATCAGCCTCCGGGCGTCCGATCATGGCGCTACTCGACTTGCTCAGCCGGCGCTGGGCGCTGCGGATTCTGTGGGAACTGCGGACCGGCGAACCCAACTTCCGCGAGCTGCAGCAGCAGTGCGGATCAATCTCCTCCAGCGTCCTGTCCGACCGGCTCCGCGAATTCGGCGAGGCCGGGATCGTCGCGCACAGCGGCAAGGGCTACACGCTCACGCCGCCCGGCCGTGAGCTGCTCAGCAGGCTGCTGCCGCTGAACGAGTGGGCCGAGAACTGGCGGCCGCCCGCGGCCGGCTAGCCACATCCGCAGACAGCGGCGCCGATCTCCGGGCAGGCTCGCCCCGGTGGGCTCCGGCGCCCGGCGGTCAGGCACTGGCCGCGCCGGCGAGCAGCGCGGCCAGCTCGGCCGGACGGGTGAACATCGGCCAGTGGCCGGACTCGATGTCGGCGTAGTCGAGCTGTCTGGCCTTCGCGAGCTCCGGCACCTCGCCGCCCTCGATCCACTCCCGGGCTTGCGCCGGCGAGAACTCGGGACAGATCACCGTCACGGGCACGTCCCAGCGCCGCTCGTCGTGCAGCGTCACGACCCCGGTGGCCACCGCCGCCGGGACCGGGATCGCGGCGGCCGCGATGCGGCGGCGCTCCTGCTCGTCCAGGTCGTCCGAGTCCGGGCCGGCGAACGGCTCCCAGCCCGGGAACGGCATGACGCCGTCTGTCACCTCGAAGAAGCTGGCGTACGCTTCGCCGTCGCCGGACGGGAAGCCGCCGATTAGCACCACCCGCGCGACCTTGTCCGGCCGGGCGTCGGCCGCCATCCAGGCCAGCGTGCAGGCAGCCGAATGCCCGACGACGACGACCGGGCCGGCCGCGGCGTCGACTGCCGCTACCACGGCCGCGTGCTGGTCAGCGAGCGTCGCGGTGGCCGGCGGTGCGCCCTGGCCGGGCAGGGTGAGCGGCACGGCCTGATGACCCAGCGCCTGCAGCGGCGGGACGACCAAATCCCAGGCCGTGCCGTCGAGCCACAGACCGGCGACGAGGAGGAAAACCATGGTGATAGCTGCCCCTTTCCAGCGTGCGACGACCGCGAAGAACGCGCCCGGCACCGACGGTAGAGGCAGTACCGGACGATCTGATTCCGGTTTGGTCAGGGACTCTCCTAAGCTCGGTGCGTGGCAGTCAAGATCAGCCCCACCGCCCGCGCGCTGCAGGCGCTCGAGATCCTGCAGCTGCAACCCGGCGCGACCGCCGACCAGATCGGTGCCCGGCTCGGGGTGACTGAGCGCGCGGCCCGCCGGTACGTCGCCATCCTGCGCGAGGCCGGGATACCCATCGAGTCCGTCCGCGGCCGGTACGGCGGGTACCGGCTCGGCCGGGGCATGCGGCTGCCGCCGGTCACCTTCACCCAGGACGAGGCGCTCGGACTGGTGATGGCCGTGCTCGAAGGCCACCCGGCCGCGAGCGGCACCAGCGAGCTGGCCGGCTCCGCCCTGGCTAAGGTCATCCGCGCGCTGCCGGAGCACGTCGGCCGCCAGGCCGCGGCGGTACGCGAGTACTCGGCGGCCGCGCCCGATCGCCGCGCCGCTCATCCCGACCCAGCCGTGACCAGCGCGCTCGTCGTGGCCGTGGCATCACGGCACCGGGTCCGGCTGTCGTACCGCAGCCAGTCCGGCAACGAGTGGGACGCCGAGGTCGACCCGTGGGCGGTCGTAGTGCGGCACGGCCGCTGGTATCTGCTGTGCCACTCGCACCACGCGGGCGCGGTCCGCAGCTACCGGGTGGACCGGGTCACCGCGGTCGAGCACACCGGCCACCCGTTTACCCCGCCGGACGGGCTGGACCCGGTCGCCGCGCTGGAGGAGAACCTGGGCACGGGCTGGGAGTTCCCCGTCCGCGTCAGGTTCAGCGCTGCACCCGCCGAGGTGGCGCCGTGGATCCGTCCGCCGATGGGACGCCTCGAAGCCCACGCCGGCGGGAGCCTGCTCATCGGCAGCACCAGCAACCCGGCCGCGTACGCACAGGAGTGGCTGGCGGCCATCCCGCTCGCCTTCCGGATCGAGGGCGGCGATGAATTGCGGGCCGCCGTCGCGGCGGTCGCGGCGCGGTGCGCGGCCGCGGTGGCGGACCAGCAAGTGCCGCCCGCCTGATCCGGTGGTCGCGTCCTTCTGCTCAGCCCTGGTTCAGCACGGGACGGAGGACTGAGGCACGGCGACGGACGCCGGGTCGCGGTCGCTGCTACCGGGCCGCAGCAAGATGGCCGCCACGATCAGCGCCAGCACAGCCAGCGCGGCCCCGCCGTCGAACGCGACGTGGTAGCCGCCGGTCAGTGCCGCGGCCGGCCGGTCCCCCGCCGCGCGCAGCTGGCCGGTCCTGGCGGCGGCGATCGTCGACAGCAGCGCGACGCCGGCCGCGGCGCCGACCTGCTGAGTGGTGTTGAACAGACCAGAGACCAGGCCCGCGTCCGCGGCAGTAGCGGCGGACATTCCGAGGGTGGCGAGCGCGGGCAGGGTGAGGCCGCCGCCGGCGCCGAACAGCAGCAGCGCCGGCAGCAGATGCGCGGCGTAACTGCCGTGGACGGGCAGCCAGGTCAGCAGCGCTAGCGCGGCCGCCACGAGGACGAGCCCGGCGAGCAGCACCGGGCGGGCGCCGAAGCGCGCGGTGAGCCGGGCCGAGCCGCCGAGGGATACGGCGCCGATGACAACCGCGGTCGGCAGCAGGCCAGCCCCGGAGCCGGCCGGGCCGTACCCGAGGACGCGCTGCATGTACAGCGTGATCAGGACCTGGAAGCCGAACGCGGCGGCGATGACGAGCAGCTGCGCGAGGTTGGCGCCCGACACCGCGCGGGACCGGAAGACCCGCAGCGGCAGCAGCGGCACCGTCGCCTTGGCCTGCCGGGCGATGAACCCCGCGAGCAGCGCGGCCGCGGCCGCGCCAGATCCGGCCGTGTGCGCGGTCAGCCAGCCGTACTGTGCCGTCCCGACCAGCGCGTACACGCCGAGCGTGAGGCCGGCCGTGCCCAGCAGCGCGCCCCAGCCGTCCGTGCTCTTGACCAGGCCCGCGCCCCTGACCCGGCCCGGCCGGCTCCGGTCATGATCGCGGTCCAGCAGCGGAACCGCGAGCACGACCGCCACGGCGGCGATCGGCAGGTTGACGAAGAAGATCCAGCGCCAGCCTGCCGCCTCGGTGAGCACGCCGCCCGCGGCCAGCCCGACCGATGCACCGGCCGCGCCGACGAAGCTGTAAGCGGCGATCGCACGCGCCCGCTGCCGCGGCTCGTCGTACATCGCCACGATCATGCCCAGGCTCACGGCGGTGACCAGCGCACCGCCGGCGCCCTGCACGAGCCGGGCCGCGATCAGCAGGCCAGCGCCGGGGGCCCGCCCGCAAGCCAGGGAAGCGATCGCGAACACCGCCAGCCCGGCGATGAAGACGCGCTTGCGGCCGGTCAGGTCGCCGATCCGCCCGGCCAGCAGCAACAGCCCGCCGAAGGCGATGAGGTAGCCGTTCAATACCCAGGTCAGGCCGGTGGCCGAGAACCCCAGCGCGCGCTGGATGGCGGGCAGCGCGACCGTCACGATCGTGCCGTCGAGGATGATCATCATGGTCGCGGCGCACAACACGGCGAGCGCCAGCCCGCGAGAGCTAGAGCGCGGAGACTGAATGTGCTGAGACGGGCTGCCGATCGTCATTGCCGGTCCTCCTGAGTAGTCGCCGACTCTCAGATGAGCACCGTAACAGATAATCTATTTCGGAACAATCTTTAAGGGATCTAGTTGGCCAGCTGGCGTGCCCGGCGGACCTGACGGTCGGACTCGGCGGGCTCGGCGAGATGACCGCCGACGAGCGCGGCGAGGGCGCCGGCGAACATGTCCCGCTGGCCGGCCGGCAGCGCAGCGAGCACGTCCTGGTGCACCTTGTCGACGATCCGCTGACCCGCGGCGACCATGTGCTCGCCGGCCGGCGTCACGCGGACCAGCCGGGCCCGGCGGTCGTGCGGCGAGGTAACCCGCTGCGCGAGCCCGGCGGCCTCCAACTCGTCCAGCGTCACGACCATTGTGGTCTTGTCCAGGTCGGCCAGCTTGGCCAGCTCGATCTGGGTCAGGTCACCGGGCATGGCCTTCAGCAGCACGCAGTGCCCGCGCGGCGTCATGCCGATCTCGGCGAGCGCCGCCGTCATCTGGGTCGCCAGGACGTGACTGGAGTGCGCGAGCAGGAAGCTCAGGTCGGGGACATCCGGTACGGCCATGGATCCAGCATACTGCAGATAATCCAGTCGACAGATTATCTGCTGCAAGACTGGATCGCGCCGCGGCCGCCGAGGGAGGTCTCCCCTCGTTCCCGGCCCGCGCGCACCGCCCACTGCAGCTGACGGGCCCGCACGCGGCATGCGCGGCCGACGTCGGTGTCCCGTGCGGGAATCGAGATGCGAGTACTAACCCGATGGCCGATTTCCGTTCCGGCTGCCCTGGCCGGCCTGCTGGCAGTAGGCCCGGCCGGGATCGCGACGGCGGCGAGGACGACTGCCGCCGCCCCGGCCGCGCACGCGGCCGGACCGCCGTGTCGGTGACCAGTGCCTGGGCGGTCGGCCTCATCACCCCGGGGCGGGCCGGGCTCGCCCGGCACGGGCGTGCCGATCATCGAGCACTGGAATGGCCCCAAGTGGTCGATCGTGGCCGGCCATGCGCCGGGCGGCGGTACCTACCTGCAGGGCGTCACCGCCATCTCCGCGCACGACGCCTGGGCGGTCAGCTACACCAACCCCAATACGTGCGACCCGGACTGCGGCGCGACGATCCTCCACTGGAACGGCACGTACTGGTCGGTGGCGGCCACTCCGAATCGGCCCAGCGGCTACCTCAACTTGCTCGGCGGCGTGGTCGCCACGTCGAAACGCAACGCCTGGGCGGTGGGCACGACGGACTGGCAGCCCACGCTCATCGACCACTGGAACGGCACGAGCTGGAGCGACTAACTCGGCCAATTTCGGGCAATCTCTGAGCTGGCTTCCAGCCGGTCGGCCGGCGAAGATGGTGCGACGAGTTTTGCCCCCGTAGCCCAATTGGTAGAGGCGGTCCCCCTAAAAGGGTCCCCAGTGTCGGTTCGATTCCGATCGGGGGTACACGGGTCCGTCGTGCCCGCGTGCCCTCCCGGCCGACCGCAGGCCGCGCGATACCGGCGGGAACCGCCGGCACTGCAGCCGCCTGCGTCAGCGACACGACCACCAGCAGCGTGAGACCCACGCACCCCGTTCACCGCACGACTCCCCTTCGCGGCTGCCCGCACGTCGACTACTGCGCGTAATGACCTTCGGGCCACAGGTTGCTGAATGTCACTGCCCACGGCCTATTCCCCACGCCGAGCGCACCGATCTTGTTAGGCCGTAGACTTTTGGGCCTGTCAGGGCCCTAAGTCTTCGCGCTAAGTGATGATTCCCTGGGCCATGTGGATACCTGTCAGGCGCTCACTACTGCGGGGCGCACAGGTTGTGGTACAGGTGCTTGACCTCGTCTTTTGCCTTGCTCACGGCAAGCGCGACTGACCAGAGGACGACCTGCAGGGTTGCGGAAGTTAGTACGGAATCGTATTATCCGAAATCGTGAACTCCGAATCCGTAGCACCAGTGCGGTCCGCGCTGCTCGCGCTGCAGCGGGCCACCCACGCCACCTTGCACCTGATCGCCGGGGAACTGGTCGACCTCGACCTGACCGCGTCGGAGATCAATGCCCTGGCCAACCTCGCGGACGGGGCCGGCCGCACCGTCTCCCAGCTCGGCGGCGCCGTCGGCACCCGCCCGACGACCCTGACCAGCGTGCTCGACCGGCTGGAACGACGCGGCTACATCACCCGCGGCAGCCTCGCCGGTGACCGCCGTTCCGTGCTGATCGAGCTGACCGAGCCCGGCACGCAGGCGGCCGCCATGATCAGGCAGACCCTGACCCGGCTGGAACGGCGCGCGCTGCGCGGGCTACCGCGCGACGCGGTCACCGGCTTCTACGCCGTCCTGGACGCGCTGACCGAGGCGGGATCATGACCGCGCACCGCACCGGCGCCGGCGACTCGGGCAGCCCGTTCCCGGACCTCATGCGCGAGGTGATGGTGACGGCCGACCGGTTCGGGCATCGCCAGCACGTGCAGCTGACCTGGCTGGCGGTGCGGCGGTTCGGCCCAGTCGCGGCCATCGGCCTGGTCAGCGACGGCATCCAGCGCACCGCCAGGTACGCGGGCGCGCCGCAGAAGTACAACGCGACCGTCAGCCGAGCCTGGGTCGAGCTGGTGGGTCACCACGTCGCCGAGTCGGCGACGGCCAGCTTCGAGGTGTTCGCCCGCCAGCACCCGGCGCTGCTGGACAAGCGACTGCTGCTCCGGTTCTACCGGCCGTCGACGCTGGCCGGTGCCGCGGCCAGGACCGGCTGGGTCGAGCCCGATCTGGCGCCGTTCCCGTGGCAGGCTGCGAGCTGACCGGGCCGCGCTGACTCGGCCTCGGACTCCCAGCGTGCCCTTTCTGCCGCCACGACAGCCGAGGGCGGCTGCGCGCCGCCGCCCCCGCGCAGGATCCGGGCGAACTCGATGTCCGGCTGGCCCTGTTCGCGCACGACCTGCTCGCGTGGGACCTTAGGCCGGCGTGAGCCGGGCGGCGAGACCGCTGACGCCGGGTCCGGACAGCTGCGCGAGCGCTGCCGCCCGGCCAGGCGCACACCAGGAGGATTGCGCTCATCGGCCCGCTGACTTCCGGGCCGTCGCCAGCCGACCACGCAACGTCCGTCGCGGCCAGCCGGAAGCCGGTGACGTTGCGGGTCGCGGGCAGTGGCCGTGGCCAGCGCATGGTCAGTACCCGGCTCGCCGCTACCGCCGCGGCGCGTGGTGGCATGGCCAGCGGGCGGCCCAGGGGGATGGCGATGTCCTGGCTGTGGACGAGCGCGTCGGTCAGCGTCTCCAGATAGGTGACACCGAACGTGTGCCGCCGGGACCCGGCGGTGCCGCGGATCGCTGCGATGATCTCGTCAGTGGACAGGGCGACCGCGCGTCGCCTGGCTGCATCGGTGATGGTCAGGTCGAGGCTGCCGCGCCAGTGCAGCATCATGGCGACGGTGCCGGCCAGGCTGAGCTGCTGCTGGGTCAGGTGCGCCGCCACATCCTGGATCGTCCACCCTGCGCATAGTGACGGATGCTGCCACTGTGCCGCCGACAAGCCTGCGAGCAAGTCGGCGAGCGCTCGGCGCTGGTCGCCGATGACCTGCCAGACATCGCCGCGTTCCAGTGCGAGCGGGCTTTCCGGCCGCGGTCGGCTCATGATCGCCGTCCCTTCCCTCGCGGCCCGATCACGGCCGTGACGAGATCAACGAGCTGCGCCAGCGGGTCGAACGCCGGATCAGGATTGGCGAGCTGGTGCAGGACGAGCCCGGTCCAGTGATTCATGATCAGCGGAGCGGCACGTTCCGGCTCAGCCGATCCGGCCACCCGGATCCAGTGCAAGAACCAGGCGTTGACGCGCGCGCCGGTCGCGGCGAGCTGCGCCCGCAGTGCCGGGTGCAGGCCGGCCTCCGTGAGGATCAAGTACCTGGCCGTGGTGAGCGTCCGGTTCGGGCCGGTCGCGTCCCGCGCGAACGCCGCGAGAGCCAGGGCCAGATCCTCGGGCGTGGCCGGATACAGCTCCGCGGCGATCTCCTCCCAGTTCGCTCGCTCCCGCGCCGCGAACCGTTCGACAACTGCGACCAGCAGAGCATCCCGGCTGCGGAAATAGTTCGAGGCGGACCCGGCCGGCAGCCCGGCCGCGGCGTCAACGGCCCGATGGGTCAGCGCGTGCATCCCCGACTCGCCGAGCACGACGATCGCGCTGTCGAGCAGATGATCGCGCCGCGCGGACATCACGTCACACTATCATCGTAGTGATTCTAACTACAATCGTAGTTATTGCTTTCACCGAGACAACTTGCGTCTTGTCGGGCATTGCGCCTTCCTTTAGCGTGGCTAATGGTGTCGGCAAATAGCCGTAAAACGGCGCGGGGCCAGGCTCCACTTCGCAAGGAGGCTTTCATGGTCGCAAGACTCCGACTACTAGCAGGGGCTGGCAGCTTGCTGCTCGTCAGCCTCGCGCTCGCCAGCCCGGCGCTGGCCAGCGCCGGGAGACCGGCGGGCCCGGCCGACGGCGTACCGCCGCCAGCCCAGCGCATCGCCGCGACGACAGCGACGTTCAACGCGATCGAGGCGAAGATCGCCGCCGGGCAGTCCCTGCGGCTGCGCTTCCCTGACCCGACCGCGCAGGAAGACATCATCGACTACGGCGTCAACGGCCTGTGGCAGAAGGGCATCGACGGCGCGGGCGTCACTGTGGCCTACATCGTCACCAACCCGGACCCGAACCTCGTCGCGTCCATGACGAACTACGACACGCAGATGGACCTGCCGCCAGCCAACATCACCGATATGGCCCTCCCGGCCCCGGCCGACCCGACCGCGGTCTGCCAGATCGAGTGCAGCCCCGGCGAGGATCAGCTCGACGCGGAGGCGATCCACTCGATGGCGCCGTACGCGAGCATCATCTTCGTGCACCCGCCGGTGCCGGAGACCATCGGCGTCCAGGGCTGGCCGCAGGTAGCCCAGGCCATCGAGATGATCGCCGATCAGCATCTGGCCAACGTCATCACCGTGAGCCTCGGCGACGGCGAGAACGACTTCATCAACGACCCGACCAACCCGACCGCGACCCAGGCGGCTGCGGTTCACTCGCTGGACCCGGCGTTCCTGGATGCGGCCGCGCACAACGTGCCGGTCATGTTCGCGTCCGGTGACTGCGGTCCGACCGACCCGACCGTTCTGAACGACACCGGCCAGTGCACGCCACCGATCGGCGTCACCGCGGGCCACCCCGTCGACAACCCGTGGGTCACCGCCGTCGGCGGCACCATCCCGAACGCCGGTCTGGCCACGACGGCCGGGCGGACCGCGCCGGACGCGCTGTGGATTGCACGGAACAACCATTCGGACGCGGAAGGCGCGGGCGTCTCCACCATCTACCCGAAGCCGTTCTACCAGCGCGGCATCCCAGCCCTCGACGGCGTCACCGGCCGGGCCGACCCCGACATCTCGATGGACGCCAGCGATGGCACGTCGCAGGCGTCACCCACGTTCGCCGGCATCATGGCGCTGGCCACCCAGCTGCACGGCGGGCGTGACCTGGGCGCGGTGAACCCGGCCCTGGCGGCGATCGGACCGCAGGGTACCGCGGCCGGCATCATCGACGTCCCGGCTGGCTTCACCAACAGCGCGTACGGCGTCACCGGGTCCGCGACCGGGACCGGCTATGACCTCGCGTCGGGCTGGGGCACGATCTTCGCGCCCGACTTCGTGCCCGCGCTGGTTCGCCAGATCGACCGGCAGTTCGGGCCGTTCCAGCCGAGCCGCCTCGCGCAGTTCGAGCTGAACCGGCTGGAGAACAGGATCAGCGAGTCCTCGTCCAGGGTGGACAGCGGCCAGACGATCACAGTCACCGGCCGCGGCTATGTCCCCGGCAGCACCCCCAACGGCACGACCGTGCTGGACGGCTTCGGCGTGTTCCCGCCACTGCCCGGTCAGTTCGGGGTGACCGGCCCGCCGTTCGCGGACCCGACGTCGACAGTGCCGGGCCAGACCTGGGACACGATCTCGGTGTCGGTGACCGGGACCGGGCACCGCTCGACGGTCGTGGCGCCCGTGGTGTCGGGCCCGGACGGCAACGGTGCCGTCTCGGTCAGCATCGACACGACCGGCATGCACGCCGGCACGTACACGGTGACGATCAGCGGACTGCTGCTGAGCCAGTCCATCTCGTTCCAGGTGAAGGACCACTGAGCCGGGCTTAGCCCGGAGCTGGCGGCCCCCGGCGACGCGGTGCGCACGCATCGCGTCGACCGGGGGCTGTCGCATGTCAGGAAACTGCGGCCGCCGGAGCGGGCCTCGCGATCCCGCGCGGCTGGGTGCTGCATCGTTGCTGGTGGATGGTGTTCGAAATGTTTCGAGACCCGGAATCCGGAGCTAGCCGGGGCCTGCGCGGGCCAGCACATGGGCCCTACCTCGGAATCTTGCCCTTGACAGGGTGCCCGCGAGCGCTTACGGTCCGAGGGTCGTGGTCAACTGTCTCCGAAAACTTTCGGACCAGATGGCGGGCTGGCCTGGATTTCCGGGCCGGGGCAGCGGAGGGGACTTCTGGCTGAGGTGATGGAGCCTGCAGACGCTCAGGAGGACATCCCATGAAACGCCGAAGCTTCCTCGCCGCCGGCGGTGCCGCCGGTCTCGCCGCTACCATCGGCGGCCTGGCCCCCACCGCGCCGGCGCTGGCCGGGCTCGCCCGGCCGACAGCCAAGGACGCCAGGGACGGCGGGGCAGCCGGACCCGGTTCGCTGCGTTCGCTGGCGGCCAGGATCGGCCTGCACGTCGGGACGGCCGTCATCCCGTTCGATTTAGACACACCGGCTTACGCCGCGATCCTGGCCAGCCAGTTCTCGTGCGTGACGCCTGGCAACGCGATGAAGTGGGGCAGCGTCGAGCCGGTGCAGGGCCAGTTCGACTGGTCCGACGCGGACGCGCTGGTCAGCTTCGCCGAGCGACATGGCCAGCTGGTGCGCGGGCACACCTTGCTCTGGCACAACCAGCTGCCCGTGTGGCTGACCACGGGAGTGGCCAACGGCACCATTAGCTCCGCGCAGCTATGGAGCCTGCTGGAGCAGCACATATTCACGGAAGTTGGCCGGTACCGCGGGCGGATCTGGCAGTGGGACGTCGCGAACGAGTTCTTCACCGACAGCAACCCGTCCACGCTCAACCCCGCTGACTTCTGGATCTCCAACCTCGGCCCGACCGTCATCCCGCAGGCCTTCCGGTGGGCCCGGCAGGCCGACCCGCACGCGCTGCTGTTCTACAACGACTACAACATCGCCGGCGAGGACGGCACCAATGCCAAGAGCGACGCCGCCTACGCCTGGCTGCGGCAGATGCTCGACCAGGGCGTCCCCATCGACGGCGTCGGCAACCAGGGCCACCTCGACACGCAGTTCGGATTCCCGACTCGGCTGCAGCAGGACCTGGAAAGGTTCACCAGCCTCGGCCTGCGGACCGCCATTACCGAGGCCGACGTGCGCACGTTCGTCAACAACGCAACCGACCAAGTGCCGACCGACGCGCTTGGCCAATTCGCCCAGCCGTACGAGTTCGACCAGATGATGAAGGCATGCCTGGAGGTTCCCGGCTGCATCTCGTTCACGGTCTGGGGCTTCGGCGACGCGGACTCGTGGGTGCCAGGGTTCTTCGCCGGCGAGGGATACGCCACGTTGTACGACGTGAACCTCAGCCCCAAGCCCGCGTACTTCGCGCTGCAGCAGGACCTGCAACTCGCCGCGGCTGGCGCACCGCGCCGGGTCAAAACGATGCGCTGACGGATCCGGCCGGCGCGGGCGGCGGCGCGCGCCGCCAGCCCGCGCCGCCCGGAGTCAGCCCGCCCGGTGCTCAGTCCACGCACAGGCAGAACGGGTGGCCCGCCGGGTCCAGGAAGACCCGGAAAGTGGTGCCCGGCTGATGCTCGTGCTTGGTCGCGCCGAGTTCGAGCACCGCCGTCTCGGCGGCGTCCAGGTCGTCGACGACCACGTCCAGGTGCATCTGCTGCGGCTGGTCTTGCGACGGCCACGCGGGCGCGGCGTAATTCCCGACCCGCTGGAAGCAGATGCACTGCCCGTAGTCGGCCCGGACCTCGGCCCAGTCTGGCGGGTCCTCCACGACCTTCCAGTCCAGGAGCGCGCCGTAGAACGCCGCGAGGGCGACCGGGTCCGGGCAGTCGATAGCGATGCTGGGGAATCGTGCGATAGCCATGCGCGGAACCGTACGCGCTATCCCGGACGATCTGCGTCCCGATTTGCCGGGGCCTGGGTCGCCAGCGCGCGAGTCAGCTCGTCTCGGGAGTGGATGCCGAGCTTCTGGTAGACGTGGCGCAGGTGATACTCGACCGTCTTGGGGCTCAGGAACAGCGCCGCGGCCGCCTCCCGGGTCGTGCGCCCGGCGGTCAGCAGCATCGCGATCTGCAGTTCCTGCGGCGTCAGCTCCTCGATGGCGGCCGGATCACGGCGCCGCAGCGTCTCGCCGGTTGCCGCGAGCTCGGCGTTCGCCCGGTCGGCCCACGGCCGCGCGTCCAGCCGCTCGAACGTCTCGGCCGCAGCGCGCAGCTGCTCTCTGGCCAGCACCCGGTTCCGCGCCCGGCGCAACCGCTCGCCGTAGGCCAGCTGGGTGCGGGCCGTCTCGAACGCGTCCGGCGTCTGTTCGTGCAGCCGCAGGGCCGCGTCGAAGTAGCGAGGGGCGTCGTCGTCCGCCGCGACCATGCCCTGGCAGCGCAGCGCGCGGGCCCGCGACCACGGCTGACCCTTGGCCTCGGCGGCGGCTGCGAAGGCAGCCGCGACCGCGCGGGCCTCGTCGTCCCGGCCGAGCCGCAGCCAAGCGTCGGCCAGGTCCGCGGCCGGCCACAGGTCCACGTCAGTGATCCCGAGCTGACCCAGCAGTTCCTGCTGACGGCCGAAGTGCTCCGCCGCGCGGCCCGCGTCCCCCAGGCCAAGCTCCAGGTCGCCGAGCGCGGCGGTCGCCCAGACCTCGCACAGGCCCATCTCCAGCTCGCGATTGAGATCGAGCGCTTCAGCGGCGCTCTCCCGGCACTCGCGCTCTCGCCCCCGCCGGGCCTGCAGCCAGGCAAGACCGGCGAGCGCGAGGGCGAGATCGGTCCGCTGGCCGCTCTCGCGGGCCAGGTCGAGCGCTTCCTGATAGGAGGCCCCGGCCACCGCCCACCGGTCGGACCCGGCCTGGTCGCGCGCGATGAGGCTGAGCAGGATCGGTAGCGCGCCGACCGCGGCCCGGTCCCTGGTGGCCCGCAGCGCGTGCTCGAGCAGCGATCGCCCGGCCCCGGTCTGCCGCAGAAACAGCGGTCCGAGCGCGAGCCACGGCAGCAGCCGCACGTCGTCCCCCAGCTCGGCCGCGCCTTCGGCAAGCGTGACGGCCTCGAGCACGGCCTCGGCCCCGCCCGCGGCGTCGCTGCCGAGTATGCCGGCCATCCCGGTCGTCATCGCGACCAGAAAGCGCGCCCGCGCCGACGGCCTGGCCGGCAGCCGCGCGCGGGTCAGCTCCGCGGTCGCGAGCATCTCGGCCATGTTGCCGGCGTAGAAACACGCCAGCGCCGCCTCGGCGAGCATCGCCACCGCGCGTTCCGGGTCCGCCTGGGCGGCGGCCGCGACCAGGATCTCGTGCCCCCGCATCACCGGCCCGCAGCGCGCCGCTATGTGACCCGCCAGCCCGTCGACCTCGACCACCGTGGCTGGGTCCCCGGTTTCGGCTCGCGCCTCACCGAGCAGCGCTACGGCACGGTCGGTGAACCCGGCCAGCCAGCTCGTCTCGGCCGCTTGCAGCAGCAGTCCCGCGCACCGCTCGCGATCGGCGGTCAGCCGGCGCCCGCTCGAACGCCGCCGCCGCCGTGGCGTACGCGCTGCGCTCCCGGCCGGCCAGCGCGGCTCCTTCCAGCGCGGCCGACGCCGTCTCGTCCGGGCCGGTCGCCGCCGCGGCCAGATGCCAGGCCCGGCGGGCGATGTCCCGGTCCGGCAGCACGGCGGCGAGCGCGCGGTGCGCGTCCCGGCGCTGGCCGGCGGGCGCGGCTGCGTACACCGCGGAGCGGGCCAGCGGATGCCGGAATTCCACCGTGCCGGCCCGCAGCGCCACCAGGCCGGCGCTCTCCGCCTCCGCGAGGGCGGCCAGGTCGATCCCGAGCCGCAGCGCGGCCCGCTGCAGCGTCGGCAGGTCCCCCGTCTCGCTGGCCGCGCTGAGCACGAGCGCCGCCTGCGCCGCCGCCGAGAGCCCGCCGGTCTGCTGCAGGAACGCCCGGCTGATCCGGGCCGAGACCAGGACCGGCGCGCCATCCGGCGCTAGGGCCAAGTCGGTGTCATCAGCCGCGGCCAGTTCGAGCAGGGCCAGCGGGTTGCCCGCGGTCGCGCCGTGCAGCCTGTGCGCCGCGTCCGCCGTCAGGCCCGGCACCAGCTGCGCGGCCTCGCCGCTGGTCAGGCCGCCAATTCGCGCGGTCGGGAGGCCGGCGCCGTCCAGCAGGGACGGCTCGCCCTCGCGGGCCGCGATGATGACCGCGATCGGGTCGGCGACCAGCCGGCGGAACGCGAATAGCAACGCCTGCGCGCTCGGTACGTCGAGCCAGTGGGCGTCGTCGATCAGCACCGCGACCGGCTGTTCCTCGGCGAACGCGGCCAGCAGGCTCAGCGTAGCTGCCCCGACCGCGAACCGGTCGTTCGCGGCGCCGGGCTGCAGCGCCAGCGCCGCGGCCAGCGCCGAAGCTTGCGGCTCGGGAATCTTCTCCAGGCAGCCCAGCGCTGGCCGGATCAGCTCGAGCAAAGACCCGAACGGCACCTGCGCCTCCTGCTCGATGCCGCGGGCGCGCAGCAGCCGCATCCGGCCCGCCTGCCCGGCGGCGTAGCCGAGCAGCGTCGTCTTGCCGATGCCGGGCTCCCCCGCGAACGCGAGCAGCGCGCTGGTGCCAGATCGCGCCAGGGCGAGGGCCTGCTCGATCTGCCGCCGCTCCTGCTCCCGCCCCAGCATGCCGCGATTGTAGGCACCTGGTACCGCGGCGCACACGATCGCCGCGGACTAGGTGGGCCCCGGAAGCGATAAGGCCCGTTCCCGGCCTAGCGTCGCGGCAAAAGCCACGCCTCAGGAGGGGACATCATGACCAGCACCGACCAGGCTCCCGCAGTCGATATGGACAAGCTCATGGAGTTTGTCTTCCGCGTCGTCGGCGAAGTGGGTGCCACGCTGAACACGGCTCTCGTGGTGATGGGCGACCGGCTGGGCCTGTACCGCGCGCTCGCGGGGGCGGGCCCGCTCTCGCCGGCGGACCTGGCCGACCGCACCGGGACCGCGGAGCGGTACGTGCGCGAATGGCTGAACGCCCAGGCCGCGGGCGGCTTCGTCACCTACGACCCGGACAGCGGCCGGTACACGCTCCCGCCGGAGCAGGCGATGGCGCTCACCGATGAAAACTGCCCGGCGTACCTGCCCGGCTTCTTCCAGATCGCCCTCGGCTCGGTGGTCGACTCGCCGCGCATCACCGAGGTCGTGCAAACTGGCGCCGGATATGGCTGGCACGAGCACGGTCACGACGTTCACGAGGGATGCGAGCGTTTCTTCCGGCCCGGCTACAACGCGAACCTGATCAGCGGGTGGCTGCCGGCGCTCGACGGCGTCGTAGCTAAGCTTGAGACCGGAGCCCAGGTCGCCGACGTCGGCTGCGGCCACGGCGCGTCCACGATTCTCATGGCCCAGGCATTCCCGAACTCCGCGTTCACCGGGTCGGACTATCACGACGGCTCGGTCGAGACGGCGCGCCGTCAGGCCGACAAGGCCGGCGTGGCCGACCGGATCCGGTTCGAGACATCCCCGGCGAGCAGCTACGGCGGCACCGGCTACGACCTGGTGACGATGTTCGACTGCCTGCACGACATGGGCGACCCGGTCGGCGCCACCCGGCACGTGCTCAGCACGCTCAAGCCAGACGGCACCTGGATGATCGTCGAGCCGATGGCCGGCGACCGGGTCGAGGACAACCTGAACCCCGTCGGCCGGGCGTACTACTCGTTCTCCACGCTGCTGTGCACGCCCGCGTCGCTGTCGCAGGACGTCGGACTCGCGCTCGGCGCGCAGGCCGGCGAGGCGCGGATCGCCGACGTGGTCAAGGCCGGCGGCTTCACCCGCTTCCGCCGGGTGGCGGAGACCCCGTTCAACATCGTCTACGAAGCCCGGCCGTGACGGTCCCGAATCGGCCGGCTGCGGCGCCCCCGGGTCCAAGTGACCCGGCGGGCGCCGCGGGCGCCGCGGGCGTCGCGGGCGTCGCGGGCGCCGGCGTCATCGCCGGCACCACGCACCGCGAGCAGACCAGGGCGCGCTACCCGGACACAGCGGGCTACGTCCACCGCGACGGCGTGCGGATCTATTACGAGGTCTGCGGCTCGGAAGGCCCGACGATCCTGCTGATGCCGGGCTGGGAGATCCTGCACTCGCGCAGCTGGAAGTTCCAGATCCCCTACCTGGCCCGGCACAGCCGGGTGATCACGTTCGACCCACGCGGGAACGGCCGCTCGGACCGGCCGACCGACGTGCGTGCCTATGACCGGCGTCAGCAGACCGAGGATGCGCTCGCGGTTCTCGACCAGGTGGGCGCGCAGCGCGCCGTGGTGATCGCGTGGTGCGGGGCGGGCGCCGAACTGCTGCTCGCCGCCGAGCATCCCGACCGGGTCGCCGGACTGGTCCTGATCGCGCCCGACCTGCAGCTGACCCCGGAGCCGGCCGAGGCGGAGGGCTCCTACTCGTTCGACGACGAGCTGGAGACGCAGGATCGCTGGGCGAAATGGAACCGGCATTACTGGCTGCGCGACTGGCCGGGCTTCCTGGACTTCTTCTTCCGCGAGACATTTACTGAGCCGCACTCGAGCAAGCAGGTCGAGGACGCGATCGCGTGGGCGTCGCAGACCGATCCGCAGACCGTCCTGCGCGGCATGGACGCGGAGTGGTTCAACGACTCAGAAAGCGTGCTGCATCTCGGCGCGCGCGTGCGCTGCCCGGTCCTGGTCCTGCAGGGGACCGCGGATGCGGTCGTGGGCCCAGAGCGCGGCGCGGCCGTGGCAGCAGCCATTCCTGACGCCGAGCTCGTGACGATGGAAGGCTCCGGGCACGGCCCGCACCTGCGTGACCCGGTCCGCACTAATCTGATCATCCGCGACTTCGCCTGCCCGGCGCCGCCGCGGCGGTGGAGCCGCGGCCGGGCGCGGCGCAAGCGCGCGCTGTACATCTCCTCGCCAATCGGGCTCGGGCACGCGCTCCGCGACGTCGCGATCGCGACCGAGCTGCGCAAGCTGCACCCCGACCTGGAGGTCGACTGGCTCGCCCAGGACCCGGTCACCAGGGTGCTGGCGGCGAGCGGCGAGCGGATCCACCCGGCGAGCGCGCATCTCGCCAGCGAGTCTGGTCACATCGAGTCCGAATCGGCCGAGCACGACCTGCACTGCTTCCGGGCCTGGCGGCGGATGGACGAGATCCTCGTAGCGAACTTCATGACGTTCCACGACCTGATCGCCGACGAGCAGTACGACCTGTGGATCGGGGACGAGGCCTGGGAGCTGGACTACTACCTGCACGAGAATCCGGACCTGAAGTCCGCGGCGTACGCGTGGCTCACCGACTTCGTCGGCTGGCTGCCGGTGCCCGGCGGCGGCGAGCGGGAGGCCGCACTTACGGCCGACTACAACGCGGAGATGATCGAGCACATCGCCCGCTTCCCGCGGGTCCGCGACCGGGCGATCTTTGTCGGCGAGCTGGCCGACATCGTGCCGGATGCGTTCGGGCCCGGCCTGCCGCCGATCCGCGCCTGGACCGAGCAGAACTACGACTTCGCCGGCTACATCACCGGCTTCGACCCGGCGCAGCTCGCCGACCGCGAGCAGCTCGGCTACCGGCCAGGCGAGCGCGTCTGCGTCGTCACCGTCGGCGGCTCCGGCGTCGGCGGCCACCTGCTCCGCCGCGTCATCGCGGCCTTTCCCGCGGCCAGGCAGCTCGTGCCGGACCTGCGCATGATCGTGGTGGCCGGCCCGCGGATCGACCCCGCCAGCCTGCCTGCCCACGACGGCCTGGAGATCCGGCCGTACGTGCACGAGCTGTACCGGCACCTCGCGGCGTGCGACCTCGCGATCGTGCAGGGCGGCCTGACGACGGCGATGGAACTGACGGCCAGCCGGCGCCCGTTCCTGTACTTCCCGCTCCGGCATCACTTCGAGCAGAACTTCCACGTCCGGCACCGGCTGGAGCGATACGGGGCCGGCCGGTGCATGGATTACGAGACCGCGCAGCCAGCCGACATCGCGGCCGCGATCGCGAGCGAGATCGGCCGCACCGTGAGCTACCTGCCGGTGACCAGCGACGGCGCCGCGAAAGCCGCGAGCATGATCGCGGATCTGCTGTAGCGCGATCCCCGGCCGCCCGGGTAGGGCTGGGAACGGGGCGGCCGCCCGCATGGTCTGCTGCGGATGTTCCCCGGATTAGTCGTACCGGACAACATCGCGTGAAATTGCATGTTTAACTCTTACTCATGGGGAACAAGCGCAGCACGAGCAGCGGGGGCTAGCGAGCAGACGACCAGGGCACGGCCACGGGAGGTGCGACAGCCTTGTGGGAACGGCGCCGGCTGCGGCGACTCGAGGGCGAGATAGCGAGCGCGAAAGCAGATCAGCAGGAGTTGCGGCAGCGGCTTGAGATGTTCGAGGCCATCGCCTCGGCCGCCGGCGCCGCGCTCCCGGAGACGAGCTGGTGGGGCCGGATCGTGCCGGCAGCCCCCATGCCCGCCAGCCTGCGGGCAGCCGCGACCAACTACGCCAGCCCGGACTCCACAGTGCGCCTCGACGTCGACGGCACCGATGTCATCGCCATCATCGGCGGTCCCGGCGACCCGCGCGAGTGGTGGTCGGCGGTGTGGTCCCTGACCGTGCCGGGGGCAGCGTCTTGATCCGCGTCTATCACGTCACGCTGCCGACCGGCCTGGCCGTGGTCGCACACCGAGTGGCGTCAGGCGAGCTGTACATTGTCGTCTCTGACCAGCTGGCGCCGGGCGAGCAGCGAGCCGCCGTCCGGTCCGCTATTCGCGCCGCCCGCCGGCAGGCCTGGGACTTCGGCTTCCTGCCGCTGCCGCTCGCTGCGGGGCTGGCTGCGCACACGGCCGTCCGGCACGTATCCGCGGCGGTGCGCGCGCACGGCGCCATCGCGGCGATCACCGGTGCCGCCACCGCCGCGGCGGGCGCCGTCGCGGCCGCTGTGCTTGTCACCGCGGCCCCGGCCGTGCACCCGCAGCCCGGCGCGATCGGTCCGCCGCCGCCCGGGTACTCGCAGTCCGCCGCACCCGGCTCGCACCCGGCCACCGGATCACGGCCCGGCCGCGGCGCCCCCGGCGCATCGGGCCAGCCGCCAGGATCGACGCAGCGGGTGATCACGGTCGTCACCCCGCGGACGGCACCGCAGCCGTCCCCGCAGCCAAAGCCCAGCGCGAGCACCTCGCAGCCCGGCCCGGCGCCGACGACCACAAGTCCCGTGACCACGTCTCCTGTGACGACGCAGCCGAAGCCACAGCCGACGACCACCAGCCCGTCATCCTCGCCGCCGCCCAAATCCGGCGGGCCCCAGACGTGCGTCATCGTGCTGGGCATCACTGTCTGCCTCTGAGCGATCTGGCCCTGAGCGATCTGGCCCTGGCCTGCCTGCCGCCTGACCTAACCGGCGTTGACCGGGTCGCCGATTGACCGGGTCAGGCGCCGGGCCTGGTCGCCTCGTCGCGATCAGCCTCGCCGGGTCCGGCCTGCGCCCGTTCGGCCTCGGTCTCGCGCCAGTTGCGGGCGAGCGCGATGATCCCGCGTACGACATCTGGCGGCAGGCCCGGCGTGTCGGCCAGGTACCGCAAGGTGGGGTCGGCATCTTCGGCCGGGTCCGGCTCGGCCGGGCCTGCCAGCGGTTCGCCGCCCGCCAGTATCCGGCGGCATGAGCCCGGCGCCCAGCCGAGCACGATCTCGATCGCGGCCAGGGTGCTGGCCGACACCCGCTGCCCGTTCTCCAGCTTGCCGAGCGTACGCTCCGTCACCCCGGTGGCAGCGGCCAGCGACCTGCGATCCCGCATGCCCAGCGCAACTCGGCCCGCGACCACGTAGTCCGCGAGCCGTCGCCAGTTCTCACCGGCCATCTGGGTCCTCTCGAGGCTGGAAGCGGCGGGGGCTAGTTCCTTCAGACTAACCTGTCACTTCTGTTTCTTTCCTATCTATCGCGTCTCTTTGGTCACCACCTGCGGGTAGACCATGAATATTTCCGAGATAGATTGACATAACTTCCTGTTTCTTCCTACAGTATGCAGCAGAGGTCGGCGGTGCGGCGTCGGCCCCGGATGCAGGCAGGACTGATTTCTGGAGTTGCGATGGGTTACACCGGTTCGGCCGACGGTGCATCTCCGCAGCTCGATGGCGCCGAGCCGGCCCGCCCCGGCTCGCGCGCGGTCCGCCGGTCACTCCGCAACCGGGCCGGGGCTCAGCCCGGCGGCACCGCACTGCCGCCGCTGGAGATCCTGTACCACGCTCACTACACGTCGCTCGTACGACTAGCGGCGCTGCTCACCGGGGACGCGATCCTCGCCGAGAGCGTCGCGGCGGACTCCATGGCGGCGCTGCTATCCGGGTCGTTCGGCAGCCGGCCACGCGCGCCGCACCTCTTCTGGCTGCACCGACAGGTCGTCGTCAGGTCGCGCCGCGCCGCCAGGGGCCGGCCCACGGGAACAGGGGCTGGCGGATCCGGCACTGCAGTGGGATCGGGCTCCCCGGAATCCGGCCCTCCGGCATCCGGCCTTCCAGAATCCGGCACTGACGGATCTGGCGCTGGCGGGACCGGCACCGGCACGACCGCTCACGCCGGGACCGGCTCGGACCCCGCGCCGAACCTGGCCTGGCGCTCGGCTCCGGTGATCGGCTTGCTGGCAGCACTGTCGGCCAGCCAGCGAGAGGCGGTCGTGTTGCGCCACTACCTGGAGCTCAGCGACGACGAGACGGCCGCGGTCATGGGCGCGAGCCTGCGGTCGGTACGTCGCAGCCTGGGCGCGGCCCAGCTGGCGCTCGCGCCGGCCGTGCCGGATGACCCCAGACCAGATCGCGGCGGACCGGATAACGGCGGACCAGGTGCCGCTGGCCAGGCCGGGCCTAGCTGCTGACAGGGTCGCCCGCCGCCCCGAGCTGCTGGCTCATCCATTCCAGCCAGGCGATCCGCTCGCGCGCATAGGCGAGGCCGAACCGCAGCGTCGCGTAGTTGCCGAAGTCGGGGTGCGTGACCGGCGGCGACCCGCCGCCGTGCCGACCGCGCACCGCAGCCCAGTCCGCTTCGTACTGCCCGAGCCGCTCGCGATGGCTGGCGAGCTGCGCGGCGAACGCCCGGCCCGCGGCGACCGGATCGGCGGTCCAGGCCGCGTACGCCTTCAGCACCAGCTCGTCGCGGTCCGAGGAAGGCTCGGGCGGCCGGGTCACCCATTCGGCCAGCCGGGCGAGGCCCGCCTCAGTCGGCGAGTAGACCTTCTTATCCCGCGGCCCCGGCCCGGCGGCAGTGTCGAACCGCACCCACCCGCCCGCCCGCAGTTTCTGCAGCTCGGGATAGACCTGGCTATGCCGGGCCGACCAGAAGTAGCCGAGCGGCCGCCGGGCGCGCTCCGACAGCTCGTACCCCGTCGAGGGCTGCCGTGCGAGCAGCGCGAGCAGCGCGTAGCCGAGCCTGGAGATCATGCCGTTCCCGCTGGTTGACAGTGGAGCGCGTGCTCGCCATTATGTCAAAATTGTCATAGGCGGCTCGCTCGACACTCCGGGAGCCAGGCATGCGGATCATCCGAACTGCCGCTCTGGTCGTGGCCGCGGCGGTCGGGCTGTCGGCCGCCGGCTGCGCGTCCGCGGGCAAACCGCGGGACGGGGGCGCAGCCGGCGGCGGGCCGTCGCCCGCGCCCGCTGCCGGGCCGCACAGCGAGGCGCCGCCCGCTCCCCCGCCGCAGTCCGCTATCGCGCAGCAATGCGGTCCGCCGGACGGGCCCGGCGAGCTGGTCACGATCCGGGCCGCCGACGGCGTGCGGCTCGCGGCTATCGAGGCCGGACGCGGCCACCGCGGGGTCGTGCTGGTGCCCGAACTCGGCCGCAGCGGCAAGTGTGGCTGGCGGGCTTACGCCGCGTTCCTGGCCAGGCGCGGATACCACGTGCTGGCGTTCGACCACCGGTGCACCGGCGCCAGCGCCTGCCCGGCGGGCCCGGCCGACGGGAATCTGATGCCAGACATCCGCGGCGCCGTGGCCCGGCTCCGGCACGACGGCGCGGCGAGGGTCGCACTACTGGGCGCGTCGCAGGGCGGCTCGGAGGTGCTGATCTCGGCCGCGCTGCCGCCGGCCGGCGTCACCGGCGTGGCGGCGCTGTCAGCCGACGAGCTCACGATCCCGCTCGCGGCCGCGCCGTTCCCGGCGACCGCGGTCGCCGCCGTCCCGCGGCTGCGCCTCCCGGTGCTGTTCGCGGTCGCCCGCTCGGACGCGTACGTGACCGTGCCCGACACCCGCCGCCTGCTCACCACGGCCGGGTCGGCCAGCAAGCGCCTCATCGTGCTCAGCGCGCCGGCCGGCCACGGCTGGGACATGGTGTCACCGCCACCGGCCGGCGGACCGGTGCCGGCTTTCGGCCGGACCGTGCTGGCCTTCCTGCGCCGCGTCACCGGATGAGAACGCCGCACGCGGCCGTCGCCGGGCTCGCCGCCCTCCTGCTGGCGTGCGGGTGCGCCGCGGCCGGCCACCCAGGAGATCAGCGTTCGCGCACCGCCCCCAGCCCCGTCGCCCCCGGCCCCGTCGCCCCCGGCCCGGTCGCGCTCGACAACTGCTTTACCGCGGCCCGCGGCACGGTGACCACCGTGCGCGACGCCGGCGGCGGCCGCCTGACGCTCGGCATCACGGGCTCAGGCCCGCGCGTGGTGATCCTGGCCAACGAGAGCGATGAGAATCTGTGCTCGTGGCTGCCGTTCGCGGCCCGGCTGGCGGCGGCCGGGTACCGCGCCGTGCTGTTCGACTACGGCGGGAACCCGCCGACCAGCGAGGTTGCCACTGTGACCCGCCGGCTGCGCGCCGCCGGCGGCACGCGGATCGTGCTCATGGGCGCGTCCGAGGGCGCGAAGGCGTCGCTGATCGCCGCGGCGCAGCTCGGCCCGGCCGTGCAGGGCGTCGTGTCGTTGTCGGCCGAAGCCGTCCTGTATCCCGGCATCACCGTGGTCGGCTTCGTTCGGCATCTGCGCTGCCCGTTGCTGCTCGTCACCGCGAAGCAGGACCCGTACGGGTCGGCGCAGGCGGCCCGGCAGTTTCGCGCCGCCGCGCCCGGCCGCGCCACGAGCCTCGTCGCGGTGCCCGGCGCCGACCACGGCACCGCGCTCCTGGCCGGCCAGTCCGGGCGCACCGCACGGCCCGCCGTGCTCGCGTTCCTGCACCGCGTGCTGACCTGATTCCCGCACCACCAGCGACGACCGCGACCGCGAGAACCCGGCCGCCGGCGGACTGACGTTCGGCGTCCGCACCGCGGCCGCGTTCCCGGCCAGATCACGTTAGGCAATCGTTAGCCTGGCCAACTCCCGGCATCTGTCGCGCGGCGGTTTAAGGTGACATGATCGGCGCAAAGCCCCCTCCTGACCCCGGGAATGACAATGGTTGACACTGGTCTCAGGCGCGACGCTGTTGGCTTGCGCGAAGTCTTGTTCCAGAGCATCACCGACATGGCACCCGGCGCGGCGATCGCCGCGTCGATCCCCGCAGGCGTCGCGTTCGCCGGCGGCGCGCTGCCGCTCGCCGTCGTGTTCGCGCTCGTCGCCTCGCTGTTCACGGCCTGGACTATCAGCCAGCTCGCCAAGGAGATACCGGCCGCGGGATCGCTGGCGACATACGCCGCCCGCGGCATACACCCGGCGCGGGCTTCCTGGTCGCCTGGGCCTATGTCATGGTCGGCTGGCTGGTCGCGCCGCTGGTACTGCTGCAGCTCGGCTTCACGACAGCCGCCACCCTCAACACCGAGTTCGGCTGGCCAGCCGGACCTGTGGTGGCCGTGGTCGATTCTCGGCATGCTCATCGTCTTCGCGGTCGGCTACTTCGGCATCCGGGCGTCTGCCCGGCTGGGCACGATCCTCGGCATCTTCGAGATCGCCGTATTCCTGATCATGGGCGTCCTGCTGGTGATCCACGCCGGCAGCGGCAACACCCTGTCGGTGTTCACCACCAAGTACACCCCGTCCGGCCAGTACCACGGCCTGTCCGGGCGTCATCGCGGGCTCGGTCTTCACCACGCTGGCGTTCCTCGGGTTCGAGAGCGCCGCGCCGCTCGCCGAGGAAGCCCGCAACCCGCGCCGCACCGTGCAGCTCGCTGTGCTGCTATCCACGCTGCTGATCGGCGCCCTGTACGTGTTCACCACCTACGCGATCGACGTCGGGTTCGGTCCGGGCGAAATTCGCCACCTTCACGACCGGCACCGGCGCGGCGTCCTGGGAGGGCGTGGCCAGGGCGCTGTACGGCCTGTTCTGGGTGCTGGTCTTCTTCGCCATCATCAACTCGACGGTGGCTAACTCCAACGCGGGCGTGAACGTCGCCAGCCGCACCGCGTTCGCCATGGGCCGGGTGCGCGCGTTCCCGGCCGGCGCTCGCCCGGGTCAGCGAGCGGCACCGGGCACCAGTGCTCGCGATCGCCACGGGGACCGTGATCAGCCTTGCGGTGATGCTGGGGCTCGGCTTCGGCTATGACCCGGCGACAGCGTTCGGCATGATCGGCACCGCGCTTGTCATCCTGCTCGTCGGCATCTACCTGGTCGATGAACGTGGCCTGCATCGGCTACTTCGCCCGCCAGGCCCGCGGGTTCAACCTGGTCTCGCACCTGCTCGTTCCGGTACTCGGGATCGCTCGCTTTCATCCCCGCCTGGCTGGCCGGAGCTGGACTCAAGGCCCCCGGCCTGAGCTTCATCACGCCGCTGAGCGCGCCGCTACTCCTACATGGGCCCAGCGGTCGCGGATCTGGATGGTCATCGGCGTCGGCTACCTGGCCTACCTCTACCTGCGCGACCGACAGCGCGTCCAGGACGTCGGCGCTGATCCACCTGGACGAGGCAGCGGCCGCAGCGCCGGATCCTGAGGTGGCCTCATGAGCGACCTTGAGGTGATCACCTTCCGGCCCGAGCGCGACCAGTACGCCTGGACGTTCGGCGGCGCGCCGCCGGTAGCTCCGGGTCCGGCCGCCCGCGGTGCTGGAGGTCTACACCGAGGACGCGTTCTTCGGCCGGGTGCGCAGCGAGACCGACCTGGTCTCTCAGGTCTGCGAGTTCCCGTTCGTGAACCCGCAGACCGGCCCGTTCTACATCGAGGGCGCCGAGCCGGGCGACACGGTGGCGGTGCACTTCGTGTCCATCACGCCGGCCAGGGACTGGGGCGCGTCCACCACGATCCCGCTGTTCGGCGCCCTGACCGGCACGCACGTGACCGCGCTGCTGAACGATCCGCTGCCGGAGCTGGTGTGGCTCTGGCACTACGACCGGGCGGCCCAGACGTGCCGGTTCACGCCCCGGCACGGCGACTTCACCGTCGACATGCCGATGAACCCGATGCACGGCACGGTGGGCGTCGCGCCCGCGAGCCTTGAGGTCCGCAGCGCGCTGGTGCCCGACGCGTTCGGCGGCAACATGGACACGCCGGAGATGCGCGCCGGGGCCACCTGCTACCTCGGCGTCAACGTGGACGGCGCGCTGCTGTCGCTCGGCGACGGGCACGCCCGCCAGGGTGAGGGCGAGACCTGCGGCGTCGCGGTCGAGACGGCGATGGACACGGTACTCATCGTCGACCTGATCAAGGGCACGCCGTGCCCGTGGCCGCGGCTGGAGACCGATGACTACGTCATGACGGCCGGCTCGGCCCGGCCGCTGGAGGACGCGTTCCGCATCGCCCAGACCGAGCTGATCCAGTGGCTGGCGGGCCACTACGGAATGGACCTGATGGACGCCTACCAGCTCGTCAGCCAGGCCGTCGAGGCGCCGCTGGCGAACGTGGTCGACGTGAACTACACCTCGATCGCCAAGATGCCCAAGCGGTACCTGCCCGCCGGGCCGGTAATGGACGGCGCGCACGCCCGACTGCGGGCGTTGGCCGCGGCGCTATAGCACCAGGCGGCTAGCCGACCGGCGGGCCGGGGCTGTCCAGATGGACAGCCCCGGCCCGCCGGTTGCTGCTGGTCCGCGCGGTTGCGCGGTCCGGCTCAGTCCTCTTCGAAGTTGGTGGACGGTGTCCAGGACTCCCGCCTGATCTGGAAGAACGGCGAGCGTAGCCCGAACCGCGCGATGAACATCAAGATGATGCCGACCACGAGGAAGCCGAGCAGGGTGTAGTTCTGCGCCGCGTCGGCGCCCTGGATCGACTTGATGGCCACCCAGGCGAGGAAGGCGATCGCCGCGAGCGGCAGCAGGCCCAGGGTCAGGAAGTCGATGCCACTGCTCACGACCCGGCGCCGGTAGTAGACCATGGCGGACAGGGCGGTGATGCAGTAGAACGTCGCGTACAGGATGCCGGTGTTGTCGAGCACGTAGTTGAACGTGTTCTGCACCGAGGTGGACAGCAGATAGGCCCAGCCCATCGCCAGCAGGATCACGCTGGCCACCACCGTCGCCACGACCGGCGTCTTAAACCGAGCGGAGACGTTGGCCAGGCTGCCAGGCAGCGCCCGGTAACTGGCGATGCCATAGGCGATCCGCGCGCTGAGCACGATGCCGACACCGGTGGCCGCGATCACGCCCAGGGCCAACGCCAGCGCAAAGGCCTGGCCGCCGATGCCACTGCCGGACACCAGGTGGCCGACGTAGACGAGGATCGAGTCGCTGTTGTTGTTCATCTTGCTGGCAGAGGCGACGCCTTGCAGGCCGGTCTGGGCGATGATGAACAGAATCGCGGCGGCACTTACCGCGAGCATTGCGGCCTTGCCCGGGTTCTCCCGCCGGTGCTTCACTTCCTCGTTGACGTAGAGCGTGCCGTCCCAGCCGGTGAACATGAACACCGTGATCAGGAACGCGTCGACCAGCTGGCCCTTGCCGCCAATGCCGTGCAGGCTGAACCAACCCGACGTAATCCCCACGGTGCCCGCATGGTGGCCGAGCACCCAGATCAGACCCCAGATCGCGAAGACGAGCAGGAGGGCGTACTCGATCAGGCCGATCGCCACCTGGGTACGGGCCGTCATCCGGATGCCGACGATCGAGATGATCATCATGACCACGACGAGTACGGTGGCGATGAGGATGTTCCCCCACATGCTGTTCGCGTTCTTATTGAAGACGGCGAGCACGGAGGGGCCGACGGCGGTGACCGGCGTGAGCGTGCCGAACAGTGTGCCCGCCAGCATCAGCCAGCCGGTGATGTAGCCCAGGTACGGGCTGATCGCGCGGCCAACCCACTCAAACGACGCGCCGCAGTTCGCGTTCCACAGGTTCAGCCGACGGTAAGCATTGGCAATGATCAGCATCGGAATGGCGGTGATGAGCAGGATCAGCGGTCCCCCGTACGCGGCCGCGCCAATGAGGGCGACCAGCGTGAACGACACAGAGACCGTCGGCGCCGTGTCGGCCATGCCGATGAGCGTGTCCTGGGCGACGCTGATGGCATTGGGTTCAAGCCGCGATGTGGCGGCCCGGGCCACCGTGGACTGGTGAGTCATGTTGCCTCCGGTAGCAGTCGACGGTTTCCAACCGGACTGCGGCTTCTATTGCTGTCATGGCCCAGACAAGTCAAAAGGACCGGCTAAATCTGATTTCAGCCAGCTTCGGAGTAGCGTAGCGGAAACAACGCAAGTGCGTAAGGATCCGCACCGAAGTGCGCTAACTGGCTTATCGACTCCGAGTCAAGGACGGCATTCCCGCTGATCAGCCGCGGCTATGGCGGCCGAGAATGGCGCCGCGCCGCCTGCTAGAGCGCGTCAGCCGGCAGCGCGGCCACCAGCGCCGCCCGGCCGGGCAACTCGGTTCACGTCAGCTGACCTTCGGCGTGGCCCGCACCCCGAAGTGCAGGTACTTCTCGCCGGTCCGCAACTGGTAGAACGTCACCGGGCTCCACGTCCGCGCGTGCGGCTCACGCACCACATACCGGTCCGGCCCGACGGCTACCAGCGCATACTCCGTGGTCGGCTCAGGGGTCAGCTCCGCCAGCGGCCCGGTGACCGTGCTGCGCAGGACCGGTCCGTCCGCGCCCGCCAGCACGTCCAGCTGCGCGCTGGCCCGCTCGTACCGGCCGAGGTGCGGGGTTATGTCCGCGGCCACTGGTGTCGCCGGCGGCGCCAGCGGCATCGGCATGTCGGCGCCGCCGAGGTCGGCGAAGAGCTCCCGGTACAGGTCCTCGTACAGGTCCCTGGTGTTGCCGCCGTTGGTGAGCAGCACCACGGCCAGCCCCTCGTCCGGCAGGATCCGCAAGAACGCGGACTGGCCGATCGTGTTGCCGTCGTGCCCCATCAGCCGGCGGCCGTTCCAGCCGAACCGGATCCAGCCAAGCCCCCAGGAGTCGCCGAGGGTGTGCTGGTCCGGCAGCTCGGCGTGCTGCTCCGTCATCGCCGCCGCGCTGGCCGCCGACAGCACTCTGGTGCCGTCCGGCGCCTGGCCGCCAGTCAGGTGCATGCGGGCGAACGCCAGCACGTCAGCGGTGGACGAGCAGATGAGGCCGGCCGGGCCCACGGACCGCGGCAGCATCCAGACCGGCGCGCGGCTGATCTCATCGGTGTCCTCGCCGACGTGACCCACCGCTGTTCGGTACAGCAGCGCTTCCTCCGGCAGCGTGACCGTATGCGTCAGCCCGAGCGGACCGCAGATGCGGCTCGCCAGGGCCGCGTCCCAGGTGCCGCCGGTCAGCTTCTCGACGACGCGGCCCGCCAGCGCGAAGCCGGAGTTGCAGTACGACCACGTCGCGCCCAGCGGATGATTCTGCGCGGCGGCACCGAGTAGCGCGACGTACTTCTCGACGCAGTCGTCGCCGCGGCCGGTGTCGGTGAACACGTCACCGTCGATGCCGCTGGTGTGCGTGAGCAGGTGCCGCATCGTCACCTGCTTGGTTACGCCCGGATCGGCGAGCCGCAACTCGGGCAGCACTTCGGCGACCGGCGCGTCCAGATCGAGCAGTCCCGCATCCACCAGCTGCATCGCGAGCGTCGCGGTCCACACCTTCGAGATCGAGCCGATCTGGAACAGCGAGTCCGTGGTTGCGGCCACGCCGGTCTCTTTGTTCAGGACGCCGCACGCGACTTCGGCCAGCTCGTCGTCCTCCCCCGGGCGGACCCGCAGGATGCCCAGCGCGGCGCCGGGCACCCGGTGCTTGCCGGTCAGCGCGGCCAGCCGGCGCTGCCAGTGCGCGGCGTCGATGCGCGGCCGTCGCGGACCGCCGGCGCCCGCGGCGTATTGCTGCACCCAGTCGGCGACCCGGCGGTTGAAGTCGACCCGGTGCGACGGCTTCCCGTCGAGGATGAACAGGTGCGACGCGTCCGGGTACAGCACCAGCCGGGTCGGCACGCCGAGCTCGCGCAGCGCCGTGTGCCACTGCTCGGCCTGGCCGATCGGGCAGCGCACGTCGGCCGCGCCGTGCACGACGAGCGTCGGCGTGCGCACGTTGGTGACCTGCGCCAGCGGCGACATGGCCGGGTAGCGGTCCGGACCGGCCCAGGGCTGGCCGCCGAACTCCAGCTCGCTCAGGTAGTGCCCGGCGTCGGACGTGCCCGCCATGCTGACCAGGTCGCTGACCACGCCGCCGGCCACCGCGGCTGCGAAGCGGCGGTCGCGGCTGGTGAGAAAGCAGGTCATGTAGCCGCCGTAGCTGTACCCGGTCACCGCCAGCCGGTCCGGATCCGCGACGCCCGCCGCGACGAGCGCGTCGACCGGCTCCAGGAAGTCCTTGCCGTCCGCCGCGCCCCAGCCGGCCATGGCCGCGGTGTAGAAGCGCTCCCCGTAGCCGTCGCTGCCGCGCGGGTTCAGCAGCAGGATCGTCCAGCCGCGGGCGGCGAGTTCCTGGTGGTACAGGTGCACCGGGTCGGCCGCGCCGTGCCACGCGTTGTGCGGGCCGCCGTGAATGTCGAGCAGCAGCGGCTGCGGCCCGGACCGGGCCGGGTCCCGGATGAGCCAGCCCTGCACGACGGTGCCGTCGGAGATCGTGAACTCACGTTCCGCGCGCACGAACGGCTCGGCGTCGGCGAGCACGGCGCCGTGGCTGGTGCGGACGGTCTCGGTGCCGTCGGCCAGGCTCACGGTCACCACCTCGCCGAACGAGGTCGGTGTGGCCAGCACGATCGCCGCGGTCGGCCCGGCCACCGACATCCCCGCGACCACCCGGCCCGGGCCGGTCAGCACCGGCCGCGGCTGGCCGCCCGCCGCCACGGCGTACACGTGCGTGCAGCCGCGGTCCCGAACGCAGAACAAGACGGTGCCGTCCGCGCTCTGCTGGGGTCGCGCGCCAGGGTAGCCGGGGCCGCCGGCCATCACGTTGCGGTCGAGCGGGCCGGCCAGGTCCGTCAGCGGGCCGCCTTTGACCGGAACGGACAGCAGCCTGGCGTGTCCCGTCGGCCGGCCTTCTGTGCCCGTGACCAGCAGCGTGTCCCCGTCGGTGGTCCACGTGACCGATTCGGCGGCCCCGTCGGCGAGCGCTGCGCAGACCGGGTCGGCCGACCCGGCCGACACGTCCAGCACATAGACGGGCGCACGCAGGGTCAGGTCCGCGTCGGCCGCCGTCGCCGCGGCGAACGCGAGCCGGGCCGAGTCGGGCGACCAGGCCGGCTCGCCCGCGTGCCAGTCGCCCGCCGTGACCTGGCGGCACTCGCGCGTGCTCAGGTCGAGCACGTGCAGATGCTTGCGCACGGCGGCGAGCAGGCCGGCCCCGTCGGCCTGGTAGTCGAGCCGGTCAGTGACGATCGGCGCCGCCGCGCGGCGGGTGCGGGCGGCGGCGTCCTCGCCCGCGATCGCGTGCAGGTCGGTGGCCGCCGCGAACGCGATCTTGGTCCCGTCCGGGCTCCAGACCGGGGCGCCGGCCCCGAGCGGCAGCGTGGTCAGCTGCTCGGGCTCGCCGCCGTCGGCCGGGAGCAGATACAGCTGGGCCTGCCCAGTCTGGCCAGCACCGTCTTGCCCGCGCAGGAACGCGATCCGGGTCCCGTCGGGCGACCAGGCCGGCCCGGTGTCCGCCGGCCCGCGGGTGAGCTGGTCCGGTCCGCCCGCGCTGGTGCCGACCCGCCACAGGCAGCGCACGACCTTGTCGCGGCCGGAATCGGCAGCGGCGAGCACGTAGACGATCTGACTGCCGTCGGGGGCCAGGGCGGGCTGCTCCGGCACGGCAATGCTGGTCAGGTCGTCAATGCACAGGCGGCGTGTCACTGGTTCTCCTCCGTCGACGGCGATTACTCACAGCCTGACGGTAATGTCCGGCCGCTGGCTAGCGGCAAAGTGACACCCGCCCTGAGCTCGCGGGCCGGACCGGGGCGACTAGCCCATCAGCGCGTCGAACAGCTCGGCGTACCTGAGCAGGTGCAGGTCACCGACATAGTGCTCGCCGATGTAGGCGTGCGCCGCCTTCCCCATCGCGGCGGCCTCGTCCGGGTCCGCCAGCAGCCGGCGGACCGCGGCGGCGAACGCCCCGAGGTCGCGCGGATCGGGCAGCAGGATGCCGGTCCCGTCGGCGATCTGGTCGATGATCCCGCCCACGGCGGAGCCGATCACCGGCCGGGCCTTCCACATGCCCTCGGCCACGGTGAGCCCGAAGCCCTCGGCGAGGCTCTTCTGCACGATGACGGCCGCGTGCCGCTGCAGCGCGTTGACCATGACGGCGTTCTCGTCCGCGTCCTCCAGCGGCAGCGTGACCAGCAGGATGCGGCGGCGCACCGCGTCCGGCAGCGCGCGCCACTGCAGCAGGCACTCGGCGAAGACCGCCGCGCCCTCCGGATCGTCGGACACGCCGGCGACCGCGGGCCCCACGAGCAGCAGGTACCCAGGCCCGCCCGCGGCGGCATAGGCGGCGAAGCCGTGCATCACGCCCGGCATGTCCTTCAGCCGGTCCCACCGCGATACCTGCAGCACGAGCGGGTCTTCCGGCCCGGGTAGGCCCTCGCTGGTGACATCGGCGGGGTGAGTGACCAGCCCGGGGCTGCCGTCGCCGCGGGTGAACTCCGGCCTGGTGCCGACCGGCACGGTATTCAGCACGCCGATCCGGCCCAGGATCGCCCGGACCACCCCGTCGTCGAGGGGCTGGTTCTTCGGTGCGAACGGGTCTATGGACGGCGGGATGATCTCGACGCTCCGGTCCGGGATCCAGCCGGGCACGTACTCGCGCCGGGAGAAGACGTGCATCCGGGCCGCGATGAGGTAGGGCCGCAGGAAGTTCCAGGCGGAATCGGTCGCGTCGTTCTCCCAGTCGACGCCGATGTGGCAGCGCCACGCGACCCGCGCGCCGGCGCTGGCCAGCGCGGGCGCGAGCCCGGCGGTCTGCGGGTCGTGCAGCAGGACGAGGTCCCCGGGCTGGATCTCGTCCAGCAGTTCCACCGCGTTCCCGGCCAGCATCATGGTGTAGTGGGCCGCGTCCTCGGCGCGCAGCGGACCGCCGGCCGCGTCCCCGTGGATCTGGTTGTGCAGCCGCTTGGTCGCGGCGAAGAACTCGGCGTCCCCGGTGATGACCCCCCACCGGATCGGCACGTGCAGGTCATGGGCGTACCCGAGGAGCACGTGCAGCATCTCGGCGACGCCGCCGCCCACCGAGGTCGAGCTGACCGTCCAGATGGTCCGGTCGCCGAGCCGCTCCCGGAACTGCTCGGCGGCCCGGGCCAGCCGTGCCTGCCGCCGCGAGCCGATGACCGTCTCCAGCACCCCGGCCGAGCGCTGCGGCACGTCGATCCATCGCACCAGACTCACGGCGGGCCTCCCCCGTTGATCTCCACCGGCCGGGGTGAGGCATACCCAGAATCTGCCTGGTACTAGCCGCCCTGCAGCTTGGCGGCCGGGCTGTCGGCCGGATGGAAGACGCCGAGCACCCGCAGCGTGCCCGGGCCCGGATTCTCCAGGCAGTGCAGCAGGCCGGGCGGCAGGTGCAGGCAGATGCCGGGCTCCAGCGGGTGCTGGCTACCCCCGATGT
This sequence comes from uncultured Actinomycetota bacterium, assembly GCA_963805805.1. GTDB lineage: Bacteria > Actinomycetota > Actinomycetes > Streptosporangiales > Streptosporangiaceae > JAJYUU01. The sequence goes on along the minus strand of CAWDVS010000011.1, from coordinate 464,106 downwards.
GGGCCACGCCGGTGCCGGACAAGATCAGCACGACCTCGTCGTAGGGGTGACTGTGCTCCGGCGCCCGGCTCGGCGGGATCTCGCCGACGAACTGAGTGGCCACCGCGCAGCCCCGGCCCGGCCCGAACAGGACCCGGAACTCGCGGTCCCCGGTCCGTTCGACCTCGCAGTCGGCCAGGTCGCTGTGGACCGCCCGGCCCGGGTCGGCGTCGTCGCCGCCCTCGGCGGCGGGCAGCGACACGACGTCCAGCTGCAGATCCTGGCCGTCGGCGCTGGCCGAGAACGCGGCGCCGGGCGGGATCTGCAGCCCGCGGTCGGGCTGCAGGGCCGGGCCGGCCGCGCCGTTGATCGTCACCGAGCCCTGGCCGGCGACGACGAACCACAGCTCTCCGCCGGCCGCGGCCGTGCCGTCGAAGTGGCGGCCCGCCGGGACCTGCACCATATGCCGCGCCAGGCCGGGCGCCCCCGGGCTGGAGTCGCCCGGGCTGGAGTGGACCGTGCCGGTGTCCAGCAGCCGCCTGCTGCGGGCGCCCGAGCTGGTCTCCTCGGCCGGCACGTCACCGGCGCGAACGAAGGCGCCGCCGCCCGTCAGCCGCCGGACACCGGGCTGGTGCGCGGCGACGAGGCCGGCCAGGGCCGCGTTGAACCGGTCGATCTCGTCCAGGGTGTTGTAGTGCGCGAGCCCGATCCGCAGCGCTTCGCCCCAGCCGATCCGGTCGTGCAGGCCGAGCGCGTAGTAGCTGCCGTGGCTCCACACCCCGAAGCCGAGCTTGGCCAGTTCCTCGCTCAGCATCGCCGATCCGACGCCGGGGAAGTTGACCAGGAACACCGGTACCCGGCCGTCCATGGTCGGCAGGCCCCACAGGCGGGCGCCGGCCGGCAGCCCGGCCAGCAGCCGCTCGCCGAGCTGGTGCTCCCACGCCGCAAGCCGGGCCATTCCGCCCAGGCTGTCGAGGTAGGAGTAGGTCGCCAGCAGCGCGCCGAGCAGCTCGTAGGGCAGCGTCCCGGTCTCGAACCGGTGCCCGGCGACATCCATCGGCACCGGCCGGGCCTTGTACGGCCGCCACGACTCCAGCAGCTCCCGGCGACCGTAGGCGATGCCCAGATGCGGACCGCAGAACTTGTAGGCCGAGCACGCCACCAGGTCAGCGCCGATCGCCTGCACGTCCATCGGCTCGTGCGCCGCGTACTGGACAGCGTCTACCCAGCTCAGCGCCCCGGCCGCGCGGGCGAGGTCGCAGACGGCCCTGGCGTCCACGATCGTTCCGGTCGAGTTGGCGCACCACGGGAACGCCACCACCCGCGTCCGCGGGCCCAGCTGCCGCTCCAGGTCGGCGAGGTCCAGCGTGGTGTCGCCGTGCACGTCCGCGTGCCGGACGACCAGGCCCAGGTCGCTGGCCAGGTCGAGCCAGGGCGCGACGTTGCCGTCATGGTCGAGCCGGGTGACCACGATCTCGTCGCCGGGCTTGAGCTCGCGGCCGAGAGTGCGGGTCAGCATGAAGTTCAGCGACGTCATGTTGCCGCCAAAGATGATCTCCTCCGGCGCGCACCCGAAGAACCGCGCGGACGCCGCCCGCGCCTCGTCGACCAGCGTGTCCAGCCGCCTGCTGGTGGCGTACGGGGCGCCGGTGTTGCCGCTGGCCTCGAGGTAGACCCTGGCCACCGCGGCACCGATCTCGTCTGGCGTCTGGGTCCCGCCCGGCGCGTCCAGGTAGACGAAGTCACCGGTCAGGGAACTGAAACGAGCCCGCATCGCGGCTAGCTCAGTGGCGGAAAAAACTGGGTCAACGGTGGTCAGGACGCTGGAAGCCGCGGCGGCAAATTCACTCATCAATCGGACAATAAGTGATCTGGCCAGCTGTGACCAGGGGGTATACGCCTGAGCTGGGATCTAGCAAGCGTGCCCACTGTGCAGAGAGTTGCGGAAGCCAGAGACCCTCACGTGGCGACACCATCAGGACAGGGTCCACCCCAGGGTCCCGGCATAGTCGCGTGATGTCCGTTTCGTTCATGACGGGATGAGGCCGAGCGTGGCGACGGTCTGGGTGGCGTCTCGGGCGTGGCTGCGGGTGGCGAGACGGCGCGACGGTACCGAGCGGGACGTCCTCCCGAAGCCCTCGCAACAGTGTCGTGAACCGGTTCTCGAGGTTCGGGTAATAGTGAGTGACCGTGGTAGCACTTCGCATCGATCGGAGCCTGGCATGACTGCGCCACCCCGAGAACGCGCGGACGACGCCGCGCTGATCGAGCAGTCCTGGCATGAGTCCGAGGCATTCGCCGAGCTTTATGATCGGCACGCTGCTCCTATCCACCGCTACGTCACCCGAAGGCTCGGCGATGGGGAGGCCGACGACGTCGTTGCCCAGACCTTTCTCGTAGCTTTCGGCGGCCGGCATCGCTACGACCTCGCCCAGAGCGATGCCCGGCCGTGGCTCTACGGGATCGCCGCCAACGTGATCGGCAAGCACCGCCGGACGGAGGTCCGCATGTGGCGGGCGCTCGCCCGGACGGCGACCGACCCGGCCGCTGAGAGCCACGCCGAGCGGGTCGACAACCGGGTGTCCGCCGTCACCGTGCAGCGAGACCTCGCGGCGGCGATGGCCGGCTTGTCGGCCGGAGACCGGGACGTCCTGCTCCTGATCGCCTGGGCCGATCTGTCTTACGACGAGGTCGCGGTGGCGCTGCACATCCCGATCGGGACCGTGCGGTCCCGGCTGAACAGGGCTCGCAGAAAGACACGCGAAGCGCTCGGCGGACAAGACCCTACATCGCTGCGTGAGGAGCCCTTCAATGACTGATCTCGACCTTGTGCGCGACCTGCGCGCCGACGTCCCGTCACCCACCCGCGAGCGCCTCGCCCCCGGCCGTGCCCAGCTGCTCGCATCCATCTCCCGGCCGTCACGTCCCCGCTACGCCCGCCGCGCGGTCCTGCCAGTCACCGCCGCCGCGGCCGCTTCTGCGGTTGCGGTTGCGGTGGCCAGCGGTGCGTTCTCCGGCCCCGCCACCAGGTCCGCGGCGGTCAGGCCACCCGCGATCCGGCTGACGCTGACGGCGCAACTACTGACCACCGCCGCGGCCACCGTCGCTGAGCACCCGGCTGTACAGCCCGGGCCGCACCAGTGGTTCTACACCAAGTTCGTCGCGCACGACTACGGGCAGTCCACCCAGTCGAATAAGAACTGGGAAACCTTCGACGGCCGCCAGACCGCGTTCTTCCAGAACGGACAACTGATCGTGCACAAGACTCTGGGAGTCTTCGGCGGCGGCGGCCCCACCCCCCTGGGCGAGTACAACGCCAACGCCACACCGCAGACTGCGTACAACGCGCTGGCATCGCTGCCATCGAACCCCAAGTCACTCCTGGCAGTCATCGGCACGCAGGTGGCCAAGCTCGGCCCGAGCGTGGCGCCCGGAAGTGTCGTCTCGCTCTACGCACCCAAGGGCCGCGACGAGCTCGAGTTCGATTACCTGGCCCAGCTGCTCTGGAATTCGGCGACGGGCGAACCGCCCGCCGCCGAGGCCGCGGTGTTCCGGGCCCTGGCCGCCATCCCGGGAGTCAGCAGCCAACAGGGAATTACCGACATTGTCGGGCGGCCGGCGATCGGGCTGTCCGATAACGGCGGCGAGACACAGCTTCTGCTCGATCCGCAGACCTACCAGGTAATCGGAATGCGCGCAGCCAGCACCGGCACAGACCCGGTCCGGACCTTCGCCGGCAAGGGACGCAAGGTGCCCTGGCCGGCGAAGGGCACGATCATTGAGTCGATGGCCTGGGCGCAGGTCGCCATGGTCAGCGGACCCGGCCTCCCCTGAACGCTGGATAGGGGCGCTCGGATCCGAACCGAGCGCCCGCCCGGGATGATCGCCCGGCGCCTTGCGCATCCAGCTGCGCACGTGGTCCGGCGCGGCCGCAGCGTGCCGTTGCAGAGGACCATCCAGTTAGCGGGCGCGCTCGCACCGCCGTTACGGGCCGAGCCGTGGAATGTGCCAGTCGACCAGGTAATGACACTCAGACCGGCCGAATCTGCATTCCGGCGGCCGCTCGGCACGAGCCGCAAGCCGCGTACAGAACAGGCGGATCAGGTGCTGCCGTAGTTCTGGGCTCAACAACTTTCCGTGACCCTGACGGCCTCATCAGATGACCGCCGACAGGGATCGCAGCATGGCCGTAGATCATGACTTGGTGTCCAGTAAATGTGCCGTCAACAGCGACAAGCCCCTAAACGGACATCACGCCACTATGCCGAGGCCCTGGGTCCGCCCCCGGGCGGCGCTGGCCGTGACCGCCGCCCGGACCGAGCTCAGCTAGCTGACGTCGAGCGTGTAGATGGCCTGGCCGTACCACCAGGCAGTCGACGTTGTGGTGGTTGCCGGACCGCCGTAGCGGAAGGTGCCGGCGCTCCTCACGGCGGGTGCATACTGGCTACCCGCGAGTCCGCCGCCATTGATCGTGGCAGGCAGCAGCTTGGAGCTGCACTATGTCACCGGCCTGGACGCCGAAGGCGCCGGTCGTGCTGAGACTGCCTTCGATGGTCATATATCCGAGGCCGGCAAACTGGCTGGTCGAATACTGGCCGCTGTTGTTCTCAATCACGAAGGCTGCCGTGCCGCCGACGTTCGTCCAGCCGGTCGCGCCCTTTCCGCCTCCCATCACGTAACCACCGAGAGGAACGCTTATCGGCACATTGCCGTAATAGCTGCCCGCGGAGTTGCACGACGTAGCCGCTAGCCAGGTAGCCGTTGACGACCGCCGGGTCGGTCATGCCCCTCGCGTCTCCGGAAGGAAGTACCTGAACTGTCATGCCGCTCGCAGCCGCCGACGCCGCCGCGGGATCTCCGAGAGACGACGCCTGCTATCACATACAGTGATAACTCGGGCACGCGACGCCGAAAGCGCGGACCCCGTTTGGTTGCGGTCAGCGCGGCGAACTGCCCGGTCAGCGGCCGAGGTAGGCGCGCTTGAGATCCTCGCTGCGCAGTAGTTCGGCCGCCGGGCCCTGCAGCACGATCTCCCCGGTCGACAGCACGTAGCCGCGGTCGGCGATCGTCAGCGCCATCGTGGCGTTCTGCTCCACCATCAGCACGGCGACCCCGGACTCGTGGATCTCCTTGATGATCAAGAAGTTCTGCTGCACGAGCGCGGGCGACAGGCCCATTGACGGCTCGTCCATCAGCAGCAGCTTCGGCCTGGACATCAGCGCCCGGCCGACCGCCACCATCTGCTGCTCCCCGCCGGACAGCGTGCCGGCCAGCTGACCGCGCCGTTCCAGCAACCGCGGGAAGAACGTGTGCACCCGGTCCAGGTCGGCGTCGAGAGTTTGGTTGCCGCGCAGCACGGCGCCTAGCTCCAGGTTCTCCCGCACCGTCATGTCCCCGAACAGCCTGCGGTTCTCCGGCACGATCGCGATGCCGCGGGCGATCCGGTCCGGCACCGCCCAGCTGGTAACGTCCTGGCCGTCCAGCAGGACCCGGCCCGAGCGCGGCTGCACGATGCCGAGCACCGTCTTCAGCGTCGTCGACTTGCCGGACGCGTTCCCGCCGAGCAGGCAGACCAGCTCGCCTGCCGCCACCTGCAGCGAGATGCCCTCCAGGATCCGCATCTGCCCGTAGTACGTGGTCACGTTCTCCAGGCTGAGCAGCGGGGCATCGCTGTTCACGGCTGCCCCGGCGCTCCCGGCCGGCTCCGGCACCGCGCTGCCCCCGCCCGCTTCCGGTGCGCTGGTCATCCGGACTCCGCGAGTGCGTCGGGGTCGCGGCCCATGTAGGCCTCGACCACGGCCGGATGGTTGGCGACCTGGTCGAAGTCGCCCTCGGCGATCTTCACGCCGTGGTCCAGGGCCATGACCCGGTCCGAGCAGCCGGCGACCACGTGCATGTCGTGCTCGATCACGAGGATCGCCACCCCGCGTTCATCCCGCAGCCGCCCGATCAGCTCGGTGATCTCGTGCGTCTCGGCCGGGTTCATGCCGGCCGCGGGCTCGTCCAGCAGCAGCAGCCGGGGCTGGGTCGCCAGCGCCCTGGCGATCTCCAGCCGGCGCCGGTTGGCGTAGGAGAGCGAGTACGCGGGCTGATCCCAGCGATATCCGGCCAGCCGCTGCCCGAAGAAGGACAGCACCTCGCTAGCCAGCTCCCTGGCCTGTCGTTCCTCCCGGCGGGCCCACGGCAGCCGGAGAACCGACTCGACCGGCGTGGCCCTGGTGTGCCCGTAGGTGGCCGCCATCACGTTCTCCAGCACCGACATGTTCATGAACAGCCGCAGGCTCTGGAACGTGCGGGCGATGCCCAGCTGGGCGATCCTGTGCTGCGGTCGGCCCGCAATCGACTGGCCCCCGAACTGGACGTCGCCCGACGTCGGCGCGTAGACGCCGGTGATCACGTTGAAGATCGTCGATTTGCCCGCGCCGTTCGGGCCGATCACGCTGACGATCTCGCGCTCCGCGACGGTCAGGTCCAGCTCGGACAGCGCGCGCAGGCCGCCGAACGCCAGCGAGAGCTGCGCCAGCGTGAGAACCGGCGCCTGGGCTGGCTGCGCCTGAGCTGGCTCCGGCGGGGTCGGCTCCGGCGCGGTCGGCTGGTCGGGGGCGGTCATACCGGCACCTCGACCCGCCGGGTGCCGAGCAGGCCCTGCGGCCGGGCGGTCATCATCGCGATCAGTATCGCCCCGATCAGGATCTGCCGGGTCACCTGATAGTTCGCGATCAGCACGGTCTCCCAGGTGAACGACGCCACGTACAGCGTCGGCACCAGCAGAATCGTCCGCCACCGGCCCTTGAGCTGGACCAGGGCGATGACCAGGCACACCAGCAGCACGAAGCCGTACTTGCCGGGTGTCTGCGGGTTGGCCGGCACGATCACCCAGTCCCGCAGCGCGGACCCGACGAAGCCGGTCGACTGCGGCGACCCGGCGACCCAGCTGGCCGAGATCGCGGCTGCGATCGCGTGCGCGGCATAGCCGAAGGCCACGAGTGCGGCCAGGACCAGGCCCAGCTTGCGCCACGGCCGGAGCCGGGCCAGCAGCGTCAGCAGGAGCAGGCCGTAGAACAGGTAACCCGCGTAGGTGGGGCTGCGCAGCAGGCCGTCGTAGATCACGTACAGCAGCAGACCGCCGGTCGCGGCGCCGGCGATGCTGCCGGCGCCGCCGAGTACCAGCGCCGCGTACACCACGATGAGGATGGGGGTGTCGAAGTCGGTCGGGAACACGCTGATCTGCTGCGCCGCGAAGACCGTCCCGGCCAGTGCCGCGACCATGGCGCCGAACGCGAACGCCATCAGCTTCACCCGGTCCACCGGGATCGTCATGGACGCCGCCGCGAGCGGGTCCTCGCGCACCGCCCGCCAGGCCCGGCCGGTGCGGGAAGTGTCGAGCAGCCGGAGCACCGCCATGGTGGCGACCAGCAGGATGACGAGCAGCTCGTAATAGCCCTTGTTGCTCTCCAGCTGCACGCCGAAGCCATGGATCGTGTCGACGCCGACGATCCCGTTCGCCCCGCCAAAGACTCCGGGCGACACGTTGGTGGTGAACTCCACGAACGCCTCGCCGAAGAACAGCGTGACGATCGCCAGGTAGTCACCGCTCAGCCGGCGCGACGGCAGCCCGACCAGCAGTCCGAGGACGCCGGTCGCGATCATGACGATCGGGATCGACAGCGGCGCGCTGAGGTGGATGCCGTGCGCGCCGATCTTCGCCGAGGAGAGCAGCGCAAACCCGTATGCGCCGAAGCCGAAGAACGCGACGAAGCCGAGGTCCAGCAGGCCGGCCCAGCCGACGACGATGTTCAGGCCGACGGCCAGCAGCGCGATCCCCAGCGAGTCGATGCCGACCTGCAGCTGGAAGCCGCCGAGGCCGAGCAGCGGCAGCGCGAGGCCCGCGAGCGTGACCAGCGCTAGCCGCGGCCACCAGCCGACCCGCTCGAAGGACCGCTGCGCCCAGCCCAGCCAGGACGGCAGGTACTCGTGCCGCTGCTCCCGGCGAGCGACCCACTCGTCGGCGCCGACCTGCGGCCCGCTCAGCTGCGGCGCTCCGAGCCCGCCCGCCTCCGGGCCGGTGGGCGGTACTGCTTCCCCGGTCATGACGGCCTCACACCTTCTGCAGCTGCGGCTGGCCGAACAGCCCGGTGGGCCGCACCAGCATCACCGCGATCAGCACGCCGAACACGATGAGGTTGGTGTAGGTCGAGGAGACATAGCCGGTGATGAACGACTCGGCGATGCCGATCAGCAGCCCGCCGAGCATCGCGCCGGGCAGCGAGCCGATCCCGCCCACCACCGCCGCGGTGAACGCCTTCAGCCCGGCGATGAACCCGATCGTGTTCGTCACCTGGTTGAACAGCAGGCCGGCCATCACCCCGGCGACGCCGGCCAGCGCGGAACCCAGGAAGAACGTCGCCGCGATGGTGAAGTTGACGTTGATGCCGAGCATCTCGGCCGCCTCCCGGTCCGAGGCCACCGCCCGCATCTGCTTGCCGAGCTTGGTCTTGATCACCAGCAACCGCAGGCCGACCATCAGCACCAGGCCCAGGCCCAGCACCATGATCTGCACCGCGTCGATGCTCACCGAGCCGATCTGGATACCGGACGAGAACGAGATGAAGTCGGGCGTGTTGTAGATGCGGTACTGGGCGCCGAACAGCAGCAGCGCCGAGTTCTCCAGGAAGAACGAGATGCCGATCGCGGTGATCAGCGGCGCGATCCGGGGGGCGTTGCGCAGCGGCCGGTAGGCGAACCGCTCGATGGCCACGCCCAGGAACCCGACGAGGACGGCCGCGAACACGAACATGATCGTCACCAGCAGCGGCACCGGGATGTGCAGGGTCTGCGGGCCGCCGAACCACTGGATCACGAAGTAGCCGACGAACGCCCCGACCATGTACAGGTCGCCGTGGGCGAAGTTGAGCAGCTTGAGCACCCCGTAGACCATCGAGAACCCGAGCGCGACCAGCGCGTACAGCGCGCCGGTGGTGATGCCGTTCACCAGCTCCTGGAAGAAAAAGGTCATGCGGCGCCAATCCGCCCGTCATCCAGGCCGCCGGGGCCTGCCGGGCCGTTGCGGCCCGGCAGACCCCGGTCGGCGACTTGCTATCCGCCGGGTCAGCCCGGAATCAGGTTGTAGTTGCCCTTCGCGTCGATCTTGAACAGGAAGAACTTGCCGTTGGTCAGGTCACCATTGCTGGTGAAGCTGATCGACTGGCCGAGGATCGAGGTGGGCTCGTTCGTGGCCTTGACCGCCGCCATCACATTGGCGCGGGTCGGGGTCTGGCCGGACTGGCACACCGAGGCGATGGCCTCGTCCAGCACGTGCGTCGCCGCGAACACCGGCGGGCCGAACGTGCCGTAGGTGATGTTCTTGGCCGCCGCGGCCGCCACGATCGGCGCGTCCGCCGCGATGCCGTGGATGTCCGGGCCGAACGACGACACGTACGAGCCGTTGATCGTGAACGTGCCCGGCGAGAACAGGCCGTCAGTTCCGAAGATGACCGCCTTCTTGTGCTCCTGCGCCAGGTCGCGGCCGAACTGCTGCGCGTTGGAGGCCACCTGCCAGGGCAGCACGACCACCGAGGTGGACGGCGTGACCTTGGCCACGATGGACGAGAAGTCCGTCACCTTCTGCGACACCGACTCGTGATCGACCTTGATCCCGGCGGTCTTGAACACCGGCAGCATGGCCGCCACCAGGCCGGTCGAGTACGCCTCCTGGTCGTCCACGATCATCAGCGACTTCGGGTGCAGGTTCTGGACGATGTAGTTGGCGTCCTGCGGGCCCTGCACGCTGTCCTTCGACACGACCCGGAAGAACGTCGGGTACGTGCCCGTGGTCAGCGCCGCGGCAGTCGCGGATCCGGAGATGAACGCGAGCCCGGCCCGCGCCATCAGCGGGCCGACCGCCTCGACTTCCTGGCTGCCCGGCGGGGCCGACCACGCCGGTGATCGTGTTGTCGGACGTGAGCTGCTGCGTCACGGTCGTCGCGATCGACGGGGTGAGCTGGGTGTCACCCTGCTTCAGCGTGATGTCGGTCTTGTTCGCCGTGTTGTCCATCGCCAGCGCCAGCTGGGCGAAATGCAGCTGCTCCTGGCCGAGGGTCGCCACCGGACCGGTGAGCGGAGCTTCGATTCCGATCGAGGTCACGCATTTCTTGGCGGCGGTATTTGTGCCGCCGCTGCTGCCGCCGCTGGCTGAACCGCCGCCGCTGCTGCCGCAGCCGGTAAGAATTAGAGCACCGAGCGCTGCAACAGCGAATATCCCGCGTGCTTTCATGGAAAACGCCTCGCCTTCCCAGGGATGGGGTTGGTTATAGATGGTCAGCCGCGCGCCCGACGGCGTCGTGCCGGAGGCGCGCATAGACCGCAACGTCCGGCGCCGCCGGCCTGGCCCCTTGCGATCCGCGCTGGCGGCCAGGCAGGCAAAGTGCCGGGCCAGCCGCGGGCGCCCAGGGCTTCGCTCCGTCGCCGCCACGCCGGGGCACCGTAGCCAGCAATATCCGCCACGCCCCCTCCTAGCGTCGGATTTGTAGGCCGATCAAACCATTGACCAGGAGTGAAGTGCAAGAGCCGTGATTGATGTGTTAGGTGAGGCAGTTGAGGTGATGGGGCATTAGCCCGGCTAGCCGATAATCTCCGCCAGCTTGCTCAAGTTGATGTTGCCGCCGGACACGATGCAGACGACCTTGCCGCCGCCCGCCTGACCGGACAGTGCCGCCGCGGGCGCCAGGGCGCCCGCGCCTTCGGCGATCACCCGGACCCGCTCGGCCAGGATCCGCACCGCGTCCGCGGCGGCGTCGATGCCGATGGCGAGGGCGTCGTCGACCAGGGGCGCGACCTGCGGCCACATGCTGTCCAGGACGCGCCGGCTGCCGCAGCCGTCCACGAACGACGGCTTGAAGTCGATCGTCACCGGCTCGCCGGCGCTCTTGGCCGCGGCCATCGCCGCGCCGCCGTCCGGCTCGACCGTGACGATTCTGGTGCCGGGCCGCAGCGCCTTGATCGCGGTGGCGATCCCGCAGGTCAGCCCGCCACCGCCGTACGGGATGACGACAGCGTCCGGGTCGGGCAGGTCTGCCAGGATCTCCAGCCCGATCGTGCCGTTCCCGGCGATCACGGCGGGGTCTTGCACCGGGTGCACGAACAGGCCGTCGACCCCCTCGGCTACTCCAGTGACGATCGTCTGCCACCAGTCGTCGTAGGGCAGCTTGCGCACGGTGCCGCCGAGCCGTCCGATGGCCGCGACCTTGGCCTCGGGCGCGGTCTCCGGGACCAGGATCGTCGCGGGCAGCCCGAGCTCGCGGGCCACCCACGCCACGCCCTGCGCCATATTTCCGGCGCTGGCCGTCACCAGCCCGCGGGCGCGCTGCTCCGGCGGTGCGAGCATGACCGCGCTCATCGCGCCGCGGATCTTGAAGGAGTTGATGGGCTGGAGCGTCTCCAGCTTCAGGTAGATCTCCGCGGGCGCGTCCTGGACGTGCAGCCGGATCAGCGGCGTCCGGACCGCGGCCGCGCCGATCCGCTCCCGGGCGGCCTCGATCTGCGCCAGCGTCGTCATAGCTCCGCCTCCCGGGCCTTAATCGCCTCGTCGATCTCCGCCCGCTCGGCGCCGGTGAGCGGCTGCTTCAGCGCCTCGGCGACGGGCGCCAGCTGCGCCGGGCTGCCGGGCCCGATCACGACCTGACTCACCCGCTCGTCGGCGAGCAGCCAGCCGAGCGCCACCCCGGCCATGGACGTGCCGCGCCCGGCCGCCAGGGCGGCCAGCCGGTCGAGGAAGTCGAAGGTCCGCGCCGTCACCAGATCCCGGTACGGCTCGGGCCGCTGGGTCATCCGCGAGCCGGCCGGGAACGTCCTCGCCGCGCCGGTACTTGCCGGTCAGCCAGCCGCCCGCCAGCGGGCTGAAGGCCAGGTAGGCGACCCGCTGCTGGCGGCACAGGCCGAGCAGCTCGGCGTCGTCTTCGCGGGCCAGCAGCGAGTAGTTGTTCTGGATCGCCCGCGGGTCGCCGGCCGCCAGCGCGGCCTTCAGCTGCGCCGCGTCGAAGTTGCTGACGCCGTAGCCGCCGATCAGGCCGGCCGCCTGCGCGTCCTGGAACGCGCCGATTGACTCGGCCAGCGGGACGTCCGGGTCGAACTCGTGCGCGAGGTAGAGCGGCACCCGCGGCACACCGAGCCGGTCCAGGCTCGCCTCCAGCTGGCGGGCGATCCGCTCCGGCCGCAGGCCGTGGTCGGCGCCGGCCGTCATCGGGTTGAACGTCTTGGTGGTGAGTGCGGGCAGCACCCCGCGGCTGGCGATCCAGCGCCCGATGGCGAGCTCGCTGCGGCCGCCGCCGTAGGCGTCGGCGGTGTCGAAATGCCGGATGCCCAGCTCCCACGCGGCGTCCATCAGCGCCAGCGCCGCGTCCTCGGTCAGGCCCTGGCCGAAGAACGCCGGCGCCGAGCCGATCCCGCCGAAGTTGCCGCAGCCGAGGGCGATGGGGGCCAGCCCCGGGCCGGCCCGGCCCCGGCCGCCCGGTCTCGCCCGGCCCGAACCCGGCTGGCACCGCGGTCACGCGGCCTGGTCCTGACCGCTGGTGACCTTGCCGACGAACCAGGCGGCCTGGGCCATCGCGCTGTCCGCGGCCGCGAGCAGGCCGGGCTGAAGCGCGAAGTCGTGCCACATCCGCGGCCACTTGGTGTACGTCACGTCGACCTTGGCCGCCGCCGCGCTCGCGGCCAGCAGTTCGGCGTCCGGCGCGAGCAGTTCGTCGGTCCCGGCCTGGATGAGCAGCGGCGGCAGCCCGTCGTGCGCCGCGTGCAGCGGCGACACGGCGCTGTCGGACAGGGCACCGGCCCCGGCGTAGGCGCGCGCGCAGGCGTCGAGCCAGTCCGGGTTCAGCAGCACGTCCCGGCGGACCAGGCCGGGGTCGGCCCGGCGGTCGCGGCCAAGGTCGAGCCACGGCGACAGCAGGATGCAGCCGGCCGCCTGCGGGCCGCCGTCGTCGCGCTGCGCGAGCAGCAGCGCCAGCGCGAGCCCGCCGCCCGCCGAGTCGCCCGACAGCACGAGCGAGCCCGGCGCCACGTCGGCGGCCAGCGCGCCGACCACGGCGCGCGCGTCCGCCAGCGCGGCCGGGTGCGGGTGCTCGGGCGCGAGCCGGTACTCCGGCAGCACGACCCGGCAGCCGGCCGCCGCGCTCAGGTGCGCGGCCCAGGACCGGGCCGTGCGCGCCGAGCCGACGCAGTACCCGCCGCCGTGGAAGTGCACGACAGTCACCTGCGGTCCGGCCGTCCGCGCGGTCACGACCTCGGACCGGACCCCGCCGATCGTCTGCTCATCGACGGTCGTGCCGCGCGGCAGCAGCGCCATCGCGGTCAGCTGATCCAGCCGGGTCCGCTGCACCTGCCAGGCCAGCTTCGCGTCCAGGCAGCGCCGGCCCAGTTGCCGGGCGCCCAGGCGCATGACCGCCGCCGGAACGCGCAGTGTCCCGCTAGCTCTCCGGTCGGATCGCTCATGTCCGCGGCAACCGCGCGGGCGGGGCATGACGCGGTAGGCGGCGGGGTCGAACCGGCGGATCCGGTACCGGTACATGAACGTGTAGTCGGGCCAGTTGTTGGTGTTCCGCCCGGTCGCGGTCGTGTACCAGCTGTGGCAGCCGCTCTCCCAGACTGACTTGCGGCTCGCCTTCTGCACCCAGGAGTTGAACTTGTCCTGCACGTCGGGCCGCACGTCCAGCCAGGCGAGCCGCTCAGCCGCCAGCGCCTTGATCGCCGCGAGCGTGTAGCCGATCTGGCCTTCGAGCATGTAGATGATCGAGTTGCCGCCGAGGTTGGTGTTGGGGCCGTAGAGCACGAAGAAGTTCGGGAAGCCGGACACCGAGATGCCCAGGTACGCCTGCGCGCCGTCGCGCCAGGCGTCCTCCAGCCGCCGCCCGTCCAGGCCGGTCACCGCCATCGGGGCCAGGAACTCAAGGCTCTTGAAACCCGTCCCGAAGACCATGACGTCCGCGGCGCGGAATTCCCCGTTCCCGGCCAGAACGCCCGCGGGCTCGATGCGCTCGATCGGATCGGTGACCAGCTCGACGTTCGGCCTGGCCAGCGCCGGATACCAGTCGTTGGAGAACGCGACCCGCTTGCAGCCCAGCACGTAGTCAGGCACGCACCGGGCGCGCAGTTCCGGGTCGGCGATCTGGGCGTTCAGCTGCCGCCGCCACATCGCCATCGGGGCGGCGAGCATCTTCGGTGACAACACGAACCCGCTGGTCAGCAGCTCGCCGTAGAGGAAGATGCGCAGCCGGTCGGCCTTGCGCACGGCCGGCAGCCGGTCGAAGATCGCTTGCTCGGCCGGCCGGTACGGCCGGTCGGCCTTGGGCAGCACGTACGGGGCGGTGCGCTGGTAGACGTCGACGTGGGCAGCCTGCTTCGCGATCTCCGGCACGAACTGGATCGCGCTGGCGCCGGTGCCGATGACGGCGACGCGCCGGCCGGCGAGGCTGACGTCGTGGTCCCACCGCGCCCGAGTGCCAGGACGGCCCGGCGAAGTCCGCCCGGCCGGGGATGTCGGGCAGCGCCGGGCCGGCCCAGCTGCCCGACGGCGCTGACCACCGACGTGGCCTGCAGGGTCGTGCCGTCGGCCAGCGCAACCTGCCAGCTCGCCCCGTTCCGGCCGGCACCGTCGCGGTCGAAGCTGGCGGACACGACCGTCGCGCCGAACCGCAGGTGCGGGCCGAGCCGGAACTCGGCCACGAGCGCGTGCAGGTACGCCAGGATCTCCGCCCGCGGCGGGTAGCGCCGGCTCCAGCGCCAGGGCCGGAACGAGTACGAGTAGAGCAGCGACGGCACGTCGCAGCTCAGGCCCGGGTAGGTGTTGTCGCGCCAGGTCCCGCCGAGGTCCTCGGCCCGGTCCAGCACGACGAAATCGTCGATGCCCGCCTGCTTGAGCGCCATCGCCATGCCCAGGCCGCCGAATCCCGCGCCGATGATGACGACTCGGTAGGACATGGGCACTCCCTCGCGATGCTCGGCGCTCGGCGGCACGGGCGGACTACCACGAACCAGGCACGGGCAGCATAACCGAACCGCGCTCGGCGGCCCGGCCGGGCGGGAGGCACTGCCAGGTAATGCCGCAGCACCCGCGTCGCGGCGAGGCCGGCCGGCTGACGGTGATCTGGTCAGCGGGCCTGGCCCCGCGCGGGCGCCCTGACCCTCCCGTTGCCGGGGCCGGACCCGCGCCACGGTACGGTCCGACAGTGAGCCAAGGCGTGCTGCTGGTGACCGGCGGGGGCCGCGGTATCGGCGCGGCAGTAGCGCGCCAGGCCGCGCGGGCCGGCTGGGCTGTCGTGCTGACGTACCGCGCCGACGAGTCGGCCGCCGCGGCGGTCGTGGCCGAGATCGAGGCCCGCGGCGGAACCGCCAGCGCGGTCGCCGCGGACATCGCCCGCGAGGCCGACGTGCTCGCCGCGTTCGCGGCCGCGGACCGGGCCGGGCCGCTGCGTGCCCTCGTGGCCAACGCCGGGATCATCGGTACCAAGTCCCGGCTCGACGACGTGACGGCCGAGCGGGTCGAGCGCATTCTCGCCGTCAACGTCCTGGGCACGATCTTGTGCTGCCGCGAAGCGGTACGGCGGCTGTCGACCGCGCACGGCGGACCCGGCGGGTCGATCGTGCTGATCTCGTCGGCCGCCAGCCGGATCGGCTCAGCCGGCGAGTACATCGACTACGCGGCGTCCAAGGGTGCCGTCGACACGCTGGGCATCGGCCTGGCCCGCGAGGTCGCGACCGAGGGCGTCCGGGTCAACGTCGTGCGGCCCGGCATCGTCGACACCGACATCCACGCGAGCGGCAACCAGCCGGACCGGGCCGCACGGCTCGGGCCCACCATCCCGCTCGGCCGGGCCGGCCAGCCCGATGAGGTGGCCGCCGCGGTCATGTGGTTGCTGAGCGCGGACGCGAGCTACTGCACCGGCAGCATCCTGGACGTGGCCGGCGGCCGGTGACGCGGTCAGAGCGGCTTCAGTGTGGACTTCGGGGGCTGGCAGCCCCCGAAGTCCACACGTTGAGCCGGTGACCGCGCCGCCTAGCGCGCGGCCGTGAGCTCCGGGTAGCACGCGGGCACCCGGCCGATGATCGCGAGCGACTCGACGAAGAAGTAGACGGCCTTGAAGAACTCGAGCAGGTTGCCGTCTTCTAGCAGGATCTTGCGGTACATGACGGTGCGCTGCGCGTCGTAGCCGTCGTGCAGCGCCTTCCAGTCTGAGTACTCCATGTTCAGCACGTAGGTCGCGTCCAGCGGGTCGTCCGGCCCGATGATCCGGCACTCGGCGACGGTCCCGCCGCCCCACTGGACGAGCAGGTACGCGGGCCCCTTGCCGAGCTCGGCCGGCAGATTCCGGCAGCCGAGCGCCCACGACGCCGGGTACACGCTCTTGATGAAGTCGTAGAAGTCCCAGTACTCCTGCAGCTTGCCTTCCTTCGCCGCCTCCGACGGGCCGGCGATCAGCGCCGCGCGGGCGGCGTCCGCCCACTCCGGGCTGAAGAACTTCGCGTCGGACATCTGCTCACCCACCTGCCAGCTGTGGCTGCACGAACTGCAGCATCTCCTCGATGTCCGGCGCCAGATCGATGCCCACGTCGTTGAGCTTGCGCCGCAGCTGCTGGAAGAACAGCATCGTGACCTCGTCCTCGGTCCAGCCGAGCGGCTCGAAGTAGATCCGGCGGCTGGCCACCCCGGCCAGCGACAGGATCGTCCGCAGCGTGTCGTGGATCTCGTTGATCATGGTCGGGTCCTTGCGCACCGCGTCCTGCAGGTACTTCATCCCGCCCTGGACGTGCCGCGACTCGTCCCGGCAGGTCGCGGTGAAGCCGGTGTAGTACGCGGGCAGGAAGCCCCGCCAGCGGGCGTACGACAGCGTCACCTTCATCACCGACAGCGCGAGCACGCCCTCGATCCAGAGGAAGTAGGTGGTGCCGTAGCGCACCCGGGCCCGCTCGTCGTAGGGGTTCAGCCGGAGTTCGTCAGCCTGGTAGGCCAGCAGGCCGAACGGCCCGACGAACGTCTCCGATACCCACGGGAACGAGGCGTCCAGCACGCTCATGATGTCGTCGCCTTCCATGCCGACGACCTCGCGGTAGAACCGGTCGAAGAAGACGGTGTGCCGCGCCTCGTCCTCGATCTGCGCGGCGATATGCAGCTTCTCCTCCTCGCTGGCGCCGATCATGAACACCGGCAGCTCGATCTCGACCTGGCGCTCGCCGTGGTGGAACCCGGACGAGATAGCGATGAACGACTCGCGCTCATCCGCGGTCATCTTCTCGGTCCAGTCGATCTTGTCCTGGGTGAAGTCCAGGTCGTAGACGTCCCAGCGCTGCTTCAGGTACTTGCGGTACAGCGTGGTGAAGTCCGGCAGCGACTTCAGGTCCTTGTGCACGTACTCGATGACGTCGTCGATATCGACGTCGAGCACCGACTGCAGGTCAGACTCCTCGATCTCGCGGACCTGCTCATCGGTCAGCGCTCGCGGGCCTTCATGGAGAACGGCGGTGGGGCTCTTGCGGTCCGTCATGCCGGCAACCTCCTGTCAGGGCGAGCACGCAGGCGACGCCCCGTTCCTTCATTGCTGTTCACGGCACTCTTGTACGTGCTATTAAATTTCTGTTCATTTGATTCGTCAATGATTCCGATGCTGCAAAAAGAGGCGGTACGAGCGTGACCACCGAACTTCCGCTCGCCGATATCCGCGTCATCGACCTGACCGTCGCGCGGGCCGGCCCGACCTGCGTCCGCCAGCTGGCCGACTGGGGCGCCGACGTCATCCGGATCGACCTGCCGCCTGCGGCAGCGACGCCAGCCGGGCCGGTCCGGGCCGACGGCAGCAGCCGTGACTGCGACTTCCAGCACCTGCATCGCAACAAGCGGTCCCTGGCGCTGAACCTGAAGGCGCCCGGCGCGCACGACGTGCTGATGCGCCTGGTCGACACCGCCGACGTGCTGATCGAGAACATGCGGCCGCCGGTCAAGGGCCGGCTCGGCTTCGACTTCGCCGCTGTGCACGCAAGGAACCCGCGGCTGGTCTACGGGTCGATCTCCGGGTTCGGCCAGGACGGGCCGTACGCCGGCCGCGGCGGGGTCGACCAGATCGCCCAGGGCATGGGCGGCCTGATGAGCGTCACCGGCCAGCCCGGCGACGAGCCGACCAGGGCCGGGATCCCGGTGTCCGACCTGGCCGCCGGGCTCTACCTGGCCGTCGGCGTACTAGTCGCGCTGCACGAACGGCAGCGCACCGGACAAGGCCGCTGGGTGCAGACCTCGCTGCTGGAATCCATGATCGCCATGATGGACTTCCAGGCCGCCCGGTGGACCATCGACGGCGAGGTGCCCGAGCCGGCCGGCAACCACCACCCGACGCTCGTCCCGATGGGCTGCTTCGCCACCGCCGACGGGCACGTGAACATCGGGGCGTCCGGCGGCCGGCTGCTGCGCAGCCTCTGCGCCGTGCTGGGGCTGCCCGGCCTGACCGACGACCCGCGGTTCGCCACGGCGGCCGGCCGCTCCGCGAACCGGGCCGAGCTGAACGAGCTGATATCCGGCCGGCTGCGGACCCGGACTACCGCGGCCTGGGTGCAGGCGCTGAACGAGGCCGGGGTGCCGTGCGGCCCGGTGTACCGGATGGACCAGGTGTTCGCCGATCCGCAGGTGCAGCATCTGGGCATGACCCAGTCAGTCGAGCATCCCGTGCTCGGCCGGCTCGACATCCCGCGCAACGCGGTCCGGCTGAGCGCCAGCCCACCCGGCAGCGACAGCCCGCCCACGGTCCGGACGCCGAGCCCCGACGCGGGTGCGCATACTGACGAGGTACTCGCGGAGCTTGGCTACGCGGCGGCCGAGATCGGCGAGTTGCGCGCGCACGGAGCGATCTGAGCCCACCGCGAGCTGACTCCGATCTGAGAGGGAGCGCATGACGGCACCGAACCCGCCCGCGGGCTACGAAACGGGCACCGATCTGCTGCTCTCCGAGCGGGCCGGCGCCATCGCGACCGTGACCTTCAACAATCCGGCCAAGCGCAACGCGCTGTCGGCGGAGATCCGGGCGGCGCTGCCTGGCCTGCTCACCGCGCTGCAGGCCGACCCGGACGTCCGCGTGATCGTGCTGACCGGCGCGGGCGACAAGGCCTTCGTCTCCGGCGCGGACATCTCCGAGTTCGGGGCGCAGCGCACCACCCCGGCCGGCCGCGCCGGGTTCGACCAGAGCATGGCGGCGATCGGCCGCGCCTGGGCCAGCCTGGACAAGCCGGTGATCGCGATGATCCGCGGCTTCTGCATGGGCGGCGGGCTGCTCACCGCGCTGCAGGCCGACATCCGGATCGCCGCCGACGACAGCCAGTTCGGCATCCCGGCGGCCAAGCTCGGACTCGGCTACGCCTTCGGCGGCGTGACCGCGCTGACGAGCCTGGTCGGGCCCGCCTGGACGGCGGAGATCCTGTTCTCCGCACGCCGGTTCGGCGCAGCCGAGGCACTGCAGATGGGCCTAGTCAATCGCATCGTCCCGGTCGCGGACCTGCGCGCCGAGGTGATGCGGCTGGCCGAGGCCATCGCCGCCAACGCGCCGCTGACGGTCGCCGCGGCCAAGGCGGCAATCCGGGAAGCAGGCCGGGAACCAGGCCGGCGCGACCTGAGCCGGGTCGAGGCCATGGTGGAGGCGTGTTTCCAGTCGGCGGACTACCTGGAGGGCCAGCGCGCGTTCACGCAGAAGCGGCCACCCGACTTCACCGGGCGCTGACTCGGCGAGAGGCCGGCCGGGGCTCAGGCCGCGTCGGTGATCGCCGCCACCTCGGCCAGGCTCAGCTCGATGTCAGCCGCGGCCACGTTCGCCTCGAGGTGGTCGGGTGATCCAGTGCCGGGAATGGGCAGGATCGCCGGCGAGCGCGCCAGCAGCCAGGCGATCACGATCTGGTGCGGCGTCGCGTCGTGCCGCCGGGCCGCGTCCGCGACCGCTGTGTTCGTGTCCGTCTGCTGGATGGGCGCCCAGGGCAGGAACGCCAGCCCTTCCTGCTCGCACAGATCCACCACCGAGTCCGATGCGCGGTCGGCCGCGTTATACCGGTTCTGCACCGACGCGATCGGGGTGATCCCCTGCACCTCGTGCAGTTGCTGCACGCTGAAGTTCGACACCCCGATGTGGCGGATCTTCCCGGCTGCCTTCAGCTCGGCCAGCGCGCCCACTGATTCGGCCACGGGCACCTTCGGGTCCGGCCGGTGGAACTGGTACAGCGGGATCTGCTCCAGCCGGAGCCGCCGCAGGCTGCCCTCGCAGACCTCGCGCAGGTACTCGGGCCGTCCGTCGGCCTCCCACTTACCCGGACCCGGCCGCACCAGTCCGCCCTTGGTCGCGATGACCAGGTCATCCGGATACGGGTACAACGCCTCCGCGATCAGGGTCTCGCTCACCTCTGGGCCGTAGGAGTCCGCGGTATCCACGAAGGTGACCCCGAGTTCGAGCGCACGCCGCAGGGTCGCCTTGGCCCGGTCCCGGTCGGGCGGTTCGCCCCAGATGCCGTCTCCGGTGATCCGCATCGCGCCGAAACCCAGCCTGGCCACGGTCAGGTCACCGCCAAGAGCAATGGTGCCGGCATGTGCAGCGCTCAGTTCCTTACGCATCGTCCCTCCAGTAACCGGGGCAAACTGCCATAACAGCAGCGCCAACCGCTTCCTCCTACCCCCGATGCCGGCCAGCGCACATTCCCGCCTCGGATCATAAGCGGCGGCAGCGCCGATCCGGGCTCGCGCCCCCGGTCCCCCCGCCCGGGCGGTGTATTATCATTCGTTAATAAGACGCAGCCGACAGCAGGGCACGCTGCCGTCCCGTTTCGTCGCGCTGCGGCGGCAGACGGCCGGGCCGCACTCACCCCGAGCCCAGGATCGGCGGCAGGCATGACGGCATCCGCGGCGGCACGCCGGCCCGGGGTGCCGAACGCCCGTCCGGCGCCGGTCACGCCCGCCGAGGTCAAGGCCGCCGCGGCCGAGCTGTTCGCGGTGCGCGGCTACCGCGGCACCACCATGCGGCACATCGCCGCCGCCCTCGGCATCCAGGCGCCAGGACTGTACAACCACGTCGGGTCCAAGCAGGGGATCCTCGCCGACATCATGGTCGGGGTCATGACCGAGCTGCTGGCAGAGCAGCGCGCCGCGGTCGCCTCCACCACCGACGTGGTCGAGCAGGTCCGCCGCATCGTCGAGTCGCACGTCCGCTATCACTGCCGGCACCAGCGGGCCACGTTCGTGGGCAACCGGGAGATCCCGAGCCTGGACGAGCCGGCCCGGTCCCTGGTCATCGCGCAGCGCGACGAGTTCGAGCAGACGTTCCGCCGTGTCATCAGCCGCGGCGTCGCGGAGGGCAGGTTCGCCGTCGGCTCGGCCCGCCTCGCCTCTTACGCCATCCTCGAGATGGGCATGGGCATCGCTGGCTGGTACCGCGAGGGCGGCGAGCTGTCGGAGTCACAGGTCGGCTACGAGTACGGCGAGATGGCGCTGCGGATCCTCCGCGCGCCCGCGGGTTGACGAGCCGCAGCACGCCACGTTACCGTCATTAACGATCGTTAGTTCGCGATCGAGCGGCGACACGACGCAGTTACTGGAAAGGCACGCAGATGCCGGATTCCGACCTCGTCGAAAAGTGGGACCGGGACTACCTGATCCACGTCGAGCACACCGCGGCCGAGTATGAGCCAGTCCAGGTCGTCGCCGCCGAGGGCGCGTGGCTGGAGTTCGCCGACGGCCGACGGGTGCTGGATTTCCACGGCCAGTACATGTGCGTGGGCGTGGGGCACGGCGACGCCAGGCTGCGCGCGGCTTTACACGCGGCGATCGACCAGGTCGACTACGTCTGCGAGGCGTTCACCCACGAGGCCAAGGCCCGCGCGGCCAAGCTGCTCGTGCAGGACACGATGGCGGGCTCGGACTGGGCCGGCGCGGCCAAGTTCGCCTCGTCCGGCTCGGAGGCCGTCGAGTGCGCGCTGCTCATGGCGCGGCTCTACATGGACCGGCCGCTGATCGTCACCAGGGCGGGCGCCTATCACGGCTGGACGGCCGCGGCGGCGTCGGTGACCAGCATCGCGCACATGCGCAACCCGCTGATCGATCCGGTCAGCGGCGAGGTGCGGTACGACCGCTCGCTGGTGCCGAGTCCGGTCGCGCCGGTGGCGATGAGCGATGAGCTGGCCGACGACGGCCGGCTGCGGTGCGTCGCGGACACCGAGCGGCTGATCCGCGCGCTCGGCGTCGAGAACGTCGCGGGGTTCATCACCGAGCTGTACCACGGGGCCGGCGGCTTCCTGGTTCCCGACGGCTACCCGCAGCAGATCAGGGAGATGACCAATCGGCTCGGCATCTTGTGGATCGACGACGAGGTCATCGCCGGGGCCGGCCGGACCGGTCAGTGGTGGGCGTTCCAGCACTACGGCGTCGAACCTGATCTGATGTGCACCGGCAAGGGGCTGGCCAGTTCGGCGGTGCCGGCCGCCGCGTGCGTCGTGTCCAGGAAGGTCGCGGACTTCTTCGCGACCCGCCGCTGGGCGGCCACCAGCACGTTCTCCGGGCACCCGCTCGCGGTCGCCGCCATCGCCGCGAACATCGAGCTGATGCTCGCCGAGAACGTGCTCGGCCACGTCCGCGACGTCGGCGGCTACCTCGCTGGCCGGCTGGCCGAACTGACGGCCGGGCATGCGTGCGTGGCTGGCGCCAGCGGGCTCGGTCTCGGCTACGGCATCAACCTGGTGCATCCGCGCACCGGCAAGCTGTGGGTCCCGCAGGACCGGTGGATCACGGCCTCGGTGGACGGCGAGCCCGCGTTCGCCCCGGCGAAGTACGTGGCCGACCGGTGCGCCGAGCGCGGCATCTTGCTGCTGAACTTCCTGCCCAACACGGTGACGATCGCGCCACCGCTGAAGATCTCGCGCGCCGACATCGACTTCGCCGTCAGCGCGCTCGACGACATCTGCACCGAGCTAGACGGCATGGGATAGCCGCTCAGAGCGAGACAGAGGTGACCCGATGGAGACCACTCCGGAGACCGACACCAGCACCGCCCACGGGGCAGGCCAGCTCGCGCACAACTCGATCGGCCTGGGCCGGGTCATCGGCTTCACGGCCGGCTTCATCGGCCCGGCGCGTCCATCGTTCTCGGCCTGGTGGTGACGTTCTCCATCACCGGCTTCGCGACGCCGTTCGTGGTGCTCGTGGCCCTCATCGGCGCGCTGCTCACCGGCGCCAGCATCGCCGAGTTCGCCCGCAGGTCGCCGTCGGCTGGCGGCTTGTACACCTACAACGTGCGCGGGCTGGGCCATCCCGGCGGTTTCATCACCGGCTGGCTGCTGTTCTTCGCGTACATGGTCTACGTGCCCGGCGGCGTCGGCGCCGCTGCGTCCTTCTTCACCGCGTTCTTCCACGACGCCTTCAACGTGAACGTCAGCGAGAACTACTTCTTCTTCATCCTGCTGGCAGTCGTCGCCGCGCTCGCCTATCGCGGGATCAGTGCCTCGGCCCAGGTCGACCTCACCCTGCTGGCGATCGAGGTGCTGGTGATCCTGGCGCTGGCGGTGACGATTCTCGGCAAGTCCGGCGGCCATCTCACCTTCGCCTCGTTCAACCCGGCCAAGTCCCTGCACGGCCGGTTCAGCGACCTGACCCTCGGCATGGTCTTCACCGCCGTCATCTTCGGCGGCTTCGAGGCGGCCGCCGTGCTCGGCGAGGAGAGCCGTGAGCCGCGCCGGATCATCCCGCGCGGGATCTTCGGCGCGCTGATCCTCGTCGGCGTTTTCTATCTCGTCGTCTCGTTCGCCGAGACCCAGGGCGTCGGCTACGCCGGGATGCCGAAGTTCGCCGCGCTGACCAACCAGCTGCAGGCGCTCACCAGCCAGTTCTGGTCGCCGAGCGTGCTGTGGATCATCGATCTGGTGGTCGCGCTGAGCACGCTGGCGTTCACGATCGCCGTGTTCAACACCGGCGTGCGGTACTTCTTCGCGATGGGCCGCGAGGACATGCTGCCGAGCGCTTTCGGGCGCACCGGCCGGTACAAGACGCCTGAGGTGGCCATCGCCACGGTGACGGTCTTCACGCTCGCCGTCGGCGTGCCCCATGCTGATCACCGTCGGCGGCTTCAACATCTTCGCCTATCTCGGCGCCGTCGCCGGCCTGTGCGTGATCATCGCCTACATCCTGGTGAACCTCGCATTGATCATCGCGTTCCGGACGAAGGACAAGGCGGAGTTCAGGCCGGTCCGGCACCTGCTGATGCCGCTCGGCGGCATCGCCATATTCGCGTTCCCGCTGGTGGGAACGTTCTACCCGGAGCCCGTCTGGCCGTACAACATCCTCCCGTACATCGCCGTCGGCTGGCTGGCGGTCGGCATCGGGGTCGTCGCGTGGCTGGCCCGCCGGCGGCCGGACAAACTGGCCGCGACCGGGAAGGTATTCGTCGACAACTGAGCCGCGGGCCGACCCGCCCCCGGTCTGCATCCGGCGATGCGAGATCCTCGGTAGCGATGACGACGAGCGAGCTCAACGACCTCGGCGAGCGGTTCTGGGCGTGGCGCGCGGTCCAGCAGCCGCGGATGCGCGACGACATCCAGCGGCTCGGCCGCCCGCCCGGCTGGCTGCCCGAGGTCAGCGCGGCCGCGGCCGCCCGCCGCGGCGGCGAGCTGCGGGCCTTCCGCGCCGAGCTGGACCGCATTCATCCGGCCGAGACGGCCGACCGGGTCGACCACCGGCTACTCAGGTCGGCGATGGCGCGGGTGACCTGGGAGAGCGACGTGCTCCGCGTCCGCGAGATCCCCCGGTACTGGATCGATCAGGCACTCGGGCCGGTCTTCGACACCCTGCTGCGGCCCGGTATCGACCCCGCGCGCGTCGCCGAGGTGATCCGGCTGCTGCGCGCGGTACCGGCGACACTCTCCCACGCAAGCGCCGCGCTCGACCGCCCGGCCAGGGAGTTCGCCGCGCTCGCGGTCGCGGAACTGGACGGCATCGGCGAGCGCATCGCCGCGACCGCGGCGGAGCTCGGGCGGATCCAGCCGGCGGCCGGCGCCGAGTTGCGGGCCGCGGCCGCAGCCGCAGCGGCCGCGCTGGACCAGTTCCGGGCGGGGCTCGCGGCGGTCCTGGGCAGCCTGCCGGCCGCGCAGCCGGTCGGCCGCGCGCAGTACGAGTGGTTCCTGCGTGAGGTCGCGTGCGTGCCGGTGCCGTTGGACGAGATCGCCGTTATCGGCCGCCGCGAGTACGACCGGGCGGTGTGGCTCGAACTACTGCACACGGCCAGGAACCGCGGCCTGCCGGAGCCGTCGTTGCCGGCCGACTCGGCCGAGCAGGCTCGCGTGCAGGCCGCGCTGGAGCAGGGCATCCGCGACTTCTACCCGGCCCGTGGCCTGCTCAGCCAGCCCGGCTGGCTGCGGCACTACCGGGTCGCGCCGATGCCTGGCTACCTGGAGCCGCTGCGCTTCCTCGGCGTCGCCGACGACCTGACCGGGCCGGACCGGCTCGCCGAGGACGGCACGTCCTACTTCCCGCCGCCGGCCGCCGGGCTGCCGTACTTTTACGCGGCCAACGCCCGCGACCCGCGCGCCGGGATCGTGCACGAGGGCGTGCACTTTCAGCAGCTCGCGCTCTCCTGGCGCAACCCGCGGCCCATCCGCAGGCACTACTACGACTCCGCCGCCAACGAGGGGATCGCGTTCTACAACGAGGAGCTGATGCTCGTCAGCGGCCTGGTCGACGACGCGCCGCACACCCGCGCGGTGCTGTGCAACTTCATGCGGCTGCGCGCGCTCCGGGTGAGCGTCGACGTCGGGCTGGCCGCGGGCGCGCTCTCGATCGACGACGCGGCGCGCGAGCTCGCGGTCCGGGTACCCATGGACGCCGCGACCGCGCAGGAGGAGGCCGCGTTCTTCGCCGAGACGCCCGGCCAGGGCCTGACCTATCAGGTCGGCAAAACTCAGCTGATCGCGCTGCTCGCGGACGCCGTGCGGCTGGGCGGCGCGGACCTGGACCTGCGGGCCCTGCATGACTATCTGTGGACTAACGGCAACGTCCCCATCGCGCTGCTCCGCTGGGAACGACTCGGCCTGACCGACGAACTGGGGGCGGTGGGGGTCGACCCCGGCTACCCGGCGGGCTTCGGATGCCGGGCGAAGAACTGCCAGATCACGGCCGCAGCATTCAGCGCCGTCGACGGCGGGTCAGTGCCCAGGATCCGCTCGATCAGCGGTCGACCGGACTCTCCTACCCCTCCCATGCGCTCCTGCTGCGCCCACCCCCTGCCGTCGAGCGGAGTGGGCGCGCGCTGGGCGCGAGCCGTCTCGCCGCCTTCCGGGACACGCTGACGGAACTGCTGGCACACCGCCAGACCGGTTGAAACGCCAGCCGCCAGACGTCACAATCTGGCCAGGAGTGGGGTGACTCGTGCAGTTGCTTGACGGATCCGTTCTGCGGCGCGCCAGGCCACCGATGCCCGGCCACGGCCGGCTCGTGCTCGTCTCCGGTGAAGCGGGCATGGGCAAGACCGCGCTGCTGGAGGAGTTCGCGCACCGGTCCGGCGACACAAGCTGGCTCTGGGGCGGCTGCGACGGCCTGCTCACCCCTCGGCCGCTCGGCCCGGTATTCGACATCGCCCCGCAGGCCGGCGGCCGCCTGGCCGAGCTCTGCCGCGCGGACGCGTCGCGCGACCAGCTCTTCACTGCTTTCGCCGCGGCCCTGGACTCCCCCGGCGTGCTTACGGTCGCGGCAATCGAGGACGTGCACTGGGCCGACGAGGCGACGATCGACCTGCTGCACTTCCTCGGCCGACGGCTGAGCCGGATGCGGACACTCGTGCTGGTCAGCTACCGGGACGGGGAGCTCCCGGACGGGCATCCGCTGCGGGTCGTGCTCGGTGACCTCGCCACCCAGCGGGCCACCCGGCGGATGCGGCTGCCACCGCTGTCGGCCGCCGCGGTCGGCGAACTGGCCGGATCGGTCGACGTGGACGCGGCCGAACTGCACCGCGTCACCGGCGGCAACCCGTTCTACGTGACGGAGATCGTGCATCCGGGTGGCCGTCGATTCCGGCGACCGTGCGCGACATCGTGGCCGCGCGGCTGGCCCGGCTGAGCCCGGCGAGCCGCGATGCCGTGCAGGCCGCGGCCGTGGTCGGTCGGCGGGTCGAGCCAGCTCTGGTGGCGGCCATCGCGCCGGGCCGAGCAGCACCTGGACGAGTGCGTGCAGGGCGGCATCCTGGTGCCGGACGGCGCCACGCTGCAGTTCCGGCATGAGCTCGTGCGGCTGGCGGTGGAGGCCGGCCTCGGTCCGCGCCGGAAGATCGAGCTGCACGCACGGCTGCTGGCCGCGCTGGAGCAGGCTGGTGACGCGGACCCGGCGGTGCTGGCCCATCACGCGCTGGGGCCGGTGACGAACAGGCCGTCCGCCGCACGCGCCCGAGGCGGCCCGGCGTTCATCCGGGCTGGGCGCGCACCGCGAGGCGGCCGGCCACCTCGGCCGGGCCCTGCAGTTCACCGGCCGGGCGAGCCGCGCGCTGGCGGGCCTAACGAGAGCCTGGCGCACGAATACGCGCTGCTCGACCGCTGGCCGGAAGCCGAGCAGGCCCTGCAGGCCGCGCTGCGCTGCGGCAGGACTGCGGGGATCAGCTGTCCGCGGGCCGGTCCTGAGCAGGCTGTCGCACACCCAGTGGCAGCTCTGCGAAGGCAAGGCGTCGGCTGAGACCGCCGAGCAGCGGTGCGGATCCTCGCGGCGCTGCCGCCCGGACCGAGCTGGCCTGGGCCTACGCGAGATCGCAGATGCTCAGTGGAGCGACGGCCACCGCGACGAGGCGCGGGCCTCGATCGCCCGCGCGGCAGACCTCGGCCGCCAGCTCGGCGACACCGCGCTGGTGAGCTGGCTCCCCTTGATCGTGACCAGTTCGACCCCGCGCTGGCCGGAATTCACCGTTGCCGGGCCTGCAGGCGCCCTCGCGGCCGGGCTGCGGGAGGCGCGCTGCTACGTCAACCTGCAGGACGGCAGCAACAGCCTGCAGCGGTTCGCTGATGCGCAGCGCTACTACGCCGCGGGCATGGCCTTCTGTGATAAGCGCGAGCTGCGGTTCCTGACCCGGTGCCTGCGCGGCAGCCAGGCCGACACGCTGCTGGCACTCGGCCGCTGGGACGAGGCGGCCGAGCTGTGCACTCAGCTGCTCGCCATCCCGGTGTGTCCCCGGCCAACCAGCTGTATCCGCTGCGCGACCTGGCCGCCATCCGCGGCCGCCGCGGCGAGCCCGACGCCCAGGCGTCTCGCGCAGGCGCTGGCGCTGGCCAGCCAGATGGACGGCCGGCCTCATCGCGCAGGCCCGGGCATCCAGATCGAGTTGCGCTGGCTCGCCGCCACGCTCCGGCCGTGGCCGAGGCCGCCGACGCGTGCGCGCAGTTCGCCGGGCGGGTCGACGGTGGCGGCTGGCTCGCTCGCGTCTGGCTATCCCGGCTGCAGCCGGGCGCGAGCCTGCCGCCTGGCCTGCCCGAGCCGTACGCGCTGGAGATCGCGGGCGACTGCCGCTGCCGCCCGCGCCTGGCAGCGATCGCCGCCCGTACGAGCCGCCTGGTCTGGCTGCAGTCGCCGACGAGGCCGGCCTGCGGCTGCGCTGCAGGCTTCGAGACCTCGCGCCCGGCCCCGCAGCGGCCGCGCGCGGCGGATGCGGCAGCTGGCTCACCGCGATCCCGCGCGGCCGCGAGCGGCGACCCACCACTCCGCCGCCTACCGCGCGCAGCAGCAGTGCTGCCTGATCGCGGAGGCCTCCCACCGGATATCCCGCGCTGTTCATCTCCAGCGCACGTCACCACCACTTCCCTTCCCAAATCCTCCTCCAGCCGCCCGGCCGGAGCAGCCAGGCTCGGCATTCCGCGCTAATCTGCCTCCGGCCAGCCACGGAATTCTCGGCGCTCCGAGTGTTTTATCTGCTGCTATGACGAGTTGCATTACCTGCGGAACTGAGCTGCACCCAGACCGAGCCCGGAAATACAACTACTGCATGGCCCGTGAGTGCCAGGAGAAGAATGCTAAGGGCCTCACGATGGTGGCCATCGGCATGAACAAGTCCGCCGAAGAGTTCATGATTCTCGACGCGAGCACCGAGGCCGATCTGGCCAGCGGCAAGTATCGTGACCAGCGGCGCGGCTCCTTCGGCCCGGCCGCGCCGCAGGCGGGCGAGCCGGCCAGCCCGGCCCGGGCCCGGCGTCGCCGGCCGACCCCGCACCCGGCGGCCAGCGCGGCCGGAAAACCGGCCGCCAAGCCCTGGACCCGATCGCAGGAGAAACTCGCGCTTTTGTATAACGAGCAGGGCCTGCGGCCGGACGAGATCGCCAGGAAACTCGGCGTCAGCCCGCGGCTGGCGACGCAGATAATTCTCGCGGCGAAGAACCGCGGCAAGCTCTGACGCCAGCCGCGACGGCCGCCGGCCCCCCAGCCGGACTCCGAGCGAGCGGCCGCGGCGCAGCGGTGCCTGGACTGAGGAGCGACGTAGGAGCGACGAGGGAAGGCATCGCCTTCCAGCGCCGCGGACGACGAGCGGGTAGCAGAGCCCTCTTACAGCCCGTTCTGGGCCGCGAGGTCCTCGTCCACGACCAGCAGCGTCTTGCCGCGGGTGTGGCCGTTCTCGACTTCCCGGTGCGCCGCCGCCGCGTCCTTCCAGAAGAACCGCCGCGCGATGTGCACCGCCAGCGTTCCGTCGTCGAACCACGGGCCGAGCGCGATCAGGCCGCTGCCGCGCGCCTCGCCGTTGTAGGGCAGCCAGTGCACCCGGTCCCCCTCCGGCTGGTCCTCGCCGCGCACCGGGGTCGCCACCACGGCGCCATCCCTGGCGGCCCTGGCGGCGCCCGCGAGCGTCGGGCCAGCGCAGGCCAGCACCTTGTCGGCGCCGCCGCCGGTGAGCGCGCGCACTTGCTCGGGCCAGTCCGCCTGCATGTGGTCGACGACCGTGGCCGCGCCGAGCGTGTGCACGAAGTCGTGATTGTGGCGGCTGGCGGTCCCGATCACGTTCGCGCCGTGCGCCCGCGCGATCTGCACGGCCAGGTGCCCCAGGCCGCCCGCCGCGGCGGTGATCAGCACCGTGTCGCCGGCCTGGATGCCGAGGTGATCCTGCAGGCCCTGCTGCGCGGTCAGCGCGTCGATGGGCACGGCGGCCGCGTCGATGTTGCTGAGCCCGGCCGGGATCGGCGCCATCTGCTCCGACGGGCACGTGACGTACTCCGCGTAGCACCCGACGATGGCGGGATAGCCGTAGACCGGCTCGCCGTCCTCGAACGCGGCCTCCGCGCCCGTGTCGCCGACGACCAGCCCGGCGAACTCCCCGCCGGGGATGACGGGCAGATCCCACGGCAGCCGGCCGGTCCGCAGCGACACGTCCCACGGCCCGACTCCGGCCGCCAGCACCCTGACCAGCACCTCACCGGGACCGGGCGCGGGCATTTTGGCGTCGGCTACCCGCAGCACATCCGGACCGCCGGTCTCGCTCACCATGATCGCTTGCATCGTCTCTCCCGCCTGACGTCACCTGTCCCGCAGTACTTCAGCGGCTCGGGAGCTTACTCCCCGGCGGCGTAGCGGCGGTCCAGCCACGCGCCGAGGCCGGCGACGGCCTGATCTGCCTCCGGCAGCAGCCCGGCGAACGCGTGCCAGACATGTGGCATCTCGTCCCAGACCTCCAGCGTGACGTCGACCCCCGCGGCCTCGGCGCGGGCGGCGAACCGGGTCGAGTCATCCAGGATGAGCTCGGCGTCGCCGACGTGGATCAGGATCGGCGGCAGCCCGCGCAGGTCCGCGTACAGCGGGGAGGCATACGGATGCCGGGGGTCCGCGCCGTTCAGGTACAGCGCGGCGGTCTCCGGCATCCCGGCCGACTTGACCATGACCTCGGCCTCCGCCCGCGTCCGCAGCGACTCACCGGTCAGCGCCAGGTCGGTCCACGGCGAGATCACGGCGGCCGCGACCGGCATGGCCTCGCCCGCGTCCCGCAGCGCCACCAGCGTGCCGAGCGCCAGGCCACCGCCGGACGAGTCGCCCGCGATCGCGATCGCCGCGGGCTCGGTCTGGCCGGCCAGCAGCCAGCGGTAGGCGGCCAGGGCGTCCTCAACCGCGGCCGGGAACGGGTGCTCGGGCGCGAGCCGGTAGTCGACGCTGAGCACGCGCGCCGACGCCGCGGCCGACAGCAGCCCGATCAGGTGTCGCAGCGTGGCGGGCGAACCGAGCTGGTACCCGCCGCCGTGCAGGTACATCAGCACCCGGCCGGGGCTGGCTCCCGGTGCCACCACCCACTCGGCGGGCACGCCGTCCGCGTCGGCCGGCGCCACAGTCGTACCCGCGGGCGGCACCGATGCGGCCGAGCCGGTGGCGGCCCTGCGCTCGGCCACCGTCATCGCGTCCAGGTCCATGCCGCGCAGGAGCTCGCGGACGAATTGAAGTTCTTCGCTGGCCACGCCCGAATCATCACGGCCAGCCGGGCCAGGCGGCAACTGGTTAAGCGGGTACGGCGAAGGCGCTCACCCGGCTGATGACGTCGCGGCAGAACCGCGCGACGTCCGCCGGGTCGTCAGTGAACTGCGACGGCTTGATGCAGAAGGTGCTGAAGCCCTGCTCGATCTGCGCGGGGATCACCTCCAGCGCCTGGCCCAGGTCGGCGGTGCTGGCCGGGTCCGGGAACACCGCGCGCGTACCGCCGATCAGCTCCAGGCTCGCCGCGTCCCGGCCGGCGGCCCGCATCGCGTCCCAGAGGAGCTGCATCTCCGCGGCGCTGGGCCGGCCCAGCGGGTTGAACCCGGCCCCGTACCGGACGATGCGCTCGGTCATCCGGCGGTGCATGCCCGCCCCGCCGAGCCAGAGCTGCGGTCCCGCATTACGGAACGCCTTCGGCTCGAAATATACGTCGCGGAACGAGTAGTGCCGCCCGTCGAACGAGGCGGGCGTGTCCCGCCACAGCGCCGTCCAGGCGGCCAGGTGCTCGTCGAGCAGGTCGCCGCGCTGCCGGAACGAAACCCCCAGCGCCGCGTACTCTTCCGCCAGCCAGGAGACCGTCGGCAGCACGACCAGCCGGCCGCCGCTCAGCAGGTCGAGCGAGCCGAGCTCGCGCGCGATCAGCAGCGGATGCCGCAGTGGCGCGATCACGGCGCCGGCCACCAGCCGGATCCGCTCGGTCACCGCGGCGATGGCCGACAGCAGCACGATCGAGCTCGGCCACGGCGTGGCGGGATCCTGGTTGCCCGGCTCGGCGTAGTCGCGCGGGTTCGCCATGACCCCGGCGGCGCCCGCGGCCGGGCCGAGCACGATGTGCTCGCTGATCATCACCGAGTCGAAGCCCGCGTCCTCCGCCTCGCGCGCCCAGCGCACGAGCGCGGGCAGGTCCCGCCCCGAGGTCATCGTCCAGTTCTCGCTCAGGATCAGGCACATCCGGGGCGCGGGCATCAGGACCTGGCTGGCGGCCTGATACCGCGGAACTCCCAGTCCCCGCCGAGCGCGGTGGACACGACTTCCTCGCTCTCGGTCGGCTGCGCCCCGAGTTCGGCCGACACCGGCAGCGGGCCGGCCACGATCTGGTTGACCAGCCGCGCCCAGGCCCTCGACCTCGACCTCGACCACGTCGCCCGGCTGCACCGGCCGCGAGTTGGCGGGCGTACCGGACAGCAGCACGTCGCCGGGGTACAGCGTGATGCTGCGGGCGATGTCGGCGACGAGATAGTGCATGTCCCACGCCATCTCGTCGGTGCTGCCGTCCTGCGCGAGCGTGCCGTTGACGAACGTGCGCAGCCGCTTGCCGCGGTAGTCCCAGCCGGTCACCAGGCCGGGCCCGAGCGGCGCCATCGTGTCCGAGCCCTTGACCCGCAGCATCGAGCCCGCGTCGGTGTCGCGGAAGTCGTGCAAGCCGAAGTCGTTGCCGATGGTGTAGCCGGCGATGTACTCGCCGACGTCCGCCTGCGCCACGTTCCGGCAGGTCCGCCCCAGCACGATCGCGACCTCGCCCTCGTAGTTGAGGTACTTGCAGTTCGCCGGGCGGACCACCGAGCCGCCGTGACCGAGTAGCGCAGACGTCGGCTTGTGGAAGTAGGTGGGCGCCGCTGGCAGCCGCGCGCCGAACTCCTGCACCCGGCTGCGATGGTTCAGGTGCACGGCAATGATCTTCGTCGGCAGCACCGGCGGCAGGTGCACCGCGCTAGCGGCGGCCACCCGGCGCCCGTCGCCGGCGACCAGGTCGTCGCCGTCGCGTACGACCTGCACGGCGGCGCCGTCCAGCAGGATCCTCCGGTACTCGGTCACGTCCCACCTCCGGCGGGCACAGATCCTCCGCACCAGCCGGCCGCGGGCCGGTCGAACCACAGGTGCATCTGCCCGGTGCCGATCGCGTTCTCGTACTCGCTGAACCGCCGGGCGGGCGCGGTCACCGCGCCACCGCCCAGCGCCGCGATCATCATCAGGTAGTGCGCGAACTTGGCCTCCGGCCGGACCTTCAGGTAGGCCGGCATCGCGGCGAGCACCCGGGCGTGATCGCCCGTCTCGAACCAGCCGATGCGCTCAAGGTCGGCGGCGCGCGCCTCGGGCGTCCGGATGTGCGCCGGGTCACTCGCCTCGTGTGCGCGCAGCTCGCGCAGCGGCCAGAACGTGTGCGACAGCGCACCGGACGCCAGCAGGACGATCTTCCGGTCGGACCGCGCGATGGCGGCGCCGAGGGCCCGGCCTGCCCGCAGGAAGTCCTCGGTGTCGCCGGTCTCCGCCGTGTTGCTCATCGTCACCCACTGCTTGTCGAGCCCGCGGCCGAGGAACGCCCACAGGTTGACGGTCGCGTAGTAGATGGGCAGGCACGGGTCGTCGATCGCGGTGATCCAGGTACCGGCGGCGCCCGCTTCCGCGGCGATCGCGTGCGCTAGCTCGGGGTCGCCGCGGAAGTCGTACGGCACCCGGCTCATGCCGCGCGGCAGCTCGTCCGACGTGAACAGCCCGGCCCGCACCGGCTGCGCGGCGACGACGAACTCGACCGTGGTGAACCAGTGCGAGTCGATGACGACGACCGTGTCGTAGTCGAGCGTCTCGAATATCTCCCGCCGCAGCCGCTCCAGGCCGGGGACGAGGCTGATCTCCTTGCCTTCGTTCAGCGCGAGCCGCTCATCCCGCGGCAGCATGATCGTCGGCACGTGCGCGAGCAGGCCGGCCGCCACCACCTCACCCATCGCTGCGCCATTCCGCCAGCACAACCTCACCCACCACAACCTCACCCAGCACTGCGCCAACCCCTCGGTGCGTAGACGGTGTTCTTGACGTCGCTGTAGAAATCGAAGCTCCAGGTCCCGCCCTCGCGGCCGATGCCGGAGTCGCGCGCGCCGCCGAACGGCGCGCGCAGATCCCGGACGAAGAAGCAGTTCACCCACACGGTGCCCGCCACCAGCCGGGCCGCCACGCGCTCGGCGCAGACCCGGTCACCGGTGAACAACGTCGCGGCGAGCCCGTAGCTAGTGTTGTTGGCCAGCCCGACCGCCTCGTCCTCGGTATCGAACGTCTGCAGCGTGAGCACCGGGCCGAAGACCTCCGCGGTGAGGATCTCCGCGCCCGGCCGCGCCCCGGTCAGCAGCGTGGGCCGGTAGTACAGCCCATGCCGCACTCCCCCGCCCGCCAGCACCCGCGCGCCGTCGGCAACGGCCCGCCGCACGAAGCCGTCCACGCGCTGCACGTGCGCCCGGCTGATGTTCGGGCCGATGTCGGTGTCCTCGTCCCGCGGGTCGCCCTGCCGCAGCGCGGCGACGCGGTCGAGCAGCCGGGCCGTGAAATCGGCCACGATCGGCTCCTGCACCAGCAGCCGGCTGCCCGCGAGGCACACCTGGCCCGCGTTGTCGTACTGCTCGACGGCGTTGGCCACCGCGAGGTCGAGGTCGGCGTCGGCGAAGACCAGCAGCGCGGACTTGCCGCCCAGCTCCAGCGACGCCGGGGTCAGCTGAGCGCCCGCCGCGGCGGCCACGGCCCGGCCGGTCGCGACCGAGCCGGTGAACGAGACGCGCGCGACGTCCGGGTGCGCCACCAGCGGCGCGCCGGCCTCAGCCCCGAGGCCCTGGATCACGTTGAACACGCCGTCGGGTAGCCCGGCCGCCCGGGTGATGTCGGCCAGCAGGCTCGCGGTCAGCGGGGCCAGCTCGGGCGGCTTCGCGACCACGGTGTTCCCGGCCGCGAGCGCTGGCGCGATCCGCCAGGTCGCCAGCATGAGCGGCGCGTTCCAGGGCGTGATGACCGCGGTGACGCCGGCCGGCGCCCACGACACCCGCTCCTGATGCTCTCTGATCTCCAGCTGGCCGGGGTCGAGCTGGCCGAGTCGCTCGGCGAAGAACCGGAAGTTGTGCGCCACCCGCGGCATCACGCTGCGCCGGTGCGAGCGCAGCAGCGCGCCGTTGTCCGCGGTCTCGACGGCGGCCAGGTCCTCGACCCGGTTCTCGATGCCGGCCGCGATGGCCTGCAGCAGCTCCGCCCGCTCGGCTGGTGGCGTCGCCGCCCAGGCCGGGAATGCGGCGGCGGCCGCGCGCACGGCCGCGTCGGCCTCGGCCGCGCCGCCGCGGGCGACCTGCGCCAGCTCCGACTCGTCGATCGGCGAGATATCGGCAAACGTGTCCGCGGACGCGACCCGCTCGCCGCCGATCCAGTGCCGGGTATCGACGTCAACGCCCGCTATGCGCGCCGTGCTCATCGCCCTCCCGCTGGCTCTCGGGCCGCCATTCCATCAAGCCGAAGACTCAGGGCCCGGACAGAGCCCTAACTCTTCGGCTAAGTCGTTTGGACCCAAATTATCGCCGCTGTGGTTCGGCCGCGTCAACGCCCGCTCCGAGCCAACGCTCGTCCGCGTCGCAGTACTCGTCGCAGCTACTCCGCGTCGACGGGCACGCCGCGATCGGCCAGCACCCGGCCGCCGTTCCAGGTGACGCCGACCTGCCGGTAGTACCCGCCGATGATCTCGCCGACGGCCAGCAGCGCCAGTTCCTCGGTCGGCGCCTCGAACAGGTCCAGTGTCGCGTCGCCGCGCCAGGCCGGGCCGGCCTTCGAAGCTGGCACTGCCGGACTGGATCAGCTCGTCCAGCGCGTCCGGGCCGCCGGGCGCGATCGACGGCATCCACCGGTGGTGCGCCATCGGGTGGGCGTTCACGAAGCCGTTGTCCGGCGACGGCTCCCGCAACGTGACCACGCACTGCGCCAGCCGCCGGTCGGCCGCGGCCAGCGTGCCCGCGAACCGGCCGCCGGCCGCCGATCCGCGGGGCCGCGTTCCCGTACGGGTGCGGCCTGGTCTGGTGAATCGACCCGAACTTCTTCGGGTAGCCCTGGTGCAGGCCGCGGGCCAGCGCGAAGTCGGCGTCGACCCAGATGTACACGCAGCGCGAGAACACCCGGCCGCCGAAGCTGCACCGCACGACCGCGAAGCACTCCCGGTACTGCGCGCGCACCGGGTCAAGCAGCTCGGCCTGGTCGTCGCCGCAGGACTGCCAGTC
Source organism: uncultured Actinomycetota bacterium (assembly GCA_963805805.1). Lineage (GTDB taxonomy): Bacteria > Actinomycetota > Actinomycetes > Streptosporangiales > Streptosporangiaceae > JAJYUU01. The sequence goes on along the minus strand of CAWDVS010000011.1, from coordinate 427,650 downwards.
GGCCCAGATCAGCGCCACCGCGCCCGGATCGTCGGGGGCCGGCGCCAGCGGGGCCGGCAGCAGCTCGGCGACCCTGGCCGGGTCCGTGCGGTACTCGACCGTGAGCAGGTCGCCGGAGTAGTGCCACGGCGGCGGGGGCAGCAGTGAGGACCGGCCGGTCGCCGTCCGCGGATAGAAGAACCCGGTCACCTCGCGCATGGCCGCTCCCAGATCGTTCGCTTCCGTACGAGCCGGATCGTAACCGAGCGCACCGCATTCGGCACTTGCCTGGGTCGCGCGGGGCCGTTTACTCTGGCCGGGATTGTTCGCACCCAAACGTTCGATCGCCGGGAGCCGCCGTGCCGCAACCGCTGACCGCAACCGCCGTCGCCGGCGGCTGCGGGAACAGGGAATCGACGTCGTGCGCGTGTCCTACCCGGACATGATCGGCGTCGACCGGGGCCGGGACGTGCTGATCGACCAGCTCGGCGCCGCGACCGAGCACGGGCTCGCGTTCTGCCGCGCGGTCTATCACACCTCGCCGCGCGGCGACGTGGTGCCAGTGCAGGGCGGCCTGGAGGCCGGGCTGCCGGACATCACCGTCTATCCGGACCTGGCCACGATCACCCCGCTCCGTGGGAGCCGAACGCGGCCTGGTGCCTCGGCGACGCGTTCACACACCGACGGCGAGCGCGCGCCGGAGTCACCGCGCACGGTCGCCGCGCACGGTCGCGGACCGGCTGACGGCCAGCTCGGCTACCGGCTGGTGTGCGGCCCGGAGCTGGAGTTCTTCGTCTGCGAGCAGGGTCCGGACGGGACCGTGGCGCCGGTACGCGAGCGAGCTCGGCAACGTCTACGTGGTCGGCCGCAAGGGCGACCCGCAGGGCCTGCTGCTGCACATGCTGCGCCAGCTGCGGGACGCGCAGCTGCAGGTCACCGCCGCCAACCACGAGTTCTCGCCGCGGCCAGTTCGAGATCAACCTCGGGCACTCCGACCTGCTCGACGCCGCCGACCGGGCGTTCCGGCTCAAGTCCGCCGTGCAGGAGATCGCCCGCCTGCAGGGGCTGCTCGCCACGTTCATGGCCAAGCCGTTCAACGACGAGGGCGGGTCCGGATTCCACGTGCACGTCTCGCTGGCCGACGACGGCCGGCCGGAACGTCACTCGGCGACCCCGCGGGCGCAGACGGGCTGTCGGCGGTCGGCCCGGCACGCGCTGGCCGGCGTGCTGCGGCACGCGCCCGCGCTGACCGCGCTGCTCAACCCGACGATCAACTCCTACAAGCGGTTCGGGCCGGACACCCTGGCGCCGTGGCTGATCGACTGGGGCCTGGACAACCGCAGCGCGATGGTGCGGATCCCGCCCGAGCGCGGCGACGCGCGCCCGGCTGGAGATCAGGCTCGGCGACGCCACCGCCAACCCGTACCTGGTCATCGCCGCCGTCGGCGCGGCCGCCTACCTCGGTATCCAGGACAAGGCCGAGCCGCCGGCCAAGCTGGAGGGCTACGGGTACGACCCGGCCAGCGCCGCAGTTGCTGCCGCAGCGGCTGAGCACGGCGCTCGACGCGCTGGCGGCCGACACCGAGCTGGCCGACGTGCTCGGGCGAGTACTTCGTCACCTCGTTCCTGGCCTACAAGCGCAACGAGATCGAGCGGTTCGAGCGGTACGTCACCGACTGGGAGTTCCGCGAGTACGCCTATCACCTGTGAGGCGGCATGAAGGAGAGCCCGGTCACGCCGGTCACCGTCGAGGAACTGGAAGCCGACCCGTACCCGGTGTACGCGCGGCTGCGCCGGGCAGGCGCCGGTGTCCTTCGTCCCGGCGCTACCGTGGGAGCCGAACGCGGCCTGGTGCCTGGGCGACGCGTTCACCACCGACGGCGAGCGCGCGCCGGAGTCACCGCGCACGGTCGCCGCCACGGTCGCGGACCGGCTGACGGCCGCCGGCTACCGGCTGGTGTGCGGCCCGGAGCTGGAGTTCTTCGTCTGCGAGCAGGGTCCGGACGGGACCTGGCGCCGGTACGCGGGCGAGCTCGGCAACGTCTACGTGGTCGGCCGCAAGGGCGACCCGCAGGGCCTGCTGCTGCACATGCTGCGCCAGCTGCGGGACGCGCAGCTGCAGGTCACCGCCGCGAACCACGAGTTCTCGCCGGGCCAGTTCGAGATCAACCTCGGGCACTCCGACCTGCTCGACGCCGCCGACCGGGCGTTCCGGCTGAAGTCCGCGGTGCAGGAGATCGCCCGCCTGCAGGGGCTGCTCGCCACGTTCATGGCCAAGCCGTTCAACGACGAGGGCGGGTCCGGATTCCATGTGCACGTGTCGCTGGCCGACGAGGCCGGCCGGAACGTCACCGGCGACCCCGCGGGCCAGGACGGGCTGTCGGCGATCGCCCGGCACGCGCTGGCCGGCGTGCTGCGGCACGCGCCCGCGCTGAGCGCGCTGCTCAACCCCACGATCAACTCCTACAAGCGGTTCGGGCCGGACACCCTGGCGCCGTGGCTGATCGACTGGGGCCTGGACAACCGCAGCGCGATGGTGCGTATCCCGCCCGAGCGCGGCGACGCGGCCCGGTTGGAGATCAGGCTCGGCGATGCCACCGCCAACCCGTACCTGATCAACGCCGCCGTCGGCGCGGCCGCCTACCTCGGTATCCAGGACAAGGCGGAGCCGCCAGCCAAGCTGGAGGGCTACGGGTACGACCCGGCCAGCGCGCAGTTGCTGCCGCAGCGGCTGAGCACGGCGCTGGACGCGCTGGCGGCCGACACCGAACTGGCCGACGTGCTCGGGTCGTACTTCGTGACCTCATTCCTGGCCTACAAGCGCAACGAGATCGAGCGGTTCGAGCGTTACGTCACCGACTGGGAGTTCGGCGAGTACGCCTATCACCTGTGAGGCGGCATGAAGGAGAGCCCGGTCACGCCGGTCGCCGTCGAGGGCGGCCGGCGGGCGTGACCCCTGCCGCGCACGGCTCACTTCTGGTGCGGGACGATCGTCACCGGGCACCCTGCGCGCTGGACGACCTCGTTGCTCACTGATCCCATCACCAGCCGGGCCAGCCCGCCCTCGCCACGGGAGCCGATCACGACCAGGTCGGCATCCCGGGCGGCATCGAGCAGCTCCTTCACCACGAACCCGCTCACCACATGGAGATTCACCGACGCCGGCCGGGCGTCGCCCAGCTCGCTTTCAGCCGTCTGTGTCATCTCCTCGGCCGCCTGCCTGAGGTCCGCGAGTATGGCGGCGTCGGCCGGGCCGGTCACCGGGATGCGCCCCCAGTAGCTCTTGGGGACTTCGTGCACTGCCACCACAGTGAGCGGCGCATGGTGCGCCGCTGCCTCTCGCATCGCCCAGTCAAGTGCGCGCCTCGCGCTGGCCGAGCCGTCCACTCCCACAACGATTCCAGGCATTACCGCTCCTTCACGTGGCCACAGCCCGGGCGGCCGTAGGGTTCCGGTATATCGGATCGAGTGGCGGGCAGTTCCTTCGGGCGTTGTCGCGGCGGACAGAAGGATTCCAGTCGTGGTGGCTGGCTGCTGATCGCGGGTGGCTAGTGCGCGCTCAGGTCGGCCAGCTGGGTGCTGGCCGACTCCCTGGCCCGCAGGAGGTAGGTGGAGAGGAAACCGACCGCCAGCAGCGCGAGCGCGTACCAGGGCGCCTCGATCGTCGGGCTGGTCACCTTGTAGAACGAGCCGAAGATCGCGCCACCGGTGATGAGGATGCCGACGACCGCGGCGATGATCACCGACACCCGCCGCTCCGACGTCGCGAAGGTGCGCAACGAGCCGACCGACATCAGCAGGTACACGACGACGAGAGCGAACCCGCCGAAGGTCGAGCCCCAGGCGAACAGCGCGAAGTAGTGCGGCGTGGCCGGTAGCGCGAACAGGCTGGTCCAGAACTGGTTGACCAGCAGCGTCACCACGGCGGCCGCGATGATGAAGGCAGCGGCTCCGAGCGGCGAGCCGTGCTTTTTCGAGGTGATCGCGAGCGCGGCCGGGATGCGCCGGTCCCTGGCCATCGCGAACAGCCCGCGCGACGCGGAGACCGCGCAGCCGATCGCGACCGCGAGCATGTCGAACAGCACCACCAGTTCCAGCAGCCGGTCGATCCCGGTGCCGCCGAAACCGCCCGCGCTGGCCGGCGCGCCGAGCGCGAACAGCGGGGCGCCCGCGGCCGCGGTGATGCTCTTGAGGCTGTAATGGAAGCCCGCGACCTCGACGTACGTCGCGACCACGTAGATGACCGTCGCGATGCCTGCCGTCGTCATGACCGCGATCGGGATCTCGCGGCGCGGGTTCGGCGTCTCCTCGGCCAGATTCGCCGCGGTCTCAAAGCCGACGAACAGCAGCACTCCGTACAGCACGCCGAAGAAGATCCCGGACCAGCCGTCCGCCGACGACGACGGCTCGAACGGCTTGACGCTGTTGGCCGAGCCGAGCTTCGCGATCACGGTGATGAAGAAGATCGTCACGACGATGATCGACACCAGCGCCAGCACGAGCTGGCTGCGGGTCGAGAGCCGCACGCCGAAATACAGGATGACCGCGATCAGCGCGATGATGATCAGCGTCCAGGCCCAGGACGGCAGCGGGTTCACCTTGAACTCGGACTGGATCGTGCTCTGCAGGTAGCCGCCGATAAGCAGCAGGAGCCCGACCAGGAGCACGACGACCCCGCCGTAGTAGAGCCAGCCTGCCGCCGTGCCCACGCGCTTGCCGAGGCCGCGGGTCACGTAGTCGTACAGCGAGCCGGCCGAGTGGATCTCCCTGGCGTACTGGCTCACGATCCAGCCGAGCGCGAAGACGCCGATGCCGGCGATGATCACCGACAGCGGCGCGGCCACGCCGCCGCCCTTGCCGGAAGCGCTGATCACGCCGACGACCAGCGGGATGACGAACGCGGAGGAGAAGATCGGGCCCATGAAGCCGACGGACTGCGCGATGACATCCGGCAGCGACAACACCTTGGCGCCGAGGCGCTCGTAGGCCGGCTCGGAACTCATGGCTTCCTCCTAGCTGAGGGGCAGGACGGCGGTGTCGGGTCAGGCGGCGATCCGCAGCAGCCTCCTGGCGTTGCCCGCGAAGATCGCCTCGGTTGCCGCGGCGTCGAGGCCGAGTGCCTCGACGTCGGCGATGGTGTCCGCGACGACGGCCGGGCCGCCGAGCGGCATGTCGGTGCCGAACAGCACGTGCTCGGGGCCGAAGAACTCGACCGCGCAGCGGACCGCGTGCGGCGCGCCGAACAGCGCGCTGTCGGTGTAGAAGCGGCGGAAGTAGTCCAGCGGCTGCGCGGCCAGCCCGGCCATGATCGCGTCCCGGTCCGGGTCCTCCAGCGGGGACGCGAGCCGGGCGGCGAAGTGCGGGACCATCGCGCCGGCGTGATGCGCGATGATCTGCAGCCCCGGGTACCGGTCGAAGTAGCCGGAGAACACGAGCCTGGTCATGCACACCGACGTCTCGTACGGCCAGCCCAGCGACCACCAGATCCCGTACCTGGACCGGCTCTCCGCCGGGTAGTCGGACCAGATCTCGCTGCGGGTGGGATGCAGCCACAGCGTGCCGCCGTGCCCGGTCACGACGTCGAAGACGGGCCGGAACCGCGGCTCGTCCAGCGGCGCGCCGCTGACGTTCGTGTACACCTGCGCGCCCAGCGCGCCCAGCTGCGTCATCGCCCGGTCCAGCTCGGCCGCGGCCGCGTCCGGGTCGCCCATCGGCAGCGCGGCGGTGAAGCCGGCGAACCGGTCGGGGTACCTGGCGACGATCCCGGCGATCTCGTCGTTGGCCGACCGGGCCAGGTCGAGCGCGGCCAGCGGGCCGCCCAGCTCCTCCGGCGGCGGCACCGCGAGGGTCACGACCTGGGCGTAGTCGCCGAACTGGTCCATCACCCGCCAGCGCGCGTCCAGCTCGGTCAGCGCCGGATCCTCGCGGATCCACGGGCGGTAACCGCGGATTCGCTCGCTCACGCTCGCGCCGCCGGTGATGGCCTCGAGCCGTCTGGTGTAGGCGGGCGGGAGGATGTGAGCGAAGGCGTCGATCTTCCGCACGTCCCTCCCTCCACGGAGTTCCGCGACCGTCGATGTCGAGGATCGTAAGGAAGCAAACGATCTACTGTCAAGGGTTGCCGGGTGCCCGCGGTCAGCCCTTGATCACGGTGACCGGGAGCGCCTTGAGGCCGTTGGTGAAGTTCGACCGGATCCGCCGCGGCGGGCCGGCCAGCTCGAACAGCGCGACCCGCCGGGCCAGCGCCGCCAGCAGTATCCGGATCTCCAGCCGGGCCACGTGCGCGCCCAGGCACAGGTGCGGGCCGCCGCGGCCGAAGCTCAGATGCCGGTTCGGCGCCCGGCCGACGTCGAATGTCTCCGGGTCGTCGAACTCGTCCTCGTCCCGGTTTCCGGACACGTACCAGAGCACCACCTTGTCGCCGGCCCGGATCGCGGCGCCGCCGAGTTCGGTGTCGACCGCCGCGGTGCGGCGCATGAAGTGCGTCGGGCAGCTCCACCGCAGCACTTCCTCGGTGGCGGTGTCGAGCAAGCCCTCGTCGGCGCGCAGCCGTTCCCACTGCTCCGGGTGCTCGCAGAAGGCCAGCACCGCGTGCACCATCGCGATCCTGGTCGTCTCGTTGCCGGCGATCACCAGGATCGAGAACAGGTTGTCCAGGTCCGTCTCGCTGAGCGCGTCCCCGTCCACCCGAGCGAGCAGCAGCTTGGAGAGCAAGTCGTCGCCCGGGGCCGCGAGCCGGTCGCGCACGATCTCCCGGCCGAGATCCCACAGCTGCTTGCCGTACGGGCTCCGGAACGGGAAGAACCGGTAGGCGTCGGTGTCGTCGCGCCCCCAGACGACGTCAGTCAGGTCCGGGTCGGTGTTCGCGATGAGCCGGTCACCGAGGTCGATGAACTGGGCCAGGTTGGCCTCGGGCAGGCCCATGATCCGTGCCAGCACCCGGATCGGCACTTCCTTCGCGACCGCGTCGACAAAGTCGAACGGCCCGTCCGCCAGGCCCTGGTCCAGGACCTCGTCGGTCAGGCCGGCGACGAACTGCTGGTACACCGCGACGGCACGCTGCGAGAACGTGCCGGTCATGATCTTGCGCAGCTTCGTGTGCTCGGGCGGGTCGGTGTCGATGATGGTGCGCCGGACCGCCATCTCCTCGTCGGTGGGCTCCTCGAACGAGACGCCGCGCCCGGACGAGAACGTCGCTACGTCCCGGCTGGCCGTCACGATGTCGTCGTAGCGCGTCACCGACCAGAAGCCGGAATTCGGCGCCGCCTCGTCGCTCCACCCGACCGGCGCCTCCCGGCGCAGCCGGGCGAACTCCGCGTACGGCACGCTGCGTACCCACCGGTCCAGGTCGGTCAGATCCACTGCCATGCGAATTAGTTTGGCACCAAACGACCGCCGCAGGAAGGGGCGGTCCGGAGCCGGCGCTAGCCGGGCTCGGTCTGCCGGATTATCTTGCGCAGCAAGCCAGCCAGCTGAGCCTTCTCCCGCTCGGACAGCCCGGCGCTGACGTACGCCTCACCGAGGTTGAACGCCGGGAACAGCCGCTCGATCACCGCGACGCCCTTGGGCTCCAGGCTGACCAGCACGAGCCGGCCGTCCTCTTCGTGCGTCCGCCGCCGGGCCAGGCCGCGCTTCTCCAGCGTCTTCAGCACGCCGGTCAGCGTGCCCTTGGTGACGCCGGCTTCCTCGGCCAGGTGCCGGGTCTGCTGATCGCCCCAGATCCACAGCACGAACAGCACGGTGAACGCGGCCCAGGACAGGTCCTCGTCGGCCAGGACCTTGCGCTCCATGTGGTTACGGACCACGTTGGCCGCGCGATAGATGTTCGATACCGCGGCCATCGCCGCGAAGTCCAGCTGCTGCGCCCCGATGCGCGCGCGGATGTCGCGCTCGGCGTGCACGAGGTCATCGGCGCTCCCGGCGGCGAGTCGACGCGGCATGGCACGATGGTACGTTGCGCCGGCGACCGCGCAAGTGTGCGCCAGCCGGCGGATCAGGCCAGGTCGTAGGCGGTGGTCGGGAGATCGACCGCGGTCGCGCCGCAGTCGGCGGTGAGCACGGCGCCGGTCACCGCGGACGCCTGCGGGCCGGCCAGGAACGCGATCACCGCCGCCACCTCGTCCGGGCCGGCCGGACGGCGCAGCGGCACCTGGGACGTCGCCAGCTCGTACGCGGAGGCACGACTGGCCAGGCCGCGCAGCTCCATCAGCTGATCCATCTCCGCGTCGGCCATTGGCGTGCGCACCCAGCCGGGGCAGACCACGTTCACCCGGACGCCGCGCGGGCCGAAGTCGCGCGCCATGGACCTGGCCAGCCCGATCAGGCCGTGCTTCGCGGTGACGTAGCCGACCGACTCCGGCGACGCGGCCAGCCCGGCGATCGAGGACACGACCACGATCGCGCCGCCGGTCTCGATCAGGTCTGGCAGGCAGGCGCGGGCGCTCACCAGGCAGGTCGACAGGTTGGCCTGCAGGCTCTGCGCCCAGGCGGCGTCCGTGACGTCGGCAGCGGTGCCGCCGCCCGGGCCGCCCGCGTTCGCGACGAGGATGCTCACCGGGCCGAATCGGTCTCGCGCCGCCGCCACCGCGCGGGCCATGTCGGCGGCGCTGGCGGCGTCCGCGGTCACCGCCACCGCGCACTCACCCAGCTCGGCCGCTATCGCGGCGATCGGCTCCGGTCGTCGCGCCGCGAGCACGACGCCAGCGCCATCCGCGGCCAGCATGCGCGCGGTCGCCGCGCCGATGCCGGTGCCGCCGCCGGTGATGATCGCGGACCGCCGCGGCCGCCCGCCGGGCGCCCCGGTCATATCGCCGCCGGTCATGTGCCCGCCGCGGTCACGACTGCCTCCTCGGTCCGCCCGGTTCCGCCGGGCCGGATAACGAAAGGGTCCATACCGAGCGCAGCCCGGTCAAGGTTAGCCGGGACGAGAGTTTCGCCAGTGCCGCAAGCTAGCAGCGCCGCAGGTGGGCCGCCGCGAGCCAGCCGCAGCGGTCAGCCCCGCAGGGCCTCGTCCGCGGTCTGGCCGAACTCGACGAGCGCGTGCAGGTCGGCCGCGGCTAGCGTGGCCGCGGCGACGGCAAGCAGCACGATCGCGGTCGCCGTGACGGGCACCCAGGCGCCGCGCCGGGGCGGGGCGGTCAGCAGCGCGGCGACGCGGCGCGGTACCGGGCCGGCCGTCGCGACGGAGAGCCGGTGCCAGCGGCTGCCGAGCGCCCCGAACGCGACCACCAGCCGCTGCGGTCCGCGCGGGCTCGCGAGCAGCGCTACCCGGCCGATGGTCTCGGCCACCAGCCGCCGATCGCCGGTGATCGCCGCGGCGTGCTCGTCGGCCCAGCGCTCCAGCGCGTAGTCGACCGCGCGGGCTACCGGCAGCAGGAGTGGGTTGGCCGCCGCGGCCAGCCGGGCCGCGGTGGCGAACAGGTAGTGCCGTCCGGTCAGGTGCGCGTGCTCGTGCGCGACGAGCGCGGCCCGGCCCCTCGGGTCGAGCCGGTCGAGCAGGCAGCCGGAGATGACGATCCGGCCGGGACCGCCGGGCAGGGCGTAGGCGTCCACGGCCGGGCCCGGCAGGACGACGATGCCGTCGCTGGCGGTCAGGGTCGCGGCGTGCCGGTACGAGCGCGTGATCGCGATGGCCCGGCGGCGGACCGCGGCCGCCATGCCGACGACGGCGCCTGCGAGCAGCAGCACGGCCAGCTGTCCGGCCAGCGCCGGGACCGGATCGGCTTGCCGCACCGCCAGCAGCGAGTAGTCACCGGCCGCCGCGAGGACCGGTGACCGGATGGCCGCGAACGCCACCGCCAGCGCAAGCGTCGCTGTGCTGCACGCCGCCAGCGCGACGGAGGCGGCGGTGAGCAGCCAGACCGCCTGCCGCGGCTCCAGCCGCGCGGCCAGCGGCCGCGCGGCCAGTCCGGCCAGCGCGGGCACCAGCAATGGCAGGGCAAATAGCCACATGTGCTACGCCCCCGGGCCCGCCGGGCCGTCCCGGTGCGCACCAGCGGGCCCGTCGTCGGTACCGAGCAGGTCGCGCAGCAGCCTGGCGTCCCGGTCGGACAGCCCGGAGACGAACCGGCTGAGCACGGCGTCGCGATCGACCCCGGCCGCGAGCGCGACGTTCATCCGGCCGGCCTGCAGGCTCGCCTCGTCGACCGGTTGATAAGCGAAGCCGCGCCCGGCGCGCTCGCGGGAGAGCAGGCCCTTGGTGTGCAGCCGCGACACGATCGTCACGACCGTGCTGTAGGACAGCTCGTGCCCGTCCCGCGCGTCGAGGCGCTCGCGGACGTCGCCGGGGGTCAGCGCGCGGCCGGCCGCCCTGAGCACACCGAGAATCTCGGCCTCCAGCTCCCCGACGCCGCGGCGCAGCGGCCCCGGATCGCCACCGGGACGATCGGCTGTCGGCACGTGCCCTCCCCCGAGTTTGCTTCTACGAATCCTGTAGATACTCTACATTGACTGTAGAACCTAGCCCTGGTCAGTATGCCATCCCTGGCGCGCCGATCCCGACGAGGAGCCCGGCTTGATCCACCTTACGTACCTGGAAGCCGGCGTCGTCGGCCTAATCCAGGGCATCTCCGAGATGTTCCCGGTCTCCAGCCTCGGGCACAACGTGCTGCTCCCGGCCATCGTCGGCGGGAGCTGGGCCCGTGACCTCAACGTGTCCAGCCCGGAGTCGCCGTACCTGGCCTTCATCGTGGGCCTGCACGTGGCGACCGCGGCCGCGCTGCTTATCTACTTCCGGCGCGACTGGGTCAGGATCATCGGCGGATTCTGCACCTCGGTGCGCGACCGCCGGGTCGTGACGGCCGACCAGCGGCTGGCCTGGATGATCATCCTGGCCACGATCCCGGTCGGGCTCGTCGGGATCGGCTTCGAGCACGCGTTCCGGGTGATCTTCGCCAAGCCAGCCTTCGCGGCGGCGTTTCTCACGCTCAACGGGCTCATCCTGCTCGCCGGGGAGCGGTACCGGACCCGCGCCTCGCTGGCGGCCGACGCCGCGATCGCCGCTGCGACCGCGCCCGGCACCACTGCGCCCGTCGCGTCCGCGGCGCAACTGGCCGAGTCGGCCCAGCAGACCGAGCTGGTGGCGGCCGGCCACCCCCCACCCGGCCGCCACTCAGCTCCTGTGCCTGCGCCCGGCGGCACAACGCAAGCAGGCGCGCCGGCCCACGCCGGTCAGCCCCTGGCCGTCCAGGCCGACATGCGGCTGGCCGGCATGGGCATGGCCCGGGCCGTCACCATCGGCTCCGCGCAGATCCTCGCGCTGCTGGCCGGCATCAGCCGGGACGGCGTCACCATGGTCGCGGGCATGTGCCGCGGGCTGTCCCGAGAGGATGCCGCGCGGTTCGCGTTCCTGCTGGCGACGCCCGTGATCCTGGCCGCCGGCGCGCTCAAGGTGCCCGACCTGGCCGGGCCGCTCGGCAACGGCATCCGCGGCCAGATCATCTTCGGCAGCGTGCTCTCCGGCATCGGCGCCTACCTGGCGGTCCGGTTCCTGCTCCGCTACCTGCGCACCCGGACGCTGACGCCGTTCGGCGTCTACTGCGTCATCGCGGGTGTGGCCTGCCTTGCCTATCTGGGACTGAAGTAATGCAGCACTTCATCGCCAGCTACGGGTACGCGGCGATCTTCCTGCTGATGGTCGCCGAGTCGGCCTGCATCCCGGTGCCGTCTGAGCTGATCATGACGCTGGGCGGCGCGCTGGCCGCGGGCGCGGTCCCCGGCAGTCATCTGAACCTCATCGGCGTCATCGCGGCTGGGGTCGCGGGCAACGTCGCCGGGAGCTACATCGCGTGGGCGGTCGGCCGCTACGGCGGCCAGGCGGCGCTGCGGCGCTGGGGCGGCCGGTTCTGGCTGCGCGAGCACGACCTCGACCGGGCCACTGACTGGTTCGAGCGGCACGGGCAGAAGGCGGTGCTGTACGGCAGGTGCCTGCCCGTAGTACGCACCTTTATCTCGCTGCCGGCCGGCCTCGCCGGGATGGACGCCGCCCGGTTCGGGATTTACACGACGATCGGGTGCATCCCCTGGACGGCGGCCCTGGCGGGCGCGGGTTACGCGGTCGGCGCCCGCTGGCAGTCGGTCGCCAGCGGGTTCCACACGCCGACGTACATCATCGCCGCGATCGTGGTCGCCGCCCTCGCGGTACTGATCTGGCGGTACCTGCGGGCGCGCGCTCGGGCGGGCTCGGCGCGAAACGACGCGCCGAGCCCGCCCGAGCGTCAGTCACCAGTAGTGTCTGCGACCGCCGACCGCACGGCCCGCCCTTCCCATGAGCATGAGGACCAGGCCGATAACTAGCAGGATGATACCGATGATCCACAAGATGTGGATCGCGGCCACGAAGCCGATGATGAGCAGAATCAGGCCCAGGATGATCATGAAGTCTCCAGTTGCAGTTCGGACTGTGCAACTGTCCCCGGCGGGAGCGATTAAACAGCGAGTTATCCGCAGTACCGGGCAACCGGAACCGATCCGGGTCGGCTAGCCAGCAGTCGCTGGCTAGTCGATCCGGTGCAGTTCCAGGATGTTGTTGCAGCGGTCGGCCACTTCCGGGTCGTGGGTGGCCAGGATGAGCGCGCCGCCGTCCTGCGCGACCCCGAACATCCGCGCCAGCACGTTGGCCCTGGCGTTGGCGTCCAGTTCCGCGGTCGGCTCGTCGGCGATCAGCAACTGGGGCTCCAGCGCGAGCGCGCGCGCGACCGCGGTGCGCTGCTGCTGGCCGCCGGACAGCTCCTCGACCAGCTGATCGGCCTGCGCTTCGAGGCCGACCTGGGCCAGCGCGACCCGCGCGGCCGCAATCGCTTCCGCCGGGATCTGCCCCTGCGCGCGGAGCGCGACCTCGACATTCTCGGCGGCGGTGAGCAGCGAGACCAGGCCGTAGTTCTGCAGCACGACGGCCATCCCTGGCGGCGGTCCCGAGCTGCCCGCCAGCGGTGCCCCGGAAAACACGACCTTGCCCTTGGTCGGCGTGTACAGCCCGGACAGCAACGCCAGCAGCGTGGTCTTGCCCGAACCTGACGGCCCGACGACGGCCAGGCTCTGACCGGCCTCGATCACCACGTCGATCCCGGTCACGATCACCTGGCCGGACTTCTCGTAGGCGAGCCCCCGGGCCTCAAGCATCGTCGCCTCCGCGTACGTCGACGCGGCGCAGTTCCACGCCCAGCTCGGTCGGCAGCGCCTGCGCCAGCGAGCCTGGCGGCAGGACGGTGTCGAGGACTTCCTGCGGCAGCTGGACCGACCCGTCCCGGCCGATGACCAGGTAATCCTCGCCCTGATGGCCCTCGGCGCCGACCCGGCCGTCGCGGATCGTCACGGTCCGGCCGAGCGCCTCGCCCACGGCCGGGTCGTGCGTCACCGCGACCACGGTGGTGCCGAGGTCGGCGTTCGCGGCCCGGATCAGCTCGATGACCGCGTCCGCGGACTTGTGGTCGAGCTGGCTGGTGGGCTCGTCGGCCAGCAGCAGCTTCGGGCCGTTGGCCAGTGCGGCCGCGACCGCGAGCCGCTGCTGCTCGCCACCGGACAGCCGGCCCGCGATCCGGTGCGTCACCGTCGACAGCCCGACCGCCTCCAGCAGGTCCACCGCGCGCTTGCGCTTGACCTTCGCGGTCCGGCGGGTGGGCCGCTGCGGGAAGAGCACGTTGCCGAGCGCGGTCTCGTACGGCAGCAGGTTGCGGGACGGGTTCTGCAGCACCACGCCCACATCCCGCAGGCGCATGTCAGCCGCCGAACTCGGGGTCAGCTTGTTCAGCTGCCGGCCGCACACGTCCACCCGCCCGGCCGTGGGCTTCTGCAGCCCGGCGCACAGCCACAGCAGGGTGGACTTCCCGGCGCCCGAAGGGCCGAGCAGCGCGACCATTTCCCCCTCGTCCACCCGGAGGTCGACGCCGCGCAGCGCGGTGACCTCGTGGCCGGGGCTGCCGTAGACGTGCACCACGTTGTCGAACGTGACCAGCGCTTCGCTCATACCGACGTCTCCCGCAGCTGCTCGGACCGGATGCCCCGGATCAGGGCGATGGCAGCCGCGCAGGCGGCGGCGAGCAAGAGCGCCACGCTGATGCCCAGCCAGATGGCGAGTTGCTGACTAGGCGGGTGGTAGTCGAGCGGTACGCCCGGATTACTGATGAACTCGGGCACGCCGCGGATGGCGATCGCCAGCGCCGCGATCCCGGCCGCGATGCCGGTGATGCTGCCGAACGCCGACACCACGATGATCTCGATCAGCAGCGAGCGGCGCAGCGCCCGGCGCGCGACCCCGGATGCCTCCAGCGCCGCGTACTCGTACCGGCGCCGTCGTGCGGACACATACAGCCCGAGGATCGCGGTCCCGGAAGCCAGCAGCACCGCGGCCGCCGCGTCCGCCAGGAACAGGATGTTGCCCAGGCCAGGACCCTGCCGCCCCAGGAACGCCGCTTCCGCCGCCGCCGACGTCGCCGATTCGATCTGCACGCCCTCGGCCCGCAGCCGCTTCTCGATCACCGGCTGCGCCCCCGCGGCGAGCCAGACCTGCTCATCCACCTGCGGGTAGTTGAAGTCGGCGGCGAGCTCCGCGTAGTGCAGGTCCACGATCCCGCCGGCCGCGGTGATGCTCGGCAAGGCGGCGACCTGGCTGGCGACCTTGAAACTGGCCGGGTTGCCGTCCAGGCCCGAGGCCTTCACGATGCCCGTCCCCGGCAGCGCGACCCCGGTGGACAACACGATCGGCAGCGCCGCTGGGCGGTCCACGGAGACCAGGGTGGAGTCGTCGAGCTTGGCCGAGTGGAACTGCCAGGTGAGGCCGGCCGAGCTGGCGGCCAGGCTGCCGCCCTGCTGCCCGCCCTCTTGCGGCGTCCAGCGATCGGCGGCGCCGAGCAGCGCCGGTCCGAGCGAGGTCCACTTGCCGTTCTGCCGTACCGCCAGGCCGGTGATGGTCACCTTGCCGATGACGGGGCTGAGCAGCAGCGGGTTGTTCGGGCTGGAGGCGCTGATGTCCAGATCCTGCAGGATGCACGGGCAGCCCACGAGGTCGCCGGTGAACGTCGCGGTGCCGTGCGCGGGCAGGTTGCCGAGCTGCACCGGCGTCGAGCCCTGCGCGTCCACGTCGGCGGTCAGCAGCGCGCCGGCCAGCGAGAGCGAGTCCACGTGCAGCGTCACCCGGAAGGCGTCGCCGTTCAGCTGCACCGGCGGCGGCGCGGACGGGGCCAGCGCCTTCTCCAGCTGGGCCGGGTTCGCGGCGAACCCCGGCGTCCGCGCCGCGATCCGCGCGAACCGCTGCGGGTCCACGGCCAGCAGGGTGTGCAGCGGGTCCGCGCTGATCTCGTCGGTGTAGCGCAGTACCGGCGCCGCGAGCCGGCCGCTGGGATCCGCCTTGTCGACCAGCGTTCCCAGGTCCTTCCCGTCCGGCACGTTGACGGTCAGCACCGCAGGCGCCCCGACCCGCCGGCCAGCGACCAGATTCTCGTTGTGCTGGCTGACGAACCACGCGCCGATCGCGTACGTGGCCAGCGTGAAGGCGGTGGCCAGCACGATCGTGGTCCGGATGCCGCCCGGCCTGCGGGCGATATGCCGGAGCGCCAGGTAGATGCCCAGGCCGCCGTGGCGCTGCGTCGCGCGGAAAGCGGCCCGGCACAGCACCGGCAGCACCCTGGACGCCACCACCGCCACCGCGAGGCCGAGCAGGCCCGGCACCAGCAGGCCGAGCGTGCTGCCGTTGCCCTGGCCGGTCTGCCCGCCCCGGACGAGGTCCGCCAGCGCCGCCACCGCCGCGGTCGCCAGCACCGCGTCCACGATCCAGCCGCGCTGGGTGACCTGCGGTCCGCTGCGGCGCCACTGCTCGGTGACCGGGCGGCGGACCGCGCGGAAAGCCGCCCGCAGCACGGCCGCGAACCCGGCGACCACCACGGCCCCGGCAACGATCCAGGCGAACCCCGGCAACGTCACGGCCGTACCCGGCCGCAGCCGCGCGTCGCTGAGTTCCCGTGCGGCACTCCAGCCCGCCAGGACGCCCACCGGCAGCGCCACCAGCAGCACCAGCAGCGGCTCGGACAAGCCGAAGCCGAGCGTCCGGATCCGCCCGTGACCGCGCAGCCGGGCCAGCCCGATATCCGTCCCGCGGCCGTCGACGGCCTCGGTCACGGCGGTGAACAGCAGCAGCAGGCACAGGGCCAGCAATTGCGCCGTGATCAGCGCGACCGGAACCGCCACCGAATGCCAGGCGGTCTCCACCTGGCCGAGCGTGCCCGGCAGAGCGGAGCTGACGATGATCTGCGCCGAGCCGAGGACCGGGTCCAGGGTGAGGTCGGTCGTGGCCGTCTTGAGCGCGCCCACGCTCGCGGTGGTCACCGCGTCGGTGTTGAGCATCTCGTCGACGACGACGGTGCCCTGCTGGGACGCGCTGCCGTTGTCGATGGTGGCCCGCGGCGTGAAGAACGCGTCCTGGATGGTCCCGAGGCTCGCGGCCGGGAAGTAGATCGAGCCGCGGGTGGACCAGTAGGTCGCATTGGGGTTCGGCAGCGCGTAGATGCCAGTGATCGTCAGGGCTGGCCAGTAAGACACGTTGAGCTTCTGGCCCACGTGCCAGTGCGTCGCCTTGGCGAGGCGTGCGCTGACGACGACCTGATCCTGCCTGGTCGGGCACTGTCCCTGGATGCGCAGGTGCGCGCAGAAGTCTGTGCGGTACACCAGCGGCATGGCGCCGTAGACCGGGACGCCGACGGTTGCCTCGACGGAGTCAACCTCGGGGGCAAACAGGTGCTGCCCGCGCTGCGACCCGAGGAACACATCGAGCCGGGAGGCCACCTGCTGCGAAGTGCCGCTCAGCATCCCGGCCACCGGGCCACTCTGGGTTGCCTCGAAGCCACTGGCCCTCAAGACTCGAGCTGGCCAGCTTGTCATGCAGGATCGAGGTCCGGGCGGCCTGATAGTAGGACGGTCCCGCGGCGGCCGCCGCCGTCCCGACCACCGCGAGGATGAAGATCATTATCGTGGCCCGGCTACGGTGTACCAGACCGCGGATCGCGGTGACCGGGATCATCACTTACCTCCCAGCCATGCGATCGGGAACCCAGGTCCCGAGGTGTGGACTGTCGTGGCGCCGTTGGACGAGGTCAGCTCCCAGGCCTGGCCGTTGCCGGACGCACCCTGACTGGGGCACAGGATCCAGGCGGCGTCCGGCGACCACACGCAGCTGGCGTATTCGCCGACTGGCAGGCGCACCCGCTCGGTCCGGCTGCCGCCGGTCCAGATGTACAGCTGGGCCTGCGCCCCGCCCGCAGCGAACGCGAGCGACGTGCCGGATGGCGACCACACCGGCACGATCAGCCCGGAGAGCCCGGCGAAGGTCTGGAGGACGTGCCCGGTCCTGGTCAGGACCACGACGCCCGGCCGCGCGGTGGCTGATGTCGGCTGCACCGCGACGGCGATCTTGTCGCCTGCGGGATCTGCGATCGGCAGCAACGCGGCCTGCGCGCCGGACGGCAGATGCAAGTCGCGGTCGAGTTGGGCCACGGTCGCGAGCGTGACCCGGGCCTTGCCCGCGTCGCGCAGTTCCACCCGGCTGTCAGGGAACGTCTGGCTAGCCGACGCGGTGGCATGGATCGGCGCCGCCACCGAGGTGAAGACCCCGGGGCGGGCCGGGTCGCCGGACACGTTGTCGCCGGTCCCCAGGCGCACCGACCGGCCGGTCGCGAGCGCCTGCAGCGAGATGGGGTTCTCGGTCGAACCGAAGCCCTGCGAGCTGTCGAGTACGACCGCGTACAGGTCATGATCCGCGAGCGGCCCCCAGAACGCCGACTCCTGGTAGTCCGTTGAGGCTGATCCTGGAGTGCGCGACGCCCGGGCTGCCGGGCCCGCTGAGCGCGATCAGCTGGCCGTACGGGGTGACGAGGTAGCGCTCGTCCAGCGACGGAACCGGCGTGCTGGTCATCGGACCGAGCTTCTTCAGCAGCGTTGCCCGGCCCTCGCGCAGGTCGGACAGGGCCAGGTAGTCCTTGGGCGTGATGGAGACAATCCGCGCGACGGGGGCCGCACTGAGATAGCGAGCCGAGATCGACTTGCGCGCTGTCGCGGTGGCCGCGTGATGGCCCGGACCCACCAGGTAGCCGCCCCCGGCCAGGGCAGCGAGAACGACCGCGGTTACCGCCAGCCGGACGGCGACCCGGCGCCGGCGCGCCGACGGTGGTGGTTCCGGATCCAGCGCCGGGAACCTCGGCCTCCCCGATTCGATTGAACTGCCCCCATCCATACTCACCAACTCAGCATGCCAACGTTGCTGACCTTGATCTAGTCCGTGTTAGGCACAAAAGACCAGATTGTTATCGTTACTAGACTTGACCGGCGCCCGCCGCGGGGCGACACTCTGCCGCCTGCTCCCTGCTTGTTGATGCAGATCCGGGCCGTGCGCATTACGATCCGCCCGTGGTGGAGCGGTGGGATCCGGGAACGGAGGGTCTCCTCCTGCTCCCGTCCGGCCGGCTCGTGCGCGGCCGTGGACTCAGCAAGCCGTTGCCCGCTGGACAGCTGCCGACGTTCGGGCTGTACCTGCTGGGCAAGCCGCCGCCTGACTTCGCCTGGGCGAGCCGCTGGATCCGCTGGCCGGACTTCGGCCTGCCCGCGGAGCGGGCCAGCCTGCGGCCGGCCCTGACCCGGGCCTTGGAGCTGGCCGCCACGGAGCGGGTCGAGATCGCCTGCGCCGGTGGCCGGGGCCGGACCGGCACCGCCCTGGCCTGCCTGGCCACCCTCGACGGGGTGCCGCGGCAGCAGGCGGTGGCGTTCGTGCGGGCCGGCTATGACCGGCACGCGGTGGAGACCCCGTGGCAGCGCTGGTTCGTCTCGAACTGGAGCGGCGGTCAGGTCTGAGCCCGGCCGCGCTCGATGACGGCCGCGCGCCGCTGCGCGACTTGTCCCGCGTCGATCCCCGCCGCGTGCCAGCGCGCGTTGACGCCGGACTCCAGCTCGAGTGCTTCGCGTCGCGTTCCCAGCGAACCCTGGTCGTAGGTGGCGTAGATGGCGCGCATCGCGGCCTGGTCGGTCGACGCGGCGTCCGCGGCCAGGCGGTGCGCGAACGACAGCAGGTCCTCGTGCGGGACGACGTGGTTCACCAGCCCCCAGGTCAGCGCCGTGTGGGCGTCGATGAAGTTGCCAGTGCCGCTCATCTCCCTGGCGCGGCGGAAGCCGATCGCCTCGGGCAGCGCGACCGTGAGCCCCCAGCCGGGCTGGATGCCGACCCGGGCGTGCGTGTCGGCGAACCTGGCCCGGTCGGACGCGACCAGGAAGTCGCAGGCCAGCGCCAGTTCGAGGCCGCCGGTGACGGCGACGCCGTTGATCGCCCCGATCAGCGGCTTGGTGAGTTCGGGCAGCACCGGCCCGCTGCCCGCCCCGCGCAACGGGCTGTCGGGCTCGCCGAGCTCAGTCAGGTCGAGCCCGGCGCAGAACGCCGGGTCCGCGCCGGTCAGCACGATCACCCGGACGTCCGCGGCCGCGTCCAGGCCGGCCAGCGTCGCGCGAAGCTTCGTGATCAGCTCAGCGGACAGGGCGTTCCGGCGCTCGGGCCGGTTCAGCGTCACGGTCGCCACGAACTCGGCGACTTCGCTCAGCACTACGGACATGGGCCATTGCCTCCCTGACTGACGCGGCTTACCCCACATCATGCCTGGCGTGCGCTGTCGCCGCCCGGCGCCGCCGGCGCCGGTCGCGACAGTTCGGGCGGGAGCCGGGAACCGGTACGCTACGGGTGGCAACGACCCCGCGGGCGTAGCTCAATGGCAGAGCCCCAGCCTTCCAAGCTGGTCATGAGGGTTCGATTCCCTTCGCCCGCTCCAACCGAGTTTCCGCAGTTCAGGGCACGGCGGGCAAGGGTGCAGATCCCCCGGATGCGCATATCACCAGCCGCGCTCGGGCCACATCGCCATCGTGCGTGGCACAACTAAACGCTCGCGTCATCGCTCAGCGCTCACACAGCGATGAGCTCGTCGCCGAAGTCGATGACAACGCGTAGCCGACCGCCCACCGCGTCCGCGTATCGGCCCAGAACCTCAACGCTGGTCACCTCGCCCCGCTCGATCTGAGAGACACGTCCGACGCTCAGGCCCATCGCCGCAGCCACATCCCGCTGCGTCAAGCCGCGGCTCTTCCGGGCCTGGGCGAGGCGGTGTGCCTTCAGGTCTGTCAGCAGCCGGGTTTTCAGCCGCTCGATCTCAGCGCGGTCATCGGCGTCATACAGCTCGTCGTAGAGGTCTTCCCAGCGCATCATCGATCTCCTGCTCCACTGCTGCCCATAGCCTCAATGTGTTCTGCATACAACTGCTCGGCCCGAGGTATCGCCTTGCGGTACCAACCCCGCCAGTCTCCCGCCTTGTCGCCAGCCACCAGTAAGACGATCTGCTGCCACGGATCGAAGACAAACAGGATCCGGATCTCACTGCGACCTGTCGATCCTGGCCTCAGTTCCTTCATATTCTTGATCTTGGACGTGCTGATCTCACCGACGAGCGGTCGCTTTACACTCGGTCCGTGCTGCTTGAGCAGCTCGACCGCTGCGCCAACCTGGCGGGAGGAATCTCGGTCGAGCTTCCTCAACTGACACGCCCAGTCGGCGAACTCGGCTGTGACTTCCACTCTCCACGCCACGAAGATGAGTATAGCCTGAGCTAGAACTCTAGGCCAGACTATATACGCAGCCCATGGCGGGCTGCGGACAAATGCCGGGCCACACACGGGCCACAAGCCAGGGATTCTCTCGGGTGCTGACGGTCATCCAAGGGCATGCCCGCCGTACGACCAGTCAGAACGCTGACCGAGGCAGTTACGACCGGCCATCACCGACCTTCCAAGCTGGTCATGAGGGTTCGATTCCCTTCGCCCGCTCCAACCCGAAACCCCGGCCCGCAATTGCCGGAATGGCAATTGCGACGAAGATGCGATTAATCATGATAATTCCCTCATTGGGGATAGACAGGTCTTACCCTTGATGAGCGGATGAGAGCTTGCTGAGGTACGCCTCAGGCGACGGCTTACGATGCGAGCCGGTGGCCTGTGCCTTCGCGTAGCCGTCGAGCCTGGTCAGCTCGTCGGCGTAGATCCCGCGCAGCACCCGCGGCGCTAACAGCGGCTCGAAGAATCCGCCGATGCCGTCGGCCAGGAACGCACCCCCGACGATGTCGGGCTGCCACAACGCCATCGGCGCATCCCGCTCCCATCGCACGAAGCTGTCATTCGGCAGCTGGCCGTCGCGCCCCATGGTGCCGACTCTGGCGATCTGCGTGCCACAGGTAGAGGCCGGTGCCGCAGACCGGGCACGGGTCATCGGTCCGCCAGGTCGTGAGCGCGCTCATGCCGCACTCCCGGCCATGTCGAGGGCGGGCAGGGGCGCCCACTTGGCGCACATGGCGTCGATGTCCTCGTCGGACATCCACGCGGCGCGGACGCGTACCGGGTCCGGGTTGCCTTCTAGATGAACGTAGGCGACGCCGCCGCCGGGGCCGGGCTCGGTGCTGATCCGATCGGCCGGTGCGCCGCGGTCGCGGGCGCCGTCGCCAAGGACCAGGTCGACCTGCTCGGGTTCATCCAGCCGCAGATGTCGCTAAGCAGACGCCAGTACGTAGGACACCGACGCGGGGAAGGAAACCCCCGCCAGGGCGAGGATAAACTTGAGTCGTAGCCATGCGCGACCATTCCAAAAGAATTATGCAAGCCGAGTCGCTCGCCAAGGCGCTGTGCTACTCCAAGTTGGCTTGACCAATACGGGATAAGCGTAACTTCGGCGAATGCGCCGCGCGCGAAGGAAAGAACTGCTTCCTCATCGACTCCATTGCGCACAACATGGTACTCCGCCATATCGCGTGGATTTGTCTCATCGAAGGTCCCGCGCATTCTACGTAGCCTGGTATGAAGTCCCTCTATTGGACTGCCCTGCCCTAGACGCCAGGCAAAGTAGGCTGCTCGGTCGGCGCGATGAGATGCTCGATGTCGCGAATACCATACCGGGTCCTGCAACGTGAGAAGCGCGCCGCCCCTTACGATCCGCTGGGATGCTTCCATGAGATAGTTAATGTAATCAGGGATATGATGGAGGACAGACACGTACATCAGCAGGGAGTAATCCCCGCAAGCGTCGCGCAATTTGCCGTCAGGCTCGTAGACCGCTTGGAGCTTAGGGTTCGTGCCGAATCGACGTTTCAATTCCTCGATTGAGGGTTCAGACACGTCAACTGCAGTGACATCGCAGCCCAAGGCAAGTGCCGCCTCGGTGAATCCTCCGTGTCCTGCACCAATTTCCAGCACTCGCAGCGGAAGACCCTGGTCAGCGAGCCTACGTACGGTTCCACGCAGCACTTCAACCAAACGGTCATGCAACGCCAACTGAACCAGATGCGGGCTTCCTCTCCGGTAGTCGATATCGGAATGGTAATACGCCTCCTGCAGGTTCATTGTCGCAACCTGGGCTCCCTATTTCCATGACCGGTCTCGCCGAGAGTAGACAAGACAGTCACGGCGACCTTTCATCACATGCCTCCGTGCCACCTGCCTGGGACCGCTTGCGCGGAACCACGCATACACGAGTATCAGGCAGGCAGCGGTGATACACGCCCGGTCAGAAACACGGAAGACGATCACCGGTCCCCTGTCCCACGTCGGCGGCGTCATGACGTGACCCAGGAGACGTGGAAGACGCACGTCGTACTGCTCATAACTCAGCGACGACCGGCGTGCCCGAAGCTCCTATGTCAAGTGATCATGAAATCGTTCGGTCGGAACCGTGGCCGGGGCTGGCTGTAGATGTGATGGTCAGTGCCTGATAGACCTCGCGGGCAACGTAGCGCTTGAGGCAGCGGATGATCTCCCTGGTGGTCTTGCCCTCGGCGGTGCGCCGGGCTATGTAAGTCTGTGTGCGCGGGTCGGTAGCCATCCGGGTGAAGACGATGCGCCACAGGGCAGAGTTGGCCTGCCGATCGCCGCCGCGGTTGAGGCGGTGACGCTGCTGCTTGCCGGAAGAAGCATCGACCGGGCTGGCACCGCACAGCGCGGCGAAGCTTGCCTCGGCGCGCAGTCGTCCAGGGTTGTCGCCAACAGTGACGAGCAGCGTGGCGGCGGACTGGGTGCCAACCCCGGTGCGGGCCAGGAAGCCAGCCGGTGCGGCGTGCTGAAGAAGCGCCTGGAGGGCGGCGTCCAGCTGGGCGATCTCGGTGGTCAGCGCCAGGTGCCGGCGGGCGACGGCAGCCATCGCGGCCTTGACTGCCTCGGTCGGCCTGGTGAGCTCGCCAGGGCGGAAGCGGGCAGCGAGCTTCACCCGGTCCGCGGCCGGGCAAGCCAGTCAGTTTCTCCCGCAGGATCTCGGGGGCGGTGATGATCAGGTCACGGAGCTGGTTGCCAGCCTGGGGGCGGGCCTTGACCGCGCCGCGGCGGGCCACCTGCAGGGACCGGATCGACTCGACCGCGCCATCATGGCTCTTTGGTCGCCCGGACGCCTCGCCGTTCAAGGCAGCCAGCGCGGCAGCAATCGCATCGGCAGCATCGGACTTGCCGCGCCGCCGCCGGGCCTGCCGGTTCGGCCGGATGACCTCGGCTACCCCAATGCCCTGCGCGGCCAGGTAACGGGCCAGCCCGGCACCGTAACTGCCGGTACCCTCCACCCCGACTTTGACCAGCTCACCATGACTGCGCATCCAGGCAAGCGCTGCTGCATAGCCGTCAGTCGTTGCCGCGAACTGACTAGTCCCCAGCACCCGCCCTGCCTGGTCGACCATCCCGGCCACATGCACCTCGGCGTGGGTATCGACGCCACCAGTGACGAGCCGGGCTTCATCTGCGATCGTGAGCACGTCTCTCCGCTCCTTGCCGGGACTGGGATGACACCGCAGGGGCACGGGACGGGCGGACAGAGCACTTCTGGGACAACAGAGGTCAGGCTCCTATCAGGTCACGTCCGTCCCGGCCCCGCGGACTACACGTCCTCCCGTCGATCCCCGGCCTGCGGTTCGGGCACAGGACACGCTCACGCGGTCAGCTGCGTGCAGGGCCAGGCCGGGGACCGGCGGCAGGACGCGCCAAGCCTCACCGAACCAATCGCAGACCGCCTCCCAGACACACCGGAAAGCCTCGATCCGCGACCTCAATCCCAACCATTCTCAGGAAGTGCTGCGTGCCCGATAGGGCGGTCAGATACGGACCCTCACCGTCACTCATGAGACCAACGCCATCACGTTGACCTGGATGAGCGCTGGTCCCCGTGGGTACAGTCGCAGCCTTCCAAGATGGTCATGAGGGTTCGATTCCCTTCGCCCGCTCCAACCCGAAACCCCAGATCAGAGCCATGATCGAGATATGACCGACCGCTCGGAGTTATCGCCAGAAGCCCTCGCGTGCCATTAACAGGCCTCATGCCGACCCCTCGCGTCCCGATGCGAGCAGACCTCCCGTGCCGATCGATGGCGGCGTTGCCAGGGCCTCTGGTCACTGGACTGGCGTAGCCGTGACCCTGTGCCGGTCACCCAGGGAGTCAGTTGAGGTCCTGCCGAACGGTCCGGCCGATACCGAGACCCCCAGAGCGCAGGCCCAGGCGATCAAGGTGATCGCCCCTGCGCCGGGCGAGACCAATTGATGGACTCGCAGGCCCGTCAGTGCGTCGGAGGCGCAGTTTGGCATGAACCGCCCCACCGAAGGGACGAGCCGAACAGGAGGCTGTCGACGACGAGACCCCAGTCGAGCAGCGCAATGACGCCGCCAACTTGGTTGTGGATGATCGCGCCGAGGCCGACGCCGATCGCGCCCCACAGAGCCGCGCCGGCGAGCCCGCCGAGCGTGAGCAGCCAGAATGTCGCCGCTGCCGAGCACGACGGTAATGCCACGCCGGTCGAGAATCGCGTACCCGATCGCCCAGCTGACTGCCTCGCCGAGCACCCCGAATGCGATTACGGCCAGTGCGCCGGCGACGACCTTGGCGGCCAGGACGTATGAGCGCGCCGGGTTGAACAGGATCGTCGGACGGATCGTGCCGAAGCGGTACTCGCTGGTCACCAGCAACACCCCGGCAAGCGCGGAGAACACGCCTGCGAAACCGCCCACGCTGAGCAGCTGACGCCGGTCCTCTTTGCTCGCAAGTCCGCTTAGGTGGGTCAGCAGCCCGGTGAGCAGCGTGAGGAGCAGGATCAGCGCGATCATCGCGAGGATCAGCCCGAGCGTGGTCCGGGTCGAGCGAATCTTGAGCAGCTCTGCCCTGATCTGCGCGATCATGCCGATGCCTCCGATGTCAGTTCGAGGACGATGTCCTCCAGCAAGCCTGCATCGTTGACCAGCTCGTGCACCGGACGCCGGCGGCGAAGGCGATCTCGCCGATCCGCTCTGACTTGAGATGAGCACCGTGCGGCCCTCTGATGCCAGCCTGCGCAGGAAGTCCCGCAGCCAACGAACGCCCTCCGGGTCAAGCCCGTTGGCCGGCTCGTCGAGAATCAGCAGCCCAGAGTCGCCGAGCAGCGCTGCGGCAGCCCGAGTCGCTGGCGCATCCCCAGCGAGTATCCCTTCACGCGCCGCCGGGCGGCGTCACCCAGCTCCACCAGGGGCAGCACCTCGTCCGCACGTGAGTCAGGAAGCTCGACGGCCTGCCCGAGCATCCGCAGGTGATCCCGGCCCGAACGGCCGGGATGGAAGTCGGTCGGCTCGAGCAAGGCACCGATCCGCAGTGCCGCCCGCGGCAACTCCGCGTAAGGATGATCGAACACCAGTGCCCGTCCGCTCGCCGGCGCCGCCAGCCCCAGGACAATCCGCAGCGTCGTCGTTTTGCCAGCGCCGTTGGCCGAGAAGCCCGTGATCGTCCCGGCCTCCAGCGCAAATGACAGATCCGTGGCCGCCGGGACCTCACCAAAGCGCTTGGTCAACGATTCGGGCTTCGACGACCACCGTCATCCGCGCGACTGACCGTTGAACGGGCTGGCCGCATCCAGTCGGCGCCGGACCTCGGGCGTGTTCGCGCCGAGAGCGCCGAGCAGCGCCGCCGCAGGATCTGGTGGTTGGAGAGTGAGGATCTCGGCCAGCACCTGCTGGGCCGTGATCTGGAGCTTGCGGCGGTTGGGCCTGGCCGCGTCCTCAAGCACTTTCTTTGCCGCGGGCGTCATGCGGAAGTGATCTTTTGTCGCGATATCCCTGAGCCTCGGCTTCCTGGGTACGGCCCGCATTTGCAGTGCGGGAGCGTCGGTGCTCGACCCCATGCCCAGGGCACCCAGGGCTTCGTGATCGAGCGACTCAAGGGCCTGGCGAGCTTGCTGCAGGGTCACGCCCAGCACCGCTTCGATCGAGGGATCCGTCAGCAAGGCGAGCAAGAGGTGATCGGTGCCAGTTCGGCGATCACCCCGGCGACGAGCCTCCTCACTGGCCTGCAAATAAATGGCCCACGCGTGATGCACCTCCGGCGCAGCGGACTCGGTGGTCATGATGACTCCTTGTTGTATTTGGTGTGCACGGATTGGCGGGTGACGCCCAAAGCGTCTCCGATCTGCTGCCACGACCAGCCCTTTCCCCGGGCCGACGCGACCTGGTGCGCTTCGACCCGCTCAGCCAGGCGATGGAGCGCCAGCGAGGCGCGAAGCCCGATTGCCGGGTCATCCGACGAGAGATTCACGCTGAGTTCTTCGATATCCATGCCTGTCAGTATAGACTGACAGGCATGGCTGCGTCAATCTAAACTGACACGGCAGAGTGCCACACGGGAATCTCCAGACGGCCAGGTCACGGACACACTTTTCTGGGTCCAGACCTCCAGTGCTTGCTTCCGCGAGCGGTCAAGATGTTCTGGCTCCAACTGCAGCACGGCATTCAACCCGCGCTACTGGCTCGCCTCCGATCCGACGCAGATCCCGCGCGACGCTGGCGCGAGCAGGAGCCGATCTGGTGCCTGTCTTCCTGAGAACGGCAGGTTCGACAGTTGCAGCGCCGCGCCCTTAGGGCAGTGCAGGACTAGGCCCCGCTCCCCCGGAGCCGAGAATCAGTCCAGATGCGAGCGCAGCTCCGGGACTAGCTCAGCGGGGAATGATACGGTCCGGCGGCCAGCCGCAGATTTCGGAGTCTCGGGCACCAGGCCGCCACGGTCCAGCTCGCGCGTGCGGACCTTGATCGCACAATCCTGCAACCACTGGTCCGCGCTGTTGTGAAAGACTGCGGCCTGGTCGGGGTCTACCCAGTCGCCCGGTGGATCTCGGCTTCCTTAAGCATGAGCCAGCGGGCCGCATCCGCCTTTCGGGTGCACGTGTGCGGCGCTGACAGAAGCCTCCCGTCCGGGGCGCGTTACCGAGGTGGCAGCGCGGATCGATCTGATCGCCGGCGGATTTGCACGAGGGCATCAGCGTATTCCTGCACCACTCGACCTTTTCGGTCACTCAGATTCTGGTGACCAAGAGAACGAGCACGATAACGATCACGGCGCCGAGCAGGCAGCTCATCAGAATCACCACGGCCTTGCTACCTATCAAGGCCATGAACTGCGACTCGCGCTTCGATGCTGGGCTCCGCAAATAGAAGGCAGAGCCCTTGTCGCCTGGCTTGTGAGGTTTCAGGACGGGCGGCGGCGCAACGAACCGGGTAGCCGCCGGCGGCCCCCCTCGCCGTTCTTTCTTGGCCATCGGACCTCCCACCGAGGGCCGGAGCCCGCAGGCGTCACGCCTGACGCAGCCCCGCAGAGCCCTGCCCAATACCACGGACTCTATAGTCCCGATGCCCTTTCGCGCGTCGCTACCTAAGCGGGCGTCGCTGGTTGACTAACGCGGGGCGTCCGGAGCCGTGTGCGCGGGCCACGCACGGGCCACTCACAGCGGCAACTACCGGGCAGCCGCGGTCACTCGCGCGAGGTTGGCCCCAACAACCAGCGCAACATCCGGCCTGGGTATGCGGCGATTGCTCACCACCGATCTCTCCAGCGGGTTGGCGGGCCGCTCACACGGCGTCGGGCTCGGGGCCGACTGCGCGCTCAGGCCTGAGGCGACCGCTAAGCACGAGGGCGCATGCCGAGGCGGCGAGAAATACGAGCAGGGTGAGCACGTAGTAGTTGCCGACGATCAAATCCAGCCCATGCCAGGTGAACTCGACCGCCGCCCGGCTGTTGCCGCGGTTCGGCGCGAGAAGCAGCCACCCGCGCGGCAGCAGCGGGGCCTTAGGGTCGTAGCCGCCCTGGTTGCCGATAGGCACAGGCCACCAGCCAAACAAGCCCACCACCAGCGCGGCGCCGAGGATCCGGTGGCCGACGCGCCGTGGCCCGTAAGCGGCGAGGACAAGTGCGGGCAGCACGTAAACATAGTGGTGCGACCAGCTGATCGGGGACGCCAACAGGCCGGTCGCGGCGCACGCAACCAGGCCGAGTAGCTCGTGGCCACGCCGGCTCGCATGTACCGAGGTGGCGAGCCCGACGACACCGACGACAACCGCCGCGACCAGCCAGTACGCGTGCGCGTCGGGGCCGGCGTGGGTGAGGCGCAGTATGACGCCATCAAGGGACTGGTTGTCCAGGTGGAAGTGTTTGCCGCCCAGCCGGGCGAACTGCCCGCGCCAGTAGACCGCAGAGGCGTGGGGCAGCAGCGCGAACCCGAGTCCTGCCGTGGCCGCGAAGGTCAGCGCGCTGACCGCCGCGGCCTTAACTCGCCGCGTGAACAGCAAGTACGGAATGAAGATGAACGGCGTGAGCTTGATGCCTGCCGCCAGCCCGATTCCGATGCCCTTGCCCTTGATGCGGTCCGGCAGCGCGAGATCACCCACCACTAGGGCCAGCAGCACGAGGTTGATCTGACCGAACAACAGTGTCATCGCAACCGGCTCGAGCCAGAGACCCACCGCGGCGATCGCAACCGCCGCCGCCGCCCTGGCCAGGCCGGCGGCCCGACCGGCGAGCCCCAGGGAAAGGTACGCCACCACCGGCAGCAGCCCGATCGTGAGCACCGCCAGCCCGGCCTGCCAGGTCGGGAACGACGCACCGCTCCCCGCGGCGAACACGAGCGCGGCGAAAGGCGTGTAGGTGAACGGCAGCTTCGCCGGCCCGAGCTTCAGCGCGTAGAGCATCGCCGGCTGGTTCCGCACAGCGATGCCGCCATCCCGGTAAACGGCTGCGTCGATCTGCTTCCAGTAGTACTGCGGGGACGCGTGGACGAGCAGGGCATAGCCGGCCACGGCTAGCAGGAACAGTGCGACCGCGGCGATGAGCCAGGCGGCCGGCCGTATTCGAGTCACCGCCCCGTCTCCTCGGCCTTGAACCGGCCTAGTCTTGTTCGCTGACCATGATGTCAAACCGGGGCCGATTGCGGCCTGCCCGGAACCGGGCCGCTTCGGCGCGGGAGCCAGGGTCCTTGGTCACTCGCTGGCGAAGCCTGAGGAGATAGTTACCGCTCCCGGACGGCGTAGGTCAGGTGGGTCACCCGCTGCGTCGGCTCCGCGCGGACCTGCTCCAGGGCTACGCGGCCCGCGTCCACGCCCTCGAACAAGCGGATTCCGGAGCCGAACAGCACGGGTGAGAGGGCGATCGTGAACTCGTCGATCAGGCCGGCGTTCACGTACTCCTGGATCGTTGCGCCGCCGCCCGCGATGCGGACGTCCCGGTCGCCGGCGATCTCGCGGGCCTGGTCGAGCGCGGCCTCGATGCCGTCGGTGACGAAGTGAAAGGTGGTCCCGCCCGGCCGCTCCCACGGGTCACGCTTCTCGTGTGTCACGACGAAGACCGGCGTGTGGAACGGTGCCTCCTCCGGCCATGCCTGCTCGCCGAGGTCGAACATGCGCTTGCCCATCACGCTCGCGCCGGTGCGCTCGAACGTCTCCCGCGCGATGTCGTTGTCGCGCCCTTCCTCGCCGCCCTCGCCGAGCTTCAGGTTCTCCCGGAAGAACCGTTGCGGGAATATCCACTGCTGCAGCTCCATCCACTGCGCCGTCCAGCGCTGCACATCCGGGTCATCCATGCCCTCATCGGGCGCGATGAACCCGTCCAGCGACATCGTCACGCTGAAGAACACCCTTCCGGTCACTAGCCCTCAACTCCCTTCGCAGCGATCTCGGTGACGTAGGCAGCCAGGTTGCTCAGGGTCTGCCGGCCGCCCTCGATCGCGTGGTATTTCTCGGCTGCCTCGTCGCGCAGCTCCTTGGTGGGGAACACCGCGCGCATCTCGATCCGGGTCGCCGCGCCGTCGGGCGCGAAGGTGATGACCGACTCGAAGGCGTTCGGGTCGCCGCGGGACTCGCCGTGCAGCAGCGCGATCCGCTCCGGCGGGGCAATCTCGGTCCAGGAGATCCACTCCTGGTAGTCCGTGCCGTCCGGTCCGTGCATCACGAAGTCCCACTCCCCGCCAGCGCGGAACTCGAACGCCCGCGTGGTGGTGGTGAACCCCTCCGGTCCCCACCACCGCGACAGGTGCCGCACCGCGGTGAACGCCTCGAAAACCAGCTCCCGCGGGGCGCTGATGACCCGGGAGATCACGATCTCCCGGTCGGCCGTCGCGGACTGCGCCGGCGCTCCTCGTCCCGTCGCGTTCATCAGCTACTCCTCCCGGTTTGGCTGCTTGAGGTCCTGCACGTACTCGTCCAGCCGGTCGAACCGCTCGTTCCAGGACCGCTCGAACCCGCCGGTCCACTCGTGGACTGGTCGCAGCCCGCGGGAGTCAAGGCCGTACAGGCGCTGCTTGCCAGCCTTGCGGTCCCGCACCAGCCCGACCTCCCGGAGCACCCGCAGGTGTTTGGACGCCCCGGGTTGGGTCATCCCCAGCTCCCGCGCCAGCTCGGTCACCGGCCGCTCACCCGCCCGCAGCACGACCAGGATCTCCCGGCGCTGCGGCTCGGCGATCGCGTTGAAGACGTCCGACGTCGTCGCTGCTCGTGCCATGGGCGCCATCATATTCCGATATCGGAATGCGTCAAGCTGGCGGGGTCCGGCGGGCCTGGTCAGATTACGATCGTGACCCTTGTCAGCGGCTGCGGAAACGCGTATCCCGGAAACGACACGTGCGACGGCGGCGAGCGAGGAGGGCGATGGCCAAGTGACCATGAACGATGCGCACCAAGTGGTGGCCGCCTACTGGGCCGCAGCTGAACGCCGGGACTGGGACACCTTTGCTGGCCTGGTCGCCGAGCAGGTGATTTATGAGGCGCCACAGTCGCGGGAGCGGGTTCGCGGCCGCGCCGCATACGTGCGGTTCAATGTTCAGGGTTTCCCCGGTGACTGGCATCTCGGCGTCGAGCGGATCGTCGGGGAAGGCCGCCACGCGGCAAGCTGGCTGGAATTCCGCGATGGCGGTGACCGCTACCCGGGAGTGTGCTTCTTCGACCTCGATGAGGACGGGCGGATCTCCCGGATCACCGACTTCTGGCCTGCCCCGGCCGAGCTCCCGCACAGCCGTGCTCACCTGGTAGAACGCTACTGATCATTCCGGCTAGCCGTTATACGCGTTCGGGAGTGCCTCATGCCCTATGCCGTGGCTTTCACCACCGTTTCGACCACCGGTCTGGAGTCATCGCCGGTCGCGGCCGCGCTCGCTGGTCTGCGTGCGAACGAGGCCCGCTACTTCAAGAACAAGTACGACCACGTCTTCACGGTGGAGCCTGCCAGCGACGCCAAGACGACCATCGACTGGGTACACCGGATCCTCAAGGACGAACGCGACATCGTCATCGCGTCTCGCCCGCTTGAGGCCACGGGCTTCCAGGTCGAGAACATCCGCATCGCCTACGTCTTTTATGAGAGCGGTCTGTCGATCAACGTGATGTACACCATCGACGACCCCGCGAAGCGGGCGGTCGGGTTCAAGCTATCCGAAGGGATGGAAGTCCCAGCGGAGCTCGCCTCGTTCAAGTTCGCCAGGCAACGGTCGAAGCTAGCTGGAACCATTCGCGGTTCCTACTTCGCGTTTAAGAAAGAGTACTGAGTCGAGTTCTTTATGCCCGTCGGCTTATCCCGGTGACCACCCAGGCCCGACCCAGGGCGCTGCCATACAAAGCCACAATGACCAGGACCAAGCCACGTTGCAGCGCAGCACTCTGGGCGGTCGCCAGGAGCGCCGCGGCGAGGCCGAGCTGCGCTGCGTAGCTCGCGACCGAAATCGACGCGAAGGCAAGATTCAGCGTTCTGGTTTGAGAGGTGCGGGAGAAGTTACCGGCCCGCATCGCCCTCGGTATAAGTCGCCTGGTGGCCACCAGGCCGACGGCTGCCATTGCGAGACTCGATAGTCCGAAGACGACTGAGCCCCCGGTCAAGGCCACGATCGAGACGATGAAGATGTCCACCAGGGCAACAAACGCGCTCCCGGCCAGCACGGTTCGCAGCTCCCGGGTGGTGGGGTTCGCGTCATCGGCGTTGACGACCGATACGGCGACGACGAGCAACCCCAGGATGGCCGCGGACGCGCCCGCGCTTGTGCTGAAAAAGCTCTCATAGTGGCCCACCACAGCGGCACCCTATCGGGCGCCCGCACCCCGCTGGGGCAGAGTCTTCTGGCATCGTGGCAGGCGGGGTGTCGATTCAGCGGTGGCGACTTCGTAGCGGGAGTGAGGGCCGGCCTAAGACCCGGCTCAGGACGACAAACGGGAGTGACCGTCATGACGCAGTACCTGCTCGCGCTCTACCGTGACTATGCGGTTCCCAGTTCCCCGGAACGGACTCAGCAGGTGTGGGCCGGCGTAAATGAGCTGGGCGAGAAGCTGGAACACGCGGGCGCGTTCGTGTTCAAGGGCGGCATGCAGGGCGGCCCGGAGGCGGCGACCGTGGTACGCCAGTCCGGCGACGACTTCCTGATGACCGACGGGCCGTACACCGAGACCAAGGAACACCTCGCCGGGTTCTGGATCATCAACGCCGCCGACCTGGACGAGGCCCTGGAGTGGGCCAAGCTCGCCACGGCCGCGGAACAGCGGCCGATCGAGGTCCGCCCGCTCTTCGGCGGGGACCTCGACGACGCGATCGAGGCGGCTAGCACGCCCGGCCCGCAATGAGCGCCTCCAGTCACCCTCGCGCGCAGTGACCGTCGAGGCTGTCTTCCGCCGCGAGTACGGTCGCTGCGTTGCCACCCTGATCCGCTTCCTCGGCGATATCGACGCCGCCGAGGAAGCGGTCCAGGATGCGTTCACCGTGGCGGTCGCCAGATGGCCATCGGACGGCCAGCCGCCCAATCCCGGCGCGTGGATCGTCACGACCGCCCGCAACCGCGCCATCGACCGGCTGCGCCGCGAGTCGGTAAGGGACGAGCGGCACGCGCAAGCGCATCACCTGTACGGCGCCGCCGCTCAGGCCGCGGACGACAATGCCCTGGCGCCGGAGGAGGAGACCGTGCCGGACGACCGGCTGCGCCTGATCTTCACCTGCTGCCACCCGGCGCTGAACCAGCCCGCCCAGGTCGCGCTCACCCTGCGGTTGCTCGGCGGCCTCGAAACGCCGGAGATCGCGCGGGCGTTCTTCGTTCCCGAGGCAACCGTCGCCCAGCGCATCGTCCGGGCCAAGCGCAAGATCAGGGACACCAGTCTCCCCTATCGGGTACCTGCCGAAGCCGAACTTCCGGCCCGTCTAAAACCCGTCCTCGCCGTCATCTACCTGATCTTCAACGAAGGTTACGCGGCGACCTCCGGCTCGCTGCTGCGGCTTGACCTGTGCGCCGAGGGAATCCGGCTGGCCCGCGTGCTCGCCGAGCTGATGCCCGACGAGCCGGAGGCGCAGGGGCTACTGGCGCTGCTCTTGCTGTTGCACGCCCGCAGCGCCGCCCGCGTCACCGCCGACGGCTCGCTGATCCGCCTGGCCGAACAGGACCGGCGGCGCTGGGACCGGGACCTGATCGCCGAAGGCCAGGCGATCGTGCGCGCCTGCGTGCAGCGTGACCGGCCCGGCCCGTACCAGATCCAGGCCGCCATCAACGCCGTCCATTCCGTTGCGGTCGAGTTCGACAGCACCGACTGGCAGGCGATCCTGACGCTCTACGACCAGCTCTACGCGCTCACGCCGACTCCGGTCGTCGCGCTCAACCGGGCCGTCGCGCTCGCCGAAGTCCGCGGCCCCGCGGCCGGCCTGGCCGCCGTGGACGACCTGCGTTCCTCGAGCCTCGACAGCTACTACTTGTTCCACGCGGCGCGTGCCGACCTGCTCCGCCGCCTCGGTCGCGACACCGAAGCCGGGGCCGCCTACGCCACCGCCCGCGCCCTCGCCACCAACCCGGCCGAACAGGCCTTCCTCGACACCCAGCGCGCAACCACCACCGCGCCCGGCCCGACCCCGGACGGCGAGCCGAATTCGCTCAGGGCGCAGCCTCGACACGCTCCGCCGGGGTCCGCCGGTTGTTAGCTTTTCGACATGGACGCAGGCCCTTCGCAGGCGCGCTATGACCAATGGGCCGACTGGTACGAGGGCTACATAACTGGTGCGGCACAGAGTTTCACCCAGCGGACCGCCGAGATCCTGGCGCAGGTCCTCGGCCCGGGCACCGGACCGGTGCTGGACCTGGCCTGCGGGACCGGCATCCATGGTCACACCCTCAGCGCCCTCGGCTGGACGCCGTTTGGCGTCGACTTGTCCGTAGCCCAGCTACGGTATGCGCCGGCGTATGCCGGTGGTCGCCGCCCACGCGGGCACGCTGCCCGTCGCCCCGCGGACCCTGGCAGCGGTCGCGGCGGTCTTGTGCCATACCGACATCGACGACTACGCGGCCGCCTGCCAGGCGCTGAGCCCGACCCTGCGAAATGGTGGCGTCTTTGCGCACGTCGGGGTCCATCCCTGCTATGTCGGCGCGTTCGCTGACCGTGCCAGCCCGGCAGAGATCACCATCACGCCGGGTTACTGGCATCGGGACCGGCGCTTTGAAGCCTGGTCGCCGCGCGGTGTCAGGGCCAAAGTCGGAGCACGCCACGTCCCGCTCGGGGAACTGCTTGAGACGTTCGTCCGCGCCGGGCTCACCATCGAGCGGGTCATAGAAGCAGGCAGTCCGACCCCGGACATCCTCGCTGTCCGCTGCATCCGGACGAGCTAATCCATGGCGAGCCGAACAGGTCGCAAGCACCGGGCAGCGCGAAAGGCAACTGCCTTTCTGCCATCTGCGGGACCTGTTGGGAACGTCCGGTATTAGCTGCTCTGTCTTCGTGACCTGCGACGTTCCGCCAGGATCCTCCTGGCCCAGAACCGCTGAGCTTGCTGCCAGGTCACGGCGCCTTACCCCAGCAGCGCGTTGGATCGCAGCGCGGCCCACACGGTGCTTCCGTCCGGCGTCACCACGACCCGCACCGCCTGGCACCCGCCCGCCTCCTGTCTGAGCTGCGACCGCCTAGGCAAGCCCGAACGCTGCTGCCACCCGCGAGGTGAGTTCATCCGCGCCGATGGTGGTGTCGACGGCGATGACGGGCAGTCCGAGTTCCGTCGCTTCCGCGCTGATCCGCTCGGTGAACATCCGGTCGCGTTCGAGCAGGTTGCGCAGTGCCCGGTCCGGATCGCTGGTCTGCCGGGCGATCTCCAGCAAGGAGCCCCGGCTCTCGAACGCGGCCCGGCGGAACGCGGGCGTCGGCGCGAGCCAGACGGCGTGACCGGGCGTCGCCAGCAGCGGCCGCACCAGGCCGGGCAGCAGCCGGAACCCCTCGGCCAGCACGCCCGGCACCGCCGGCGGCCGCAGCAGGTCCTCGACGATCAGGCCGAAGCCCTCACCCCGGAACCAGTGGAACGTCTCCAGCATTGCGCCGGGCGATCGGTTCACCCAGCGCTCGTCCATGTCCATGGCCGCGAATTCGCGCAGGTACGGGGCCGCTTGGGCCGCGATCAGGCCGGCGTGATCCGGCATCGCCGCGTCGGTCGAGTACACGCGCAGACCGTGCCGGGCCGCGAGACGGCGAGCGATGGTCGACTTTCCGGCGCCGCTCCCGCCGCCGATCCAGTAGACATGGCGCAGTCGCGCCGAAACCGCCACCGCGCTGCCATCCTCGCCCTGCATCGCAGAAGTGCGTTCCCTCCGCTAGCGCGCTCCCCCGGCGGCCCCGGCAAAGCTGGCGAAGCTGGCGACGACCGGATCCCAGCCGGACTCGTAGCTGTAGCGCGCTCGTGCCCCGTCGGGGCGGCGCTCCCAGCCCGAGTGGACCAGCCGGACCACGGTGCTGCCGGGCTCGTCCGCGGTGAACGTCACCTCGACCCGCGTCGCCCCGGCCGGGGGCGTGCCAGCGTGCCAGCTGAAGGCGACCCGGTGCGGCGGCTTCCAGTCGGTGATGGTCCCCCAGGTCGACGTCGTCCCATCCGTGAGCGTCTCCACGATCGCGCCGCCGGGGCCCGCGCCGAACGTGACGCCGGCCGCTTGATCGAGGCCGACTGAGTGCGTCTGCAGCGGCCACCACTCGTGGAAGTGAGCCGTGAACAGCTCGAAGGCGCGCTCCGGCGCCGCGGGCACGGTAAGGGTCTTGCAGACGGGCTCGACCGAGGTCAGGTTGGCTGGCATCGGAATGTCCTCCTAATCGGAATGCGGCTGCGGGCCATCGCCGGGCTGTCTTCGCGAACCCGCTGGGCGTAGCGGTCCAGTGCCGCCTCCCAGAAGCCGTCCAGCCAGGTCCTGAGCTCGCCCAGTCCGGCCTGGTCGAGCCGGTACACATTGCGGGTGCCGAGCTCGGAGTAGCTGACCAGGCCGCTGCGCCGCAGCACCGTGAGGTGCTGGGAAACGGCGCGGGCGGCTAAGTTGCCACGAACAAAGCGCTGGGTCAAGTCGCTCACGTCAGGGTCGGCGGTAGAACACGAGGACGAGGTCGGGTACCTGCTCGGAGAACAGGCCCGAGCCGGACGCGGCCGCGAGGAGGGCCCGGAGCTCGCGCTCGAAATCCTCCCGCCGGTCACCGAACAGGTGCGGCGCGCTGCCAGACAGCGAGAAGACCGCGGCGACGACGTCATCCACGGTCCGGTCCAGCACCTGCCCCCCGGCCACGCGGACTGCCGCCGGCGCTTCGAAGCCCGCCCGCTGCAGGACCTCGCCTTCGTTGCCGGGTGTCCCGTGCCGCAGCACTCCCCGCCCGGCCCGTCGGTCAGGGCCGAGGTAGGACTGGATGAGACCGCGGATGTCGTCGGCCGGCGGAGCCGGATGCGGGAGCGGCCCGGCGGGCGGCGGCGTCTCGACGTGCTGGCCGCCCACGTGCACGAAGGCGCCGCCCGGCGCCAGCATGCCGAAGACCTTCGCGGCGACCAGGTCGCGCTCCATCCAGTGGAACGACTGGGCGAACGTCGCGTACCGGAACAGGCCGAGGCTCGGCGGCATCTCCTCCGCGCGCAGCCGGAGCCAGCGTGCGTTCGTGACGGCTCGCGCCGCAGCCGCCCGGCTCGCCTCTTCGATCATGCCGCGATCCGCGTCCACGCCGACGACCTCGGCGAACAGGCTCGCCAGCCGCAGGGCCACGGTGCCGGGGCCGCAGCCCACGTCGATCAGACGGGGCGACCCGTGCAGGTCAGCCGCGGCAGCGAAGGCATCCCGCAGCCCGGCCGGGTAGGGAATCCGGCCACGGTCATAGAACGCGGAGCTGCCGGCGAACAGGCTCTCATCCCAGACCCATCCCTCGGGCATCCGTCCTCCTTTGGCGTCGGCAGCAACGTACCGTCTGACAATTCGCACGCAGCGGCTGTCCATCCGGGGCCGGTTCCGATCGTCGGATTGCCAGACGACCCCGACCGCCGGGGCGCAGATGGAGGTTTCGATGGCTCTGCCCGACGTCGTCTCCCGCGCGCAGTGGCTCGCCGCGCGCGAGCAGTTGCTGGCCCGAGAGAAGGAACTGACCCGGCAGCGAGACTCGCTGAACGCCGACCGCCGGCGGCTGCCCATGGTCTTGATCGACAAGAAGTACGAGTTCGAGGGTCCCGACGGCACGGTCGGCCTGCTCGACCTGTTCGCGGGCGGCGATCAGCTGATCGTCCAGCACATCATGTTCGACCCGCAGTGGGACGCGGCCTGCCCGTCCTGCACGGCCAGCATGGCTGAGTCAGCCCCCGCGCTCCTTGACCATCTCAAGGCCAGGGGCACGAGCTACGTGCGGATCGCCCGCGCCCCGTACGAGAAGATCGCCGCCTACCAGCAAGCGCACGGCTGGACCTTCCCCTGGTACTCGTCCTTCGGCAGCGACTTCAACTACGACTTCGGCGTCACCCTGGATCCGGCCGTCACCCCCGCCGTGTACAACTACCGCTCGCAGCAGGACTGGGCGCGGACCGACCCGGACTGGCTGGACCTGGATTCCACCGAGGTGCCAGGGGTCAGCTGCTTCCTGCGCGACGGCGATGAGGTGTATCACACGTACTCGACGTTCGCCCGCGGCACCGAGCTGACCGGCGGCCTTAGCTACCCGCTGCTGGACCTGACCGCGCTGGGCCGCCAGGAGGAATGGGAGGAGCCCAAGGGCCGGTCGGGCGGCGCACGGGAGGCGGACCCGAGCTTCCGGTCCTGACTGCGACCAGCGGTCTAGGCCGTCATCCGGATCGACAGCGCCGGGCCGGCGGCGATCGATCAGTTTCCGAGAAGCCCGCCGCCGTGACGGCTCCCTAGCATGGGGTTCAGCCCGGCCAGCAACGCCCAGACCACCCGGAGGAACCCTGCCATGACCAGCACAAAGAAGCCAGCCAGGGGCAAGTCGTACGACGGCTTTACGGACGAGGAACGCGCCGCGATGAAGGACCCGCCCGAGATCACGCCGCGACTCTGGTACGGGATGCCCGCATATGCGATCGACGGCAAGCTCGTCTGTCACTTCCAGCCCGCGCAGAAGTTCAAGACCCGGTACGCGACGCTCGGATTCAGCGACCGGGCCAACCTCGACGACGGTGCGATGTGGCCGGTTGCCTACGCCCTGCCCAAGCTCACCGCCGCTGACGAGCAAAGGATCAGCGCGCTGGTGCAGCAGGCAGTGAGCTAGGTTGCGTCCGGCCGCGATGTGCAGCGTCGGCGGGATGCCGGGACCGGCCTTTGCGGTCCCGCTGGTTGTGGTGCGGCCGGTCCGGGCAGGCGCCGGTCCAAATGATCATGCTGGCCGGGCGGCTAAACTGGCTCCCGTGGCCAGCAAACCCGCGCAGGCGCAGCGCCTGAACGACCTCGCGCTGCTGCGCCGTGCCCGCGACCGGATGGACCGGGAGTACGACCAGCCGCTGGACGTCGAGGCGCTCGCCCGCGGCGCGCACATGTCCGCCGGGCACTTCAGCCGCGAGTTCAAGCTCGCCTACGGCGAGACGCCATACGGCTACCTGATGACCCGCCGGATCGAGCGCGCGATGGCGCTGCTGCGCCGCGGCGACCTGAGCGTCACCGAGGTCTGCTTCGCCGTGGGCTGCTCCTCACTGGGCACGTTCAGCACCCGGTTCACCGAGCTGGTCGGGGTGCCGCCCAGCACGTACCGCCGGCTCGCGGGCCGCGCCACCGCCGGGATGCCGTCCTGCGTGGCCAAGCAGGTCACCAGGCCGATCCGCAATCGGGAAGCGCCGGTCACCGAACCGCAGCTAGCGTGACCGCCATGGACATCAGTATTTTCTCGAGCTTCCTGCCGCACACCGACCCGGAAGCCTCGCTCGCCTTCTACCGCGACACCCTCGGATTCGAGGTCCGCAACGACGTCGGCTACGGCGGGATGCGCTGGATCACGGTCGGCCCGCCCAGCCAGCCGGGTACGTCGATCGTCCTCGCGCCGCCGGACGCCTACCCCGGCATCACCGACGACGAGCGCCGGACGATCGCCGAGATGATGGCCAAAGGCACGTACGCCATCATCGTGCTGGCGACCACCGACCTGGACGGCACCTTCGAGCGGTTGCAGGCCAGCGACGCCGAGGTGGTCCAGGAGCCGACCGACCAGCCGTACGGCATCCGCGACTGCGCGATCCGCGACCCGGCGGGCAACCTCATCCGCATCAACCAGGTGCACTAGAGCCGGGCTGGCCCCGCGGGTCACCGCCGGGCTGGTCAGTCAGCGGTCAGGTCGAGCTGGTACTGGGTTCCGGCCCCGCTGCTGAGCGTCACCGGGCCGACCGGCACGAACCCCGCCTTGGCCAGCACCCGCTGCGACGCGATGTTCTGATGGGTCGTGGCCGCCCGGAGCGTGTGCAGCCC
Source organism: uncultured Actinomycetota bacterium (assembly GCA_963805805.1). GTDB lineage: Bacteria > Actinomycetota > Actinomycetes > Streptosporangiales > Streptosporangiaceae > JAJYUU01. Next base: position 387,667 of record CAWDVS010000011.1, on the reverse strand, counting down.
GTACCGCGACGACGCCAGCCGGCGCAGGTCCCGCACGGCCGCCGTCGCCAGCCCGCGGCCCGCGGCGCCCTCCGCGACCCGGTAGCCGAGATTGGCCGTCCCGTTCTCGACCTCGAAGAGGTTGAACCGGCCGAGGATCGCGCCGTCGGTATCGACGAGCACGTGAAAGAAGTCGGTGCCCGCGTCCTGCGCGGCCAGCAACTCGTCGAGCCGCTCGGTGAAGTGCGCGAAGAACTCGTCGCCCCGATCGGGCACCCAGGCCGCGAAGTAGGCACGGTTCGCCCGCTCGAAGGCGAGGAGCGCCGGGGCGTGGCCGGCGCGCAGGCGCTGCAGTTCGGGCACCGGCCGACTCTACTCAGGCGGGCCGGTCGCGGTCACCCCGATTTCAGCCGGGCAGCGACTTCGGCAGCCCGAACCAGGGCAGCACGCTGGTCTCGAACCGCGTCATCGTCGCGATCCGGTCGGCGCTGAGACCGAGCACGAAGAGCCCCGTTCCAGGCCAGACGCCGGTGCGGGCCCGCACGTAGGAACCGAACGCGGGCTGGCCGTTCGCCCTGGTCCGCACCAGGTGGTACTCGCGGCCCGAGCCGAGCAGGAGGGCGAAGAACTGCGCCACCGGGTCGCGGCCCTGGTACTCGAACGGCATCGGCGGCATCGACACGAAGACGTCGTCGGTGAGCAGCGCGACCAGCGCGTCCACGTCTCCGGACTCGTAGGCGCTGACGAACTTCGCCGCGATCGCGTCCTCGGCCTGGCTGCCCGCGCCGGGCGGCGGCTGGTCGCCGACGGCCGGCGGCTGCCGTCCCTGCATGCTCGCGCGCGCCCGCTTCAGCGCGCTGTTCACCGAGTCGAGGGTCGAGTCCAGCATGTCCGCTACCTCGCTGGCCGGGAAGCCGAGCACGTCGCGCAGGATCAGGACGGCGACCTGCCGGGGCGGCAGCACCTGCAGCGCAGTCACGAACGCGAGCGAGATGGACTCGGTCTGCTCGTACCGGGCCTCCGGGCCGAGCGGCCCGTCGAGCGCGCCCGCCAGGAGCGCGTCCGGGAACGGCTCAAGCCAGGTGACCTCCCCTAGCCGGGTGGGCTCGGGCGGCTGCACCGAGGGAATGTCCCACTCCTTGGCCAGCCGCCGGCTCGCCGAGCGGCGCGCGTTGAGGCATCGGTTGGTGGCGATCCGGTACAGCCAGGTGCGCAGCGAGGCCCGGCCCTCGAACCCGTCCAGGCCCTGCCAGGCCGCCAGCATCGTGTCCTGCAAGGCGTCCTCGGCGTCCTGCAGGGATCCGAGCATTCGGTAGCAGTGCACCTGCAGCTCCCGCCGGTGCGGCTCGGTCAGCTCGCGGAACGCCTCGCCGTCCCCGGCCCGCGCCCTTTCGATCAGGTCGGCTGGCATCACCCGCATCCTCGCCTTCTCCCGCCGTCTGCCCGTGACCCATCCTGTTATATGGACACCGGGACGGCCGCGAGCTGGGCGGCCGCGCGGCGGCCCACGGCCGGCCTGAACCGATAGGGTCTCGGATCGTGTCCGAAGACTCAGCCCCCCAGGGTCAGCGCAGGGCACACCGCGGATCGGATCGGATACTTCAGCGACGCGGTCTTCGCCATCGCCATGACGCTGCTCGTGATCGAGATACCCCGGCCGAGCGCGGACGTCTTCAGCACCGGCAACGGCGTCTCCAAGAGCGAGGCTGTCAGCAAGCTCTGGCACTTCTTCCTGGCCCAGCGGCCGTCGTTTTACGCCTACCTGCTCGCCTTCTACATCCTGTGGATCGTCTGGCGCGAGCACCACGGGCTGCTGGACCAGGTCGGCCAGGTGTCCGGGCCGATCATCGGGCTGCATTACCCGCTGCTCCTGCTGGCCGCCTTCCTGCCGTACGCGACGACCGTCATGGGCCACTATCCGGACAACCCGCTCGCGGACCTGCTGTTCGGGCTCGTCGTCGGGGTGATTTTCATCTGCCGGTCAGCGATACAGTCCCGGGCCTATCGCGATGACGTCCTGCTCCCGCACGTCGACCGGCGGGAGTACCGGAACGAAGTGGTGGTCTCGTGGACCGTCACCGGATACTGGATCCTGACCCTGGCGCTGGTCTGGCTGGCCCCGTGGGCCCAGCTCGCCTGGGCGCTGGCCGGCGGGGTCGCCTACGTCACCGGTCGCTTCCTGGCGCGGCGCTCGGTGCACCCGCGGCGCCACCCGCAGTAACGCACGGGAGGCCTGGCAGGCATGACGACAGCAGACGACGGGCGCGGCGACTCCGGCTGGCCGCGGCGGCGCGGCCTCGCCGGGCTGCTGATCCTCGCCGCGGCCGTCGCGTTCGGCGCCGTGGATCAGTACCTCGGCTCGCTGTTCTCCAACTTCGCCACGGCCGTCAGCGGCATGTCGGCGCCATGGCTGCTGCTGCCGTTCGCGGCCGGGGCCGCGCAGGCAACCGCCGCGCAGGCAACCGCCGCGCAGGCAACCCGGCCCGGCGCAGCCGGTTCCCGTGCCCGCTGGCTGCGTGCCGCCGGGTTCGGGCTCGCCGCGACCTGGCTGGCCGTGATCGGATACGTGCTGATGATCGACAGCCCGATGGAGGGCGTGCACCTGACGGTGCGGGTGGCCACCGCGACGGTGCGCAGCCAGTGGCCCTGGTGGCTCGGCGGTCTCGTCAGCGGACCGCTCTACGGCGTGCTCGGCTGGCTCTGGCGGTCTCGCCGGTCCTGGCTCAGCGCCGCGCTCGCCGCCATCCCGGTGCTGTTCGAACCCGTTCTCGGCCGTTTCGGGTTCCGGCCGGCCATCGACGTCACCGCCAGCTACGCCGAGGCGGCAGCCGGCCTGGCGCTCGCGGGCTACTTCTGGTACTTCCGCAGGCGCGTCCGGCAGGCGCTCGCCCGGGCTGGCTAGCCCGGGCGAGCGCGCCCCCGTCACGGCACCGTGTACGCGACGAGCTGCGGGCTCCCGCTGAGGCCACCAGGATTGGTCGGGCCGCCCGCCGGGACCAGCAAAGTGTTGCCGGCCACGGCGATCGGGGCGTTGGTCGACGTCGGCAGCGTGTGCCGGTAGACGATCTGTCCGGTGGCCCGGTTGATCCCGATCAGCTGCCCGCCGTACAGGGTGGTGAACAGCAGGTTGTTGGACACGGTCGCGGCGCCGAGCGGCATGTTGGAGACTTTCGTGTCCCACTCGACCTTGCCGGTGGCGAGGCTGAGGGCCTCGACCTCGCCCGCGGGCTTGCCGGTCGCGACCACCGGGATCGGCAGGCTCAGCTTGGTGAGCTTAAACGCGAGGTCGATCGTGCCGACATACACGGTGCCGTCGGCCTCGGCCATGTCGGTCAGCACCCCGCCGACCGGCCCGGGCTCGAACGTAACCGGCACCTTCAGCGTGAGCTTGTGCTGCAGCGCCAGCAGCGAGTCGTTGTCGTGGCCGTTGTGCTGGCCGACCGGCGTCTTCCAGAGAAGCTTGCCGGTCTTCGCGTTCATCTCGTAGACGTAGCCCATCTTCCCGGCGCCGACTACGACGGGGGTTCCGCCGACGGTCGCCGAGATCGGCGACGCCTGCATGTCGTAGTCCTTGAAGTCGTTCGTGACGCCCTGGTAATACCAGCGCAGCTTGCCGGTCGCGGCGTCGAGGTTCACGTCGCTGTCGGTGTAGAGCTGGGCCGACGGGCTCGCCATCGCGGACGCGGCCGACTGGTACGGGTTGCCGATCCCGAACGTCACCGAGCCGTCGGCGCCGACCAGCGGGGTCTGCCAGGCGCCGCCCGAGCCGAGCCCGATGGCCTGGACGCCCTGGTCAGAGCCGAGCAGCGTATTGAATGTCCAGAGCAAACCGCCGTTGGCGGCACTCAGCGCCATCAGCACGCCGCCGCCAGGACCACTGCCGTACGCGCTCGCGATGTACACGCGCCCGCCGGCCACCTGCGGCTGGATCTCGAACGTGCCCTCACCCTTGCTGAGCAGATGCCGGTCGATCCAGCAGCGTCTTGCCGGTGGCCGCGTTCAGCGCGAAGACTGCTCCCGGCGAGTCGCCATAGACCACACCGCTATCGACCGCCACCCCGTTCGGTCCCGGACCGGTCTTCTCCGGCGTGTTGGCGTGGTACTCCCACTTGAGCTTGCCGGTCGCCAGCGCGATCGCGTACACGTTGCAGTCCATGTCCTGCAGGTACACAGCGCCGTCCTGGACCACCGGCGGCGCGACCAGCGACCCGGCCCCGGCGACCCCGGACGCTGCCGCGCCGGTGATCGGGAACGACCAGGCCTGCCGCAGCTTCGACACGTTGGCCGCGGTGATCAGCGAGTCCGGGGCGACCCGCGTGTTACTCAGATCGGCGTTCGGGTCCGGCCACGAACCGGTCGCGTCGGGTCGGGCCGCGGGCGGCCCCGGCTTGGGCGCGCTACTGCAGGCGGCGGCCAGTAAGCCGACCGCGGCGATCAGGACGAAGCCAACTCGGCTGCGTGCAAACGAGCGTGATCTCATCTGACCTACCTCCGCGAGGCCGTGCTGTTGCTCTCGGGTCCGGACGCGCGGGCTGCAAGCCGCCACCCGGGCGGCTAGGGCAGTCTCTTGAAATTTGATATCACAATGATAATCCAGTGGTATCAAGAGGTCAAGACCCGGGCCGGGCCCGGCTCGGCGGATCACCCCCCGGCCGACCACGCCACCCTTCCCGGTGGCGCGGCCGATCGGTACGATCGTCGCTAACTGCCGGTACAGCCGGGCGCGTCAGGAGGCTCGGTCGCCATGCTGCTCGCTTTCGGCATCGCCTGGGCCTGCCTGGCCACGACGTGGGGCGTTCGCGCCTTGTGGCCAGTGCGTCGCGGGCTCGGCAAGCTGCGCCGGGCCGAGCTGGCGTCAGGACTGACCGGCCTGGTGGTGCTGGCCGCCGTTGGCCAGCACGGGCTCGCCGGGTACGTGGCCACGAGCTGCTTCATCGGCGCGCTGCTCTGCGCGATTCCGGCCGGATTCATCGCCGCTCGGAGCCGCCGGTCGCTATTGCGCTACCGGCGCGGCCGCCTGCCCGGCAGCCATCTGTACCTCTGGGTCGATGCCCTCGCCGCCGCCGTCACGGCCGCGCGCCGTCGGGCACGCGGCCGGGGACGCGATGCCCATTTGCCTGCTGGTCCCGGTCAGCCTCGCGGTCGTCACCGCAGCCGGGCAGAGCTTCAAGCTGGAGCGGCGGAAAGAGGCCGAGCTCTGCGCGTCCGCCCGCGCACCGCGGCGCGCGCTGGCGGGCGTACCAGAGCGCGCGGCCGCCGGTGGTCCGTCGGGGCCGTCAGCTTCGCCCTGATGCCCAGGTAGCCGAAGCGGCGGGTAAACCGGCTGGCCTTCCGGGCCCGGACCTGCTTACCTGGGCCGGTGAGCGAGCCGGTACCCGCGATGCCATCGGACTACGACACCGACCCCGGCCGCTTCCTGACCGCCAGCGACCTGCCGCAAGACGACGTGCACCCCTACGTGGCGGCGCGGCTGGCCGAACTCGGTGCCCGGACGGTTCTCGACGTCGGCGGCGGGAACGGCCGGCTCGCCCGGCTGCTTCCCGGCCTGGGCCTGCGCTGCGTGCTCCTCGACATCTCCCCCACCATGCTCGCGCTGGCGCCGCGCCCGGCCGTGCGCGCTGACGGCGCCCGGCTGCCGGTCGCCGCCGACTCCGCCGACGCCGTAGCGGCGCTGTACACGCTGTACCACTACGCCGACCCGAGGCTCCCCATCGCCGAGGCCCGCCGGGTGCTGCGGCCGGGCGGCACGTTCGTGGCCTGTGCTCCGAACCGGGACAGCGCCCCGGAGATCGCGCACCTCGTCCCGGACTGGGGCAGCGCGTCACCATTCGACGGCGAGGCGGCAGCCGGCGTCGTGGCCTCGGTCTTCACGGCGGCGGCCGGCGACTCGGTCACCGTCGAGCGCTGGGACGGGCCGCTCGTCACGCTCGCCGACGCCGAGCACGCGGCCGGCTTCCTGCGCGTGCACGGCCTCACCGCCGAGGCGGCCAGCGCCGCCGCGGCCACCCTGGACCTGCCGCTGCCGCTGACCATGCGCGGCTGCTTCGTCTATGCCGCCAAAGCGCGCGCCTGACCAGCCGGGGCCGGCCGGTCACCTGCCCGCCCGCCGCCTGCCATGATGGCTCGGTGACGATGTCCGTCGATTTCGCCGCGGTGCCCGCCAGCGAGCGCGAGGCCGCCGTCGAGAAGCTCTTTGACGCGATGGAAGCGGCCGCCGCGGCGGGCTGCTACCCGCGGCTGACGGTCGAGCGCCCCTGGTCCGAGCACAATCCGGTGCTGGAGGGCGAGTTCGCGGCGCCGCGCGCGATCCGCTGGTACCTGAAACGCGAACTCGGCCAGCTCGCCGCCGCCGGCGCCACGGTCGCGGTCAGCGACGGCAGGAAAGCGGTCGACCTGCATGATCCAGGTCTCGGGCCGGCCCTGGACGAGACCACCTGGGACCTGCGCCGCAAGAAGCTGTTCCTGTTCGGCCCGGAGCGGATGGCGCTGTCCATCGACCGGCTGCAGCACTACACCGGCACCAGGGCCGAGGACTTCCAGCGCTACGTCCTTCTCACCAACTACTCCTGGCACATCGAGGAGTTCCGGCGGGCCCTGCCCGACTGCATCGGGCCGTCAGCCGAAGGCCGCCAGATGCCCGCCTATCACTACCCGCTGCCGGGCCGGGCCGGGCTGACGATGATCAATATCGGCGTCGGGCCGTCGAACGCGAAGACGATCACCGATCACCTGGCCGTGCTGCGCCCTGACCTCGTGCTGATGATCGGTCACTGCGGCGGCCTGCGGAATCACCAGGCCATCGGGGATCTGGTGCTGGCCACTGCGTACATGCGCGACGACCGGGTGCTCGATGACGTGCTGCCGCTCAGTGTCCCGGTCGTGTCGAATCACATGCTCAATACGCTGCTGCTGAACGAGATCAGCGCGCGCGGCCTGCGCAGCCGGATGGGCATCGTGTTCACCACCGTGAACCGTAACTGGGAGCTGCAGCTCTCCTCGGTCGAGCGAGCGGCTCCGGCTCTCCAGGGCGATCGCGGTCGACATGGAGTCCGCGACGGTGGCGGCGAACGGCTTCCGGTACCGGATCCCGACGGCCACGCTGCTCGCCGTCAGCGACAAGCCGCTGCACGCCCGGCCGAAGCTGAACGAGGACGCGCAGGCCTTCTACGCGGCGACCCGGCAGCAGCACGTGCAGATCGCGATCGCCGTCGCCGAGACGGTCAGGAAGCACTATCCGGGCGGCCTGCCCTCGGCCGACTTCCGGTCCGCCGACGAACCGCTGCTAGGCCTCACCGACCCCGACCAGCTCTGAGGTCAGTCAGCCGCCGTGCTGAGCACCATGATGCGGATCTTGCGGCCGGTGATCCGCCGGGCGTAGGCCTCGTAGCCCGCGTAGATCGTCCTGGCGGCCGCCCAGATGACCGGGCGCTCGTCGTCGCCGGCCTCGCGCGCCGCGGCGCGGACGGTGGTTTCCCGGTAGGTGACCTCCGCCCGCGGATCCGCGCGCAGGTTGTAGTACCAGCCGGGCGTGCCCGGCTGCCCGAACCGGGTGCCGATGATCGCGATGTCGTCCCCGTACGGCACGCCCAGCAGCGGCACCGTCCGGGGGACGTTGGTCCGCGCGCCCGTCGTGGTGATCGTCAGCACCGGGATCCCGGCCAGCAGCCCGGCCGAGGTGACCCGGCCACGGCTCACGGCCAGCACGGCCTTGTCAACATGGTGCAGCGAACGCGCGAATAGCCACGACCCGGGCCGGGACGCGGAAAGCTTCCAGACCGCGCGCTGTGCCTTATTCGGACTCGGCACCTGATAACCGAGATCCCGGATAATCCCCATGTGGCTATTCTTCGCCGCGCCGCTCGTCCTCGTCCAGCCTCGCCGACCCGTCGGCCTGGATGTTGAGCGCGAACCGCTGGAGCACCTCGAGTTCGGTACGGCCGGTGAGTCTGCCCAGCTCAGCCGCACCATAGACGGCGAGCTGCAGGAGCCCGGAGAACGCCTCCATGATCCCCTGCTTGCCGCGCTCGTCTTCTATCGCCTCAATTCGCTCAAGTGCGAAATCCACGCTTCGCGGGTCTGAATACATAGCTGTGAGGATTTCGATAGCTACGGCCAGATTCTGCTTGGTGTTTGTCTGAGGCATAAAGCCAGCATCGCAAGACCGCTCAGCGTGGCAGACTTTGGGGGCTGTCAGCCCCCAAAGTCTCCACCTTGTCAAGATCGCTGCGATTATGGGCCCATGAGCGGTTCCGCCGGCCCGGTCTTCAAGCAACTCAACCTCGTCGTCACCGACATGGACGCCGCGCTGGCCTTCTGGCGGCGGCTCGGCCTCGCGCCGCGGCTCACCCCGGACGGCCAGCACGCGGACGCCGAGCTGACCTCCGGCCTCGACATCGAGTGGGACACCGCCGAGTTCGCGCCGCAGTGGGACACCGGCACGCGGGGCGCGAGAGCGGGCAGCCTCATCATCGGCTTCGAGGTCCCCAGCCGCGAGGCCGTCGACGCCCTGTACGACGAGCTAACCGGCGCCGGGTATCACGGTCACCAGCGGCCGTATGACGGTTTCTGGGGCGCCAGGTACGCGATCGTGGACGACCCGGACGGCAACTCGGCCGGCATCATGAGCCCGGTCGAGGCCGACCGGAAGTTCTGGCCGCCCACCCAGGCGCCGCGCTGACCGCAACGGGCTCACCCGCGCGTATCGCCGCCGAACCGGTCGTCCACCTGCGCGCCAGTGAGGCCAAAGTCGGCCAGCGAATACCGGTGCGCCGGCCGGGCGTCACCCGCGGCCGCGGACGCGTGCAGCGCCTGTACCGCCGCGGCGGCCGCGGCCGAGTACGGCAGCCCGAAGTGCGCGTACACCGACGACACCGTGCCCACCGGGTCGGCGGTGAAGTCGGCGTAGTCCACGTCGAGGAACTGCGCGCGGTCGTACCGGGCGCGCGCCGCGGCGAACGACTCCAGCCCGCGCGCCCACAACTCCAGCTGGCCGGCGCCGATCACCGCGCCCCGGAACACGTTCGACTGCCCGTCGGTGGCGTGCGCGGCGAGACTGCACATCGACCCGATCACGGTCCGCGGCGCCCGGTGCGTCTGAATGATCAGCGCGTCCGGGTACACCGCCATGATCGCGTCCAGCGAGAACAGGTGGCTCGGGTTCTTCAGCACCCACCGCTTGCCGGGCTCGTTGAGCCCGATCAGCTGCAGGTTGCGCTTGTGCCGCCGGAACGGCCCGGTCCAGTCCTGGCCCCGCAGCCAGGCCGAGTACGCCGGCAGATGCGCCAGGCACTCATACGACACCGACCGCAGCGTCTGGCGCAGCAGCTGCCAGCACTCCTCGACCGTGTCCGCGGCGATGTAGTGCACGCCCATGAACTCCGGGTGCTCTACGTGATGCCGCGCGTACCCGGCCGAATAGCCTGGAACATCGGGTCGTCCGCCCACGTCGCCCGCGGCGGCCGCGGCTGCGGCATCTCGGCCAGCCACAGCTCCAGCCCCTGGTGCGCCGGATCCGCCGTGAGCAGCCGGTGCAGCGCGGTCGTGCCGCTCCTGGGCAGCCCCGTCACGAAGATCGGCTTTTCGACGGGAACGGAGCGGTACTCCGGGTGCGCTTTCCAGCCGGCCTCGGCCATCAGCCGCGCACCGAGCGCGGCGCGCAGCCCGACCCGGGCGACCTTGCTGCCGAGCGGGGTGAGATCCGCGTCGCTGGCGTAGGACTCCAGGATCACCGCCAGCCCGTCGCTGTAGTCGTCGGTCCCGAAGTCGGACAGCCCGGTCAGCCGCGACGCCGACTCCCGCAGATCCGGGGCGGTCCCGACGTGCACGCGGTCGGTCGGGTTCATCAGTGGTGGTGGTACTCGCCGCAGTTGACGTCCAGGCACTGCCCGGTGATCGCCCGCGACAGCGGCGAGGCGAGGAACAAGATCGCGTCGGCGATCTCATCCGGCTCCGGCAGCCGGAGCAGGTCTATGTTCTTCGCCGTCTCCTGGTAGACCTCATCCGGGTCGACGCCGCGCTTGTGCGCCAGGTAAGAGAAGTACCACTTCAGCGACTCGCCCCAGATGTGGCCGGGCGCGACCGAGTTGACCCGGATGCCCTTCGGCCCGAGCTCGGTCGCCAGGCTGGAGGCCATCGCGAGCAGCCCGGACTTGGCCATCTTGTACGGGCCCATGCCGAGCTGGGAATACCGGATCACCATCGAGTTGACGACGACCACGGCGCCCTTGGTCTCGGTCAGCGCCGGGATGAACAGCCGCGTCAGCCGCAGCGCGGAAATCACGTTGTTGCTGAAGCCCGCCTGCACGGCGTCCAGGTCGACGTCGGCCAGGTTCTTGATCGGCGGCATCACCAGCGCGTTGTGCACCAGGGCGTCCACCTTGCCGAACTCGGCGACCGACGCCTCGGCCAGCCGCGCCACGTCTTCTTCGATTGTCATGTCGAACGGCACGACCAGCGCCCGCCGGCCGAGTTCCTTGATCTCGGCCGCAACTTCTTCCAGCCGCGGAACGGTCCGCGCGGCCAGCACCACGTCCGCGCCCGCGGCGGCGCCGCGGACTGCGATCTGGCGGCCGAGGTCGGGTCCCACCCCGGAGACGACGATCACCTTGTCCTGCAGGTACATCAGCCCAGCATCCTTTCGGCCACCGCCGCCTGGCGGGCGGCGATCCGCGCCGCGTATTCGCCCGGCACCAGCCGGGCCTGCTCGTAGTAGGGCAGCGCGTCCGGCAGGCTCACCGCCGGCACGACCTCCACCTGCGGCCCGTGCTCCGGACCGAGGTCGCGGGCCAGCCGCTGCCAGCGGATCTGCACGTAGCCGCGGCGCCGTCCGGTCAGCTCCAGCCAGTTCGCCAGGCCAGGATCGGCCTGCGTGAGGACGAACCGGAGCTTGCCGTCCGGGTCCCGGCGCGCCTGATCGGCGGTGAGGCTGGTCTGGTGGTTGATGTAGTCGAGCGAGACGTACCACATGCTGCCGAGCTGGATGCCCTGGTACGGCGCGAGGTCACGGCCCGCGTCCGGGACCGTCACGATCATCGCCTGGTCCGGCGCGAGGTCGAAGTGCCCGGCCGAGGAGAACTGCGAGGCGAGACCGCCCGGCGTGCGCCGCGGCGCGGTCATCGTGTTGACCGGCTCGTTCAGGTAGAACCAGTCGGGGAAGGCCAGGAACGTGCGCAGCCGCGACAGCAGGATCTTGCCGGCCACCGTGTACCGCTTCGCCAGCAGCGCCTCGTCCGGCGGCTGCGGCGCCTGGCCGATCTTGTCCGCGCGCTGGATCCGCAGGGTTCCGCGCCGTTCTGCCGCCCAGTCGCTGTAGACCTCGCGGACGACCAGCATCGCCGATCCCGGCCCGAGCGCGAAGTAGTTGCGCGGCGCGTCCGGCCGGCCAGTAGCAGCCTTCGGCGGCCCGAACCGCAGCTCGAACGACCCGTCCGCGGCGATGTCGATGTCCCGGTCGTCGAACGCGGTCAGGCTGTCGGGCACTTCCACCGGCGAGTAGTCGCCGTTCAGTACCTGGAAGCTCAGGTCCCTGGTGCTGCCACGGCGGCCGGTGACCACGTACTCGGCGTCTTCGCGCACATAGGAGTGCAGGTACAGGGCGTCCGGGTTATCCAGGCCCATCTTGGTGTACGGACCGGTGGACTGCACGAAGTAGGGGAAGTCGCGCTGATAGGCCCAGGCCAGGTGCAGCGACGCCTGGATGCTGCCGGCCAGGTAGTCGTAGCCTTCGGCCAGATCCTGCGCGGAGTTGACGTGCGCGGCACCCGCGATGACCTTCTCGGCCGCCAGCACCGCGTCCGCGAACGACTGGGTCAGCATCCGATCCTCTCGACGTCTCGGCAGATCGGCCCGGCCGAACCGGTCGGCCAGGCTGATTCGCGCGGGACCGGCTACCCGAGGCGAGCCAGCCTGGCCGAGCCGGCCAGGCTCAAAGGTAGAACATGTTCTAAAAACTAGTCAATGGGCGGCCAGCGCGAGATCCGGCACCGGGCGGCGGGCCGGGATCGGTTCACTCGGCGGCGGGGCGCGCAGCCGGCCCGTCGGCCCACTTGTTCGCGATGAACTTCAGCGACGGGGTGTCGTCCAGCGACTGCATGGTCTCGTAGATGCGGGTGTAGCCGATGCGCTTGATCCGCCACTTGCCGTCGCCGCCGCGCTCGTAGGTGTCCTCGTAGAAGGCCGCGCCCTTGATCACGACCCGGAAGGTCGTCGCGATGACGGTGTCCTCGAATGACCAGGTCCCGGTCGCGGTGTCGCCGTCGATCTCGATCTCTGGCTGGCCGCAGCGGTGCACCGTGATGACCTCGGGCCCGAGGTTGTCCCGCAGGTAGCCGACGATCGCGTCCCGGCCGTACAGGCTCAGCTCCTGCCGGACCGCGTGCGTGCCGTACTCGGCGCTCGCGTCCGGCGTGAACACGTCCTCCATCTCGTCCCATAGCTTCAGGTCCACGCACCGCAGGTAGCGGTACTTCACCCGGCGGATCTCCTCCAGCGCGACAAGGTCCATATCCATCCAGCCCTCGGATCTCGATTGACTGCTCACCAGGAGTTGCGCGGTTCACTCCCTCGGCCCCGCTCAAGGTAGAACGCGTTCTAAACCGTAGTCAATGGGCCAGAAGGTCCTGCCCGAAATGACAGTGGGGCGAGTTAGGGTGACGTCTATGGTCGCGGAGTACGAGGCCCTCGAAGCCCGGGTAACTGATCTTGAGCAGCAGGTCAAGCACATGCTGCCCGCCAGAATCGACGCCGTGGCGTACGGGTGCCCACACCGGGCGGTTCGAGGGGATTGAGGACGCCCTCGTCGAGCCAGTCACAGGTCCTGTCCAGCCAGTCCCAGATGCTGCGCGAGATCCTGCGGCGACTGCCCGAGTAGCCCGGCCTTGCGCCCGGCCAGGGTTAGCTAGTACATGTTCAAACAAGAACATGTTCTACTTGTGCTGGCAAGTTTGCACCCCGTGCGCCGTCGCGACCCCGGAGGATCCAGTGCGCTTCTGCTACGCCGAGTCCATGACCGACCCGTCGTTCTACGCCCCGCTGGCCCGGGCCGCCGAGGAAGCCGGGTACGAGTCGATGGTGATCCCGGACAGCATCTGCTACCCGCAGGAGTCCGTGAGCGTCTACCCGTTCAACCCGGACGGGACCCGTGAGTTCCTGGAGGACAAGCCGTTCCTGGAGCCGTTCTCGCTGATCCCGGCCCTCGGCGCGGTTACCGAGCGGCTGCGGTTCGTCACCTTCGTGCTCAAGCTGCCCGTGCGTCACCCGGTGCTGGTCGCCAAGCAGGTGACGTCGACCGCGGTGCTGACGAATAACCGGCTGGTGCTCGGCGTCGGGACCAGCCCGTGGCAGGAGGACTACGAGGTCCTCGGCGTCCCGTGGGAGCGCCGCGGCAAGCGGATGGACGAGTCGCTGGCCGTGCTGCGGGGCCTGTCCGCCGGCGGCTACTTCGAGTTCCATGGCGAGATCTACGACGTGCCCGCGATCAAGCTGGCCCCGATACCGGCGCAGCCCGTTCCCATCCTGATCGGGGGGCATGGCGAGGCCGCACTCAGGCGGGCCGCGGTGAGCGGGGACGGGTGGCTGCACGGCGGCGGTGACCCCGCGCTGCTGCCCGGCATGCTGGCCCGGCTCGCTGAGCTGCGGGCCGAGGCGGGCACGGACGGCAAGCCGTTCGCGGTCTACGTGATCTCGGTCGACGCGTACACGGCCGACGGCATCCGGCGGCTGGAGGACCAGGGCGTGACCGACGTGATCGTCGGCTTCCGCTGGCCCTACCACACCGGCCCGGACACCGAGGAGCTGGCGCCCAAGCTGGACAAGCTGCGCCGCTACGCCGACGACGTGATCGCCAAGGTCTTGTAAGGCCGAGAAAGCGGACGGGCCGGAGGCCGGTACGCCTCCGGCCCCTCTGCTAATCGGGTAGCCGGCCAGAATTGACGTTATGGACTCCAAGCCGGTCAACCTGACCGAAGCGCTGGCCTCGTTCGACGACATCTACAGCCCGCGGATCGTCACCCGGATGAACGACTACGACGTCCGGATCGCGCACGCCCTGGGCGAGCACCTGTGGCACACGCATACCGACACCGACGAGTTCTTCCTGGTCCTCGACGGCCAGTTCGACATCGCCCTGCGCGACGCCGCCGGGGCCGAGCGCACGGTTCGGCTGCGCCAGGGCGACGTGTTCGTGGTGCCGAAGGGCACCGAGCACAAGCCGTCCTCGCCCGGCGGCTCGATCCTCATGTTCGAGCCGTCGACGACGCTGACCACCGGCGACCGGCACGAGGGCGAGATCCCCGCCAACGTGGACAGCACCACCGGGCACGAGCTCTAGCCGCGGTCAGCTCAGCAGGTCGGTGACCAGCTCGCGCGGCAGCCCGTGCGTCTCGTGCAGGTACTGGTAGTCGGCATCGGTCAGGCAGCCCGCCGGATACAGCCGCGCCAGCACCGACCGGCCGCGGGAGACCAGGTCGCGGAACTTCCGCTCCTCCGCCAGCAGCACGGCTCGAACCTCACCGGGCTCGCGCCGCTGGCCGAAATGCTCAAGCGTGTGCTGGGTCAGCTGCAGCGGCAGGTCATCGAGGGAACGGGCGCTATCGTCGCGCCACAGTTCGGTGAGCGCGCGGCGCACCAGGCGGCGCAGCACGTACCCGCGGCCGGTGCTGGCCGGCCGGACCCCGTCGCCGATCACGACGATCGCCGAGCGCAGGTGGTCGGTCACCAGCCGCGTTGACCGGACGTCGGTCGGCCAGAGCTTCGGCAGCACCCGCTGCCACGGCCCGAACAGATCGGTGTCGAACACCGAGCGCTGGCCCGACCGGACCATCATCAGCCGCTCCAGCCCCATGCCGGTGTCGACGCTGCACTGCCGCAGCGGCCGGAGGCTGCCGTCCTCCTGGCGGTCGTACCGCATCGTGACGTGGTTCCACAGCTCCAGCCAGCGCTCGTCCGTGCCGGGCGTGCCGGAGGGCGGCCCGTCCCCGGTCCACACGAAGATCTCCGAGTCGGGACCGCACGGCCCGGTCGGGCCGTTGGACCACCAGTTGTCCTGCGTGAGCCGCTCCACCGGCAGCCCGAGTTCCAGCCAGGTGCGCTCGGCGTCGGTATCCGGCCCGACCTGGTCGTCGCCGCCGAACACGGTCGCGTGCATCAGCCCGGGTTCCAGCCCGAAGCCGTCGGTCAGCAGCTCCAGGCCGAACCGCTGGCTCTGCGGCCCGTCGTAGTCACCCAGCGACCAGGTGCCGAGCATCTCGAAGACGGTCAGGTGATAGGAGTCGCCGACTTCCTCCAGGTCGCTGGTGCGCAGGCAGCGCTGCACCCCGGTCAGCCGCCGGCCCTGCGGGTGCGGCTCGCCGAGCAGGTACGGCGTCAGCGGGTGCATGCCCGCGCTGGTGTAGAGCACGGAGTCGCCGTCGGGCCGGACCAGCGTGCTGCCCTCGATCAGCGCGTGCCCGCGCTCGCGGAAGAAGTCGGTGAAGGTACGGATCGTGCCGGTGGTATCCATCTCGGTATCCCCTGATGCGGTTAGGGCGCACCGGGAATCAGCCGCGGGCCCCGAGCCCGCGTGCCGGTCGAGGCACAGGAGGAGAAGGCGCCGGCGAACCGTTCCCGGTCGCCAGCGGAATGAAGGTCAGGCAGCGGCAACCGGCGAGCGGGTAGCTCGCGCCGCGGCCGGAGTGCTGATACAGCGGACCTTCATAACGATCACACTACCCGGCCGCCGCACCAGCCGGCCAGTCGTTAACTTTCGGCTACGCACGTCAATGGGAGGGAACCTTGATGAACCGGCTCATTCAGCGCGTCCGCGGTCGCCGCAGGGCTGGCCGTCATCGGCCTGGTCACCGCCGCCTGCGGCAGCAGCCCCGCCGCCGGCCAGCGCAAGACGGTCACTGTCACGGTCACGCCGAGCGAGACGAGCACCGCGTCGTCGACTCCGGGCAGCGGCCTCACGCCGACACCGGCCGGGCCGGCCGGCTGCCTGACCCGGTACCTGAACGGCACGACCGGGCTCAGCCAGGGCACGGCCGGCTCGATCTACGTGAACATCGTGTTCAAGAACCTGAACAACGTGCCGTGCACGCTGTACGGCTTCCCCGGCGTCGCGCTGGCGGCGGGCACCCCGGTGACCGACATCGGCAAGCCGTCGGTCGAGAGCAAGTCCTCGACCAGGGAACTGGTGACGCTGCAGCCGGGCGGTTACGCCTACGCCACCTTGCAGATCGTGGATGCCGGGAACTTCCCGGCCGCCGAGTGCACGATCAAGAACGCGACCTGGCTTGAGGTCATCCCGCCCAACCAGGAAGTGCCGCTGAACGTCCCGTTCAAGTCGCAGGCGTGCCAGGGCAGCGCGCAGTTGCTCATGGTCACGGCCGTGCGGCCGGGTAAGGGCGGCTCGCAGTAGCCGGCGCCACCCAGAACGGCGCTGGGCCCCCCGCCTGACGGCGGGGGGCCCAGCTGTTACCGCTAACTGCTTCCTGGTGATCAGCCCCTGACGTGGGTCAGGCGGGGAATGATCGAGATGAGCGGGAAGCAGGTCCTGTTCGCCGTGTAGGTCGGCGGGCCGACGGTCGGCGGGGTGATGGTCGTGCCCGGGTTCGGCGACTCGAACGGCGGCGAGTTGTACGGGTACGCCACCGACGCGGTGCACCAGCCCTGGCTCGGGTTCAGCACTCCGTCGTTCGCCGTCTGCTGGTCGACCTGCAGCGGAGCGAACGGGTCCTCACCGAAGACGCTGCCGCCCGCGGTCAGGATGTAGGGCACGCTCGGGTTCGTGCTGGCCGCGGAGATCAGCTCGTTGCCTGCGTAGTACGGCGTGATCGCTGCCTTCGCGGTGTGAGCGGTGTGAGCGGCGTGGTCGGCCGGGAAGATGTTGTGGCCGACGATCCAGATCGTGCGCGGGAACGAGCCGCACGGCTGCAGGGTGACGGTCTCGCCCTCGTACGCGTTCCTGGCGAGCCCGCGGCAGAGGTTGGTCTCGATTCCGTACGGCGTCCACATGACCTCGAACGCGAAGTGCAGCCGGTAGTGCAGCTCGATCGCCGAGCTGACGAACCCGAGGTGGTACAGGTCGAACACGGTGCTCTGCAGCGTGACGCGCCAGTCCTCGCCAGGGTTGTTGGAGTTGGCGTAAGCCAGCGAGATGGGCGTGCCTGGTCTCCACCGTCCGGAGTTGTTGCTCTGGAAGAACTGGACCCCGAACTGCACGTTGAAGAGCGGGTCAGCACAGTACTGCCCGTAGGTGCACGCCGGGGTGACGTCTGGCTTCGCGGCACTATTCGAAGCCGTAGCCGCCCCCGCTGCTGCCAGGCCGAGCGCGGCGGTGACGGCAGCGCTCGCCGCCAGTCCAACCAGCGCCCTCCCGAAGCGGTTGCGCATGGGTAATTCCTTCCTGTCGGATGTACCGGCACCGACTGTCATATTCCGGTGGCTTGGGCGGTCAAGCTCGGCGTCGGCACCGACTTAGCCATTGCGCTGGCCTAAGTTGCTTTATAAATTCCCGCCCTGCCAGTCAGTAGAAGGCACGTTACCACGCGTAGCCGGCTGGCAACACAGCGCATGACGGAAACGCGGGTCACTACTTTTCTAGCCGCCTTAAACGCGCCCTATTTGTGCGTTCATATCATTAGCTGCATGACATCGTCGCAGGCCAGCGGCCTAGCTAGGCCGGCACGCTCGCACCCGCTGGGAACAACAGAATCGCCGGCTGCATTTACTGACTGCAGCCGGCGACCTATTTCTCGCCTAATTCCAGAGTCCGCCGAACACTGGATAAGTCGTGCGGTGGAAAGTAAGTCCGTGCTGATCCGCTGGCGTTATCTGCGGGCTTCGCGATAGTGCGTTACCGTGCGGATTGGTCCGTGGGCTCAATGGCAGTTTGCCCGGTATCCGAGTCGAAGGTAGAGGTCTGCACGGGGAGGCCCTTCTTCACGGACTCCAGGATGGCGAGGCCCTGACTGACCAGGCCCGCCGCGATCTCGCTGAGGCCGTCCGCGCCATTGAGCACGCTGACGTTCGCGCCCGCCAGGCCGGCCGCTGCCTCCTTGACGATCTGCGGCAGCTGATCGATCAGCATCCGGTCCAGCGCGACCCGGTCGTTCGACGCGGCCGCCTTGGCCAGGATCGTCATCCGCTGCGCGTCCGCCTCGGCCAGCACCCGGACCTTCTCCGCCTCCGCCTCGGCCGGCTTGACGACCTCCGCGAGCAGCTGGCGCTGGCGCAGCTCGGCCTGCGCGTTCGCCAGGTCGGTCTGCGCGGCCAGCACGCTCATCTGCGCCTGGGCCTGCGTGAGCGGGCCGACCTGGGCCGCCTTGGCCTGGGCCTTGTCGACCTCGGCCTTGTACCCGGCCTGCGCTACCGCGGTCTGCCGGGCGTACTCGGCCTGCCGTCGCTGCGATTCCTGCTGGGCCTCGGCGGCCTGCTGGTTGGCCTGCGCCTGGGCGATCTGGGCCGAACGCTGGATCGCCGCGTTGTGCGGGGCCGCCATCGCGTCGATGTAGCCGCTGTTCATGTCGTCGATGGACTGGATCTGCAGCGCGTCGACGATCAGGCCGATCTTGGCCATCTCCCCTTTGGAACCGTCCAGCACCTCGGTGGCCAGCTTCTGCCGCTCGGTGACGATCTCCTCGACCGTCATCGAGCCGATGATCGAGCGGAGGTGACCGGCGAAGATCCGGCCGGCCAGGGTCGACATCTGATTCTGGTCGGACAGGAACCGCTGCCCGGCGTTCACGATGCTCTCGGTGTCATTGCCGACCTTGAAGGCGATGACCGCCCGGACGGTCAGGCTGATGCCCTGCCGGGTCACGCACTGCTCGGACACCTCGGACTCGAGCATGGCCAGGGTCAGGAAGCGCACCTTACGGAACAGCGGGACGACGAAGGCGCCGTGCCCGGTCACCACCTTGAACGGCGCGCCCTTGATGCCGTAGCGCCCCCCGGAAATCAGCATCGCCTCGTCTGGCGCAGGAACCCGGTAACCGAACATCCTTCATCTCCCGTATCGCCCAGTGTGCGGGGCAATCTCCGCTGATCTGGCACTACCAGCATAATCCCGCGCGTTCTACGTATCGGTCAGCTCGGGAAAGCCGGCCAGCGGATCGTCCCAGCTGCTGACGTCGACCGCGCGATGGCCACGCGACTCGATGACCAGCACAGACGTGCCTCGCGGCAGTGGCTCGGGCGACCACGCGATGAAGTGTTCGGTACCGCCCCGGACCTGCACCCGTACCTCGCCCGGCCCCGCGCTGCCCCTGGTGGCGACGGTCAGCACGCCGGGCTTGCCGATCACGACCTCATCCCGCACCAACGGGCTGCCACCTCCGGCGCCCATTATCGCCGGGGCGGCGGCGCGCTTGAAGTGGCCGAGGTTTCCTGGCCGGCCGGAAATATCGCGGCCCCCTGGCCGGTTACACATTCCGTCGGTGCGCATGTCCCCCGGGCCGCATCTACTGCCTTCGCGGAATACCGTTCGGCTGGAGCCGCGTCGCGCCACTCGCCGAGAGGCGACTCGCACCGGCCACGGCACGCCCTCGCCGAGCATTTGCTCGCGGGGGCGCTGTCATGTCCGGACCCTGGCCGCCGCCAGCTGCCGGCCGAGGACGGCAGGCGCCTCCACCAGCGACGGCCCGTACCAGGTCAGATGCCTGCCGCTGACCAGCGCCGTCGGGCGGCCGGCGAATGCCTCCGGGCCGTCGGAGGCGGTGAACCGGTAGGGCTCGTCCGGCAGCACGACCAGGTCGGCGGCCGACGCCCGCAGTTCGTCGAGGGAAACCCGCGGATAGCGGTCCTGGTGTCCGGCATAGACATTGCTGACGCCGAGCCGGGCGAGCAGGTCGCCGGCGAACGTGTCGCTGCCCACCACCATCCATGGCCGCCGCCAGATGGGCACGACCGCCGCCCGTACGGTAGCGGCCGCGGCTCCCGGCTGCCGGTGCCAGGCGGACTCCGCCGCCTCCAGCCAGGCCGGCGCGGGCCGACGGCACGCGAGCGTGATCATCCGGCGCAGCGACGACAGGGCCGACGGCAGGTCGCGGATCCTGGTGATCCACACGGCCGCGCCCGCGTCCCGGAGGGCGTCCAGGTCCGGGCCGCGGTTCTCCTCTTCGTTCGCCAGCACGATGTCGGGCGCCAGTTCCAGGACCTGCCGGACGTCCGGGTTCTTTGTCCCGCCGATCCGGCTGAGCTGGAGATCTCGCGGCTGCGTGCACCACTGGGTCGCGCCCACCAGCAGGCCGGGATCCAGCGACGCCACCGTCTCGGTCAACGACGGCACCAGCGAGACGATCCGCTGCACGGTCGACGGGATGGATACCTCGTAGCCCATGTCGTCATGCGCCACTCGCACGTCTGTGTGCTGCACGCTGCCGCCCCCCGACATCTCAATCGCCCCCATTGTGGCGGCAAGACCCGCCGCGCACCAGTTCCCTAAGCGCCAGGATTGCTGGCATACGCTGGATAGCCGCCCGCCGTCGGCGGAGCACGCTCGAGCCAGGAAGGCTAACCCGGATGACCGACGCCCTGCCGCAGGCCGTGATGGCGCAGCTGGAGGACCCGTTCGCGCAGCTCACAGGCAGTCTGGCGGACACCAGGCGACTCGCGTTCGAGGTGGCCGCCAGCAGCCAGCTGAGCCCGCACATGCAGCGCCTGGAGCTGACCGCGCCCGAACTCGACAGCTTCTCCTACCGGCCGGGCCAGGACGTCATGCTGCTGGTCGCGGCGGACGGGACGAGGCCGGTTCGGCGCCGCTACACCATCAGGCATCTCGACCGGGCCCGGCGGCTGCTCACGGTCGACATCGTCCTGCACGGCGACGGGCCGGGCGAGCGCTGGGTGCGATCCGCGCAGGCAGGCGACCGGGTTGAGGGCATCGGGCCGCGCGGCAAGGTCTTCCCGTCGCCCGAAGCCGACTGGCACCTGTTCATGGGCGACGAGGCGGCCATGCCCGCGATCCTGGCCATGACCGAGTCACTGCCAGGCGACAGCGAGGCGACGGTCGTCATCGAGATCCCCGAGGCCGCCGACGAGCAGGAGTTCTCGGCCGCGGCCAGGATCCGGCTGAGCTGGCTGCACCGGCTGGGCCAGGCCGGCGAGGCGCAGGAACTCGCCGCCGAGGCCGCGGACGTGGAGCTGCCGCCCGGCAGCGGGCACGCGTACCTGCTCGGCGAGGCCAAGGTCGTGCTGCGGCTGCGCGAGATCCTGGCCAGCCGCGGGCTGGCGCAGGACCAGATGTCGCCGAAGGCGTACTGGGGCCGGGGCCGCGCCAACGCCGGCCACGGCGAGCCGGCCAGGGATGCGTGAGGTGAATTGGCAGGCCGTTCACCGGCCAAGCCAATGCACCGTTCGCTGCCAATTGGCATAAAGGTGCTCCATACTAAAGTGGAAGACGGCTAGTAGCTTGGGCCGAAGGGAGCACTTCGGTGGCATCCGCAGTAGCGGCTGAGGTCTCCGCGGTGCTGTCCAGCACGTCCGCGCGCACGCTCATCCTGGGCATTGACAAGGAAGGGCGGGTGCGTCAGCACGACCGGGTGGCAGGCGACGTCCTCGCCGAGTCGCCGGGCACGCTGATCGGGACTGAGCTCTCCACCCTGCTGGCGGTGCGCGACGGTGCCGCCGCGGCGACTCTGCAGAACCTGATCGACAGCGCCATTTCCGATCGCGAGAGCACGGCGATGCTGTCCTTCCGCACGGCCAACGGTCAGATCGCGGACGCCGTGGTGACCGTGCAGCCGATCCGGTCCGAGGACCCCGAGCTCGCGGCCCAGGTGATCATGCGGATCGCGCCGCCCGCGTCCGAGCGGTTCCTGGACCCGGCCGTCATGCGGCACATCATGCTCGAAGGCGCGGTCCGCCGCATCGGCGGCGCGCTGGACATCGACCAGATGGCACCGGAGCTGATGAGCATCCTGGTGCCGCATTTCTGCAACGCCGGCGAGCTGCTGGTGCTGGAGAGCCTGGTCGGCGACGACGAGTTCCCGTCCGAGAGCCCGGACGCCTCGCACCTGGTCCGGCGGCTGGCACTGGCGCACGACGACCAGAACGGCGGCTGGGACGCCGCGTTCCCCACCGGGGAGATCCTGCGCTACCCGCCCAATACGCCCTACACCCGGTGCATGGACTCCGGCAACCCGGTCTGCGAGCTGATGAGCCGGGAGAACGCGGACAAGACCGCGGCCGCCTGGCTCCGCCGGCCGGTAGCGGAGCTGCTGTCCGGCGTGTCGATGCTGTTGCTGCCGCTGGTTTCTCGCGGCGTCATGCTGGGCTTCTTCGTCTGCGTCCGGCGAGTCGGATTCCGCCGGTTCGACGCCTACGACATCGAGATCGGGATGGAGTTCGCCGCCCGGGCCGCGATCTTCATGGACAACGCCCAGCGCTACAGCCGGGAGCGCGCCACCGCGCTCACGCTGCAGCGGGCGATGCTGCCGACCGGGCTGTCCGCGCCGTCCTCGGTCGAGGTGCGGCACCGGTACCTGCCGGGCAGCAAGCTGATCGAGGTTGGCGGCGACTGGTACGAGTCGATCGCGCTGCCGGGCGGCCGGGTCGCGCTAGTGGTCGGTGACGTCGCCGGACACGGTGTCCGCGCCGCCGTCACGATGGGCCGGCTGCGCACGGCCATCCACACGCTGGCGATGCTGGAGCTGCCGCCGGCCGAGTCGCTGCAGCAGCTGAACGAGCTGATGCAGGAGCTCGGTACCCGCGAGCCGCACTTCGCCACCTGCGTCTACGCGGTGTTCGACGCGGTGGCGGGCACCTGCGAGGTCGCCTCGGCCGGGCACCTGCCGCCGCTGCTGGTCCGGCCGGACGGCACCAACGAGCTGCTCGACGTCTCGCCGGCCCCGCCGCTCGGTGTCGGCACCGGGCCGATCCAGAGCCGGACGCTGCCGATCGAGGACGGCAGCCTGCTCGTGCTCTACACCGACGGCCTGGTCGAGAAGCGGACCCAGGACATCGACGTGGGGCTCAACCGGCTGCGCGACATCTTCACCCCGGCCACCGTGGACCTGCCGCTGGAGGAGCTGTGCCGGGCGACGCTCGCCGGGGTGTACGCCGACCAGCAGCGGGACGACATCGCCGTGCTGATCGCGCGGCTGCGGTCGATCCCCAAGGACAACATCGCGTCCTGGACGCTGCCGTCCGAGCTGACCTCGGCCCGCCGCGCCCGCGGCCTGATCAAGCGCCCGCTGAAGAAGTGGGGCCTGTCCGACCTGCAGCCGGTCGCCGAGTTGCTGGTCTCGGAGCTGGTCACCAACGCCGTGCGGTACGCGCAGGGCAAGGTCGGGCTGCGGCTGATCCTGGAGGGCGGCCTGGTCTGCGAGGTACTGGACGACTCCGCCGCGCTGCCCCGGCTGCGGCATCCCGACGAGGACGACGAGCGCGGCCGCGGCCTGCAGGTCGTGAGCCAGGTAGCGCAGCGCTGGGGCGCCCGCCGGTCACTGACCGGCAAGGTCGTCTGGTGCGAGCTGCCGCTGCCCTTCTCCTGACCGGTCAGGTCCGGCCGGTCAGGAGGTAGGGGCCGGCCGCTTAGTGGCGCGCGTGTCCTGGCGGATCGAGATCTTGCCGTTCTGCATGATCCCGACGCGCTGCGCGCGGCGGGCGACGGAACTGTCGTGCGTGACCAGCACCAGCGTCAGCCCGCGGTCCTGCCAGAGCTTCTCCAGCAGGGCGATGATGTCGTCCCTGGTGTCCTCGTCCAGATTCCCGGTCGGCTCGTCGGCCAGCAGCACCTTCGGCTCCTTGACCAGCGCCCTGGCGATCGCGACCCGCTGCTGCTGGCCGCCGGACAGCTCGGACGGCAGGTGCCGGGCCCGGTCGGCCAGGCCGACGTCCGCGAGGGCCTGCGCCGCCCGGGCCCGCCGGCTCGCCGTGCTGACGCCGAGCGGCACCAGGGCTGCCTCCACGTTCTCCTGCGCGCTCAGCGTCGGCACCAGGTTGAACGTCTGGAAGATGAACCCGATGGACTCGGCCCGGATCCTGGTGACCTGCGCCTCCCTGAGCTGCGCGAGATCCACGCCGCTGGCGGCGTCGCCGAACATGACGCTGCCCGACGTCGGCCGGTCCAGCCCGCCCAGCATCTGCAGCAGGGTGGACTTGCCGTGCCCGGTGGGACCCTGGATGGCGAGCCACTCACCATCAGTGATGGCCAAGTCGACGCCCTGGAGGGCACCCACCACGCTGCGGCCCTTCTGGTACTCCTTCTTGACGGCTTTCAGGTTGTACATGGCTTGCCTTCCTCGGTGACCGCGGGCCGCGATGTTGTCGGGTGGCCGGCTGTGGTGATCCGGCCGTCGCTCATTCCACCCTCGCCAGGGCCATGGCCGGGCGGAGCCGGGCCGCACGCCACCCGCCGAACCCGCCGGCGATCAGGCCGCCGGCGACCGCCAGCACGACAGCGGCGACAATCGCGCCGATCGTCACGGGCGCGGTGAGGTGCACCAGCACGTTGTGCGTATTCGCCGAAGCCGCGCTCTGGAACCGGCCAGAGAAGCCGCTGCCGCCACCGGGGGCGCCGCCAGGAGCCGCCGCCGCCGCCAGGCCGAAGCCGCCACCGAACGAGCGCGCTCCGCCGGGGGTGGCGCTCCCGGTGGTCTGGCCGACCGCCGCCGTCAGCGGCGGCGTGAAGTGGCCGACCAGCGCCGAGCCGAGATACCCGAGCCCAACGCCGACGACGCCACCGATGACGCCGATGACGAGCGCCTCCCCCATGACCTGGCCGACGATCCGGCGGCTGGTCCAGCCCAGTGCCTTCAGGGTGCCGAACTCCCGGACCCGGCGCGACACCGCCGACATGGTCAGCAAACTGGCCAGCAGGAACGCGGCGAGCAGCACCGCGATCGCCAGCCACTTGCCGAGGTTGCTGGCCAGGCTGGACGCGCTGGACAGCGAGCCGGTGAGCTGGCTGGCCAGGTCGCTGGAGTTCGTGATCGTCGCCTTCGGCATCGTGCCGGAGATCTCCTTGGACACCGTGCTGATCGACGCGGCACTGTCGGCGGCCACGTAGATCGTGTTGACGTCGCCCGTCAGCGACTTGCCCTGCGCCGTGCCGAGCGCCTGCGCGCGGGCCAGCGGGATGTACACGTCGGGCGGGTTCCCCGCGGCCGGCTGGCTGACGATGCCGACGATCGTGAACTTCGTCTTCGCCAGCGTGATCGTGCCACCGACCGTCAGCTTGCTGGACTTGGCGTAGTTCGAGTCCAGCAGGGCGACGCTGGCGCTGCTGTCGGCGGCCGACAAGGTCCGGCCGGCGCTCAGCTTCGCGGTGCTCAGCGGGCCGAGCGCCGCGGCGTTCCCGGCCAGGTCCGTCCCGTCAACTGAGATCGGGGTGGGGAAGCTGCCCGATCCGCGGAACGTGCCGCCACCCGAATTGCCGCCGCCGCCGTTGAAGCCACCGCCGTTCCCGCCGCCGTTGGCACCGAAGTTGGGGATCGTGATGCTCAGCTTGGTGTCGCTCAGGGTGAGGCCGCCCGCAACGGCCGCGACGTTGCTCATCTTGCTCACGGAGGTGACGTTCGCCGCCGTGAGAGTGCCGAGCCCGGAGCTGGTCAGGTTGTCGACCGAGACCTTCGTGCCGGCCTTCGGACGGCCATTCTGGCCGTTTCCGAATCCGCCGGCGAAGCCGAATCCGCGGGCGCCGCCGCTGCCGGACGTCGGGGCCTGCGTCACCGTGATATCGGTGTCCATCCCGTACAGCGAGTGCAGCACGCTGCTCTGGGCGTTCTTCACGCCCGATGAAAGCGCGGTCACGGTGATGACCAGCCCGATTCCCAGCGCCAGGCCAAGGGCGATGATGCTGGACTGCCGGGCGCGCCGGCGCAACTCGCGCCTCAGGTAAGTACCGAACATCCGTACTCCTCGCACCATGTGGTTTCCGGGGGCACAAGCTAAGAAGGCGTCATCGCCGATGGCCCCGCTACGGGCCTTGCGCCCGAGCGGTTCTGATAGTGCCGCCGGATTCTGAGCGGATGCTGAAGGACAACTACGAGAATGCAGCACACCGCGCTGTCGGGCTGGCTGGCTGCCCGCAGGTCAGCGCGCGGGGCCGCGGTGCCCGGAGGCGTCGTGCACGTACAGCTGGAGCCAGATGTCTGAGGTCTGCCACGTCGAGGCGAGTCGCATCCGCATTCCGGCCAGCAGCCTGGCCTCCGGTGTCCGGACGCTGACCTGGACGATCCACAGTCGCCTGGCCCGGCCGATCCGGGCGCGGATGACGGCGCGCGGCGCCGTGGTGCCGGCCAGCGTGCCGGACGGGATCGCGGCCTGGCCCACCTGGATGTCGGGGAGCCTGGCCATCCCGTCCGGATAGGCAGCACTGATCGGCATGAAGACCGGCCAGGTGTACATCATGACGTCGCCGGGCCTGGCCTCGGCCGAGATGATCGCGTCGGCGGCGCGGATGTTGTCGGCGTGGCCGGCGGGCTGCCGGTACTCCGCCTGCAAGCCAAGCCCGAAGGCGATGACCACGGTCAGCGCCGTGGCCGGGGCGAGCCGCGCCAGCAGCCGGGGACCGGGCACCCTGGCCAGCGCGGCCAGCGCGACCCCGGTCATGAGGGCCGCGGCCGGCATGCAGAACAGGATGTAGCGCTGGTTGTACAGCGGCGTGATGAGTGCGCTCAGCAGCAACAGCGCCACCGGCGGCGCGGCCAGCCAGGGCACGCAGAGCGCCGCGACCGAGCCTGCCCCGGTGCGCGGTAGCGGGCCCGGGCCTGGCCCAGCGCTGTTAGCCCGGCTCGGGCGGCCCCGCCCGGCCCGGCGCCGGACGCTGACGGTGACCGTGACGGCTGCCAGCGCCGTGACGGCGATGGCGACGGTCATCAGCGGCGGACCGAGTTGATCAAGGGCGTTGCCGAGATCGGCCACGCTGGGTGGCGGCAGCCACTTCACCTGGCCGCGCTGGCTGAAGGCCAGCAGGACCAGCGGGACGTTGAGCCCGGACCCGATGGCCGCGGCGATCAGCCAGCTCCGGCCGGGGCGCGGCCCGGCCGCGGTCCGGTCCCGGCGCAACAGCCAGACCGTGATCCCGTGCGCCGGGACCAGCAGCAGCGCCGCGATGTTCAGCGCGCCGAGGACGGCCACGCTCAGCGCGTACCAGACCCAACGGCGCGCCCGGCCCGCCTCCGCCAGCGCCCGGACCAAGGCGTAGCTGGCAATCGCCGCGGCCATCGTCACCAGGGCATAGGACCTGGCCATCTGGCCGAACTCGGTCACCGACGGCGCGGCGGCGAAGACCAAGCCCGCGATCACCCCGACCGCCGGCGTGGCCAGCCGCCGGCCGGTCGCGGTGATGGCCCCGGCGGCGATCGCCATGGCCAGCAACGACGGCAGCCGCATGACCAGCTCGCCGCTGCCGAACAGCCGGGCCAGCGGCCAGACCAGCAGGTAGTAGGCGCCGTGCACCGCGTCGACGTTGCCGAGCATGCGCACCAGGTCGCTGGCCGGCCGGTGCACGGCGGCCATAGTCGCGGCCTCGTCCCGCCAGTACGAGGGCGTGGTGATCCCGATCGCGACGACGACGCCGGTGACCACGGCGGGAAGCAGCCAAAGCCAGGGCTGACCGCTATCTCGGTCTTGGCCGGCCGGAGCCGCAACGGCAACCGCGGGCGCTCGGCAACTACCCCGGTCATCGCAGCGCTGCCGCCACGGAGTGTCATCCGCTCTCCCCTGGCGGGCTGGCCGGAGAAGCCGGACGGCCGCGCCGCCGGTCATCCGGCAGCCGCGCGACAACGACCGATCTCCCTCGGAGAGCCTGCCTGATCTTCCCCGTACGATGCCGGGCCCGCCGTTGCCCCCAACGGCTCACTAGATGCCAGCGGCGCCACGGATGACCGACCGTCACCACCGGCGCGACGAGGCCAATGCTAGCGCAAATCGGCTCTCATCAGGCGAGATTCTCCACTCGGGACGATTGCTAATGATCCATCCCGAGCACGACACTCAGCTTCACCGGCGATCGCGCGGGCCTCCGGAGAGCTGGCGGGCGAGCCGGGATCCGACGCGGGCTCACGACCTCGCTGCCGACTGACTGCGCTCCGTCACGACGCCAGCGTCGTCGGCCTTGTTCGCCATCCGGGCTTGCCGGCGGGCTTTACGCTTCGATCGCTGCGCAGGCACGCTGGCGGGCGGGCGGTCTGACCCACTCGTGCCGGTGCCCGGCACGGCCGCCAGCGGGCGGCTCGCGGCTGGCTCCCCGGGCTGTTCTGGCTTCCCCGAGTCCGCCGGGACAGGATCAGTCGCCGCAGCCGCGGCTGCGCCAGCCCCGCCGTCGCCCGCCCCGCCACGTCTCTGCCGGCCGGCTCGGTCCGCCAGCCGCCACCGGTCCGTCAGCGGACTTCGTCACCAGCTGGCCGCTTCGCGTCCGCCAGCCGGCCCCGCGGCCAGTGCCGCCGCTGTCGCCGTCCGTCCGCCGACCGCTTCGGTGTCCGCCGCCGGATCGGTGTCCGCCGCCGGACCTCGCCGGCTGCCGCGGCGCGCTCGCCAGTCGCGCTTCCTGACCGGGCCGCCGGGCCGGACTGGTCCGCCCGGCCTGACTCAGCGGCCACGGTCTGGCCTGCGGCCTCAAGCTCCGCTGGCTCCCCGGTGACCTCGCTGTCCTGAGCAGTCGCCGGCTTCGTGGCGCGCGCCACCATGGCTAGCCGCCGCGCCACCGCGCGCGAGACCGGCCCGGCGGTTTCCGTTGCCGGCGCGGACTCCGGCCCGGCCTCCGTGTGCGCCGCCGCCGCTTCCGCCGCCGCGATCTCCGGCGCGGCATCCTCCAGGCTCGCCGCGGCCTCCGCCCCCGCCGGGACCTGGTCCGCCAGTCGCGACTTCTACCGCCACCGTCACTTCTTCCACCGCGACCGTGACTTCGACGGCGATCGCGGCTTCTTCTGCTCGCCGGTTCCGCTGCCGGGCCAGGCTCCGCGGCGTCCGACCGCTCGCGACGTCGCCTCCGGCGCAGCTTGTCCGCGCCGTTCGTCGTGCCTTTCCGGCCTTCGTCCGCCGACCGGACTGCCGCGGCAGCCAGCCGACTCGCAGCCGCGCGGCAGTGGTCCGCAGCCGCCGGTCGCTCCGCATCATCCGCGGGCACCGACTCGGCAGCCACCGGCTCGCACGCCAACCACCGGCGCCGCCGGCGCCGCGACGGCTGGCACGGGCTGCGCCGGTCCAGCGGACACCGCCGCCGCGGGCACGGGCTCGACCGCGTCCGGCGCGCGGTCCGGGCCCTGGGCCGGCCGCCCGGCGCCGGTGACCTGCGCCCTGGCACCGAGCCCGCACTGTGCCAGCACGCGCCGTCAGGATGGCCTCGGCGGCGAGGTGCCCGCTGCGCACCGCGCCCTCCATGGTGTCCGGCCAGCCGGTGGCCGTCCACGCGCCGGCCAGCGCGAGTCCCGCGAGCCGGGTGAGCTGCCCGGGGCGGACGCTCCTGGATCCCGGCGCCGGCCGGAACGTCGCGCTGCGTTCCCTGGTGACGAAGAAGTCCTCGACCCTCGCACCAGCAGCGGCCGGGAACAGCCGCGCCAGTTCGGGCAGCAGCTGCGCCCGGATCGCTGCGGCGGGTTCGTCGACGAGGCTCCCGGCTGCGGGCACGCTCGCAGCGAGGTACTGCCCGGTGTGCAAGCCGGCCGCCCGGGTCTTGTCGGCTATCCAGCGCAGCGGCGAGCCGACCGTCGCGGCGAACGGCTGCTCCATGACCGGCCGGTCGTAGATGGCGTGCACGCTGACCACCGGCGCCGGCCGCAGCCGTGACCACGCGGCGACGTCGGCCGGCAGCTCATCCGCGAGCAAGCTGGCGGCCGTCCACGCCGGCACCGCCAGCACGACGCCGGCGGTCCTGATCTCCAGCTCCGCGTCCTCGCCCAGCGCCAGCTGGCCGGGGACCTGGCCCGCGGCCGGCGCGCCGGGGTCGAGCTGCACCACGAAGCCGCCCCGCTCGCCGCGGCGGACGGCGGTGACCTGCACGCCCAGCCGGACCTCGGCGCCGAGCTGCGCCAGTCGCCGGCCCGCGGGACCCGCGTGCAGCTCCCGCAGCGGCACCGCGGCGATGCCGAGATCCGCCTGATCCCGGTGGCTGAGCAGGGCGGCGTTGATGAACGCCGCGGCCGTGCCCTGATCGGTCCGGGCCGCCGGCGCGTTCATGAACGGCAGCAGGAACAGCTCCCAGAATCGAGTGATCGCCTGCTCGTCCTGCCCGTGCCTGCTGAGCCAGTCGCCGATGCTGGCACCGTTCGACTCCGGGCCGGTCAGGTCAGAGAGCCACATCGTCATCGCGGCCGGCAGCACCGCCACCCGCTGCGACGCGGTGAGCGGCCGGTACCTGGCGACCGTCATGGCCAGGTGGGTGGGCGCGGGCCAGGCGCTGCGGCGCAGCCGGACCGGACCCTCCGGCGCCAGCACGGTGACGTCGAGCCGGTCCTGCAGCCGGGTTGACTCGGCCGCCCCGAGCCTGGCGAGCAGCTCGCGATAGGCGGTGAAGCAGCGGAGGAACACGTGCTGACCATTGTCGATGGTCAGGCCGCGGCGGCCGAACGACCAGGTCGCGCCGCCCAGCCAGGGCCGCGCTTCCAGGAGCACGACCGGCACGCCAGCCTCGGCGAGATTCAGCGCCGCGGTGATGCCCGCCAGCCCGCCGCCGATCACGACGACGCGTCCGCCTGACCCGGTCACCGGGCACCGCCAACTGTCTTCCGGATACGGCAACAACGGGTGCCTAATACGCGCTGCACGATTCTCCCGACCCGAATTCGTAAATTACCGGCACCTGCGTTAACGGCTAATTCCCGCGTGTCAGCACAGCTTGTAATCAACCCCGTGAGCTGGACACATAGCAGTCATGCCGGTCATTCCCCCGGCCCGGCAGGGTGGCCGGGCGCATTGCGATTCTAGCCGACTCACGTTTTCGTGCCGGCCGATCGAATTACTGCCCTGCTCGATTACACGGGGAGTGCCGCGAGTTATCCGGATTGGCGCGCAGGATTTCGCCGGCCCTGGCCGTCGGCTACGGAGCGTGCCCGACCGAACTACCTATAGCTCGTTTATCACTGCATAAGCGTGGCAAACGGATAATCATCTCATTTACCTTGCACCGTGCACTTGACTCATTGCCCGCAGGCTGACTAGCTGCGGGAATGCTCCCGCTCATCCCGTTTCAGCGGTCAACTGCTCAATTGGATGTTACGCTCCGGTATCGCCTGACGGGCTCAGACGCCCGCCGGGCGATAGGCGTCCACATCTCAGACTGGGGCCTCATCCATGGGTTTGCGTCACAGGTCGATCCGCCTGAGGGTTGGAGTCCTGATCGTCGTCCCGGTGCTCTGCCTGATTGGCTTGTACGCATTCGCGGCCAGCATCACTCTCGGCAACGCTCTAAACGAGTCACACGCTAAGTCACTGCGGGACGCGCTCCTGGTGCCGCTGGGTAACTTTCAGCAGAACCTCGACAATGAGCAGCGCCTGGCCGTCCTGAGCCTGGCGACGCCCGGCTCGGCCAACCTGGCGAGCCAGCTGAGCCAGGCGGAGAACTCGACCCGGCTCGCCCTCGACTCGCTGACCCAGACGGTCAATAGCCCTTCGGTGAAGTCGGCCGAAGGGCCGCACGAGCAGCAAGCGATCAAGACACTGCTCGCCGACGCACACAACCTCAGCTACATCCGCAACGTCGTCGACGCGTCGGCGATCAGCATCCCGCAGGCGATCCAGGACTACGGCGCGATAACCGGCCAGGGCTATCAGGTCCTGCAGGCCGCGATGTTCCAGCAGTCGGACGTCCCGCTCGTCTCGCAGGCGGTGCAGGTCATCAACCTCGACCAGGCCGCGCAGACCACGCTGGAGGAGAGCGACCTGCTGGCCGCCGACGTCGCCAGGTCGAAGTTCCCCACCGCGGACCGGGTGCTGTTCGGCTCGCTGGCAGGGAACCGCAGCCAGCTGGTAGCCGCCACGATGCCGATGCTGGACAGCCGGTACCGGCAGATGGTGACGAGCAACTTGTCGACGGCGACCAGCAATCAGCTGACCAACATCGAGACCGCGATCGAGCGGACGTCCTGGCACTCCGGCCCCGCCCCGGCCGGGATCCAAAATGGCCTCGGCGCGTTCCAGACCTACTCGACGTCGCTCGGCAAGGCGATCACCCTGGCCGCGGCCGCCATCCAGGATCAGGCCCAGAGCCAGGCCGACAGCGTCTTCACCCAGCTGATCCTCCTGGCGGGCCTCGGCCTGCTCGGCATCATCGCCTCCGTCGCGCTGTCGCTGTTCATCGGCCGGAGCCTGGTCCGGCAGCTGCGCGGGCTGCGCGAGTCCGCGCTCGGCCTGGCCAACGACAAGCTGCCGTCGGTCATCAGGCAGCTGCGCGAGGGCCAGCCGGTGGACGTCGCCGACTACGAGGTCCCGGTCCAGGAGAACTCCAGGGACGAGGTCGAGCAGGTGCAGCACGCGTTCAACGTGGTGCAGCAGACGGCGGTCAAGTCCGCGATCGACGAGGCCCGGCTGCGCCGGGGTATCAGCGACGTGTTCCGGAACCTCGCGGGCCGCAGCCAGTCCCTGCTGCACCGGCAGCTGACGCTGCTGGACGGTATGGAGCGGCGGGCGACTGAGCCCGAGGAACTCGAGGACCTGTTCCGCATCGACCACCTGACCACCCGCATGCGGCGGCACGCCGAAGGCCTCATCATCCTGTCCGGCGAGACGCCGGCCCGCGGCTGGCGGCAGCCGGTGCCGCTCATCGACGTGCTGCGCGCGGCGGTAGCGGAGGTCGAGGACTACACCAGGATCAGGGTGCTGGCCCGGACCAGGGCCGCGGTCGCCGGGCACGCGGTGGCCGACGTCATCCACCTGGTCGCCGAGCTCGCCGAGAACGCGACGGTGTTCTCGCCGCCGAACACGCCCGTGCGCATCCAGGGCGACGTCGTCGGCCGAGGCTTCGCCATCGAGATCGAGGACCGCGGCCTCGGCATCTCGCCCGACCGGCTGGCCGAGATCAACCGCGACCTCGCCGACCCGCCGCAGTTCGACCTGTCCGACAGCGACCGGCTCGGGCTGTTCATCGCCGGCCAGCTCGCCCGCAGGCACGAAGTCACCATCACGCTGCAGCCGTCCGTCTACGGCGGCACCACCGCGATCGTGCTGATCCCGATGGCGCTCGTCGTGGAGGAAGACTCCTACGTGCCTGACCCGGCACTCCCGGCCGGTACCGCCGCCCAGGCCGGCCTGGCACGCCGCGCTCGCGGGCTCGGAGCGCGGCCGGCTGACGTCGGGGAACGGCAACACCCTCAGCCTGGTGCCGGACGGCGCGGCCAGCCTGCCCTCCGGCACGCTGGCCTCCGGCCAGGTACCGGCGCAGCCGGACGACCTGTACAACCCGCCAGCTGCCTTCGCCGAGTCCAGCCCGTTCCCGCCCGGCCCGGTATTCCCGCCCGCCCCGGCATTCCCGCCGGCCGAGGCGCCTGCCCCCAGCGCTCTCACGGGCACGCCGCTGCCGGGACCGGCGCCGCTAATCCAGCCCGCCGAGGACGATCCGCCGGCCACCCTGCCGGGTGGCGGGTTCCGCATCGGCGAGCGCGCGTGGCAGCCCGCTGACCTTGCCGGGAACGGGGCGGCGAGTACCACCCAGCCGGGTCAGCTCGCCGACGGAGCCACCCCGCTGTCCGTGGTGCCGCCAGCGGACCCGATCGTGCCGGCCCCCCGCACTCCAGCTGCTCCCTTGCCGGTACGGCCGGGCACCCCAGCGGATGAGCCCGCCGAGGACGACCGGCGGGTGGCGGCCGACAGCACGATGACGGACGTCTTCGCCATCCGCAGCCCCGCACCCGGCGCCGATCCGGGCACCGCCGCCCCGTTCAGCCAGGATCGTCCCGGCGCCCAGGATCGCCCGGGTGCCCAGGATCGCCCGGGTGCCCAGGATCGGCCGGTGCCCAGGATCGCCGGTGCACAGCCCAACGGGTCCGGAGCGGAGCGGCCGCGCGGGCAGATCAGCGCCGAGGAACTCGCCGAACTCGGGCTCCCGGTGCGGGTCCGTCAGGCCAGCCTGGCGCCGCAGTTGCGGCAGAGCGGGCCGGCCCAGGCACCGCCGCAGCCGCAGCGCAGCAGCCGCAGCCGCAGCCGCTCCCCCCGGCCCCCGCCGCCCGCGACACCGGCGGGACCTCGCCGGAAGCCGCCCGCAGCACGATGAGCGCGCTCCAGCGTGGCTGGCAGCTGGGCCGGGCCGAGGCGGGCGGCTGGCCGGCCACGAATGACGAGGCACCGGCGGCCGAGAGCGCGGCGCCCGGCGACGCACAGTCCCCGTCCGGATCCGACGGCGACGATGAGCATGCGGCCCCGTAGCCGCAGAGGACCACACCGAAAGACCATCAGGGGAGGCCACACATGAGCAGAACTGGGGCACTGGACTGGCTGCTCGACGACCTGGTGGCTCGCGTCGCCCAGATCGAGAAGGCCGTGATCTTGTCCAGGGATGGCCTGGCGATCGGCGCGTCCGCCGGGATGAGCCGGGAGGATTCCGAGCATCTGTCGGCCGTCGCGGCGGGCTTCCAGAGCCTCGCCCGTGGTGTCGGCCAGCATTTCGGCGGTGGTGCGCCCCGGCAGACGATCGTGGAACTGGAAACGGCGTTCTTGTTCGTCACCGCGGCCGGTGAGGGCAGCTGTCTGGCCGTCCTGGCCACCGCGGACGCCGACGCGGCGGGGCACATCGCGTACGAGATGGCGGTGCTGGTCCGGCGGGTGGGCGAGCACATGGCCGTGAACACGAGGCCGCCGATCAGCACGGCCGAGGCAGTGTGACTCGGTGCCCGACGATCACTGGCTCGACCGCGAAGCGGGTCCGGTCGTCCGGCCGTACGCGCTGACCGGTGGCCGGACCCGGCCCCGCGGCGAGACGGTTGACCTGCTCGCGATCGTGGCCGCCACGGTCGACGGGCGCCCGCTGGATCGGATGCTCCTTGAACCCGAGCATCTACAGGTGCTACAGCTGTGCCGGCACCCGGTACCGGTCGCCGATCTGGCGTCGGATATTGATTTGCCGCTTGGCGTTGTCCGGATTCTGCTCTCGGACATGCGCGAACGCGGCCTGATCTCCATTGGCAAACCGGCGCGGACTGGCCTGACCGACCCGCGAGTTCTCAAGGATGTCGCAGATGCCCTCCGCAGGCTTTGACGAAGACAGCAGCCCGTCGCCGATCGCCATCAAGATCCTCATTGCCGGCGGCTTCGGGGCCGGCAAGACGACACTGGTGGCGTCGATCAGCGAGATCCGGCCGCTGCGCACCGAGGAGACACTGAGCGAGCCGAGCCTGCTGGTGGACGACCTCGCCGGCGTAGAGCAGAAGTCGACCACGACCGTCGCGATGGACTTCGGCCGGATCACCGTGCGCGACGACCTGGTCGTGTACCTGTTCGGAACCCCTGGCCAGCACCGGTTCTGGTTCATGTGGGACGAGCTGGCGCTGGGCGCGCTCGGCGCGGTCGTCATGGCCGACACCCGCAGGCTCGCCGACAGCTTCCCGTCCATCGACTACTTCGAGCGCGCGCGGATGCCCTTCGTCGTCGCCGTGAACTGCTTCGAGGGGGCGCAGCAGTTCCGGCCCGAGGCGGTGCGCGCGGCCCTGGACCTGGACCCGGACGTGCCGGTCGTGCTCTGCGACGCGCGCCAGCGCGCTTCCTCCCGCGACGTGCTCGTCACGCTCGTCGAGTACGCCATCCGGCAACTGACCGAGGCCGGCGCGGTGAACGCGGGCTGAGCCCGGTCCGGGCTCAGTCACCTCGGGCGCAGCCCGGCCAGGGTCACGACCGCCAGATCAGCGCCAGCGCGCAGTCGTCGGAGTGCGGGCCAGGGTTCTGCATGTTCTGCACGAGCTTGGCCGCACCTGGCCCGAATCCGCTCGCGATGAGCCGGTCCGCCTGGCCCAGCAGCCGGTCGATGCCCGCGTCGATGTCCTGGCCTGGCACCTCGACCAGCCCGTCGGTGTAGAGCATGAGCGCGTCGCCCGGTCGCAGCTGTCCGCGCTCGGGCCTGATCCGCAGGTCCGGCACGACCCCGAGCACGATCCCGCGGGCCGCGGTGAGCCGCCACCGGCCGCTGCCCGCCTCGAACTGCGCGGCCGGCGGGTGGCCGGCCGACGCGATGATGAACTCGCCGTTCGCCAGGTCCAGCGCGAAGTGCACGGCGGTGACGAATCCCTCCGGCGTCGCGCCACGCTGCAGGTAAGCGTTGCAGGCCTGCAGGAACTCCGACTGCGGCACCGACCCGAGCAGGCTGCCGAACGCGCCGGACAGCAGCAGGGCCCTGGTGCCGGCGTCGATACCCTTGCCCGCGACGTCGACCAGGGCCACCTCCAGCATCTTGCCGTCGCACGCGGACACCAGGAAGTCACCGCCGAACGACGACCCGCCGGCCGGCCTGAGCACCGACACCGAGTGCCAGCCCTCGGGCAGGTCAGGGATCGTGCTCTGGACCCGGATACGGTCGCGCAACTCGACCAGCATCTGATCGCCGCGCAGTCCCTGCAGCCCCACCTTGGCCCGGGTACGAGCGAAGACGTACGCGAACGCGGCCGTGATGACGATGGTCGCCGCGATGCCGGGTCCGGCGTTGCCTTCGGCCCAGTCATAGCCGAGCATGGCGGCGACGATGCCGAACAGGATCAGCAGCGCCCGCGGCCACAGCAGCAGGCCGCCCGCGAGTATCGGCAGGATAAGGACTCCGGGTGACACCCAGTCGCTGTCGCTGCGGGCCGCGGCGATGCCGATCGCGAGCACGAGCGCGGCCAGTCCCAGGGCCATCCGGCGATTCCTGGTAATCAGCTGCCGTCGTACCCGCGCGCGCATCCGGACCGCGAATCCGTGGACCGCGGACCACAGCGGGCGAAGGAAGGAGGCAACCATCTTCTCCGCACTGTATCGGTCGCAGCCGCCGGCGACATGAGCGTAGCGCCCCCGAAGTCGGTACTCAGGCAACTCCCGGGCGGCATCGGGCCGCGGCGCGGAAATGCGGTGGCCCGGCGAGCGGTCCGGCGATAAGAAGGTGACCATGACGCAGACGTATCCGATCCGCGCGATCGGCCCCGACGAGCTGACCGCGCTGGCG
This sequence comes from uncultured Actinomycetota bacterium, assembly GCA_963805805.1. Classification (GTDB taxonomy): domain Bacteria; phylum Actinomycetota; class Actinomycetes; order Streptosporangiales; family Streptosporangiaceae; genus JAJYUU01. The sequence continues at coordinate 350,655 of CAWDVS010000011.1, read as the reverse complement.
GACGTGGACGCGCACGCGTTCCTGGAGCCCTGGCCCGCCGAGGCCATCGAGCGTGAGCGGATCACCACCGAGTTCGACCGCACGTTCGGCGGCCTTCGACGGCAGAGCAGATGGTCGGCTCGGGCGCCAACTACAGCTTCCAGCTCACCGTTCCCGGCGGCGTCGCGCCCGCGGCCGGCGTCACCGCGATCGCCGTGCTGCCCTCGCATCGCCGCCGCGGCATCCTGACCTCGATGATGGGCCGCCTGTTCGCCGACGCGGCCGCCAGGTCGGAGCCGCTGGCCGTGCTGTTCGCCTCGGAAGCGGGCATCTACAGCCGGTTCGGCTTCGGCCTGGGCTCGATGGAGCTGCACCTGACAGTCCGCCGCGGCGAGGGCCGCCTCGCGCCCGGCGTCTTGCGCGGCCGGCCAGCGAGGCGCCGCGGTGCGGCTGCGGGCCGCCGAGCCGGCCGGCCGCGCGGGCCGATCTGGCCCGGGTCTTCGACGCCGAACTGGCCCGCCGGCCGGGCACTGCTGGCCAGGGACGAGCGCTGGTGGACCTACCTGCTGACCGATCTGCCGGCGATGCGCCCGGCGCGCACCTCCCCGGTCCGCTGCCTGCTGGCCGAGGACGACGACGGGCCGCGCGGCTATGCGCTGTACCGGACCAGCTCGAACTGGTCCGACCACCTGGCCGAGGGCGTGGTGGAAGTCCACGAGCTGTACGCGGCCGATCCGGCCGCCACCGCGGCCCTGTGGTCCGATCTGCTCTCCAGGGACCTGGTCGGTGAGACCCGGATCCGGCGGCGGCCGGTCGACGAGCCGCTGCTGGCCATGCTGGCCGACCCCCGGCGCGGCCCGGGCCACGCTCGCCGACGGGCTGTGGGTGCGCGTGCTCGACCTGCCGGACGCGCTGGCCCGGCGCCGGTACGCGGCCGCCGCCGACCTCGTGCTCGAGGTCACCGACCCGCTGATCGCCGCCAACGACGGCCGCTGGCGGCTGCGCGCTGGCGGTCCGTCCGACGACAGCCGCCAGCTGCGACCGGACCGGCGACGCCGCCGACGTCCGGCTCACCGTTCAGGCGCTCGGCGCCGCCTACCTCGGCGGCGGTCAGCTCAGCCAGCTCGCCGCCGCCGGCCACGCGGCCGAGCTGACGCCGGGCGCGCTGGCCAGCGCTGGGCACGGCGCTGTCGTGGGACCGGCCGCCCTACAGCGGCATGGTGTTCTGAGCCGGCCACGGTTTCTGATCCCGGCCGGTAGCGCGGGCACCGGGGCGGGCACACTAGAGACATGGCGGGCATGAAGGTAACCCTGGACGCGGCGTTGCGCGCGCGGGACGTGTCCCGTCCCACTCCCGGCCAGGAGGCTCAGGCCGAGCGCGAGCTGCCCGAGCGGCTGGCCGGCCGGCGTCCGGGTCCGACGCCGCCGGAGACGCCGGGCGGCCAGCCCCTGGACGGCACCGCCAGCAAACCTCGCCCGCCCCGCCCGGCCCGGCCGCCGCGGTACCCCGGCCAGGCCGCGCGGACACCCCGGCCGCCGCCACCGTCGGAGCAGCCTCCCGGCCGATCCGCGGCCGCACCCGCCCAGGGTCCGGCGCCGGTCCCGGTTACAGCACCGCGCCGGTCCAGGTGATATCCCGGCCGACGGCGGCTATGACGGCAGCGGCGGCAGCTCACCTGACTGCTCGTAGTCGGCGATCATCTCCAGCCGCCGGACGTGCCGCGGCGCGTTGGAGAACTCGGTCTGCACGAAGACCTTGGCGAAGCCCACCGCGTCCTCGACGGAGTACTCCCGCGCGCCGAGACTCAGCACGTTGGCGTTGTTGTGCAGCCGCGCTAGCTGCGCCGTCTCGTCGCTCCAGGCCAGCGCCGCCCGCACGCCGCGGATCTTGTTGGCCGCCATCTGCTCGCCGTTGCCGGACCCGCCGATGACGATGCCGAGGCTGCCGGCGTCGCCGACGGCACCGGCCGCCGCCCGCATGACGTACGGCGGGTAGTCGTCCTCGGGCTGCACGCTGGGCGGGCCGCAGTCCACCGGCTCATGACCGGCCTGCGTCAGCCACTCGATCAGCGCCGACTTGAGCTCGAACCCCGCGTGATCTGATCCCAGGTATACGCGCACAGGGCCAGTCTGGCACGGCGGCGGGCCACGCAGCCGCCCGGCCCGCGCACCACGGCAGCCGGCGATCGCCCCGGTATTTGATTACGGAACGTATCGAAGCGAGCCGCCGACACCCGGCCGGCTCGGCGGCAGGTGCGCACACGGTGTGCCCTTTACCCCAATGGGGTGCTGGAGGACGCAGGGGTCCGAACTGCCAAAACTCCAGTAACGATCGGGCGACGCTGCATCTCGTGATACAACGCTCTCCGAGAGTGACGGAACGAATCAGTAACTGTCGGTTACGAGAGCTTCCTGACCTACGGAACGGGGACATGCGGACGACCTATCACGACTCCGATGGCTGGCCGCGGCCGCTGCGCGCGCCCCAGCACGCGGCCGCGCCGTTCGGCCCGTCCGCGCCGACCCGGCTGCAAGCGCAGCGGGCGCTGCGGCTGTTCGCGACGGCCGGGCTCTGGGCCGCGGGGTTATGCCTGGTCATCGGCGCCATCGTGCTGGTCGTGGCGCAGGCCAGGCCGGATCGGCTGGCGCCCTTGTCGGCCACCACGCCGAGCCGGATCAGCAGCATCGAAGCTAACGCCGCCAGCCCGGTGGCCGGGCTGCCCGGCCGCACGAATCCGGTGCGGCGCAAGGCGCACCGGCCGGTCGTGCGCCAGCTCGCCGCATTCTCCGGGCACGGCGACAAGACGACGAGAACCTTCCGCATCGCGGCCGGCACCAGCTGGCAGATCCGGTGGTCCTACGCCTGCGGGTCCGCCGTCCGGGCCGGCCTCTTCGTGGTCGAGGACGCCGGGGCGGCGCGCGGTGGGCGCCAGCATCACCGAGTCAGGCGAGGCCGGCCACGGCATCACGTCGTTGCGGCCGGGCGCCCGCGCCCACCATCTGATCGTGATTTCCAACTGTTCCTGGACCATGAAAGTGACACAGCAGCGATGACGACTGTGACCTCGGCGGCCGAGCTCGCCTGCCTGATCCTGTTAGTCCTGGCGATCGCGCTCGGCTTGCGGCGCCGGCCCGCCCGCCGCCGGCCAGCGCTGCGGCTCATCATCAGCCGTGATCCGCGCCCGGCGGCGGGCGCGCCCGCGGCCGGACGACCGCCGCAGGCGCGCAGGCCGGCGCTCGCGCTAGTCGAAGATCGGGTCCCGGGTACGGCTGCGCTTCAGCTCGAAGAAGCCGTCGGTGCCGGCGACCAGGAGCACTCCGTCCCAGAGCCGGGCAGCGTCCTCGCCGCGCGGGATCGGTGACACGACCGGCCCGAAGAACGACGCGCCGTCCACCGAGATCACCGGCGTGCCGACCTCGTAACCGACCCGGTCCATCCCGTCCCGGTGCGAGACGCGCACCGCGTCGTCGTACTCGGTGGACTCCATCGCGTCCGCCAGCTCGGCCGGCAGGCCGACATCAGCCAGCGCCGCCTCGATCGTGGCCCGGTCGCGCTCGGCCTTCTGGTCGTGGAAGCGGGTGCCGATCGCCGTGTAGAGCGGTCCGAGCACGTCATCGCCGAACTTCTGAGCCGCGGCCGTGCACACCCGGACCGGGCCCCAGGCCAGCTTCAGCCGCTCCTTGTACTCCGCCGGGATGTCTTCCTTGCTGGCGTTGAGTTCCGCCAGGCTCATGATGTGCCATTGCGTCTTGACCGGACGCACCTTCTCCACCTCGACCATCCATCTGCTGGTGATCCACGCCCACGGACAAAGCGGGTCAAACCAAAAGTCGACGTGAGTAAGCTCCTGCTCAGGCATGCGTGCTCCTCGAAGCGATGTCGTGTCATCGGGGCAACCGCGCAATTAGCTTGCGCATTCCGCCGCCGGTGGCGAACCATGCGGTGAGCAGCGCGCGTAAGTGAGCGAGGAAAGGCGGCCACAGGTGGCAGGCAATCTGACCCGGGATGAGGCAAGGGAGCGGGCCGACCTGCTCAGGGTCGAGTCCTATCAGATCGACCTCGACCTCACCAGCAGCGAGGAGACGTTCCGCTCGGTGACGACGGTAACGTTCGGCTGCGCCCGGCCGGGCAGCGACACGTTCATCGAACTGGTCGCGCCGGCCGTGACGCAGATCACGCTCAACGGCCAGGACGTGGCCGCGCACGCATTCGCCGGCGAGCGCATCGCGCTGACCGGGCTCGCGGCTCGCAACGTGCTGCGGGTGACCGCCGACTGCGCCTACTCGCGCACCGGCGAAGGCCTGCACCGCTTTGCCGACCCGACCGACGGCGGCGTCTACATGTACTCGGACCTGGAGACGACCGACGCGCACCGCATCTTCGCGTGCTTCGATCAGCCCGACCTGAAGGCGACCTTCGAGTTCACCGTCACCGCGGCCGAGGGCTGGCAGGTGATCTCCAACATGGCCGCCGACCGACCGGAACCGGCCGGGCCGGGCAAGGCCAGGTGGCACTTCCAGCCGACGCCCGTCATGTCGACGTACATCACGGCGATCGCGGCCGGCCCGTATCACCAGGTGACCACCGAGCACGACGGCATCCCGCTCGGCCTCTACTGCCGGCAGTCGCTGGCCGCCTACCTCGACCCGGACGAGATCTTCGAGATCACCCGGCAGGGCTTCGACTTCTACCACCGGGCATTCGGCGTCCGGTACCCGTTCGGCAAGTACGACCAGATGTTCGTGCCCGAGTACAAGTCCGGCGCGATGGAGAACGCCGGCTGCGTGACATTCCTGGAGGACTATGTCTTCCGGTCCAGGGTCACCGACTCTGAGCGCGAGGAGCGGGCGGACACGATCCTGCACGAGATGGCGCACATGTGGTTCGGCGACATGGTCACCATGCGGTGGTGGGATGACCTGTGGCTGAACGAGTCGTTCGCGACCTGGGCGGCCATGACGTCGATGACCGAGGCGACCCGGTGGCCGGACGCGTGGACCACGTTCGCGAACGGGCCGAAGGCGTACGCCTACCGGCAGGACCAGCTGCCCTCGACCCACCCGATCTCGGCCGACATCCCCGACATCGAAGCGGTCGAGGTGAACTTCGACGGGATCACCTACGAGAAGGGCGCCTCGGTACTCAAGCAGCTCGTCGCCTACGTCGGCCAGGACAACTTCCTGGCGGGCGTGCGCGACTACTTCGGCAAGCACGCCTGGGGCAACGCCACCCTCACCGACCTGCTGGCCTCGCTGGAGCTGACCTCCGGGCGTGACCTGGCGGCCTGGTCGAAGTCGTGGCTGGAGACCGCCGGGGTGAACACTCTGCGGGCCGGCTACGAGCTGGCGGACGACGGCACGTTCAGCAGCTTCGCGGTGCACCAGGACGCGCCGGCCAGCCATCCTGAGCTGCGCCCGCACCGGATCGCGATCGGGCTCTACGACCGCACGGACGGGGTGCTAGGCCGCCGTCACCGGGTCGAGGCCGACATCGCCGGCGCCGTCACTGAGCTGCCCGGGCTCACCGGCCAGCGCCGGCCGGATCTGATCCTGATCAACGATGACGACCTCAGCTACGCCAAGATCCGGCTGGACGAGCACTCGATGCGCACCCTGGTGCAGAGCATCGGCGAGTTCTCCGCGTCCCTGCCCGCCACCCTCTGCTGGGCCGCCGCCTGGGACATGACCAGGGACGCGGAGATGAGCACGCAGGACTTCCTCGCGCTGGTCCGGGCCGGCGCGCCGGCCATCGACCAGATCTCGGTCCTGGAGCGGGTGCTCGGCCAGGTCAGCGTCGCCGTGCGCCGGTTCGCCGCGCCCGGCTGGCGGGCCGCCGCGATGGCCGAGCTGGACGAGACCCTGCGCGGCTGGCTGCAGGCCGCCGAGCCCGGTTCGGACAAGCAGCTCGCGTACGCGCAGGCACTCGCCAGAGTCGCGGTGACGCCGGCCAGCCTGGACCTGCTCGCCCGGCTGCTGGACGGCTCCGGTCAGGTACCCGGCCTCGCGGTCGACACCGAGCTGCGCTGGCAGCTGCTGCACCGCCTGGTCAGCCGCGGCCCGGCCGGGCCGGAGGGGATCGACGCGGAGCTGGCCAGGGACGCCACCGACGCCGGCGAGCGGTACGCGCAGATGTGCCGGGCCGCGATCCCGGCACCCGAGGCCAAGGCCGCGAGCTGGGCGGCGATCGTCAGCGGCACCGTGCCGAACGCCACGTTCCGGGCCATGCTGCGCGGCTTCGCCGACCCGGACCAGGATGACCTGCTCGCGCCGTACGCGGAGCGGTACTTCGCCGCGCTGCCGGGCATGTGGCAGGACGGCGCGTCGGACATGGCGCAGTTCTTCGCCCGGGTCGCCTATCCCGCGACCGTGATCAGCGAGCAGGCGATGGACGGCACCTCGGCCTACATCGAGCAGCAGCGGCCGACGCCCGCGCTGGCGCGGCTGCTCGCGGAAGGACGCGACGATGTGGCCCGCGCGCTGCGCTGCCAGCGGCGGTCGGCCGCGGCGGGCATCCCCTAGCGGCCGGAACCCCTGGCGGCCGGAACCCCTAGCGGACGGCGCCGCCGCGCGCGGCCGCGACCGTGTCGCGCAGCAGCGCGGACGCCCCGAGGTCCTCCAGCAGCACCGCCGCCCCGGTGGCGTCGCAGAGCGGGACCTGCCAGTTCGGGTACTCGGTGCTCGTGCCGGGGATGTTCTGCGTCCTGCGGTCGCCGACCGCGTCGGCCAGCGACACCCCGGTCAGCACCGAGGGGGTGCGGCTGAGGTACCCGTACATCGCGACGGTGAAGTCGGCCGGTCCCGGCGTACCCCGGCCGTCCGCTAGCAGCCCCTCGGCCGCCAGGGCCACCTGCCAGCGCGCCAGGGTGGCCGCTGACTCGGCCAGCTCCGCGTCCAGCGGCCTGGTGAGCAGGCCGAGGCCGGCTCGCACCCGGGCCTGGTCGCCGGTCACGAACCCGGCCACGGGCGGCACGTCGTGCGTGCCCACGGTCGCCATGCAGGCCCGCCGCCAGCGGCCCGGCGGCAACGGGCTGCCGTCGGGCTGGCGCGCGAACCAGAGCATGGTCGTGCCCAGGATGTGGTGCTCGGCCAGGTGCGTGCGCACCCACGGGTCGACGGTGCCGAGATCCTCCCCGATGGCGAGCGCGTCCGCCGCGGCTGCCGCGGCGGCCAGCGCGCCGACCGAGGACTTGTGGTCGTAGCTGACGTAAGCCCCCTGATCCGGCCGCCTTCCGGCCGGTACCCACCACAGCCGGGTGAGGCCCATCACGTGGTCGACCCGCAGCCCGCCGGCGTGCCGGAGTGAGGCGGCGAACAGGTCGGCGAGCGGCCGGTAGCATACCGCCGCGAGCCGCTGCGGGTGCCACGGCGGCTGCCCCCAGTCCTGGCCGAGCTGGTTGAAGCTGTCCGGTGGCGCGCCCACGCTCACGCCCGCGACCAGCAGCTCGGGGTGCGCCCACGCGTCCGCGCCGCCCGCCTGCACGCCGACGGCCAGGTCACCGATGATGCCGTACCGCATGCCCGCCCGGCGCGCCCGCTGCTGCGCCGCCCCGAGCTGCAGTTCACACTGCCACTGCAGCCAGGAATGGAACGCGGCGCGCAGTGCCAGGGACGGCTTGGCGGCGACGGCGGCGACCCCCCGGGCCGGGTCGGCGTACTTGGCCGGCCAGCTCCGCCAGTCCGGGCCGTGGATCTCCGCCAAGGCGCACCAGGCCGCCCAGTGCTCCAGCTCGCCGCCCCCGTCGGCCAGGAACTGGTCGAAGTCGGCCTGCCGCTGCGGGGTGCGCGGCACCTGGCTGATGAGCTCAAGCGCGGCGCGCTTGGCCCGCCAGACCGCGTTCCGGTCGATGAGCTCGGGGGTGCCGTTGCGAGCCCGCAGCGGCGCGGCCAGCGCCGCGATCGCGTCCCGGTCCCCGGCGGCCAGCGCACCGAACTCCGGGATGTCCTCGACCCGCAGGTAGAGCGGGCTGGTGAACATCCTGGTGACGGGCAGGTACGGTGACGGGCTCACCGCGGCGCCGGGCTCCGCCGCGTGCAGCGGGTTCACCAGGACGAAATCCGCGCCCAGTTCGCGCGCGCTCCAGGCCGCCAGCTCGGCCAGGTCGTGCAGGTCGCCGTGCCCCCAGGACTGGCGGGAGCGGACGGAGTACAGCTGGACGGTGAAGCCCCAGCTGCGCTCGGCCGGCAGCCGCGGGATGGCGGCTGCGGGCGGCGGGCTGTCCGCGCCGGCCGGGACCGGGCTGGCCGGGCCCGGTCGCTCCGCCGAGGGCCGCTCGGCGCCGAGCGCGGCGGCCCGGTCCAGCGCGGCCAGCAGGTACTCGAGTGTCTCCACCGGCACGTCAACCTGCTCGTGCCGCCAGTTCTCGTACACCGGCGCTATCCCGGCCGCCCGGGCTCGGCCGATGATCTCGCGATCGGACATGGCCAGGTCAGCGATCAGGCGCGCGCCGGTGCCGCGACCTGGCCATGCTCGCGACTTCCTGGGCGACGGCGCGCGCGGCCCGGTGCACGTCCCGGCCCGTGGTTTGACCAACCGTGGTTTGACCAACCGTGGTTTGACCAACCGTGGTTTGACCAACCGTGGTCGGACCAACCCCGCTGGCCGCGTCCGCGGCCGGGATCAGGCTGACACACGCGTCGACCAGGCCGGCGGTCATGTTCTCGTCGTCGGGCAGCACCACGCAGCTGTGCGTCCGGGCGAAGGACTCGGCGTTCACGATCTGGTCGCCGCGGCTGACGCTGAGCGGCAGCGGGATGAGCACGGCGGGCTTGCCCAGCGCGTCCAGCTCGGCGAGCGTCGTGGCGCCCGCGCGGCCGATCACGACGTTGGCCAGCCAGAGCGCGTCCGCCATGTCGTCGTTGAGGTACTCGAACTGGTGGTAGCCGGGGATCTGATCGAGCGCCGCGTCGGTGTTGCCCGGCCCGCAGACGTGCACGAGCTGGAAATCGCCGCGCAGCTTTTCCAGGTTCGCCCGCACCGCCGCGTTGATGCGGAGCGAGCCGCTGCTGCCGCAGAAGACGAGCAGGACGCGGCTCCCGGCGGGGATGCCGACGGCCGCGCGGAACCGCTCTGGGTCCGCCCGGTCCAGGTCGTCGCGCACCGGCAGGCCGGTGCAGACCGGCTTGATCTTGCGCAGCGGGACCGAGACCGTCGTGCTCTCGCTAGAGGTGAGCACCTTGGTGGCGAAGACCGCGAGGATCCGGTTAGCCAGCCCGAGCGACTGGTCGGATTCGTGGATGGCGAACGGCACGCGGTTCACCCAGGCGCCGATCGCGGCCGGCACCGAGACATAGCCGCCCTTGCAGAGCAGCACGTTGATCTTCTCCCGCCGCACCGCGATGATCGCGGCGATGATGCCCCAGATCACCACGAACGGCAGCGTCAGGTTCTTCCAGGACCGGTAGCGGCGCAGTCCGGCCGCAGGCAGCCCGACGAAATGCAGCCCTGCCTGGCGCGCGAGTCGCTCCTCGATGCTGTCGGCCCGGCCGAAGAAGACCAGGTCATGGTCGCCCCGACGGCGGAATTCGGCAGCCACCGCGAGCGCCGGCACAACGTGGCCTGCACTGCCGCCGCCGGTCACGCCTACCCTGAGTGACACCGTGGCGATGCTAGCACCTCGAATCTGAACGGCAGAGTTTTGTCCGCCAATATTCCATTGCCCCGCGGCGGCCGGCTCAGCCAGGCTCGGCCACGTGACGGCAGCCTTCATACCCGGCCTCGAGCTATCCAGGCTCTTCTACACCGAGCAAGTCCGGCCGTTGCTCGACGCGTCCTTCCCTGACCTGGCGCACACCGCCGCCCTGGTCGGAGCCGGGTCGGACGTGCTGGGATTCGACACCGCCCGGTCGACCGATCACGACTGGGGCCCGCGGCTGCAGCTGTTCCTCGCCGAAGCCGGGCCCACGGCGGACGTCAGCGCGATGCTGACGGCCCGGCTGCCCGCCGAGTTCCGCGGCTTCCCTACCGTCTTCCCCGCCTCCGGCGCCGCGCCCGAATCCGCCGGCCACTGGGTCCGGGTGGCGCGCCTCGCCGACTGGCTGCCGGGCACGCTCGGGTTCGACCCGCGGGCCGCGGTGACCCTGCTGGACTGGCTGGCCACGCCCGCGCAGACGCTGGCCGAGGTGACCGGCGGCGCGGTGTTCCATGACGGCCTCGCTGGCGGGACCGGCGGCGGTCTCGACGCGGCCAGGGCCGCGCTCGCGTGGTATCCGCGCGACGTCTGGCTGTACGTGCTGGCGTGCCAGTGGCAGCGGATCGACCAGGAGGAGCCGTTCCCGGGCCGGTGCGCCGAGGTCGGCGACGAGCTTGGCTCGGCCATCGTGGCCGGCCGCCTCGTGCGTGACCTCGTCCGGCTGGTCCTGCTGATGCAGCGGCGCTACCCGCCCTACAGCAAATGGCTCGGTACCGCGTTCGCGCGGACTCCAGCGGCGGCGGCGCTGCTGCCGCTGCTGACGGGCGCCCTCGCGGCCACTTCCTGGCCGGCCCGCGAGGACAGCCTGTGCGCGGCCTACGAGGCGGTCGCCCGGCTGCACAACGAGCTGGGGTTCACCGCCCGCGTCGATCCCGAGGTGCGGCCGACGTTCTGGGACCGGCCGTTCCGGGTGCTGGGCGCCGCCCGGTTCGCGGCCGCGCTGCGCGCGGCCATCGCCGACCCCGTCATCCGGGCCCTGCCGCCGGCCGGTGCCGTGGACCAGTTCACCGACAGCACCGACGCGCTCGGCGACCGGCGGCGGCTGCGGGCGACGGCTGCCGTCCAGCTTGGCGCCGCGCAGCTCGGCGCCAGCGCGGCTAAGCCAGCTCGGCCCGCCAGCTGGCGGCCAGGCCCGGCGGTCAGTCTCCGGGCCAGGGCGTCACGGCCCGGCCGAGCCAGTACCCGGCCAGCGCCTGGGCAACGGCGACGAGCAGCGTCGCCAGCACCCCGGTCGCGGCGTAGGCGGGCAGCCCGCCGAGGGCGGCGATCACCCGCGCCACTGCCCCGTCGGGCTGGTGATCATGAACCACCTGCCACAGCAGCGCGATCCCCCAGCCGGCCGCGGCCGTCAGCGCCACCGCCGGCAACGCGATCTTGGGTCGCCAGCCGGCGATGCGGTTGGCGAGGCCGGCCGTGAGGCCGACCGCGAACGGCAGGAACCACCAGCCGAGCGCGGCGCCCCACCAGATCACCAGGGCCCCGGCGAGCAGGCCGAGCAGCCAGGCCGACGCCGGGCCGCGGCGGTAGCTGCGCGCGAACGACGGCTGGAACGGCGGCGGCGGCCCCGTCGTCTTGATGCCCTGAGCGCGCAGCTTGCCCAGCCGGTACGAGCCGCGCTTGCCCAGTCGCTTGAAGTCCGTGGTCACGGCCGCAACTCCCAGCTGACGGCGCCAGCCGACGGTGCTGGGCCAGATGCGGCCGAACCAGATTTGGCCGAACCAGATTTGGCCGGACCAGATCGGCCGAGGCTGGCCACGGCATCGGCAGGTACTTGCCGTTCCACCACTGGCTCACGAGGTTCTCATACCAGGGCGAGGCCGGGTTCTCGCTCTGCCCGCCGGAGTAGATGGCCTCCGCATCCGGCTTGCCTGGCCCCTTCCAGCTCACGATCATGCGCCAGCCAGGGCCGATCTGCGAGCCGAGACCGCCTTCGGCCGCGTCCACGGTCCACGGGTCACCGCCGGCCCCGCGCGGGCCGTAGCCGAGCGCGGCCGGCCCGAGGATCGAGGGGAACTGGCGGGTGTGCACCGAGCCCCACGTCCACGTCGTGGGGTCCGAGCCGAGCGTCTTGGTCAGCGACGCGACGGTCGTCGCGAACGCGGCGCGCAGCACCTGCGGCGCGGTCCGGCGCGGGCCGCCTGGCGGGCTGAACGCCGGGTTGGCCTGGTCATGCAGCGTCCACGTCTCCAGGTCCTCGTCGAGGCTCGCCTGCCCCGGTCCGACGGCCAGCCCGCCGCGATCGAGGTGGACCGGTACCTTTGCCGCGTTCCACCAGGGCTTGAACACCGCGGACAGGTAGTCCGACCAGAACGTCCACCAGACCACCGCGCTGATCGACGTCGGCGCCATCTGCGTGTTCCAGCCCGCCAGGTACGCCTCGACCAGCTGCTGGGTCGGGGTCAGCGACGCCTGCTTCAGCGCGGCCGTCAGCTTGGGCACGATGATGGCGGCCAGCTGATCGGTCAGGTCATCCTGCAGCTCGGCGAAGTCCCCCGCGTGCATGCCCGACCGGTTGCGCAGGAACTCGTACTCGGTGTCCGCGCGGTAGCCGGGGTCGTAGAAGTTACCCGACGTCCCGACGTAGTAGGGGTAGGCACTGGTGACGGGGCGCTGGTTCGCGGCGGCGATGACATGCGAGGGCGGGTCGTAGACGTGCGGTACGGCCGCGTACGGGATCACGCCGGCCACGTCGTCGGCGCCGGTCCCCGGCATCGGCAGCCGCGGGTCGCCCCGGCGCACCAGCGGGTAGTAGCCGGGCGCGATCGCACCGATGTTGCCGCGGTCGTCGGCGTAGACGAAGCTGAGCGTCGGCGATCGCCAGGTCGCCAGCGCCGACCGGAACTGGGCCCAGTCCCCGGCCCGGTCGAGCGCCAGCATGTCGGCGAGGTCCGGGGAGCCCAGCGCCCCCATCCAGTCCACCGAGACGGTCTGGCCGGCCTGGGTGAGGATCGGGCCGTGCACCGTCTGGTCGACGGTCAGCTGCTGGGTCGCGCCGCCGCGGACCGGGATCTGGTAGTGCAGCACCCGCATCCGGCGCCACTGCCCGCGCCAGAAGTACTCCCCTGGCCTGCTCGCCGCGGTCTGCTCGGAGTAGAACAGCGCCGACTGGTTCTGCGCGTTCGTGATGGACCAGGCGATGTGCGCGTTGTGCCCGATCAAGACCCCCGGCATGCCGGGCACGCTGACCCCGGAGACCTGCAGCCCCGGCGCCTGCAGCGCCACCTCGTACCAGATCGACGGCAGCGTCTGCAGCAGGTGCGGGTCGCCGGCCAGCATGGCGCCGCCGCTGGCGACCTTCGGCCCGTTCGCGGCCCAGGCGTTGCTGTCGGGCGCGGTGTGGACCTGGCCCGCGGGCAGCGCGGCCGTCTCGGCCAGGATCGCCCCGGCCGCCACCGCGGTGCCAGCCGACACAGCGGTGGCGGCCGACGCCGCAGCGCCAGCCGCGGGCTCGCCCGCGCTGGTCAGCGCGGCGGTGCCCACGCTCTGGTACGGGCCGCGATCCCAGGGATTCTGATTGCCGCGCGGCAGCACCGGGAACCACTGGCTGGTCTGCTGCGCGCCGAGCGAGCGCGCGAGCACCGCGTAGTCCAGCGGCGCGGCGCTGAAGTCCAGCTGCTGGGTCAGCGCGCCTTGCACGAGCAGGCTGTCCACCGGCGTCCAGTTCGCCGGGTAGACGCCGGCCAGCGCGTACACGGCCGGCCAGTGCCCGCTGGCGCGCACCTGAGCCAGGTAGTCGTTGACGCCGCGGGAGTACGCCACCAGCGCCCGCGCGGCCGGGCTGGACTTCGGCATCGCGGCCCACTCCTGCTGCGCGATCCGGGTCAGCCCGAGCCGCAGCTCGAACTTGTCCGAGGCCACCCCCGCCGGACCCGCGAGCTGCGCCAGCCGCCCCGCCGCGATGCGCCGCTCCAGGTCGAGCTGCGTGAGCCGGAACGAGGCGTGCACGTACCCGAGGGCCAGATACGCGTCGGTGTCGGTGGCGGCGCTGACGGTGGCGATGCCCTGCTTGCTGAACGACACCTGCGCGGGCGCGGACAGGCCCGGCAGGGACAGCGTCTGCGCACCTGGCAGCTTCGCGCCGGCCGCCGACTCCCAGGCGCCGTGGCCGGGCACCAGGGCGGGGCCGAGCGCGGGAATTGTCTTCAGACCGGCCCCGAGCAGCCCGAGGACGAGGATCGAGGCCAGCAACGCTGCTGCCGCGTTCCCGCAGCGACGCAGCGGACGCGCATGCCGCCGCTCAGGCATCATCCGATCGTTCCCCCGTGGTGTGCCGCCACGTAGCATGCTAGGCGAGCAGCGGCCAGAAGGCCCGCATCTAACCCGCCGGGTCAGCCGGCTGCGTGCACGAGGTCCAGGAATTTCGCCACGTGCGGCCCGTCGGTCGGGCCGCCTTCGCCGCCGTTGACCACCACCATCGCGAACGCGATATCGCCGTTGAAGCCCATCAGCCAGGCGTCCTGGGGCAGCGGGTGACCGGAGCCGTACTGGGCCGTGCCGGTCTTGGCGAACGTCCCGGCCGGCAGACCCTGCCCGGACGCGGTGCCGGTGGCCACGACCTGCGCCATCATCGTGTGCAGGGCGCTGACGACGGCCGGCGGCAGGCGCCTGGGCGCGACGGCAGCCGCGGGCCCGGCGGCGATCAGCCGGGCGGGCCGGGGGTGGCCGCTGTCGACGGCGGCCGCCACCATCGCCATGTCCAGCGGCGACACCAGCACCTGGCCCTGCCCGATCGCCGTCGCGGCCAGGTCAGCCTCGTCGGTGGGTTTGGGGACCGAGCCGCCGTAGGCGGTGAGGCCGAGCTGCGGCGGGGTGCCGAGCAGGTACTGGGCGGCCGCGGCCGGGAAGTCGGCCGCGGCCAGGTGCCGGGTCGCCAGCCCGATGAACGCGGTGTTGCACGACTCGGCGAATGCGTGCAGCAGGTTGCTGACCGGCGCGGTGCCGTCTGAGTTGCGGAAGACGGCACCGTCGACCGTCACCTGCCGCGGGCAGCTGGCGGCCGAGCCCGGCCGCAGCCCGTGCTCGATCAGCGCGGTCGACGTGATCACCTTGAACGACGAGCCCGGCGGGAACGCGCCGTCCAGCGCGATGTTGAAGCCGGTCCCGGCCGGGACGGCAGCGGACGCCAGCACCGCGCCGGTGGCGGCGTCGACCGCGACCAGCGCGGCCTGCCGGTGCAGTCCGGCCAGCGCGACCTCGGCCGCCCGCTGGATAGGCGGGTCGATGCTCGTGTGCACCGCCGTGCCCGGCGTCGCGGGCAGCGTCGCGACGGTCGCGGTCTGCGAGCCGTCCGCGCTGGTGGCGACGACGGTCGCGCCCGGATGGCCGGCCAGCTGCCGCTCGTACTCGCCCTCCAGCGCGCTCTGGCCGGCGACGCTGGCGGGGCTGTACGGCGGCCCGAGCTGGTGCAGCTGCTGCGCGGTGACCGGCCCGACGGTGCCGACGATCGCGCCGAGCCCCGCAGTGATCGGCGCGCGCTGGCTGATCGTCTGGAAGACGGTGCCGGGCACCGGGTAGATCGTCGGCTTCAGCTGCTGGTACCGGCCCATGCTGATGGTGTAGACGGGCTCGAACCAGGTCGGCTCCGTCTTGGCCGCCGTTAGCGCGCTGGCCAGCGCGGTCGCCGGCGCGCCGCCGCCAGCAGCACCTTCGAGATCCTCCTGGCGTCCTTGACCCGCTGTCCCTCCACGCCGACGGTCACCATCGGCACCTGGGTCGTGAGCGGCTCGTCGTCGCGGCCGAGGATCGGCGCCCGCTTGGGCCAGTCGAGCTGGAGCGACAGCGTGCCGCCCGCCTGGAGCTGCGGCGCGATCGTGGCCGGCGACCAGTTCACGACCCAGATCTTGTCCACCTCGGTCAGGTGCAGCACCGGGTGCAGGGTGATGGTGCCAAGGCCCGCCAGCTGCAGCCGCTCGGTGACCGGCTCGCGCGCCGCCAGGCCGCTGACCTTGACCGGGCCGCCCTGATAGGTCGCCCGCCGCAGGGACAGGCTGGCCAGCGCGGCCGCGTTGACGGCAGCGAAGTCGGCCGGCGGGCTGCGCACCAGGTTGCGCATTCCGGCCCAGTCGCGGCGGGCCCAGTCGGCCAGGAAACTGCGCGCCGTCGCCGCCGGTGTCGGCTGGCTGGCGCAGGCCGCGAGCAGCGGCCCGGCCAGCAGCGCGGCGACGCCAGCCGCCACCGCGGGCCGCCCCCGGCGGCGGGCTGCCCCCAGCCGCGCCAGCTTCATGCGGATGAGACTACTGAGCCCGGGCATGCCTCGCTGGCGCCCTGGGATCGGTCAGCGCCGGCTGCCGTCGCGGGCGGCCGGCCCGGCCGCCCGGCCGGCGCCGACCGGCTCGGGCGGCAGGTCGCCGCCTTCGAGCTGCAGGTGCGGCACGACCGGCTCCAGGAACTTCGGCATCCACCAGGCGCTCTTGCCGAGCAGCGTCATCACCGACGGCACCAGGATCATCCGCACGATCGACGCGTCGATCAGCACCGCGAACGCCATCCCGATCGCCAGCATCTTCACGACCGGGTTGGCGGACAGCACGAAGCTGGTGAACACGACGACCATGATCGCGGCCGCGGTGGTGATGACCCGCGCCGTGCTGCCGATCCCGATCGCCACCGCCCGGTGCGGGTCCCGGGTCTTCAGCCAGGCCTCGTGCACCCGGGATAGCAGGAAGACCTCGTAGTCCATGGACAGGCCGAAGACGATCGCGAACACGACCATCGGCACGTAGGCAGGGATCGGCAGGGTGGTGTGCAGCCCGATCAGGCTCTTCCCCCAGCCCCACTCGAAGACCGCCACGATGACGCCGTAGGCCGCGCCGATCGACAGCAGGTTCATGACGGCCGCCTTGATGGCGATCACGATCGACCGGAACGCGCACGTCAGCAGGATGAACGCGATCGCGATCACGGCCAGGATCAGCCACACCAGCCGGCTCTTGATCTTCTTGGTGAAGTCGATCTGGCCCGCCGTCGTCCCGGTTACGTACGTCGTGGTGTGCGATTTCGGCAGCACGCTGGCCCGCAGCGTGTTGACCAGGGTGGTGGTCTGGCCGGCCTGCGGCCGGGTGTCCGGGACGACGTTGAACACCGCGGTGGTGCCGGCCGAGTTGACCGCCGCCGGCGAGACCGACGCGACGTCCAAGGTCGCGGCGACGTTCTTCTGCATGGTGGTCAGCAGCGAGTTGTTCGCCGCCGCGGACTGCTTGGGCAGCACGACCACGACGGCCAGCGGCCCGTTCGATCCGACGCCGAAGCCCTGCGTCATCAGGTCGTAGGCGCGCCGGTTGGTCTGCGACGTCGGGTTCGTGCCGTTGTCCGGCTGGCCGAGGTAGATCGACAGCAGCGGGACGGCGAGCACCAGCAGCACGAGCACGCTGAGGACGAGCCACGGCCACGGCCTGCGGCTGACCATCCGGCCCCACCGGGCGAACGCGCCGTGCTCGTGGTGCTCCAAAGTCGCCGTGGCGGTGCGCCGGGCCTGCTCCTGCGCGGTCTCGCCCGCCCGGCGCGCCCGGACCCTGGCCGACAGCGCGCGCACGTTGCCGCGGACGACGCCCATGAACGCGGGCACCAGCGTCAGCGCGGCCGCCATCGTGAGGGCGACGACGATCGCGGCGGCCAGCCCGATCGCGCCGACGAAGCCGACGCCGGAGATGTACAGGCCGAGGATCGACACCACGACTGTCGAACCGGCCACCACGATGGCCGCGCCGGACGTCGCCTCCGCGTGCCGGGCCGACTCAAGGTAGTTCATCCCGGTGTCCAGCTGCTCCCGGTGCCGGGCGACCAGGAACAGTCCGTAGTCGATGGCGACGCCGAGACCGAGCAGCGTGGCGACGGTGGGCGCCGTGGTCGGGAACGTCATGACCGCCGCCAGCAGCCCGAGGAACGAGAGCCCGGCGCCGACGCTGAACAGGGCCGAGATCAGCGGGATGACCGCGGCGATGAACGAGCCGAACATGAACAGCAGCAGGAGCAGCGCGCACGCGAGGCCGATCAGCTCCGACGTCCGGTCGGAGGAGGTCTGGCCGATATTGCCCGCGCCGCCGCCGTACTCCACCTGCAGCCCGGCGCGGTGCGCCGGCGCCACCGCATTGTCGAGTTGGTGCAGGTAAGACGTGTCCAGGGAGTACGGGTTCGGGGTCCAGGACACCGACGTGTAGGCGATCGTTTTGTCCTTGGACACCGCCGCGGCACCCTGCTGGCTGAACGGACTGACCGCCTTGATCACATTCGGCAGCTTCGCGACATTGGCCGTGGCCTGGTTCACCGCGGTCTGCTGCTGCGAGGTGAAGGCGCCGTGCTGGGCGCGGTACACGATCTGACCGGAGTAGCCGCCCTGCGAGCTGAACGTGTCGTTCAGCCGGTTGAGGCCGTTCAGCGACTCGGTGCCGGCGATGTTGTAGTTGTTGATGTACTCACCGCCGGCGTAGTGGTTGCCGATGAGCAGCCCGCCCAGGATGATCACCCAGATCGGGAACACTACCCACGGCCTGCGGGCAGCAAAACTACCCAGTCGTGCCAGCAGCCCGGCCATGGCCAGTCCCCCGTCGGGTCAGCGTGCGCGCCCGCGCCGAACTGGCGCGGCACTGACCGGAGACTTTCCCGGTAGGTGGCCGTTCGTCCTCACCCGGTGCGGGTGATGTGGGCGGTCGCGGCTTTAGCTCTGCCAGATCGGCGGGTGCTTGTCCCGCCACGGCCGGGCGGACTCGAGCTGCGCCGACAGCGAGATCAGCGCGCCCTCGTCCCCCATCCGGCCGGACAGCATGACGCCGATCGGCAGGCCCGCCTCGTTCCAGTACAGCGGGACGCTGACCGAGGGCTGACCAGACAGGTTGAACAGCGCCGTCCACGGCGTGAACTGGGTCTGCCGGATGAAGTTCTCCGCCGGCTCGACCTCGTCGAACCAGCCCACCGGCCGGGGCGGCATCGCCACGGTCGGGGTCAAGATCGCGTCGTAGGCGTTCATCGCGGTCACGGCGGGCCGCACGCTGCCCTGCAGGATCGCCTGGTGGAAGAAGATGTCCGGCGCCGAGATGGCCCGGCCCTGCGCTCGCAGCCACTGCGTGAGCGGCAGCAGCTCGGGCTCCTGGTCGGGCGGGATCGGGGTGAAGGCGGCCATCGCGAACCACAGCGCGAGGAAGGACGGCACCGCCTCGGCCGGGAACGGCAGGTCCACGTCCTCGACCTCGTGCCCCAGGGAGGCGAGCAGGGTGCTGGCGTCTTCCCAGGCCGCGACGCAGTCGGCGTCGACCTCAGCGCCCGCCACGACGGTCTGGACGGTGCGCGCGATCCGCAGCTTGCCGGGCTCGCGCCTGGCGTAGCCGAGGAATGACTCGCCCGCCGGGAGGGCCGGCAGCGTGTACATGTCGCCGGGGTGATTGCCGGTCATCGCGTCCAGCAGCAGCGCGGCGTCGGCCACGGTCCGGGCCAGCGGGCCGTCGGTGGACAGGCCGGTGAGGTCCGGCATCATCGGGCCCTGGGAGATCCGGCCGCGGGTCGGCTTGATGCCGAACAGGCCGCAGACGCTCGACGGGATCCGGATCGAGCCGCCGCCGTCGCTGCCCTGGGCGGCCGGGGCGAGACCCGCGGCCACCGCGGCGGCCGCGCCGCCGCTGGAGCCGCCTGCCGACCGGCTCAGGTCCCATGGCGTCCGCGCGGGCGGGCCGATCTTCGTCTCGGTGTAGCAGGGCAGGCCGAACTCGGGCGTGGCCGTCTTGCCGGTGATCACTATGCCCGCGGACCGCAGGTGCTCGACCACGTAGTCGTCGGTGTCCGCGACGTTGTCGGCCAGGATGGCACTGCCGTAGGTGAGCCGCACCCCGGCGACCATGTTGAGGTCCTTGATCGGGATCGGCACGCCGGTGAGCGGCGGCAGCTCGGTGCCGTCCTTGCGGCTGGCCGCCGCGGCCTTGTCCGCGCTGGCCGCCTGCTCGCGGGCCAGCTCGTGCGTCACCGTGTAGAACGCGCCGACCTGCTCGTTCAGCCGCTCGATCCGGCCTAGGTAGTGCTCGGTGATCTCGGCCGAGGAGGTCTCGCCGGACTGGATGGCGGCGGCGAGCTCGGTCACCGCGAGGTCATGAATCTGGGTCACGTTACCGAAGGGTAGTGCCACGAGCGCGCCAGGTCGACAGCCGGGGGAAGGCCGTAGGGATGGCACGGTCTCCTGGTTCCGTACGGGCTCGGTTACGCTGTGATACGTGGACCGGGAATCCGGGCCGAAGCCGTCGCCGACCGGAGATGCGGCCCCGGTCCGGCCGTCGTCGGACCAACCCGCACCGACGCGCCCGATCATCTCCGGGCTGGCCGCCGATCCCCGCGTGCCCGTCTGGATCCGCCGGGCCGTGATCGCCCTGGTGATCGGGATCCTGATCACGATCTTCAGCAACTGGCGCTGGGGCCTGACGGCGGCGGCCGCGGCCGCGATCATGGACACGATCTACCAGTCCAAGCAGATGGCGGTCATCCCGGCCGCGGCCCGGGTCACCTCGGCCCAGCGCAAGACCAGGCACCGGCTTTTGCTGCTGCGGCCCAATGGCTATCTGTCCGTGCACGCGCGGGCCATCCCCGGCTCCGACTCGGTCATCGACCATCTGGTCATCGGGCCGGGCGGGGTCTTCGCGGTCGACTCCGAGCGCTGGGACCGGCGGCTGCCGATCCGCACCGGCGCGGTCACCGCCAAGGCCGGCCCGGTCCTCTATCACGGACCGTTCAGCCAGAAAGACCGGCTGGCGCACGCCCGCTGGGAGGCCGCGCAGGCATCCCAGCTGCTCAGCACCGACATCGGCCGCGAGATCAGCGTGTACCCGGCGATGGTGATCTACGGTCCGAAGATCCCGTGGACGGTCGCCAACCTGCGCGGCGTCGACGTGTTCTCCGGCCGGGCGATCGGCAAGTACTTCCGCGGCCGGAACAAGGCCGCCCGCAGCGGGCGTACCACCACGAGACTGACCTGGGAGGAAGCCACCGAGATTTTCAACTCGGCGCAGCGGACCCTCCCCCTCGCCTAGCGGCCCGCGCCAGTAGCCTCACATTTGTGGCAGACCTCAAGACCTGGGTAGCGGGCGCCCGGCCGCGGACCCTCCCGGCGGCCATCGTGCCGGTCGTGGTCGGCACCGGGGTCGCGATCGGCTATCACCGCTTCTCGGCCTGGCGGGCGGTCCTCGCGCTGGTCGTGGCCCTGGCCTTGCAGATCGGCGTGAACTACGCCAACGACTACAGCGACGGGATCCGCGGCACCGACGAGGTCCGGGTCGGCCCGGTCCGGCTGGTCGCCGGCCGGCTGGCCACGCCCAGGCACGTCCTCATCGCGGCCCTGGCCAGCTTCGCGGTCGCCGGGGCGGCCGGGCTGGTTCTCGCCGCCGTCACGTCCTGGTGGCTGCTGCTCGTCGGCCTGGCCGCGGTCGCGGCCGCCTGGTTCTACACCGGGGGCAGCCGGCCCTACGGCTACCGCGCGCTCGGCGAGGTCTCGGTGTTCGTGTTCTTCGGCCTGGTCGCCGTCGTCGGCACCGCCTACGTGCAGATGCGCTATTTCACCTGGCTGCAGGTCGCCGCCGCGGTCCCGGTCGGGCTGCTCGCCTGCGCGCTGCTGGTGATCAACAACCTGCGCGACATCCCCACCGACAGCCAGACGGGCAAGAAGACACTCGCGGTCGTCCTCGGGGACCGGCGGACCCGGGTGCTGTACGTCGACTGCGTCGTGCTGCCGTTCTGCGTCGCGATCGCGCTGGCCCCCACGTCTCCGCTGAGCCTGATCGCGCTGGCGGCGCTGCCGTTCGCGTTCATCCCGATCCGCGGGGTGCTCCAGGGCGCCGCCGGACGCGGGCTGATCGTCGCCCTCGGCCAGACTGGGCGGCTGCAGCTGGCCTTCGGGGCCCTGTTCACGGTGGGTCTCGCGATCCGGCTGTGAGCTGGGTTACACCGGGCCAGCCCGGCTGAGCAGGGTCCGGCCAGGTCCCGACCGGACCGGCGGTAGTGGCCAACCCAGCCAAAAATCCGCTGTAGGGTGCAACCATTGTCCCGCCGGACAGTTCTAAACGTTCGGGTACCTACCGGAACTTATGGAGAGCTCCCCCATGGCTATCAGCAGCGACCATCAGCGGCCTGTGTCAGATCACAGCGTGTCTTACGACGAGGCCCCGACCACTGCCATGACGCCCGAGCAGCGCGCCCAGTTCGAGCAGGACGGTTATCTGGTCATCCCCGGCGCGCTGACGCCGACCGAGGTCGAGTACTACACGGCGGCCATCGACCGGGTCTACGCCGAGCAGCGGGCCGCCGGCGCGATCGGCGAAGGCAAGGCCATGCACATGCTGAGCGCGGTGGCCAACTGTCCTGAGGCCATCGGCCTCATCGACCATCCGTCCACGTTCCCGCTCGTGTGGTCCATCCTCGGCTGGAACGTGCACATCTACCACTCGCACCTGGACGTGCACCCGAACATTCCCGTCAAGCCGCCGTTCCGGTTCGAGTGGCACCAGGATGGCGGACGGCAGAACCGCGAGCTTGAAGGCGACCCGCGAGAGCGCCTGTCGGTCAAGTTCGCGTTCTGGCTGTCCGACGTCTCCGTGCCCGGCCGGGGGAACTTCAAGGTCATCCCGGGCAGTCACAAGACCAACTGGATCGCCGGCCCGCCGCGGCGTGACGTGGAATGGCCCGAGCCCGAGGGATCCGTGGAGGTCTGCGCGAACCCGGGTGACGCGGTCTTCTTCGACCGGCGGCTTTGGCACACGCGCACGAACAACTACTCCGACATCACCCGCAAGGGCATGTTCTTCGCCTACTGCCCGCGCTGGATCGCGATCAGGGACGAGATCGCCGGCGCGGACGACCCGGCCTGGGTGGAGTCAATCAGCCCGGTCCGCCGGCAGCTGCTCGGCCACATCGGCAAGGGCATCCCCGGCGAGCTTGAGGGCGACCACGCCTGGGGCCACTACCCCAAGACGACGCCGCTCTACGGCTGGCTGGACGAGCGGGGCATGCTCGTCCACGACAACCCGCCGCTGCGAAAGTAAGCACAGCGGAAGTAACCTGCGCACGACGCAACGGGGCCGGACCGCGACAGCGGTCCGGCCCCGTTGCGTCTCGCGATCAGCCCGGCGTTTCGTCCGCGGCCGGAGCGGCAGCCCCGTTCCCAGCCGAGGGCGCGTCTCCGGTACCCGCCAGATCCACGGTCGTGCTGCCCGGCAGCAGCGCGGCCGTAACCGCCGACAGCGCGGCCGCGTCCGGGACCTGCTCCAGGTCGGGCGCGCCCGCCTGGGCCGGGATCGGGGGCGCTGTCGCGCCGCTCGCCCGCGCCATCTGCGTCGAACGCCTTGCTCAGCGTGCGCAGTGCGCTGGTCAGCTCGCTCGGGATCATCCACATCGTGTTGCCGGGGCTGGCCGCGATCTGCGGCAGCATCTGCAGGTACTGGTAGGCGAGCAGCTTCGGATCCGGGTCGTTGTCGTGGATCGACTGGAACACGGTCTTGATGGCCGCGGCCTGGCCTTCGGCCCGCAGGATCGCGCTCTGCTTGTCACCCTCGGCGCGCAGGATCACGGCCTGCTTGTCGCCCTCGGCCGTGCGGATCTGGGCCTGCTGGACGCCCTCGGCGTTCAGGATCGCGGCCCGCTTCTCCCGCTCGGCCCGCATCTGCTTCTCCATCGCGTCCTTGACGGTCTGCGGCGGATCGATCGTCTTGATCTCCACCCGGGTCACCCGGATGCCCCACTTGCCGGACGCGTCGTCGAGCACGCCGCGCAGCATGGTGTTGATGTTCTCGCGCGAGGTGAGCGTCTGCTCCAGGTCCATGGACCCGATGACGCTGCGCAGCATCGTGGCGGCGAGCTGCTCGATCGCCTGGATGTAGTTGACGATCTCGTAGTCGGCCGCGCGCGGGTCGGTCACCTGGAAGAACAGCACGGTATTGATCACGACGACGAGGTTGTCCTCGGTGATCACCCGCTGGCCCTCGAACGACACCACCTGCTCGCGCAGGTCGATCTGCGGCTTGACCCGGTCGATGAACGGCACGATCAGGTTCATGCCGGGCTCGAGCGTCTTGGTATAGCGGCCAAATCGTTCCACGTTTCGCGCCCGCGCCTGCGGAATGATCCGGATGGAGCGCAACGCGACGATGACGACGAACAAGGCGATGACGGCCCCGACGATCCCGATGATGTCAGCGGGCATTTCCTATCTCCCGTGGATACACGAGGGCGGTGACGCCCTCGATGTGCATGACGTCCACCGTCGCTCCCGCCGGGATTACCTGGGTGTCGTCATAGGAACGCGCGGACCATTCCTCGCCGCCGATCCGGACCCGGCCACTGCGCCCGGTGACTTCCTCGAGCACGTAAGCGGGACGGCCGACCAGGGCGGCGGTGCCGGTCCGGAGCAGCGGCGGCTGCCGGACGTGGCGCAGGGCAAACGGGCGCGCTACGCCGAGGCCCAGGGCCGAGGCGAGCACGAATGCGCCGAACTGTATCGCCGCGCCACCGCCGGCCGCGCCCGCGCCGGCGGCCACGATGGCGGCCAGGGCAACCAGCCCGAACGCCAGGGTCGTCGTGACGATCTCGACGGTTCCGAGGACAGCAGCGATGATCACCCAGATGATCCAGGTCTGCACGTCGCGCTCCTACTAGTTACCGTCTAGTTCGACGGTATACCTTCCCGGTCCGGATCGCAGCACCCGTCTTGGCCGCTTCCGGGCCGGGACGGCACTATGGAGGATGGGACGGACACCGCGACCCGGAGGGACGAGCCATGTCAGCAGCCAGGGAGCAGTCCTACAGCCACGGCGCCAGCGCCCAGGCGTTGCTCGGCGAGACCATCGGCGCGAACCTGCGCCGGATGACGGCCGCGCACGGCGGCGCCGAGGCGCTGGTCGACGTCCCCTCCGGCCGGCGGTGGACCTACGCGCAGCTGGACGCCGCCAGCGACGACGTGGCCCGCGGCCTGATCGCGGCCGGGGTGGCCAAGGGCGACCGGGTCGGCATCTGGGCACCCAACTGCGCCGAGTGGGTGCTGCTCCAGTACGGCACCGCGAAGATGGGCGCGATCCTGGTCAACATCAACCCCGCCTATCGCAGTCATGAGCTCGGCTACGTGCTCGGCCAGGCGAGCGTTTCGGTCCTGGTGAGCGCCGAGAGCTTCAAGACCAGCGACTACCGGGCCATGATCGAGGAGGTCAGCGGCGCGCTGACCGAGCTGCGGCAGGTCATCTTCATCGGCACCGGCGACTGGGACGCGCTCGTCGCCGCGGGCGTCGGGGCCGATCCGGCGGCGCTGGCCGAGCGCGAGGCCACGCTTGCCTTCGACGACCCGATCAACATCCAGTACACCAGCGGGACGACTGGCTTCCCGAAGGGCGCCACCCTGTCCCACCACAACATCCTCAACAACGGGTTCTTCATCGGCGAGGGCTGCCGGTACTCCCCGGCCGACCGGGTGTGCATCCCGGTGCCCTTCTACCACTGCTTCGGCATGGTGCTGGGCAATCTGGCCTGCACGACGCACGGCGCCTGCATCGTGATCCCGGCGCCCGGCTTCGACCCGGCGCTGACGCTGGCCGCGGTCCAGGCCGAGCGGTGCACGTCCCTGTACGGCGTGCCCACCATGTTCATCGCCGAGCTGGCCATGCCGGACTTCGCCAGCTATGACCTGTCCTCGCTGCGGACGGGCATCATGGCGGGCTCGCCGTGCCCGGTCGAGGTGATGAAGCGCGTGGTCACCGAGATGCACATGGACGAGGTGGAGATCTGCTACGGCATGACCGAGACCTCGCCGGTGTCCACCCAGACCAGGACCGACGACGACATGGAGCGCCGGGTCGCTACCGTCGGCCGGGTGCACCCGCACGTCGAGGTCAAGGTCGTCGACCCGGAAACCGGCCAGGTGCTGCCGCGCGGGCAGCACGGTGAGCTGTGCACCCGCGGCTACTCGGTGATGCTGGGCTACTGGAACGAGCCGGACAAGACGGCCGAGGCGATAGACGCCGGCCGGTGGATGCACACCGGCGACCTCGCCGTGATGGATGAGGCCGGCTACCTCAACATCGTCGGGCGGATCAAGGACATGGTGATCCGGGGCGGCGAGAACATCTACCCGCGCGAGATCGAGGAGTTCCTGTATAGCCACCCGGACATCCAGGACGTCCAGGTGATCGGCGTGCCGGATGCGAAGTACGGCGAGGAACTGTGCGCGTGGGTGAAGCTGCGGCCCGGCGGCTCGCTGACCGAGCAGGAGGTCAAGGACTACTGCACCGGCAAGATCGCGCACTACAAGGTGCCGCGTTACGTCCGGTTCTCCGCTGACTTCCCGATGACTGTCACCGGGAAGGTGCAGAAGTTCAAGATGCGGGACACCTCGGTCGGCGAGCTGGGCCTCGAGTCCGCCAGCGCGATCGAGACCGCGTAAACCAGCAGGTTGCGTTCCGGGCCGGCGGCCTAGCCGCCTGCCGGAACGGCAGCCAGTGGTGCGGCTGCCCGTTATCGCCGCGCCCGTGATCGCCGCGCCCGTCATCGCCGGGCCCGTGATCGCGTCGCAAGGCATCGCGGCCGGGCCGGGCCGCGGTCGAATTCCAGGCCCGGACCGACCAGCTCGACAGCCCGCACATCATCGAGCCGATGCTGCCGACCGAGAGCGCCGAGTAGATCGACGCGATCGAGCCCACCGAGCCGATCGAGAGAATCGAGCCGGCCGAGCCGATCGACAGGATGGAACCCACCGAGCCGATCGACAAGATCGACCCGGACGAGCCGATGCTCAGGATCGAGCCGGACGAGCCGAGTGACCGATCCGGGCGCTGTTGTGTTCGCACGGCTTAGATTCTGCCTCGGTCAGGCGATGAACTTGAGCAGTGCGGCGTTGACCTGGTCGGCGTGCGTCCAGCAGATGGCGTGCGGGCCGTCCTCGATGACGTCGAACTGCAGGTTCTTGATCATCCCCGGCAGCCGCTGCCCGGTCTTGGGGTAGGGCAGCACCCGGTCGGCGTCGCCCTGGACGCACAGCATCGGCACGTCGAGCTTCGGCAGGTCGGCCCGGAAGTCGGTCTCCCAGGTCGGGATGCAGGCGACCGTGCCGAAGGCCGAAGCGGACGCGGCGATGCTGAAGCACGCGTCGTAGTACTGGTCGCTGACGAGCGTCCCGCGGAACTTGTCGATGTTGAAGAAGTTGTCCAGGAAGCCCTTCATCCAGGCCGCCGAGTCGGCCCGGGCGGACTGCACGAACCCGTCGAACAGGCTCGCGGGCAGGCCCTCGGGGTTGTCATCGGTCTGCAGCAGGAACGGCGGGATCGGCGAGATGAGCACGCCCTTGGCTACCCGGCTCGAGCCGTACTTGCTGATGTACCGCGTCACTTCGCCGGTGCCCATCGAGTGCCCGACGAGCACCGCGTCGCGCAGGTCCAGCGCCTCCATCACCGCGTTGAGGTCGGCGGCGAAGGTGTCGTAGTCGTACCCGCCGGCCGGCTGGCTGGACTTGCCGAATCCGCGCCGGTCATAGGTGATCACCCGGTGGCCGTCGTCCATCAGCACCGGTAGCTGCTTTTCCCAGGCCCGGCCGCTGAGCGGGTAGCCGTGGATGAGCACGACCGGTGAGCCCGAGCCGTGGTCCTCGTAGTACAGGTCGATCGAGCCGGAGTTCTCCTTGCCTACCGTGATGTAGGGCATTACTCCCCCGTTCCGCGTCGCTGACTTGGCGAAATGACGTAGCGGACCACGTCGTGTGGCGCCCCCCAGAGCGCCGATCTATCCCCTGTTCGCGAGGGTAACAAAGGGCCTGCGGGCGGCCGTAGGCAGGGGCGCGGCCGGTGCCCCGCCCTGGTCACGTCACGTCGAGGGTGATCTCCGTGCCGGCCAGCGCCTTGCTCACCGGGCAGGCGGCCTTGGCCTCGCCGGCGATCCGGGCGAAATCCTCCGCCGACACGCCCTCAGCCGACCCGCTGACCGTGAGCTTGATCCCGCTGATCCGGAATCCGCCCGCCGGGTCGGGCCCGAGCGTCACGTCGGCGCTGACCTCCAGCGATGGGTTGGACCCGCCCGCACCGCCCAGCAGGGCCGAGAACTGCATCGCGAAGCACGCCGAGTGCGCCGCCGCGATCAGTTCCTCGGGGCTGGTCACACCGCCCGCGTCGTCGGCCGCGCGGCGGGGGAAGCTGACCTCGTAGCTGCCGACCCCCGAACTGGCCAGCACCACGGTGCCCGTTCCCTCCTGAAGACTGCCTGACCACGACGTGCGAGCGGTGCGGGTGGGCATCGATGTCTGCCTTTCGTCAGCGAAACGTATGCCGCCAGCCTGTCAGAGATAAAAGCTCGTCCCGACTGTATTGGGCACGAATGCGGCCGGGAAGCGTGCGGCCAGCGCGTGCTGGGCGCGCCACCCGGTGCAGTGCGCGGGAACGAGCACGCCCGGGTTCAGCGCCGCGAGGTCGTCGAGCACGCGCGGGATCAGCGGCTCGAACACCGGCCCGTTGAGGTGGAACCCGCCAAGGAGCGCGTACAGCGGCTGGTCGCCGGTCAGCTTGCTGGCGTACCTGGCGATGTTGACCACGCCGGCGTGCCCGCAGCCGGTGATGACCACCAGGCCCTTGCCCGCCACGTGCACGATCATCGCCTGCTCGTCCAGCACCATCGGGTCGGGCTGCCAGCCGCCGTCCAGCCAGGCCTGCTGCGGCGGGAAGCCGGGCTCGTAGCCGGTGACCCGCGGGACCTCCCCGGTGATCAGGACGGACCGATCGAACAAGAAGCTCGGCTGCTCCTCCTCGATCACGTCAAAGCCAGCCTCCGCCAGCCCGCGCCGGCTGGTCGTCGGCACCTCGCGCGGCTCCCGGCCGGGCAGCATGATCCGCCGCCGCCGCCAGAAATGCGGGTGGATGAGCACCGGCATGTGCACGGGCCCGAGGACCCGGGCGAGGCCGCCGAGCCCGGTGGTGTGATCGAAGTGACCGTGGCTGCAGATGACGGCCTCGACGTCGCGCGGGTCGATCTGCAGCCGCCGCATGTTCTCCACCATGCCGTCCGGACTGGTGCCGGTGTCGAACAGGAACCGGTGCGTCGCGTCGCCTTTGGTGACCGTGACCAGTACGGAGAAGCCGTGCTCGGCGATCAGCGCGTCCGGTGCCTGCCGCCCGGCCATCAGCCCGGCCGTAACCGTCGGCAGCAGCCCGCCGAAGCGCCGGGCCGGGCCCTGATCGGGCATGAATATGTCGGTCACGTTGTCGATGAGGGTCGTCACCACGACAGCGTCAACCGGCTCCAGGTCGATCGTGACCTTCAGCTCGACGTCGTGCAGCAGCGCCGGCGGCGCGGTCACGAACCCCTCGTCCGTGCACACGCCGCCATCGTAGCCGCGGCCCGGCGATCGCTACCATCGGTAGCATGCCGGAACATGAGGACGACGGTTTCCCGCGCGGGATCGGCGCGCCGGCCACCAGGGCGCTGCACGGGGCCGGTTACACCCAACTGCGTCAGCTGGCCGGCGTGCCGGCCGCGGAACTGAAGAAGCTGCACGGGATGGGCCCGAAGGCGCTGCGGGTATTGCAGGAAGCGCTGGCCGAGCAGGGCCTTTCGCTTGGCTAGCGCCAGCCCGCCGGATCCGTTCGCCGCCGCCTGATACTTCGTGGCGATGGGCCGCGCGCTGAAGCGTCTACTGGTCAGACGGGATCGGTGAACGAGATCGGCTTGCCGGTGGCGTGGGCATATGCGATCTCCCTGCTCGTGGACTCGCCGATATACCCGCCGGGGTTGACGACCAGAACGCGGTCAGCCAGGTCGATCTTGCACAGGTGGAGGGCGTCCAGCGCGGTCTTCTGCTCGTTGGTGATCAACTCGTCTGCTTCGCCTGGCCCGACGACGATGACACCTGCGAAGGTCAGATCACGGTTCGCCGCACGCATCTCGTCCACGAACCGGGTAGAGCCGCAGATGCAGACAATCTCTGGTCGGTCGGGCACGGCTCAGTCCTTCGGTCGAACGGGAAACCGTCAGTGTGCACGTTGACATCACAGACAGGCACACGAGCCAACAGTTTACGCAGCGAGATGGACACCACGCGGCTGCACCGTCGCAGGCCGGAGGCGTCGCCCGCCCTGGGAATGGCGCTGCTCGACGGCGAAGTCTGAGGTGCACCCGGCTCACCAGCTTCCTTTAGCAACACGGCCTAGGTCGCCCGCCTGCGGACGGGCAGCGCCACCGCGGGTACCTGCGCACTGCAACATGTGCGTGCCGACCATCTACACCGGCACCCGCTGCGTACTCGATCACCCCGATCCCGGGAAACTGCTGGTGTGAAGCCCCCCGCGCCAACCGCCGAAGTCCCGCTGATCCAGCAGTCCGTCGAGACCGTCGAGGCCAGGATCAGGCCGTACATCCGGCTGACGCCGGTCATCACGATCGACCGCGCCGAGTTCGGGCTGCCGCCGGGCCCGCTGACGCTCAAGCTGGAGCTGACGCAGCACTCGGGCTCGTTCAAAGTACGCGGCGCGTTCACGAACCTGCTGCTCCGGGAGATCCCGGACGCCGGCGTCGCGGCCGCGTCCGGCGGCAACCACGGCGCCGCGGTCGCCTATGCGGCCCGGGTGCTCGGCATTCCGGCCCGCATCTTCGTGCCCGAGGTTTCCTCGCCGGCGAAGATCAGCCGGATCCGCAGCTACGGCGCCGACCTGGTGGTCGAGGGCGCGACCTACTCCGACGCGCTCGCGCTGAGCCAGGTCTGGGTGGCCGGCAGCGGCGCGCTCCCGATCCCCGCTTACGACCAGCCGGAGACAATCCTCGGGGCCGGCACGACCGGGCTGGAGCTGCGGCGCCAGGCTCCGGAGGCGACGACGATCCTGACCGCGGTGGGCGGCGGCGGCCTGCTCGCCGGTATCGCGACCGCGGTGCTGACCGGCGCGGGCGCCGGCCAGTTGCGCGTCGTCGGCGTCGAGCCCGACGGTGCGCCGACGATGACCGCGGCTCTGGCCGCGGGCGGTCCGGCCGACGCGCCGGCCGGCAGCATCGCGGTCGACTCGCTCGCGCCCCGCCGGGTCGGCGACCTCACCTACGCCGTCGCCGCCCGGCACGTGCACTCGGTGGTGCTGGTCACCGACGACGCGATCCGGTCGGCGCAGGCTTTGCTGTGGGAACGGCTGCGCATCGTCGCGGAGCCCGGCGGGTCCGCGGCCCTGGCCGCGCTGATCTCCGGGCGCTACCAGCCCGAGCCCGACGAGCACGTCGCGGTGGTACTGAGCGGAGCTAACACCGCCCTCGCATTTTGACGACACAGACGGCGGGTAAGCCTTACAGTCCTGGCCTAATCGTCGACTGGAATGCGACGGAGGTCACCGTGGCCGACGCGGTTGCCGTGCCGACGCCCAGACCGAGGGATTCGGTGAAGGTTCCGGACGACGTGCTGGATCCGCTCGCGATCGTCACCGAGCCCGGACTCACGCTGGACAGGGCGCTGGAGGACAGCGATACCGTGACGCTCGAGCTGGCCGGAGCCTGGTTCCCGTTCTGGTCGAACAACGACACGTGCGCGGCGTACGACAGGACGGAGACGAGGTTGTTCAGGGTGCACGCGTTCGTGTGCGCGGCCGGATTGGGCGTGCAGTTTGCGGTCGTGGCACCGGTCAACGGCACGGTGATGCCAGTGAACCCGAGATAGGCGGGCGCGCCCGCGATGATGTTGAACGCATTCGCGTTCGAGGGCCCGGTCAGCCCGGTAGCACTCGCCGTGAGCGTGTAGCCAGTCCCGGTCAAGGTGATGGCGCAGCCGGTGAAGCTGGCCACCCCGGAGCCGTCGGTCGCGGTCAACCCTGACGAGCAGCTCAGCACTCCGCCGCTGGGGTTGGTGCCGATCGCCAGCGTGATCGACCGGCCGCTGTCCCCGGCGACCTGGTTACCGTTCAGGTCTTGGACCGCAATCGAGACCGGGAAGCTGCCAGTACCGGCGGCCTGGATGTTCTGGCCCGCCGACGGCTGGGTGGTGAAGCTCAGCTCCGCGGCCGTGCCCGCGGTGATGTTGAACGCGTTCGCGTTCGACGGCGCGGCCAGCGTGACCGAGCTTGCCGCCAGTGTGTAGCCAGTCCCGGCCAGGGTGATGGCGCAGCCGCTGAAGCTCGACACCCCCGAGGTATCCATGACCGTGAGGCCGCCGGTGTTCGTGCAGCTCAGCACCCCACCACCGGGGTTTGTGCCGGTCGCCAGCGTGACCGGGCGGCCGCCGTCACCGAGGACTGTGTTGCCGTCCTGGTCCTGCACCGCCACCGACACTGCGAAACTCCCGCTGCCCTTGGCCTGAATATTCTGGCCCGCGGACGGCTGGGTCGTGAAGCTCAGCTGGCTGGCCGTGCCCGCGGTGATGTTGAACGCGTTCGCGTTCGACGGCCCGGCCAGTGACACCGCCGACGCCGTCAGCGTGTAGCCCGTCCCGGCCAGGGTGATGGCACAGCCGCTGAAGCTCGCCACCCCGGAACTGTCGGCAACTGTGAGGCCGCCGACATTGGTGCAGCTCAGCACCCCGCCGCCGGGGTTAGTGCCGATCGCCAGCGTGACCAGCCGACCCGAGTCGCCGGTCAGTGTGTTCCCGTTCTGGTCTCGCACGGCCACGGACACCGCGAAGCTGCCAGTCCCCTTGGCCTGGATGTTCTGGCCTGCCGAAGGCTGGATCGTGAAGCTCAGCTGGCTCGCCGTACCCGCAGTGATGTTGAACGCGTTCGCGTTCGACGGCGCGGCCAGCGACGGACTCGTGGCGCTGGACGCGGTGAGCGTGTAGCCAGACCCGGCCAGCGTGATCGCGCAGCCGGTGAAGTTCGCTATCCCTGACATGGCGGTGACGGTGAGCCCGCCGGCGTTGGTGCAGCTCAGTACCCCGCCGCCCGGGTTAGTAGCGATGGCGAGCGTCACCGTGTCGGTACTGTCGTTGGTGGCGACCGCATTGCTCGCATCGGTGATCGCGACCGAGACGCTGAAGCTGCCGGTGCCCTTGGCCTGGATGTTCTGGTTCGCCGACGGCTGCGTCGTGAATGTGAGCCGGGCGACTGCCGTCGTGCTACCGGTGAACGTGGCGCTAGCAGGGCTCGTCCAGTTGTCCAGCAAGGCCTCGACGACATAGGTGTACGTCTGGCCCGCGGCCAGGGCAGGGTCCGAGTCGATGCAGCTGGTCGCCGTGACTACCGAGGTGATCACGTTGCTGCACCCTCCGACGGCGGGCGAGCCCGACGGAGTGCAACTGGCGCCCGTGCAGCGAAGCACGGTATAGCCCGTCGGCGCGTAGCCCGACGGTGCGTTCCATTTGATCGGTATGACGACCGGTGTCGCCGTGCCGTTCTGCGCTCCGCCGGCCGGCGCGGTCAGCATCGCTGCCTGGGCCGCGGCCGGGCTGGAGTGGTCGGTCGTCTGGAAGTAGGCGAGGGCAGCGCCGGCGGCCAGGATCGTCATCCCGCCCGCGATCGCCAGCACGCCGGCGAGTCTGCGCAGCCGACGGCGCGGCCGCGGGCCCGGCCCGGCAGCCCGGCCGCCATGCCGGGCGGCGGCCCGCTTCACTTCCGCACCGTGATAGTGACGGGGATGCTGAACGTCGTCCCCTGGCAGAGGCTCGCGGACGTGGTGTTCATCGCCGCCGCTCCCGGCAGGTCAACCTGCGTGGTCCCGCTCGCCGCGATCGGGATACTCAGAACGGTCTGGTCGGTAAAGGTGACCCCGGTGGGCGAGCAGCCGTTGCTCGCGGTAATGGTCCCGCCGGTCCCGGCAACGGCCACGAGCGTGACGGCGTAGGCGTTCGGGTTCGTCACCCGCAAGGTCACGTCGCCGGTGCCACCCGGGTAAAGCGGCGTGCTCGGCGTCCCGGCCGTCGCGGCCACCGTGACGGTCAGCATCGTGCCGGTGCTTGCCGACGCGGACCCAGCACCTGACGAGGTGAAGTAGGCAAAGGCGGCGCCGGAGGCCAGGCTGAGCAGCGCCGCCGTACTCGTCAGGGTGATCTTCCGGTATCTCATCCGGTGGCCTCGATTCCCGCGTAGTGCAGCGTGAGAGTCGCGCCTTGACACGCGTCCTGGTTCGTGTTGGTGTTGATCATCGTGAGCACGGGCCAGTCCGCTTGCGGGATGCCCAGCGACATCAGCGAAACCGGCACGGTCGTCTGGGCCGGGATCGTAATGCTGGTGAGAAGACCCTGCGACACCGTGAAGTTCGACGCCGGGCAGGCGGCCACGTTCGTGCTGATCGTGATGCTGGCGTTGGTGACACCGCCGGCCTGAATGGTGATCGGCGCTGGATTCGGGTTCGTGAACGTCAGGTCCAGCGGCTCGTTGACACCGGGATACAGGGGGGACGTCAGATTCCCGCCGACTGTGAAGTTCGCCGGCTTCGGCTTCCTGGGGTGGTGCCGGTGCCGGTGCGGGAAAGGCGGTGGCTTATAGAGGATCGCCCAGCAGTACTGGGCGGGCCGGCTCGCTTTCCCTATCTTGTCAGTGACATAGACGTAGAAGCACCAGTAGCCGATGGGCAGGGTGTAAGTGATGCCGCTCGGGCGGCAATTGGCGGCGGGCGGAGAGTTCAGGTAGCAGTGGAACGAGACATGCGGCGCCGCGTCGGTATAGGTAAATTTCGCCGTTGTGGAGAATGTCTGACCGGCCGGCGCCTGGCGAATTACCGGGGTAGGCGGCCGGCCCGGACTGCTGAGTGAGGTCAAGCTGGCCGCAGGCGCCGGGCCGGCCGGAGCCGCCACTGCGGCTGCAACCAGGTAGCCGGTCGCGAGCACGACGAGAGCGGCGGCAACGCCGGAGCGGCGCGCGGGCTTCTTCAGCCGCAACATGATCACGTCCTCTGCTCCCTCGTCCTCGATCCGGGCTGGATGGCTCAGGCGGCCAGGCACCGCTTGCCACCTGAGCCATCCAGCTATCCGGCGATCAGCTGACGGTTACCGCGACGACCGGCACGTCGTTCTCGCACGCGTCCTGGTTGACGGGCTCGTTGATGAGCGTCACCGTGAAGGCAAGCTGCGGGTCGGTGCTGGTAGCTCCGCCGTTGATCGAGATGGGGGTGACGTAGGTCTGCGCCCCAGGGTTTCCGGCCGTCGTGATGCCGGGCCCGCTGACCTGGTACCAGGCAGCCGAGCAACCGAGGCCGGCCGTTGTCGCGTCGGGAGTGACCGAGATCGACGCGGTGGTGATCTGCTGCACCCCGGTGCCGTTGTTCTTGACCGTGTAAGTGAAGCTCTGGCCGGGGCTGCCGGGCATGAGTGCAGCTCCGGTCGGAGCGCTGACCGTCACCGTGTAGGTGCCGGCCGTGCCGACCAGGGCGGCGCCGGTGCCGCTGCCGCTCGTGGTGAAGTAGGCGAAGGCTGCGCCTCCGCCGCCCAGAACGATAGCCATCGTGGCGCCGATGACGGCGATGCGCCGCTTCCCGAGGAATCGATTCCGCACTTGTTCTCCTAGTTGGACTTGGTGGCGCTTAGCCCATATCGGTGAGCAACTGTCGGCGCCATTCAGTTGGCCGTGCCTTAACCCGATTTCTGATTTAGGCGCGATTCCGGACAGGCTTGCGCCAAGCGGGCTCGACACCGCTCACGCCTTCGATATCGGGGTACTAACTCGCTTAGGAATTGGTCCTGATCCAAAGCGAGTCCTTGATAAGAGACACCCGGCAACGTAGTTCGGTTTACTTTCGACGCGCAATTCCCAGCGGTATTTTTTTGGCGATATGATTTAACCGATAGAAATAAACGACGATGCATTTATCGGATAGCGCAGCAGCAGCAAGTATTCCGGCCGAGCCGCTAGCGCCTAGGCACTGAACGGATGGAAGATGGCGATATGACCGCCGCACTCGCCGCCAGGCCGGTTCGGGGTCCGCGCGGAACGGGGGCCGCGGCGCGCCTCGCGTCCCTCGCGCGGGATCCGCTGGCCGGCTATCTGAGCATGTACGCCGCCTACGGCGACACGGTCCGGGTGCCGATCTCGCCGAAGTCCTGCTTCTTCGTGCTGACCCGGCCCGAGTACGCCGAGCACGTGCTCGCGGCGAACCAGGACAACTACGTCAAGGCGTTCACCTACCGGCCGCTGCGCGCGCTCATCGGGAACGGGCTGCTGACCAGCGAAGGCGAGCAGTGGCGCCGGCACCAGCGGGTCATCCAGCCGATGTTCGCCCGCCGGGACGTGCGCTCGTTCGGGCCGGCCATGACCGCGGGCATCGGCCAGCTGCTCGCTCAGTGGGACCGCGCGCCCGACGGGGCCGTGCTCGACGTCGCGGCGGCGATGAGCGGCCTCGCCCTCGACATCGTGGGCCGGGCGCTGTTCAGCGCCGACCTCACCGGCGACGCCGACCAGCTCAGCCGGGCCATGAGCACCGGCCAGAAGATCGCGGTGCTCGCGACGTTCGCGCCGCTGTCCTGGGGGCCGCGGTCAACCCGCGCGCTCAAGGCGCTGGCCCGGGCGGCGGCCCGCACCGAGGGCATCGACGCGCCGGTCGGCCGGCTCATCGCGGGGCGGCGGCGCGAGCGCGAGCCGGCGCCGGGCCGCCGGGACCTGCTCGACGTGCTGATGAGCGCACGGTTTGACGACGGCAGCGGTCGTACCAGCACGGGCCTGACCGACACCGAGATCAGTGACGAGCTGGCGACGTTCATGGTCGCCGGGCACGAGACCAGCGCGGTGACGCTGGCCTGGGCGCTCGCGCTGCTGGCGGCCTACCCGGCGGCCCGCGACCGGCTGGAAGCCGAGGTCGACGATGTGCTCGGCGGCCGTGAGCCACAGGCCGCCGACGCCGACAGGCTGCCGTGGACGACCGAGGTGATCACCGAGACGCTGCGGCTGTACCCGCCCGCCTGGACGATCGAGCGCGACGCCGTGACGGCCGACGACGTGGCCGGCGTGCCGGTGCCGGCCGGCAGCACGGTCGCGATCCCGCCCTACCTGGTGCACCGCCACCCCGAGTTCTGGCCCGACCCGGCGGGCTTCGATCCCGCGCGGTTCCTGGCCGGGTCCGGCGGCGGCGGCCCGCCACTGACCGGCCCCGTTACTCCTACATCCCGTTCGGCGGCGGGAAGCGAGCGTGCGTGGGGCAAGCGTTCGCGGAGCTGGAGACGGTGCTCGCACTCGCCGCCATTACGAGCCGATACCGTCTCGAATTGACCGCGGCCGGGACGCCGAGGCCGGTCGCGGCGGTGACGCTGCGGCCCGGCCGGCTGCCGATGCGACTGCGGTCACGCGGCTGACTCAGGCCAGGCCGAGCAGTCCGTCCAGGCCCACGGTGAGGCCGGGCGGCAGGCCGGCCGCGCCGCGGATAGCCAGCAGCACGCCGGGCATGAACGAGGCGCGGTCCAGCGAGTCGTGCCGGATCGTGAGCACCTCGCCGTGACCGCCCAGCAGGACCTCCTGGTGCGCGAGCAGACCCGCCAGCCGGACCGAGTGCACATGCACTCCCCCGACCTCGGTGCCGCGCGCACCATCGGCGGCAGTGGCGGTCGCGTCCGGCGGCGCGCCGAGACCGGCCGCCGAGCGCGCCTCGCTGATCATCGTGGCCGTCCGGATGGACGTTCCCGACGGGGCGTCCATCTTGGCCGCGTGGTGCAACTCGATGACTTCCGCGGACTCGAAGAACGGTGCCGCCTGCGCGGCGAACCGCATCATCAGCACGGCTCCGACCGAGAAGTTCGGTACGACCAGCGCCCTGGCACCAGGCTGGCCGGCCAGCAGCCGACGAACGTCCGCGAGCCGCGCCGCATCGAACCCGGAGGTACCGACGACGGCGGTAAGGCCGTGCTCGATGCACCAGCCCAGGTTGTTCATGACGACACCGGGATGGGTGAAGTCGACCACGATGTCAGCGCCGGTCAGTGCTTTGAGCGTGTCGCCCTCGTCGACCTGGCCGGCCAGTTCGAGGTCCGGCGCGGCCTCGACAGTCCGGCACACCTCGCCGCCCATCCGCCCCTTGGCGCCCAGCACACCCACCCGAGTCATGCCGCTCCTCCTCTCGCCGGAACGGGGTCGATCTTAGCGGCGGTGGCCGCCGCTGCCCGTGCGATCAGTACGGTAGGCAACAGGGCCACTCAAGCCAGCGAACCGGAAGGGTCATGCGCATGTGGAATTCGTTTGCGACGGACGCCAGCGACGGCATCCGCACCGAGGTCATCTCCTACCCCGGCGCGAACGGTGATCAGATTCACGCTTATGTTGCTCAGCCCACCAGTGCTGGTCCGCGGGCCGGCGTCGTCGCCGTCCACCACATGCCCGGCTGGGACGAGTTCTTCCGGGAGTTCTCCGACCGCCTGGCCCGGCACGGCTACACCGTCATCTGCCCCGACCTGTATTGCCGGTACGGGCACGGCACCCCCGACGACATCGCGGCCAAGGTCCGCGCCGACGGCGGCGTGCCCGACGAGAGCGTGGTCGGCGACCTCGCGGCGGCCAAGGACTGGCTGCTCGCCCAGCCGACGAGCAACGGCAAGGTCGGCATCCTCGGCACCTGCTCTGGCGGCCGGCACGCGCTGCTCACGGCGTCGACCAGGCCTGGCTTCGACGCGGTCGTGGACTTGTGGGGCGGCGGCGTGATCATGGGCCCCGATGAGCTCAGCCCGGCGCGGCCGGTGTCGCCGCTCGACTACACCGCCGACCTGAACACCCCACTGCTCGGCATCTTCGGCAATGACGACCGCTACCCGACGCCGGAACTGGTCGACCAGCACGAGGCAGAACTCAAGCGCCTCGGCAAGGACTACGAGTTCCACCGTTACGACGGCGCTTCACACGGCTTCTTCTACTACCACACGCCCATGTACCGGCCGGAGGCGACGATGGACGCCTGGGAGAAGATATTCGCGTTCTTCGGTGACCGCCTGGGCGGCTAGCGAAGCACCGCCTCGGTCTGGGCCGTGTCCTCGGATCCGCGGTAGTAAGCGACCTTGCCGTCGCGGAACCTGAAGTAGTGGTGCAGGTTCATCGCGGCGGTCTTGCCGGTGCCGCGGACCGTGGCCCGGAACCGGACGACGGCCAGCACCTCGGTGTCATTTCCGGTGACGGCCAGCGGCGTGAACTCCTGCACCTCCATCGCGGAGCCGAACTCGGTGAAGAACGCCATCACCTGTTCTTTGCCGTGCCGCACGCCATACCACGGCGCCGCGGCGGAACTCGTGTCGGCGGCCCAGTCGACGTCGTCGGCCAGTCCGTCCAGGATCGTTGCGACGTCGCCGCGGCCGAACGCCTCGTAGAAGCCCTTGACCACGGCAATGTGCCCTTCAGCGCCCACTCTGACTCCTTCGTACTCAGGACTGCGCAAGCCGACCGGCCTGCCGGCGCAGATCATCGCACAGGATGAGCACTGTGAGCGCGCGAACGGCCACACAGTGTTAGCTGCGGTCGGACCACGGTCGTAACTATCCGTAGCCAGCAGCCGATCAGGGACTGTGCGAAACCGCGCGGGTAACTGAAACGGAGGCAGGCCCATGACGCACTACGCAGGACGAATAACCGGCCGGAGGCGGCTACTCGCAGCCGCCGCGGCACTGGCAGCCGCGGCGGCACTCACCGCGTTCGGACTCACCAGCGCCACCGCTAGCCCGGCCGCTCCGGGCTGGTCCGGCACCGAGCACTTCACGCTGATGAGCACGAAGCCGACGGCGAGCCGCTACGCCGTGATCATGACTGGCTTGTTCACGCTCGGCGGGCTGGACATCGCCGGGAGCAGCACCGACACGATCAGGCTCCCCGGCGGGTCGTTCAAGATCTTCCACGGCGGCAAGGTGCACGTGCTCCGGCAGTCGTTCAGCCCCAGGACCTGCCTCGCCCAGTTCAAGGCGCGGGCGAACTTCACCGTCGGCGGCGGCACCGCCAGGTGGAAGGGCATTTCCGGCTCCGGCGGGGCGACCATCACCGGTCTCGCTATCG
Organism: uncultured Actinomycetota bacterium; assembly: GCA_963805805.1. Classification (GTDB taxonomy): domain Bacteria; phylum Actinomycetota; class Actinomycetes; order Streptosporangiales; family Streptosporangiaceae; genus JAJYUU01. The sequence goes on along the minus strand of CAWDVS010000011.1, from coordinate 311,153 downwards.
GGCGGCGCAGCAACGGCAAGTGTGACCAGAGCCTGCGGCCGCTCGTGAGCGAGCAGACGATCACCGCGACGGCGCACGTGCAACTGGCGAGTTAGGCCGCCGGTCCGGCGGGCTGACCGCCAGCGGCCGGCAATCGATATCGCGCCGTGATCGCAATCACCGCTCGCGGACTGGCGCGGTCGCTAGGGTGCCGGTACGGGGCGGGCGCCACCTATCGCGCGGCGCCCCGCCCCGGCCAGCATCCGCGGTCGCGGCGGGCGGGCAACACGGCGGTGAGCATCACGACCGCGGTGATCGCGAACGCCGTCGAGTAGCCGGCCTGCCCGGCCAGCAAGCCGAAGATCGCGGCACCAGCGCCCATTCCCGCGTCGTAGGCGATGTTCCACAGCGCGCTGACCGCGGTGTATGCGTCCGCTGTGGCCCGCGCGTACATGAGGCTGAGCGTGGCGTTCTGGGCGACGCCGAATCCGGCGCCGAAGACGACGCTCCCCGCGATCACCACCGCGGCGCCGCCGGGCAGCGCCAGCAGTCCGATGCCCGCCGCCGCGAGGAGCAGCGACGGCACCAGCAGGTGCGCGGCGCCGCGTCGATCGGCGTACCGGCCGATCGCCACCCTGGCCACGGTGGCCGCCGCCGCCTGCGCGAAGAGGGCCAGCGCGGTACTGAGGCCAGACGCGGAAGCGAGCAGCAGCGGCACGAACGTGACGATCACGCCGGCCGCGGCGGTGGTCGCCGCGAACACGATCGCCGGCCGCCGCAAGGCCGGATTCGTCACGGCGGCGAGCAGGGCGCCCGACGGAGCCGGCCGCGCGTCCGCGCCGTTGTTTTGCTCGCGCTCGCGGCGCCGCCGCCCGGGCAATCCGGGCACGGCGGCGAGCGCGGCCAGCGCGGTCGCCGCGCCGACGGCGAAGACGAGCCCGTACCCGGCCCGGCCGGCGAGCCATACCCCGGCCGGCAGGGCCGCGAGCGCGGGCACACCCGCGACGGCGCCCACCAGCGCGAGTCCTTCACCCCGCCGCTCGGCGGGCACGAGCTCGGCGGTCAGCGCGCCGCCAGCGACCACCATGATCGCGAATCCCAGCCCGCGCACGACGCAGACCGCGGTGATCCAGTACAGGCCGCCGTGGCCGATGAGCGCCAGCGACGGCGCGCCCAGCAGTATCAGCCCGGCCGCTAGCGCGAGCCGGTAGCCGAACCGGGCCACGAGCCGCGGCGTGACCGACTCCCCCGCGACGGTCGCCACCATCAGCGCGCCGGTGGCGAGGCCCGCGGCGTCCGCGCCCGCGGTCGCCGTCGCGTACAGCGGCACCGCCGACAGCAGCAGGTAGAAGCTCAGCGAGGCGCCGAGCATGGTCACGAGCCGCCGCATCAGCGGGGCGGTGATGAGCCGTGGCCTGGCGGGGGTCACGGCTACCGGCGCGGCGGTCAATGTCATCGTCATGATCACCACGCTAGGAGCCAACCGGATCCCTGATAAGGTCCAATTCGATGCCTGTTGAGTGGTCCGGTTTGGGTCCTGACCTGATGCTGTCGGTCGACCGCGCGCTGGCCGCGCCGCTGCGATCGCAGCTTGAGGACCAGCTGCGGGAAGCGATCCGGCACGGCCGCGTCCGGGCCGGGGAACGGCTGCCGTCTTCCCGTGCGCTGGCCCGCGATCTCGGCCTCTCCCGCGGGCTGGTCCAGGATTGCTACGCCCAGCTGCTGGCCGAGGGCTACCTCGCCGCCCGCACCGGCTCAGCCACGGTGGTCGCACCGGGGGCCGAAGCGCCGCGGCCGGGCCCCGCCCGCGCCGGGCCGGCCCCGGCGCTGGTCGCCGACTTCGCGCACGGGCTGCCGGATCTGCGCAGCTTCCCGCGCGCCGACTGGGCGCACGCGCTGCGGGAGGCATGCCGGACCGCGCCGACCGCCGCGTTCGGCTATGACGACCCGCGCGGCAATCCGCGGCTGCGCGAGGTCCTGGCCGCCTACCTGCGCCGGGTCCGCGGCGCGGCGGCCGACCCGGACTGCATCGTGGTGTGCGCCGGCTTCGCGCAGGGACTCGCGGTCGCGCTCGCCGTGCTCAGGGACGCCGGGCTGCGCCAGGTCGGCTTCGAGGATCCCGGTTACGCCGACACCGGGCCGGTCGCGGCCCGGCAGGCCGGGCTCGAGCCGGTGCCCGTCCCGGTTGACGCCGACGGGATCGATACCGACGCGCTGACGGCGTCCGGGGTCCGGGCGGTGGTCCTGACGCCGGCCCATCAGTGGCCGACCGGAGTCGTGCTGGCGCCGCGCCGGCGGACCGCGCTCGTGGCCTGGGCGGCCGAGCGAGACGCGATCATCATCGAGGATGACTACGACGCGGAGTTCCGGTATGACCGCGAGCCGTCGGCGCGCTGCAGGGCGTCGCGGCGAACCGGGTCATCTCGCTCGGCACCGTCAGCAAGTCACTCGCGCCGTCCGTGCGCCTGGGCTGGATGCTCTGCCCGCCGCACCTGGTCGCCGCGATAGCGGCGCGCAAGCATGACAGCGACCGCGGCTGCCCCGGGCTCGACCAGCTCGCGCTCGCCATCCTGCTGGAGTCCGGCCGGTACGACCGGCACCTGCGCCGGATGCGGGCCCAGTACGCGCGGCGCCGCGACGTACTGGCCGAGGCCCTCGCCCGGCACGCGCCGCGAGTCGAGCTGACCGGGCTCGCCGCCGGGTTCCACGCGGTCGCGCACCTGCCCGCGGGGGTATCCGAGGCCGGGGTCATCGCGGCCGCCCGCGAGCGCGCGGTCGCCCTCTACGGCATGAGCGCGTACCGCTCCACCGGCAGCGCCGAGCCGCCGCAGCTCATCCTCGGCTTCGGCAACACCGCCGAGCGCGCGATCCAGGCCGGCCTCGCCGCGGTGGGCGACCTGCTGGACGGTGTCCGCGACTCATGATGTCGCGGCGGAATCGGCCGGCTGATAGCCCGAGCACAGGATCCGCAGCCAGCTGATCCGGCCGGTCTCGGTCTGGTAGTACGCCTGCTGCTCGACCAGGTAGTCGCGGCCGGCCTCGCGCACGCGCAGGCGGTAGGCGACGTGGTCGCGGCCCGCCACGTCCCCGGTCGTCACCCAGCACAGCTCGGTGACCGTACGGCCGGGACCGAACCAGCGCCCGAGAATCACGTCCTCGACCGCCTCCCGGCCGGTCGCCGCCTGCCAGTGCCGCCCGGGGGTCAGGCCCTGGAAGTCGACCGCGTCCGCGAGCACCGCGCGCAGGCCAGCCGCGTCTTGGGCCGCGACCGCGGCCGCGAACCGGGCGCCGGCCGCGTCAGTAGCTGAAGGTGGTCGCTGGCTCATCGCCGATCCATTCCCACAGCGGCACGGTGCCGCCGAGCGCCGCGTTGTCCACCAGGGTGTCCTCGGCCAGGTGCCGGGCGTTGAAGCAGATGGGGCACGTCAGGAACCGGCCGCCTGCCTCCGCGTACCGCTTGGCCAGCGAGCTGAGCGACGGGCAGCCCTCGCACGCGACGCCCTGGGCGACGCCCGTGAGCGCGAGCCGGACCGCTTCCTTGGTCAGGAACATCAGCGTCGGCCGCTGCTGCTCCGCCGCCGCGACCGCGACCAGGAACGCGACCGTCACCTTCTCCGGATCCTCCAGGCCTGTCGTCAGGCTGATGACCGCCTTGCCGGTCATGGTGGCTCCCCTCGCCGGGGGCCGCGCCGGTCGCGCGGCCGCCATGCCTTCGAGAATGGCCAGGATCAGCTGGTCAGCGCATGGGGCAGCTGCCCCATCTTTGCCCTTGCCGCCGACCCGCTCAGGTCTCCAACCAGTTCGGCACCCAGCGATACGCGCTGCTGTTCGAGCCCGGCACCTACGGCTCGTCGTCCGCCCCGCTGGCGGCGGATTCATCTGCGACTCGCGGTTCACCGGGTCTGTTCGTCGAGCACTACCAGCAGGACGAGGTGATCTGGAACGGCCAGGGCGGCGAGGTGATCTTCTTCCAGAACGAGAACCCGTACGAGGTGCCGAGCCAGAGCGCCTGGATGTCGAGTCCGACGCAGGACGGCTACCCGGCCTTCTTCATCCCGAGCGGCGTGACCTCGTTCCAGGGTTACGGCATGGGCAGCTACAGCTTCTTCGACCAGGGCGTCGCGATCGAGAACGCGATGGCCTTCCAGGCGCCCGACGTGTCCGGCGTGAAATTCCACGACCTGCTGACGGTATTCCTGAACGGCTCGGGCGGCATCGAGTCGGTGATCAACGGCACGGGAAAGGCGGTGAGTCCCAGCTTCGGCGGGCCGAGCGACGTCGTGAGCTATCCGTGAGATAGCCGTGGCCGCGCCAGCGCCCGCCGCTGGCTAGTCGTAGTGGCGCAGGTGCGGCCATATCTGTGCCCACGGCTGCTTCGGGCCGGTGCACACGTACACGTGGCCGCCCCGCTCCTGGTCGTCGATGCCTTAGGGGTTGGACAGCGTCGCCGCGACCCGGACGCTGCTGAAGAACTGCCGCAGATAGCCGGCGTAGTTCGTGACGTCCATCGGCCCGGGCGCCACGGCGACGACGGTCGTCGCGTCCGCCTTCCCGGACCCCACCACCAGTAGCTGTTATGCCCGCTGACCGCCTGCGGCAGGCCGGTGCCGAGCTCGTCGATCGCGCCGGCCTCCCCGTAGTCGGCCGTGAAGATCACCGCGTGCGCGCGCTGGGCGGGCGGCAGCGACGTCCACACCGACCGGACCGTGCTCGCCAGCTGCGGCCAGCCCAGCGACTCCGCGGCCACCGAGTTCACCTTGTAGATCCAGCCAATGTCCGCGACCGGTAGCACCGGCAGCACGATCGGCAACGCCAGCCGCGCAGCTCACGGCCGTCGCCACCAGGATCCCGCGCAGGCTTTGCCCGCTCGCGGTCAGCCGCCGGTCGATGGCTACGGCCCCGGCCGCCAGCAGGTAGATGTAGGCGCCCGCCTCGTAGTAGATCTTCCCGCCGGTGGTGACCATGAAGAACACGAACAGCAGCCCGTACGCCCACGCGAGCGCGCGCCACAGCGGCCGGTCCGACCGCCACAGGAACTTCAGCCCGGCGAACCAGACGCAGATCATGCCGACCGCGGTCATCAGCAGCTGACCGATGACCCAGTTGCCGATGTTGCCGGCGCCGCCGTTTTCCTGGTTCAGCTGCTGCGTCATCGCGATCGTCGCCCACCCGTGCTGCGCCTGCCACCACAGATCAGGGATGGTGAACACCGCCGCGATCGCCGCACCGGCGGCGAACCACCAGTTCAGGACCAGCCGGCGCCCCTCTCGCCCGGTCAGCAGCGCGCCGCCGAGCACCGCGAGCCCGAGGAAGCCGACGCTGTGCTTGTTCTCCAGGCCGATGCCGAGCACGGCGCCGGCCGCCAGCCACAGCCGCCCGTCGCCGGTGCGGCCGATCCTGGCCACGAGCAGCGTCAGCGCGGCCCAGGCCAGCAGGTCGAACGCCGTGGGCCCGGCCAGGTGATCGATCGCCAGCAGGGCCGGCATCGTCGCGACGCCGATCGCCGCGAGCAGCTGCGCGCGGCGGCCCCCGCCGAACTCCCGCGCGGTCAGGCCGCCCGCGACGACCGTGCCCCACGCCGCCAGGGCCGGCCAGAGCCGCAGCCCCGGCTCGGACACCCCGAACAGCCACAGGGTGACCTTGGCCAGCAGCGGCGTCAGCACCGGCTGGTCGACGTAGCTGGCCTGCAGGTGCCGCGCGCAGTCCAGGAAGTACAGCTCGTCCCGGTCGAAGCCGTACCGGGCCGACAGCGCCATCACGACCGCGAACAAGACGGCGCCGACGACGAGCACGCGCTTGTCGAATGGCTCGGTCCCGGCCGGCCGCTGCGTGCTGCCCGGGTCCGGCTCGCTCGCCGGCGGACCGGCCTGACTGTCCTGCGCCTTCGCCAGAATCCTCATGACCGTATGGTCCGCCGTCGCGGGGGCCGCGCGCATCGGCCGCGAAGCCAGATCGCGATGGCCGCCGCGGGCATGAGCCCGGCCATCGCTGGGTGGCGGCTTTCCGCCCTAGGGCGGAGCCGCCAGTTCCGCCTTGCGGCGGATGGCCCGGCACGCCCGAAGGCACATACGATCGGCTGGTGAAGAGGCTCGTGGCCTGGGCAAGCGCGCTGCCGCCCGGCAGGCAGGACCTGGCGCTGGCGGTCGCGCTGGCCGCGTACAACCTCGGCTCGCTGATCCCGGAGACCAGGCAGCTGAGCCCGGCCTACCTCGCCTACGCGCTGGTGGTGCTGCAGGCCCTGCCGCTGGCCTGGCGCCGGTCCCACCCGATCCTCGTCTTCCTCGCCGTTGGCATCCCGCGCACCATCTACGACCAGCTGAACATCGGCTACGCGCCGCTGCCGCTCGCGCCAGCGATCGCGTATTTCACGGTGATGGACCGCTGCTCGACCCGGACCCGGGTGGCGACCAGCGCCTTCCTGCTCGCCGGCATCATCCAATCCCAGACCCTGCCCGGTCATACCGAGCCGTACGACTTCTTCGTCGTCGTCCTGGTCTTCGCGGCCGCGGGGATGGTCGGCCTGCTCGGCCGCACCCGGCGGGCGTACCTAGCCGAGGTCGAGGCCAGGGCGGAGCAGGCCGAGGCCGACCGGGACCGGCAGGTAGCGCTCGCGGCGGAGACCGAGCGAACCCGGATAGCGAGGGAACTGCACGACGTGGTGGCTCATCACGTCAGCCTGATGGCCGTGCAGTCGGAGGCGGCGGCGGCCATGCTGCCGGACCGGCCAGCCGAGGCGAGCCGGTCCGTGGAGATCATCGGCACGACCGCGCGGGAGGCGCTCACCGAGTTGCGGCGGCTGCTGGGCGTGCTGCGCGGCCCGGCTGACGTGCCGGCCGGGCGGGCTAGCACCGCGCCGGCGCCCTCGGTCACCGAGCTGGACCAGGTGCTGGTGCAGGTTCGGCAGGCCGGCCTGGCCGTGGACTTGACAGTCGAGGGCAGCCCGGCCAAGCTGCCCCCCGGCGTGGACCTGACCGCCTACCGCATCGTGCAGGAAGCCCTCACCAACGCGGTGCGGCACTCCGGCGCCGCCGCGGCGGCGGTCACGCTCTGCTACGAGCCCGGCTTGTCACCGTGACCGTGGCGGTCGCCGGCTCAGCAAACTGGCGGCGGCCCGCGGCGCCGTGCCGCAGCCGCGCAATGGCAGCGCGGTGGACGGCGTCCGGTCGGGCGGCTTCGGGCTGGCCGGCATCGCCGAGCGGGTCGCCTCCTGCGGCGGCAGCCTCACGGTCGGCCCCATGGACACCGGCGGGTTCGCCATCACCGCCCGGCTGCCGGCGCCATGACCGGGCCCAGCCTCGGCCACGGGGGACGAGCCGATCCGGGTCCTCGTGGTCGATGACCAGGAACTGGTCCGGACCGGATTCTGCGTGATCCTGGACGCCGCCGAGGGCATCTCGGTGGTAGCGGAGGCGAGTAACGGAACGGAGGCTGTCCGCGCCGCCGCCGAGTATGCGCCAGATGTGATCTTGATGGATGTCCGGATGCCCGAGATGGATGGTCTGGAAGCCACCAGGCAGATCACGGGCGGCGAGCGCGAGAGCGGCCCCAGGGTGGTGATGCTGACCACCTTCGACTTCGATGACTACGTCTACGAGGCGCTGCGCGCTGGCGCCAGCGGCTTCCTGCTGAAGGACGCGCCCCGGCATGACCTGATCGCCGCCGTCCGGGTGGCCGCCGCGGGCAACGCGCTGCTGGCGCCGTCGGTCACGGTGCGGCTGATCGACGCGTTCGCGCGGCGGCCGGCGCAGACGCTGCCCGCCCCGTCCCGGCTTGACTCGCTCACCGGGCGCGAGCACGACATCCTGCTCCGGCTGGCCCGCGGCCTGACCAACGCCGAGATCGCCGCGGACCTGGTCGTCAGCGAGGCCACGGTGAAGTCCCACGTCGGGAGCCTGCTGGCCAAGATGGGCCTGCGGGACCGGGTCCAGGCGGTCATCCTGGCCTACGAGACCGGCGTCGTCCAGCCCGGGTTTCCCGATAGCGCGGAGATTTAGCGTGCTGTCAGCACGCTAAATCTCCGCGCTAATGTGATCTTGTGACACTGACCGACCGGCTTCCCGATGGCGCGGAGCCAGACGAGGTATTCGCGGCATTTGCCGAGTGGGCCGCGGAGCAGGGCTTCGCCTTGTACCCGCACCAGGAAGAGGCCCTGATCGAGGTCGTGTCGGGCTCGAACGTGATCTTGTCGACGCCGACCGGGTCGGGCAAGAGCCTGGTCGCCACCGGCGCGCACTTCACGGCCCTGGCGCGCGATGAGCGCACCTTCTACACCGCTCCGATCAAGGCGCTGGTCTCGGAGAAGTTCTTCGCGCTGTGCGACGTCTTCGGGCCCGATGAGGTCGGCATGATGACCGGCGATGGCACGGTCAACGGCGGCGCGCCGATCATCTGCTGCACCGCGGAGGTGCTGGCCAATCTCGCCCTGCGCGAAGGCACCAGCGCCGACGTCGGCCAGGTCGTCATGGACGAGTTCCACTACTACGCCGATCCGGACCGGGGCTGGGCCTGGCAGGTGCCGCTGATCGAGTTGCCGCAGGCGCAGTTCATCCTGATGTCCGCGACCCTCGGCGACGTCAGCCGGTTCGAGCGCGATCTGACCCGCCGCACGGGCCGCGCCAGCGCGGTGGTCAGTTCCGCGGAGCGCCCCGTTCCCCTCGCGTTCTCTTTTGCCATGACCCCGCTGCACGAGACTGTGCAGGAACTGCTGAACACCCACGAGGCGCCGATCTACATCGTGCACTTCACCCAGGCCGCCGCGATCGAGCAGGCGCAGGCGCTGATGAGCGTCAACGTCTGCAGCCGGGCCGAGAAGGACGCGATCGCGGAGCTGATCGGAAAGTTCCGGTTCTCCTCGGGCTTCGGCAAGACCCTGTCGCGGCTGGTCCGGCACGGCATCGGCGTGCACCACGCCGGCATGCTGCCGAAGTACCGCCGGCTGGTGGAGACGCTGGCCCAGGCCGGCCTGCTGAAGGTCATCTGCGGCACCGACACCCTCGGCGTGGGCATCAACGTGCCGATCCGGACGGTGCTGTTCACGGCGCTGTCCAAGTACGACGGGACGAAGACCCGGCTGCTCATGGCGCGCGAGTTCCACCAGATCGCCGGCCGGGCCGGGCGGGCCGGGTTCGACACGATGGGCCGGGTGGTCGCGCAGGCGCCCGAGCATGTCATCGACAACGAGAAAGCGCTGGCCAAAGCCGGCGACGACCCCAAGAAACGCCGCAAGGTGGTCCGGCGCAAGCCGCCCGAAGGGATGGTGTCCTGGGGCCAGCCGACCTTCGACCGGCTGGTAACGGCCGAGCCGGAGCCACTGCGCTCCAGCTTCTCCGTCAGCCACGCGATGCTGCTGAACGTCATCAGCCGGGACGGCAACGCGTTCGCGGCCATGAAGCACCTGCTCCGGGAGAACGACGACGACCGGCCCGCGCAGCGCAGGCACGTGCACCAGGCCATCGCCATCTACCGCGCCCTGCTGGCGGGCGGGGTCGTCGAGCGGCTGCCCGGGCCCGACGCCAGCGGCCGCTGCGTCCGGCTCACGGTCGACCTGCAGGCGGATTTCGCCCTCAACCAGCCGCTCTCGCCGCTCGCCCTGGCCGCCATCGAGTTGCTGGACCGGACCTCGCCCGACTACCCGCTCGACGTGCTGTCGGTGATCGAGGCCACGCTGGACAACCCGCGCCAGGTGCTGGCCGCGCAGCTGTTCAAGGCGCGCGGCGAGGCAGTGGCCGCGATGAAGGCCGAGGGGATCGAGTACGACGAGCGGATGAACCTGCTCGATGCGGTCACGTACCCGAGGCCGCAGGCGGACTTGCTCGAGGCCGCTTACAACATCTACAAGCAGGGACATCCCTGGGTCGCCGACCACGAGCTGGCGCCCAAGTCGGTGGCGCGGGACCTGTACGAGCGCGCGATGACGTTCACCGAGTACGTCGGCTTCTACGGACTGGCGCGATCGGAGGGGCTGGTCTTGCGCTACCTGGCCGACGCCTACAAGGCGATGCGGCAGACGGTGCCCGAGGAGGCCAGGACCGAGGAGCTGGCCGACCTGATCGAGTGGCTCGGCGAGACCGTGCGCCAGGTCGACCGCAGCCTGATCGACGAGTGGGAGAAGCTGCGCAACCCGGTCGAGGAGGCCGAGCACCTGGCCGCCGACCGGCCGCCGGCCGTCACCACCAACAAGCGCGCGTTCCGGGTGCTGGTCCGCAACGCCCTGTTCCGCCGGGTGGAGCTGGCCGCCCTGCGCCGGTGGGACGAACTGGGCGAGCTGGACGCCGCGGACGGCTGGGACGCCGAGGCCTGGGCCGAGGCGCTCGCGCCGTACTTCGACGAGCACGACGAGATCGGCACCGGCGCCGACGCCCGCGGGCCGGGCATGCTGATCATCGAGGAACTCGCGGACGAGTGGCGGGTCCGGCAGATCTTCGACGACCCCGAGAGCGACCACGACTGGGGTTTCACCGCGGCCGTCGACCTGTGGGGCTCGGACGAGGCCGGCGTCGCCGTGATCAAGGTGCTGAGCGTCGGCCAGCTCTGAGCACGCGCCGGCTCAGACGTGCTGGATGCCGGCGATGACCAGGTCGACTACCTGCCGGGCGAACTTGTCGGTGAGCGGCTGGTGGCCGTGCAGCAGCCGGTGGTACGCGGCCCCGAATACCAGGTCAAGCACGACCTCCTGATCGGTATCGGCCGGGATCTCGCCGCGCTCGATGGCGCGGTCCAGCAAGATCCGCTGCTGGGCCCGCAGGCTGCCGAGCACCCGCTCGCGCCACGCGACGGCTAGCCCCGGCGTCCAGCTGCGCGGCCGCGATGAGCCCGGCCAGGATCGGGCCCGCGCTCGTGTGCGTGACCGCGCGGATCCAGGAGCGCAGCGACGCCAGCAGGTCGCCGCGGAGCGAGCCGGTGTCCGGCAGCGGCTGCTGGGCCTGGAAGTCGGCGAGGAACGCATCGAGCGCGAGGGCGCCACGGGAGGCCCACCGCCGGTAGATCGTGGTCTTCGCCACCCCGGACCTGGCCGCTACCTCCTCGAACGACATGGCCGCGAGCCCGCCCTCGGCCAGCAGCTCCCTGGCGGCAGCCAGGATCGCCCGGTCGGCCTCCTCGCTTCGCGGACGCCCCCTGCGGGCGGGCGCCGGGCCGTCCGGCGATTGCGTTGCCCGCGCGGGAATAGGTCCTCCCCCGGTGGTGCTGTAGTATTCGATACGCATCGTAGCGTATCTCAAAGGAGAAACGTTGTCAGCCACCGCGGTTCAGCCCGTCACTTCCGGCCGATCCGGGGTGGATGGCCGACGCCAGGCACTGCGGCTCGCGCTCATCCTGGTGGCCGCGTTCATGGTCGTCCTGGACTTCAGCATCGTGAACGTCGCGCTGCCGTCCATCGGCCGGGAGCTGCACGCGACGGCCGCCACCGTGCAGTGGGTGATCACCGGCTACGCCATCACCTTCGGCGGACTGCTCATCCTCGGCGGCCGGGCCGCAGACCTGTTCGGCCGGCGGACCATGTTCGTGACCGGCCTGCTCGCGTTCACGGCCGCCTCGCTGGCCGGCGGCCTGGCCCGCGACCCGGCCCTGCTCATCGCCTCCCGGCTGCTCCAGGGCGCCGGGGCCGCGCTGGTCGCGCCCGCCGCGCTGTCGCTGATCACGACCAGTTTCGCCGAGGGCCAGCAGCGCACCAGGGCGCTCGGCCTGTACGGGGCCACCGCGTCGGTCGGGTTCGTGGCCGGACAGGTACTGGGCGGCGTGCTGGTGGAGTTCACCAGCTGGCGCGCGGTGTTCCTGGTCAACGTGCCGGTCGGGCTGCTGGCCGCGCTCGCCGCGCCGCGGCTGCTCGCGGACTCGCGGGACGCGAACACCGCCCGCAAGCTGGACGCGCGCGGGGCGGTCCTGATCACCGCCTCGATGGCCGCGCTGGTCTACGCCGTGTCGCGGGCGGACCTGGCCGGCTGGTTGTCCCCGCTGACGCTCGCGGCGCTCGCCGTCTTCGCCGTCAGCGGCCTCGTCTTCGTCGCGGCCGAGCGGCGGCACAGCGACCCGCTGCTCCCGGCCGCGCTGGTCCGCCTGCCGGCGCTGCGCACCGCGGGCACGCTGAACCTGCTGCTCGGCCTCTGGAACGGCGGCGAGATGCTGGTCCTGTCGCTGTACCTCCAGCAGGTCCTGCACGACTCGCCGCTGGCGACCGGCCTCGCGATCGCGCCGCAAGGGGTCGTCGGCTTCGCCGCCGGCGTATTCGGCGCGCGGCTGGCGAGCCGCATCGGCATCCGCCGGGTGCTGGTGCTGACCGGGGCGATCGGGGCCGCGGGCTTCGCCATCCTGACCCAGCTGCCCGCCACCGGGCACTACAGCCCGCTGCTCGCGGCCGTCATGCTCGTCGGCTTCGGTACGGCCGGAACCGCGTTCGGCACGATGGTCATCGCCACCAGCGGAGTCGACGGCGCGGAGCAGGGCGTCGTCGGCGGCGTCGTCAACACGAGCCGGCAGATAGGCGCCGCCACCGGCGCGGCCGTGCTGCCGGCCATCTCGGCCGCGGTCAGCCACAACGCCGGCATCGCGACCGCGACCGGAACGCGCGCGGCCATGCTGGCCGGCGCGATCGCCGCGCTGCTGGCCACGATCATCGCCTGGCGCAGCGGACGCAGCCTGCCCCGGCCGGCCACGACCGCGGCCGCGGGCCGAGCCGTCAGCACTGGCTGGCGAGACCATCCGGCGGAGCGCGACACCCGGCCGGACCGCGCTTCCGGTGTCCCGGCCCGCCTTCGGTACCTGACCGCCCGCCAGCCACCGGGGGCCCACCGGCAAAGCCGCGGCGATCGCGGTCATCCGGCGGGCCGCCGGCCAGGGCGCGACGCCAGCCGGCCCGGCGCCGGGCTGCGCACCCGGCGGTTCTGAGCAGCGGCGGGACGACAGCCCGCTCACCTCGGGGCGCCGGTGGCGAAGCCCCGATTGGTAGCCTGACCTGACCATGGACGGAACCGCCGACACCACGCCACTAGGTGACCGGCCCGGGCCGCTGGCCGGGCTGCTGGTGGCCGACTTCTCCCGGGTGCTGGCCGGGCCGTACTGCACGATGATCCTGGCCGACCTCGGTGCCGAGGTCATCAAGGTGGAGGGCCCGGCTGGCGACGACACCAGGCGCTGGATGCCGCCCGTCCGGCACGGAGTGTCCACCTACTACCTGTCGATCAACCGGAACAAGCGCAGCGTGGCGCTCGACTTCCGCGCGGCCGCGGACGCAGCCGCCGCGGTCGAGCTCGCCCGCCGGGCGGACATCGTGGTGGAGAATTTCAAGCCGGGCGGCCTGCGCCAGTTCGGCCTGGACTACGAGAGCGTCCGGGCCATCAACCCGTCGGTCATCTACGCCTCGATCACCGGGTTCGGCGCCGGCGGCGGCGCGCACCTGCCGGGCTATGACCTCATCGTCGAGGCCATGTCGGGGCTGATGAGCCTGCAGGGTGACACGGACGGGCCGCCCTACCGGGCCGGCGTCGCAATCTTCGACGTGATGTCCGGGCTGCAGGCGACGATCGGCGTGCTGGCCGCGCTCGACCATCGCCGCCGCACCGGCGAAGGCCAGCTCGTCGAAGTCAACCTCATGGCCGCGGCGCTGGCCGGCATGGTCAACCAGACCGGGGCGTTCGCCTCGGCCGGCGTCGTGCCGCACCGGATGGGCAACGCGCACCCGAGCCTGTTCCCGTACGAGCCGCTCCCACCGCCGACGGCGACCTGGTGATCGCGGCCGGGAACGACGCCCAGTTCCGCAACCTGTGCCGGGTACTCGGCGCCCCGGAGCTCGCCGACCGACGAGCGGTTCGCCGCCAACTCCGGCCGCACCGCCAACCGGGACCAGCTGCGGCCGCTGCTGGTCGAGCGGCTCAAGGACCGCGGCGCGGCGGACTGGTTTGACGACCTGATCGCGGCCGGGGTGCCGTGCGGGCCGATCAACAGCGTCGAGGGCGGCGTGGCGTTCGCGGAGCAGATCGGGCTGGACCCGGTCGTGGTGTCCGGGACCGGCGAGGCGGGCGTCCCCGGCATCCGCAATCCGATCCGCTTCTCCGCCACCCATGCCCGGTATGACCTGCCGCCGCCCGGGCTGGACGAGCACGGCGACGAGATCCGAGCCTGGCTGAAGGCCGACGCGACAACTCCGCTGCCGCCCGCGCCAGGCAACTGATCAGCGGCTGGCCGCCGCGGCCGCGAGCTGGCGCAGCCGCCCGGCCTCGGACGGCCGCACGTTGCGGTCGCGCAGCCGGACCTCGACCACCTCGGCGATGTGCGGCCACGGGTCGTCGGTCACGGTCGCCAGCAGCGTCTTGATGACCTGGGCCCGGACCGCGCCGACGAGCGGCCGGACCATGGCCGGCACGCCGTCGGTGTCGGAGCTCGCCATGATGAGGTAGGCCATCGCCACGTCCGCGCCGCCGGGTCCGGCCGTCGCGTTCGGCCAGTCGATGACGTACGGGCCGCGCGAGGTCAGCATGATGTTGCCCGGGTGCAGGTCCAGGTGCATGACCCGGTTGCCCGGCCCGAACAGGTGCCGCATCCCGGCTGGCGCCTCGATCTGGTGCAGCGCGTTGTGCATCTCGGCGAGCAGGCGGGCGTGCTTGCGCGCCAGCCACGGCCGCTTGCCGAGGTCGATCAGCATGTCCCGGCCGTCGAGCCGTTCCATCACCAGGTCGGTGCCATCCGCGTCGAACACCTCGGGCACCGGAAAGCCATTCGCGGCCAGGTGCCGCATGATCGTCGCCTCGGGCACCGAGTCGTAGCCGGGGTAACGCACCCGGCGCAGCACCCGGCCGTTGCCGACCGCGTAGACGTCCGCGGCCCGGCCAGCGCCGACCAGTTCTCCCGGTGGTTCGCTCTTGGACATCGGTCCCCTCGGAGTCAGTCCGGCTGCGGAGCGGCGGCCGCGGTGCGCCGCGAATATTGTGACATCAGGTCTTTCCATGCCGCCGCCGGCCGGACATCCTGGTTGCCATGGAACTCAGTGCGGACAAGGTAGCCGTCGTCACCGGAGCCGCGAGCGGTATCGGGTTCGCGCTCGCCGAGCGATTCGCCCGGGCGGGCCTGAGCGTGGTGCTCGCCGACGTCGAGGCCGAGGCGCTGGCCGCGGCCGAGCAGAAGATCCTCGCGCACGGCGTGCGGACGCTGGCCGTGCCCACCGACGTCAGCGACGAGGCGGCCGTGCACGCGCTGGCGAAGGCCGCCTTCGACCGCTTCGGCGCGGTGCACGTGGTCTGCAACAACGCGGGCGTCGTCAGCACCGCCGACCCCTGGCTCGGGCCGGTGTCGGCTTGGCAGTGGGTCCTCGGCGTGAACCTGTGGGGCGTCATCCACGGGATCCGCGCGTTCATGCCGCTGCTCGCCCTGCAGGGCGAGGGCCACATCGTGAACACGGCCAGCATGGCCGGCCTGCTGCCTGGCTTCAGCCCGTCCTATGACGCGACCAAGCACGCGGTCGTCGCCATATCCGAAGATCTGTACCGGGCCATGAAGATTGCCTCGGTGCCGGTGGGCGTCAGCGTCCTGTGCCCCGGCTGGGTCCGCACCAGCATTCTGGAAGCCGGGCGCAACTGGCCGGCTGGCCTGGGCGAGGCCCCACCGCCGGCCGCCACCACCGAGATCACGGCCAAGTACGTGGAACGGGTCATTGAGGACGGCATGCCGCCGGCCGAGGTCGCCGACCTGGTCGCCGACGCCATCTCAGCGGACCGGTTCTGGGTGTTCACCGACCAGGCGATGATCGACGTCGCCGCGCGGCGCTGGCAGGACATCGCCGCCGGCGAGAACCCGCGGATGGAGATGGACGTGCCGGGCCTGCCGCCGATGGACGAGCTCGCCGCCGAGGTCAAGCGCTTCCTATCTGGTGATAGCTAACCGGGCGCCGCGTTGCGCAGCCGGGAGCCGCTGAACCCGACCGTCGACTCCGCCACCTGCCGCCAGAATGGCCAGATCGACGGTGTCACCCGCAGTTCGATCAGCGCCCGCGCGTGCCGTCCGACGAGGTGCTCGACTAGCTCCCGCTCGAGGGCTTCGGCCTGCTGGTCTGACACCCAGTAGCCGCCTACCACCGGGTGCGGGCGGAAGGAGCCCGCGGGCAGCCGATAGGCGTACAGCCGGGCCGACTGCATGCGTTCCAGCCAGCCGGCCTCGATCACGTGGATCCGCTGCGCGGCTGTGTGACCGAAGAACCGGTCCCGGTCGGCAGCCGTGGTCGTCGTCACCGGCCAGATGCAACCGCGCGGGCAGTCCCGCGGGAACCAGAACATCGGTGCGTGGCGCGTGTCGACCGCCCAGACCGCAGCCGGTTCCCGCGGGTTCGTCTCGGTCAGCCGCGGCTCGAATCGCCGCAGTGACGGATCCTCGCTGTAGTGCCACAGCGCGAACGGCTGCTCGCCCTGATAGGGCGGGGCCGGGCTCGCGCGCCAGCATCGACGCCGGGTACTCAGCAGCCACAGCCGGCCAGTCTGACACACGCCCGCGGCGGCGGAAACCCGTAGCCGCGCGACCAGACGGCCGGCGAAAAGGTCGGCATGAAGTTCAACCACGTCGGCATCCCGACGACGGCCGCCTTCGACGGCGAGATCCCGGTGCCGCACCTGAAGATCACCGTCAGCGACCATCTCAGCAACCCGTTCGGGATCCAGTGGCAGCGGTACTGGGACGACGCCCCGTACCCGGAGCTGGTCAAGACCGTGCCGCACGTCGCCTTCGAGGTCGACGACCTGCTGGCGGCGCTGCGGGGCCAGCGCGTGATCATCGAGCCGAACAGCCCGAGCCGGGGCGTCGTGGTGGCCTTCATCGAGGTCCAGGGCGCTCCGGTCGAGCTCATGCAGATCGACCACGCGGCCCGGCCGGATCTGTAACGCTTTGAGCCATGCTGACAGCCAGTGACCTCATTGCCTTCGTCTCGACCACCGATCTCGACCGCGGCCGCGACTTCTATGAGCAGACGCTCGGCCTGCGCGTCGTCGAGCAGAACGACTTCGCGTGCGTCATCGATGCGCACGGGACGATGCTCCGGCTGACGGCGGCCGCCTCGGTGGCGACGCCCGGTTACACGATCCTCGGCTGGCAGGTGCCCGACATCGCGGGCACCGTGGCCGACCTCGCCGGGCGCGGCGTGGTCTTCAACACCTACGACGGTATGAACCAGGATGACACCGGCGTCTGGACGACACCCGGCGGCGACAAGGTCGCCTGGTTCACCGACCCCGACGGCAACGTCCTGTCGCTCACGCAGTTCCAGGTACCTTAGCCCGCGCACTTGCGTCACGCACTTGCCCTCGGGTTGACGGCACCGGTACCTTGAGCAGGATCTATAGCTGCCGGAACGTTGGCCGCACGTATAGTGCAAGCTCCAGCGCGGCACGCGAGAGGCGTCGCTTTATGACCGACGAAATACCAGCTGACACGGGCTCAGCGGATCCCAGCCAGGAACTGCGGCAAGCGGCCAGGACGGTCCGGGAACGATTCCGGAAAGGTTCTCCCGCTTATGCTTTCTGGCGGGTCACGGCCGGGATCTGGGACCGCTGGGCGGAACGCATGGAATTGGGTGTTGAGTTATCCCCGGTCGCGCATGCGGAATATCAGGCTGCATTGTTCAGCGCACGTAAGTATCTGGAAATGCGGCACGTCGGGTCCGGTGAGGTCGCGCTGACGGCCCCGGTCACGTGCGCGCGCTGCGGGCATGTCTTCGCCGCCCCCGGACCCCAGCAGCTGACGGCGACCGAGCTGTCCGCGCGGCTGCTCGGTCACGCCTGCGACCACGGCCACGGCTGAGCCGCCGCGGCGCGGGCTGCGTCAGCCCGCGAGCGCGGCCTCGAACTGGTCTGCGTCGTCGAATGGGCCGACCACGGCGAGCGCCTTGGGCAGCCCCAGCACCTCGGCCGCCACCGACTTCACGTCGTCGGCCGTCACGCCCTCGATCTCGGCCAGGATCTGATCGACCGGCTCGAGCGCGGGATAGACCAGCTCCGCCTTGCCCAGCCGGCTCATCCGTGAGGACGGGTCCTCCAGCCCGAGCACGATCGAGCCGCGCAGCTGGCCCTTGCCCCGGGCCATCTCCTCGTCGGTCAGGCCACCCTCGATGATCTTGGCGATCTCGTCCTGGCAGATCGCCAGCACCTCGTCCGCCTTGGCCGGCAGGCAGCCCGCGTACACGCCCCACTGGCCGCAGTCCGCGTGCTGGGAGCTGAAGCTGTAGACCGAGTACGCCAGCCCGCGCTTCTCCCTGATCTCCTGGAACAGCCGCGACGACATGCCGCCGCCGAGCGCCGCGTTCAGCACGCCGAGGGCGAACCGCCGCGAGTCGGTCCGGGCCAGGCCACCGCAGCCGAGCACGAGGTTGGCCTGCTCCACCGGCCGGGACAGCAGCCGGACGCCGGTGCCGATGGCGCTGCCAGTCTCGGAGCCGTCGAGCCTGGGCCCAAGCGGGCTGGCCGCCGAGCCCGTCAGCGCCGCCCCGAACGCAGCCTGCACCAGCGACACGACGCGCTCATGCGAGAGGTTGCCGGCCGCGGCGACCACCAGCGCGTCCGGAGTGTACCGGGCCAGGTAGTGCTCAGCGATGCGGTCCCTGGAGATCGCGTTGATGGAGTCGACGGTGCCGAGGATCGGCCGGCCGAGCGGCGTGTCGCCGAACAGCTGCGCCGAGAACGCCTCGTGCACGAGGTCGGCCGGGTCGTCCTCGTTCATGGCGATCTCTTCGAGGATCACGCCCCGCTCGGCGTCCACGTCCTTCGGCTCGATCAGCGAGCTTGTCACCATGTCCGACAGAACGTCGATGGCCAGCGGCAGGTCCTCGTCCAGCACCCGCGCGTAGTAGCACGTGTACTCCTTGGCGGTGAACGCGTTCAGCTCCCCGCCCACCGCGTCCATCGCCGCCGAGATCTCCAGCGCGCTGCGCCGCGACGTGCCCTTGAAGAGCAGGTGCTCCAGGTAGTGCGTCGCGCCCGCGTGCTGCGGCCCCTCGTCCCGCGAGCCGACGCCCGCCCAGATTCCGAGGGCCGCCGACCGGACGGACGGCAGCGCCTCGGTGATGACCCGCAGGCCGCCCGGCAGGACGGTGCGCTGCACGCTACCGTCGCTGCCGGCCAGCCGCTGAGTACCAGCGGTCATGTCAGCTACCCGCGGTCAGGAGTTACCCGACCCGGAGTCACGCGGTTCGCGCTGCCCGCCGCGGCTGCGCTGGCGGCTGCGGTGATGGTCACCGCCCCGGTCGCGGTCGCCGCGGTCGTGGTCACCCCGGTGGCCGCGATCGCCACGGTCGCCGCGGGGCTCGTCGTTGCCGCCCAGGTCCTCGCCGGCCGCTTCCCGCTCGACGACCTCGACCGGCACGAGCGAGAGCTTGCCGCGGTCGTCGACCTCGCGGATCTCGACCTGGATCTTGTCGCCGACCTTGACGACGTCATCCACGTTGTCGATCCGCGCGCCGCCGTGCAGCTTGCGGATCTGGGTGATGTGCAGCAGGCCGTCCCGGCCCGGCAGCAGCGAGACGAACGCGCCGAACGTGGTCGTCTTCACCACCGTGCCGAGGAACCGCTCCCCCACCTCCGGGATGTGCGGGTTGGCGATGGCGTTGATCGTGGCCCGCGCTGCCTCCGCACTCGTGCCGTCGGTCGCGCCGATGTAGATCGTGCCGTCGTCCTCGATCGTGATATCGGCGCCGGTTTCCTCCTGGATCGAGTTGATCATCTTGCCCTTGGGGCCGATGACCTCGCCGATCTTGTCCACCGGGATCTTGATCGTGATGATCCGCGGCGCGAACTGGCTCATCTCGCCGGGGGCGTCGATCGCCTCGCGCATCACGTCCAGGATGGTCAGCCGCGCGCCGCGGGCCTGGTTCAGGGCCGCGCCGAGGACGCTCGCCGGGATGCCGTCGAGCTTGGTGTCCAGCTGCAGCGCGGTGATGACGTCCTTGGTGCCCGCGACCTTGAAGTCCATGTCGCCGAAGGCGTCCTCCGCGCCGAGGATGTCGGTCAGCGTGACGTACTCGCCGCCTTCGTGGATCAGGCCCATTGCGATGCCCGCCACCATGTCCTTCAGCGGCACGCCGGCGTCCAGCAGCGACATCGTGGACGCGCAGACCGAGCCCATCGACGTCGAGCCGTTGGAGCCGATGGCCTCCGACACCTGCCGGATCGCGTACGGGAACTCCTCGCGCGTCGGCAGCACCGGGATCAGCGCCCGCTCGGCGAGTGCACCATGGCCGATCTCGCGCCGCTTGGGCGAGCCCACCCGGCCGGTCTCGCCGGTCGAGTAGGGCGGCATGTTGTAGTTGTGCATGTAGCGCTTGGTGCGCTCCGGGTTCAGCGTGTCGATCATCTGCTCCATCCGGAGCATGTTCAGCGTCGAGACGCCGAGTACCTGGGTCTCGCCCCGCTCGAACAGCGCCGAGCCGTGCACCCGCGGCACCACGCCCGCCTCGGCGGACAGCTGGCGGATGTCCGCCAGCCCGCGGCCGTCGATGCGCAGCCCGTCACTGATGATCCGCTGCCGGACCAGCTTCTTGTTCAGCGCGCGGAACGCCTCGCTGATCTCCTTGTCCCGGCCCTCGAACTGAGCGGCGAGCTTCTCGGTGGCCAGCGCCTTGATCCGGTCGGTCTCGGTGCCGCGCTCGCTCTTACCCGCGATCGTCAGCGCCTGGGCCAGGTCGCTGCCGACCTCGGCCTCCAGCGCCGCGAAGACGTCCTGGCCGTAGTCAGGGAACAGCGGGAACTCGGCGGTCTCCTTGGCGGCGTGGCTGGCGATGTCGACCTGCGCGTCGCACAGCTGCTTGATGAACGGCTTGGCCGCGTCCAGGCCCTGGGCCACGGTCTCCTCGGTGGGCGCTATCGCGCCGGACTCGGAATCCGCGATCAGCCGCAGCGTGCGCGGGGTGGACTCGGCCTCGACCATCATGATCGCGACGTCGCCGTCCGCCAGCACGCGGCCGGCCACGACCATGTCGAATGTGGCCTCCTCCAGCTGGCTGTGCTTGGGGAACGCGACCCACTGACCCTTGATCAGGGCCACCCGGACGCCGCCGATCGGGCCGGAGAACGGCAACCCGGCCAGCTGGGTCGACAGTGACGCGGCGTTGATCGCCACGACGTCGTACAGATGGTCCGGGTGCAGCGCCAGGATGGTCTCGACCACCTGGACCTCATTGCGCAGGCCCTTCACGAACGAAGGCCGCAGCGGCCGGTCGATGAGCCGGCAGGTGAGGATCGCGTCCTCGGACGGCCGGCCCTCGCGGCGGAAGAACGAGCCGGGGATCCGGCCCGCCGCGTACATCCGCTCTTCGACGTCGACGGTCAGCGGGAAGAAGTCATAGCCCTCTCGGGGTGACTTTCCTGCGGTGGTGGTGGACAGCACCATCGTCTCGTCGTCCATGTAGACGACGGCGGAGCCGCCCGCCAGCTTGGCGAGCCTGCCGGTCTCGAACCTGATCGAGACCGTGCCAAAAGAGCCGTTGTCAATCGTGACATCGGCGGTGTAGACACCCTCCACGGGTGACCTCCTTGAACTTGAGGTCCCGCGCCTGTCCGCCGCAACATGGAGCGCCAGGGCCGGCTTGCTAAGCCTGCCGGCCGGTCTTCGATCGAAGTCCTCGGCCCCACCGCCGCTGCCACCCTGACGGGCGGCTGCTGCCGTGTGACCCGAGAACCACTACCGAGGACCGGCCCCTTGGGCGCGCTGTCAGCGCTCCGGGTCGGAGTCGCGGGACGGGTTTCTGTTATCAAAAACGCGCGGCCGGAGCCGCGCGCTTACCTACCGGCGCAGACCGAGCCTCTCGATCAGCGCTCGATAGCGGCTGATGTCCTTGTTCGCGAGGTACTTCAGGAGCCGCCTGCGGCGGCCGACCAGCAGCAGCAGCCCGCGACGGCTGTGGTGGTCGTGCTTGTGCACCTTGAGGTGCTCCGTCAGGTCCGAGATTCGCTTGGTCAGCAGCGCGACTTGGACTTCCGGCGAGCCGGTGTCACCCTCATTGGTCGCATGCCCAGCGATGATCTCCTTCTTCACCGTAGTGTCGAGCGGCACGTTGCTCCCTATCAGTTGCAAATGGAAGATAGCCAGCCACTTGAGGGCGCAGCTGACCGGGCCGGATGCTCCGGCCGACACATCACGTTACCATGCGCCGGCCCCCCGCGTTACATCCGCCGGCCCGGCCCAGGCCGTTACCAAAACGTTACCATATGCCCAGCTGCTAGCCGAAGAACTGGTCCATCTGATAGCTGTCCTCGGGAAATGCCCAGAACTCCAGCGCCTTGCCGTTCTCCAGGTGCCAGATGTTCACCTCGCGCAGCGCGACGACGCGCCCGTTCCGCTCGCCGTGCATGGTCACCAGCACGATGCCGTGACTGTCGTTCGCCAGGATGT
Organism: uncultured Actinomycetota bacterium; assembly: GCA_963805805.1. Classification (GTDB taxonomy): domain Bacteria; phylum Actinomycetota; class Actinomycetes; order Streptosporangiales; family Streptosporangiaceae; genus JAJYUU01. Next base: position 288,821 of record CAWDVS010000011.1, on the reverse strand, counting down.
CGTGTATCTCCAGTCGGAAGGTGCCCCCGGTGATCTCCATGAGCCGCCCGAAGAAGCCGAGAACCTCCTGATGCCCGGTGTAGTCGCCGGTCATCTGGTTCGCGCCACCGCTGTGCCACACGATGTCGTCGGCGAACAGCGACTGGACCGTCGCCAAGTCACCGCTCGCGAATGCCGCGTACCCCTGCCGCAGCAGATCCTCGTTGGTGTGCGCCACCCGCGTCACCCTCCGCTGGTCGGCCAGCTAGATCGCTGGCGTTGGGACGTACGGTAACGCAGGGGCGCGATGGGCGTCCGGCAGTCCGCCGCGCCGCCGCGTGGCGTCAGCTGAGCAGCCGCCGGGCCTGCCCGACGTCCAGGTGCATCTGCGCGATCAGGTCCGGTACCGAGTCGAACCGCTCGGTGGCCCGCAGCCGGTTGCTGAAGTCCACCGCCACCCGCGCCCCGTACAAGTCCAGGTCGTCCCGGTCCAGCGCGTACGCCTCGACCGTCCGCTCCCGTCCGTCGAAGGTCGGATTCGTGCCCACGGAGATCGCGGCCGGCCAGCGCGCCAGTTCGGAGCCGTCGGGGTCCAGCCCGTCAATATCCAGCAGGGACAGCCAGCCCGCGTATACCCCGTCGGCCGGGATCGCGGTGTGCGGCAGCGTCTCCAGGTTCGCAGTCGGGAAGCCGAGCGCCCGGCCGCGCTGATGGCCGCGCACGACGACGCCCTCGACCCGGTGCGGGCGGCCCAGATCGTGCGCCGCGCCCTCGACGTCACCCTCGGCCAGCCGGGCCCGGATCTCGGTAGAGGAGATCCGCACGCCGTCCTCGGTCAGCAGCGGCACGCCCTCGACGGTGAAGTCGTACTTCTCGCCCAGGTCCGCCAGCAGTTCCACGTCCCCCGCGGCCTTGTGCCCGAACCGGAAGTCCTCTCCCACGACGACCCTGGCCGCGTGCAGCTTGTCCACCAGGACGGCGCGGACGAACTCGTCCGGGTCCAGCCGCGAGAATTCGAGCGTGAACTCGATGACGCAGGCCGCGTCCACGCCGAGCCTGGTGAGCAGCTCGGACATGCGCCGGGGCGTGCACAGGAACGGCGGGTGCGAGCCGGGCCTGACCACCTCCACCGGATGCGGGTCGAATGTCACGACGACGACCGGGAGCCCTAGCTCACTCGCCGCTGCCCTCGCCCGGTGCACGATCCGCTGGTGCCCGCGGTGCACGCCGTCGAAGACGCCGATAGTGACGACCGAGGGGCCGAAGTTGTCGGGCACCTCGGCCAGCCCCTGCCACCGCTGCATGTCAGTTATCCCCCACATCCGGCGAGTCTGATACGTGAATCGGCCGACCCTGCCCAGCCTCCCACGCTGGCGCGCCACCGGGCACGTCAGCTCCCGGCCGGCGGGTCGGCCGCGAACACAGCCAGTGACCGCGCCCGGCCGCCTTCCTCGGTCAGCAGCGCGACGAGGGTTCCGTCCGGCCCGAACGCCGCGACCGGCTCGGCGCCGGTTCCCAGCGCGGGCAGCCTGATTCCGTGGCCGACCTGCAGCGCCTCGTCGGCGGTCAGGTCCCGGCGGGCGAACGCCGCCGCGGCGGCCGCGGCCAGCGGGATGATCTCCAGCTGGTCGCTGAGCTGTTCGAGCGTGCGCGCCCGGGCCGCGTCAAAGGGCCCGACCCGGGTGCGCCGCAGCGCGGTCAGGTGCCCGCCGACGGCCAGCTGCGCGCCCACGTCCCTGGCCAGCGCCCGGATGTAGGTGCCGCTGGAGCACGTGACGCTGATGTCGGCGTCGATCACGTCGCCGTCCCGCCGGATCGCATCCACGGCGAACACGCGGACCGTGACCCGGCGGGGCGCCAGCTCCGGGGGCTGCGCCCGCGCGGGCCAGCTTGTACGCCCGCTCGCCCGCCACCTTGATCGCGCTCACTCCCGGCGGCACCTGCTCGATGTCGCCGGTCAGGCTCGCGACCGCCCGCAGCACCTGCTCGTCACTCACCTGCGTAGCGGGAACGGAGGCGGTCACCGCACCGTCGGCGTCGTCGCTCGCGGTGCTCTGCCCGAGCCTGATCGTGCCGGTGTACTCCTTCTCCGTCAGCGCGAGGTGACCTAGCAGCCGGGTCGCCTTCTCCACCCCCACGACCAGCACGCCGGTCGCCATCGGGTCGAGCGTGCCGGCGTGCCCGACCCGGCGGGTACCGGCGAGCTTGCGGATCCTCGCGACGACGTCGTGGGAGGTGAGTCGCTGTGGTTTATCGACGATGACGAGGCCACTGGGGACGGTCATGGCGGGGTGAGGAGCGGTTCCAGGGCGCGGACGGCCGCGTCCGGGCGGCCGGAAGCGGAGAAACCGGCCGCCCGGGCGTGGCCGCCCCCGCCGAGCGCGGTGCACGCGGCACCGACATCGATGATTTCTTTCGAGCGGACTGAGACTTCCCAGTGGCCCGCGTCGGTTTCCTTGAGCACTACTGCTACCTCCGCTTCGGCGGTCTTGCGGACCTCGTCGATCACGGATTCCGCCATGTCGAAGGGGAGGTCGGCCCGGTCCGATCTTGTGACTGTCGTCCAGACCAGGCCGAGTCCGCCGCACGCGCCGGCGTCCAGCACGGCGCGGTTCAGCGCGCTGGCGAGCATGCGCAGGTAGCCGAACGGAGCGGTGTCGTACAGCCGGCGGGAGACGGCGGCGGGGTCGATCCCGGTGCGCAGCAGGCGGGCAGCGAGCTCGTGTACTTGCGGGGTGGTGGCGGCGAACTTAAACGAGCCGGTGTCGGTGACCAGGCCCGCGTACAGGCCGGTCGCGATGTCGCGGGTCAGCGGGATGCCCAGCTCCGCGATCAGCCGGTCGGTCAGCACCGCCGTCGCCGCGGACGCGGGATCGACCAGGTTGACTGAGCCGAACCCGGTGTTGGAAGCGTGGTGATCCAGCACGATCAGCTCGTCGGCCGCAGCCGCGCTGGCTGCCAGCGAGCCGAGCCGGTCCACGCTGCCGGCGTCCAGCGTGACCATGACCTGCGGCCGGTCCGGAAACTGGGCGGGCGGCGTCAGCAGTCCGATGCCAGGCAGGAAGTCCAGGATGGCCGGCACCGCGAACGGGGTGTCGCCGAACGACGCGACGACAGGCGCGCCGCACCCGGGCCGGGAGCTGAGCGCGAGCGCGAGCGCGAGCATCGAGCCCAGCGCGTCCGCGTCCGGCCGGACATGGCAGGCCAGGCACACCCGGTCGGCGCTGTCCAGGATCTTGGCCGCCCGGGTCCAGTCGCCAGCTGTCACGACCGCGAGTATCTCGCGCCGTCGCCCCGGCCGGGCGGGTAATGCCCGAGCGGCCCGTCGTCGCTGTCGAAGTCGTCCGCGTCGAACTCGTCCTCGTCGGCGTCGTCCTCGGAGTCGTCGTCGTCGTCCGCCTCGGCGGCGGGCTGCCGGTACGGGTCGGCGTCGCCCGCGGGCACCGCGTCCGCCCGGGCGGCGGCGACCGCCGCGTCCGCCTGCCGGGCCTTCTCCACCAGGTCCTCGATGGAGCGCGCGGTGTCCGGCACGGTGTCCCGCACGAAGCTGATCGACGGGGTGTGCTTGACGCCGGTCTGCTTGCCGACTTCGGACCTGATCAGCCCGGTCGCGCTGGCCAGCGCCGCGGCGGTGCCCGCGACCTCGTCGTCCGAGCCGAGGACGGTGTAGTAGACGGTCGCCTCGCGCAGGTCGCCGGTTACCCGCGCCTCGGTGACGGTGACGAACCCGAGTCGCGGGTCCTTGACCCGCCGCTCCAGCATCTCGGCCACGATCTGCGTGATCCGCTCGCCGAGCTTGCGCGCCCTCGCCTGACTCATTACTCCCCCTCGTCGGAAAACAGCCGCTGCCGCGCCGCCAGTATCTCGACCTCGGGGCGGTCCGCGACGAGGCGCTCGCAGGCATCGAGCACCTCGGTGGCGTTCGCCGCCGTCGAACTGACCACGGCGATCCCGATCTCGGCCCGCCGGTGCAGGTCGAGGTGGCCGGTCTCGCCGACCGCAACGCCGGGAAACCTCCGGTGCACCTCGGCGATGAGCGGCCTGACCACTGAACGCTTCTGCTTCAGCGACCTGACGTCGCCGAGCAGCACGTCCAGGGCCAGGGCACCCACGTACATGCCGGGATTAGGTCCGCGGCTTCTCGCGCAGCTCGAACGTCTCGATCGTGTCACCGATCTTGAGGTCGTTGTAACCGACGCCGATACCGCACTCGAAGCCTTCCCTGACCTCGGTCGCGTCATCCTTGAACCGGCGCAGCGAGTCGACCGTCAGGTTGTCCGAGACGACCACGCTGTCCCGGATCAGCCGGGCCTTGCTGTTGCGCGTGATCGTGCCGGACCTGACGATGCAGCCCGCGATGTTGCCGATCCGCGGCACCCGGAAGACCTCCCTGATCTCGGCGGTGCCGAGCTGAACCTCTTCGAAGATCGGCTTCAGCATGCCCTTGAGCGCGGCCTCGACTTCCTCGATCGCCTGGTAGATGACCGAGTAGTAGCGAATGTCCACGCCCTCGCGCTGGGCCAGCTCGCCCGCCCGGCCGGCTGGCCGGACATTGAAGCCGATGATGACAGCGTCGGACGCGATCGCCAGGTTGACGTCGTCCTGCGTGATCGCGCCGACCCCGCGGCCGATGACGCGCAGCTCGACCTCCTCGCCGACGTCGAGCTGCATGAGCGCGTCTTCCAGAGCCTCCACCGAGCCGGACACGTCGCCCTTGATGATGAGCAGCAGTTCCTGCCGCTCACCGGACTTGAGCGCCGACTCCAGATCCTCCAGCGTGACCCGCGGCCGCCGCTGGGCGAACATCGCGTTGCGCTCGCGCGCCTCGCGCCGCTCGGCGATCTGGCGGGCCACCCGGTCGTCATCGACGACGAGGAAGCTGTCCCCGGCGTCGGGCACGCCGGTCAGGCCGAGCACCTCGACCGGACGCGACGGCGGTGCCTCGCGCACCTGCGCGCCGTTCTCGTCCAGCATGGCCCGGACCCGGCCGAACGCCTCGCCGCAGACGATGGAGTCGCCCACCCGCAGCGTGCCGCGCTGGACCAGCACGTCGACCACGGGGCCGCGGCCCTTGTCCAGGTGCGCTTCGATCGCCGTGCCCTGCGCCTGCTGGTTCGGGTTCGCCCGCAGGTCGAGCTCCGCGTCCGCGGTGAGGATCACGGCCTCGAGCAGACTGTCGATGCCGGTCCCGTTGCGCGCGGACACGTCGACGAACAGCGACTGACCGCCGAACTCCTCGGCCACCAGGCCGTACTCGGTCAGCTGGGCCCGGACCCGCTGCGGGTCCGCGCCCTCCTTGTCGACCTTGTTGACCGCGACCACGATCGGCACGCCGGCCGCCTGGGCGTGGTTCAGCGCCTCGGTGGTCTGCGGCTTCACGCCGTCATCGGCCGCCACGACGAGAATCACCAGGTCGGTGGTCTCGGCGCCGCGGGCCCGCATGGCCGTGAACGCCTCGTGACCGGGAGTGTCGATGAACGTGATCTTCCGGTCCTGGCCGTCCACCACGGTGTCGACCTGGTAGGCACCGATGTGCTGGGTGATGCCGCCCGCCTCGTGCGCGACCAGGTTGGTGTGCCGGATCGCGTCCAGCAGCTTGGTCTTGCCGTGGTCGACGTGGCCCATGACGGTGACCACCGGCGGCCGCGCCACCAGGTCGGCATCCTCGCCCTCGTCCTCGCCGAACTCGATGTCGAACGACTCCAGCAGCTCGCGGTCCTCCTCTTCCGGGGAGACCACCTGAACGTTGTAGCTCAGCTCGGCCCCGAGCAGCTGCAGCGTCTCGTCGTTCACCGACTGGGTCGCGGTGACCATCTCGCCGAGGTGGAACAGCACCTGCACGAGCGACGCCGGGTTGACGCCGATCTTGTCCGCGAAGTCGCTGAGCGAGGCGCCGCGGGACAGCCGGATGACCTGGCCGTTGCCGCGCGGGATCTGCACGCCGCCGATCGCGGGGGCCTGCATGTTGTCGAACTCCTGGCGGCGCTGCTTCTTTGACTTCCGGCCGCGAGACGGCCGTCCGCCCGGACGGCCGAACGCGCCCGCCGTGCCGCTGCGGCCACGGCCGCCGGGCCCCGGACGGGCCGGAGCCATGCCCGGCCGGGCACCGCCGCCACCACCACCACCAGGGCCGCCGCGCGGGCCGCCGGGTCCGCCGCCAGGGCCGCCCCGGCCACCGGGACGGGCGCCGCCGGGACCACCGGCACCAGGCGCGCCGCGCCCGCCACCACCACCGGGGCCGCCAGCACCCGGGCCGAAGCCGCGGCCGCCACCAGGACGCGGCGGCATGCTGCTCGGGCTGGGCCGCGGGCCGGCCGCGGGCCGCCGGGCCGCGCGAAGTCGGCGGGCGTGCCCGCCCCTGGCCGCGGGCCGCCAGGACGCGGACCGGCAGGACGCGGACCGCCCGGCGCACCCGGCGCCGCACTCGGAGCGGCGCCGGGCGCCGGCGCGGCCGGAGCGGACCGCGGTGCGGCCCCCATGCCGGTCGCGGTCGAGCTGAACGGGTTGTTACCCGGTCGCGGGCCGGGCCGCGGGGCGTGCCGCTGGCCTGGCGCGGAGGGACGCGGTCCGGCCGCAGCGGCGGGCCGGTCCGCGTCCGTGCTGTCCGCGGCCGGGCGATCCATCGTCTCTGCCGGGGGTACCTGCGGTCCCTGGCTCTGGTCCTGCGGGAACGGCACCGTCACCGCCGCGGCCGACCGGGCCGGCGGCGCAGCTGGCTCGGGCGCCGACGGCGGCTCCGGCGCCGGGGCGGCCGGGGCCGCGGGCGCCGCTGGCGTCGCCGCCTTCGCAGGCGGGGCCTTGCCGTTGCCGTTCGCGCTCGCCGCAGCCGTCTTGGCCGCGCTGGCGGCCTGCGGCTTCGCTGATTGCTGTGTTGCGAAGGCTTCTTTCAGCCTGCGCACGACTGGCGCCTCGATCGTCGAGGACGCCGAGCGGACGAACTCGCCCATCTCGTTGAGCTTGGCCATCACGGCCTTGCTCTCGACGCCGAACTCCTTAGCGAGCTCGTATACCCGAACCTTCGCCACTACGCTCCCTCTACTCGGCCCGGCCATCCGGGCCATCAGCCGATCGGGGCAGCGCGTGCTCCGTCCGGCGTCAGCTTGTGCTGTTCATCGCCGCATGCTCATCGGGCGCTCATCGCAAATCTCAGCCTTCTTCCGTTCACACCAACCCACAGCCACCGCGAACTGCCGTTCCGCAGCTCGTGCTAGCCGCCGACTGCCGCCAGGTATTCCGCGACCTTGCCATCCGGCAGCGCGGCCGGGAGGCGAAGTGCCCGCGTCAAAGCCTTGCGGCGCTGGGCTCGTTCCAAGCATGCCAGGCTCGGGTGCAGGTATGCACCCCGGCCAGGTAGCCGCCCGGCAGCGTCGGGAACGATCTCGCCTCCGACGGCGACCAAGCGGATCAGCTCGGGCCTGGCGGCGCGGACACCGCATCCGATACAGCTCCGGGTGGGGATCCGCACTGCCTGTTTCAGCTTACAGGGCCTGCGCGTCGTCGGCACCGGGCACTCTGCCCGCTTCGTCATCATCGGGCCGCGCGGACGCCGCGACGGGCGCCGCGTCGGCGGTGTCGGCCCGGATATCGATGCGCCAGCCGGTCAGCCGGGCAGCAAGACGGACATTCTGCCCTTCTTTCCCGATTGCCAGCGAGAGCTGGTAATCCGGGACGATGACCTGCGCCTCCCGGGCCTGCAGGTCGACCACGTGCACCTTGGACACCCGGGCGGGCGAGAGCGCGTGCGCCACGAACTCGGCCGGATCCGGCGAGTAGTCGACGATGTCGATCTTCTCGCCGTGCAACTCGGTCATCACGTTCCTGACCCTGGCGCCCATCGGGCCGATGCAGGCGCCCTTCGCGTTCACGCCTGGCTGGTGCGAGATCACGGCGATCTTGCTCCGGTGACCGGCCTCGCGCGCGATCGCGGCGATCTCGACCGCGCCCGACGCGATCTCCGGCACCTCCATCGCGAACAGCTTCTTGACCAGGTTCGGATGAGTCCTGGACAGCGTCACCGAGGGCCCGCGGTAGCCCTTGCGCACGTGCAGCACGTAGCAGCGCAGCCGCTCGCCGTGCACGTAGCGCTCGCCGGGGACCTGCTCGGTGGGCGGCAGGATCGCTTCCAGCTTGCCCAGGTCGACGAGCACCGCGCGCGGATCCCTGCCCTGCTGGATGACGCCCGCCACGATGTCGCCCTCGCGCCCGGCGTACTCGCCGAACGTCAGCTCATCCTCGGCGTCCCGGAGCCGTTGCAGGATGACCTGGCGGGCGGTCGTCGCCGCGATCCGGCCGAAGCCGGCCGGCGTGTCGTCGTATTCCCGGCCGGGCTGACCCGCCTCCCCCGGCTCCGTCGCCCACACCGTCACGTGGCCGCTGCTCCGGTTGACCTCGACCCGCGCGTTCACGGCGGCGCCCTCGGTCTTGTGGTAGGCGACCAGCAGCGCATCCTCGATGGCCTTGATCGCCAGGTCCAAGGAAATGTCCTTCTCGGCCTCCAGGCTCTTCAGGACGGTCAGGTCGATGTCCACCTAGTCCTCCTCGGCCCCGGAGTCGCCCGCACTGGCGTCGTCGTCCGGCTCGTCGTCGCCCGGCTCCAGGTGCCCGAACTCGATCTGCACCCGGCCCGGCCCGAGCTCGGCGAAGCGGAACTCCCGCAGCTCACCGTCGCAGTCCAGGGTCACGCCCGTGTCACTCGTGCCGGCGATACGCCCGTGTACCGGAGCGGCCCCGTTCCCGGCCAGATCATCGCCGCCCCGATCGCCGGCGGCCGCAGCCAGCGGCGCGACTACCAGCCGCCCGAGCGCGCGCCGCCAGTGCCGGGGCTGGGTCAGCGGCCGGTCCACGCCGGGCGAGGACACCTCCAGCGTGTAGGGCAGCTCACCCATCTCGGCGGCGGTGTCCAGCCGGGCCGACAGCTCACGGCTGGCCAGGGCGATGGTGTCCAGGCTGACGCCGCCGTCTCCGTCGACGATCACGCGCAGTAGCCGGCGGCGGCCGGCGGCGGTGACCCGCACGGTCTCCAGGTCCAGGTCCAGGGCGTGCACGACGGGCTCAAGCAGGCGGGTCAGCCGGTCGGCGTCCGGCAGCGGAACGGCCGGCCGCGCGGGCCTGGCCGTCTTGCCCTGTGGTTTGGCGTGGCCGCGCGAACCATGACGGGAGCCACCGTTCATGACGACCTCCTCGCCCGCGAGCTGTGCTGTTGTGTACCCGGCGTGATCTAGCCTAGCCGGGATGCGGCGCTGCCACGCGTCTGCTGGCAGGTCCGAGCGCGTCGCGCGACCCAGTCGCACGCCCATGACATGCTGTGATGCTGACTGCGGCGCCCGCCAGGCGCCCGCCCCGCGACCTTGGAGGCACTGATGGCGGCCGGTCCGACCCGGCGAGCATTGCTCGCTGCGGCTGCCGCCCCAGAAGCAGTGCTGGCTGGCGGCCCGACCCGGCGAGCCGTGCTCGCCGGGTCGGTGGCCGCGATGCCGGTGCTGATCAGCGGCTGCCGCGGGGTCGAGGTGCTGGGTACGCCGCCGCCCCCGGCCCCCGACGTCCGGCTGCTGCGGGCGACCATCGTGGCCGAGCAGCAGCTGATCTCCCGCTATCACGCCGTCCTCGCCGGGCCGGCCAAGGATGCCGCCGCCGCGCACCGGCTCGCGGCCCTGCTGACAGAGCACGAGCAGCATCTCGCCCAGCTGCGCAAGCGCCTGGTAGTGCCCGTCGGCTCGGCCCAGTCCCTGGCCCCGGCGGCCACGCCGAGCGCGAGCACGCCACCCGACTTGGCCGGTGCCCTGGCCGCCCTGTCCGCGGCCGAGCAGGCCGCCGCGCGGCGGCTCGGCACCGGCCTGCTGACGGTGCCGCCGTCGCTGGCCCAGCTGCTGGCCAGCATCTCCGCCTCCGAGGCCACCCACGTGCCGGTGCTGGACCAGCTGCGGAGGACGGCGTGAGCCGGGCCGCCGCGGCCGGAAGGCGCGGGCGGCACGCCGGGCAGGCACGGGCGGCACGCCGGAAGGCGCCAGCGGCACTGAGCCCGCAAGCGGTGACCGCCTTGCAGGCCGCCCTCGCCGCCGAGCAGGCCGCGAGCTACGGCTACGGGGTGGTGGGCGCGCACCTGAACGCCAGCAGCGCCCAGTCCGTGTCGGCCGACGCGGACTGGGTGGCCCACCAGCAGGCCAGGGACAGCCTGACGGCGATGATCACCATCGGCGGGGGCCACGCCGGTCCCGGCCCCGGTTGCCTATCAGCTGCCCGTGCATGTCCAGACTCCGGCTGAGGCCAGGTCACTCGCGGTGATCCTGGAAGACAAGGTGGCGCAGGCCTATCTCGGCCTGGTCGCGTTGCCAGAGCACTCGCTGCGTGCCCTCGGCGCCCGCGAGCTGACCGCGTCCGCGCTGCGAGCAGCGGCCTGGCGGCACGCGACCGTGGCCTTTCCCGGGCTGCCGGGGCCAGCTGGCAAGAGTGCGGCCGGGAGCTGAGGCGAGCCGCGGCCGGGGCGGGCCGGTCGCTGACTCACACCGCCGGCGGATCAGCCGCCGGCGGCTAGTACGTGCTCGATCATAGTGGCGGCGCCCTCAAGGTCCTCGCCGGCGGCGATCCGCTCCGCCCACGACCACCAGAACCACCACAACCCGTCCTGACCGCGGCCCGCGTACACGTCCTCGGCCAGCGCCGACGCAACCGGGTTCACCACGTGCAGGCTGGGCACCCGGCCGGGCGGGGTCATCAGCCTGGTCCGCAGGCCGTGCCCGGCCAGTACCTCCGCGAGCTCCTCTAACCTGGCGAGGTTGGAGCGCCTGGTTTCAGCGCTCGAAGCTTGCTGCGCCTCCATGGTCATTTTGTCACCTCGGGTAGCTGCACCACAGCATAGAGTAATGACTTTTCTCAAGAATGCTCCTCGGGCGGGGAATGTGCAACATGCATAGCGAAAATCGCACTGTGCTTTTTGTGCGCACACTGGACTTGTGGGCCGCCGCCCCGCCACACTGGCCTGTACCGTCAGGCCGCGGGCGGGAGGTGAACGGATGGCAAGTGCGCAGAGCCCGACAGTACGGCGGCGCCGACTTGCACTGGAACTAAGGCGACTCCGGGAGTCAGCGAAGCTGACTTGCGAGGAGGTCGCAGAGCGCCTTGAGTGCTCGGCGTCGAAGATCAGCCGAGTGGAGACCGGGCGCGTTTCGGTGTCCCCGCGCGACGTGCGCGACATGCTGGAGATCTACGGCGCGCCGCCGGAACAGCGCGACAGCCTCGTCCAGCTGGCCCGGGACTCCCGGCAGAAGGGCTGGTGGCATGCCTACGGCGATACCGTCCAGCCGCACTTCGCCACCTACCTGGGGCTGGAAAGCGCCGCGGTCGAGATCCGGATCTACGAGGTCAGCCTCATCCCCGGCCTGCTGCAGACCGAGGACTACGCGAGGGCCGTGATCACCGCGGGCATGGTGAACAGCCAGCGCGCCGACGTGGAGCGCCATGTCGCGCTGCGGATGGAGCGCCAGCGCCTGGCCAGGACCAGCCCGCCGAAGGTCTGGGCGGTGCTGGACGAGGCCGCGCTGCGCCGCCAGGTGGGCGGGCCCGAGGTCATGCGCATGCAGCTGGAGTACCTGCTGGAACTCGCGGACCTGCCGAACGTCTCGCTGCAGGTGATCCCGTTCGGCGGCGGGGCGCACCCGGCGATGGGCCGGCCGTTCGTCATCCTGGTCTTCGGCGAGCGGATCGACCCGGACGTGGTCTACCTGGAGGACCTGACCAGCGCGCTGTGGGTGGAGAACGTCGACGAGGTCGACCGCTACAACGTGTTCTTCAACCACCTGCGGGCCACGGCGCACTCGTTCGAGGACTCGGCGGCGCTGATCACGGCAGTGCTCAAGCAGATGTAGCCAGCGCGGCCGGCAGCGGCTGCGCGTGCAGCACGGTCAGGCGGGACACGGCCCGGGTGAGGGCCACGTACAGCCGGTGCAGGCCGCGGCTCTCGGCGGCCGCGATCTGGCCCGGCTCCACGACGATCACCTGGTCGAACTCGAGGCCCTTAGCGAGCGTCACCGGGACCAGCGTGATCACGTCCCCGACGGCGGCGCCAGCGAGCGGGGCGTGCGGCAGCCCGGCGGCGGCCAGCGCCGTGGCCACCTCGGGCAGCTGCCCGTCGGCCGCGATCACCGCCGCCGAGCCCGGCCTGGTCAGGGCCTCCTCGCAGGCCAGGACGAGCGCGTCGGTCAGCTCGCCCGGCGGCAGCGGCCAGACGGTAAGCGCGGCGGGATCCTGGCGGACCGAGCTGGCCGGGGCCAGTTCCGGCGCGATCTGCGGCAGCAGCCGGCTGGCGAAGTCCAGGATCTGCCGTGGCACCCGGTAGCCGGTGTCGAGCACGCGCAGGTCCGCGTCATCCTTGCCCAGGTGGCCGAGCAGCTGCTCCCAGCTCGTGGTCGCCCAGGCGGTCGTGCCCTGAGCGATGTCACCGAGCACGGTCGCCGAGCCGGTCGCGCACCGGCGGCCGATCGCCCGGCACTGCATCGGGGACAGGTCCTGGGCCTCGTCCACGACGATGTGCGCCATGCTCGGCGTCCGCTCGATCAGGTCGGTCGCCTCGTCGATGAGCACCGCGTCCGCCGCGCTCCAGCGGGCCGACTTCGGCCCGCGCGGCGGGTCCGACCAGCGCACCGCCGCCTGCTCGGCCGGGTCCAGGATCCCGGCCGCCGCGCTCGCCAGCAGGTCCGGCTCGGCGAGCACCCGCAGTACCAGCCGGACCGGGTCGGTCTTCGGCCAGGCCTGGTCCACCGCCGCCTGCACCGGCCGGGTCCGCCGCACCGCCTCGTGCGTGCGGTCGTCGCACGTCTCGCCGGCCGCCTCCATCCTGGTGAGGATGACGTGCGCGATCCGGTGCGCGAGCATCTGCCTGCCGGTGCCGTACCGGACGCCGCGGTCCCTCAGCTCGGCGATCAGCTCGCCGACCTCGTAGGCGGGCACGCGCCAGCGCCGGGACCCGCGGACCAGCATGATCGCCTCGGCCGGCTCGGTCACCTGCGCCCAGAGCGCGCGCCTGAGCACCTCCGCCATCCGGGCGTCGCCCTTGATCCGGGCCGCGGCCTCGGTGTCGGCGCCGCGCACCGGCACCGTCGCGAGCAGCTCGGCGACCGACAGCTGGGCGACGTCCAGCTCGCCCAGGGCGGGCAGCACGTTCTGGATGTAGGCGAGGAACGCCTCGTTCGGCCCGACGACGAGCACGCCGCCGCGGCTGAGCCGCTGCGCGTGCGCGTACAGCAGGTACGCCGACCCGGTGCAGGCCCACCGCGGTCTTCCCGGTGCCGGGCGCGCCCTGCACGCACACGGTCTGCTCGACGCCGGCCCGGACGATGTCGTCCTGGTCCGGCTGGATCGTCGCCACGATGTCGCGCATCGGGCCAGAGCGCGGCCGCTCGATCTCGTCGATGAGGATCCGGCTGGCCGTGCCCAGGTCCGACCCGCCGTCGCCGAACTCCTCGTCCTCGAACGCGGTCAGCTCGCCGCCGGCGAACCCGAACCGCCGCCGCCGTTCCAGGCCCATCGACTCGCCCTGGCTGGCGCGGTAGAACGGCCGGGAGACCGGCGCGCGCCAGTCGATCACGACCGGCGAGCCCTGCGGGTCGTGCACGTGCCTGCGGCCGACGTGGAAGTGCTCCCGCCGATCGGCCTGCTCGGCGGTGCCTGGTTGCCGTCGGCCGTCACCGGCCCCAGCGCGCCTGGCCGGTAGTCGAGCCGGCCGAAGAACAGCGGCGTGTCCGGCAGGTCCTTCAGCGCCTCCGCCCGCCGGTACAGGTCGGCCTTCAGGTACTCCTCGGAGACGGGGTCGCCGCCCAGGGCGCGCAGCGACAGGACGTCCGTGCGCATCAGGCCGAGGAATTCGCGGGACTGGCGCAAGTGCTCGCGCTCGGCCGCGAGGACGTCGGCACCCCGGTCGGCCGGTGGCATGGCCCAACCCCCGTTCTGTCCAGGCACAAGAGCCAAGGATCCTAGCAGCGGCGCGGCCGGTGCTTCATCCGAGTTTCGGCCTACCAGGCCCAGTGAAACCCGACCACGGTGCGCTGCACCGACCGCAGGTACCGCTGCGCGGCGTGCAGGCTGTCCAGCTGCACCGGCTCCTGCGTCAGCAGCGGTCCGTCGATGCCGTCCCAGGTCGCCCACCAGACCCCGGCCGGCAGCCGGCCTGGGTGGAACTGGATCCGCAGGTCGAAGTTCTCCAGCGACGCGAGCACCCCCCGTCGGTACTGCCGCTCGCCCTGGTCCTCGAGATTGCCCGGGTACCGGAACGTGGTCGTGTACTCGATCGTGGTGGTCTCGCCGAGCCCGAGCGGCCGGGCCAGCAGGATCTCGGTGGCGAACACGCCGCCGGTGAGCTGGCGCAGGTCTCCGGACAGGCCAGCGCAGCCCTCGCCTGCCTCCACCGTGAGCGAGCAGGTGTCGTAGAGGTAAGGGATCCGGTCGGTCTCCGGCACCGACGCCTCGATGACCTGCAGGGTCCTGGCCCGCGCGATCCGCCCGTCGGCGTCAACGTGGACGTGGTCGTGCATGGTCAGGGTCTGGTGCCGGCGCGGACCGAACGCCTCACTGATCGACTGCTCGGCGTGCGGCGCCAGGGCGTGACTGCCCGACAGCACCCGGATCGAGCCGTTGCCGTTCCACAGCTTCCGCAGCCGGTCCGCCTCCTCGGCGGTGAACTCGAACGCGGCGATGAACAGCTCCAGCGCGGGCCTGCTCAGCAGCCGGCCCGACAGCGCGCGCGACACCGTGTCCTTGAGCTGATGCGGCTGGACGGCGGAGACCAGGCCGCCCGCGCCAGACTGGTACCTGGCCAGCACGTCCGACACCGCGAGCTGGTTGATCGCGCCCGGCCGGGCCCGGACTACGTGCCGTTCCCATGCGCTCCGGTAAGCGCCCGGCTTGAGCAGTAGTTGCCGCAAGTAGTCCGACGCGGCACGCCTGCCGTCAGACTGAGCTCGGTAACTCAAGCGTCGTCACCCTCTGGTACTGCCGCGCTGCAGTGGGCCCCAGAATCAGAATAGTACCGACATGAATGTACCTGATTCGGTAAATCCCACCCGCCGGTAGGCCGCCCGCGCCGGGGTGTTGAAGTCGTTCACGTACAGGGTGACGATGGGCGCGATCCGCAGCGCCGCCTGCACGACGGCGGCCATGCCGCCGATAGCGTGCCCGCGGCCGCGGGCGTGCGGCGGCACCCAGACGCCCTGCACCTGGCAGGCGTACGGCGTGACGGCGCCGATCTCCGCCTTGAAGATGACCGTGCCGTTCTCGATCCGGGCGAACGAACGGCCCGCCCGGATCAGCTCCGCGACCCGGGTCCGGTACGCGGCGCCGCCGTCGGCGCCGATCGGCGACACGCCGACCTCCTCGGTGAACATGGCGACGCAGGCCGGGAGCATCACCTCCAGCTCGGCCGGGCGGGCCTTGCGCACCAGCGGGTCCGGCTCGACCAGCGGCGGGCCGGAGATCGACAGCACCGGCTGCGCCCGGCGGATCTCGCGCGGCCGGCCCCAGTGCGGGGCGAGCTGGCTCCACAGGTCGCTCACGGCGTCAGCCGGGCCCACGATCGAGGAGCACCTGCGGCCCTGCATCCGGGCCCGGGCGGCATAGGCCGCCACCGCCGCGGAATCGGCCGCCACCGGCACGAGATTGGCGCCCGAGTAGCAGACCGACGTCAGCTGCCCGCCGTCGGCGTAGCCCCACACCTGACCGCCGAGCCGCGCGGGCTCCATCCCGACTGCCCGGATGCGCGCGCTGACGAAGACGTTCGTGACCGGGTCACGGTCGCAGAGCGCGAGCACTTCCTCGCGATCGTGGTCGGTGAGCAGGCGCAGCGACGCTGTCCGCCATGCTCTGGTGCGTAGCACTCTTCCTAATGTAGCGGCAATTGGCGGTCTACCTAGGGCGCGGGCGCAGGCAGCGCCGGGCACTTGGCGCTGACCAGCGCCGCGCCCGCGGGCAGCGCGCCGGTGCCCAGGTAGCGGTTCAGATAGCCCATCACGCACTGGTTCGGCGGCGAGCTGAGCGACTGGCCGTGATTGCCGCCGCCCTCGACCACCACCATCCGGGCGGTCGGCAGCCGCTTGCGCGCCGCCAGCGCGCCCTGGTACGGCGTCGCGGGGTCCAGCGTGCCCTGCAGCATGAGGATCGGCGGCAGCTTCGACCCGTCGATGCGCATCGGCTGCGCCGGGCCCTTGACCGGCCAGAACGCGCACGACGCGTTGAACCAGGTGTTCGCCCACGTCTCGAACGGCGCGGTCTTGTTCGCCTTGATCATGTCCGAGTTCCAGGTCGCCCAGCTGCGCGGCCAGTTCACGTCGCTGCACTCGACGGCGTTGTAGACGGCGAACTCGTTCTCGCCCTGCACGCCTACCGACTGGTAGAGCTGGACGAGGTCGGACCCGTCGCCGTTGTCCAGGTAGCCGGACAGCGCGCCCGCCAGATCCGGCCAGAACGAGTTGCTGTAACCGCCCGCCAGGAACGTGTCGGTGAGCTCGTCCGGCCCGACGAGCGGGCGTCCCTCGCCGTTAGTCAGCGGATGGCCGGTGAGCTGGCTCATGGCGCGGCCGAATGCGGCCTGCACCTGGGCCGCGGTGCGGCCCAGGTGGAACGTCGAGTCGGCGGCGGCCGCCCAGGCAAAGAACGCGTTCATCCGGCCCTGGAACGCGAAGTCCTGCTGCAGGTTGTCCTGGTACCAGGCGCCCGCCGGGTCGACGACGCTGTCCAGCACCATCCGGCGGACGTGGCCGGGGAACATGGTCCCGTACACCTGGCCGAGATAGGTCCCGTACGAGTAGCCGAGGTAGCTGATCTTCTGCTGGCCCAGCGCCGCCCGGATCGAGTCCATGTCCCTGGCCGAGTCCTGGCTGGTCATGTACGGCAGCAGCCAGCCGAACTTCTGCGCGCAATCCGCGGCGTATGTCTTGGCCCGGTCGATCTGCACCTGCTCGGCCCTGATTGTTCGCCGGCGGGTAGGGCGGCCGCGGCCGCTTGAAGAACGACGCATCGCAGGTCAGGGCCGGCACCGAGGAGCCGACCCCGCGCGGGTCGAAGCCGACGATGTCGTAGTCGGCCGCGACCGAGGGGCTGACCGCGCTCGCGACCGACGCGGCCAGGCTGAGCCCGCTGGCGCCGGGCCCGCCCGGGTTCACCAGCAGCACGCCCTGCCGCTGTCCGGCCGGAGCGGTGGCGGGCATCTCGGACAGGGCGAGGGTGATCTTGCGACCCGACGGCTGCTGGTAGTTCACCGGCACCTGGACGCTGCCGCACCGCATCCGGCTGCCTTCCGGCACCCCCGAGAGCATGGACGCCGGGCACTTGTGCCAGCTCACGCTCGTGGTCCCGGTGCCACCGGTGGCGAGGCCCGCCCCCGCCGCGGCCGCACTGGCGCCCGGGCTGAGCGGACTGGCCGGGCCCGGTGAATTGCCCGCGCAGACCAGCCAGCACCACCACGAGCGCGGCGGCGACCAGGACAGTGAACCCCTGGGGGGCTGTTCTCATCACGCCCCTCATCCTGCCCGGAAGTGTCAGGCGTCAGCCGCGGCGGCGTCGGCCGCCGCCAGCTTCATCGCTTCTTCGATCAGCGTCTCGACGATCTGCGACTCGGGCACGGTCTTGATGACCTCGCCGCGGACGAAGATCTGCCCCTTGCCGTTGCCGGAGGCCACGCCCAGGTCGGCCTCCCGCGCCTCGCCAGGGCCGTTGACGACGCAGCCCATGACCGCGACCCGCAGCGGCACGTCCAGCCCGTCCAGGGCCGCCGTCACCTGGTCGGCCAGGGTGTAGACGTCGACCTGGGCCCGGCCGCAGGACGGGCAGGAGACGATCTCCAGGCCCCGGTCGCGCAGCCCGAGCGACTCCAGGATCGCGATCCCGACCTTGACCTCCTCGACCGGCGGCGCCGACAGCGACACCCGGATCGTGTCACCGATGCCCTCGGCCAGCAGGGCGCCGAAGGCCACGGCCGACTTGACCGTGCCCTGGAACGCCGGGCCGGCCTCGGTCACGCCGAGGTGCAGCGGGTAGTCGCACTGCTGGGCCAGCTGCCGGTACGCGTTGATCATCACCACCGGGTCGTGGTGCTTGACCGAGATCTTGATGTCGCGGAAGCCGTGCTCCTCGAACAGCGAGCACTCCCACAGCGCGGACTCGACCAGCGCTTCCGGGGTGGCCTTGCCGTACTTGGCCAGCAGCCGCTTGTCCAGCGAGCCGGCGTTGACGCCGATCCGGATCGGCACGCCCGCGTCCGACGCGGCCCTGGCGATCTCGCCGACCTTGTCGTCGAAAGCCTTGATGTTGCCGGGGTTCACCCGCACCGCGGCGCAGCCCGCGTCGATCGCGGCGAACACGTACTTGGGCTGGAAGTGGATGTCGGCGATGACCGGGATCTGGGACTTGCGCGCGATGGCGGGGAGCGCGTCCGCGTCGTCCTGCGAGGGCACCGCGACCCGCACGATCTGGCAGCCGGACGCCGTCAGCTCGGCGATCTGCTGCAGGGTCGCGTTCACGTCGGCCGTCAGCGTCGTGCACATCGACTGCACCGACACCGGCGCGCCGCCGCCGACCGGGACCGCGTGCTTGTCGTGGCCCACCATGATCTGCCGGGAGGTCCTGCGCTCCGCCAGCGGCGCCGGGGGAACCGCGGGCAGGCCTAGGTCTACTGTCATGACTCCGCTCTCGCTATACCTGAAGGTGCACGGGGTTGAAGATGTCCGCCGCGATCAGCAGCGTGCCGAAGCCCACGAGCACGGCGAAGACCAGCATGCTGACTGGGACGAGTTTCTGTATGTCGACCAGGCCGGGGTCTGGCCGGTGCCGCAGCCGGTTGAACCAGGCCCTGATCCGTTCGTAGATCACCACCGCGAGATGGCCGCCATCCAGCGGCAGCAGCGGGAGCAGGTTGAACAGCCCGACGAAGATGTTCAGCGACGCGATCAGGTACAGGACCAGCGTGACCTTCGCCTGCCACGGGAGCGACGCCTGGGTGACGTCGCCGGTCACGTTCGCTACCCCCACCACGCTGCTCACGTTGCCCGCCGGAGTGCTGGCCCGGTCCTTGGCGAACAGGTCGGGAATGGCCGCCGGCAGCTTGCCGATGGCCGAGACCGACGACGTGACCGTGTCGCCGAACTGGGATCCGGCGAAGGCGACCGCGCCGGTGAAGCTCTCCCGCTGATAGACCGCGACCGGCTCCATGCCCAGGAAGGGCACGGGGTCCTTGCGGACGGCCGCGAGCGTCGCCGTCAGGTGCAGCTCGTGTCCGTTGCGGACAACCACGATCGGGACCGGGACGCCGGCCTGCTGGCTCTTGAGCACCGTGTGCAGCTGGTTGAACGAGGTCACGCGCTGGCCGGCCAGCGAGATGAGCGTATCGCCGGGCTTGAGCCCGGCTATCTGGGCGGGCGACTTGCCCGGCCCGGCGCCCGCGCAGGGGTTGGCGGTATTGAGCGTGGCGGCATTGACCGGCACGCAGGTTGTGAGCGCGCTTATCTGATTTGAATTCTGGGCCATCCCGATCCCGATGGCGAGGATGAACAGCAGGACCAGCGCGAGCACGAAGTGCATGAACGACCCGGCGGCCAGCACGATGATCCGCTGCCAGCCTGGCTGCTGCCGGAACGACCGCGGCTCGTCGACGACGTCGATCTCTTCCATCCGGGTCATGCCGGTGATCTTGACGAAGCCGCCGAGCGGCAGCGCCTTGACCCCGTACTCGGTCTCGCCGCGGAAGAACGACCACAGCGTCGTACCGAAGCCCAGGAAGAACTGGGTCACCTGCATGCCGAACTTCTTGGCGGTCAGGAAGTGCCCGAGCTCATGCAGCATCACCGAGGCGAGCAGCGCCACTACGAAGATCAGGATGCCGACGATGAACGCCGTGTGCGACCCGCCGAAGAGGATGAGCAGGGCCAGGGCAGCCAGGATGAGGACCGGGATCCTGGCCCGCCTCAGCAGGACAATCCAGCGGTCGGTATCCCCCATCAGCTGGTCTCCTCTTCCCCGGCCGCCGTTGCGGCCAGACGGACGCCTGCGAGCTCCCGCGCCCGCCGCCGCGCCCAGGTATCCGCAGCCAGAATGTCGGCTAGTTCCACTGCTCTCCCGGCAGGATCGTGATGCTCAGAGACTACCTGGGCAACCGTATCGACGATTCCGGCGAACGGGATCCTGCCCGCGAGGAATGCGTCCACGCACTCCTCGTTCGCGGCGTTGTAGACGGCCGGGACCGTGCCGCCGGCCGCGCCCGCCTGCCGGGCCAGGGCTACTGCGGGGAACGCCAGCTCATCCAAGGGCTCGAAGGTCCAGGTGTGCGCGGACGTCCAGTCCACGGCCGGGGCGGCGTCGGGCACCCGGTCCGGCCAGCCGAGCGCCAGGGCGATGGGGATGCGCATGTCGGGCGGACTGGCCTGGGCGATGGTCGACCCGTCGGCAAACTCCACCATCGAGTGAATAACCGACTGGCGGTGAACAACCACATCAATCCGGTCAAAGGGGATTCCGAACAGCAAGTGCGCCTCGATCACTTCCAGGCCCTTGTTGACGAGCGTCGCACAGTTGATCGTGATCACCGGGCCCATGTTCCAGGTCGGATGCGCCAGCGCCTGCTCGGGCGTCACCCCGGCAAGCTCAGCGCGGCTCCGGTGCAAGAACGGGCCGCCGCTGGCGGTGACCACCAGCTTGCTGACCTCTGCTGACCGTCCGCTGCGCAGGCACTGTGCGATCGCTGAGTGTTCGCTGTCCACCGGGATGATCTGACCCGGCGCGGCCCGGCCCGCCACCAGCGGGCCGCCCATGATCAGCGATTCCTTGTTGGCCAGCGCCAGCAGCCGGCCGGCGTCCAGCGCGGCGAGCGTCGCCGCGAGGCCAACCGCGCCGGTCACGGCGTTCAGCACGATGTCGCACTTCCCGGCGGCCAGCTCCGCCACGGCGTCCGGGCCGGCCAGCACCTCCGGCCCAGGCCCACCGGAGACTTGCTCAGATAGCGCCCGCGCCACGTCAACCGCAGCTTCCTTCGAGGCCACGGCGACCGTCTCGACCCCGAACTCCAGCGCCTGGGCCGCGAGCAGACCGGGGTTGCCGCCGCCGGCCGCGAGCCCGGTGAGCCGGAACCGGCCGGGGTTGCGCCGGACGATGTCCGCGGCCTGGGTGCCGATGGAGCCAGTGGAGCCGAGCAAGATGATGTCGCGAGGGGGCGCGGAGTCCATGTCGCCCATTGTCCCGGGCCATCGGCACTCCCCGCCGCCGGCACCGCACGCACTGGGTAGCGTGGAGCCGTGCCTCCCACCCAGGCCGACGCGGCGACCCCGTGGACCGGACCGCCGCCCGCCCAGCAGCCAGACTGGCCCGACCCGGCCCGGCTGGAACTCGTGCTCGCCGAGCTAGCCGGCCTGCCGCCGCTCGTCTTCGCCGGCGAGTGCGACCAGCTACGGTCCAGGCTCGCGGCGGTGACCAGGGGCGAGGCGTTCGTGCTCCAGGGCGGCGACTGCGCCGAGACGTTCGCCGGCGCCACGGCGGACGCGGTCCAGGCCAAGCTGCGGACGATCCTGCAGATGGCGGTCGTGCTCACCTACGGCGCCAGCGTGCCGATCGTCAAGATTGGCAGGCTGGCCGGGCAGTACGCCAAGCCCAGGTCCCGGCCGACCGAGACCCGCGCCGGGGTGGAGCTGCCCGCCTACCGCGGCGACGCGGTGAACGGGTTCGACTTCACCGCGGCCGACCGCGCGCCCGACCCGGACCGGCTGCTGCGGGCCTACCACTGCGCGGCCGTCACGCTGAACCTGTGCCGCGCGTTCACCACCGGCGGCTACGCCGACCTGCACCAGGTACACGCGTGGAACCAGGACTTCGTCCGGCAGAGCAGCTCGGGGCTGCGGTACGAGGGCCTGGCCAGAGATATCGACCGGGCGCTCGCCTTCATGCGCGCGTGCGGCGCCGACTCCGACGAGCTGCGCGGCGTCGAGTTCTACTCCAGCCACGAGGCCCTGCTGCTGCCCTACGAGCAGGCGCTCACCAGGGCCGACCCGGGCAGCGGGCAGCTGTACGACCTGTCCGCGCACTTCCTCTGGGTGGGCGAGCGGACCAGGGCCCGGGGCGGCGCGCACCTGTCGTTCGCCGCCGCCATCCGCAACCCCGTCGGGGTGAAGATCGGTCCTGGCACCACCCCGGACGACCTGCGGGCGCTGGTCCGCACGCTCAATCCCGAGGCCGAGCCAGGGCGGCTGACGCTGATCACCCGGATCGGCGCGCACCTGGTCCGCACCGTCCTGCCGCCGCTGATCCGGGCGGTCGAGGCCGACGGCATCCCGGTGGCGTGGGTGTGCGATCCGATGCACGGAAACACGTTCGAGGCGCCGAGCGGGCACAAGACCCGGCGGCTGGAGGACATCCTCGACGAGGTGCAGGGGTTCTTCAAGGTGCACCGTGACCTGGGCACCCACCCCGGCGGCATCCACATCGAGTTCACCGGCGACAACGTCACCGAGTGCGTGCAGGGCGGCCAGGACATCAGCGCGGCCGGCCTGTTCGATCGCTACGAGACGGCCTGCGACCCGCGGCTGAACCGCAGCCAGGCCCTCGACCTCGCCTTCACGGTCGCGGAAAACTACCGCCTTTAGCCATGCCCGAGATCCACGGACACCGGGGCGCGCGGGCGCGGCGGCCGGAGAACACGCTGCCCGGCCTCGCCTATGCGCTGGCCGCCGGCGTCGATGTCCTCGAGTTCGACGTGACGCTGACGGCCGACTACGCGCTGATCCTCTCCCATGACCTGGCGGTCAACGCAGACGACGGTCCGCGGCGGATTCGCTGGCGCGCCCTGGCGGTCCCTGACCCTCGCCCAGGTCGCCACCCTGGACGCCGGCTACCGCAGCCCGCCGGCGCCGTTCGAGGACACGTTCGTGCCGGTGCCGGACACCGGGGTACCGACGCTCGATCAGGTCTGCCGGATGATCACCGAGTCCGGCGCGGACCACGTCACGCTCGCGGTCGAGCTGAAGACCAGCCCCAGCTGGTCAGACCGGGATGTCACCACACTCACTGAGCTCGCTCTCACGTCACTGACCGCACACGGCCTGGCCAGCCGGGCGCGGATCCTCGCGTTCAACTGGCAGGTCCTGCTGACCGCGCGGACCGAGGCGGCCGAGATCCCGCGGGTAGCGCTGCTCGACCCCACGACCTGGGTGCCAGGCTCGCCGTGGCTGGCAGGCCTGGATCCGGCCCGCTTCGGCGCGGACGAGACCGGCCTGGCCGGCGGCCCTGGGTGCGCGGCGGCAGCCGCGTCGGTCGCCGCCGCGTGGCTGTCGCCGTGGGACGCGATGTGCGGCCCGGACCTGATCGCCGCCGCGCATGACCGCGGCCTCAGCGTGGTCCCGTGGACGGTCAACGAGCCGGGCCGGATGGCGGAGCTCATCGCCGACGGGGTCGACGCGATCGTGACCGACGACCCCGCCGTCCTGCGCACCGAACTCGGCCGGGCGGGCGCGACCCTGCCCGCGGCTAGCCGGGCTCCCCTGGCCGTCCGGCGTCCCGGGTTGGGCTCCGCGCCCGTTCCCCGGATAGTTACCAGCCGCGCTCGTCCCGCTGCAGCCAGGTGCAGACGCAGGCCTCGTTGCCCTCGGCGTCGGCGAGCACCCAGAACGACGGCGCCGCCTCGTCGCTGACGAGCGTGCCGCCGGCCGCGAGCGCGGCCCGGACCCGTGCCTCCGCCTCGTCACCGGACACCGTGATGTCGAAGTGGATCCGGTTGCGCTGCGGGCGCGGCGCGTCCATCTGCTGGAACCAGATCGCCGGGCCCTGGCCGGCCGGGTCGACGACCGCGGCGTCCGGCTCGTCGTAGCCGGGCTCGTCGCCGTAGCCGAGCACGGCCCGCCAGAACGGCCGGATCGCGGGGATGTCCAGCGCGTCGATCGCCAGTTCCAGCATCTGCACCGGGCGCGGGTAGGCGGCGGAGTCCGGCGGCGCTATCCCGACCCCCAGGCCGGCCACCGCGCTGCTGACCGCCGCGGCCAGCTCGGTGTCCCGCCGGGTCACGGCGTTCGCGACCCGGTCCTGCAGGGACAGCTCGACCCGGTCGGGGCGCAGGTCGACCCGCAGGTGCCGGTCCGCCTCCGGCCCGCACGCGGCCACCGCCATCGCCGCGACGGCGCTGGCCTGGCCGAGCGAGCTCACCGGGACCGAGGCGCAGAGCAGCCCGATCAGGTACCGCCAGCCCAGCGACTCGACCGCCTGGGACGCCTCGGTCCGTGACAACGCCCGCGCAGCTGGTTCCTCGTCCGGCTCCGGCCATGGCCTAGAGCCTTAGCGGCGCGCGACCTCGCGGGCCGGGCCGCCTTCGGCGCGGGCGGCTCCCAGTCCGGGCGCAGCGGCATCCCGGACTCGCCGTTCGCGCCGAGCTTCACGCCGAGGATCTGGTGCAGCTGGATCTGGTTCCGCTCGAAGCCGAGCCGCGAGCCGGCCATGTACAGCCGCCACACGCGAGCCGTTCCCTCGCCGACCTCTGCGACAGCCTCGTCCCAGTGTGCGTCCAGGTTCGCGCACCAGGCGGTCAGCGTCTTGGCGTAGTGCTCGCGCAGGTTCTCCTCGTGCCGCACCTCGAACCCGGCGTCGTGCATCAGCGACGTCAGGTGGCCGGGGCCCTCAAGCTCGCCGTCGGGGAACACGTACCGGTAGATGAACCCGTCGGAGACGTGCGTCGGGCCGGTGTTGTCCGGGCGGGTGATGCAGTGGTTGAGCAGCCGGCCGAGCGGCTTGAGCTTCCCGTACAGGAACCCGAAGTAGTCCGCCAGCTGCGCCTTCCCGATGTGCTCGGTGAGGCCGATGGAGCTGACCGCGTCGAAATCGGTCTCGGCGACGTCCCGGTAGTCCAGGTGCCGTACCTCGGCGAGCTCAGACAGCCCCGCCTCCTTGATCGCGCGCTGGGCCCAGGCGGCCTGCTCGGCCGACAGCGTCACCCCCAGCGCCTGCACGCCGTACTCGCGCGCGGCGTGCATCACCATGCCGCCCCAGCCGCAGCCGACGTCGAGTAGCCGCATCCCCGGCTGCAGCCCGAGCTTGCGCGCTACCAGGTCGAACTTGGTGAACTGCGCCTGCTCCAGGGTCGCGTCCGGCGTCGGGTAGCACGCGCACGTGTAGGCCATGGACGGGCCGAGCACCCACGCGTAGAACGTGTTGGACACGTCGTAGTGGTGCGAGATCGCGGTCGCGTCGCGCTGCTTGGAGTGCCGCCGGCCGGCCAGCCAGCGCCGGTTGACCCGGACCTCCTGCGGCGGCGGCGGGACCCGCGGCACCAGCACCTTGGCGCCGCCGAGCTCACGGACCAGCCGGAGCTTCTCGGCCAGCCCGGTCTGCAGCCGCTGCGCGCTGGTCATCCGGGCCAGGGCCGTGTACATGTCGCCCACCACGTCCAGGTGGCCCGCCACGTAGGCGCGGGCCAGCCCGAGCGCGCCCGGCGCCTGAGCTAGATAGGACACCGCGGTCGGTGTCTTCACCGCGATCTTGATGGGGGAACCGGCGGCACCCGCCGAGCTACCGTCGAACGCCTCGAACTCGACTGGCGCATCCGGGCCCGCTACCCGCTCGAACACGTCGGCCAGCGCCATGTCCGTCATCACTTCCTTACAGTCCGCGAACGCACTTGTCGTACAGGTCGGCGAGCCGCCCCTTGGGGTCGTAAGTCTGCTTTAGCTGCGCGTATTCCGTCCCGTTATAGAGCTCCCAGAACTTTTCGCGCGAATAGAACGCGGTCGAGTAGAGGCCCTTGTGCCCACCGAGCTCGGTCACCGTGTCCTCTACCTGCCGGTTGTAGTACCCGTCGGATTCACCTGGCGGCAACGGCACAGTTCCCCAGAATCCGAAATTTACGTACACGTGGCCCGGCTGCATGGGGTACAGCGGCCAGGTCCGCTCGCCGCGCAGCCGCAGCGGGCACATCCAGACCGGGCTCATGCCTACCTTCTGGATGAAGAACTCAAGGAACTCAGCGGAGCGCTCGACCGGGATTTCGACGTCCTGGATGACAGCCTCGGTCACGGGCCTGCCGCGGCGCGCGTCGATGTCGTGCTGCCGGTACCAGGCGACGAGCTTGCGGTAGATATCCGAGCGCCGGTACCGCCGCGGCCACAGCCGCCGGATCGCCGGGTTCTGCACGCCGAACGGGCGCGAGCACCAGAACCAGTCGGTGTCCCAGCGCCACAGGTAGTCGCTGATGGTGAGGAAGTCCTCCTGCGGACCGCGGATCGACTGGTAGTAGATCCGCTCCCTGGTGTAGTCGCTGCGCCACGGCGCGACGTCACTGAACGACCCGATCGTCAGGTACATCTCGTCCAGTGCGAACGCGGTGCCGTCGATGAAGTCGGCCCGGTGATTGTCGTAGCTGCCGGCGGCCGCGACTTCCGCGACGGCCTGCATGCAGGCGGCCGGGTCGTCGAAGCGGAAATGCCGCAGGTGCACGTACGGCTTGACCGGCTCCAGCTCGATCGTGAGCGACAGCGCGTAGCCGAGCGTGCCGTAGGAGTTCGGGAAGCCGTAAAACAGGGCCGCGTGCTCGCCGTCCGGCGTGGCGGTCACCACCCGGCCATCGCCGGTCAGGATGTCCATGGACAGGATGGACTCGTGCGGCATGCCGAGCCGCAGCGACGTGGACTCGATCCCGAGGCCGGACACGGCGCCGCCGATGGTGATGGTCTTGAGCTGCGGGACCACCATCGGCATCAGGCCGTACCGGAGGGTCGCGTCGACCAGGTCCTCGTAGGTGGTCATCCCGCCGACAACGGCGGTCCGGTCCTTCGGGCAGACCTGCAGCACGCGCCCGAAGGCGGACACGTCCAGGCCGGGCGTGGCGCTGGCGTCGCGGAACCGGAACAGGTTCGAGGTCTTTTTCGCCAGCCGTACTGGGCTGCCCGGCGGTATGGCCGCGTAGGCGCCTTCGATCGCGGCCACCGCGGCGCGGTGCCGGGTTTCGGCTGAGGGATCGCTAGCGGTGCTCGTGACGTGCGTCACATAGCCTCCTTCACGTTGGCCCGCGGCCGTCGTTTCGTCGCAGAATGCATCCAGGAGGGCATCAT
Source organism: uncultured Actinomycetota bacterium (assembly GCA_963805805.1). Lineage (GTDB taxonomy): Bacteria > Actinomycetota > Actinomycetes > Streptosporangiales > Streptosporangiaceae > JAJYUU01. The sequence goes on along the minus strand of CAWDVS010000011.1, from coordinate 261,792 downwards.
GGGCAAGGTCTACCCTGAGCTGGATGATCGGCTCAGGAAGTTTATCGTCAGCCAGTCTGTCTACTTTGTGGCGACCGCTCCGTGCCTGGACCCGGACGGGTCTGGCGGTCACGTGAACGTCTCCCCCAAGGGGTACCGCGACACGTTCGCGATCCTCGACTCACGCCGGGTGGCCTATCTCGACCTGACCGGCAGCGGCGCGGAGACGATCGCGCACCTGCGGCAGAACGGCCAGATCACGATCATGTTCTGCTCGTTCGACCACGAGACCAAGATCCTCCGGCTGTACGGGACCGGTTCGGTAGTGCTGCCCGGCAGCGCCGAATGGGACGCGCTGGCGGTGCACTTCCCGGACCGGCTGGCGGCCGGGATCGGGAACGAGCGCGCGATCATCGATGTCGCCGTGCACCGGATCGCGGACTCCTGCGGTTACGCCGTGCCGGTGCTGGAGCTGGTCGATGAGCGGGACGTACTCACCCGGTGGGCGGAGAAGAAGACACCAGCGGAGCTGGCAGACTACCGGGCCGAGAAGAACGCGGCGAGCATCGACGGCCTGCCCGCGCTCAACCTGATCAGCGTCAGCCCGGAGTAACCCCCGTATTGGCGGGAAGCTGGCTTTTATGCGCGCTCGCCAGGTCATCATCGGCGCATCGCTGCTCGCGATCGCCGGCTGCGCCGCCCCGGCCGCGGCCACCAGTTCCAGCACGCCGTCCTCGGCTGCGCACCGGCACACCGCGCGCGTCGCCGACGACGGCCGGCGGACCGCGACCCTCTCGGTCTTAAGCGGTGCGGCCAGCGTCACGGTCAGCGCGGCCCGGATGCCGGGCACCCTGGCCAGGGCGTGGACGCCGGCCGGGTCCGGGGTGCGGCCGCAGCTGGTCGTCGTCGACGGCGACGTGCAGGTCTACCTCGGCGGCACCGGCGACGGCCAGTCCGGCCCGGACGCGGTCGTGATCCAGCTCAGCTCGGCGGTGCGGTGGCAGCTGGTATTGTCCGGCGGCGCCAGCCAGACGACGATCCAGATGCAGCACGGCAGGCTCGCGGGCATCGACTTCACGGCCGGCTCCAGCGTGATCACGGCGGCGCTGCCGCGCCCGGCCGGTACGGTCACGCTCACGCTGGCCGGCGGGGCCAGCCAGCTGAACCTGATGGTTCCGGCTGGCGTGCCCGCGCGGCTGCAGTTGTACGGTGGCGCCTCCCAGGCGGTCCTCGGCCGTCATGTGTACACGGGCATCGGCGGCGGCACGGTACTGACCGGCTCCGGCTGGCCGTCCGCGCTGAACCGCTACGACCTCGACGCCGTGTCCGGCGTCTCCCAGGTCACGGTCTCCAGCTAGCGCCCCGCCCCCGCCGCTACGCGACCCAGCCGGGCACGATCTTGTCGGCGTCGGCGACCACCGGGTGCGGACCCGGCACCGGCCCCGACAGCACGTAGGCCCGCATGCTGGCCGGCGCCGCCACGAGGGCCGACAAGCCCGCGTCCGGGTGGGCCGTTATCCGGCGCGGCACGTCGGCCGGAAGCACGATCGTGTCCCCCGGCCCGAGCGTCGCGGTGTCGGCCCCGGCTTCGATGCTGGCGCCGCCAGCCAGCACTGTCCACACCTGCTCGGCGTCGATCCCGTGCAGCGGCCCGGTCTTGCCGGCGACCATCTCCACCCGCCAGACCGCCTGCCCGGAGTTCCCCTGCGTGGGCGACGCGAGCGTCGTCATGACGGCGTTCGGCGTCTCGGTGCGGCGAGTTTCCGTGCCGCGGATGACATTCATGCTCTAGCTCCCTAGACTCGACAACGTAATTGTCTATATCGTCAACCAGGTTGTCGAACATGTCAAGTCGTCCATCGCCCGAGCCGGGCCGCGGCACGCCTGCCGCCGGTCGCGTGTCACCAGCCGCGCCACCCGCGGACCGGCCCGGCTTCGAGCTGCCGCTGCGGCTGCTGACGGCCTTCCGCGTCCTCATCGATGACCTGCACGCCGAACTCCGTCAGCAGGGACACCCCGACCTGCGCCCGTTGCACGGGTTCGTGCTGCAGGCGATCGGCCGGTACGGCACCACCGCCGCGGAGCTGGGGCGGCGCCTCGGGGTCTCCAAGCAGGCGGCCGGCAAGACGATCGACAACCTGCAGCAGCTCGGCTATGTGATCCGGGTGGCGGACACGGTCGACCAGCGGCAGAAGATCGTCGTGCTCACCGACTACGGGGTGGACGCGCTGCAGCGCTCGGCGGAGATCTTCGAGCAGCTGCGGGCCCGCTGGGCGGACATGCTCGGAGCCGACCGGCTCCGAGCCTTCGAGACCGACCTGGAGACGGTGACCGGCGACGCCGCGTTCCAGCTCGACATGCCCGGCTGGTTCGGGGCGGGCTGATCACCTCCGGCCCCGGCCCTTGCCGCTGGCGGCGCGCTCCGTCTTCCGCCGCCGTTTCGCGTCCTGGCGCGCGTAGCTGGCTGCCACCTGACTCGGGCTCATCGGCAACCTGGCCGCCGACGGCGGCATCCCGGCCTGCACCGCCCCGCCGATGAGCGCCGCCATCGAGTAACCGGGGTGCGCCGCCAGCGCCCGGTCGATCGCGACCATGGCGAGCGATCCGCGGCCGGCCTGCCAGGCGACGTAGGCCAGCAGCGAGGCCGGCGCCGCGACGTACTCGGTCGCGGCGCCCCGGACGACGTCGGTCCACAACCGAATGTGGGCTTCCCAGTGATCCGGCTCCATCCGCGCCCACGCGTCGTCCCGGACGCGCAGATCCGCGAGCAGCACGGCCAGCCACGCGAGCTGATCGCCATCCTCGATCGCGGCGCCTTCGCGATACCGGTTGATCGCGCGCTGCACCGCGGTCCGGCCCGCCTTCGCCGTGACCTGACGCGGATCCTCGCCGCCCGCCTGCCAGTCCCTGCTGCCGAGGTCGAGCAGCCGCTGCTCCGCTGCTTGCGTCGCCACCCTGATGCGCTCCGTGCTGCCCGCGGGGGGCAGCAGCGAGCGGCTCAGCGCGTCGCGGTCCGGCAGCGCGGGCAGGCCCGCATCCGCCATCGCCGCCGCGGCCGGGTGCGATCCCGGATCGAACGGGCGGCCTTCTGGCGGACAGCAGGCCGGATCGGCGCACAAGACCGACCAGTACCGGCCGCCGTCGGCCCGCAGCGCCTCCCGAACTTCGATCCTGTTCGTTTCGAGAGCGTCCATGGCCAGGGCGAACACCGGAATGACGAGCGCGGGCGCGCCGTATCCGACCAGTACGGCGAGCCGCAGCCGCTGCTGCCGCAAGACCGCCACGGCGTGCTCGGCGATGTCGGTCGCCAGCACGCAGTCCGGCGGGTCGGGCAGGTCGTACCGGAACGTGACCCGGACCTTCCCCGGCCTGCCGCTCAGGCCCATGACCACGAGGCTCTGACTCGGATAGAAGCCGAGCATGTGCGGGATGGCCGCGAGGATCGCGTCCGGGGTTTCTAACGTCAGCCGAGGTATCTCGGAATCGCGCGCCGCTTCGGCGGCAGGCTTTTCGTTATCTGTCATGCGCCCAGACTCGGCTCTGGCCGCCAGCCGGCGCGAACGCCATTCCACCGGCCGGCCTGGCCGACGGCGGGTTCTGCACAAGCGGCCGAAAACCCGTTGACGAGCAGCCTTCGCAACATCGGCCGCGGCCGACTTCGGGCTCCCGGCCCGCGGCCCGGCCAAACTGTCAGACCCACTCGATAATGTAATCGAGAAAGGTCAGCTGTGGTGCGGGAGGCGGTGACACAGAATGGGCGAAGACCTCTTCGAGGATGCGCCGTGCTGTGCTCCCGATCCCGAGCTCGACGGCTGGGATCCGGACTGGGACCGGGACTGGGAGCCACCGCACCGCTGGGCTGACGATGACGCCGAGGAACTGGTCGGCGCCGCAGTAGGTGGCGCAGCCGGGGCCCCGGTCAGTGGCGCGGCCGGAGGCGCGGTCGTCGGAGCGGCCGCAGCCGGAGGCGCAGTTGCGGTCGCCGATGCAGGCACGGTCGGAGGCGCGGGGCCGGACGCGGCGCGCTGGATCCCGGCCAGGGGCTGGACCGGCGAGGGCGAGGTCTTCGCGGCCGGCTTCTTGCACCGGGACCGCTGGGACGATGTCCCGGCTGGGGCGGGGTTCGCCGCCGGCGGGTTCATGGACGACCTGGCGGCCGGACCTCTGCTGGCAACGCTGATCAGCGAAGCCACGGCCCCGACCTTGTCCGCGCACACAGCGGCAACCACGGCGACCAGGACCACAGGCTCAGCTCATCCGGCCGCCGGGTCCGCGTCCGCCGATCCGGTCGCCACGGCCGACTCAACCGCCGCCACCACCGGCCGAACCCTGGCCAACTCCCACCGCGGCTGCGGTAGTCACTGGCCCGGCTGCGGCCGTCGGGTGTTATGCGGCATTGGGCGAATCTGAGCTGATCGGCGTGCTGAGCGCATGGCGGCGGCTGGCTTCGTGGGCCGCGGCCGGGCAAGCGGCCGCGATCGCGGAACTGTCCCGCCGTCGCCACGCGCGGCCCGCGAGCTCGGCGACGCGCACCTGTCCGAGCACGTCGGCGACGAGATCGCCGCGGCGCTGACGCTGACCGGGCAGGCAGCGGCCAACTTCCACGGTGACGCGCTGGCGCTGGCACGGCTGCCCCAGGTCCACGCCAGCCTGGCCGAGGGCCTGATCGACTGGCCCAAGGCTTGCGTGTTCGCTCGCGAGCTGACCAACGTGGGGGGTCATGACGCGGCCGGTCTCGCGGCGCATGTGCTGCCCGACGCGCCGTCGCTGACGACCGCGCAGATTCGCGGCAGGCTCCGGCGCCTGGTCCTCGCCTACGACCCCGAGGCGGCGAGTCAGCGCAAAGCCGACGCGGCCCGCGAGACCGAGGTCGTCGTGTGGACCGAGTCCTCCGGCAACGCCGCGCTGGCCGGCCGGGAGCTGCCTGAGTCCGACGTACTGGCCGCGGACCGGCGGCTCACCGCCTTGGCCCGCTGGCTGTCCGAGCGCGGCGCCACTGGCAGCCTCGGCCAGCTCCGCTCCGCCGCATTCCTCACCCTGCTCCGCGGCGCCTCGATCCAGTCCCTGCTGTCACCCGGTGCGCCGCCGTTCGACGGCCCGGACACCCCCGCGGCCGCCCAGCCGATCGTCACCGGCACTGTCCACCTCACCATGCCGCTGTCGACCTGGGCTGGACTTGCCGACACCGCGGGCGAGGTCGCGGGCTACGGACCCGTCGACGCCGGTACCTGCCGCGACCTGACCGGCCTGATGAGCCAGGACGCCAGTACCCGCTGGCAGCTCAGCCTCGTCTCCCCCACCGGGCAGGCGATCGCGACCGCGAGCGCCAGAGCCGGGCAGCCAGCCCCGCCGGGACCCGGCGCGATCACCTGGGCGGCGGCGCTCGCGGGCAAGCTCGCGCCGCTGGAGGCCGGGCACTGCCGCCACGCCCGGGCCGAGGATCGCTATCAGCCCTCCGCACAGCTGCGCAGCCTGGTGAAGTTCCGCCAGCCCGAGTGCGGCTTCCCCGGTTGCCGCCGTCCGGCGGCGCGGTGCGACCTCGATCACACCACGCCTTATGACCAGGGCGGCCTGACCTGCGAGTGCAATCTCGCCTCGCTGTGCCGCCAGCACCACCGCGCCAAACAAGCGCCCGGCTGGCGGTTAACGCAGGAGCAGCCGGGCGTCCTGCGCTGGGAGTTGCCCAGCGGCCGGCGTTACCGGGCCGCCGCCCACAGCTACCCCCTGTGACGAGGCCGTCAGGTATAAGACGATTGATCAAGGAGGCACGCTGATGACTGAACGTGTTCGCGCTGTCCCAGTGACAACGTCCGGCAAGGCCCTGATGATCAAGCGGATGCGCCCTGGCATGGCCCCGTACTGGGTGCTGCCGGGCGGGCACGTCAACCCGGACGACTCAAGTCTCGAGGCCGCTTTGAGCCGCGAGATCCGGGAGGAACTCGCCGGAGAGATAGAAGTACTCAGCCTGGTTCACATTGAGCAGTCTGAAGACGAACGCCAGCTCTTCTACCTCGGCCGGATCGAGCACTGGTCCTTCGCTGACCGCACCGGTCCTGAGTTCAGCGAGGATGGACGCGGCGAATACATCCTGGAGGAGATTCCTCTCACGCTCCAGGCGCTTGGCAAGATCGATCTCAAGCCATCGCACATGGCCGCCTTCGTCCGCAACGCCATCGCCGACAGCGGCCTGTTCTCGCTGCCTGACCTGCGGGAATCCAATCTGAGGTAGATGCCTGCGGGTGGACATCGGACGCCGCAACCGTTGGCGGGAAACGCGGCCACGCGGAGGACACTTTATAGAGCCCTAGCCGTGGCATGGCCGCCCGGCAAACGCGACGCAGCCAGCGAGTCACTCCCGGTCTGAGCGCCGTGCCGGGTCACGGTCGTGACGACGGAGGAAGGCCCTTGAGGTCACGTATAAGACGTCGGCTTGTCCGCAGCCCGACGGTCCCAGCCATGGAACGACGAGTAGTCCCCGGCTTCCCAGGCCTCGCGCAGCCCCGGCTTGCTCAGATCCCAGTCGGGCCGCACCTCCGAGGTCGCCTCGCGCAGGTCACGCCAGAGGTCGTAGAACGACGGCCGGCCCCAGAACCAGTAGCCGTTGTAGACGGTGTGCACCTCCAGCCCCGGCTTGAGCACGAGCGTGTGCGGGATCATGGGGTCGTGCTCGGGGTCGGTGTACTCCTGGATGTTCAGGTCCTTCTGCACGGTCCGCTCGGGGTCGGACAGGAACGTCCATTGCGCGCCGACCGAAGCGCGGAACTCCTGCAGCGTGTGATGGTCGTCGGTGGCGATGGTGACGACCTGCGTGTAGGCCACCGCGATCTGCGGGTAGTGAGCCGCTAGCTCCAGGTGCTGCTGATGCTCCTTCGGGCAGTAGTTGCCGCGCGCGAGCGTGAGGATCATCGGGTCACTGCCCTGCAGCTCGCTGAGCGTGCGCGCGGTGTTCGTGTGGTCGGGCAGCGAGTAGTCGGGGAAGACACCGCCGGGAACAATGTCGGGACGCATCGGATGCCCGCCTTTCGGGTGGTTTCGCCGCCAGCGACCTGCACGTGGCTCACAGGCCCGGGTCTCGTCCTTCCCCGCCTGCCCCGGGCCTATCCCGCCCGATCCAGGCGTTTACGGAAGAACACCCGGGCAAATCCCTCGTCGTGCTCCCGGTGCGTCTCGACGTAGCCGTGCCGCGGGTAGTAAGCCTGGTTCTCCGTCATCGTCACGTGCGTGTAGAGCCTGATCTCGCGCAGGCCCGCCGCAACCGCCTGTTCCTCCGCGAACGCAAGCAGCCGGGCGCCCACCCCTGACCCCTGATCCGCGGGATCGGCCGCGACGTTCTCCAGCAGCAGGTGATCAGCGCGGCGCACGAGGACCACGAAGCCGACGACCCGGCCGGCCCGAACCGCGACCCAGACCTCGCCGCGGCCGATCGCACCGTCGTAGTCGGCCGTCATCGGCGCGGGCGGCCGGCCGATGCGGGGCACGTATCGCGCATACGCCGCGGCCGCGATCTCCTTGACCCGCGCCGCGTCCCCGGGCCCCGCCGCGCGTACCGCCGGCGTCTCGCGCATCGGCGGCACAGCGGGCATCGGCGGCAGCCTTACAGCGCGATGCCCAGAACCGCGTCGACCGTGGCGGCCACGAGCGGCCCGGATCCGGCGGCCGCGCCGGATAGTGCGCGCGCGGCCCACTCGTCGACCACGGCCAGCGCCCCCGGCGCGTCCAGGTCATCGGCGATCCGGTCCCTGACCCCGGCCAGGACCTCGTCCCCCGCGCCGCCGCCCGAACCCGGAGCCGGAATGCCGGCCGCGGCGGCAGCGCGCCGCCACGTCGCCAGCTGCTCGGTAGCCGCGACGAGCCCGGCGTCGGTCCAGTCCCAGTCCGTCCGGTAGTGATGCGCCAGCAGCGCCAGCCGCACCGCCATCGGGTCGTGCCCGCCTTCCAGCAGCTTCGAGACGAACACCAGGTTGCCGAGCGACTTGGACATCTTCTCGTCCTCGAGCCGGACCATCCCGGCGTGCGCGTAGCGCCGCGCGAACGCGTCCGGGCCCAGCCCCACCCGGGCGTGCGCCGCGCTCATCTCGTGGTGCGGGAACACCAGGTCCCGACCCCCGGCCTGCACGTCGAACGAGTCGCCCAGATAGTGGGTCGCGATCGCGGCGCATTCCACGTGCCAGCCCGGCCGGCCGGGGCCGAACGCCGACGGCCACGACGGCTCACCGGGCCGCTCGGCCAGCCAGACCATCGGGTCCAGCGGGTCCTTCTTCCCCGGCCGGCCCGGATCCCCGCCGCGCTCGGCCGACAGCTCCGTCATGGTGTCCGGGTCCAGACCGGACACCGAGCCGAACGCCGGATCGGCGAACCGGCTGAAATACACGTCGCCGTCGAGCTCGTACACCGAGCCGCGCTCGGCCAGCAGCTGGTTGAACTTCTCGATCAGCGGCAGCGCCTCGACGGCCCCGATCAGGTCATCCGGCGGCAGCACCCGCAGCGCGGTCATGTCGGACCGGTACAGCTCGATGTCCCTGGCCGCGAGGTCACGCCAGTCCTCGCCGTCCCTGACCGCGCGCTCCAGCAGCGGGTCGTCCACGTCGGTCACGTTCTGCACGTAGCTCACCCGATGCCCGGCGTCCCGCCAGGCCCGCACGAGCAGATCCCAGGCCACGTACGTCGCCGCGTGCCCGATATGGGTGGCGTCGTAGGGGGTGATGCCGCAGGCGTACAGCCGCGCCTGCTCCGCGGGCGCGGCGACGGTCAGCGCGGCGCTGGCGGTGTCCCAGATGCGCGTTTCCGGAGCACGCCCGGGCAGCTTAGGTACGTGGGCGGCAGGCCAGGAGTCCATGGGCGTCAGGCTATCCGGCCGCCAGCTCGAACGAATGCGCCAGGGCGATCAGCCGCGGCTCGCTCCAGGCCGGTCCGGTGAACGACAGGCCGACCGGGAGCCCGCGCATCTGACCGGCGGGCACGGTGATCGACGGGTACCCCGACACCGCGGCCGGGCTCGACGTGCCCCACCGGTGCGCGTCGCCCAGCACCGGATCGATCAGCCAGGTCGGGCTGCCGGTCAGGTACACGAGGGCGTCGAGCCGCCCGTCCAGCAGCGCCCCGTCCAGCGCCGACCTGGCCGTCCCGGTCGCCGCGGCGCGCGCGTCCAGGTAGCCGCGGTCACTGACGTCGCCGCTGGTCGCCTGCGACGCCTCGAACTGCTCCTGGCCGAACGCGCTCAGCACGCTCGCCGCGTGGGCCTCGTTGAAGGCGATGAGCCCGGCGAGGTCAGCGGGATGCTCGCCGCCGAGTCCGGCTAGGTAGGCGTTGATGTCGTGCTTGAACTCCAGCGTGAGCGCGACATCTTCCGCCTCGTCGATCTTGTCGAGGCCGGCCAGTTCGACGGACTCGATGATCACCGCGCCTTGTGCGCGCAACCGGGCGACCGCGGCGTCGAGGATCGCGGCGGTGGCCCGGTTCGCTTCCTTGGAGCCGTCCCGCCACACGCCGAGGCGAGCTCCGGCGAGCGCAGCGGGATCCAGGAACGGGGTGTAATCGCACGCCTCGGACGCAGCGCGCTCGGTCGCGGCGTCACTCGGGTCATGGCCCGCCATCGCCGACAACAGCACCGCCGCGTCGGCGACCGTCCTGGTCATCGGCCCGGCCGTGTCCTGCGCCGCCGAGATCGGCACCACCCCGGACCGGCTGACGAGGCCGAGCGTTGGCTTGATTCCCACCGTGCCGCAGGCGCTGGCCGGCGACACGATCGAGCCGTCGGTCTCGGTGCCGACCGCCAGCGGCGCCAGGCCAGCCGCGATCGCGGAACCGGAGCCGGAACTAGAGCCCGACGGGCTGCGACCGGGGTCGTGCGGGTTGACGGCCTGGCCGCCCAGCGTGCTCAGACCGCTGCTCGCGGGCCGGGAACGGAAGTTCGCCCATTCCGACAGATTGGCCTTGCCCAGGATCACCGCGCCGGCCGCCCGCAGCCGCGCCACCAGGAACGCGTCCGTAGCTGCGGCTCGCTCCAGCGCCGGTGACCCGGCCGTGGCGGGCAGACCGTCGGCGGAAATGTTGTCCTTGATCAGCACGGGAATGCCATCGAGGGGACCGCGCGCGCCGCCGCGGGCCCGGCGGTCATCGCTCGCCGCGGCTTCGCCGGCCGCGGCCGGACTGACCGTTATCACCGCGTGCAGATCGGGATTCAGCCGGCCAATCCTGCCCAGGTAGAAAGCCGTCAGCTCGGTGGCGGTCAGGCCGCCGTTGCCCAGCGCAGCCGCGAGCCGGGCGACGGTGGCGCCGCCGGCATCAATGCCGGTGCTGCCAATGGTGTCTGCGAGAGATTCAGCGAGCGACATGGTGGACAGAATAGGGGCGTCGGCGGATCCCGGCACGGGGGGACTATTCAGATGGATTCGTCAGGTAAGTCATGCCTGCGTGCTCGGCTGCTGCCTGCCGTGGCGGTGCTGGCCCTAACGGCCGCGGCCACCGCCTGCTCTAGTTCCGGCACCGCGAACACCACGATCAGCTCCGCGAACCCGGCTCCGCTCCAGGACAGCTACGAGGCCGTGGTCCGCGCCGTGCTTCCGTCGGTCGTGCAGATCAGCACCAATGACTCGACCGGCTCGGGGGTCGTCTACGACGAGAAAGGTGACGTCGTCACGAACGCGCACGTGATCGGCGACGCAAAGACCGTCGATGTGCTGCTGGCCGGCGGAACAACCCTGAGCGCGGACGTGGTCGGCAAGTTCACGCCGGACGACCTGGCCGTCATCCGGGTGACCAAGGACGCACACAAGCTGAAGGTCGCCAAGTTCGCCAACTCCGACGACACCGACATCGGCGAGATCGTGCTCGCCATGGGCAACCCGCTCGGCCTGACCGACAGCGTGACCCAGGGGATCATCTCCGCCACCGGGCGGACCGTGTCGTCCAACGAGCCCGGCCAGGGCGCGCTGATCACCTCGGCGATCCAGACCAGCGCCGCGATCAACCCGGGCAACAGCGGGGGCGCGCTGGTCAATCTGGAGGAGCAGGTCGTCGGCATCCCGACGCTGGCCGCGCGGCTGCCCGAGCAGGGCGGGGCGGCCCCCGGCATCGGCTTCGCGATCCCGAGCAACACCGTGCGCAACATCGCCGGCCAGCTGATCGAGTCGGGCCGGGTCACCACCTCCGACCGGGCGACGCTCGGCATCACCGCGCAGACCGCGGCGAACCAGCAGGGCCAGGACACCGGCGTCGCGATCGTGGATATCGTCAAGGGCGGCCCGGCCGCGCAGGCCGGCCTGCGGCCCGGCGACGTCATCATCTCGGTCGACGGCCACGCGACACCCAGCCTGGTCGTGCTCGAGAACTTCATCTCGACTCAGAAGCCGGGCACGAAGGTCAAGCTGGCGGTCGTGCGCAACGGCGCCACCCACACCGTCACCGTCAAGCTCGGGAGCCTCGGCAGCTAGGTCGGCCCTAGACTCGCATCTCGTGACCCTGAGCAGCGGAAAACTGAGCATCGGAAAACTGGCCGCCGTGGCCGCGCTGGAGCGACCGGACCTGCTCGCGCCGCCGGTCGCCGCGGCGCTGCAGCACCTCGCCGGGGTGCTCCCGGCCGATCAGGTCGGCGTGGCCGAGATCGACCCCGAACTCGCCGATACGGCCGCCTTCTGCGCGGAGTACGGCGTGGAGCTCACTATGTCGGCCAACTGTGTCGTCGTGGCCGGCCGGCGCGATGGCCAGCCGAAGATGGCGGCGTGCATGGTGCTGGCCACGACCAGGGCGGACGTGAACGGGCTGGTCAAGCGTGAGCTGGACGTGCGCAAGGCCTCGTTCGCGCCGATGGACTCGGCGGTGGCGCTGACCGGCATGGAGTACGGCGGTATCACGCCGATCGGGCTGCCCGCGGACTGGCCGGTGTTCGTGGACAAGGCGGTCGCCGCCGAGCCCTGGGTCGTCATCGGGAGCGGCGTCCGCCGGTCGAAGCTGGTCCTGCCGGGCCAGTCGCTGGGCCTGCTGCCGGGGGCCAAAGTGCTCGCGGGCGTCGGACTCGTCAGGGCTTAGGTAGCCAGGACACCTTGCCGGCGAGCGCGGCGTAGCCGACGAAGGTCACGGCGTCGATCAGGGTGTGCGCGATGATCAGCGGGGTGACCCGGCCCCACCGCTTGTACAGGTAGCCGAAGATGATGCCCATCACGGCGTTCCCGAAGAACGCGCCGACGCCCTGGTACAGGTGATAGGAGCCGCGCAGCACGGCCGCGGTGAGGATCGCCTTCCACGGCGTCCAGCCGAGCTGGTCCAGCCGCCGCAGCAGGTAGCCGATGACCAGGATCTCTTCCAGCAGCCCGTCGTGCGCGGCGCTCAGGATCAGCACCGGCGTGCGCCACCAGACGGCCGGGAGCGACTCGGGCACGACGTTCAGTTCGACGCCCGCGTGGAACGCGGCCAGGTACAGCGCCAGGCCCGCGCCGCCGATGACGGCGGCCAGGATCGCGCCCCTGAGCAGATCCTTGCCGGGCTCGCGGGCGTCCAGGCCCATGTCCGACGGTCCCTCGCCAGAGCGGGCCATCAGGTAGAAGACCAGCACGACCGGCATGAGCGCCTCGGCGATGGCGACCAGCTGCAAGACCAGGTCGAGCCACTGATTGGCCGCCCGCGAGCCGACGAGCAGGGCCTGCTGGCTGGACAGAGACCGGTTGATGAGCAGCGAGCCGATGAGGCTCAGCAGCGCGTTCAGGCCGCTCGCGCCCAGGGACAGGGCGAAGACGGTGAAGATCTCCCAGCGCAGCATCCTGGGCGGCGGCAGGGCCAGGGTGGCGTCCTCCGGTCCGGTCACCCCTGGACTGTAAGCGAATCGATCGTCGTCGCTGGCATCAGGGCAGTGAGCCGCGGCCAGGCCAGACCGGCGCCGGAGGCGAGGCAGCCGTCGACCACGGCCTCGGTGCCGAGCGCGCTGACCCGGACCTCGGGCATGACCGGCGCGAGCCGGGAAAGTTCCCTGGTGACGGCCGCGGCGAAGCCGGGCGCCTGGCCGATGCCGCCGCCGAGCACGACCAGCTCGGGGTCGATCACGGTCACGATCGCGCATACGGCCCTGGCCACCAGTTCGGCCTCGGCCGCCACGACGGCGGCGGCGCGCTCATCCCCGGCCGCGGCGGCCTCGAACACCCGGCGGGCGGTCACCGAACCGCGCATGCCAGCCCGGCGCGCGGCGCGGACCACGGCGGCGGCCGAGCCTGCCGCCTCGAGCGCGCCGCGCCGCCTCGCGTCTTCCGGGTCGGTGCCCTCGCCGCCGGTGATCGGCATGAACGCGATCTCGCCCGCCACTCCGTGCACGCCCCGGTGCAGCTGGCCGTCGATGACCAGCCCCATGCCGACGCCGGTGCCGATCCAGACGAACGCGAACGTGCGGACGTCGCGGCCGTGCCCGTGCTCGCGCTCGGCCAGCGACGCGGCGTCGGCGTCGTTCTCGAGCACGAGCTGGTCGCCGAAGGCCGCCCGCAGCTGCTTGAGCACCGACGGCTTGCCGAGGCCGGCCAGCCCGCCCGCCAGCGCGATCGTGTTGCGGCGCGGGTCGTAGACGCCGGGGCTGCCGATCACGGTCTGGGTCACGTCGGCCCTGGACAGGCCCGCGGACCCGCACAGCTGGTCGGCCAGGCTGATGAGCTCGGCCACGCTCCCGCTCACGCTCGACGTGCTGGTCCGGCGCGAGCTGCGGGCAATCACGGTGCCGGTGAGGTCGGCGAGCGCGCCGCGCAGGTACTGGCGGCCGATGTCCAGGCCGAGCACGTAACCCGCGTCCGGCCGGATCTCGTACAGCACCGCCGACCGGCCGGGCACGCCGGTGCGCTGGCCCGCTTCCCGGACCAGCCCGGACCGCTCGACGTTCGCCAGCGCCAGTGACACGGTCGGCTTGGACAGACCCGACAGCCGCGCTAGTTCCGCCCGCGAGCACGGCCCGTACTGGCGGATGTGCTGCAGCAGCAGCTGCTCGTTCAGCGCTCGCAGCAGCTGCGGGCGGGCGGCCTGCATGGACCTGACCTGGCCGACGGCCACATCGGGTCCCCCGTCGGCCGCCCGCGGCGCGGCATCGCCGCCAGTCAGCGCCTGGTCGGCGGATGTCTTGGCCACGCTCACATCCTTCCTCATCGGTGCCGAGCCGCAGCGCAACTCGCCCGCACCGTCCCGCCCCGCGGCGGCCGGTAGTACCCGGCGCGCCCGACATGCCAGCCTTTGCCGCCTGATATGCCAGGCGGTTGCCGTCCGGCCTGCCACACTTGTCGGGTGATGTGCCGGGCTCTTGTCGCCGCCTAGATAGTTAGGATACTGTCCTAACTAACTTTCCGGAATGACCCCCTTTTCAGAGCACGGAAGACACCCGAATGAGCCATCCCCCGGTCGTGCTCGGGCTCGACTTCGGCGGCACCAAGATCGCGGCGGCCGTCTGCGATCTGGCCGGCAACAAGCTGGCGTCCGCCGTCGTGAGCAGCCGGGCCGAGCTGGGCGCGGCGGCGAGCTTCGCGCACGGCATCGCGACCGCCAAGGAGTTGCTGCACGCCACCGCGCACGGCAGCCAGCTGGTCGCGGTCGGCGCCGCGACCTTCGGCATCCCGTTCGAGGACCGGGTCGAACTGGCCCCGGCGATCAAGGGCTGGGAGGCGCTCGCGTTCGGCCGGGAGCTGGCGGCGGCGTTCCCCGGTGCCCGGGTCGCCGCGGCAACCGACGCCAAGGCCGCGGCCAGGGCCGAGGTGCGCTGGGGGTCGCTGGCGGGCTATGACCCGGCCGTCTACCTGAATCTCGGCACCGGGCTCGCGGCCGCCGTCGTGACCGGCGGCCAGGTCGTGACCGGCCGCCACGGCGCCGCCGGCGAGATCGGCTACAGCCTGCGCGAGCACGCCGACGTCGGCCTGCCGGCCGGCCGGCGGATGATGCTCGAGGACATGGTCAGCGGCCTCGCGCTGGCCCGGCGGGCGGCCAAGCTGGGCCGCCGGCTCACCGCGGCGGAGGTGTTCGCCGCCAGCGCGACCGATCCCGAGCTGGACGACATGGTCACGGCGTTCGTCCGGGAGCTCGCGTTTCACCTGGTCAATCTCACCATCGTCGTCGACCCGGCCCGGATCGCGGTGGGCGGCGGCATGGTCGGCTCCTGGCACCGGATCGAGCCGGTGCTAGCGGAGGCGCTAGCCCAGGCGGTCCCCTATCCGCCCGAACTCGTGCTCGCGCATTTCCCGCATGACGCTCCGCTGCTCGGCGCGATCGCGCTGGCCGTGGACGCCGCGGGCCCACTGGCCGAGGGCACCGGCCCGATTGCGGTGGACATCACCGGCCGGGAACGGACCGAACTGTCCGCGGCACATCGGCGCTTCTGGCGCACCAGCAGTTACCGTTGAATAGGCATGAAAGGTACACTTCGTGCTTTCATGCCACTACCCTGAAGGGCAAGGCATATGAGACGCCACAAGTCAATCGCGGCGGCGGCCGTTGTGGCTGCTGGCCTGCTGGCGGCCGCATGCAGCAGCACCCCGGCCCCATCGGGCAACTCCGGTTCCGGCGGCGGCAACGCCGCACCATCCGGCGTGCTGACCATCGACAACGAGAGCGGCGGCACCTGGACGTGTGACTTCAACCCGTTCAACCTGACCTACATCTCCTTCGCGCTCGGCCCGGTGTACGAGCCGCTGGCTTTCGTCAACACCCTGCAGAGCGGCAAGGCCACGCCCTGGCTGGCGACGAAGTGGGTGTGGGGTACCGGCAACACGACGCTGACCTTCACCATCCGCAGCGGGGTGAAGTTCACCAACGGCGACCCGCTGACCCCGGCGGACGTCGCGTACACGTTCAACCTGTTGCACAAATACCCGACCCTGGACATCAACGCGATCTGGTCGGACCTGACCAGCGTCACCGCCTCCGGGCAGACCGTCGTGATGACCTTCAAGCAGCCCGCGGTCACGAACTTCTACTACATCGCCGACCAGATCGGGATCGTCGACCAGAAGGTCTGGTCCAAGGTCTCCAACCCGGTGAACTACCCGGACAAGAACCCGGTCGGCACCGGCGCGTTCACGACGGGCAGCAGCGACTGCACGCCGCAGAACATCAAGTACGTGGCGAACACCCACTACTGGCAGCCCGGTGAGCCGAAGGTCGGCACGGTGAACTACCCGTCGTTCCTGACCAACGACACCGCCAACACGTTCCTGGCTAGCGGCCAGGCCCAGTGGGGCAGCCAGTTCATCCCGAGCATCAAGACCTTCTACACGTCCAAGAGCCCGAACTACCACTACTGGTTCCCGCCGGTGGCGAACGTGTCCATGTTCATCAACCTGACCAACCCGCTCCTGAAGAACGTCGCGGTCCGGCAGGCGATGGCGTACGCGATCAACCGGCAGAAGGCCTCCACCATCGGCGAGTACGGCTACGAGCCCGCCTCGAACCAGAGCGGCATCGTGACCCCGACGTTCTCGAGCTGGCTGGACACCTCGCAGTCCGCGGCCTACGGCAACAACTACGCCTACAACCCGGCCAAGGCGATCTCGATCCTGCAGCAGGCCGGCTTCAAGCGCGGCTCGAACGGCATCTTCACCACGCCGTCCGGCAAGCCGCTGTCCTTCAACCTAGTGAACAACGGCGGTTTCTCGGACTGGGTCGCTGCGGCACAGACGATCATCCAGGACCTGAAGGCGGTCGGCATCCAGGTCACGCCCGAGAACCTGGCCCAGACCACGTATGAGAACGACATCTTCACCGGCAAGTTCGACCTCGGCTACGACGCCGAGACCGGCGGCCCGAGCCCGTTCTACGAGCTGCGGCAGTGGCTGTACGGGCCGAACTCGGCCGCGATCGGCAAGTCCGCGGGCTCGAACTTCGAGCGGTACAGCAACCCGGCGACGGACGCGCTCATCAACCAGTACGCGCAGACGACGGATCCGGCCACGCAGAAGTCGATCGTGGACCAGCTGGAGAAGGTCATGCTGGCCGACGTGCCGGTCATCCCGATCACCGAGGCGGTCGACTGGTTCCAGTACGACACCGGCAGCTTCTCCGGCTGGCCGACCCCGAGTAATCCATACGCGCAGCCCGCTGCGTACAACTACCCGGACTGGGGTCAGCTGATGCTGCACCTCTCGCCCGCGAAGTAGCAGTGTCCCGGGCGGCCCGGCTCGCGGGCCGCCCGGGGCTCTTGCGAGCAAGCGTTAGGTAGGCCAGCGTTGAGAAGAACCAAACCCGTGCGCCTCTGGAGCCAGGCATGAGATTCGTGCTGCGCCGCCTCGGATTCTTTGCGCTCACCCTGTGGATAGCGCTCACCCTGAACTTCCTGCTGCCACGGCTGATGCCGGGCAACCCGGCACAGGCGACGATCGCCGGACACCGTGGTGCCCTCAGCCCGACCGCGCTGAAGGCGCTTGAACAGCAGTTCGGCCTCAATACTCATCAGAACCTCGTAGTCCAGTACTTCCATTACATCGGCAACGTGGCGACCGGGAATTTCGGCCAGTCGCTGACGACCCAGCCGGGCAACTCGGTAGCGCGGATCGTCCTGCAGGCGCATCCCCTGGACGCTGGGCCTGGTCGGCGTCACCACGGTGCTTGCATTCATCCTCGGCACCGGGATCGGCGTCGTCAGCGCCTGGCGCCGCGGCGGTCACCTGGACAGCATCCTGCCGCCGGTGTTCGTGATCATGACCGTGATCCCGTTCTTCTGGCTCGGCCTCGTGTTCATCCTGGTCTTCGGGGTCAAGCTGCACTGGCTGCCCTACATCGACAGCTACGGGATCACGCTCACGCCGGGATTCAACTGGACGTTCATCAGCAATGTCCTGGAGCACGCGATCCTGCCCGCGCTCACCCTGCTACTCACCACCATCGGCACCTGGATCCTGACCATGCGCAACACCATGATCACTACGCTGTCGGAGGATTATGTGCGGATGGCCAGGGCCAAGGGCCTGCCCGGCCATCGGATCATGGTGGATTATGCGGCGCGGAACGCGATCCTGCCGAACCTCACCGGGTTCGCCATGTCGCTCGGCTTCGTGGTCGGCGGCGCGATCCTGATCGAGGAGATATTCAACTATCAGGGCGTGGGCTTCATGCTCCTGCAGGCGGTGAACAACGATGACTACCCGCTGATGCAGGCGCTGTTCCTCCTCATCACCGTCGCGGTTCTGGTGGCGATCCTGCTGTCCGATATCGCGACCGCTGTGCTCGACCCGCGGACCAGGGAGGCGAGGTAGCCATGGCCATGCCCGGAGTGATCGGCGGTGGGTCCGGAACGCCCCCGGTGCTGGCACCAGCCGGCGGTCTACCGGCGCCAAGCACCGGAATATCCGGCGCACGCTCGCTGCGCCGGATGGCGCGCGCCATCACCTCCAACCGCAAGGCGACCGTGGGCGCTGCGCTGCTGACGCTGTTCTGCGTCGTCTCGCTCATCCCCGGCGTCATCGCCAAGGACGACCCGAACGCCGAGCTCTACCCGCGCATGCCTCGGCCCGTCCGCGCATCACCTGCTCGGCACGACCTCGTTCGGCCAGGACATGTTCGCCCAGGTCATCTACGGCACCCGACCGGTGGTGCTGATCGCGCTCGGGGTCGGCTTCGGCGCGACGCTCATCGCGATGCTCATCGGCGTCGCGGCCGCTTACCTCGGCGGAATGTGGGACAACGTGCTCAACCTGCTCACCGACGTGCTGCTGGTCATTCCGCTGTTCCCGCTGCTGATCGTGCTCGCCCGGTACCTGAACGGAGCGGGCACCGCGGTGATGATCCTGGTCCTCACTGCGACGGGGTGGTCCTACACCGCCCGGCAGCTGCGATCGCAGGCACTGTCGCTGCGCAACCGGGACTTCCTGGAGGCGGCGCGGGTCCGCGGCGAGCGGCCGCTGTACATCATCGTGGTCGAGATCATCCCGACGATGACCTCGCTGCTGGTGGCCAGCTTCCTCACCAACGCCCTGTACGCGGTGCTGTTCTCCTCCAGCCTGCAGTTCATCGGGCTCGGCAATCCGAACGTGACCAGCTGGGGCACGATGCTCTACTGGGCCGAGAACGAAGAGGCCTTCCAGACCGGCCAGTCGCTGTGGATCATCGTTCCCGGCCTCTGCATCGTCGCGCTCGGCGCGGCATTCGCGCTGCTCAACTACGCATTCGACGAGATCGGCAACCCGGCGCTGCGGCCGGTTCGGAGCATCCGGGGGAAGCGTGTCCAGCGTGCTAAGTAACGGCGTGCCTGCCGAGTCATCCCCCGGCCAGCACTCCGGCACCATCCTCGAGGTCACCGACCTCGTCGGTGGACTACCTCATGGAGCGCGGCACCGTCCGGGCGGTGCAGGACGTCACCTTCACGGTCGGGCGCGGCGAGTTCGTCGGCGTGGTCGGCGAGTCTGGCTGCGGCAAATCCACGCTGCTGTTCGCGATAGCCCAGCTGCTGTCCCCGCCCGCCACCGTGAGCAGCGGCTCGGTCGAGTTCAAGGGCGAGAACCTGGTCGGCCTGACGGACCGGATGCTGGCTGCGGTCCGGTGGTGCGACATGTCCGTGGTCATGCAGAGCGCCATGAACGCGCTGAATCCGGTCATGTCGATCGGCGCCCAGTTCCGGGACGCGATGCGCGCCCACGGCGTGGTTTCCAAGCACGAGATCGCGCAGCGCTCGGCCGAGGTGCTGCGCATGGTCGGCATCGACCCGGCGCACCTGAAGAGCTATCCCCACCAGTTGTCCGGTGGCATGCGCCAGCGCTCGATGATCGCGATGGCCATGCTGTTCACTCCCGATCTGGTGATCATGGACGAGCCGACATCGGCCCTCGACGTGGTCGCGCAGCGATCGCTGATGGTGCAGATCAAGGAACTGCAGGAGCAACTCGGCTTTGCGGTCATCTTCGTCACCCACGACATGTCGCTGGTCCGGCATTTCACCGACCGGCTGATGGTGATGTACGCCGGCCAGATCGCCGAGTTCGGCACTACCCGGCAAGTGTTCACCAGCCCGCTGCACCCCTACACCAGCGGCCTGATGGAGGCGTTCCCCTCGATCAAGGGCCCGCGAGTACCGCTGACCGGAATCCCCGGCAGCCCGCCCAACCTCGCTGACCCGCCGGAGGGCTGCCAGTTCGCGCCGCGCTGCCCGAAGGTGATGGACCGTTGCCTGACCACCCCGGTGCCGCTGTTCAGCGTCAACGGCGAGCTGGTCAGGTGCCTTCTGCACGAGAACGCAGAGGTGGCACGCGTAAAGGAGACACAGTGACCGACCAGGAGACCATGCCCAGGCCTGGCCCGGTTACCCGCACGCCGCTGCTGCGCACCGACGACCTGAGCAAGCACTTCCGGCTCGGCAGCTCGCTGCAGCGCAAGACGCTGCACGCGGTGGACGACGTCAGCCTGGAGATCGGTGAGCGCGAGATCGTCGCGCTGGCAGGCGAGAGCGGCAGCGGCAAGTCCACGATCGCGCGGCTGCTGGCCCGGATCTACAAGCCGACGTCCGGCGAGATCTACTTCCAGGGCAAGCCGCTGTCGAGGCTGCGGTCCAGGCGGGATGTACTCCGCTACCGCAGCGACGTCCCGATGGTGTTCCAGGACCCGTTCGCTTCGATCAACCCGGTGTTCCGGGTCTCGCACGGCGTCATGCGGTCACTCAAGCTGCACCGGCCCGAGCTGTCGGCCGAGCAGCGGCAGGCCGAGGCCGAGCGGGTGTTCACCGCGGTCGGGCTGACTCCGCCGGGCGAGGTGCTGCAGCGGTTCCCGCACGAGCTGAGCGGCGGCCAGCGCCAGCGGGTCGGCTTCGCCCAGGCACTGGCCATGCGGCCGAAGCTGATCCTGGCCGACGAGCCGGTGTCCATGCTGGACGTGTCTATCCGGATCGGCCTGCTCAACCTGATGGCCCAGCTGCGGGACGAGCAGGGCGTGTCGATCCTCTACATCACCCACGACATCGCCAGCGCCCGGTACGTGGCCGACCGGCTGATCGTCATGTACGCCGGCCAGATCGCCGAGCAGGGCCCGGTCGAGGAGGTACTGGCGAACCCACGCCACCCCTACACCCAGCTCCTGCTGTCGGCGGTGCCCGACCCGCGGGCCGACCTCAACGTCGGGGCGCACACCGACCGCGGCGAGCCGCCGCAAGGTCATCGATCCGGTGCCCGGCTGCCGGTTCCGCTTCCGCTGCCCGCTCGCCATCGACATCTGCCACCCGAAACCCCGCGGCTGCTGCCGCTCGCCCCTGGTCACGATGCCGCCTGCCACGTCGCGCAGTCCGGCGCGGAAGTGAAGGCGTTCTAGATGAAACTCGCTGTCATCGGCGGCGGCTCCACCTATACCCCCGAGCTCATCGACGGCATCGCCCGGCTGACCGGCGAGATCAAGATCACCGAGCTGGTGCTGGTCGATCCCGATGCGAGCCGGCTGTCGGTGGTGGGCCCGTTCTCGGCCCGGATCATGGCCAGGTACGGCCACCCGGCGAAGGTCAGCTGGACCGCCGACCTCGACGCCGCCGTAGAGGGCGCGGGCGCGGTCCTGATCCAGTTGCGGGTCGGCGGTCAGGCCACCCGGCACCGGGACGAGACCTGGCCGCTGGAGTTCTGCTGCGTCGGCCAGGAGACGACCGGGGCGGGCGGCTTCGCCAAGGCGCTGCGGACCGTCCCGGTAGTGCTCGACGTCGCCGAGCGAGTCCGGCAGCTGGCCGCCCCGAACGCGTGGATCATCGACTTCACCAACCCGGTCGGCATCGTCACCAGGGCGCTGCTGGACGCCGGGCACCGCGCCATCGGCCTGTGCAACGTGGCCATCGGCTACCAGCGGATGGCGGCGGAAATGCTCGGGGTCGCGCCGGAGGCGGTGGACCTCGATCACGTCGGGCTCAACCACCTCACCTGGGAACGACAGGTACTGGTCGACGGCGCCGACAAGCTGCCGGGCCTGCTGGCCACCCACGGCGAGGAAATCGCCGCGCACACCGGGCTGCCGCTGGAAGTGACCACGACGTACGGCGCCGTGCCGTCGTACTACCTGCGGTACTACTGGGCGCACGACGCCGTTGTCGAGGAAGAGCGCGGCCGCGAGACCCGGGCCCAGGCGGTCGCCGAGATCGAGCGGCAGCTGCTGGAGATGTACGCCGATCCGGCCCTCGACACCAAGCCTGAACTGCTCACCCACCGCGGCGGTGCGTTCTACTCGGAGGCGGCCGTCGCGCTGCTGGCGTCGCTGCTGACCGACGCTCGCGACCGCCAGGTGGTGAACGTCCGTAACAACGGCACGCTGCCGTTCCTAAGTGATCGGGCGGTGATCGAGGTCTCGGCCATCGTGGGCGCCGACGGGGCCGTGCCGGTGGAGGTGGCCCCGCTGGACCCGCTGATGACCGGGCTGATCGCGCACGCGTCGGCGTACGAGGAGCTGGCCGTGGCGGCCGCGGTGCACGGCGGCCGGGACCGGGTGGCCAAGGCGCTGCTCGCGAACCCGATCGTCGGCCAGTACGACCTGGCTCAGCAGCTCACCGATCGGCTGCTGGCGGAGAACGCGGCGTTCCTTCCCTGGGCGAATCGGTGACGGAGTCCGCCGCGGTTCTGGCGATCGACGGCGGCAACAGCAAGACCGATGTAGCGCTCGTCGCCACCGACGGCAGCGTGCTGTCCTCGGTCCGCGGCGGCGGGTCCAACCATCAGGGCATCGGCCGGGACGGGATGGTCACGGTGCTGACCGATCTGGTCCGGGCCGCGGCCGCACAGGCGGGCGTGCCGCCGGACGGGCCGGTCGCCGCGCACACGTCGGCCTGCCTGGCGGGCGCCGACCTGCCCGATGAGGAAGCCGAGCTGCGCGAGCTGATCGCGAGTCAGGGCTGGTCGGACACCGTGTCGGTGGTCAACGACACGTTCGCGGTGCTGCGGGCCGGCCTGGACGACTCCGGGGCCCACTGGGGCGTCGGCGTGGTCTGCGGGGCCGGGATCAACTGCGTCGGCGTGGCCCCCGGCGGCGAGACGACCCGGTTTCTCGCCCTCGGCGAGATGAGCGGTGACTGGGGCGGCGGCGGCCAGCTCGGCGGTGAGGCGCTGTGGTGGGCGGTCCGGGCCGAGGACGGCCGCGGTCCGGACACCGGGCTGCGGACCGCGGTGCCCGCGCACTTCGGCGTCGACCGGGTCGAGGACGTGGTCATCGGGCTGTACCGCGGCACGATCAGGCACGCCGAGCTGCACGGCCTGGTGCCGGTGCTGTTCGCGGTCGCGGGCCGCGGCGACCAGGTCGCGGCCGACGTGGTCCGGCGCCAGGCGAGCGAGATCTGCACGATGGCGACGGTCGCGGCGCGGCGGCTCGGGCTGGCCGGGGCGGTGCCGGTGGTACTCGGCGGCAGCCTGATGACCGCGCGCGATCCGCTGCTGTCGGGCACGATCCGGGAGCTGATCCTGGCCGAGCTGCCCGGCGCCGACGTGCGCACCGTGGACGTGCCGCCGGTCGCGGGCGCGGCCCTGCTCGGCCTCGACCACGTCGGCGCGCCACCCGGCGTCGCGGCCCGGCTGCGTGCGTCAGCCGCGGCTACCTGGGTCTAGCGTCAGGCCGCTGACCTCCGTCACGGAATTCGCGGCGCCTGTCTGGTAGCAGCCGCTCAGGCGAGCGCCGGCTTGCACCGGGCGTGCGCCGGGAGCTTGGCCCTGGACTGCTTGGCCCTGGGGTGCTGCAGGTCCTCGAATTCGGCCAGCGCTTGCCGCCATGACTCGTGCGCGGCCGGCAGGTTGCCGGCCGCCTGATAAGCGTCGCCGAGATCGTCGATGATGTCGGCGTAGTAGAACCGGTCGCCGGTCTCCGCGCAGATCAGGGCGGCCTCGGCCAGCAGCGCGATCGCGCCCTTGCCGTCGCCGGAGTGCAGCCGCAGCACGCCGAGGTTCTGCTGGGTGAGCGCCTCGCCGAGCCGGTTGCCGCTCTGCCGGTGCAGCGCGAGCGCGCGCTCCCAGTACGCCATTGCCAGCCGGCGCCGGCCCAGCCGGGCGTGGAACTGGCCGGTGACGTTCAGGGCGTGGCCCTCGTCGGCCGGCTCGCCGGCCGCCCTGGCCAGCCGCCGGGCCAGCCGGCCGCAGCTCAGCGCCCGCCGGTAGTCGTCCTGCAGGCCGAACATGACGGCCTGCTGGAAGATGACCCGGCACTCTCCCGGCTGGTCCCCCAGCCGCCGGTACAGGTCGAGCGCGAGATCCAGGTGCACCGCGGCTTCGGCGTACCGGCCGAGCCGGACGAGGGCGGCGCCGAGACCCCGGTGCGCGGTCGCCTGCCCGGCTTCGTCCGCGGCCCGGCCGGCGATCGCGGCGGCGACCTGCTGGGTCGCGGCCGACTCGGCCCAGTACGCGCGGCGGATGTAGAACTCGCGCAACGCCTGCGGCAGGTGCCAGGCATGGCCGTCGAACCCGTGCCGCGCGGCGTAGCTGATCGCGGCGGACAAGACCGGTCGCTCGGCCTCGAACCAGGCGTACGCCTGCCGACGGTCCGCCAGCACCTCCGGCGTGACCCCCGGCAGCGCGGCGGGCGGCGGGGCGGGCGGATCGATCTGATCCAGCAGCATCGCGGCCCCGAACGCGGTGTGCAGGTAGTGGTCCAGCATCCGGTGCATGGCCGCCCGGCGATCTTCGTCGCGCTCGGACCGGCCCGCCTGCTCGGCGGCGTAGGCCCGCAGCAGGTCGTGGCAGCTGAACCGGCCGTCGGTCGTGCTCGGCGAGCAGGTTCGCGAGTACCAGCTCGGCGAGCAGCGGCCGGGCCTCGTCCGGCGCGATCCCGGCCACGCTGGCGGCGACGGCGGCGGTGCTGTCCGGTCCCGGGTGCACCGCCAGCAGCCGGAACATCCGCGCGGCGGGCGGGGTGAGGCCCTGGTAGGACCAGGACAGCACCGCCCGCGCGCTGGTGGCCTCGTCCGCCGTGTCCGCCGCGTCGAGCACCTTCAGCCGGTCCTGCGCCGGGCGCAGCTCCTCGACCAGCGCCTGGAGCGGACGGGACGGCCGGGCCGCGCTCCGCGCGGCGGCGATGGCCAGCGCGAGCGGCAGCCGGGCGCACAAGCTGATGAGCTCGCCGACCGCCTCGGTCTCGCGATCGACGAGTTCGGCCCCCAGGCGGCGGGACAGCATCTCCTGGCCTTCGGCCCGGGTAAGCACATCGAGGGTCAGCAGGTGCGCGCACTCGGTGGCCGCCAGGCCAGCGAGCTGGCGCCGGCTGGTCACGACGACCATGCACGGCGAGCTCCCCGGCAGCAGCGGGCGCACCTGCGCCTCGTCGCTGGCGTTGTCCAGGATGATCAGCACCTGGCGGCCGGCCAGCAGGCTGCGGTACAGGGCCGCCTGCGCGTCCGGGCTCGCCGGGATGCGCTCGGCCGGCATGCCGAACGCGTCGAGGAAGCCCCTGATCGCGTCCGGCGGCGCCACCGGCGTCCCGGACGGCTCGAAGCCGCGCAGGTCGACGTACAGCTGCCCGTCCGGGAAGCGCTCGGCCGCGCGGTGCGCCCAGTGCACGGCGAGCGCCGTCTTACCCACCCCGGCGGTCCCGCTGATCGACGCGATCTGCGGCGTGCCCGCCGCGCTGTCGACCGAGTCCAGCAGCCCGTCCAGGGCCTTCAGCTCGTCGGCCCGGCCGACGAAATGCCGGATCGCCGCGGGCAGCTGCCGCGGCACTACCTGCCGCATTCCGCCGGCCGGCCCCGCTCCGGCCAGCCCAGCTCCAGCCGGCCCAGTTCGCCGGCCTGTTTCGGCCGGGGTCATTGCCGCCGGGGCCGCTCCGTCGGCCGGCCCTCGCCCGCCCCGGTCGCGGCCCGGCCGGACCAGCCCGAGCGCGTCGCAGAGCAGATCCACCGACCGGCGGTGCGGGCGGCCGATCCGGCCGCGCTCGATGTCGCTGATGGTCCGCACGCCCAGGCCGGATCGCTCGGCGAGTTCCTCCTGGGTAAGGCCGGCCGCGACCCGGCGGCCTCGCACCAGTTCACCGAACCGGTCGCGCGGATCCGCCGGGTCTGAGTGACCTGACGCTATCCCCATGGATATCTATCGTTATCGGCATTGCCAGCGATTGGATAACAGCGCCATTCCGATCAGTCATCAAGGTGTGGCTGAGCAAGTGCCGAACGGTAGCTGAACGGGCGCAAAGGAACGCGGTCCCCCTGCGCCGGTCGGGGCGACAGGGGAACCGCGTTGGCTAGTGCTGGCTACCGGCTCAGGAGCCGGGGGTGCTCAGCCAGACGTTGGTCGGGTCGAAGTTCTGGATCGCCGGCACGTACACCGCGTTGTGCACGAAGCTGGAGTGGAAGTGCGGCTGCAGGTCCTGGGTGATCTGGAACGTCGGTGCCTCCATCGTCACCATCTGATCGATCTTGGCCCACAGCTTGCCCGCCGCTACCGTGCTCGCCTGGCTCGCCGCCTTGGTGATGAGGGCGTTGACGGCCGGGTTGTTGTACTGGGAGAAGTTGCTGCCGACCGGCGGGTACGCGGCTGCGCCGGAGTAGATCGGCCCGAAGAACGAGGCCGCGGCGTCGCCGAACCAGTCCGGGCCCCAGCCGTTCATCGCGATGTCCCACGTCCCGTTGGTGGCCGTGCTGGGCACCGTCAGGTACTTGACGTACAGGTCAGCGGACGGAACCGCGAGGGCCTTCAGGTGAATGCCCGCGGGTGCCATGTCGGCCTGCAGCGTCTGGTACATCTTCGGCTCGAAAGTGGACTCGGCGTTGTACAGCACCGTCAGGTTCAGCCCGTTCGGGTAACCCGCGGCCTTCAGCATCGACTTGGCCTTGGCCACGTTGTACGGGAACGGGTTGAAGTTCGCCTGCACGTACTGCGAGCCGTTGATGCCGTTCGGCAGCACGTGCGTCAGCGGCGGGCTGACGATCGGGGCCGCCGTCGTCCTGGATCAGGTGACGTGCGGTTGATCGCGTAGCTCAGCGCCTGCCGCACCGCGACCTTGCCCAGCGCCCCGCCGTTGTTCGGCGACACGGTGTTGAAGGACAGATACGGGTTGGAGCCGAACGTCGGGCCGAGGTTGAAGTCCTTGCTCCCGGCCTTCATCTGGGCGATGAGACCCGGCAGCGAGGCGACCGGCGGGAAGCTGTTGAACTCCATGCCGCCCGCGGCCGTGTTGGTCTGCAGGATCTGCTGGATCGTGATCGGGTTGCCGGTCTCGCTCACGTTGATCGCGTTGACATAGGCCTTGCGGATGGGATCCGTCGCGGCGTTCCACGCCGGGTTGCGGACGAACTGGATCGACTTCGCTGGCACGTAGGACTTGATCTCGTACGGCCCGTCGGCGTACTGGTGCGTCTCGGACGCGATGCTGCCCGGCAGGTAGTTCAGGCTCTCGACCGGGGCCGGGTTGAACGCGGGCAGGGTCAGCTGGTCGGCGAAGTACGACGCCGGCTGGGTCAGGTTGTAGGTGACGGTGTTGCCGCTGGCGGTCACGCCGGAGATGTTGTGCGTGTCGATGTAGTTCTTGATCGCCGACACCGACGTCGGGCGAGACCTTCGCGAAGCCCGCGCAGAACGTGCTGTAGCCGACGATGAGGTTCGCGAAGTCCGGCCGCCCGCCGAAGCTCGTGGGGGTGGGGTTGCACGTCCGCTTCAGGCCGAGCACCGCGTCCGCGCCGGTGATCTGGCGGGCCGGGCTGGTGTTCCACATCGCGCCGGACCGGATCGTGACCGTGTAGGTCTTGCCGCCGTTGGTCAAGGTCGGCAGCGCCGTGGCGAGATCGGGAGCTACCGTCGTCGTCTTGCCGGGAGTCGCCGGGTACGCGTAGAGCCCGCGCAGGTACATCCGCTGCGCGAGGTAGCCGATGCTGTAGTAGCTGGCGTTGTAGTCCATCCAGTCGACGTCACCGTCGCCGAGCATGTTCAGGGTGCCGCCCTTGACCGGCGTGCCGCCCCCGTTAAGGGCCTGCAGGCCGTTGCCGATCGAGCCGGGGCCAGTACCGCCGCCGCCGCCCGCCTTCGTTGAGCCGCCGCAGGCGGCTGCCGTCATCGCCAGCACAGCCAGGCTGGCGACGATCAGAGAACCCCGTCGCGTACGCATCGACGCTCTCTCCTGCTTAAGGTTTCCTGATCCGCAACCGACCCATGCGGCCCGGACAATCGGCGGGTGAGACCCGTCCGATAGAGCCAGCGTGGTTGGCCGCGCGCTCACCGGCCATAGGGAGCGACCGGCGGGATCACCGGCGGGAACGGGTAAATCTGCTGGTCACAGCCTGGTCACGGGCTCGGGGCGCGGTGATCTCACGTATTGTGGAGTTATCGAGTGATTAGCGGTTTTTGACTCTTACCCCGAGGTGAAGTGCATGGACGAGACCGGCGCTCCGGCTCCGTTTGCCCAGCCCGGCACGGGGGCGGTCGCGGTCTACCGGGGAGCGACGCTCATCGACG
This sequence comes from uncultured Actinomycetota bacterium, assembly GCA_963805805.1. Taxonomy (GTDB): domain Bacteria; phylum Actinomycetota; class Actinomycetes; order Streptosporangiales; family Streptosporangiaceae; genus JAJYUU01. The sequence continues at coordinate 233,497 of CAWDVS010000011.1, read as the reverse complement.
GGACCGGCCAGCCGGCCCGGCAGTCGATGACGATCGTGGCGGACGGCGCCGAGATCGTCCTGGTAGCTCCCGACGATGAGGTCCCCGCAGATCGGGGCGACGGCGCGGCGGTATTCGACCTGGCGGGCCAGTTCGTCATCCCCGGCCTGATCGACTCGCACCAGCACATCGCGACGCCACCCCATCGGGCCGTCGCCGAGGCCACCTTGCGCAGGCACGTCTACGGCGGCGTCACCGCGATCCGGATCATGGCCGATGACCTGCGTCAGATCAGCGACCTCGGCCGGGCCACCCGGGTCGGCGAGATTCCCGGGCCCGACATCCGCTACGCCGCCCTGATGGCCGGCCCGGGCTTCTTCGACGACCCCCGTACCTGGCAGGTATCGCAGGGCGAGACGCCGGGCTCGGTGCCCTGGATGCAGGCGATCACCGACGAGACCGACCTGCCCCTCGCCGTCGCCATGGCCAGGGGAACGCACGCCACCGCGATCAAGATCTACGCCGATCTGCCCGGCCACAGCGTCGCCGCCATCACGGCCGAGGCACACCGGCAGGGCATCAGCGTGTGGGCCCACGCCGCGGTGTTCCCGGCCAGCCCGAGCCAGGTCATCAGCGCGGGCGTGGACTCCGTCTCGCACGTCACGTCGCTTGCATACGAGGCCGCCGCGGAGCAGCTATCCACGTACAAGGACAAGCCGCCGATCGACTATGACCGGTTCGGCGGCGGCGATGACCCGCTGCTGGACTCGCTGTTCGCGCAGATGCGGTCGCGCGGCACCGTTCTGGACGCGACCGCCAGCATGTGGAGCAGCCCGTGGGACGCCCCGGCCGACCCTGACGGCCAGGCCCGCGCGCGCGCCAACGCGGCCCTGTCGGCGCGCCTGACCGCCCGGGCCTACCGGGCCGGTGTCGCGATATCGACGGGCACCGACTATGAGACCGACCCGCAGCATCCCTTCCCGGCCCTGCACGACGAGATGGCGTTCCTCGCGCAGGACTGTGGCATCCCCACGGCGCAGGTCATCCACTCCGCCACCCTGATCGGCGCCAGGAGCATCGGCGCGGAGGCCGCCATGGGCAGCATCGAGGCGGGCAAGCTGGCGAACTTCGTCGTCCTGGCCGAGGACCCGGTGGCTGACCTGGCCAATCTGCGCAGCATCAGCTTCGTGGTCAAACGCGGGCGCCGTTACTGCCGATCGGAATATCGGGCGGCCGAGTGAGCCCCGGCACGGATTACCTGATCATCAACGCGCTCGGCAGTCTCGACAACCCCAACGCGGAGCAGTCGGCGGCAGCGGCCGGCCACCTGAACCAGGCCAGCGACGAGCTGACGATCGACCGGCGCGCGCTGGCCGACGGGCACGCCTCGGGCCTCACCGCGGTGAACATCACGCTCGGCTACACCATGGGCGACCTGCCGCCGTTCGAGCACACGATCCACGAAATCGAGGTCTGGGATTCGATTGTCGCGAAGAACGCGGCCGACCTGATCAAGGTCCGTACCGTCGACGACATCTACCAGGCCAGGAGCGCGGGCAAGATCGGCATCATCTACGGGTTCCAGAACGCCGTCGCGATCGGCACCGATCTGGCCCGGGTCGCGCTGTTCGGGCAGCTCGGAGTGCGCGTCATCCAGCTGACCTACAACCAGGCGAACCACATCGGCGACGGCTCGATGGCGACCGGGAACCGCGGCCTGACCGCATTCGGCCGGCAGGTGGTCGAGAGCCTGAACGACAGCGCCATCATGGTCGACCTGTCGCACAGCGGGGAGCGGACCTGCCTCGAGGCCGCCGAGATCTCCCGCCAGCCGGTCTCGATCAATCACACCGGCTGCCGGGCCCTGACCGACCTGCCGCGCAACAAGACCGACGAGGAACTGCGGCTGGTGGCAGCGCGCGGCGGCTTCGTCGGTATCTACTTCATGCCCTTCCTGAACAGCTCCGGCCACGCCCGCGCCGCCGACGTCGTCGAGCACATCGACCACGCGGTCAACGTGTGCGGCGAGGACCACGTCGGCATCGGCACGGACGGCTCGGTCACCTCGATCGATGACCTGGACGCCTACCGGGCGACGCTGACGGAGCACGTCGCGCAGCGCCAGGCGGCCGGCGTCAGCGCCGCCGGGGAGCGGGCCGACACCCTCCCGTTCGTCATCGACCTGCGCGGCGTGAATCAGTTCTATGAGCTGATCCGCCTGCTGGAGCAGCGCGGCTACCGGCAGAGCCGGATCGAGAAGATTCTCGGCACGAACTTCGCGGCTTACGCGCGTCGGATCTGGGCCGCCTGAGCGGCCCCCGGTCGAACTAGCCGGCCGCCAGCCACTGGCAGGCGATCGCGGCGGCCGCCACGACGTTGAGCGAGTCGACGCCCGCCGCCGTCGCGGCCGCCGCCATCGGGATGCACACGGCCTGATCAGCCTCGGCGAGCCAGCGCGAGGACAGCCCGTCACCCTCGGTGCCCAGCAATAGCGCCGTGCGATCGGCGCGGCTGCCGGTCGCGGCGGCCAGCGGGACCGCGGCCTGGTCCGGGGTGAGCGCCAGCAGCCGGAACCCGGCCCCGCGCAGCTCGGCCAGCCCGCCGCGCCAGTCGGTCATGCGGGCGTACGGGATCGCCAGCACCGCGCCCATGGAAACCTTCACCGCGCGCCGGTAGAGCGGGTCGGCGCATCGCGGCGACAAGATCACCGCGTCCAGGCCGAGCGCGGCCGCGCACCGGAAGATCGCCCCGACGTTGCCGTGGTCCACGAGATCCTCCAGCACGACGATCCGCCGCGCCGGGGCCAGCACGGCCGGGACACCAGGCAGCGGCCGCCGCTGCATCGAGGCCAGCGCGCCCCGATGCACCCGGTACCCGGTTAGTTCCTGCACCGCCGCGGCCGGGAGCACGTAAGCGGGCGCGGCGCACTGCGCGGCGACGGATTCGATCGCGGCCAGCTTGTCGTCGGCCACCAGGAGCGACCGGACCGGGTAGCCCGCCGCGATGGCGCGCCGGATGACCTTCTCCCCCTCGGCTATGAACAGGCCGTGGCCGGCTTCCAGGCTCCGCCGCAGGTGCACGTCGGTCAGGCCGACGTAGTCGGCCACCCGCGGATCGGCCGGGTCGCTGATCCTGATCACCGTGCTCACGGCAGCCAGTCTCCCCCCGGGAGCATAACCGGGCAACTGAGCAATATCAGCCGATCTGTCGCTGTGAGTTCGATATAGTCCTCCCAGCGGACACGTGCGGCAGCATGCGGCCCGGCGGGCCGCACGACAATGAGGGACGCGGAGAATTGGCACGACGCGGAGCTGTGTCCGGGCTGGGACGTCGCGAACGGACGCGCCGGGTCAGCACTGGGATCCTGGTGACGATTGCCCTGGTCATCTCCGTGATCACGGTGGCCGGGATGACGGCCAAGGCGGTCATCTCGCAGGCCTCCTGTTCCAACCAGCCGCTGCTGGTCAACCTCGCGGTCAGCTTCGACATATCCCCCGCGCTCCAGACGATCGCGCGGACGTTCAACAAGCAGAACGTGAGCGCCGCGGGCCGGTGCGTCGAGGTCGAGGTGACCCCTGGCCAGCCCTCGGCTGTCGCGGCCCAGATCGACGGCCAGGTCAGCCTGCACGGACTGGCCGCGCTCGATGCCTGGATCCCGGACTCGACCCTCTGGGTCGACTTGGCCAGGAAGTACCCGGTGGGCGCCCGGGTCGTGCAGCCGACCGGCATCAGCGTGGCCAAGTCCCCGATCATGCTCGTGACCTCGCAACCGGTGGCGAGCAAGACCGGGGTGTTCGCCGGGCCGCCGAGCTGGGGGCTGCTGCTGACCTCGACGTACGGCGGCCCGCCGGGCAGCATGGGCTTGTCGGTCGACATACCCGACCCGTCCGACAGCGCGGTGGGCCTGTCCACCCTGATCGAGCTGAACCGCGACCTCGGCCCGACCGTGAATGGCCGCGCCGGGCTCACCAAGTTCGCATTGACCGCCCAGGACACGGCCGAGTTCAACTCGCCCGCGGCGCTCGGTGCGTTCGTTGCGAGCACCGGAGCTCCGTATTTCCGCCGTTCCATCACCGAGGCATCCGAGCAGGCCGTGATTGCCTACGATCGGGCGAACCCGCGCGCGCCGGTCGCCGCCCGATACCCGGCCGGGCCGGCCAAGGCCCTCGGCAGCCCGGAACTGGACTACCCCTACGTGCTGACGTCGACGAACTCGGCGAAGGCCAAGGCGGTGGCTGCATTCGGCCGGTTCCTGCAGTCCTCGTATGCACAGACTGTGATTAGGAACGACGGGTTCCGCTCGGCCGATGGCGTGGCCAACCGACTCCCGGCTGACTCGGGACTGAGTTCCCAGCCGCTGCAGATCGCGCCGGCGGCCAAGCCGATCGAGGCAGCGACGAACCTGTCCGCCTGGCAGCAGCTCGGCCTCGGCTCCAAGGACCTCACCATCATCGACGACTCAGCGGTCATGTCCGCGCCGACGGGCGTCGGGAACCTGACGCTCGAGCAGCTGCTGGCCCAGAGTGCCGCCCGCGGGCTGGCCCTGTTCCCCGACAGCGCCCAGATGAGCCTGTGGACGGCGCCGAACAGCCAGACGACTGCGAGCCCCTACCGGGATCTCGTCACCATGGGCCCGCTGCCCGCCCGGTACGGGGTCATCACCCGGCGCGAGCAGATTCAGGAGATCGACCAGACACTCCACCCGCTTCAGCGTCCGCTGCATCTGAATGACGCCATCCTGGCTGCGTACCAGCAGATGACGACGAGCTACACGCCGAACTACTCCAACGCGGTGATCGTGCTCACCGCCGGGGTGGACGGGCCCGGCGACATGAGCACGAGCACGCTCGTGACCAGGCTGGGCAAGCTATACAACTCCAGCCGCAAGGTCGAGATCGTGGTCCTGATGTTCGGCACGGCTGGCGATTTCACCGCTCTGCAGCAGGTCGCCGCGGCTACCGGCGGGGTGGCGTACCACATCACTGACCCGATCGAGATCGGCAAGGTGTTCATTGAGGCGATCTCCCGCCGCATCTGAGCGCCTGGCCGCACGCCCTGACGGGCCGGGCCAGCGGCTCCAGAAATTTGTCGGCAGGTATTCGCCGAATCATGTGAACCTGATTCGGATGCTGCGCGTCATTTTTAACGTGGGGCCCGGCGAGAGCGGGGCGCCGGGCCTCACGCTCCAACTTCGCCAGCCTAGACCTGGCCCACCAAATCCAGCATCTGATGCGCCCGGCCGATCAGCACCGGCACCGCCGGGCCCTCTCGGTCGAATCCTTCACCCACGGTCTTGCCCTGCAGGAACCTGGCGTTGATTCCCTCCAGCACGACGGCGAGCTTGAAGAAGCCGAACGCGATGTAGTAGCCGACCCCGGAGACGTCGCGGCCGGTCAGCTCGGCGTACCGGGCGGCGAACTGCTGACGGGTGTAGAAGCCGGGCAGCGCCGTGATCGTGGCCCCGACGTTGATGTCCAGGTACCCGCGGTCCTCGGAGTCGGCCCAGTAGGACAGCGTCAGGCCGAGGTCGGCCAGCGGGTCGCCGAGGGTCGACATCTCCCAGTCCACGACGGCGGCGATCTTCGCCGGGTGGCCGAGGGTGACCAGGGTGTTGTCCAGCCGGAAGTCGCCGTGCACCAGCGTCCCGTCCGCCGACTCCGGCAGGCCGGCCGACAGCCTGGCCACCAGCTCGTCGTAGGCCGGGATCTCGCGCGTCTTGGACAGTTCCCACTGCCGCTGCCACCTGGCCAGCTGCCTGGCCATGTAGCCGTCCGGCTTGCCGAACCCGGTCAGCCCGGCCGCGTCGATCTGGACACCGTGAATCGTGGCCATCGTCTGGACGAGCAATTCGGAAAGCTCGGCCGCCAGCTCCGGGGTCAGGATGCTGCCGTCGGCCTGGGTGCGCAGCACCAGACCGTCGACGTAGCGCATGAGGTAGAACGGCGCGCCGATCACGTCGGTGTCCTGGCAGATCGCCACCGTCTCCGGGACCGGTACCCGGGTGTTCGTCAGCGCGGACAGTACCCGGTACTCGCGGCTCATGTCGTGCGCGGTCGGCAGGACATGGCCAAGCGGCGGCCGGCGCAGCACCAGCTGGCCGCCGTCGAGGTCCAGGCGGTAGGTCAGGTTGGACCGGCCGCCCGCAATCAGGGTTACCCCGCGCAGCGTCGCCGAAGTCCAGCCCGGCGCTGGTCATCCACCCGTGCAGCCGGGGCGGATCGTCTACCCCCGGCACGCCCTGCACGCGGTGAACTCCGCCCGGAACACTAATCTCACCAGTCAACATGCACCTCGTCTGACCCCGGCTACCGCCGTCCTATGCGGCAATGATCCCTTATCGGCGCTCGCAGGCATAGCCGGGACCGGGCGCAGACCCGCAGGTACCGTGTGTCCATGAACTCCGACCGGTCCCTGTCGCCGACGCCCCGCACCACTTTGCACCGGCTCCGGGAGCGCGGCCGGCTCGACCGGGCCGACCTCGATGCGGTCCTCGGCGCGGGCCTCATCTGCCATCTCGGCGTGGTCATCGACGGTACACCGGTCGTGCTGCCGACCGGCTACGGCTGCATCGGGGATCTGCTCTACCTGCACGGCTCGTCGGCGAACAAGTCACTGCTCGCCGCGGCGGGGCAGCCGGCCTGCGTCACGATCACGCTGCTGGACGGGCTGGTGTGCGCTCGCGCCGTGTTCCATCACTCGATGAACTACCGCAGCGCTGTGATCTTCGGCACAGCCCGGCTGGTCGAGGACCCGGCGGAGAAACTGGCCGCGCTCAAGGCGGTCACCAACCACCTGGTGCCCGGCCGCTGGGACCACGCCCGCGCGCCGACCCGCAAGGAACTCGCCGCCACCGCGGTGCTCGCGCTGCCACTGGACGAGGCGTCGGTCAAGGTGCGCTCCGGCGAGCCGAAAGACGACCCGGAGGACTACGACACCGACATCTGGGCCGGGGTGCTGCCGTCGGCCCTCACGTTCGGTCCGGCGGTGCCCGATCCCGCGCTCCGTGACGGAGTGCCGGTCCCCGGCCACATCGCCGCCCTGGCGGATCGCCCGCGCGGCGCGCCGGAGGACTCCGGACCTGGCCTAGGCTAGGCGGATGACTGACCGGCTCGTCTGGATCGACTGCGAGATGACCGGGCTCGACCTGACCAGCGATGCACTCGTGGAAATTGCGTGCGTTGTGACCGACGGCGAGCTCAACGCCCTCGACGACGGGATCGACGTCCTCATCAAACCCCCAGCTCAGGCGCTGGATGACATGTCAGACGTCGTCCGTGACATGCACACGAGTTCGGGCCTGTTGGCCGAGCTCGATGGCGGGGTCACGCTGTCCGAGGCGCAGGATCTCGTCCTCTCCTATATACGCCAGCACGTGCCCGAGTCCAGGAAAGTCCCGCTCTGCGGGAACTCAATTGCCACCGACCGGACGTTCCTGGCCAGGGACATGACGGAACTGGATGCCTTCCTGCACTACCGGATGGTGGATGTTTCCAGCATCAAGGAGCTGGCCAGGCGCTGGTTCCCGAGGGCGTACTTCGCGAGCCCGGAGAAGCACGGCGGCCACCGGGCGCTGGCCGACATCCTGGAGAGTATCCGCGAGCTCAGGTACTACCGGGAGGCGGTGTTCGTGCCGCTACCCGGCCCGGACACCCTCACGGCTCGCGACATCTCCAGCCGCATCGTCGCGGCCAGCGCGCCGAACAGGGAATCGGGTTCTGCGCAGTAGCTCTGGCCCGGTATGCTCTTGACGCCGCAGGTTGATAATCAGCCTCGCAGCATGGTGGGCGTAGCTCAGTTGGCAGAGCGCCAGGTTGTGGTCCTGGATGTCGCGGGTTCAAATCCCGTCGCTCACCCCAAATCTCCGGCAGGTCAGCGACCTGTCAGCAGTGCTCCTTGATCACTCCTCGTCCCGCCCTGTCTGACGCTCTACGTCCAAAGACACGCCGTCCCGGACTTGTGCGAGCCCGGTAGATGCTGGACACGTTGGTTCCGGTTCCCGGGTGACAGTTTGCGGACGTGGTTCCGGTAGGTGCCTGACAGTAGTTCCGGTAGGCGGGCGACACTCCGTGCTGGTTCCGGGCTTTTGAGCGTTCCTGGCGTTTCGCTGCGATCAGTGGTGGTCGTGGCGGAGGGAGCCGGGTGTGCTGGTGGAGCTGGGTGTCGTGGAGCAGCGGTATCGGGCTGTGCTGGAGGTCCTGGACGAGGGCGTGCCCGTGATCGTGGTCGCGCGCCGGTATGGGGTGGCGCGTCAGACGGTGCGTGTTGGGCGCATTGTTCCCGGCAGGCATGTGCCAAGGTCAGAGCCGGTCCAGCGCCTTTCGCATGCCTGCTTCTGCCTGGTCGCCGAGGCGCTCGAAGGCGGGCCGCAGAAGCGGCCCGAGGAAGCGGGCCGGGCCCTTGAACGCAAATTCGGCAGCGTAGGTCACCTCGGTTCCGGATGGCAGCGACCGGAACGTCATGGTGTCGGTCGCGGTGAGGGTCTTGTTCTCGCCGCGCAGCCGAATGCACTGCTGATCGACCAGTTCCTCGACGACGTAGGTTAGCTGGGTCGTGCGGCCCAGAAACTTTGACGTGTTGAGATAGGTGGTGCCGACGGCGCCGTCGCCGTGCTCGCGCACGGTGACCTCGGTGCCAGGGTCCCAGTCGGTGGTGGTGGTGAAGTCCGAGAGGTAGTCGAACACTGTTTTCAGGGGTTTGCTGACGACAACTGTCCGGAGAAGTTTCACGGCGTCCTTACTTTCTGGGCGCGGCCGGGCGAGCTGCGCGGCCGGACGAGTGGCGGGCAGTGCGGCGCTTCTCCACAGCGCTATCCAGGCGCGGCCGGGAATGATGCGCGCGGCCTTCGCCAGCAGGGCCATCGGGGCCGGGAAGACGATCTCGGTGCGGTCGCGTTCGAGGCCGTCGCAGATCGACCGTGCGGCGTGGCCAGCGTCAATGATGAACGGCATGGCGAAGTGGTTATCGGCCGTCAGGTCGGTCCGCACGAAGCCGGGGCAGATTGTCGTCACGTGCACCCCGGTCCGGGCGAGGTGCGCGCGCAACGATTCGAGGAGGTTGATCTGGGCGGCTTTGGTTGCCCCGTAGGCCTCGGCGCCGGGGAGCCCGCGATAGCCGGCCACAGAGGCGATGCCGGCAACGGTCCCGCTCCGCTGTTGCAGCATGGCGGGCAGGACGGCGGCGATAGTGTTGCTCATCCCGCTGAGGTTGACCTGCAGGTGCCGGTCGAAGAGGCCGGTGTCCCAGTCGCGGGGATCCATCTGCTTCCAGTACCCGGCGGACAGGACCGCGAGGTCGATCGGGCCCAGCTCCTGTCGGATTCGCTCGGCGGCGGCCGCCACGGCTGCGGCGTCGGTGACGTCAGCGGGGACGACGAGCATGTTCCCGTCCGCTACGGCCTGAAGCTGATCCTCCCGGCGGGCGGAGACGGCGACAGTCGCGCCACGAGACACGAGTTCGCGGGCCACGGCGGCGCCTATTCCGCTGGATCCGCCGACGACCCAGGCGACCTTGCCAGTTAGCTTCATGCCGGCGTCCTGGTCAGCTGGAGCTGGCTGACGCCAAGGTAGCCGCTCGCGAAGCCGGCCTCGCTGTAGGCGAGGTAGAACTCCCACATGCGGCGGAAGGTCTCGTCGAAGCCCTGCGCGTGGACCGCTGGCCACTGGCTGAGGAAGCGCTCGCGCCACAGGCGCAAGGTCCGGGCGTAGTGCGGCCCGAGCTCGCGCTGGCGCGTCACGCGCAGCTCGGTATGCGCCGCGAGGGTGTGGTCGATCGCCTGCAGCGACGGGATGATGCCGCCGGGGAATATGTATTTCTGGATCCAGCTGAAGGTGTGCCGGGTGGCCAGGAAGCGCGCGTGGTCCATGGTGATGGACTGGATGGCCACCTTCCCGCCCGGCGCGAGGAGGCGGTCGACGGCCGCGAAGTAGGTGCCCCAGTAGGCTTCCCCGACCGCCTCGATCATCTCGACGCTGACGATGGCGTCGTACTGGCCGCTGGCCTCGCGGTAGTCCTGGACCCGTACCTCGACGAGGTCGGACAGGCCGGCCGCTGCCACCTGGTCACGGGCGAACTGCGCCTGCTCGCGGGACAGCGTGATTGTCGTGACCCGGGCACCGCGCCGGGCGGCACGGACGGCCAGCGATCCCCATCCGGTACCGATCTCCAGCAGCCGGGTGCCGGCCCCGACGGCCGCGAGCTCGAGGATGGCGTCGATCTTGCGCAGCTGTGCTTCCTCGAGCCTGGTCGCGGATCGCACGGGCACGTTGTCGCCGAACCACGCCGCGGAATAGGTCATCGTCGGGTCCAGGAAAGCGGCGAAGAGATCATTGCTGAGGTCGTAGTGGGCGGCGATGTTCGCGCGTGCGCCGCCGCTGGTGTTCTCCTGGTCCGCCGGGACTCGTCTGTCGACCAGGACGCGCAGCCGCTGCAGGGCGGGCGGGACCAGCGTGGCGAGCCGCGCGGCGAACGGCGTCAGCAGGTCGGCCAGGTCGGTGCCGGGGCCAGCCCGCCAGTCCCCGGCCATGTAGCCCTCACCGAACCCGATCTTCGCGTCGTGGCCCAGCCGCGCGAAAAACGCGGCCGGACGCACGACCGCGAGTTCGGGCGATCCCGGAGACCCGGTGCCGAGCACCCGGCCGTCGGGGTAGCTGACGCGGACGGGCAGCGGGGCGACGGCCCGCTCGAAGACCAGCCGGGCCACGGTGGCGCGGGCCGGAGCCAGCCTCCTGGTGGCCAGCGCGGCCCAGCCGACGGTGCTGGAAACGGTCATGATCAGACTCCTGCCTGGTGGATGTGGCTCGGGTGAGCGCGGACCGGCAGGCCGCGAAGCCACAGCCAGATCCCGTGCACCCGGATGAGCGCCCAGATCCGCTGGGTCATCAGAGGCTGGCGGATGAGCAGCCGGGCGAGATTGCGGCGGGTGGCGGGTTCGGGCCGGCCCCGGAACGTCGCCGAGAACGCGACGACGCCTTGGCGGCGCAGCATCACGGCCGTGGACACCCGGTCCGGCGTCAGCGTGAACCGCAGCGTGTACGTGCCGCTGACGTCGAAGAAGGGGGAGACGTAGAAGTCCTTGTCGGTGGTGGCCGTTCCTGCGCTGTCGGGGCGCAGGAGGTAGGCGTGCCGCTCACCGTGGGTGTTGTGGACCTCCGCGACGACGCAGGCCAGCCGCCCGGTGCCGTCGAAGCACCAGAAGACGGACAGCGGGTCGAAGACGTAGCCCAAGACACGGGCACTGGCGAGCATGAGAACCCGGCCGCGGTCACCCAGGTCGATGCTGCTTCGGGCCAGGAAGTTCTCGACGTTGGCCTTGATGGCCAGTCCGGGGTCGCCGAGGTGATCACCGCTGCGGAAGCTGGCGAACAAGGCGAGGGGCCAGGGCTGCCTGGGCACGGAGTCGAGGTCGACGAGCCATAGGTAGACGCGGTGCCGGAACGAATGCCGGACCGGCCCGAAGCGGTGGTGCGCGACCCGGCCGGCGACCAGCGCCGGCACGGCGGGCAGCCGGGTCAGGCCGGCTGCCCGCCCGGTCGCGTGCGGGCCGGTCGTCTCGGTAGCGATCGTCGGCGGGGCGGCGCTCACCAGGTCACCCCGAAGTGCCGGGCGGCCTCAACACCGGAGCGGCAGCCGTCCTCGTGGAAGCCCCAGCCGTGGTAAGCCCCCGCGTACACGGTGCGTTCGGTGGCGAGATCACCGAGGCGGCGCTGCGCGCGGACCGCCTCGGGCGTGTAGACCGGGTGCTCGTAGTCCATGACCGCGGTGACCGAGGGCGGGACCAGCCGCTCGCGGTCATTCAGCGTGACGAGGTAGTCCTCGGGCGACATGAGCCCCTGGAGCCGGTTCATCCAGTAGCTCACCACGGCGGCCTGTCCCGCCTGGCCGCAGCACGTCATCCGGTAATTCCACGATGCGCGCGCACCTCGGGCCCGCGGCAGAACCGAGCTGTCGGTATGCAGAACCGTCGTGTTGGCCGAGTAGCCGAAATGCTTAAGGGTGGTGACCTCAGCGTCACTCGGATCGGCGAGCAAACTGAGTGCCTGGTCGGCGTGGATCGCGACCACAACGCGGTCTACCGCGGTGATCTGCCCGGTGACGTCTCGGATCTGCGCCCCGTCGCCGCTGCGGGTGATGCTGGTGACGGCATGGGCGGCGCGCACGTCCGGGAGCAGCGCGGCGAGCCGCTCGACGTAGGCCCGCGACCCGCCCTCGACGGTGTACCAGCGGGGCGACCCGCCCAGCCGCAGCAGCCCGTGCTGGTCCAGGAACCGGAACAGGTACCGAGCCGGGTAGAGCGCCGTCGCCTCGCGCCCGGCCGACCACACGCACGATACGAGGGGAACGGCGTAGTGGGCGATGAAGTAGCCGCCGAACCGCTCGCGCTCCAGGAACTCCCCGTAGGTCGTGAGATTCTCGTCGTCGGTCGCCCGCAGGAACGCATGGGCGCGCCGGTGGAACCGCCTGACCTGCCAGAGCAACCTTAGAAACCGCGGGTCGGCGACGCGCCGCGGCTGGGCGAACACGCCCTTTATCCCGCGGCCGCCGGCGTACTCCAGCCCGCACCCTTCGCACCGGACGCTCATGCTCATCTCGGTGCGACGCACCTGGACGCCGAGTTCCCGGAAGAGCTTGCGCAGCCACGGGTAGGTCGCGTCGTTGTGGACGATGAACCCGCTGTCGACCGCGTGCGGCAGGCCAGCAGAGTCGGTGACGTCGTGGGTGTGCGCATGGCCGCCGAGCCGGTCCTCCGCCTCGAACAGCGTGACCTCGAAGCGGCGGGACAGCAGGTAGGCAGCAGTAAGCCCGGAGACCCCGGCGCCGATCACGGCCACCGACGGCCGCCGAGAGCCGTCCGCGGGAGGAGTACCAGAAGGGTTCATATCCACATTTCGTCTAGAGTTTGTCTAAGCTCCACGCTAGATTGCGCGGGAATGCCTGTCAAATTTACGTCTAAGGACTGTAGAGTGTGGTCTCATGGAACCGCCCGGAGATGGTCCGCTGCTTCGCATCGGCGAGCTCAGCCGTCGCGTCGGGGTCAGCGATCACGTGCTGCGGGCCTGGGAGAGCCGTTACGGCCTGCTCCGGCCGGTTCGCTCGGCAGGCGGCTTCCGGCTGTATTCCGAGGCGGACGAGTCGCGTGTCCGCAGCATGCAGGCCTATCTCGCCGACGGGCTGTCCGCGGCGCAAGCAGCCCGCTCAGCGCTGGCCGCCGGGGCAGGTCCTGACCCGGTCCGGCCCGCCCAGCCGCAGCGGGCCGGGTCGGCAGTGAGCGATCGCCGCGCCGCGCTGCGGCAGGCTCTGGATGCCTTCGACGAGCCGGCCGCGCAGGCCGTGCTGGACCGGCTCTTTGCCGACCTGTCCGAGCCGGCCGCGCTGCGCGATGTCGTGCTGCCCTACCTTGCCGACCTCGGGGAGCGATGGCAGCGCGGCACGGTCAGCATTGCCCTCGAGCACTTCGGCAGCAACGTCATCCGGGGGCGGCTCGGCGGGCTCGCGCGTGGCTGGGGCAGCGGCCACGGGCCGCGGGCGCTGCTCGCCTGCCCGCCCGGTGAGTTGCACGACCTCGCGCTCATGGCCTTCGGCATCGTGCTCAGTCGCAACGGCTGGCGCATCGAGTACCTGGGCACGAGCACCCCGCTCGAGGAACTGGACCAGGCCATCGACGCCTTGCATCCCGACCTGATCGTCATCGCCGCTACCTTGCCGGACACCCTTGGCTCGCTGAGCCACGGGCTCGCAACCCTCGCCCAGCGGGCCCCCCTCGCCCTCGCTGGCGCGGGCGTCACGCCGGAAATCGCAGCGGCCGCCGGGGCCCTGCTGCTGCCTGGCGACCCTGTCACCGAGGCCGAGAACATCGGGTGGCCACGCTGACGAGCTGCCCCTGCTGAGTCCGGCGGCTGATTTACACCGAGCGCGAGCCGGCCGGTCCGGGCCAGGCAGACCGACCAGGGTCGCCAGATGGGCGAAGCGGAACCCGAGGCTAGCGCGCCGTTCCGCTGGCGCCGCGACGGCGACGGATTACCGCCCGGATGATCAGGGCGGCGACCAGGTGCCATGGCGTCCAGGTCGTCGATGAAGAACGAGCTGATCCCGAAGCGCTCGCGGAACCGGCCGGGGCGGCCCATGACCGCGACCAGGACCGGGGCGCTGATCTCGGCGAACCCGGGCAGCGACTGCGCTAGCTGGCGGGGTCTGTCTGGACTCACCCGAGCAAGTTCTCCGGGCCCCGCCGGTGGATCAATAGTCCAGATCAGTTGCAGACGCGCCAGTGATCTTCCACAAGCATGCGGTCCAGCTCGCGACCCGGACCCAATCATCTGGCCGCTCTGCGGTCGATTGCCTGATCGAGGGGGTTTTGCGAGGTTCGGGCTCACCGGCGGCCAGCGCAGCGCGGGCCGGGGTCAGCAGGCCTCGATCAGTTTCTCCTAGCTTCGGCTTCCAGCCTCCCGCATGACGGCGATGTCGCTTTCTTGATCACCGCCACGCTGCCGGATGTCTGAGTTTGGGAGCGAAGTGGGAGTGGATCTTGAGAATGACGAGCTAACCGAGCGCTAGCTCGGAGGCCGACAATCACTTGGCCGTGTCGTGCACGTCGTGGTAGTTCCACCATTGGTACGGCGGTGTTTGCGGGTAGCCCTCCGGGGAGTCTTCCCACGTCTCCTGACGGCCGAGGGCAGTTATGTCGAGGTAGTTCCAGGTGTTGCCCATCTGCTCGTCGCCCCGGTCACTGATGAAGTAGGTCCGGAAGATCTGGCCGCCCTCGCGGATAAAGGCGTTGGTGCCATGCCACTCGTCGACGTCGAAATCCTTGTCGAAGTCGTCGGTGATCGTGAACCAGGGGATGTGATTCCACCCGTGGCGCTCCTTCAGGCGCTGGATCTCGGCCTGGGGGGCGCGGGAGGCGAAGGCGAGCGTCGTGTTCCGCGCATGCAGGTGCCCGGGGTGCGCCACCTGGTCCGCCCCGAAAGAACAGCCCACGCAGGCCCGCTCCGGATACGAGCCACCCTCGGCATACGTCGTTACCTCGGGTCCGTAGAAGGCGCGGTAGACGATCAGCTGGCGACGCCCCTCGAACATGTCAGCGAAGCTGAGACGACCGGCCGGGCCCTCGAACCAGTACTCCTTGTCGACCTTCAGCCAGGGCATTCGCCGGCGTTCGGCGGCAAGAGCGTCGCGGGCGCGGGCCAGCTGCTTCTCCTTGATGAGGAGCTGCTCGCGCGCGGCCCGCCAGTCCTCCGGCGAGACGACAGGTGGTGTCTTCATTCGGTAGCTCTCCTTCGTGGCTAGGCGTCGGTGGCCGACATGAATATTGATACCGGTGCAGCGCCAGAATCATCGGCCCTGAACCGGACAACGCGTGAGCCCTATTAGGTGCTTCGCCGGCCGCAGCGTGAGCGTCATGCTCGGCAGGACCGGGCTACCGCTAGACGCCCGCGCATACGCTCCGCCGCAGTCGCGGCAGCCATCAGCCGACAGCAGCCTTCACCAGTTCCGCCACCTTCTTCTCGATGGCAGGGCTCCACGTCTGCAGCGCGTATGACACGGGCCAGATCTCACCGTCGTCAAGGCGCGCGGCGTCCTGGAACTCCAGGGTCGAGTAGCGAGTATTGAACTTGCCGGAATTCTTGAAACTGACGATGATCTTGCCGTCCGCGCTCGCGTAGGCCGGCATCCCGTACCAGGTCTTGGGCGACAGTCCCGGAGCAGTCGCTGTGACTGTCGCGTGGACACACTCGGCGATCGCGCGGTCCTGCGGCGCCATCTTCGCGATCGCGTCAAGAGCCGCCTCCAGTTCGTCAGCTTGCTTGGCACCCTTCTTGCCCTCGGCGCGCAGTTCGGCGGCGCGCGCCTTCATCGCGGCACGTTCCTCAGCGCTGAAGCCGGCGGATCCGGTGTCTGAAGTCGTTCCTGACATCTTGGCCTCCTGTCAAAGGTGAAGGACTCGAGTGATGCGTTCTTCCTTAGCAGGCTAGGTCCGGGGTGGTCGTTGAGCTTCTCGATTCCTGATCGGCTGACAGGCGGGGATCCGGCAGACCCGCCGGCCGCGGGCTCGCAGAGCATGGGAAGCGGGCCCCGGAACGTGCTATGCCGGGAGTCGGGAATCGTTGCGCGGCGGCTCGGGATCACTGCGGTGGTCGCCGAGATCGGCGATGCGTCTTTGTCGCCGCGGTTAGCGATGATGCTGACCGACAATGCCGCCATGGCGCTGCGGCGGATGGCCCGGTAACCATCGGGCGAGAAGCTTCCGGTAAGTCGAAGCGAAATTACCGTGCACAGACAGCAGTTCCTCGGCCGCCTGAGTCAGGCCATCTTGCGACCCCTCCTGAGCCGCCGCCAAGGCGAGCGTCACCAGGTCCAGTTCGGCGGCCAGGATGATCCGCAGATCACCGAATAACGATCCCAGCTCGTCCTGCCGCTGCTGCTCGACTGCCACGTTCCCCCCTGCGATTCCATCAATTGTGGCGACTCTGCGGCGGACGTGGGAAGACACCCGATCGGGTGTCAGCTCCCTTGACCTGGCCCAGCGCTTCCAGTCCGGTCATCCTTCGCCTGTTGATGCCGAGCAGGAGCAGCTCCGCGACCGGCTCGCCGCGTTGACGCGTTTCAGGCCTTGACGGGCCATATTTACCGCATATACAACTAACAGCCGGAGCCTAGCCGGCCGGACGCGGCCAGAACGGAGCCGTCTGTGCCACACCGTCATCGCCTCGCGCTCACCGCAGCGGCAGCCGCCATCTTTGTTACCGCGGCCGGTGCCGCCGGGACGACCGCCCTGGCCGGCACCCGGCCCGGCGGCCATCACCACCGGCTCCCGGCGCAGGTCTACGCGCCGTACTACGAGACCTACCTGGCCCCGGATACCGCGTCGATACCGGCCGTCGCACGCCGGTCCGGCGCGCGCTATTTCACCCTCGCCTTCCTGCAGACCGCGAAGAAGGGCTCGTGCGCCCTGGACTGGAACGGGACCAGCTCCCAGCCCCTGGCGTACTACGCAGCTGACATCGCGCGGCTGCGAAAGACAGGCGGTGACGTTATCCCGTCCTTCGGCGGCTACAGCGCCGACCACGACGGAACCGAGATCGCGGACTCCTGCAAGAACGTCACGAAGATCGCCGCCGGCTATGAGTCGGTGATCCAGACCCTGCACGTCACCCGGCTGGACATGGATGTCGAGGACAACTCGCTCACCGACAAGCCCGGCATCCAGCGGCGCAGCCAGGCCATCCGGATCACACAGGCCTGGGCGGCCCGCCACCACATCCGGCTGCAGATCCAGTTCACGATCCCGATAGAGCCGTCCGGCCTGGACAGCAACGACACCGCGGTACTGCGCAGCGCCATCGCGGCCGGGGTTCGCGTGCATTCCGTCAACATCATGGTCTTCGACTACTACCTGTCCGGCAACGAACCCCAGCTGAACATGGCGGCCGAGGCGGTAAAGGCCGCGGACAACACGCACCGCCAGCTCGCCTCGCTTTACCCGCATGCCCCGGCCACCCGGCTCTGGGCGATGATCGGCATGACCATGCTGCCCGGCATCGACGACTACACGCCCGCCAAAGAGGTCACCTACCTGCGCGACGCCCGGCAGATGCTGAACTTCACCGCTGGCCACCGGATGAACTTCCTGTCGATCTGGGGAATCCAGCGAGACAACGGCGGCTGCCCGGGCGCGTTCGACAGCGACACCTGCTCCGGGATCAAGCAGAAGACCTGGGCGTTCAGCCATCTGCTCGAGCCGTTCACGCGATAGGAGGCACTCCCGCGCCCCCCGTAGCGGCCAGCGGCCGGCGGCCGGCGTTCGCCTCGGGCGGGGTTATGGCGCCGGCGCCTGCGCGCGCAGCCGGTTACCGCCCTGGGTCCCGGTGATGACAGCCAGCTGATCCTGGGCACCAAACGAGCGCCATCGCGCGGTGAGATGCACCACTGCCCCGCGCGCGGGGCGCACGGTCAGCCGGGCCGAGACGGTCCCCGCGGACTGATTCCACCACGCGGTGCCGCTGATCGGGGCGTCGCTGACCCACCGGACGTTCCGCAGCGTTATCCGGATCACGTTGCCGCCCGAGAAGCGGATCGTGCCACCGCGCAGACCCCGGTCGGTGTTGCCGCTGAGCAGTTCGTAACGGCTGACCTCGTCGCCCACGCTAGCGAGGCCCACGGTGACGGCCCGCAGCGCCTGCTGGGAGGCGGTGTTGCCCGGCCGGGCGCGGGCGGGAGCCGCGCCCGTCAGCCGGAGCGGGTAGGTCCCGACCGTGTGCACGGGCGTGACCCGGGCCGCGCAACTGACGTTCAGCTGGTGCAGCCGGGACGGCCTGCGGATGAAGGCCTGGTAGATCGAGGCCGGGCAGGCGTCGTTCTGGTCCTGCAGCATGACGTGCGTGAGGTTCGCGAAGGTGACCAGGCGCGCGGATGGTCCTATCTGGTGCGCGACGAGCGTGGCTCCGTCGAGGCGCGGCGTCAGCGAGTCGAGGGTGCCGGACATGATCAGGACCGGCAGCCGCGGCGGAACCAGCGGCGGCGTGCGGAGGATGGGGGCGATGGTCCGGGACGGCGACGGCCAGTCCAGGCAGGCACTGTACGCCTCGGTGTACTGGTCCAGGCTGGTCCACTGCGCGACGCTGAACGGCGCGAAGGTCGCGGCGGGTTCGAGGGCCAGCGCGGCCCGGTACTGGCTGAAGCGGGTCGCGGGCGGGGCGTCCCGGCTGAACAGCTGCACGTAATCAGTGCACGAGACGGCGAAGTAAAGCCCATCGCTGTACTCCGGCAGCGCGTAGTTGTCGTCGTCGAAGCCCAGCGACAGCGCGGCGATGCGGAGCAGTGGCGCAGCGTCGTGATGTTCGAGCAGCGCACGGCCCGCCGCGTCCAGGTCCCGGTACACCACCGGGTCGAAGCCGGCGTTGTTGACCAGGTTTACCAGCGTGAGCGCCGTCACGGTGAGGCGGCCGCGGGTGCCGTCAGCGGTCGTGGTCTGGCCGGCCACCGGATGGCGGGCTAGTCGCCCGGCCAGCGCCGAGATCCGGCCCCAGCCGGTCGCGTTCTGGCCGTGACTCCCGGCGGTGGCAGCTGCGCACGCGCGTGACCGGGCGCAGGCCTGGTCGAAGGCGCGGCGGGCCGTCACGACCGTGCTGGTGTACCAGGGGTCCAGCCCCAGTACCTGGTAGGTCGAGTCGAGGGTGACCGAACGCAGCCGCGCGGGATAGCGAGAGGCGAAAACCTGGGCGAACCAGCTGCCGTAGGAGTCGCCGTACAGGTCGACCTTGCCGATGCGCAGCGCAGTCATGACCCGCGCCACGTCGCGGGCCGAGTACGCGGTGTTGAACAGGTCAGAGGCGTGCACCCAACTGCCGCCACGGTAACGCCAGGTGTGGTTCAGCTGCCGGCCGCATGCGGCGACCGCCCGGTCGAAGGCCGGCCCGTCCTGGGCCTGGATGCGACCGTAGTGCTCCAGCGCCGGGCAGTTGACCGACGTCGAGCCCCCGGTACCGCGCAGGTTGACCAGCAGCATGTTGCGGCTGCGCAGCAGCGGCCCGGCCTGCGCCACGTACTCTGCCTCGGTGCCAGTCGACGCGAAACCAGGGCCGCCTTCCACCGCGAGAATAGTGCCCGCAGCTCTCCCGGTGCCGGTCGCCGGCAGCCAGCGGAACCCAATGCGAATATCAGGGCTGGCCGCCGAGGAATAGTCAAGCGGGACTTCAAGCGAGCCGCAGTACGCCAGGGGGGAGCGTCCGCAGCGGTGCAGCGTCCGGCTGCCGACGGTGATGGCCGGGCCGCCGACCTGACGGTGTGCCAGCGGGCTGGCCGGGGCGGCAGACGCCTGCGCCAACGGCGCGGCCAGCAGTCCGGTACCTGTCGTCAGGGCTACTGCCAGCAGGGCCCGGGACAAGCGGATAGCGCCGCGCCGGTTCCGGCACGCACGCAGCGGAAACGCCATGGCGAGTAGCTTCACCTGGCACATGGTAGATCGCCCGGATCCGCGTAACCAGGGATGGCGATCAGCGCGAGCAGCCCACACATGCTGTCGTTATCAGCCTGGTCCAGCGATCTGCCGGAATGACGACGGCCAGCCGGATCTGCCCGGCGACGGCCATGTCGAGCTGCCCGGTGGCGGCCAGCGCGATTACTTGGTGTGACAGCGGTCCTTGGTGGAGGCGCGCGAACCCGCCTAATTGAGATCGGCGCGATCTTGTCTGCTAATTGTCGCCGGGACGGTGCCCCCGCATAACAAGCCAATCTGCATGGCTCTGCTCGCGTGAACTGAAGCGCCGGGTGCGGTACAGCGGTAGAGGGGCCGGTTCATACGGCTTGCGCCGTGACCAGCCACGCTGCGCCTGGCATGACCACGCCATCTGGCGAGGCGTACGCCGCCAGGCGGTCCCGTACCTGTCCGGTCAGCTCGGCGGCTTGTGCTGGGCCGAGCCCGGCCAGCACCTCGGTGGCAGTCGGGGAAGCAAGCTCGTACTCAAGCACGTCGTCGACGTCACGGCCGATGAGCATCGGCTCATCCGCCTTCGCGAACTCGATGCCGCCGAACCCCGCGCCCCTCAGCAACGCGCCCACCACGCCGGTATCGGCGAGGGAGAAAGCAGCACCCGGCCCAGGCATCTCGCGAAGGCCGAGGACAGCTGCGGCATCGGCGAACCCGATGGTAAAGGCGGGGTTGTCCTCCCGAGTCCGCCAGCACAGGAACGCCAGCCTGCCGCCGCGCCGCAGCGCCCTCCTCAAGTTGGCGAACGCCGCCGCCGCGTCATCGAAGAACATGACACCGAAACTGCTCAGCACCACATCGAAGCTCCCGGCCCCGAACGGGTGCACCTGAGCGTCAGCGACCTCGAACCTGACGTTAGCGACGCCGGCAGCAGCGGCGAGCCGGCGCGCTTCGGCTACCAGGATCTGGGACAGGTCCGCGCCCAGAGCGTGCCCGCTGCCGGTGGCGCGTGCGGCGAGGATGGTCGTCTCACCGCAGCTAGGCCCGATGTCGAGAACGCTCTGCCCATCCTCGATCTGCGCGGCGGCCAGCAACCGCGCCCTCAGCCTGCCCAGCATCTGCTTATGCCGCTCACGCTGCTCGATGAACTCCCGCCCGCTCGCCCCGTTCCAGTCCTCGGCCTGCTCCGCATTCACTGCCACGAACGACACGTACATAGCCCGCATGGACAGATCGCGACGGTCAGGGGGCATGCCAGAGCGGCGAGTTCTGCGCTCAGCCGCTCATTTGATCGGCGCAGCAACAGACCACCCCGAATCAGCAGGGCAGCGTGGCGGTGCGTCGACTAGCGAATCCGGTCACGCTCTGTGATGGTCATGGGGTCGTCTTCGTGGCCGCCAGCGGGCAGATCCGGATGGCCGCTAACACCGGAACCCGGCAACTGCAGTTAAAGGCCTATCGCGGCCTGCTGACAATAGGTATTGATCTGTTGACAATGGTGTACATGCCCACACTGGCGATCTGAGGCGATCTGAATGGCTCGGAGCCAGGACGAGAATTCGTGCGGGCCCGCGATCGACCGTTGACGAGAGGTGCGCCATGGCAACAGCAGCTGCTCCGGGCGATTTGCTGGACGTGACGACGGCCGACGCGCTGCGGGAAAAGAAGAAGCTACGGAAGCACTTTGCCCGATTCGACATCCTGTTCTTCCTGATCTGCACCCTGGTCGGGGTGGACACGCTCGGAGCGGTCGCGAGCAACGGGCCGCAGGCGTTCACCTGGCTGATCTTCCTGGCGATTCTCTTCTTCGTCCCGTATGCGCTGCTGACCGCGGAACTCGGCGCCGCGTTCCCCGAGGAGGGCGGTCCGTATATCTGGACCCGGCTTGCCTTCGGGCGCGGCGTGGCCGCAGTGAACTCGCTGGTCTACTGGATCTCGAATCCGATCTGGGTGGGCGGAACGCTGAGCATCACCGCGCTGGCGACTATTGAGGAGTTCTTCAACAAGGGCAACTCGCTACCAGGCCCGAAGATCCTCGGCGGTGCCACGCTCATGGACGTTGTTTTCGTTCTCGCCTTCATCTGGTTCACCGTGATCGCCGCGATCGTCTCGTTCAGCATCGGGAAGTGGGTCCCCACTATCGGCGCGTTCATGCGGTCCGTCCTGCTCGGCTTCTTCACGATCTCGGTCGTGATCTACGCGATCAAGAACGGCATCCACCACACATTCGGCGGCCACGCGTTCCTGCCGAGCTACGCGATCTTCATCGCGGCCGTGCCGGTACTGATCTTCAACTACGTGGGCTTCGAACTGCCGAGCGCGGCCGGCGAGGAGATGAAAGACCCGCAGCGCGACGTGCCGCTCGGGGTAGCCCGATCGGCCGTCGGGACCGTGCTGCTCTACGGGCTGCCGATCCTCGCCATCCTCCTGCTCCTGCCGAAGGGGCAGGTAACCGGCCTCACTGGCTTCCTTGCGGCGATCAAGTCAGTGTTCACCGTGTATGGCGGCCACATCACCAGCAGCGGGCCGGTCCTCACCGGCGCCGGCAAGGCCCTCGGCTACGTGATAGCCGTCGCCTTCGTGCTGGCCTTGCTGACGAGCGGCACTACCTGGATCATGGGCGCGGACCGGGCGCAGGCCATGGCCGCGCTCGACGGCGCCGCGCCCCGATTCCTGGGAAGGTTCTCCGCCCGGTTCGGCACGCCCATCGTCGTGAATATCTGTTCGGGCATCGCCGCCACCGCGGTCATGGTGCTCGCCTTCGCCATTACCGGAGGCAACGCCCTGAAATACTTCACAGTCGTGCTCGGGCTGGTTATCTCGACCACCACGATCTCGTACATCGTGATCTTCCCGACGATCATCAGGCTCCGGATTACTCACCCGCACGTCAGGCGGCCCTACCGGGTCCCCGGCGGGATGCTGATGGTCTGGATCGTCGGCGGGCTCTGCACGTTCTGGGCAGTTGTCGCGTCGATCGTGCTGATCTACCCGGGCTTCGGGACGAACTGGCTTGGCCAGCACGGCAATCCCGACAGTTCGCTGCCCGCCGGCTTCACCCGCGGACAGTTCGAGTTGTCGCAGGTCATCCCGCTGGCAATCCTGCTGCTTCTCGGTCTCGTGTTCTACCTGACCGGGGCGCCGACCAGGCGCCGCGCCGTCACGGTGCCGATCGCTCAGGAGATGGGGATCGAAGGCCAGGAGGAGTCACTGAATGGTGATGAGCGCGAACTAGATCGCTGAGTGGCACGGCGCAGAGCCGATCAAGATACGGGCCACATCCCGACCCGATCCGCACGCCTTATCAGCTTGGCGATCCGTCCCGCGATTCAGCCGGACTCCCGGACAGCTCAGCCTCCCGCCGCCCTTCCCCGGCGAGCACACCTCGTCTGTCCTGGCCGACTGGGGCATCGATGAGGTCCGCAAGATGTCCTCCTGGCCGCCCGGTTAAAGCGCGAGTCAGCGTCGCGGAGCTTGCGGCGCAGCAGCCTGCCGGTCGGCGTGCGCGGCAGGTCGGCCGCGAATTCCACCGCGCGGGGTGCCTTGTAGAGCGTTAGCTTCGACCGGCAGTGCGCGATGAGCTCGGCGCCCAGGTTGTCTGGCGACGTTCCCTGACCGGCGGGCTGGACGATCGCCAGCACCGACTGGCCCACGTCGGCGTCCGGGACGCAGATGACGGCGACACCGGCGGGGCGGACCATCGTCGACCCGTTTCCCTCGCTGCCGGCGCAGTACGCGCACAGCACCGGGCCGAGCCTGTCCATCATCTGCTGCTTCACCTCGACCGGGCACGGCGCGGCCGGGTCGTGGCGACCCGTGAACGCCGCAGTTTCGGCCGGCAGGCCGTCCAGCGCAGACGGAGCTGGCGGCAGCAGCTGGACTGTGACGTTCTGGCCCTGAATGACCGCGTCGAAGAACACGCCGCCGCTGATCTCGTTGCGCACGGCGGCCGTTGTCGCCGCTGAGTCACGCTCAGCGCGGCGGCACGCCACCATCGCCCTCGCGCCTGGTTGCCCGGTCCTCCCCCGCGCCGGTACCAGGAAGCTGGCCATTGTTGTCACGGCCCTGCCACACCGGTCCGTGGAAAATGCCACCAGAGATCGCGTTGTGCGCGTCCCGCCAGCTGCCGCCTCCCAGCACACCAGATTTGCGGAACGCCGAACGCGGCTGGCGCGTCCAAGCCATTAACTTGGCTTCGGAGGAGATCGCCATGCGACGGCCTCACGCCATCACCGCAGGTTTTGCCGCCCTCTTATTAACGACCGCTTGCGCAGGCACAGCTCCACGTCATGGCCCTGTCACCGCAAGGCCCGCGCGGCAGGCGCTGGTTCAGGGCGCAGCGATCGGAAAGCCTCGGCCCGGACACGCTGGGACCGGCTCTGGCGAGCATCAGCCGGGCAGCCGATTGCTCCCGGCGAGGCGGTGCAGCAGTCCGCGGACCGCAGCGGAGGCCGCCGACCCGCTGCCGTGCGCCCCGATGCTGCTGGTGCCCGTCGTGCTGCACTCGCGCCACGGGCAGCGGCGAATCACCTATATACGCAAGCCATGTCTGTGCGCGGCCGACGGCTGAGGCCCTTCCGCGCACGAAGGGCCTCAGCCAGCCTGTTTCTATGCTCGTCTAACCAGACATGGATTCTTGATGGTGTTGCTCCGGAAGTCGTTCAGCCGCTCCGTGATCAGGCCAAACGGCGCTGTCGGGTAGGAGACCACCCGCAGCGGACCGTACTCGGCATGTGAATTTCCACCGAAGGTGTTCGTGGTGCCCGGGATGTACCGGCCGCCTTCCTGCCACATGCAGCCGAGCCCCGTATTCCGGGTTGTATAGAAGGGGTAGAACACGGAGTTCGGCGGCGGGTTCACGCAGCCGACACCCGGGCTCGGGTCGCTCGGGTTGAGCACGTGCCGCTGGCATGGCACATCCACGCGGAAGGCCGTGTCGGATGACTCGTTCCGTGAGATATCCGCCTCGAAGGCCATCGCGCCGAAGTTATGGGCCCCGGTCGTGGGGCTCGTGAACAGTTCGGACGTCGGGTGCAGCAGCCGGTCAGCGACTGCATTGCTGATTGACCCTGGCCAGTTGAAGTTGTACCCCACCCCATCGAAGTCACCGTCGATATCCAGGCAGCCGCCGATCTTCACGTCCAGCGACGCCGAAGCGGGCAGGCAGAAATCGTCATCGCCCGCCGGATCCGGTCCAGCCGTATCGCCGTTGTTGGTGTCGGCGCCGAGTGGCTTGAGGCAGGTGGCTGTTCGGGTCGGTCCCGACCTTGGCGCAGTACTCGAAGTGCCCGATCTCGTCGGAGAACGCGACATTGTAGGTGTGCGCGGCCGCGACGTTCCTGGTCAGCGGCGATGAGGTGCTGAACTCAGGGTGGAAATTGTTCGGAGTGACCGTGCACGTGGTCGCGCTCGGGTCGAACACCACGGTGCCGAATCCGTTGCCCGCGCTGGCGGTCATCGAGCCGGTCCTGTGCGTGGTGTGGTCGCGGATCACAACCCGCAGCCCGTGAACCGTATCGAACATGCGCACGGTGAGGTTGTCACCCGAGTTCATCAAGAAGTCCTTGCTGGGGACCGGGATGAAGTGCTCCGGGTGGTTCGGGTTCGCAGGCGCCGTCGCCACGCCGCTCTTGGTGAGGAAGGCGAAGTTCACCGGCTCCGGCCCGACCGTATTCAGGCACGCGGTGTTATTGAACGTGTTGGTGGCCGAGTTCTGGTTCTCCGAGAACGTGTCGATGTTCAGGGCCGCGCACCACTGCTTGGCGGTGCAGCCGATGCCCGCTGGCCACGGCACCCAGCCTGGCGGGTAGAACTGCATCTCCTCATAGGCCTGGCCGGGGCCGAGGCCGAAGTAGTGCGAGCTACTCGGGTTCGTGCTCGCGTAGATGTTGCTGTTGCTGTCCGGCTTGCACGGGACAGTCGCGTGGCCGGTCAGCGCCAGCCCGTCCGGGTTGGGCGATCCGTTGGGGTCGCACATGACCATGCCGAGCCAGAACGTCGGATGTAGCTGGAAACCGTCAGTTCCGCCGCTGCCGTCTTGCTTCGGCCGGGTGGGCGGGTCTTTCGGGAGCACCATCTGGTAGGCCACGTTGTTACCCGAGCCAGGCCGGTTCGAGTAGAACAGCGTCGCCGGCTCGTCGTGGCCGATGTAGGGCGCTATGCGCGCGCCGCGCTTGATGGCGGACTGGTAACCCTTGAACTCGTCCCAGACCTGGTACGGCTCAGCGCAGGTGATGCCGTTATTGCCGCAGAAGTGGAACCTGGCGATCTTCGTCGTGGCGTTGTTCGGAAGTAGGTGACCGGGCGGGGTGGCCGTGGTCGACGAGCTGGCCTGGCTCGCTACCAGCGCTAATGGCGCGGCGATCAGAAGGGCGGTGAGGCTAACTCCGAGTGCGCGTCTCATGTCATCCTCTCTGACGACAACTTAA
This sequence comes from uncultured Actinomycetota bacterium, assembly GCA_963805805.1. GTDB lineage: Bacteria > Actinomycetota > Actinomycetes > Streptosporangiales > Streptosporangiaceae > JAJYUU01. The sequence continues at coordinate 207,169 of CAWDVS010000011.1, read as the reverse complement.
TGGGCACCTCCTTATAGTGCTTGTTAATAGGACAATGCAATAGTCTTGCCTGAAAATGACGCGGACCTGCGGCTAGTCGCGGATGCTGGTGCCCCGGACCGGCCACTGGCCGGGCGCGGTCAAAGGCGGGCAGCGCCGCCGAAGGGTCATCAGGGCCGCCGCTATCCGGCGGTCGATGCTGATCGCCGGATGATCGCCATGGCGGCCAGCGCCAGGGCGGCGAGGGCGATGGCGCAGCAGAGGGTAGCGCGGAAGTCGCCGAACGCCTGGGCGCCGTATCCGACCCCGATGACGGGCACGGTAAGTCCTACGTAGGCGAACACGAAGTAGGTAGAAATGACCTGACCACGGGTCTGCGCCGGGCAAGCCGGTTCGCGACGGCGAGGCTACCCATGAAAACCGCGCCGGTCGCCACCCCGCTGACGACCGTGCCGGCCAGGAACAGGGGCATCGAGGCCGCCGAGAGGGCGGCGACGATGAGGCCGAGTGCCGCGAGGAACACCATCAGGCCAGCCAGCATGACCGGCCGGCTGGGCAGCCGGGACCCGGCGATCTGGGTAACCGCGCCCACGGCAAAGGCCAGGAACACAACCGTCCCGGCGGTCGCGTGGCTGCTGTCGTGCAGAACGCCGCCGAGGAACGTGGGGACGAGCGCGCTGAACAGCCCGAGCAGCGAGAATGCGGCAAATCCGGCGAACCCGGCGGCGATGAACTCGGCCCGGCCGCGGCTCGGGATGTCAAGGCCCCGGAACCTGAGGGACAGGGGTGCGCGTCCGCTGACTGTCTCGGGCACGAGGAGCAGACCGAGACCGGCGACGACCGCGAGTCCGAGCTGGACCTGGAATACGAGGACAGTCGGCCGGGCCGCGTACTGGGCGAGCAGGCCGGCCAGCAGCGGGCCCAGGCCCAGGCCGCCCATGTTGGCCGTGCTCGCCACCAGTGACGCGCGGCGGCCCGCGCCGGAGCGGGCCGTCTCGGTGAGCGCGGCGGTGGCGGTGCCGGTGATCAGCCCGGCTGAGAGGCCCGACAGCAGCCGGCCGGCGAACAGCCAGCCGACGCCGGGCGCGAGGATGAAGGTGATCGCGCTCAGAATGCTCAGCACTATCGCCGCCGCCAGCACTGGCCGCCGCCCGACCTGGTCAGATGATCGGCCCGCAACCAGCAGCGCGGCGAGCACGCCGACGGCGTAGGTGGCGAAGATCAGGGTTATCAGGCTGGTGGAGAAATGCCATTGCGCCTGGTAGATGACATAAAGCGGGGTCGGCAGGGCGGTGCCGAGCATGGTGACCGCGAACGCGAAGGCAATCAGCCAGAATGCGACTGGCCGGGAGCGCGGCCGGGCCGGTTTCGCGACGGCCACCGACTGGTCGAGGCAATCGGCGCACGGCCGGTCCACGCTATCAACGCCGGTTCTGCCGGTGCTCACGTCTTCGTTCCCTTCGCGTGGTGCTCAGGGGTCAGGCCGTCAGACTTGCCCCGTCATCAGGCGAAAGAAACGCCCCTGACCGGCGGCTTGGCCGGAGCAGCCGTGGCAGGCCGCAGCCAGGAGCGTCAGCACCGGCTCGGGCTCTCACTACCGCCAGGTGGGCCCGGAATATCAACTGCCACACTGGCGCGGTGACCTCTGCCGGCAGTTCGCCGCGAACAGTCCTGCTGCGCCGGGGCTTTGCGCTCGAATATGCGACCCTGACCTGGAACGTGGCCGGGATTGTCGTGCTGGCGATCGCCGCGATCGCCGCCCGTTCAGTCGCGCTGGCCGGGTTCGGACTGGATTCCCTGATCGAGATCGGCGCGTCGACCGTGGTGATCTGGGAACTGTCAGGGACCGGCGCGGAACGCCAGCACCGTGCCCTGCGGCTGATCGGAACCGGGTTTGCCGCCATGGCCGTCTACCTTCTGGCCCAGTCGACGCTGGTGCTGGCGGCGGGATATCACCCGAGACACTCCGTGCTCGGGATCATCTGGACGGCGGTGACCGCCGCGGTGATGTTCGCGCTCGCAGCGGGAAAGACCAGGACCGGCCGGGCGCTGGATAACCCGGTCCTGCGGACCGAGGGCCGGGTCACGATGATCGACGGAATCCTCGCCGCTGCCGTGCTGCTCGGACTGGCGCTGAATGCCGGTCTCGGCTGGTGGTGGGCCGACCCGGCCGCCGGGTACGTGCTCGTGTATTACGCGGCTCGCGAGGCCAGGCAGATCTTCTCCCCCCAGTCCGCCTGATAGCTCAGGTGCCGGGCTGCACTACGAAGGTCAAGGTGACTGTCGTTCCGGGTGCCACCATGGTCCCGGCCAAGGGGAACTGCTCGTTGATGACAAATATATGGACCGGGTCGAGGGTGAAGTCTTCCAGCAAGTTCGGGTCGATGCCCTGGTACTGGAAGATGATCGGCACCGACGGCGCTCCGAGGCCCTTGCTGAGGCGCACGAATTCCACTTGCTCCACGGTGACCGGTACGCCACTCTTGCTGGCGTCCGCCGCAATCTCGGGCATGGTGAAGGCACCGGGGTGTTCCAGGTCGACGTCGATGGTAAGCATGGCGGATTGGTTGAGCCCGATGAGGCTGGGCACCAGGATGCTGGGTGCCGGCGCGTCCGCTGCGCGCTGCAGCGCGATGGGCGCCGGCTCGGCCAGCGGCGGAGTGAGCGCGGCGGGGTCGAAGAATACCGGCGGCGAGATCTGACCCTGGGACAGCGCGACGGCGTGCTCGACGACCGCATTGATGAGCTTGGTGTACGTCTCGCTCGCCGCGGTCAGCACGGTAACCGGTGGCAGCCCCTGGAAGAAGCCCGGGTTCGCAAGCGCGAAAGTGAGATCGTTCCTGGTCTGGATGTAATGCAGCTTCTTGTCCCGGGCGTCGGCCATCGCCAGGACGAAGTCCTCCTGCTGCTCGGCGGTGGGGGTCGGGAGCGGCAGGGTGTCGTAGGTGGCGACCTCGGTCTCATAGGCGCCCGGGTTCGCCAGGGCTATCTGGGGAAATTGCTTGTAGCGGCTGAGCACCTCATCGATCTGGACGGTGGGTGATATCTGCGTTCCCGTGCCCGCCTGCTGGAACATGGACGCGGTGTACTCCGACCGGGTGCTGTCCGAGCTGTTCGCCTCCTGGAACTGCGCCTGGAAGCTCCCCGAGGCGACGAGCCCTTGCGCTTCCGCATGCAGCGTCGCGGAAAGGTCCTTCTGCTTGCTGACGGACACGGAAGTAATCCGGATCACCGCGAAGTACTCGCCCCCCGTGTGCAGTCCGCGGACGAAGCTATCCCCGAAGGCAGTCTTGAAATCAGCGAAGCGCTGGGTGCTCAGCAGCGCCTGAGCCGGCTGGGTGACCTGGAAGTTCTGGCCGCGGGTCATCGGATTGCTGACCAGGCACTGCGCGACCAGGAACGTGGAGGTGGAGTTGTAGCTCGAATTCTCGGCAAAGCTCGCCTTGGCCGATCCGGAGATGAATCCGTACCGGCCCTGCGCGTCGAACGACATGCTGAGATTGTCCATCAGCTCCTCATGGGAGTTCACGATCACAATCTGCGACGTCACCGCCTGCCCGGTGGCGACCGGGTCGGCGTGGATGGTGAAGCCCTCGAGGGCAGTACCCACGGCAATGCCCGTGTCGCTGTTAAATCCCATGCCGATTTCTTCGTTGTTGAAAGCAAGCAGCCTGACCTGCGCGACCGGGACGGGACCGGGTGCCATTTATGAGTCTCCTTCGCGCATTTGCCTCTCCTGCCCCGCCCGCCTCCTGCGCGTGCACCCGTGATGGGAGCACGCTTGCGGTGATCGCGCGCCGCAGGCCGTGCCCCAGATCATCAGGGATCTGGTTGCTGACCTGGAATCATGGAACCAGCGCACAAGGTACTGGCGGTTATGAACGCGCCGACCGCCATTGCCGCGGCGATGGTTGCCAGCCCGGCGGCCACCTCCGCGCTCACCTCGGCGAGCGTTTTGAGGCCGGAGGCGTCGATGATGACCGTTGCGAGGCGGCCGAAGATGAGAGCTCCCGCTGCGCCGCCGACGGCCGCCCCGACCTGGACACAGCGCTTGACCGCAGGATCCAGGCCGTCCCACCACGAGATCGTCGCTTGCATGAACGAGACGGCGGCGTCCGAGGCACCGTGGAACGCTTTGCTCTCGATGTCGCGGGCAACCTGCCCGAACTGAACGCCACGCGCCTCCATGCACGCGATGAAGGGATCGAAACCGGTCATGTTGCCGCCCCCCTATGCCGTGCTCTGCGCTGAATCCAGGCTCTGCTGTGCTGCCGAGGCGACCTGCTCGACCGTTTGCTGCGCGGACGCAGCCAGCGCGAAGAACGCACCGCCGGGAAGGCTGAGAGCGCCGTCGTCATCTGTGGCCTGCGACAGATCGACCCCCGACTGGGTCACCGCATCCAGGCTCGCCAGGCTCGCCTGATCCAGCCCGCCGATGAATGAATTGAAATCAGCAAGCTGCTGGGACGCTGCATCCGCCGAGTCGAAGAGGCCCGCGTCCACGCTGATCCCGAGGCTCTTGCCTAACGCGGCCGCAAAGTCATCACCGAATGCCACTACAGACCCCCCAGACCACCGCTCGCTCGGCCACTTCAGCTGGCGACTGCGCCAACCTCCAGGCCAATATTTACCGTTCTTTTACCGTTGAGTCAATGTCCCTTTAGTATCAGGCGCCCGACCCCGAAGGCCGGGAGGTTGCCAGCACCACCGGCGGCGGCGGCGCTGCTATCGGCATGAACTGGTCCCGAGGTAACTTGCTCCCATGGCGCTCACGCTGTTGCCGCTCTGCACCATGACCTCCATCCAGACCACCGACGGGGCCGTGGTGCTGATCCGATACAGCGGCCGGCTGCAGTTCGTCCCCGGCCAGGAATCAGTTGCCTTCATCGCCCCGGTGTTCGAGACCGGTGACCCGCGTTACCAATGGCTCAATTATGTTCAGGCAGCCGGCAAAGGCGTACTGTCCGCCGACCTGTCCCGCATCGATTACGAAGTCTGCGAACTCCGGTAACCGAATCCGGCGCCCCGCCAAGCGCGCTGTAGAACGACGCGTGCGGATTCCGTCGGATCGTCCGGTCTGCCCGCCCGATGCGCCAGAATGGCATGACCGTCGTATCAGGCGGGCGGTGGGGGTCTGATGTTCTTGGTCGCAGTGGTGGTCGCCATCATCGGTGCTGCGTCGGGTATCGCCGGAACTGTTATCTCGGTACTGTCCCAGAACCGCGTCACGCAGTTGTCGTCCTCGCTGGCGGAACAGCGGGCCGAGTCCGACGCGCGCCGAGCATACGAATACGAGGCCCGCAAGCGGCTCTATGAGGTGTATGAACCGCTCCGGGTGCGGATGCTCGACTGCACTGACAATGCTGTTGCCGAGATCATCACCCTGACCGAGCGGCCCGGTCCGGGCCGTCCGGGGTCAAGCTCCGCAGAGTACCGGGTGAAGGCAGCCGTCTACTACCTGCTCGCGCCGCTGGTCGTCGCGCGCATGATCGAACGCCGGCTGACGCTGGTGGACCTGAGCCTGGACCGGCGCATCTATACCGAGTTCGTGCTGGCGCAGCTGATCTGCCGCTCGCTGTCCGACGAATTCGCGATCGCCCAGCTCGATAAGCCGCTGCCCTACTCCCCCTACGTCCCAGGGTGGCGCGAAAAGCGGGCGGAATGCCCGCAGCAATTCCGGCGGCAGGGCCTGCCGCTGGGACGGCTCAATACCGCGCTTGATTTCCTCCACGTCACGCGGCCAGGGGACATCGACACGGTCACCTCGTTCGGCGAGTTCGAGCCGAAATTCGACGAACTCGATACGACCGACCTGCGCACCGGTCCGGGCGCCGCACGCGACCTGTTCCTCGACTTCGACCCGGCCACCCGGCCCGTGCTGTGGCGCCTCCTGGTCACCCAGGCGCTGCTCTACTGGTGCTACCAGAGGGTGGTTTTCGGCGAGGAACTGCCCGACCTGGGTGACCTCGGTGCGGCATTCATCGCCTCCAGCATGTACACCAAGCTGCTGGCCGCACTCGACAGCGGGACTCAGCCCGGCCGAGCCGATGAGCTCACTGCAACCGCCAGAGCCGCCGCGTCGTATGCCGCCGCACGCCTGGCACCGGCGCTGCGCCGGGTCCGGCTCCTCGCCAGCAGTTTGCGCGACGACCAGGCTGCGCCGGGCTCTGCGTCCCGTCGCTAGGGGTCACCTGATCCGGATGATGCCAGTTCGCCAGCCACGACCAATCATGGCTGGATACACGCCGCATCGGCCCCGAGTTGGGCCAGCTTAGTGCACACATCAACTGGCGCCGGTGATCGTTTCTGAGGCTTGGGAGGTAGCCGGGGCAGGGGTTTGGCAGCCGTGATCGCGTGGTCGCGGAAGTGGTCTCGATGGTGTGGGTCTTGGATGACGGGTCTTGGCGCGCTAGGAGCCAGTCGTCTTTACAAGCGTGACAAACGTCAGTGACCGGCCCGCGACCGTGCCCGTCACCTGCCAGCATCCGGGTGCAGGCCAGATGAGGCTGCTCGGGACGAAGCCGATCGGCCCATAGCCGTCGGGTATTTCGGCATGGAACCCTGCGCTCGGCCCGTCTAGCCTGCGGGCGGTGACCGTGAGCGTTCCGGCGATGGTCCGCCACCAGGGAAACTTGGTGCCCCACTCGTTCGGCCATGGGGTCGCGTAGGGCCGCTCGGCGGGGAGTACTCCACCGGCGGGCACTCCGATCGATAGCGCAGTGTTGCCGTACCAGCCGTGGATATAGGGCACGGGTAACGGCGGGCTCGCCGGCGGGGAGGCATGCGGCATTGCCCGTGTCACCGGGCATCGCCCCTCAGCGCCAAGGCTGCGGGACGGACTGATCGTTGATGGTCTCGTGCCCGCCGCGATTGACGGCGCGCCTGCTGTGCAGCTGGCGGTCACGCAGCAGGCTGCGAGGGCCATAACAGCCACGGCCCGTCTCATGCCTTCATTGTGCGCTGGGCTGGGCCAGGTGGGACACACCTGCTAAGCCGTGGATGCTGTCGATGGCCTGGCGGAGGTCGCCGGGGAGCGGGTCGGCGGCGGTGATGGTGTGCGGGCCTGCCTGGATCTGGACGGTCCGGTAGCGGCGGGCTGTCTTGACGAACTTGCGGATGGACCAGCCGGTCTGGTGCTCGATCCACCGGCTGACCGCAAGGGCGGCGAACACGATGGTCAGGTGGGCCTCGATCGAGTCGCGGGTCCGGTGGTAGACGGGCCGGGCCTGCAGGTCGCTTTTGGCCATCCGGAAGCTTTTCTCGATCTGGAACAGCTGGTGGTAGGCGCCGATCACGAACTCGGGTGTGACCAGGGTTCCGTCGGGACAGGTGCGCAGGTTGGTGACGTAGCCTTTCAGGCCGGCCAAGGCGCGGGCCTTGGCCTCGAGTTCGCGGTTGACGGTCCGGGTGCCGCCGGTCAGGCGGATGAACCGGTTGCGTTTCACCGGGACCTGGCCCGCGACGGCCTTCTCGGCCTTGGTGACCTGCTCGTCGATGCCGCGCAGCGTGCGGCGGGCCCGGTCAGCCTTGTACTGGTAGTAGATGACCTGGTCGCGGCGGCCGCCGTTGGGCCCGGCCGGCCAGGGCTGGGTGAACACATGCCCGTCGGGGATCTCCTGATCGGGATGCTGACGCCGCCACCGGCCCACCACATACGGCTCGGACGGGATACGCGCGCCGAGGATGAACGACAGGCCCGCGGCCTCGATGGCTTTCTGGTTCGCCTCGCTTACCATCCCCGCGTCGGCGACGACGGTGACGTCGGGGAGTTGGTGGGCGGTCATGAACGACCCGATGACCGGCAGCATCGTTTTCGTCTCGGCCTTGTTGCCCTCGAACGCCGACACCATCAGCGGGAACCCGTGCTGATCGGTGAGCAGGCCGATGGTGATCTGCGGTTCCAGCCGGCGCTCTTTCGAGAAACCCGGCTCACGGAACCCGTCTCCGGCATCTTCTCCGAACTAGGAAATGATCATGGAATGTCCTGTGCTGAGGGGATTGTTGCCGGCCCGGTGAGTGTGCGGCCGGCGGTGCTGGCGAAGCCTGGCATGCCGAGGCCGATGGTGGTGTTTCGGCGGGCGGTGATCTGGTTCATCTGGGCGAGCTTGTCGGTGGCGCCGGCGAGGCTGACTTTCAGGCCTTCGACTTCGCCGAGCCAGCGGGCCTGCTGGGCTTCGGCGATGCGGGCGGTCAGGTTGTCGCAGATCTGGATGAGGCGTTGCCGCTGGCCCGGGTCGGGTCGCAGGAGCGGGCAGCCCAGGCAAGAGTGCTCGTGGATGCAGGGGGTGTCGTAGGAGCGGCCGCAGTCTCCGAGGGCGACCTTGCGGTGTTCGAAGTGGCCGAGGAAATCTGCCCATTCCTGGTCGGTGGGGACGCGGTATTCCTGTGACGGCCGCGCGGAGCGGCGGCGGGCGATGAACGCGCGGTGGCCGTTGATGACCTCGTCGGGGTAGACCGCCTTGTAGCCCATGGTGGTGTTGATGTCGCGGTGCCCGGCGACCAGCTGGGCGATGTGCGGCGGCATGCCGTGCAGGATCGCGTCGGTGATGAAGAGCCTTCTGAAGTCGTGGAAGGTGTAGCGCAGCGCGTGGCCGCGTGCGTCTTTCACCCCGATCGCGGTGAGGGCGTGATCGAGGTAGCCTCGCAGTGACGTCTCGCCGACGGGCCGGTTCTCCAGCCGGCACGGCCACTGGAATAGCAGCGGCATCGGCGGGTTGTAGACGCGCTCGTTCTTGTCGTAGGACACCACCAGCGGCACTGCGGCCGCGGTGCCGCGGATCCGGCGGATGACCGCCGACAGGACGTCGGCCAGCTCGGGCGAGATCACCAGCAGGCGTTCGGCGTCGGTCTTGGACGGGGCGATCTGCAGCAGCGGGATCAGCTCGCCGGTCGCTGGCAGCCGGTACTGGATGAGGCTGTGGTGGGACAGCTCGGTCAGTTCCTCGATCCGGATGCCGGTGTGCCGCAGTACCTCGATCGTCGCCCGGCACCAGAAGGCGCGGTGTTCTTCGAAGGTCAGGTTCCGGCGTCTGCCGGTGGCCGGGTCCTCGGCCCAGATCCGGCCGGTGGAGGGGGTCTTCATGACCGTCCGGCGCAGCGTCTGCCCGCCGGCGGTGAACAGCGAGCCTGCGGCAGCGTCCCGGCCGGCCTGCAGCCGCCCGGCCGCCGCGTTCTGCTCGGCGTCGGCCCAGGCGATCAGGGCGGGCAGCACGGGAAGCCGTTCGCGGGTCCGCTGGTCCATCCGGGACTTGCGGCGGGTCCGGTCCTTCTTGTGGGAGGCGTCGCTGGCGCTGACCGGGCAGCGCACCGCGTGCGGCACCCAGCGCGGGTCCTCATCAGCCCATTCGGCGATGTCGAGGTAGAACGCCCGGACCGCGGTCAGCACGCTGCGGCCGTCCAGGCGGGCGGTCACTGTCTGCACCTGCTGGCCGTCTGGGCCGGCGGTCGTCGTGGTCCTGGTCATCACGCGCTGCTTCCACGCGGCGGCAACGTCACGGGGCAGCCGGAGCGAGCTGATGCCGGGGTGGCGGGCTTCGATGTCGGCCCAGAACAGCTTGCCGAACAGGTAGGCCAGGCGCTGCAGCGAGGAGAAGTCCGCCGCGGCCTGCCGTTCGCGCAGGTAGTCCACCAGCACGTCCCGGACTGGCAGGCAGGCGATGCGGTAACGGTCGATCAGCTGCTCACACGTCGGCTGCCCGCGGCCGCCACGCGCCCGCAGCGCCGCCGGCGCGCCGGAGCCGAAGGCGCCCCGGGAGCGCAGCAGCTGGTAGAAAAGCGGGCTGTGCGCGTGTCCGTCGTCCCCGGTCCGGGCCGCCGCGACAATATCCAGCAACTCGATGCAGTCGCCGACGGTGATGCCCGCCGGGACGCCGCCCTTGGCGGCCATGATGACTGCGATATTGCCGAGCGCCGTCAGCCGTGCATACGCGCCCACCGACCCTGACTGGCATAACGCGACCAGGCCGGCGAATGCCGCGGGATCCCGGATGCGGGCCATCTCGGCGGCCAGGTTCCGAGGCGCTGCCGGGCAGGTCAGCAGCCAGCGGGCGCCGGGCCGGATCACGTCAGCGCAGATCAGTGTCAGCAGCCCGGCTCCGGCATGCGGCGCGGGCGCGGGCGCGCCTGCCAGCGGTTTCCCGGTGCGGCGCGCCTGCCAGGCGGCGACCAGGACCCGCCAGTCCGCGGCGTCCTCAGCTCCGCTGGCCAGCCACCGGTCCTGCCAGCTTCCGCCTGGCTGGTCCTCCAGCCAGGCGACAACGCTGATCAGGCCCAGCCGCGGCGTCCCTGGCTCTGCGGGATCTCCAGCGGGAACGGCGGCGCCAGCAGCCGCGACAGCACCTGCTGACGGGTGACCAGGGTCGCCGGCCACGACGAGGCAGCCGGCCGCGGCGGGAACCGGGCCGCAAGCTGCGCGGTGTCGCTGGCCGGCGGCGTGATGCCGGCTGCTGGCGGGCCTGGCGCAGCGACGGCAGCCGCGGGCTGGCCGGCCGGTCACAGCGCGTCCTTGCCGAACAGCGTCGTCAGGCTCTCGGCCCGGTATCCCGGCCCCGGCGCCACCGCCGGACCGCCACGCTCGCGCTGCCGGGCCTGGAATGCCAGCACTGCCTCGATGACGTCGCCGGGCAGCGGGTTCAGGTACCGCTGCGTGGTGGACAGGTGCGCGTGTCCCATCACCCACTGCAAGTCAGCCAGCGGCATCGCCGGGTCACGGGCCATCCGGTAGGCCGCCGAATGCCGCAGGTCATGCAGCGACCAGTTCGCGCCCAGGGCGGCGCTGGCCCGGGTGAACATCGCCCGTGCCGCGTCGTAGGTCAGGGCCCGGAACGGGCGCCGCAGCGTCCACCACAGCGGCTGGTCCCGGCCGGCGGGCACCAGGCCGGACATCTCCAGCTGGTAGAGCCGCAGCCACACGAACGCATCCGGTGACGCGGGCACCTGCTGCAGCGCGCGTGTCCCCTTGCGGATCACCGTGATCAGCTGCTGTCCCGGATCCGCGTCCGCGGCCGTAGCACCGAGCAGCTCCGACGCACGGGCACCCGTCGACACCCAGAACGCCACCAGCGCCCGGTCCCGGTGCGATCCCAGCCCCGCGAACAGCTGCCCGAACTTCTCCTCGGGTATCTGCCGGGGCACCCGCCGGGCCAGCTTCGGCCGGTACCGGCCGGCCCGCTCTCCGGCGAACGGCTGCATCGGGTTGTGATGCACGTTCGCCCGGCCCCGGCGGCCCCGCGCCAGCGGGAACGGGTTCACCATCGGCCCGGTGCCCGCCTCTAAATGAAAGGCATAGAACCCGCGCAGCACGCTCTCGCAGTGCACCACCGTCGCCGTCGCGTAGCCGCGGCCGGGAGAGCGCTTGCCCGTCACCGGGTTCGTCGTTCCCGGCGCCACCGCCGTCCCGGTCCCGGGTGCCCCGCCGCCGGGATACCGCCAGTGCGGCCGCGGCGGCTTATCCGCCATCGCGGTCCAAGCAGAAATCCCTGGCCTCAGCGCTGGTCGCCTGATCCCAGCAAACCCCGGTCGCCCGCAAGAACCGCCACCAGCGCAGCAGGTCCATGCCATACGACCGGTGCGTCGCCGCAGGGCGGCCGCACGCTGCCAGCTCCCGGAACCAGGCCGCCGCCGCGACGACCACGACGCCATCGCCATCGACGAGCCGGAACGGCTCGAACAGATCACCTGTCGCCTCAAGCGACCCCACCAGCGGCACAGCCAGTCGCGACAGATCCCGCGGCGCGTCCCCGTTGCCGATCACGATCAGCGACCATAGACACCAGCGCCCCCATCCGTCCGCTGACCTGCCCAAGCCCCTTCCGTAGTTCGGTTAACAGGTCGGTCTCGAAATACAAGGTGCTCACATCGAACAGGACCAGGCTCGCCGGGCCCAGCCCGGCATGCGCGGCGCAGGCGGCGGAGATCTGCCGCCGCCAGGAATCCCTCGCATAGACCGGCAGGCGCCGCTTCACCGTCCGGTAGGACGCTGCCGCGACGCCGGCTTCCTCCAGGACCCGCAGCGAGTCCAGCTTGCTGACCGGCTCGATAATCCGCGCGAGGACCAGGTCCCGGAACACCTCATCGCCGCCGGCAGCCTGGTCGAAGCCAAGGACCCACCAGGCATGCTCGAGCGCATCGAGCAGGAAGTCCATCCGCGAAGCGGTGATCGGCAGCGGCCCGCCACCAGCGCCTTTCCTCGCCGGGTCGGTCTGCTCCAGCCCCAGGTCCAGCACGCCCTGGCCGGCCGCGAGCCGCTGCCGCGCGACCGCCTTCAGCAGCTCCAGCTCCACATCGTCATGAGCCGAGCCGATGTGCTCGATGTCCCGCGACCCGCGACGGGAGGAGTAGACAATCTGCACCGCCGTCGCGCCCGACGCTGTCCTGACTGTCCGCACATACGGCACCGGGCCAGCCTACGGCCCGGATTAGTGCACAACTTCAGCCTTCACAAACCACGAAAGCCAAGGTCAGCGCCCTGCGAAACCGCACAGAGCCAAAACGTGGCCCAACTCCGGTCGTATGCCGCCGCACGCCTGGCACCGGCGCTGCGCCGGGTCCGGCTCCTCGCCAGCAGTTTGCGCGACGACCAGGCTGCGCCGGGCTCTGCGTCCCGTCGCTAGGGGTCACCTGATCCGGATGATGCCAGTTCGCCAGCCACGACCAATCATGGCTGGATACACGCCGCATCGGCCCCGCCGACATCCGTATCGCTCTGACGATCAGGACAGGGGGACGTCCGACTATGAACGTGACGCTCACCGGCTCTACCGGCTTCATCGGCTCGCAAATACTGACCGATCTGCAAGAACACGGCCACGAAGTGACCGCCCTGGTCCGCGACGACGCCGAGGCGGACAGGGTCGCGGCCAGCGGAGCCACCCCGGTGGTGCTGGACCTGTACGACCGGCCCGCGGTCACGAGCAACTTCCGCAGCGCAGATGCCGCGATTCACACAGCCAGTCCCGGCGACGCGACCAGCGCGAACCTCGACTCCGCGGTGGTCGACGCCGCTGTCGAGGCGTTCGCGGGTACCGGCAAGCCTTACCTGCACATCAGCGGCGACTGGATCTACGGCGACAATCTGGACATCACCGAGGAGTCCCCCGTCAACGCCCCGGCGATGGTGGCGTGGAAGGAGCCCATCGAACGCCGGGTGCTCGACGCCGCGGGCATGCGCGGAGTCGTGATCGTCTCCAGCGTCGCCTACGGGACGGCGGCGGAGGGGTGCCAGGGGTTCTTCTCGGCTCACCCCGCGACGACGCCGGCAATCTGATCATGCTCGGCACCGGGCAACAGCACTGGTCCACAGTGCATGCCTTCGACCTGGCCGACTTCTTCCGGCGCGCCCTGGAAGACGACTCGGCCCGTGGCCGCTACATCGTCGGCGACGGATCGAACCCGACCGTCGCCGAGCTCACTGAAGCGGCCGCGGTGGCAGCCGGCGCTCCCGGAGCGGTCGCTGGCTCAGACGACGAGGCCCGAGCCCGGCTGGGTGACTCCTTCGCCGAAGTCCTGCTGCTCGACCAGAGCACCGCTTCGGCTAGAGCTCGAACGCAGCTCGGCTGGCAGCCGACCCATCCCACTCTGGCCGACGAGTTCCGGCACGGGAGCTACCGAACCACGGGCGGCTAGCCACCCGAGCCCGCATCGGCGATGAGTTCCAAGATCCGATTCGGCGGCAGGTGCTGTTCGTAGATCCGCACGCCGAACGGTGCGAGCGCGTCCTCGATCGCGTTCACGATCGTGGGCGGCGCGACGATCATGCCACCCTCGCCGACGCCGCGGAAGTTGACGTCGTCGTCGAGCGGCACGGTCTCGATGTGCTCGATCTCGATCCGGGGGACATCGCACGCGGTCGGCATCAGGTAGTCCATGAACGTCGACGACTGGAAGTTGCCGTCCTCGTCGTAGGCCGACCGCTCGAGCAGCACCGCGCCGATACCCTGCGCGACGCCGCCGCGGATCTGGCCCTCGACGACGGCCGGGTTGATGAGCGCGCCGCAGTCCTCGGCCAGGACGTACCGCTCGACCGTCACGAGTCCGGTCTCGACGTCGACCTCGACGATGGCGCAGTGGGTGCCGCCGGACCAGCCGCCCTCGCCGCCGTCGAACATGGCCTCGACTTCCAGCTTGGCGTCGACGTCGTCGCCGAACTGTCCCGTCGCGGCCCGCCGCGCGACCTCGGTGACGGAGATCGCGCTGGCTGGGTCACCGCGGACCCAGACGCTGCCCTCGGTGATCAGCAGGTCCTGGGCGCTGGCCTCCATCAGGTGGGACGCGAAGCCGAGCACCTTGGCCTTGAGCTGGCGGGCGCCGTGCAGCGTCACGCCGCCGGTCATCGTGGCCGACCTGCTGCCACCGGTGAGCCCGAACGGGACGACGTCGCTGTCGCCCACGACGACGCGGACCTGCTCGAACGGCACTCCGAACTCGTCCGCGGCGATCTGCGCCAGGGTCGTCTGGTGGCTCTGCCCGTGCGGCATCTGACCGGTAAACAGCACCACGATGCCGTCCTCGTCCAGCCGCAGGCGCATGGACTCCATGCCCATCGGGCCGCTGGGCCCGTCCGGCGAGCGCGGGCCGGGCGCCGCCTCGATGAACGTCGCCAGGCCGAGCCCGAGGTAGCGGCCCTGCGCGCGGGCCTCGGCCTGCCGCCGCCGGAACGCGGGAACGTCCACGAGCCGGGCGACCCGCTCCAGCCCCTCCCGCGTCGTGACCCCGACCAGCGGGCGGCCGGTCAGCATGACCGCGGGCGGCTCGGTGCGCGCGGCGACGTTGCGCAGCCGGATCTCCACCGGGTCTAGGCCGAGGTCCTTCGCGATGAGGTCGAGCACGCGCTCCCGCACGAATGTCTCCGACGCCCACGGGCCGCGGTAGGCGACATACGACGCTTTGTTCGTAGTGACCCCGGTGGACTCGAATCCCAGCGCCGCCATCTTGTAAGGACCGGGCAGCATCGCCTCGATGATGCCCGGAACCATGCCGCCCATGGCCGGGTACGCGCCGGTGTCGATGACCATCTTCACGTCGAGTCCGAGCAGGTCACCCTCGTTGCTGACGGCGGCGCGAACGTCGAAGCTCTCTTCCCGCGCCTGGCCGGACGCCATGAGGTTCTCGCCGCGGTCCTCGACCCACTTGACCGGCCGGCCGAGTGCCCGCGACGCGGCCGCGGCGGCGAGCTCCTCCCGGGACGCGCCGATCTTCAGGCCGAACGAGCCGCCGATGTCGCCGGCCAGCACGCGTATCTTGTCCTGCTCCAGGCCCAGGCGCATCGCGACGGCGATCTTGCTGACGTGCACGCTCTGCGTGGCCGCGTACATGGTCATGCGGCCGGAGTCCGGGTCATAACTCGCGACGCAGCCGCGTCCCTCCATCGGCACGTTCTGGTGCCGGTGCACGTCGATGCGGAAGTCGAAGACCCGGTCGGCGGCCGCGAACGTGCCGGCGACGTCGCCGAACTCATTGCGCGAATGCGGGCGGGCAATGTTGTCGCCCAGGTTGGCGAACAGCGGCGGGCTGGCCGGATCGAGCGCGACCGCAGCGGACGCGACCGGCGGCAGGTCGTCGTATTCCACCTCGACGAGCTCGCAGCCATCCTCGGCGAGGTAGCGGCTCTCGGCGATGACGACCGCGACCGGATCGCCTACGAAGCGCACCTTGTCGGTCGCGAGCAGCGTGAATTCGGGAACGGGGCCGCCGACGCCCATCAGCGTCGACAGCGCATCCGGTCCCGGGCACGGTCATCTCTTCGAGTTCGGCGCCGGTGAGCACCGCGACGACTCCGGGCAGCGCCCGTGCGGCCGAGACGTCGACCGAGATGACGCGAGCGTGGGCCAGCGGCGAGCGTACGAACGCGGCGTGCAGCATCCCTGGCAGCTTGATGTCATCGACATAGCGGCCCGTTCCGGTCAGGATCCGCGGGTCTTCGGAGCGCTTGATGCTGGCGCCGGTGTAGCGCTCGGCCACGATTCCAGTCATGATCGCTCCCTTCCTCAAACCTGCCGGGCGCGCTCGGCGGCCAGCAGCACGCCGTCGATGATGCTCTGGTAGCCGGTGCACCGGCAGATGTTGCCGGACAGCGCCTCGCGGATCTCCTGCTCGTCGGCGTCCGGGTGAGCGCGCAGGAACGCGGTGGCCTGCATGACGAACCCCGGCGTGCAGAAACCGCACTGGAAGCTGTGCGAGTCCCACATCGCCTGCTGCAGGGTGCCCAGCTCGCCGTCGGAAGCGAGCCCTTCGACCGTCGTCACCTCACTGACCGGCCGCCTGGACCGCCAGCATCAGGCACGACCGAACGGACCGGCCGTCGACGATGACCGTGCACGCACCGCAGACCCCGTGCTCACAGCCGACGTGGGTGCCGGTGAGATCGAGGTCATCGCGCAGGAAGTCCGCCAGCGTCTTGCGCGGCTCCGGTGAGCCGGTGCGCGTCGCGCCGTTCACCCGCATGGAGATGTCCGCCATCTGTCACTGCCTCTCGCTGGCGCTGGCCGCGGCCGCTCGCAGGCCGCGCCGCACCAGGACGGCCGCGACCTTCTTCCGGTATTCCGCCGACCCGTGCAGGTCGGACGGCGGTTCGAGGCCCGCAGTCGCCCGGCGGGCCGCCGCCGCGAACAAGTCGTCCGACGGCTGCCCGCCGACGAGCAGGTCCTCGGCGGCGGTGGCCCGGACCGGCACGTCCGAGAGGCCGGCGAACGCCAGCCGGGCGTCGCTGATCGCGCCGTCGGCGAGCGTCAGCGATGTCGCGAGGCCGACCATGGCAAAGTCGCCATGGCGCCGGGCGACCTCAAGGAAGCTGCTGCCGGTGCCAGGGCCTGCGGTCGGGAATCGGATCTCGACCAGGAGTTCGTCCGGGCGCCGGGCAGTCGTGAGGTAACCCTCGAACCAGTCCGCCGCCGGGATGAACCGTTCGCCCTGCTGACCGCGCACCACGAACACGGCGTCGAGCGCCAGGGCGACGGCCGGCAGTTCGGCCGCCGGATCGCCGTGCGCCAGGCTGCCGCCGATCGTGCCGCGACTCCGGATCGCCTCGTGCCCGATGAGCGGCAGCGCGGCCGCCAGCAGCGGTACGGCGTCGCCGACCGTCGCCGATTCCTCGGCGACGTACTCGCGCGTCATGGCGCCTACGGTCAGCCAGCCGTCAGCCGCTGAGAGTCCGGATAGTTCCTGCACCCCGTTGATGTCGATCAGCACCGCCGGGCGGGCCAGCCGCAGCGCCAGCAGCGGGATCAGGCTCTGGCCGCCGGCCAGCACACTCGCCTCGTCCTGGTGCTCGGCCAGCAGGTCGACGGCGGCCGCGACGGTCTGCGGCGCCTCGTAATCGAACGGAGGCAGTTTCATCAGCGGCCCTCGATCCAGCAGCGGTGGTTCGATACCGTTCCAGGACACTCAGCCTGCCCTGAAAACCATCGCGACAGCAAATGCGGCCTGGCACCGCCGTGGCCGACCTGGCGCCAGCAGCATGCGCGAGAGGCGAGAAGCAATGACACTCGAGCACAAGATCCGGGACGCCGAGGCGCGCCTGTTCGCCCGCTACGGCCTGCAGCCCGAGGAGTCGTTTGTCGACGTTGACTCGGTGCACGTTCGGCTGCGGGTGCTGAGCGTCGGGATCGGCCCGCCGCTGGTAATGCTCCACGGGGTGAGCCTGGCCGCTGCCGTGTGGGCGCCCTGGCTTACCAGTCTCGCCGGGTACCGGGCCGTGCTGGTCGAGTTGCCCGGCCATGGACTGTCCGGACCAGCTACCTACCGGCGCGGCGCCGTGCGCGAGCACAGTCTGGCCTTGCTGGACGACCTCTTCGACGCGCTCGGCCTGGCCACGGCTCCGGTCGTGGCCCACTCCCTGGGCGGGATGTTCGCACTGTGGCATGCGGCTGCCCGGCCGGGACGGATCGCCTCCCTGGTCGCCATCGGTGACCCCGCGGTCGCGCTGCCCGGTGCAACCGTGCGGATCCCGCTTTCGCTGCTCACCGTCCCGGTGCTGGGCCAGGCCGTGCTGCGCAGTCCCGCACCGCGGCCGGTATTCCGGCAGTTGCTCGGCCAGGGCCTCAGCCCCGCCGCCGCGGCGGCCGCGCCGCAGGAGCTGGTGGACGTCCTGCGGCTCGCAGTCCGCCGCAGCGGTAACGCCAAGACGGTCGCCTCGCTCATGCATGCGATTGATGGTTTCCGCCGCCCGCGGCCGGAGAGCGTCATGACGGACGCCGAGCTAGGCAAGATCACTGCACCCACCATGTTCTGCTGGGGAACTAGTGACCCGTTCCTCAGCCCCGCGCAGGCCCGGCCCTCGATCGCCAAGATCCGCGGCGCGGTGCTTCATGAGGTCCCGGGCGGGCATGGCCCCTGGCTGGAGGGTCCCGCTGGCTGCGCCGCAGTCACGGTCGGCCACCTCACCGCGACCGGATTCGCGCCCGCCGCCTGACCAGTAGCGCGGTCAACTGGCGCCCAGCCAGAGGTACCGGATGCCGATCGCCAGGACCAGCATTCCCATGACCCGGCGGATCAGCATATCCGGAAGCCGCGACTGAATCCGGGCACCGGTATAGGCACCGGCCAGGCCGCCAAGTCCGAGCGCCAGGCCGGTCGGCCAGTCGGGCGCAACGTGCGCATGCTGATGGATCGACAGGATCGTGAAGGTGATCACGCCCGCGACCGAGGTCACGAACGTGGATGCCAGGGCGGCCGGAGCTACCTCGGATGGTTGCCGCCCGCTGCCGATGAGGATCGGCGCGAGGATCGATCCGCCGCCGATCCCGTAGATGCCGCCGACGCAGCCGACCGTGGCCGAAAGCGCCACCAGCACCGGGGTCGCTATCGTGCGGCCTGATTGCGCTGGCCGGGCTTGCGGCTTCGGCCGGGACAGGGCGATCCACGTGCCCAGCGGGGCCAGGACGGCGCCAACCACCAGGTCGAAGACTTGCGCGCCGGGCAGCAGTTCGACCCTGATGATCGAGCCGGCCACCACGCCGGGCAGGGTTCCGGCAACGAGCACACCGCGTGAGGCGGCCGCCGGTCTGGCCCTGGCGCCGGTAGCGGTAGATGGCGCCCGGCGTCGCCACGACGTTGTAGAGCAGATTCGTCGGCGTGACCGCGGGACTGGGGGTGCCGAGCACGCTGACCTGAAAGGGCAGGAGCAGGACCGCGCCGGAGATACCCGCCGGGCTGGCCACTACGGCGATGACGAAGGCCGCCACCAGGGCGACAACCTCTGTCCAGCCGGTACCGAGCATCCAGGAAACCTACTGAAGGACTCGGGAAAAGATGGGCAGATGACCGGCTAATTGCGCAGGGCAACCGCCGTGAGCAGGGCAGACGCTGTCACGGTCGGCTTTATCGGCCATCGAGAGGACGTCGGTCATCCCGGTCGCAGGTCGCGTTCGATTGTGGTCGGGCGATGAATTTGGCGGCTGGTTTCCGTCAGAATGTCAGCGGGTCGCGGTAACTGGACCGTGCGAGGGCTGACAGGAGCAGGGCATGAGCGGTGTACGGGTGCTCGCGGGCACGCGCAAGGGGGCATTCGTCCTGACCTCGGATGGCGCGCGGAAGCAGTGGCAGGTCAGCGGCCCGCACTTCGCAGGCTGGGAGATCTACCACGTGAAAGGCTCGCCCGCCGACCCCGACCGGTTGTATGCGTCTCAGTCCAGCGGCTGGTCCGGACAGGTGATCCAGCGATCCGACGACGGCGGCGAGAGCTGGGCGCCGGTCGGTAACCAGTTCACCTACCAGGGCACTCCCGGCACCCACCAGTGGTACGACGGGACACCGCACCCGTGGGAGTTCGAGCGGGTCTGGCACCTGGAGCCGTCGCTGGACGACCCCGACACGGTGTATGCCGGCGTCGAGGACGCCGGGCTGTTCCGCTCCGACGACGGCGGGCAGAGCTGGCAGGAACTGCCCAGGCTGCGCAGCCATGAGACCGGCCTCGTCCTGGCAGCCGGGAGCGGGCGGCATGTGCCTGCACACGATCCTGCTGGATCCCGTGCAGCAGGGCCGGATGTTCGCCGCGATCTCGGCGGCGGGAGCGTTCCGCTCCGATGACGCCGGCCAGACCTGGCGCCCGATCAACCAGGGCCTGCAGTCCGAGGGCATCCCCGACCCGGACGCCGAGGTCGGGCACTGCGTGCACCGCCTGGCCATGCATCCGTCGCGGCCCGAAGTGCTGTTCATGCAGAAGCACTGGGACGTGATGCGCAGCGACAACGGCGGCGAGTCCTGGCGGGAGATCTCCGGCAACCTTCCCACCGACTTCGGCTTTCCCATCGACGTGCACGCCCACGAGCCGGACACGGTCTACGTGGTCCCGATCACCAGCGACGCCGAGCACTTCCCGCCCGAGGGGAAGCTGCGGGTCTACCGCAGCCGCACCGGCGGCGATGACTGGGAGCCGCTGACCACCGGGCTGCCGCAGGAGAACTGCTACGTCAACGTGCTGCGCGACGCGATGGCCGTGGACACCCTCGATTCCTGCGGCGTCTACTTCGGCACCACCGGCGGCCAGGTCTACGTCTCGGCGGACTCCGGCGATAGCTGGGCGCCGATCGTCCGCGACCTGCCAGCCGTGCTGTCGGTCGAGGTCCAGACCCTGCCGTGATCCGGGTCGTGCTCCCCGCGCACCTGCGCACTCTCGCCCGCATCAACGGCGAGGTGCACCTCGATATCACCGGGCCGGTCACTCAGCGGTCAGTGCTGAATGAACTGGAGGCCCGCTACCCGATGCTGCGCGGGACCATCCGCGGCCATGACGGCGGCCCGCGGCGAGCCTTCATCCGGTTCTTCGCCTGCGAGCAGGACCTGTCGCACGAGCCGCCGGATGACCCGCTGCCCGAGGCCATAGCCGCCGGGACAGAGCCCTATCTCGTCGTCGCCGCCATGGCCGGGGGCTAGCAGACTGGTCAGCAACGACGCTTGCGCCCGCCCGTCCCCATATCCGCCATCGGCGGCTGAGCCACCGGTACCTTGATTCGGTGACCGATCATCCGACGCTGTATGAGTGGGCCGGCGGACGCGCGGCGTTCGATTCGATGATCAACGCGTTCTACGATCGGGTCGAGCAGGACGAGCTGCTCTCACCATTCTTCCCTGGCGGCGTGCACGAAGAGCACCGCCGCCACGTCGCCACCTGGTGGAGCGAGGTCTTCGGCGGCCCGGCCCAGTACACCGAGCAGCTCGGTGGTTATGAGCAGATGCTGAGTAAGCACCGGAACCTCGGCATCACCGATGCCCAGCGATTCCGGTTCGCGTCCCTGATGAGCCTGGCCGCCGACGATGCCGGAATGCCGGCCGATCCTGAGTTCCGCTCCGCGCTCGTTGCCTACCTTGAATGGGGCACGCGGATAGCGCTGGGCAACTCACAACCCGGCGCGACGCCCGCCGCGCACGCCCCCGTGCCCCGATGGGGCTGGGGCGAGGCTCCCCCATACCAGCCCTAGTCAGCTTGTCGGCCGCTCACGGTCATCCGGGTCTAGGAGGCGCGAAGCCCGGGTAGTTCCGGATCATCGGGCTGCTGCCCGCCTGGCCGCCGGAGACCGTCTCCTCCAGCACGACCGTCTGCAGGCCCTCGGACGCGGCGTAGACAGCGGCCGCCAGGCCGGCCCGGCCCCGATGATCGCGATGTCGCACTGGCTGATGCCGCTGTGCGTGGTCCCGCCGACCGCCTCGACGATCCGGGCTGAGGTCGGCTCCACCATCGTGTAGCCGTCGTGGCGGATCATGACCGGCAGCCGCGCCGGATCCAGGCCCTTCTGCTGCAGCAGGCGCCGGCCCGGCGGGCTGTCCGCGGCGGAGAAGCGGAACGGCACGTTGAACCGGATGAGCAGCTCGCGCAGCTCGTTCGTGCCGGGGTCCTGAAGCGCGCCGATGACGTGGAACAGGTCGAAGCCGGCTTCCTGGTCCCTGGCCCACTCGGCCAGGAACTCGCTGACGCTCCGGTACAGGTCCCCCTCCAGCATCCACGGCTTGCTCAGGTAGTAGTCGGTCTGGCCGAGGGTCATCGCCTGGACGACCGGGCTCCGGGCCGAGTAGTCCCGCTCCACCAGGAGCACCCGTTTGGCCGACGGGTGCAGCTCGTGGGCGCGGGCCAGGAACTCCAGGCCGGGAAGCTCGGTCATCTGGTGATCGATGATCAGCAGCGCGACGCGCTCGCCGTGCTTGGCCAGATGGCGCAGCTTCGCCAGCCCCGCGGCGGCCGACGACTCAGCCAGGACCCGGAAGTCCTGGCTGAATCGCCGGCTGAGGTCGTCCGCGCAGCGCGAGCATGACCTCGGGGTCGTCGTCAAGGACGAACAGGACCGGGCGCGTCATCTGCTACCTCTCCGCCGGTCAGGCAGGCTGGATGTTCTGGTTGACGTGGAACTGGTTGTCCGGGTCGTAGCGCCGCTTGACCTGGGCCAGCCGGTCGTAGTTGCCGCGGTAGGCGGCCTTGATCCGGTCCTGGCCCTCCTCCATGAGGAAGTTGACGTAGGCGCCTCCGGCCGAGGTCGGGTGCAACTCCTGCCAGTAGTCCCTGGCCCACTGGGTGATCCGCTCGGCGCTGGCCGGGTCCGGATCGACGCCCACGATGATTCCGGCCCAGCCGCCGTCGCGGTAGGCGAAGGCGGTCGCGTCCTCGGCCACCCGGCTGGCCGCCCCGTCGATCGGGTACATGTGCATGGTCGAGTGGCCGGTCGGCAGCAACGCACCGTACTTCTCGTGCACGGCGATCGCGGCGTCGGAGATTTCGTTGAAGAAGTCGGCCCGCCAGTACCACTGCAGTCCGGCCGGGTAGAGCCCGTCGAACGCGCTCTGCAGCGCGGTGAAGGGCATCGGCTGGACGCCGACCAGGAGCGGCGACCCGAAGGTCGTGACCGGCTCGAGCACCTCGGCGGCCCGGTCGTGCGCGCCGGTGTAGCACCAGACGATGCCGCACGCCTTGCGCCCCCATAGCTCTTCGGGGAACGGGGGCGCCGGCGGAATGGTCAGCAGGGCGATCCAGCCGTTCAGCTCCTCGGGCAGGGCGGGCACCAGTTCGCGGTACCAGCGCATCACCTCGGCGGTGTCGGCCAGGTCATAGAGCACCGGGCCGCCGATGACGGTGCCGTGCTCGCCGATGTCATGGCAGCGGAACGTGAATGACGTGACGATGCCGAAGTTGCCGCCGCCGCCACGCAGCGCCCAGAACAGGTCGGGGTGCGAGCTCTCGCTGGCCGTGACCAGCGTGCCGTCGGCGAGCACGACATCGGCGGCGAGCAGGTTGTCGACCGTCAGGCCGAAGCGCCGGGACAGGTAGCCGATGCCGCCGCCGAGGGTCAGGCCGGCGACGCCGGTTGAGGCCAGAAAGCCGGACGGGGTAGCCATGCCGAATGCCACAGTCGCGTGATCGACGTCGCCCCAGGTGCAGCCGGCGTCGGCGCGGACGGTGTGCTCGCTGGGGTTGACCGTGGTGCTGCGCAGCAGCGACATGTCGATCACCAGGGCGCCGTCCCAGACCCCGAGTCCGGCGGCGTTGTGGCCGCCGCCCCGGACCGCGATCTCCACGCCGTGCTCACGGGCGAAGTTCACGCACGTGATCACGTCGGCGGTGTCCCGGCAGCGGGCGATGGCCGCCGGGTGCTTATCGATCATGGCGTTGTAGACGGCGCGGGCGTCGTCGTAGCCGGGGTCGCCCGGCTGGATCAGGTCACCGCGCAGGGCGGCGGCCAGCTGCTCGTACATCTGCGTGCCGAGGTCGGCGGACGTGGTCGTCATGAGGATTCCCCTCCGGGTGAGCTGCCCTGACCGTCAGGGCGATCACGACGCTAGGCAACCCGCCGTTCGCAGATCGTTCCGGACCGTTCGCTTCCTCAGCCTGGCCTGGGAACGCCGCGTTCCCGCAGGTCACGCTCGCACCGCCGGAGCAGCGCGACGCTGCCCTGGGCCGCGGCCTCCGCGACCGCGGCGCGAAGCCGCTCGCGGGCGGGCTCGTCCTGGTCGTGGGCGGCGCGCATCCGCATCACCTCGGGCATCCACCAGCGGTCGTCGTGCGTCTGCCCGGCGGCCAGGGCGGCATCGAGTGTCGCCCGGGCCGCCCCGGCCTGGCCGTCCCGGCCGTACAGGTCGGCCAGCAGGGTCAGCCAGTACGGCATGCGGGCGAAGGCGCCGGCAGCTCGCAGGTTCCCGATGCCCTGCCGGGCCAGGTCGAGACCCGACGCGGCCGGGCGGGACCAGCCGTCCAGGATGAGCGCCCATTCGCGGTAGTAGGCGAAGTGATACCGCTGGCACAGCTCCGTCAGCTCGGCGACCGTCTCCCGCATCGCGGGCAGGTCATCGCGCAGCTGGTGGGTGATGGCGCCGTAGCCCAGCGCCACCGCCAGGTTGTAGGGATGGTCGATTTCCCTGGCCAGCCGGATCGACGCCCTGGTAGGTGGACAGGGCATCGTCGTCGTGGCCCAGCAGCCAGTGCGCGTGCGCGGCGAAGGCCGAGCCGTGGACGTCGGGCCGGGTCCCGGTGCTCAGCGCGGGAGCGCCGTTAGCCAGCTCGGCCACAAGCTCCAGGTGACGCAGGCCCTCGGCCAGCCGCCCCAGGCTGACTGCCGACCCTCCGACCGCAAAGTGGGCCGGGCCGCTCGCCTCCGCGGCCGGGTCGACCAGGGCCAGGGCGCGGGCCGCTGTACGGTAGCTCTCCGCCGTGCGTCCCTGCACGAACTGCGTGGTCCAGAGCCCGACCAGGGCGGTGAGCAACGTATCCCGGCGGCCCTGCGCTTCGGCCAGCGTCACCGCGCGTTCCAGGACCCGCTGCAGCTCTTCGGAGGAGTAGCCGAGCCGGGCGTTGAGGGGCGCGGCCAGGGCGGCCAGGACGTCAAGCTCTTGCCGGTCCCGGTCCCGCCCCGGCGGCAGGCCGCCGACGACCGACAGCGCCTGCCGGTGCAGCCGGATCGCTTCGGCGTGCGCGAACATGTCCCCCGCGATGTCGGCGGCCCGCCGGTAGTTGGCCACCGCCTGCCCCGGCCGCCCGCCGCGCGCGTATTGCTCGGCCAGCTGAGCCGACACGGCGTCCGCGTCGTCGGCGTGCAGCAGCTCAAGCGCCTGAGCCACGCGGCGGTGCAGCAGCCACCGCTTTGGCGGGCTTACCTGCCCGTAGGCGGCCTCGCGCAGCAGATCATGGGAGAACTCGTAACCCTCGCGCAGCTCGCGCACGATCCGGCGGCGCCACAGCTCGTCGACCGCCGCCACGACGACGTCGGCGTCGGCGTCGCTGGCCTCGGTGAGCAGGTCGAGGGTGAAGTCCGCCCCCACCGCCGACGCGAGGCAGGCCACCTCCTGGGCAGCAGCCGTCGACTGCTCCAGGCGACTTCGCAGCACGGCCGTCAGATCTCCGCCCGGCCGCAGCGTCCCGCCCGTATCGACGCTGCCGCGCACCGCCTCGATCACGAACAGCGGGAAGCCGCCCGTCGTGGCCTGGAGCAGGCCCGCGTCACCTTCGGCCAGCGGTTTGCCCGACACCGCCTCGGCTAGCTGCGCGGTCTCGGCCGCCTCGAGCGGCCCGACGGACAGCTCGGTCATCAGCCCGGTAGCGCGCATCCGGAGCCGTCCACTCAGCTAGTTCCCCGTCCTCGTCCCCGAGGTCATCGCGCACTGTGGCGGCCACCAGAACCGGGGTGTCCGGAGCCAGCCCGAGCAGGAACGTAACGAACGCCAGCGTCTCCAGGTCGCACCACTGCAGGTTGTCCAGGACGAGCAGCAGCGGTCGGCGAACGCCGATGAGCGCCCGGGCCAGGCCCTCGAAGAACCGGTGACGCTGCCAGGCATCCGCCATCGCCCGCACATCGGTGCCGCGAGCGTCACGTCCCCCGGCCGGCATTAGCCGCCTCACCTCGGCCGTCCAGGCCGGGTCCAGCCCCGCCGACGCGCCCAGCACCGCCGGGCTGCGCAGCCAGTCGGCGACCGGTGCCAGCGCCAGCCGCGCCGAGGTCCCGAAGCACTGGCTGGTCGCCACGACGCCGCCATTCCGCCGGGCCAGACCCGAGATCTCCGCCACGAGCCGCGTCTTGCCGACACCCGCACCGCCACTGACCAGGGCCAGACCGGGCCGACCCGAGGCGGCCGCCCGCCACGCGTCCCGGAGCACACCGAGCTCGCGGGACCGGCCGATGAGTTGCGCGGCCACCTGCCCGGAACGGGGCGGAGCCGACGGGCTCGCCGGCGCCGCAGCGTCACCGGACGCCCCGTCGGCCATCAGTCGCTGGAAGGCCTGCCGCGTCGCCCGGCCAGGCACTACGCCCAGCTCGCGCTCCAGCACCGAGGCGCAGTGATGGTAAGTGCTGACCGCCCCCGCCCGGTCACCCAGATCGGACTGCAACGCCATCAGCGTGCAGTAGCCGGCCTCCTCCAGCGGCTGGAGCTGAATCCGGCGCCGGGCGACGGCGACGGCACCGGCCAGGTCCCCAGCCCGCGCCCGGCTCGCGGCGAGCAAGTCACACAGGTCGGCGCACTGCCGGTCGAGTTCCGCCCGCGCATCGATCAGCCAGTCGTCATACTGCCCGGGCAGCAGGTCGCCTTTGTACTGGGCCAGCGCCGCGGTTCCGCGCGCGATGACCTCCGCGTCGTTCCCGGCCGCGGCCGCGTTCGCGGCCGCTTGCCGCTCGATGTCGAAAATGCGCAGATCGACCAGGCATGTCTCGGTGTCACGCCAGCACAGGTCCCGGGGAGTCACGACCAGGGACGGTTCCGCTCGCAGGATCTGGCGCAGGTGGTGCAGCTCGCGGCGCAGGTTTGTCAGCGCCTGCGCGTCGGTCGACTCGGGCCAGAACAGCCCGGCGATATGCTGCCGGGCCTGCGGCGACCCGGCATGGGTGACCAGGAACGCCACCAGGGCAGCCGCCCGCGACGAGTGTGACCGCAGGCTGGCACCGCCGTCGCTGATTGCCTGCTCTCCCAAGAGCGACAGGTGCAACATGCCGACGCGGCCTCCAGGGCACGGGAAGTGACCACTCCCCGGCGCCTCAGTCCAGTTTCTCCCAGGGTGATCATCCGCTGCAACCACCGGGGGTGCGCCCGGAGCGGTTCGGCCGCCCTTGCCGGTTATGTCCGCCGGAACCCAGGTTCAGCCGGGCCTGTGCCGTCAGCCTGACCGTGGCGCTTCGACGTCCTGACGCCAGCGCAAGCACAATCGAGGATGACATTCGCAGGGATATGAGACCGACGTGACTGAGTACTACCGTGACCTGGCCGACGAGTACGACTGGCTCTACGACGACGACGCGCTGACCGACGGGTTCGCGATCAACCAGCCCGTGGTGGCAGATCTGCTCCGGCGACTCGGCCCCGGTGGCGCCGTGCTCGACGCGGCCTGCGGCACCGGGCTAGACGCGGCGGCGCTCGCCCGCCGGGGCTTCCGCGTGCGGGCGGCCGACGGAAGCGCTGCGATGGTCGAGATCGCGGCGGCGCGGTTCCGGCGGGAAGGGCTGGCTATACCAGTTCAGCAGTGCCTGTGGGCGGACCTGCCCGACACCTTCGACGATCGGTTTGACGTGGTGCTCTGCCTCGGGAACGCCCTGGCGCACGCGGCCGGCCGGGACGCGATGGTCGAGGCGCTCACCGGGCTGCGGCGGATGACCCGGCCCGGCGGGCACGTGGTGATCCACTCGCGCAACTGGGAGAAGCTCCACACCGAGCGCCGGATCGTGCAGGTCGCGAACCGGGTGCGGACGCGCGGCGGGCGCCGGTGCGTCATGTTCTACGCCTGGGAGGTGCCCGACCGCCTGGATCAGGAGCACGTCGCCCACATCATCTTTCTCTTCGGGGACGGCGACCGGGTCGAGCCGCACGAGTACCGGATCTCGCTGCTTCCCGTCACGCTGAGCGAGCTGCGCGAGCGGCTCGAACTCGCGGGACTGCGGGAAGTCGGCACCGACTTCAGCGCGACCACCGACCAGTACTTCCTGCTCGCGGTACCGGCCTGACGAGCCTCAGGTCACGGCTTCGGTGAATTCTCCGATCGCGTCGAGGTAGGCCGCGACGTCCTGCGGTGTGTGCGCGACCGAGACCGTGGGCCCGAGCCACCAGCCCGACTCCCAGACGCCGCGGTTGGCCAGGAACAGCCGGATGAGCGCGCGCAGGCCGGGGTCGTCGGTGTTCCGTGCGCCGTGGGCATCGCGCGGCGGCTGCGGGCTGAAGAAGTAGCAGGCGTGTGCGCCGTGCGCACTGACCGACCAGGGCAGGCCGGCCCGGTGGATGTGCGCCCGCAGACCGGTCGCGAGGACCTCACCCAGCCTCGCCGTGGTGCTGAATACCTCCGGCGTCAGCACCTCGGTGAGGGCGGCGCGGGCGGCGGCCATCGACAGCGCATTGGCGAACAGCGTGCCGCCGGTCGCCACCTCGTCGTACGCGATCCCGGACACGGCCGCTCCGCCAGCGGGCGGACGCAGCACCGCGGCTACGTCGTCGGTCATCCCGTACGCCCCCAGCGGCACCCCGCCGGCGATGGACTTGCCGACGGTCAGAAAGTCCGGTTCGAGGCCCCACTCGGTCGTGAGCCCGCCGTACGCGGTGACCAGCGTATGCGTCTCGTCGATCGCCAGCAGGGTGCCGTGGCGGCGGGTCATCTCCCGCAGCCCGTCATGGAAGCCGGGGTCCGGCAGGAGGAACCCCGCGTTCGTCATCGCGGGCTCCGTCATCAGCAGCGCCACGTCGCCGGGCGCGAGCGCACGCTCGACGGCATCCAGGTCGTTGAACGGCACTATCCGGACATTGGCCGTGACCGCGGCCGGCAGGCCGGTGTACTCCGGCACGATCTTGCCGTCCTGGAGGACGGCCAGCGTGGGCTCGAGGTGACCGTGGTACTTGCCATCGAACACGACGACCTTGCCGCGGCCGGTCCGGACCCGCGCGATGCGTACGACCTCGGCATTCGCCTGCGTCGCCGACAACGTGAACTGCCACTTGGCCATCCCGTACCGCTGCGCCAGCGCCTCGGCCACCACCAGCGCGTCCTCCGAAGGCAGCAGGAACTGATTCCCGGCTGCCATCCGCTCGGACACGGCCCGGACCACCGGCGCCGGGGCGTGCCCGCAGAACGCGCTCATGTCCGCGACGTACATGTCCACATACTCGTGGCCGTCAAGATCCCAGAACCGCGACCCCGCCCCGTGCGACACCCAGACCGGCGGATGGTCATACAACTCGTCCATCCACGAGACCGGGACCCCGCGCGGCATGGTCCGCGTGGCCCGGGACGTCGCTTCCATCGAGCGCGGGCGGTCGTCTCGGAACCGCTGCTCCTCGGCCGCGGCAAGCGCGCCGATCCTCGCCTGATCCATGCGCTCCCCCACGCAAACCCCCTGACCGCCGGTCACAGTATGGATCCCGGCCCGGCCAGATTCTGGGCGCGGGGCCGGCGACTCCTCAGTAGCGGCTGCGGACCAGTGCGACGCGCTGCTCGATGGGAGCGTCCCCGTAGGTCTGGAGTTCGTATCGGCGGACGGCGACCAGGCAGTCGACCAGGTCCGAGCCGAGGGCCGAGCGGATCGTGGCCGAGCCGTCGAGCGCGTCGAGCGCGTCGGACAGGTTCGCCGGCATCCGGCGGACGCCGCGCGCGTCCCGGGTGTCCGGTGGCAGCGAGTCCGGATCCACGTCTGTGGGCTCCATGAGCGGCCTGGACTCCCGTACTCCAGCCAGCCCGAGCCCGACGATGGCGGCGAGGACGAGGTAGGGATTGCTGCCGCCGTCGATGGACTTCACCTCCACGTTGGCCAGGCTCGACCGCGCCCCCGCGGTGCCGCGCACCAGGCGCACCGCAGTTTCCCGGTTCTCCAGCCCCCAGCACGCGTAGGCGCCCGACCAGTGGCCGGGTTGCAGCCGCTCGTAGCTGGCGATCGTCGGAGCGAACAGGCCAGAAGCCTCAGCCAGGTGGTCGACGACGCCGGCCATCAGGTGGGCGCCGATCTTGGTGATTCCGTGCGGACCGTCACCCGCGGCGAAGACGTTCTGGCCGCCGCGCATGGCGGAGAAGTGGACGTGACTGCCGTTGCCGACCTCGTCTGCGAGGGTCATCGGCGCGAAGGACACCGTGTATCCGTGCTGCCGGGCGGTGCGGCTGATGACGAGTCTGGCCAGGATGTACTGGTCGACCGCCGCGACCGGCTCGCCGGGCGGCAGCGAGATCTCCACCTGTCCCGGCCCGTACTCCGGGTGCAGCGTCTCCAGCTCCACCCCCGCGGCGCGCAGTGCGGCGATCAGATCCAGTTCGAAGGCTTCAAGCTGCAGCAGCGGACCGAGCCCGTATCCCGGGCCAGCATGGGCAGGCCGGCCGTCCTGGGTCAGCATCGTGAACTCGATCTCGAATGCGGCGCGGAAGCTCAGCCCGAGGTCGAGGGCCCGCCGCTCCTGCTGCCGCAGCACATCGCGCTGGCACAGCGGCCACCTGACCATCTCCTGGTCGTACTGATCGAAGGGCGCCCAGGCGATGCCCCTGGCCCGATCGATGATGGCGGCCCGGCCGAGGTCGGGGATCAGCCGGAGGTCGCCGACCGGACCGCCCATCCGGGCGGTCGGGGCGAACTGGTCGTCGATGCAAATGACCGCGAATATCGGGGAGAGCCCGATACCGTACTGGGCTGCGGCCAGCGCGCGCCAGATCGGGACGGTCTTGACCCTGGTGATGCCTGCGTTGTCGACGAACGTGCCGATGAGCCACTGAACCCCGGCCTCGGCCAGCGCGCCGACCTGGGCCGCCACGTCAGCCTTCGGAACGCAGTCCGTCACGCCGGGACCTCGGCTCGCGGCCGGGCCAGATACTCGCAGGCGGCCACGTAGCCGGCCAGCAGCACGCGAGCGGTGTCACCCACGGCCCGGTCCGGGGGCGCGAACGCCGGATGGTGCAGGCCGACATCCGGCGCGGAATCGACGCCGACGAAGCACATGAGCGACGGGAAGCGCTCGCAGTAGTAGGCGAAGTCGTCAGCGCCGCACGAGCGGTGGTCGCCGGAGGGATCGAGGCCGAGAGCAGTCAGCACCGGGGCGATGCCGGCGGCCAGGGCGCGGTTGTTCTCGAGGATCGGTTCGCCGCGCGAGATCTCTACCGATGCCGTGCAGCCGTAGGCCCGGGCGACCAGCTCACAGGTGCTGCGGAGCTGATCGTTCAGCGTGTCGCGATCGGCGGCGTAAAACGATCGGGTGGTGCCGAGCAGGACCGCCTCGGCACCGATGGCATTCATCGTGGTGCCGGCCATGATGCTCGCCACCGTCAGCACTGCCGGGTGCATTGGATCAATCCGGCGCGACACGATGTGCTGCAGCGTCGTGACCGCGGCGGCGGCCGCCACGACCGGGTCGGCGGTGGTGTGCGGATAGGCGCCGTGACCAGGTTGTCCATGGATGACGACCTTGAAGTCATCGGCGGCCGCGTTGACGGGACCAGGCTGCACCGCCACCAGACCCGCGGGCATCGTGGGCTGGACGTGCGCGCCGACGAAGGCCCCGACATCCTGCTCGGCCAGTTCCGGCGAGGCCAGCACGTCGCGGGCGCCGCTGGGCATGCTTTCCTCCCGTGGCTGGAGGACCGCGAGCAGCGGTCTGGGTCCGCCGACTCGCCGGATGGTACGGACCACCGCGGTCAGCGCGGCCAGGTGGACGTCATGGCCGCAGGCGTGCATCGCTCCGTTACGGGCGGCCCAGGGCAGTCCGGTCGTTTCCGCGATCGGCAGGGCATCCAGTTCGGCGCGGAGCGCGACCGCCGGGCCATCGCCGGTCTCGACTCGGATCAGGCGCCCCTCGGCTACTGCCGGCGCATCGGGATAACCGAGTTCCCCGGCCACCAGAGTCGAGGTGCGGGCCTCCGCGCCACCGAGATCGGGTTCGGCGTGGATGCGCAGGCGCAACTCGACAGCGGCCGGGAACTCGGCGCGCAGCCCGGCCTCAAGGTCAGCCAGGAGTTGCGCTCCAGTCGTCGTCACCGCGGCTCCAGGCCGTAGACCCGGCAGGCGTTGCCCCCCATGATCATCTCTAGGTAGCGGCGGGTGTCGGCAGCGGAGATCGCGCCGGCCGCCAGCCACTCGCCGAAGACCCGGGCAAGCCCCCTGCGCTGCAGGCGGGCGCCGCACGTGTAGAACTCAGCGAGCCCGAACGCGTCGGTAGAAAAAAGCAGCTTGCTGAACGGCGCGAGTTCGAGCGATTCCCGGACCGCGGTGAGGTAGGAGGGGCCGGTGAAGTGCAGTACGGCGCCGGTGTCGAAGTAGACGTGCGGGTAGACCTGCGCGAGGAAACCCGCCTCGCGGATGAACGGGTAGTTGTGCAGCAAGGTGATGGCCGGGCCGGTGTCCATGGTGGCCCGGAGAAAGTCCGTCATCTGCGTCGGGTCGCAGCGGTGCATCGTGATGTCGGTGTCGCCGTACCCGACGTGCACCTGGATCGGCTTGCCGGCATCCACGGCCGACCACAAGATCGCGCGCAGGAGGACCTCACTGTCCATCCGGAACTTGCCCTTTTCCTGTCCCTGGCGCAGCCACTCATCGGCGGCGCGGCGGATCGTCGCGGGCTCAGGCCGCGCGGGGTCGAAGTCCAGGCCGTAGCGGTAGGCGATGATCGACTTGACGCCCACGGCGTGCTGCAACCGGGATTCGAGTTCGGTGCCAAAGGCATCCATGAAGCCCGGCCGCGCCAGTGCCCGCCTCCGCCAGGGCTTCGGCCACGGCTTCGAGCCGGACGATCTCAGCGCTGCGCGCCGCAGTGATCCCGGCGAGCTCGGCCGGGGCAGTGAGACCGGCGCTCCGGAAGCCAGTGTCGACCACGTAGGTGTCGATGCCAGCGGCCGCCAGCAAGATCCGGTTGACCTCACTCGCGCCGAGCTCGCCGCGCCGGCTGAGGTAGTCAGCCCCGCTCACGTGCGGTTCCAGCCCGAGCAGTGGCGCGCACAGGGCGCGCAGCACGACGCCCACCGGGGCGTCGAAGACGTTGCCTCCGGGCGGCTGCGGCCGCTCCGATTCAGTGAGCAGGTCGTCGAACTCCGCCGCCCCGAGCTCACCGCGAACGACGCCGTGGCAGTGGTGATCAACCGAGGACAGGCCGTCGATGAAGGACTCCAGTTCCCCGACGATTCCCTCGGTCCGATCAGTAGCTGGCTGGCGCACGCCGTTGCTCCCTGCTTCCGCGGCCTCCAGGTCGGCGGAGACCCGGAGCGTAACAGTCATTACGGTGACATAGCTTGACCGTCGTTTGCTACCGATTGTTTCGGCTGTTTACCAACGCCGATGGCTAAGTCCGGGGTCGCTGGGTAGCTCCGCGCCATGCAGCGCGGCGTCGTCATCCGGCGCAGCCGGGTTAGCAGCATGGCGGCGCTGTCGCAGCGGCTGCCGGCGGTGTTGCGCCCGGCGTCCTCGGGACCGGTGCGGTACTGGCAGGACCGCAGCAGGCTGGCCGCGAAAGGCGCGCTCGCGGCGGCCGCGGCGTGGGCACTGGCCAGGTACGCGGCAGGCCAGGCCGATCCTTACTTCGCGCCGATCGCGGCGTTGCTTGGCGTGTACCCGACGGTGGCCCGCTCGCTCCGCGAGGTGGTGGCCTACGTGGCCGGATTCCTGCTCGGCGCGTTGCTGGCGGTGCCCGTGGCGATGGGCCTCGGCCCGTCCATCGCCGGGATTGCCGTCCTGGTTCTGGCGGGGATGCTGGTCGGCGGCTGGCAGCGGCTGGGCGACCAGAGCGCGCAGGTGACCTTGACCGCCTTGTTCGTGTTGCTGCTGAGCGGCCACCAGCCGCTGCACTACCTAACCCACCGGGGCGTGGACGTGGGCATCGGCGTGGCGACCGGGCTCGCGGTGAACTTCCTGGCGTTCCCGCCGCTGCAGCTGCGCCCGGCCGAGCACGCGATCCAGCGCTGGGGCGACGACATCGCGGCCGCCTTGGGTGATCTTGCTGCCGCAGCGGCCAGTCCAGGTTCGTCCGGCCGGTTCTGGCCGCGGCACGACCGCGAGCTCACGGCGGCGGCTGAGCGGGCGCGGGCAACGGCGCGGCAGGCGCGGGAGAGCCTGCGCTGGAATCCGCGGGCGGCCGTCGCCCGGTCGGTGCCGCGCCCGGACGGCGCGGTGATCGACGCCCTCGACGTGCTCACCGCGCGCACCCGCGCCGTCGCCCGGTTGCTGCTGGACGGCCCCGAGCACGCGGACCCGGTCGCGCCGGCCTTCGGCCAGCAATACGCGCAGGTGCTGCGAGCGCTGGCCGAGCCGGTCCGCCAGCTCACCGACCTGCGCTCGCCCCGGCCCGGACGCGAGCTGACCGAGGCCCGCGACCACCAACGGCAACTGGCAGGCCGACCCGGACCGCCGGCCGCCCGCGACAACCAGTCGGCTGCCGCCCGCCATCTGACCCGGCTCACCGGCGACATGATCCGGGAGCTGACCGGCGACGGGGCGGCCAGCGACGGAAGCTAACCGCTGGCCCGTTGGCTACTCCTCGGCCGGCGGCACCTCGTCCGGATCGTAGTCGTCGAGTCCGGCCTCGACTCGCTCTTCCTCGGTCAGCCGGGCCAGCTGGTCATCCGGGAGTCGCTGCGCCGCGCCGCCGTGCTGGCGCCGGTCCCGGTGGAACGCAGCCTCCGGCTCTTCTTCCTCGTCGGGTAGTTCCCTGTCCTCCGCGTCATCGCGTCCGGTGGTCATGTCCCCTCCGTTTTGAATCGTTATGCCCCTAACCTGCCAGCCAAAGCGCCGAGTTACCCCCGCACTGCCATCTAACCCGGATGGCACAGCGGACCCGCGGAGCACCCAGGGGCTTAGGCCCGATGCCAGACCGGAGGCCGCCTACGCCGGGCGCGCGCGGGTAGGGCCGCCATGATGCCGCAGGTCCAGGCCACGCTGAAGAGCAGCCCGGCGAGCACATCCGTGGGCCAGTGCACACCCAGCCAGATCCGCGACCACCCGACGACGGCGGCGTAGCAGCGCAGCCGCGGCCCAGATCGCGCGACGCGGCCACCGGGCCGAAGCACGCGCCATCAGGGCCCACGCGACGCAGACGGCGAACAGGGTCGCCGCCGTGGTGTGGCCGGACGGGAACGACGGTCCGCCCGCCGCTCCGGCCCAGTCGGCTACCGGCGGCCGCGCCCGGCCGATGAGCGCATTAATGCGGGTTTCAACGAAGATTCCCGCGCTCGCGATTACCGTGAGACCCGCTCCGGACTTCAGCCGGGCCGCGATCCGGCCCCGAGCGGCAACCGTGCCGATTACCAGCAGCGCGGGCAGCACAACTTCGGTCATCCCGGCCCATCGCACGGCCCGGGCAACGTCGATGGTCCAGGCGCTGCGATGCGCTAGGACCCAGGCATGCAGGTGCCGGTCGATGGCCGGCACCGCGTGGCCTTCCCGGCCGATCCAGGTCGCGAGGGCGGCGAACGCCAGACCGCACGACACGGAGATGATCGCGTCGGCCGTCCGTCCCGTCCGGGGCAGGACCGGGACCGGATCAGCGGCGTCGGCTAGATCAAGCCGGGCATCGCGGTCGGCGAGGGGGCCAGTGGCCTCGGCGTCCTCGTCAGCTGGGGTCTGTTTGCGCAACTGCCTTCTGCTCCTACTGCCGGGCCGGGTGCGTCTGCGGGCGCGTTCTGTCTCCCGGCGCGACGCGCAGCGGTGGCAGTGTGCGGAACACGCAGGTCAGCCACAGGACGCCGAGTATCGCGCCAGCGATCACGTCGCTCGGATAGTGCTCGCCCTCGTAGAGCCGGGATATCGCGACGTACACGGGAATGCAGAACAGCAGGGCCGCCAGCCAGCGCAGCCACGGGCGACTGAGGTAAGCCAGCAACAGCAGTCCCAGACTGCCGTAGAGGGCGATCGAGGCGGCCGTGTGCCCGGAGGGATAGCTAGATGTCGCCGGCGCGGCTTGGAGTCTGGGCACGGGCGGCCGCCGCTGCGGGATGGTCGCGGTCACCGCGAGAAATATCAGCACTTCACCAACGACTGCCGCAATCACGATGAAGGACTCGTGCCACCGCTTCAGCCACCAGCGCAGCAGCAGCGCGGCCACCGCGGCCACCGCGATGACTGTCTGGGTTCTGGCCAGGTCGGTCCCGAATAGCATCACGGAGTTCCATCCGGGACTGCGGTGGCGGGCGAACCAGACATCGACCCCGAGGTCGGCCCGATGCACAGCGCCCTTGTCAAAGACGTGGGTCAGGATCAGCCCGAGCCCGCTGAGCACGGCCCAGATCGCGACGGCACCACCCACTAACCACAGCGCGATGATCCAGCCGCGGTGGTGGCGGTGGCCGCTGATCGCCTGCCGGCGCGACCGCACCGGTGCCCTGAGCTGCATCGAAGACCTCCAACGCGAGTAGAAGGACGCAGCGAGCCAAGGTGCCCTGGCCCGGCCCCGGCAAACACGTCATGCAGCCAGCCGTGCCCGCCGATGCATAGGGTCCGGCCCCGCGGAGAGTTACCGGCCGGCACGGCGCGACGCGGGAACCGAAGACGCGGGAAGGAACAGGTGCGCACGTCATGGCCGCACAAGTGTCTCCCCAAGACGTCCGGCATGCGCTGGAGGAACTCGGCCGGCTTCGGTTTGGCGAGATGAACGTCGAGGACGCTCTGCGCGAGATCGTGCACACGACCCACTCGATGTTCGCGGTCGACGGCGCCGGGCTGATGCTCTGCGACGGCGATCAGCATCTGCGCAACGTGGCCGCGTCCGATCAGCGGTTCGAGCACCTGGAGGAGCTGCAGATCCGGCACGGGGAGGGCCCGTGCATCGACGCCTTCGACGACAAGAAACTCGTCGGCGTGGAGGACCTCACCACCGACGGCCGGTGGCCGGACTTCAGCCAGGCGGCGGTCGCGCGCAGCGTCCGGGCCGTGCTGGCGAGCCCGCTGCCCTATAACCAGGATGCGGTCGGAGTCGTGGCCGTGCTCTCGGAGCAGACCCGGCCGTGGTCGCCCGAAGGCGAGCTCGCCCTGCTGGCCTTTACCGACCTGGCCGCGCTGCTGATCGCGAGCATGATGATGGGGGAACGCCAGTCAGCGATCGCGCAGCAGCTCCAGGGCGCGCTGGACTCGCGGCAGATCATCGAGCAGGCCAAGGGCGTCCTCATCGGGACGCAGCAGATCTCGGCCCGCGCGGCCTACGAGCGGCTGCGCGCGCAAGCGCGGTCGGAGCGACGCAAGCTGACGGCGGTGTGCGCCGAGGTCGTGCGCACGGCTAGCCGCGAGGAGCCTGCCGGGCCCGCAGAGTAGCCCGCCGCGCCGGCGCCCACCTATACTGGCCTCGTCGCGTGACACCGCCCAGAGACCTGCGGTTCTGTTACGTCGCTGCTGATTCCCGCGCCCCTCGTAGCGCCTCCTGACAGCGGTCGGCCCTGAGACCGGCAAGCTCGCTGCCCAGGAGCTCATCATGATCGCCAGCCAATCTGACCATCGGTGTCCGCCATCACCCCTGCGGGCCGGGCCAACGGGCCGCAAGCCGCCGGTGGTCTTTCAGACCGCCGTCGACGAAGACGGTCGCGTCCGGCTCAAGATCAGCGGCGATCTCGACATCACGACCGTTTCCGCTCTGACCGAGCAGCTGGCCACGCTGGCTGACCTCCGGCCGGCCGGGCTCGTGATCGATCTGTCCGGGGTGACCTTTCTCGACTGCGCGTCGGCCCGGCTGCTCGCGGGCACGGCCGCACTCCTACCCCCTGACCGGCCGCCGGTCCTCACCTCGGTCCGGCCTGCGGTGCGTCGGCTGCTCGATCTCCTCGGGCTGCCCGCGATCCGGATCGCGGACTGAGGCACCGCACACCCATGCCCCACGGCCGGTCACCGGCCGCGAGCCGCTGCACCGCCCGCGTGCTTTCTGCGATAGGCGAGGCAGCCGGCGCCAGCCAGGATCGACGCGCCGCCGAGACTGAGCAGCCACGCGTCCTGCAGTCCGGCGGTGCCCCCGCCGCCGGTGGCTGGGGCCGCGGCCGGGAACCCGCGCGGTGAAGAATGTGTCCGGGCCGGCGACCGGCGGCCACTCGCGCTCGGCGTCGCCCTCGGACTCCGGCTCGCGCTCGCGCCCGCGGCCGGCGACGAGCTACCGCTCGACGCTGCCGACGGGCTTGGCGTCTTGACCGCGGCCGTATGGCCAGGCGAGGTCGGTACCGATGTCGAGACGGTCGGTCCCGGTGACAACTTCGGCAATGTCGCCTTGGGCGGCGATCCGCTGCAGGCCACGACCGACGCGCCGGCGACCATCGTCAGGGCCGCGAAGCCGACGGCGGTCAGCCCTGCGCGTAATGCCGTTCCAGCTGTGGCGGTGCGCGTCTTCATCGGACTCCTCGCGGGCTGTGTCGGCCGACGGCAGTTCCCCAAAAGGCGCAGAGATAAACCGGCAGCCATAAAGCAAAATCCGATGCGCCGCCCGGACTTGCAATGGCTTGTTTATCACTGGACCATTAGGTTACGCGATTAGGAGATCCCGGGGAAGGCTCAGGAAGGAACGGCGGCATTGGCGGATGGGCAGTGGCGGCGCGTGGCCGGGCTGCGCGTGGTCATGTCCTGGCCGCAGACCAGCTACGCGGCCATTCCGCCGAAGAAGCACGGGCGGATCCGGGCCCGCGCTGCGGGTGTGCTCGGCGTCCTGCTCATTGTGGGCGGGACCGCCGCAGTGCTCGTGGCGGTTGGCGCGCAGCGACACGCGCCGCAGCCGTCCGCGTCGGCGGCGGGTGCGACCGGGCCGGCCGCCAGCGACCTGTCGGTGCAGCGCTCACTGCCGGTGTCTATCGAGATCCCCGCCATCGGCGTGACCTCGAAACTTCAGCACCTGGGCCTCAACTCCGACGGCACGATCCAGGTGCCCTCGCTCAACGCGACGCCCGGCCAGGCGGCCTGGTACAAGTACTCGGCGACGCCCGGCCAGGTCGGCGTGTCGGTCATCGAAGGACACGTCGATACCCACACCGGGCCCGGTGTCTTCTTCCGGCTGGGCGCCCTGCGGCCCGGCGACAATGTGGACGTTCGGCTGGCGGACGGAACCATCGCTGTTTTCCGCATCACCGGCGTGCGGCGATACCTCAAATCGAAATTCCCGGCGAAAGCTATTTACGCCGCGACCCGGTATGCGGCGCTGCGCTTGATAACCTGCGGCGGCGATTTCGACTCCGCCACTGGCCATTACCTCAGCTCCACGGTCGTATTCGCATCCCTGAGCTCCGCCCGGTGAGTCAGCAACTTCCGCAACCTCGACCGGCCATCGCCGCCCGCGCTGATCGTCATCACCCGCTCCGCACCCGGCCGGTGTCCGGAACGCGGACCCGCAGGTATCGTGATGGGGTAAGAACGGGCGAGGTGAGTTAGTTGCGCCTCTTGTCATCGCGTCGCCCTCAATGCGAGTTTCGAGATCACCGAGGACGCCCGATGAGCCATCCGCGCTACGCCGACGCCACCCCGGCCGGCGCCGACCGGGCCCGCCGCCGGGCCCTGCGCCGGCCGGCTCGGCGCTGGCCCTGCGGAACTGGCGGTTAGCCGTCCGGCTCATCGTCCTGGTGACCATTCCGACGGTGCTGGGCCTGACGCTCGCCGGGCTCCGGGTCGCTGACGCGACGCGTAGCGCGGCCGCATACGGCCAGGTCAGCCAGCTGGCGGTGCTCGGGCAGCAGGTAACCGGCTTAGCCCAGGCGATGGAGGACGAGCGGACCGCGACCGGCGAATTCATCGGCAGCGGCGGCCGGCCGCGGACCGCGTGCTCCTGAACCAGCAGTACGCGAACACCAACCGCCGCGCGACCGCGGTGAAACGGTCTGTGCTCCGCCTGGGCGGCTACACGGCCCAGACCCGGTCCAGCGCCGCCACGATCCTCGCGGACATCGCCGACTTACCCGCCCTGCGCACGCAGGCCGGGCACAGTCATGCACCCGCGCTGACCGTGATCAACGGCTATTCCGCGGCGATCAGGGGCCTGTTCCAGCTCAACGACGCCGTGGCGGGCCTGAGCGGCGACTTCGCGCTGACCATCAGTCTGCGTACGCTCGGTGCGCTCGCCCGGCTGGAGGAAGACGCCTCGCTGCAGCAGGCCATCCTCGGCGCGGCGCTCGCCGAGAACCACTTCGAGCCGGGGGCGCTGACGGCCCTCACCTCCGCAGCGGCACGGCAGGCGAGCGATCTCGCGCTCTTCCGCGGCGCGGCATCGCCGGAGCAGATCTGGGCCTTGACCAAGACCCTGGCCGAACTGCCCGCAGACCAGGCCCGCGGGGTTGAACGGGACGCGACAGCGACGGGGAACGGCACGCTTGACCTCGGCCGCGGCGCCCGGCAGCGATGGGTGGCCGGCATGTCCTACACGGTCGGCTGGATGCGCGGCGCGAACGGGCAACTGGCCGGCTGGGTCGCCTCGTTCGCCCAGCGCCTGCATCGAAGCGCGATGCGGTCGGCGATGACCACCGCCAGCCTCGCGCTGGCCGCGTTGCTCATGGTCCTGGCGGCCACCATGATTGTTTCCCGGTCTATGGTGCGGCCCCTGCGCCGGCTGGAGGCCGCTGCCCTGGATGTGGCCGAGACCGGCTTGCCCGCTGAGGTCGGCGCGCTCGGCGAAGCTGGGAACGCCGGGCCGCCGCGGTCGCTGTCTCCGGTTGACGTGCAGTCAGCCGGCGAGATCGGACAGGTCGCGCGGGCGGTTGATCGCCTACAGCGGGAAGCCGTGCGGCTGGCCGGTGCAGAGGCCAGGCTGCGCGGCAGCCGCAGCGCCATATTCGCGAGCTTCCTGCGGCGCAGCAGTTCGCTGCTGGAAGCCATGCTGCGGCAGATCGACGGCCTCGAACTCGCTGAGGCTGACCCGCAGCGGCTGGCTGCCCTGTTCGAGATCGATCAGCTGGCCACCCGGATGCGGCGGACCACGGACAGCTCGCTCGTCCTCGCCGGTGACCAGGCGCCGCCGCGCTGGACCGAGCCGGTGTCGCTGCTCGACCTGCTCCGGGCCGGCGTGTCGGAGATCGAGCAGTACGACCGGGTCGTCCTCGACGTCGAAGCGGCTATTTCCACCACTGCGAGTACCACCCTCGCCGGGCCCGCGGCGGTCGACGTCGCGCACCTGCTCGCCGAGCTGCTGGAGAACGCGACAAACTTCTCCCCGGCTACGACCCAGGTCAGCATGTCCGGGAGTTCGACGCCCGGCGGCGGCTGGCTGGTGCGCATCACCGACCGCGGCCAGGGCGTTCCGGCGGCGCAGCTACGGCAGCTCAATGACCTGCTGGCCGAGCCACCGCTCGCGGATGCGGAGGTGGCCCGGCACCTGGGTCTGTTCGCGGTCGCGCACCTGGCCGCACGGCACGGTCTCCGGGTCGAGATCATGCAGCCGCCAGGCGGCGGGACTACGGTCGCGGTGCACATCCCGGCCGCGCTGATCACGACGGCCGCCGCGGATCCGCTGACCTCGGCTCCTCGGTTCGCGGTCGGCCCGGTGCCGGTCCTGGCGCCAGGACCAGTCCCGGGGCCCGACGTCGCCAGCCGTGCTGCCGTCCCGTTCCTTGGCGCACCCTTGTCATCCCCTGCGCCGGCCCCGACCGAGCGCGAGTCGAAGCCGACCGGGGACGGCTGAGTCCCGGCCGGATCCGGCCTGCCTGATCGATCGCCGCTGTGTCAATTGCCAGTCACGCGTCCTCGTCCCGGCCGGCCCAGAGCCCCCGGGTGTGACCGATGTGCACGCTCATCAGCCGGGCGATGGCATCCTCGTCGCCGACTTCCAGCGCCGCCAGGATCTGGTGGTGCTCATCGGCCGATGCGGCGAGCCGGCCCGCGCGGGCGAGATCGGTCAGGCCGGACAGGCGCGTCTGGCGCCGCAGCCGGTCGACCAGGTCGGTCAGCCGCTGGTTCCCGGCCGCGGCGACAATCTCGACGTGAAAGCGCCGGTCAGCGTCGAGATAGCCGATGACGTCGCCGCGGCTGGCGCTGTCGGTGATCTCGGCCGCGATGCTGGCCAGCTGGTTGATCTTCGCCCCGTCGAGGACGGCGGCAGCGCTCACGGCGGTAGGTACTTCGAGCAGCAGCCTGATCTGCGAAATCTGATCGAGGTCGGCGTCTGATATCTCCACCACCCGGAAGCCCTTGTTGCGGACGACCTCGACGAAACCGTCCTTCACCAGGTCCAGCAGCGCCTCCCGGACCGGCGTGGCGGAGACACCGAATTGCTCGGCCAGGCTCGGCGCGGAGTAGATCTCTCCGGGGTGCAGTTCGCCGGCCACCAGCGCGGCCTCAAGGGCACGGCTCACCTGCTCGCGCAGGCTATCGGCGCGGATCACGTTCCGCGCGTGCATGTGCACTCGATTCTGCGTGACCGAGATCATCCAGGCATCCTCTCGCTGCGCCACCCGTGGCAGGCCCGGCTATCAGCGTCCCCAGCTTGTCCTTGCTGTGCTACATACTATGTGCAATGCTACTGTCGCTCCCGGTCAGCGCCCGTTCCTGCCGTCATGGATGGTGATCCGTGGATTTCTATGATCACCTCGGCGTCCGGCACGTCCTCAACGCGGCTGCGTCCTTCACCCTGGTCGGCGGCTCGCTCATGCCGGACGAGGTGATCGACGCCATGCGCAGCGCCGCGCACTCGTACATCGACATGCACGAGTACCACGCGGCGGCCGGCGCGCACCTGGCCCGGCTGACCAACAACGAGGCCGCGTACATCACCTCTGGTTGCGCGGCCGCGCTGACGCTCGGCACGCTGGGCGCGATCACCAAGGGCGATCCGCGACTGATCGTCAGGATGCCCGCAGGTCGCGGACTGGCGACCGAGGTCGTGATGCACACCGTGCACCGGTGCCCCTACGACCCGGCCGCGCAGCTCGCCGGCGGAAAGATCGTCACGTTCGGCAACGCGTACCAGACCTTCGACTGGGAGCTCGAGGCCGCGATCACCGACCAGACCGCGCTCGTTCTGTGGGTGGACGGGACCGACCTGGGGCACGGCGCCCTCGACGTCGAGACCACGGTGCGGATCGCGCACGAGCGCGGCGTCCCCGTACTCGTGGACGCGGCCGCGCAGTTGCCGCCGCACACGAATCTCTGGCATTACACCCGCGACCTCGGCGCGGACGCGGCGATCTTCAGCGGCGGCAAGCACCTGCGCGGGCCGCAGGCGAGCGGTCTGATGGTCGGCACCGAGGAGTTCATCGGCGCGGCGCGCGCGAACGGCTCGCCTTATCAGCGGCTGGCCCGGGCGCTGAAGGCCGGCAAGGAGGACATGGCCGGCCTGGTCCGCGCGGTGGAGCTCTACCTGGCCCAAGACCATGCGGCAGTCGCCCGGCAGTGGGAGGACACGGTAGCTGAGTGGGTCGAGACGCTGTCGAAGGTGCCGGGCCTCACCGCCGTGCGCGACTTCCCGAACGAAGCTGGCCAGCCGATCCCGCGGGCCAAGGTCGTGGTCGACCGCGATGTGGTCGGCTGCAGCGGGGACGAGATGCTGGCCCGGCTCTGGGACCGCGACCCGCGCGTGTGCGTCCTGCACGCCGACCCGGACTCGTTCTACATCACCCCGGAGGTACTGGCCGAGGGCCAGTCCGGTGACCTGATGGCCGCCATCACCGACGTCGCCACCAGCGGCTAGCGCGCTACCGTGCGGGCGGCAGGACGTCGCGGCTGATCGTGCACGTCGCGGTGTGCAGCAGGTTGCTGACCTGGCAGACGCCGCA
This sequence comes from uncultured Actinomycetota bacterium, assembly GCA_963805805.1. Taxonomy (GTDB): domain Bacteria; phylum Actinomycetota; class Actinomycetes; order Streptosporangiales; family Streptosporangiaceae; genus JAJYUU01. The sequence goes on along the minus strand of CAWDVS010000011.1, from coordinate 163,638 downwards.
GTCGGCGGCCATTCCCATCACGACCGCGGCGTCGGCCGGCGCCACCTCGAACTCGTCCTCCAGCCAGAGCTTCAGCTCCCGGAAGGCCGTCCGGCTGGCATCGGCGAGTGAGATCCCGGACGCGATCGTCGTCAGCTGCGTGCTGGTGCGCACCCTCGGCGTATGCATGGACGCCGGCCGCGGCACCGGAGTGGCGGCGGCGACTATTCGCGTGCCGCACTCAGGTGAGCAGGTGACCTCTCCGGCGCCCATCGCGGCTTTGCAGTCCCCGAAGTAGAGCAGGCCGCCTTCGACCTCGACTGGCAGGATGACGGTCGCACCGCTGGTGATCGCGCTGCAGTCCATGTTCCCGCCGTAGGAGTCTGCTTCGTGCCGGCTCAGCACCGTCTCGCGCCCGGGCGCGGTGGCGATGCAGCCGATGAGCGGCCGGACGGGCACTGACCAGTCGTCGCGGATCCAGATGCGGTCGCCAGTGACGGGCAGGGAGAGAGCGTATTCCTCCTCGTGCCACCAGTCGGCCGCGGACAGTGCCGCGCACCGGCTGACGACGACCATGCCGGGCGTGGTGATGGCGATGTCCTCGATGGCGACCTCGACGGCGCCGCCCGGCACGGCGCCGGCCACGGTGATCGGGCCGGTGACCGGATTCAGGTTGGCGTCGACCCAGGCCGCGGACTCGGCGTTGAAGTCGGCCGGATCGCGATAGCGGCCGGTGAAACAGTCAGAGGTGTCCACGACGAAACGCTCGCCCGGCTGCACGGAGCCAATCGGCTCGTGCTCGGGGCTGTACACGTACTTCAGTTCTTCGGCGGCGAAGACCTGCAGGCCCGCGGTCACGACGCTGCTGGTGACGTCCATCCGTGCTCCTCTCGGTGCCGCCCGCACCGCCCCATCCCCGCGCCCTGCGACCTCCTGGCGATAACTATCCCGCTGTTCATCATCGTCATGCTGGCCGAGTCCGTGGGGTTCGGCACCTCGGGTTCCGGCGCGGCTGCACTCGCCGCCAGCGGGATCCCGCTGGGGACGCTCGCGCAGAGCTACGCCGGCACGTTCGCCGCCAGGGCGCTCCTGTCCGTCGGTGCGGCCAGCTCGTTTGCCTGCCTGCTCGGCTGCACGGCCGCATCGAGCCCTACGCGATGGCGGGGATTACGGCGGCGTCGGTCATGCTGCGCCACCGTCGCACCGTGCCTGTTCGCGCTCGCGGTCGTCGTCGCCCGGCCGCAGCTGGCCAAGCGGATGGGTGAGACCCTGACCTCCGAGCTGCGCAGCTCCGCCGCAGCGGCAGCGGCGCCGACGCCGAGCCGCTGGCCGCGGCGCCACCGGGCACCTAGCCTGTCGACGTCAGAGCTGCTCGTCGGCGATGATGTCGAGGTCGTGGAATACCGGCTGGCCGTCAACGAACGCGCTGTACTGCGCCGCGATGGCCTCGGTTTCCGGCAGCCTCGAGTTCTCCATGGCCGACTCATAGGAGTCGAAGAACACCATTGCCAGGCACCGATCGGGCTGGTTGCGATCACGAGTCACGATTTGCCGACGCGCAGTTCGCTTGCCAGCCGTCGCCCGCTGCCACTCCTCGTCGAGCTTGCGCACTCCGTCCAGGTCGCCAGTCCGGAACTCGATGATCTGCACGAACGACATGACCAACCCCCTAATCAGCCAACCGCTACCTCTGGCTTCAGGTTCTCGCGCAGCCAGGCGCGCAATTCCGCCGTGTCCTCGTGGCCGTGGACCGATGCAGCATGCTGCACGGCTGCGGTCATGACCTCGTCCTCTTCTCCGGCGATCGCGAGCGTGCAGCCAACCTCGCTCGGATAGTCACGGCAATCCGCTACTTTACGCATCATTCATCCCTAATTCCCCGTAAGCCCGCGGATGATCGGGCCGCCTCTTCCGAACCTACGCGCCGTACCGTGGCTGGCCTTCCGCGAGGTGGCAGGCAACCTGCGCACGGGACTCCCGGATGAACGCCGGCGGTGCCCGCTGACTGCGGTAACGCCCGCTGATCCCCCGATCATTGCGGGCACCGGCCGGCCGTCCCTCCCCCGCCACGAAGCGCCCGGCTCCCCGTTACGGCCGCCACGTTGCTCTAGCAGAGCACGCTCCCGTAGGCCGCGAATGCGATCCATGTGCAGATGTCGTGGAGACGAGCCGGTCACCTCAGGGCCCCACGGGCCTGGCAAGAGGCGGGCACTGCATTTCTTGCGCAAGGATTTCGTCAACTCTGCAAGGAATCAATGGAATATGATTGATCATTTGCATTTAACCGAAAAAACTCCACAAGACCTTGCGTGAACCATTACTGGCAGATTACGGTCGCCTCATCTTGGCGTCACACAGCGCGCGTTTCACGGCAGCGCTGATCCCGGGAGAAGAGGGCAGCCGATGTCAGCCAGCACCGGACCAGTTCGACTGAGGCGGCGAGGACGGCCCCTGCGCTGGACAGCTCTGACGACCGGGGGCGTGCTGGCCGCGGGAATGTTCGCCCTCGTGGCGCCGACCGGCCCGGCCGCCTACGCGGCCGCTCCCGGGCCCGATGTCACCAGGGCCGCGATCGCTCCGGCCCTCACGGCCGGCCGCGGAGCGGACGTCCCATTCGTCGAGCAGGAAGCCGAGAACGCGGTCACCGACGGCACGATCATCGGACCGAGCACGCAGGCTTACACCCTGCCCGGCCGAGGCGTCGGGCCGGTCGGCGGTGAGCCTGGCGCCCGGCCAGTACGTGCAGTTCACGCTGCCCGCGGCCGCGAACGCCATCAACGTCAGGTACAGCATTCCGGACGCGCCGGCCGGCGGCGGCATCACCGCGCCACTGGATGTGCAGGTCAACGGCAGCTACCACCGGACGATGACGCTGACGTCGCAGTACTCATGGCTCTACGGCGCAGTATCCGTATCGACAACGACCCGACCGAGGGTGACAACATCCCGGCCGACTACGCGGTCGAGTGTCAGTGCGTCCCGGCCGACACGGTCCCGGAGCCGGTTTTCCCGGCGCCGTGGCGGCCGCAGCATTTCTACGCCGAGCAGCGCCTGCTTCTCGGGCCGGTCCTTCCCGGCCGGATCTACGGTCCGCCTCATCGCTCCGCCCGGTCCGAAGCGGCACCCACAACATCGATCTGATGGTCTCGCAACTCGTCGCCCCGCCCCGGTTCGTGGCGCGCGCCGTCAACGTGCTGCGGTTCGGCGCTGACCCGACCGGGCACCGCGACTCGGCCGATGCGCTCAACGCTGCGATCGCGTTCGCTCAGAAGGTGCACCTGCCGGTCTACGTGCCACCGGGCACCTATTCGGTGAGCCAGCACATCATCGTCAACAACGTCACGATTGAAGGCGCCGGCAGCTGGTACACGATCTTCAAGGGCCACCAGGTCACGCTCAGCTCACCCGCGCCGGACGGGTCCATTCATACGGGCGTCGGCTTCTACGGCCAGCGGCCAGCGCGGGCGGCAGCACCAACGTGCATCTGTCGGACTTCGCCATCGAGGGTGACGTCCGCGAGCGAATCGACACCGACCAGGTGAACGGCGATCGGAGGCGCCTTCAGCAATTCCTCGATCGACGGGCCTCTACATCCAGCACACGAAGGCCGGCATCTGGCTCGACGGCCCGATGACGAACCTGACCATCTCCGGCAACGTGATCGTCGACCAGCTGGCTGACGGCATCAACTTCCACACCGGCGTCACCAACTCGACGGCATCCGACAACTTCATCCGCAATACCGGCGACGATGGCATGGCCATGTGGTCAGAGGTAACGGCCGACTCGCATGACACGTTCGACCACAACACCATCCAGACCCCGGTGCATCGCCAATGGCATCGCGCTCTACGGCGGGTCGGACAACACGGTGTCAGACAACCTCATCGCGGATCCGATCCGCGAGGGCAGCGGCATCCAGCTCGGCTCGCGTTTCAACGCGGTGCCGTTCACCGGCTCGGACTGGATCACGAACAACACCACGGTGCGAGCCGGCACCTTCGAGCTCAACTGGCAGATCGGCCTCGGCGCGATCTGGATCTATGCCCTGCAGGGCAGCATCAATGCCGATATCGAAGTGGTCGGGGACAACTTCCTCGACAACACCTACGACGCCATGATGGTGGTCTCGGACTACTCGGTGAAGGATCTCTACGACATCACCAACGTCCACTTCCGCGACATCGAGGTTGATGGCGCCGGGACTGACGTCTTCGACGCCCGATCGGCCGGGAACGCGACGTTCCAGGACGTCGATGCCCGCAATGTCGGGCTGGTGGGGTGTCAACAACTGCGGATCGTTTCACTTCCTGCCGCCGGCTCCGAGTTCACCCTCACCGACCTCGGCGGTAACGACGGGATCGACAACGACAGCTACCACCCCGGCACAAACTGGCTCACCCCGTATCTGCCGAACGCGATCACGTGTAACGACCGACCGCCGGTCATTCCGCCGCCGCCCCCCTCCCCTTGGGTGCAGCCGACCGGATGACATCGGGACGGCGGCGCTAGCTGGCCTGCTGCTGCTTGTCCTGGTGGATGAGGATGCCAGCGATCACGAGACCGATGCCGGCCAGCTCCTGACCAGATCTGTCCGAGCACGATGAGGCCGACACGGTCGCGACGGCCGGCAGCAGCGCGAGCATGAGCGCGAACGTCGCCGCGGCAGCCGGGCCAGCGCGAACTGATCCAGGATGTACGGGATCACCGAGGAGCAGATCCCCACCGCGACGCCGATCAGCGGTAGTTCCGCCGGCCGAACGCGGGCCAGGCGCCCCGCAGGCCGATCGGCGTGATCACGATCGCCGCGACCAGCATGGCGGCCCCGAGCTGGTCGATCGCGCCAAGCGGCTCAACGGCCTGCTCCGGCCGACGCGCCGACGCGATCCGATGGGCCAGGATGACGTAGAGCATGAACCCGCCGCAGTGGCGAACGCGAAGGCGAGCCCGAGCGGCTGCCGGCCAGCCGGACCTCGGCGAGCACCGCGACGCCCCCGATCGTCACGGCGAGCGCGAGTACGTTGCGCCAGGTGCGGGTGCCGGCGGCGGCCAGGATGATGGTGCCGAGGAACTCGATCGCGCTCACGGTCGCGAGCGGCAGCCGGTCTACGGCGAGGTCGAACATCACGTTCATGACCGCCAGCACGACTCCGAACTGCAGCACGGTCCACCGCTGCGACCGCGTCAGGCCACCGAAAAGCCGCCACGGCCGCCGCCACACCGCGAACACGACCGCCGCGTCACGACGCGCAGCCAGGCCACGCCGAGGACGTCAAGACGCGCGAACAACAACACGGCCAGCGACGGGCCGAGATAGTGAAAGACGGCGCTGAAGACGAAGAACGTCGCGGGCGAAGCAGGCCGACGCGACCGGGAGACGCCCGGGGACCGGCTGGCCAGCCTGCAGCACCTTCTCATGGTATGAAGATCGAAAGCCGCGCCGGAATGGTCAGACCACGGGAAAAGGCGAATGTATGCCGATGGAACGAAGGTCAGCGCTGCTCGATACGTTCGTCTCACTCGACTCGGTCGATCATCGCCGCGCTCCACCCAGCCGAGCGAACTCCCCGCCGAGTCGCGCTCTCCGCCCCCGCCGTCGCGGAGCGACTCCGCCGGCTGGAGGACGGCGGGGTGATCAGCTACCGGACCGAGGTGCCCCGGCTGGCTATCCGATCTGCGCGCTGGTCCGGATCAGCCCGCACAGTCTCGGGCTGCCGCACATCCCGGAGATCGCCCGCTCCACGCCCGAGGTCACCGAGTGCTACCGCGTGACCGGGGAGGACTGCTCTCCTCCCTCCTGCGATCTGGCATCTCGACCGATTCACCGACCCCCTATCGTTCACTCGGTGCCGGTCCCCCGCCGTCCGCTCCCGCTCAGCCCGGACGTCAGGCCGGCCGACCCGACCACCGGGCCGCAATGACCGCGCTGACCGCGGTACCGAGCACGGACCTGTCCGCCCCGCAGCGCAGCCGCGTGGCGGCGATCTACGCAGACTCGTTCAGCCGCAGCCTGCGGGTCCCGTTCACTGAGCTCAGCCAGCCAGCGGAGGGCAACCGGATGCTCGTGGCCCTGGACGGACAGGCTCCCGTGGGGTTCGCCGCCCTGCGCCTGCTGGGCTCGGTGGGGTGGTCGTTCCTGCGTTACTTCGCCATCGATCGCTCGCGCCGGAGCCAGGGGTCTGGCCGCGAGTTCTGGCCCATCCTGCAGCAGGAACTGGCCGTCGGCGGCTGGCCGGCCCGCATCGCCTTCGAGGTGGAAGACCCGGCCGAGGCGGCCGGCGATGCCGCCGAGTGCCTGCTCCGGCGCCGCCGCATCGCCTTCTGGACCGCGGTCGGCGCCCGGCTGCTCCCGGTACCGGATTACGTCATGCCCGACTACACCGGCGCCGGGACCGAGCCGGTGCTGCTGATGGCCAGCGCCGAGGTGCCCACGACGGACGCTGCGCGGTCCCTCGTCCGCGGCATCTACGCCGACCGGTACGGGCTCTCGTCCGCGGACCCGCTAGTCTGCCGAGCGCTGGCCACGATCTCGGCCCGGACGCCGGCCGAGCGGCGCGCCGACGAGGAGTAAGTCGATGGGAGCGGCCAGGTGATGCTCCGGCAGGTCACCGGCGAGTCTGAACTTCGGCAGGTCGATCAGCTCCTGCAGGTCGCCTACCAGTCGCCGAGCCGCGAGCGCGAACTCGCCCTCTACCCAGCCGCGCAGCCCGACGGCCTGTTCGCCGTCTTTGATCACGGCGAGCCCGTCGCCGCCGCGGGCGCGTTCGCGTACGGCGCGTTCTGCTGGCTCGGACTGGTCGGCACGCATCCGGGCTATGCGGGTCAGGGGCTGGCGACGCGACTGTCGGAGCACATCCTGGACTGGTCCCGCGAGCACGGCTGCGTCTGCGTGGCGCTGGATGCCTCGGAAAAGGGCCGCCCGGTCTACGAGCGGCTCGGCTTCCAGCCCGCCGGCGAGGCCATCGAACTCGTCGCCGACGCCGGCCGCCGCCTTGCCAGCGACCCGGCCGAACCGGCCGGGCCAGGCGCCCCGAGTGCCGCTCGGGGCGGGAACCTCGCCGGCCTGCTCGCCTTCGACCAGGGCGTCTTCGGCGGTGACCGGGCCGCGCTGTTGCGCACGGTCGCCGCCGGCGACAGTCGCCTCTACCTCCGGGCCGACGGGGACCGCCTCGCCGGTTACCTGTTCGCCCGCGGGAACGTCTTCGGCCCCGGCGCGGCCCGCGATGCCGCCGCTGCGGCCGGCCTCGTCAAAGCGGCGCTGACGCAAGCGCCCGGCCCGGTCAGCCTGATCGTGCCGGCCTGCAGCGCCCATCTGGAGACGCTGCTGGGGCTCGGCCTGCGCGAACGCAGGCGCCTCGCCCACATGCGTCATGGCGGACCACAGCTGCCGGGCGAGCGGCAACTGCTGGTAGCGCAGACGAGCTTCGCCGCGGGGTAGGGATAGCCGCCCGTGCCGCAGACCAGTGCAGAAGTGCCGAGCCCGTCGTGAGCACCGTCATCCGGTTCGCCGTGCTGTCCGACATCCACCTCTCGCCCGCCGGAGCTGAGGACGGCCGCTGGAACAACGTCACCCGCAAGTCGGTCTCGGCCGACCTGCTGCGAGCCGCCATCGCGGAGATCGCCGCGGCGGGCCACGAGCGCGTGCTGGTGCTCGGTGACATCTCCGACGACGGCTCGCCGGAGCTGATCCGCGCGGCCCTGGCGGCGATCGGCAACGCCGGTCTCAGCACCTGGGCCGTGCCGGGCAACCACGACGCGGCCCGCGACCATCGGGCGCTCGACCTGGCCGCCGAACCCCTGGCCGGCTGCGTGCTGCTGCCCCGGCGGCCGGTGCTCCTGGCCGACGCGATCGCTCTGGTCGGGAACGGGCTGCGCAGCACCGATGGCGGCCTGACGTGCGCGGCCACCAGCCTGGCGGACGTGACGGCAGTCACCGCGCAGCTCCTGGTCTGGGCCGGCCATTACCCGCTCATCAGCCAGGCCGAGGTGCTGCTGGCGGCCGGGCTGCGCTACCCGGGTGACCTGACAAATCTGACTGCGGCCCGGCGCGCCGCCGAGCGGCAGGCCGGCCCGATCCTGGTGCTGCACGGTCACCTGCACACGGCCGTGACCGTGCGGGACGGCCGGATCCTGCAGCTCGGGTTCCCCGCGCTGGTCGAGTGGCCGCACGCATGGACCGACGTCCGGCTCGACGTCAGCCCGGCCCAGGTGATGATCCGCACGGCGCTGCGGCCAGTCGCCGGCCACTGGTCGGAGGGCACCCGGAACAGCCTGCTCGCGGGCCCGGAGCAGGCGTGGCAGCTGGCGCGCGGAAGCTGGTCAGACACAGCGGGTTAACATCGGCCCCATGGATCTCGGACTGCACATCGTCGAATTCAATCTGCCCGGCGGTCCGCCCGCCCTGGCCGACAACCTGCGCGACATCGCGGTGCGCGCCGAGCAGGCGGGCTTCACCAAACTTTCGGTGATGGATCACCTCTGGCAGATCAGCATGGCCGGGCCGCCCGAGCTCGAGATGCTCGAGGCCTACACCACGCTCGGGTACCTGGCCGCGCACACCTCACGGCTGCAGCTGATGGCCTGGGTCACGGCGGCCGTCTACCGTGCGCCCGGCCTGCTGGCCAAGTCCGTCAGCACGCTCGACGTGCTCTCGCACGGCCGTGCGTGCCTTGGCATCGGCGCGGCCTGGTATGAGGCGGAGGCACGTGGCCTCGGCCTGCCGTTCCCGCCGCTCGCCGAGCGGTTCGAGCGGCTGGAGGAGGCGCTGCAGATCTGCCTGCAGATGTGGAGTGACAGCGACGAGCCCTTCAACGGGCCGCACTACCAGCTCGCGCGCACGCTGAACTCACCGCAGTCGCTGCAGCGCCCGCACCCGCCGATCCTGATCGGCGGCGGCGGGGAGAAGAAGACGCTGCGGCTGGTGGCGAAGTACGCCGACATGTGCAACCTGTTCGCCGGGCCGGACCTGGCGCGCAAGCTCGACGTGCTGCGCGGCCACTGCGCCGACGTCGGCCGCGACTACGACGACATCGAGAAGACCGTCATGACGCCGCTGGACATCGGCCCGGCCGCCGAAAAGGCCGACGACGTGCTCGCGCAGCTGACGGACCTCGCCGGTCTCGGCGTGCAGCACGTGCACACCATGCTGCCGCTGACCGGCGGGCTTGGCCAGATCGAGCTGTTCGCCGAGAAGGTCATCCCGGCGGCGGCCGCGCTTTAGGCGTACGGCCGGTCAGTCGCCCCAGATCGCGTCGCCGGAGTCGGCGTCGAAGAACTGCATCCCTTCGGCCCTGATGGCGAATGTGATGCGCTCCCCGACCCGGACCGGGCTGCCCGGATCGAGCCTGGCCACGCCCTCGCCGGCCTGGTCGGTCGCGGTCCAGCGCGCCTTCGGCGCGGACCCGGCGGGCGTCGGTGGTGAAGTGCACCACCAGTTCGGAGCCGAGTGACTTGATCAGGTCCACGTTGCCGGCCAGGGTCGGCCCCGGCCGTCCCGTTGACGGCAGCCGGCAGGTGCTCGGTCGCAGTCCCATCACCACTTCTTGTTGGCATAGACGTCAGTCCCGAACCCGGCCGCACCGACTCGGGCAGGTCGATCTCCTGCGACCCCAGCCGCAGAGAGCGAGCGCCCTCGGTCACGACGCCTCGTACAGGTTCATCGCCGGCCAGCCGATGAAAGCCGGCCACGAACAGGTTGTTCGGGTTGTCGTAGAGCGATCTGCGGCGTGGTCGACCTGCTGCAGGACGCCCGTCGCGCATCACCGCCATCCGGTCGCCCATCGTCATCGCCTCGATCTGGTCGTGGGTCACGTAGATCGTCGTGATCGTCGAGTCGCGCCGCTGGATGCGCGCGATCTCGGCGCGCATCTGCACGCGCAGCTTGGCGTCCAGGTTCGACAGCGGCTCGTCCATCAGGAACACCTGCGGCTCGCGCACGATCGCGCGGCCCATCGCGACCCGCTGCCGCTGCCCGCCGGACAGCTGGCCGGGCTTGCGGTCGAGCCAGTCCGTCGAGCCCGAGGATGCTCGGCCGTCTCCTTGACCCGGCGTCTCGATCTCCGCCTTCGGCACTCTTGCGCAGCTTGAGCCCGAACGCGATGTTCTCGGCTCACCGTCATGTGCGGGTACAGCGCGTAGTTCTGGAACACCATCGCGATGTCGCGATCCTTCGGCGTGCACGTCGTTGACGACGTGGCCGCCGATGAGCATGCGTCCCGTCGGTGATCTCCTCGAGGCCCGGCGACCATCCGCAGCGCGGTGGTCTTGCCGCAGCCGGACGGGCCGACCAGCACCATGAATTCGCCGTCGCGCACATCGAGGTTGAGGTCGTTCACGGCCTCGAAGCCGTTCCCGTAGACCTTGGTCACTTGTTCGAGATCTACCGTGGCCATCGCGTCTCCCGGCTCAGGGCTGTGCGCACGCAATCTGATGGAAGGTTCCATCAAGCTATGGGAACGCCGTTGCCCGGCCGCTGTCAAGGGCAAGCTGGCGGCCTGGCGTCGGCTCGAGGCTCCGCAGCGCCGTCGGTGCTCTCGCCCAGCCGCAGGGAGGCCGCCACTACCTGCCCGGCGTCCGTCACTCCCGCCGTTGACCTGCCGGAGCGCCATCGCGACCATGCGCCCGGCGATTTCGTCAATCGGGATGCTGACCGTTGTCAGCGTCGGTTGCAGCAGATCGGCCACGATGCTTCCGTCAAACCCGGTGACCGCGAGGTCCTGGCCGATTCGCAGCCCAGCTCCGCGGCCAGTCCGTAGATCATCGCGGCCAGCCTGTCGCTGCCAGTGACGATCGCCTCCGGCGAGCCGCCGGCCGCGCTGGGTCCCGCTGAGCAGCAACCGGATCTTCCGCTGCGCGTCAGCTTCGCCGACGAGCAGCGGGGCGGGCCCGAGATTGCGCGGCGGCGAGCCCGGCCCGGAACCCGCCGCGCGCTCGTGATCCCAGTGCTCGCCGACTTGTATCCGACGAACGCGAGCTGGTAAGTCCCCGGCCCAGGAGTGTTCGACCGCCATCGCCGTGCCCGCGTGATTGTCGATGTCGACCCAGTGCTGCGCAGCCCCCTGTCCGCCGAACGGCGAACGGCATGCCCGCCTCGGCCAGGAGAACCACGCGCTGATCGTCGGTCTGCAGATCGGATAGCAGGAAGGCATCCACAGTCCGGCTGGCGATCAGCCGCCGCATCTCCGCGCGCGGATCGCGGTCGGGTGCCACGACCACCATGTTGTAGTTCAGGCGCCCGCTCGCCGCCGCCAGCGCCTGAAGAAACCGCTGCATGATGTAGTTGCTCGGGAGCAACAGGGCGTGCGGCAGGACATAGGCGATCTGGCCAGTGCGGCGCGAGCGGAGGCTCCGCGCGCCCTGGTGCGGGTGATCCCGAGCGCGGCCACCGCATCAAGCACCCTGGCCCGCGCCGCCCCGCCAACCCGGCCGCTGTCGTTGAGCACATTCGAGACGGTCTGGCGTCCAACGCCGGCCGCCTCGGGCCACGTCCTGAATCGTTACCTGCTCCGCGGTTGCGGCACGGGCCTGGCCCGATTGCGCGCCTGTCACGGGTTCACCGTACAACCGAGCACATCCCACCCCTTGACATCGGATAGGCGCGGCGCTTCCATTTGATAGAACGTTCCATCAACAGGGTACCCCGGCGTTCGCAGGGTCCATGGGAGAGACAGTTCTGGTTCGGAGGGAGAGCCCTGTGCAGCACAGCCGAGATCTGCGTCCGGGTCCGATCTCCGGCCATCCACTTTACTTCTAGCCGCAGGTCGGTGATGCGAGCGGCGCTTGGGCTCAGAGCCGCGGCGGTGGCCGGTGGCAGCCTGGCGGGCTGCGGCTCCGCTAACGCGGCCACCGTCGATCGTGTTCGAAGAGACCAAGCCCGAGGTCGTTCCCTACTTCAACAACCTGGTCGTCGAAGTTCAACGCGGCGCATCCGCACATCGTCGGTCACCCACGACTTCAGCTCGAGCCTTATCGCCGAATTCGTGCGCGGCAATCCGCCTGCTATCGACTGCGACAACTACAACCTGACGACCTCCATCTTCGTCTCCCGCGGCGTGCTGGCCGACCTGGCCAGCCTCCCGCAGGCCCAGACCATCGCCCCGGACATCCAGGCCCTCGTGTCCCAGTACGGCTCTTATCACGGCGAGACCAGCGTGCTGCCCTACTCGGTGGCCGCCGAGGGCGTCATCTACAACGTGGATCTGTTCGACAAGGTCGGCGTGTCCGCTATTCCGACCACGTGGTCCGAGTTCCTCGCGGTCTGCGAGAAGTTCAAGTCCGCGAACATCACGCCGATCTACCAGACGTACGGAGACACCTGGACCACGCAGCAGGGCCTGTTCGATTACACCGTCGGCGGCATGATCGACGTCGCGGCGTTCTACCAGCAGCTCAACGCCCAGGGCACCAACCTCGGTGCTAACTCCTCGGCTTCGTTCGAGAAGGACTTCACAGCGCCCTGCCAGCAGATGCTCAGCCTGAATCCGTATTTCAACGCCAACCCCATTGCCCAGCACTACGCCCAAGGCAACCAGGCCTTCGCGGCCAGTCAGGCGGGCATGTACATGCAGGGGCCGTGGGCCGTGGGCGAGGTTTCTCACCATCAATCCCAAGCTCAAGATGGGCACCTTCCCGCTGCCCGTCACGGACGACGCGTCCTCAGACCAAGTGCCGGGTCAACCTCGACCTGGCCATCTGGCTGCCGCGATCGCAGGCGCCCGCCCAGCGGGCCGCGGCCATTCAGTTCCTCGACTATCTCATGCAGCCGAGCGTCATGAACGCGTACAACCAGGCCAACCTGGCGTTCTCGCCGCTCAAGAACGCTCCGCCGCAGAGCAGCCCGCTCGTCTCCGGCCTCAACGAGTACGTCAGCTCCGGGCGGTTCTACCAGGACGCCGGAACGTACGTGCCGATCACGATCCCGGTCGGGAACCTCATCCAGGAAATGATGCTGACCGGCAACGTCGGCGGATTCACCACGTCGATGGACAGCGCGTTCAAGCGCCTGGCCATCCGGACGTCGGCGTGAGCCCGCATGAGTACCGGATCTAGGAGGTAGGCATGACCGCGACCGCACTCTTCCCAGGGACCGCAGTCCTCTGCCAGGCGGAACCCGCTCCAGCTGGTGAAGAGCATTTTCTTCCCGGTGTCGCCGACGTACCTGCTGATGGTCATCCCGGCGATCATCCTGTTCACGTTCTTCATCATGTACCCGGCGGTCCAGGGCAGCGTTCTGGAGCTTCACGAACTACGTCGGGTACGGGAGCTCTCAAATTCATCGGTCTCGCCAATTTCAAGGCGGCGTTCGCCGACCCGACCATCCGGGACTCCTACGGGTTCACGCTGCTCTTCGCGGTCGTCGGCGTGCATCGTCACTAACGTCGTGGCCATGGGCCTGGCGCTCGCGCTGAACGCCAGCATCAGATGGCGGACCGGGTTCCGCACGATCTTCTTTATGCCGATGGTCCTGTCCGGCCTGATCGTGTCCTACATTTTCACGTTCATCATCGGCACGTCGGTCCCGATCATCTCCGCGGTCGATCCATTTCGCCCCGCTGGAGTCCGACATCCTCGCCAACCAGCATCTCGCCTGGCTCGGCGTCGTCTTCGTCGCTGCCTGGGTGGCCGTCCCGGGCGCGATCATCATCTACCTGGCCGGGCTGGTTTCCATCCCGTCAGAGGTTTACGAAGCCGCCTCGATCGACGGGGCGACCGGCTGGAAGAAGTTCCAGACCATGACCTTCCCGCTGCTCTTCCCGTTCTTCATCATCAACACCATCCTGACGTTCAAGAGCTTCCTCAACGTGTACGACGTCGTCGTCGGCCTGACCGGAGGCGGTCCCGGCACCGCGACCACGAGCGTGGCGCAGACGATCTTCAACGGCTTCTACAGCGGCGACTACGCCTACCAGATGGCCAATGCGGTCATCTTCTTCATCATCACGCTGTTCTTCGCACTCTTCCAGCTCAGCGTTATCCGGCGACGGGGAGGGAGTCTCTAATGGCGACCCAGGTAACTACCTCGCCACCCGTGGCTCGCGCCGCGCATCGGGAACGGCGGCGGCCTTCGCGCGAGGGCTCGGTCAACTGGGGGCTGACGCTCGTCATCGCGATCATTGCCCTGGTCGTCATCGTCCCGCTGTACTTCGCCATCGCCATGGCCCTGAAGTCGCCGGCCCAGACCGGCACAGGCACCGGTTTCAACTTCCCCTGGCCGATCCAGTGGGGGAATTTCCGGCCGCCGTGGGACCTGACCGACTTCCCGCTGGCGTTCTCGATGAGCTTGCTGGTCACGGTCATCGCCGTGGTCGGCGAGATCCTGGTGAGCGCGCTGGCGGCCTGGTCGATCGTGCGTAACTGGGGCCACTGGCAGTTCAGGGCGACGTTCATCTACCTGATGCTCGCCTTGTTCATCCCGTTCCCGGTCGTCGCGCTGCCGCAGGTCAAGCTCACGGCCGCGATCGGCCTCGACAACCCGTTCGGTGTCGCGATCCTGCACATCATGTTCCAGCTGGCCTTCAACGTGCTGCTCTTCTCTGCCTATATCAGGGGCATTCCCGTCGAGCTCGAGGAGAGCGCGCGGATCGACGGCTGCACGCACCTGGCAGATCTTCCGGAGGGTCGTGCTGCCGCTGCTGACCCCGATCGCCGCCACCGTCGGCATCTTCGCCTTCCTGCAGTCCTGGAACGACTTCATGATGCCGCAGCTAATCACGGCGAACCCGAAGTGGCAGACCCTCCCGGTCGTCCAGTACCTGTTCCAGGACCAGTTCACTACGAACTTCAACGTCGCCTTCGCGTCGTACCTCATGGCCCTGCTCCCGACCCTCGTCGTCTTCCTCATCGCGCAACGCTGGGTGGTCAGCGGCATCATGCGCGGCTCGATCAAGTAGCTGCGAGCGACGTCCACCTGTCCGCGACCGCGACGGGACAGCACGCCGACATGCAGACTCCTCACGCCGTCCTTGCCGCCACCAACGCCGAATGGTGGCGGCAGGCCGTGGTCTACCAGATCTACCCGCGCAGCTTCGCCGACTCCGACGGGGACGGCCTCGGCGACCTCGCCGGGATCACCGCCCGGGTCGCCGTACCTGGCCGCCTCGGCATCGACGCCGTCTGGCTCAGCCCGTTCTACCCGTCCGCGCTGGTGGACGGCGGCTACGACGTGGACGATTACCGCGACGTCGACCCGCGCCTCGGTACGCTAGCCGATTTCGACGAGCTGACCGCCGCGCTGCACGCGAGCGGCATCAAGGTCATCGTCGACATCGTGCCGAACCACACCTCCGACCGGCACGCCTGGTTCCGCGAGGCCCTGGCCGCGCCGAAGCGGGTCGCCGGCCAGGGACCGGTACATCTTCCGCGACGGGCGGGGCCGGACGGGGCGCAGCCGCCCATCGACTGGCCCTCGATGTTCGGCGGCCCGGCCTGGACCCGGGTCCCGGACGGGCAGTGGTACCTGCACCTGTTCGCCGCCGAGCAGCCCGACCTCAACTGGGACGAACCGCGAGGTCCGGGACGACTTCCTGACCACGCTGCGGTTCTGGTCCGACCGCGGCGTCGACGGGTTCCGGGTCGACGTGGCGCACGGCCTGGCCAAGGACCTGGCCGAGCCGCTCGAGCCGCTGCCGGCCGCGCGGCACGCCGGCCGACTGGCCGCTGCCGACCGGCACCCACCCGCTCTGGGACCGGGATGAGGTGCACGACATCTACGCCGAATGGCGGCAGGTCTTCAACGAGTACGACCCGCCGCGCGCCGGCGTGGCCGAGGCCTGGGTGCACCCGTCCCGGCGGCCGCAGGTACGCCAGCCCGGCCGGGCTGGGCCAGGCCTTCAACTTCGACCTGCTCGAGGCCGAACTGGAACGCGGCGCGAGTTCCTGCGGGTCATCGCCGACAACCTCGCCGACGCGCGAGCGGCACGGCGCGTCAACGACCTGGGTGCTCTCCAACCACGACGTCGTCCGGCACGCCAGCCGCTACGCGCTGCCCGCCGGGACCGGCGCGACCGGACCGCGCGACGCCAACGCGTGGCTGCTCAGCAACGGCGACGCTCGCCGAGCTCGATCGCGCGCTCGGGCCTGCGGCGGGCCCGCGCCGCCACCCTGCTGATGCTGGCGCTGCCCGGGTCGGCCTACCTTTACCAGGGCGAGGAACTCGGCCTGCACGAGGTCGCCGACCTCCCCGCCGAGCCGCTCCAGGATCCCGCCTTCCTGCGGTCCGGCGGCGCGGAGAAGGGCCGCGACGGCTGCCGCGTCCCGCTGCCCTGGACGGCGACGGCCCGTCGTTCGGGTTCGGCACGTCCGGCCCCGCGCACCTGCCCCAGCCAGGCTGGTTCGGCCCGCTCAGCGTCGCAGGCGCAGGAGCACGACCCGGCGTCCACCCTCACCCTGTACCGGCAGGCGCTCAGCTGGCGCCGCCGGCTGCAGGCCGCGGAGACGCCTGGAGTGGATGCCGGGCACCAGTGACGCAGGTGCTGCACTTCCGCCGCCCCGGCGGCTGGCAGTCGGTGACCAACTTCGGACCCGTGGCGCGGTGCCGCTGCCGCACGGAACCGTCGCCGTCGCCAGCGGACCGCTCGACCGACGGCCGGCTGCCCGCGGACACCACCGCCTGGCTGCTCGCGAACGACACCGGGAGCTAGCCTGCCAGCCAGCCCGTGACCCTGACCACCGCCTGACGCTTGCCGGGCGCGAGCGAGACGTCCACCGTGACGCGGTCGTAGCGACCGTCTCGGTCGCAGCAGACCGCCACCGGGCTCGCGTCCGGGCCGAACACCTCGACGATGCCCGCGTCGTGGTACACCCGGACCGGCTCCGCCAGTACCGGCGCGCGCGAGCCGCGCCTGCCGGCGGGCTATGCGCGCTCAGCTCCTGCGCCACGGCGCGCACCTGGATGCGGCCCGGCGCGGCTGTGATCACGACGTCGCCGCGGCCCGGTCCGTGCAGCCGCAGCGCCACCACGCCGACCGAGCTGCGCACCGGCGCTACCTGAAGCTCGGCCGCCCGCGACGCCCTGGCCGCGACCCGCACGCCGAGTTCCCCGTGTCCCTCGATGACCTGGCTCTCTACCAGTTCGCCACGGGCCCGGTCGAGCTCGCGCGCGGGCCGGGATCGCAGCTGCCCTCCAGGTACAACTCGCGCGGGAGCGACATCGCCCCACCCGGTCCGTCCTGGCCGTAAGCTCGCCGAGGCTCTCGCGGAGCCAGCCGAACGCGATCCGGCGCCGTCGGCCAGCGACAGCACTGCGGCGCGTAGTACAGTCACCGCCGTCGCACAGGCCGCTAGCCGGCGCCTGAACCGTCACCGGCGATCTGCCCGTCATCCACAGCGCGCGCGGCGGCCGTCGTCGCACGAGACACCACCACGTCTGCGCCGAGCATGAACACGTCGAGCACTCCCAGATCGGCCCGCAGGCTGTGATCGGCGCGCGAACACGCCGAGTACTGCCAGTCCCGCAGATCCCATCGGTACAGGAATAGCGCGCCGCCCCGTCCGCGAGCCGCCGCCATCACCTGGTACCAGACCGGCCGACGCCACGCGTGTGATCGCGGAACGCCACACTCCGAGCTCAGCGGCCAGCATCGATCACCGTGTGCACGCTGCGGACCAGCGAGCCAGGTCTACTACGGCGAAGCCAGGCAGGCAGCGTCAGCTGCCCGCACCAGGTAGAGCAGGTGCGGCACTCCGTCGTGCACATCGCGCACCCACCAGCAGCCGTCCCATCCATCCGCCGGCTCGGCCAGCGCCAGCATGTCATCCAGCGCCACAATCCGGCTGCTGGCGTGGCCCCAGCCATCTGCTCCAGTTCCAGCCGCCATGTGCTGTAAAATGCACATAAGAACGAATTGCGGGGCGGGCGGGCCCGGCTGCCCGCGGGCGGCCCGTCGCCGTGCCGGCCTCACCGGGCCCGCGGCGTGGTGAGCTCGCTGCGCCAGGGCGGGTTGGCGCCCGGCCGCTCGCAGGTGAGCCCCGCCACCAGGCCGGCCTGATCCAGCACCGAAACCAGGGCGCCGGCGTCCAGTCCGGCCAGCACCCCGGCCGGGTCGAGCAGGCCGCCGCGATCCAGCGCGTCGAGCAGGCCGCTGAGAAAGGCGTCGCCGGCCCCGACCGTGTCGACCATCGCGGCCGGGTAGGCCGGCGGCTGACCGCGACGCCGGACCTGGTCCAGCAGCTCGCGCCGTCCGGTCCGGCGGTGATCACGACGAGCCCGGCCCCGAGGCCGAACCAGCGCCGCGCGACGGCGGCCGGGTCCGCGCCGCCGTACAGCCACTGCAGGTCTTCCACGCTGGCCTTCACCAGGTGGGCGTGGCCGACCGCGCGCTCGACCTGCGCGCGGGCGGCGGTCTGGTCCGGCTGCAGCGCGGGGCGGACGTTGGGGTCGTAGCTGACCAGCACTCCTCCGGCCGCCCGGATCCGGCCCACGGCCGCGTCGATGGCGGCGTCGCCGGGCGGCAGCCAGGAGGCGAGCGAGCCGAAGTGCACGACGCGGGCGCCGGCGGGCAGGAACTCCAGCTCCGCCGCCGACCACAGGAAGTCGGGGCCGCCAGCCGAGAACTCGTAGGCCGCGACGCCCGCGACCAGATCGGCGAGCGAGATCGTGGTCGGCTGCGAGGCGATCCGGAGGTAGCGGCAGTCGACTCCGGACCGGTCCAGGTGCCGGCGCAGCACCGTGCCCAGCGGATCGGCGGAAAGCCGCCCGGCGAACGCGGCCGGCTGGCCGAGCCGGGCGAGGCCGACCGCGATGTTGAGCGGGCCGCCGCCCGGCCGGGCGACATAGGTCCCCTCGTCGGGGCCCGCGATCAGGTCCACGATGGCCTCGCCGATCACGATGAAGGCGGGGCTCGCGGCGCCGGACCCGGAGCTTGCGTCACCAGACATGGCCGCACCGTAGCCAACCGGCCAGCCGCCGGCAAGATCACGTTAGCGTGGAGACTTTCCGGGCGCCTACGGTGCGCTCCACGATCCTGCGGTAGGCGGCTCCAGGCATCCGACGACGAGTCTGCGAAGAGGCCTGGTTCTAGTCTGCGCCTGTGGATATCAGCTACGACCCCGAAGTCTTGCCGCCTACATCTCTCTCACCGGCGAAACTCTCATGCCCGGACGGGACAGCATCGCCTGCGATACGCCAGCTGACCAGCGGGGCGCGATTGTCGTCATGGACTGGAAGGACGGAAAGATCGTCGGACTGGAGGTCCTGGCAGCCTCCTCCTTGCTTCACGCTGACCTGCTGGCTCAGGCCCGCCGACCGGGCGGACGCCAGGCAGCCCAGCCCATCGAAAACTTAGGGTCCGTCGCAGCGCAAGCGGAGCCAGTCCGTCGCACGTCAGGTGCGGCTTGCGATCGGGAGTCCGGCTTCCGGTGCCCGGTCCGTAGTCCTGGCATCGCGGCGAAACCGGAAGTTATCCTGCATGTCACGTTAAGGTAACGGTTTCCTGCTGCCCACTTGAGACTCAGCGGCCCGCTGACCTACTCTCCTGGCAAGCAGCTTGGTAAGCGCTTTCCGAAGTTCGATCACCCCGATAAGCAGGCGGCGCACAATCGCCGCAGGTCACGGCCACAATATCGGGAAAGCGCTTACCGATCCAGGAGGTGGCGTGATCTCGGACCGCGGCAGTGCCGACGCCGGGCGCACAAACGGGCAGCCGCCCACGATCGTAACCGGGCAGCCGCCCACGATCTACGACGTGGCCAGGGTCGCCGGGATGTCGATCGCGTCGGTGTCTCGCGTGCTCAACGGGCAGCGCAACCCCCGGCCGGAAACCAAGGAGCGGGTGCTGCGCGCGGTCGCCGAACTCGGTTTCGTGCCCGACAGCGCCGCCAGGGCGCTGAGCGCCAGGCTCAAGGAAGTCGTGGGCGTGGTCGTGCGGCGGCCGCGCTGGTCGGACACGAGCATGTTCACCGACGAGGACGAGAACCTGCAGTTCCCCGACATGATCAACCGGGGCATGGAGATCGTCGCCCAGGAGCACGGCTTCGACCTGCTGATCAGGTCGGTGGATCTCGACGAGCCGGACGCCGGCGGACGCATCTTCGCGCTCGCCCGCAAGAGCGACGGGCTGATCCTGCACGACCGGATCTTGTCGCCCGAGGAACTCGACCGGTTGTCCCGGCAGATCCCGGTCGTGACCCTCGCCGGGGTGCCGACGCCGACGACGGCCAACGTGCACGGCGACAACGCGGCCGGGATGCGCGCGCTGGCCCGGCACCTGATCTTCGACCACGGCTACCGGACCCTCGGCTACGTCGCCGGGCACGAGGGCAGTCCGGACAGCCTGACTCGCGGCGAGGCGCTCGCGGCCGAGGCGGCCGCGGCCGGCGTCACGCTGCTGACGGGCGGGGACTGGCGCGGCAGCTACCAGGCGGCGGGCGGCTCGCAGGCGATCGAGCGGCTGCTCGCGGCCGGCGTGCCGATGCCGCGGGCGATCGTGTGCGCCAACGACCAGTCCGCGATCGGCGTGCTGCACGCGCTCGGCCAGCACGGCATCGCGGTGCCCGCCGAGGTAGCGGTTACCGGGTTCGACGACATGCCGGTCGCCCGGCACCTGCGCCCGCAGCTGACCAGCGTCCGGCAGTCGATCCAGGATCTCGGCGCGACCGCGTTCGAGACCGTGTACTCGATGATCGGCCGCGGCGCCGACGGCGACGGCGGCCCGCGCGGCCGGGACATCGCCCTGCCGACCACGCTCGTGCTCCGGCAGAGCTGTGGCTGCGGCCCGCTGGCCGCACCCGGCGGCTCGTCGGAGGTGGCCGGCTAGATGCGCACGATAGCCCGGCGGCTCGCCTTCTACGTCGTCACCGCGATCGTCGCGGTGAGCCTCGACTTCCTGATCCCGCGACTGATCCCCGGCAACCCGGTGGAGGCGATCATCGCGCACATGCAGGGCGTCTCGATCAGCAAGGCCACGATCGCCGCGCTGAACCTCCAGTTCGGCGTCAGCACCAAGGCGAGCCTGTGGGGCCAGTACACCCACTACTGGTCGACCGTGCTGCACGGCAACCTCGGCATCTCCACCAGCAACGGGTTCGCGCCGGTCACCAGCGTCATCGGCAGCGCGCTGCCGTGGACGCTCGGGCTCGTCGGGGTCGCGACGGTGCTCAGCTTCGTGCTCGGCACCGCGATCGGCACGCTCGTCGCCTGGAAGCGCGGCAGCTGGCTGGACAGCCTGCTGCCGGTCGTCACGTTCTTCCAGGCCGCGCCGTACTTCTTCCTCGCCTTCCTGGCGGTCGACCTGTTCGCCATCAAGCTGGGCTGGTTCCCGGCCGAGGGCGCGCACCAGAACCTCGACTTCGCGGCGCTCAACTGGACCTACATCAGCGACGTGCTGGACCACGCGGTGCTGCCGGCCCTGACGATCGTCGTCGCCTCCGCGGCCGGCTGGATCGTCGGGATGCGCAACGTGATGCTCACGACGATGGACGAGGACTACGTCCTGATCGCCGCGGCCAAGGGCCTGGTGAAGCGGCGGGTCATCTGGTACGCGGCGCGCAACGCGATCCTGCCGAGCGTGTCCGGGTTCGCGCTGGCGATCGGCTTCATCGTCTCCGGCGCCCTGCTCACCGAGATCGTGTTCAGCTACCCCGGGCTGGGCCTGCTGCTGGTCAACGCCGTCGGCCAGAACGACTACTCGCTGCTGCAGGGCATCTTCCTGATCATCACGTTCGCCGTTCTGGCCGCCAACCTGGCCGCCGACTTCGTCTACGTGTTCCTCGACCCGCGGACCCGGCAGGAGGCCTGAGGCATGGCAGTCGGCATCGGCACCGAACCGATCGCGGGTGATCGCCGCACCGCTGGCCGCGGCCTGCCCGGCCGGGCCCGGGCGCTGCGGCTGCCCCGCTCGCCCAAGATCGTGGCGGGCCTGTCCCTCCTGGGCTTCTTCGTGGCCTGGGCGATCGCCGGCCCGCTGCTCGCCCCCTACAACCCGGCGCAGAGCTTCGCCAACGCCCCGGTACCGCAGCCGCCCTCGGGCGCGCACCTGCTCGGCACCACCCAGCTGCAGCAGGACGTGCTGTCGCAGCTGCTGGTCGGCGGCGGCGACACGCTGCTCGTCGCGCTCGTGTCCGGCGTGATCGCGACCATCTTGTCCGTCGTGATCGGCGTGACGGCCGGATACCTCGGCGGCCTGGCCGACGACCTGCTGTCGATGCTGGCCAACATCTTCCTGGTTCTGCCGGCCCTGCCGCTGCTGATCATCATGATCGGCTTCGTCGGCAAGACCAGCGGCAGCGAGGTCCTGATCGTCGGCCTGATCATCTCGCTGACCGGCTGGGCCTTCGGCGCCCGGGTGCTGCGCGCGCAGACGCTGTCGCTGCGCACCCGCGACTACGTGGACTCCGCCCGCATCGTCGGCGAGCGCTGGTGGCGGATCGTGGGAACCGAGATCCTGCCGAACCTCACCCCGGTGGTCGCGACCTCGTTCCTGTTCACGGTGCTCTACGGGGTCGGCACCTACACCGCGCTGGCCTTCCTCGGCCTGGTGAACCCGAACTGGAGCTGGGGCGGGATGCTCTTCTACGCACAGACGTCCAACGCGGAGATCAGCGGGTACTGGTGGTGGTTCATCCCGCCCGGGCTCGCGGTCGCGCTGCTCGGGACCGCGCTGGTGCTGCTCAACTTCGGCATCGACGAGTTCATCAACCCGCGGCTGCGCGCGGCGGGCCTGGCCCGGCGCCAGGGCGCGGCCAGGCGCCGGGGTCTGACCGAGCGCGAGGACCCGGCCGAGCGCCAGCGCCGCCGGGAGCGGACCCGCTCCGGGCGCAGGCAGCAGTTCGCGCTCACCCCGGTGGTCCGGGCGGCCGGGGGTGACGGCGATGACTAGTGAGCTGCTGCTGGAGATCCGCGGCCTGTGCGTCGACTACGGCCAGGGGCCCGGCGCGGTCCGGGCGGTGCACGGCGCCGATCTCGTCCTGCACCGCGGCGAGGTGCTGGGCCTGGCCGGGGAGAGCGGCAGCGGGAAGTCGACGCTCGCGCTGGCGGCGACCAGGCTGCTGCGGCCGCCGGGCGTCATCACCGGCGGCGATGTCCGGCTGCACGGCGCGGACGGGTCGGTCACCGACCTGCTCGCGGCTGACTTCGCCGGCCTGCGGGTGCTGCGCTGGTCGCAGGTGTCGCTGGTGCTGCAGAGTGCGATGAACGCGCTCAACCCGGTGCTTTCGATCCGGGCCCAGCTCACCGACGCGCTCGCGGCGCACCGGCCGGACCTGAGCAGGCGGGACCGGGCCGCCCGCGCGGCCGAGCTGCTGGAAATGGTCGGGATCAGCCGGCGACCGGCTCGCCAGCCACCCGCACGAGCTGTCCGGCGGCATGCGGCAGCGGGTCATGATCGCGATGGCGCTCGCGCTCCGGCCGCAGGTCGTCATCATGGACGAGCCGACGACCGCGCTGGACGTGGTCACCCAGCGCGAGATCCTGGAAGAGCTCAAGAGCCTGCGCGACCAGTTCGGGTTCGCGATCCTGTTCATCACCCACGACCTGTCGCTGCTGATCGAGATCGCCGACTCGATCGCGGTCATGTACGCGGGCCGGCTGGTCGAGCGGGCCGCGGCCGCAGCCCTGTTCCGCGCCCCGCGGCACCCGTACACGCTCGGCCTGCTCAGCTCGTTCCCGCCGCTGCACGGGCCGCGGCTGCCGATGACCGGCATCCCCGGCTCGCCGCCGGACCTGCGCCAGCTGCCGTCGGGCTGCGTGTTCCACCCCCGCTGCCGGTTCGCGATCGACCAGTGCGCGCAGACGGTGCCGCGGCTGGAGCCGCTCGGAGCAGGCCGGCTCGTCGCCTGCTTGCGGCAGACAGCGAATACCCCGGAACAGTGCCAGCCGAACTCGCCCGGCCGGAGCCCGCACTCATCGAGCACGGGAGCAGCGCATGACGACAACCCTGCCCGGCGCCGCCGAGCTGGCGCCGCCCGTGCTGGCGGCGCGCGGCCTCACCAAGCACTTCCCAGCCCACGGCCGGGCAGGCGCCGCCGGCCGTGGCCAGCGGCTGGCGCGGGCCCGCGGCCGGGGCCGCGGGCCCGCGCCGGTCGTGCACGCGGTGGACGACGTGACGCTGGCGCTGCCGGCCGGGCAGGTCACCGCCGTCGTCGGCGAGAGCGGCTCCGGCAAGTCCACGCTGGCCCGGCTGCTGGCCCGGCTGGTCACGCCGACCGCCGGCGAGCTGGTGCTGCACGGCGCGGCCCTCCGGGGCCGCCGCGGCAGCCGGCTGGACTACGCCAAGACGGTCCAGATGGTGCTGCAGGACCCGTTCGCGTCGCTGAATCCGATCCACGACGTCTACTACCACCTGAGCAGGCCGTTCCGCGTGCACGGCCTGGCGACGCCGGGACCGGACCTGGACGCCAAGATCGCCGCGGTGCTGGAGCGAGTCGCGCTCACGCCCGCGGACGCCTACCTGCGCAAGTTCCCGCATGAGCTGTCGGGCGGCCAGCGCCAGCGGGTGGCGATCGCCAGGGCCCTCGCCGTGCAGCCGGAAGTGCTGCTGGCGGACGAGCCGGTCTCGATGCTCGACGTCTCGATCCGGCTCGGGGTGCTGAACCTGCTGGCCGACCTGCGGGACCGCGAGCGGCTGGCGATCCTGTACATCACCCACGACATCGCCTCGGCCAGGTACCTGGCCGACGACATCGTCGTGATGTACGCGGGCCAGGTGGTGGAGTCCGGCCCGGCCGCGCAGGTCACCGACTCCCCCGCCCATCCCTACACGCAGCTGCTGCTCAGCGCCGCGCCGGACCCGGAGCGGACCACGCCGGTCACGCTCCGCGGCCGGGGCGCGCCGCCGAGCGCGGTGACACCGCCGTCGGGCTGCCGGTTCCGCACCAGGTGCCCGCACGCGATGGCGATCTGCGCGGAGCGGACGCCGCCCGCGTTGGCGGCCGGGGCGGGGCACACCAGCGCGTGCTGGCTGCTCGACCCAGCCCGGCTGTCCACGCAGCCCCTCGAGGATGAACCTGACCTGGGAGAGGAGAAGTGATGAGCGCCCACAGCGCCTGATCGGCAGCCAGCTCATTACGGCTTCCGGCCCGCTGGGAGGCACCCGGCCTGCCTGCGCCGCCAGCCAGAACAGACCCCGACATGGTCATTCACAACAGGCCGGCCCGAGGCCGGCCGGGCACCTTTGGAGTTTAGCCTCATGAATCGCAAAATCGCAGGCAGCATCGCTGCCGTCGCGGTCCTCGCGCTAGGGGCCGCCGCCTGCGGCTCGTCCCCGAGCAGCAAGGGCTCCGGCACGCCGACCGGCAAGCCGCTGACCATCGTGACCAGCGAGCTGTCGCCGATGACCGACACGTTCAACCCGTACGCGCAGACCTCGACCGGCTACACCGTGCACGCCGTCGACCTGTACAACCAGCCGCTGTTCGTCTTTGACACGCAGAAGCCGACCGACCCGCCGGTCCCCGAACTGGGGCTGAAGTACTCCTGGTCACCGGACGGCAAGACGCTGACGATCACCACCCGGCCGGGCGTGAAGTGGAGCGACGGCAAGCCGTTCAGCGCCGCCGACGTCGCCTTCACCTTCAACCTGATCAAGAAGTACCCGGCCCTCAACACCCCGGCGATTCCGATCCCGCTGACCGCCACCGCGCCGGACGCGACCACCGCGGTGCTCACGTTCGCGCAGCCGCAGCTGGCGAACCTCTTCTTCATCCTGCGAACGCAGATCGTCCCGCAGCACATCTGGTCCTCGATCGCCAACCCGGCCACCTACGCCGACCCGAACCCGGTCGGCACCGGCCCGTACGTGCTGGACAAGTTCAGCCCGCAGGGCTTCACCATGAAGATCAACCCGAACTACTACGCCAAGAGCAGCCTGCACGTGCCCGAGGTGGACTTCCCCGCCTACACCAGCAACGCCAACCTGCTGCTGCCGATCGCGGACGGCACGATCGACTGGGGCGGCATCTCGATCTCCGGCGTGCAGCAGAACTTCGCGGCCAAGAGCCCGAGCAACATCACGTGGACCCCGTCGGCGCCGTACTTCACCGACAACAACGTGGTGGGCCTGTGGTTCAACACGACCAAGCCGCCGCTGAACGACCCGAAGGTCCGCCAGGCGATCAGCTTCGGCATCAACCGGCAGCAGCTCTCGGTGGACGGCGAGTCCTCCAACGAGCCGCCCGCGACCAGCACCGCCGGCATGATCCTGCCCGCCCAGCAGAGCTACCAGCCGGCCGGGCTGAGCAACAACCTGGCGGCCACCGGCGACCCGGCCAAGGTCAGCCAGATCCTCGGCAGCGACGGGTACAAGAAGACCGGCGGCTTCTGGCAGAAGAACGGCCAGAAGATCACGTTCTCGATCGAGGACCCGGTCAGCTACAGCGACTACTACCTCGACTCCCAGCTCATCGTCAGCCAGCTCAAGAAGCTCGGCTTCGACGCCTCGGTCAAGGGTGACGGCGGCCCGAACGGCCCGAACGTCTGGACCGCCGACCTGCAGTCCGGCAACTTCAGCGCCGCCATCCACTGGGGCCAGCAGGGCCTGACCCCGTACTTCACCTACGACAACTGGATGGACTACCGGCTGTCGGCGCCGGTCGGCAAGACCGCCTCGGCGGACTTCGGCCGGTTCAACGACCCGGCCGCGCAGTCCGCGCTCGACGCCTACGCCAGCGCCTCGACCCCGCAGGCGCTGACCGCGGCGGTCACGCAACTGGCCAACATCGAGAACACCGAGGTCCCGGTCGCACCGCTGCTGCTGGGCGCGTCCTGGGCGGAGTACTCCACCCGCAACTACACGGGCTGGCCATCGGCGAGCAACGCCTACATGGACCCGGGCCCGAACATCCCCGAGATCCTCTACACGGTCCAGCAGCTCAAGCCCGCGTCCTGAGGCTGCGAACACCGTGACGATCTCTCCACCGGAGCGCACGCTGCCCGGCCGGGTTTCCGGCCGGGCGGCGGCCGCCGCCGAGCTGCCGGCTCAACTCGCCGCCCTCCGCCCGTTGCTCGCCGCGCTCCCCCTGGCCGCCAAGGTCGCCCTGCTGACCGGCGCGGACAGCTGGCGGACGCACGCCTGCCCGGCCATCGGGCTGCGGCCCGATGGTCACCTCGGACGGCCCGGCCGGCGTCCGCGGCACGACCAAGGACGAGCGCAAACCGTCCGCCAGCATGCCCTGTCCCGCCGCGCTGGGCGCGACCTGGGACGCCGACCTCGTGCACCAGGTGGCGCTCGCGCTGGGGGTGGAGGCGCGCAGCAAGGGCGTCGACATCCTGCTCGCGCCCACCGTGAACCTGATGCGCACCCCGCTCGGCGGCCGCGGCTTCGAGTTCTTCGCCGAGGACCCGGTGCTGACGGCCCGGCTCGCCACCGCGTACGTGCGCGGCGTGCAGCGCGCGGGCGTCGCCGCGACGGTCAAGCACTACACCGCCAACGACTCCGAGACCGAGCGCTGGACCTACGACGCCCGGATCAGCGAGACCGTGCTGCGCGAGCTGTACCTGGTGCCGTTCGAGGCGTGCGTCCGGGAGGCGGGCGCCTGGCTGATCATGGCCGCCTACAACAGCGTCAACGGCGAGCCGGATGACCGAGAACGCCCGGCTGCTGCGGGACGTGCTCAAGGACGAGTGGGGCTTCGACGGCGTCGTGACGTCGGACTGGCACGCGGCCCGCAGCACCGTGCCGACCGCGCTGGCCACGCTGGACCTGTCGATGCCGGGCCCGGACGGCCCCTGGGGTGAGCTGCTGGCCAGCGCCGTCGCCGACGGCCAGGTAAGCGAGGAACTACTGGACGACAAGCTCGTCCGGCTGCTGCTGCTCGCCCGCCGCGTCGGCGCGCTGAGCTTGGAAGGGAACGGGGCGTCCCCGGCCACGGCCGCCCCGGCGGACCCGGTTTCCGCCCCGGCGGGCCCGGCCCCGGAGCTGATCGCGCCGGACCTGCTGCGGACGGTCGCGGCCGCGTCGTTCGTGCTGCTGCGCAACGAGCGCCAGGTGCTGCCGCTGTCGACCGGACAATCAACCACTGCGATCAGCAAGCTCGCCGTGATCGGCCCCGGCGCGCTGTACCCGACGATCCAGGGCGGCGGCAGCGCGGGCGTGTCGCCGGTCACCGTGGCGACCCCGGCGGCCGCCCTGACCGAAGCCCTGGCCGGGGTGGCCGACGTCGTCACCGAGGTCGGCTGCCAGACCTGGCAGTCACTGCCGGAACCGCCGCTGGCGGCGCTGACCGATCCGGTCAGCGGCCAGCCCGGGCGTGCGGCTGGAGTTCCTGGCCGCCGACGGCGAGCTGCTGGGCACCGAGCACCGCCGGTCCGCGAACCTGGCCTGGTGGGATGGCGTCCCGGCCGGCATCGGCTGGGGCGATCCCGGCCGCATCGTGCTGACCACGTCGTACCGGGCCGCCGCCGCCGGCCGGTACCAGCTGAGCGCGGCCGGCGTCGGCGGGCTCACGGTGACGGCCGACGGGGTCACCGTGATCGACGGCGTCACCACCGTGCCCGCCGACCCGGTCGAGGCGATGACCAGGCCCGGTGAGCTGCGGGCGGAGCTGTGGCTGGCGGCAGACACGGCGACCGCGCTGCGGCTCGAGTTCCGCCCGGCCGCCGACGGGGCCGGCCCGCTCGCGGTCCGGCTCGGCCTCGTGCCGGCCGCTGCGGACGATGACCTGCTGGCGGCCGCCGAAGCGGCGGCCGCGGCCGCGGACGCCGCCGTCGTGGTGGTCGGCTCGGCCGAGCTGACCGAGAGCGAGGGCTTCGACCGCGAGACGCTGGCCCTGCCCGGCCGGCAGGACGAGCTCGTGCGCCGCGTCGCCGCGGTGAACGCCAGCACCATCGTCGTCGTCAACGCCGGCATGCCGGTGCTGATGCCGTGGGCCGAGCAGGTCGCCGCGATCGTCTACGCCTGGCTGCCCGGCCAGGCCTTCGGCGCCGGCGCTGGCGGACGTGCTGCTGGGCGCCGCCGAGCCCGGCGGCCGGCTGCCGGTCACGCTGCCCGTCGCGGAAGCGGACTGCCCGGTGCTGCACGCGGCCCCGGACGCGCGCGGCGTGCTCGACTACGACGAAGGGCTGCTGATCGGATACCGCGGCTACGACAAGCGCGGCACGACGCCGCGCTACCCGTTCGGGCACGGGCTCGGGTACACCACCTGGGCGTACGAGTCGATCGACTGTCCCGCGGCGCTGGCCGAGCGGCGCCGACCTGGAGTTCACCGTGACGGTGCGCAACACCGGCGGCCGGCCGGGCAAGGAGATCGTGCAGGCGTACCTGTCCGAGCCGGCCGCGCGGCAGCACCCGGACCGGCCCGTGCGGACCCTGGCGGCCTTCACGACCGTCCGGGCCGCGCCCGGCGAGGCCGCGGTGGCCCGGCTGCGGATACCGGCCCGCGCCTTCGCCCGCTACGACGAGAACCTCGCCAGCTGGGTCTGGCCCGCGGGCGAGTTCACGGTGCAGGCCGGCAGTTCCTCGCGCGCACTGCCGCTATCGGCACCGGTCAGCAGCGAGGGCCCGACCCGGAGCAAATAAGTCTCACCCGCGTCTCATTTCATCGCGTACACCCCGCTTCCTGGCCATACTGTGCCTGGCTCAAACCGGGCCGATAATGGCGAGGGGGTTCAACAATCATGAAACTGAAAGTGCTGGCTGCGGCCGGCGCGGCCACGGTCGTGCTGGGCGCGGCATCCGGTGTCGCGATGGCGACGGTAATGGCGCCGGCCGCGGCCCACACCGACGGCCAAGGCGTGCGTGGCCTCGAACGGCGCGCTGCGGCTGGCGAAGAGCAACGGCAAGTGCCCGACCGGGATGTCGAACTTCTCCGCGCTGGCGAAGAACGGTCCCGGCACCGCGCTGGGCTATGCCCACATCCAGCCCGGCGGCGGATTCGACGCCAGCCACTCCTACAACGTCAAGGCATCGAACATCAACGAATCCAATGCCGGGTTCTACTGCTTCCATGGTCTGTCGTTCAAGCCGCACAACGCCGAGGTAACCCTCGACTACAACGGCCTCTTCAACGGCGACGTCCCGACGGGCAACCGTTCAGCTCCCGTCCAACGATGTCGGCGTTGGCCGCACCTGCCCGGCCGGCTCGCAAGTCCTGGTGTTCACCGGGCTGGTCAGCCCCGGAAGCAACACGCCGGGCAAGAAGCTCGGCTTCTTCGTCGTCTTCCACTGACAGGCCGCGTGTGCGGGCCGGGCGTTTCGCCCGGCCCGCCCGCGTTGCTCAGCCGAGCATCGACGATCGCGACCACCGGGCCGCCGCCGTCCGGGCCCTGGTGCGCCGCCGATACCGACACGAAGACCGCCGGGTCGCCGGTCACCGCCGCCGCGACGCCGCCGACGCACGCCTTGATCTGGCGGTGCCAGTGCACGTCGGAGTCATCCAGCATCACGTTCCGGCGGCCGCGCACCCGACCGTCCTGGCTCACCTCGCACTTGAGGAACACGTTCACCAGCCGTGCCCTCCAGGTCGTCGGGGTGCGGCCGGTCCGGCAGGTCCAGGCCGGCGCCCGGATCGCGGCCCAGATCCCGTCAGCGTCCAGCGCGTCGCGCATGACCGAGTGCCCGATCCGGTACCGGCCGCCGATGCCGCGCACGTTCCCGGCGACGACGACCTGGGCCCGGTCCAGCTCGACGCCGGACGAGCAGGACGCGACCGACGAGCCGATCGACCGGTCGTGCATCACGGCGGCGTCCGGCGGCATCTCGATCTCGCCGAGCGCGACCGCGATGCCGAGCGCGGCCGTGCCGTTGGACACGTCCATGGACTCGCCGGTGTGCTCGGTGAATACCGTGTGGCCGCGGCTCTTCGCGTCGCGGATCGTCGCGATCGTCAGCAGCGGCGTCTTGGTCTGGACGTAGTGCACGTCGGCCGGATCGGTGATCCCGGCCTCGGCCATCGCGGCCCGCACCGCCGCCGCCACCTTCGTGATCATCGCGGCCCGGCCGATGTCCTCGGGCAGCAGCGGCTCGCTCATCGCGAACCCGACCGACAGCCGCGGCTCGTCGGTGGCCGGAGCGTCGCCGGCCGGGACCGTGGCAAACACGTGGCGTGCGGGCTGATCACGCCGTCGGTGCCACCGGACCAGACGATCGGGATCTGCCCGACCTCCGCCGGGCTCCGGCTGCCCTTGGCGATCAGCACCTCCCGGAACGCGCGGTCGGCCAGGATCCGGGTGTAGTCGTTGACGCCGCCGTTGCCCTCGGTCTTGCCGATGACGGCCACTACCCGGTCGGCCGCCAGCACGCCGGCGTCGATCAGCTTCGCCAGTTCGCTGGCGTCGGACACGTTCTGCAGCGGCACCTTGCGCACTTCAATCGGCTCGGGCATCCGGCCTGACCTCCTCGATCCAGTCAACGTCGGCGGACCCAGCGCCGCCCGCCAGGCGGGCGTAGCCGGGGCCGCGGTCGAAGAACGGGCGCTGCTCGGGCCGCTCCGCTCGCATAGTCTCCCGCAGTCGCGCGGTCGCCGTTTCATCCACCACGGGCGCCGCCGCGTCCGCGTCCGGCCCGCCGAGCACGACGCCGTAGTCGGCGGCCGCTGCCGCCGCCGAGACCTTGCCCCAGCGCACGTCGCGGGCGACCAGGTCCGGGTCCCGGTCCAGCGGGTCGCCCCAGCCGCCGCCGCCGGTGGTGCGGATCCGGATCAGCGTCCCGGCCGGCACGACTCGCCGTCGGCCAGCGCGTCGACCTCGCGCTCGCCGGGGCGGCCGGGGTCCACGGTGACGCTGAACGGCCGGCCCGCCTGCCCGCCGTTGACCCCCCAGCAGGACAGGATCGAGCGGTCGGCGATCGACATGAAGTAGGCGTCGCGCCGCATCCGCAGCTGCTTCTCGTAGCCGAGCCCGCCGCGGAACCGGCCGGGCCCGCCCGAGTCGACGGCCAGGCCGAGCCGCTCGACCCGGAACGGGAACCGGGCCTCGGTGAACTCGGCGGGCAGGTTGCGCGAGTCCGGCACCACGTGGATGGTGTCCTCGCCGTCGGCGTAGTACCGGCCGCCCGAGCCGCCGCCGAGCACCTCGCGCATCAGGTACGGCTCGCCGTCGCGGTCGTCCCGTACACCCCGGTGTAGCGGATCGTCTCCTGGTCGGCGGGCATCCGTCCGCCGACCGCCTTGGCCAGCACGCCGGCGAGCACGCCGAGCAGCCGCAGGATCACGAACGTCCGCGCGTTGGTGGGCGCCGGGAACACCGGCGTCAGCAGCGTGCCGGGCGGCGGGAACCGCATCTCGATCAGCGGCACGACCCCCTCGTTGACGTCCAGCTCGGCCATCCGCTCCGGGCTGTCGGCCAGGTTCCGCAGGATCGGCGCGAGCCACTTGGCCAGGAAGTCCCCGTCGGCGTAGTCCGCGCAGTGGTTGATCGGCCCCTTGGCCTGCGGCGACGTGCCGTGAAGTCGAGGATCAGCCGCGGGCCCTGATAGTCGGCACGCCGCATCGGTGTCCGGCGTCCGGGTCAGCGTGATCCGCTGGGCGTGCAGCCTGGGCGGGTCCACGCCGTCGTGCTCGGCGTAGTCCTCCCAGGTCCACGTGCCGACCGGGATCTTCGACAGGATCTCCTGCCGGTACGTCCGGGTGGTGGCGGCGACGATCGCGTCGAAGCAGCCTCGACGGCCTGCGGCCGTACCGGCCGAACAGCTCGGCCAGCCGCCGCGCGCCCATCAGGCAGGCCGAGCACTCGGCGTCCAGGTCCGCGGCCAGCGAGTCCGGCATCCGCGAGTTGCGGGTCATGATCGTGAGCGCCGCCTGGTTCGGCACGCCCTCGTCCCACAGCCGGATCGGCGGCACCATCAGGCCTTCCTCGAACACGCTGGTCGCGTGGCTCGGCATCGAGCCGGGCACCGCGCCGCCGATGTCGTCGTGGTGGCCGAATGCCTGCACGAACGCGACCACCGCGCCGTCGTGGAACACCGGCACGGTCACGCACAGGTCCGGCAGGTGCCCGATGCCGCCCTCGGACAGGTAGACGTCGTTGTGGAAGAACACGTCGCCCGGCCGCATCTCAGATCGGGAAGTCGCGCACGACCGGCTGGACCAGCGCCGAGTAGGACCGGCCGGTCAGCTTGCGCAGCCGCCGGTCGTGGATCCCGGCCCGGAAGTCGTGCGCGTCCCGGATCATCGGCGATCGCGCGGTGCGGGCGATCGCCGTCTCGACCTCCGTCTCGACCGACGCGAGGGTGCCCGCGACGATCTCCACCAGCACCGGGTCGATCGCGATCTCGCGGCTGGCTCATCGCGCACCGCCACCCGCAGGTTGCCGAACCCGTCCACGCGGCCGCGAAGCCCGGATGGACCGGGCACCGTCGAGCCGTACTCCTCGACCACCGCCGGGCCGGCGATCACGTCGCCGGCCAGCAGGACGGCCGCCAGTAGATCGCGGTGTCGACGGGCTCGGTGCCGCGCGCGAAGTGACCGGCCGGCGGCCGGTCAGCGCGCGGGCCGAGGTCGCCGTCGCCGGCCGCGACCGTGGCGATCGCGGGTCGCGGGATCGGGCCGATGCCGGTCACCCGAGGTTCACCCACTCGACCTGCTGGCGGGCGTCGGCGCGGAAGTCGTAGCCGTACAGCGCGCGGTGCGCGTGCGTGGAACGCGTCCGCCACGGCGGCGGCGCCACGCCGGGTCGATCGGCCCGGCGCGCGACCGGGACCCGGACCTCGAACGCCTGGCCGAAGTAGCGCAGGTCCGCGCTGCGCTCAGCCGCGCCGCCTCGGCGGCGAAGCCCTGCGCGGCGAGCCCTTCCATGCGCCTGCGCGGCCAGCTCGGCGAAGATCGCCTCCATCCGGTCCGGGTCGAGGGCGTGCTGCCGGACCACGGGTGCGCACGTAGTCGTTGCGCACGTCGACGGTGAGCAGCCCGAACGCCGAGACGTTTGCCGGGGTTGGGCGGCACCAGCACGCCGGCAGGCCGAGGATGTCGATCAGCCGGCAGAGCAGCAGCGATCCCGAGCCGCCGAACGCGACCAGGGGGAAGTCGCGCACGTCCAGGCCGCGCTTGACGGTGATCTGGCGGACGGCGTTCGCCTGGTTCCACGCGGAGATCTCCAGGATGCCGGCCGCGCAGTCCGCCGCGGTCAGGCCCAGCTTGCCCGCCAGCGCGTCAGCCCGGCGGCCGCGGCGGCGGCGTCGAGCGGGATCTCCCCGCCGAGCAGGTGCGGCGGGATCCGGCCGAGGAAGAGGTGCGCGTCGGTGACCGTCACCTCGGTGCCGCCCTTGCCGTAGCAGAGCGGGCCGGGATCGGCGCCCGCCGACCGCGGGCCGACCTTCAGCGCGCCTTCGGGCGACACCCAGGCGACCGAGCCGCCGCCCGCGCCGACGGTGACGACGTCGATCATCGGGATCTTCGCGGGATACGCGCCGACGCTGCCCTCGGTGGTCAGCGTCGGCTCGCCGCCGACGACGACCGCGACGTCGGTGGAGGTGCCGCCGCCGTCGCAGGTGAGCACCGTCGTGAGCCCGCGTGGTGCGGCGATCAGCGCCGCGCCGAGCGCGCCCGCGGCCGGCCCGCGAGCACCGTGGTGATCGGCTGGTGACCACCTCGGCCGCGGGCCACGCCGCCGTTGGACTTCATGACGTGGAGCGGCATGCCGTCCGGCCG
This sequence comes from uncultured Actinomycetota bacterium, assembly GCA_963805805.1. GTDB lineage: Bacteria > Actinomycetota > Actinomycetes > Streptosporangiales > Streptosporangiaceae > JAJYUU01. The sequence continues at coordinate 129,150 of CAWDVS010000011.1, read as the reverse complement.
GGCCAGCCCGGTGTCGGCTAGCGCCCGCAGGCCTGCCGCGATCGCGGTCAGGTAGCGCGACACCCGCGGCTTGACCGCGGCGTCGACCAGCGTCGTCATCGACCGCTCGTACTCGCGGTACTCGCGCAGCACCTCGCGGACAGCGAGACGACCGCGGCCGGGTGCTCCCGCGCCAGCACCTTGGCCATCTGCTCCTCGTGCGCGGGGTTGGCGTAGGAGTGCAGGAAGCAGACGCCGATCGTGTCGATGCCGCGGCCGCGGAACCAGCGCGCGGCCTCGATCGCGGCCGCCTCGTCGAACGGCCGCACTTCCGCCCCGGTGTGATCCAGCCGGCCCGCGACGGTCCTGACCCGGTCCGGCGGCACGATCCGGTCCGGCTTCACCCAGAAGTAGGAGTTGCCGTAGCCGTCCGGCACGGACTGGCGGGCGATCTCCAGGATGAACTCGAATCCCTCGGTGGTGATGAAGCCGAGCTCGCCGATCTGGCCTTCGAGCAGCTGGTTCGTGGCGATCGTGGTGCCGTGGCTGACCGCCGCGACGTCGCCGGGGCCGGCGCTCGCGAGGTCGAGGACCTTGGCCAGGCCGGCCAGAAACCCTTCGCCGGGTCGGCCGGGGTGGACGGCGTCTTGGTCACCGCCAGCGTGCCGGTCACCTCGTCGAACGCGACCACGTCGGTGAACGTCCCGCCGGTGTCGATGCCGATCCGGAGCCTGCGGTCAGTCGGCACGAGCAGGCCCGTACCGAAACTCAGTGGCCGCCTCGCCGAGCAGCGCGTCCGCGTGCCGGCGGATCAGGGCGAGGTTGCGGTCGGCCAGGTGGTCGAACGGCTGCGGCACCGAGGACCCCGGCGTCAGCGACGACATCGCCGTAGCCGGGTCCAGCCGGGCCGACACCCAGCACTCGTGCGAGGCCGCCCGCGCGACCACTTCCGCGATCGGGGTGACGATCATCGAGTTGCCGAAGTAGATGGCCCCGCCGGGATCGGTGCCGGTCGCGTTCGCGCCGATCACGTACACGTGGTTGTCGTAGGCGCGAGCCCGGTTCGTCAGCTCCCACAGGTCGGCCGAGCGCAGCAGCGCGGACGGGCGGCAGATGATCTGCGCGCCGCGGATCGCGGTGATCCTGGACAGCTCCGGGTAGTCGCCGTCGAAGCAGATGATCAGCCCGATGCGGGCGTAGCCGGTGTCCACGACGCAGATGTCCTCGCCGGGCGTGACCCAGCCGCCGCGGTCGGCCCGCTCGGTGCCGAACGGGTGCGTCTTGCGGTACACGCCGAGCAGGCAACCGTCCCGGCCGGCGATCGCGGCCGCGTTGTAGATCGACGCCGCGCTCCGGGCCGCGCTCGTAGCTGCCGAAGACCAGCTCGATGCCGAGCTCGGCGGCGGCCTGGCAGAACGGCTCGGCGATCGGGCCGGGGATCGCCGAGACCAGGTCCCAGAGCTCGGCCGGGTCCAGGCCGGTGGTGAACCCGGTGGTGACCGACTCCGGCAGCACGACCAGTTCCGCGCCGGTCGCGGCCACGCAGTCGCGAACCAGCGCGAGCGCGCGGGCGATGTTGGCCTCGATCGCCTGCGCGGTCAGCGGGCCCGCGGCGGGGGCGACCTGGACCGCCGCGACGGTGACCGCGCGCATCACGATTTCCTCCGCCGGACCACGCTGCCGATCGCGACCCCGGCCAGCGCGGCGGCCGTGCCCGCGAGCGCACCGGCCAGGAACTCGGCCTTCCCCGCCGCAGCGCGGGCTGGCGGCGCGGGCGGCCCGGACCGGGGCTGCCGGGGCAGCGGCACTGCGCCTGCGGGAACTGGGCCCGCGGGAACTGGGCCCGCTGGAACTGGGCCCGCGAGCTCAGGCTGGGAGTGGCCGGCGGCCGCCTCGTTCCCGTCCTGAAGCTGAGCGTCCAGGGACCGGAAGAACTCGGTGGTCATCCGCTGGGCGACGGCCGTGAACATCCGCTGGCCGACGGCGGCCAGCAGCCCGGTCGCCTCGCCGTCGGCGTCGTAGCCCAGTTCCGTGCCGCCGTCGGGGCCCGCGGTCAGCGCGAACCGCGCGCGGATGCTGACGGTGCCCGGCCCGCCCGAGCCGGTCGCGGTGAGCACGAACGAGTCCGGCTCGTGCCGGTCGGAGACCGCGACGCGGCCGGTGAAGGCGCCGTGCAGCGAGCCGAGGCCGGCCGCGATCGTGAATTGATAGGCGTCCGGGCCAGCGGGCTCCAGCCGGTCGCAGCCGGGGATCGCGGCCGCCAGCACGGCCGGGTCGGTGAGCGCGGCCCAGACCCGGTCCGGCGCGGCGTGCATGATCGCGGTGCCGGTCAGCTTCACGACGCCACCTCCCGGCGGAGCTCGAACAGGTCCGACGGCGAGATCGGCATCGACGTGATCGCGATACCCTCGGCGTCCTCGATCGCCGCGGCGATGACGGCGGCGCCGGGGATGACGCCCGCCTCGCCCGCGCCCTTGATGCCGAGCGGGTTCAGCGGCGACGGCGTCTCCAGGTGATCGATCTCGATCCGCCGGGCACCTCGCTGACGTACGGCATGAGGAAGTCCATGAACGACGCGTTCTGCAACTGACCGTACTCGTCGTACGCCATCCGCTCGTACAGGGCGCCGGCGACGCCCTGCGCCACCCCGCCGTGAATCTGGCCCTCGACGATCTGCGGGTTGATCAGCCGCCCGCAGTCATGCACGACGCAGTACCGCAGGATCGTGACCTCGGCCGTGTCCGGATCGGTCTCCACGATCACGGCGTGCATGCCGCTCGCGAACGTCGACCGGACCGGGGAAAAGAACGCCTTGCCCTCGATGCCCGGCTCGTCGTCCTCGGCGATCGGCGGCTTGGCCATGTCGCCGCCGCCGCCGAACTGGGTCGCGGCCTTGGCTGCCTCGTCGAACGCGTACCGCAGCGGGTTGGACAGCACCGCGACCGTGCCGAGGCTCATCCCGGCGTCCGGGTCCCCCTTCACGTGCACGATCCCGTCCTCGATGACCAGGTCGTCCGCGGATACCTCGAGCGCGTTCCCGGCCACCCGCAGTGCCTTGTCCCTGGCCTTGCGCGCGGCCAGCGTGACCGCCGAGCCGCTCATCACCGCGGCCCGGGACGCGAACGTGCCGACCGCATAGCCGAATCGCGGGTGTCGCCGGTGACGACCTCGACGTCGGCCAATCGGCACGCCGAGTTCGTCGGCGACGATCTGGGCGAGCACGGTCTGGTGACCCTGGCCCTGGCCGTGAGGCCGGTCGCGACCTTGACCTTGCCGGACGTCTCGACCAGCACGTGGCCGCCCTCGTACGGGCCGACGCCGGTGCCCTCGACGTAGCAGCCAGGCCGATGCCGATCCTCCGGCCCTCGGCCTCGGCGGCCTGTTCCGCGCGCCGAAGTCGTCCCAGCCGACGAGCTCCTTGAGCTTGGCCAGCGACCGGGGAAGTCGCCGGAGTCGTAGATCAGCGGCCGGCCGTCCTGGAACATCAGGCCCTGGTCATAGGGCATCTCGTCGGGCTGGACGAAGTTGCGCGCGCGCACCTCGGTCCGGTCCATGCCCAGCTCCGCCGCGATCGCGTCCATCGTGCGCTCCATCACGAAGCAGCCCTGCGGCCGGCCCGCGCCGCGATACGGGGTGACGATGACCGTGTTCGTATACAGCGAGTCGAACTCGACCCGGTACGCGTCCGGCTTGTACGGGCCGAGCAGCTGGGTCGAGGTCATGATCGGCACGATCAGGCCGTATGGCATGTAGGCGCCGTTGTCGTGCCAGAACCGCACCGACAGGCCGCGGATCCGGCCGTCGTCCTCGAAGCCGACCCGTGACGTGATGCACCTGCGCCCGCTCGTGCGCGCAGGCGATGAAGTGCTCGCGCCGGTCCTCGGTGAACTTCACCGGCCGCAGCAGCTGCCGGGCCGCCCACGGCACCAGCACCTCCTCCGGCCACGGGTGCTTGATCTTCACGCCGAAGCCGCCGCCGACGTCCGGGGTGATCACGTCGACGTCGGTCAGCGCCAGGTCGAGCTTGGCCGCGACGGCGGCGCGCACGCCGGTGGAGGTCTGGGTCGAGGTCCACAGGCGCATGCGGCCGGCCTGCGATCCCAGCGGGCCAGCACGCCGCGGCCCTCCATCGGGGTCGAGCGGACCGCTCGATGTGCAGGTCGAGCTCCAGCACGTGCGGCGCGGCGGCGATGGCCGCGGCGGTATCGCCGTGCTCTTGCACCGAGTTCGCCGCGACGTTGCCGGGCACGTCGGGATGCACGAGGTGCTCGGCTTTCCGGCCGCGTCGATGCCGACCACGGCGGGCAGCGGCTCGTAGCTGACGGCGATCAGCTCGGCGGCATCCTCGGCGACGTAGCGATCGGTGGCGACGACCATCACCACGGCCTCGCCGACGTGGTTGACCTCGTCCTTCGCCAGCGGGTACGGCGTCCGGCCGCGGGTCAGCGCCGGGTGCGGGATCAGCAGCGGCAGCGGCCGCGCCAGCCTGCCCGGCAGATCCTCGTAGGTGTAGATCGCGACCAGGCCGTCCACGTCCAGCGCCGCGCTCACGTCGATGTCGATGATCCGGGCGTGCGCGTACGGGCTGCGCACGAACGCCGCCGCCAGGCGTCCGCGTCGAGATCGTCGAGATAAGCCCCGTGCCCGCGGATCAGCCGGTCGTCCTCGACCCGCCGCACCCGGGCCCCGAACAGGAGCTCATGACTGCTCCGGCTGAGCGGCCCGCTGCAGCTCGGCGGCCCGGCGGACCGAGCGATGATGTTCTGGTAGCCGGTGCACCGGCACAGGTTGCCGCCGACCATCTCGCGGGCCTGCTCGTCGTCGGGGTCCGGGTTGGCCCGCAGGCCCGCGGTGATCGTGGTGAGGAAGCCCGGCGTGCAGAAGCCGCACTGCAGCCCGTGGCATTCGCTGAACGCCTGCTGGACCGGCGACAGCGCGCCGTCGCGGCCGGCCAGCCCCTCGACCGTGGTCATCCGGCAGCCGTCCGCGCTGACGGCGAGCAGCAGGCAGGACCGCACCGGCGCGCCGTCGAGCAGCACGGTGCACGCGCCGCAGACGCCGTGCTCGCAGCCGACGTGGGTCCCGGTCAGGCCGAGGTCGTGGCGCATGCAGTCGGACAGCAGCCGCCGGGCCGGGCACCCGCGCGGTGCGGGCGGCCCCGTTGACGGTCAGGCTGCACCTCGTGCAGTTCCTCGGCGGTCACCGGCGCTCCGTCGCTTCCGCGACGGCCGGCGGCAGCACCCGCTCGGTGAGCACGCCCGCCAGCTGGCGCCGGTAGTCGGCGCTGGCGTGGATATCGGCCGTCGGGCGCAGGCGCCGGGCGCGCCAGCTCGCCGCGCGGCCGGGAAGTCGGCCTGCGGGCTGGCCGGCTGCCCCGCCACCGCGGCGGTGAGGTCCAGCACCACCGGGGTCGGGCCGACGGACAGGTACGACGGCCTTCGCGTCCCGGATCGAGGCGCCGTCGTCGGCGAGGCTGACCAGGGCGGCCACGCCGCAGATCGCGTAGTCGCCGCGCCGCCTGCTGATCTCGGCGAAGCCGGTGCCGCTGCCGGGCGCCAGCACCGGGAACCTGGCCGCGACGGCCAGCTCGCCCGGGTCCAGCGCCGACTCCAGCGGGCCGAGGAAGAAGTCGGCGACCGGGATGACGCGCTCGCCCCTGGCGCTGGCGACCTCGACCGAGCCGCCGAGCAGCGCGAGCACGGCCGGCATCTCGGCGGCCGGGTCGGCGTGGGCGAGGCTGCCGACGACGGTGCCGCGGTTCCTGATCGCCGGGTGGGCGACGCAGCGCAGCGCCCTGGCGAGCAGCGGCTGCGCCGTCTGCGCGGACCCGCTGGCCAGCAACTCGGCGTGCCGGGCCAGGGCGCCCACCGCGACGTAGCCGGCGGTGACGTCGATGTAGCTGAGCTCGGTCAGCCGGTTGATGTCCACCAGGTGCTCGGGCCTGGCCAGCCGCAGCGACATGAGCGGGATGAGCGACTGCCCCCCGGCCAGCACTTTGGCGTCCGGGCCGAGCGCGGCGAGCGCCTGGATCGCCTCGGCGACGGACTGCGGCCGCGAGTAACCGACCGGTGACGGCTTCACGCCCGTGCTGCCTTCAACCCAGTGCCCTTACTCATAGCGCGACGTTACGCTGCTGATCGCGTGACGGAAATCATCTCCTGCTACAGGATTGTGAACCATGCAGCTCGGGGCGGGTGCCAGCAGCGCGCTGCGCGGCGTGCCGACCGGGCCGATCGCGTCGGCGCGGCTGCTCGGCGTCGGCCCGATGGCCCTCTACCTGGCGGTCGGCGCAGATCACCCGATAATCCCCGGGCCGGCGTCATCGCGGTGCTCACGCACGACGCGGTCCGGCTGCCGTGCGCAGTTGTGCTGCCGACGACCGCCGCGGAGCTACCGCTGACGGCGATCGGCCCCGGCCACGAGGCCGACTGCCTCGTGGGCGGCGGCCAGCTGCGCTGGACGGGTCCGGACGGGCCGGTCGTCGTGAATATTGTCCGCGAATGGCCGGTTAACCGGGTGGGACGCGGACGGCCTGCGGCCGCCGCGGTCACCGCGGCCCGGGCCGGACTGCCGACCGTGCTGGATTTCCGTCGCTGGAGCGACGGAAATCCAGCACAGTGGGGCGGCGATCGGCTCGCGCGCGAGCTGCTTGGTCGCGGACCGGGCCTGACCCCGGCGGGCGACGATCTGCTCGCGGGCCTGCTACTCGGCCGCGCGGCGTTCGAATCCGGCAAATGCCCTGGAACTGTCTACCGCGACTCGGTGTCCCCGCGACTGGGCGCGGTTAGGGACGCTATGGGGTCCCTAACCACGCCCAGCGGCTTGGCGGCTGCGATCGCCGCCCTGGCGCCGACGCGGACGACCGCCCTGTCGGCTGCGTTGCTCGCGCACGCCGCCCGCGGCGAGTGCGTCCCCGAGGCGGCGGCGTTCGCCGCCGCGCTCACCGGGACGGCCGCGGCCGAACCGGCGCTGCACCGCCTGCTCCGCGTCGGACACACCTCGGGCGCGGCGCTCGCGCTCGGGCTGGTCCTGGCGGCCGAACACGCGCTCGCCGCGGACCCGGCCGGCGCGGACGCGGGCGCAGGCACGGACTCGGTCGGATCGGGCTGCGGACGCTGCCACGGCGATGGCGGGGGCGCGATGAGCGCGGAGTATGTCGAGGCGCGGTCCGGCGCGTACGCCGACTCGGTCACGCTGATGCAGGTCAGCGCCGCGGCCCGGAAGGCTGACGGGGTCGAGGCGGCCCTGGTCGCGATGGCGACCGAACTCAACCTCGGCCTGCTGCCGGGACTGGGCTTCGGCGCGCCGCCGCAGGCTGGTCCCAACGACCTGCTGATCGCGGTGCGGGCGCGCGACGACGCCGCGCTGGCCGGCGCGCTGGCCGTGGTCGAAACTGCGCTCACCGCCCGGCCGGACGACGCCGGCGCGGCGGACACGACGAACATCCGGCCGCGCACGACGGCGCGGCGATCCGCGACACCGGGCCGGGCCTCGCGCTGGTGTCGGTACCGGGCCGGTTCGCCTTCGCCGAGGCGATGGACGCGCTGCAAGCCGGCTGCGACGTCATGATCTTCTCCGACAACGTGCCGGTCGAGCAGGAGATCGCGCTGAAGGACGCGGCGACCGAACGGGACCTGCTCGTCATGGGTCCCGATTGCGGCACCGCCATCGTCGGCGGCGTCGGGCTAGGGTTCTCGCACTCGCTGCCGGCCGGCCCGATCGGGCTGGTCGCGGCGTCCGGGACCGGTGCGCAGCAGGTGCTGTGCCTGCTGGCGCACGCAGGCGCCGGGGTCAGCGCCGCGCTCGGCGTCGGCGGCCGGGACCTGTCCGCCGCGGTCGGCGGCCGGTCGGCCCGGACGGCGCTGGCCGCGCTGGACGACGATCCGGGCACCGAGCTGATCCTGGTGATCTCCAAGCCGCCCGCGGCCGAGGTGGCGGCGCAGTGCGCGACTACGCCGCCGGGCTGGCGACGCCAGTGCTGTTCGCGTTCACCGGGCCCGGCCAGCCGGACCTGACCGCCGCCGCGGAACAGACCCTGCGGGCCGCGGCCGTGCCGGTGCCCGACTGGCCGCACTGGGCGCCCGGCCGAGGACCGGCCGGCCCGGCCGGGCGCGCTGCGCGGGCTGTTCGCCGGCGGGACGCTCTGCGACGAGGCGATGGTCATCGCCGGCGAGCGGCTCGGACCCGGTCCGGTCGAACATCCCGCTGCGGCCAGATTGGCAGCTGGCCCGCGGCGTCCGTCCCACAGCACGTCATGATCGACTTCGGCGACGACGAGCTGACGGCCGGGCCGGCCGCACCCGATGATCGACCAGACGCTGCGGCTGGAACAGCTCACCGCCGAGGCCACCGACCCGGCGGTCGCGGTGTTCCTGCTGGACGTCGTGCTCGGGCACGGCGCGCATCCCGACCCGGCCGCCGAGCTGGCGCCCGCGATCGCCGCCGTCAGCCGCCAGTCCGGTCGTCGTGTCGCTGATCGGCGCGCCGTCCGATCCGCAGGACGTGACCCGGCAGGCCGAGCAGCTGCGGCGCGGCGGGAGCGCACGTGTTCGCGCTCGAACGCGGCGGCCACCGCGCGTTCGCCTGCGCGCCGATCGCGAGCCGAGCAGGTCGGCACCCATGACCGAACTCCTGCGGCGCGAGCCGCACGTCATCAGCGCCGGCGTCGGCCTGCTCGCGGACGCGGCGGCGGCACAGGCCGCGCGGGTGACCAGGGTCGACTGGGCACCGCCGATGGCCGGGACGGAGGCGCAGCTCGTTCCCGTGCCGAGCGACCAGCGGCGGGCGGCGGCGAATGAGCTCGCGGTCAGCCGGATGCTCGCCAGCCGCGCCCGCCTGGTCGACGTGCTGCCCGCGCGGGAGGTGGTGGGCCTGCAGCCGGGTGAGTTCCTGCACGCTGGGCCGCCGGTCAGCTGGGAGCGGGCGTCCGGGCCGCTGCGCGGCGCGCTCATGGGCGCGTGCGTGCTCGAAGGCCTGGCGGCACCCCGGAGGACGCCGCGGAACTGGCCGCGCGCGGCGGCATCGCGCTCGCGCCCTGTCACTCGCGGCACGCGGTCGGCCCGATGGCCGGCGTCGTGTCGCCGTCGATGTGGATGTTCGTGCTGGCGGACGCCGGCACCGGCCAGCGCGCGTACTGCACGCTGAACGAGGGCCTGGGCAAGGTGCTGCGTTACGGCGCGTACTCGGCCGAGGTGCTCGAGCGGCTGCGGTGGATGTCGGATGTGCTCGGGCCGCTGCTGCAGGCGGCGGTGCGGCGCACCGGGCCGGTGGACGTCACCGCGATCCTCGCGCAGATGGTGCAGATGGGCGACGAGGCGCACAACCGGAACCGGGCCGGCACCCTGATGCTGCTGCGCGACCTGCTGCCCGCCATGATCGAGTCCGGGTTCACCGCGGCGGACGTGAGCCGGGCCGCCGCGTTCATCGGCGGGAACGATCACTTCTTCCTCAACCTCGCGATGCCGGCCTGCAAGCTGGCGATGGACGCGGCCCGCGACATTCCCGGCTCCACCCTGGTCGTCGCGATGGCCAGGAACGGTACCGACTTCGGGATTCAGGTATCGGGAACGGGCGAGCAGTGGTTCACCGCGCCGGCCCTGACCCCGTCGGGCCTGTATCTCGGCGACTACGGCCCCGACGACGCCAACCCGGACATCGGCGACTCGGCGATCACCGAGACGGCCGGCCTCGGCGGCTTCGCGATGGCCGGCGCGCCCGCCATCGTGCGGCTGGTCGGCGGCACCGTGCCGGACGCGCTGGCCACGACCGCCCGGATGCGCGAGATCACGCTGGCCGAGCACCCGGTGTTCCAGCTCCCGGCGCTCGGGTTCCGCGGCACGCCGGCCGGGATCGACGTGACGCTCGTCGCGCGGACCGGCATCCTGCCGCAGATCAACACCGGCATGGCCGGCCGGTCGCGGGCACCGGGCAGGTCGGCGCGGGACTGGTCACACCGCCGGCCGAGGTCTTCCCGGCCGCGCTCGCCGCGCTGGCGGCGGCGACCGAGGTTCCCGCGCCGGCTGGTGGCTAACCTCGCTCGCGCCAGAACCTCACTGCCATGTTCAGGAACAGCAGCATGCCGGTGACCAGTGCCGCCCCAAGCAACAGCTTGAACGGCCGGTTCCGCAGCACCCGGACATCACCGACATAGCCTGGGTTGCCGGGGTCACGCCGATCACCAGCGCGCCGGCGAACAGCAGGTAGTGGCGTCCTGGGCGGCCACCGCCGCGATCACTAATCAGACATTTCTCCGCGCGCGGTCCACGCCTTCGCTCACTGTGTGGCGTTGCTGTCGCTGGGCTGGCTCTCCTGCGACAGCAACGCCACACAGTGGGCGGAGCTCACCACTGCGGTGACACTAGCGGGAATCCGACCATGCGCCGCGATTCTGACATAACTGCCAATAACTATGACGACATGTTTTCTCTGCTTAATCCGGTATCGCCGCGACCAGTCAGTTCCGGCGGTGGCCGACCGCCGGAGTGCCCTCATCGCGTTAGCCCGAGCGATGACTCGTGCAGCTCAGACGTGCCGTCAGATGCGGTCAGGCGCACGTCGTAAACTATGCGGAGACGGCCTCCGTATAGCTTGCTGCGTGGCCTGACTTGTCAGAGCGGAGGTGACCTGGCCGAGGTGGGGTGACCTAGGTGCACGCTGCGACTACCTGCGAGCGCGAGACGAGTGCGGCGACCGCGACGACTACGGCGCCGGACCTGGAGTCGGCTCCGCGCCGGCCCAGCGGGGCTACGTCGGCGACCGCGACGGGCCCGCCCGCGGGCGCGGCTCGGCCCGGCCGGGGCCAGACCCCGCGCTGGCTGATGGCGTTGCGATATGCGCTGCTGACCGCGCGCGCTGCCGCGGCCCGGCATCCAGCGCTGCGGTACCTGCAGATCATCCCGGTCGCGCTGGTGCTGTGGGGGCTGGACGACGCAGTCCGGTTCAACTCGGCCGCGGGCGTCCTCGGAAAGCGCAACGCCCCGGCCGTGGCCCAGATCAGCTACGAGCTAGGCGGCGCCTTCGCCCGGCAGTGGAACGACTGGCTGCTGCACCACTCGCTGCTCGGCTTCGCCGCGTCCTGGTACTACGTGATCCTGCAAGGCGCGCTCACCGGGCTGGTCGGGGTCTGGCTGATCTGGCGCCGGGCGCCGCACTTCGCCTTGCACCGGGACGCGCTGATCGCCAGCAACGTGGTCGCCCTCGCGGCGTTCTGGTTCTATCCGGTCGCGCCGCCGCGGATGCTGGCGGGCTATCACGACATTACCGGGATGAACCTGCCGATCTTCTCTACCCTCATCGAGGGCAAGGCCGCCGATCAGTTCGCCGCGCTGCCGTCGCTGCACGTGGTCTGGGCGCTGTGGGTCGCGGTGGCCGTGTCCGGGGCGCTGCGGACTCCTGTCCTGAAGGCGCTGGTCTGGCTCTATCCGGTGGTGACCGTCCTCGACGTGCTGTCGACCGCGAATCACTACTGGCTCGACGTGATCACCGCGCCCGCCGTGCTCGCCCTCGCGTATGCGCTGGCCGCCGTCCCGGAATACATCCGCCGGAACGGCTTGCGGCGGCCCGGCTGGCTGCGCGTCGCCGCCAGGTCCCGTGCGCAGGCCCGCTGAGCGCATGCCCGCGATCTCGGCGCATCGCGGCGGAGGCGAGGCGGCCGCCGCCGGGACCTATGCGGCGTATGACTTCGCGCTGGCCAACGGGGCTGACTACCTCGAACTGGACGCGCGCCAGACCAGCGACGGGACCCTGGTCGCCAGCCACCGCGCGCGGCTGGCCTGGGGCCGGCCCGTGGCCGGCCTGGCCTATCGGCAGCTGTGCCAGCTGGCCGGCTACGAGGTACCGCGGATCGCGCAGGTACTGCCGCTGCTCGCGGGCCGGGCCGGGCTGCACCTGGACGTCAAGGACGCGGGCTCGGCGGCCCGGGCGGCCGAACTGGCGCTTGCCGCGCTCGGGCCGGCCGGCGTCGTGGTGACCACCCGCGATGCGGATGTCGCCCGGACGCTGCTGCACCAGTTCCCGGCGCTCCAGGTCGGCCTCGCGATCGGCGGCGACCTGGCCGAGTCGGCGCGGTTTCTCGCCCGCCGCGCGGTCCGGACGGGCCAGTCGCGGCTGGACCCGGTCACCGTGACCGGCGCCTCGTGGGCGGCGCTGCACTACCGGCAGGCCGAAGCGGGCCTGGCCACGCGGTGCCGCGAGCGCGGCATCAGGACGCTGGTCTGGACCGTCAACACCGACCGCGCCCTGACCCGCTGGCTAGCCTGCCCGGACGTCGACGTGCTGGTGACCGACCGGCCCGCGCGGGCCGTCGCGGTCAGGGACCAGCCAGCGAGTCAAGCGGCCGGCCCGGATCGCGCAGGGCGTCCTGGTCCACCGGATGGCCGGTCCGGACCAGCGCCTGGACGTGTTCGTTGACGTCCCAGACGTTGACGTTCATCCCGGCTAGCACCCGGCCCGCGCCGTCGAGCCAGAACGCGACGAACTCGCGACCGGGCACGTCGCCGCGGAACACCACCTGCGCGTAGCCGCCGGGCTCCACATAACCGGAGTACTCCATGCCGAGGTCGTACTGGTCGGTGAAGAAGTACGGCACCCGGTCGAAGGCCACTTCCTGCCCGAGCATCGACTTGGCGGCTGTCTGCGGCTGGTTGACCGCGTTCGCCCAGTGCTCCACCCGGATGTGCTTGCCCAGCAGCGGGTGAAACGCGTTCGCGACATCGCCGGCGGCGTAGACGTCGGGATCAGACGTCCGCAGCCCGGCGTCGACCTTGATCCCGTTATCGACGTCCAGGCCGGCCTGCTCGGCCAGCCCGACCCGCGGCGAGATGCCGACGCCGACCACGACCGTGTCCGCCGGGATCTGGGTGCCGTCACCGAGCCGGACGCCGCTGGCCTTCCCGCCCGCGCCAGTGATCTCCGCGACCTGAACGCCGAAGCGCAGGTCCACGCCGTTCTCCCGGTGCAGGCCCGCGAAGACCTCGGCGACCTCGCGGCCGAGCACCCGCAGCAGCGGCAGTTCGGCGGTTTCGAGCACCGTGACGTCGGCCCCCGCCGCCCTGGCGGCGGCCGTCGCCTCGAGCCCGATCCAGCCAGCGCCGATCACCACGATGCGGGCACCACTGGTGAACGCGCTCTTGAGTTTGTCGCTGTCGGCCGCGGTGCGCAGGTAGAGCACGCCGTCGAGGTCCGCGCCTGGCACCGGCAGCCGCCGCGGCGCCGATCCGGTGGTGAGCAGCAGCTTGCCGTAGGGCAGCTGGCTGCCGTCGTCGAGCGCCACCGTGCGGGCGGCCCGGTCGATGCCGGTTACCGTGACGCCGCGGCGCAGGTCTACGTCGTTGTCGGCGTACCACTGCCGCGGGTGCACGTAGATCACCTCCCGTTCGGCCTTGCCGAGCAGGTAGTCCTTGGACAGCGGCGGACGCTCATACGGCAGCTCGTCCTCCGTCCCGATCAGCACCACCGGGCCGCTGAACTGCTCCGCGCGCAGCGTCTCCGCCGCCTTCGCGCCAGCCAGGCTGGCCCCGACGATTACAAATCCGGTGTCGTCCGCCATCGCGTTCTCCGTCTCCTCCGCCGTCGCCATCGGGCGGCGATTAGTCCCGGTGGTCCCTGTGCCTAAGTCAGCTGTGCCTGGCCATGCTGGGCCCGGCCACGCCGGCCAGCGCCAGGAATTCCGCTCGCGCCCGCGCGTCGGCGCGCAACACGCCGGTGAGCGCCGACGTCACGGTCGTCGCGCCGTGCGAGCGCACGCCGCGCAGCGTCATGCAGGTGTGCTCGGCTTCCAGCACTACCCCGGCTCCGGCCGGGCCCAGCTCGTCGTCGAGAAAGTCCGCGACCTGACGGGTCATCCTTTCCTGCGTCTGCGGGCGCGCGGCGAAGTAACCGACGATCCTGGCCAGCTTCGACAGTCCGAGGATGCGCTCGCCGGGCAGGTAGCCGACGTGCGCCACGCCGGAAAACGGCAGCAGGTGGTGTTCGCAGACGGTGCGGAACGGGATGTCCCGCGCCAGCACCAGCTCGTCGTAGCCTTCGTCGTTCGGGAACGTCGTGAGCCGGAACGGCTCGGACTCAAACATCTCGGCGTACGCGCGGGCCAGCCGGCCCGGCGTCTCGCGCAGCCCGTCGGCTTCCAGCGTCACCCCGAGCGCGGCCAGCAAGTCGGCCGCGGCCCGCTCGGCGGCCGCCATGTCCACCGCCCGGTCATCGCCGCCAACCCACGTGTGCTGGTCAGCGGTGGCATCCTCGGGCGGTACGAGCACGAGCTCTTGCGTCATGTCTCCCCTGTCTGCTGCCTGGCCGCCAGCACCACGCAGCACCGTCCTTGCGGTGGGTTGAGTTCCGGATTCAGCGCATCGGCGTCAAGGCCCTCGACCAGTCCCCGCATCAGCGCGAGGTTCATGCCGCAGACCATGTCCGGATGCACGGCCGCCAGGCTGTGGAAGGGGCAGTTCCGCAGCCGGACCGTTCCGCTCTCGTCATGCCAGGGCTCGAAGCCGTGATCACGCAGCACGGTCTCCAGCACTGCCCGCTTCTGCGCCGGGTCAACCGGCCCGGCCTGCGCCCCTGCGGCCCGCCTGCCCAGGTTGCAGCCGAATTGCCAGGCCGCGTCGTGCAGCGCGGCCCAGCTCGGGCCGCCGATGTCAGCCTCGACCGCGACGGCCAGCAGGCGGGCGGCGATTTCGTACTCGCGCGGCGGCACGGACACGGCGAACTCGCGGTCAGAGCGGGTGTAGACCTTCGCCGGCCGCCCGGCGCCGGGGCCGCTCCGTCCCTCCGGCCGCTGGTAGGACGCGGTGAGCAGGCCTAGCTCGGCGAGCTTGTCCAGGTGATACGCGGCGAGCGGGCGGCCGATGCCGGCCGCCGCCGCGGCCTCGTCCCGACCTACAGGGGCGTCGCTCTCCGCCACGATCCGGTACAGGCGAGCGCGCACGGGATCCTCCAGGCTGCTCACAGCCGTCAGTCCCGAGCTCTCCGCTGCCATGGGCAGCATTCTATCACTAATAGATATTAGTTAAATAAGCGCCCCCGGCTCAGCCGTCCCGGACCGTAGAGCCCGCCATAATCCGGTCTAACGGCCGGTGCCCCCTCGCGGTTCATACCGCCCGGTCCGGTATGACAGGCTCGGTCCCGCAGTTAACCGCTTCCGCCATAAGACCCGACCGAGGGAGCACGGGCCGCCATGGGCACGATCCTCATCACCGGCGCAGCCGGCCTCATCGGCGGCATGCTGCGGACCCGGCTGGCCCGGCCGGGCCGGCGACTGCGCCTCCTGGATGTCGCCCCGCTGACTGCCGGGCCAGGAGAGGAGGTGGTCTGCGCGTCGATCACGGACCTGGACGAGCTGACCCGGGCGTGCGCCGGGACCGAGGCCGTGATCCACCTGGCGGGCCTGGCGGACGAGCGGCCGTGGGCGCTGATCGCGGACGTGAACATCAACGGCACGTACGCGGCGTTCGAGGCGGCCCGTCGCGCGGGCGTGCGCCGGGTGGTGTTCGCCTCGTCCAATCACGCGGTCGGGTTCGCGCCCGCCGCGGACTTCCCGGTGCCGGACTACGCCTTCCCGGCCCCCGACACCTACTACGGGGTGTCCAAGGCGGCCGGCGAGGCGCTCGCCGCGCTGTATTACCACCGGTACGGCATGGACGCGATCTGCTTGCGCATCCTGTCTTGCAAGGAACGCCCGCGGGACACCAGGGAACTGTCGACGTGGCTGTCCCCGGACGACACCGGACGCCTCTTCGAGGCGTGCCTCACCGCGCCGCAGCCGGGATTCCGGGTGGTCTACGGCGTCTCGGCGAATACCCGCGGCGGCTGGGTGAGCCTGGACGAAGCGCGCGCGCTGGGCTACGAACCGCGCGACGACGCCGAGCAGTACGCCGCGGAGCTGATCGCCGCCCGCGGCGAACCCGACGCCGCCAACCCGCTGTTCACCCACCTCGGCGGCGAGTTCTGCCTGCCGGCCCTGGACGCCGAGAACCTCTCATGAGTCCGCGCCTGGCGGGCGTTACTGCCGTCGCCTATCGGGTGCCGATGCCGGTGCCGTGGGGTCCGATCGCGGACTGCCAGTACCTGATCGCGGCCACCGTGACCGCCAGCGACGGTGCGACCGGGCAGGGCTTCAGCTGGGCGGTCCAGGCCGGCGCGCGGGCAATCCACGCGATGGTCACCGACGACTGCGGGCCCGCCGCTATCGGCGGGCCGACCGCACCCGCCGCGGCGTGGGACCGGATGTGGTGGCGGCTGCGCGAATGTGGCGGCGGCGTCACCACGCTGGCGATGGCCGCGATCGACATCGGCCTGTGGGACCTGCAGGCGAAGGCCGCGGGCCTGGGCCTCACCGACCTGATCGGCCGCCAGCGCGACGCGACCGGCGTGTACGCGAGCGGGGTGAACAAGCACCTGTCGCTCGCCGAGCTGACCGAGCAGGTGCAGCGCTGGGTCGAGGCCGGGCACACCGCGGTCAAGGTCAAGGTCGGCCTGCCCAGCCTGGACGAGGACGTCGAGCGCGTCGCGGCCGTGCGCCGCGTCATCGGACCCGGCCGGCGCCTGATGATCGACGCGAACCAGCTCTGGGACCTGCCCACGGCCCGGCGCGCGGCGAAGGTGCTGGCGCCGTTCGACATCTACTGGCTGGAGGAGCCGCTCCCGGCCGAGGACCTGCAGGCGTACGCGCGGCTGCGCGCGGCTATCGACATCCCGCTGGCCGCGGGCGAGAGCCTGTACACCGAGCCGCAGTTCCGGGACGCGCTGCTGGCCGGCGCCGTC
Organism: uncultured Actinomycetota bacterium; assembly: GCA_963805805.1. GTDB lineage: Bacteria > Actinomycetota > Actinomycetes > Streptosporangiales > Streptosporangiaceae > JAJYUU01. The sequence continues at coordinate 112,413 of CAWDVS010000011.1, read as the reverse complement.
GACTTCCTGCAGCCCAACGTGTGCCGGGTCGGCGGGATCACCCCGTTCCTGCGCATCGCGAGGCTGGCCAGAACGTTCGGCGTCCCGGTCATGCCGCACCTGCTGCCGGACATCTCCGGGCAGCTCGCGCTGTGCCTGCCGCTGCCGGCCCTGGTCGAGGACATCGACCAGGGCTCGTTCGCGGCGCTCGGCGCGCTGGCGGCCCCGAGCGGCGTGACCATCAGCGACGGCGAACTGCGCGCCGACACGCCACCCGGCCACGGGCTGACGTTCGCCGGCGACCGGCTGGAGCGGGTGGCGTAGCGAAGGCCGGGGTACCCGACCGGCCCCGGCAGTGTCTACCGGGCCGATCCCGGCAGGCCGTTCTCGCGGATGACGCTCGCGTAGTACGCGGCGCTGGCCTTGGGGATGCGGCGCTGCGTCCCGTAGTCGATGTAGACCAGGCCGAACCGCTTCTGGTACCCCTCGGCCCACTCGAAGTTGTCCAGGAACGACCAGCAGAAGTACCCGCGCAGGTCCACCCCGGCGTCGATGGCGCGGCCGGCCGCTTCGATGTGATCACGCAGGTAGGCGATGCGCTCGTAGTCGTCGACCTCGCCCTCCGGGTCGACGTAGTCCTCGGCCGCCATGCCGTTCTCGGTCACGTACAGCGGCAGCCCCGGCGCCTGCCGGTGCAGCTGCAGGAGCAGGTCATACAGCCCGCTGGCGTCGATCGGCCAGCCCATCGAGCTGCGCTCGACGCCGTCCCTGGTGATGCTCACCGCGCCCGGGTAGCCGCTGATGCGGTCCTCGCCGCGGCGCAGTTCGTCGTCCTCGGCCCGCCAGCCGACGGTGCCCGGCCGGTAGTAGTTCACGCCCAGGAAGTCGATCGGCGCGCCGATGATCTCCATGTCGCCGTCCTGGATCAGCTCCGGCGCCGGCAGCAGCGACGAGCGCACCGCGCCGACCGGGTAGGCGCCGGTCAGCACCGGGTCCAGGAACACCCGGTTGGTCTCGGCCTCGACCTCCTCGGCGACCGCCTTGGCCTGCTCGGTCGTCGGCCGGACCACGGTCAGGTTGAGGGTGAAGCCAACCTCGACGCCCGGCGGCACCGCCGCCCGCAGCGCGGTCAGCGCCAGGCCGTGCCCGAGCAGCAGGTGATGAGTGGCGGCCGCGGCCGCGGCGTCGTCGGTCCGGCCGGGCGCGTGCACGCCGGTGCGGTAGCCGTGATTGGCGACGACGAACGGCTCGTTCAGCGTGATCCAGCGGCCGACCTCGTCGCCGAGCGCAGCGCCGACGATCGCCGCGTAGTCGGCGAGCCGGCTGGCGGTGTCGCGGGCCGGCCAGCCGCCGGCGTCCTCCAGCGGCTGCGGCAGGTCCCAGTGATACAGCGTCGCCACCGGCTCGATACCGCGGTCGCGCAGGCCGCTGACGAGCCGCTTGTAGTAGTCCAGGCCCTCGGCGTTCACCGCGCCGCTGCCGTCCGGCTGCACCCGCGGCCAGCCGATCGAGAACCGGTAGGCCTGCACGCCCAGGTCGCTCAGCAAGTCAAGGTCGCTGTCCAGGTAGTGGTAGGCGTCGCAGGCGATGTCGCCGGTGTCCCCGCGCCGCACCTTGCCGGGTATGTGACTGAACGTGTCCCAGATGGAGGGGCCGCGACCGCCTTCCAGCGCAGCGCCTTCTATCTGGTACGACGCCGTCGCGACCCCCCACAGGAAGTCATCGGGAAAGCGCCGCGACTGCACATTAGCGCCGGAAAAGCCAGTGCTCATAGACCCCTCCAATAGGTATAGGAGACTCTTGACGCCCCCTATCCGCGTCCTTAGTGTAAGCGGTGACACATCGCCGTGTAAGCGGTGACATGTAAGCGCTTAGACGCAACTTTCGCTGCGTCCCCGGTTTCTGCTATGGCAATCTCCCGAGGCAAGCTCACGTGGTTCTTTCTGACAAGGCAGGGCTGACCCACCCGCACGAGGGTCCGGCGGCAGTGGTGGCCGCGGTGGCTCCGGCGTCGACGCTCTACGACGTCGCGCGCGAGGCCGGCGTGTCGACCGCGACCGTCTCGCGGGTTGTGCACGGCCACGACCGGGTCAGGGCCTCGACCCGGCAGCGCGTTCTGGATGTGATCGAGGCACTCGGCTACGTGCCCGACGGCGCCGCCCAGAGTCTGTCCCGGAAACGCAAGCAGGTGGTCGGTCTCGTCGCGGTCTCCAGCCGCGGGCCTGAGTCCGATATCGAGCAGACCAGCTTGCTGTTCGTGGAAGAGGTGCTGCGCGGTGTCGAGTCCTCGCTCGGCGAGATCGGCTGGTCGCTGCTCATCTCGTTCGTGCAGGCAGGAGACTCCGCCTACCAGCGGCTGCAGTCGCTGTCCGGCAAGGTCGACGGGCTGCTGATCGCGGAGGGCATCGTCAGCTCGCACGAGCTGGCCCGGCTGCGCGCTCGGCTCCCGATCGCGCTGGTGGCCGGCTCGCCAGACGAGCCGGAGGTCGACGTCGTGGACGCGGACAACCGGTCCGGGACCAAGGCCCTGGTCTGCCACCTGGTCGAGGTGCACGGCTTCACCCGGCTGTTCTACGTGGCCGGCCCGGTTGAGGCGCCGGACGCGATCGCCCGCCGCAGCGCCTTCGACGAAGTGCTCACCGAGCACAAGGGGATGCGGGCGGCCGGCTATTACGAAGGCCGGTTCTCTGCCTTCAGCGGGACCCAGGCGGCGCTGGAGCTCATGGCGCTGCCCGACCGCGACCTGCCGGACGCGATTGTCTGCGCCAACGACCAGATGGCCATCGGCGCGATGCGCGAGCTGCAAGCCGGCGGCCTGCGGGTGCCCGAGGACATCGCGGTGGTGGGGTTCGACGACATCTACCCCGGCTCGCTGATCGCGCCCTCGCTGACCACGGTGCGCCAGCCGATGCGCCAGCTCGGCCAGCGGGCCTGCTCGCGGCTGCTGGAGCGGATCGCCGATCCGGGCCTGCCGCACCGGGTGGAACTGCTGCCGACCGAGCTCATCGTGCGGGAGAGCTGCGGCTGCCCGAGCCTGACCGTCCCGTCCATGCACGCCGACGCCGGCTCCGCCGGCGGACGGCCGGTGATCTCCGGATCGGAGGTGGGTTCGTAGATGGCATTCCTGCTCCGGCGCGTCCTGTTTTATGTCGTGGCCGCGTGGGTGGCGGTTACCGCGAACTTCTTCATCCCGCGGGCGATGCCCGGCAACGCGATCCAGGGCATCATGGCAAAGTTTCCCGGCACGCTGCAGCCCGCCGCGTACAAGGCGCTGCAGGCGATGCTCGGGGTGGGAAAGCCCGGCTCGCTCTGGCATCAGTACGTGAGCTACCTCGACGACGTCGTGCACTTGAATTTCGGCACCGACGTCACCCAGTACCCGGCGAAGGTGTCCACGCTGGTCGGCGAGACGCTCCCGTGGACGATCACGCTGGTGGGCACCGCCACCATCATCGCGTTCCTGCTCGGCACGCTGCTGGGCATCCTGGCCGGCTGGCGGCACGGCGGCTGGCTGGACCGGGTGCTGCCGGGGCTGATGTTCCTGCAGGCGGTGCCGTACTTCTTCCTGGCGCTGATCCTGATCGAGGTCCTGGCCATCAAGCTCAACATCTTCCCGATCGGGTCGGGCTACGCCCAGGACGTGATACCGGGCTGGAACTGGGCGTTCATCAGCAGCGCGGTCGCGCACTCGCTGCTGCCCGCGCTGACGATCGTGATCACGTCGGTGGCCGGCTGGATGCTCCAGATGCGCAACGTCATGATCACCACGGTTGGCGAGGACTACGTGCTCGCCGCCCAGGCCAAGGGGCTGCCGGAACGGCGGGTGATCTACACCTACGCCGCCAGGAACGCGCTGCTGCCGCAGCTGCAGGGGTTCGGCCTGGCGCTCGGCTTCGTCGTCTCCGGCGCGATCATCATGGAGATTGTCTTCTCCTACCCTGGCATCGGCCTGCTGCTGGTCAACGCCGTGACCTCGGATGACTACCCGCTGATGCAGGCAATCTTCCTGGTGATCACGTTCGCCGTTCTGCTGGCCAACGTGATCGTCGACATCCTGCTCGTCGTCATGGACCCGCGGGCCCGGGTGCGGGAGGTGACAGCATGACGCTGGTAATGACGGTCAGCGACCCGGCACTGCCGGCCGAGGGCGCGCCGAAGATCGGCCGCTGGCGACGGCTGCCGCGCAACGCCAAGGCCGGCGCGATCCTCCTGGGCTTGTTCGTGGCGACGGGGATCATCGGCCCGTACGTCACCCCGTACGACCCGAGCTTCCAGAACCCGTCGCTCAGCGCGTCGCTGCAGGGACCGAGCGGCGCCCACCTACTCGGCACCACCCAGAGCGGCGAGGACGTGCTGTCCCAGCTGCTGGTGGGCATCCGGCTCACGCTCGAGCTGGCCTTCACCGTCGGGGTCATCGCCACCCTGCTCGCGGTCATCGTCGGCGTCACCGCGGCCGCACTCGGCGGGGTCTGGGACGAAGTCCTCTCGCTCCTGTCCAATGTCTTCCTCGTCATCCCGGCGCTGCCGCTGCTGGTGGTGCTGCTCGGCGAGCTCCCGCAGAAGGGCCAGACCGCCACGATCCTGGTCCTGAGCGGGCTGGGCTGGCCGTGGGGCGCCCGGGTCATCCGGGCCCAGACGCTCGCGATCCGCAACCGCGACTTCATCGCCGCGGCCCGCGAGACCGGCGAGCGGACCTGGCGCATCCTGGCCTTCGAGATCGTGCCCAACCAGGTCAGTCTCATCGCCGCGAACTTCGTGAACACCGTGCTGTACGCGATCGCCACCTCGGTCGCGCTGGCCTTCATCGGGCTGACCAACCTGTCCAGCTGGAGCCTCGGCACGATGCTCTACTGGGCCCAGAGCCAGGACGCGCTGCAGCTGGGCGCGTGGTGGTGGTTCGTGCCGCCGGGCCTCGCGGTGGCCCTGATCGGCACCTCGCTGGTGCTGCTCAACACCGGCATCGACGAGCTGAGCAACCCCCGGCTGCGGGACGCGCGCAGCGCCAGCAAGATCGCCGGCCAACGGGTCCGCCCGACCGAGCCGACGCCGGTGCTGGCCAACCTCGAACCGCGCCGGTCGCCGGTCGCCGCAATCTTGCACAGTTTCTCCCGTACGTCACTCCTGGACGGGAACGGGGAGCGATGACCGCCGCGGCGTCCACCAGCTGGACCGAGCCTGTGCTGGATATCAGCGACTTCTCCGTCGCTTACCGGACGGCGGCCGGTGATGTGCGGGCGGTCGATCACGTGAACCTGACCCTGCACGCGGGCGAGGTGGTCGGCCTGGCCGGGGAGAGCGGGTCGGGCAAGTCCACCCTCGCCTACGGCGCGACCCGGCTGCTGCGTCCGCCCGCGCTCATCACCAGCGGCAACGTCCTGTACAGCGGGCGGCGCGCGCAGCAGCCAGTGGAGATCCTGCAACTGCAGGCCGGCGACTTGCAGCGGCTGCGCTGGCGGGAAGTCGCGATCGTGTTCCAGAGCGCGATGAACGCGCTGAACCCGGTGCTCAAGGTGGCCGACCAGCTGGTCGACGGCATGCGCGCGCACCTGCGGCTGTCCAGGGACGAGGCCATGGAAAAGGCAGCCGAGCTGCTGGACCTGGTCAGTATCCCGCGCGCCCGGCTGCGCAGCTATCCGCACGAGCTGTCCGGCGGCATGCGGCAGCGGGTCATGATCGCGATGGCGCTGGCCGCCGACCCCGAGCTCGTCATCATGGACGAGCCGACGACCGCGCTGGACGTCGTCGTGCAGCGCGACATCCTCGCCCAGATCATGGAGCTCAAGCAGCGCCTCGGCCTGTCGATCCTGTTCATCACCCACGACATCTCGCTGTTGCTGGAGCTCGCCGATCGCATCGCGGTCATGTACGCGGGCCGGCTGGTCGAGGTCGCCAGCGCGCAGCAGATCCAGCGCGAGCCGGCCCACCCGTACACCAGGGGGCTGCTGAATTCGTTCCCGTCGCTGCACGGCGCCCGGCGCGAGCTGGCCGGGATACCGGGCTCGCCGCCGGACCTGCACAGCCCGCCGGCTGGCTGCTCGTTCCTGCCGCGGTGCGATTTCGGCACCCCGGCGTGCGAGGAGATCGACATGGTGCTCGCACCGGTGAGTTCCGGCTTGGACCGGACGCACGTGACCGCGTGCCCGTTCGTGCAGCCCGGCACGCCGGCTCCCGGCCAGCCTGCAGCCAGCACCGCGAGGGCCGAGGCCGTGCTCGCCACCAGCCAGAGCGCCGCCTCGCCGGGGCAGGCCGCGCAGACCGTGCCCGCCGGGACCAGGGCAGCCGACGGCGAGCCTGGCGCGAAGAGGAGCTTGGGACGTGAGCGAGCAAGTCGGGACAGCGGTCGAGATCGAGTCGGCCGCCGCCGAGCGCGGCGAGCTGGCGCTGCAGGCCGACGGCCTGAGCAAGGACTTCCGGCTCGGCCGCGGCCAGGTGCTGCACGCCGTCCGGGACGTGTCGTTCGGCCTCTACCGCGGCGCGGTGGTGGCGCTGGTCGGCGAGAGCGGCTCGGGCAAATCCACGGTGGCCCGGCTGCTGGCCGGGCAGGAACGCCTGACCGCTGGCACGATCAGCCTCGACGGCGAGCCGGTCAGCCTGCCCACCCGCAGCGCGTTCCGCCGGTACAAGAGCTCGGTCCAGATGGTGTTCCAGGACCCGTTCTCCTCGCTCAACCCGGTCCACACCGTGCGCTACCACCTGGAGCGGCCGATCCGGCTGCACCAGGGCAAGACCTCGGCCGCGGAGATGCGGCCGGAGATCGCCAACCTGCTCACCCAGGTCCGGCTCACCCCGCCGGACAACTTCACCGGCAAGTACCCGCACGAGCTATCCGGCGGGCAGCGGCAGCGCGTCGCGTTCGCCCGCGCGCTGGCGGCCAAGCCGGATGTGCTGCTCGCGGACGAGCCGGTGTCGATGCTCGACGTGTCGATCCGGCTGGAGATGCTCGCCCTGCTCGACGACCTGCGCAAGCGGCTGCGGCTCGCGCTGCTCTACATCACCCATGACATCGCCTCGGCGCGGTACTTCGCCGACGAGATCATCGTCATGTACGCGGGCCAGGTGATGGAGCGCGGGCCGGCCGAGGAGCTGACCCAGCACCCGGCGCACCCGTACACCCAGCTGCTGGTCGCGTCCGCGCCCGACCCGGACCGGTTCGGCAGCGCGCTGCGAGAAGGCGTCGGCTCCGGCGCGCGCGAGGGAGCCGCCGCGCCGGCCGCGCCAGCGGGCTGCCCGTTCAGCGCGCGCTGCCCGCTCGCCGAGGATCGCTGCCGGGCGGAGAACCCGGCGCTGCAGCAGGTCACCACAAGCCGGGCGGCGGCGTGCTGGCGCCTCGACGTCGCCGCCCCTGACGTTCTCGCCAGCCGACAAGGGGGTGGGGACATTACCCGATAGATCCCGCAATTCAGGAGAACATTGCTCCGTCTAAATGAGGAAAGGCAACGATGACTAGGCACTACTTGAGCTATCGACGGCTCATGGTCGTCACGGCAGCCGGGCTGCTCGCGGCCGGGCTGAGCGCGTGCGGTTCGGGCTCCCCTTCCGGTGGCGGCGGTTCCTCCAGCTCGGGCGCCTCCGGCACCCTGGTCATGGAGAGCTCACCGGAGAGCACGATCACCCAGGACTTCAACCCGTTCGTACCGACCGCGGCGCCGCAGGGCATGGGCGCCACCGGGCTCATCTACGAGCCGCTGCTGCAGTTCGACCTGGCGGCTCCGCCCAAGTACTACCCGTGGCTCGCGACCAAGTACAGCTGGGGCACTGGCGGCACGTCGCTCACCTTCACGATCCGCCAGGGCGTGAAGTGGAACAACGGCAAGCCGCTGACTCCCGCGGACGTCGCGTTCACCTACAACCTGGTGAAGGCCAACGCCGCGATCAACCTGGCCGGCCTGCAGATCTCCAGCGTGAGCACTTCCGGTAACACCGTTACGCTCACGTTCCCGGCCGCGCAGTACACCAACCTGCAGCAGATCGCCGGCGTGCCGATCCTGCCGCAGTCGCAGTGGGGCAGTGCGGGCAGCCCATCCTCGTTCACGGACCCGAACCCGGTGGGCACGGGCCCGTACAAGCTGAAGTCGTTCACGCCGCAGGGCTTCACCCTGACGAAGAACCCCAGCTACTGGCAGTCGTCGCTGGTGAAGGTCCAGAACGTGTTCTTCCCGGTCTATACCTCGAACACCGGCGCGCTGTCGGCGCTGTTCACCGGGAAGATCGACTGGACCGGCAACTTCATCCCCGGCCTGGACAAGAACTTCGTCAGCACCGCCCCGCAGTACCACCACTTCTGGGAGGCACCCGGCAGCACGAACGCCCTGATGCCGAACCTGCACAAGTGGCCGACCAACCAGCTGCCAGTCCGCCAGGCGATCAGCGCGGCCATCAACCGCAACCTGCTCGCCTCCGAGGGTGAGGCAGGCCTGGAGAACCCGGTCACCAACGCGACCGGGCTCACGCTGCCGACGTTCAACGCGTGGAGCGGGCCCATCGCGAGCCAGACCGTCTCGGCTACCGGCAGCGCCACCACGGCCGCCGGGATCCTGCAAAAGGCCGGCTACAAGAAGGACTCGGCCGGCTTCTACGCCCTGAACGGCAAGGAAGTCGCCGTCACGCTCGTCAGCCCGTCCGCCTACACCGACTACGCGGCCGTCGGCTCGATGGTCGCGCAGGAACTGAAGAGCGCGGGCATCAACGCCAACTTCCAGGGTCTCACCGTTACGGCCTGGAACGCGGACATGGCCAACGGCAACTTCGAGCTGGCCGAGCACTGGTCCAACAACGGCCTGACCCCGTACAACCTGTACGACAACTGGCTGAACAGCTCGCTGGCCACCGGCAACAACGCCACTGGTGACTACGAGCGGCTCAAGGATGCGAACGTGGACGCCGCGCTGGCCAAGCTGGCGGGCGACCAGACGGTCGCGCAGCAGACGAGCGACCTGGTCCCGATCGAGACCTACGTCGCCCAGAACCTGCCGGTCATCCCGATCACGACGGCCTCGGAGTGGTTCGAGTACAACTCGCAGCGCTTCGTCGGCTGGCCCACCCAGCAGAACCCGTACGAGACCGGGCAGCCGTCCGGCACGAACAACTCGTCTGGCTCGGGCACGGACGAGGTGGTCCTCCTCCACCTCAGCCCGCGCAAGTAGTCCAGGCAGCGGAAGCGGGCCCGCCCCCGGCGCAGCCGGGGGCGGGCCCGCCGCGCTTTCCGGCCGCGAGCATGCGCGCCAGGCCGCACGGGAACGGTCATTAGCGCATTTAACCCGCTCTTCCTCCGCCTGCACCGGCCGCGTGCGACATGCGTTTTAGGATGTGCTCCCGCACCGCGGGGCCCCGCGGTCAGCTCAGCCGGCGCAGCCCGTCGAGCACCCGGCGCAGCGACTCGATAGACACCGGCGAGAAGTCGGGCTCCCCGGCCACGTCCCGCGTGCCGTCCGCGCCGCCGTCGGCAGCCGCGTCGGCGCCCGCGTCGGCGGCCACCGGACGGCCGCGGGGCATCGCCTGGCGGACCCCCGAACCGGGACCGCTCGATCCGCTGGAGCTGGCCTTCGGCAGCCGGGTCCTGGTGGTCACTCCCCTGGCCGTGATCCGGCCGGGCGCCAGGCTGGACACGACCTTGGGCTGCGACCCCTTTGCGGCCCGCTGCTCTGGTACCGGCGCGGGCGCCGGCGCCGAGACCTCCGCGCACAACCCGGCGCTGACCAACGCGGTGACGCACTCGGCCGTCTCATACAGCGCGAGCCCGTTGTCCCAGGCCAGGTCGCGAGCGGTCGCGGCGCCGTCCATCATGCAGGCGAGCTGCCACTGCTTGCTCGTCAGCACCGCCGAGCCGGTGGCCAGGTCGCGCAGTTGCAGCCGCGCGCCCCGGCCGAGATCGAGACCGGACAGCTGGCCGCCCCGCCGCACCGCCTCGGCCCGGATCGCGGCCACGTTCAGCCGGCCGAACGACCGGGCCCAGTGCGAGACGCCCGGCACCAGCCTGATGCCGGAGATCGCGGCGTCGGCCGACAGCGGCACGGTCAGCACGATGATCGCGTCCAGGACCACCGACCGGACGATCGACTCGCAGCTCCGCCGCGGTCAGATAGCCGCGCCGGACGAGCTGCCCGCCCAGGTCACCGGCCGGCCGGTCCTCGGCCGCCAGCAAGTCCTTCAGCCCGGCGACCGGACCGAGCGCGCCGTGCAGCCGGGTAGCCAGATCCGGGCTCCACGCGGACCGCGCGAATGTGATCTCACCGCGGTCCAGGTAGATGGCCCCGCCCGGCGAGCCATCGATCTCGAGCTCGCCGGAAGCGTTCTGCAGCGCCAGGCCCTCCAGCACGGCCGCGACCCTGGATCCCGCGCGATCATCCGACATGGCCGGCCACGATCCCTCCTCTGGTCAGGGCAGGCAGGGCAATCAGGCGGCCCGGCGCGGTCTTCGGCTGACACCGAGGCGCGGCGTTCCGCGCTCACGCTCAGTGACAGAACGTGTGGCACGCTACTTCGGCGGCGGGCGCGCTGCAAGCATGTCCGGGCAAGTGTCGTGATGTGCCGCGCCACCGGCTGCCCGCCGTTGTCAGCCGTCACCATGCCAATACGCAATGCTACTTCGCAACTACTCATAGCTAGCCCTTTTCTTGCTATGTGCATAGGGCATAGAGAAAGGCGTCGCTACCGTTAAGTTGACGGCAATCGAACATGCAGGAGGCGGGCACGTGAACATTGAGCCTGCACTCAAAGAAGCGATGACCATTGACGGCGCCACTGGCGTCTGCCTGGTCGACGGGGAGAGCGGAATGTCACTCGGCGCTCTCGGCGGGGGCAAGTACCTCGATCTTGAGGTGGCCGCAGCCGGCAACACCGAGGTGGTCCGGGCAAAGATACGGACGATGGAATCGCTGCGCCTGAACGACCAGATCGAGGACATCCTCATCACACTGGGCAAGCAGTACCACATCATCCGGCTGCTGACGAACTCACGGCAGGAGCAGGGGCTATTCCTCTACCTCGTGCTCGACCGGGCCAAGTCCAACCTGGCCATGGCCCGGCACGGCCTCAAGCGGATAGAGTCCGAACTGGTCCTCTAGCCCCGCTGGGTGGCATTCCCAGACCCTTTGCCGCACTGTCCGCGAGACCACTCCCCCCAGGTCTCGCGGACAGCTGCATTCCCGGCAGTAACTCACCATTACCTTGGTTCAACCAACGCACCTTTGGCGCGATTTGCCGTCACTCAAAGTGATACCCGCTCATTACATTGCCGCCACGGCGGAATGGCGATCCCGGCGGCTGCGATAGTTCAATGCAATTGCGCTACACACTTGCGTCGCCATCGGCCGGTCCCGATCCGGACGTTCCCGGCGGATGCGCCGGCCGCGGCCGTGCTCGCCCGACGAGATCTGGCCGTAGCGTTGCCGGTATGAACCAGCAGCAGCCCGGATCCGGCGGGGCCACGGCCCGCGCGCTGCTGGACCGGTGGCAGGCCGATCTCGCCGCCTGGGCGATCCCCGAGCACATCACCGCCGCGGTCGCCGACTCGCCCTGGGTGCTCCCCCGCCAGGTGTTCGCGCGCCGGGCCGACCGGCTGGCGGCCGCCCCGAGCGGACCGTCCTTTGAGCGCGAGTGGGCGGCGCTTGACCCGGCCGGCACCGTGCTGGACGTCGGCTCCGGCGCCGGCGCGGCCAGCCTGCCCCTGCTGGCCCGGTGCCGCGCGCTGACCGCTGTGGACACTGACGCGGAGATGCTGCGACTGCTCGGCGAGCGCGCCAGCCGGGCCGGTGTTGCCGCGCGCCTGATCCAGGGCACCTGGCCGGATGTGGCGGCAGAGGCCGGTCTCGCGGACGTCGTCACGTGCCATCACGTGACCTACAACGTCGCGGCGATCGGGCCGTTCCTGGCCGCGCTCACGGCGGCCGCCCGCCACTCGGTGATCGTCGAGATGACCGCGACGCACCCGCTCACCTCCCTGAACGACCTCTGGCTGAAGTTCCACGGCCTGCGCCCGGCCGGACGGCCCGACGGCGACGGACCTGCTCGCGATCCTGGCTGCGCTCGACACCGAGGCCGGGCACGTAACCTGGCAGCGGCCGGGCGGAGCGGACTACGCCAGCTTCGCCGAGCTGGCCGAGGTGACCCGGCGGCGGCTCTGCCTGCCGCCGGACCGGGCCGCGGACGTCGCCAGCGCGCTGACCGAGGCGGGGGTGGATCCCGAGCACCCGGTCGATCTCGGTACCTCCGGCCGCGAAGTGGTCACCATCTGGTGGCCGGGCACAGCGGACCGGGACGGCGGCTAGTGCCGCGGGCCCGCCTTCGATGCGCTAGCCAGGGTCCGGGCCGGCGCAACGCCCGCGGCCTCACGAAAGCTCGTTCCTAGCCGGAAGCCCCACGAACGGGCAAAGCCCAGCCCTTCGCAAGGGAATATCAGCGCCGGCCGAGGGAATATTGGCGGCAGCTAGCGGCAATCTCCGCGAATCTCAGGACAGCCGATTTGGCTGCCAGACCGTCTTGCAGGTAGAGACGATGGAGACAGCGACGGCGATAGGCGGACCGACCATGAACGAGTGGCCAGAGGGCTGGTTCCGGGACGGGCAGGCCCCGGACAAGGGCGCCGACCCGACCGTCAGCATTCCGGCGGGCCAGTCCGGCGGGGCCGACACCTGGCCGCCGAGCAGCGCGCGCGGCCAGTACCAGGTCCGCCAGTATGGGTCGGCCGCCGCCCCGCCCGGCGCGTGGCCGGACCAGCCGCCGCCGCGGTCGACGGGCCGGCCCGGCTCCGGCGTGCCCCGCCCGCCGCGTGGTGGCGGCAGCTGGCGCCGGTTTCTGCGGCCCCGCCCGATCCTCGCCACGATCGCGATCCTCATCGTGCTGGCCGTGGTCGGCACCATCGGCACGTACTTCTACCTGAACTCGCAGCTCAACCGGCAGAACATCCTGGTCAGTTACCCCGGCAGGCCGGCGCCGGGCTCGGGCACCAACTGGCTGATCGCGGGGTCGGACAGCCGCCAGGGGCTGACCACCAAGCAGGAGCGTCAGTACCGGACCGGCTTTGACATCGGCGGCCAGCGGTCGGACACGATCCTGGTCCTGCACATCCCGGCCGGCGGCGGGAAGCCGCTGCTGATCAGCATCCCGCGCGACTCGTACGTCAACATCCCCGGCCACGGCTACAACAAGATCAACGCCGCCTACGCGTTCGGCGGCCCGAAGCTGATGGCCGAGACCGTCCAGAGCGCAACCGGCCTGTACATCAGCCACTACATGGCGATCGGATTCGGCGGCTTCGTGAACGTGGTCAACGCCGTCGGCGGCGTCCGGATGTGCCTGCCGTCCGGACTGCACGACACCGCGTCCGGGGTTCACCTGCACAAGGGCTGCCAGGTGCTCAGCGGCGGCGAGGCCCTCGCCTACGTCCGGGACCGGCACAGCTTCGCGACCCAGGACCTGCAGCGAGAGCAGGACCAGCGGCTCTTCCTCAAGTCGCTGCTCGCGAAGGTGACCAGCACCGGCGTGATACTGAACCCGTTCAAGGCGCTGCCAGCCGCGAGCGGGACCGTGCACACCCTGACCGTGGACGAAGGCGCCAGCCTGTGGAACCTCTACCAGGCGGCCAAGGCCCTGCGCGGGGCCCAGACCACGACGGTGCCGATCGCGTCGGCCTCGTACGCCACGTCCGCGGGCGACGCCGTGCTGTGGAACAGTACGCAGGCCAAGGAACTGTTCAACGACCTGAACACCGGCCAGGCTGTGCCCAAGACCCTGATCACCGGCTCCAAGCAAGGCGGCTAGCGCTGCCCAACCGTGGAGGCCAGCCTCAGCGGGCGTTCAGCTAACACCCAGGTGGTGGGCGGACAATGGGCGCTATGACCAGCAGCACGAGCAATGGACGCCGGGAGCCTGACGCGCGGCTCCTCGTCGTCGAGGATGAGCCGAACATCCTGGAATTGCTGGCGGCCAGCCTCAGGTACTCCGGATTTGAGGTCATCACGGCGGCCGCCGGAAACGAAGCGGTCCAGGCCGCGCAGCGGCATCGGCCCGACCTGATCGTCCTCGACGTCATGTTGCCCGATATGGACGGCTTCGATGTGGTCCGGCGGCTTCGCGGCGGCGGCGCCCAGATCCCGGTCGTGTTCCTCACCGCCCGCGACTCCACCGAGGACAAGATCCGCGGGCTCACGCTGGGCGGCGACGACTACGTGACCAAGCCGTTCAGCCTGGAGGAGGTCATTGCCCGCATCCGGGCGGTGCTGCGGCGCACCCGCGGGGACGGCAGCGAGCCACCGCCGCGGCTGAAGTTCGCCGACCTGGAGCTGGACGAGGACAGCCACGAGGTGTGGCGGGACGGGAAACAGATCCAGCTCTCCCCCACCGAGTTCAAGCTGCTGCGCTACTTCATGGGCAACGCCAACCGGGTGCTGTCCAAGATGCAGATCCTCGACCATGTGTGGGACTACGACTTCCGCGGGGACACCGGGATCGTGGAGTCGTACGTTTCGGTGCTGCGCCGCAAGATCGACACTTCCGAGCCGCACCTGCTGCACACGCTGCGCGGCGTCGGGTACGTGCTAAGGCTCCCCGCGTCGTAGACCCTTGCCTGACATGACCTACAACACGGAGCGCACCGGTTTCTGGACGGCGGTCAAGTCCGCCCCCGGCCGGATGTCGCTGCGCCTGAAGCTGGTCACGGCGCTGCTGGTGCTGGTCGGACTCGCGCTCGCCGTCACCGGCCTGGTCGGCAACGCGATCCTGAAGAACTACCTGCTGGGCCCGTACGACTAACCGGCGTGCGACCGCAGCTCGCAGGGCTGGGCATGCCAACCACGTAGCGAGCTACTCCCTGCACCGGCGGAGCCATCTCAGACGTCCCGGCATCGCGGTGGACTTCGTTGCGGACGGCAAGATCTACCAGGTCGTCCAGCCGACGAGCGCGTTCGGCGGCAACAGCGGGCCGTTCGGCCTCCCCAGCCGCAACGGATGTCCGGGCCAGCGCTCCAGACGAGCCCGAGCTGGCTCGTCGGCCACAGCGGCCACCCGTTCACCGCTGCCGGCGTAGTCCGGCAGCGGGCGAGTGGCGCGTGCTGCTGGAGTCGGCACAATTCCAGTCGTCCAACAACGGCACCGGTCGCCGGCAGCCTCGCTATCGCGGTCGACGTGACCAGCGTCTACCGGACGACTGGCGCAGCTCGCCAGCATCGACTTGATCGTCGGTCTCATCGTCCTGGCGCTGCTCGGGCTGATCGGTGTCGTCGTGATCCGCAGCAGCTTGCGGCCGCTCAAGGAAATCGAGGCGACGGCGGGCGCGATCGCTGCCGGCGACCTGACCCGCCGGGTGCCGGAGCGCGATCCGACAGACGGAGGTCGGCAGTCTCGGGCGGTCGCTCAACCGCATGCTCAGCCAGATCGAGACGGCGTTCGACGCCCAGTCGGAGTCGGAGGAATCCGCCCGGCGGTCCGAGGCGCGGATGCGGCAGTTCGTCGCCGACGCCAGTCACGAACTGCGCACGCCGCTCACGGCCATCCGCGGCTTCGCCGAGTACTACCGCCAGCGCGGCGGCGTCAGATCGTCTCTCGACGCCGAGGCCGCGGCGAACGGCAAGCTCGACGCCGAGGATCTGGACCGGATCATGCGCCGGGTCGAGCAAGAGTCCGCCCGGATGGGCGTGCTGGTCGAGGACATGCTCATGCTGGCCCGGCTGGATCAGCAGCGCCCGCTGGACCGCAACACGGTGGACCTGCTGACGCTCGCTGCCGACGCGGTGCACGACGCCCGGGTGGTGGCGCCAGACCGGCAGATCAACCTGACCGTCGGCTCGGGCGCGGCGCTCCTGGTGAAGGGCGACGAGGTACGCCTCCGCCAGGTCATCGGGAATTTGATGAGCAACGCGCTGTCCCACACGCCGCCCGGCACGCCGATCGACGTGACGCTCCGGGCCGGCATGATGGCCGAGATTCAGGGTGCGACGGCGACGCCAGCGCCGGCCGCCCAGGGTGCGTCCGGGGTTCCCATCGGCCCGGCGGCCGTACTGGAAGTCACCGACCACGGCCCGGGGCTCAGCGCGGACCAGGCTCAGCACGCGTTCGAGCGGTTCTACCGGGCCGACGCGGCGCGGACGACCGGCGGCACCGGGCTCGGGCTCGCCATCGTCGCGGCGCTGGTGGCCGCGCACGGCGGCGAGGTCTGGGTCCGGACGCAACCGGGGCAGGGCGCCACATTCGCGATCGCGCTGCCGCTCGCGCCCGAGGCAGTGCATCATCCCGGCCAGGATGATGAGCCAGACGAGATCGACCCGGAGGTGCAGCCGGTCGGCCTCGACGCGGAGGCACAGCCGACCGAGACCGACCCCGAGGCCCGGTGGGGCGAGACCGAGCCGCCGCCACCGCCGGACGACGGCGACTGGGTCGACTCCCAGAGCGGCCGCCGCACGGGCGGCAACCCCGGCTGATCACGCGCGGAGGACGGCGCGGGCCGCGGCCAGCGCACCTTCCCGGTAGGAAGAACCGAACAGGCAGACGTGCACTAGCAGCGGGTGCAGTTGATGCAGCGGTATCCGCCCGCGCCAGCCGTGGGCGAGCGGCGCGACGTCCTGGTACGCGGCCAGGATGCGGTCGAGATAAGGCGCGCCGAACAGGTCCAGCATCGCCAGGTCCGTCTCCCGGTGGCCGCCATGCGCGGCCGGATCGATCAGCCAGCCCTGGCCGCCCGACCAGAGCACGTTGCCGGACCAGCAGTCGCCGTGAATCCGGCTCGGCGGCTCCGGCGGACCGCTGACCGCGCCAAATCGGCCCGCCGCCGAGTCGATGAGCGCCACGTCAGCGGCGGAGAGCGCACCACGGTCGCGGGCCAGTCGGGCGAACGGCAGCACCCGGTAGGTGGCGTACCAGTCCGGCCACGAATCGGCCTCGTCGTTGGGCAGCGGCAGCCCGGCGATGACGCCGGGCCAGGGAGCGCCGAAGCGCTCGGCTCCGGCCACGTGCAGCCGGGCTAGCGCGGCGCCGAACCCGTCCGCCGCCTCGCCGGTCGGCCCGCCCTCGTCTACCCACTCGATGACCAGCACCGATTCGGTGACCGCGAGAACCTCTGGCACCGGCACCGCGCCGGCGGCCCGTAGCCAGCGCAGCCCGGCGGCTTCCGCCGCGAACCCGGCCTGGCCCGCGCCACCAGCCGCGACCTTGGCAAACGCAACCCGGCCTGCGGCCGTCCGCAGCCGGAACTGATCGACCCCATGCTGCCCGCCGATGCGACGCGCCTGCGTTACCTCAAAATCCAGAACGTGCCGGAAGCCGGACTCGTCGGGACTCACCGCCGGGCCGCGACGTCAGAGCATCCCAGCGAGCTGCCGGGCGACACCCTCGGCGGCGGCGGACACCAGCTGGTAGACGCGGACGAAGTCCTCCGGCTTGCCCTCGTACGGATCGGGCACCTCGGCGTCCGGCGCTGACTTCGGGTCGAACGACAGCATGAGCTGGATCCGGCCGCCGAGCCCGTCCTGGCCATCGGCCAGCCGCTGCAACCCCGCGAGGTTGCGCCGGTCCATGGCCAGCACGAGGTCGTAGCCGGGCAGCCAGGACCGCTCCAGCTGACGCGCGCGGTGACCGGTCGCGTCCAGGCCGTGCTTGGCGAGCTCCGCCCTGGCCTCCGGGTGCATCGGCTCGTCCAGGTGCCAGTCCCCCATGCCCGCGCTATCGACGATGACCTTGCCGTCGAGCCCGGCCGCCCGCAGCTTCTCGCGGAGCACGACTTCAGCCGTCGGCGACCGGCAGATGTTGCCCAGACACACCATGCAAATCCGGTAGGGATCGGCGGGATTACGCGGCGGCGGCACGACGCCGGAGGCGGACTGTTCAGCGGTCATGGCACCAAGCATGCCCGATGCCGGCCGCGGCCTCGCAGCCTGCCACGATGTAGCCCATGGCGCCCGCAGACCGGTACCGGCAGTTGTCTTTCTGGCACGACACGGTGCCCGGCACGCTCACGCCGGGCGATCCCCTGCCGGGCGACACCGAGGCCGATGTCGCGATCGTCGGCGCCGGCTTCACCGGCATGTGGACCGCTTACTACCTGCACCAGGCCGATCCCTTGCTGCGGATCGTCGTGTGCGAACGGGAGATCGCCGGTTACGGCGCTTCGGGCCGGAACGGGGGCTGGTGCTCCGCCCTGTTTCCCGCCTCGCTAGCCAAGCTCCAGCGGATGACTGACCGCGCCGGGGCCATAGGCATGCAGCGAGCGATGCACGCCACCGTCGACGAAGTGGGGCGGGTGGCCGCGGCCGAAGGCATCGACTGCCACTGGGCCAAGGGCGGCACCGTCGTGCTGGCCCGGTCGCCCGTGCAGGTGGAGCGCGCCCGCGCGGAGGTGGCCGAGGCACGGGAGTTCGGTTTCGGCGAGGAGGATCTGCGGCTGCTTGACGGCGGCGGAGGCTCGCGAGATAGCAGCCGCGACGAACGTGGCCGGCGGCACGTACACGCCGCACTGCGCCGCGATCCATCCGGCCCGGCTGGCCCGCGGCCTCGCGGACGTGCTGCGCCGGTCCGGCGTCAGCATCTACGAGGGCACGGCGGTCCGCGAGCTTCACCCCGGCCGGCTCGTCACCAGCCGAGGCACGGTGACGGCGCGGTACGTGGTCCGGGCGACGGAGGGGTATACGCCCGGGCTGCCGGGGTTCCGCCGCGCGGTGGCGCCGGTCTATTCGCTGATGATCGCGACCGAACCGCTGCCGGAGGCGGTCTGGGACCAGATCGGGCTGGCCGGGCGGCCGACGTTCGGCGACCTGCGGCACCTGATCATCTACGGCCAGCGGACCGCCGACGGCCGGTTCGCGTTCGGCGGCCGCGGCGCGCCGTATCACCTGGGGTCGGCGGTGCGGCCGGCGTTCGAGCGGGTGCCGGCCGTGTTCGCCGAGTTGCGCCGGACGCTGGCGGAACTGTTCCCGGTGCTGGGCGACGTCCCGGTCACGCACGCCTGGGGCGGGCCGATCGGGATTCCGCGGGACTGGTGCGCCTCGGTGGGCCTGGACCGGGAGACCGGGATCGGCTGGGCGGGCGGCTACGTCGGCGACGGCCTGTCGACCACCAATCTCGCGGGCCGGACGCTGGCGGACCTGATCACCGGCGCCGACACCGAGATCACCCGGCTGCCGTGGGTGGGGCACCGCTCGCCCAGCTGGGAACCAGAGCCGCTGCGCTGGCTGGGCCTGAACGCGGGCCTGCAGGTCATGAGCATGGCCGACCGGACTGAGGCCAAGACCGGGCGGGCCGCTCGCGCGGCGACCTTCATGAGCCGGTTCCTGGGCGGGTAAAGTCGCAGGTCAGCTCGCCCCGGTTTGGCTCGCGGCCGGCCCGGAGGCTCGAGTGATTCGCTCGGCTTGGTAAGTTGCGCTACGATCGCACCGTCTCAAGCGCCGCTAGCTCAATTGGCAGAGCAGCGGACTCTTAATCCGCGGGTTCGGGGTTCAAGTCCCTGGCGGCGCACCCGTTCCGACCTGGGCAAATGCTTATCTCTGTGCTGAGCCACCCGGCCGCCTAGTTGCAGGTACCCGTTCTGTGTATTACTCCGGGTGATGCTTCCCACCTGGGCTTCGGCTGATGGGTGACAGTGTTCCGGCTGATGGGTTACGGCTACTTCGGCTGATGGGTGACACTCCCGATTCATGCGGGAGATGTCTGTGGCTGAGCTGCGCCATGAGGCCGTGCGGGCGGTTATCGCCGACGGCGAGACGGTGACGGATGTGGCTGCCCGGTTCGGGGTGGCGCGCAAGACTGTGCATGCGTGGCTGGCGCGGTATGAGGCGGGCGGGCTGGAGGGCCTGTCGGACCGGTCGCACCGGCCGCGGTCGTGCCCGCATCGGATGAGCGCGGCGGTGGAGGTAGCGCTGGCTGAGCTGCCGCTGGCGCATCCGTCGTGGGGTCCCCGGCGGCTGGTGTTCGAGCTGGCCAGGCGGGATGCGGGGCAGGTGTCAGAGTCGGCTGCCTATCGGGCGCTGGTGCGGCTGAACCTGATCGACCCGGCGGCGCGACGGCCGCGTGACCGTAAATGGAAGCGGTGGGAGCGCTCCGCGCCGATGGAGCTGTGGCAGACCAGGGCAGCGCCCTAACAGGCCGATCTGCCTAGCCACGCCGTTGCTGCTCGCCGTGCGATGCAGCGCCGGGAACGCCCCGCTTTCGAAATCGCCGCCGGAAACACAGAGCGGTCTCTGCCCGGACCTATTCCGCGCAACAAAGAAGTACAGCCGACCGCCGTATTTGCCGCGCCTGGCGCAGCGAATCGCTGAGGCAGTGCGGGGACGCGCCGTGCCACATAGCCGCCAGACCGCCGTACTCCATTTCCGGCATTCACCGCCCTTAGCCGAGTGCCTCGGGTTTTCTTGGCTTTCCCGTTGCCCGTGCGATCTCGGCGAGTCTGCTTTTATCGTTGCGAACGTCCAGAATTGCCGTGGATTCGCGGATACAGCACGCGATGATTTCCCCGGCGGCCCAGTAGATCACGATTACTTGATGCAGAAATTACCTCGCACCGAAACCGCATTCCCGAGCACAGGCAGTGACTTCATGTAATGTTCCGCGACAGATACCTGGCAGTCCTATCGGGCGGCACCAGTGCGCCGCGGGTCAGGTGCCTGACCCCATATTCAGTCAGCCGAGAAAGGCCCGATCAATGACAGCTATCGGTAACCGTGGCAGGCCAGCGCGCGCTACAGGGTCCGGGCTGACTGCGGGCCTAATCTTGGTGGTCAGTATGGCGGTACTTGCCGCTGCCCAGGGCGCAGCCGACGCAGCGACCGCGCCGCCTTGGGGGAGTGCCAGAAGTTTCGCCGTGCTGGCCGCGACCACGGTCACCAGCACCGGCCCGACCGTCGTCAACGGTGACCTCGGCGTGAGCCCCGGCACCGCGGTGACCGGATTCCCGCCCGGCACGGTAAACGGCACCGTGCATGCTGGTGACACGGCTGCCGCCACCGCCCAGACGGACCTGACCACTGCCTACAACAACGCCGCCGGGCAGACCCCGACGGTCACCGGCCTCACCAGCCTGGCTAACCAGACGCTCACGCCGGGCGTATACAACGCCGCATCATCGCTGGGCGTCAACGGCACGGTGACTCTCGACGGACAGGGCAACCAGAACGCGGTCTTCATCTTCCAGCTCGGCTCCACACTCACCACCGCCTCCGCCAGCGACATCAACCTCATCAACGGCGCCCAGGCATGCAACGTCTTCTGGCAAGTGGGCAGTTCCGCGACGCTGGGAACCGGCTCCGCCTTCGCCGGCAGCATACTTGCCCTGACTTCAATCACGGTGACGACCGGCGACACTATTGACGGAAGCATGCTAGCCCGCAACGGCGCGGTGACCCTCGATAGCGACACCATCACCGCACCGACCTGCTCGCAGACCGTCGCTAGCCCTCTGGTATCAGCGGTAGGCGGAGCCGCCGCCGCGGGAATCTCCGGACTGGCGGGGCTCGGCTGGTTCCTGGTTCGCCGCCGCAAGGCCACCGTCGCCATCGCCTGATCCGCAGAACAAAGCAGCAGCCCACCTGAGCTCGCTGCACTACGGCCAAGGCGAGCGGCCGCCGTTCCCGGCCGACAACCACCGCAATGACAGCTCGCCTGAGAAGGTGCTGACCGAGGTCGGCGCGATCCCGCGGGACCGGGCGAGGCAAGTTCGACCCGCCGGCCCAAGCACGCCCGTCGGGTCGAGGCTTTTACGAGGCCATCGTGTCGCTGTACGCCAGACGGCTGACGACTGGGGACATCCGCGCGCACCTGGCCGAGACCTACGGCGTCGAGGTATTCCGTGACCCGGATTCCGGGGTCGCCGACGAACTGGCGGCCTGGCAGTCCCGAGGCGGCCGGCGAGATCTGGCCGCAGGCCACTGTTCAGCTGTGGGTGGTGCACCTGGTCCGCGCCAGCTTGCGGTACGGGTCGAAGAAGTACTGGAGCTAGATCACCAGCCAGCTGCGCGAGGTCTACACCCGTACTGTCGCCGCGACCGAGCAGCAGCTCGCCGAGTTCGAGCAGGCCCGGGGAACGGTATCCGGCGATCATCCGGGTGTTGCGTACCGCCGGGGAGCAGTTCACCCCGTTCCTGGCGTTCCCCGCCGCGGATCCGCAAGATCGTGTATACGACCAATGCGACCGAGTCGCCGAACTCCCTGGTTCCGCCAGGCCTGGAACTAGTGGAGATCACCGCCCCCGCCACGACATTTCTGACAGTCCCGCTGTGTTCGGCGTTCCTCTCGAAGCCGGTAACGACGGTGGGCAGGCTCGACGCTCGTATGCCGATAGTGCCGCGCAGGTACCGTCCGCTGCCTTGCTTCCCATCGCTTCTCCATACTATGCACGCCAGAGCGGAACAAGCGGGGCGATCCCGAGAACCATCGCAGGGACTAAAGGCCCGGGAAATGGCGTCAAACGCCCCTGCTCTGCTCGTCTCGGATGGCGGACAGTAGAAGGGAAGCAGACCTGCCAATCCGTGGCGGCCATGCGAGAAAGGAACAGGACGATGCCTGGGATCACGGTAGGTGTTGACGGATCAGACAATGCCAATCACGCACTCATCTGGGCAATGACCGAGGCCGCACAGCGCGGCGTGCCGCTCACGGTCCTGACGGTGCACGAGACCATCGCGGGCTACTGGAGTGGTCAGCCGCTTCACTTCGCGGGCGATGAAGCCCTGGTGCAGCACGCTCGCGAGTCTGCTGAGCAGGCTGTGATTGCCGCAGCCAAGGAGGCTGGCGCGGACGTCCAGGTGACCGTTCGCGCGATCAACGGCTTCCCGGCCCAGGCCCTCATTGACGCGTCGGCTAGCTCTGACCTCGTCGTTGTCGGCACGCGCGGCGGTGGCGGCTTCCCGCACCTGCACCTCGGGGCGGTCAGCAGCCAGGTCGTGCATCACGCCAAGTGCCCAGTGGTCGTGGTCCCGCACGACCGGTGAGGCTGTGAGGCCGGACGCCGGGTCCGGTGTGAGGTCCGCCTGGCCCAACGGCCTGGCGGACCTCGCTGTCAAGGACGCAGCTGAGAACGATCCGTCGAGCTCAAGTGAAGCCAGGCATTCTCCGACGGAAGGCGAGGGGGCATATGACCTCCGTACACCGAACCGGCCCAGTCGTCACCGTGGGTGTCGATGGCTCGGCCGAATCTATCCGGGCGCTGCAATGGGCGGCGCGATACGCCGCAGCAACCGGCGGCCGGATTCGCGCCGTTCTGGCCTGGCATTACCCGGCTCCGATCGGGCCGGCGCCTGTCGGTATTGCCCCCGAGCTGGTGACCGGCGAGGTCAGCCAGCACCTAGCCGAGTTCCTGAGCCGGACAGTTGCCGCCAACGCCGCTGGCGTCGACGCCGAGGAGATCGTGTGCACTGGCCATCCCGCCCAGGTGCTGCTCGAGCAAGCCAAGGGCGCTGACCTGCTTGTCGTCGGCGCTCGCGGTCACGCGGCCGTGACCGGAATGTACCTCGGCTCGGTCAGCGTCCACTGCGTCACGCATGCCACCTGCCCCGTGGTGGTGGTTCGCACCAGGCAGACCAGGTGACAGCCCGCGGGGCCTAAGGTCCCTGCGGCCAGGTAGGAACGCCCCTGCCGCAGCTAGCTGCCCGCGACGAAGCTTGATGGCGAAGGGGGGCGATGACGATGACCATGACAGTGAGCGAGGTCATGACGAGACGAGTCGTCGCGCTGCGAGAGGACGCTGAGTACAAAGAGATCGCTACGGCCCTGCGCCGGTACCACGTGAGCGCATGCCCGGTGATCGACGAGAAGAACCGTGTGCTGGGCGTGGTGTCCGCAGCGGACCTGCTGCACAAGCAGACTGATCCGGAGATGCCTCCGGGCCTGTACCGGCTCAACTGGCGGTTGCATGAGCAAAACAAGGCGACCGCGATAAGCGCGGCCGAGCTCATGACCGCGCCAGCCATCGTCGTTGATCCGTCGGTGCCATTGCGAGTGGCCGCGAAGGTCATGCAGGACAACCAGATCAAGCGCCTGCCGGTTGCCATGCCCGGCGGGCGTCTGGTCGGCATCGTCTCGAGGACCGATCTGCTCAGCGTTTTCGAGCGGTCAGATACGGATATCTGGGACGACGTCATCAAGCTCATGGTGAGCGAGGAATTCGCTCTTAACCCTGAAGACTTCGACGTCACCGTGCAGTCGGGGGTCGTGACCTTGTGCGGTCTGATCGACCAGCGCGGGGCCGCGCTGACTCTCCTGGCGCGAGTCCGGCACGCGGACGGCGTTGTCGGCGTTCGCGACCGTCTCAGTTATCCGGCGGCCGAAAGGTAGGGAGATGAAGATCATGAGCGAGTCACCTGCGATCATTGGCGCTGAGCCCCTGCTGCGGGGAATGCCGGCCGATCAGCTCGCCCGGCTGGCTGCCATGGCCCGGCATGTGTCCTTCCCGGCCCGGCACCGGCTCTTCGATGAGGGCGCGCCTGCCGACCGGTTCTGGATCATCGACGCAGGCCAAGCGGCGCTGGATATCCTCGTGCCCGGTGTCGGGAGGATGACCATCGAGACCCTCGGCCGCGGCGATGCAGTCGGACTGTCCTGGCTCGTGGCGCCATACCAGTGGCAGTTCGGTGCCGTGTGCACCCAGCCCATGCAGGCTTTCGAATTTGACGCCCGCGCAGTCCGGACCGCGTGCGAGGAGGACGCAGCGCTCGGGTACGCGGTGGCTACGCGGTTCCTGCGCGTCGCGGCCCACCGGCTGCAAGCCACCAGAGCCCGTTTGCTGCAGGCCAGTCCAGCAGTAACCTCGGCTACTGCGTGAGACACCGGCCTTTCTAGCTCGCGCGTGCGGCCCGCGTGCGGTCTGCTGCTAGCGCGGTAGCGAGTTCCGCTCCCCACTCACGTGCGTGCTCTTGCTCGCCGGACCGCAGCTGGTCGGCCTTGGTGACGAGAAAGCTCCGAGGCTTCGCGATGACCGAAAATCCGTGCCGGCGTAGTTGCTTGCTGATGCCGACCGAGGCCCGGCCGGTCAGCGCGGCCGGGCCATCCACCCGGGTATCAAATGCTGCTGCCGCCACGCTGGCCTGGCCTAGCGATTCAAACCACTCGCGCAACCCTGGTCCGTCGGCGCCAGCTTCGAGCGTCAGCTCGGCGCCCGGCTTTCGTGCCTTCTCCAGAGCACCCTGGCGGGTACTGGCCCGGCTCATGCCGTGCACGTGGGTGGGGCCGCCGGCGATCACCAGGTCCGCATCGCCGATTAGGTCCGGGCCCGCGCGACCGACGGGAACGACGATCACTTCATTGCCGTCCGCTATCCCCTTGGCGATCGCGTCGGCGATGGCGTGCGTATTCCCGAACATGGACTCGTAGACGACAACGACTTTCATTTCGCATCTCCGGCAGCTTGAAGTACGTCCTGGAAGTCAGTGTCGGGCGCGCAGACTGGCCGCCATAGGGACCAAGGACCCGCTCCAGGCGGCCAAAGGCCCCTGCTAGTCGCGAGACGTCCGCCCGAGAGTGGACGGTGCGCACGTTCGCGCGCTGACATGGAAGAAGGAGCTATGACTACCCGCATCGGCATCAACGGCTTCGGCCGGATCGGGCGGGCGCTTGTCCGCTGCAGCCTGGATCGCGACGACCTTGAGATCGTGGCCGTCAATGACATCACAGACGTCCGTACGCTGGCGCATCTGCTGGCGTTCGATTCCACCTACGGCCGGCTGCCCGCCGCAGTGAGCCACACGGAGGACTCCATCCTCGTCGGCGGTCGCTCGATCAGAGCTCTGGCCGCCCGCGATCCGGCCGCGATCTCGTGGGGAGAGCTGGGGGCGGACGTGGTCGTCGAGTCGACCGGCAAGTTCCGTAGCCGCGACGACGCCGCCCTGCATCTCAAGGGCGGCGCGCGGAAAGTCCTGATTTCCGCGCCAGGCAAGAACGCCGATCTGACCGTGGTCATGGGCATCAACGACGGCGACTACGACCCGGTCGTGCATGACGTGGTTTCCAATGCGTCCTGCACGACCAACTGCGTCGCGCCGATGGCCAAGGTGCTGCATGACGCATTCGGCCTGGTGCAGGGACTGATGACGACGATCCACGCGTACACCGGCGACCAGATGCTGCTGGACGGTCCGCACAAGGATCTGCGCCGCGCCCGCAGCGCCGCAGTCAGCATCGTGCCGACCACTACCGGCGCCGCCCGGACAACCGGCCTGGTCATCGCCGAACTCGCGGGTCGCCTCGACGGGGTGGCCGTGCGCGTTCCGGTTGAGGACGGCTCGCTCACCGATCTCACCGCGGTCCTGACTCGCGAGGTCACCGCCGACGAGGTCAACAGTGCCTTCCAGCAGGCCGCGGAGACCGGGCCGCTGGCGGGCATCATGCGCTACAGCACCGATCCGTTGGTCTCACGGGACATCGTCGGCGACCCGGCATCGTGCATATTCGATTCCGGGCTGACCCAGGCCGCAGGCAGTCTCGTGAAGATCTTCGGCTGGTACGACAACGAGTGGGGCTACACCTGCAGGCTGGCCGACCTGGCCGCGCTGATGGGTGCCCGCGCGTAACAGTAACGCGAAGGCCGTCCCGGCATGTCCGGGACGGCCTTCGCGGTCCGCCGTTTGCCTAGTGCCCGCTGGACATCCGGCGCATCTCGCGGAACCGCACGATGTCCTCCCGGCCCGCCATCAGGGCTACATAGACGGCAGCGGCCATGGCTGCGAGAAAGATCTTCTTCATCGCCTGCCTCCTCTTCTAGTCCGGCCGCCGACGACGCCGTGGCCTGCTGCCACTATCGCTGTCAGCCTGAGCGCCGGGCAGGGCCAAACGTCCGGGCGGGCCGGGCACTCGGTCAGCTATGTCGCGGGGGAAGCGGTGATACCGGCGCAATTCATCAGGCCCCGGCTCCGGTCTCGTGGCGGGGCGGGGCCGTTGGTCCCGGACGGTCCGGGACGCATGCCCCTGGCTGCGCCGGTCGCCGCGGCCCAGACTGGCACTATGCCAGCCAACGTCGACGTGCGCCCGGCGTCGGCCGAGCGGGCAGATGTACGGAGTGTGGGCAGTCCGCTTGAGCCGCTTAATCAGATATATCGTGACCTGCGGACTTCGTCTCACGGGCTTTCCGGCCGTGAGGCAGCTCGCCGGCTTGAGGTCAGCGGTCCGAACGAGCTGAGCAGGCGCGGCGGTCGACGCTGGCCGCGCGAGCTGGCGACGCAGTTCACCCAGCCCCTGGCCCTGCTGCTGGCCCTCGCTGCCGGCCTGGCCTGGGCGACCGGCACGCCCCGGCTCGGTATCGCGATCATCGCGGTCATTTTCCTCAATGCCGGTTTCGCCTTCGTGCAGGAACTGCAGGCTGAGCGGGCGGTCGAGGCGCTGGCCGCGTTCCTGCCGGAGCGGGTCCGGGTCCGGCGGGACGACGCGCGGCAGGAGATACCGGCGCGCGACCTGGTGACCGGGGACATCTTGCTCCTCGAGGAAGGCGACAGCATCTGCGCGGATGCGCGGATGCTGGCCGGCACACTCGAGATCGACCTGTCCACCCTCACAGGCGAGTCCGCGCCGGTCACGCGATCGGCAGGACCGGCTGACCTGAGCAGGCCGTTGCTGGAGGCGAGCGACGTCGTCTTCAGCGGCACCGCGTGCACGGGCGGCGAGGGAGAGGCCGTCGTCACGGCCACCGGGATGCAGACGGAACTGGGCCGGATAGCCGCGCTGAGCCAGCGCGGTGGACCCGACAAAAGCCCGCTAGAGCGGCAGATCACGCGAGCCACCCGGCTGATCGCCTTCGTGGCGGTCGGCGCTGGCCTGGCGTTCCTTCCGGTCGGGCTGGCCGCCGGACTCACCATCACCGCGGCCGCGAGCTTCGCCATCGGCCTGCTCGTGGCCAACGTCCCGGAAGGTCTCCTGCCCACCATCACGCTCGCGCTCGCGGTCGGCGTGCGCGAGATGGCCCGGCGCGGAGCCCTTGTCAAGCGGCTGTCTGCGGTCGAAACGCTCGGGTCGACGAGCGTGATCTGCACCGATAAGACAGGCACCCTCACCAGAAATCAGATGCGGGTCACCAGGGTCTGGACGCCGGACGGCGAGACCGCCACGGAGCTCGGCGGCTCCGGCGGCGTGCTCCCGGCCGAATATGCCTGGATGAGCCGGATAGCCGCTTCCTGCACCACCGCTGTGCTGCGCACCGGGGGCGGCAAGGCGACCGGTGACCCGACCGAACTCGCCCTGCTGGAGCTGGCGGGGCGGGCGGGCGCGGATGTCTCTTCAGCGGACCGGCAGCTCGGACGGCGCCGGCTCTTCAGGTTCGACCCGCGTCTCAAGGTCATGACGACCGTGGCCGAGCGCGACGGTGAGCTGCTGATCGAGACCAAGGGGGCGCCGGAGGAGGTGCTGGCGCGCTGCACTACGGTGCGGCGCGGCGGCAGCGATCAGCCGATCACCGAGGCCGACCGCAGTCGCGCGGCCCGCGTCATGACCGAGTTCGCCGAGCAGGGACTGCGCGTGCTGGCGTTCGCGGCCAGGACGCTGCCCGGCGGCTCCGAGGTACCCGAATCCAGGGATGAGGCCGAGCAGGCTCTCAGCTTCGCCGGGCTCGCGGCGATGCTCGATCCGCTGCGGCCCGAAGTTCCGGCTGCGATCAGCCGGGCCCATCGGGCGGGCATCCGCGTGCACATCGTCACCGGCGACAACGGCCTCACCGCCGCCTCGATCGCGCGGGCGGCCGGGATCGGCGCGGCCGGCCTGCACGTGGTGACCGGAGGCGAGCTCGACGCTATGTCCGAGTGCGATCTCGACAAGTTGCTGATGTCCGGGTCGGAGATAGTCTTCGCGCGCAGCTCGCCCGAGGCCAAGCTGCGCATCGCCGACGCGCTCCGCGCGCTTGGCGAGGTCGTCGCGATGACCGGCGATGGCGTCAACGACGCCCCGGCCCTGCGGCGCGCGGACATCGGCGTCGCCATGGGGCAGTCTGGCACCGATGTCGCCCGCGAGGCGGCCACCATGGTGCTGACCGACGACAATTTCGCCACGATCGCGGCCGCGATCGAGTCGGGCCGCCGCGTCTACGACAACGTGCGCAAGTTCATCTGCTACATCTTCGCGCACGCAGTGCCTGAGGTCGTCCCGTTCCTCGTCTTCGCGCTGGCCGGCGGCGCCATCCCGCTGCCGCTGACCGTCATGCAGATCCTGGCGATCGATCTCGGCACCGACACGCTCCCGGCGCTCGCCCTCAGCCGTGAGCCGGCCGAGCCCGGCCTGATGGACCGGCCACCCCGGCCGCGTACGCAGGGCATCATCAGCAGGTCCATGCTGGCGCGGTCCTGGGGCTTCCTCGGCCTCATCTCGGCGGCGCTGGTCATGGCCGGATTCCTCATCGTGCTGCACCGCGCTGGGTGGCACCTCGGAGCGCCCACCGGCCCTGGCACCGCACTCCACCTTGCGTACCAGCAGGCCACCACCGTCACCTGGCTGGGCATCGTCGCCTGCCAGATCGGGACGGCGTTCGCGGTCCGGACCGATCATGCCTCGCTGCGCTCAGTAGGCCTGTTCAGCAATCGCTACCTGCTCGGCGGCATCGGCTTCTCGCTGGCGTTCGCGGCGCTGATCGTATACGTGCCTGCGTTGCACGGGACCTTCGGAACGGCGGCGCTCTCGCCAGCGCAGCTCGCCATCGTCGCGCCGTTCCCGTTCATCGTCTGGGGGGCCGACGAATTGCGCCGGCTGCTGCTACGGCGCCGGGCGGAACGACGGCCGACTGCCAGCTAGCGCTTCGCGCTCCCGCCTCGACGCGGACTCGGGACTTTCGGTCCCCCGCGGCCGGGATCAACGACTCTGCTGGCGCCGGCGCGCTGCGGGCATCCTCTGAACATGACTGCTGACTCCCTGTACTCCAGCCTTGCCGGTAGCACCAGCACACCGCCGCCACCCGCCGCGGAGTCGATCCCCCGCACCGCGTCGTGCCAGGCCGCTATCTACCGAGTGGCCCTGGCGGCCGCCGGCGCGACCGGCATCGACGCCACGGGCCGTTCACTGACCGCGCTCAGCGACCTCGAGCTCGTCGCCGCCAGCTTGTGACGCGACCGCCCCGGTCAGTAGCTGCCTGCCGGGACGAAAGGCCCGCTCCGCGAGCGGGAACGTCTACGGAACCCAGTCTTCGGCTGACGACCTCAGCTGCGTCCCGCGGCGGGTCCAACAACCAGCAGGAACGACTCAACCGCGAGATCCGCCGCCCAACGGACTTACTCAGGCTGCTTACACGCAGGCCCGCGACGGCCACCAGGCGCCACCCTCATTCACGCCTCAGCCGGTCCCGTCGGTCGCTAGCTGGACGGGTAGGCAACCGCTGCGCCAGCCACGTGGCTCGTCAGCCGCCCACTTGGTCGCCGTGCTGAGTGGATTCCATGCTCGGCGACTTCGGGACGCAATTACCGACGCGCGCCGGGCAAGGTGTTCTAATTCATGATTCCTGCAAGCCAAAAGTCACCGGTAGTGCGGCCGGTCGGCTCTTCTCGGCCAGATCTCCGACGACGAGAATGAAAGTGCAGTGAAGGAGCAGCTAGCAAGTAGGAAAGGCTAATGATTCGGAAGCAGAAACTCTGTGACATTTGTCATGAGCCGATGACGCAGTTCGGCGGAGTTGCGATGACCATGAAAACCGGACCGGTCGACGATACGGAGATTTGTAATGCAGATCTCCCTATCACAGACTTTATGGTTCTATGCCAGAAGAACCACCACTCTGACGACGAATTTATCGCCGCGAGGTATCTGCCGCCCGAGTGGGTCCGCAGCTTGCTCGACCGTCAAGAAACGCGCCGCAGCTAGCTGACGATCTGGCTCAGGATCGCTCCTGATGAGGACTTACCCGCTGCCTCGTTAGGCCTCTTGCGGAGTGATCACTGCCCGGCCGTCGATTCCGCCCTCACGGAGTCGCTGGTAGACGTCTGTGACCTGGCTCAGCGGGAACCGCTGGACGTGGGCGCGGATCTTGCCCTGGCGGGCGAGTTCGAGTACCTCCATCAGCTCGACCGCGCTGCCCCAGTAGGGGACGGTGATCGTGGCGTCAAAGGGCAGCGCGCCGAACCGGAACGGGAATGTTCCGCCCGCGAGGCCGATGACCGTGATCTCGCCGGCGGGCCGGATCACCGCTGCGGCGAGCGCCATGGTCTGGTCCGTGCCGACCATGTCGAGCACGACGGAAACCCCCGACCCGCCGGTGAGGTCACGGATCTGCGCTGCGGCGTCGGCGCCGAATCCCACCGTGTCGCTCGCGCCGACCTCTCGGGCGAGTTCCAGCTTCCGCTCGTCGATGTCCACGGCGATGACCTGGGCTGCGCTGACCGCGCGGAGGATCTGGACTGCCATGTGGCCGAGCCCGCCGACGCCGATCACCGCCACCGATGACCCTGGTACGAGCTTGTGCAGGTTGCGCTTGATCGCGTGGTAGGGGGTTAGTCCGGCGTCGGTCAGCGGAGCCGCCTCGACCGGGTCGAGGTCGCCTAGCGGGATGAGCAGCCGGGCTGCCGGGACGAGCATGAACGGGGCGAAGCCGCCGTCGCGGCCCAGCCCGCCGCCGAGCGCGCCGAGCTGGGCTGCGTTCTGGCAGAGGTTTTCGTCGGAGTTGCGGCAGGAGCGGCAGCGGCCGCAGCCCCAGGGCCCGTACACGGCAACCGGGTCGCCAGGCTTGAGGCCGTCTACGCCGGCGCCGAGCGCCTCGACCCAGCCGGTGTTCTCATGCCCGAGAGTGAACGGCAGCGGGAAGTCGAACGTCCCCGGCGGCCATTCCATCAGGTGCAGGTCGGAGTGGCAGACACCCGCGCCGGCCACCTTGATCAGCACCTGCCCTGGTCTCGGCTCGGGCACCTCGATGGCACGGAACTCTGGTGACTGCTGCCACTCCGTCATTTGATAGGCCCGCATGATCACCCCCGCTGGTCATCGCCCATTGCCAGACATCTAAGGCTCACTCCGCCACCCCCATAATCGGTAGAGGCAAAGGTCCCAATCGGGAGCCGCGGGGCGCCTGGGCCAGCGTGTCACCCGCGGTGGCCCCGGCGCGCAAGGCATGTATTTGGCTCTGTGACCTCGCATCAGGGGAGCCGGGAACGACCATGATCACCACGCCGTCGCCATCTCGGCATATCGCCGCCAGCTCCAGCATTGGAGGTTGGACCTCCTGCTTTGTCCGCGGGCGGCGTGGCCGGGTTTGGGTAGGTCCACTGGCGCGATGAGCCAGTATGGTGCCAAGCCGGCGAGTCCCGCACGAGGGGCAGCGCCCTGGGCTGGCCGGACCGCGGCTCGGTGACTGGCAGTTCCTGACGCCTGCGCCCAGCCCGTAGCGCCTCGGTGACGTCGCGGATCACGGTGAGGGCGCACTGGCCGGCTGTGGTGGCGACAGGGCTGAGGCTGATCTCGGCCGGGAAACTGGTCCCGGCCCCGGCGCAGCACGACCAAACGCCGCTGCCGTGGCGGTTGACCCGGACAGCGACTGGCAGGTCGCCTCGGTGCAGGGACGTTGGACCCGCGCCTGGGGGACCCGGCGGACGGGCTTGATCGCGGCGCAGGTCAACGCCAGAGCCTGGCAGCGCATGATGGTGTGGGTCACGCCGGCCGGGCAGCTGACGCGTCCGCCGAACACCAGCGCCAACCTCCGCGACTGGGAGGCGGTGGCAGCCAGGCTGGTTCCGGCCAACCTGGCCGTGCTGCTGATAGCCGCAGGCGGTGCTGTCCGGATGCTGGCCAACCGGCGCCGCCTAGCCGGCTGGGCTCAGGCATGGGCCGTCTCTGGGCCGCAGTGGCCGTCGCGCTTCTAGCTGGCGGTAGGTCGTGTCAAGCGGGCAGTTGGGCATGCTTGCCTGACCCCGCGGCGCGGGGCTGATGGTGATCTTGGCCGGGTCTGCTTGGAGAGGCGGTGCCTGGGCGCCCACGCTGACTTATGCGACCTCGGGCACCGTCGCGGCGACGAGGGTCATCTGGCGTCGTTCGGGCTGCCGGGATGGCGAAGGGCCGGGCGCCAAGCTAGAAACGGCGTGACGCGGGTGCGCGTCCGCCATAGCGGTAACGGCGTCTGGTCCGGCCCTTCGTCCGTCTAGCCTGGCATCGCCGGCCGGAGTTGTGAAGCTCCTTTGGCTAGTCCTGCGTGGTCGTCCACCGGGACGGGTCGTAGTGAGCCTGGTCGCGGACCAGGGCGAAGGCGATGCGGTTGGCCCGGTGGGCGAGCGCGCAGGCGATGACGCCGCCGTGCTTGCCGCGGGCCTTCATAGCGGCGGCGCTGGCCCTGGCGGGCGGGTCGCAGTGCCACAGCCCGATGCCCAGGTCGATCAGGGCGCGGCGGAGCTCGGTGCTGCCCTCGCGGCTGATGGCACCGTCGCGGCGCTTGCCGGCGGACTCGTACTGCACCGGGGACAGGCCGGCGGAGCGGTAGATCTGGGCCGGGCCCGGGTGGCGGCCCGGCTCGCCGCGGGCGGCGCCGTAGGCGGCGGCGCGGACCACGCCCCAGCCCGGGACGCTGGTCAAGGTCGCGTACGGGCTGGCGGGCAGCAGCCGGGCCAGCTCGGCGTCGGCGCCGGTGACCTGGGCGTCCAGGCTGGCCAGCAGCGCCAGGTCGGCGGCCAGGACCTGCCGGGCGACGGCTGCGTCCGCGGTGGGCAGGGCGTCGCGGGCAGCAGCGACCAGCCGCTCGGCCAGGCCCCGGCGTACTTTCAGGCCGCGCCCGGCGGCGAACCGGGTGAACCGGGTCACGCCGAGGGCCGCGAGCCGGGCGGGATCGGCGAACTCGGCGGCGACCAGCCGGCCCGCCTTCGTGCCGAGCACGTCCGGCAGCACCAGCGTCAGGGCGGGGAAGCACCGGTCGAGCTGGCCCAGCAGCTGGTTCTTCACCGCGGTGCGGGCATGGACCCGGCGAGCCCGGTGCGCCGCCCAGGCAGCCAGCTCCACGATCACGGTGTCCTGCCCGCCGGCCTGCACGCCCTGCCCGGCCAGCAGCAGGTCCGTCATCGCCTCCAGGTCCACCGCGTCGGTCTTGATCCCGCGCCGTCCCCGGACCCGGCGCTGCTCGGTCACGTGCGCCGGGTTCAGCTCCAGTACCTGCCAGCTCGCCGGCCACGCCGACCCGATCAGCAGCGGCCGGTGGTAATGACCGGCTGCCTCCACCCCGACCCGCACCACCGCGCCCGCCGGAAGCGCCTGCTGCAGCCTGCCGGTCAGCGCCCGCAGCGCCGGGGCAGTCATCGCGAACTCCGCCGGCCCGAACAGCCGCCGCCTGCCGGCATCAGTCGCCGACACCGCGATCACGTTCTTGCCGACATCGACCGCCACAACAACCGTGGACGAGGAGACCAGACCATCAACAACAGACACGACCCACCTCCGGAAAGCACGCCAGAAACCAGGGCGCATGAAGCGCCCGGCCTTCGGCAAGGAACCTGACAGGTCCCTTCTGGCACCTCCGGAGATGTCATGAAGGACGACACGCCGATCTATATCAGCGGCACGATCCGCCAGCGTGCCTTAGGCCGGGCACGCCAGCTCGTGCCGCGCCCTACGGGACTGCCGGTCCGGCCTCGGAACGGGACCTTGGCCCCTGTCTGGGCAGCGTCGGGTGCGGGAGGTTTGGTTCATGACGACAGAAGAGCGTATTGAACACCTGGAAACCCAGATCAAGGATCTGCACGCTAAGCAGGCTGAACTGCGCAAGCAGCTGACCAAGGCGCAGCTCGATCAGTGGCAAGGTCGCATCGAAGATCTCGAGGTGCAGATGCACCTGGGCGCACTGGAGACCAGCGACAAGCTGAACACGCTGGTGAGCCGCCTGCACTCGAGGTGGGCCGATGCGCGGCGGCAGGTCGATGACAAGACCTCGGCGGCGACCAGCGTCGCCGAGACCCTGCGCACGGGCCTGGAGAATGCCTTCAGCGATCTGCGGAAGGCCCTGCTTGAATCCCGGAACAAGCTGAGCTGATCCGGCCCGAAGTGGACGGCGAGGCATGGTTGTGCGAAGGCCACGGTTCCGGCGGCTACCGCTGCCGCGTTGCTGGCAGTTACGGGGTGCCTGACCCCGCTGACGTCGCAGCCCGTTTACGCCGGTTCCCGGGCCGGCAAGTCCGCTGTCTTCGAACCGGGAGCCTCGCAGCTGATCGCAGATCACGCAGTTCACCAGCGCGACCGGCGTCAGGCCAAGGATCGTTGTCTACTACTCGCCGTGGAACGACCCGTTCAGCACGTCGTTCGCGCGGACAGGCTGGGACCACGACGCCGATGTGCTCGTCCAGTGATACATACCTGCGCTCGTACGCCGGAACCGCGTGGCCGTAACCTCCTGGCTGGTCGGGGCCATCGACGACAGCGACGGGCCGGTCCCGCACGTCTCCGACGATGTCCTGGGCCGATACCGTGACCGCGTCTAGGCGGTACTTGCTGACTGCCGCCAGCGGGGCTTCCACCCGCGAGGCAAAGTGGCGTGCAAGCACCATCGCACCCAGATCCGGTGCAACTACCACTGAGCGTGCTTGGATCAGGGCCGCACATCCGCGGCCAGAACGGGCACCGCGGTGGGCATCTCGACGGGGACGAGGAACATCGCTTCCAGTGACGAGGTGTGCGGCTCGACGACCACTTGCCGGCTGGCGCCGGCGCTGGTGATTGCATCGGCAGCTACCCGGGCGCCGATCGGCCGACGGTCCCCGGAGCGCCGGTCCTGCCGGGCGTAGCCGAAGTAGGGGACCACGGCCGTTATCCGGTCAGCGCCGGCCCGGCAGCTTGTGTCGAGCAGCAGCAGCTCGACCAGGTTGTCGTTGACGGGAGGCCCGGTCGGCTCAATCACGTACAGATCGGCACCGCGGATGGGGCCAAGGCACGGGCGGATCTCCCCGTCGGGGAACCGCTCCAGCTGCATCTCGACCAGACCGGTCCTGAGCTGGGACGCCACTCGCCCGGCCAGGGATCGGATTAGCAGTGCCTGCCACGATGCTCAGCGACAGGCCGGCAGTATGCCCGCGCCGGGGACGCACCCCGACAGGGCACGAGGTCCCGCCGTGGTAGCCGGCAGGAACGGTCACGGTTCTGCCCGGACGCGAACATAGCCCGCAAGTCGGCCAGGCAAGGATCATGCGTATGAGCTGACAGCAGCCATGCAGCTCGCTCTGCGTTGCCAGATTCCGGGGCTTTGGCGTGCCGAGCGCCGTGACGACGCACGTCTTCGACGCTGCCACGTCCGCCTGCGCTGGCAGGACGTACACGGGACTGTGTTCTTCCCGCCCGCTGACATGGCAGTCGAGCATCCCCCCGCTAACGGCCAGCCCGGCTGCGCGCTAGCAGCCAGCGATCGGCTGACACTACCCATATCCAAGGAGGCTCACCGGTGTCGCCAGTGCGGGATTTCCTGAGCGGCCCCGCCAAGCCGGATCCCCTGGCGCCGGCCGCGCTGGGTCCCCGTCGACCGGGAACGTTCTCGCTGGGGCTAGGGCCGGACCCGCAGCGGGCTGAGGTGGCTGACGAACCAGTCCCTGGCCAGCGTGGCGGCTCTGGCCAGGGTTCCCGGCTCCTCGAACAGGTGGGTGGCACCGGGCACCACGGCGAGCCTGTTCTCGCACCGCAGCTGCGCCTGCGCCTCGCGGTTGAGGCCGAGGACGGGGGTGTCCAGTGCTCCAACGATCAGCAACGTGGGCGCGGTGACAGCCGCGAGCCGGGGGCCGGCCAGGTCCGGCCGGCCGCCGCGGGACACCACGGCCGCGATGCCGGCACCGGGCTCGGCAGCGGCCCACAGCGCAGCCGCCGCGCCCGTGCTGGCGCCGAAGTAGCCGATGGCAGCCTGGCCGGCGGCTGGCTGGGCGCGCAGCCACCGGGTCACGTCGCCCAGCCGCCGGGCGAGCAGCTGCGACGTCGAAGACGTTGGCGCGGTCGGCTTCCTCGTCCGGGGTGAGCAGGTCGAGCACCAGCGTGCCCAGGCCGGCCTGGGTCAGGACAGACGCGACGTACCGGTTGCGGGGGCTGTGCCGGCTGCTGCCGCTGCCGTGCGCGAACACCACGACTTCCGGGGCGTTCTCCGGCACGGTCAGGTACCCGGTCAGCCGCAACGAGCCGGCGGTCGGCTGCACCTCCGTGCCCTGGCCCGGCGGATCATCGGCCGTGGCCGCCGCCAGGCCGTTGCCAGCCGGCGCCGCCTGCTCCCTGGCGGCCAGGTCCAGGCAGGCGATAACGTCGTCGTCAGTCAGCTGGGAGAAATCAGCATAAAACTGTCCGATGGCATAGAAGCCGGCCGGTGTCTCGACGCTGACCATCTCGTCGGCATCGGCACCGATACGCTCCTCCCAGCCCGGCGGCGCGACCGGGACGGCCAGCACCACCCGGGCCGCGCCCTCGGCCCGGGCGACCTGGCACGCCGCCCGCGCGGTGGACCCGGTGGCGACGCCGTCGTCGACCACCACCGCGACCCTCCCCGTGAGCGGCTCCCGCGGCCGGTAGCTGCGGTAGCGGGCGGCGCGGGCCCTGACCGTGGCCAGTTCGCGGGCCTCGGCCGCGGCGAACTCCTCCGGCCTGATCGCGCCAGCCCGGATGATATGGCGATCGGAGACCCGCACCCCGTCCTCGCCGACTGCCCCCATGGCCAGCTCGGGCTGGAACGGCACGCCGATCTTGCGGACAACGATCACGTCCAGCGGCGCGCCCAGCGCGCGGGCCACCTGCGCGGCGACCGGCACGCCGCCGCGCGGCAGGCCGAGGACGACGACTGGCTGACCGCGCAGATGCTCCAGCCGCCCGGCCAGCTGGCGGCCCGCATCATCACGACTAGCGAACACCACGACCATCCCCCCTTCCCAACCCCGCACAAAACCAGCCTCGCCGGGTACCTTCGTACCTGTGTCCCGCCGAGCGCGTCCGTGACAAACGCGAGCCGGACGGTCGCACGACCGGCACGGCACAGGCCGGCGTGAGTCACTCAGGAACGCTACGGCGCGCTCAGCCCGACTGGCCAGGGCCGTTCGTCCCGGCCCGGGCCATGGACCTCACATGCGGACAAGGACAGCGCGGGGAGCAGCGCCCGCGCGGACCTGCAGCACCTGCTCAGGCTCAGCGGATCTGAGGCGCCGGCGACGGGGGAGCTGAGAGTCGAATACGCCACCGTGCTGGGCTGGAGCAGCGGCCTGGTCGTAGCGATGCTCTCTCCGCTTGACTCCAGCGCCCGCCGCAGCCCCGCCTGGGCTCGAAGCCGCGCCCGGCGGGTGACACCTGTCAGCTCCGCTATTGGCTGCCCCTTTCCGGGACCCGCTGAGCAGGGGTGTCCGCGTCACTGCGCCGCTGTCAGCGAGCATCAGGGGGCGGCGCGGCTCGGCGGTGTTGCTGGTCGCGCTGAATCCGGCGATAGCTGATGCCCGCGCCGCGGGCAGGGCAGCCTCGATGCCCTGCGTGCACGGCACGCGAGGTCGACCATTCGGCTCTCCCCCAACGGCCCGCACGCAACGTGCCGCCTTGGTGGCCACGCTGGTGTGGAGCGTTATGTGGTTGAGGAGCACCGTCTCGGCGAGCTGCACCCCTCGGCAGCCGGCGCCGTTACCTCCAGGAAGGGCTCGCCCGCCAACACGGGGTGCCCTCCGGCATGGCCCAGACATCACCAGTGAACCCCCAGTCGCCGGACGGCCGAGATGTCCTGGACGGTGAATCCGTGCTCCTCGGCGAGCTGCGCCAGGTCGGCGTCGGAGAACGCGAAGGTTTCCCAGGAACGCCGGGCAGTCCTCCCGGCGGCCCATATCAGGATGCCCCGGTGCGCAGGCAAACGGGCGCGCGAACAGGCTGAAGGTCGCCGGGCCGGTCATGCCGCGGCGCAGGTAGCTCGCCGCCACGTTCAGCCCCGTACAGGTCGGTGAGCAGGCCACCAGGCATAAGCGTTGCCTTTCCCGGCCGCTGCCGTTCCCTGCTGTCAGGCGGGACTTGACGGCCCCGCGTCATAAGGATGATCGCCGACCCACCGGCGGTAGGCGTCGACCGCGGTGGGCAAAGTCGGGTACAGCCGGTCCGTCCCAATCTTGCCGGCCAGGCCGAAAGCCTGCAGCCGGGCCAGCAGGTCTTGTTTGACCCGGGCGAGGGCGAACACCGCGCCCTGGCCGGTAACCGTCTCCCGGAGGGAGTCCAAGGCCTCCAGCGCAGTGAAGTCGACCTCGACGTTGGCTTCGACGTTGAGGACGAACCAGCGCAGCGGCTCTGTCTGCTGCCCGGCCGCTGCGAGCGCCCGGCGGCGGAAGTCGTCGGCGTTGGCGAAGCACAGTGGCGCGTCATAGCGGTAGACGACCAGGCCGGGGATGGTCCGCGCCTCGGGGTAGTCGTCCACGTCATGCATGCCGGCCAGGCCCGGCACCAAGCCCTGGATGGCGTCGTGCGGCCGGGCGACCCGGACCAGCAGGTCCGCCACCGACAGGCCGATGGCCACAAG
The DNA here is from genome assembly GCA_963805805.1 of uncultured Actinomycetota bacterium. Lineage (GTDB taxonomy): Bacteria > Actinomycetota > Actinomycetes > Streptosporangiales > Streptosporangiaceae > JAJYUU01. The sequence continues at coordinate 73,103 of CAWDVS010000011.1, read as the reverse complement.
CACGCCGTAGAGAATGTTGAAAGCGATGACGCCAGCGCAGGCTGACAAGGCGATCAGCAACTCGGCGCGCCGGAACTTCAGCAGCCGCCGGAACGCTGTGATGTCGATGAGCCGAAGCGCGGCGTAGATAACGATGGCGCCCAGCGCCGCAGTTGGGAATCGCGCGAGTACCGGCCCGGCGACGAACAAAACGACGATGACCGATGCTGTTGTCACGAGCGAGTAGGCCTGGCTGCGGCTGCCCGTAGTGACCGCGATAGCAGTGCGTGTGGCGCTGCTGCTGACTGGGAAGCCGCGGACGAGGCCGGCACCGGCGTTGGCAAGGCCGAGCGCCAGCAGTTCCCGGTTGGCCGCGATCGTCTCACCGCGACGAGCGAACGACCGGCCGGTCAGGACGTCGTCGCTGAACGCCACGATCAGCACCGTGAAGGCCGGCAGCAGCAGCGTTCGAAGCACCTGCGGGTGCAGCGCGGGCAGCCGCGGGACAGGAAAGCCCGCGGGGATCGGGCCGACGACCGCGACGCCATGGCGTGACAAGCCAAACGCCGCCACAGCCGCAGTGGCCAGCAGCACCGCGATCAGCGGGCCCGGCGCGGCTGGCCAGCGCCAGCGCAGCAGGAGCAGGAACGCCAGGACCGTGGCAGCCACGGCGAGGATCCCCGGCTGCGTCTGGCCAATGTTGCGGGCAAAGGAGCCCAGCTGGCCGGCGAATTCCTGGCCGGTAACGGCCACCCCGGTAATCCGCCCTAGCTGACCAGCGACCATGATCAGCGCCACGCCGGCCATGTAGCCGACGAGCACCGGTCTGGATAGCAGGTCCGCTACGACGCCCAGCCGCAACAGCCACGCGGCCGTTGCCATCAGCCCGACCAATAGCGCTAGCGTGGCCGCCAGCTCGGCATACCTAGCCGGGTCGCCGGCCGCCAGCGGCCCGATGGCGATGGCGGTCATTAGCGCCGTAGTCGCCTCCGGTCCCATCGACAGCGAGCGGGACGACCCGAGCAGCGCATACACGACCAGCGCCGGCAGCGCTGACCAGAGGCCCGCGACCGGATTCAAGCCAGCCACAGTGGCGTAGGCCATGACCTGCGGGATCAGGTATGCCGCGACGGTGATGCCGGCAATCACGTCGCCCCGCAGCCACGACCGCTGGTAACCACGAAGCATCGTCGGCTGAGACGTCACGGAAGGTTTCTACCCATCGCCGGACCGGACGCCGGATATGCACCTCGGCCAGCCGATGGTCGAACGGGTTCGGGAGAGAGCTCAAGTGCCCGAGGCATGTCTGGAAGCGTGCCGTGCGCGGCAAAGACCGGCGGCGCGCAGAGGTCATGGCCGATAAGAGCCCTCATTAGGTCCTGGACCCCCGCGCGGTGACAATTCCCTCTTGTCATTACCCCAGAAACCCTCCAGTGGCCGTTCCCGTTCATCGTCTGGGGGGCCGACGAATTGCGCCGGCTGCTGCTACGGCGCCGGGCGGAACGACGGCCGACTGCCAGCTAGCGCTTCGCGCTCCCGCCTCGACGCGGGGACTTTCGGTCCCCCGCGGCCAGGATCAACGACTCTGCTGGCGCCGGCGCGCTGCGGGCATCCTCTGAACATGACTGCTGACTCCCTGTACTCCAGCCTTGCCGGTAGCACCAGCACACCGCCGCCACCCGCCGCGGAGTCGATCCCCGGCGACGGCGTCGTGCCAGGCCGCTATCTACGAGCGCTGCGCCGCGCCGACCGCGCGTGCTGCTGCACCGCCCGGCCGACCGTCATTGCGGTCATTCCCGCCACCGCCCATCGCCCGGACGTGACCGAGCTGCTTTTCTGCATGCACCACTACCGCGCATCCCGAGTGGCCCTGGCGGACGCCGGCGCGACCGGCATCGATGCCACAGGCCGTTCGCTGACCGCGCTCAGCGACCTCGAGCTCGTCGCCGCCAGCCTGTGACGCAGCCCGTCCCGGTCAGTAGCTGCCTGCCGGGACGAAAGGCCCGCAAGCGCGAGCGGAACGACTCTGCCCGGCGAGCCCAGACCGGCGAATGCTGACAGAACTGAACTGGCGAGCATCCCAGGAGGATGAGATGAAGGCAGCAGTAGTCCGGGAATTCGGCGCGCCCCTCGTGATCGAGGACAGGCCGATACCGGAGCCGGGTCCCGGCCAGATCACGGTCCGGATGCAAGCGTCAGGGCTGTGCCACACCGACATCCACGCCGCCCACGGTGACTGGCCCGTCAAGCCGGTGCCGCCGTTCGTGCCCGGCCATGAGGGCGTCGGCACTGTGCACGCGGTCGGCGCGGGGGTGACCAGCGCCCGCGTCGGCGAGGTGGTGGCGGTCCCGTGGCTCGGCTATGCCTGCGGTGAGTGCAAGCACTGCCTGACCGGCTGGGAGACGCTGTGCCTGAAGCAGCGCAACAGCGGCTACTCCGTCGACGGCTGCTACGCCGAGTACTTCCTGGCCGAGGCGGCCTTCGCGGCCAGGGTGCCGGCCGGCGTCAGCCCCTTCGAGGCCGCGCCGCTCACCTGCGCTGGAGTGACCACCTACAAGGCGGTGAAGGTAGGGAACGTCAGGCCAGCCGACCTGGTGGCGATCTCCGGAGTCGGCGGCCTTGGCCATCTCGCCTTGCAGTACGCGAAGATCTTCGGCGGCACCGTCGCGGCGATCGACGTCACCGACGAGAAGCTGCAGCTGGCCAAGGAACTCGGCGCTGACATCGTGATCGATGCCAGGACGGAGGATCCGGCCGAGGTACTGCAGGCGAATGGTGGCGCGGATGTGGCGATCGGGCTGGCGGTGGATGACAAGTCATTCGCGACCGCCTACCGCGGACTGCGCCGCGGCGGGCGCCTGGTGCTGGTCGCGCTGCCGGCCGCCGGGACGCTCAGCATCCCGGTGTTCGACACGGTGCTGAACGGCACGTCGGTCATCGGCTCGATCGTCGGTACCAGGGCAGACCTCTCTGATGTCTTCGCCCTGCACGCTCAGGGCCGGACCAGGGTGATCTACGAGACCAGGGACCTGGCTACGGTCAATGAGGGCATCGACGATGTGCTGCACGGCCGGGCCAGGGCCCGCATCGTCCTGCAGCCGTGAGGTCAGCGTGCAGCGCCCGGCCAGGCAGCCGCCTGGCCGGGCGCTGCGCCCGCCGTCGGGGCGATGGTCCGGGCGAGGTGCCAGGTCACGACGATCCGATCCGCGCTGCGCTCAGCACCGAATCCCGCGCCGGCCCGCTGCGCGCTGTCGCGCAACTGCGACAGCTCGCCTTCCGCCGCTTCTGAGAGGTGCACGGCGCAGCTCATCGCCAGGCCCGGCGGCTGATCTGCGAGCGCAATCAACTCGACGGCCCGGCCGGACCCGACGAGGGTGAACGCTTCCCGCAACAGCGCTAGCAGCCGGTCCTGGTCGTCGGCCGTCAGCGCGTGATCGACGGTCCCGGTGAAGCTGACTTCCGGCACCGGGTCGAGCGCCTCAACGGCCTCGAGCACCCGGTGCCGCAATCCCCCGCCGCTCCGCGGCCGGGCGGAGATATCAAACACTGCATTGCGCAGCAACACGATCGCTTCATCCAGCTGCCCGATTGCGTCGTCGATGCGGGCCCGGCTGCCCGGTGCGCCGATGGTGGCCGCGCTCTGCATCGTCAGGCCGGCCGCGAACAGCTTGCTGATGACGCGATCGTGGAGTTCGGCGGCGATCCGGTCCCGGTCCTGCGCGAGCGTCAGCTGACCGATCTGCCCCTGGAGTTCCAGGCTTTCGGCGTGGGCGGCGCCGAGGTCGTCTCGCAGCCGGTGCGCCGCAAGGACAATCACCGCGCTGACCAGGGCCCACAGCAGGAGGCGCCGGGTGATGACCACCCCGCTAGCGCCTTGCGCGACCGACGTCAGGGCCTCCACGGCTATGACCGCGACCGCCACGACCAAGGAATCGCGCCAGCTGTGAAACAGCACGCTCCACACCAGCGGGATCAGCAGCACCAGCCCGACCCCTGAGTTGGGCCGCGCGGCAAGGATCAGGGCCAGCACCGAGCCGGCGTAAGTCAGCGGCACTAGCACCGGGAGCCACAACGGGAGGCGCTGCCATGGTGCGAGGGTGAGTGCGGCCGCGGCCAGCAGCAAAATCACGCTGCTCGCAACGGCAGCGGCTGAGTCCGGTAGCGGCGGCAGGGCGAGGCTTGCCTCGGCGAGCACGGCAATGACTGCGAACGGGGCGACCCGGACGAGCAGTCCTGGCCGCTGAAATGGGTTCGCGCTCGCACCGCCACTGGCGGGCCGCCCGGCCGGCCCGGCATCGACATTCATCCGCCCACGCCCTCAAGCGGGGCCAGGGCTAGCAAGTAGCACGTAGCTGCCTACCTTCGGACAAACACATATGAGCTGGCGCCCTGCCGCACAGACCTGCGCAGCGCTGTGCCGGAGATATGGCAGCATTCACGCGACCGACAACGCAATCATCGGTGGACGGGCCGGCCAACGCAAGACCCCGGCTGGCTCGGGTCGCCCTAGGGACGAAAGCCCCGGAATGGCACAGGACCATCGCCTCTAGGCGGACCGGGAGCCCGGGAGTTCGATAGAACCAGGAGGGTCCAGGCAGGAATGCCGGCGGCCGAAGTGACTAGCGAGGCGTGAGATGGCAACTGAGGGTCAGCTTGTCGTAATTGGGGTCGATGGTTCACCCGAGTCGGTTGCCGCCCTGAAGTGGGCGGCAGCCTATGGAGCGGCCACCGGTGCCCGCCTGCGCGCGGTGATGGCCTGGCACTATCCGGCCCCCGTCGGTATCGCGCCGGTGGGCGTCGCGCCAGCGGCGATCTCCGAAGAGGTCCGTCAGCAGATGACCGAGGCCCTGGCCAAGGCAGTGGCCGAGGCAGCGGCCGACGCCGAGATAGAGCAGGAGGTCGGCTATGGCCACCCGGCCCAGGTGCTGATCGACCAGTCCGCTGACGCTGACCTCCTCGTCGTCGGGAGCCGCGGACACGGCGCGTTCACCGGAATGATGGTGGGCTCGGTTAGCATTCACTGCGTGACCCACGCGCACTGTCCGGTCGTCGTCGTCCGCGCGGACGCGGGATGACCGCACCATCACTTGCCCGGCTGTCAGACGCGGATACGCAGACACTGGACAAGTACTGGCGGGCCGCCAATTACCTGGCGGCCTGCCAGATATACCTGATGGACAACCCGCTGCTGACCGAGCCGCTGCGACCCGAGCAGATTAAGCCCCGGCTGCTCGGGCACTGGGGCACGACACCCGGGCTCAACTTCATCTGGGCTCACCTGAACCGCGCGATCCGCTCCCACGACGCCGAGATGATGATTGTCGTGGGACCCGGCCACGGCGGCCCGGCGGCGCTGGCCAACAGCTGGCTGGAAGGCAGCTACAGCGAGATCTACCCCAGCATCCCGCGAGATGTCACCGGCATGCGCCTGCTGTTCCGCCAGTTCTCGTTCCCCGGCGGAGTGCCCAGCCACGTGTCGCCGGAGACGCCAGGCTCTATCCACGAGGGCGGCGAGCTCGGCTATTCGCTCTCGCACGCCCACGGGGCGGCCTTCGACAACCCCGGCCTGATCGTCGCCTGCGTGGTCGGCGACGGCGAGGCGGAGACCGGCCCGCTCGCCACCAGCTGGCACTCGGGGCGATTCCTCAACCCGGCCGCAGACGGCGCGGTACTGCCGATCCTGCACCTGAACGGCTACAAGATCGCCAATCCGACAGTGCTGGCCCGGATCCCCGAAGCCGACCTGGACTCGCTGCTGCGCGGCTACGGTTACGAGCCGCTGTATGTGACGAGTCCGGGCGAGCCCGTCCCGCACACCGAGATGGCAGCCGCGCTGGACGAGGCGATCGGCCGGATCCGGGCGATCCAGGACGAGGCGAGAAACGGCCGCCATACGCCGGGGCAGCCGTGGCCGATGATCGTGCTGCGCACGCCGAAGGGCTGGACCGGGCCGGCCGAGGTCGACGGGCTGCCGGTCGCTGGTACCTGGCGCGCGCACCAGCTCCCGATCGCGGAGGTGCGCACCAATCCGGGCCACTTGCTGCAGCTGGAAGAATGGCTGCACTCCTACCGGCCGGAGGAGTTGTTTGACGGGAACGGCCAGCCGCTGGCTGACGTGCTGGCGCTGGTCCCGGAGGGACAGCGGCGGCTCGGCGCCAGCCCGCATGCCAACGGAGGCCTGCTGCTGCGGGACCTGGCCATGCCGGACTTCCGCGAGTACGCGGTGCCGGTCGGAGCTCCGGGTAGCCGCAATTCCGAGGCGACTCGCGTGCTCGGCGCGTTCTTGCGGGACGTCATGCAGCGTAACGACAGTAATTTCCGCGTGGTCGGTCCGGACGAGACCGAATCCAACCGGCTGAACGCGCTGCTTGAGGTCACCGGCAAGACCTGGGAAGAGGAAACGCTGCCGGTCGATGTCAACCTGGCCCCCGACGGCCGGGTGATGGAGATCTTGTCCGAGCACACCTGCCAGGGCTGGCTGGAGGGATATCTGCTGACTGGCAGGCACGGTTTGTTCTCCTGTTACGAGGCCTTCATCCACATAGTCGACTCGATGTTCAACCAGCACGCAAAGTGGCTGAAGGTCTCCCGGCATCTGTCCTGGCGGCGCCCGGTCGCCTCGCTCAATATCCTGCTGACCTCGCATGTATGGCGGCAGGACCACAACGGCTTCTCGCACCAGGACCCCGGCTTCATCGATCACGTGATGAACAAGAAGGCGGAGGTCATCCGCGTCTACCTGCCGCCGGACGCGAACACGCTGCTGTCGGTCGCCGACCACTGCCTGCGGAGCCGGAACTACGTCAACGTGATAGTGGCAGGCAAGCAACCCGCACCTGACTGGCTGGACATGGACGCGGCCGTCCTGCACTGCAGCCGCGGCGCCGGGATCTGGGACTGGGCGGGCACCTGCGCTGACGGGACCGAGCCGGACGTGGTGCTCGGCTGCGCCGGCGACGTGCCGACACTCGAGGTGCTGGCCGCGGCGGACATCCTTCGTCGCGAGCTGCCGGACCTGCGCGTCCGCGTAGTCAACGTCGTCGACCTGATGCGGCTGCAGCCGGAAGTCGAGCATCCCCACGGGATGTCCGACGCGGAGTTCGACGCGATGTTCACGCCAGACCGGCCCGTCATATTCGCCTATCACGGCTACCCGTGGCTGATCCACCGGCTCACCTACCGCCGCACGGGCCATCACAACTTCCACGTCCGCGGCTACAAGGAAGAGGGCACCACGACCACGCCTTTCGACATGGTGGTGATGAATGACATGGACCGGTTCCATCTCGTGATCGACGTCATCGACCGGGTTCCTGGCCTCGGCCAGCGGGCAGGCGTGCTGCGCCAGCAGATGACCGATACCAGGGCGAGGCACTGGGCATGGGTCCGCGAGCATGGCGAGGACCTGCCCGAGGTGCGGGACTGGACCTGGGGACAGCAGCCCTCGACGACATGAGCAAGGTCATCGTCGTCAACGCCGGATCGACCAGCCTGAAGGTCGGTGTCCTGGACGACGGGAATGCCGTGACCGGATCACTGGAGCTCGACCCGTGGGACGGCAGTCCAGACCACCCGGAACTCGCGGATTTCCTGCGCGGCCACAGATCCGGGAGCATCGTCGGCCATCGCGTGGTCCACGGCGGCAGCCGGTTCACCGGGCCGGTGATTGTCGATGATTGCGTCCTGGCCGGGATCCGGGCGCTCACCAGCCTCGCGCCCCTGCACCAGCCGCGCGCCATCGCCGCCATCGAGGCTGGCCGCCAGCTGCTGCCCAGCGCACCCGCCGTGGCCTGCTTCGATACCTCCTTCCACGCGACGCTTCCTGATGTCGCCGCCCGTTACGCGCTGCCTGCCGAGTGGACCGAGAAGTTCGGTCTGCGGCGGTATGGATTTCACGGCCTGTCGCACGAGTATGCCTCCCGCCGCGCCGCCGAGTTGCTCGGCCAAGACGTCACCGACCTGCGGATTATCAGCTGCCATCTGGGCGGCGGGGCGTCGCTGGCGGCCATCTCCGGCGGCCGGAGCGTCGACACCACGATGGGTTTCACCCCGCTGGAAGGCCTGGTGATGGCCACCCGCAGCGGCAGCGTCGATCCCGGGCTGCTGCTCTGGCTCTTGCAGCAGGACAAAGTCAGCCTCGATGAGCTATCAGCAGGGCTCGAGCAGAAGGCCGGGCTGGCCGGCCTTGCCGGGCTGCCCACCGGGTCCGGCGACCTGCGCGACGTGCGCGCCGCCGCAGACGCGGGCGATCTCCCGGCCCAGCTCGCCATCGATGTCTACGTGCACCGGCTGCGCCGGGAGATCGCGGCCATGGCGGCGGCCATGAATGGGCTGGACGTCCTGGTATTTACCGGCGGCATCGGCGAGCATCACCCGCGGGTGCGCGCGGATACCGCGGCGGGCCTGGCCTTCCTCGGCATCAGGCTGGACGCAAGCCGCAACACGGGGGCCACGGCAGATACCGAGATCGGGGACTCGGCCGGGCCCGTCCGGACGCTCGTCGTTACCGCGCGCGAGGATCTGGAAATCGCCCGCCAGGCACGGGCAGTAGTCGCTTCCCTGTAATGTGCCCGGCCGCTGGCCCGCCAGGACAAACGTCCCCGGCCACGCAGGCCTTGGTCCCTGGCTCAACTGGCTGGGATGGAATTGACTGGAACCAAGGCAATCAAGGAGGGCTGGCAGGTGGCGAGCACATTTTCGGAGACCCCGGTGAACGCCCCATCTGACTGGGCCTGGCTCACCGATCTCGACAATTCACCATCCGGCACCGGACGTTATTGCCATTGCGCTTGAGCAGTACCCAGATGGCAATTGTTACGTGTTCCGGATGGAGATTCCTGGCATCGATCCGGAGCGAGACCTGCAGGTCTCAGTCCAGACTGGCATCCTGAGCGTTCAGGGAATCCGCCGGGATGAGCCGCCGGTAAGGCACGACTCGGAATTCCGGTACGGAACCTATGCCCGGCACCTGGCGCTCCCGTTGGGAGCTAATGTCCACGACGTCGCCGCGAGCTGCCGCAACGGAATTCTCACCGTCCGGATCGGCATGGAGCCTGAGCATGACGTCGCTGCCCGCACCGTGCCGGTCGACATCTCGTGAGGAGAGCAGAAATGAACAACTCCACCAAGCCCGTCATCGTGGTCGGCGCGAGCGGTTCGTGGGCCTCCAGGGCCGCGCTCCGGTGGGCGGCCGACGAGGCAGGCCGCCTGGGCGGGCGCCTGATTGCCGTGCGCGCCTGGGAGCCCTATCATCCGGCCTACTACGCGCCACACGCCGAGTACCGCGATCGTGACCATGAGCGCCAGGCTGTCGCCGCCGAGCTCGCCAGCACGCTACGGGCGGTCTTCGGCGCGGAGCCACCGCCAGACTTGCTCACCGAGGTCCGCGAGGGTATGGCCGAGCGAGTGCTGGCCGAGCGGTCAGCCGGCGCGGACCTGCTGGTGCTCGGTTCTACGTCGGCGCCGACCGTCGTCGGGCGGTCCATCGGATCGGTGATCCGCAGCTGCCTGAGCCGCGCCCACTGTCCAGTCGTGGTGATCGGCCCGGAGGGCACCGTCGGCGCGGATCTCCATCGGGAGCCAGCGATCTCATCGTCGTAAGCAGGCCGATTGTCAGGCGCTAGCCGTTTCGTATGTGGCTAGCGCCTTCTTCATGGCCGGGACTAATAGCGCTCAGGCCCGGGCCGAATGGCACTGCCGCGACCTGCGCAGCAGGCGCACGATGGAATTGCCGGAAAGGCACAGTAGATGTCCTCAGGGCAGAGGACACCACCGCTAAGGAGGCGAGGAGGAGGACGATATGAGCCGCAGCGATATGCACCTGGACGCGATGCTGCGCCATCTCGGCGCCGCGTATTACGACTCGCTGCATGGCCGCGCAGATGATGCGGACGTGTCCAAGGTTGTCGTGCAAGTCGCCGCCCACATGGGTGAGCCAGCCGCCGATGACCGCGCAATCCCGAAGCGCCCGGAGCGGGCGCACCCGCACCACGACACGTATCGCCGCCGCGTGCGCGACATCATGACGACGGCGGTGGTGTCAGTGGATCGCGCCGCGTCCGGCAAGGAGATCGCGAGCCTGCTGGCCCGCCACCACCTCGGCGGAGTGCCCGTGCTGCAGTTGGGCCTGGCACGTCGCCGGGATGGTCACCGAGGCCGATCTGGTGGCGGCCGCGGCGGGCCGGCGCCCGCGCGGCTGGCTCCCCCGCGGCGGGACTCGCGTCGGGAGCCTGACCGCCGCGCAGCTGATGACCTCGCCGGCTATCACCACCCATCCGGATGCTCCGCTCGCACGTGTCGCCAGGACGATGACCGATCACCGCATCCGGCGACTGCCGGTCGTCGACGCGAATGACGTCCTCGTCGGCATCGTCAGCCGCCGGGACCTGCTGAAGGTGTTCCTCCGGCCAGACGCCGAGATAGCGGGCGAGGTCCAGGAGTTGGTGGCCGACCTGCTGCTGGCGAGACCGGGTATGGTGACGGCCGCGGTCCGGGACGGGGTGGTGACGTTGACGGGCCAGCTGGCCGGCCAGGACGAGATACAGCACCTCGCCGCGCTGGTCAAAGACATTGATGGAGTCGAGGACGTGATCGACCGGATGGGCCTAGGCCCGGTGTGACCAGCGCGGGCCGGCGGCGTCCCACTCTTGTTCCCAGGCCGCCATCCGGCTGCGGTCAGCCAGCGCACGCACCGCCGCGGCACCGAGCCCGACAACCGCGCACCAGCAGATCGCGGTGAGTCCGGCGGCTATGATCACTTGGTCGCGTACGCTCGCGCCAGTGAGCCGCGGATACGCTTGCCGGCCAGCAGTTGTGAGCCATATTTCTACCCGCTGGCCCGCTCGCGCGGTAGAGGGCGCCGCCACGGTGCCGGTGAGCCGTCGACCGCTGCGATCGTTCCAGGTCGCCCGGACCAAGGTAGCGTCCATCTCGCCAGCCGTGATGATTGTCCGGCCCGCGTTCTGCAGCAGGGTGGCCGGCACCTGATACCAGCCGCGCTCCGCGCGCTGCGCACGGAGCGCGGCACCATCGGCGAGCCGACCGGCGAAGATGGCCAGTAGCGGGCCGGCGATCACGAGCAGCGCCACGAGACCGGCCAGGATCGCTGCCTCGGCCCGGTCAACACGGCGCCGCAGCGGATTGTGATCCCAGCCGAACCTGCGTGCTGCCCGGATCCAGTGGTTCTGAGTCATCGGTAAGGTCCCCCATCTGGATCAGGCGAGGATCTCGACGGCCGCCCGGCGAGGCGTAACGCCTGCTGTGTTGGAGCGGCCGAGTTGCAGGATCATCTGGGGCTGGCCTGCGCAGCTGCAACCGGGCAGCCAGCTCGGTCCGTAGCGGCGCCACCTCCAGTGGCTGGGTTTGCAGGCTGGCGAAGACCCATCTGGTTGCCGCGTGCAGCAGGATCCGGTGCAGTGCCTGGCCGGCCCGGATCCAGTCGGCGGGCGTGTCGCCAGAGGTTGTCAGGATCGCGGTTACCGGCGGTGCTGATCCGCCCGCCAGTTCCGTTCCCGGCTCGCCAAAGTCGCGTTGCGGCAACCGCACGCCGGTGTCCGCGCCGGCCGTCGCGGCGGTGGCGCTCGTTGCGGATTCCCGGGCGGACGCCGGGATCCCGTCGCGCTCGGCCGAACCCGGCGGCCGCATCCAGTTATGCAGCTCGGCCGCAATCTGCGGGGCGGCTGTCTGTGCTCGCGCCGCGGCCCGGACGAGCTCGGCCAGCCATAGCACCTGCTCAGGATCCGACAGCACGACCAGCTCCGCTCCCTCTGAGCTGGCGTCGGCGCGCAGACCGTCAACGAGCCGGGCCGGGACTTCGCCCGGATCGAACCATCCGCGATGCGTATGCCGGTGGTAAGCGGCAGTGAGCAGTTCGGACTCGTGCCTGGAGATGGCGGCCTGGCCCGCTACCCGGACGCGGGCTACCAGGTGCGGCTGGCTCCCTTCCGGCAACAGGTCGGTAACCGGCAGGAGGCCGAGAGCTCGCAACCCGAGGCGCACGCCGAAGAGGGCGGCCCCGCAGCTGATCAGCATCTCCCGGCCCGCTGGGTCGATTTGACGAAGCTGCCTGGCGGGGTCCGTCAGCAGATCGACCGTGGCGCCGGTCACCCTGAGGCGCCACGGCTGGGTGTTATGCACCGATGGCGCGCGGCCGGCGATGCCTGCCAGCCTCGCGATTTGCTCCGGCAGCAGCGCTTTCGGCGGCTGCGCCGGCTCGTATGGCTCGGGTCCGACTTCGCCGCGCAGGAGCAGGCCGCCCGCATCCGTCCCCGTCACCGGGCGGGTACCGTCCGGCCGGATGCGGCCGACCTGCAGGTCAGAGGCGGTGCTCATGGTTCACGCGGCAACGTGGTCGCGGACGATGACAACCGGGCAGGGCGCATGATGCACGCAGTGCTGGCTGACCGAGCCGAGGAGCGCTTCGGCGAATCCGCCATGCCCGCGACTGCCCACGACCAGCAGGTCGGCGTCCTTGCAGGCCCGCAGCAGCACATGCGCCGGCTGGCCCTCCACCACCGCCGAGCTGACCAGGACGGACGAGGCCGGATCGACGACCTCGGCGACCGAGTCAGCCAGCGCTTTAGCAGCGTTCTCGTCAAAGTTCACCATCATGGCGGAAACAGGCGCGAATCCGAATCCGCCCACCATCACCGGATACTGCCAGGCGATCACTGCCTCAACGTGGCTGCCAGTCAGCTCTGCCTGCCGCAGCGCCCACCGGAGCGCATCCTTCGACGATTCCGAACCGTCAACGCCCACGACAATCTTTCCGGACGGTGAAGGCGACTGATCCATGATCCTCACCACTTTCTCTGATCCTCTCCAGCGTCGCCCGCAACCATGCCTTCCAGGCAGGGCCATAGGGCCCTGGCGCCTGGACCTTGGTCCCCGGCGCGCTCCTGGCCGGCGCAGGTCAGCGCAGCCTCCGCAGGAAGGGATCGCGGGGAAGGGCCGGTGTGACGCGCACCCTGACATCGACCACCTGGACATCCTCCGGCCTGGCGATCACCGGGTTGAGGTCCAGCTCGGCGATCTCGGGCAGATCATCCGCCAGCCTTGACAGCCGGAGCAGGATGTCGGCCAGACCCGCGGTGTCCATCGGGGCAGACCCGCGGTAGCCGGCCAGCACCGGAGCGGCCCGGATGCCGCTGATCATTTCGTCCGCGTCAGCGTCCGTCAGCGGCGATAGCCGCGCAACACGATCACCCAGGATGTCCGTGTTAACGCCGCCTAGGCCGAACACCACCAGCGGCCCGAAGACGGGCTCCTGCACAACGCCCGCCAGCGTCTCGACACCATCGGTGAGCATCGGCTGCACGAGAACACGCTGCAGATCAGCCCCGAACTGCTCGGCCAGCTGCCGGAAGGCCCCGGCGACGTCGGCGGCGGTGCGCAGGTCCAGCTTGACCGCGCCGGCGTCGGTCTTATGCACGAGGCCGGCCACCTCTGCCTTGAGCACGACCGGGCCACCCAGTTCGGCCGCGGCGGCCACAGCCGCCTCGACGGTGCTGACCGCGCGCGTCGTGATCATCGGGATCCGGTAGCTCTGCAGCAGCTGGGCGGCGTCAGGCGCGGTCAGCCACCCGCCGCCGGGCTGCGCGGAGAGGAATCCGGAGATCAGTTTCCGCGCGTCTGCGGGGTCTAGGCCCGGCAGCTCCGGCAGTGTGCCGCGCTGGCTATTCCGCCAGTGCACGTAACGCGCCGCATGACCGAGGGAACGCACCGCGCTCTCCGGGTACGCATACGCGGGAATGAGATGTCCCGTCTGGCCAAGGCCCGGCTCGGGCAGCATCAGCCGCACGGTGTCGGCCTGGTTGAGCAGCGCGACCGCCACCGGCTTGGCGACCTTGGCCGACATGATGGCCGCAGACAGGTCGGCAACGGCCGTCGGCACGGCGATGGCGACGACGGCGTCCACGGACTCGTCTGCGCCGACGATCTCCAGGCACGCCCGGAACGTATCTTCACCGACACCGGCGGTGGTGTCGACCGGATCCGCTATCGCCGCGCCCGGCGGCAGCAGCTCGGTCAGCTGCTGCTGAGTCGCGCTGCTGAACGAGGTCACGCTGAGGCCGGCGTCCGCGCACGCGTCCGCGGCCAGCACACCGGCGCCGCCGGCGTTCGAGACGATCGCCACCCGGTTTCCTTCGGGCAGTGGCTGACTCGCCAGGAACGCTGCGGCCTCGACTAGCTCGCCGAGGCTGTGGGTAGCGATGATGCCTGCCTGGCCGAAGAGGGCTTCTTGCGTGACCAGCGGCGTGGCCGTGGCTGCGGTGTGCGATGCCGCCGCACGCTGCCCGGCCGCCGAGCGCCCGCCGATAATGGTCAGCACTGGCATCTTCTGGCCCACCCGCCGTGCGGTGCGGGCAAAGGCCCTCGGGTTGCCGAAGGACTCGACATAGAGCACGGCCAGCCTGGTCTGCTCATCCTGCTCCCACCAGGTCAGCACGTCGTTGCTCGATATGTCGTACTTATCGCCGACCGAGACGAACGAAGACACCCCGATGCCGAGCCGGTTGAAGTGCTCGAACAACGCGATGCCCAGTCCGCCAGACTGCATGACCAGGCCTGCCGTTCCCATCAGGGGTGGCCTGGTCGCGAAGGTCGCATTCAGTCCCTGCCCTGGCACCGCGATGCCGAAGCAGTTCGGGCCGACGAGGCGCATCCCGTACCGGCGGCACACCGACAGCAGCTGCGGGCCGCCGGCGTCCAGGTTGGACGTGATCACCACGAGGTTGCGGACCCCGCGCCGGCCGCAACTCTCGGCGACGGCAGCGACCTCGGGGGGCGGAACCGCGATGACCGCGATATCCACGCCCTCCGGCAGGTCGAGTGCGGAGGGCAGGCAGTCGATGCCCTCAATGGTGTCGGCGGCCGGATGCACCGCGTAGACAGTTCCGCGGAAGCTTCCGGTGACAATGTTGTGCAGGATCTCGCGCCCTACGGAGCCACGGCGCCGGCCGGCCCCGATCACGGCGACCGAAGCCGGCCGGAAGAGCGAGCGCAGGCTTGCCACCCCGGCCCGGCTGGCGCGAGCGTCGACGGCATCCAGGTAGCTGGCCAGCCCTTCGGTATCGGTGCCGGGGAGCGGGAAGGTGAGCTCAAGCAACCCGTCGGCGAAATGCCGCTCAACCGGCAATCCGGCGTCGGCGAAGACCCGCTGCATCGCGTAGTTGTCCGGCAGCGTCTCGGCCTCGAACGCGGTCAGGTTGCGCTGCCGGCCCGCGGATACCAGGTGCTCGAGGAGCAGGGTCGCAACTCCGCGGCCGTGCATGTCGTCGGTGACCGCGAACGCGATCTCCGCGCGGCCCGGTTTTCCGGTGGTCTCGTATGTCGCGACACCCACCAGCCTCCCGGCGAGCAGCGCGAGCAAGGCCAGGTGATTCTCGTCTGGTGGCCTGCAGACCCTGGTCGCCTCGCGCTCCGGAGCGCGAGGGCTCAGGCTGAAGAAGCGGAAATAGGAATTGTCCGGAGAAAGGTTGGCATGCATCTCGCGAACGGAATCCGCGTCATCAGGGCGGGCCTGGCGGATCTCGATGGTGCCGCCGTCGGCTAGCAATGCGTAGGTTCGCGGGTCAGTCATACCCTCAGCCTGCGCTGGCGGCCGCCAGTGCCGCGGCGGCCAATAGGCCCTTAACCCAGGGACCATCGTCCCGTCGCGACGGACCAGATGGCCCTCATGCAGGCACGACTTCCGGTGATGGACTGATAGCGGACCGGTTCGCGGTCACGGCCGGGCGCAACGACACGCACGGGAAGGATCAGCGGATGGACTGCACT
This sequence comes from uncultured Actinomycetota bacterium, assembly GCA_963805805.1. Lineage (GTDB taxonomy): Bacteria > Actinomycetota > Actinomycetes > Streptosporangiales > Streptosporangiaceae > JAJYUU01. The sequence continues at coordinate 57,347 of CAWDVS010000011.1, read as the reverse complement.
CTGCACGTGTCCTGGGACGAGAAGCTCACTAGCTACGACTTCGGCCCCCGGCATCCGATGGCGCCGCTCCGAATCAAGCTCACGATGGAGCTGGCCGGAGCTTTCGGCCTGCTGCGCGACAGAGTAGCCGTCGCGGCCGCCGCGCCAGCCTCGGATCAGCAGCTTGAGCTCATCCATGACTCCGAGTACATATCCGCCGTCCGGTATGGGAGCAGCCTGGCCGCTAGCACCAATGGCGCATCCGTCGACGTCGCGCGGTTGCTCAGCCACGGGCTCGGCACCGAGGATGATCCCGTCTTCGCCGGCATGCACGAAGCAGCGGCGCTGGTCGCCGGCGCGTCCATCGGTGCGGCCCAGGCGGTGTGGACGGGCTCAGCCCTGCACGGCGCCAACATCGCAGGCGGATTGCACCATGCGATGCGGTCCAGCGCCAGCGGATTCTGTATTTACAACGACCCGGCTATCGCCATCGCCTGGCTGCTGGATCAAGGCGCCGAGCGGATCGCCTACGTCGACATCGACGTGCACCACGGCGACGGCGTCCAGGCGGCGTTCTGGAATGACCCCCGCGTGCTGACGATCAGCGTGCACCAGCATCCATCCAGCCTGTTCCCCGGCACGGGCCGGGCCGCGGAGACCGGCGGCCCGGACGCGGAAGGCTCGGCCGTCAATATCGCGCTCCCCCCTGGCACCAGGGATGCCCGGCTGGCTCCGGGCCATCGATGCGGTGGTGCCGCCCGTGGTGCGGCAATTCCGCCCGCAGATTCTGGTCAGCCAGCATGGCTGTGACACGCACTGGAGCGATCCGCTGGCGAACCTCGAAGTGACCATCGACGCGCAGCGCGCCGGCCACGCCATGCTGCACCAGCTCGCCCACGATGCCTGCGCGGGCCGCTGGCTGCTGACCGGCGGCGGCGGGTATCAGCTCGTCCAGGTGGTGCCAAGATCCTGGACACACCTGCTGGCCGAAGCCTCGGGCCAGCCGATCGACCCGGCAGCGGCTACCCCGCAGCTATGGCGCGAGTACGTCGGCTGGACCGCTAACGAGGAGGCTCCGGAAGCGATGACCGAAGGCCAGGACGGCCGGTTCCTGCGATTCGAGGACGGCTGGGACCCGGCTGAGCCGGTGGATCAGGCCATCATGGCGACCAGGAAGGAAGTCTTCCCCGCCCACGGCCTGCTGCCCTGACGCGTCCCTCAGGCTGCCGCGAAGGGCACGGTGCGGGCGGGGCCGTCCGGAGGCACGACCACGACCGGGCAGCGCGCGTGCCGCAGACAGTACGCCGTGACCGAGCCGTGCACGGCGCCACGGGCCGTGAGCGCATGCCGGTGTCCGACCACCAGGACATCGCCCGGACTGCTGGCGATGGTCGTCAGGGCCACTGCCGGGTCGCCGGCGGGCGTCTCAACGACCAGGTCGATGTCGCCTGGGATGGAGCCGACCGCATCGCGCATGGCCTGCCGGGTCAGCTCGGCCGCCGCTGATCGCTGCTCGACCCCGGAGAAGGAGAGCACCACGTACTTGTGAACGACGTGGCGAAGCCTCCTGCCACCGTGCCGCGGTAACCCGAGCGCCCACGCTCTGACGGCGAGGAGCTGCACGCCGCGCTCCCTGGCGATCGCGATTCCCTCCCGCAGCGCCGCCAGGCCCGCGTCCGTATTGTCCACGCCGACGATGACCCGGCGGAGATGGCGTAGCTCTCGGCCGCCATCCGGCCCGCCGGGCGGTTCAGTCCCTGCTGCCATCGCGATCAGCCTGCGTCTGCGCTGAGTACTGCCTTGAGCGCGCCTGTCTCGCCAGCCCTGGTCACCACGTCGTAGGCCGCGGCGAATTCGTGCAACCCAAACCGGTGCGTGACGAACTTACTGGTATCGATCTGCTTGCTAGCCAGCAGTCGCAGCAGCACGGGAATCGAGTTCGTGTCGACCAGGCCGACGGTGACCGTGATGTCCCTGGTCCACTGCTCCTCCAGGTGCAGGGTGGCTGGCTTGCCATGGACACCGACGTTGGCGATTTTCGCTCCGGGCCGGGCGAGCCGAACTGCCAGTTCGAAAGTCTCCGCTTCTCCGACGGCCTCGATCACGGCGTCCGCTCCCATCCCGTCGGTCAGCGCCCGCACAATCCTGACCGGATCTGTGACCGAGTTGTTCACGGTGATATCGGCCCCGAATTGCTTGGCGGCTTCGAGCCGGCGGTCGGCGTGATCGATCGCGACAATGTGACTGGGACTGAATAGCTTCGCTCCCATGATTGCCGCGAGCCCGACCGGACCAGAGCCGACCACCACCACGACGTCGCCAGGCTGTACCCCGGCCTTCAGCACGCCGACTTCGTATCCGGTCGGGATGGTGTCCGCCAGGAGCAGAGCCTCTTCGTCCGTCGCGCTGACTGGCAGGTGGTAGGTGGAGGTATCGGCGAACGGAACCTTGACGAACTCGGCCTGCGTTCCGTGACAAGTGTGCCCCAGTAGCCAGCCACCGCCGCCCCGGCACAGCCCGAAACGACCCTCCCGGCAGAATCGGCACGCACCGCACGAGGACACGCAAGACACAAGCACGCGATCGCCCTCGCCGATGGTGCGAACTCCGTCGCCTACCTGCTCCACAATGCCGACCGCCTCGTGCCCAAGCACCCGGCCGGGGCGGACCGACGGCACATCCCCGCGCAGAATGTGCAGATCCGTGCCGCAGATCGAGGTCGCGGAAACGCGGAGAATCGCATCCGCGTCGTCGGTTATCACGGGGTCCGTGACCTCTTCCCAGGAATGCTGTCCCGCTCCGCGGTAGACATTGCCTAGCATCGATTCCTCCTGCGCTGAGTTCTTGGTGGCGGAGCCGGCTTAGGAATCGCCGAGCTGACGGCGGCGGATCCGCCGGCCCGTGGTCCGGGCCGGGGTGATCTTGATGAAGTGATCTCGGTCGCCGCCGGCCAGGTCTCGAGACCGCTCGCCGCGGCTTCGGCTCGCTCCTGGTCGGAGTCGACATGGTGCGCCGGGCCCTGAACGAGCACGCTCCATCCTTCGCGCGTCTCGCTATCGAAGTCATCGACCTCGAACGCCACTCTGTACTCGGCCCCGGCTATGCCGATGCTGGTGCGCAGATCCTCGTCCGTGCTGCCTTCGGGCGCCGTGCGGAAGAGGATCACGCCGCCGTGCACTATGTAGTTCACGGGCAGCACAGTCAGGTCGTACTGACCGGAGAAGCACAACCGGCCGATGCCGCCCGGCGCGATCAGCTTCATGCACTCTGCCTCGTCAAGCTTCTCGAGCACGATCTCCGACATGAGTTCTTTCCTGTCTAGCGGCGCGGATAGCTGAGCTTGTCCTCGACGGTGACGACACCGTCGACCTGCTGTACTGCCTGGAGCAGGCTGACCGCGACCGGCTCTCGCTCGACCAGCCCGGCCAGCGTCACGACACCATCGCTCACGGTCACGGTGAAGCCCAGGTTATCGAGACCGAAGTCCGACTCGATGACCTGGTCCTTGATCTCCCGCCGGATCTCGTCGTCATATCGGTCATACACCCCGAGGAGATCAGTCCGGCTGACAATGCCGACGAGCCGACCGGATGAGCTCACCACTGGCAGTCGCTTGACGTGCCTGGCGTGCATGACGCGCGCGGCCTCCCCGACGGTAGCGTCGGCTCCGATCGTGATGGCAGGACTCGTCATCAATTCACCCGCTGTCATCGCGGCGGCCTTGACCCGGTCGCTTCTGCGAGCCAGGAACCCCGGCCCGTGACCGGCTTCGGCATACCCCTCTTTGACCAGGAGGTCATCCTCAGATGCAACGCCGACGACACCACCATCGTCATCGAGCACTGGAAACGCGCTGAACCGCTTGAACCGCATCACTTGCAGGATGTCCTTGTACTTGGCGCTTGTCCGCACAGATATGACATCGTGCGTCATTACGTCCCGCACGAGGGTCGACATAGTGATCAGCTCCTCAACCTCAGCTACTGACCACGCTCCCGGGTAGCCGGGCATCCGGTTAGGGCCGAACGGCCCCGCCCAGGCGGCCGGAAGACTCCCTCGGAGCCTTTGCACAAGCGTCGCACCACCGGCACTGCCAAGCCGAGAGGGGGCGGCAGTGCCTTCGTCACCGAGCGAGGACGGAGCCGAGTTCGGTGCTGGGAACTCAGGAACTGCCGGCGACCGAATCCCGGATCACCACGACCGGGCACTTAGCGTGATGAACGCAATGCTGGCCAACCGAGCCGAGCAGTGCCTCGGTGAACCCGCCATGTCCGCGGCTGCCGACCACCAGCAGCTCGGCCCCGGCTGATTCATCCAGCAGGACTTGCGCGGCGTTGCCCTTCATCACCTTGCTGCGGACCTGAACCTGCCCGGCAGCGGCGCGAGCCTCCGCGATGGCGTCAGTGATGATCTGCCTGGCCAGATCCTCCCAGTCGACGTCCGACACCTGCACCGGATAACCGGTAATCGCCGGGAACTCCCAGGCAATGACGGCGTCCACTGCCGCGCCTGTCAGCCCGGCCTGCCGGACAGCCCACTCCAGCGCCGCCTTCGAGGCGACCGAACCGTCCACGCCAACCACGATCCGGTGCTCCCGCGCCGCAGGCTGATTAGTCATCGTCGCCTCCGAAGGATCATCGATCCCGCGCCACTACCATACACGCCCGGTATCTGGATCCCCATTCCGCCAGGAAGCCTCACGGCCTGCCGAGCAATGCCCGTTGAACGCCGTCTGCCGGACAGCCCACCCGAGGAGATCACGATCAGCCGTCATGCCGCAAGCTCATACGACCGTGCCATCGACCCTCACGCGAGCACATCACTTCTTCTGCCGGCCCGCGCGACAGCGCCGACAGCCGGCGCGAGCGTCAGCCATAGCGCGATCGTTGCCACCATCGCCGTCAGGTACCCGAAAGGCCGGATGCCGATATCGCCCGCGGTGACTCCGGCGAAAATCATCAGCACCCACGCGCTGACGAAGAAGGCCGGCCCGGCCGCGATAATCCTGAAATAATCATCCATTGGTACTCACCCTGCCCGTCGTCTCGTCCTCGGCGACTCGTGCGTGGCCTGTTACCGACGACTCTAGGAAGGCCGCAGGAACCGGCCCAGGGCCGAAGGACCTCCGGACGGAGTCATCCGCCTCGGGGAAAGTGCTCGGCCGCAACATGTTCCGGCACCCACGGCCCGCCGCTCAGGCCTGGTGCGCCGTGCTGAGTTCGGCGAGCACCATGGCGGTCAGAGCAGGCAGGCAGGCGGCGACTGGCGGCGACAAGTCAGTTCCGAAGTCGATGCTGGCGGCTTCCACGGCCAGGACGACAAGCCGCTGAGGTGCTCGGTCCAGCGCGCGGGCAAGCCGGATAGCATCCGGGATGCCCAGGCCGTGCGTGCTGGCTGCTCCGGTCCGCGTGCTGGCAGCGGGCGGTTCGGCTGGCGCCGTGGCCAGGACGGTGCGATGGATCCGGCCGGGCACCGGCGCGTCGCACAGCACCGCGTCTACCAGCACCGCGAGTGGTGCGCCGGACCACGCATCCAGCAACTGGCTGGGCTCGCCGTCGGACACAGTGAGCGTGACCCCCGCCGGGCATACCGGCTCGATCGCGGTGACAAGCGCGGGGCCGATGCCGTCGTCGCAGCGGTAGCTGTTCCCGATGCCGATCAGGACAGCGCGGGCCGCGGTCACCGGCGTTCGACCCGCAGATCGAGGAAGTGGGCGGAGCACGAGATGCACGGGTCGAAGTTGCGGATGGTCCGCTCGCACAAAGCTGTGAGCGCGGCGTCGTCGAGATGCAGGTTGTCCGCTACCGCGCTGCGCAGGCCGGCCTCGATCGCGGCCTGGTTCTGCGACGTCGGGGGAACGATGTCGGCTGACTCGATCCTGCCGCTGGCGCTGAGCCGGTAGCCCTGGTACAGCAGGCCCCTGGGCGCCTCGCTGACACCGTAGCCGGACCCCGCGATCGGTGGCACGTCGACGAAGGCCGGCTCAGGCCGCTCGTACTCGCCGATGATCCGCAGCGCTTCGTCGGCCGCGTACACGGTCTCCACGGCTCGTACCACGATGCTGCGGAACGGGTTGCGGCACGCCGGGCCCAGGCCGGCCGCAGCCGCCGCCTCCCGGGCGACCGGCGATAGCTGCGCGGAGCTGATCGTGTACCTGGCGAGCGGCCCGGTCAGGTACCTGCGCCCGTCCAGGGTCGCGTGCAGCGCCGTCGAGTGCGGAACCTGATGCTCGGTGACATGCTGGCCGAACTCCCGGGCCGGGAAGACGAGTCCGGCCGCGAGAGGCCGGCTGGCCGCGCTCGATCGCGTAGCACGCCGGCTCTTGTAGCGCCAGCAGCTCGTGGTCGATCTCGACGTCCGGGAAGTCGAAGCCGGCCACCCAGCTGACGGTCGTCAGGGCGTCGTCGCGGGCCTGACGTAGCTGCTCCGCCAGCGGAGCCAGGTCGGCCCTGGCCGGCGCGCTGTAAAAGCCGCCGACCCGCGTGTTGACGGGGTGGATGGCCCGGCCGCCTATCTGCTCGAGGATGGCGTTGCCCGCCTTCTTCAGCCGCAGCCCGCGCTCGACCAGATCCCGGTGATCGCGCGCCAGCGCGACCACGTCCGGGTAACCGAGAAAGTCGGGGGCGTGCAGGAAGTAGATGTGCAGCGCGTGGCTGGAGATCCATTCCCCGCAGTACAGCAGCCGCCGCAGCGCGTTGATGGGCGCGCCGACATCTATGCCGCAGGCATCCTCGATCGCCTGCCAGGCGCTGGTCTGGTAGGCGACCGGGCAGATGCCGCAGATCCGGGAGGTGATGTCGGTGACCTCGGTGTACTGGCGGCCCCGCAGGAACGCCTCGAAGAACCGCGGCGGTTCATAGATGCGCAGGTGCGCATCTATGACCTGGCCGTCCTCCACCACGATGTCCAGCGCACCCTCGCCCTCGATCCGGGCCAGCGCGCTGACGCGTAGCTGCCGAGCGCGGTGCGTCACCGGTCGCCGTCCCCGCGGGCGAAGCCCTCCGCCGCCACGTTGAACGTGGACAGGACCAGGTCGACCGAGCGGGCGGACATCCCGCAGACGTGCAGCTGGCCGATCAGAGCCGGCAGGTTAGCGCCGGTCATCGGCCCGAAGCAGCCGTAGCAGCCGCGCCGTACGGCCGGGCAGAGCGCCCCGCAGCCGGCGTGCGTGACCGGCCCGAGGCATGGCGTGCCGTCGGCGACCATGACGCAGGTCAGCCCGCGGCGCTTGCACTCGGTGCAGACGCTCGTGTCGGGCACATCGGGTTTGCGCCCGGCCAGGAACGCGCAGATCACCTCGATCAGCTGACGCTTGTCGATCGGGCAGCCGCGCAGCTCGAAGTCGACCGGCACGTGCGCGGAGATCGCCGTGGACGTGGCGAGCGTGTCGATGTACTGCGGGCTGGCGTACACGGCCGCGCGGAACTCGGCCGCATCGCCGAAATTGCGCAGCGCCTGGATCCCGCCCGCGGTCGCGCACGCACCGATGGTGACCAGCACCTTCGACTGCTCGCGGACCGCGCGGATCCGCCGGGTGTCATCGGCGGTAGTGATCGAGCCCTCGACCAGCGACAGGTCATACGGACCTGTCAGTACCTCGCTCGAGGCCTCGAGGAAGTGCGCGATCTGGACCTGGCTGGCCAGGGCCAGCAGCTCGTCCTCGCAGTCGAGCAGGGTCAGCTGACAGCCGTCGCAGGAGGCGAACTTCCAGACGGCCAGGGTCGGCGGGCTTGTCATCGGGCGATCAGAGCTCCCTGATGGTGAGCAGGGGCCGGGCCCGCTCGTAATCGATGACCGGGCCGTCCCGGCACACCAGCAGCGGGCCGAGCTGGCAGTGCCCGCACAACCCGATGCCGCATTTCATATTCCGCTCCACCGAGATCCGGATGGCGCTGGCGGCGAGGCCCTTGCCGAGCAGGACGTTCGCCGAGAAGCGGATCATCGGCTCAGGCCCGCACACGAAGGCGATCGTCCGCTGCGGGTCCAGCGCCAGCCGTGCCAGCGGTTCGGTCACGAAACCGACCGGTCCGCTCCAGCCTTTCGCCGGCGCGTCTACGGTCAGCCCCACTTCCAGGCCCGCAGTGGCGGACCAGTCCTCGAGCTGCCCGCGGAACAGGAACTCGGCCGGGCTGCGGGCTCCGGCGATGAGCACGATCCGGCCATAGGCTTCGCGCCGGGCCAGGGCGCCGAGCAGCACCGGCCGCAACGGCGCCAAGCCGACACCGCCGGCGACGATGAACAGGTCGTGACCAGTGGCGGTGTCCAGGCCCCAGCTGGTGCCGAACGGCCCGCGGACGCCGATGACCTGTCCGATTCCGGCCTGGTGCAGCGCGCGGCTGACCGCGCCGACGTCCCGGATCGTGTGCGTCAGGACGCCGCTGACCGCCGGGTCGCCGCTGACCGAGATCGCGATCTCGCCGACGCCGTGCCGGTACAGCATGCTGAACTGGCCGGGCTGAAAGTCGGGCAGTGCCCGCCCGGCCGGCTCCAGGCGAAGCGTGACCGAGTCACGGGTTTCGACGGTCCTTCCGGTCACCCGGTAGGGAACCGGCACCATGGGGTCAGCTGAGCCCAGCGCGCTCCCGGACGCGGTAGCGGAGTCAGCGGTCACGGGGGCTCCCGTACACGTCGAGCAGCCGTGACCGGGTGCTCTGCAGCCGGGCGAGCAAGATCTCGAGCAGGCCCAGCGAAAGCGGATAGCCGAGCTCTGGATCCTGGTCAGCGAGCACGCGCAGCCGGAGGGTATCCAGCCGGATCGCCGACACCGGCCCGCCCGCGATCGCCGTGAAATGCCACACGTACGGCGGCACCAGCCATGACCAGCCCAGCACATCGCCCGGGCCGAGGGTCTGCACGACCACGTCGCCGCGGCCAGGGACCTGAGTCTGCAGCGCTACCTGGCCGGCCAGGATCAGCCAGCAGCCCGACGCGTCCTGCCCCTCGGCGAATATCCTGGCCTGGTCCGGGTACTCGACGTCCTGCGCGGTCCGGACTACCGCCTCCCGTTGCGCGGCGGTCAGCCGCCCGAAGAGCGCGAAGCCGGCTAGTTGCTCAGAGCTGGGCACCGAGATCGTCCTCTCCGGCCTGACCGGCCTCTCGCAGCCTCGCGAGCTGCGTCACCTCGGCAGTGATGTCGATCCCGACGGGGCACCAGGCGATGCAGCGGCCGCAGCCGACACATCCCGAGCTGCCGAACTGATCGTGCCAGGTACTCAGCTTGTGCGTGATCCACTGCCGGTACCGGCTTGCGCCCGATGTCCGCACGCTGCCCCCGTGCAGGTAGGAGAAGTCGATCTCGAAGCAGGAGGCCCAGCGCTGCGAGCGCTCCGCGTGCTCGCCCGCAAGGTCGGTGGCATCCTCGGTCGTGGTGCAGAAGCAGGTCGGGCAGGCCATCGTGCAGTTTCCGCAGGTCAGGCATCGACTGGCGACATCGGCCCACTGCGGCGATTCCCTGCTCTCGCGCAGCAGCTCGGGTATGTCGATCGCCGGCATCTGCCGTCCCATCCGGCTCGCTGCATCGCGCACGGCTGCGCGAGCCTGCTCGGCCTCGGCGCTGCTGGCGTCGCGGTGGGCGAGCCGGGCAAGAACCTGCGCGCCTTCCGCGCTGCCGACGTCCACCACGAACCGATGCCCGGCCGAGTCGATCTGCTCGGTCAGCGAGAGGTCGTAGCCGGGCCCTGGCTCCGGCCCGGTGCCCATCGACGCGCAGAAGCACACCCCGCCCGGCTCGGTACACCCGGCAGCGACCACGAACAATCCCTGCCGCCGACGCGCGAACGCGCCATCAGGGTGCGCCCCGCCGCCCAGCACGGTGCCGAGTATCGCGATCGCGGCCAGGTCGCAGGCACGGACGCCAAGGAACGCGTATCTGACGCTCTGCTCGGGTACGGGAGCAAACCCCTCGCCGTCCGATGCGCACAGCGCCCGGCGCGGCGGATGCAGGAACTGCTTCCACGACTGCGACCCGGCCGAATGACCGAACACTGCGTCATCAGACCGCCGGTGCAGCCGGTAACTGCCCGGTCCGCTGCGCACACCCCAGCCTGACGGCAGCTCCGCCCCGGACTCAAGCTCCGCCAGGACGATCGCGCTGTCGCGCACCGTCGGGCCGATGACCCGGTAGCCGCTGCCCTGCAGCACGGCGATCAGTTCGTCGAGCCCGGCCCGAGACAGCACAGCCGGCTGAGTCATTCCTGTCCTCCATCGGCGTCCTGGCAGGCCAATACCCCAATGTCCGCGGGGGGTCCGGGGGGTCGTCCCCCGGGCTGGCGCTGAGAATGCCTTCCGGCCATCTTGGCGCATATTCCAGCGCACAGGCGGGGCAACCGGCAGGGACCAACGGCCCGGGTCGCGGTGCCCAACGCCACTGGCTCGCGCCGACCCGGCGCGGAAGCATGCAGCCAACGCATCACTCAGCCTGCTGGAGGCCACCATGACTGCACGCGCCCGCCTGGGCGAGCTCGGCCTGAGTACCGGCAAGAAGGCCCGCCTGCACAGGATCCTGCACGAGCACGGCCTGCGGAACGGCACCGCGATCTTCCTGCCGTATGACCAGGGACTTGAGCACGGCCCGCGCGACTTCTTCGCCAACCCAGCTGCCAGCGATCCTCAGTACATCATCAGGCTGGCGCTGGAAGGCGGGTTCAACGGCATCGCCCTCCAGATCGGCCTGGCCGAGAAGTTCTACTGGGACTACGCCGGGGAGGTCCCGCTCGTGCTGAAGCTCAACGGCAAGACCGACATCGCGTCGGCGATCGACCCGCTGTCGCCGGTCAACGCCAGCGTCGAGGACGCCGTCCGGCTGGGCGCCGACGCCGTCGGCTACACCCTGTATGTCGGCACGCCCGCCCAGGACCGGGACTTCGGCCAGTACCAGCGCGTCCGCGCGGACGCGCAGCGGCTCGGCATGCCGCTCATCGTCTGGGCCTACCCTCGCGGCCCGGCGGTCGACGCCAAGGGCGGCAAGGACTCGTTCTACGCGGTGGACTATGCGGCCCGCACCGCGAGCGAGCTGGGTGCGGACATGGTCAAGGTGAACTTCCCGCACCCGCAGAAGCAAGCCGGCGTGCCCGCTGAGTACCAGGCAGCATTCTCGGCTCAGGCCGCGATCGACGCCGTGGTGAGATCCGCGAACCGGAGCCTGCTGCTAGTCTCCGGCGGCGAGCGAGCCGGTGACGACGCGATGCTGGAGAAAGCGCGCCAGTCGATGGAGGCGGGCGCCACGGGCCTGATCTTCGGCCGCAATGTCTGGCAGCGGGAGCACCGCGAGTCGCTCGCTTTCGCGGCCCGGCTGAAGGACATCCTGGCCAAGTACCCGGCTCACTGATCAGATGGCAGCAAGCACCCGGGAGGATGCGCTATGCGGGTGGTGACTGAGGCCGGGCTCGCGGCCGTCCTGCGCGGTCTTCCCGGCCACCCGCGAGTGGTGATGAGCGGGAACTTCGCTACCCCGTGGCAAGCGCTCGGCGTGCTGGACGCGGCCCTCGGCGAGTACCGGCTGTTCGCCCTGAACGCGCAGGCGGGCATCCCGGACCGGGACGGGGTGACCTACGAGTCCCCGTTCATCGGACCTGGCATGCGCGGCAGCCCCCGGCTGCGCTACTTCCCGTGCCGGCTGTCGCTGGTGCCGCATCTGCTCAAGGACATGCTGCCGCCGGACCTGGTGCTCGTGCACACGTCGGCGCCCACAGGCGGCACCGTCTCACTGGGCCCCGAGGTAAACGTCATGCCGGCCGTGATCGAGGCCGCGCGGGCCCGCGGCGGCCTGGTGGTCGCTCAGCTGAACCGGAGCATGCCCTACACCTACGGTGACGCCGTCCTCCCAGAAAGCGAGATCGACTTCGCGATCGAGGCGGATACCCCGCTGCCATCACCCGCAGCGCGCCCGCCGGCGGAGCTGTCCGACCGGATCGGCGAGCAGGTGGCCGTGCTGGTGCCAGACGCCGCGACGCTGCAGCTGGGAATCGGAGCCGTCCCCGACGCGGTAATGGCCGCGCTCACCGCGCGCCGCGGCCTGGCGGTCTGGTCGGAGATGTTCAGCGACGGCGTGCTGTTGCTGGAGAAGTCCGGCGCGCTGGACCCCAGCATCCCGATCACGGCCTCATTCGCCTTCGGCAGCGCGGAGCTCTATGACTGGCTGGACCGCAACCCGCGTCTCCGGCTGCTGCGCACGGAGAAGACAAACGACCCGGCCACGATCGCCAGGCAGCCCCGGATGACATCGGTTAACGGTGCGCTGCAGGTTGACTTGTTCGCCCAGGCGAACGCGGCCAGAGTGCACGGCATGATCTACTCCGGGTTCGGCGGGCAGACCGACTTCGTCGTCGGTGCCATGCACTCACCGGGCGGCCGCGCGATCATCGCCCTGCCGTCCTGGCACCCCAAAGCAGACGTCTCCACCGTCGTGCCGCGGCTGGCCGGTCCGGTCACCTCGTTCCAGCACAGCTTCATCGTCTCCGAGCAGGGCACGGCTGCGATCTGGGGTCACGACGCGGCCAGCCAGGCAGAGCAGATCATCGATCATGTCGCGCACCCGTCCGGGCGGGCCGAGCTACGTCGGGCCGCCCGCGACCTCGGCTTCCGGCTGGCCTGATGCGAGCACCGGACCGGGAATCGCACGGCATCGGCCGGGACAACGGTCGGCGCGAATGCCTGCCTGATGTTCATCGTGCCGCCGTTCCCTTCGATCTGGATGCGGCGTACTCTCCAGTGCAAGCGCGTCGTGCCAGCTGCGGCACGGCCGGCGATCGGGTCGCTCCGGACCCCGGCGGCATCCGTGACGAACCCGCGCTTCGGTAGCTGGCGGGAGCAAGGAGCACTGCCGCATGGATCTGCCATCAGGCCTGGCCGCTTTGCCCAGTCGCGCGACACGGCAGGCCTGACGCCATGGCTGCCCGTTCCGAGCGACCAGATGTGACGCCGCTGGCGGATCTGCTGCACGGCCGCTCGCTGGCCGGTCCGGTCCGGTCCCAGCGGCCTGTCTACGTGGACCTGCTGCCGCCCTGTAATGCGGGCTGCCCGGCGGGCGAGAACATTCAGGCGTGGCTGGCGCACGCCGAGGCGGGCCGCCATGAGCAGGCGTGGCGGCAGCTGACTGCTGACAACCCGATGCCGGCGATCCACGGCCGGGTCTGCTATCACCCGTGCGAGACCGTCTGCAACCGGGCTGACCTCGACAGCGCGGTCTCGATTCACTCGGTGGAGCGGTTCCTGGGCGACCTGGCGCTGGAGCGCGGGTGGTCATTCGACAAGCCCTCCGTCCGCAGCGGCAAGCGGGTGCTTGTCATCGGTGCCGGGCCGAGCGGGCTGTCCGCGGCCTACCACCTGGCCCGGCTCGGCCACGAGGTCGAGATCAGGGACTCGGGCGAGCAGCCGGGCGGGATGATGCGCTACGGCATCCCCGCTTACCGGATGCCGCGCGACGTCCTGGATGGCGAACTCGACCGGATCACGGCACTGGGCGTCCGCATTACCTGCGGCCACCGCGTCGAGGACCTGGACGCAGAGCGGCGCGAAGGCGGCTTCGACGCCGCGTTCGTCGCGGTCGGCGCGCACCTGTCCAAGCGGGTCGACATCCCGGCCAAGGACGCGAGCCGGATCGTGGACGCCGTGTCGTTCCTGCGCAGTGTCGCCTCCGGCGATCGGCCCGTGATCGGGCGCCGGGTAGCCGTGTACGGCGGCGGCAACACCGCGATGGACGCCGCCCGGGTGGCCCGCCGCCTGGGCGCGAACGATGCGCTCATCGTCTACCGCCGCACCCGTGCGCAGATGCCCGCCCACGAGGAGGAGGCCGAGGAAGCCGAACGCGAGGGCGTGCGGATCAACTGGCTGCGCACCATCACGGCGTTCGACGGCCCGGAGCTGACGGTCGAGGCGATGGAACTTGACGAGAACGGGTTCCCCCAGCCGACCGGGCGGTTCGAGACGCTGGCCGCCGACACCGTGATCCTCGCGCTCGGCCAGGAAACCGACACCGCGTTCCTGCGCCAGGTGCCCGGCGTGGAGTTCCGGCGCGACGGCACTGTCCAGGTATCGCCCGCGATGATGACCGGCTGCCCCGGCGTGTTCGCCGGCGGGGACATGGTGCCGGCCGAGCGCACCGTCACGGTCGGGGTCGGGCACGGCAAGAAGGCGGCCAGGAACATCGACGCCTGGCTGCGCGACGCCCCGCCGGCCAGCCTGCCCAAGCACGAGCAGGTCAGCTTCGGCCAGCTGAACCTGTGGTACTTCGGCGACGCCGCCCAGCGGCAGCAGCCGGACGACCCCAGTCGAGGAGCGGACCGCCGGCTTCGCGGAGGTCCTCGGTGGCCTGTCCGAGCCGGAAGCGGTCTACGAGGCACGCCGCTGCCTGTCGTGCGGCAACTGCTGCGAATGTGACGGCTGCCTGGGCGCCTGCCCCGAGGACGCGGTGATCAAGCTCGGGCCCGGCCACCGGTATGAGTTCGACTACGACAAATGCACCGGCTGCGGCGCGTGCTACGACCAGTGCCCGGTGCACTCGATCGAGATGGTCCCGGAGGACTGATGACGCGTGCCACGGTCGACGGCAACGAGGCCGCGGTCTCCGTCGCCTACCGGCTGAACGAGGTCTGCTGCATCTACCCGATCACCCCGTCCTCGCCGATGGCCGAGCTCGCGGACGAGTGGTCCAGCCAGGGCCGCCCCAACCTGTGGGGCAGCGTCCCGGCCGTGGTGGAGATGCAGAGCGAGGGCGGGGCCGCCGGCGCCCTGCACGGCGCGCTGCAAAGCGGCGCGCTGGCCACCACCTTCACGGCATCGCAGGGCCTGCTGCTGATGATCCCGAACATGTACAAGATCGCCGGGGAGCTGACCCCGGCGGTGCTGCACGTCGCCGCCCGGTCATTGGCGGCGCAAGGGCTGTCCATCTTCGGCGACCATTCCGACGTGATGGCGGTGCGGCAGACCGGTTTCGCGCTGCTCGCATCGGCGTCGGTCCAGGAAGCACACGACCTCGCGCTGGTGGCGCAGGCCGCCACGCTGACGACCCGGGTGCCGTTCGTGCACTTCTTCGACGGGTTCCGCACCTCGCACGAGCTGAACACGATCGAGCTGATGTCCGACGATGACCTGCGCGCCCTGGTGCCCGCGGAACTGGTCCGGGCGCACCGCGGCCGGGCGCTGTCACCGGAGCGGCCGTTCATCCGGGGCACCGCGCAGAACCCGGACGTCTACTTCCAGGCACGGGAGACGGTGAACCCGTTCTACGCTGCGGTGCCGGGCGCGGTGCAGGACGCGATGGATAGCCTGGCCGTGCGTACCGGCCGCCAGTACCACCTCATGGACTACACCGGTCACCCGCAAGCCGAGCGCGTGATCGTGGTGATGGGCTCGGCGGCGCAGACAGCCGGTGAGACCGCGGCGTACCTGGGCACGCGGGGCGAGCGGGTTGGTGTGCTGCAGGTTCGCCTGTACCGGCCGTTCCCGGCGCAGGAGCTGCTGGCCGCGCTGCCGGAGACCGCCAGCCGGATTGCCGTGCTCGACCGGACCAAGGAACCGGGCTCCGGCGGCGAGCCGCTGTTCCTGGACGTGGTCGCCGCGCTGGCCGAAGCGCACACCAGCGGGGAGCGGCGCGGTCCTTCCCCTGGTGACCGGCGGGCGCTACGGGCTGTCGTCCAAGGAGCTCACCCCGGCCATGGTCGCCGGGATATTCGCCGAGCTGGCCCGCGAGCGGCCGCGGCGCCGGTTCACGATCGGCATCACCGATGATGTATCCGGCCTGAGCCTGCCGTATGACCCGGTCGCTGGACATCGAGCCGGCCGGGACCGTCCGGGCAGTCTTCTTCGGGCTCGGCTCGGACGGGACCGTCGGCGCGAACAAGAACACCATCAAGATCCTCGGGGCCGAGGAAGGCCTGCACGCGCAGGGCTACTTCGTGTACGACTCCAAGAAGTCGGGCTCGCAGACCGTGTCGCACCTGCGCTTCGGGCCGCAGCCGATCCGGGCACCCTACCTGGTGGAGCAGGCCAGCTTCGTCGGCTGTCACCACTTCGCGCTGCTGGACCGGGTCGACGTGCTCGGCCGGGCGGCACCGGGCGCGACGCTGCTGCTGGACTGCGCGCAGCCGCCCGATGAGGTCTGGGACGCACTGCCCCGCCCGGTCCAGGAGAAGATCCTCGCCAAGCGCATCGAGGTGTACGCGATCGACGCCGGGCGGATCGCCCGCGACGTGGGCCTGGCCGGGCGGACCAACACCATCCTGCAAACCTGCTTCTTCGCCATCTCCGGCGTGCTGCCCCGCGACGAGGCCATCGGCAAGATCAAGACGGCGATCAGCAAGACTTACGGCCGCCGCGGCACCGAAGTGGTCGCCAAGAACCTGGCCGCCGTCGACCACGCGCTGGACGGCTTGCACCACATCCAGGTGCCCGGCCGGGTGACATCCAGCCGTGAGCTGCCCGCGATGGTGCCGGCCGGCGCGCCGGAGTTCGTGCGCACCGTGACCGCGGAGATGATGGCCGGCCGCGGCGACGATCTGCCCGTCAGCATGCTGCCCGTGGACGGCACCTACCCGAGCGGCACCGCCGCCTACGAGAAGCGCAACATCTCCGAGCTGGTCGCGCTGTGGGATCAGGACCTGTGCATCCAGTGCGGCAACTGCAGCTTCGTCTGCCCGCACAGCGTGATCCGGTCCACCTACTACGACGAGTCACTGCTGGACGGCGCGCCACCGGGATTCCGCTCGGCCCCGCTGGATGCCCGCGGGCTGCCGGACACCCGCTTCACGCTTCAGGTCTACGTGGAGGACTGCACCGGCTGCGAGCTGTGCGTCCAGGCCTGCCCGGTCAGTGCGCCCGCCGACCCCGCGCGCAAGGCGATCAACCTCGCGGCCCGCGCGCCGCTCGTCGCGGCCGAGCGGGACAACATCGCGTTCTTCGAGACGCTGCCCGTGGCCGACCGCTCCCGGGTGGATTTCGGCACGGTCCGGGGAACCCAGTTCCTGCAGCCGCTGTTCGAGTTCTCCGGCGCTTGCGCGGGCTGCGGCGAGACGCCGTATATCAAGGTGCTGTCGCAGCTGTTCGGCGACCGGCTCATGGTCGCCAACGCGACCGGCTGCTCCTCCATCTACGGCGGCAACCTGCCCACTACGCCATGGACGGTAAATCCGGACGGACGCGGACCAGCCTGGTCGAACTCGCTGTTCGAGGACAATGCCGAGTTCGGCCTCGGATTCCGGCTGGCCGCCGACCGGCACGCCGAGCTGGCCCGCAGCAGGCTGACCGAGCTGCGGGACGAGATCGGCGCCGAGCTCGCCGACGGCATCCTGGCCGCGCCGCAGCTGCGCGAGTCGGAGCTGCGCGCGCAGCACGACCGGGTCACCG
The DNA here is from genome assembly GCA_963805805.1 of uncultured Actinomycetota bacterium. Taxonomy (GTDB): domain Bacteria; phylum Actinomycetota; class Actinomycetes; order Streptosporangiales; family Streptosporangiaceae; genus JAJYUU01. Next base: position 40,028 of record CAWDVS010000011.1, on the reverse strand, counting down.
AGCTGAAACGGCGCCTGGACGGCCTCGGGCAGGCCGGCGGCGCTGTTGCCGACCTCCGCAGCGTGGTCGATCATCTGCTCCGGCGCAGCGTGTGGATCGTCGGCGGTGACGGCTGGGCCTACGACATCGGCGCCGGCGGCCTGGATCACGTCCTGGCCAGCGGTCGCAACGTCAACGTGCTGGTGCTCGACACCGAGGTCTACTCCAACACCGGCGGCCAGTCATCGAAGGCGACACCGCTCGGCGCGGTCGCCAAGTTCGCCGCCGCCGGCAAGACCATGCCGAAGAAAGACATCGCGCTGCAGGCGATCGCCTACGGCTACGTGTACGTCGCCCGGGTCGCGATGGGCGCCGATCCGCAGCAGACTCTGCGCGCCTTCCGCGAGGCCGAGGCCTACGACGGGCCGTCGCTGGTGATCGCCTACAGCCACTGCATCGCGCACGGCATCGAGATGCGCGACGGGCTCGGCCAGCAGTACCGCGCGGTAGCGAGCGGGTACTGGCCGCTGATCCGCTACGACCCGATGCTGCGGAGCTCAGGCGGTAATCCGTTCCTGCTCGACTCACCACGGCCGCGCATCCCGCTGACCGACTACACGCAGCGGGAGCTGCGGTACCGCACCCTCAGCAACACCAACCCGGCCGAGGCCGAACGACTGGCCGCGCTGGCCCAGGAAGCGGTCGACCAGCGCTGGGACACCTATGAGGAGATGGCTACCCGCAGCGCGCACCGGTTCCCCGCCGATGCCCGGAAGGACCGCTGATGGACCTGTCGACCCGGTACCTGGGGCTGGCGCTGCGCAACCCGCTCATCGCTTCCGCCTCCCCGCTGTCGAATACTCTCGACGGCGTGCGGCGGCTCGCCGGCGCTGGCGTCGGCGCGGTCGTGCTCTACTCCCTTTTCGAAGAGCAACTCCGCGCAGGAAACGGAGGAGAACGCGCGCCTCGCCCAGGCGGGCGCCGACAGCTTCCCCGAGGCGCTGTCCTACTTCCCGGCCCAGCCCGCCGCTGAGTCGGCGGATCCCGGTGCGGCCGGCGAGCCTAGCCCGCGGCGCTACCTGAGCCTGCTCGAGCGAGCCGCCTCCGCCGTCGAGATACCGGTCATCGGCAGCCTCAACGGCGTCACCCCCGGCGGATGGACCAGCTACGCACGAGCGATGCAAGACGCGGGCGCCGCCGCGATCGAGCTGAACGTCTACTACATACCGGGCGATCCCCGCATCTCCGGCCGCGAGGTGGAGCAGCGGCACATCGACATCCTGCACCTGGTCAAAGGAGCAGTAACGGTGCCGGTCGCGGTCAAGCTGAGCCCGCACTTCAGCTCCACCGGCGAGATGGCCCTGCGCCTGGACGAGGCAGGCGCGGACGGCCTGGTGCTGTTCAACCGGTTCCTGCAACCTGACATCGACCCGGAGAGCCTGGCCGTCGTGGCGGCAGCGGACCTGTCCAGCCCGCGGGAGGCCCGGCTGCCACAGACCTGGATCTCGATCCTGCGTCACCACATGCGCGGCTCGCTCGCCGCAACCACCGGCGTCGACCAAGCAGCTGACCTGATCAAGTATCTCCTCGCCGGCGCCGACGCGGTGATGACCGCGTCGGCCCTGATCCGGCACGGACCCGAGCACGCGGCCGTCCTGCTGGACGGCCTGTCCGCGTGGATGGACCGCAAGGGCTACACCACAGTCAGCGACCTGCGCGGCGTGCTCGCAGTGCCCAGTGGCACCGATCAAGCCGGTTACGAGCGGGCCGGCTGATGTCCGCGCCATGCGGGCAGCCAACAACGCCCGGGGCCCATGGTGAGAGGCCGCGCGGCACCCGACGATCGGCTGGAAACGTAGGATCGCGGGAGGGCCGGCCGTGTGCACGACTCGTCATCGTCGTCCTGTGGACCGCCATCCAGCTCGGGCTTAGGCATCGCCGTCGCGGCGAGTACTAAGCGTCCGCGACGCCCCGCGCCGTCCAGATCAAGCGGGTACCGCCGCCGGGCGGAGAAGTGAGTTCCAACGTGCCGCGGTTACGCTCAGCGCGCCGGCGCATGCTGGTCAGGCCGCTAGAGCGGGCGGGCGTGCCGATGCCGCGGCCGTTGTCGGTGAGCACCAGCGTGACCACTCCGCCGTCCACGGTCAGGGAGATGTCGGCGGCGGTGGCGCCGGCGTGCCGCGCGCAGTTAGACAGCGACTCGCGGGTGACGGCCATGATGTCGTGGGCCAGGGCGGAGCTTGCGCTCGTGTCATGGTCCCCTGCGAACGCGATTCCGGCGGTAAAGCCGAGCTGAGGGGCGTACTCGCCGATGATCTCCACGATCCGGGCCCGCAGGCCTGCCGTTGCCTGCTCGCGTGCCTGGAGCTGGAAGATGCTGTCGCGGATCTTGCTGATGACCTTGTCGATGGTATCGATGTGGTCGCTGAGCTGCTTGGCGTGCGCTGGCGCGCGAGTGCGGCCGGCCATGCTCTGCAAGTCCATGCCGAGGGCAAACAGTTCCTGGATGACGCTGTCGTGCAGGTCGCCCGCGATGCGCTCGTGGTCTTCCATCCGCGCCAGCGCGATCTGGTAGGCGCGGACCTTCGAAAGTTCCGCGGACACGGCCGCATGCGCGGCGAAGGCGGCGGCCATCTCCAGGCTGGCGTCGGTGAAGCCGGGGCTCCCGGCGAGCCGGCCCACGAGCAGAGCACCGACCACCGTCATCTCCGGCGGCGAGCGGGACGACCATCAGCGGCCCGGCCTCGCTGCCCAGCAGCTCGGCCGCGGCTGCCTCCTCGCTGCAGTCGGTGACCAGGAACGGCTTTCCAGTGCGGATCGCCCGGCCGGCCAGCGAGTCGTCCAGGGCTGCCGTGCGGTCCGCCGCCAGCCCGGCGGCGGCCGTCACCACGACCTGGCCGGTGCCGTCTGGCACAGCCACCACGGCGAAGTCCGCCCCGGCCGCCATCACCGCATGCTCGGCGATCAGCTGATGCTGCTGGCTCGCCTCGCCCGCCAAGAGCAGGGCCGTGAGCTCACTGGTTGCGGCCAGCCACCGTCGGCGCAGCTCGGACTCAGCGAACCGCCGTGCATTCGCGATCGCCGCGCCAGCGGCGGCGGCCAGCGCGATGGCCAGTTCCTCGTCCTCGGCGGTGAACTCGCCACCGTGGGCCGGCTCGGTCAGGTACAGGTTGCCGAAGGTCTCCTCGCCCGCCCGGACCGGGACCCCGAGGAACGCGCCCATCGCCGCATGGCCAGCCGCGAATCCCGCTGACGCCGGATGGTCGGCCAGGTTCGCGATCCGGATCGGCACGGGCTCGCTGATCAGCACGCCGAGGATCCCGCGCCCCCGCGGCAGGCCGCCTATCGCCGCCACCAGATCATCGTTCCGGCCGGCGTGCACGAATTGCTCGAGCATGCCGTCGCGGCCGACTACCCCGAGGGCGGCAAAACGAGCGCCCAGCAGGTCACGGGCGGCGTCCACGATCCGGCGCAGCACCACCGGCAGGCTCAGGTCCGCAGCCACCGCCGCGTTGGCGCGCACCAGACCCCGCAACCGCCCCTGCCCGGCCAGCACATCATCCGGTCGGCCGACCAGCTGCCCCAGCAGTTGATCGAGCTCCAGACGCGGGATATCAGGAAAGCTCGGCGTAGCCGTAGGATCCGGCTCGCGGAAACCGGCCGAACCCTGGCCGTGTGGCACACCGGCCCCTGGCGGCCCTCGGCCGGGTTCACTCTCGATAGCGGCCATCTGAGCCTCCCAGCCTGGACTGGCAGGTATCTGGACTGGCGTGTCAGCCAGTAACCAAATTGTTACCGTCCACTCCCCACAGTAGCCCCTTGCGCAGTACACCAGGCCAACGCGGCTCGACGGCGAGTAGGCCAAAGGTCCTCCGCGGCCGGGACCATTGGTCATATCGGGCCGGGCCCGGCGCTACGTACGCTCGGGCTGAGTAGTAGATCCTGAGCCGGCGCGGGCCGGCGTCACGACTGCAGCTCGCGATTTTGGGAGGCGGGTCTTGCAACTTAATTCGCTGGACGCCGCCTTCGTTGACGCGGAAGACCAGGACCAGAACGCGTCGTTCGCGATTGCGTCGATCGCAGTATTCGAGGGCCCGGCTCCGGCGTACGAGGAGTTCCTGACAGCGATCGCCGGACGCCTGCCACTTGTGCCGATCTACCGCAGGAAGCTCCGCAAGGTGCCGTTCAATCTGGGCCCGCCAGTCTGGGTTGACGCCCCGGATTTCGACCTCAGGTACCACGTCCGGCAGACGGCCCTGCCGGCGCCCGGCGGGGACCTGCAGCTCCGGCGGCTGATGGCGCGGGTCATGACGCAACGGCTGGACCGTGACTACCCGCTGTGGGAGTACTGGCTGGTGGAGGGGCTCGACCAGGGCCGGTGGGCGCTGATTTCCAAGGTGCACCATTGCATGGTCGATGGCGTGTCCGGTACCGATCTCTATCGCGTGATCTTCGATGCTTCGCCTGAGCCACCGCCAGTGCCCGACGTGCAGGAACGGCCCGTGCCGCCCGAGCCGACGGGACTCGAGCTCGCTGCGCGCGCCGCGCTGTACGGGGCGTTGCTGCCATTGCGTGAGGGCGGCGCGATCCAGCGCGCGCTGGCTAACCCGGCGCTGGCCGTCAGGCAGGGCGCCGGCGCGCTGCGGGGCATGGCATCGATGGCTGGGGTTCTGTGGCCCGCGAGCGGGTCGTCGCTGAGTGGTCCGATCGGCCGGCAGCGCCGGTACACCTGGGCCAGGGCATCTCTCGCCGACGTAAAAACGATCAAGAACATTCTTGGCGGCACCGTTAACGACGTCTTCCTGGCCGCGATCAGCAGCGGCTTCCGCGCACTGCTGCTGGCCCGCGGCGAAGAACCGGCACCGTCCATGATCCCGTCGCTGATCCCCGTCTCGCTTCGCGGCGAGGGCGAGGAGAGCATCTACGAGAACCGGGTGTCAGCCCTCGTAGCTAACCTTCCGGTCGACATTGCCGACCCGGCAGAGCGCCTCGCCGCCGTCAGAACCCGGATGTCGGCCCTGAAGGCAAGCAACGAGGCCGGGGCCGGCGAGGCAATGCTTTCCCTCGGCCGCTACGCGCCGTTCGCCCTGGCATCGATGTTCGTCCGGCTCGCCTTCAGCCTCCCGCAGCGCGAGATCGTCACGGTCACCACGAACGTCCCCGGGCCGCAGCAGCCGCTGTACGGGCTCGGCCGCCGGCTGGTCGAAATCATCCCGTACGTCCCCATCGCCACGACACTGCGCACCGGAGTCTCGATCTTCACCTACTGCGGCCAGGCCACCTTCGGCATCACCGGCGACTACACCACGACCCCCGACCTTGACGTGCTGGCCCGCGGCATCGAGGACGGCATCGCCGATCTCCTCGCGGTGGCCCGCAGCCACAAGCAGCGGCCAGACAAGTGCGGCCAGACAAGTCCCGGCGCGCTCCGGCGGCAAGCTTCGTGACCTGCCGGCCGGGTGTTAGGTGACGGCGGGCTGGGGTGACTCGCGGTTCGCGCCTGCCAGGACACTGCTCACGGGGCGCCGCACACTGATCGCACTCTGGATCACGGTTCCGAGCCGGAGCACGAGTTGCGGGTAGCTGCCGTCCCCCAGCTGAACCCGGATGATCTTGCGCAGCCAGCCAACTTCCACGGGCTGGCTGTAGAGCGCTGCGGCCGCGCCGTAGCTGGCAGAAGTCAGAAGTATCCGCTGCAGGGCGTGTCCCGCGTTTATCCAGTCGGCCGGCGTGTCGGACGGCGTGGTCAGAATGCAGGCGACCCCGGTGTATCGGGTGGCCGCTGCGGGGCTGGAAGCCGGCAGGCCCCAGCCCTGACCGTGGGCGAAGTCCCGGCCGGGGAAGTACGGGTTTGTCCGCTCGGGACGCGCCGGGTAGGACGAAGGGGACACCCCATCCAGCCGCATGCTGCCGGGCGGCGGCGTCCAAACGGTAAGTTCTCGAGCGTAGGCGCTGTCAGACCGCTCTATGTCCTCGGCCATCCCGACAACAGCAGCGAGCGCGGCCCTGCTGCCCTCATCGCTGGCCACGCGCAGCGCGGCACCGTCCCGCGCGGCACCCTGACGCAGAGCCGCCAGAAGTCCTGGCATCAGCGGCAGTGACTCAAACCCGCCCCGGTGTGTCCGCCGCCGGGTGACCTGCCTGAATAGCTGCAACTCGAATCGGGCGGGCGCTGCCTGCCGCCGCCAGCGCAGCCTGGCGACTAGGAGCGAATCGGCTGGGTCTGGCAGTACCTGGCTGTCAACGACGTACCCGAGTGACCGGAGCGCGAGCTTGGCGGTAAACAATGCGGCCCCGCAGCTGATCATCATTTCGCGGCCGACCGGATCGGCGACACTCAGCTGCCTGCCGACGTCGGCGTACAGGGCGATACCGGCGCCATCGGCGGCGAACCACCAGGGCTGGGTGTTGTGAACAGATGGCGCCCACACGGCGGCTCCGACCACGTACTCGGTGACCTCCGCGGCGGCCAGCGGCCGCAGCCTCGCGGAGCCCGGCGCGAGCGGCGTTGCTCGGCCGGCGTCTCGTCGCGGCGGTGCGGCTGGCCTCCCCATCTTCCCACCTAAACCCGGAAGCCGAGCAGGCGGCAGATCCGAAGGTCCCGGCTGACCGGGACCTTCGGACGCGACGTGCCGTTACTGAGTCAGGGCCGTCAGTACCTGGCGGACAGCGAAGTAGGGGCTTTGGCCCCTGTGCCGCCTACTCGCATTCATTTAACGTTGCGAACAATCCAGGAGGTCGCCGGTGGAACCAGCCATTCGGGCTGCGAGCCTGTCCAAGCGGTACGGCGACGTGGACGCGCTGAAGGATCTCGATCTGGACGTGGCGCCGGGTGAAGTCGTGGGCTATCTCGGGCCGAACGGTGCGGGCAAGACGACAACGATCCGGCTGCTGCTAGGTCTGATCAGGCCGAGCCGTGGTCGGGCGGAGATCTTCGGTTTCGACTGCCAGCGCCAGCCCGTGGAGGCCCATCGCCGACTGGCGTACGTCGCGGGCGAGGCAAGCTTGTGGCCGTCGCTGACCGGCGCCGAGACCCTCCATCTGCTCGCCCAGGTTCAGGGCACGATCGACGCGGCTTACCGGGACGTGCTGGTCGCGCGGTTCGATCTGGATCCTTCCAAGAAGGTGCGGGCCTACTCCAAGGGCAACCGGCAGAAGCTGATCCTCATCGCCGCGCTGATGACCCGCCCGCAGCTGCTCGTGCTCGACGAGCCGACCAGCGGGTTGGACCCGTTGATGGAGCAGGAGTTCCGGCACTGCGTCCACGAAGCCAAAGAGCGGGGACAGACAGTGTTCCTGTCCTCGCACATTCTCAGCGAGGTCGAGGCGCTGTGCGATCGAGTCGGGATCCTGCGGGCCGGCCGACTGGTGGAGATGGGCACCCTGGCCGAGCTACGCCACCTGTCCTCGCTGACGATAGAGGCGACGTTCGACGGATCGGTGCCCGACCTGTCGCTGGTACCCGGTGTCAGCTCTGTCCAGGTCGAGGGACGGGTGGTTCGCTGCCAGGTCCGGGGCACGGTTGAGCCGCTGCTGAAGGTCCTGGCTGCCGCGGGCGTGCACGAGCTACTGAGCCGCGAACCGTCTCTGGAGGAACTGTTCCTGGCCCATTACGGCGTCAACGACGACAGCGACGTGCCCGCTCATGTCAGCTGATCTCGCCGTCGCGATGCCGGTCGCCGTGGGCCGCCGGCCCGGCACCGTCATCGCCAGGCTCACTGCTCGTAAGGCGGCGCGCTCGGCTTCGGTCTGGGGAATAGTGTTCGGTTTGTATGTCGCCTCGTCGGCGCTGGGCTACGCGGCGACCTACAAGACCCCGCTGGCGCGGGCACAGCTGGCGGCGACATTCGGGTCGAACTTCGGGTTCAACGCCCTGATCGGCCCCGCTCACCAGATCGGCACGGTCGCCGGGTTCACTGCCTGGCGCGCGCTCGGCGTGCTCAGCATCGTCGGCAGCGTGTGGGGGCTGCTCGCGGGAACCCGGCTGCTCCGCGGGGAAGAGGACAAAGGACGCTGGGAGCCACTGCTGGCCGGCCAGACCACCCGGCGCGGGGCCACTGCGAAGGCCCTGGCCGGGCTGGCCGCCGGTCTGCTGGCGCTGTGGGCGATAACCGCGCCCTCATTACGGTTGCCGTCGGCCGCGACAGCACCGTGAACGTCAGCCCCGGCGCGTCGCTGTATTTCGCAGTCGCGCTGGTCTGCGGCGCCGCGGTTTTCCTCACCGCCGGGGCGCTGGCCAGCCAGCTGGCTCCCACGCGCCGGCGTGCCGCTGGCTACTGCGCGGGAGCGCTCGGGATCTGTTATGCGCTGCGGATGACCGCCGACTCCGGCACTGGCCTGGCCTGGCTGCGCTGGCTCTCACCGCTGGGCTGGATCGAGGAACTCCGCCCCCTCACCTCGCCGCAGCCAATCATGCTGATCCCGATCGCCGCGCTGGTCGCGCTGATGGCCGGGCTCGCGGTGAACCTGGCCAGGTCGCGCGATCTCGGGGCTAGCGTGATCGCCGACCGCAGCAGCGCCCGCCCGCACACCAGCCTGCTGACCGGGCCGACCGGACTCGCGATCCGGCTCACCCGCGGCGTCCTCATCGGCTGGGGCTTGTCGATCGCACTGCTGGGGCTGCTGATGGGTTTGATCGCAAAGTCCGCCGGAAGTGCCCTGACGCAGAATGCCGGCGACCGCGACACCTTCGCCAAGATGGGATTCCGGGGTTCAGGCGCAGTGCAGTACATGGCCATCACGTTCCTGATCCTCGCGCTGCTGGTCGGGCTCATCGCCGCCGGTCAGCTCACCGCCGCCCGCAGTGAAGAGGCCGAGGGCCGAGTTGATCACCTGCTCGTCCGGCCGGTCTCCCGGTACTCCTGGCTGGCGGGCCGGCTCGCCGTTGCCACCGGCTGCCTGCTCATCGCCGGGCTGATCGGCGGGATCACCAGCTGGCTCGCCGCCGCCAGCCAGGACACCGGCGTGGGACTGGGAACGCTAATCGACGCCGGGCTCAACGTCGTACCGCCAGCGGTGTTCGTCCTCGGCGTCGGAGCACTGATCCTGGGCGTGCACCCGCGGGCAGTCGCGGCGGTCAGCTATGGACTCCTCGCCTGGTCCTTCCTCGTCGAACTCGTCGGCCGGCTTCGTCAACGCCTCGCACTGGATCCTGGACACCTCCCTTTTCCACCAGATGGCTGCCGCCCCCGCGATCAGCCCGAACTGGACCAGCAACGCGATCCTGATCACGCTCGGCCTCGCCGCGGCCGCAGTCGGCGCCGTCGCCTTCCACCACCGAGACCTGGCCGTCGAATGACCACAGCCCCAGCGGGCGCCAGCTACTGTGGTGAGCATGATCGCGGGCGCACGGACCGGCGAGCTGACGTTGACGGACGCGGCCGCCTTGTCACCTGGCGACGTGCTGGCCCGGCTGGGGACGAGCACGGACGGACTGTCGCAGGCGGACGGCGGCGGAGCGACTGCGGCAGTTCGGGCCGAATACGCTCGGCACGCACCGGGTGAGCCCGGTGGCGATCCTGTTCCGCCAGATTCGCAACCCGATCCTGGTTCTGCTGCTCGCGGCGGCGCTAGTCTCGGGCCTCACTGGCGGCGGCACAAACGCGCTGATCATCGCCGCGATTGTCGCCCTCAGTGTCGGGCTGGGTTTCTTCAATGAGTACCGGGCGGAGACGGCGATGGCTGCCTTGCGCGCCCAGATCCGGCAGGACGCCGAGGTCCGCAGGGACGGGCAGGCCAGCCGGATCCCCGTGCTCGACCTGGTCCCCGGCGACGTGGTTTCGCTGCGCGTCGGAGACTTGATCCCGGCCGATATCCGCTTGCTGACGGCCGACGAGCTGGAGTGCGACGAGGGCGTGCTCACCGGCGAATCGATGCCGATGGCCAAATCGCCGGCGACTCTTAACGGCAGCGCCTCGCAGGAGCAGCCAGGATGCGGGTTCATGGGCACGATCGTGCACCAGGGATCGGCGGCGGGCGTGGTAGTGCGGACCGGGGCTCATACCGCATTCGGGCAGATCGCGGCGGGCCTGGCCGAGAAACACAGCCAGACAGCCTTCGAGGCGGGCCTGTCGCGTTTCTCGCGGTTCCTGTTCGCGGTCGCTGCCGGGCTGACGGCGTTCATCTTCATCATCAACGTGGCGCTGTCCCGGCCCCTGATCGACGCGCTGCTGTTCTCGCTGGCCATCGCCGTGGGCATTGCCCCGGAGATGATGCCGGCCATCGTCACGGTCAGCCTGTCGGCCGGCTCCAAGGCGCTGGCAGCCAGGAAGGTACTGGTGAAGCGCCTGGTCGCCATCGAGGACCTGGGCAACATCGAGATCCTGTTCACTGACAAGACCGGCACGCTCACCGAAGGGGCGATCACCTTCGACCGGGCGCTCGACGCCAGCGGGCAAGCCAGCGGTCAGCCGCTCATGCTCGGCCTCATCTGCAACGAGGCAGCGATCACTGCGGCCGGACCGGTCGGCGGCAACGCACTCGATCAGGCTCTGTGGTCAGCTCCCGGCGCTGGCGCCGGCCAGGAGGCCGCGACCGCAGCCGCCAGCTGGCAGCGGCTCGGCGTTCTGCCCTTCGATCACGAGCGCCAGCTGGCCTCAGTACTGGTCACAGATCCTCATGGCAAGCAGGTCCTGATCACCAAGGGCGCGCCTGAAGTAGTACTGGATCGATGCACGCGCCTGCCTGACGGTGCCAGGCCCACGATGACGGCGTTGTTCTCTGAGGGCGCCAGGGTCGTGGCCGTGGCCACCCGCCCGGCTGACGGCATGCCGGCGCCGACGGCCGCAGCGGAGCACGGACTGACGCTGGCCGGCTTCCTGACGTTCGCAGACCGGCCGAAGGCCGATGCCGGCACCGCGATCGCTCAGCTTGGCCGCCTCGGCGTCCAGGTCAAGATCATCACCGGCGACAACGGCTTGGTGGCAGCCAAGGTTTGCACCGAGATCGGCGTCGAGTGCACGGGGGTGATAGACGGGACCGAGCTTGAAACGCTCGACGACGACCAGCTCGAGACCGCGATCGAGACAACGACGGTCTTCGCCCGGATCAGCCCCGACCAGAAATCACGGATCATCAAGGTAGCCCGCCGCACCGGCAAAGACGTTGCGTTCCTCGGTGATGGCGTCAACGACGCGGTAGCGCTGCATCACGCCGACGTCGGGATCTCTGTGAACTCCGGAACCGACGTGGCCAAGGACGCAGCCGATGTAGTACTGCTGGACAAGGACCTCGGCGTGCTCGCCGACGGCGTCATGGAAGGCCGCCGCATCTTCGCCAACACCATGAAATACGTGCTGATGGCCACCTCATCCAACTTCGGCAACATGTTCAGCGCCGCCGGCGCATCGATCTTCCTGTCGTTCCTGCCGATGCTGCCCTCGCAGATCCTCCTCAACAACCTGCTCTACAACGCCGGACAGCTGGTGATCCCGACCGACCGCGTCGACCCCGAGGCCCTAGCCCGCCCGGCGGCATGGGACATGAAATTCATCCGCAACTTCATGGCCGTGTTCGGCCCGGTCAGCTCCATCTTCGACTTCGCCACGTTCTGGATCATGCTCCACCTGCTGCACGCCGGCCCAACCCTGTTCAGGACCGGATGGTTCGTCGAATCGATTGCCACCCAGACGCTCGTCATCTACGTGATCCGGACCCGCCGGATCCCGTTCTTCAAGAGCAGGCCAAGCCGGCCGATGCTGCTCGTACCCACGGCCGCGGCCGTGGCCGGCGCGATCCTGCCCTACACCGGGCTCGCGCACCTGCTCGGCTTCACCCCGCTACCCGTCAAGTTCTTCCTGCTGCTAGCCGGCCTGGTCATCGTCTACCTGGTGCTCGTGGAACTGGCGAAGACCCGCTTCTACCGCGCCCCGCATGCTCGTACCGCCCGGCCCCCATCCAGCCACGCCCAACGGCTGGAACGCCGCATCCGCCGGCGCGCGTACCGGTTCATCCGGCACCCCAGCATGGCGGCCAGATAACCGCCGCGGCCCGGAAGCAGGCCTGCCATCGCCGCTGCGGTGATCAGGCTCGTGCGATGATGCAGGCGGCCTCGGCTGGCAGTCTGCCTGCGGCCTGCGATCGTTCCGGAAGGTGCGTTACCGACGACAGGAGTCACAATGACTGCAGGCCCCGGATCCGGCGAGTTGAGGATCATCGTCGGTATCGACGGATCGGAGCCTTCTCAGCGGGCGCTGCGATGGGCAGCCCACTTCGCGGCGATCTTCGGCGCGCGGCTGGAAGCCGTTGGCTGCTGGGAGTACCCGTCCTCGTATGGCTGGGCTTCTATCGCGCCTGACTGGAGCCCGGTCCAGGATATGGAGAAGGTTCTGGATGACACTGTCCGGGCCGTCTTCGGCGATCAGCCGCCGGCCGGAATCCAGCGGCAGGTCATCGAGGGCGGCGCCGCCAAGATCCTTCTGGAGGCGTCCGCCGGGGCAATGATGCTGGTCGTCGGCAGCCGCGGCCACGGCGGGTTCGCCGGGCTGCTGCTCGGCTCGGTCAGCGCGAGCGTCGCCGAGCACGCTTCCTGCCCGGTATTCATCGTGCACGGTGACCAGACACCGCCCCCGCCAAGATCTGTCTAACCCGGCATGACGGCCCAGGGCCGTTGGCCATCACGGCCAGGGCCCTTTGGCCCTGCCTGCCGCGACCGCTGCGCGCTGGAATCAGACCAGGACGCCGTCCTGAGACCGGCACGCGTCCCCGCGTGCAGCAGGGAGCGCTAGTGATGAAGACGATCGAAGATCTGGACGTGGCAGGCGCACGCGTCCTGGTCCGCGCCGACCTGAACGTGCCGATGGACGGCGCCCGCATCACCGACGACGGCCGCATCCGGGCCAGCCTGCCAACCCTCCAGGCCCTGCTGGCCCGCAGCGCCAAAGTAGTGGTGTGCGCGCATCTGGGCAGGCCCGAGGGGAAGCCCGACCCCGCGTACTCGCTGGCGCCCGTGGCCAGCCGGCTCGGTGAGCTGCTCGGCTGCCGCGTCACGCTCGCCGCCGACACGGTCGGGCCCGACGCGCAGGCTGCCGTCGCGACGCTGCGTCCTGGCGAGGTAGTCATGCTGGAGAACCTGCGGTTCAACCCGGGCGAGACCAGCAAGGACGACGCGAAGCGGTGGGAGTTCGCCCGCCAGCTGGCGGCACTTGCCGACGCCTACGTCAGCGACGGGTTCGGCGTACTGCACCGTAAGCACGCCAGCGTCTACGACGTCGCGATGTGGCTGCCGCACGCGGCCGGTCACCTGGTCATCGCCGAGACTGCCGCACTGGACCGGCTGGCCAGCGACATCCGGCACCCGTATGTGGTTGTCCTAGGCGGCGCGAAGGTCGCTGACAAGCTGCCGGTCGTGGCTAATCTGCTCCAGCACGCCGACCTGATCCTGATCGGCGGGGCGATGAGCTTCACCTTCCTGGCCGCCCAGGGCTACCAGGTGGGCACTTCTCCGACCGCACCTGACCTGACCGGCACCGTCAGCGGCTACCTCGACCAGGCAGGGCGCGGCGGAGCGCAGATCGTGCTGCCGACGGATGTCGTCGTGGCCGCCAGCCTCTCCCCTGGCGAGCCGCATACCGTCGCGCCCGCCAGCCGGATCCCGGCCGACCAGATGGGCCTGGACATCGGGCCGGAGACGGCCAGGCTGTTCGCCACGATGCTGGCCGGCGCGAAGACCATATTCTGGAACGGACCGATGGGCGTCGCTGAGCTGCCGGCCTACGCCGAGGGCACCAGGGCCGTCGCCCGAGCGATCATCGACAGCGGCGCGTACAGCGTGGTTGGCGGCGGCGACACCACGGCCACGGTGCGCGTACTCGGATTCGCCGACAGCGCGTTCGGGTACGTCTCCACCGGCGGCGGCGCCAGCCTCGAGTACTTGCAGGGCAAGATCCTGCCGGGCCTGGCGGTCCTGCGAGACCACGCGACCATCCGGGCATGACCAGGCCGCCGGCCGACGGCAGGTACCGGCTCGTGCTGCTGCGGCACGGGCAGAGTGAATGGAACGCCCGCAACTGGTTCACCGGCTGGGTCGACGCGGCCCTGACCGCGGAAGGACGGTGCGAGGCCAGCAGCGCGGGACAGTGCCTGGCCCGCCATGACCTGCAGCCGGACCTCGTGCATACCTCTGTGCAGCAACGATCTATCCGCACTGCCGACCTGGCGCTGGCCGAGTGCGGCCGGGACTGGATCCCGGTGCGCCGATCGTGGCGGCTCAACTCCAATCACTACGGCGCGCTGCAGGGACGCGACAAGGCCGCGGTCCGAGCCGAGGTTGGCGAGCAGCTGCTCGCGCTCTGGCGCCGGTCCTTTGACACGGCACCGCCGCCGCTCAGTCCTGACGCTGAGTACTCGCAGTACGATGATCCGCGCTATGCCGCGCTGCCGCCCGAAGCACGGCCGCGCACCGAATCGCTCCGGGACGTGACCGCCCGGCTGCTGCCGTACTGGTATGACGCCATCGTGCCGGACCTGCGCGCCGGGGCATGCGTGCTGGTGGTCTCGCACGGCAACACCCTGAGGGCGCTCGTCAGGCACCTCAAGCACTTGTCGGACGAGCAGGTCGCGACCCTGAACATCCCCACCGGCAACCCGCTCGCATTCGAGCTCGCCGAGGATATGCACCCGGCTGCCGATGGCGGTCGCTACCTACGGCCGCTCGTGTCCGGCCCGGACGACGCGACCATCCCGGACCCCTGATATAGCTGCGAGACGCCTGTCGCGTCCAGGCGTTGTCAAGCGGTGGCCTTGCGGTACAGCGTCAGGGACGTGACGAGGCAGGCGAGAAAGATCCCGGCGCACCAGGCGATGGCCTGCCACAGGTCGTGGAATACGGGACCGCCTTCGAACAAGGCGCGAATCGCGTCGATGGTGACACTCGCCGGCTGATTGCGCGCGAAGGGCTGCAGCCAGCCCGGCATGGTGGCGACGGGAACAAGCGCGGAACTCGCGAAGAACAAGATGAACATCGGCAAGATCGCGGCCATCTGCGCGGTCTGCGGGTCCTTCACGGCCAGGCCGATCGCGGCGTACGCCCAGGTGAGGGCGTAGCCGAAGGCGATGATGAGCGCGACGCCGGCCAGGCACGCCGCGACGGTGTTGTGGAAACGGAAACCGACCAGCACACCGAGGCCGATGAGGAACGCCAGCGCAAGAACGCTGCGGGTCAGGTCGGCCAGGGTCCTCCCGGCCAGGAACGCGGGCCGGGCCATCGGCAGGCTGCGGAAGCGGTCGATCATCCCGGCCTGCAGGTCCTGGGCGAGCGCGAGCGCAGTGGTCATACCGCCGATCAGGACCGCCTCCAGGAAGATGCCGGGGACGACGAAGTTGACGTAGTCAATGCCGGGTATCACGATCGCGCCGCCCAGGACGTAGCGAAACAGCAGCAGGATGATCGTGGGCTGCAGGATCGACACGAAGAGCAGCTGCGGGGTGCGGATGATCCGCAGCAGATTCCGCCGCGTGATCGCGCGAATGTCCCGGACGGCGAGCCGCAGGGTGAGCGGCCCTGGCCGGGCCGGCTGCGCGGCGGTGAGCTCAGTCATCGGTTCCGCCAGGGCTAGTCGCGACCGGGTCGATGCTGGCGCTTCGGCCGGTGAGGGCGAGGAAGACGTCGTCGAGCGAGGGGCGGCGGATACCCAGGTCATCCAGCGCGATGCCGGTGTCGTCGAGGGCCCGGCCAGCTGCGATCAGCTCGCGCGGCCCACCGCGCACCGGCATGCTGACCTTGCGCTGGTCCGGATCCAGGCGCGGCGCGGTGGTGCCCAGGCCGGTAATCAGCGCGGCGGCTTTCTCCAGGTCGGGCCGGTGACTTACCCGTATTTCCAGCACATTGCCGCCCAGCTGGTCTTTGAGCTCGTCCGCGGTGCCTTCGGCGGCGATCTGGCCGGAGTCCAGGACGACGATCCGGTCCGCCAGGTGCTCGGCCTCCTCCATGTACTGGGTCGTCAGCAGCACGGTCGCCCCCTCGGCCACGAGCTCTGTTATCAAGGCCCACAAATCGTTGCGGGTACGTGGGTCCAGCCCGGTCGTCGGTTCGTCCAGGAACAGCACGGGCGGGCGGCCGATGAGGCTGGCCGCCAGATCCAGCCGCCGTCGCATGCCGCCGGAGTACGTCTTCACGAGCCTGCCGGCCGCATCGGCCAGCGCCATGGTCTCGAGTGCCTCCTGGGCGCGGCGCCGGTAGACCGGCTTGTCCAGGTGATACAGCAGCCCGACCAGCTCCAGGTTCTCCCGGCCGGTGAGCAGCTCGTCCACCGTCGCGTACTGGCCGGCCAGGCCGATGACGGACCGGATTGCCCGAGCATCCTTGCGCACGTCCAGACCGGCTACCCGCGCCCGACCACTGTCAGGCAACAGCAAGGTGGTTAGGACGCGGACCAGGGTGGTCTTGCCCGCGCCGTTCGGCCCCAGCAGCGCCAGCACCCCGCCCGCCCCGACGGACAGGCTGACCTCGTCCAGCGCCAGCGTGGCGCCGAACCGCTTCGTCACCATTTCCACATCGATCATCGGGGCGGCAGGCATCTGAGCCTCCTACAGCTGAAGTGGGTTCCGTTCCGCTCACACTGGCGAAACGGCCGGGGCACGCTGATGCGGCCCGCGGAGCGGGCCGCATCACTGATGGCGTGAACGAGGAGGCGGACTATCACACGGTCTTGCTTACGGTGGGGGTCCCGTCCGCGACGTGGCCGAGGAACCGCCGGATCGGGGTGTGCAGGCCGCGCTCGTGGCGGCGCCGCTCCCGGTAATTCGCGATGAGGCCGTCGATGCCGATCCAGCTGGAGGTCCTCCACATGACCAGGATGACGATGGCGAACAGGGCGTACCATGCGCAGACGCTCGCGGTGCCCGACATCACGTAGGTGAACAGCAGGGCCAGGCTGCCTAGCGCCGCGACCCGGGTGAACAGGCCGGCCACCAGCGCCACGCCGATCACAAGCTCCGACACCGCGACCAGGACGCCGATCCAGCCGGCGTTCGGCACCACGAATCCAGTCAGGAAGTGGCCCCACCAGGTGTAGGCCGGGGTACCGTGCGCGGCGAACCCGGCCACGCCGGCGCCGTTGTGGTGCAGGAAGTACGCGTTCTCGGCACCGAACAGCTTGGCCCAGCCGGCCTGGATCCACATGATCCCCAGCCAGACCCGCATGGCCAGCCAGCCGACAGCCATGAGCTTGGATTCCTTGACCCATTCCCACGCGCGCAGGTTCGTGCGCTTGGCCGGGTCACCGACTACTGCGATTGGGAGGCTTGTCATCGGACTGCTTCCTTCTTCCATATGGGCCAATCCCTTTGGCTCACGTTCATCGTCGTCACTCGGCGGGCCGCAGCCGCAGGGCCGGAAGTCCCCGCTCGGCAGTGCGAAGGGCATCTCCTCGGGGGACCGCAGGCCTGCCTTACGTGTTAGCCAATCGCGGGCTCGGCTGTGGGCTGCTCCATCGCGGCCCGCGACTCCGCCGGTATGTGCTGCGGACGGTCGGGGTCCATCGGCACGATCAGCACCGGACGACTCGACCGGTGCAGCAGGCGTGCCGCGACGCTTCCGAACGGAACGACGGGCAGGTCCTTCTTCGTGCTCGATCCGAGCACGAGGATCCGGGCGTCGTGGTGCTCGGCCGCAGCCAGGATCGCGCGCGCGACGTGGCCGTAGTCGGCTTCCCTGATCTCGGCGTCGGCCATGATCCCGCTGGCCCGCAGGTTGGCCACGATGCCGGTGGCGAGCACTTCGCCCTGGTCGTCATCGCAGTCGATCTGGATCCGGCCGAACCGGCCCACTGCGAATTCGTGCACGTGCAGCACTACTACCCGGTCGCCCGTCTTACTGGCGAGTTCCCTGACCATCTTGGCCGCCGCGGTCACGTGCTGTCCTGGCTCATAGCGCGCCGCATCGACGGCGAGCAGTATGGTCGCACTCATTTCGGAGCCTCCTTATTCAATCGAACAATCTCAGGCTAAGTGCCGCACTACCGGGCTCTGCAGAGCCGAAAGTCCGCGGTTACGCGGGTGACCGAAGTCCTTAGAAACACGGGCCGTGCGGCCCTGATGGCCTCCAGTACGGCAACCCGATGCTTGTCCTAGCGCAAACGTCCATAGGAACGGGCCTGTTAAGCCAGCCCGCAATAGCAAGGAGGCACAGAAAATGCGCAGGAGGACCTTTGACGCACTCGCGACTACCGCGGGCCTGCTGCTGGCAGCGGTGCTGCTCACGGCCGGCATCCTGCTCGGCTGGGCGCACTCATTCGTGACGAGCGAGGTGCACAGCCAGCTCGCGTCGCAGAAGATCGAGTTCCCGACCAAGACCAACCCCGAGTTCAAGGCCCTGCCGAAGGCCGACGCAGCTGCCATGGGCCAGTACGCCGGGCAGCAGATGACCACCGGCGCGCAGGCTGAGACCTACGCCGACCACTTCATCGCCTACCACCTGACCCTGATTGGCGGCGGCAAGACCTACTCCCAGCTGTCCGCGCTGTCAATGGCGCAGCCCGCCAACGCCAAGCTGGCTGGCGAGGTCCAGACCGTCTTCCGCGGCGACACCCTGCGCAGCATGCTGCTGAACGCGTACGGCTTCGGAAAGATGGGCGAGATTGCCGGGATCGCCTCCATCGTCTCCTACACCGGCGCTGGCCTGCTGCTGGTGCTGTCGGCCTTCGGGTTCGTGCACCTGCGCCGGGCCGCCCCCGAAGCGGAGGTCTTCCCGCGGATCGCCACTCGCGTCGAGGCGAACGTCAGCTGACGAACCGGCCGCACCGACTCGACACACAGACACTGAGCCCCGCCCGACCCCTGCCGGGCGGGGCTCAGTCACGTTCTGCAGCGCCTGGCCGGCCCGGCCGGACGAGCGCTGCCCTTTTCGTCGTCGGTATCCAGATCGGGACGAAGGTCCCGAGGGCTCGTGACCGAGAGCCCTGCACGGTATACCGGGTCGAGTAGACGCTATGGTGAGCGAGCCACCGCACACTTCACCCCAGTATGTCGTTAACTCAGGAGCGCAGGATGAATGTCCATACGCTGGCAACGGCCGGCTCAGTGATTAACCTCAATGGCCCGGGTGATTACAAATCCTGGGGCATTTTCTACCTCTCGGTCGCGAATCTGGTCGTGATCGCGATCATGGTCGTCCTGTTCGGCCTTGCCCTGCTGCTTCCATTCCCAGGTAAGCACGCTGGCGTCAGGAATGCTGACGCTGACGGGGCGGGCGCGGCCAGCGAGGCTACCGACGTGGCAGCTGACCTGCCCGCCGCCGACGACCCGGATGCGGACATGTGGACCGCACGGGTCCGGCGCCGCGCGCTGCGACTGCTGCCGCCCGGCAAGCTGCTGCCGGACCGGCAGCCCGCGTACGTGAAGTCATGGGTTTACGTGTTCGGCGTAGCCAGCCTGGCCACCTTCGGCCTGACCCTCGTCTCCGGCTTCGCGCTGGCGCTGGGCGGCCCGGACTGGTGGCACTACAACTCGGTCGGGCACTTCTTCAACAGCATCCACCTGTGGAGCGTCGAGCTGTTCATGGCCTTCCTGGTCATCCACCTGTGGGGCAAGTTCTGGATGGCCGCGTGGCGCGGCCGGCGGGCGATGACCTGGATCACCGGCGTGATCGCCTTCTTGGTCTCGATCGTGGAGTGCTTCACCGGCTACCTGTCCCAGCAGAACTTCGACTCGCAGTGGATCGCCACCAACGGCAAGGACGCACTCAACGCCGTGGGCGTCGGGGCGTTCTTCAACGTGCTGAACTTCGGCCAGATGCTGATGTGGCACATCGTGCTCATCCCGATCGCCCTGATCGTCATCATCGGCGCGCACGTGCTCATGGTCCGCGTCCGCGGCGTCAGCCACCCGCTGCCCAAGCGAGCTGTCTGGAGTGACCGGGCCGCCCGCAAGGCGGCCGCCGCGGCGGACGCGGCGCCCTGGCACGGGCCGACCCGCCGCTACGACATCCTGAAGGAAGGCACGATCGCGGTTGCGATCGCGAGCCTCCTGGTCCTGCTGCTGTCCGGGCTGTTGTCCTCGCCGGACGTGCCGCCGCTGAGCATCAGGACCTGGGCGACCGTCGATCAGGTCGGCTTCGTCAACACCGCGGCCACCGAGCTGGACGGCAGCAGCGAATCCGCCGACTACGGGCCGCCGTACAACAACGGGACGGGATCCGTCCAGCAGGTCGGGCCGGTCAACTGGCAGAAGCTGGCCGGCATCACCCAGCCGGTCGACGCCGCGAAGCTGTTCGTGCTTGACCCGCTGGCCGTGCAGGCCAGGTCCGACCAGGCGCTGGCCGCGGCGCTTGGCACCTACACCGCGGCGCCCGCCGCTCAGCAGGCCAGCTGGGCGAGCGCATACGACAAGGCGACCGCTCCGGGCGCGAAGAAGGTCCCGTTCAACGGCGGCAACCTGAGCCTGCCCGCAGCCGGGCCGGTGCCGGTGCTGATGGCGGCCGAGCTGACGATGGCCAGGGGCGGGGCGCTGGACAGCGACCTGCTGGCCCAGCGCCAGTTCTACGGCACCGATTTCACCAAGCCGCTGCTGTTCATCGCCGACGGCGGCTACTACAACACGCTCGCCTCGAACATGAACCTCACCGGTGACCAGTGGGGCGTCATGAACGAGACCGGCAACTACCCGGGCCAGCCGTGGCTGTGGCTGTTCCAGATGTGGTATCACGTCAACCCGTTCGCGAATTCTCCCAGCGTGGACATCTGGGCCGTCTACCTGACCGGCGTCGCGACCCTGCTGCTGCTGCTCGTGCCGTTCATCCCCGGACTGCGCGATATCCCGCGGCTGATTCCCGTGCACAGGCTCATCTGGCGGAACTGGGAGCCGCCGACAGCGCAGACGCCCGCCGGCAGCGCAGCGCCCGCTCCGGATGCCGCAGATACGCTCAGGCATTAGTCGCCAGATCCGGCCCTGATCCCGGCTGGTCCGGCCGGGATCCCGGCTGGTCCAGCCGGGCTCCGGCCATCCGGCCGGGGCCCGGTGCCTTTGGTCCCACGGTCGCAGGCCCATGGCCCGGTGCGGTAGCCCGCCCTTGAGCGGAATACTCAAGGTAACGCGCTAGTGAACAATCCGTTACCCGGAGGGAGGCGCGATGTATGCCGAAGTGGGCGACCGTCTCGTCGTCGGCGGCGACCCGGACCGGGCCGGCCTGATAATCGAGGTTCCGCACGCCGATGGCTCGCCGCCCTACGTGGTCAAGTGGCGTCGCGACCGGCCACATCGCGATGGTCATGCCCGCCGAGTACGCGCGGGTCCTGCGCGCCGAGCAGCGCCCTGCCCCGGCTCAGGGCGCGAGCGACGCTGCGTGGTCGGGCACGAATGTCTGCGACTCCCGCGGCGCCCGGACGTAGCCCGAAGATCGTGGCCGGGGCGGCAAGTCGAGCGGGCGCCGCTGCACATCGTGATAGCCCACCGTGCTTAGCAGGTGGGCCATCATGTTGATCCGCGCCCGTCGCTTGTCCTCACTGTCGACCACATACCAGGGGGCCTCGGGAATGTCAGTGTGCACGAACATCTCATCCTTGGCCCTCGAGTAGTCCTCCCACCGGGTGATCGACTCCAGATCCATCGCCGACAGCTTCCACTGCCGCATCGGGTCCTCGAGGCGGGCCCGGAACCGGTGCTGCTGCTCGGCGTCGCTCACCGAGAACCAGTACTTGCGCAGCAGGATGCCGTCCTCGACGAGCAGCCGCTCGAAGATCGGGCACTGGTGCAGGAAGCGGCTGTACTCCTCCTTTGTGCAGAAGCCCATGACCTTCTCCACGCCCGCCCGGTTGTACCAGCTGCGGTCGAAAAGGACGATCTCGCCCGCCGCGGGCAGGTGCTCGACGTAGCGCTGGAAATACCAGCACGTCCGCTCCCGGCTGGTGGGCGCGGGCAACGCGGCGATCCGCGCGACCCGCGGGTTCAGGTACTGGGTCACCCGCTTGATCGTGCTGCCCTTGCCGGCCGCGTCCCGGCCCTCGAAGAGCACGACCAGCCTCGAGCTCTCGGCCCGCACCCATTCCTGCAGCTTCACCAGCTCGGATTGCAGCCGGAGGAGTTCGGTGCGGTAGGCCTTGCCCGTGAGCCTGGCGGGCACTGTGCCCGCAGCCCCTGAGTCGTCGTGCTTCTTGCCGTTGCGACCGGCCATGTGCGTCATCTCCAGCTGAGGACCGAGGTCCCCCTATCCTGCACCTTCCGCCCCTGCATCCGCCGACGCCCGGAGGCCACACTGAAGGTGCAGGTAAGTCGAAAGGAGGCGTGAGCGATGACAACGCTGACGCGAAGGGATCCACGGAGAGAATTGCTCGAATGGCTGGAGGCTCCGTGGACTGTGTTTCGTCCGGCCGGTGCTTCTCCGGTGCGCGTCGAGGACTACGTCCAGGACGGTAGCTACGTTGTCCGGGCCGAGCTGCCCGGGCTCGACCCGGAGGAAGACCTGGCGGTCACGGTGTCGCATGGCATGCTGACCATCAGGGCCGATAGGCACGAGGCGACCCGCAGCAGGCTCCACTCGGAGTTCCGCTACGGGACCTTCACCCGCAGCCTGACGCTGCCGGCTGGCGTCGATGAGGCCTCCATCGAGGCGATCTACGACAACGGCATCCTGGAGGTTTCCGCCGTCATCTCCGAGGACGCGGATGACACCGCCAGCCGTACCATCCCGGTCCGGCTACATCAGCACATCAACCCCACCTGACCGACTCGCCCGCCAGTGCGGGCAGCCGCCGCCGCGCCGGGCCACCGCCCGGCGCGGCATTCCATCTCCCGTCCGGGCTCAGCGGACGACCAGCACCGGCCGGCGGGCCAGATGGATTACCTTGTGCGCGGTGCTGCCCAGGAGCAGTCCGGCGAGGTCACCGCGGCCGCGCGAGCCCATCACGATGACACCCGCGTCCCGGCTGTCCGCCTCGGCGAGAATCTCCCGCGCGGCGAAGCCGAACACCGAGTTCCGCACTGTGCCCGCCGCCTTCACGCCCGCCGCGGTGAGCTTCTGCACAGCGTCGTCGACCAGTGAGCTCGCGTCGGCCGGGGATTCAGTGGGCGGGATGACGCCGAACTTGGTCGGCTCGCGCTCGCGCAGGTGCAGCACGAACACCTCGCCATGTGACAGGGCCGCGAGCTCGGTCGCGGCGGCCAGCACGCGGCCGGCGACATCAGACTCGTCCACGGCGGCCAGAATTCGCTCGTACATGTGACGTTCCTTTCTTTACATACCTGGATTAACTGTCGCTGCGCGCTGACCGAGAGTAAAAGGCCGAAGGTCCCTAGTCCGCGGGCTGCAAGCCCTGAGAATGACCGGCCGGGACCCTGCGGGGCCATTCAGACGCGCCCCGCGCGGATCTGACCGGGCCGGATTAGGCCTTTCAGCCCGAGGTCAGGGACGTTGGTCCCGAGCCAACCGGAGCGCCCCGCGGCTAATGTGGAGGCTCATTAGCAATGAGAACCACGGGTGGTCGAACGAGAGGCCCGCATATGTCAGGGGATTCGCAGGCGCAGGGCAAGATCAACGTGTTCTTGCTCGACGATCATGAGATCGTCCGTCGCGGCGTCCGCGAGCTGCTGGAGGCAGAGCCGGACATCACGGTCATCGGCGAGGCTGGCACGGCAGCATCGGCGCTGGCGCGGATCCCGGCCCTGAAACCTGACGTCGCCGTGCTCGACGTGCGGCTGCCCGACGGCGACGGGGTCATGGTGTGCCGTGAACTCCGGTCACTGATGCCGGACCTGGCCTGCCTCATGCTGACGTCATTCGGCGACGACGAGGCGCTCTTCGACGCGATCATGGCGGGTGCCGCGGGCTATGTCCTGAAGCAGATCCGCGGTACTGACCTGGTGGGCGCGATCAGGACCATCGCCTCCGGCGAATCCCTGCTCGATCCCGAAGCCGCGCGCAAGGTCATGACCCGGATGCGGGAGCAGGCGAACCGCTCCGACCCGCTCGCCGGCCTCACCGGGCAGGAACGGAAGATTCTCGAGCTGATCGGCGAGGGACTGACCAACAGGCAGATCGGCGAGCGGATGTACCTGGCCGAGAAGACGGTCAAGAATTACGTGTCCGCGCTGTTCGCCAAGCTGGGGATGGAGCGCCGTACGCAAGCCGCGGCCCTGGCGACGCGGGTCTTCGACCAGGCCGATCACGACCATCAAGGCCGGTACGGCGAAGGCGAACCCCGGCACCGTTAGCCAGGTTCCGCGTGCGGCAGCGGAGCCCGCCAGGTCAGTGTCGTCCCCTTATCCGGAGCGGACTCCACCTCCATAGCCCCGCCGACCTGACCGGCCCGGTCTTCCATGTTGGCCAGCCCGCTGCGCCGGGTCGTATCACCCATCCCGCGACCATCATCGGCGATCACGAGCGTGAGGTCCCCGGCGGCGCGCACCTGCACGTCGGCCTGGTGCGCGTTCGCGTGCCTGGCCACGTTGGACAGCGCCTCGCGCAGCACGGTGAGTACGTGCTGCGCGACGTCGTCCGGGACCTCGTCATCCAGCCTGCCCGGTCAACTGCAGCGTGGGTGCGAAGCCAAGCATGGGAGTCATCTCGTCGGCGACCGCGAGCACCCGCGCCCGCAGCCCAGGAACGGCCAGCTGCGGGCGGGCTTGCAAGGCGTAAATAGAGGACCGGATCTCGTGAATGGTCTCATCGAGCGCGTCGACGGCCCTGCTCACCCGGTCGGCGGCGGCCGGCGCGCCGATCAACGATACTGTCCCCTGCAGTGACATTCCCGTTGCGTACAGCCGCTGGATCACTAGATCGTGCAGGTCGCGCGCGATGCGGTCGCGGTCCTCGAACACCGCCACGCGCTCGGCCTGCTGCCGGTGCTCGGCCAGTTCGAGCGCGATGGCGGCCTGGGTGGCAAAGGTCTGGAGCATGTCGATGCCGGTGGCCGGCAGCGGCATGGACCCGGGTGTGCGCCCGGCCGTCAGCACGCCGCGGATATTCCCCGGCGCGCCTAGCGGCAAGACCACGGCCGGGCCGAGCTTCATGTGCGCACGGGCGGCGGGAGCGACCCTCTCGTCGTGCCTGAAGTCATCAACAGGCAGCAGGCCGCCGTGAACGAACACCTGGCCGGACGCCGAGCCCTCGACCGGCAAGATCAGCCCCATGGCCTCCTCGGCGCCATGCCCGGCTGCGTGCTCGATCTGAAGCGCGGAGCGGTCATGGGTCGGCAGAGCCAGCACGACCAGGTCGGCGCCCGACATTTCCAGCGACAGCCGGGTGATGAGATCAAGTGCCTCGGCCGGATCGGCGCCGGAGAGCAGCATCCGGGTTACGTCGGCGCTGGCAGTCAGCCACCGCTGCCGGCGTCTGGCTTCGTCATAGAGCCGCGCGTTCTCGATGGCGACGCCAGCGGCCGCGGCGAGCGCCCCGACCACTGCCGCGTCCTCTTCGTCGAACTCGACGCTGCCCTTCTTCTCCGTCAGGTAGAGATTGCCGTAGACCTCGTCGCGGACCCGGATCGGAACACCGAGAAAGCTCCGCATCGGCGGGTGGCCCGGCGGAAAGCCCGAGGACAAGGCGTGCTTACCCAGGTCGGGTATGCGCATCGGCTTGGGATCAGTGATCAGCGCGCCGAGGAGACCCCGCCCCTCAGGCCAGTGGTGGATTGCCGCGATCTCGTCCTCGCTGAGACCCACCGGGATGAACTCCGCGAGCCGGCCGCCTTCGCCGATGACTCCCATCGCCCCGTAGCGCGCATCGACGAGCTTGACGGCCGCCTCGACTATCTCGCGCAGCACCACCTCGATGTCGAGGTTGGTACCGACCGCGACGACCGCTTCGAAGAGCGCGTTCACCCGGTCCCTGGTGGCAAGGACCGCTTGCAGCCTGACCTGCAGCTCGGCGAGCAAGTCATCGAGCTGGAGACTCGGCAGCAGCCGATTCGGCGCACTGTCCACGATTACGCTCCCAGGGATTACAGGTCACAATACGCCGGTACTTCAACGCCAACGCGGAGGCGGCCGCGGCCGGGCCTGAGCGGGACGTTTGGCGGCCTGACCTGGGCCTAACGCCCCTGAATCCCCGCACCGAGCGGGAGCACGCTGTGGTCAGACAATATTCGCGTGCGGGGAGGTCCGCTACGACGGCCATCTTGCTGGCGATCGACGCCGGTATGGACTTTCGGCCCATCCAGGGCGGAGGAACGGCCCTGGGGCCCGCGACGAGGCACGAGGGACGCTGAAACGGGTAGATGCCACTGGCCGCGAGCTCGCTCCCGGCGGCAGGCCGTCAGCTACGAAAGAGAGTTGAGGACGATGCACGCGAACGTTGGTGACGAGCTGACTGTCCCCGGCGCACGGGGCGATGATGATCGTCACGGTCAGATCCTGGAGGTCCGCGGCGCCGACGGGGAACCCCCCTACCTGGTCGGCTGGCGCGACGGGTGGGACAGCCTCTTCTTTCCCTGGTCGAGCGTCGTCATCGAACACCGCCCGGACGGCGTCGCCGAGAGGCAGGCGTCATGAAGCTCATCACGGCCGTGGTCCGGCCGCACACACTCGACGACATCATGCGGGCAGTGACGACCGCCGGCGCACGCGGGCTCACCGTCACGCCGGTACGCGGATTCGGGCAGCAGTACGGTCACATGAGCCCTGGTCAGCCGACCGACGCTGAAGCGCTCGTGCTGCCCAAGATTCGGATCGATGTCGTCGTCAACGACGAGCTGGTCGCGACGGTCACCGAGGCCATCGCCAAGTCCGTCAGCACCGGCATCATCGGCGACGGCAAGATCTGGGTTAGCCCGGTCGAGAGCGCACTGCGGATCAGGACCGGGGATCGCGACCGGGAAGCGGTCTGAGATTCCCGCCCGGGCCAGATCGGCGCCCTGGGTAAGGAGAGTAGACCGTAGAGTGACGGGCGGGACGGGCCGTGCGCGCCGAATCCTGGGCTGACACCGGAATCGCCGGGTCCGCGCCGGAACGGAGGGCAAAGTGGATGACGGCCACAGTGGCGGGACCGATCTGGGCCGGCGGATCGAGGAACAGCGGGAGCGGGCGGGACTGACCCGCGCCATGACGGCCGAGCGAGCGGGCATGTCCCCGGAGTACCTCACCTATCTGGAGACGAGCCTGACGCCGAACCCGACCCAGGCCGCCATCGTGCGCCTCGCCGCGGCGTTGGACACGACACCCGGAGCGCTCTCCGGGGCCGACCTGGTGGCACCACCCGGGCAGCACGGCGCGGTGCAGCACGCAGCGCTGGAGGCACTGACCGTCGAGCAGTGCCGGGCGTACCTGGCCCCCGGCGGCATCGGTCGGTTCCTGTTCGTCGCCGACCGGGGCCCGATCGCCGTGCCGGTCAACTACGCGATGCTCGGTGCGGACGTGGTGTTTCGCACCGACGACCGGACCGCAGCGGCCGGGGCGGTGAGTCAGCGGCGGGTGTCGTTCGAAGTCGATCAGATCGACGACGTGCTCAGCGAAGGATGGAGCGTCCTGGTCAGCGGAACCGCGACCATCCTCACGCGCCCGGACGAGATACGGGCCGCCGCGGAACTCGGAATCGAGCCGTGGGCCGGCGGCGACCGCGAAACCTACGTCCGCCTCGTGCCAGCCGAGATCACCGGCCGCCAGATCCGGATCCGCACCGGCCAGTAGCTGCGATGGCCAGCCTCGGGCTCCGCTCCGGTCAAGTGCCGGCGAGGTGACCGATACGCCATGGATCGGACGTGGTGGACTTTCGTACTGGTACCCCGGTCGCATACTGCACTCCGGCCGCATGCGGTAAGACGGGACCGGAGATCCGGACCTTCGGCCCTGGCCTGCGGCGACCCGCACGGGGGACGATCATTAGCGGAGTGCGGCGACGTGGCCCTTGCGCGTATGGGCATGCCGGGCTCTACCTGCTGGTCAAGCGGGGTAATGAAGTTGCGTACGCGAGCCGAGGAGGATGCGCCAGTGCCCCATTTGCGGGACTTTCTGAGCCGCTTCCGACCGGCCGGAGCTCCTGGCGCAGGCCGCGCCGCAGTGCCCGCGGACCGCAGCCGTGACCTGGAATCCGAGCTGAGCGCGGTGTTCGTGCTGCTCGATGGCCCGAGTGCCGACTGCGCGGGCATCGTCGGTGCAGCCCGGCGCGATGCCGGGCAGATAACCGCCAGCGCCCGCGCGGAGGCCAGCCGGATAATGGCGGCCGCGCAGCGACAGGCGGCCACGCGCACCGCCCGACTTGTCGAGGAAGCGATCTTCGCCGCTCGGGCAGAATCGGCCGCGATTACGGCCGCGGGTGCTGCCGAGGCAGCGGCCACCAGCGAACGAGCGCGCGAACGGCTACCCGTGCTGGCCGAGCGGGCGGTAGCCCTGGTCCGTGCCCTGACCGAGCCGGAGTCGCCAGCATGAGCGCGGGCTGGGTGGCGGGCACCGTCCGGGCTAAGGGCATGGCCCGGCGCGCCCTCGGCACTGATGTGGCCGGCCAGCTCGCCGCTTGCCGCTCGCTGCCGACGGCACAGCAGATGCTCCGGTCGACGCCATTTCGCGACGCCGCGGAGCCCGGCCTGTCGCTCGCCAGCGCGCAGGATGCCGTGGCCGCCACAGTCCTGTGGGATCTGCGGGTGCTAGCCGGATGGCTGCCGCCTGACGGCGTCCGGCTGCTACGGCTGCTCGCCAGCTGGTTCGAGATCGCCAACGTCGACGAGCTGCTGCAAGCCCTCGCAGGGCGGCCCGCGGTGGCGGAATACCAGCTGGGGGCCCTCGCGACCGCATGGCCCCGGCTCCGGACGGCTCGGACCCCAACCGAGCTGCGCGTCGCCCTGGCCGCATCCGCCTGGGGTGATCCCGGCGCCGAGAGCGGCCGGGAGATCCGGTACTGGATGCGCATCCGGTGGGCCGAGCGCCTCGCCGCATCGCAGGACCGGGCCCGTAACTGGGCCATGGCGGCCATGGCGTTGGTGCGGCCAGTCGAGGCCGTCCAGCCCGGCCGGGCAGGAACAGCGCGATCACCGTCGGCGGAGCCAGACCGTCAGCCAGCTGACAGAACCCTGGCAGGCCGAAGCCGGCTGGTGGCGGAAGGTCGAACGCGAAGGTCGGTCGCTGCTACGCTCCTCCGCCGCCGATAGCGGGCCTGTGCTCGGGGCGGTGATTGTGATGGCAGCGGACGCCCGGCGCGTGCGAGCCGCCCTCGCCAGCGCTGCCCGTGGTGGCCTGGCGCCGGAGGACTACTATGCGCTGGTCTGATGCGGCGGCACCGGTCCGGATGCAGCGAGTAGCGCTGGTCGCGCCAGAGCAGGCGCTGCGCGACGTGCTCGTGCGGGTTGCCGACGCCGCCGTCCTGCAGATCGAGCACGACGAACGGCCTCGCCGCGCGGGAGCATCGTTCGCGCCCGGCAGTCAGTCACCCGGCCAGGGCCCGCAGGCTGTCGCGCCTTTGATCTCCGCAGCGCTTCCCGACCTGAGGGAGCTTGAGCGCTCCGGGCGGCACGACTTGCTGGCTGGTGAGGCCGAGCTGCAGGGCCAGGCAGCCGCGGCGATGAGCCGCTCGGGTGCGGCCGCTCTGGTCGGCTGGATGCCGGTCAGCCGCGTGCCCGCGATCTCGGCGGCACTGGCCGAGGCGGGCGGTGCCGTCGTGCCGTTGTCGCGACCCGCCTGGTCGCAGGCGCCGACGCTGCTCGCCCAGCGCGGGCTGCATCACGAGCTGACTCCGCTCGTGCAGACGTACGGCACTGTTCCCTACGCCGACCTGGATCCGAGCTGGCTGGCCTGGGCTAGCTACGTGGTTATGTTCGGCATGATGTTCGGCGATGCCGGCCAGGGCGTGCTGCTGATCGGCGCGGCCGTGGCACTGCGCCTCGGCTGGCCTGTCCGCCTGCGCAGATTCCGCGGCGCGTGGCCGTTCGTCGGCGGAGCGGGCCTGGCCGCGACCGCGTTCGGCCTGCTGTACGGGGAGTGCTTCGGCCCGACCGGGCTGGTGCCGGTCGTGTGGCTCAATCCGCTCGCGCGCCCGGTCACGCTGCTGCTGGCGGCGGCGGGCTTCGGCGCGGTCCTGCTGGCGGGCGCCTACGCGCTGGGGACCGTGAACCGATGGCGGGAGGGCGGCTGGCGGTCGGCCCTGTACGCACCGTCAGGGGTGGCCGGAAGCTGCGTATTCCTGGGGGCGGCGGCGGGCGCGGCCGGATGGCGCTTCCAGCTCAACGCGCTGCTGATCGCCGGCGGCCTCGTCGCGGTGGCCGGCCTGGGGCTGGCCTTCGCCGGATTCCTGGCGGACGCGGGCCGCGGCGGCACGGCCGTCACCCAGGCATCGGTGGAACTGGTGGACCTCGTGGTCCGGCTCGGTTCCAACGTCGTCTCCTTCACCCGGCTTGCCGCTTTCGGCCTGACGCACGCCGCCCTCGGTCTGCTGGTATGGGAGGGCACGCGCGCCCTGTGGCATCGCGGCGGCCTGCTGTCGGTTGCCGCGCTCGTCATCTTCGCCGCCGGTACCATCCTTGCGTTCAGCCTTGAGGCGCTAGTCGCTGCCATCCAGGCTCTCAGGCTGGAATATTACGAGCTGTTCTCTCGTGTCTTCGTGGCCCAGGGAGTGCCGTTCCGGCCGTGGCACGTACCGGTAGCGAGCATCCGCACGCACCGGGAAACCGGCGAGTTCGCTCGCCCGATGGAGACGGAAGGGGCACCTCAGTGATCGCTGCCTGGCTGCTGGGACTGCCGGTCGTGGCCGTCCCGGCTACCGTGCTCGCCCGCCAAGCGGCCCGCCGGCCGCAGCGCGGCGCCGCGGTGCTCGCGATTTCCGGCGGATTGCTGATGGTGGGCGCGACCGTACTGCTCGTGCTCACTCTCACCGGCGGCCCGGCCGGCGCGGCCACCGTCTCCGCCGGCGCAGCCGCGGCTCACGCGGCCGCGAGCGGCGGGAACTCGGCGGCCCTCATCGGCGCCGCGATCGCGGTGGCCGGCTCGACGATCGGAGCCGGGATCGCGGTCGCCTACACCGGCGCGGCCGCCCTGGCCGCCATGAGCGAGCGGCCCGAGGTATTCGGCCGCGCGATGGTGGTCGTCGGGCTGGCTGAGGGCATCGCGATCTATGGCTTGATCATCGGCATCATCCTGGTCGGGAAAGCCTGACTGCGATGGCCAGAGCGGCTGTGATTGGCGAGTCACTCGCAGTCGAGGGGTACGCGCTCGCCGGCGTGCTCGTGTACCCGGCCGAGACCCGGGACCAGGCGCTGGCTGCCTGTGCCGCGCTGCCGGCCGATACTGGCCTGCTGCTCATGACGGCCAGCGCGGCCGGGTGGCTGGCAAGCGAGCTGGAGGCCCGGCCTGACGTGCTCACGGCGGTGCTGCGGCCATGACATCTGCCGCCGCGCTCGCGCCGGTCACCAGCCGCCTGCGGCGAGACGCCGAAGCAGAAGCAGAGCGGATTCGCTCGGCCGCCAGGGCCGAGGCAGCGAGCATCCTCGACCGGGCGCGCCTGGATGCTGCTGCGGCCATCGCCAGAGCGGATGAGGCCGCCGCGGCGATAGCCGCTCCCCTTGCTGCGGCTGAGCTGCGGCGGGCCCGCGATGAGGCCAGGGCCGCGGTGCTCAGCGCCCAGCGCGAAGCACAGGAGGAGTTGTACCGGCAGGTCCGAGCCGCGGTCGCGGCGCTGGCGGAAGACGCCGTGTATGAACGGCTCATCTCGCAAGTTGAACGCCTCGCCGCCACCGCCGCCGGTCCAGGTGCGCAGCTCAGCCGGCCGGCGGGGGCGCCGTGGCGAAGTCGCCTGGCGTGCTCGTCGACTGCTCGCTCGACCGCCTGGCCGACCTGGCCGTGGCCGAGCTCGGCGCGAGTATCAGGCAGTTGTGGTCGCCGTGACCGAGACCGCCGCCCGGGTGGTCAGGGTGAACGGTCCCCTGGTGGAGGTGACGGGCCTCGCCCAGATCGCGATGTCGGATGTGGTCGAGCTTGGCGGGCAGCACCTGCCCGGCGAAGCAGTTGCGCTTCGCGGCGACCTGACGACCGTGCAGGCCTACGACTACACCGGCGGCCTTGGCCCGGGCGACCCGGCCGTGTCCACGGCGGAGCCACTGTCGGCGCTGCTCGGCCCGCATCTGCTCGGCGGCATCTTCGACGGCTTGCTCCGCTCGCTCGCGGACGCGCCCGCCTGGCTGGAGCCTGGCACCATCACCGCAGCCGCGAGCGATCGCGTGTTCAGTTTCTCGCCCGCGGTGAGCGACGGAACGACCGTAGCGAGCGGCACCACGCTCGGCACGGTCCCGACGTCCGCCGGGATCATCTACCGGATCCTGGTTCCGCCGGGCTTGAGCGGGCCGGTTACGGACATCCGGCCCGCCGGCCCCGCTCGCGGCGACTCGGTCGTCGCGACGGTGGGCGGGACGCCGGTCCGCCTCGCCTCGTCCTGGCCAGTTCGCCGGCCCCGGCCTTATGGTGAGCGGCGCGAGAGCACGGCCCCCTTGATCACCCGGCAGCGCGTGATCGACCTGCTGTTTCCGATCGCCAAGGGCGGCTCCACCGCGGTCCCTGGCGGCTTCGGCACCGGGAAGACGATGCTGCTGCAGCAGATCACGAAGTGGTGCGATGCCGACGTGATCGTGTACGTGGGCTGCGGAGAGCGCGGCAACGAACTGGCCGACATGCTCGACGAGCTGGCCACTCTGACGGACCCGCGAACCGGAGGGGCGCTGGCGGAGCGAACCGTCGTCATCGCCAACACGTCCAACATGCCGATGATGGCCCGCGAGGCGAGCATCTACACCGCCGCGACGGTCGCCGAGCACTTCCGGGACATGGGCCTGGACACGGTCGTCATCGCCGACTCAACCTCCAGATGGGCCGAGGCACTGCGCGAGTTCGCGTCGCGCAGCGGCGAGCTCCCGGCGGAGGAGGGGTACCCGGCGAGCCTGGCCTCTGCGCTGGCCGCGTTCTACGAACGAGCGGGCTGCGTCCTGACCGCCGAGGGCCGGGCGGGCTCGGTGACGATCATCGGGGCTGTTTCGCCGGCCGGCGGTGACATGACCGAGCCGGTCACGACGTACACGCAGCGCTTCGTTCGCTGCCTGTGGTCCCTGGATCGCGACCTCGCCTACGCCCGGCACTACCCCGCCGTGTCCTGGACCGGCTCGTTCTCGCGCGACGACGACCTGATCGCGGCCTGGCACGCCGACAATGGCGATCCCGGCTGGGCGGAACGCCGGGGGCGCATGTCGGCGCTCCTCGCCGAGGCCGACCGGCTGAGTTCGCTGGCTGAACTGATGGGCGCGAGCGCGCTGCCGGCTCGCGAGCGGGCCGCCATCCTGGGCGGCCGCCTCATCCGCGAAGGGCTGCTGCAGCAGAGCGCGCTCAGCGCCGTCGACGCCTCGTGTGACAGCGCCAGGGCGGCGGCCCTCGCCCACGCGATCCTGGCAGTGGCTGATCGCTGCCAGGATCTCGCGAACGCGGGCGTGCCGGCCACGGCGATCGAGGAGGCAGACTTCTCGCCTGTGCTCCGCGCCCGAGAGGATGCCGCCACGCCAGCCGATGTCGTCGCCCGCGAACGGGCCATGCTCGCGAGCCTGGACGCGCTGAGCCCGCAGGCCCATCGCGACGGGCCGCCGGCTGGCGCCGACCAGGGCGGTGCGACGTGACCGCGGGATGGGCGCGGCGCGAGTACACCGACATTGCCGAATTGCGCGGGCCGCTGCTCGTGGTCCGCGGCGTTGCCGGGGTCGGCTGGGACGAGTTCGTGACAATACATGCCGCGACCGGGCAGGAACGACACGGACTGGTGCTGGAAGTGGACCGCGACCTGGCGGTCGTCCAGGTGCTCGAGGGCACGGCCGGCCTCGACAGGACCGGCACGCGAGTCGGGTTTGCCGGAGCCCCGCTGCGCATTCCGGTGAGCGAGGACTGGCTCGGCCGGGTCTGCACCGGGCGCGGTGAGCCGATGGACGGCGGACCGTCGGTGACCGGCGAGACGACCGCGGCGGTCACGGGATTCCCCATGAACCCGGTGGTCCGGCTGCCGCCTGCCGATCCGGTCCTGACCGGCGTTTCGGTGATCGACGGCCTCACGACCCTAGTTCGCGGCCAGAAGCTGCCGATCTTCTCGGTGGCAGGCCTGCCGCATCTGGATCTGGCTGCTCAGATCGCAGCCCAGGCAGCCGCGGGCGGTGAGCCGTTCTGCGTCGTATTCGCGGCCATGGGCCTGACGCATGCCGACGCCGCGGCAGTGCGCAGGATCCTGGACAAGCGGTCCGCCGCGGCGGAACTTGTCCTGCTGCTCAACCTCGCGGACGCACCCGTGATCGAACGAATCCTCACCCCGCGGATCGCGCTGACCGTGGCCGAGCACCTCGCGTTCACGCTCGGCCGGAACGTCCTGGTCGTCATGGCCGATATGACCAACTACTGCGAGGCGCTGCGGGAGGTGTCGGCCGCTCGCGGCGAGATCCCGGCGCGGCGCGCATATCCCGGCTACCTGTACAGCGACCTGGCCTCGCTCTACGAGCGCTGCGGGCGGATGCGGGGCAGGCCGGGATCGGTGACGCTCGTCCCGGTGCTCACTATGCCTGGCGGCGATATCACCCATCCGGTCCCGGACCTGACCGGCTACATCACCGAGGGCCAGATCGTGTTGTCGGCGGACCTGCACGCGCGCGGTATCTATCCGCCGGTTGACGCGCTCTCCTCGCTGTCCAGGCTCATGCGTCACGGCGCCGGCCCCGGCCGGACCAGAGACGATCACCTCGATGTGGCCGCGCAGACGCTGGCCGCGCTCGCGGCCGCCCGGCGTGCCACTGACCTGGCCGAACTGGTCGGGACGGCAGCTCTCAGCCCATCCGATCGCCGGTATCAGGATTTCGATCTCGCGTTTGCACGACTGGTGATCAGCCAGCAACGCAGTGAGAACCGCACCCTTGACGAAACGCTCAGCCGAGCCTGGCAGGCACTGGCATCGCTGCCTCGCCGCGAGCTGACGATGCTTTCGCCCGAGGCGCTCGACGCCCACTATCCGGCCAGCTCACGCCAGGAGTGACCGGCGATGCCAGCGAACATTTCAGTACCGCCGGGACGTGCGGGTCGCCTCTGGCTCGTGCGCCGCCTCGAGACGGCGCGACGTGGTGCCGATCTGCTCGACCGCAAGCTGCGGATCCTGGAAGGCGAACTCGCCCGGCTGCAGTCCGTGGCCGCGGAGACGGCTGGGCAATGGGAGCAGCGCCAGGCTGAGGCCCGGGTCTGGCTGCTGCGGGCGGCCGTCCTGACCGGCGAGCGCGCGATCCGGCTGGCGGACGACGGACAGACCGCCGAGATCACGATCCAGTACACGACGACGATGGGCCTCCGGTACCCGGATCAGGTGGCGTGCGCGATCCCGGCCGCCGCGACCTGGGACAGCCCGGTTATCGGCGGGGTCCGCCGGGCGCACCGCGCGGCACTCGCCGCCGCGGCCCGGCACGCTGTGGCGGCTGCGGCAGCCACCACGGTCGAGACCGAGGTCCGCACCACCCGCTATCGCCTCCGCGCCGTGCAGGACCGGTGGATTCCGCGGCTGGAGCAGGCGCTGACCGAGGTCACCTTCGCGCTCGAGGAACTCGAGCGCGAAGACGCGGCCAGGCTGCGCCTGGCCGGCGGCAGTCGGCTGACCAGTAAGTCTGGCAGCATGTAGGGCCGCGCCGGGCGCCACACGTGCTCCGGCCCGTGCGGCCGGACGGCGACGAGCGCTGACTGCACCGGATCGGGCTGCTCGCTGCCTTGCCGGTCCTCGCTGCTTGTGTCGATCACAAGGGCCTCCGGCCAGGGCGCCTGCTCGGCGGCCAGGCGTGCCGCGATGGCCGGCGTGGCGTCGGAAGCGCCTGAGCCCCGGGCCAGGATCCGGTTCGCCGCCAGCTGCGCCGGCGCCGTGCACTGCAACTGCACGAGCTCAGCGCTCGTCCTGGCCGCAAGCTCAGCCGCCGCCCGCCGGTGCTCCGCCGCGGCCCAGGTGGCGTCGATCAGCACGGACTCGCCCATCGCCAGGAGACGGGCGGCCCGGCTGAGCAGCTCGGAGTACGTGCGTTCAGTCCACGACCGGGCGTAAATGCCGTCGCCGAACTCCGCGGTGACGGGCTCTTCCGGCGGGATCCCGGCGAGTTCCTTGCGGATCCGGTCGCTGCTGAGCACGGGGAAGCCGAGCCGCTCAGCGAGTCTGCCAGCAATGCCGGTCTTGCCCGTGCCGGGCAGGCCGCCGACGAGCACCAGGGTGACGGCGCCCGCGCGCAAGTGCCGGGTGGCGGCCGCGGCGAGGTGGCGGGCCTCCGCAGGCGCGGCGGCGCTGCCTTGCCCGGCCCGGATGCAGCCGACCTTGGCCCGGACGAGAGCCCGGTACGCGACAAAGTGGTGGACCAGTGCCGCCGGGGCCCGGTCTCCGGAGTATTCGCAGTACCAGCGCATGAACCGCCCGGCGAGGGGGACGGCTCCGAGGTGCTCCAGGTCCATCGCCAGGAACGCCGCGTCGTCAAGGCCATCCACCCAGCGCAGGCGGTCGTCGAAGTCCAGGCAGTCCAGCACCCTAGGGCCGTCGTCCAGACAGAAGATGTCCTCCGCCAGCAGGTCGCCGTGACCATCGACAACGCGCCCGGAGCCGCAGCGCGTGTCGAACAGCCGCTGACGGCCCGCCAGGAACTGCTCGGCCAGCCGGGCGAGCTCGTGGAGCTCAGCTTCATCGAGGAGGCTGCCGCGCGCAGCCCGTAGTTGCTCGAAGTTGTCCTCCCAGCGGTGCCGGGTGACATCTCGGCTGCCCTGCTCGCTGATCGGCCCGACCGCGCTCAGCCGATGCGTGCTGGGCCGCGAGTATCCGAGCGACCTGACGGACCGGCCCTTCTACGGCCTCGCCGGCTTGTATCAGCGCAGCCAGGCGGCGGTTGGCGGGCATGCGGCGCATCACGACCAGGTGGTCACAAGCCTCGCCCGCCTCATCGCGCACCTCCGCGACCCCAAGGTAGACATCAGGCGCAAACCGCCGGTTGAGCTCCGTCTCGCGAGCGCAGGCTTCCGCTCGTGCCTGCACTGTGCCGAAGTCCAGAAAGCCGAGCCGCACCGGCTTCTTCAGCTTGCAGGCGCGATTCCCGGCGAAATACACCACCGCGGAGTGCGTTTCTGACGCCCCGGCAAAAGGCTCCGGTGTCGCGCTCTTCTCCCACTGCTCGGTCATCGGCTCCCCCGTTCGTCTCGCCTGCCGCCGCGGTCCGGCACCTGCCGGACGGCGGCAGCGGACAGAGCGACGCTGCCCGGCTGCCTAGTGAGTCGCCTGCATTGGCCCGGTTGCCCGGGTCACGTCGCCGGAACTGCGTCGCGGTGTCGGAACTGCCGGGTGCCCATAGCCAAGCCGGATGACCGTCTGCGGATGCTCTGGCCAGGGCCAGGTCCGCTCGCCGCCGCCGAGCATGTCGTCGCGCTCGATCACGTGGTACAGGAACGACGCCGACAGCCCGTTGAGCGTGGCGACCAGCAGCACGTGCTGCAGCGCCTGGCCGGCCCGCAGCCAATCGGCCGGTTCATCGTGCTCTGTCGTGAGCACAGCGATCTGCGGGTGACGCTCGTAGTGCGCCCTGGCGCTTCGGCCCGGCGCCGCGGCGATGAAGTCCACGTCACGAACTGGGGCGGGTGCGCGGGCCGGCCTGTCCGGCAGGGCCCACGGAGGTATGCCGTCATCCGCGCCGTTCTTGATCCAGCGGCGCAACTCGTCCTGATGCGCACGACTGGCCGCTAGCTCCTGCCCGGCGTCGGCAGCAAGATCGAGCACTGCGGCCGTGTCCTGCCGGTTCAGCATCCGTAGCGTCGCGTCCTCAGCCACCGCGGACTTCTGCAGCCCGGCCACCAGGATCCGCGGGATCCGGGCCGGTGAGTACGGGCGGCGGTTGGTGTGCCGTTGCCAGATTGCCTCGTACAGCTTGGCCTCTCCCGGCGACGGATCCTGACCTCGCGTCAGCCGCATTACCGCCAGGACATCAAACGGGTGCTCCGGGTGCGGCAGCAGGGTTACATCGCTGTCCAGCCCGGCCCTGCGGGCCGCGATCCGGGCATTGAATAGCGCCGCCCCGCAGCTGATATAGAGCGCCCGGGCATCCGGGTCAGCCACCCAAAGCGCCCGGTCCACCGCACCCCGCAGTATGAGCTCGTCGCCGGCCGCCTCGAACTGCCACGGCTGCGAGTTGTGAA
Source organism: uncultured Actinomycetota bacterium (assembly GCA_963805805.1). GTDB lineage: Bacteria > Actinomycetota > Actinomycetes > Streptosporangiales > Streptosporangiaceae > JAJYUU01. The sequence continues at coordinate 1,997 of CAWDVS010000011.1, read as the reverse complement.
GTGATGGTGCGGCGCAGGCCGCCTCGACAATCCGGGCCGTCCGCTCGTCCGTCATCTTCACGTACATGGTTCAGCTCCCCCTGGTCAGTGCAAGCGCCGGTCCCCCCTCAGCTTGCCTGCTCTATGCGTTGACCTGCACTGACGCTATGCCCGCCGACGGCAGCCGGATAGGGCCTATCGTCCCGTTACCTCGGGTCATCCGGCTGAACACCGCGCGCCAGCTACATCAGTGGAAGGCGAAGCCCCGTTCCTTGCATTCGACCGGTGGGTATCGGAGCGGGTAAGCCACGACGTGGATGATCATCGCCCTGAATAAGGATATAGACGACGTTTTATACGCTACGGAACGACAACAACCGGACGGTCCGCCATATGGACTACTTTGCGCGCGGTACTGCCCGCTATTAAGCCGGTCAGCTCTCCCCGGTGCCGTGATCCGATGACGATCACGCCCACATCGTGCGCTTTGGCGTACCAGGTGATGTCGCGGGCGGCGTGGCTGTACAAGTCAGCCGCGACTTCACTCGCTGCCTTGATCCCGACGCTAACCAGTTGCTTCTCAGCTAGCTCGACCATCTGCACCGCGCCCTCATAGGACGTCACCGAGCACGCCTTGTACCTCGAGGGCTCGCCCTCCCACACGTGGAAGACCAGGACTTCACCGTCGGAAAGCAGCGCCAAGTCCCGGGCCACGGCCAGCACACGCTCCGCGGCCTGTGACTCATCAACTGCCGCCAGAATTCTCTCGTACATCGGTCTTCCTCCTGCGCTGGGCCGTGAACGTCACGTTCAACGTGCCGCAGCCGACCGGCGCGGAGCAAAGGCCATAGGTCCCGCATTGGCGGGCGATCGGCCTTGACCCGGCACACGGCCCGTGAGCCGCCGCGGGCTACATGTCCCTGACGGCTTCCTGCAGGGTGCGGTCGACGTCCTTCGGGCTGACGTCAAGCTGCTTGGCGGTCTGCTTCTCCGCCCTGGTCACGGCGTGCTTGATCGCGTCCTCGAGCTTGCTCTCCCCGACCACCACGAGTCCGGCCTGGCCCGGGTCGATGAAGTCACCGAGCGCCTTAGCGTCCGAGCGCGACATCCCCTTGGCCAGGTGGCCGCTGACACCGCCGATCACGCCGCCCGCCGCAGCGGCGCCGAGGATCGCGGGCGGGAAGATGACTCCGACCGCAGCGCCGGCGGCGATGCCCCACCAGGCGCCGTGGCGGGTAGCTGTCTCGTCCTTGTTCTCGTGCACCTTGCCGGTGGCGTCCTTGGTGATGACGGCCGCATCGTAGAAGCCGACCAGGCCCGCCGAGTGTGCGTCCTTGACGACCTGGTAGTCCTCCTGTGCCGCGATCTCGTCCGGGTATGTCGCTACCAGGACGAATGTGCTGCCTGACTCGGACATGCCGACCTCCGTGATTAGTCGCCGGGCCTGTTCGCCCGGCACTTTGGTACCGCGCCGGCCGTCAGCTGGCCGCCCGCCCTGTTCGAGGCTTTCAGTGCCGGCCCACGGTGTCGTCACCCGTGCCGGGGGGTTAGGGCCGGCCAGGGTGCACAGGATCCGCAGCGGCCATTGCCACCGTGCGGGCCAGCCGGTACCGGTAGACCCTGTTCGTTCGTCGCCGGGTAGCCGGCCATGGCGGGCGGGTAGGAAAACGCAGTCCTGCGCCCGCGAGTTCGGGCGGTTGCCAGCCGAGCGGGAGACCATCGATGATCCTCGCCGAGCTAGCTGCGGCGGACTCCGCGGAGCCCTCTGCGTTCGCTGCGGTCATGGATCACGTTGCGCAGGCGTTTGAGGCCCTCGGCGCGCTCATCCTGGTCATAGGCGTGATCTGGTCGCTCGTCCTCGCGGTGCTGGCGTGGCGCCGGTCGGGCTCGCCGCAACGGGCCTACGCCGCCGTACGGCAGGGGTTCGGCGGCACGCTGTTGCTCAGCCTGGAAGTCCTCGTCGCGGCCGATCTCATCAGAACCGTCGCCGTATCCCCGACCTTGGACAACGTGCTTAG
>CAWDVS010000010.1:0-476309 GCA_963805805.1 uncultured Actinomycetota bacterium | reverse complement strand
GGCGGCGACGGTGTCGGAAGTGACCAGACGTGACGGCGATTCCCGTGGACGAGGGACTGTTCAGCTGGCCTGACCGGCCGCGCCTGATCGCAGGCACGTGCGTGGCCTGTGGCACGACGACGTTCCCGAGCCAGCAGTCCTGTCCCCGGTGCACGGGGACGGAGATGCGCATGGTGCGACTCGCCGACACTGGCCGGCTGTGGACCTGGACCATCCAGGCCTTCGAACCCAAGCCGCCATACGCCGCCGATGGCCCGTTCGAGCCGTACGGAGTCGGGTATGTCGAGCTGGCCGCCGAGGACGGGACGGGAACGGTGCTGGTCGAGTCCCGCCTCGTGCCGGCCGATGCCGGCCGTCTTGAGATCGGCGCGGACATGAGACTGATCTTCGTCCCGCTTCGCCACGACGACACCGGCGCGCAGGTCGTCACCTTCGCCTTCGAGCCCGTCAGCACCCAGTAGATCGGAGTCCGCGGTGGACGTTGCCGTCGTCGGAATAGGCATCCACTCGTTTGGCCGCCATCGTGGCGTGTCGGGCCGAGCGCAGGGTGCCCATGCGGTCCGCCGGGCCCTGGCGGATGCAAGGATCAGCTGGGCCGACATCGAGTGCGCCTTCGGCGGCAGCGTGGCAGCCGGGGGCGCGGACACGCTCGTGAGCGACCTCGGCCTGACTGGCCTGCCCTTCATCAATGTCCACAATGGCTGTGCCACTGGCGGGAGCGCGCTGGCCATGGCCGACCGGGCGATCAGGTCCGGCGACCACGACCTCGTCCTCACCGTCGGCTTCGACAAGCACCCGCCGGGAGCCTTCAATGCCGACCCGGAGGCAAGCGGCCTCGGGCGGTGGTACGGCGAGACCGGCCTGATGCTCACTACTCAGTTCTTCGCCATGAAGATCCAGCGGTACATGCATGAGTTCGGGATCTCGCCGGCCACGCTCGCCAAGGTGGCGGCGAAGGCCTACCGGAATGGCGCGCGCAATCCGCACGCCTGGCGGCGACAGCAGCTCACCGAGCAGGAAATCGCCGCGGCGCCGATGATCAGCCACCCGCTGACGAAGTACATGTTCTGCTCCCCCGGCGAGGGCGGCGTGGCCCTGGTGCTCTGCCGGGCCGACCGCGCCCGCCGTTACACCGATAAGCCGGTGTACCTGTCGGCGGTGTCGTTCCGTACACGGAAGTTCGGGTCTTTCGAAGTGTTCAGCCCGTGGCTGTCCCCCAGCCGGGCGGACGGGCCCAGCACCCTGGCGGCGCGGGCCGTGTTCGAGGCGGCCGGAGTCGGGCCGCCCGACGTCGACGTCATTCAGCTGCAGGACACCGAGTCGGGGGCCGAGATCATGCATATGGCCGAGACCGGGTTCTGCAAGGACGGTGAGCAGGAGACGCTCATCCAGGCCGGCGCCACCGAGATCGGCGGCCCGATGCCGGTCAACACCGACGGCGGGTGCCTGGCCAATGGCGAGCCGATCGGCGCCAGCGGCCTTCGCCAGGTGTACGAGAGCGTCCTGCAGCTGCGGGGGGCGGCCGGGGACCGCCAGGTGCCTGGCGATCCTCAGGTGGCGTTCACGCACGTGTACGGGGCGCCGGGAATCAGCTCGTGCGCGGTGCTGACGCGATGAGCATCGCCAGCCTCAAGGGCAACGGCGTAACCGGCAGCGCTGACCTCGCCGGCAAGGTCGCCCTGGTGACCGGCGGCACCAGGGGCCTCGGCCGTCGCATGGTGTCAGCGCTGGCTGCCAGCGGCGCCGACCTGGTCGTCACCAGTCGTGACGAGGCGGCCTGCCATGAGGTGGCCGGCCAGCTGAGCAAGGAATCAGGGCGGCGCGCCTTCCCCCGGGCCTGTCACGTCGGCCGGTGGGATGAGATAGGCGGGCTGGTCGACGATGTCTACGCCGAGATGGGGCACGTCGACATCCTGGTGAATAATGCCGGCATCTCACCGCTGTACGCCTCGCTCGACTCGGTCAGCGAGGACTTGTTCGACAAGACGATCGCCGTCAACCTGAAGGGCCCGTTCCGGCTGAGTGCGCTGATCGGAACGCGGATGGCTGCAGGTAATGGCGGCTCAATCATCAGCATCTCAAGTACGGCAGCGGTCAAGCCGCGGCCAGCCTATGTTCCTTATGCTGCGGCCAAGGCCGGCCTGGTAGCCCTCTCCGAGGGCCTGGCCAGAACGTTCGGCCCGAAGGTGCGGTCCAACGTAGTCATGGCCGGGCCGTTCGAGACCGACATCACCGCCAGCTGGGACTGGGACTCATTCAATGCGCACGTGCGCCAGTTCGCACTGGGCCGCATCGGCCAACCGGAGGAAATAGTCGGCGCCGTCCTCTACCTCGCCAGCGACGCCGCGAGCTACACAACCGGCACCGTCATCCGCGTAGACGGCGGTGAGCCGTGAACGCCCCGGAGCTGACCGACGTCGCGACGGTCCGGCCGGGAGAGGACCTGGACTGGCCGGAAGTGGCGGCGTTCCTGCGGGCAAGGCTGCCAGGCCTGGACGGGGACCTCGAGGCGCTGCAATTCCCCAACGGCTCGGCGAACCTCACCTACCTGCTGCGATTCGGCGACAGGCCACTGGTACTGCGAAGGCCGCCGTTCGGGCGCATCGCGCCCGGCGCCCACGACATGGCCAGGGAGTACCGGGTGCTCTCCCGGCTCTGGCGCGCCTTCCCGGCCGCCCCGCGGGCCTTGCTGCTGTGCGAGGACGAGAGCATCGTCGGCTCGAAGTTCTTCGTCATGGAGTTCCGCTCCGGCGTGGTCATCTGGGACGCCATCCCGGCGGCGATGCGGCATCACGCAGACGTCGCCAGACGCGTGGGATTCGCTGTCGTCCGGGCCCTCGCCGACCTTCATCAGGTCGACTACGCGACCTGCGGTCTGTCGGACCTCGGCCGGCCGGACGGCTTCGTGGCCAGGCAGGTGCGGGGCTGGCGCGACCGGTGGGACGCGGTGGCCAGCGGGGACGCGACCCCGGTCATGCTCGAAGTCGCCGACTTGCTCGAGCGGACCCTGCCCGCGCCGCAGCGCTCCGCGGTCCTGCACAACGACCTGAAGCTGGACAACTGCCAGTTCGATCGCGCCGAACCGGACAGCGTGCACTCGGTATTCGACTGGGACATGGCGACGCTCGGGGACCCCCTGGTGGACCTCGGCACACTGCTCAACTACTGGCCCGATCACAGCGACAGGCCCGGCGACCGAGGCGTCTACCCCGAGGGCCAGGAGACGCTCGGCCTGCCATCGCAGGCAGAGATCCTTGCGGTTTACGCAGATGTCACCGGCCTCGACCTCACCAGCGTTCGCTGGTATCAGGCTTTCGCCTGCTGGAAGACCGCGATCGTGATGCAGCAGCTGCACGACCGGTACCTGCGCGGCGAGACCGGCGACGAGCGGATGGCCTCGCGCGGTGACCGCGTTGCCGAGCTAGCTTCCCGTGCCCGCCGCCTGCTCGGAAGGAGTCAACTGTGACCTGGGACTTTGAGACCGAGCCCGAGTTTGCGACGCAGCTCGACTGGATCGACAGCTTCGTGCGCGGCGAGGTCGAGCCGATCGACCACCTCATCGCCCATGGCTACGACATGAACGATCCGGTCCGGCAGCGGCTGATACCTCCCCTGCAGCGCCAGGTTCAGGACCGCGGGCTGTGGGCCTGTCATCTCGGACCGAACCTCGGGGGCCCCGGCTACGGCCAGCTGAAGCTTGCCCTCATGAACGAGATCCTGGGCCGCTCGCACTGGGGTCCGATCGTCTTCGGCTGTCATGCGCCGGACTCGGGTAACGCGGAGATCCTCGCCCATTACGGAACGCACGAGCTCAAGACCCGCTACCTCGAGCCACTCCTGCGGAATGAGATCGTCTCCGCGTTCTCAATGACCGAGCCGGCGGGCGGCTCGGACCCGACCGGCTTTGTCACCAGCGCGGTACGCGACGGCGGGGAGTGGGTGATCAACGGCGAGAAGTGGTTCTCCTCCCACGCGCGGTTCGCCTCGTTCCTCATCGTCCTCGCCGTCACCGAGCCGGACCAGCCACCGCACCGCCGGATGTCGATGTTCGTGGTGCCGGCCGACACGCCTGGCGTGGAGATCATCCGCAATGTGGGGATGTACGGCCACTCCGGCGAAGGCACGCACGCCTACATGCGCTACAACGACGTCCGGATACCGGCCGACCACATCCTCGGCGAGCCCGGGCAGGGATTCGCCGTCGCGCAGACGCGCCTCGGCGGCGGCCGGATCCATCACGCGATGCGCACCGTCGGGCTGGTCCGCAAAGCGTTCGACGCAATGTGCGAGCGCGCGCTGTCCCGACACACCAAGGGCGAGGAACTGGCCCGCAAGCAGCTAGTCCAGCAGATGATCGCCGACTCCTGGATCCAGATGGAGCAGTTCCGGCTGCTAGTCCTGCGCACCGCCTGGAAGATCGACCGCTGCAACGATTATCGCAAGGTCCGGGCCGACATCTCCGCGGTCAAGGCGGCCATGCCGCAGGTCCTGCACGACGTCGCCGCGCGAGCCCTGCAGATCCACGGCTCGCTCGGTGCGTCAGCGGAGATGCCATTCGGGGCCATGGTGATGGAGTCCTTTCACATGGGCCTGGCGGACGGGGCGACCGAGGTGCACAAGATCGCGCTGGCGCGCGAGGTGCTCAAGGACTACAAGCCAGCATCCGGCCTGTTTCCGACGACGCACCTGCCGCGGCTGCAGGAGCAGGCGCGCAACCGGTATCACGAGGTCCTGACTGAGCTGCACAGCGAGGAGGTCTGACATGACGCAGGGCACGGACCTAATCGACGCAAAGCCAGGCTCCCGCTGGTGCAGCGCCGTTTGCGAGTCCGAAGTAGTGGTCGTGCGGGCATCGGCTAGCCCGGTGAACCTCAGCATCGGCGGTATGCGGGTGGTCGCGGCAGGCGCCGACCGGCCAGCCGGGGCGGGGCTAGACGAATCCCTGGCTGACGGGAGCCTGCTCGGCAAGCGCTATGCGGACGAGGTGAGCGGGCTCGAGGTGCTGTGCACCAGGTCCGGAGCCGGCACCATCACCGTGGACGGCAGGCCCGCCACAGTCCTGGCGCCCAGACAGCTGCCCGCCTCGGACTGATCGGGTATGAACATTGCCATGCTGCTGGAGATGGCCGCCGAGGGCGCCGGTCAGCGGACCGCCCTGGGCTCGCGCTCAGGCGGCCTGAGCTACGCCGAATTGCTGCGCCGCGCCCGGAATGCAGCGGCCTGGCTGGCCTCGCACCCAGGTCAGCACGCGGGACTCCTGGACGGCAACTCGGCAGCAGTCCCGCTGCTGCTGTTCGGCTCCGCCCTGGCCGGCCGCGCATTCGCGCCGGTCAGCTACCGGCTCGGGCCCGAGCAGCTGAGCGCCCTGCTCGGGCGGCTCGCCCCCGGGCTGCTCGTCGCTGGCGCGGATGCGCGGACACCCGATCCGCTGCCCGACGGTCTCGCCGTCCGCACTCGCGAGCAGTTGCTCGGCGCGGCGGAGGCGGCGCCGGCCGGCGCAGCCGAGACTGTCCCGCTACCGCTGCCGCTGGCCCCGACGATGTGGCGGCGCTGTTGTTCACCAGCGGCACGACCGGCGTTCCGAAGGCCGCGGTCCTGCGCCATCGTCAGCTCGTGGGCTACGTCATCTCCGCCGTTGAGTTCCTCGGCGCTGACGAGGACGAGGCCGCGCTCATCGGAGTGCCGCCCTACCACATCGCCGGCATCAGCGGCATCCTCAGCAACGTGTACGCGGGCCGCCGGATTGTGCAGCTCGAGGCGTTCGAACCACGGAGCTGGGTGCGCCTGGCCCAAGCCGAGCAGGTCACCCACGCCATGGTTGTGCCCACCATGCTCACCCGCATCCTCGGCGTGCTGCAAGACAGCGGAGAACGCATTCCGTCCCTGCGCCACCTGTCGTACGGCGGCGGCCGGATGCCGGCCCGGACGATTGAGGCTGCCGTCCGGCTCTTCCCGCATGTCGATTTCGTCAACGCATACGGCCTCACCGAGACGAGCTCGACTATCGCCGTTCTCGGTCCCGCGGATCACCGTCGCTTCGCGGCCAGCGACGATCCGGCCGCCCGCCGCAGGCTCGGCTCGGTCGGGCGCCCGGTTCCGGGCGTCCAGATCGAGATCCGCGACAGGAACGGGGCGCCCGTGGGGGCCGGCGTCTGCGGCGAGGTCTTCGTTCGCGGCGAGCAGGTGGCCGGCGAATACCTCGATGGCACGCGCCTGGATCATGGCGGCTGGTTCGCCACCAGAGACGCGGGCTACCTCGACGGGGACGGATACCTGTTCCTCGACGGGCGCCTGGATGACGTGATCGTCCGCGGCGGCGAGAACCTCTCGCCTGGCGAGATCGAGGACGTACTGCTCGCTCACCCGGATGTGCGCGAGGTCGCGGTGGTCGGGCTGCCCGACCCGGAGTGGGGCGAGCAGGTCGTCGCCGCCGTGGTGCCGGCGGCCGGAGCTGCGGCCGACGCGCCCGCCCTGCAGCGCTGGGTCAGGGAGCGACTGCGGAGTTCCAGGACGCCGTCGCGGGTCGAGTTCGTCCCGGCCCTCCCCTACACCGAGACCGGCAAGGTGCTGCGCCGGATACTCCGCGAGCAACTCGACGTCCCGGCCGCGGCGGCCGCAGACCCGCGGCCACCGCAGCAGGGGTAACGGAGCGCCGCATCGCCCCGCTGGCCGGGCGTGCGGCATCCTGGAGCGACATGAGCCTGTCCATCGACGCCACGGCATTCCGTGACCTGCTTGCCGATCCGGCTGCGACCGAGTCGCTGTCGGCGGTGACCGGCTGCGCGCAGGTCGTGGTGGACATCATCGACGGGTCGGCTGGCCTGGCACTGGCTGGCCTGGACTGCGGGGCGCTGCCAGCGGTCGTCATCGTCGTGGCCAGAGACCCTGGATGCCTGCCCGGCGAGGCGTTCGGGGTCGCCGATGTCGTGCTCACCGAGGACGACAGCGCCAGCGGGCCGTTCGCTGTCCCGCCGGGCGGCGTACAGGCCGGCCTGGACGCGCTCGGTTCCGCCCTGCCGGCAAACCCGGTGGCCGGCACCGCCCTGGCGCTGCTGCTGCGCAGCGGCACTGGGCTGAGCGGGCCGGCCGCGCTGATCGCCGAGTCGGCTACCTATTCGGCGCTGCAAGAGGGCGCGGAGTTTCACCGCTGGCGCTCCGGGCGACCGCTGCGCGAGCCCGAGCCTGGCACCGACCGCGTCCTGGTCGAGAGGTCAGGAAGCGAACTGCGGATCACGCTGTCACGACCCGCCAGGCGAAACGCCGTGGACTGGCGGATGCGTGATGCCCTGACCGCGGCGCTGACGGCCGCGACGGCCGAGCCGGGCCTGCGGGTGGTGCTGGCCGGCGCGGGCCCGGATTTCTGCGCGGGCGGCGATCTGGACGAGTTCGGCAGCCGGCCCGATCCGGCAACCGCGCACCTGATCCGGCTCACTCGCAGCCCCGCCCTGCTGCTGCATCGGCTGTCCGCCCGGACCACCGCGCATCTGCACGGCGCGTGCCTGGGCGCTGGCATCGAGCTGCCGGCGTTCGCAAGCCGGGTTGTTGCCGCCGAAGATACCCGGCTCGCCCTGCCGGAGCTGAGCTTCGGGCTGATCCCTGGTGCGGGCGGGACAGTTAGCCTGACGCGCCGCATTGGCCGCTGGCGTACCGCGTTCCTGGCCCTGAGTGGTTCGTCACTTACCGCCGCGCAGGCGCTGAGCTGGGGACTGATCGACGCTATCGCTCCCGCGGGCGAAGCCCCATGACGCTGGCGGAGCTGGCGAGCGCGTGCCTGCCCGACCTTGGGGCCGAGCGGGCGCATCTGGCCGGGCTGCTTGCCGGCCCGCGCGAGCAGCTCCCGGGCGCCCTGAGCAAGCTGGCGCGATCGGCCGCGGGCAAGCAGCCAGCCCGGACGTGGCCAGCTGCGCGGTGCTGGACTGGGCCCGATCCGGGCTCATGCACCTGACCGGTCCGCCCGAAGGCGCACCCCTCGCGCCGGATGCCCCGGTGATGGCAAGAGTCGCGCTCGTAGCCGACGCGATCGGCGCGCTGACGGCGGACCGCGGTTAGCCGGTCCGGCTTGACGTTGCGCAGCTGCTGGCCGGCCGGGCGGCGCTGCAGGGCTGGCAGCGGCGGGGCCGAGTGTCAGCCAATGGCACCTGCCGCCTCCTGCGCGCAGCCGACGGATGGTTCGCGGTCAGTCTCTCCCGGCCCGAGGACCTGCGCAGCGTGCCCGCAGTTGTCGGCCACGAGCTGCACGCGGACGCCTGGGACGAGCTGGCCCGGCACGCCGCACGCCGCGGCGCCGCCGAGATGGCGGCAGCGGCGCAGCTCGTCAGCATCCCTGCTGCCGTCCTCGGCGCCGAACCCCCGCTGCCGTTGCGGCTGCGCCGCCTCGGCCCGCCAGGCTCAGGCGCCGAAGCTGGCACTCGACCTCTCGGCCATGTGGGCCGGACCGCTCTGCGCGCGCATCCTGCACCAGGCCGGATGGCACGTCCTGAAGATCGAAGACAGCCGCAGGCCAGATGGGGCGCGGTCGGGACCGGCAGCGTTTTACCGCAGCCTGCACGACGGCATCCCGGCCTTGCGGCTCGATTTCGGCACCGCGTCCGGCCGCGCTGAGCTTGGCCGCCTCGCCCAGCTTGCCGGCGTCGTCGTCGAGAGCAGCCGGCCGCGGGCGCTGCGCAGGCTCGGCCTCGTCGCCGAGGACTGGCTTGCCGCCGCGCCCGGCCGCGTCTGGGTATCGGTGACCGGGTACGGCCGCGACGACCCGCTGCAGCGAGTCGCGTTCGGCGATGACGCGGCAGTCGCAGGCGGACTGGTCGCCTGGGCCGCCGACGGGACGCCGGTGTTCTGCGGCGACGCGATCGCCGACCCGCTGACCGGCCTGACGGCCGGGCTCGCGGCGCTGGCCGCCGCTGCCGAGGGCGGCGGCTGGCTAGCAGATGTCGCGATGGCCGGAGTCTGCGCGGACCTCGCTCGGCCCTCGGCCGGGCCCAAGTACGATCACGTGATCAGGCAGGACGCCGGCGGGTGGACGGTCCGGCATGGCGACAGCATCGCGGCGGTGCGCGCGTGGTGAGTCGGGGCCCGGCGACGGTTCTGATCAGGAACGCCGAGGTCGACGGCCGCGGCGGCATGGACGTGCGTGTCGGTCGTGACCGTATCCAGCAGGTGGGCAGGCAGCTGACCCGTCAGGCCAGCGATCAGGTGCTCGACGCCGCGGGCGGGGCGGCCATCCCGGGCCTGCACGATCACCACGTGCATTTGCGCGCGGTGGTGGCGGCGCGGAGTTCGGTGGACGCGTCGACCGCCGCTGATCCGGCTGCGTTCGACGAGCTGGTCGCTTCGGCGGCCCAGTAGCGCGGGCAGCGGCTGGCTGCGAGTGACGGGCTGGGATGAGCACCGGGCGGGGTCGCTGGATCGGCGCCGGCTGGATACGATCGCGGGCCCGGTGCCGACGCGCGTGCAGCACCGCGGCGGCTCGATGTGGGTACTGAACTCGGCCGCGCTCCAGGCTGTGGGCGCGGACGACTGTGACCTGGCGGGCGTGGAACGGGACCAGCACGGTGCCGCGACCGGCAGGCTGCTGCGGATGGATGCCTGGCTGCGCGACCGGCTGGCCGCGGCGGGCACTCGCGCAAGCCAGAGCGCGTTCGGGACCGGGGTGGCGCGGTACGCGGCCTGGTGCGCACGGCTCGGGGTGACCGGCTTCACCGACGCCACGCCGGACCGCGATCAGGCGGACGCCGACGAGTTCGCGGCGCTGTCTGCGGCCGGCGTGCTCCCCCAGCGGCTGGTGCTGATGGCACCGCCCGGCCTGAGCCGGCGCCGTTCTGACGGAGGCGCCTCAGGCCGCGTCACGCTCGGGCCCGTGAAGATAGTCCTCGATGACGCGACCCTGCCGTCGGCCGCACAGCTCGCCACGCGCATCAAGGACGCGCACGGGCGCGGGCTCGCAGTGGCGATCCACTGCGTCACCGCAGAGCAGCTCGTTGTCGCCGTGGCCGCGTTCGAGGAAGCGGGGCCGGCCCGGACTGGGACAGCCGACCGGATCGAGCACGCCGCCGTCGTGCCACCCGGCTACGCCGGCACGCTGGCGCGGCTTGGCCTGGCCGTCGTCACCCAGCCCGGTTTCATCCATGACCGGGGCGATGACTACCTGCGGTACGTGCCGCCGGCCGAGCGAGACTGGCTGTACCCGTGCGCCAGCTTGCTGCACGCCGGAGTGCCGGTCGCCGCGGGCTCCGATGCTCCGTTCGGCCCGGCGAGCCCGTGGCTGGCCATGGCCGCTGCGACCTCCCGGCGCTCCGCCACGGGCGCGGCAGTCGGTGCGGCTGAGCGCGTCAGCGCGGGCAGAGCGCTGCGGCTCTTCCTGGCCGCGCCGGACGACATCCGGCAGGCGCGCAGCATCGCACCCGGCCAGCCCGGCGACGTCTGCGTGCTGCGCGCATCATTGCGCCGCTCCCTCGCCGAGCTGCCGGGTCCTGACGTGGTGGCGACCATCATCGGCGGTCGCATTTTCGGAACGGACTAGAGGTGCTGCGGGCATCTGCAGCCGATTCAGTCGTCCGGCATCAGAATGACAGCACGCACAGTCCGCCCGGCAGCCTGATCCTGATAGCCGAGATCTATCTGATCCAGCGCGTAATTCCGGTCGACGATCGCGGCGGGGTCATAACGGCCGCGGCGGGCGAGGTCGAGCAGGAACTCCGCTCCTCGCCGGCCATGCCACGAGCCCGAGAGGCAGCCGCGGATCTGCTTCTCGTACAGCTGCAGGTCGCGCATGCTCAGCGAGACAGAGCGCTCTGTTTCCGGATGAACATTGACGACGACGAGCCGGCCTCGCTTGCCGAGCAGAGGCAGGGCGTCCGCGATGAGACGGCCGTCGCCGACGCTCATCGCCATGATGACTACATCGACGCCCCGGCCGGACGTCGCCGAGTCAACTGCTGCCGCCGCTGCCTCAAGGTCCGGCACCGCCGCGTCCGCGCCGAGGTGCACGGCCAGGTCGCGCCTCGCATCAAGCGGGTCGACCGCCAGCAGCCATGAAGCGCCAAGGAAGCGGGCGGCCGCGACGGCGTTCGCGCCGACTCCGCCTACGCCCACGACCACCGCCGTCTCGCCGGCGCGCAGCTCGGCGGTATTCTGCACCGAACCCCAGCCTGTGACGCCAGCACATGAAATGGTGCAGATATCCGCGAAGGACAGCGACTTGTCAACGCGCAGGCACGACGACGCGTTGACCACCGTGTACTCCGAGAACGCGCCCAGGAACACGAAGATAGCCAGGTCGCGCTCACCTGAGTGGTGGCGAGCAGTCCCGTCCGAGATCTGCCGTCCCTTGCCTATCAGCGCTCCGCGTTCGCACAGGTACGGAAGCGCACGCAGGCAGGCCGGGCACGTCCCGCATGGCGGAACCGGGATGCAGAACAGGACATGATCGCCAGCTGCAAGACCAGTGACGTCGGGCCCGGTCATCTCGACGACGCCAGCACCCTCGTGGCCACCAACGATCGGGCGGCTCAGTTCCGGATAGCCGCCCTCCACCATGTGCAGGTCGCTGTGACACAACCCCGCGGCCCGGACTCGGACCAGGACCTCCCCAGGGCCAGGAGGATCGACTTGTATCCGCTCGATGCTCCACGACTGGTCGCGTGCCCACTGGATCGCGGCGAGTCCCTCGGCACCGGCCGGACTTAGCATCAGCTCACATCCCGCAATCACCGGTCGGCTAACACCCAGCCTGGGCACGCACTTCTGCCGAACATCCTAGAGCAGAGTCCTGAATAGATCATAGATATCGTTATAATCAATCTTCGGATCCTGTGCAGCTGCTACGGGCTGGCCATCACCAACAGGGCGCGATTGACCCGCGGAACGAGATGTTCAGGTGGAGCCGAGCTGCCCGCAGCCAGCGCAGTCGTCAAGTTCGACAGCCGGGTGACGAAGCGCTCTTGTTCCCCCCGGTCCTTCGCCGGCACCGGCACTAACGGCGGCCGGCGCCCATCGCCTTCGCGTCGGAGACGTCGAGGTCGTGGTCGCCGACCTGGCCGACGCGATCCGCTCGAAGGAGTCAGCAGGCCGCCCGAAAGACCTGCAGGTGCTCCCGCTGCCCGGACCTTCAGCCTCGAGTCGTTCCGGGAAGCGACCTATGTCCAGGCGGGACCGGCCAGTACCAGCCTCCGCCCAGTCGACCGCACCAACCGCGCTCGCTGGATCCACCGCGGTCATTGAGCTGCAAGACTCGAACTGCGGTTCAGTCGCCTCGACAGCAATCCTTTAAAGGGTGTTTTGCGAGGAATGCTAAAGAGCCAAACCAAGAGCCAATGCAGTCAGGCGCTGCGCGACGCGCAGCCACATCAGGCTACGGAAATCGCAGGTAGAGGCACCGTCCAGCGTTTGCAGGCCTCGTCCCGCTCCTGGTCGGGCTTCCCTGACACGGAAGAGGTCATTCACTACTTCAGTCAGGGGCGCACGGTCCTAGTAGCGCGCTTCGGCCAGAGACTGACGCAGCGGCGCCAGACCTTACGCGAACTCAAGGCGCCCCGGCCGACCGCGACAGGTACGGCTCCGTGGGCCTGCCGCCCGCCCCGTTCCAGAGTGCAAGGCAGATACTGCTGGGATGAGCGATCGCAACGTGCTCGGCGGCCCGCTGGAACCGTGCGGCAGCGACCCGGTCACCGGGTTCTACCGGGACGGGTGCTGCACCAGCGGTCCGGAAGATCAAGGCAGTCACACGATCTGCGCGGTAGTGACGGCAGATTTCCTGTCCCACCAGCGCCGTATCGGCAACGATCTGACCACGCCGATGCCCGCGTACGGGTTCCCAGGACTTGTGCCGGGCGACCGCTGGTGCGTTACCGCCGCGAACTGGCTGCGGGCTCATCACGACGGCGCCGCTGCGCACGTCGTGCTGGCGTCAACCCATGAGCGGGCACTGCAGATCGTTCCCCTCGCCGCGCTCACGGAGCACGCAGTCGACGTCCCCGCCGATCCCAGTCAACTCGACGACTGACCACCGGCAAGCGAAGCGAACGCCCGAACAAAGACCTCAGATGCCGAGCTGGGCCGCTCGCCGGGTGAGCTCGAGCTTGGAGCTGACGTCGAGCTTCGTGTAAGCGTTGCGCAGGTGCGTCTCGACGGTGCGTTCGCTCAAGAACAGGTGCCGCGCGATGTCAGGCGTTGACTGGCCCGCGACGGCGAGCCGGACGATCTCGTGCTCGCGCTGGCTGAGGGCGTGCACCCCGACCGAAGAGCTGGCGTGGCGGGTGCGCCGGGCCGCAGAACCGACGGCGACCTGCACCTGATTGAGGACTGAGTCGGCGTCTTCGAGCCACGGGCGGTGATCAGCCCCAGGCAGCTCGACCAGCTGAGCGCCGGCTATGTGACTAGCAAGGTAACGGCCGTTCCCGACCTCGACCCAGCGGTCATCACTGCGGTGCAGCACCAGCGTCGGGACCTGGATCTCCGGCAGCAGACTCCGGACGTCGATCTTGGCGTTCATCAGCATCAGATCGCGGGCCATACTCGGGCTCGCGCCCACCCGCAGGTAATGCGCCCACCAGCGCTGGGTGTCCGGGTCGAGCGGCAGGTCCGGGTTGACGATGTCCCACCAGGCCCCGCTGGCCCAGGCGTCATCGAAGCGGTCGAGGAACTGGTCGACCGTCTGCCGCGACGTTCCCCACGGGTAGTCCGCGGTCGCGACCTTGCGCGGGTACGACCCGTAGAGGATCAGCGACTCGACCCGCTGCGGGTACTGGGCGGCGAACGCGATGCTGAGCGCGCCGCCTTCCGATACGCCAAACAGATGCGCCCGCGAGACGCCGACCGCGTCCATCACGGCCCGGATGTCGTCGACTCGCTCGTCCAGGGTGGGCGGCCGCTTCATCGGATCCGACAGCCCGGTGCCGCGCTTGTCGAACAGGATCAGCCGGCCGAATGACGCCAGCCGGTACAGGAACCGGGCCAGATACGGCCAGTCCCAGGCCGCCTCCACATGCGACACGAAACCGGGCACAAGGACCAGATCAGGTGGCCCCGAACCGAGGACCTGATGGGCGACGTGTACTTGTCCGCTCCGCGCGTACCGGGTGGGTGGACCCACTTTCGCCACGCTACCAGTGGGAACGCGGCCCGTCGGCGGCTGCGGACTCCGAAAGGAATCGCCCGCAGCCGCCCACTCGCCCGGCGGCGTCAGCCGGCCGCGGCGCCAGCCGTTGCGGGCTCACCCGCGCCGTTGCCGGCCGCGAGGGCCAGCACGTCCTGGGTGGACAGCGGGTTCCCGCCGATGGCCCAGTCGCCGCTGTGCACCTCTTCCAGCACGCACCAGGTCACGCCGCGCATGTTCTCGCCCTCGATCGACACCATCGTGTCGGTGAGCTTCTGCACGATCTCCCGGCGCTGCGAGGCGGAGAAAACGCCCTCGATCACCTTCACATTGATGAGTGGCATCTGAATGCCCCTTTCCGCTTGGTTGCTGCGCTTCGCCGGTCACGCGCTTGCCCGCCAACCGGACTGTCACGTTCACGCTAGGAACACTCGCGAGCCACTACATCCGTACTGCTACGGATTCGAGCCCGCGGGCCCTGCTCGCCCAAGCGCGACAAGCAGCGGCCAGACCCCCCGAGTCCACAGGAGAATGAGAACCATGCGGCGCGAATACGAGGCCACGTTTCTCTCGATCGATGTGGCCGGCCTGCAAGCCAAGCTGGCGGCCCTCGGCGCCACCCAGGCATTCCCCCGCCTGCTCTGACCCGGAGAATCTTCGAGCACAGCGCCCTGGACAGAGGCGCCTGGGTCCGGCTGCGCGACGGGCACACGCTCCGACACGCCCCGCCAGCAGGCACCGCCGAGATCGCATTCGTAGCATTTGGAAAGACGGCCTCAGCACGTTGTGCGACTGTGGTGGTTCACCTGCGGAGACGCGGCCTATACCACGTGGCAGCCTTAGGACCACGGCAGGCTAACCCGCAGCCGGCCGCCGGGACTGATCCCCGGGCCACACAGGGATCTCGGAGAGCGACGGAACGTTGGATAGCAGCAGTCCCGTTGGCCTGGTGGTCGGCACTGTCGCCGCCACGCCGCTGCAGTTCTCGGTGGCGGTCGGCCCGGAGCAGTACCTCCAGCTGGACGACGTGGTCGTCACCAGCCGCGAGCTTCCCGGCCTGAAGCCGATCCAGGTCTCCGGCGTCGTCACCAACGTCGAGGCCGTCCACGAGGGCGCCCGGTTCGCCTCCGACGTCTTCCTCATCGAACAAGGCGCCCTGCCCGCCGAGGTCGCCGAGATCGCCCAGGTCTCCGTCACCCGGGTCGAGCCCGAGGTCTACGTCCCGCCCATGCCCGGCGCCCCGGTCTACCGCGCCACCGGCCAGCAACGCGACTCAGCTCTCTACTTCGACGAGATGGGCGACCAGAAAGTCCCCGTCGGCTTCGGCCGCGACGGCAACCCCGTCTACATCAACTTCGAGTTCGTCGACGGCACCCGCGGCGCCCACATCTCCATCTCCGGCGTCTCCGGCATCGCCACCAAGACCAGCTTCGCGCTGTTCCTGCTGCACTCGATGCTGAACTCCGGCGTCCTGGCGGCCGAGGCGCACAACACCAAGATGCTGGTGTTCTCCGTCAAGGGCGAGGACCTGCTGTTCCTGGACTACGCCAACTCAAGACTCGCCCCCGAAGACCGCGACAAATACAGCACCCTGGGCCTGCCGGCCGCCCCGTTCCAGAACGTAAGGGTCTTCGCTCCCCCGCGCCCGGGCGACACCTAGCGGAACCCCCGACGTCGCCGCCCGCGACAAGGCCGTCTCCCCCTTCTACTGGACCCTCGCCGAGTTCTGCACCGACGAATTGCTCCCGTTCGTC
Source organism: uncultured Actinomycetota bacterium (assembly GCA_963805805.1). Lineage (GTDB taxonomy): Bacteria > Actinomycetota > Actinomycetes > Streptosporangiales > Streptosporangiaceae > JAJYUU01. The sequence continues at coordinate 460,466 of CAWDVS010000010.1, read as the reverse complement.
TTCGCCGACGCCGAGGACGAGCGCGCCCAGTACACGATGCTCATCGGCCAGGTCGCCGCCCGGCTCAAGCGCGACGCCATCCCGACCGGCAACGACGGCGCCGTCAAGATCGCCGGCGTCGACCCCGCCAACGACAAGATCATCCGGACCTTCGGCGACCTCGTCGACCTCATCGAGGCCGAGCTCAGCGACGACCAGACCCGCACCACCTGGGTCACCGGCGCCGCCGTCACCGGCAGCATCAACGCGCTGCTGCGCCGCCTGCGCTCGGCCGTCAAGCCGCTCAACGCGGTCATCCGCGGCGACCTCGCGCACAAGGGCGAGCGCTCGATCACCACCTCCCGCGCCCAGGTCACCGTCGTCGACCTGCACAACCTCCCTGATCGCGCGCAACGGTTCGTGGTGGGAGTGACCCTCCGCGGCGAGTTCGCCAGAAAGGAACGTCAGGGCACCGCCCGGCCGCTCATGTTCGTCGTACTCGATGAGTTGAACAAGTACGCGCCGCGTGAGGGCGACAGTCCCGATCAAGCAGATCCTGCTCGACCTGGCCGAACGCGGCCGCTCCCTCGGAGTCATCCTCATCGGCGCGCAGCAGACCGCCAGCGAGGTCGAGCGGCGAATCCTGTCGAACTGCGCCATCAAGGTCGCGGGGCGACTCGACGCGGCCGAGGCCGAGCGGCCCGAGTACGGCTTCCTGCCGCCCGCGCAGCGAGCGCGGGCGATGCTGGCCAAGCCCGGCACCATGTTCATCGCCCAGCCCGACATCCCGGTGCCGCTGGCGATCGACTTCCCGTTCCCGGCCTGGGCCACCCGGCCCAGCGAGAAGGGCGTCTGGTCCGGCACCGACGACGGCCCGAAGGCGCCGTCAGACCCGTTCCAGGCGATCCCCGGCGCCCACGACGACCCGCCGCCATTCTGACGGCGAGCAGACTAACCAAGACCATAAGGGCCGGGTGACAAGCCCCGCTCTCCGACGCGCCACGCGCCGTGACACGGAGTGACACGGCGCGGTACCATGAAGCTATGGCTGACCACTACACGTTGCGGCTGGCGCCTGGGCTCCGGCAGAGGCTCACCGAGTGGGCGCGCCGATCGGGCATGCCCGAACGAAGTCTTGCTCAGCGATACGTCGACGAGGGTCTTCGGCATGACGCGCATCCGCTGATTCAGTTCCTTGACGGACCGAGCGGGCGGCGCGCGAGCCTGGCGGGCCGCGGCCTGGACGTTTGGGAGATCATTGCAACAGTCCGCGACAACGACGGGTCCATCGCCCTAGCCGCGGACTACCTGGAGGTACCCGCTGGCCTAATCGAGGCTGCCGTCACCTACTACGGCGAGTACAAGGATGAGATCGACCGGGAGATCGAACTCAACGAGGCAGAGTACGAGCGCGGGATTAGGGCCGCCGCGGCTGGCGAGCAAGCGTTGCGCGGGTGAGGGCCCTTCTAGACGAGCAGTTGTCGCCGCAGATCGCCGCGCTGCTCAGGCAAAGCGGATTCGACGTGGAGGCGGTCGCGGACCGGCCTGACCTTGTCGGCCGGAGCGACATGGTCATCCTCGAGGTCGCCGCCGCCGAAGACAGGGCCGTGGTCACGAATAACATCAAGGATTTCCGTCCGCTCGCCGCGCACTGGCTGGCCCAAGGCCGCGTGCATGCCGGCCTGATCCTGCTCCCCTCTTCACGAACGCGTACGCGGGCAGCCGTCGTGCTGCTGGCCGATTGCATCGCCACTGTCCTGTGGGCAAATCCCCGCGGCCTGGCCAGCAGCGAGCGCTGGATCAGCCTGCTGCCAAGTGCCTGACCGCTCCAGAAGCCAGACTTGACCAGACGGACCAGCCAGCTCCGCGCTCCGCTAAGTGCGCAATGTGCGGAGGCTGGTCTGGACGAGCTGCGAGCCAGTGCCGGAGTGGATCACCGGCATGGGCGTCGGCGCCACGTTCGAGGTGCCGTGATGCCAGTGGCAAACGATTACCGCGCGACCTCCCCGTTTGCTCTGTAGCCGCATCCGCGACAGCGAGGTCCGCGGCCTTCGGCCCCACCGGCCGGTTGCGCCTACACCGTGCGTGCCGGTCACGCTACAATTCCGACGTGGCTGACTGGCAAAGCCTCCTTCTTCTCGGGCCGCGTTGACGCGCTAGGTCAACGCGGCTGCCCCTCGTGGTCTGAGGGGCTTTTTCTTTTCCTAGACCGACCTCACAACCGCGACGAGGACGTTGGTGGGCGTGGATACGCAGGATGAACGATCCCGGCAAGAGGCTCGCGAAGCCGCCGCCGTTCCGGTATGGCCCGGAGCTAGCCGAGCAGATCGAACTGCGGTGGCAGAGGCGCTGGGAAGAAGACGGCACGTTCAACTCGCCGAACCCGGCCGGACCGTTGTCCGCGGGCTTCGAGGCGATGCGGGGCCGACCGAAGTTCTACCTCCTGGACATGTTCCCGTATCCCAGCGGCGCTGGCCTGCACGTGGGACATCCGCTCGGATACATCGGCAGTGATGTCTTCGGCCGGTTCCTGCGGATGTCTGGCCATCACGTGGTGCACGCACTCGGCTATGACGCGTTCGGCCTGCCCGCCGAGCAGTATGCGATCAACACCGGTCAGCATCCGTCCGTGACGGCGGGCGCCAACGTCGCCAACATGCGCCGCCAGCTGCGGCGGCTCGGCCTGGCCCATGACGCCCGCCGCGAGGTCGCCACCACTGATCCGTCGTTCTACCGCTGGACGCAGTGGATCTTCCTGCAGATCTTCAACAGCTGGTATGACTCCCGGCAGGACCGGGCCCGGCCGATCGCCGACCTGGTCGCCGAGTTCGAGTCGGGCGAGCGCGCGGTCCCCGGCGGTCGGAGCTGGATGGCCCTGTCGCCCGGCGAGCGCAGCGACGTCATCGACCAGCACCGGCTGGCGTATCTGTCCGAGGAGACGGTCAACTGGTGCCCGGGCCTGGGTACCGTGCTGGCCAACGAGGAGATCACGGCTGACGGCCGCAGCGATGTGGGCAACTTCCCGGTCTTCCGCCGCCCGCTGCGGCAGTGGATGATGCGCATCACGTCGTACGCCGAGCGGCTGCTGGCGGACCTGGACCTCGTGAACTGGCCCGAGCCCATCAAGACGATGCAGCGGAACTGGATCGGGGCCAGCGATGGCGCGCAGGTCGAGTTCGAGGTGGCCGATGGCCCGCCGCTGAAACTCGGCGTCTTCACGACCCGCCCGGACACGCTCGCCGGGGCGACGTTCCTGGTGCTCGCGCCTGAGCATCCGCTGGCTGCTCGAGCTCGCCCGGCCTGAATTCCCGGCCGGGACGCCGCCGTCCTGGCGGGGGAGCGCCAGGATCCGGCGACGACTGGGGGCCAGCGCAGGCGATCGCCGGATACCGGGCCGCGGCCAAGACCAGCACCACGGACCGCCAGCGCAGCCCGGACACGGCAGCCAAGGACGGGGTCTTCACCGGCGCGTACGTGATCAATCCCGCGACCGCTCAGCCGATCCCCGTCTTCGTCGCCAGCTATGTGCTGATGGAGTACGGCACTGGCGCCATCATGGCGGTCCCGGCGCACGACCAGCGTGACTTCGATTTCGCCCGTCAGGCCGGACTGCCGGTCGAGGAGGCAGTGCGGCCACCGGCCGGCTGGCTCGCGGGACATGGGCTGGATCCCGATACGCCGGCCAGCGACTGGCCCGAGGCCTACACCGGCGACGGCCCGAATACGGGCGGCGGGCGGATGGGGCTGGCCGGACTAGGGACAACGGCGGCTATCGCCGCCGCGATCGACTGGCTAACCGACAGCGGGCACGGCCAGCGCGCACGGCTCTACCGGCTGCGGGACTGGCTGTTCTCGCGACAGCGCTACTGGGGCGAGCCGTTCCCGATCGTCTATGGCCAGGACGACCGGCCGATCGGGCTGCCAGCAAGCCAGCTGCCGGTGACCCTGCCGGAGATGACGGACTTCCGGCCGGACGCGAACGAGGCGGACCAGGGCGATCCCGTCCCGCCCCTGGCCCGCGCTGCGGACTGGGCGACGGTCGAACTTGATCTCGGCGACGGCCCGAAGCGATACCGGCGCGAGCTGAACACGATGCCGCAGTGGGCTGGATCGTGCTGGTACTACCTGCGCTACCTGGACCCGGCCAACGAGGACGCCTTCATCAGCTCCGAGGTCGAGCGGTACTGGATGCTGCCCGCAGGCGCCGCGCCCGGCGAGGGTGGCGTCGACCTGTACATCGGTGGGGTGGAGCACGCGGTACTGCACCTGTTGTACGCGCGGTTCTGGCACAAGGTGCTCTACGACCTGGGGGACGTCTCGACAAAGGAGCCGTTCCGGCGGCTATTCAACCAGGGCTACATCCAGGCCGACGCGTTCACCGACGATCGCGGCATGTACGTCCCCGCCGCCGAAGTCAGCCAGGAGGCCGACGGCTCCTGCACGTACCACGGCCTGCCGGTCACGCGGCGGTCCGGGAAGATGGGCAAGAGCCTGAAGAACAGCGTCAGCCCCGACGACATGTACGCGGCCTACGGGGCTGACACGCTGCGGCTGTACGAGATGGCCATGGGGCCGCTGGACGTCAGCCGCCCATGGCGGACCAACGACGTCGTCGGCGTCCACCGCTTCCTGCAGCGGCTGTGGCGCAGCATCATCGACGAGGAAACCGGCCAGCTCGCCGTCACCGACGCGCCGCTCAGCGAGGAGACAACCCGCAGGCTGCACCGCACGATCATGATCGTCCGGGGTGACTTCCGGGAGCTGCGCTTCAACACCGCGATCGCCGAGCTCATCGGACTCTCCAGCCACGCCGCCAGGATCGCGGCCGAAAATGGCGGGCTGCCGAGGACAACTCGCCGAGCCGCTGGTGCTGATGGTCGCCCCGCTCGCGCCGCACATTGCCGAGGAACTGTGGAGCCGTCTCGGTCACGCCGGGTCGCTCACCTATGCTGCCTTCCCGGAGGCCGACGAGGCTCTCGGCGGCCGATCCCACCGTGACGATCCCGGTCCAGGTCAATGGGAGAGTCCGATTCACGATCGAAGTGCCGGCCGGTGCGGACGAGGTCCACATCGAGCATGAGCTTCGAAGCACCCCGGCACTGGCAGTCGCGCTGGCGGGCAAGGACCTCATCCGGCTCGTCATCGTCCCGGGCAAGATTGTGAACGTCGTGACCCGATAGGGCCTTCGACCGGACCCAAATGCAGCGAACCGCCGGCTTCGAAACTGATGAGAGCAATCGCGGGAAACGGCTCCTATTCTCCGGCGATATTCATTTCCCTCACCCAGATTTTTGCCACCTCGCCGGTCCAGACCGCGCTACAGTGCGTATTCCGGAATAAGAATTCGCCTGGCCAGCAGATCGTCTCTGCATTAGAGCCGCTTTGTCGAATTATCTTGTGTCCGGTGCCTGCGTTATTTCAACCGAAAGGACGTCGCCATGGTCTCCGTTGCCACCGCAGCGGCCGGACTCGCTGTGGCCGCCGTCATGACCCTGGGGTCAGCCGCTGGCGCGAGCGCGATCGGAGCTGGCAGCGTCGGAGCCAGCAATGGCACGGCGGCTGGTCAGCGCGTGACGACCAGCCAGGCAAATGCGAGCGTCGACAAGCTTGTCCTGCACCCCATGCCGGTAGGGACCGTGAAGTTCGGTCGCGGCAGCCACCGGCGGCTAACGGTGCACCTGGTGATGTACGGGCTGACGCCAGGCTCATCTCATCAGGTGGACCTGATGCAGCCGCGTGGCCGGCGCGCGGCCCGGTTCAGCACTCTGCGGGCGAACAGTGTCGGTCAGGCCAACAGCACCCTGTCGAGCGCTTTCACGGGCCTGGCACCAAAGGTCAGCTGGCTCGTGATCCGGATGGGCGCACGGGCGGGAACGTTGGCAGCCGGCCGATAGCGGTGACCAACCGCCTGGGCAGAGCGAACTTCTGGCGAACGCACCGGCTCCAGTCCGTCGAGGTCGACGCGCGCGACCGGAACTACAGCACACCGCGCGGGCGCGCCACCATCGCTTACAGCTCGAAGCTCCACACACTGACCGTGGCGGTGAGCGCGAGCGGAGTCACGCCGGGACCGCATGCCGCGCACATCCATCTGGGCAGCTGTCAGCGCCAGGGACCGGTCTTGTACATGCTGAGGGACCTGGTCGCGAACCGGCGCGGCAAGATCGTCCGCACCGTGCGGGTGTTCCGGCACGTCACCTCGCCGGTACCGGCGAGCGGCTGGTACCTGAATATTCACCAGGGCAACTCCGCCAACATCCTCCGCAACGGCCAGCCCACCATCTACTTCCGCCCGCTGATCTGCGCGAATATCAGGGGCAGCGGAAGAAGTTCGTACACGTCGATCCTGCAGGCCGGGGACGTCGTGACCGGCGTCCGAGGCTCGGCCGGCGGCCAGGTCGTGCTCACCGGCAGTGTGTTTCCTCCCAGCGGCAGCGCCACCAAGGCCTTCCTGTACCAGGGACATCTCGGCAGCGCGGGCGGGAAGGCCGTGTCGGTACACACTCCCGCGTTCGCCGCGGTGACGTCGGCAATCTTCTACGGCCCCGACACGCACGCGTTCAACCCCGCGACGATCCCGGCCGGCAAGGTTCGCGCCGTCGGCAGCTACACGTCCTCATCGGCGCCGGCCGGTGTGGACAACCAGGGCATGATCTACCTCGGTCCGGTCAGCGGCTCGGGCGGATCATGGACCTCGATCGATGTGCCGGCCAGGGGCGAGCGCACGAATGACGGGCGGCGAGCCTGCGCGCGGATCCGGCCCAAGTGCCTGGTGATGGACACCATTCCGCACAGCACGATGGGCAATCTGGTGGTCGGCAACTATGACCTCAAGCCCAGCGTCCCGGGCGGCGTGATCACCGCCAATGCCTTCATTTACAACATGACGACACGTCGCTGGACACTGCTCGCCCTGCACGGAAGCCAGTCGACGCAGAGCACGTTCTACGGCATCTGGCAGGACGGCGGGCCCCGCAGCTCGAAGTACACACTCGCCGGCGGGTCGGCGGCGAGCGGGCACAAGACCGCTTTCCTCATCAATTACGACGAGCGAACGGGGAGATTCGGCGCCCCGCATTACTACCGCTTCGGGAATGGCCGCGCGGCGGTCACGCATTTCGAGGGCATCACGAGCAGTGCGGGGCGGCTTCAATCTCGTTGCCATGAGCACGGCGCAGATCGCGTCCATGGCGTTCATTCCATTTAACCCGCGCACGGGACGGCCCGGCGCTGCCCGGTGGTTGCCAGTGGAGACCTCATCGAGTTCGCTCTGCTCGGGCGGCTGCTCGGAGGTATCAGGCAACACCGTCTATCAGAACCACGTGATGGGTGTCTACAAGCCCAAGAATGCGACCCTGCCCGGCACCTACCTCGCGACGCTTGTCCGCTGATACGGTCAGCGCCTAGACCGCGCCTCCGAAGAAGACTTGTGTCTCAGCGATCTGACCAGTCCGGATGGTGCTGAACTCCACGTTGCGGTGCCGCTCGCCGGTCTTCAGCAGGTACTCGTACATGATGAAGACCCCGTCATCGCCCGCGGGCTCGAGTTTCACGATCTCCTGGGTGACGACGCGGTCCGCAGTCGGGAAGCACTTTTCGAGGAACTCAGCCTTGCCGATGTGATCGTCCTGCGGTCTAGTGAAGACGTAATCCTCGGCCAGGAGCCGATCCATGGCGGCGCGATCTTGCGTGATGTAGGCCTGGAACGAAGCGCGCACAGCCTCCGTGTTCGACATAACTCTTCACCTGCCTGAGTAGATGGCCACGAAGCCTCTCTGGCGCCCGCCCTGAGCACACTCACGGCGGGCGATCAATAGTTAAGTATACACTTGACTATGCTGGCACCAGCCGTGGACGCCAGGTAGCGGCAACCACGCTTGCTGACGGGTTGACCGGTGACGCGCAAGGCCGGACGGCCTGCCGGGTGCCGCACTAGCTCGATCTCGTCGGTGCCGCCGAGGGTTCCCTCAGACACCCGCAAGTACCTCGGCAGGGAAGTGCCGAATACAGGACCGTAGTGGCTCGAGCCGCTGGCATCGGGTTTGGATGCCAGCGGAGCTATGCAGTTAACCCTGGCCCATCTGCCCGCGGGCGCATGTGCCAGCCAGGCCATTCCGACAACGACGGCATGATCGCATCGCAGATCCGCGCTTGTGGACATCATGTGCGGAAGTGGAGGGTCCGATTGCATCTCCGGCCGACAGCTGTAACCGTACCTTTACAGATTAGATTGGTAAACGAACGGCTACACGGCCAGGCCAGACGGGCAGTGGCTCCTCCGCGGCCGCAGCAGGTCCGCGCGATGATGGCCAAGCCCGGCACAATGTTCATCGTCCAGCCAGACATCCCGGTCCCGCTCGAGATCGACTTCCTGTTCCGGGCCTGGCCGCCGGGCCGGTCGAAGCACATCTTGGCTAGAACATCGGGCAAACTGAGGTCATGAGCAGCAGGGAGGCAACGCCGTTCTCCTATGACGAGACCAAGCCTTACGCCGTCGCCGAGTCACTCGATGAACTCCGCGGTCCTGTCGATGGCGTCCTGGAGCTACCGCACGACCTGGTGTGGAGCAGCCGCCGGCGCTTCGACCTGAGCGACGATTACGATCGCACGGCTGCTTACAAGATCGTCCTGGAAGAGGGTCGAGAGGAGCACTTCCGCCGTTATCTCAATGGCGGGCTGCTTCGAAGGTACTGGCACGAGATCCTCCCGGCTCGCCGGGTCAGAGCGCTCTGGGAAGGCCGCTTTCCAGAGCTTCGCCACGCGTCCTGATGGATCAGCTTCAAGAACGGCTGGCTCGCCTCGGCCTAGAGACGATCGGTGAGCGCGGATTCGTACTCGCCGGCGGGCACGCGGTCGAGTTGCACGGAATGGCGAATAGGAAGTCGGAAGACATCGATCTCTTCGCTACCGAACGCGGCAGCCCCGACGAGGTGGCAGACGATCTCATCGCCAAATACACAGGCCTTGGTTTCACCGTAAAGGTTCTGCTACGGACCCGCGATCTGGTGCAGCTGGAAGTCGCCGACCGTGATGGCAGTATCTGCAAAGTGGACCTCGGCGTTTCCTGGCGCGCGCGGCAGCCTGTGCAGATGGAAGTCGGCCCAGCGCTTCATCCAGACGACGCGGTAGCCGGCAAGATGGATGCACTCTTCAACCGTTGGGCTCCTCGCGACTTCCTGGATATCGACTCGATCTTGCGCAGCGGGCGATACTCAAAGCAGCAACTGCTTTCGATAGCTTCAGAGCACAATCCAGGATTCAGTCCGATCATGTTCGCGGAGTCGCTGTCATACCTTCGCCGTATTCCAGATCGCGAGTTCAGTGCCTACGAGGCTGCGCCGGAGCAAATTGAGGAGATGCGCCGCAACCTCGCCATTTGGGAAGCAGAGCTGCACTAGGAATAGCTGCGAGCCGGTGACTTCAGCGGCGCATGACACGTCGGAGTCAAAATGCAAGACGGGGATCACCGCTTCTGGCTATCCCACCGTCGGAGTGGCTGGCCGCGAACCGATCGGCATTCGCCGTGGTCGATCGCTATCCGGTGAGCCCCGGACATGCCCTTGTTGTGGCCAAGCGACTGATCGCGACCTGGTGGGATGCTACCGACGACGAACGCGCCGACATCCTGGCCCTTGTCGACGAGGTCAGGCGCCGGATGGACGTCCAGTATCAGCCTAATGGGCCGTCGTACTACGCTGTAGTACCGTGAACTACATGGGTCAACCGCTGAGCGTCCGCCTCTCGGACACAACCCTTTCCCGTCTAGGCACCCGTGCCCGGCGGGTCCATCTTCCGCCACGCACACTTGCGCAGCGATACGTGGAGGAAGGACTGCGGATGGACGAGCACCCGCTGGTCCGGTTCGCCGACGGCCCGGCTGGCCGCCGGGCGCGGCTTGTTGGCACCAGCAAGGACGTCTGGGAAGTAATCGCCGTCGTTCGGGATAATGGCGGCGACGGAGCGGAGACAGCTCGCTATCTGGAAATACCGCTCGGGCTAGTCCAAGCCGCAATCGCTTACTACGGCGCCTACACCACTGAGATTGACCAGTTCATAGAGCTCAACGAGCAAGAAACGGCGGAGACTCATGCGGCCTTCTTGGCGGGCGAGGCAGCTGTCCGACGGTGAAGCTGTTGCTAGATGAAATGCTCTCGCCGGCCATCGCGCGCGAGCTGCGTATTAGAGGTTACGACGCGGAGCCGGTAGCCGGTCGTCCGGACCGAGAGGCCCTATCTGACCCGGAGATCCTGGCGCTGGCTAGAGCCGAGCGCCGCGCTGTTGTGACCAATAATTTGCGAGATTACCGCCCCCTTCATACCGAAGCCATCACGCCGGGCTGGCTGGGACACTACGGCTTCATTTTCATTCCCGGCAACCACCGTCGAACGAAAGCCGACATGGGCAAGATCGTTAACGATCTCGAAGCGATCCTCGCAGCGCATCCGGGCGAGGATGATCTCGCCAACGGCGAGGCATGGCTCTGACTTGCTCTCGGCTCTTTACGCACATGGCAACGAGGAACATGCTGTGCGCGGACCGAAAATCGGGAAGGAGATCATGAACAAGATCAGCTACTGGACTTCCTTATCCACAATCGCCTTGGCGGCCACTACCCCGCTGATACTCGCCACGGCGGTCCCGGCGGGCGCCGCAAGTACAGCGAAGCCGCTTCCCTGCCATGCGTCGATGAGCAACAGCCGTCCGGCCGATTTCACGACCACCGACGTGCGAGTGAAGACTGCGGCGCACGCCGGCGTGACTACCGTCGCGCACTACCGAACCGTGAACCGTAAGCATCACCGCACCGCCAACAGCGCCGGTAAGGCCACGGTCCCCTACCACATCAGCGGCGCTACGCCAGGCTTCCGCGTGGTGGTGAAGGTCTATGTCAGCAAGGGCAGCCGGAAGGGCAGCTGCTCCACCTCGTTCCTCCCGCACCGCTAACACGGGCCGAAGAACTAGCGACGGCGCAGCGGGACTGGACGCCAGTCCCGCTGCGCCTTCCGATCGCCGGTGCGATCAGCCAAGCTTGGTCACGTTGTTCGAACCGGAGTTGGTGACCCACATCGCCGAGCCGTCATACGCCAGGCCCCATGGCGCGCTGCCGACATTGAAACTAGTCGCGATCGACCCGTCCAGGTTCAGGACGGTAACCGTGCCAGAGGTCGCGCTCGCGACCCATATGCGCGAGCCGTCGAAAGCGATTCCCTCCGGGCTGGCGCCGACGGTGAACGTGCCGGCCTTCTCCCCGTCCGGGTTGAGCTCGGTGACGTGATCTCCTGCGTTGTCAGCGACCCACATGTGGCTGCCGTCGAACGCGATACCCGTCGGCGCGTTGCCTGCGTCGAACGTGCCCACCACCGAGCCGTCGAGATTGAACTCGGTAACGTTATCGGACAGATTGTTGGCGACCCACATGTGGCTGCCGTCAAAGGCGATCGCCTGCGGGACGTGATGGCTGTCGAACGTGCCTGCGACGGACCCGTCGGGATTGAGCTCAGTCACATTGTCGGTCAGCGGATCGGTGACCCACATGTGCGTGCCGTCGAACGCGATGCCCCAGGGCTCGGATCCGGCCGGGAACGTGCCGACCACCGTTCCGTCGGACTTGAGTTCGGTTACAGTGCCGTCCGAAGGACTGGTGACCCACATATGAGTGCCGTCGGAGGCAATTCCCAGCGCTCCGTTGACAGAGAACGTGCCCGCCACCGAACCGTCGAGATTGAGCTTGGCGACCGTGCCCGATCCGACGTTGACAACCCACACGTGAGTTCCGTCGGACGCGATTTCCTCCGGCTGCACACCCACGGGATAGGTGTGCTCTACCTGGCAGGTCAGCGACACGGTCTGCGCGCTGCCGTAGGTCAGCTCGATCTTGCCCGCGACACCCACGACCGTGCACGGCAGCCCGTTCACGCTGTCGAAAGACGACAGACCTCCTCCAGCCGGACCAGCGGGTCCGGTCGGACCGGCGGGCCCCGGCGCGCCGGTGTCACCCTTCGGCCCGGCCGGGCCAGCCGGACCACTAGCGCCAGCCGCGCCGGCGGCACCCGCCGGGCCAGCAGGCCCGGCCGCACCTTGCTGATTCCAGCTGATGGCCGTCGTGCCCTTCGGGCAGCTCGTCCCGGCATCCTGAACCACGAACACATGCGAGCCGCCGAGTTGGGCGTTGGTCCAGCAGCCATGAATCACCCCCGAGCTGTCCACCGGCCCGGAACCCGCGATCGCCGCGCCTGCCGTAGCCCCGCCGGCCAGCAGAACTAAAGCCGCTCCGCCTCCGGCCAATGTCGCCGCAGAACGCTTCACCGTTGCCTCCCTAATTGGCGCACGTACCTCGTCCCCGCCGACAAGGTCGCTGCCAAAACGCTAGAAGGGCAGCTAGCTGCGGTAAATGAGGAAAACCACACTCATTGGGTCGGCGTCCGCTACGAAATAGCACGTGGGGCATGTTGTGTCATAGTCTCTCCAGCTCACCAGAGCTCGGGCATTTGCCCGGGAATACGGGTCGGTCACCTGCCAGCGTGCAGCTGAGTCTATTGAGAGCAGTACACTTATCATAAGTATACTTATCTCAGCTGAGGAGCCGGGTGGACAAACCCAGAGACGTGTTCGACCGCGATCGCGAGTGGGCTCAGCTAACGTCCTTCATCGAGGACGACCGGGCCGGCGCCACCCTCGGCGTTGTGTCCGGCCGCCGTCGCCAGGGCAAGACGTTTCTCCTCGAAGCGGCGTGCCAACAGGCGGGCGGCTTCTACTTCTCCGCCCAGGAGGCCACCGAAGCCGAGTCCCTGTCCCTCATCAGCGCGGCGCTCACTCGTTACCTCGACCCCGTCGCACCGATCAGCGCGACCAGCTGGCCGATGATTCTCGACATCCTGCTCCGACTTGGCCGCGAGCGCCCGGTGCCTGTGGTTATCGACGAGTTCCCCTACCTGGCCCGAGCCACCCCCGCGCTCCCGTCCATGATCCAGGGGGCCTACGCGCCCCGGCGCGCCGAGCGCCGCGACTCTCGCACCCGGCTGTTGCTCTGCGGCTCTGCCATCTCATTTATGGGCCGGATGCTGTCGGGCAACGCGCCCCTCCGCGGGCGAGCGAGCCTCGACCTGACCGTGCGCACGCTTGACTACCGGCTCGCCGCTGGGTTCTGGGAACTGCATGACGCGCGCCTCGCTTTCCTAGTTCACTCGGTCGTCGGCGGGACTCCCGCCTACCGGACCGAGATGATCAGGCACGACTCGCCGTACGATCTCGCGGACTTCGACAGCTGGGTGAGCCGGGCAATTCTGTCGCCCGGCAGCCCGATGTTCCTGGAGGCTCGATATCTGCTCGCCGAGGAACCTGACCTCCGTGATGGCGCCATCTACAACTCCGTGCTGGCGGCGATCGCGGCGGGCAATGCCGGGCGCGGCGGGATAGCCAGCTACGTGGGACGCAAGACCAACGAACTCCACCATCCGCTGACTGTGCTCGAAGACGCCGGCCTCATCGTGCGCGAGGCCGACGCGTTTCGCGCCAACCGCACCGACTTCCGGATCAACGAACCGTTGCTGGCCTTTTATCACGCGGTCGTGCGGCCGTATTGGCCAGTGCTCATGCGCGGCACCTCCGCCGAGCGCATCTGGGAACGCTGTCAGCGGACGTTCGCGAGCGCGATCCTCGGCCCGCAGTTCGAACGGCTATGCCGCGAGTGGACGCTGCACTTCGCGGGCGACCGGTTCGGCGAGTGGCCGACTCGCGTGAGCGCAGGGACCGTCAATGACCCCGCCGCGAGGACCACTACTCAGGTCGATGTCGCGGCCATCGGGCTTGGCGACGGCGAGCGACCGCCGCTGCTGGTGATCGGCGAGTGCAAATGGAATGAAGTCATGGGCCTTGGTCACCTGGAGCGGCTGCGGCACGTCCGCGAAGTGATAACCAAGAACGGCCGCTTCGACACGCAAGCCACCCGCGTTGCCTGCTTCTCCGGTGCCGGATTCACCGCTGACCTGGAAGCGGCAGCGACAGCCGGCGACGTGAATCTGATCGGCCTCGATGAGCTATACGGTGTGACTGGCCGCGCCTGACGACAAGGCCGGACGGCTGCGGCTACCGGCGGCGAGCTTCTTCCTCGGCATGGATGCGGTCCAGGCATATCGCAATGCAGATCATCAGGACGTCGTTGGCATCCGGCGACACGTCGACGCCATAAGTGTCCCGTAGCCGGAACCAGGCGCGGGAGACGCGCGCAAGTACGCGGTCACCGTCGGTGACCTCGAAGTCCTTGTCGATGATGTTGCCGACGGCCTCCAGCCGCGCGCCGTCGGCAAGGTCGATGACCGCCCGATGGTGCAGCGGCGAGATGACGGCCCGGCGCACTGTAGCCACGACCTGGCCCTCGCCCTCGATCTCCATGGCGTCGGTAAAGGTCAGGAGCTTGTGCTTGATGGCAGCGAGCGTCCGCCCGGACGGGTCCTGCAGTTCGAGAGTGTGCCGGAGCGAGAGCAGCTTGGCGTTGACGAAGAACGCCTGGTTGCCGTCTGCGTCGGTCACCCAGAAGTCATCTTTGATGTGAAAGAGCCGTTCACGGACGAGATAGCGCATAGCTCGCAACCTACTTCATCGAGCAGCAGCGGGTTCGCACCGTTCCGTTCTTCCTCGCGCAGTTGACCACAATTAGAACCTGTTCTAGTTTTGCCTCACCCGAGTACCCAGCCAGGAAGAGTGCAGCGATGGCAGAACAGGCGGCAGAGACGCTGACGATCCGGGACCTGATCCGCAGGTCGCGCCAGGCTGTCTACGACCATGACCGCGAAGGCTGGCTCGCGCTCTGGGCACCGGACGCCGTGATCCAGGACCCCGTCGGGCCGTCACCCTTCGACCCGGACGGCAACGGGCACCACGGCCCGGAGGGCATCGCCGCGTTCTACGACAAGGTGATCGGCCCGAACGAGCGGATCACGTTCGAGATCGACCAGTCCTATGAATGCGGCAACGAGGTCGCCGACGTCGGCCTGATTCGCACCATCCTGCCCGGCGGCAAGCACGTCGCGATCGTCCACGGCGTCTTCACCTACCGCAGCAACGGCAACGGCCAGCTCGCGGGCATGCGCGCCTACTGGGAGTTCAGCAAGGCCGAACTAGTCGAAGCCGAACAGAGCTAGTTTCAGGCGGCTTGCCCCGCCTACCATTGGCGAGGTGCGCTGGCGTCACGCCGACACTTCTCTCGCTCCTGAGCGGGCTGCCGACTCAGCCCGCGAGGCGCCGACGGCATTACGCTCCCGGCTGGAGAACCTCCCGGCAGGCCATCCGTCGGCAGCTGATTACCGCCGCAGCCTGCGCCCGACAACTCGTGGCGGCAGGCGATGGCTGGCTTCACCGCCGAGTGGAAGCATTACCAGGAGCGGTGGCCCCATCGTGAGGACAAGGCCGAGCGCCGCAACCTAGGCCGCGCCGCCGAGCGCGAATTAGAGCTGGGCTGCGACAAGATCCAGTCGGCGGAATCCGCAGATTACTGGCAGGCTCCGGATATCGAAGCAGAGTCATCCAGCCGGAGGACTCTTACGGACTCGAGTTCC
This sequence comes from uncultured Actinomycetota bacterium, assembly GCA_963805805.1. Lineage (GTDB taxonomy): Bacteria > Actinomycetota > Actinomycetes > Streptosporangiales > Streptosporangiaceae > JAJYUU01. The sequence goes on along the minus strand of CAWDVS010000010.1, from coordinate 444,933 downwards.
GCCTGAAAGGCCGCGACAGGATCGTAGAAAGGCCGCCAAGTACATGCGCGAGATGCCAGACTGCACGCCGAAGTCAGGCGCTGGCCATGATCCCTGACCCTGTCCGATATACGCTGTGCTACGAGACGCGATGAATACGCCAACGGCGTCTCGTCTGACTTAGATCGCATCAAGGCTGCTGGCTTCGAGATGATCAAGCTCGAAGAACCCCTGGGATGCATGACGAGTACAGAGGCATCAATTCGCAGTGGCGGGACTCGCAGACCGGCCACCGATTTGAGGTGCAGTTCCATACCGTGCCGAGCTTCGAGGCCAAGCAGGTCACTCACGGCGCTTACGAGCGGCTTCGCGACCAGGGAGCTTGACCGATGACGAAGAGCTCGAACTCGAGGCCTTCCAGCGCAGGGTAACAGCCGCATTCCGTGCCGCCTGGCGCCCTCGACATCCCCGACCAGCTCGATCGGAGTCGAGTCATGCCGGACAGGTCACCTACTACGCGATCGTTGACGAGCTCAGCAGCCGGGAGAAGCCAGCGGGCGTCTTCCGCCGCACTTACCCGGAGGCAGGCGGTAAGCGCGACGAGGCATTCACTCGGGACCTGACCTGGGAGCGCAGCTGGCTACTCGTGTCCGCTGAGCGGGGCGACACGGCCAACGACTTCGTCGAGATCAGTGAGGACGAGGCCAACCAGATTGTCGAGCGTTTCCGTCAACGGGCTAAGCCGGAAGGCGACTAGCCACGCGGGATCTCATGCTCTGCATGGCGCCGGACGTCGAATGAGAATCGGTCGCCGCGATGGTAATCATGCGAGTAGATAATCGGTGAGCCGTCATCGAGCAGATTGAGCTGGATCATCAGGAGCCACGGCGTTCCGGGGTCAATGCCGCACGTCGCGGCGATCGCCGGGTCCAGGAGGGCGGCCTGAATCGTCGTCGCCGACATGACCGCCAGTAGTCCCTTCGCCGCCAGCACCTCGGCCAGCGAGCCATTCCAGTCGTTCTCCGAGGCGTTCAGTTTCTCCGCGGGCAGCACATCGACCGAGTAGATCAAGGGCTCATCGGCGTGCAGGCGCAGCCGCTCAAGCGAGAAGACGGACGCTCCGTCGCGAAGCCGAAGTTGTTCCTTCTCATCCCGGGTCGGCGCCCTGAGTCTCGGCGGTGAGCACCCTGTTCTGCACGTCGTACCCGTAGCCGGCCAGCAGCTTGGTCACGCTTTCCAGCCGCGTGATCGGGCGGTGCAGCACCGGCACGGTCGAGACAAACCGGCCGCGGCCGCGGCGGACAATGACGGCACCTTCGTTCTCCAGCTGCTTGAGCGCCTCACGGACAGTGGTCCGGCCGACGCGAAACCGCTCGGCGAGCTCCGGTTCCGTGGGTAGCTGCGCGCCGCCGCCGAGGGCACCGCTGGTGATGAGTTCACGGAGCCGGGCCGTCAGCTGGCTCGCGAGCGAACGGCTGTCGACAACCATCGGTTCGATGCTCTCGAAGGCGTCAGGCTCGGCCGGCTGCATCGGCGCACCTCCTGCCTCGCGAGTTCATGGCGCTGGCCTGCTGCTCGTCACAGCGCGTCGACCACGGGCAGGCAACAGAGCTGCGCAGTAAGACCAGGCACCGAGCCCCAGCGGACCATACAGCACCGGCGACGACTGCTCTCCGGGCGGTGTCGTATGCCGTTCGCGCTGCTTAGGCACGGTGCCGCTGCCTCCAATCGGGGGAGCTACGGAAGTTTATACAGCAGTCTGTTGTCAGACAACAGATGACTATTGACAGACAAAACAAGCCGATCGTACGTTTGTCGCACCCTGTATGGCCTCTACTTCGCTGGGCGAACTTTGGGGGAGGACATGCCAAGATCGTTGATGCGTGCGACGGCGACCCGGATCTCTGCCGCGGCAGGTCTGGCCGCGCTAGCGCTGGTCGGCTGCGCCAACGCCGGAACGCCGGGCGGTTCGACCGGCGGTTCCGCGGCCGGCCGCGTCACCACCCTCACGGTGAACAACAACGAGGGTGAGCCGCTGACCGACAACTTCAATCCGCTCGTGCCGACCAGCACGCTCGACGTCTACGGGTCGTGGTCGATGATCTACGAGCCGCTGGTGCAGTATGACCCGCAGCGGCCTGGCGTGACCTATCCCTGGCTGGCGACGAAGTGGTCCTGGTCGAATAACGACCAGACGCTGACCTTCACCCTGCGCAACGGCGTCACGTGGTCGGACGGCAAGCCGTTCACCAGCGCGGACGTGGTGTACACGTTCGATCTGCTGAAGCGCGACAGTGCCGTCAACGTGACCGGCATCCAGTTCGCCAGCGTCGCCGCCAACGGCAAGTACCAGGTGACGATGACGTTCGCCCAGCCGGCGTACACGGACTTCTACTACATCGCGGAAACGACGCCGATACTGCCGCAGCACGTGTGGAGCGCGATCGCCAACCCCGCCACCTACACCGACACCAATCCGATCGGCACCGGTCCGTATGTGCTCAAGCACTTCACCCCGGAAGACTTCCTGCTGACCAAGAACCCGCACTACTGGCAGCCGGGACTGCCCAAGATCACAAACCTGGACTACGTGGCCGGCACGTCCACGGCCCTCCAGAACATGGTCAACAACCAGACGCTTGACTGGTCGAGCGGCGGCACGCCGGGCGCGCAGAAGTGGCAGCAGGCCAGCCCGTTCAATCACTACTGGTTCCCGGGCGCCGGCGTGGTGTCGCTGGAACCCAACCTCGCCCGCTGGCCGTTCACCGATGTCGCGGTGCGCAAGGCGATCAGCCTGGCCATCAACCGGACGGTGGTCGGGGTCCGGGGTGAGTTCGGTTACGAGACCCCGGTGCTCTCCGCGACTGGCCTGCTGCCCAGCCAGCAGAGCTACGTGGCCGCGCAGTACAGCGGGGCCAAGCTGGCGTACGACCCGGCGCAGGCGAAGAGCATCCTCACCAAGGCCGGTTACACGATGGGTTCCGGCGGCATCTTCCAGAAGGGCGGCAAGCCGGTCGCGATCACGATCGAGGACCCGTCCGGCTTTGTCGACTACATCACCGACTGCCAGCTCATTGACTCCGAGCTCAAGCAGGCCGGGATAGCCGTCACCTGCGACGGGGTCTCCACCAACGCCTGGGGCAGCGACCTCGCCAGCGGCAACTTCGACTCCACCCTGAGGTGGAGCGACTTCGGCAACGGCGATCCGTACTACCTCTACAACGGCTGGCTCAACTCGACCCTGGCCGGGCCGAAGGGCGGCACCGCCTCGGACAACTTCGAGCGGTGGGCCTCCGCGGCCACTCAGCAGGCGCTCAGCACCTATGTCAGCACCAGCTCGACCGCGAACAGGAGCGCGGCGCTGGCCACGCTGGAAGGCGTCATGGTGAATCAGGTCCCCGTGATCCCGCTCTTTGACGCGGCTGACTGGGGGACCTACCTGACCAAGCGCGCCCAGGGCTGGGCCTCACCGCAGAACCCGTACGCCGACGACTCGCCTGGCGGTTCCTACTCCGAGGTCGTGGCGCTGCACCTGACGCCGGTTGGCTGACATGACCGCAGCCGACGGACCCGGCGGGCGCCCGTCCGCGCTCGCCGGGTCCGGCCAGCTGCGAGCCGGCGTCTCCCGGTGCGTCATCACGCCGCCGCTCGGCTCCCCGCTGGTCGGTTTTGCCGAGCGCGGCCAGGCAACCGGCTGTCACGACGAGCTGACGGCCACCGCGCTCGTGCTGGAGAGCGGCGACCTCAGGGTCGCGATCGTCGCGACCGACCTGCTCTATATCCGGGGCGCCGCCGAGCTCAAGGCGGCGATCAGCGCGGCTTCCGGCATTCCGCCGGCCCGGGTGCTGCTGACCGCGAGCCACACGCACTATGGCCCGGCACTGGACAGCGAGCAGGAGTCCGCGGCCGCGCTCGTCCCCGCGGACCAGCGCCCGGCCGTGGCCGCCTACAAGCAGACCCTCGCCCTCGCGCTGGCCGGGATCGTGCGGGCCGCGTGTGAGCGACTGACCGCCGCGTCGATCGGCTCGGCCGAGGGATCCGCGTTCATCGGGATCAACCGGCGGGAAAAGCTGCCCGACGGCTCCATCATCCTGGGCAACAACCCGGACGGTCCGTGCGACCGGCGGGTCCTGGTCACCCGGATCGACGCCGCGGACGGACGTCCGCTCGCGGTGCTGTTGAACACTGCGTGCCACGCCGTCTCGCTCGGCAGCGACTGCACCGAGATCACCGCCGACTTCCCCGGTGTCGCCCGCGAGCTGATCGAGCGCGAGACGGGCGCGACCTGCCTGTTCCTGCAGGGCGCCGCGGGCAATATCAACCCGACGCTGATGGGCTGGGACTGGACCTATGCCCGGCGCCTCGGGCTGAGCCTCGGCGCGGAAGGCGCCCGGCTGTTCTGGACCGCGGCGCCGCAGCGCGCCCAGAGCCTCGCGTTCGCGGGCGAGACGGCGCTGCTGCCGGCCTTGATGCCAGGAACGCTGGCCGAGGCGCAGGCACAGGTCGCGCAGCTTCAGGCCGAGCTGACCGGACCGGGCAGCGTCAACTCACTCGGTCAGACCTGGACGCAATGGCGGCTGACCCGGGCCCAGCGGGCGGCCGAGGCGCTGGCCGGATCTGGTTCCCTGCCGCCGGTACCCGCGGAGCTGGCAGCGCTCCGCCTCGGCGACGAACTGGCCGTGATCACCTCGCCCGGCGAGGTCTTCACCGAGCTCGGCCAGGCGATCGTGGCGCAGTCGCCGTTCGCGGCGACCATCTTCAGCGGCTACACCAACGAGGCCATCGGCTACGTGCCGACGCCCGCCGCCTACCCGGAGGGCGGTTACGAGGTCACGCACAGCTGCTACGTGGCCTCAGCGGCGGCCGGACTGCTAGCGGACAGCTCGATGCGGCTGCTCGGCACGCTGGTGCCGCAAGCCCGGACCGGAAGGTTGCCATCATGACGTCGACCGATCAGCCCGTGACCATCTCAGCCAGGCAGCCTGTGGTCCTGGGCGGAACGCTCGCGCAGCCGGTCGCGCCCGCGCCGTGGCCACGGCCCGCGGGCCGCGAGATGGAGCTGCTTGAACAGGTGGTCCGGAGCGGGAACTGGGCCTTTGACGGACCGCTGGAGGCCGAGTTCGAGCGCCGGTTCGCCGCCTTCCAGGACGCGGACTTCGGACTGTGCGTGGCCAACGGCACGGTAGCGCTGCAACTCGCGCTCGAGGCCCTGGACGTGGGGGTCGGCGACGAGGTCATCGTGCCCGGCTTGACCTGGCAGGCCACGGCCGCTGCCCCGCTGGACATCAACGCCATCCCGGTGCTGGCCGATGTCGAGCCGGGCACCTACTGCATTGACCCTTCCGAGGTGGAACGGCTGATCACGCCCCGGACTCGGGCGATCATCCCGGTGCACTTGTACGGCAGCCTGGCCGACATGGATCGCCTGTGCGCCATCGGCGCGCAGCACGGGATCGCGATCATCGAAGACTGCGCGCACGCGCACGGTTCCCAGTGGGACGGACGCGGCGCCGGGTCGCTGGGCACCCTCGGCTGCTTCAGCTTCCAGCTGTTCAAGACCCTCACCGCCGGGGAAGGCGGGTTCGTCACCACCAATGACCCCAAGCTCCGCGAGCGGATCTACAGCCTGCGTAACTGCGGGCGGCGCCGCGCCGGGTCGCTCGACCGGGACTGGCGTCCGATCCAGAGCGGCAACTACCGGATGACCGAATTCCAGGCCGCGATGTTGCTGGCTCAGCTCGACGCGCTCGAGGATCAGGCGCGCCAGCGGGATCGCAACGCGAACGCGCTCGAGGCGCGGCTCGCCGAATTGCCAGGCGTCGCCCCCATGTACCGCCCGCCGCAACGGACGCGCATCTCACCCTATGAGTTCGTGTTCAAGTTCGTGGCCGACGAGTGGGAGGGCCTGTCCGCCCACGGATTCAGGACGGCGCTCGAGGCCGAGATCGGCGTCGAGATCGACCGGGTCAACGAGCCGCTCAACGCGGCCCCGCTGTACCTTCCGCACACCAAGCGCCGGTACCGGCTGAGTGACGCGCACTGGGAGGCCGTGAACCCCGAGCGATTCAAGCTGCCGGTGGCGACGCAGGCTTACGCCGAGGGCGTTTCGGTGCCGCACAAGGTGCTGCTGGACGACGACGCGGTCGCGGCGGTCGCCGATGCCATCGCCCGCCTCTTCGATCACCGGCAAGCGCTGGCTCGCTGGGAGACTAGCGGCAGCTCGTGAGGTACTACGCTCGACGACTCGGCTTCTACCTGCTCGCCGCCTGGGCCGCAATCACGCTCAACTTCCTGCTGCCCAGGCTGATGCCGGGGAACCCGGTCGAGGCGCTGCTCGCCCGGCTCAAGGGCCATGTGACCCCGCAGGCGACAAACGCCCTGATGATCGAGTTCGGCCTCACGCACAAGACGAGCCTCGTGCAGGAGTACTTCAGCTACGTGGGTCAGCTCGCGCACGGCCGCCTCGGGGTGTCCATCACCTACTTTCCGACGCCGGTCTCGGCCGTCATCAGGCAAGCGCTGCCGTGGACCGTGATCCTGATCGGATTCGCGACGGTCGTGAGCTTCGTGGTCGGCACCTTGCTGGGCATCATCGTCGGCTGGAAACGGGGCACCCGGCTCGAGGTCCTGCTCCCGGCCACCACGTTCTTGTCCGCCGTGCCGTACTTCTGGCTCGCGCTGCTCGCGGTCTTGCTGTTCGGCTACGTGCTGAAGTGGTTCCCGACGTCCGGCGGATACGCGCTCGGCGACACGATCGGAGCCAACCTGCCGTTCATCGAGAGCGCGCTCAGTCACGCCGTGCTCCCGGCCGTCACGATCATCATCGCCTCCATCGCGGGCTGGGTGCTCAGCATGCGGAACATGATGGTCACGGTGCTCGGCGAGGACTACATGGCGCTCGCCGAGGCCAAGGGGCTGCCCAGCCGCCGGGTCATCTTCACCTACGGCGCGCGCAACGCGATCCTTCCGAACGTCGCCAACTTCGCGCTCTCGCTCGGGTTCATCGTCAGCGGCGCGATTCTCACTGAAGCCGTGTTCTCGTATCCGGGGATCGGCTATCTCCTGTACGAGGCGGTCAGCAACGAGGACTTCCCGCTGGCCCAGGCGATTTTCCTGGTGATCACGATCACGGTGCTGCTCGCCAATCTTTTCGCCGACGTCGTCTACGGCCTCCTGGACCCGCGGGCGCGGCAGGGCAGCCACTGATGACCACCGTCTTCCAGCCCGAAGCCGCCGCCCCGCAGGAACCCGCGGCCGCCGCCGCGCAGCGATCGCCGAGCCCTGGAGCCCGGCTGTGGCTCAATGCCAAGGGCCTGTTCACGCCCAGTGTGATCGTCGGCCTGGTCATCCTCGGCGTGTTTGTGCTGCTGGCCATCATCGGCCCCTACCTCGCGCCCGACGACCCGTCGCAAACCACTGCCGCGCTGCTGCAAGGCCCGTCGCTGCATCACCTGCTCGGCACGACGCAGACCGGCCAGGATGTCCTGTCGGAACTGCTCTCCGGGACCAGGACGTCGATGCTGGTGGCGTTTACGGCCGGCGCCGTCGCGACCGCTCTCGCGGTTCTGCTCGGGACGGCCAGCGGCCTGATCGGCGGGCTGGTCGATGAGCTGCTGTCGGTGATCACGAACATATTCCTGGTCATCCCCGCGCTACCGCTGGCTATCGTGCTCGCGGCCTACCTGCCAAACGGCGGCGAGATCGCGCTGGTCATCGTCATCAGCGCGACCGGCTGGTCGTGGGGGGCGCGAGTCATCCGGGTCCAGGCCCTCTCCTTGCGCAACCGGGACTACATCCTGGCGGCGCGGGCCAGCGGCGAATCCACCTTGCACCTGATCTTCGTCGAGACGATCCCCGATCTGCTTCCGGTGATCGCCATCCAGTTCCTTTCGCTCGTGCTGTTCGCCATCCTCACCGAGGCCGGGCTGGCCTTCCTGGGGCTCGGCGGGCTTGGCGGCTGGAGCTGGGGCAACATGCTCTACTGGGCGACCGAGGACAGCGCGTGGTCGCAGGGCGCATGGTGGTGGTTCGTGCCGCCCGGCCTGTGCATAGCGCTGGTGGGCACCAGCCTTGCCTTGATCAACTTCGGCGCGGACGAAGTGCTCAACCCCCGGCTGCGGTCGGCGCGGCTCGCCCGCGGCCGCAGCGGTGCACCAGCACCGGCTGACACCGAGCCGCAGCTCGCAGCGGAGCCGCTGGCCGGCCAGGAACTGGCCAGCCCGCTGCTCGAGGTTCGCGACCTCTCCGTCACCTACCGGACCGCCGATACTCCGGTCCGGGCGGTGCGGAGCGTGAGCTTCGACCTGCGCCGGGGCGAAGTCCTGGGCATCGCGGGCGAATCCGGCTGCGGCAAGACGACGCTTGCCTACGCGATCTGCCAGGTCCAGCGGCCGCCAGCGGTGATCGACGGCGGCAGCCTGCGGTTCCGCGCGGACGAGAGCGCGCCGCCGGTGAACCTGCTCGAGATGAGCCCGAAGGAGCGCAACGCCTTCCGCTGGGAGGAGATGGCGGTCGTCTTCCAGTCGGCCATGAACTCGCTCAGCCCCGTCCTCGACATCCAGACCCAGCTGACCGACTCGCTCACCGCGCACCGGCCGGACTGGTCGAAGGCCCAGCGGGTTGCGCGCGCGGCCGAGGTGCTGACCATGGTCGGCATCAGCACCAGCAGGCTGCGCAGCTACCCGCATGAGCTATCGGGTGGCATGCGGCAGCGAGTCGCGATCGCCATGGCGCTGATCCTGGAACCGTCGATCGTGATCATGGATGAGCCCACGACGGCGCTTGACGTCGTGGTCCAGCGGGAGATCGTCGAGCAGCTCACCGAGCTCAGGACCGTACTCGGCTTCTCGGTCATCTTCATCACCCATGACCTGTCGCTGCTGTTCGAGTTCGCCGACCGGATCGCCGTCATGTACGCCGGCCGGATCGTCGAGCTGGCCCGGGCCGCGGACCTGTACCGGCAGCCCGGTCATCCGTACACGCTCGGGCTCGGCAACTGCTTCCCGAACGTGACCGGACCGCTGAAGCCGGTACAGGGAATCCCCGGTTCCCCGCCCGACCTGCGGGACTTGCCGCCCGGCTGCCCGTTCGAGCCGCGCTGCGAGTTCAGCATGCCCACATGCACGGTGCAGCAGCCTCCGCTCGCTCCCGGCCGGCCCCCGCTGCACGATAAGTCCCTGGTGGCCTGCTTCCTGCACGACCCGCAGGTCACCGAGTCATTGCCTGCCGCCCTGAACCCAGGGCAGGCCGCCGATGCCTGACCAGCCGGCGCTCGAAGCGCAGGAACTCACCAAGGTCTACCGGATGCCGCGGCCGGCCTCCAGCCCCTTGCATCAGCCGGCTCTCACGGCCGTCGACCGGGTATCCCTGGAGCTGTTCTCCGGCGCCACGTCGGCTCTGGTGGGGCAATCCGGATCGGGGAAATCCACGCTGGTGCGGCTGCTGTCCCGGCTGGAACAGCCCACGAGCGGGACGATCCGGGTGAACGGTGAGCGGGTGAGCGCCCGGCGGAGGCGGGGCTATCGCCAGTACTCCGAGCAAGTGCAGATCGTGCTGCAGGACCCGTACGCGTCGCTGAACCCGGGATTCCGGATCGGCCGCAGCGTGCGGCGGCCGCTGGAGATCCACAAGATCCACCGCAGCCGGGCCGAGCGTGATGCCGCCGTCGAGCGGCTGCTGGAACAGGTGAAGCTCACTCCGCCCGATCTGTTCGCCGGCAAGTTCCCGCACGAACTGTCGGGCGGCCAGCGCCAGCGCGTGGCGATCGCCCGCTCCCTGGCGGTCGGACCCAAGGTGCTGCTGGCCGACGAGCCGGTCTCGATGCTCGACGTGTCCGTGAAGGTGGAGATCCTCAACGTCCTGAACGAGTGCCGGGAAAAGCTGGGCCTGGCCCTCCTGTACGTCACGCACGACATCGCCTCGGCCCGCTGGTGCGCCGACACGATCTCGGTGATGTACGCCGGCCAGATCGTGGAGAGCGGGCCCGCGGAGGAAGTGACCCAGCGGGCCCGCCACCCGTATACGCAGCTGCTGATCCGCTCGACCCCCGATCCCGCGGCCGCCCAGGCCGCCCCCGGCGACGAGCGGCCCGGCGGCCGGTCCGAGACCGTCCGCTCCCAACTGGGCGGGATGCCGGTTCAGCAACAGCTGCCCGTCGGCCATGGCCCGGTGCGCTACGGCCGAACCGCCGGCGATACCGCTCGCGCCCGGCCAGTGGGTCCGGTGCTGGCTGTATGCAGAGCCGGACCCGACCTCAGGCGACGGCAGGACAGCAGACGGGGGTACCGGGTGACAGGCGGACCGCACCAGCGGAGCGGAGCAGGCAAGCTCCGGCTCGGCATAGTCGGCGCGGGCATGATCGCGACGGTGGAAGCGGGTTTCCTGCCCGGCCTGGCCCGCCTGCGCGACCGGGTGGAGGTCACGGCGATCACGAGCAGGACTCGCGGCCGGGCCGAGGCAGTGGCCAGGGACTGGCAGATCCCGGCCGTCTACGACTCTCTCGACGAGCTGCTGGCGAACGCCGACATCGACGCGGTCCTCAACCTGACGCCGATCGAGGTGCACGCCGAAACCAACCTGAAGATCCTCTCGGCCGGAAAGCACCTGGTTACCGAGAAACCCCTGGCCTCCAGCCTCGCGGAGGCAACGGAGATATGCGAGCTGGCCGACCGCCGGTCGCTCATCGCGCTCTGCGCGCCCGCCGACATGCTGAGCCCGGAGTGGGCCGACGCCAGAAGGCTGATCGAGGCCGGCGCAGTCGGCCAGGTGGCCTTCGCCCGGCTGCAGTCCTCGCACTCCGGGCAGGCGGCCATGGCCTGGCCTGCCGATCCCACCTGGTTCTATCAGCAGGGCGCCGGGGCACTGCTGGACATGGGCGTCTACGGCATCGACCGGATTACCGGCCTGCTCGGTCCGGCCCGCAGGGTGACCGCCATGTCCGGGCTATCCGTGCCGGTCCGCCGAGCCCGCGGCGGCCCGTTCGACGGGCTCGAGATCGAGGCGACCGAAGACGACAACACGCTGCTGTTGCTCGACTTCGGTGCCGCGACGTTCGCCGTGGTCGACGCGACCTTTAACGTCCAGGCCAGCCGGACGCCGCAGCTAGAGCTGTTCGGCACCGCCGGAACGCTGATCGTGAACCGGCCCGGCGGCGCTCCGGACGGCTCCGGGCCAATCGAGCTGTTCCGGCTGGACGCGGCACCCGGCCTCGCCGGCTGGGTCGCACCGGAGTCACTCGATGCTCTCCCCCGGCCCAACCTCGCCGCCCGCTACTCCCGCGCGGTGCTGATCGATCACCTGGCTGACTGCCTCAGCGGCGACAGCCGTCCGATCACCGGCGTGCACAAGGCCCGGCACGTGCTGGAGATCATGCTCGCGGCCCGGACGGCCGCCCGCGATGGCCGGACCGTCAGCCTCACGACCAGTTTCACGCTCAGCTGACATCCGGCCGCTCGCGCGCGGCCCGCCCCGCCAGTGGTCAGCGGCCGGGCCTCAGCGGCCGGGCCTCAGTCGGTCAGAACGGGCTCGGATTCCTCCTGCCGGGCCCGGCCGGCCCGCACGCCACCGCGACCCGGAATCGTCCTGGCCGCATCCGAGTCGCGGATGGACAGCGAGGACGGGATGGCCAGCAGCGCGAACGCGGCCCCGACCAGGAACGCCACCCGGTACGCGGTCAGGTTCGCGGCCGGATGCCCGGCCACCAGGTGCACCGGCCCGACCAGCACGATCGCCGTCGTCAGCACCGCCACGCCGACCGCCCCGCCGAGCTGGCGCAGCGCGTTGAACATGGTCGACGCCTTCCCGGTCGCCGCCGGCGTGATCGTCGCGAACGCCGCGGCCTGCAGCGGCACGAACACCTGACCCATCGCCAGGCCGAGCGCGAACATCAGCGCCCGCGGCCACCACAGGCTGGTGCCCGGCCCGAGCAGCGCGAGCGCCCCGATCGTCACCGCGACGCCGACCAGGCCGAGAGTGATATGCCGCCGCGGACCAAGCCGCGGATACAGGTACCGCGACGCCAGCTGGGCCCCCGCCATGACGCCGAACGCCTCCGGGAACGTGCTGAGCCCCGAGTTCAGGGCCGTCAGCCCCCGGCCGTCCTGGTAGTACAGCGAGATCGCGTACAGCGAGCCGAGGAACGCGATCGAGGCGAGGACCATGACCCCGTTAGCTGGACCGGAACAGCCGGTTGGCGAGCAGCCGCAACGCCACGATCGGCTCGGCCACCCGCAGTTCCACGATCACCATCGCGGCCAGCAGCACCACGCCGATGGCGATCGTCGCCAGCACATCCACCGAGTGCCAGCCCTTGACCGGGCCTTCCGACAGCCCGTACATCAGCGTCCCGAGGCCGAAGCCAGAGAGCAGGAACCCCGGCAGGTCGAACCGGCCGGGCGAGGACAGCGGCACGCTGTCCAGGAACAGCAGCCCGAAGATGAACGCGGCGGCCCCGATCGGCACGTTGACGTAGAAGACCCACCGCCAGGACAGGTCGGTCACCAGCAGCCCGCCGAGCACCGGGCCCAGCGCGGGCGCCAGCGTCGTCGGCACGGTCAGGATCGACGAGGCCCGGATCCGCTCCTCGGGCGGGAACACCCGGAACAGCATGGCCATCCCGACCGGCGCGAGCATGCCGCCGCCCACACCCTGCAGCACCCGGAAGGCAACCAGCTCGCCCAGGCTCGAAGCGAGCCCGCACAATGCCGAAGCCGCGGTGAACACGACGATCGCCGCCAGCATGATGCGCTTGCCGCCGAACCGGTCACCGAGCCAGCCGGACGCCGGGATGAACACGGCCAGGCTGACCAGGAAGCCGATCGAGATGCTGTCGACCGCCAGCGGCGTGACGTGGAAGTCCCGCCCGATTGTGGGCAGCGCCACATTGACGATCGTCACGTCCATGATCGAGATGAACATGGCCGCGACGAAGACGACGCTGACCGCTACCTTCTGGCTTATTTGACGACGCACAAGTAAGTACAAGGATCCGGCCGGCCTCAGAAATTCCGCCAGGCCGCGAGCACTGCTGCCTAGACCGCCAGCACACCCTCGGGCGGCGTGACCAGGCTCGCGATCTTGACCAGCGCGGCGTCGGAGCCCGGCGGCCCGAGCAGCCCGACCCCGACGTGCAGGCCCGTGGCCGCGTGCCGGACCGGGATCACCAGTTCCGGCCGCCCGCTGAGGCTGCCGGGCGCCGTCCAGGTCAGGGCATTGGACCGGAACGTCAGGATCTCCTCGGCTGATCCCTGCCGCCGGAGCGGCAGTCCGGGCAGTACGGGCACGACCGCGATGGTGTCGGCCGGCAGCCGTTCGCCCAGCGCCTCGGTGAACGAACGCCGCTCCCCCGCATCGGACGCCTTCACCGCGGCCGGGTCGCCGCTGCGTTCCTCTCCCCCGCGCACCCGGTCCCGGACGTCGGTGGCCAGGTAGTCCATGTTCTCGGCCAGCCAGAGACCGTGGGTGGCCCAGACCTCGCGGGCCTGGAGCCGGGCGAATAGTTCCACGACGTCGCCGGTGAAGAACCCGCCGAGGTCCGCCGACGCCAGTTCCCATCCGGCGCCGCGAGCCAGGTCGGCCGCGACGTTCCGGACGGCATCCGCGGTCGCGTCGATAACGGAGTCCAGGCAGTCGGCGGGCACCACCACCCGCCGGAAGGCCGCCGGCGAGGCCGACGTGCCGCCAGGTCCGACGACCGACAGCACCTCACCCAGCAGACCGAGTGAGCGCGCCAGGATGCCCACGGTGTCGAACGAGGACGCCAGCGGCAGCGCCCCGGTGATCTCGATGAGCCCGTGCGTCGGCCGCAGGCCGAAGAGCCCGCACGCGGCGGCCGGTGCCCGGATCGATCCGCCGGTGTCGCTGCCGATGCCGAAGTCGGCCAGCCCGGCGGCGACGGCCGAGGCCGGGCCGGAGGACGACCCGCAGGTGAACCGGTCCGGGTACACGGCGTTGAGCGGCGGCGTGCCCTCGCCGACGTTGCCCACGATCGACCAGGCGATCTGGTCCATCTTCGCCAGCCCGGCGATCGACGCCCCGGCGGCCAGCAGCGCGGAGATGACCGGCGCCGTGGTCTCGGCCGGCCCGTGGGTCTCCCGCCAGCGGCCGAGCCCGAAGGACGACACCCGGCCCTCGACGGCGAACATGTCTTTGACCGCCATGGTCCGCCCGTCCAGCGGGCCCGATCCGGTCGCGGGGATGCGCACCGAATCGTGCACCCAGCAGTGCGCGTCGTCGCGCGGCGTCAGCTCAGTCACGACTGGAATGGTAGCCAGCCCGGGTGTCGGTGCCGGCTGCAACAATGACCGCAATGAGGATCCTGCACACCAGCGACTGGCACGTCGGCAAGGTGCTCAAGGGCCGCGACCGGTTCGAGGAGCACGAAGCGGTGCTGCGCAGCATCATCCAGATCGCGCGCGACGAGGACGTCGACCTGGTGCTGGTGGCCGGCGACCTGTTCGAGACGGCGACGCCGAGCCCGAAGGCGCAGGGCCTGGTCATGCGCGCCTTGCTCGCGCTCAAGGCCGAGCACCGGCAGGTCGTCGCGATCGCCGGCAACCACGACAACGCGAGCCTGCTGGACAGCGTCTACCGGCCCGTCCTCGGCGAACTCGGGCTGCACATCCTCGGCACGCCGAAGGCGCCGGACTCCGGGGGCACGCTGCACGCTGGAGACCCGAGCCGGGGAACGCGTGACGGTGGCGGCCATGCCGTTCCTATCCCAGCGCTACGCAGTGCGGGCGGCCGAGCTCTTGCTGCACGAGCACGCCGAGCACGCCCTCGACTACGCGCGGCGGGTCGCCGCCATCGTCGGCATGCTCACCGCGCAGTTCTCCCCGGACAGCGTCAACATCGTCATGGCGCACGCGACGCTGCTCGGCGGCCGGCGCGGCGGCGGCGAGCGGGACGTGCAGACGTCGTTCGAGTACGAGGTGCCGGCCAGCATCTTCCCCTCGTCCGCGCACTACGCGGCGCTCGGGCACCTGCACCGCCAGCAGGAGATCCCCGCGCCGTGCCCGGCCTTCTACTCCGGCTCCCCGCTCGCGGTCGACTTCGGGGAGGAAGCCAACGAACCGGGTGCGCTCATCGTCACGGCCGCGCCGGGTACCCGGGCCGACGCGAGGACCGTGGCGGTAGCCGGCGGGCGCAGGCTCCGGACCCTGCGCGGGCGTCTGGATCAGGTCATCGACGAGGGCGAGCAGGCGGGCGACGCCTACCTTCGGGTGATCCTGGCCGAGCAGGCCCGCGCGGGTCTCGGCGACCTGGTCCGGGAGAAGCTGCCGAACGCGCTGGAAGTCCAGCTCGACGACGCGAACCGGCCGCGGCCGGGCAGTCACGGCGGGCCGGACCGGCCCAGCCGGGCCGGGCGGTCGCCGGTGCAGCTGTTCGGCGACTACCTCGGCGAGCAGAACGTCGGCGACGAGCGGGTGGAGCGCATGTTCGCCGAGCTGCTCGAGGAGATGACCGAAGCCTGAGCGCAGCCCGGCTCATCGTGCTGATGAGCCGGGCTGCTGGCGAGACTCACGCGCCCAGTTGCCTGATCTCCTGGATGCGCTCATCGACATAACGGGGGTCGTAGCCGCGCATGACCCGCGGGAAGTCGGGGACCGGGACGCTGGCGTCGCGGTCCAGCTGGGTCAGGAAGTCATCGACAGCGCGCGGCTCATAGCCGCGCATGACAAGCGGGAATGGATTCCTCGGATGCCACTTATTTGCTGCCATACCAGGATAGGTACCACACCCGCCAGTTGATCAACAAGCGTCGGAGACCGGATCGCGGTGTGTCCTGCGGGCGTCAGACGTGTCGACCGGATGATGCCGCCGTCGATCTGGTACACCGCGCCGGTGATGTAGGCGGCGCGCGGTGACGCCAGGAACGTGACCAGGTCACCCAGCTCGCCGGGCTCGCCCAGTCGCCCGACCGGGATGTTCTGGGCGGCGGCGGCCTGCAGGTTCGCGGCGGTATCGGAGTCCCGGGCCGCGTGACCGAGGAGGCGCTCGGTCAGGAACGACCCCGGCAGCACCAGGTTGATCGTGATCCCGTCCTTCGCCAGGTCGGGCATCAGCGCCTTCATCAGCCCGGCGACGCCCGGCCGCGTCCCGTTGGACAGGTCGATGCCCGCGACCGGCTGCTTCACCGAGCTGGACTGGATCCCGACGATCCGGCCCCAGCCGTTGCGCTGCATGTACGGGACGACCTGGCGGACGAACCGCACGAAGTTCAGCGTCACGACCTCGAACGCCTGCCGCCAGTCGTCGTCGCTGAAGTCCGCGAACTTGCCGAGCGCCGGGCCGCCGGAGTTGTTGACGAGAATGTCGATGCCGCCGAACCGCTCCGCGGTCGCCGCGACCACCGCGGTGATCCCGTCCGCGGCCGACAGGTCGGCGGGGACGGTCAGCACCTCCGCCCCGGTCTCAGCGCGGATCTGCGCCGCGGCGGCGTCAAGCTCGGCCTGCGACCGGGCGCAGATCGTGACCCGCGCGCCCTCCCGCGCCAGCGACAGCGCCGACGCCTTACCGAGGCCCTTGCTGGCCGCGGCGACGAGCGCGACCTTGCCAGTCAGACCTAGATCCACGCGGTCCTCCGATTCGCAGCCGACGAGATGGCGACCTCCATCGAAGCACAGCGCGTGCCGCACCTCTTAGTCCCAGTACGGGCGCAGTTCGAACGTGCCGTACCTGACGGTCGGGTGCCGGGACGAGACCTCGATCGCCTCGGCCAGGTCGGCGCACTCCAGCACGCAGTACCCGGCGATCTGCTCTTTCGTCTCGGCGAACGGCCCGTCGGTCAGCAGCACCTCGCCCGCGCGGACCCGCAGCGTGATCGTCTCGCGCGGCGGGCTGAGCACGCCGCCGTCCACCAGGATGCCGCGCTCGTCCATCTCCTTGTCCCAGGCCTCGCGCTCCCGCGTCTCGGCCGGATCCTCGGCGACCTCCGCGTTCAGCATCTCGCCGTCGATGTAGTGGATCAGCATGAACCGCACTGGGACCTCCGCTCGGCTCGATGTAACCAGCCTCAGCACGATAACGATCGAGGGACCCGCCGATGGACAATCCGCCGGCGGAACGCTCAGGCTCGCCGCAGTCCGGCGTAGGCGGCCGGGATGAAGCCTGCTAGCCAGCGGCCGCCAAACCAGACGTAATGACCCTTGTGTGCCCGGACCCGTATGCGGGCAGCTATCTGGGAGCCGAAGGGGCTTCGAGGGGACTTCCAGCCGTCGGCGGCCATACGGGGGGATGAGTCGGATGGCATCCGGTACGTCATCTACCAGGCAAGACACGTCGGCCGCGCCGGGTGACCGGCGCTGGCTGATCCTGGTTGTCGTTGCTGTCGCCCAGCTCATGGTGGTTCTGGACGCCACCATCGTGAACATCGCGCTGCCATCGGCTCAGCAAGAGCTGGGCTTTCCGAATGGCGACCGGCAGTGGGTGGTCACTGCCTACGCGCTCGCGTTCGGAAGCTTGCTGCTGGTCGGCGGCCGAATCGGCGACATGTTCAGCCGTAAATGGGTGTTTATCACGGGTCTGATCGGATTCGCGCTGGCGTCCGCCCTCGGCGGCGCGGCCGGCTCGTTCGTGGTGCTGGTAGTGGCGCGGGCCCTGCAAGGAGCGTTCGGCGCTCTCCTCGCGCCGTCCGCGCTGGGGACGCTCGTGAGCACGTTCCGGGACCCGCGCGAGCGCGGCCGGGCCTTCGGGGTGTTCGGCTCCGTCGCCGCCGGCGGCGGCGGGATCGGGCTGATCCTCGGCGGCGCGCTGACCCAGTACCTGTCCTGGCGCTGGTGCCTCTACGTGAACCTGCTGTTCGCCGCGCTCGCGGTGGCGGGCGCGCTGGCCTTCATCCCCAGCCGCCTGCCGGCTGCCCGGCCGCGGATGGACTGGCCGGGTGCCGTCCTGGCCGGCGCCGGGCTCTTTTGCATCGTGTTCGGCTTCTCCCACGCCGAGACGGCCGGGTGGTCGGCCGGCCTGACCATCGGCTCCCTGGTCCTGGGCGTGGTGCTGCTGGCCGCGTTCGTGCTCGCCGAACTCCGGGCCACCCACCCGCTGCTGCCGCTACGAGTGATCGTGGACCGCACCCGGGGCGGCGCGTACCTGGCCGTGTTCATCTCCGGAATCGCGATCTTCGGCACGTTCCTGTTCCTGACCTACTACCTGCAAGTCGTCAAGGGCGAGAGCCCGTTCGTGACCGGACTGCTGTTCCTGCCGATGATCGGCTGCATCCTGATCAGCTCGAACCTGTCCAGCATCGTCCTGCTGCCCCGGCTGGGGCCGCGGGTCCTGATCGCGGCCGGCATGCTGCTCGGCGCCGGCGGCATGGCCTACCTCACCCAGGTCAGCGTCACCTCAAGTTATGCGGCGGCGGTGCTGCCGGCCCTGCTCATCCTCGGCCTGGGCTTCGGCATGATCTTCGCCCCGGCCATCAACACCGCCACCTTCGGCGTCGCGCGCGAGGACTCTGGCGTGGCGTCGGCGCTGGTCAACACCATGCAGCAGGTCGGCGGATCGATCGGGACGTCCGCGCTCAGCACGATCGCGCTGACCGCGACCGCCAGCTACCTGATCGCGCATCACGTGGGCACGCAGGCCCCGGCGATCGCGGCCACACACGGCTACACGATCGCCTTCGGGGTGTCGGCGGGGCTGCTCGGCCTGGGGTTCGTCCTCGCGATCGCCCTGCTGCCGTCCAAGCAGCGGCTCGCTGAGCTGCGGCACCAGGCTCAGCTCGCGGAGGCGGCCGCCGCCCCAGCTCCGGCCAGCACAGCTCCGGCAGGAACCGCTCCGGCAGGCAGGGCTCCGGCACGCCCGATTCCAGCGCGCACCTCCTCGGCCCGCACTCCCCCGGCGGAGCCGGTCCTGGAGCCGACGCCCGAGGCGATTCCGGCGGCATTGTGCAGTTGCTCGCCGGTCGTGCACCCGGTTCACGGATTCGGAAGTCACCAAGGTCCGCTGACCGTGACGGCGGCGACCGGGGCTCGCCCGCCGCGAGCGCCGGATCCGGGGTGCGCCTGGCCCACTGCCGTAGGTCTATCCTGCATCGATGTGACGACCTCTGCGCCTGCTCCGGACCTGCACCTTGTCGTCGGCTTATGACGGATCGCCTCCGGCCACCCGGGCCCTCGATGGCGCCGTGCGCCTGCTGCAGGGCCGGACCGGTCGCATCGACGTGGTCTACGTGGCCCATCTGCCCAGCATGGCGGCATTCTCGCCCGGTGCCGTCGCGGAGATGGAGACCGACTTCGACGAGGTCGAGCAGCAGCTCCGCACCATGGCCGGCGAGCAGCTGCGCGAGCACGTGGCGGACTGGGATTTCGAGCGCCGCCAGGGCCTGATCGCCGAGGAAATCCTGGCCGCCGCCAAGGACCAGGTCGCTGCCCACCCCGGCTCGACCGTGGTCGATCGTGGTCGGGAGTTCTTCCCAGGCCGCGCACCGGGTCGTCGGCTCGGTCGCCGTCGGCCTGGCCCGGCACTCGCCGGTGCCCCTGGTGGTCGTGCCGTAGCCGCGTAGCGAGGCACTTTTGCGCTGAAGCACGCCACACCGGCGCAACTTCGCCGCTGCTGTCGGCACCATCCGCCACACTGGTGCAGTCGCCACCAGCGGCAAACCGGGACGAGGCGGCGGGAGGAGCGAAACGTGCGACCACTCAGGCTCGTGCTCGATGGCTTCGCCAGCTACCGGCACGAGACCGAGATCGACTTCACCGACGTCGACTTCTTCGCGCTGGTCGGGCCGACCGGATCCGGCAAGAGCACCGTCATCGACGCGCTCTGCTTCGCGCTCTACGGCACGATCCCGCGCTGGGACAACGAGAAAGAGGTCCGCAACGCGCTCGCGCCGTCCGCGAACGCCTGCAACGTCACCCTGATCTTCGAGCTGGCCGGGCAGCGCTACGTGGCCGCCCGCTCGCTGCAGCGCGACAAGCGCGGCCAGGTCACGACGAAGGCCGCCCGGCTGGAGCGGCTCGACCACAGCATCGAAGCCGAGCGCGCCGCTCGCCGAGCTGCTGGAGGCCAGCGTCGAGTCCATCGCGGACCGGCCCGACCAGGTCAAGGCCAGTGTCCAGGAACTGCTCGGGCTGAGTTACGAGCACTTCACCCAGTCGGTGCTGCTCCCCCAGGGCGGGTTCTCCGACTTCCTGCGCGCGACCCCGGCGAACCGGCAGCGCCTCCTGGTCGAGCTGCTGGCGTTCGGCGTCTACAAGGAGATCGGCCAGCGCGCCCGCGATCGCGCCGCCCGGGCCGAGGACCGCCTCAAGCTGGACCAGGAGGCCCGCGCCCAGCTCACCGACGCCACCCCGGAAGCCGAGCAGGCCGCGACCGACCGCGTGGCCGCGCTCACCGAGCTGGCCCAGACCGTCGAGACCAGCCTGACCGCGCTGGCCGAGCTGGATGGTCAGGCCGCCGCGGCCCGCCAGCTCGCCGCCGATAAGGGGAACGAGCTTCGCCTCCTCTCAGCCCTCCGCATGCCCGCGGACGTCCCCGGCCTGGCCCAGCAGATCGCGGCCGCGGACGAGGTCAGCGCGCAGGCGAAGGTCCGCCGCGACGATGCCGACACGGCAGCGGCCAAGGCCGCGGACGCCCGCGCCGGGCTCCCGGACAAGGCCGCGGCCCAGCAGCACCTGGCCAATCACGCCCTGCGCCGCGAGCTGACCCAGGACGCCGAGCGCGAGCAGGCCACGCTCACGACCTGCCAGGCGACCGAGGAGCGGCTGACCGAAGAGCTACACCAGGCGGACGCGGCCGCCACCCGGGCGCAGCACGCCCTCGACGCGGCGCAGCGCGAGCACGCGGCCGCCAGTCTGGCCGCGCACGTGCACGCCGGTGACACATGCCCGGTCTGCCTGCAGACGGTGCCGACGCTCCAGCCCCGGCCAGCCCCGGCGAACCTGACCACGGCCAAGAGCGACGTCGACACCGCGGCGAAGACTCAGCAGCAGACCCGCGCCGCGCACCAGGAAGCCGCGAAGGCCGCCGCCGCGGTCCGGTCACGGCTCGACAGCGTCCAGGCCCGGCTGGCCAGGGCGGCCGAGGTCATGGCCGGCGTCCAGGCCGAGGACGAGCTACGCGAGCAGCTCGCCGCCATCACCCAAGCCGACGATGCCGTCACCAGTACCCGCAAGGACGCCGTTGCCCGGCAGGCCGAACTCGCGGGCGCCGAGAAAGCGCGCGCGTCGCTCGGCGCGGCCGAGCAGCGCGCCCGCGCGGACCTCAGCCTCGCCAGGGACAAGCTGATCGCGCTCGGCGCGCCGGCCATCACCGCGGCGGATCTCGCTACCGCGTGGCGAGCACTGACCGACTGGGCGCAGGCGGAGCAAGCCGCGCGCGCGCAGCAGCTACCCGAGCTGACCGAGACCGCGGCCAAGTTGCAGCAGCAGGTCCAGGACAGCGTGGCGACGCTGGCGGAACTGCTCGCCGAGCACGACATCACCGGCATCGACCCGATCACCCGCATCCCGGCCGCGGTCGCGGCGCAGCGCGTGCGGGCGGAGTCCGCGCTCAGCCGGATCCGGGATGACCGCAAGAAGGCCCGGCGGCTCGACCAGGACATCGCCGCGCGCAAGGAAGAGGCGCAGGTCGCGCTCATGCTCGGCAACCTGCTCCGGGCGAACCGGTTCGAGAGCTGGCTGTGCAGCGAGGCGCTGGACTCGCTGATCACCGAGGCCTCCGCGACGCTGATGGAGCTGTCCGGCGGCCAGTACGAGCTGGACCAGGACGAGCGCACGCACGACCTGGTCGTCATCGACTACGAGGACGCCGGGACCAGCCGCCCGGTCCACACGCTGTCGGGCGGCGAGACGTTCCAGGCCTCGCTAGCGCTCGCGCTGGCCCTGTCCCGGCAGGTCATCGGCCTGTCGGCGGGCCGCCGCGAGCTGAACTCGATGTTCCTGGACGAGGGATTCGGCACGCTCGACAGCGACACGCTGGAGACGGTTGCGACCACCCTGGAGCGGCTCGCGGCAGACTCAGATCGCATGGTGGGCGTGATCACGCACGTGACCGAGCTGGCCGAGCGCGTGCCGGTGCGGTATCTGGTGAACCGGACCGGCGCCACGTCGACGGTCGTCAGGGAGCGCGTATGACCCCCGTGGTTGAGACAACGGTGGTTGAGACAACCGCGACAACGCCGGTCAGCTACTCCGTCGACCCGTGGGACCCGAGCTACGGCATGGCCTACGGCGAGGAACTCGGCGCTGACCGGCGGCCGGAGTCGACCGCGGAGCTCATCCTCGACCTGGAGTTGCCCGAGGACCAGTGGCAGCCGCTGGCACCGGCCACGCCGGAGGCCGTTCCCGACACCGTGCTGTTCCTCGACGGTGTCCGCCGGATCGACGCGCGGGTGTGGGTGCACGGCGCCGACCCGCAGCCCGCGCCCGGCATCGCCGCCTCCTACGCCGCGGGCCTGGTCTGCTGCAACGGGTCCGCGCGGATCACCGACGTGGCGCTGGAGCGCGGCCTGTTCACCGCCGCGCCGGACGCCGCGGACCTGGTCAGCCGGCACGGCGTCTACCCGGCCAGGCGCGCCGCCGGGGCGGGCATGGACCAGCTCTCGCTCGCGCTGCAACAGCGGCTGACCGACACCGAGGTCCAGCTCGCGATGCTGTTCCGCAAGGAGAACCCGGACGCGAACGACCTGCTCTTCGTCGACGGCCCGCTGCGCGGCCGCACCCACCTGGACCGGACCATCGGCTACATCAAGACGCACCACACGTCCTACCTGCCGCCGCCGCAGGCCGCCATCGTCGCCGCGCTGCAGCCCGGCCAGCGCACGCCCGCGTTCACGATGGGTACCTCCTGGCGGCGCAACTCCTGGTATCTGCGTTTGCCGGGAACGGAGGGTGCCCCGTGGTCAGGCGTCGTCCGGCTCGAGTGCTCCGCCGACCTGCCCGTCCCCGAGGTACTCCGGCTGGCCGACCTCAGCGCCGGGCTGCTGCCGCCGCTGGCCAGCGCCCCGCACAAGGATCCGCGGGCACCGCAGAACCTCGTTCCCATCGGCGGCCTGGAGCGCGAACTCCGCCGCCGGCTCGGTGACCAGCAGCTCCTGTACCGCGCGCTGCGCTCCGCTACCGCCGGACACTGAGTCACCGCGCGAGCGCGGCGCGTCGCATACGCAATCCATGCACAGCCGACCGGCGACCCGTGAATGCCTTGCGACCGACCGGGTAGCTGGTCACGCGCAGGGCCGCGGATGCGAAGGAGATGGGACAATGGCCAGCGCTTCGCTGGCGTATCGGGGACGCCTGATCGGGATTCTGCTCATGCTGCTCGGCCTCTGGGGCGCCTTCATCCCCTTCGTCGGGCCCTACTTCGGCTTCGCGTTCACGCCGGACAAGGCGTGGGCCTATACCTCGGGCAGGCTGTGGCTCTCCGTCGTGCCGGGTGCGGCCGCGTTCCTCGGCGGCCTGCTGATCTCCACCACTGACCGGGCCGCGGTGCCCGGCGCGTTCCTCGCGGTGCTCGGCGGCGGCTGGTTCGTGGTCGGGCTGCCGGTGATCGCGCTCGCGTTTCCCGGCGGCCACTCGATCACGCCGGGCACGCCGATCTACGACGTGGGCTCGCCGTTCCGCCCGGCGATCATGACGTTCCTGGAGAAGATGAGCTTCTTCTCCGGTCTCGGTGTCGTCGTGCTGTTTTTCGCGGCGCTCGCGCTGGGCGAGATCATCGTCGCCCGGATGGCGGCGCTGCGCTATCACGACCGGCTGACCGCCGTCATGGAACGCCAGGACGACTACGACACCGCCGTCTACGACCGCCGCTGACCCTCCGCCGGCGGGAAGTCCGGGGTCATCCCCGAGACAAGCAAGGTGACGGCCTTGTCGCTACGGTGAGGACCATGACGTACCCCGGCAGACTCCGGCGAGATCAGCGGCCGCCTCATGCGGGCGGGTGACGTCGAGCAGCTGGACCGCGCCACCGGCACCAGCACTCGTTTCGTCGCGCCCGGCAGTTTCACCGACGGGCAGTACGGGCTGTTCGAGTGGCACATGCCCGCGAACGCGGGCGGCGCGAGCCCGCACTTCCACAAGACCTTCTCCGAGTCGTTCTACGTCCTGACCGGCACCGTCCAGCTCTACGACGGGCAGAGCTGGGCGGACGCGGAGCAGGGCGACTTCCTCTATGTCCCGCGCGGCGGCATCCACGCGTTCCGGAACGCCAGTGACCAGCCCGCGTCGATGCTGATCCTGTTCGCGCCCGGCGCGCCGCGGGAGAACTACTTCCGCGAGACCGCACAGATCGCCGCGGCCGGCCGCGAGCTGAGCTACGACGAGTGGACCGAGCTGTACACAAGGCACGACCAGTACCGCGCCGAGTAGCGAGGCCGCGGCAGCGCACGCCGGCACGCTCCGACGACGGCCCTCCTCGCAAATACATAGTTTCTTGACCGTATAACTAGGAATTAGCTAGGCTGCGAAGTATCCCCCTCCTCACCAGACGGAAGGTCTATTTCGCCATGCCCAGAAAGCAGCATCGCGCCCGTCCAGCCCGGCAGACGGCTCCGGTCACGCGCTGTGCGCGCAACCAGCCCGGCAGCCGCTCGGCCGCAGAGCGCTGGCCGTCGCGGCGGCCGCTCTGACCGCGGCGAGCCCGGCCTGATCGCCGCCAGCCCCGCCGTCGCGAGCCCGGCCGCGCCGCCGACGCCCACCGCACCGCCGCCCGTGACGATACTCAGCGGCCACGCCAGCCGGGCCGACGGCGACATCTTCATCTCCCCGTTCGGCGACCAGACCACCTACGCCAACGGGCCGGAGATCCTCAACAGCAGCGGCCAGGTCGTCTGGTTCCACGCGGTCCCCGCGGCGAGGAGGCATCCGACTTCCGCGCCCAGACCTACCACGGCCAGCCCGTCCTCACCTGGTGGCAGGGCACCGGCCTCGGCGGCCTGGCCAGCGGCGTGGACTACATCTACAACGACCACTACCAGCAGATCGCCGAGGTCAAGGCCGGCAACGGCTACAGCGCCGACGGGCACGAGTTCCTGATCACGCCGTGGAACACCGCGCTGATCCTCATCTACACCACCGCGACGGCCGACCTCACCTCCATCGGCGGCCCGCCGAACCAGACCGTGATCGACGGCATCGTCCAGGAGATCAACATCAAGACCGGCAAGGTCCTGTTCCAGTGGAACAGCGCCGACCACGTCCCCTACAGCCAGAGCGAGCAGCCGCTGCCCGCCTCGGCGAGCACGCCCTGGGACTGGTTCCACATCAACGCCGTGCACGTCGCCAGCGACAACAGCCTGCTGATCGACGCGCGGGACACGTGGACCACCTACGACATCAACCGGCACACCGGGAAGCATCCGCTGGCAGCTCGGCGGCGGTCTTTCGGGGCGCGCGCACACCGGGCCGGCGAGCCTTCGGCCCGCGACGGCGTGGCCCGTGCAGGATCGGGTGGCATCAGTTCGCGAGATCATCCGGGGGGACACATGCGAGTCATGGCGCGTATCACCATTCCAGCCGGGCCGGGCAACAAGGCCATCTCCGACGGGAGCATCGGGACCATCATCCAGGGCGCGGCGGAACGGTGGCACCCGGAGGCGATGTACTTCACCACCTACGCCGCCCAGCGCACCGCCTACATGGTGTTCGACCTGGCCGATCCGTCAGACATCCCGCCGTTCGCCGAGCCGTTCTTCAGCGGCTTCGAGGCCGAGGTGGAGATCTTCCCGGTGATGACCCCGGATGACCTGACGAAGGGCCTGGCCAAGCTCTAGACGAGGCGCTGATTCAGCCAGTCCAGCGCGTAGTCGGCGACCTCGGCCCAGCCGTGGTCGACGGTGAGCGAATGGCCGCGGTCGGCGAACTCGGCGAAGTCGGTGATCGCGGGCGAGCGGTGATACTGCTTGCGCGTCGACATGCTGATGGCGGCCGGGACGGTGTGATCCTGGCCGCCCGCCGTCACCAGCAGCGGCCCGCGCGTCTTGTTCCGGGTGGCGACCTTCGCCGGCGAGTGCGGCGCGAAGTTCGCGAACGCCGCCTCGAACAGCGGCTTGCCGGGCGACGGCACGTTCCACTGCTGATAGAGGTCAGCCGACTCCTGCTCGGTCAGCGCGTTACCGAACCCGTACCGGAACTGCTCCGCGGTGAGGGACACCGAGAGGTTCCGGTTCGCCGGTGACTTGAGCGCGATGGATGCGACCTTCAGCGCCGACGGCGGCAATACCAGCACGCCCTTGATCGGGGCGGGGTCGATCGCCACCGCGGCGACGGCCAGGTCCTGGCCCAGCAGCCGCTGCGCGATGAGCCCGCCGAAGGAATGGCCGATGACCACGGGCGGCGCGGACAGGCCGCGGATGATCTGCGCGAAGTGATCGACGACGTCGTTGATCCCGTGGCCCGCTACCGCGGCCGGGTCGCGCCGGGCTGCCTCGACCGTGCCCGGCTCGCCCGGCCAGCCCGGCGCCGCCGGCTCGTACCCGGCGGCCCGGAACTTGTCCTGCCACGGATCCCAGGAGGTGGCGTGCAGCCACAGTCCGTGCACGAACACGACGGGGGTGCCTGGCTTCGGCATGCTGGCTCCTTGTGGGTCGGTCTGCCTGTTCTACCCGCCTCCGGACCCGCTACCCGCCCTTGGGCGCTGGCCCCGGTTGAGCCCGCACGGTCTGCGCGCAATGATCAGATGATGGAGTCCCGCACCGCCCTCGTCGTCCGTGGCGGCTGGGAAGGCCATCAGCCGGCCGCCGCCACCGACAGCTTCCTGCCGTTTCTCAAGGAATCCGGCTTCGAGACCGTGGTGTCCGATTCGCTGGATTCCTACGCGGATGACGGCCTGATGCAGCGCGCCGACCTGATCGTGCAGTGCTGGACGATGGGCGGCATCGAGCCGAGCCAGCTGCACGGGCTGCGCAGCGCGATCGAGGCCGGCGCCGGGTTCGCCGGCTGGCACGGCGGGATCGTCGACTCGTTCCGTAACTCGGCCGACTACCTGCACCTGATGGGCGGCCAGTTCGCGTGCCATCCGCGCGGTTTCGTCGACTACACAGTGGATGTCGTGCCCGCACACGCCGACCACCCGATCGTGGCCGGGATAGGCGCGTTCGCCGTGCACACCGAGCAGTACTGGGTGCTGAGCGACGCGCACAACGAGGTGCTCGCGACCACCACGCACCCGGCCCGGCCCGGCGACCCGTGGACCGCGCCCGTCGTCGCGCCCGCGGTCTGGACCAGGAACTGGGGCTCCGGCCGGATCTTCGTGTGCACCGTCGGGCACCGGCTCGCGGACCTGGACGTCCCGAGCGTCCGGACCATGATCGAGAGGGGCATGCTGTGGGCGAGCCGCTGAGAGTGGGCATCGTCGGCATCGGCTCGATCAGCGGCACCTACCTGCGGACGCTCGCCCGGCTGCCGCAGGTGCGGGTCACCCGGCTGGCGCGACCTCAGTGCGGAGCGCGCGCAGGCGGGGCTGCCGGACGCGCCGGACGCCAGCGCCGTCGGCGTCGATGAGCTGATGCGGTCCGCCGACGTGGACCTGGTGCTGAACCTCACCACGCCGGCCGCGCACGCGGAGGTCGGCCACGCGGCGCTCGCGGCCGGCAAGCACCTGTACGGGGAGAAGCCGCTCGCGCTCGACCTGGACCAGGCCCGCGCGGTGCTGGCGCGGGGCCAACGGCCTGCGCGTCGGCAACGCCCCGGACACCGCGCTCGGCACCGGCACCCAGACCGCGCGCCGGGCCATCGAGGACGGCCTGATCGGGGCGCCGGTCGCCGCGAACGCCGCGTTCGTCACCGCCGGGCACGAATCCTGGCACCCGGACCCGGACTTCTACTACCAGCCGGGCGGCGGCCCGCTGTTCGACATGGGCCCGTACTACCTGACCTCGCTCATCCACCTGCTCGGGCCGGTCCGCCGGGTCACCGGCATGTCCAGCCGGTCGCGCGCGGAGCGGGTGATCGAGTCCGGGCCGCGGGCCGGCAGCCAGGGTGCCGGTGGACGTCGAGACGCACGTGGCGGGCCTGCTCGAGCACGCCTCCGGCGCGGTCACCGCGCTGATGACCAGCTTCGACGTGGTGGCGTCCCGGCAGCCGCACATCGAGGTGCACGGCAGCGACGGCAGCCTGCTCGTGCCGGACCCGAACGCCTTCGGCGGCACCGTCATGGTCCGGCGCCAGGACAGCCAGGACTGGTCGGCGCTGCCGGCCAGCGCGGGTTACCAGGACGGCGGGCGCGGCATCGGCGTCGCCGACCTCGCCGCCGCCATGGTGGCCGGGCGGCCGCACCGCGCCTCCGCGGAACTCGCCCTGCACGTGCTCGACGTCATGCAGTCGCTGCTCACGGCGGCGCGCGAGCAGGCCAGCGTGCCGGTCAGCACCTCCTGTCTGGTGCCCGACCTCGTCCCGCTCGGGCGGATCGGTGCCTGACGCCGGCCCGGCGTCCGCGCCCGCCCTGAACGTCAGCGGCATCGATTTCGGCTCGCTCAGCATCGGCGACCTGACCGGCGGCGGCGGCGCGCTGCTGCTGTTCGTCAACGAGGAGTGCCCGACGTCGGCCATGACGATGCGCAACCTCGGCCCGCTGTGCGCGGACTGGCAGCGCGCGGGCCTGAGCTGCACCGCGATCTTCGAGGACCCGCTGGAGGTGGCCATCAGGACCGCGCGCCGGTGCGGCTGGACCGGCCGCGTCGCCGCGCAGGCCGCGCCCTACGACACCTCGCGCGACTACGGCCTCGTCTCGGTGCCCACCGCGTTCCTGGTCGACGGCGCGGGCAGCATCCGGGCCCGGGTCACGGGCTGGGACCACGCCGCGCTGACCGACCTGATCGCGGCCGCCGGCGCGCTGACGAACACCACGCTGACCGCGCCCGCGCCGACCCGAGCCGCTGACCAAGCCCGGCTGCTCGTCCAAGGCGGCGCTCGACCCCGAGATCGCCGCCGCGATCGACGCGGCGACCGCCAGCGACGAACTGGAGGAGATGTTCGAGCGCGGCTGGACCGACGGGCTGCCGGTGATCCCGCCGACCGCCGAGCGGGTCGAGAAGATGCTGGGCGGCCACGACGGGGCCGTCTCGCTCGGCCCCGTGCCGCCGGCGATGGGTGAGCTCGACCCTCGCCCGGCTGGCCGCGTGCGCGGTGCTGGCGGGCTGCCGGCCGGAGTACTTCCCGGTCGTCGTCGCGGCCGCGCAGGCCGCGCTGGACCCGGCCTTCAACTTGCACGGCCAGGCCGTCACCACCCAGCCCGCCGGGCAGCTCATCGTCGTCAACGGCCCGGTGCGGCACCGGCTCGGCCTGAACAGCCGGGATGGGCGCGCTCGGCCCCGGCAACCGCGCGAACCTCACCATCGGCCGCGCGCTGCGGCTGATGGTCACGCTCACCGGCGGCGGCAGGCCGGGCACGCTGGACCGCTCCACCCTCGGGCACATGGGCAAGGTCGGCTTCTGCATCGCCGAGGACGAGGAGGTCAGCCCGTGGCCGCCGCTGAGCGTCGAGCGCGGCTTCGGCCCGGACCAGGACGTCGTCACGGTCATCGGCTGCGACGCGCCGCAGTCGATCTCCGATCACCGCAGCCGGACGCCAGAGGATCTCGCCTGGGTGCTGGCCTGGGCCGCGGCCAGCACGTGGAGCACGAACTGGTGGCCGATGCAGGAGCCGTCGGTGTTCGTGATCTGCCCCGAGCACGCGGCGATGTTCCGCGAGCACGGCTGGACCAAGCAGCGGCTGCGCGAGTACATGCACGCGGCCGTGCATAAGCCCGCGGGCGAGCTGCGCCGCGGCGAGACCACGCCGCTCGTGCACAAGTCCGACCCGGCGGCCGAGATACATAAGTGGTCCTCGCCCGAGGCGATCGTCCTGCTCGTGGCCGGCGGCGAGGCCGGGCGTTACTCTGCTGTCCTGGGACCCTGCACCGGCATGGGGTTCCAGATCATCTCCCGGGAGGTTAAGTAGCGGTGACCGCCGAGTACGTGAGCCCGTTCGACGACCGGGTCACCCCGGACCAGCCGCTCGCGGCCCGGCCGCCGAGCCTGGCCGGCCTGCACGTCTCCCTCCTGGACATCAGGAAGAACCGCGGCGCCGAGTTCCTCGACCGGATCGAGGTGCTGCTGCGCGACGCGGGCGCGACTACCAGCCGCGTGGTCAAGGAGATCTTCTCCAAGCCGGCCGCGCTGGATCTGCTGGATGACGTCGCGACGCACTCGCACGCGGTCGTGGAGGCGCTGGCCGATTGAGGCTCGTGCACGTCGTGCAGTGTGTGCGACCTGGTTCACCTGGAGCGCCGCGGCGTTCCTTCCGTCGGCATCGCGACGACGCCGTTCGCGGACGAAGCCGTCGAGCAGGCCCGCCTGCTCGGCATGCCCGGCTGCCGGATGCTGTACATCCCGCACCCGGTCCAGCTGCTGACGGCGGCGGAACTGGACGGCCGGGCCGACGCGATCTTCGCCGCGGTGGTCGCGGCGCTGACGACGTAGGCGGGACCGCGGCCTGCGGGCGCGACGCCGCAGGCCGCGATCACCGCGTCGGTCAGATGCGGACTCTGAAGTACATCGTGGGCTCCCAGTAGATGCTCATCGCGTGGAACCCGAGCACCGTGCCCGTGTGCTGCGCACCGTAGGTCCACTTGCCCCGGTCGTAGAGCTCGACGTGCCCGGTGCCGAAGAACGCCAGGTCGCCGCGCCGGGCGCGGGACTTGGATATGCGCACCAGGCGCCAGCTGCCGAGCATCCCGTACGTCGTCCGCGGCAGGCTGATGCCAGCCCGCCGGTAGGCGGCGTAGACGAGACCGGAGCAGTCATAGCCACCAGGCCCGGCATCGCCGTAGATGTAGGGCTTACCGCGCTGGTGGATTGCGTACCGCCACGCCGTCAACCGCAGCCGGGTCTCCCTGGCTGCCAGCGATGCTGCCGAGCGCGCGGCGTGGGCGGCGGTTTGCGCCCTTGCCGTAGCGGTCGGGATGAGTGCGGCGATGGCGACGGATAGGAACAGGACCGCGAGCGCGGCCCGCATCACACCGCGCTGTAGGACTGAGTGCGTAAACGCGCGGCGGGTGATGCCTCCGTTCACTAACACCTTTCTGACGCAGGAGCGCCCGGACGGGACACGGGCGCCTAACGGATCGGACGCTAGCAGGTAACGACGCCTGAGTCTGCGAATGTGGGTGTGTCGCTGACCTGCGATAACGCCAGAAAGACTGTCAAAACCGCGATTTCCGGGCGGTGAACTAGGAGTGATTTGCCGGTGAACAGTGGCAGATCAGCCCAACTCTTTGAAGTCGGGCTGCTGCCAGATTTTTTCCTTTAGGTACTGTTTGACCTTCGTGATGTAGCCCAGCGCGGGGGCCGTCCGCCACCGGCCCGCGAACCAGGTGCCGACGCAGCCCCACGCGTCGCCGGCGTGGTAGCGCTGGCCGCGCTGGACCGTGTTCAGCCACGTCTCGTACCCGTCGAAGCACGCCCGCCAGATGCCGTACGCGGTGTCCGCGTTCATCGCGGTGGACCGGAGCAGGGCCGGCCAGCCGCCGTTCTCGTACGGGAACCGGTTCTGCAGGACGCCCCAGCTCTGCGGGCACTGGCCCGGCGGCCATCCTGGCCGAGCTTGTGCCCGGCCGGGCAGGCGGCGGCGTCGGTGCCCCAGTCGCCCTTCGTGGTCTGCCGCCACCAGCTCTCGACGGCCGCCTGGGCGAACACGATGTCCTGATCGATGCCCCATTTGCACGCGGCCCAGCGCAGGATGTCGATCGTGCTGCCGGTGTAGGCGCCGTTGATCCGCGGCGCGATCCGCGCATTCGCCTTAGGGCTGTCCCCGGTGAAGAAGTTCTTGCCGACCTTCTGCCCGGTGCGCCGGTTGTACGGCCGGTTCATGGCCTTGATCTCGCGCTCGGGCGTCTTGTTGACGAGCTTGCGGCACTGGGCGCCGCTCGGCAGCTTCGCGCCCGGCGGCAGCGTGTGGAAATACACGGGCTTGGCCGCCGCGCCCGTGCTCACTGCGGCAGTGCTTACCGAGGCCGCGGGCGCGGGCTGCGCGGTTGCCCTAAGCACGGGGAAGACCGTTCCGCTCGCCAGCAGGATCGCCGGCACGAGGATGCGTGCTACTGCCGCGGGAGCGAGGTTCATGCCCAGAAGGTTTACTACGCCCGAGGCGGCGACGCGCCGAGTTCCGGACTATTGGCGCGCTACCGGCGGATCCGCGCCGCGAACAGATCCCGGAGGCTCACCACCCCGCACACCTGCCTGCCGTCGACGACGGGCAGGTGCCGGAACCCGTTCAGCAGCATGAGCTGCGCGGCTTCCTCGGGCGTCGAGTCCGGCGAGAGCGCCTTCGGGTCTGCGGTCATCCACTCCGCCACCGTCGACATGAACAGATTCTCGCCCGACGCCGCCGCCCGCAGCACGTCCCGTTCGGTCAGGATTCCGGCCAGGAACGAGCCCTGCAGCACCACGGCCGAGCCGACGCCCGCGGCGACCATGGCCGCGGCCGCCTCGGCGATCACGTACTCGGGCTCGGCCGTCACCACGGTCGTGTTCATCAGGTCCCTGAGCGTCGCCATCGTCAGCCGCTCTCGCCGATCTCGTCGAGGTCGGGATCCTCGTGCGCGCTGGATGGCCCGGACAGCTCCGCCGACAGCATCGTCCAGAGCGAGCCGGTCCAGCCGGACACGTGCGGCCACTTCTTCCAGAACACTTGCAGGGTCGTCTCGTCGAACTCCGCGAGCGCCTGCTTCGGCGGCATGCTATTCGCGATGTCCTCTAATTCGTGGATCAGCTCAAGGAACCTGTCAGCAACGTCCTCCACTGGCCGACCTCCGGGCGTCATCATGATGTGACATAGACGTTAACTGACTGCATCGCCGCGGTCACGGCTCAGTTCTGCCAGGCACGCGACAGAATTATCGGCGCGGGCTCGCCCGACGTTCCGCCCGCGCTTGCAGGCGGCCCGCTCGGGGGACGTGATCCGGCATGGGAAGTAGTCACTCGCTGGCCCTATCGGCGCTGGCTGCCTGGCTGCTCGCGGAGCTGCTCGGCGCGTACATGCTGCGGAACTGGGTCCGCAGCGGCGCATTCCGGCACCGGCATGAGCACCCGGAAGGCCTATCGCTGCCGGTACTGGCGGGGCACGCGGGACTCAACCTGGCCGGGCTGAGCTGCTGGATCGGATTCGTGCTGACGCGATCGGCGATCCCGGCGTGGCTCGGCATCTGCCTGCTCGTTCCCGGCATCGGGCTGGGGGTGTCCACCGTCAGCATCTGGACGCCGTACCCGGTCGCGCGGCGCGGGCCGGACCAGCCCGCGGACGAGCGGCCGGGCAGCCGGGCGATCCCGGATCACGTCCTCAGCCGGTCGCTGGAGGACGAGGCGGCGGCATCCCGGCTGGTCGACGAGCTGCTGGCGCGCAACCTGGCCGCTGACCAGGCGCAGCGGGCGGAGCCCGGCAGGCTGCGGCTGGATCCGCGGGCGATCGTCCCGCTGGCGCACGGCCTGCTGGCGATCGCCACGTTCCTGCTGGCCGTCCTCGCCGCCATCAGCGCCCGCTGATCGCGGCGCACCCCGTGATCTTGTGGATTAAGTCAGCCTGAGCCAGCCTGAGCCTGACAAACTCCACAAGATCAGGCCCGGACGGGAGCAAGGGTGTGGATATCTGCCGGAGCTCAGCGGCGGGCGAGCTGGTGCCGGGTCAGCGCGTGCGTCACGGACGTGATCAGCACTTCCTTCACCGACTCGCGGCGGCGCGCGTCGCAGATGAGCACGGGCACGTCCGGCTCTAGGTCGAGGGCCTCGCGGATCGCCTCGTGGTCATAGGCCGGCGAGCCCTCGAAGTGGTTGGCCGCGATGATGAACGGCGTGTTGCGGCGCTCGAAGTAGTCGATCGACGAAAAGCAGTCGGCCAGCCGCCTGGTGTCGGCCAGCACTACCGCGCCGATCGCGCCGAACGCGAGCTCGTCCCACATGAACCAGAACCGCTCCTGGCCCGGCGTGCCGAACAGGTACAGCACCACCCCGCTCGGGAACGTGATCCGGCCGAAGTCCATCGCGACGGTGGTAGTCCGCTTGTCCTGGACCGCGCTGGTGTCGTCGATCGTGATGCTCGCCGCGCTCAGGTCTTCCTCGGTGCGCAGCGGCCGCACCTCGCTGATCGTGCCCACCAGCGTGGTCTTGCCCACGCCGAAGCCGCCCGCGATCAGCATCTTCGTGGTGACCGGCGCCACCGCGGGCGCCGTCATCTCGTCATAGCGCCCGGAGGCCATCAAGTACGCTCCTCAGTACGCTCTCCGCGGCGGTGGCCTGCGAGGCCGGCCCGGTGATCGCGATTAGTCCCCGTTCTCTCAGGTCCCCCAGCAGCACCCGGACCACGCCCAGGGGCAGGTCGGTCTCGGACGCCACATCCGCCACCGCCATCGGCCGCTGACACAGGGCGAGCAGCCGGCGGTGTTCCGGCCCGAGTCCGCGCGCGTCGCCGCTGCGCGGGCCGGTGGCCGTGACAAGGTCAATGAGCCCGAGCGCCGGGCCTTGGGCCTGGGTGCGACCGCGCGTCAGGGCGTAGGGCCGCACTACCGGGCCCGCCTCCCGGTCCAGCCACATGCCGCCGTCGCCCCCAGCTGTCATTCGGCCAGCCGTTCCGCCACGTCGGCGCCGGCCGAAAACCGCGGGCTGGTCGCGAGGTACTGGCCGAGTCGCTTGACGAGCATCGCCATCTCGTAGGCGATTAGCCCGTGGTCGGCGTTGGCCGGACAGAGCACGGCCAGGCAGCTGCCTTGCGCCGCCGCCACCACGAACAGCAGCGCCCGGTCCATGTGAATGATCGCCTGGCGCGGCTGCCCGCCATCGAAGCGCAGTGCCGCGCCTCGAGCCAGGCTCTGGATGCCGGCCGCGATCGCGGCCATGTGCTCGGCATCCTCCCGGGACAGGCTGGCCGACGCGCCCAGCGTCAGCCCGTCGCGCGACAGCACGACCGCCTGTTTGATCCCGTCGACGCGCCGGACCAGGTCGTCAAGCACCCAGTTCATCGACGCGGTCATCCCGGCTGGCTGCATCACGGACCCTCGGCATCCTCCGCGGGGCCGGTGGCGTCCGGCCGGGGCGGATCCGGCCAGCTGCCGGCCGACCACGAGTCCGTGGACTGCCACGGATCACTGGGCCACGACTGGCCGCCGTTCGGCCAGGGGTCTTCCTCTTCGGCCGGAGTCGCCCGAGCCCGGTCGAAGCCGTACTGCAGCGACTCGACCAGAGCGCGCGTGCCGTCCGGGTTCGGCCCGTCGGAGGCGTCCTGCAGTTCCTCGATCGGCGCCGGTCCGCTGTCGCGCAACTGCGGGGCCAGGCTCGCCTGCCGCTGCCGGCGCGGCAACGGCACGCCGCCCGAGCCGGAGGCCGACTGCGCAGGCGGCCCGGACTGGGCAGGCGGTCCGAACGGCGTGCCCTGCGCGGGCGACGCGAACGGCGAGGCCTGCGCGGGCGAGGCGGCGGGCACGCGAACGGCGCACGCGGCGCGGGCGCGAACGGCGCGGGTGGCATCGGCGTCGGCGCCGGTGTCATCCGGGTGTCCCAGACCGACGGCCGCTGGGCCTGCTCTTGCTGTCCGGGCTCGGGCTGAACCGGCTCTGCCGACGCCGGCCGGGGCTGCGCGTAGCCGGACTGGCCGTACTCGGGCTGGGCATAGCCGGACTCGCCGTGCCCAGACTGGGCGAACGCGGACTGGGCTTGGTCGGGGCGGGCCTGCTCGGACTGGGCGTAGGTGCCAGTGCGACGCCGGGGCAGGGCGGCGGGCTGACCCGCGCCAGGGCCCGCATCTGGCCGGCCGCGGCTCGGGCCGGTCAGCGGACGGCCGGTGATCGGCGGGCCGGCGGCAGGCGGCACTTCGGACGTCGGATCCTGACGGCGGGACTGGAACCACGGGCTCCCACCGCGCTGACTCTGACCGTAGTCGTCCGGCACCGGCTCGGCCGGCGGCCAGGGCGGCGACCCGCTAACGGACGGCGGCCAGGGCGGTGCCCCGCTGCCGGACGGCCTGAGCGGCGCGTCGCTCCTGGCGGAAACCTCGGCCTGCACGACCTCGCCGATCCAGCCGCCGGTCGGGCTCTGCGCCGGGGCCCCGTACTGGATCCGGTCGTAGCCGCCCCCGCTGTTCGCGGCGCCGCTGGTCGCGGCACCGCTGGTCGCGGCACCGCTGGTCGCAGCACCGCTGTTCGAAGCACCGCTGTTCGCGGCACCGCTGTCGGCAGCACCGCTGTCCGCGGCACCGTTGCTCACTCCGCCATAGGGGGCGGGCTTGGCACGGTGCCATTCGGGACGGTGCCATTCGGGACGGTGCCATTCGGGATGGCACCAATCGGGATGGCGCCAATCGGAGTGGCGCCGTTCGGCACCGCGCCGATGTCCGGCGGACCGCCGATCGCCGGGCTGGACCCGGTGCCGTTCGTGCCGCTGCGCTCCGAGCCGACCAGCGACAGCCCGGGGAACGGGCCGGGCAGCGCGGGCGTTCCGGCCGGCGGCAGCTCGCCGCGCAGGGCCCCGAGCGACCCGGAGCCGGGCCGGTCGGCCGCCGCGACGATCGAGTTCGGCAGCAGCACAATCGCGGAGGTGCCACCGTATGGCGAGCGCCGCAGCGTGACGTTGACATGGTGCTTGGCCGCGAGCCGCGCGACGACGAACAGGCCCAGCTGATTACTGTCGGCCAGGTCGAACTCGGGCGCCTGGGCCAGGAGCTGGTTGTAGGTCGCGACGTCTTCCGGGCTGATCCCGATGCCGCGGTCCTCCACCTCGGCGACGAAGCCGTTCGCGACCCGCTCGGCCCGGACCGTGACCTCGGTGTTCGCCGGCGAGTACGTCGTCGCGTTCTCGATCAGCTCGGCCATCAGGTGGATGATGTCGGCGACCGCGGTCCCGACCACGGCGTCCTGCGAGTCGCAGACGACGGTCACCCGCTTGTAGTCCTCGACCTCCGCGATCGCCGCCCGGAGCACGTCCACGACCGGCACCGGATCGCGCCAGCCACGGCCGGGGTTGGCCCCGGACAAGATGATGAGGCCCTCCGCGTGCCGGCGCATGCGGGTGGTGAGGTGGTCGAGCTGGAATAGCTCGTCGAGCGTCTCCGGCTCGGTCTGCCTGCGTTCCATCGTGTCCAGCAGCGCGAGCTGCCGGTGCAGCAGCGACTGGCTGCGCCAGGCGAGGTTGCGGAATACCTGGGCGACGCCGCGCCGCAACCGGGCCTGCCCGACGGCGGCCTCGACGGCCGTGCGCTGCACCGAGGCGAACGCCTCCGCGACCTTGGCCGTCTCCAGGATGCGGGCGGGGATGATCGGCGCGTCCTGCGCGGGTACCTCGACGTCCTCGCCTTGGCCCAGCCGCTGGACCACGTCCGGCAGCCGTTCTTCGGCCAGGACGAGTGCGGCCCGCTGCAGCCCGCGCAGCTCACGGCTGATCCGGCGGCCGAACCGCACCATGAGGAAGATGGACAGGACGACCGCGAGCAGTCCGGCGCCGCCCGCCAGTCCGACCTCGAGCAGCAACTGGTTGCCCACCTTGGTGCCCTCGGCGGTCAGCGCGTTCCGGTCCTGCGTCTCGGCGCTTCAGGTAGCTCTGGAACAGCGGGGTCGCGGCGGCGCCGAACTCCTGCGGCGTGACCGGGACCGGCCTCTTGCTCCCGATCGAGCTGATGATCGCGCTCTCGATCGCCTGGAAGCTCTTGTACGGCGCCGACGTCAGGATCGCCTGGTAGCCGGAACCCATCGCCGGCGGCAGCTTCCCGAGCGCGTCGGCCATCAGCTCGCGCTTGAGGTAGACCGCCTGCGCGAACTCGTTCTTGGCGGCCCTGGGCATCTGGCCGCCCGCCGCCAGCGCGCCGGAGAGCAGTGTGCTCTCCTGCTCGGCCATCTCCAGCGCCTGGCCGGCCTGGATGCTCGCGGACGCCTCCCGGTACAGGGTGCTGTTGTCGATCGCGATGAGGCTCGTATACACGCCGAACTGCGCATTGATGATCTTGCTGTATTCGTCGAACGCGCCCAGCGGCGAGATCTGCCCCGCCTCGATCTTCGCGTGCAGGGCGCTCAGCGGCTGGCCCAGCATGCCTTCCCAGGCGGTCAGCGCCGGCCACGCGCTCGCCTGCATCAGGCCGGGACCGGCCTGGACGCCCTTGACGAGCTGGTTGACGGTCGCCTGTGTCTTGGCGAACTGCGCCAGCAGCGGCTGCGCCGGCATCCGCCGGCCGCTGCTGAGGTACTCGTACGCGATGAGCCGTTCCTGGCCCAGCTGAGTGCCGAGGCCCTGCGCCGAGCCGCCGTACAGCGTGTTCTCCGCCTTGAAGTTGTGCTCCTTGATCGCGCTGCTCACGGTCACGCTCGCGGCGAATGCCCACAGCCCGATCAGGGACGCGAGCGGCACAATGAAGATCGCGGCCAGCAGCACCCGGATCGACCGCTGCCGCTTGCGCCGGATCAGAGGACTCTGCATGACTCTCCTTTAGGCCGGGCCGACGCCCGGCGAGAAGACAAGAGGAGTGATCGGATAGCCGCCGGGCCCGACCGGGCCGAGGCTGCGGATCATCTCGTACGCCGTGGACCGGCTCGCGGCGACCGGCAGCTCCCCCATGTGCACGATGCCGCCCCGCATGGGGTCCAGCTGCCGGGCAGCCTCCATCGCCACAGCCACGACCTCTCCTGGTCCCGCCGCTGCCATTTCATGCATTTTGCAGATCGCCTATTGCACGCAATTCAGAACATCGGCATAGAAAGCCGCGAGCAGACTAACACTGCGTTAATCGCTGCATAGGCCGCGCTTAGCGTGAGATTGCAGGAAACCCGGCAATTGGACTAACGGTCGCGCACGCTGAGCGACTGGCGCAGGACCTAGAGCAGGCTCGTACTCGGCGCCCCGTCGCCGTTCTCCAGAATCAGCGCCGCGCCCCTGATAACGCAGCGCAGCGGATCTTCGACCAGCGCCACCGGGATGTCGGCGGCCGCCTCGATCCGGAAAGCGAGCCCCGGCAGCATGGCGCCGCCGCCCGCGAGCCGGATCTTCCCGCGGAAAACGTCCTCGGCCAGATTCGGCGGGATGTCCGCGAGCAATTCGGTGACCGATCCGACAATGGCCCGCACCATCGGCTCGACCGCGCGGGCGATCAGCAGGGCCGGTACCCGGACAACGCGCGGCGTCCGCCGGCCCGCGTCAATCCCGACCGTCTCCATGTCGATCGTGGTGCCGTCGCCGAGCCCGAGCGTCGTCTTCAGACCGCGGGCGGCGTCCCGGCCGAGCAGCAGCCCGAACTCGTTCCGGACCGCCCGGCTGATGGCCTCGTCCATCGCGTTGCCGCCGGTGCGCAGCGACCGCGCCCGCACCACGTGCCGCCCGGCCAGGACGGCCGTCTCGGTCGTGCCGCCGCCGATGTCGACGACGAACGAGCCGGTGCCGGCCGCGAGATCGAACCCGGCGCCCGCCGCGGCCGCGACCGGCTCCTCGACGAGATCCACGCTGAAGCGGGGCCGCAGCGCGTACGCGGCCGCGACGACCGACTGCCGCTCAACTTCGGTGGCCTCGCCCGGCAGGCAGATCACGCAGTGCGGCCGCCCCATGCCGCGGCGGACGTTCGCCCGGCGCAGGAAGTCCTGCAGCATCGCCGCCGTCGCGTCCAGGTCCGCGATCACCCCGTCCCGGAGCGGATGCACGACGTCGATGTCCTGCGTCTCCTTGCCGGTCAGCGCGTCCGCGGCCTGCCCCGACGCCGCGACGGCGCCGGTGACGCGGTCGATGCCGATCGCCGATGGCTCGTCGATCACGATGCCGCGGCCGGTGACGTAGACAAGGGTGTTCACCGTGCCCAGGTCGATGGCCACACCCGACCGAAGCCCCATCACGTCCTGCCCTCTGCCCGGAATGCCTCGTTCCACTCACCATATGCCGTGAACGGGCACCCTTGTCACCGCACCAGGCAGACCCGAGGCGCCGGACGCGCCGGGCCAGGCTTCGCCCCGTTCCCTTCCGGTCAGGGTGTGTATTCGAGCACCGCGGTACCGGAGTCGCCGCCCGGGCCGTAGCCGAGCGGGCCGGTGCCGAGCAGCGTCCGGGTGCCGGGAACCAGGGCGAGCGCGGTGACGACCGGCAGCTTGCCGCCGGACGTCGGCACCTTGACCGAACTCCAGCGTCCGCCGGCGAAGTGCAGCAGGACCTCGTGCACGCCGTCGGCGGCCGGCAGCCAGAGCCCGCCCCGGCCGTCGGGCGCGACCGGGCCGACCAGCGTGTCGGCCGGGAGCTTGCCGGTCACCCGGCTCCACCGGGTGCCGTTCCAGTGCAGCAGGATGAGCGGCCGCGACGTGGCGCCGGTCGGCCCGAGCGTCGCCCAGGCGTCCCTGGCCGACTCCGTCAGGATCTGCAGCGGCGCGTCCTTGGCGACGCTGGCCGGGAACCTGGTGAGCTGCCACTTCTTCCCGTCGTAGCGGAACGCGGCGGGCGCGGACGGCTTGCCGGCGAACGTGAGCGACCAGATGTTCTGGTCCGACGTGCCGCTGACGACGCCGACCTGGCTGTCGGCATCGGGCGCGTACGGGATCGCCACCCGGTGCCAGGTCTTGCCGTCGAAGTGGAAGGCGTAGTTGTGCCGGGTGGTGATGTCATCGGTCAGCGCCCACGCGCTGGCGCGCCCGGTCGCGACGACGCCGGCGATCTGCACCTCGTCCTTGCCGATCGCCACCGAGTGCGAGGACCAGCCGTGCCTGGTCAGCCGCAGCACCAACGGCGCGCCGAGATCGGAGCCCCAGACGTTGCTGGCCGAGCTCTCGCTGAGCGAGTTCACGCCGACGCCGCGACCGCCCGGCGGTACCGTCATCGGCGCGCGGCCGCCGGCGAGGTGGTACAGCACCGGCGTCTCGAACGTGCTCGCGCGCAGGCCGCCGAGCCACGCGCTGGACGTCTTCGGCGCGGCGATCGCGCGCAGCACCACGTTCTTGGTCCCGATCACCTTGATGATCCGCCAGCCGTGCCGCGCGGCGGGGCTCGCGTTCGCGGGCGCGGCCAATGGCAGCGCACCCGTGGTTAGCGCGACCGCCGCCAGCGCGCCCGCGGCTACCGCGGCTATCGCCGCGGACGCGAGCTTCGGGGACGGGATCTTGGTGCGGCAGCTCATCTCGTGGGCCCTTCTCGCCAGCACGTCAGCCGATGGTGCAGCAAACCTAGTCGGCGGCGTGACCAGCGGTGCGGCGGCGCGAGCGGCGCTTGGGGAAGGCTTTACCGGTCGTGTCCGGCTCCCCCGCATCCGTCCGCATTGCGGCTAGCCGGCGAAGGTATCCGGGTCCGGACCGGTGCGCTCGTCCCGGTTCAGCGCGGTGATGGCCGCCATGTCCGCCGCCGCGAGCTCGAAGTCGAAGATCTCGATGTTCTCCTTGATCCGCTCCGGGTTCACCGACTTGGGGAAGACGATGTCACCCCGCTGGATGTGCCAGCGCAAGATCACCTGCGACGCGGACTTGCCGGCCCGCTGCGCGATCTCGGTGATCACCGGATCGGTGAGCGCGCCGCCGCGGGCGATCGGGGACCACGCCTCGACGGCGATCTGGTACTCCGCGCAGAACGCGCGCAGCGCGTCCTGGGTCAGGTACGGGTTCACCTCGATCTGGTTGACGGCCGGCGTCAGCGCGGTCTCCAGCTGAAGCTCGCGCAGGTGCCCGATCTCGAAGTTGGAGACACCGATCGAGCGCGCCAGCCCGTCGTTGTAGATCGCCTCCAGCGCGTTCCAGGTGGACACGAAATCGCCGTCATACCTGGTCGGGAGCGGCCAGTGGATGAGGAACAGGTCGACGTACTCGAAGCCGAGCGCCTTGAGCGACTGGTCGAACGCCCGCCGGGCGTCATCGGGCCGGTGCGCGTCGTTGGCCAGCTTGGTGGTGACATACAGGCTGCCGCGATCGAGCCCGGAGCGGGCGATGGCGTCGCCCACCTGCGCCTCGTTGCCGTACATCTGCGCCGTGTCGATGTGCCGGTAGCCGGCCTCCAGCGCCGAGGTGACGGCGGCGACCGTCTCGTCCGGCGGAACCAGGAAGACGCCGAAGCCGAACTGCGGGATCTGCTGACCGTTGTTGAGCGTGATCTGCGGGATCTCAGCCACTGGAGAACTCCTCCTCGATGCTGGCGATGCCATTCCCCTATCCGGGTGTCCGGCTTCACGCTAGCCGCGTTCGGATACCGGGCACCGAGCGCGGTCGCGTTCGCCAGTCTGATCATGAACGACTGCACTAACATCGGGCGGCATGCGACGGATGCCTCGTTTCGGAAGGTTGCTGGCGGTACTCGGCGGAGCGGGGGGCCTGATCGGGCTGGTGGCCTGCGGCGCGGCGGCGCCCGCGGCCCAGACCGCGCACGTCACGCACGTCGACATCGGCACTGCCACGACGATCCGGGCGCACGGGACGGACGCGACGACGGCGGACGCTAGCGGCACGACGGCCAGCGGCACTGCGGCCAGCGGCACGACTGGCACCGCCGCGACCGGCGGCGCCAGGGCGGCACGGCGGCCAGCGCGGCCGTCCCGCAGGCTGGCAACCCGGGCGGGCACGCGTACGTGCCGCCGGCCGCCGCGCGGTGAACACCAGCCACCCCAACCACGTGATCGGGCACGGCACGCCGGCCAGCTGCACGTCGGCGGCGGTCGTCCGCGCGGTCGCGCTCGGCGGCATCATCACGTTCAACTGCGGCCCGAAGCCGGTCACGATCGTGATGACGCACACCGCGAAGGTCGTCAACACCCGGCACCGGATCGTGCTGGACGGCGGCGGCAAGGTCACGCTCAGCGGCGGCGGCAAGATCGAGATCCTGTACATGGACACCTGCGACAAGAAGCAGGTGTGGACCACTTCCAACTGCTACGACCAGCGGTGGCCAAACCTCACCGTGCAGAACATCACGTTCTCCCACGGCTACTCGGGCGTGCACCAGGGCAACGGCCAGAACCCGTACGGCGGCGGCGCGATCTACGCACAGGGCGGCCAGTTCAAAGCGGTGAACAGCCGGTTCCTGTACAACGGCTGCTACAAGTACGGCCCGGACCTCGGCGGTGCCGCCATCCGCGCGCTGGCGCAGTACAAGAACCGGCCCGTCTACATCACCCGCGACACCTTCCGCGGCGGCCGCTGCTCCAACGGCGGCGCGCTCAGCAGCATCAGCGTGCAGTGGGACGTGCTCAACAGCGTCTTCACCGGGAACAAGGCCATCGGCAACGGCGCGAACCCGGCCTCCAGCGGCACCCCGGGCGGCGGCAGCGGCGGCGCCATCTACTTCGACGGCGTGAAGGACAACGTGCTGGTCGCCGGCACGATCATCCGCGACAACTGGGCCCGCGAGGGTGGCGGCGCCATCTTCGACGTGGTCGACCAGTACTGGGGCTCGCTGACGCTCAAGCAGTGCACGCTGCACAACAACGTCAGCAAGGGCTTCCAGAACTATCCCGGCATCTTCTACGAGGTCGACGGCCAGCTCCGCCAGCCGACAGTGATCAAGTAGCCACCGTCGGCTCATCCACAACTGAAGCCGTCCCTGGTGGTCTTGCTGACCCGGGTGTAGCGCCGACGGCCAGGTCGAGTGATCACCTAGCCGCCGGGCGGGAAGCCCGCACTCGGACTGTCACTGGGTCGCGGCATGCTGCCGCTTTGGACACTCACCTATTAGTGGCTCAAACAGCGCATCCCCGCGGTCTGGCGCCGCCGTCGGCGCGGATACCACGACTGTGGCAGTTGG
This sequence comes from uncultured Actinomycetota bacterium, assembly GCA_963805805.1. GTDB lineage: Bacteria > Actinomycetota > Actinomycetes > Streptosporangiales > Streptosporangiaceae > JAJYUU01. The sequence goes on along the minus strand of CAWDVS010000010.1, from coordinate 401,326 downwards.
ATATGATATTCGTATGAGCGCCAAGGAACGGCTCTCGGCCTCGGTCGATGCGGATCTCATCGCCGAGGCTCATGCGGCGGTTGCCCGCGGTCAGGCCGAGAGCGTCAGCGCCTGGGTAAGCGACGCCATGCGGGCCAAGGTTGAGCACGACCGCAGGCTGTCCGCGCTGGACGCGTTCCTCGCGCGATTTGAAGCCGAGCACGGCGAGATCACCGAGCAGGAGCTTCGCGCGGCGACCCGGAAGGCACGCGCGGCCGCCGAGGTCGTGCGCGGCCGCCGGAGCGCCAGCTGATGCTCATCTTGGATGCGGGCGCGTTCCTGGCGGTGGAGCGTCTTGATCGGTCAGTAGTCGCGCTGATCAAGCGCGAGCGGCTGGCCGGCCGCGCGCCACTGACGTCCGGCGGGGTGGTCGCTCAGGTGTGGCGGGGCGGATCTGGCCGGCAGGCACCGCTCGCCCGGCTGCTCGCCGGTGTCGACGTGGTGCCGATCGACGCAGAACTCGGCAAGCAGGCGGGAGTCCTGCTGGCTCTGACCGGCGGGTCCGACGCGATCGACGCGTCGGTGATCTGCCTGGCGGCCGACGGAGACGAGATCCTGACCTCCGACGTAGCGGATCTGCGCCCGCTCGCCGAGGCCGCTGACGTTCACGTCGACCTCATCCCGGCCTGACGGGGCCTGACCGGCCTGACCGCTAGCTCCGGCCGTTGCTGAGCGCCGCGGCGATCGCCTTGACGCCGTCGATCGTGGTCTTGCTGACCGGGTGCAGCGCCGACGGCCAGGTCGACAGCTTGGCGACGACGAGCTGGCTGGGAACGTGCACGTACACGTTCTGCCCGTTGATGCCGGCGGCGTAGAAGAACGGCACCGCGGGCTCGGACACCCACCAGCAGTTGCGGTAGTGCGCGCCCGCCGGAAACCGCAGGTCCTCCCCGCCTGCGGTGAACGCCTCGGCGCCGTCGATGGCCCCGGCGATCGTGTCCGCGATCCACGGCCGCGGCACCGGCGACCACCGGGCGGATCGCCGCCCGGTGCCGCCGAACAGCAGGCCGAACCGGCCGAGGTCGCGCAGCGTCGCGCAGATCCCGCCGTCGGCCATCGCGTTGCCGTGCGCGTCCACCGTGATCTCGGCGTCGAACTCGGCGCCCATCGGCTGCCAGATCAGGCGCGAGATCAGCTCGTGCAGCCGGGCGCCGCCGGCCCGTTCCAGCACCCAGCCGAGCACGTCGGTGAGGATCGAGCGGTACCGGAACGGGCCGCCGTGCTTGCCGTCGTTCACCAGCGTCGGGTAGTACGCCAGCGCGTCCGGCGGCCGGGGCTCCGCGGTGTCCGGCCGCCACAGGTACACCCGCTCGTAGGTGCGGACATCGGCGTCGAGATTGGCGTAGTTCTCGTCGAACCTGGTGCCCGCGCGCATGTCCAGCAGGTCCTGCGCGGTCGCGCCGGCGAACGAGGTACCCGCCAGCTCCGGCATGAGCCGCTCGACCGGGGCGGCCGGCTCCAGCCGGCCCTGCCCGGTGAGGATGCCAGCCACCGCGGCGACGACCGACTTCGACACCGACATCAGCAGGTGCGGCGTGTCCGGCGCCATCCCGTTGAAGTACTGCTCGGTCACGATCCGGCCGCGGTGCAGCACCAGAAACCCGTCGGTGTAGCTCTCCGCGAGCATCTCCCCGATCGTCAGCTCGCGCTCGCCGCTGCGGAACGTGAACCCCGACAAGTCGCGCTCCGCGCGCGGCAGGCGCCGGGCCGGCCCGGCACAGCGACCGATCCGCACCGTCGGGATCAGCTCGCGCAGATGCTGGAACGCCCACCGGTTGAACGGCGGCTCCTGCCAGTTCCCGAGCGTCACCAGAGCGCTTTGCGGGAACGGGGGCACGCCCGCCATCAGGGCGTGGCCAGCGGGCGGGCTAACGGGTTCGGCCATTAGGCCAATTTAGTGGAGATCGGTCTCGCGGGCTCAGGACCCTGAGCCCGCGGCCCGAGTAGTGCTGACTAAGACCGGCCCATCAGTAAACGGGTGGACATCGTGGCGGCGGGCCGCCAGGGTCACCGCATGAGCATTCGCATCCAGTGCCTGTGCATCGACACGACCGACCCGGCGCGGCTCGCGGCATTCTGGGCGGAAGCGCTCGGCTGGCGGCAGACCCACGCCGAGGACGACGAGGTCGTGCTGGAACCGCCGGCCGGCAGTCGGGAGGACGGGGTGGTGCCTGACCTGCTGTTTCTGCGCGTACCCCAGTCCAAGAGCGGCAAGAACCGGCTGCACATCGACCTGCGGCCGCAGGACCAGGCCGCCGAGGTGGCCCGGCTGGAGGCGCTGGGCGCGACCAGGGCCGACGTCGGCCAGGGTCCGGAGTCGACCTGGGTGGTCATGGCCGACCCGGATGGCAACGAGTTCGACGTCCTGCGGGCCTACCGGCCGGATGAGATCGGCTGAAATACTTTGGCCCGGCTGTCGATCCCGGCCCTGATCGCCCGTTGAGAGGCTAGGACTGTTGCCGACAGACGGAGGAGTCATGAAGTACGCGCTGCTGATCTACTCCGAGCCGGGCGCTATCGACCGGCCGCCCAAGCCCGTGCATGACGGCATCATCGACAACTGGACGGACTACACCGTCGCGATGAAGAAAGCCGGCGTGAACTTCGGCGCGGAGCAGCTGCGGCCGGCGGACACGGCCACGACGGTGACTGCCGGGCCGGCCGAGCGGCTGCTCACCGACGGCCCATTCATGGAGACCAAGGAGCACCTGCTCGGCTTCTACCTGCTCGACGTGCCTGACCTGGACACCGCACTGGACTGGGCGGCCAGGATGCCGATCATGCGCTACGGCACGGTCGAGGTCCGGCCGGTCGTGGAAGGCGCGGAGTGGCAGAAAGCGCTGGACTGAGCGGTCCCGCGCTCGAACGGGCGTACCGGGATGAATGGAGCGCGGTCGTCGCGACGCTGGCGCGCCGGCTCGGTGACCTGCAGGCCGCTGAGGACGCGGTGTCCGAGGCATTCACCGCCGCCGCCCGGACCTGGCCCCGCGATGGTGTGCCGCCGAAACCCGGTGCCTGGCTCACCGTCACCGCCTGGCGGAAGGCGATCGACCAGCTCCGCGACCGTGCGCACGTCAGCGCGCACGGGCTGTCCCCGGTGCTCGCCGACCTGACCGCACAGCCGCCGGACACCGATCCCGAGGAGCCGCAGATGGCTGATGACCAGCTCGGGCTGATCTTCGCCTGCTGCCACCCGGCGCTAGCGCCGGAGGTACAGGTCGCGCTGACGCTGCGGTACGTCGGCGGCCTGACGACCAAGGAGATCGCCGCGGGCTTCCTGACTCCGGAGGCGACTCTCGCGCAGCGACTGGTCCGGGCGAAGCGCAAGATCCGCGACGCGGGTATCCGGTTCGCCCCGCCGCCGGCGAGCGAGCTGACCGCGCGGCTGGCCGGCGTGCAGGCCGTCATCTACCTCATCTTCAACGAGGGCTACAGCGCAAGCGGCGACACCGAGCTGGTCCGGGTCGACCTGTGTGCCGAGGCGATCTGGCTGGGCCGGGTGCTGCACCGGCTCCTGCCGGACGACGCGGACAGCGCGGGACTGCTGGCGCTCATGCTGCTCACCCACTCGCACGCCGCGGCCCGGCTCGATGCCGACGGCCACCCGGTCACCCTCGCCGACCAGGACCGGACCCGGTGGGATCAGGACCTGATCGCCGAGGGCAGCGCCTGCCTTGATGCGGCCATCGCGCTGGAGCGGCCCGGACCGTACCAGCTGCAGGCCGCGATCGCGGCGTTGCACTCGCTGGCACCGTCATTCGAGCTGACCGACTGGCCGCAGATCGCCGCCCTGTACCGCGAACTGGCCCGCCGGTCGCCTTCGCCCGTCATCGAGGTGAACCGCGCGGTCGCGGTCGGGATGGCGGACGGGCCGCTGGCCGGCCTCGCCGTGCTCGCGCCGGTCGTGCGCGCCGGTCAGCTCGACGGCTACGGCCCGCTGCACGCGGCCAGGGCCGACCTGCTGGACCGCTCGGGCCAGACCGAGCTCGCCACCGAGGCCTGGTCACGGGCGATCGAGACGACGGAGAACAGCGTGCTGCGCGCCGAGCTGATCCGCCGCGTGCAGCGCCGTTCAGCTCGCTGAACTTTTTCCCGGCCCCTGTCGATCTGCGGCCCGCCGCCCCGTAGGAGGGGTGAGTCGGCCGGGTCAGCAGGCGCCACAGGCGCCGCCGTCCGACCCCGGAGGTGGGGACATGATCGCGCAGCGCCGCTGGGCACTCGCCCTGACGTCGGTGGCTTTCTTCATGACCGCGCTGGACGCGCTCGTTGTCGCGACCGCGCTGCCCGCTATTCACGTGAGCCTGGGCGGCAACGTGTCGACGCTGGAGTGGACCGTCAACGCGTACACGCTGCCGTTCGCGGCCGGCATCATCACGGCCGCGGCCCTCGGCGACCGGCTCGGCCGGCGGAAGATGTACGTAACCGGGCTGCTGGTGTTCACGCTCGCGTCGGCCGCCTGCGCGGTTGCGCCGAACGCGGGCACGCTGATCGGGGCCCGCGCCATCCAGGGCCTGGGCGCCGCGCTGGTGACCCCGCTCAGCCTGACGATTCTCGCGTCCGCGTTCCCGCCGGAACGGCGCGGCGCCGTGGTGGGCATCCTCGGCGGCATCGGCGGCCTGGCCATCGCCGGCGGCCCACTGGTCGGCGGCGCGGTCGTGCAGGGTCTGGACTGGCACTGGATCTTCTGGCTGAACGTGCCGATCGGCGTCGTCGCCGCCGTCCTCGCCGCATCGAAGCTGACGGAGAGCCGGGGCCCGGCCAGCAGGCTCGACGTGCCCGGTGTCGTCCTCGCCGCGGCCGGCGCAGCGGTCCTGGCCTGGGGCCTGGTACACAGCACCGACGCCGGCTGGGCCAGCGCCTCGGTGCTCGGCGCGCTGATCCTCGCCGCGGTGCTGCTGACCGCGTTCGCGCTCTGGGAGCGGCGCGCGCCGGAGCCGATGCTGCCGATCGCGCTGCTGCGGATCCGCGCGTTCACGGCCGCGAATCTGGTCGGCTTCCTGTCACTGGGCTCGACATTCTCGGCCGCGTTCCTGATGTCGCAGTACTTCCAGTTCGGCCTCGGCTACTCGCCGCTCGCGACCGGGCTGCGGTTTCTGCCCTGGACGCTGACGCCGTTGCTGATCGCGCCGGGCGCAGGCGCGCTGTCGGACCGCATCGGCCGCCGGCCGCTGATGGTGGCGGGGCTCGCGTTGCAGGCCGCCGGTCTCGGCTGGATTGCCCTGCACGCGTCCGCGACCTCCGGTTACGCCGGCTTCGTGATCCCGTTCATCGTCGCCGGAGTCGGCGTCTCGATGGTGATCCCGACGGCGCCGGCCGCCGCACTCAGCGCGGTGCCCGCGCAGGACCTGGGCAAGGCCTCGGGCGTGCAGAACACGCTGCAGCGCTTCGGGTCGGTCGTCGGCGTGGCGATCGTCACCGCGGTGTTCGGCGCCTCCGGCCACCTCGGCACCGCGGCCGGGCTCGTGGCCGGCTTCCGGCCCGGCCTGGCTGCCGCCGCGGGCATGTCCGCCGTCGGCGTGCTGGCCGCGCTCGCGGCGAGCAGCCCGGCCGCGGCCCGGACCCAGGCCGCGCCGGAAGCGCGGGCGCTAGCCCCGGCCCGGAGGTAGCCGCTCCGCGGAGTCACCGGGACTGAGCGGCTGCGCCGCCGGCGGAGCTACCCGGCGCCAGATTCGAGCAACGGCAGCAGCAACTCGGGCGGCCGGGCGACGATCGCCCGGTCCGCCCAGATGACGACGGGCCGCTCGATCAGCTCGGGATACCGGGTCATGGCATCGACGAGCTCGTCGTCGCTGGCATCGGCGAGCCCGAGCTCGGAGTACCGCGGCTCCGCGGTCCGCATCAGCGCTCGCGGATCGGCCGCTCCGAGCAGGCCGAGCACGCGGACGATCTCGGCCTGAGACGGCGGCGTGTCCAGGTAGAACAGCCGGTCCACGGACACGCCGTAGGCCGCCAGCAGTTCCTCCGCGCCGCGGCATTTCGAACACCGAGGGTTGTACCAGACCACGACGCCGTCAGCGACCATGCCGGACACCGATCCGTCAGGCGTTGCGAGCCGCGCTGGCCTCGTCCAGCGCGGCCCCGAACACCTCGCCGATCTGGCCGAGCTCGTCCTCGGTGATGACGAACGGCGGCGACACCTGCAGCGCGACGCCGCGCAGCAGCCGGGTGATCACACCGCGATCGCGGATGGCCGCGACCAGCCGCGGCGCCAGGCCAGGGTCACGCTCCCGCGCGGCGGCGGAGATCTCCACCGCGCCGAGCAGCCCGGCACCAGTGCGGACCTCGGTCACCAGCTCGTGCCCGGCTAGCGGCGAGAGCGCGGCCGTCAGCACCGGCTCAAGCTGGTGCACGCGCGCTACGAGCTGCTCGCGCGCCAGGATGTCCAGGTTCGCCAGGCCCACCGCGCAGGCGGTCGGATGGGCCGAGTAGGTGTAGCCGTGCCGGAAGATCTCGGCGGATCCCGGCCGCCAGAACGGCTCGGCGACCCGCGAGCCCGCGACGACCGCGCCGAGCGGCAGGTAGCCAGACGTCAGGCCCTTCGCCACGATCATCATGTCCGGTTCCAGCCCGTACCGGCTGCTGCCGAACCACTCGCCGGTCCGGCCGAATCCGGTGATGACCTCGTCGGCAACGAACAGCACGTCGTTGTCCCGGCAGATCTGCTGCACGGCGGCCAGGTAGCCGTCCGGCGGGAGATAGACGCCGCCGGCGCCGATGACCGGCTCGCAGAAGAACGCGGCCACCCGGTCCGGCCCGGTCTGCTCGATCTGCTTCGCCAGCGCGCCGGGGTCATCCCACGCGACGTGCTCGATCGGCGTCACCATCGGGCCGAACGGGTCGCTGTTGGCCGGGATGCCGCCGAGCGACGTGCCGTACGCGTTCATGCCGTGGTAGGCGTGCGTACGGCCGATGATGACCCGCTTGTCTGGCCGGCCGGTCGCGCGCCAGTAGGCGCGGCTCAGCTTCGCCGCGGTGTCGATGGCGTCGGAGCCGCCGCCGGGCGTGAAGAACACCTTCGCGTCCTGGATCGGGACGAGCGTCGCGACGCGCTCGGCGAGGGCCTCGGCGGGCCGGTTGGAAAACACCTCGAACGTCTGGTAGCCGGCGATCTCCCGCATCTGCGCGGCGGCGATGTCGGCCAGCTCCGGCAGGCCGTGGCCGATGTTGCAGTACCAGAGGCTCGCGATCGCATCGAGGTAGGAGCGGCCGGTGTCGTCGTAGACGGTCGCGGCCTGGCCGCGGACGATCGTGACCGTGCGGCCGGCCGCGGCGGCCATGTTCGCGAAGCCATTCCAGAGCACCGGGCGCGCGGAACTGTCAGATGCGGGCACGTCAGGATCCCTTCGTCGCGCCCGCTGCTGCCGGGCGGCCTACCGGGCCAATCTACCCGGGGCACCGCCCGCTCAGAATTGCGCCTTCAGTTCCTCGATCTCCCGCGTCCTGGCGACGATCTGCTCGTATGCGGGCCGCTCCCGGATCCGGGCCAGCGCCCACCGCACCGCCTCGGCCCGGTTCGGCGCGACGCCCGCCGTGATCAGCGTGTCGAGCGTCTCCAGGTCGGCCGGCGCGAGCCGCGCCATCACCGGGGTGAGATCGCCACCGCCTGTGGCCGCCCGGCCCGCGAGTTGCCGGCCCGGCCCGGCCAGCACGATCGTCGGTCCGCGGTGCTCTCCCGCAGTCCGGAACTCCAGCCTGCGTGCCTCCGGCAGCCTCTTGGTGAGGTCCTCGCGGAACTGGTGGATGGCCTTGCGGTGGGCACGCTCGAACTTGTGCAGCGTCTTCTCCCGCTCGTCCTCCTCGTCCGCGCTCGCGAGCGTGACGCGCACCATCACCTCGCCCGGCTCCACGATCGGCTCGTCGCCGTACCGCAGCACCGCGACGTCCTGCACCGGGGCGCCAGGGAATCGCTTGGCTACCTCGTCGCTGATCAGCTCCGCGACCTTCGCTACGTCTGCCCGTTCCATCACCACGTCAGCGCTCCCCGCCGTGCGTTACCCGAGTAATCAGGGTAACTTCGGCTACAGAGGTAGCGCAACGCAATTCCTAGCCGGTCAGCGGCGCGTGCTGCCGGGTCGCGACGGCGGTGAGCTGCCGGTAGAGCGCCTCGGTCTCGGGATGCGGCTCCCCGCCTGGGGCCACGTCCTCGATCGCGTCCAGGCACCGGCGCCACGCCTCCGCGACGCCGGCGGTGTTCCCGGCCGCGTGCTCGGCCATCATCAGCAGCCGCCACAGCTGCTCGGCCGATGTCTCCGCGGCCAGCCCGGCCCGCGCGGCCCTGGCCGCAGCGCGGGGCACGCCGGTGCTGAGCTCGAACTCCCCGAGCGCCAGCGCCGCGTCGACGATCTCGGCCCGCACCGTCTCCATCAGCGGGATGTCGACCCACCAGTGGAAGCTGCCGGTGAATGGCTCGCCCCGCACCAGCGCGAGGGCCGCGCGCATGTCTTCCGCTCGCCCCTCGGATATGAGCCGGCGGAACTCGGTCCAGTCCAGCCAGGCGTCCGGATGCAGGAGATAGTTCCCGTTGCCGGAGTGGATGATGTACTCGCGTCCGTCGCTCGCCCGGCCGAGCCGGCGGCGCGTGCGGGTGATGATCTGCCGGACCGCATCCGACGGCTTGGGATGGTCCGGGTCGGCGCCGAGCATGCTGCACAGACCCGAGTTGGACAGCCCGCCGGGCGCCGCGAGCGCCAGCGCCAGCACGAGCTCCGCCTGCTTGGGCTGCAACTGCTCGACCGCCCCGGTGACAACGAACGGGCCGAGTATCCGCACCTCCAGCCGGGTGGCCGCCGGTGCCGCGGGCTGGCTCACCCAGGGCGGCGTGGCGAACCCGTCGGCCGGCGTCGTCCCGGCGATACCGTTGGCCGGCGGCCGGTCGCCCGCCGCGGGCGGCTGGTGGTAGCCGCCGTTGGCCAGCGGGTGCGCCCCGGTGCCGGGCTCGGGATAGCCGTCCGTCATCAGCCCGTGACCAGCACCGGCGGGTCGCGCTACCCGCCGCCGAAGGACCCGGCGTCGCTGCCATGATGCCCCCCGCGTACGCACCGTCGGCTGGCCGCCCGTCCTCGGTACCCCAGGCGGGCTCGTCATCGGGCACCGCGGTCAGCCACAGCGCGCCGGCTCCCTGCTGCGGTAGCTGACCGTCAGGATCGGTGGCCCAGCCGCGCCGGGCGAACTCGCCCGCGTCGTGCCAGCCGAGATCGCCGCCAGCGCCGACCCGGGCCGCATCCGCATCCGGCCCAGGGTTGTCCGCCCAGGACCTCTCGGTCGCGCCGCTGTCCGCCCAGGACGGCTCGGTCGCGCCGCCGTCCGCCGCGTCGGGCCCGGCCGCTGCAGTCCGGCTCCGCATCGCCGGCCCACGGCAGCGCTGCATCGCCGGCTGCGTTCAGCACGGCGGCCTCCGGCAGCCACGGCGGCGCCCCGTACACGGCGTACGGCACCTGCTCCGGGCTGACGTCGTCCAGGTCGGCGGCCACCGCGAACAGCGTGCTGATGGCCTCGTACTCGGCTTCGCTGAGCGCCTGCGGCCGCACCACGATCTGCAGCGGGATGACGTTGGCGACGATGCCGCCAGGGCGTTGCGGGTCCGGCGCGACCTGCAGCACGGTCGGCGCCATCCGGCCTTCGTCGGTCTCCGGATCGCCGGCCAGCAGCGCGGCGATGCCGCCGGGCCCGTCCTCGGCCAGCTCCAGCAGGTGGGTCATCTGATCGGGAGTCGGCTCGACCCGGCTGACGAGGATGGTCAGACCCCAGTCCTCGTCGTCCGGGGCGGCCAGCCGCAACTGCCGGACATCGGCCGGCGGCTGGTCGGCGAGCCGATCGCTGATCACCATGCACCGCTCCGTCAGCAGGCGCAGCGCGTCATCGACGGTCGCGCAGTGCTCCGCCCGGCCGAGTACCGACAGCTCGTCGAAACCGACCAGGATCAGGTCGTACCAGCCGCTCCACTGCCCGGTCGTCAGCTCGGTCGCGGCCGCGGCCACGACCTGATCGACCAGCTCGGGCGGCCCGTCGCACCCGGTGACTTGCAGCGACTCCAGATCCAGCAGCAGGTAGCCGGCGTCGGTGCCGCCGGCGGTGAACAGGCCCGGCAGCAGCCCGCTGCCGTGCAGAACCGGCGCGCCGGAGCCGCCCGGCGCGCCGGAGTCTTCGCTGCCTCCGTACCCGGGCAACGCCAGCTGCCAGCACATCCCCTGCCGGCCCGGGCTGATCGTGTACGGCGGCGGCGGGGAGTCCAGCGCCGGCGCAGCCAGCAGCACCTCCAGCACGTCCGGCGTGACATGCAGGCCGACGATGTCCGGCAGCACGTGCCCGGCCGTCACGATGCCGGTCTCCAGGCTGCGCAGCGCGTCGGGCAGTGTCGAGACCGGCCCGTCCGGCGGCGCGGCGGCGCGCAGTTTGCGCTCGGCGGCAAGGACCTGCGGGTCGGCCGGCAGCGGGATGCGCCGGCCACGGCGGCGGTACTGCCGCTGTCTGCGCCGAAGCCGCCCGAGGCTGGTCAGCACGGCCCCGGCCAGCGCACCCGCGGCGAACACGGCGATCTCGGGCAGGCGGTCGCTCGCGGCCGCGTCGTCGGCCGACGTCTGGAAGCCGGCCTGCCCGGCGGGCGGGCTGACCGCGCTGACGCCACTGGCGGGCACGCTTGAACCGGATACGGTTGAGCCGGGCACGGGCGCGCTCGCGGGCGAGCCAACGGCGGGTGCGGCTGGGGCCTGGTGGTGCTGCGCCGCGGCGTGCCGCCTGCGGTAGTGCGGGTCTTTGGTCGGGTGGCCGAGGTGGTGCGTGGCGCCGGTGCTCGTCACGACCGGGCCGTCTGGCTGGGCGGTCGCCGGCAGCGCGAGCCGCCAGCCCGGCTGGATCAGGGACGGATTGGTGAAGACGTGCCCGTCGCCCATCTCGTGGCCGATGTTCATGCTCGCAATCTCCCGGTATCGGTCGCCCGCGCCGAGGAAGCGCGCGGCGATGGACCACAAGCAGTCACCCGGCCGGACGGTGACGGCCCGGCTGGTGGCGGCGTCCGGACCGTGCCCGGCGGCAGCACCAGCCGGCGTGCTGAAGCTCATCAGCTGCAGTTCGCCGGACTGCCGGCCGTCCTGGCCGGGCCCGCCGTGGGCAGCCGGGCCCGCGTGCGCGGACACGATCGGCGCGGCCGAGGCGGTGAGGCTCACCGCCGGCGCCGCGGCGAATGTGAGCGCGGCCAGCGCCACGAGTCGCGCGGCCCCGCCTTGCAGGGCCCCGAGCCACAGCCGGGGAGCGCGGCGGCCGCGGATCGCCGCCTGGGCCTCGGTCAGCACCGCGACGGTGAACAGCAGCCACGCCAGCCAGGACAGGTCGCGGATGACCCCGAGCAGCACCGTGCCGTTGTCGCGGCTGGTGAGCACCGCGCTGACGTGGTGCCAGCTGGCGAGGTGGCCCGGCAGCGGCGAGCCGCCGAACCGGTAGAGCACCACGGGCAGCCCGATGACGGCCGCCACCAGGATGACCAGCGCGGTCAGCCCGGTCAGCAGAGTGCGCGCGCGACTGATCATGTTCCTCCTGTCACGCCGGTCACCAGGGAGGCCGTGGCCGACCGGGTGCAGCTGAACGACCGCACGCCGATCAGGGACAGAAACTTGGTGGGCTGGGTGATGGTCACGCTCACCTCGATGGCGCGATTGCCGATCGTCGACACGCTGTAGTTGTCGTATCCGGCCGAGTTCAGGTAGCTGTCCGCGGCCGAGACGGCCAGCTCCGGGTTCACCACGAACGAGCCGGAGCCGTAGGCGCTCGACGCGTCCACGCTCGTCGCTCCCGCCCGGGCCGCCTCCTGGGCCAGCGCCTCGGCGTTCTCGTAGGCGGCGAGCTTCGCGCCGCCGTCGACCACGATGCCCGCCAGCGCGATGAGCGCGACGAAGAGCACGACGATCATCAGCGACAGCGCGCCGCGCTCGCCGTCCGGCGGCACCGGCCCGGCTGAGGTCATCTCGCTTCCGCATGCGTCCTCCGCCGCGGCAGCCACCCGGCCGCCGCGGGCCCACCATGGCGCGCGGGCTGTGACACCGCCGTGACAGCGCACCGGTTCGTCACCTCTCCCGGAACACATCGAGCGGGCTGGAGAACGTGGCCGTCATCGTGTGCGCGCCCGGCAGCCCCGGCAGGAACAGGTCCGACAGCGGCACCGTGCACGAGACCGTGGCCGATACCGTGGCGGGCGTGCCCGCCGGGAGGCCGAAGCCAGCAAGCGGGCCGCCGGTGTCCACGACGACCTTCTCGACGAGGCAGTCCAGCCCGTCGGCCGCCAGCGCCTGCCGGGCGCTGGCTACGCCCGCCTGCTGAGCGGCGGCCGGGCTGAGCGCGAGCGATGCCTGCCGGGCCGCGTCCCGCGCCGCCGCGTCGACCGACGACTTCGCGATCGACGTCCGCCCGGCCGCGATGACGAGCGCGAGCAGCACGAGCAGCACGGGCGCGAGCACGACGAGTTCGAGCGCGGCGCTGCCTGCGTCGCCGCGCGGGCGGCGGGCGCGGGCGAGCCTCATCATGACCGGAACTCCTCGACCGGAGCCTGCACCGTCTCGCTGACGCGCACGGTCAGCCCGGGCACGAAGCTGGGCACCCGGCCGGACACGGTCACCGCGACCGTCGTCGCGTTGCTCCGCCGCACGATCGCCGACGGGCTCATCAGGTAGCCCGACCCGGCCTGCCGCGCGAACCCGAGCGCGGTCGACTCACCGGACCCGAGCGAGGCGCCGACCGCGCGGGCGGCGTCGGCCCCCTGCCGGGCGGCGGCGAGCGCCGCGTCCCTGGCCAGGAACCAGAACGAGGCCTGGATCACCGACATGAGGAACAAGAACACGACCGGCAGCACCACGACGTAACTGAGCGTCAGCGCCCCGCCGTCGTCGCGGCCGGCGACGGCCGCGCGGCGGGCAAGACGCAGTAGCAAGTCAGGGTGTGTCACGGACCCGTGATCTTCGCGTCCTCGCTGTTGACCCAGTTCATGACGAACGCGCCGACCACCACGGCGGCGGCGACCAGGCCGATGGCGATCACGACCCACTCCAGGCTGAGCGCGCCGCGGTCAAGCTCGCCCGACCTGACCGCGGCGATCCGGACGCGGAGCTGGGTGACGAGGTAGTGCAGGACGACAGGGTGCATGGTGGTTCCTCTCGACGATCAGGGTCACCCGAAGATCCGGTAGAAGTCGGGGAAGATGAGCAGGACGAGGAAGCCGGCCGCCAGCATCGCGATCGGCAGCACCATGGTCGTGCTGCGCGACCCGGCCTGGGCCTTGGTGGCCGCCAGCGCTTCCGCGCGCATGGACTCGGCGCGCGCGGCGAGCGTCTCGAGGATGCGCGCGCCCTCGTTCCCGGCGATCCCCGCGATGTCGGCGAGATCGGCCAGCTCGGTGATGCCGGTGTCGGCGGCGAGCCTCGCCAGCCCTTCCCACGGCGGCCGGCTGGCCTTGCGCGCCTCGTCCAGCGCCGCCGCGATGCGCTCGAAGGCCCAGCCGCCGCCGACGTCGGCCGCGGCCTCCAGTGCCTCGGTCGGCGCCGCGCCGGCGCCGCGCTCCAGCGCGACCAGGTCGAGGTAGCTGGTCAGCGCGTGCCGGAAGTCACGGCGCTTCTCCGCCGCGTTCACGCGGGTCACCAGGTCGGGGGCGAAGAACAGCGCGAGCCCGAGCACGAGCGATCCGGCGACCGGGATGCTCCAGGGCAGGCTGCGGCCACTCAGCGAGAGCAGCCCGCTGAGCACCGGCACGGCGACCAGGCCGCCGAGCCCGAGCATGACCTTGCTCGCCAGCCAGTCCTCGGTGGCCTGGCCGAGCAGCCGCAGGTCGGCCGCCGGCACGGGCAGCCAGGGCAGGTTCGTGCTGAGGTGGCGGACGAACTCGCGGGACCGTGACCGCGCGGCAGGCGCGGCGTCCGGGCGCGCCTCCAGCCGGCCGAGCGCGGCCCGCAGGCTCGGGCCGGCTGGCACCAGCTCCCGGACGAGCAGCGCGACCGCGCAGCCGACCAGCAGCCCGGAGGCGATGATCCACAGGCTCATCCCTGCCTCCCCCGGGCCCGGCTGGGCGGACGCTCGGCCAGGAACCGGCCGGGCACCGGCACCGAGCCGAGATGGTGCAGCCAGAGCAGGCCGGCGGCGTAGAGGCCGGCCACGAACGCGAGCACCAGCTCACCGGCCGCCGTCCCGTACGGCGCCGAGTAGGACCGGTTCACGACCGCGAAGACGGTGAACCCGGCCACGAACGCGGTCAGCCATTTGACCGTCGTGCGGTGCTGGGCCCGCTCGGCCTCGATCTCGCGCCGGGCGGCCACGTCCCTGGCCAGCATGACCGCCAGCGAGTTCAGCACGTCGCGGACGCCGCCGCCGCGGCGGCCGGTCGCGATGATCAGGGCCGCCGCGATCCGGTCGCCTGCCGGGTCGTTGATCTCGGCCGCGAACGCCCGCAGCGCCTGCTCGGTCCCGGTCCGGGTGGCCAGCCGCCGGGCCAGCCTGGAGACGGCCGGCTCGATCGCCGGCGGCGCGGTGCGGGCCGAAGCCTCCAGCGCGTCCTCCAGGCCGCGGCTCGCGGTCAGCATGTCGGACAGGCGGCGCGTCCACTGCTCAAGTCCTTCGAGCACCGCGACCCGGTGCTTGGCCGCGCGGGCGGAGGTGATCCGCGGCAGGAACAGCACCGCCGCCACCGCCACGATCCCGGCCACCGGCCAGCGGGTCACCGCGAGCACCACCAGCCCCGTGCCGATGGCCAACAGCAGTCGCTTGCGGGCGGCCGGGCTGAGCTGGCGGCCGTCCCGCGCCGGTAGGCCGGGCGCCGGCTGCCGCCGGGTGAGCTCCAGGACGAGCAGCACGATCCCGGCGACGATCAGGCCGCCGGCGACGCCTGCCAGCGGGATCACCGGAACCAGCCTTCCCGGCGCGGCACCGGCTGCAGGTGCGGCCTGGGCTGCTGCGCCGGAGCGGGCTGGCGGTGGTGCCTGGGTGCGCTGGTAGGGCGGATGCGGCGGCGGCATCGGCAGCGAGACGTGGCCCGCCCGGTGCTGCTCCAGCAGGCCCGCGTCGAACCCGACCGCGGCGAGCCTGGTCAGCATGTCGGGCGACGGAGTGTGCGCGGCCACCGCCCGGCCGGTCAGCTGGTCGGGGAGGAACAGCCGGTTCACCGCCGGGCGCTCGGTGTCGCCAGGCGGCATGACCTCGAGAATCTCGGTCACGAACCGGACCGTGCGGCTGCCGTCGTAACCGCGCCGCACGTGCACGATCAGGTCGACCGCCATGCCGACGAGGATGTGAATAGCGCGCTCGGCCAGCGCGAGACCGCCGCGCAGCCCGAGGATCAGGACCCGGTCGAACGCCTCGGCGGGCGAGTTGGCGTGCAGCGTGCACATCGAGCCGTCCTGGCCCGAGTTCATCGCCTCCAGCATCGGCATGATCTCGTCCCGGCGGACCTCACCGACGATGATCCGGCGCGGGTTGTGCCGCAGCGCGTGCGCGACCAAGTCGTGCAGCGTGATGCCGCCGACCCCTTCGGAGTTCGGCTCCCTGGCCTCGAACGCGATCACGTCCGGATGCTGGCCGAGCTCGTGCAGGTAGAGCTCGTACTCCGATTCGAGCGTGGCCACCCGCTCGTCGGGCGGAATCTCGCTCGCCAGCGCGCGCAGCAGCGTCGTCTTGCCCGCGTTGACGCCGCCGGTGACGATGATGTTGCACCGGCCGCGAACCGCGGCCGCCAGGAACGCGGCGACGGTGGCGTCGATGCTGCCCAGCTGCACGAGCCTGCCGAGGGTGATGTCGGGCTGCCCGTGCCGCCGCAGCGAGACGCACGGCCGCGGGGTCACCGACATCGTGGCCGTGAGCCGCGCGCTCCCGGTCAGGGCGACGTTCACCAGCGGCGCCGCGGCGGAGAAGTCCCGCGCGGTCTGCCCGCCCCTGGTCGCCCACATGCGGATCATCGAGACGAGCGCCTCGTCACTGGCCGCGACCGGCGGGCCTGCCACCCGCTCGCCGCTGGCGTACGTCACCCACACCTGGTCGCAGCCATTCACGTCGACGTTCTCCACCTGCGGGTCACGCAGGTAGTCCGACAGCGGCCCGAGCCCGTACCGGCGGTCGTGCACCGCGCGGGCCAGCCGGTCCAGCTGCCCGCCCGCTGAGGCGGGCAGCAGCCCCGCCCGCACCTGCGACTCCAGCCAGCGGCGCGTCGCCTCCCGGATGACGGGCATCACGTCTTCGGTGCTCGCGCCGTCGTCCAGCTGCGCGGCCATCATCGCGGTGATCTCGCTGACCCCGCCGAGCAGCACCGGGTCGGTCAGCCCGCCGGGCGGCACCGGCAGCTGCGCGCGGCCGGCCCCGGCCCAGTCCGGCCCGTCGCCCGCGAGTCCAGCTCCGCCGAAACCACCGGCGCCGAAACCACCGGCGCCGAAGTCACTGCCGGCGAGCCCGCTGCCGGGTGCCGAGTGCCGCCCGGCTTGTTCCTCCGGGCGGCACGGCCGGCTCGGCGGGCAGCATCTTGCTGAGGTCAGCCGGCGGGGGCGGCGGCCACTGCAGGCTCATGTGCCCGCTCCGTTCGCTGCGGGACTCATCTCGGACGGCGTGAACTCGGACTGGCTGGCCACGCCGCGCCGCAGTACCTGCCCCACGGCGGTCGCGGCGGTCATCAGCTCGCCGGAGCCGAACCGGCGGCGGCGCTCGCCGTCGGACAGCACGGCGGCGGACTTCGGATCGTCCGGCAGCGTGGCGGCGACCTCGACGCCCAGGGCGGCCGCGATCTCCTTCGCCGGGTACGCGCCCGGGCCGGTGAGCAGCAGGACTACCTGGTCCGTGCCGCCGCGGAGCTGGCTGAGCATCTCGATCCGCGGCCGGGCCGCCCACACCTGCCGCAGCGTCGGCCGGATCACCATGGCCACCATCGCGGCCGAGGCCAGCACCGCGTACGGCGCGCCGGCGCCGGCGTCGAGCCGGCCGCAGTCCGCGAGGACGTCGCTGGACTGCGCGGCCAGGCTGGCCGCGACGGCCGGCCAGGCGGGCGCGAGCCCGGCCGCCTGCCGGGGATCGGTCAGGCCTGGCAGCAGCATCCGGGTGCGGCTGGTGTCGAGCGGCACGAGTTGCGAGGGCAGCCCGCCCGCCGCGGCGTGCGGGTTGTGCCCGGCCACGATCGCGTGTTCGACCAGCCCCGGCCCGCCTGGCAGGTGCCCGGCCAGCGCGCCCGCCAGCACGGCCCCGCCCGCCGGGTCGCACTCGGCCACGATCACCGGTCCGGGCCACGTGAACGCCAGCGCGAGCGCGGCCGTGGTGACGCCCGGCGATCCGCCTGGCGACGTCAGCGCGAACAGGGAGCCCACCATCAGCCCCCGCGCTTGGTCACCACGAGGGCGAACTGGCCGGTCGACACCTGGGCGGCAACGGAGTTGCCCGAGGAGGCCGCGACCAGCACGTCGACCACGTCGAAGCCGTCCTGATCGGCCCTGGCGTCGACGGCCGCGACCGTCGCGGCCACCGGCGCCGTCAGCGCCGGAGTGGCGTTGGAACTGCTCGCCTGACCCTGGTCGCCGGGCGTCGGCACGACGAGCACGTGGTCCCCCGGCGCGAGCCCGCTGGCGGGCAGGGTCTCCGGCTTGACCGGCACCGGGATCAGCACCTGCCCGGAGCCGGGCGGCTGGGCGGCGGTGAGATCGGCCGGGTTCAGCAGCGTGCCCGGACGCAGCGCTACCGCCGCGATCTCGCCGGTCACCTGGCCGAGCTGGGAACCGGGAATCACGTGCACGCCGGCCGGCACCGAGACGTCGGCGACGCCGAGGTCGCCGGCCGTGATGACGCCGAATGCCGGGACCGAGCCGGTGATCACGACGACGGGTACCTGATGGTCGGTGCGCTGATAGACCTCCGCGCTGATCAGCACGCCCGCGCCGGCCAGCGCGATGGCGAGCGCGACCATCGCGGGCCGCCGCCGCCGCGGCAGGCTGCGCAGCTGACCGGGCGCGGCGGACGCGGCCCCGGTGCCGCTGCCGTTCGGCGGCACATCCGTGGCCGGGAAGTACGCGGTGCCGATTCCGGCCGGGGGTTGCCGGCTCATTAGCTCTTCACCAGGGCCTCTCCTTGTGCCACCGGGACCGGGAAGTTGAACGGGATCTGCAGGCCGTTGTTGAGTTCGCCGCCAGTGCCGCCTGACCCGGTCCAGGAGACATTCCAGGTGACGGTGATCGACGCCTGGTAGGCGTTGCCGGGCTGGCCGATCGACGGCTGCCGGTAGGTGAACGAGCAGTCGGTGCGCTGCCGCGCGGCGGACCGGGCCGGGTTGTAGGTGGTGCCGGGACCCGGGCAGGTCACCGGGCCGAGCCCGGCGCCCGGCTGGAAGGACAGGCCGGTCGGGGTCGCGGTGGCGGTGGCCCACACCGGGCCGGCCGACACGGTCACGCTCACCGGATGCCACTGAGCGCGCGCCACCCAGAACCACTCCGGCAGGCCGACCAGCGCGTCCCGGCCGAGCGGCGGCGCCGTTCGCGCCCGCAACGTCGGCACCTGCAGCTGCTGCAGGGCCTGCTGCAGCAGTTGCTGCGGCGTGACGACGGGCGCGCCGGTGGCGGCGCTGACCAGGACGGCCAGCGGGCCCGATCCGACCCGGCCGCCGATGCACTGCATGAACGCCCAGCTGAAGCCCTTGGGCGGCGGCCACTGCAGCCCGAGCTGACCCGCTTCAGACTTGCTGATCGGGGTGAACTCGCAGGCGAGCGTGACCTTGCCGCCCTTCCCGGTGCCGCCGCCGCCCGGATTCCCCCCGCCGCCCGGGCCGTACTGGCACTGCACGGTGATCCACTGACCGCCGAGGTCGACGGTGCACAGGCCGCCACCGTTGCCCGGCCGCAGGTGCGGCGGACGCCAGACCGGACAGCGCGGGCGCGACGACCAGGCCCGCGGCGAGCAGCAGCGCCGCCGCCACCCGCCTCACGCCTGGCACGGGACGTCCTCGATGGTCTGCACGCCGACGAGCCAGTGCCCGCTGACGAGGTTCAGCCTGGTGACGAGGTTCTCGTGCGGGCTGCCGAGCGTGCCGGGCACCACCTGGCCGGTGCTGTAGGCCAGGCCGGAGCCGCTGGTGTCATCGCAGTCGTGCACCCAGGCGGCCGAGCCGCGGATCGTGACGCCGATGATGTGATGCTCGGCGCGGCCGTAGCTGACCTCGTGCTGTCCCCAGGCCTGGCTGAAGGCCCGGACGGCGTTCGAGATCGTCCCCTTGTCCAGGTACGGGCCGAGCAACTGGCGCACCTGCGCCGGGCTGCGCGAGTCGAACGCGGCCGTCATCGCGGCGGTGTATCCGGTGAAGGCCACGACGACTTGCTGGCGCGGTGTCAGCGGCGCTGCCGCCGGCTGCGCGGACGTGGCCGCGGCGGCCTTGACGGGCAGTTGCACCTGCGCGGCGGCGCCGCCGCACGCCGCGAGCAGCGGGGCGACGCAGGCCGCCAGCAATGCAGCCCTGGCGGCGGGCCGCCGGCCGAGGCGCGGCGGGTTGGACGAGGTCATATGCGCACTCCGTGCTGCCGGTGGATGACCTGCTCGGTGCGCGGCGTCTTCGGCGCAACCGGCGGATTGCACGCTAGAAGTGCGATGTGAGCGCGCTGTTAGCGCGCCGTTAGCGCGCAGCTCAATGCGCCTATGTCGAACGGCCGCGCTAACCCGCGGCGGCCGCCCTCGGCAAGCCCTGCTGCTCCGGCCAGCGCGGCTCGAACGCGGCGAACGACCGCCAGCTGCGGACGGCGTAGGGCCGCGGCACCGGCTGCGCGAGCGCGTACCTGGCCACGAGCGGAGCGAGACTGTACCGGCCGGTGACCGGGTCCTGACGGATCAGGCACGAGTCGGCGAGCTCGCCGACGGTGGCCGGCGAGCCCGCGGCGACGGCGTCGACCAGCCAATCCGGACAGCTGTCCTGCTGCGCGTGCGCGAGCAGCCACAGCGCGAGCCGCGCGTCCAGCCGGAGCGAATACCACGCCTCGTCCAGGCGGCGGGCGACCGAGAGGTCGCCAATGGCGAGCGCCGCGCGCAGCGCGCCGTCCGGCCGCGGGCCAGGCTCGTCCGTGAGCTCCGCCGCCAGGTCGGCCGCGCGGATGGCCGGCGCGGCGGCTAGTTTGGCGCCGGCGATCCGCAGCGCGAGCGGCAGTCCCGCGCAGGCCGAGACGATAGCCTCGGCGGCCGGACGGTCGGCGGCCAGCCGGGACGGGCCCGCGATCCGGCCGAGCAGCGCCAGCGCCTCGGCCGGACTCAGCCGGTCCACCTCGACGTGCCGGGCGCCCTCCAGGTCGCCGAGCCGACCCGTGGCGGTGACCAGGACCGCGGCACCGCTGCTGCCCGGCAGCAGCGGCCGCAGCTGCGCGGCCGCGGTCGCGTCGTCGGCCAGGACCAGGACCCGGCGCCCGGCCAGCATCGACCGGTACATGGCGGCGCACTCAGCCAGCCCGGCCGGCACGCTGGCGGCCGGCACGCCCAGCGACCGGAGCAACTCGCCGAGCAGCTCCAGCGGCTGCCGGGAGCAACGCCTGCCGCCCAGGCTCACAAAAAGCTGGCCGTCCGGGAACGCGTCGGCGGCCAGGTGCGCCACGCGCAGCGCCAGCGCGGTCTTGCCCGCTCCCGGCGGCCCGGTCAGCACCGTCACCGTCATGCCCGGACCCGGCATCCGCCCGACGAGCGCCTCGACCGCGAGCGTCCGGCCGGTGAAGTCGGGCGGCGGGGCCGGGAGCTGGCGCAACGGCGTCCAGACCGGCCGCCCGCCCGCCCCGCCCGTCAGCGGGCGCGGCTGGAATCGCAGGTCCGGGCTGTCGTCCAGGATCCGCCGGAGCATCTCGTTCGCCTCCGGCCCCGGGTCCTGGCCGAACTCGCGGGTGGTGAGCTCGCGCAGCCGGCTGTAGGCGTCCAGCGCCGCGACCTTCTGACCGCACCGGTACAGGGCGAGCATGAGCTGCACGTGCGGGTGCTCGGACATCGGGTCGGCAGCGAGCCCGGCCCGGATCTGACTGAGCATCTCGTGATGCTGGCCGAGCGCGAGCCGCGCGTCCATGAGCCACTCGCGCGCGGCCCGGAGCTGCTCGGCCAGCGCGGTCGCGGGGCCCTGGGCCACCGGGGTGTCCGGCACGTCGGCCAGCGGCGGATCCCGCCACAGCGCGCACGCCTGCGACAGCATCCGGGCGGCTTCCTCGGCGTTGCCGCCGTCCAGCGCCTTCCGGCCGCGCTTGGTGAACGTCAGGAAGTCGTCGGCATCCAGCTCGCCCGGCTGGACGACGATCTGGTAGCCGGCCGGATGCGTTTGCACCCGGTCATGCCCGGCGAGCACGCGCCGCACTTCGCGCATCCGCACCCGCAGCGCGGTGTCAGCATCTCGCGGAGCCTGGTCCCCCCAGAGGGCGTCTATCAGCAGGTTCTTGCTGGCGGGCTGGGCCGCGTGCAGCAGCAGCACCGCGAGCGTGGCGCGCTGCGAGGGCCGGCATAAGCCGAGCCGGGCGCCGTCGTCTGCTTCGGCAAGTAGCGGTCCGAGGATGCTGAATCGCATCGGCGGCTCCCGGAACTACAAACACGAACCAATCCATTGCACAACGTGGCATTCACGTTACTTCGGCATGGGCCGCTGCATAGGGCTATTGCGAAACTTGCACGAAGACTTGCACGATGCACTTGTACCAGCCCTCCCGGCCGAGCCCGGCGCGGCTGAGCCCAGCGCGGCCGAGGCCGCGAATCTGAGCGCCAGCACGCAGGTCTCGACAGCGCCGGGGCGGGGTACGACACACCAGTTACCGGTGACAAAGTCGGAGTGAGCGGGTCAACTTTTCATGAGCGATTTAGCGGTATCAGGACCGGGCCCGAGCCGGGCCGGAGGCTGGCGCAAGGCGAGCCGCTGCAGGCAGCAAGAGTGCGTTGAGGTGTCGCATCAGGACGGCGTCGTGCGGCTGCGCGACAGCGCGCGCCCGGACGCCGTCCTCAATGTCACCGCGGCGTCGTGGCGTGCGTTCACCGCCGCCATCAGAGCGGGCGAGTTCGACAAGCTGGGTTAGCCGCCGCCGAGCGTGGCCGCGAACAGGTCGCCGCGCGCGGCCACCCTGGCCAGCACGTCGTCGGCGGTGAAGACGAGATCACCCGCATGCGTGCACGCCTCGACCTCGTCCCAGCTGACCGGCGTCGACACCGTCGGCTGCTCACGGGCGCGCAGCGAGTACGGCGCGACCGTGGTCTTCGCCGCGTTGTTCTGGCTCCAGTCGATGAGCACCTTGCGCGGCCGCAGCGCCTTCGTCATCCGCGACACGACCAGGTCGGGCTCGTCCGCCTCCAGCCGCTCCGCGAGGTCCTTCGCCAGGTCGCTGGCCTGCTCCGAGGTCATCTTCGACACCGCCGCGTAGACCTGCAGGCCCTTGCCGCCGGATGTCTTCGCGACCGGCTCCAGCCCGAGTTCGGTGAGCAGCGGCCGCAGCAGGAGGGCGACGGCGCAGCACTCCACCACGGTCGCGGGCGGGCCGGGATCCAGGTCGAACACCAGCACGTCAGGCCGGCCCGCGTCGGGATACCGCCACATCGGCGTGTGCAGCTCAAGCGCGGCGAGGTTGGCCGCCCAGATCAGCGTCGGCAGGTCGCCGCCGAGGATGTACTCGATCGTCTCCCGCGACTTGGTCGAGCCGGGTGACGGCAGCCTCGCGGTCGGGACCCAGTCCGGCCGCCCCGCGGGCGCGTTCTTCTGGAAGAAGAACTTGCCGTCCACTCCGTCCGGGTACCGCTTGATCGTCACCGGCCGCTGCGCGATGTGCGGCAGCAGCACCGCCGCGATCCGCTGGTAGTAGTCGAGCACCTGCGCCTTGGTGAATCCGGCGGCCGGGTACAGCACCTTGTCCAGATTCGAGAGCACCAGCTTGCGGCCCTCGACCTCGACTGGCACCTTCTGCGAGTCACTGCTCACGGACCACCTCCGCGGCGTCCTTGTCGTCGCGCAGGCCCTTGTACGACGGCGCGCGGAGCCGGCCGGACCTGGTCCAGTGCGTGTACGCGATCTCGGCCACCAGCACCGGCTCGACCCAGCGCGCGAACCTGGCGTCCTCGGGCGGCACGGTATCCCCGAACGGCGAGGTGTCCCGCCGCAGCGGCGTGAGCCTGGCCGCGAGCATGCCCAGCGTCTGCTGGGTAAACCCGGTGCCGACGTGCCCGGAGTACACCAGCTGGCCGGCCTCGTACACCCCGACCAGCAGCGAGCCGATCCCGCCCGCGCGACCGCCCTCACCCGGCTTCCAGCCGCCGACGACCACCTCCTGGCGCAGGAAGTTCTTGATCTTCAGCCAGGCCGGCGACCGGCGGCCAGGCTCGTACCTGGACTGCAGCCGCTTGGCCACGATGCCTTCCAGCCGCTGCTCCAGCGAGACCGCCTGCGCGTCCGCGCCGGCGATGCCGGTGAACGACGGCGGGGCCTGCCAGTTGCCGCCGGTCAGCCCGAGCGCGTCGAGGCTGGTCCGGCGGTCCGCGTACGGCTGGTCGATCAGCGGCTTGTCATCTCGCCAGAGCAGGTCGAACGCCAGGTAGCTGACCGGCACGCTGGCCGCGAGCGCCCGGGCCTGGGCGGCCGAGACGATGTTCATCCGCTGCTGCAGCGCCTCGAACTCCGGCCAGCCGTCGGCGCCGAACGCGACGACCTCGCCGTCCAGCACCGCCTGCCTGGCGTCCACCACGGCGGCCATCCCGGCCAGCTCGGGGTACACGTGGCTGATGTCGCGGCCGGTCCTGGACCGGAGCCGGACGACGCCATCGGCCAGGAACGCCAGCGCCCGGATTCCGTCCCATTTCATCTCATACGCCCAGCCCGCGTCGCGGGCCGGCAGCGTCCCGGCCGTGGCCAGCATCGGACGCAGGCTGTCCGGGCCCGCCTGCTCCCGCTTGCTGATCACACCAGATCCTCTACCCCGCTGCCGCGACCGGTTAGCCGATCATGGCAGACGCGGTAGCCGGGCGGCTTACCCCATCGTCTTCGCGCCGTCGATGGCTTCCCTGAGGATGTCGGCGTGCCCGGAGTGCTGCGAGGTCTCCGCGATGATGTGCAGCAGCACCTGGCGGGCGGACCACTTCGCGCCCTTCTCGTACCACGGCGCTTCCGGCAGCGGCTGCTCGGCGTCCAGGCTCGGCAGGGTCGCCACGAGTTCGTCGGTCGCGGCGGCCACGGTCTCGTAGTCGGCGAGCAGGCCCGCCAGCGTCTCGCCCGGCAGCATCCTGAAGCCGTTCGTGTACTCCTGCACCACGGCCTCGTCCTGCCAGTCGGTCGAAGCGTGCGGTCCTTCCACGATGAACTGGGCCCACTGCCGCTCGACGGCGGTGACGTGCTTGATCAGGCCGCCCAGGCACAGCTCGCTCACCGTGGTCCTGGCGGCCGCCTGCTCGTCGGTCAGGCCATTGGTGGTGAACCGGAGGAACCCCCGGTGCTGGGTCAGGGTGCGCAGAATGTCGGCTCGCTCGCCAGTCACTGTGCTCGGGGTACTCATCCGACGTGCCTCCGCCGTCTCGCTGGCAGCCATTGCGCTGCCACTGAGCTGCACGCTACCGGCCGGGACTGACAGGCTGGGGGCATGCCCGGACTGATCCACATGGACTGGGGTCCGGCCGGCGCGCTGGCCGCCAGCCAGCCCGGCGGCATCGCGGTCATCGTTGACGTGCTGAGCTTCAGCACGACCGTCACGGTCGCGGTCGACGCGGGCGCCGAGGTCTTCCCGTACCCGTTCAACGACGACTCGGCGCGGGACTTCGCCCGCCGCCACGACGCCACTCTCGCGATCGGCCGGTTCGAGGCGCGCACCGGCGGGCCCGGTGCGGCGGTCAGCCTCTCGCCTGCGAGCATGCTGACCTCGCCGCCGCCGGCCAGGATCGTGCTGCCGTCGCCGAACGGCTCCGCCATCGCCCGCCTGCTCACCGACCGCGGCGCGAGCGTGGTCGCCGCGTCGCTGCGCAACCGCCGCGCGGCCGCCCGCTGGATTGCCAGGGCTCTGGAAGGGAACGGGGGCAGGCGGGTCATCATCGTCGCCGCCGGCGAGCGGTGGCCCGACGACTCGCTGCGCCCCGCAGTGGAGGATCTGTGGGGCGCCGGCGCGGTCATCGCGGCGCTGGCGGACTTCGACGTGGCCGGGCCGACGGCCGAGGCCAGGACCGCGGCCGCCGCGTTCGAAAGTGTCGCCGCGCGGCTGCCCGGCGAGCTCGCCGACTGCGTGAGCGGCCGCGAGCTAGCGGACAGCGGATTCGCCGCCGACGTGGCCATCGCGGCCGAACTCGACGCCAGCACCTGCGTGCCGGTCATCTCCGGCGAACGCTTCGTGAATGCTCTGCCTCCCGCTCTGCCGTCGGAGCGCTGCTAGGCGGCTGGTGTTAATCGGGGTCTTGCGAGCCGGGCCTCGCATGCTGCGCACTGCTGGGCCGTCTGGAGGGATGCAGGTTGCTGCCTGGCGCTTGGGTCTGTGGTGTCCGGGGCCTGGCGGGAAGGGGCCCGGGGCGGCCGCTTGAGGCCTGTCACCCGGGCTGGCCGGGGGCTTGCGGGCCGGCGGTTTCCGGTGGTCAGCGGCTGGCGGCCGTCCAGGCGCCGTTGTGGCAGGCAACCCCGAGCACCGCGAGGCGGGCGAGGTTGACTGCCGCGGCGAGCAGGGCGAAGTCGGCGGCGACCTTGAGCTGCCCGCGGACCCGGGCGCGGCGGCCGCCGTGCCGGCGGCGCATGAGGTGGCCGATCTTGCGCTCGACTTTCGGCCGGGTCGCCCGGTAGTCAGCGCGCCAGGCCGGGTCCTTCTGGCTCAGGCGGGCGGCGGCCAGGCGGGCCTCGTGCGGGCCGATAGTGATGGTGCGGCCGGACTTTGAGGTGGTGCACTGTGCTGCCAGCGGGCAGGTGCGGCAGGCGGCGGCGAACCGGGCTGTCCCAGCGTGCCGCTCATGTTCGCTGGCCCGGATGGGCGCGGTGACCCCGGCCGGGCAGGTGACGGCCTGCGCGGCCAGGTCGACGATGAACCGGTCCTTGGGGAAGTGATCTTTCACCGCGGCCGGCGGCTGGCACTTGATGCCGTTGCCGATGCCGGCATCTTCCAGCAGCCCGATAAGCTCGCCCGAGCCGTAGGCGGCATCGCCGTAGACCGCCGGCCTGCCCTCACCGCCGGACGACGCGCCCTGGCCATCCCGGGCCGCGGCGCTGCCGGGATCACCGGGCAGCAGGTCAGCGAGCAGGCCCTCAGCGGCCTCGGCGTCCCCGCTGTTTCCCGGCGTGACCGCGGCGGCGGTGATGATCTCCGAGTCCGGGTCAACCGCGACATGGCCCTTGTAACCGTCAAAGCCGCGGGCAGAGGTCTTGTGCCCGTGCCGGGCCTGCGGGTCGACCACAGAGATGACCCGGTCCGCGGCGACCCGCCGCGCGATCGCGAACACCCCGGCCGCGTCCTGCTCCAGGTCCTGGCCGGTCACGGTGGCCAGCAGCTCCGCAGCCTGGCCCAGCGCCGGGTCCAGATCCTGCCCCTCCAGGACCGCCAGCTGCGCGGCAGCGTCGCGGGCCAGCGCACCGACCAGCTCCTCCCGCGCCGCCGCGTCGTCATAATCACAGGCCGGCTTGCCCGCCGCCGCGTAGTCATCGTCGCGGGACAGCACCCCGCGCAGCTGCCCGGCCAGCTCACTGCCGCCGGACGCCTTCAGCACCCCGCGGATCGCCGACCGGATCAGCGTGACCGTGTCCATCGTGGCCACCGCGTCATACAGCGGCGTGGAATCCAGCACCCGCCGCCGGCCCGTCAGCCCGGCCCGCCGGGCCGCGTCCAGGGTCACCTCGAAAATCCGGTCCGGCCGCTCCGAACGCGCCAGCCGGGCCCGCATATCCACCAGCACCGTGTGCACGAACCCCGGGTAATCGAAGTCCAGCCCCCCGGCCGCGTACTTCCACCGGGCATCGAAGGCGAACCGGTCCGCCGCCTCCCGGTCGCTGCAGCCCTCGATCCGCTGCAGCACCATCACCACCGCCACGATCATCGGCGGCACCGACCGGCGGCCCGCCTCATCAAACAGGTCAGCGAACAGCTCATCCGGGAACAGCCCGAAGCACTCCCGGTGCAAGATCCCGTAAATCGAGTCCGGCGCCACCCGCCCCTCGCAAAACCCGCGGTAGAACGGAACAGGTCAGCCTGCCTCGGCGCCAGGCCCAGCGTCATCGACCCCTCCAGGAGGAAGACCAGCAGCTACGCCAATTCTCCCGGAATGATCAAGAAACCCGGCGGACCGCCACGCCCGAAAAACACCAGCCACCCAGGCAGGCTCCGCCTGATACCGCCGAGGTGACGGTTCGGGCTGGCGTGTTCGTGCAGGTGAGCGCATCATCCGTGCGAAGGCCACGTCCTGGAGGCTGTCATGGCGTCACGGATCATGCGCGAGGTGCCGGTCACGGTGAACGACGTGCTGGACGGGCACGTGAAGCTGGACCTGGAGTGCCTGGACCGGGTCTACCTGCACGGCTATCTGGGCCGGCTGCAGGTCAGCGGCCAGCTGGTGCAGTTCCTCAAACACCGCGGCTACCCGATCCCCTCTGGCGCGTGCCTGCAGCAGATCGGGGATGCGTTCCGCCGCCGGGTGGCCTCGTTCGCTGAGGCCAATCACATCCCGGTGGTGACGCTGAAGGCCGCCGACCGCAACATCGAGATCATGCAGCCGTACGTGGACGCCGCGGCCCGGACCGGGCGCTCGCAGGTCGCGGCGATCGGCGTCGCGCAGGAACCACAGCGGGTGTTCATCGCCCGCAGGCGCGACACCGACCCGGCCCGGTGCCCGCAGTTCTCCTTCGACAAGAAAGACCGCCGGGTCACGGTCTACTACTTCTACCTGTGGGACGCCAGCTTCGGCCCCGCCTTCATCAAGGTCTGCACCTACTGCCCGTGGCCGGTCAAGGTCTGGGTTAACGGCCACGAATGGGCCAAGCAGCAGGCACGCAAGCTGGGCCTGGGGTTCACCGAGCTGTCCAACGGGTTCGCGGCCTGCGACGATCCCGGGCTGCTGCAGCGGATCTGCGACAGCCTGCAGCCCGGCACCATCGAGGTGTTCTTCCAGCGGTGGCTGCACCGGCTCCCGCTGCCGTTAAAGGCCGCCGACCGCGACGCCGGCTGGTGGTGGGAACTGTCGATGGCCCAGGTCGAGGTGTCCCGCACCATCGTGTTCACCCAGCCCCGCTACGCCCGCGCGTTCTTCGACGCTCTGGTCACCGACAACCTCGACCTGGGCCGCCCCGACACCATCGAGATCATCTTCGACCGGCAGGTCCGCGCCGATACCGTCAGCGAGTTCAAGACCAAGGTGATCACCCGCGGCACCGAGGTCACCGTCAACGCCTTCTACAAGCACTCGCGCATCAAGCAGTACCTCAAAGACGGCCGCGCCCTCCGCGTCGAGACCGTAGTCAACGCGCCCGGCGACCTGGGCTGCCAGCGGCGCCTGCACAACCTGCACGAACTCCAGCAGCGCGCGCGTGCGGTCAACGCCCGGCTGCTGCACACTGAACGTGCCGGCCAGGCCTGCGTCCTTGCGAATCCAGTCTTTGAGCGGATCGCGCACCCGTCGGTGGATGCCGACGGGCGGAGAGCTACAGCCATGCGATTTGGCGACTCTCGGGTCCAGGCCCTGGCCGGCGCCCTGTCCGTCACCGTCTGCGCCGTCACCGGCATCACCAACAGGAGCCTGCGCGCCCTGATGCCCGGACTGCTCGGCGCCCCCTACGGCATGACCCAGGCCAGCTACGACCTCGCCCGGCTGCGCCGCAACGCCCTGATCACCCGCCGCCCCCGGTCCAACACCTACGACCTCACCCCCGACGGCCTGGCCTTCGCCATCTTCTACACCAAGGTTCACGACCGGGTACTCGCGCCGCTGTTCACCGCCGGGCAGCCACAGGCCCCGCCCGTCATCGCCGCCGCGCTCAGCCAGATCGAACACCACATCGCCGAACGCCTCGCCCGCGCCAGGCTGCCTGCAGCAGTCTGAAACTCAGCTCAACCGTCAAACTCCTAGCGACAAAGGGTCGCTAGGCGCCCCTCCGGCTCGCTCGAACTCACATCGACTCTCGTTTGCGGTGACGAATCGCAGTACATTGCGAATACTGCATTAGTCGTCCAAAAATGCACGGGGGCGGACGCGATTGGATGCGCTTGCACCGGGGGACCCCGAACTCGTCGGCTGTTACCGACTGCGGTACCTGCTCGGCACCGGCGGCATGGGCCGCGTCTACCTCGGTGAGTCGCCGGACGGCGCGATGGTCGCGGTCAAGCTGATCCGGCCCGACCTGGCCGACCACCCGGACTTCCGCCGCAGATTCGCGCAGGAGGTCGTCGCCGCTCGGCGCGTCGGCGGCCCGTTCACGGCCCGGGTCGTCGACGCCGATCCCGATGGCCCGCAGCCTTGGCTGGTGACCACGTACGTGGCCGGCCCGTCGTTGGCCGGCGCGGTGGCCAGCCACGGGCCGTTCAGCGTCACCGCGGTGCGCACGCTCGCGGCCGGGCTGGCGGGCGGGCTGGCCGCGGTGCACGCGACCGGCCTCGTGCACCGCGACCTGAAGCCGTCGAACGTAGCTGCTGGCCATCGACGGGCCGCGGATCATCGACTTCGGCATCTCCCGGCCGGCCGACGCCAGCTGGCTGTCCGGTAACGGCCGGGTGGTGGGCTCCCCCGGCTTCATGTCGCCGGAGCAGGCGACCGGCCGCGAGGTCAGCCCGGCCGCCGACATCTTCAGCCTGGGCGGCGTGCTCGCGTTCGCGGCCTCTGGCCGACCGCCGTTCGGGGCCGGCCCGCCGTCCGCGCTGCTGTACCGGGTCGTGTACAGCAGTCCGTCACTCGGGCACGTGCCGGCCGAGATCAGGCCGCTGATCGAGCGCTGTCTGGCCAAGGATCCGGCCGCCCGGCCCGCGACCGCGGACCTGCTGGCCGAGCTCGCGCTCGCCGCGCAGCCGGGTGACTGGCTGTCCCGGCACGCCCCGTTCCTGCGCGTGCAGCCCGCGGCCAATCCGGGCCCGGTCGTGGCCCCCGGCCCGGCCGTCGCGATCAGGTCGGTGCTGCCCCGTTCCCTCGCTCGGGAGGCGCACAAAGCACGCCCGCCGGACCGGACCAGGCCGGCCAGGTACCCCCGGTATGCCAGGTACGCGCGGCCCTGGCACAGCAAGGTGGCGCTGGTTTCGTGGTGCCTCGCGCTGGTGTTCGCGGGCGGCGGCGCGACGGCCGCGGTGCTGGCCGGCGGCGGGCACCCTGCGCAGCACGCGCTGCGGCCGGGCGCGGTCGCCCTGCCCGCGCCGCGGACCGACCAGCGCAAGCACACCGAGATCAGCCCGCGCCCGCGCGCCGTTGTGATCGACTTCTTCGCCGCGGTCAACGCACGGCGCTGGCATCAGGTCTGGCAGCTCGGCGGCAGCAACCTGAGCCGGAGCTACCACGCGATGGTGGCCGGCTACGCAGGCACCGTCCGGGACGAGGTCGAGTCCGTGCGGGTCAGCGGCGACCGGGTGACGGTCCGGCTGCTCGCCTATCAGTCCGGCGGCGTGACGCGGCTGTACCGGATCAGCTACGAGGTCAGGGACGGGATCATCACCGAGGGCACGGTGCTCGCGAGTTCCCTGGTCGGGCCCGGCGCCGTGGCTACGCCGCCGGCGGCCACGACGGCGCCCGGCGGGAAGGCACCCGGAGTGCTCGGCCGCGGGTCAGTCCCGCCACGCCGTTCCGGTGATGCGCTCGTAGACCTCGACGTAACGATCCCTGGTGGCGGCCACGATGCCGGCCGGGATCTCGGGGCCCGGTGGCTTGCGGTCCCAGCCGGTGATGGTGGCGGACCAGTCGCGCAGGAACTGCTTGTCCAGGTACCGCTGCGGTCCGCCGGGAGCCCACTCGGCGGCCGCCCAGAAGCGCGATGAGTCCGGCGTGAGCAGCTCGTCGGCCAGCACGATCGAGCCGTCCGGGGCGCGCCCGAACTCCACCTTGGTGTCGGCGATGATGATGCCGCGCTCGGCCGCGATCTGCGCGCCGCGCCGGTAGATCTCGAGCGTCAGTATGCGCAGCTCGGCCGCGGTCTCCGGGCCGAGCCCGGCGGCCACGTCGTCGTAGGTCATGAACTCGTCGTGCCCGGCGGTGGCCTTGGTGGTCGGCGTGAACACCGGCTCCGGCAGCCGGGAGCCCTCGCTGAGCCCGGCCGGCATGGGCACGCCGGACACCGCGCCGGACTCGCGGTAAGAGGCCAGGCCGAGGCCCGCCAGGTAGCCGCGGGCGATGCACTCGACCGGGAGCATGGCCAGGCGCTGGCAGCGGATGGATCGGCCCGCCCACTCCGGCGGCACGTCCGTGGCCGAGATGACGTGATTGGGGACCAGGTCAGCGAGCCGATCGAACCACCACAGCGACAGCTGGGTGAGAATCTTGCCCTTGGCCGGGATCGGCGTCGGCAGCACGACGTCGTAGACGCTGACATTGTCGGAGGCGACCAGCAGGATGTCGTCCCCGTCGGCATAGACCTCGCGGATCTTGCCCGAGTGCACCAGCTCCACGGCATCTCCCCAGCTCCCGGCAGGACACCGATGATCATATCGGCGCACCCGGCCGGGGCAGCCCGGCGGTACCGTCGGGAAACCCTGGCTAGCTCACCTGGGCGGTGCGGCCGGCCCAGAACGGCGCCCGGAGCTGCCGCTTGAGGATCTTGCCCGAGCCGGTCCTGGGCAGCTCGTCGACGAAGTCGACCGACCGCGGCACCTTGTAGCTGGCCAGGTGCTCGCGCCCGAACGCGGTGATCTGCTCGGCCGTCAGCGCCGAACCCGGCGCGAGCACCACGGTCGCGTGCACGGTCTCGCCCCACTCCTCGGACGGGATGCCGAACACGGCGACGTCGTAGATCTCGGGGTTCTGCTCCAGCGCCGCCTCGATCTCGGCCGGGTAGATGTTCATGCCGCCCGAGATGATCATGTCGCTCTTGCGGTCGCAGATGTACAGGTAGCCCTCGTCGTCCCAGTAGGCGATGTCACCGACGGTGTGGAAGTCGCCACGGCTGTTCGACTCGTAGCTGGCGTCGTTCTTGTAGTAGGTGTTGAACACGCCCTTGGAGCGGATGTACACCTCGCCGGGGTTCTCCGGGCCGGTGCCGGTGACCACGTCGCCGTCCTCGTCGAACAGCTTGATCTCGATCCCCGGCGCCGGCTTGCCGCACGAGCCGGGCTTGCGCAGCTGGTCCTTCGGCTCCAGCACCGTGTCCACGCCGAGCTCGGTCGAGCCGTAGATCTCGAACAGCGACTCCGGCGGGAAGTCCGCGACGTACTGCTGCTTCAGCGCGAAGCTCCACGGCGCGGCGTTGGCCAGCATGATCTTCATCGAGGACCGGTCGTAGCGGTCCTTCACCTCGGCCGGCAGCGCGCAGATCATCCGGACCAGCGCGGGCGCGGAGAACGTGGAGCTCACCTTGTACTTGTCCACCAGCCGCAGCCAGTCCTCCGGGTCGAACCGGCGCTGCACCACGACGGTCTGGCCGAACGCCTGGCTCGCGGCCATGAACGCGCCGGGACCGCTGTGGTACAGCGGGCCGGAGGTGATGTAGATGTCGTCCGGGGTGTAGCCGAACAGGTTCAGCAGCGCGCCGATGACCTCGGGGTCGGGCGCGCCGGTGCGAACGGCGCCCTTCGGCTTGCCGGTGGTGCCCGAGGTGTAGATCATCGTGCCCGCGGTCCCGGCCGTCTCGCCGAGGTCCGGGGCGTCGGCCGAGGCCGCGGCGATGTCCGCGTCCGACAGCATCCCGGCCGGGGCCGGGCCGCCCACGGCGATGAGGTGCTCGACCTTCGTCAGCCGGTCGCGCATCGCGGCGAACATCGGGGCGTGCTCCCAGTCCACGTACACGGTCTGCGCGTCGCTGTGGTTGACGACGTACTCCGCCTCCTCCGGCGTGAGCCGGTAGTTGAGCGGCACCGCGACCGCGCCGATCTTCCTGGCCGCGTTGATGACGGCGACGACCTCCGGCGAGTTGGGCCCGCACCACATGAGCTTCTTGCCCGGCCCGGATCCGAGCGAGAGCAGGAGGTTGGCTACCCGGTTCGACCGTGCTTCGAGCTCGGCGTAGGTCCAGGTGACCACGGTTCCGTCGGGCTTGTCGTCGATGACTCCTGGCTTATCGGGCTGGGCCTCGGCGTAGATCGAAAGAATGTCGGGCATTGCACCTGTTCCTCGGGATATGGAGCGGGGAAGTTCCCTAACACCTAATCTTGCCGGCGCCCGGTTTGTCACCACCTCGGACCAGCGATTTTCACCCGCCGACGGTACCGCGGGCGAACTGGCCAGCGGCTCAGGAGGCCGCGCTGGGCTCAGCCCGCCAGCCTCAGCCCAGCCTCAGCCCGCCAGCGCGGCCTGCCCGGCCGCGAGCAGCCGCGCCGTCGCCACCAGGCCCGCCGCCCGCTGCTCCGCCTCCGGCTCCAGCGCGACCGACTCGGCCGCCAGCGCCGCCGGGTCCAGGCCGGCTCGCCGGGCGGCCTTGTCGCCGCCGTCGTCCAGCCAGCGCCGCACCTGCGCGCCGTCGACCTCGGGGTGGAACTGCACCGCCAGGTGCGGCCCCACCGCGAAGGCCTGGACGCACAGCTCGTTCCTGGCCAGCACCGTCGCCTGCGGCGGGACGATGCACTGATCGTTGTGGAACTCCAGCCACGGACCCGGCTCGATCAGGTCCGGCGCGGACGATTCGATCATCGTCCAGCCGATCTCCGGATGCGGGGCGGGCTCGACCCGGCCGCCCATCGCCGCGGCGAGCGCCTGCGCGCCGAAGCAGATCCCGAGCACCGGCACCCCGGCGGCGTCGGCCGCGCGCAGCCAGTCCAGCTCGGCGTCGATCCAGTGCCCGATCTGCTCCCGGTCATAGACCGACCAGATCGCGCCGAGCACGATCACGTGCTCGGCCCCGTCGAGGCTCGGCAGCGGCCCGCCATCGGGGAACAGGTGCACGTCGAGGGTCGCGCCCAGCGCCTCGAACGCGGCACCGATGAAGCCCGCATCGTCGATTTCGTGATGCTTGATGACGATTACCCGCATGCCCGCCGCCTTCCGCCTGCTCACCCCGACGATAACCGACCGGGCGGGCGACGCCAGGATGGAGTATGCCCTGGCACCTCACCGGTGACATCAGTGTCTTCGTCACGGCCGCGGACGACTACCTGCGCGGCGATCCGGTGCTCAACACCGTGCCACTCAGCGTGCTGGCCGGGCTGCTGGCGAGCGGCCCGGCCGCCTACGGCGACGATCCGCCTCAGTTCGGCTGGCACGAGTCCGGCGGCCGCACCGACGGCGCCGTGCTGCGTACCCCGCCGCACCCGCTGCTGGTGGCGGGTTTCCCGGCCGGGTCGGCCGCCGGGTTGCTCAGCCAGCTCGCGCGCACTGCACGGCCCGGCCGCGCCCTACCGGACGCGGGCAGCCTGCTCGGCCGGGACGCGGACGAGTTCAGCGCCGCCTGGGCCAGGCGTCACCGGCGGTCCGCACGGCGGTGCACCACCAGATGCGCGCTGTTCCGGCTGGCGGCCTGCGGCCGCCCAGCCCGGCCCCGGCCGGAACGGCCCGCGCGCCCGGCAGCTGCCGACTTCGACCTGCTGTGCCGCTGGTACCGGCGCGTTCGGCGCGGAGACCGGCGTCGGCGTCGGGGACCCGGCCAGGGCGGTCCGCGAGTACCTGAGTTACGGCGGCCTCCTGCTCTGGGACGACGAGGGCCGGCCGCGATGGCGGTGCTCAGTCGGACGCGTCGCCGGGCGTCAGCCGGGTCGGCACCGTCTACACGCCGCCGGACCGGCGCCAGCGCGGCTACGGCGGCGCCATCACCACCGCGTCAGCCAGCAGGCGCTGGATGCGGGCGCGGCCGAGGTCGTCCTCTACACCGACCTGGCCAACCCGACCAGCAACGCGCTGTACGAGCGGCTGGGCTACCGGCGGATCGGGGGCCGGGTCACGCTGGACCTGCGTCAAGCCGAAGACCCAGGGCTCTGTGCGGGCCCCAAGTCTTCGGCTTAACAAGATCGCGGCGCCTGGTCGCGTCACGGCCGGGCACCCGGATACGTTCTTAGACGACATGAGAATCGCGATAGTCGGAGGCAAGGGCACGCTGGGCCGGCACGTCACCGCGGAGCTTGCCCGCGGCGGGCATGAGGTGCGGGTACTGAGCCGCAGCGGCGAGTACCAGGTCGACCTCAGCACCGGCGCGGGCCTGACGGCCGCGCTGGCCGGCTGCGACGCGGTCGTGGACGCGAGCAACGCGCAGCGCAACGCGCGGGCGGTGCTGGTGGACGGGTGCGGGCGGCTGCTGACGGCGGAGGCCGAGGCCGGCGTGGCGCACCACGTCTGCGTCTCCATCGTCGGCTGCGACCAGGTGCCGATGGGCTACTACAAGGTCAAGACCGAGCAGGAAGCACTAGTCGCGGCCGGGCCCGTGCCCTGGAGCATTGTCCAGGCCACCCAGTTTCATGAACTGGCCGCGACCGCGCTGGCCGCCGCCGCGAGGTTCCGGATACTGCCCGTTCCCCGCATGCAGCTGCAGACGATCGCGGCCGCGGAGGTGGCGCGCGCGATCGCCGGGGTGGTCACCGCGCCGCCGGTGCGCGGCCGGGTGCACGTCGCCGGGCCGCAGGTGCAATCCGGCGCGGAGGTGGCCAGGACCTGGCGGCGGGTGACCGGCCGGCGCGCGCTACTCCTGCCGGTGCCGGTGCCAGGCCGCCTCGGCCGGGCGCTGCGCGACGGCGGCCTGACCGACAGCCAGCCGGACATTCGCGGCACGACCTCGTTCGCGGACTGGCTGGCCGCGGGCGCGGCGATTTAGGCGCCGGCGGCGAGGGCACATTATCCGACATGACGGCTAGCGACGGAAAGGGGACGAGACGGGCATCCGCCGACGGCAGGAAGCCGCGGGCGGCGGACCGATCCGGCCCCGTTCGCGAGCAGCATGGCGACGCGGCTCAGCAGCCTGGCAACCGAGTTCTCGCCGTATCCGCCGATCGCTGACTACGGCTTCCTGTCGGACTGCGAGGTCACCGCGCTGGTGGCCCCGACCAGCGCGATCGAGTGGATGTGCCTGCCGCGGATGGACTGCCCCAGCGTGTTCGGCGCCATCCTGGACCGGGACGCGGGCCGGTTCATCTTCGGCCCGGAGAACGTCGCGGTGCCCGCCGACCGCCGGTACTTGCCCGGCACGATGGTGGTGGAGACGAGCTGGGACTGCGGTGAGGGCTGGATCATCGTCCGCGACTGCCTGCTGATGGGCCCGTGGCGGCACAGCCACCCGGAGACCAGCTCGCACGTCCGCCCGCCGACCGACTACGACGCCGAGCACATCCTGCTGCGCACGGTCCGGTGCGTGAACGGGAACGTGCAGCTGGTCATGAACTGCGAGCCGGTGTTCGACTACGGCCGGCAGCGGGAGAACTGGCGGCGCACCGACCGCGAGTACTACCAGGCCGCGGTCAGCCACGGAGACCTGACCCTGACCCTGACCTCGGACATCCGGATCGGCATCGAGGGCCCGAGCGCGCAGTCGCGCACGCTGCTGCACGAGGGCGACACCCGGTTCTGCGCCCTGTCGTGGGGCAGCATGCCCCCGCCGCACAGCTATGAAGAGGCCTACAAGCGCCAGGTCTGGACCGCGCATCACTGGCAGCACTGGCTGGCGCGCGGCAACTTCCCCGATCACCGGTGGCGCGGGTACCTGACCCGCAGCGCGCTCACGCTCAAGGGACTCACGTTCGCGCCGACCGGCGCGATCGCCGCGGCGGCGACCACCTCGCTGCCGGAGACGCCGGGCGGCGAGCGGAACTGGGACTACCGCTACAGCTGGATCCGGGACGCCACGTTCGCGCTGTGGGGGCTGTACACGCTCGGCTTCGACTGGGAGGCGAACGACTATTTCGCCTTCCTCACCGAGGTCGTCGAGCGCGACCGGGGTGACATGCAGATCGTGTACGGCATCGACGGCCGGTGCGACCTGACCGAGCAGACGCTGAAGCACCTGCACGGCTACCAGGGCGCGCAACCGGTCCGGATCGGCAACGAGGCGTACGCGCAGCACCAGAACGACGTCTGGGGCGTCGTGCTGGACTCGCTGTACCTGCACACCCGGTCCAGGGACCGGCTCGACGACCGCGTCTGGCAGCTCGCGCGCAACCAGGTCGAGCACGCTCTGCAGCACTGGCGCGAACGCGATCGCGGCATCTGGGAAGTCCGCGGCGAGCCGCAGCACTTCACCTCGTCCAAGCTGATGTGCTGGGTCGCGGCCGACCGCGGCGCCCGGCTGGCCCGGATCCGCGATGATCTCGACATCGCCGCGCGCTGGCAGGAGGCGGCGGACGAGATCCACGCCGACATCTGCGCGAACGCGATCGACGAAAGGGGCGTCTTCTGCCAGCACTACGGCACGACGGCGCTGGATGCGTCGCTGCTGCTGATGCCGCTGCTGCGGTTCCTGCCCGCCGACGACCCGCGGGTGCGGGCCACCGTGCTGGCGATCGCGCGCGAGCTCACCTACGACGGGCTGGTGCTCCGTTATCAGGTCTCCGACACCGACGACGGCCTCTCCGGCGAGGAGGGCACGTTCACGATCTGCTCGTTCTGGCTGGTGTCCGCCATGGCCGAGATCGGGGAGCATCAGCGCGCCCGCGACCTGTGCGAGAAGATCCTCTCCCACGCCAGCCCGCTGCTGCTGTACGCGGAGGAGATCGAGGCCAGGTCCGGGCGGCATCTGGGCAACTTCCCGCAGGCGTTCACCCACCTGGCGCTCATCAACGCGGTCATGCACGTCATCGAGTACGAGCAGCTCGGCGCCAGGAAAGCGCTGGAAGGCAACACCGAGCCGCCGCTGCAGTAGCCCAGCGCACCGCAGGTAAATTCGAATGCATATTGGAACGCGGCGCGTAGTATCGAATGTATGAGCGCTACGTTGCAGTGTTCGCTGCTGGACCTAGCCGACGAGCCTGGCCTCGGGCCGCTGCCGAGCACGGTGCGCCGCACCGAGCTGAGCCACGGAGCCTGGGTCGACATCCGTCCCGGCTGGCTGGCCGGCTCGGACACCTTGTTCGCCCGGCTGCAGGACGAGGTCCCGTGGCGGGCGGAGCGGCGCCGGATGTATGACCGCGTAGTGGACGTACCCCGACTGCTGTGCTTCTACGGCGACGGCGAGGACCTGCCCGATCCGCTGCTCACCGAGGCCAGGGACGCGGTCGGCGCTTACTACGCGGCTGAGCTGGGCGAGCCGTTCGCGACGGCGGGCCTGTGCCTGTACCGGGACGGCCGGGACAGCGTCGCCTGGCACGGCGACACCATCGGCCGCGGCAGCAAGGAGGACACGATCGTCGCGATCTTGTCGCTCGGGGCGCCGCGGGTGCTGGCGCTGCGGCCGCGGGGCGGCGGCCGCCCGGCCCTCCGGCACGAGGTCGGTCACGGCGACCTGCTGGTCATGGGCGGCAGCTGCCAGCGCACCTGGGAGCACGCGGTACCGAAGACCGCGAAGCCGACCGGTCCGCGGATCAGCGTGCAGTTCCGACCGCACGGCGTCAGGTAACCAGGGTCAGGTAACCGCGGGGTCAGGCCCGCGCGATCGGGGCCAGCGGCGGGGTCCGGAGGAGCCGCGGGTCAGGCCCGCGCGATCGGGGCGAGCCGCGCGCCCGCGGCCGCGACCAGGTCGGCGGGCGCGAGCTCGATTTCCAGGCCGCGCTGGCCGGCGCTGCAGAACACCGTCTCGTGCTCCATTGCCGAGGCGTCGACGACGACCGGTAGCGGCTTGCGCAGGCCGACCGAGGTGATCCCGCCGGTCACGTAGCCAGTGGCGCGCTCGGCCGCGGCGGCGTCGGCCAGCGCCGCCTTCTTGCCGCCGACGGCGGCGGCCAGCGCCTTCAGGTCGAGCGTGCCGGCCACCGGCACGACCGCGACCGTCAGCGTCCCGTCCACGTCCGCGATCAGCGTCTTGAAGACCCGCTCCGAGGGAACGCCCAGCGCCTCGCTGGCTTCCTGCCCGTAGGACGGGTGCCGCGGGTCGTGCTCGTAGCGGTGCACGGTGTACCGGACGTGCTGGCGGGTGAGCTGCTCGGTCGCGCGCGTCCCGCCTTTGGCTGCCACCCGACCGAGCCTAACTGTCCATCCGCGCCGCCAGCGTTCGTCGGGTGAGTGAAGGCAACCAGCGAGAGGCAAGGAGGCAGTGATGATGCCGTACCAGGGTTTCCAGTTGTGGGAAGTGGAGCGAACCAGGTCCGCGCGCGACCGGCGGGCGGCCGACCTGCGCCGCGGCGAGCTGACCGCCGCCGTGGGCGGGCTGCTGCATCCGGGGATGCTGCGGCCCGGCGGCCGCCGCCCCGCGCGCTCGCGGCCAGGCCGGACCAGGACCGCCGGCCATCGGGGCTGGTAGCCCCGCGTCTTGCGGCACTGGGTCTTGCGGCACTGTGTCGTGCACCACGGGGGTTTGTAAGACTGAAGGGTGGCCACCCGGTGGATCCTGCACGTGGATCTCGACCAGTTCATCGCCGCAGTCGAAGTGCTGCGGCACCCGGAGCTGCGCGGCCGGCCGGTAGTCGTCGGCGGCGACGGCGATCCGGCCAAGCGCGGGGTGGTCGCCACCGCGTCGTACGAAGCCCGCGAGCACGGCGTGCACTCCGGGCTGCCGATGCGCACGGCCGCCCGGCGCAGCCCGGACGCGGTGTTCCTCCCGGTCGATAAGCCCGCCTACGAGGCGGCCTCGGCCGAGGTCATGGCGGTGCTGCGGGAGCTGTGCCCGGACACCGAGGTGATGGGCTGGGACGAGGCGTTCCTGGCCGTGCCGACCGACGACCCGGAGTCGTTCGCCCGGCAGATCCAGGAGCGGGTGCGGCAGGCGTCCGAGCTGTCCTGCAGCGTCGGCATCGGGCAGAACCGGCTGCAGGCCAAGCTCGCCACCGGTTACGGCAAGCCAGCCGGCATCTACCGGCTCACGTTCCAGAACTGGTTCGAGGTACTCGGGGACCAGCCCACCAGCGCGCTATGGGGCATCGGCAGCAAGACCGCGGCGAAGCTCGCCGAGCTGGGGATCAAGACCGTCCGTGAGCTGGCGACCGCCGAAGTCGCGCCCGTCGCCGCCAGGTTCGGCCCCACGACCGGCCCGTGGCTGGTGCTCACCGCCCGCGGCATCGGCTCGGACGAAGTCAGCTCCGATCCGTACGTGCCCAGGTCGCGAAGCCGCGAGGTGACGTTCCAGCAGGACTTGACCGACTGGGACGAGGTCCGCGCGCAGGTGCTGCGGATCGCCGGGCAGGTCACCGCCGACGTGATCGCAGAGCAGCGGCCGGCGGTCCGGATCGTGGTCAAGGTCAGGTACCGGCCGTTCTTTACGAGCACGCACGGGGTGCCGCTGCCGGAGCCGTCCAGCGACCAGGCGGCGATCGAGCAGGGGGCGGCGGCAGCGCTGGAAAAGTTCACCGACCGGCGCCCGGTCCGGCTGCTCGGCGTCCGGGCGGAGTTCGCCGACGCCGACGGCTGAGCCACCGATCCGCAGCGGCCGGGCCAGCCGGCCAGCTGTCACGAAGTTCCTGGTGGACGAGGCGGCAAGTCGATCGAGGGGTAGTCGGGCGGCGAGCACGGCGCAGGCCGGACTGCTTCTGGCGCAGGCCGGCCTCCAGCCCGTGAACAAGACGCCCTACCTGGAAAGGAACGGCCCGCTCCCGGCACCGGGAGCGGGCCGTTCGCTAACCGTGGCATACCGGGCGATGGCACCGGCTGTCACGAGCCGCCGCCCTTCCTCGTCTCAGACTGTGACTATCGGAAGGAGCAATTCGATGCACGTACTCGTAGTCGGCGCGACCGGGGCGGTCGGCAGGCAGCTGGTGCCTCAGCTGCTGGCGGCGGGCCACCTGGTCACCGGCACAACCCGCAGCCCGGCCAAGGCGGACAGCCTGCGCGCCGCGGGCGCGGAGCCGGTTGTGCTGGACGTGCTGGACGGCGCGGCGGTCGGTGAGCTAGTGGCGAAGGCCGACCCGGAGGCGATCATCTATGAGTCGACCGCGATCCCGCCCGAGCTGAATTTCCGCAAGTTCGACCAGGTCTTCGGGCCCACCAACACGCTGCGCACGACCGGCCTGGACAACCTGCTCGGCGCCGCGGCGGCGCAGGGCGTACCGCGGTTCCTCGCCCAGAGCTACGCGGGCTGGCCGTACGCCCGCACCGGCGGGCCGGTGAAGACCGAGGCGGACCCGCTCGACCCAGATCCGCCCGCCGCGCAGCGCCACGGCCTGGCTGCGCTGCGGCATCTGGAGGACGCCGTCACCGCGGCCGGCGGCCTCGCGCTGCGGTACGGGAGCCTGTACGGGCCGGGCTCGTCGGAAATGATGGTCGCGATGCTGCGGCGCCGGCAGGTCCCGCTGGTCGGCGACGGCGCGGGCGTGTGGTCGTTCCTGCACGTGACGGACGCGGCCGCGGCGACGGTCGCCGCGATCGAGACGGGCGCGCCCGGCGTCTACAACGTCGTCGATGACGAGCCGGCCCGGGTGTCGGAGTGGCTGCCGGTGGCGGCCGCGGGCGCGGGCGCCAAGCCGCCCCTGCACCTGCCGGCCTGGCTCGCGCGACTGGCGGCCGGCGAGGTCGGCGGTGTCGATGATGACGCAGATCCGCGGCTGCTCGAACGCCAAGGCGAAGGCGGAGCTGGGCTGGCAGCCGATCTGGCCGACCTGGCGCGAGGGGTTCCGGCAGGGCCTCGACCGGGCCTACCCAGCGGACCGGGCCTACCCTGGGGAGGGGCGGCTGATGAGCGGCAGGAACGCCCCGCGGTCATCCGGCCGCGGGACCGGCAGCACTAACACTGACGGCACCGCAGGCGCCGGGCCGGCCGACGCCGCGGGGGTGTACGCGGACCTGCGGCCGCTGATGTTCTCGATCGCCTACCGCATGCTCGGCAGCGTGACCGAGGCGGAGGACATCGTGCAGGAGGCGTTCCTGCGCTATCACCGGGTGGTCGCGGAGAACGGCCCGCCCGACTCGCCGAAGGCGTACCTGTCGGCCGTGACCACCCGGCTGTGCATCGACCAGCTCCGCTCGGCGCGGGCCCGGCGGCTGTCCTATGTCGGCGACTGGCTGCCTGAGCCGCTGCTGACCGGGCCGGCGCCGCTCACCGAGCCCGCGCCGGACCCGGCCGCGCTGGCCGAGCAGGCCGACTCGCTGTCCATGGCGTTCCTGCTGCTGCTGGAGCGGCTCAGCCCGGTCGAGCGCGCCGTCTTCCTGCTGCACGACGTCTTCAGCTACGGGTACGAGGAGACCGCCAGCATCGTCGGCCGCAGCGTGCCGACCTGCCGGCAGCTCGCGCACCGGGCCCGGCAGCACGTCGAGGAGAACAAGCCGAGATTCGAGGCCTCGGCCGAGCGCCGGGACGAGCTGGCGGCGAGGTTCTTCGGCGCGGTCGGGCGGGGTGACATGGACGGCCTGGTCAGCCTCCTCGCCGAGGACGTCGTCGTGTCCGGCGACAACGCCGGGGTGCCGCCCGCGTGGCTGCGGCCGATCGTCGGGCGCCGCAACGTCAGCCGGCTGCTCGCGGCGCTCGGCCAGCAACTGCTGGACGCGGGCGCGACCCTGGATTCGGTGCAGGTCAACGGCCAGCCCGGTGCGCTGGTGCGCGCGCCCGACGGCAGCCTGATCAGCGTGTTCGTGCTCGACATCACCGACGGCCAGGTGCAGGCGGTGCGGTCCGTCATCGCCCGCGGCAAGCTGGGCCACCTCGGCCCGCTGGCGGACCTGATGGCGCTGCGCGCGGCGCAGCGGCGACCCGGCTGAGCCCAGGCCCGGGCTAGCTAAGACCGGGCTAGCTAAGGCTGGGCGCCGACCCGGCGGGCCAGGGCGGTCAGCGGCGCGGGGGGCGTGCCGTTGACCGTCAGGAGGTCGCTGATCACCTGCCGGGCGCGGTCCGCGTCCC
This sequence comes from uncultured Actinomycetota bacterium, assembly GCA_963805805.1. Lineage (GTDB taxonomy): Bacteria > Actinomycetota > Actinomycetes > Streptosporangiales > Streptosporangiaceae > JAJYUU01. The sequence goes on along the minus strand of CAWDVS010000010.1, from coordinate 358,416 downwards.
GGTCCGGCAACGGGCCGAGTTCCGCGGCGCGGGCCAGCGCCTCGGTGGCCTGGCGCACTTGCTTGCGCAGCGTGTGGGCGCGGGCGACGTCGATCAGCACGCGCGCCCGGCGGGCCCGCGGCAGCGCGGCCAGGTCGAGCGACGCCGCGATCCGGAGCGCGTGCCCGGCGTCGCCGAGGTCGACGCTGACGGCGATCTCGTACAGGGCGACGTGCTGCCGGCCGAACTCCGGCATGCCCGCCGGGCGCTGGCAGCCCAGCTGGTCCGCGAGCGCCCTGGCCTTGCCCAGGTGCCCGAACGCGGCCGAGGGGTGGCCGCTTCTGGCCGCCGCGACCGCCCGCACCAGCGTCAGGCCGCCGCACAGCGACAGCGCGTCCGGGTCGCCCAGCTCGGCCAGGCTGGCGAGCGCCAGCAGCGCGGTGCGCGCCGTCTCCTCGGCCAGGCACGGCTGGCGGGCATCCAGGAACACCGACGCCAGCCGGTAGGAGGTGGCGGCGGCGAGCAGCAGGTTCCCGGCTCGCTCGGCCGCGATAGTGGCCCGGTCGGCGGCGATCCAGGACGCCATCGGCTCCCCGAGCTTGGCCAGCGCGGCGGCGCAGGCCTGGTAGGAGATGGCGGTCAGCTCGTAGATGTCGGGCTGGTGGCGGGCGGGGCGGCCCGGACTGCCACCTCCAGCCCCGGCAGCAGGTAGCCGAGTACCTTAGCGAGCTCGTCGTAGCGCTCGCCCCTGGCGAGCGCGCAGGCCTTCTCCGTCCGCTCCTTCAGCACGGCCAGCGGCGGCGGGGTGGCTCGCCCAGCATGGCCTGCAGCGAGTGCGCGCCGGCCAGCACCACCCGCAGCGCCTTCGCCGCGGCCGACTGGCTCGCGGCTGGCAGGCCGTCCTCGCCGGCCTCCCCCGCCAGCTCGGCCAGCGGCAATTCGAGCGCGTCCGCGAGGTTCTGCAGCACCGAGAGCCGGTCGATCGGCTGTACGCCGCGCTCAAGCTGGGAGACCCACGCGACCGGACGGTCGACCATGGCGGCCAGCTCGGGCTGAGACAGACCGTGGCGCCGGCGCTCCTGGGCGACCTTGCGCCCGAGCACCTGCTGGTACTCCACGGTGTTCACCTGGGCCGTCCCCCTAGGTGGCTGTTTCAGGCCGCACGCTCATGTGCCTTTGGCCGCCGAATCCGGGCAAATGATGCGTGCATATCGAGAATTGCACGGTGAACTGCGCCACGCAAGTGCGCGAGGTGAGATCCCGCCAATCCTGGCCGGGCGTGACTCCGTCATTCCCTGGGCCGTTCCCGGTTGGCGCTGATCTTATGTGAGCCATTTTGCCCGGTTCAACCGCTCGCGGCGAAAAGCTGAGCCGGCCGCCGGCGGCGGCGCGGGCTGGGTTAGTCTGCCGCAGCACGGTCGGCACCGGCCGACCGCGGCAAAGGAGAGCCCATGGTCGTGCCGCAGGCAGCCCGCGATGTCGCCGCGGCTGTCGGCGTGCTGCTCATCGCGACGTCGGCGGCGAGCGTCATCGGCACGCTGATCGTGCCGCGCCCGGTGGCGAACTGGCTGACCCGCCAGATCGACCGCGTCGTCCGCGGCGCCTTCATACTGATCACCAAGTTCATCCCGGACTTCCGCCGCCGGGACCGGGTGCTGTCCGCGCACGCCGCGGCGCTGCTGATCGCCCAGCTCGTCGCCTGGCTGCTGATGTTCTTCGTCGGCTTCTCGCTGATCTTCTGGCCGATGGTGAGCGGCGGCATCACCGACGCGTTCCGCACCGCCGGCCCCGGCCTGTGGCAGATCGGCGAGGACCGCGCGCGCGGCGGGCTTGAGCAGGCGATCCTCGACTTCGCCGCGATCACCGGCATCATCACGCTGACGCTGCAGATCTCCTACCTGCCGACCCTGTACGCCGCGTTCAACCGCCGGGAACAGGAGGTGGCGCTGCTCAACGCCAGGGCCGGCGTGCCCAGCTGGGGCCCCGAACTGCTCGCCCGCACCCACTACGCGCTCGGCTCGGGCGTCTCCACCGTCGACACCCTGCCCGACCTGTACGCGGACTGGGAGCGGTGGGCCGCCGACGTGGCCGAGAGCCACACCACCTACCTGCCGCTGGTCCGGTTCCGGTCGCCCAAGCCGCTGTCGTCCTGGGTGACGGCGCTGCTGGCGGTGCTGGACTCGGCCGCCCTGATGCTGTCGCTGTCCCCGGAGGCGGCGCCCGTGGTGCCCGCCCGGCTGTGCTTGCGGGCCGGCTTCCTGTGCTTCCGGGACGTCGCCCGGGCCATGGGCTACGACATCCCCGAGGAGCCCGATCCGGGCGCCGGGATCGCGATCACCTACGAGCAGTTCCTGGAGGCCGTCGCCAGGATGGACAAGGTGAACTTCCCGCTGGAGCGCGAGGCCGCCGATGCCTGGCCCGATTTCGTCGGCTGGCGGGTCAACTACGAGCCCGCGGCGTTCGCCATCGCGCGCGAGCTGGACGTCGTGCCCGCCCTCTGGTCCGGCCCGCGCCGGCACGCGCATTCCCGCAGATCCCGCCGATCCGGCCGCCCGAGGGCCGGCCCGACCGGGGCAAGCTTCCTGGCCCCTACAAGGGCCCGCAGCCGCGGCCGACCAAAAGCTAGCGAGCCGGCGGCGCCGGGTCAGCGTGCATGGCGGTCATCGCCGGGGCCAGGACCGTCTCCGCGGCCCGCACGCTGGCATCTCGCAGCGTGTCGCCGATCAGCCGGGCCGCGTACGTCAGCAGCCCCTTGCGCTCGGCGTCCAGCTCCTGGCCGGCCGCCACCGACAGCTCGCTGGCGAGGGCGCTGATGAGCGTCTCCGCCGTCGGCCACTGACCTACCGCCTGGCGCGCCGCCGGGGTGACCTTCAGCACGTACCAGAAGGTCGGGTCGCCCCCGGTCGTGGTCTTGCGGAAGTCCACGAAGACCGGGTCCAGCGCCTCCAGCCCGTGGGCGACGACGGACTCGTCCAGTCCGGTCCTGCCCGCGATGTCGCTGACCGTGACCAGGTAGCTCTCCTCGAGCAGGGCCACGGTCGCGGCCAGCACCGGCAGTTCCCTGGCCGCCCAGGTGTCGTCCACAGCGTCGCCGCCTCACCGGGACCCGCGGCGCGGATCCCTGATCTCGGGCCGGGGTACCCGGCAGACAGGACACTAGCCAGAATAGGAGCCACTAGCAGCATCGATACGCTCTTCACCCGATCCGGCCAGGGTTCGCCCGGCCGGAGGGGAAGAATCCCGGCCTGGCCGGGCCTGACGGCCCCGGCCGGCCAACGCCGAACCCTTGACTCGCGGCCCGGCCGCGCGCCCGCCATCGCTAAGCTGTGCGGGCCCGCTCACCGCGGGAGCTGAAGAGCGCACTGACGCGCATTGAGAGGATCGTCATGAGTAACGACACCGGAGTCGAGCGGACCCTTGTGCTGTTCAAGCCCGATGCCGTGGCGCGCGGACTGACCGGCCGCATTCTCGCGCGCTTTGAGGACAACCTGCTGAAAGTTGTGGCGGCGAAAATGGTCTGGATGGACGCCGAGCTGACCAGGCGCCATTATTTCGATCTTGAGGAGCGGTTCGGCGCCGTGGTCTACAACTCGATGGCCGAGTTCATGCAGAGCGGCCCGGTGATCGCGATCGTGCTGGAAGGCGTCGAGGCCGTGGCCTGCGTCCGGAAGATGGTCGGCTCGACCTACCCCGACCAGGCCGCGCCGGGCACGATCCGCGGCGACTTCGCGCACATGAGCCGGGCCTACGCCAACGCGCACGGCATCGCCGTCGCCAACCTGGTGCACGCCTCTGGCAACCAGGACGAGGCGGAAAAGGAGATAGGCGTGTGGTTCACCAAGGAGGAACTGCACGACTATCACACGGTGGCGCAGCAGTACCTTCGGTAAAGCTTTGGCGATAACGGCGGCCCGGCTGAACCAGCCGGGCCGCCGCGCCGTTTCGGGTGCAGCGCCGCTGGCATAACGCCACGACGCCCGGCGATGCGGCCCGCCAGATCTTCCCGCGCAGGGCCGTGAGCCGGCGAGTCTCCGAGGGGAGCATCGCATGCCGATCCGCCATCGAATGATCGCTGCGGTCGCAGTAGCCGGGGCAATATCCACCGCGGGATTAATGGCGGCGCCTGTTGCCCAGGCCAAGCCGGTCATGCCGCACCACGCGTTCATCAACCAGTTCCACCACCTGACCACCATCAAGTCGACAGTGCCGAAGAACGGCGACATCAACCCGTACGGCATCTTCGTCGTGCGGCAGAGCACCGGCCGGCTGCACCGCGGCGACGTGCTCATCAGCAACTTCAACGACAAGGCGAACGCACAGGGCACGGGCAAGACGATCGTCGAGATCAGCCCGTCCGGGCACCGCACGCTGTTCGCCCACATCCGCAACAAGCAGGTCGCGGGCCGGTGTCCCGGCGGCGTCGGGCTGACCACCGCGCTGGAAGTGCTGCCCGGCGGCTGGGTCGTCGTCGGCAGCCTGCCGTCGAAGAACGGCAGCGCGGCCACCGCCAGGGCCGGCTGCCTGATCGTGCTCAACCGCAATGGCCGGATCGCGGAGACCCTCCGCGGGCACGGCATCAACGGGCCGTGGGACGCGACCATGGCCGTGCGCGGACGCATCGCGGACCTGCTGGTCACCAACGTGCTGAACGGCGGCGTCCAGCACACCATGTCGGTCGTGCACCAGGGCACGGTGCTGCGGCTGACGCTGCTGCTGCGCCGCAGTCACGCACCGCTCTGGGTGTCGGCCACGAAGGTCGCGTCCGGGCTGGCGGAGCAGCAGAACGCGTCCGCGTTCGTGCTCGGTCCCACCGGCATCGGGATCGGCCGCCACGGCTGGCTCTATATCGCCGACACTCCAGACCAGCGCGATCACCAAGGTCGCGCACCCGCTGACCCGGCCGGGCAGCGGCGGTCCTGGCACCCCGGTCACCGCCAACGGCAAGCTCAGCGGGCCGCTGGGCCTCGCGATCGCGCCGAACGGTGACATCCTGACCGTGAACGGGAACAACGGCCTGATCGTCGAGACCACGCCGGCTGGCGCGCAGATCGCCAGCAAGCTGCTCGACAGCACCGGGCCGCCCCGCTCGGCGCGGGCGCGCTGTTCGGCCTGGCCGTCAAGCCGGGCGGTCGCGGCGTCTACTACGTGGACGACGTACAGAACACGCTCCGCCTGCTGCACTGAGGGTCAGCCAGCTAACCGCAAGGGTTAGGGCTCGGTCGGAGCCCTGACCCTTCCGCTACTCCGCGGCCGGCGCGCAGCCAGCGGTCCAGCCAGTCCAGCTGCTCGGCCAGCATGTGCAGCACCGACTCGCGGGCGATGTAGCCGTGGCTCTCGTGCGGCAGCACGACCAGCCGGGCGGTGCCGCCGGTGCCCTGGATGGCCTGGAACAGCCGCTCGGACTGGATCGGGAACGTGCCCGAGTTGGCGTCCTTCGCGCCGTGCAGCAACAGCAGCGGCGCGGTGATCTGGTCCGCGTACCGGAACGGCGACACCTGGTCGTAGACCGGCGTCGCCTCCCAGAAGTTGCGCCGCTCGGTCTGGAAGCCGAACGGCGTCAGGCTGCGGTTGTACGCGCCGCTGCGGGCGATGCCGGCGGCGAACAGGTCGGTGTGGGCCAGCAGGTTCGCGGTCATGAACGCGCCGTAGCTGTGCCCGCCCACCGCGACCCGGCTGGGATCGGCGATGCCCATCTTGACCAGCGCGTCGATGTGCGCCGACGCCGCGGCGGTGGTCTGCTCGACGTAGGTGTCGTTCATCGTGTCCGGGTCGCCGATCACCGGCATCGTCGCGTTGTGCAGCACGGCGTAGCCGCGCAGCACGAACCACACCGGCTCGGACGCGGTCAGCCGGGTGAACCGCTCGGTGCTGCCCCGGACCTGGCCGGCCGTCGCGGCGTCCCCGTAGTCGAGCGGGTAGGCCCAGACCACCAGCGGCAGCGGCCCGTCCGTCTCCGGGTCGTAGTCGGGCGGCAAGTGCAGCAGGCCGGAGAGCTGGACGCCGTCGCCCCGGTCGTAGGTCAGCATCCGCTTGTCCATCCCGGTCAGCTGCGGATGCGGATCCGGCCACGCCGTGAGACGCGCTGGCCGCCCGCCCCGCCCAGGTCGGCCACGGCCAGGTTGGCCGGCTCGGTGCGGCTCTCGTGCCAGATGAGGACGCGGTCCCGGCCGTCGCCAGGAAGCCGAGCACGTGCTCGTACGCGTCCGGCGCGGACCGAGAACAGCCGCTCGGTACTGAGGTCGGTCAGGTTCAGCCGGTCCAGGAACGGCCGGTCACCCTCCGGGCTCGCGCCGTCGCCGCGCAGGTAGATGTCGTCGCCGTCCTGCAGCACGGTGCGGGTGCCGTCAGCGTGCAAGATCACCATCGGCGAGCCGGGGTCCTGGTACGCCTCGTCCGCGGAGTGATCGAAGATCACCCGGCCGGGCTCGGGCACCGCGAGGTCGGTCAGCCGGGTCGTCAGCCAGCGCCGATCCCGGTCGTGCTCGGTCATCAGCACCTGGCCGGCCGCCGCCATGTCGTACCAGCCCAGGCAGCGGTGCTGCACGAGGCCCGCCTGCGCTGGCTCGGCGGTGAACGGCGCGGCCAGCCGCACCAGCCGGTCCCGGTGCTCGGCCTCGGCCTTCGGGTCGCCGCCGTCCAGCGCCTCGATCCAGACCAGGCTGGCCGGGCTGGACTCCTCGAACGACACCAGCCGCGGCCCGGTCGGCACGCCCATCCGCGGCACCTCGTCGCTGACCGGCAGGTCGGCGACGACGCGCTCCAGCCCGCCGTCCGCCGCCCAGACTTCTACAGTCCGGGCGAAGTAGCCGTACGGCACCCGGAAGGAGAACGGCCGCCGCAGCCGGTAGGCCAGCAGGTGCTGCCCATCGGGCGAGTCGCCCAGGTAGTAGTACAGGCCCGCCGGACCCAGCGTCGTCGCTTCCCCGCTGACCGGGTCGACCCGCATCGGCACGGTGGTCGCCAGCTGCTCGAAGATGTCCGCGTCCGCGTCGGTCCTGAGCAGGTCCTGGAACGTGGCCATCTGCGAGTGCTTGCCCGCGGACTCCTCGATGTGCGGCTCGATCGGCTCGGCCGGCAGCTCCGGCACCGGACCGGGCGCGCTGAGGCACAGCAGGTGCCTGCCGTCGCGCGTCCACCGCACCGTGGACCCCACCGAAGTGGGATCGCCGCCCAGCACGTCGCGCACCCGTAGGCCGGGAACGGGGGCAGCGGTCGCATCGCGGGCGTCGCCCACCCACACCGCGATGCCGTCGCTCTCATCGACGGTGAACGCGAACCTGAGCCCGTCCGGCGCCCAGGCCGGCACGCTCACCGACTTGCCGTCCGGCAGGTCGAGCGGGCGGATCGCGCCGTCCGTGAGCGACAGCACCGATAGCCCGGTGAGCCGCCGGGTCCGCTGCCGGCCGGCGATCGCCGGGTCCACCCGGACGCCGGCGAGCGCCAGGTACGGCCGGGCCAGGGTCGTCACCGGCGGGTGCATCTCGTAGTGCACGAGCACGGCGTACTTCCGGCCGGGGCCGAGCGCGGCGACCGGGGTCGGCGGGGCATCAATGATCGAGACGATGTCGGGTGCCGGGGTCTGGTACGCCACGCGTGCTCCTTTGCTGCCGGGACGTTGCGGTGGACGGTGCGATTCCCAGGCTTGCCGCTCCGGCCGGTCCGCGCAAATCCGCCCAGGCACAATATCCATCAGCCGGTGCGGTGGCCCAGCCACAGTGCCGATTCGCCGCTCGATACAACCGGGCCGATCCAGCTGGGCCGAGCCAGCTGGCTGCCCGCCCGCGACCCGAGGATGCCCATGGATTCAGCCAGGCCGGTCCCGGTGCCGGGCTTCGCCGACCATCACGCGCACCTGCTGCGGACGGCAGCCGGCGTGCCGTTCCCGGCGAACACCGCGGCCGTCCGCGAGTTCCACCAGCGGGTAGCCGCACAGGGCAGCACGCCGATGGACGTGCTCGACCCGCCGCTGGACCCGCCCGGGCTGGGCGGCGTCCTGCGCGCCGCGCTCGCCCGCGCGGCCCGGTGCGGCCTGGTCGAGATCACCGAGATGGGCATGCGCAGCTGGGACTACCTCGAGGCGCTCGGCGCCGTGCAGGAAGCGGGCCCGCTGCCGGTCCGGGTCCGCGTCTACCTGGCCAGCGGCCTGGCCGGCGAGGCGAGCCTGGACGAGCTGGATGCCAGGCGGGCGCCTCTGGTCCTGGGTCCGGCTGGACGGCGTCAAGTTCTACGCCGATGGCTGGCTGGTGCCGCGCACGGGCGCCCTGTCTGCCGACTTCACCGACGCCGGGGACGCGGGCTGCTGTTCACCGACGAAGCCCGGCTCGCCCGCAGGATCGCTCCGCTGGCTGATCGTGGCTGGCGGATCGCCATCATGCCATCGGCGACCGGGCGACGGCGAGTCCTGGACGCCTATGAGCTGGCGTTGGAGGGCGACCGGGCCGCGATGGCCGCGGCGGGGCCGCGGATCGAGCACGCCAGCGTGCTGTCCGCCGACCTGATCGCGCGGATCGCCGGGATAGGGGTGACCCCCTGCATCCACCCTCGTTCGCGGTCACCGACGCGGGGCGCTCGGGGCGGCCCTCGGTCCGGACCGGGCTGCGCAGGCCTACCCGTAGACCGAGATGCTGCGGCCGGGGAGCGATGGTGGCCGGCCCGATACCCGATCGAGGTACTGGAACCGCTGGTAGGGCTGGCCGAGGCCACGGCGGGCCGGTCGGACCCGCCGGGGTTCAGCACGGCCGACCCGGCGCTGGGCCAGGCGATCGTCCCCGTCGGCGCGGCGTTCGCCATGATGACCGACGGCGCGGCCTGCGAGATGCTGGTCTCAGCCGATCCGCGCACGACGCCCGGCGCCATCGACGCGATCGACGTCACCGCGACCGCGCCGGCGCTGTTCTGGCCCGGCTGAGGGGGGCGGCAGCCCGTTCCCTCGCTAGACGGCAAGCCGGCGGCGCGGGGTCAGGTGCGCTCCCCGCGCCGCCGCTGGCCGGATGGCGGTTAGTACCAGCCGGTGGCCAGTTCGTGCTCCCAGGCCATGTGCGGCGAGCCGTACCGGGCCTTGATGTACCGCAGCCCCCAGCGAATCTGGGTGCGAGCGCTGCTCGTCCAGTGCGGGCCCGCGGTGGACATCTTGGAGCCCGGCACCGCCTGCGGGATGCCGTACGCGCCCGAGTACGGGTTGCTCGCGTGCACGTTCCAGCTGCTCTCATGCGACCAGAGCAGGTTCAGCCAGCGGTACTGCCACTGCGTCCAGTGGAACGAGCGCAGCATCCGCCGGGCGATCTGCCTGGGCGTCAGCCTGACGGCCTTGCGCTTGTGGTGGGCAGGCGAGCTGCCCTTGGGCGCCGGGTTCGTCGAGGCCGCGACGCTGAACGCGTCCAGCTGAGCGTGCGCGGTGCCGTCGGCTTCCGCGCCGACCGCGACCGACAAGCTGGTCACAGGCCGGGTCTGGGTAGTGATCGCCGCACCGGCGCTCGCGGACCGCTGGGCCGCTGCGCTGGCTGGCGAGATGCTGACCGCTCCGGCCGCCGCGGCGACGAGCGCGAGGCCCGATACCGCGCAAAATGATCGTCGTCGCGGACTGACGGGGGGTGATGGATGTCCGAAGGGACAAGATGTGCCTTCTGTCGGGCGCGCCCGCTCGCGCGCTCGGCCGTCACCCTTGCGCCGGCGGCTTCTCGCCGTTACCGCGCGTGCCTGCGGACCTCGGTGCGGGAACATGGCCACCGATGGCCGCTCAGTGCGGCCTAGGGTGCAGGCAGGGTGCTATCGGGGAGCAACTCTGCCTGATGATTGCCATGATGTAAGCCGAAATTGGCATTATGACGATATGAATTAAATCACAGTTGCCGTATTCGTTCTTTTCCACTTTGCGCATGATAAGGCGCACGGCCAATTTAACTTGTGCCTGCACGGCTTTCCTTACTGTGGGATTCTCGCCATCATGGCCCCGGCGCTGGCGGTCTGCACGCGCGACCTGCGGCGAGCAGGACAACCCGGACCGGCACGCCGCGGTGACCGCATCTTCGCAGGTCATCCCCTGTTTTGTGGTCGATGGCCCGGTGCGGGTGCTGGTCCTGCCGGCCGGGCGGGCGGGCGCCCCGGCCGGCCAGGCGGCGGTCACCCGGCCGGACGGACGGCCAGCCAGCCGCAGGCGGTGCAGTACCGCGCCTGCGGATGGCTGGCCAGCAGTTGCCGCTGAGATCGGTTCGCGGCACTGCTCACAGCGGCCGTACTGGCCGCGGGTGATCCGGTCCAGCGCAGCTTCGATCTCCACCAGGGCCTGCCGGTCCGCGACCACCGCGCGGGCGAGCCTGCGGCTCGCCCGGGGCGGCCCGGCTGCGTTCGGCGGCACTTCCCTGCCTGGCCAGCTGCGCCGCGTCGTGGTAGGCGAGCGACAGCTCGGTGACGCGGCCCAGCCAGGCCCGCCACAGGTCCTCGAGCTCCGCGCGCTGTTGCGCTTCGCGGGGCACTGACATCGTCAGGGTGGACATTGAGACTCCCTCCTCGGTACCGGCCAGGGTCACCCTTGCCCTGGTACCTGGCCATAGCTCCCGAGGCCTACCTGCAGGCCAGCTGAGCACCGAGTGCCCGGGTAGCTGTCAGTCGGCTCTTGCCGCGACTATGCGCGGATCGGCCAGCTACGGACGTCCCGGGGCGCGCCAGTCAGGCCCGCCCAACCGGCGGGACCCCGGTACATTGCCAGGCCCGGACCGCGCCGCAAGGCTTGGCCCGGACTGTGCGGCCAGGCTTGGCCCGGACAGCGCGGCAGGCCGGGTCCCGACGGCACCGCCAAACAAGAAACGCGGGCAGATGCGCTGGTTTATTGCCTTGGTTAGGGCAATGGCAGATTCCGGCATTTGTTCCTGCTTCGGCGAGCCCGCGCACGGGCTGCGTATTCCAGAATTCTGCGCAGGCCGGGAGGCTCTGAGGTGCCTGGGCCCCTACGGGATATCGAACGATACCGCCCGCGAGTTTTGGAGTCGCGTGACGCTAAGTCGGCCGGAGCATGACACCAGCTTGACGCTGATGGTGTTTGATAGACGTGGTTGCGACTGCGTCTCCTGCGTACGCGGTGCGGCGGCGTAGCTCACGGCGGTTATCCGGCGGGGCAGGCTCATCGCACTGTTGCGACCCGGGATCCTCGTCCGTGGGTTCCGGAGAATCACCCAGTAGGAGAACGCACATGCCTCAGGGCACCGTGAAGTGGTTCAACGCCGACAAGGGCTATGGGTTCATCGCCCCGGACGACGGCAGCGCCGACGTCTTCGTGCACCACTCCGCGATTCAGGCTGACGGCTTCCGCAGCCTGCAGGAAAACCAGCGAGTCGAGTTCACCGCCGGCCAGGGCGCCAAGGGCCCGCAGGCTGAGCAGGTCCGGCCGCTCTAACCAGGTCCGGCCGAGTCGGCCGGTCACAGCACGCATAGCTGCTAGCTAGCGAACAACAGCAAGGGGCGGCTCCGACGCCGGGGCCGCCCCTTCGCGTTGCCTGGAGGTACCCGGACGGCAGCCGGCTGGTCGCGGGCAGAACTATTCCTTTAGCCCGGCGGCACGCGCTCGGCAACGGGCGGCGCTGGTCGCCCGCTCGCGCGGGCCGGTCTGTCGGCCGCCTCGCCAGGCGCCGCGCGACTCGTCACCCGGTCGCGGCCGCGGTCGCGCTCGGCGGCCTGCTCGGCTGCGTCATCGCCGCCGCCCGCGGCGTCGCCGCGAGCCAGGGCGGCCGCGCGGCCACACCCGATGGCAAGACCCCGTTCCTCGCTATCCCGGCCGGCCGGGCGGTGCGGCTGCCCACTGCGACTCACCCGCTCGTGACGGCGCCGCCGGAAGCGCTGATGATCCCGGCGATCGGCGTCCAGACCCGGCTGATCCGGCTCGGCCGCACGCCGGCCGGCACGCTGCAGGTTCCGTCCACCACCTCGGTGGCCGGCTGGTACAGCGGCAGCCCGCGGCCGGGCGAACTCGGCGCGGCGGTGATCGCCGGCCACGTGGACTCGGTCAGCGGCCCCGGCGTCTTCTTCCGGCTGAACCTTCTTCGCCCGCACAACCTGATCCTGGTCCGCCGGGCCGACCACTCACTGGCGGCGTTCCGCGTCGTCTCGGTGCGGACGTACGCGAAGAGCCACTTCCCCACCGCCGCGGTCTACGGTCCGGCGCCCGTCGCTGAGCTGCACCTGGTCACCTGCGGTGGCACCTTCGACGCCGCCACCGGGCACTATCTCAGCAACGTGATCGTCTTCGCGGTCGCGGTGCGCTGGCGACATCACACGGCCGGCCAGCACGGTGCCAGCAACCACGGGGCCAGCAAGCACGGGGCCAGCAAGCACGGGCCAGCAAGCCGCACGCACCGCGCCCGCCCGCCGCGTAGCCGGGCGGCAGCGGGTATCGTCGCGCCCGTCGGGCGGCCGCAGGCCGCAGGGCCGGACCGCGTGCCAGCACGCGGGCGAGAGGCGGGCAGATGACACGGCAGGTGCTGAACAGCGCGCTGGCAGGAATGGGCACCACGATCTTCGCCGAGATGTCGGCGCTGGCGCTGGAGACCGCCTCGATCAACCTCGGGCAGGGGTTCCCCGACACCGACGGCCCGGCCGAGATCGCGGCCGTCGCCGCGGACGCGGTGCTCACCGGCCGCGGCAACCAGTACCCGCCGGGACCGGGCGTCCCTGAGCTGCGGACCGCGATCGCGGCGCATCAGAAGCGGTTCTACGGCATCGACCTCGACCCCGATACCGAGGTCCTGGTCACGGCCGGGGCGACCGAGGCGATCGCGGCCGCGCTGCTCGCGCTGCTCGAACCCGGTGACGAGGTCATCGCGCTTGAGCCGTATTACGACTCCTACGCGGCCTGTATCGCGATGGCCGGGGCCCGCCGGGTGCCGATCACGCTCCGGGCGCCCGACTTCCGCCCGGACCTGGACGCGATGCGCGACGCCGTCACCGACCGCACCCGGCTGATCCTGCTGAACACCCCGCACAACCCCACCGGCATGGTCGCGACCAGGGACGAGCTCACCGAGATCGCCAGGCTGGCCATCGAGCGAGACCTCCTGGTCGTGACCGACGAGGTGTACGAGCACATCGTCTTCGACGGCGAGCACATCCCGATGTCCACCCTGCCCGGCATGCGCGAGCGCACGGTCACGATCGGGTCCGCGGGCAAGACCTTCTCGTTCACCGGCTGGAAGATCGGCTGGGTGACGTCCACCCCGGAACTGGTCACCGCGGTGCGGACGGCGAAACAGTTCCTGACCTTCGTAAGCGGCGGGCCGTTCCAGTACGCCATCGCGACCGGGCTCGCCCTCCCCGACTCCTTCTACGCGGAGCTGTCGGCCGGGCTGAAAGCGAAGCGAGATCTGCTGGCGGCGGGCCTGACGGCGGCCGGATTCGAGGTGTTCGCCCCGCACGGCACGTACTTCATCACCACCAGCATCGCCGGGCTCAGTCCCGCCGACGGGCTCGACTTCTGCCGTCGGCTGCCGCACATCTGCGGCGTCGTGGCGGTCCCGAACGCGGTTTTCTACGACGACAAGCAGGCCGGTCGCAGCCAGGTCCGGTTCGCGTTCTGCAAGCGAAGCGAAGTGCTGGCCGAGGCCGCCCGCCGGCTGCGCGGCGCCACCTGGCCGGCCAGCTGACGCCGCCCGTGCGCCTGCCGGTGCTGCGCCATCATTAGGATGGTCATCCTTCCGCCACACCCTATGGGAGGGCGCAGTTGATGTCCGCCGAGAACGGGAGGCCGGCCGCACCGGCCGCGCCCATCACCGTCTACCAGGCCGCCAGGCAGGACAAGCCCTGGGGTCACGAGATCATCTTTGCCGCGCTCGAGGGCAAGTACATCGGCAAGATCCTCCATGTGACCGCCGGGCACTCGCTCAGCCTGCAGTACCACTTGCAGAAGGACGAGACGATCAGCGTCCTGGCCGGCGCCGCCATCATCGAGTACGGCCCGGCCGCCGATGACCTGTCGAGCCAGCACTTCGGCCCTGGCGACACGATCCACCTGCCGCCGGGATCGGTGCACCGGATCACCGCGATCACCGACATGACCTTCGCCGAGTCGTCCACGGCCGACCCAGGCTGGCGTGAGGACGTCGTCCGGCTCGAGGACAAGTACGGCCGCAGCGGGACGACCGCGCCCTGATCGGCGCGACCCCGGCGGGCGACGCGCTCGCCCGGCCAGGTCAGGCCCGGACGGCCGCCAGGTCGGGCGCCTCGACTACGGCCCGCACCTCGCCCGTACCGCGAGACTCCGACAGCAGGTGGGCGTCGGCGAGCTCCACCAGTCCCGCCAGCCCGCTGCCGACGGCCGAGGCATAGTCCCTGGCCCGGCGCACCGCGTCAGCCACCGCTGTGGTGCGCGCCTGCACGTAGGCGGCGCATCCCACCAGGTGAGGTCGTCCGCGGCCAGCTGGCCCAGACTGGAGCGACGCTATCGCGAGGGTAGCCGGAGCGGCGCGCTATTAGGCGTTACCCGCGCGCGTCGAGCAACGTGAAGATCTGTACCCACTGGTCAGGGCTGACGAAGGCCACCACAGTCCGTCTGTCCACGCCCGCGGTCGCGCACGCCTGCGCGACCCGGTCCGGCGGGTAGGAGCGGCGCAAGGACGCCTGCACGGAGCCGCCGACGCCGCTGAACCCAGCCTGCACGAGCTGCCGGTAGGCGCGCTGGCGGGCCGGGCTGACTAGCGGTGTCGCGCGCCGCTCCAGGTGCAGGATGCCGGCATCTACCCGCGGCACCGGGCTGAACAACGTCCGCGGCAGCCGACCCCGGAGTTCCCAGCTGACCTGCGGCCACGTCGTGCACGTCAGCAAGCTCCAGCGTCCGAAGCCGCCGGTCCGCTTCCTGGCGTACTCCAGCTGGGTGATGAGCGTGGCTGTGCGCATGCGAGTCGAGCGCAGGCACCAGTCGACGATCGGCGCGGTCAGCGAGAACGGCGCGTTGGCGACGACCTGGAACGGCTTGGACGGCGGCCGGGCGGCCAGGAAGTCGGTCATCACCAGGCGGACGTTGTCGCGGCCGCGTACCCGCTCGCGCAGCCGGTCGGCCAGCGTCAGGTCCACCTCATACGCGACGACCTCGCGGCACATGGCGGCCAGCCGGGTGGTGAGGATGCCCTCGCCCGCGCCGACCTCGACGCACAGCCCGTCCGGGTCCAGCCGGACGGCGCGCAGAAACTGGCGGGCTGCGTCAGGACCGCGCAGGTAGTTCTGGGACAGCTCGCGACGGCGCCGATCCCGGTCGGTCCGGCCCCCGGTCCGGCCGCCCGTGCGCTGTGCCTGCCTCATCGGGGCCTGCCTCATCGGGCCTGCTTCATGCCGCCAGCCTACTGACGGCCGGCCGGCCGCCTGCTACTCGCCGGTGTACCGGCGCAGCCGCTTGGTCTGGCTCCGGCGCTGCTTCGCCGCGAGCCGCCGTTCCACCGAGCCCTTGGTCGGCCGGGTCCGCCGCCGGGGCGCGGGCGGGGGCGCGGTGGCTTCGGTCAGCAGCGCGCTGAGCCGCTCGGCGGCCGCCTCCCGGTTGCGCAGCTGGGATCTGAACTCATAGGCGGCGACCGTCACGACGCCGTTGGCCAGTCGCCCGGCCAGGGCCGTGAGCGCGCGATCGCGCAAGTCCGGCGGCAAGGCGGTGGTCTGCCGCAGGTCGAAGGACAGCTCGGCCTGGCTGTCGGTGGTATTCACCGACTGGCCACCGGGTCCAGGCGACCGGGAGAACCGCCAGGACAGTTCCTCTGGCGGGATGGTGATGCCGCGTACGACGACGTCTAGCTGCGGCATGGTGCCTGCCTATCACACGCGGCGGGCCAAGCGCGCACCGGCATCAATTACCGCGTTCTAGTACTTTCCTGACCGAATACCTCGTGGCAATCGGACCAACCGGCTTCTCTCTCCGTAGCTGAATTATTACAACCAGCTACTTTCTGGCCGCCGATCAGGAAGAATGCGTCGGGCCAGATCCGATGCGGGGTGACTACGGGAGGAAAAGCATGACGGCCTTGGGGCTGACCGGGGGACGGCGAAAGGCCGTGCTAGCAGTCGTATCCGGGGCCTGCATGGCGCTCAGCGCGTGTGCGGCCGCCTCGACGGGAGACACGCCAGGGGAGCCGCAGCGGGCCGCCATCCCGCCCGCCACGTTGAAGTTCTGCGAGCACATCGCCACCGCGATGAAGTCACTGGACGGGAAGAGCATCACGCCGGATATGACCCTCAAGCAGGCGCACACGCTCGTCGACCAGCTCATGACCAGCGGGGCAGCGGCCTTCACCACGCTCGCGAGCCAGGCGCCGGCCGACATGCGCGGCACCGTCCGGGGCGTGGTCTCCGACTTCCAGGCCTACCAGCGCAGCGTCGACAAGACCAAGACGGTGCACGCGATCCTCCAGATGGTGGCGCAGGGAACGCCGTCCCAGCAGCCGTCATACGCGAAGCTGCTGACCTTCACCTCGAATAGCTGCTGACAGACCGGCCCGGCCGGTTTCTCGTTGTCAGGCTGCCCGCCAGAGCGCATCTTGGTAGCGTCACGTGCAATATCAGGATCGAATGCGGCACGGAGGTTACATGAGCGGTTTCAGGAAGTTCCTGATGCGCGGCAACCTGATCGACCTCGCGGTCGCGGTGGTCATCGGCCTGGCCTTCGCGGCCATCGTCACCGCGCTCGTCACTGACCTGATCACCCCGCTCATCGCGGCGATCGGCGGAAAGCCCGACTTCTCCAAGCTGTCGTTCACCGTGAACCACAGTAAGTTCCTTTACGGTTCGTTCATCAACGCGCTCGTGTCGTTCGTGATCATCGCCGCGGTCGTCTACTTCGCCGTCGTCTTGCCGGTGAACCGGCTCATGGCGCTCACCACCCGGAACGAAGCGGCCACGACCAAGGACTGCCCGGAGTGCCTGAGCACTATCCCGGTCGCCGCCCGGCGGTGCATGTACTGCACCGCCGTCCTGGTCGAGCAGACCGCGTCGCCGGCCGCCGACGTACCGCAGCAGCGCCAGGGACGGCATGGGCAGTACGCCCCTGAGTAGGCCTACTTAGCGTCGGAGTAGCGCTCGACGGCCGCGACCGTCATCGGGAACGTGACGGGCGTCGCACCGAAGACCAGCCGGCTCGCGCTGGCCGCGGCGGCCGTCACCGCCGCGATGATCTCGTCGGCGAGTTGCGCCGGGCAGTGCACGAGCACCTCGTCGTGCTGGAAGAAGACCAGCTCAGGCCGCTGCGCCGAGTCGCCCAGGCCGGCCAGGCTAGAGCGCAGCGCGGCCAGCAGCACCAGCGCCCAGTCCGCGGCGCTGGCCTGCACCACAAAGTTGCGAGTGAACCGGCCGCGGGCCCGCAGCGCCCGGCCGGCGCCGGGATCGCGTTCTTGCTCCGGGTCCCCGGACTCGCCGGTCAGGGTTAGCCAGTCGGCCGACGGCGGCGGACAGGTGCGGCCGAGTACCGACCGCACTACGCGGCCTTCCTCACCCGCCCGCGCGGCCGTCTCGACGAAGGCTGAGGCCTGCGGGAACTGCCGGCGCAGCAGCGCCAGCGACTGCCCGCCGTCACCCCCGGTGCCCCCGTACATTGCCGACAGCAGCGCGACCTTCGCGCGGTCCCGCTCGATCCGGAGCGCGCTGGCCACTGCGGCGTAGACGTCGCCGCCGGCCGCGGCCTGCGCGA
Source organism: uncultured Actinomycetota bacterium (assembly GCA_963805805.1). Classification (GTDB taxonomy): domain Bacteria; phylum Actinomycetota; class Actinomycetes; order Streptosporangiales; family Streptosporangiaceae; genus JAJYUU01. The sequence continues at coordinate 340,793 of CAWDVS010000010.1, read as the reverse complement.
ACGCCCGGTCGCCCGCCAGCGCGGCCAGTATCCGCGGCTCAAGCTGGGCCGCGTCCGCGACGACGAGGGCCCAGCCTGGGTCAGCCACCACCGCGCGCCGCAGCACCTTTGGTATCTGCAGGGCGCCGCCGCCGCGCGTCGCCCACCGGCCGGAGACCACGCCGCCCACGATGTACTCGGGCCGGAACCGGCCGTCTGCGACCCACGCGTCGATCCAGGACCAGCCGTTGGCCGCGTACAGCCGGGCTAGCTCCTTGTACTTCAGCAGCAGCGGAATCGCCGGATGATCTACGGTCTGCAAGACCGCCGTCCTGGTGGACGGCACCCGGATGCCGCCGGCCGCCAGCGCGCGCAGCAGCTGGGACGGTGAGTCGGGGTTGACCGGACGGACGGCGCCAAGCTCGGCGGAGATCTGGACCGTCAGCTCCGCGAGCCGGGCGGGCCGCACCGGCACGCCGGGACCAGCCGCCGGACGCGGGCCGAGCAGCTCGGTGAGGAGCTGGTCATGGACGTCGGCCCGCCAGGGCAGCCCGGCAGCCGTCATCTCCGCCGCGGCCAGTCCGCCCGCCGATTCCACGGCCGCCAGCAGGGCAAACCGGGAAGCCAGCGGATCCGCCGCGATCCTGCGCTGCTGGCTGGCGTGCGCGGCGATCACATCAGCGAGCACGTCGGCGGGGGCACGTCCCGGCCGCGCACCGGCAGAATCCTCGAACGCGAGCTGGCCGGGCTGCTCGCCGAGCGGTTCGCTGGCGGGCTGCCCGGCGCTGACCAGCCTGGTCACTGCCGCATAGCTGGCCGCGCCGGCGTCAGCACCGCCGTCACCAGCACGGCCGTCACGGGCGGCGCCGTCCCCAGCAGGGCCGTCGCGGCCGACGAGCAGACCCTCAGCCAGCTGGATGTCGTGACACCGGGGCACCCGCACGCCGGCCCGCAGCAAGGCCGGATACAGCGTGGCAGCGGACTGCCACACCCAGCGGACGTCGCCATCCCGGGCACGCGCCGACACCGCCGCGGCGAGATCCGGCTCAGATTCGGCCGGGCCGATCGCCGTGCCGTCCTCGGCCAGCGAACGCATCAGGCCAGATCCGCCCGGACCAGGGACAACCGCTACCCGCACACCTTGAGATTGTCCTCCATGCCGCTGACAGTCCGCGGCGGGCGGCTATCGAGCCAGCAGTCAGACCGCGGTGTCGGTCGGGGTCTGCGCCGGGCCGCCGACCCCAGGCCACGAGCCGGGCTCGGACGGCTTGCGCGTCCGGTTCAGCCGCGACACCGGGAGCAGCCGGGTGACCGACATCCCGTCAGCTGGCGGCGGCTGCGTGCCCGGCTGCGTCCCGGCATCGCGGGCCGACCCGGCAACGGCTGGCGGAAAGAACCCGGCCGCCGGCGCAACGAGCCCGACCGGTGCAGGCGAGACAGCCCGCTGCTCCGCACCCGGGCCGATGGCCGACTGGCCGAGCAACGGCGCCGGACGGCCCGGATACGTGGCGGACGGCCACGGTGAAGTCACCGGCTGCGCGTTCGCCACTGGCGCGGTCTCGGCCGTCCGGGGGCGCAGCGCGACGATGCCCGGCCGGGCCGCCAGTTCCTGGAGGTAGGCCGCCTCGTGGTCGGGCAGTTCGGCGGGCACGTCAGCGAGCGCGGCCGCCCGCCGTAATGCGCGCGGCAGGATCGGCTGCTCGGCCGTCAGTTCCTCGGCCCGGCCGTAGTCGACGTCGCTCTCGGCTGTCGCCGCCGCGGCCGCGAACTGGCCGGATTCTGGCGCTGCGGGCTGCTCCCCAGCCGGAATGCCCTCCTCCGAATGCGACGCGGACCGGTCCGGCAGCGCCGGCGACCACGACGGGAAAGCTGCCTGCGGCGAGACGCCTACCGACGGCTGACCGGCCGCCGGTAGCTGGGCACCTGGCTGCGGCGGGACAGCGCGGCTCTGCGCCGGCCGACCAGAGTGCTGCGCCGGAACAACCGGCTGGTCGACCGGAACACCCGGCTGGTTGGCCAGAACATCCGGCTGGTCGGCCGCCACATCCGGGCGCAGCAGCGAGCCGCCGGGGTGCTGCCCCGAACCGTTCGGCTGGTCGGCCGGGATAGCTGGCTGGTCGGCCGCCACGTCCGGGGGCAGCAGCGAGCCGCCGGGGTGCCGCCCCGAACCGTTCGGCTGGTCGGCCGGGATAGCTGGCTGGTCGGCCGCCACATCCGGGCGCAGCACCGAGCCGCCGGGGTGCCGCCCCGAACCGTTCGACTGGTCGGTCGGGATAGCTGGCTGGTCGGCCGCCACATCCGGGCGTAGCACCGAGCCGCCGGGGTGCCGCCCCGAACCGTTCGACTGGTCGGCCGCCGCATCCGGCTGGTCGGCCGCCACGCCCGGGCGCAGCAGCGAGCCGCCAGGCTGCTGCCCCGAGCCGTCCGACTGCTTGGCCGCGTGGCCGGGCTGGTCGGACGGGGCGCCAGGTTTCCCGGCAGGGTCACCCGGCCGGGAAGCTCGGACCGCCAGCTTCCCCGGCCCTAACGCCTGGGCCGGCACGCCGGCCGTACTCGACGGCACAGTCCAGGCCGGCGGCGCGGTACCAGGCTGGCGCCGTGCGGGCACTCCGGTCAGTTCGGCAGGCGCCGGACCCGCGCAGGCATCCTCGTCGAGAATCGCGGCGAGCCGCGCCGCTTCGGCCGCCTCGATGCCGAACACCACCCGCGGCTGGCCCCACGGCTCCTCGACTGAGTAGCCGACGTAGCTCGATACTGGCGGCAGCGCGCCTGTGGCCAGGCCATGCCGCGTACGCCAGCGAATCCAAGCCTGCTCCAGCGCAGCCGCAGCCCGCTCAGCCTGGTGTACCAAGTCCGGATCACGCATCTGTGCCAACCTCCCCTCCCCGATCGCCGCATGCTGCCGCATTAGGCGGTCCCCCTGGCAATCCCCGCTACTAAGCAATCGCTTCGACCGACGGGCGCCATTACTGTCCGCCACGCATCGACTTTGACAGCCGCGAGTGGCTTGCGAACAAGTATCCCTGTGTATGGCTCTCAGCAGGGGCGATTACCAGAAGTTGCTGCAGAGCTACGATGCGTGAGATGTGGCGTGCGGGGCGAAAGAGGCTCGCGCGAGGAGATTTGGCCGTCCTGTCCGGGAACGGCGGGCCAGCCGGACCGCTGGCGACGGGAGCCGGCATGACATGGCTCCCGGATGTAACTCGTCTGTTGTTGTCTTGGCGGTATTTGTCGTAACCGCGCTGTCTGTAACCGACCGCCTGGCTACTAAGCCAGAAGGCCGGATCGACCCCGGCAACGTCTGCTGACCGATGCCCAACAATCGCATCGACGCGAAGCGCGCCCCCCGATGCGGTGAACTGGCCGCCGGGGTCGACCCCCCCAACTTCAGTTGTACTTCGTGCTGGCCGCTCGCTGGCCGCGCGGCGTCGCGCTCCCAGCCCGCCCGGAACCTCAGGTCCCGGCAGCGACCATGGGTTACTCCGAGCGCTGCTGCGGAATGCCCGCAAGCAGTGCACGTACCTCAGTCTCCCGGTACCGGCGGTGGCCGCCGAGAGTCCGGATGGACGTGAGCTTGCCTGCCTTTGCCCAGCGGGTGACGGTCTTCGGGTCAACCCTGAACATTGTGGCGACTTCAGCGGGCGTAAGCAGGGGCTCCGCCTCTGGCGTGCGTGCTGACATGTTGACGGCCTCTCCTCCTGGACCGGTAACTACGATCCCTTTTCTTGCTGTTCGTGGCTCTCAGTAGAGAGCCTGCCTCGGATGTCCCATATAGTCCACTCAGACCATATTGCCATCACCAGCGGTGACAAGTCGACAACCGGGAGCAAAGTTCTTCTGCGAGTCGCCTCAACTTCCCCCGCCCGTGCGTTGTCACGCTGCGTGATTCTAGCGACACGCATCGTCGCAACGGGCGGATTCGGAAAAGTCATCCGCGCCTCCCATCAGCTACTTAGCTCGATTGCCGGCACGTCCTGCGCACCCCTATTTACCTGGCCGATCTCCTCCAGCTCGGCCCAGTCAGAGGCATACGTCGGGCAGCAGCAGCCGGAGCTCCGCGGCCCGCGCTCGCGTCGAATCCCTCCCTCCGACGGCACAGAGAGATCTGTGCCCCTGGCGTACTGTCCGGGCCCTCCGCCCGGACAGTGGCCGGATCCGCAGCCAGTGTGTTGTTTGCGTACAACCGGCCGCGCTCCGGTAATAATCCCCCGTACTGCGGCTAGATAATCGGCTTCGGGGGATTTTGCCCGCAGCCTACTGCGACATTGGCCTTCCCTGGCGCTGGCCAGGCGCAAGCCGGGTTTGCCAACCGGTGAAACCGGCGGAAACTCTGGCACACGCCGCGCATTAGGCAGCATGACTAATCGTGACATGCCGTACGCCTCTGCGCAAAGAGTTACGCGCCGGTAGATACAAGCACTTCTCTCCGGGCCGGCCTGCCGGCGATAGGCTGGTGCCGATCCCGCGTCAACGGGGACGCGCGGCTGGATGTTCGGGAGATCATTTCCGTGACCAACGTCTTCGCGGCTCGCGATGCGGATGGCCAGCCCGGCCACGAGCAGGTCGTTTTCTGCCAGGACACGCAGTCTGGACTGCGAGCCATTATCGCGATCTATTCCACCGCCCTCGGGCCCGCGCTCGGAGGCACGCGCTTCTATCCGTATCCGGATGAGGATGCGGCGCTGGCCGATGCGCTGAACCTGTCCAGAGCCATGGCCTACAAGAACGCGCTGGCCGGCCTCGACCTCGGCGGCGGCAAGGCAGTGATCATCGGAGATCCCGCCGAGCTCAAGTCCGAGGCACTGCTCCGCGCCTACGGCCGGTTCGTTGAGTCGCTGAACGGCCGCTACATCACCGCGTGCGACATCGGCACCTACAGCGAGGACATGGATATCGTCGCGCGCGAGAGCGCGCACGTCACCGGCCGGACCGTGCCGAACGGCGGGGCCGGTGACTCATCGGTCCTCACCGCGTTCGGGGTCTTCCAGGGCATGCGCGCGGCCGCCGATCACCTCTGGGGTGACACCAGCCTGGCCGGGAAGACCGTCGGTATCGAGGGCGTCGGCAAGGTCGGGCACCGGCTCGCGGACCACCTGTGCGCGGACGGCGCCAGGGTCGTGGTCTTCGACACCAGCCCCGCGGCGACCGCGCGGGTACTCGCCACGCATCCGGACGTCGAGGTCGCGGGGAGCCGCGATGACCTGCTCGCCAGTCATCTCGACGTGTATTCGCCGTGCGCCCTGGGCGGAGCCATCGACGAGCACACCGTGCACTCCTTCGGCGCCCGGATCATCTGCGGCGGGGCGAACAACCAGCTCGCCCACCCCGGCATGGAAAAGATGCTGGCCGACTGCGGCATCATCTATGCGCCCGACTACCTGGTGAACTCCGGTGGCGTCATCCAAGTGGCCGATGAGCTGCACGGATTCAACTTCGAGCGGGCCAAGGCGAGGGCCGAGCAGATCTTCACCACCACCAGGCAGATCCTCGCGGCGGCGGACGCCGACGGGGTCCCGCCCGCGGTCGCAGCCGACCGGCTGGCCGAGCGCCGGATCGCGGAGGTAGGCCGGCTACGGGGCATATACCTGGGCAGCTGATCACTTTCTCTCGCGATCAGCGGAGGCGCCTACAGCCCAAAGCAGGTACGGTTGTACCTGTACGTCAGGGCGAGCGCGTCGACCTCCCGGTGGCGGAGTGGCGGCGGGTTAGCCTTGTGTGCACGAACCGCGAGCATTGGCGTGGTAACGGGCAACTTAGAGTGCGGTGACCAGGGACCCTTCGGGTCCGTACGTTAGAGGGGGTCGAGCCAATGGGGCGCGGCCGAGCCAAGGCCAAGCAGGTCAAGGTGGCCCGTCAGCTGAAGTACAGCGGTGGCGGCACCGATCTTGACCGGCTGCGGGCTGAGCTGGGCGTCGAAGCGGATACTCACCGCTCGGAGGATTCCTACTCGGATCTCGGCGATCAGTACTCCGATGACGATGACCCTGACGACGAGAGCGACGAGGACTGGGACGACGGGGACCTCGACGAGGACCTGACCAGCACCTCGGCCTGACCGCAGTCATCGATTGCAGTGGCTGGCACCCATCGGGTGCGGCGGCTGAGTAACGCTTACCCGAAATATCCGATTTCATCGTTCCGCTGGGCGCGACGGCGTGCTGCCGCCATGATCCAGCAGACCGCGGCTCGGCTCCGGCTGACGCTCGCTAGCAGGTCATGCGCGACGGGTGCCGGCCAGCCAGCCGGACAGATCCGTCTCCGGCCCGGACCTCTCCCAGCAGCCACGCGGGCACGCCCCGCTCGGCCAGCAGCCTGACGGCGCGGTCCGCGTCCGGGGGCGCCACGATCGCGGCCATGCCCACGCCCATGTTGAAGACCTGCTCCAGCTCCGGACCCGGCAGGCCGCCCCGCTCGGCGAGCAGTGTGAACACCGGCGCCGGCTGCCAGGTCGCCCGGTCGAGCACCGCGCTCACGTCCGCGGGCAGGACCCGGGCCAGGTTCGCGGCCAGCCCGCCACCCGTCACGTGCGCGAACGTCCTGACCTCGCAGGCCTGCGCCAGGGCCAGGCAGTCCCTGGCGTAGATCCTGGTCGGCGTCAGCAGCTCCGCCCCCAGCGGCTGCCCGAGTTCGTCCGGCTGCGCGCTCAGGTCAAGACCGGCGCCGGGCGCGTCGATGATGCTGCGCACGAGCGAGTAGCCGTTGGAGTGCAGGCCCGACGACGCCATGGCCACGACGACGTCGCCCGCACGGACGCGATCCGGGCCGAGCAGCCGGTCGCCGTCCACCGCGCCGGTGGCGGCGCCGGCGATGTCGAAGTCGTCCGGGCCGAAGTGACCGGGGTGCTCGGCCGTCTCGCCGCCGATCAGCGCGCAGCCCGCCTGCACGCAGCCGTCGGCGATGCCCGCGACGATGGCGGCCACGCGCTCTGGCTGCAGCCGACCGAAGACCAGGTAATCCGTCATGAACAGCGGCTCGGCCCCGCACACGACGAGGTCATCGACGACCATCCCGACCAGGTCGATGCCGATCGTGTCGTAGCGCTGCAGCCGCTGCGCGATCACAACCTTGGTGCCGACCCCGTCGGTCGAGGTGGCCAGCAACGGCCTGCGCATGCCGGCCAGCTTGGCCGCGTCGAAGAGCCCGGCGAACCCGCCGAGGCCGCCGACGACCTCCGGGCCCGCGGTCCGCGCGACCGACGCCCGGATCAGGTCGACGGCCCGCTCGCCCGCGGCGATGTCGACTCCCGCCCGCGCGTAACTCGCGTGACCCGGACCGGCCGCCTGTGCGCCATTCATCGGTGCCCGTTCACCTGGCCCGCTGCCCGCTGCCGACGACGGGCTCCAGCAGGTGCTTGCCCTTCTCACTGTCGGGCACCGGGATCGGATAGCTGCCGTCGAAGCAGGCGTGGCACAACTGCCCCGATGGCACGGTGGTCGCCTCGATCAGACCCGCCAGCGAGACGAACCCGAGCGAGTCCGCGCCGATCGACTGCCTGATCTCCTCGACCGTCAGGTTGCCGGCGAGCAGTTCGGCCCGGCTCGGGAAGTCGATGCCGAAGTAGCACGGCCACGCTACCGGCGGGCTCGAGATCCGCACGTGCACTTCGGCGGCGCCGGCCTCGCGGAGCATGGCCACGATGGCCCGCTGGGTGGTGCCGCGCACGATGGAATCGTCCACGACCACGAGCCGTTTGCCGGCGATGGCCTCGCGGAGCGGGTTGTACTTCAGCCGGACACCGCGCTGCCTGATGGTCTGGCTGGGCTGGATGAAGGTCCGGCCGACGTAGGAGTTCTTGACCAGGCCCTGTCCGTAGGGGATGCCGCTGGCCTGCGCGTAACCGATGGCCGCGGGCGTGCTCGACTCCGGCACCGGGATGACCAGGTCGGCGTCCGCGGGCCACTCGGCCGCGAGCGTGCGGCCGACCTCTTCCCGCGCGGCCTGCAGGCTGCGGCCCGAGATCGTAGTGTCCGGCCGGGCGAGGTAGACGTACTCGAACAGGCAGCCGCGCGGGGTCGCGGGCGCGAACCGGTGCGACCTGACCCCGTCCTCGTCGATCGCGATCATCTCGCCGGGCTCGATCTCGCGCACGAAGGTCGCGCCGACGATGTCCAGCGCGCACGTCTCGCTGGCGACCGTCCAGCCGCTCGCCAGCCGCCCGAGGACCAGCGGCCGGAAGCCCTGCGGGTCGCGGGCCGCGTACAGCGTCTGCTCGTCCATGAAGACGAGCGAGAACGCGCCCTGCACCAGCGGCAGCGCTGCGAGCGCGGCGGCCTCGATGCCGGGATGCGACCCATCGCCGGCCGCGAACGTAGTGCCGTCCCCGTCCGGCTCCAGCCCGGAAGCCGCGAACAGCGACGTGAGCACGTCGGTGTCGGAGGTCGCCCGGCTGGCCAGCCCGCCGCCCTGCCGCGCGAGCTGCGCCGCGAGCTCCAGCGTGTTGGTCAGGTTCCCGTTGTGGCCGAGGGCGAGGCTGGCCGACGGAGTGGCCCGGAACGTCGGCTGCGCGTTCTCCCAGACCGACGAACCGCTGGTGGAGTACCGGCAGTGCCCGATGGCCAGGTATCCGCGCAGGGTGTTGAGAACCGACTCGTCGAAGACCTGCGCCACCAGGCCCATGTCCTTGTAGACGACGATCCGGGACCCGTCGCTGACCGCGATGCCCGCCGACTCCTGGCCGCGATGCTGGAGCGAGTACAGGCCGTAGTAGGTCAGCTTGGCGACTTCCTCGTCCGGCGCCCAGACGCCGAACACACCGCAGGCGTCGCGCGGCGGATGGTCATCTGCGGGACCGGGATCGCCCGTACCTGGGTCAGCGGACAGACGGCCGTCGGGCTTGATCACCAGCCAATTCTAGTGACCCGCCGGGCTGGCGGGTCCGTCCGCCACGACCGGAAGGTAGCCGGATATATCCGCCCGCTGCCCGCTGGCCCGCAGCCGGCCGGTGGCCATCGCGGCCGCCCAGCTCAGTTCGCCGGTGGCGAGATCGAGCCAGGTGAGCGCGTCGGTCTCGACCACGTTTGGCGGCGTGCCGCGGGTGTGCCGGGGTCCGGGCACGCACTGCACGGCCGCGAACGGCGGCACTCGCACTTCGACCGTGCGGCCCGGCGCGCGGGTCGCCAGCAGCCCGAGGGAGTAGCTGACCGCGGCCCGCAGCACCGCCCGCTGCGGCGTCGCGCCCGCCTGCCGGGCGGCCGTGACCGCGGCCACGCTGGCCGGCCCGACCGCAGCCGCGGTGACCGGGCCGGTCCACGGCGCCTCGCCGAGGGCCATGAGCTGCTCGTTTACCGCAGCGAGAGCCCGGGATGCGTCAAAACCGCGCGCTGGCACGGCTATGCAGGCTAGCGGATGTGCGTGGACCTGGCAGCTGCGGGAAAATACCTCCTGTATTTCCGGACATCTCATCGCATCCGTCGCTGGAAGTTGGTAATCGTTCGGTATGCCTGGTCAGCGCCATACGGCCCGCCCGCGGACCCGCGGCTCCCGGCTGCCCAGGCTCGCGGGCCTCGGAGTGATCGTCGTGCTCGCGGCGGCCGGCGCGGCGGCCTATGTGGCCGGATTCCATCCCGCCGCGGACAAGCGACCAGCCCCGCTGCCGACCAGGGTGGCGTCCACGCTGACCGTCGGCCTTGTCGCCGAGCCCTCCACGGCGGCCGGATCGGCGAGCGACATCGTGCAGCTACTGAGCCCGCAGCGGCAGCCGGCGTTCGCCCGGGTGGGGATCAGCCAGCAGCAGCAGGGCCAGCCGGAATGGATCGCCGATGTGATGACTGACGGCGGTTACATCTTCATCTACCTGCCCACCAGCCAGTGCCTGGCCGCCACCGGGCCGCGCGCGCGGCCCCGGCTCACCGTGGAGCGGTGCGACCTGAGCCCGGCGCAGCGCTGGCACCGCCTGGGCACCGGCGTGCTCGTGGCCGGTCACGACTTCTACCAGTTCGCCAACCTGGCCGACGGCAAGTGCATCACGCAGGGCAGCGGCTCGGCCGCCCTGGGGCTGCCCGCCGGACTCGCCGCCTGCGACTCGGCCAGGCCCACCCGGCAGCTGCTCGCCTTCTGGTGGACGGCCGGCTGACCCCGGTCAGCCGAAGAGGGCCGGCAGCGGCCCGGAGTGCACCGCGGCCAGCTCCGGCAGCGGGATCTCGAACTGGCCGCTGACCGCGAGCGAGTCGCCGCCGGTGCTGCCGATCACGAAGGCCGGTACGCCGGCGCCAGCGCACAGCAAGCCAAACTCCGCCTCGGCGCCGGGCCTGACCTCGACCACGGCCCTGGCCGCGGACTCGCTGAACAAGGCCTCGAAGGGGTCGCCAGGCAGCGTTACGCTGACGCCAATGCCGCCAGCCAGGCACGACTCGGCGAGCGCGACCGCCAGTCCGCCGTCAGACAGGTCGTGGGCGGACGCGAGCAGCCCGCGGCTGCCCGCCGTCACGAGCACCTCGGCAAGCGCGAGTTCGGCGCCGAAGTCCACCGCCGGCGGCTGGCCGCCCAGGTGCCGGTGCGTGACCCAGGCCCACAGCGAGCCGCCGAACTCGTTCCTGGTCGCGCCGAGCAGCACGACGCTGGCGCCGGCCGCGGCGAATCCGGACCTGACCCGGCGGCGGACATCCGCGTGCACGCCGAGTACCCCGACGACCGGGGTCGGCTGGATCGGCACCCCGCCGGTCTGGTTGTAGAAGCTGACGTTCCCGCCAGTGACCGGGGTGCCCAGGGTCAGGCAGCCGTCCGCCAGCCCGCGCACGGCCTCGGCGAACTGCCACATGACGCCGGGGTCTTCGGGCGAGCCGAAGTTGAGGCAGTTGGTCACCGCCAGCGGCTTAGCGCCGGTCACCGCCACGTTCCGGTGGGCCTCGCACAGCGCGAGCTGCGTCCCCGCGTAGGGGTCGAGCTGGCAGTAGCGGCCGTTTCCGTCGGTCGCCAGCGCGACGCCACGGCCGGACTCCTCATCGATCCGCAGCAGGCCGGCGTCGTGGGGCGTGCCGAGCACGGTGTCGCCGCGCACGTAGCGGTCGTACTGCTCGGTGACCCACCCCTTGTCGGCCGCGTCCGGGCTGCCGAGCACGGCCAGCAGCGCGGCCCGCAGCGCGGCGCCGTCGCCCGGCCGCGGCAGCCGGCCGGGGTCGTCCGCGGCGAACGCGTCCTGGCTGGCGGGGCGGGCCAGCGGACGGTCGTAGACGGGGCCGTCGTCGGCCGCGCTGCCGGGCGGGATGTCGACGACCCGCTCGCCGCGCCAGCTCATCTCCAGCCGCCCTGAGCCGGTGACCTCCCCGATCACCGTCGCCTGCACGTCCCAGCGGGCGCAGATCCCGAGGAACGGGGCGACGTCCGCGGGAGTGACAATCGCCATCATCCGTTCCTGCGACTCGCTCATCAAGATCTCGGCCGGGCCGAGCGACGAGTCCCGCAGCGGGACCGCGTCCAGGCTGACCCGCATGCCGGTGCCGCCGCCAGCCGCTAGCTCAGTCGTGGCGCACGCGACCCCGGCCGCGCCCAGGTCCTGGATGCCGACGACGACGCCTGCCCGGTACAGCTCCAGGCAGCACTCGATCAGGAGCTTCTCCATGAACGGGTCGCCGACTTGCACGCTGGGCCGCTTCGCGCCCTCGCCGCCCGCCGGGCCGCCGCCGCCGCCAAACGACGCGCTGGCCAGCACCGAGGCCCCGCCGATGCCGTCCGGCCCGGTCCGGGAGCCGAACAAGATCACCTGGTTGCCCGGTCCGGTAGCCGCCGCGAGCTTCAGGTCAGCGTGCCGGAGAACGCCCACGCACAGCGCGTTGACGAGGGGGTTTCCCGCGTAGCACGGGTCGAATGCCAGCTCGCCGCCGATATTGGGCAGCCCGAGGCAGTTCCCGTAGAACGAGATGCCGCTCACGACGCCGGGCAGCACCCGGTGCGTATCGGGCGCGTCCGCCGGGCCGAAGCGGAGCGCGTCCATGACCGCGACCGGTCGCGCGCCCATGGCCAGGATGTCTCGCACGATGCCGCCGACGCCGGTAGCGGCGCCCTGGAACGGCTCCACGAACGACGGATGATTGTGCGACTCGATCTTGAAGGTCACCGCGTAGCCGTCGCCGATGTCCACGACGCCCGCGTTCTGGCCGATGCCGGCCAGCAGAACGTCTGTCTTCGGCGCCTTGTCCGCGAACTGCCGCAGGTGCTTGCGGGAGGACTTATACGAGCAGTGCTCGCTCCACATGACCGAGTAGATGGCCAGCTCGGCGTCGGTCGGCCGCCGGCCGAGCAGCGCGACGATCCGCTCGTACTCGTCCTGAGTCAGGCCGAGCGCGCGGAACGGCTGGGCCCGGCCGGGGGTCGCCGCGGCCCGCACCACCGTGTCCTGAACCACTGTGTCCGCAACCACGGGCTCCGGAACCACGGGGTCCGGCGCCGGGCCGGTCACGCCGGCGCCCCGGCGGCGGCCAGCCAGCCGAAGAAGCCCAGACCGTCGGCGCTGGGGCCGGTGAGCGCGTCGATCGCGTGCTCGGGATGCGGCATGAGCCCGGCCACGTTGCCGGCCTCGTTGACCACCCCGGCGATGTCGCGCGCCGAGCCGTTCGGGTTGCCGCTGGCGTACCTGGCCAGCACCTGCCCGCCGGCGGCGAGCGCATCGAGGGTCTGCTCGTCGGCCATGTAGGCGCCCTCACCGCTCTTCAGGACCACGCTGATCTCCTGGCCAGGGCGGTACTGCCCGGTCCAGGGCGAGCTGGCGTTCTCGATCCGGATCGTGATGTCCCGGTTGATGAACCGGCGGCGCTCGTTGCGAGTCAGCGCGCCGGGCAGCAGGTGCGCCTCGCAGAGGATCTGGAAGCCGTTGCAGATGCCCAGGACCGGCAGCCCCTTGCGGGCGGCCGGAATCAGCTCGGTCATCACCGGGGCGAACCGCGCGATTGCCCCGCAGCGCAGGTAGTCCCCGTAGGAGAAGCCACCGGGCAGGATGACCGCGTCGACGCCGTGCAGGTCCGCGTCGCCATGCCAGAGCGGCACCGGCTGCGCGCCGGCCTGCCGGACGGCGCGGCGGGCGTCATGATCGTCCAGCGAGCCGGGGAAGGTGACGACTCCGATCCTGGCAGTCACGTGAGGCGTCCGGCTGGGCGTCGCATGCTGGCAGGTTACCGGCTCAGCCAGCGTCCCTGAGCTGTGAGGCCGGCCTGCGGGCCAGCGGCGCGTCGCTGCGCCACTCGATCCGCTTCTGCAGCGAGACCACCGTTCCCTGGCCCGGCTTGCTCTGCATGGTCACGTCGTCCACGCACGCGCGCATGATCGCGAGGCCCCGGCCGGACTCCGGCAACTGGGAGATCGCGCGCTCCCTGGCCAGCCGGCGCGGCCTGGTGATCCGGCTGCGGAGTGTCGCCGAAGACGACGGTGCCGAGGCCGGGCTGGCCGGGTGGCGGCGCAGCCGGGCCACGGGCCCGGCTGAGCTCCGAATGCGGTGCCGGCGGCGGAGCGGAGCCCGGCGAATCCACGCCGCGCCCGCTGTCTACGACTTCGAGCAGGCAGCGCTTGCTGCCGACGTGCGCGACCACCTCGTAGCGTCGTTCCGGGCCAGCGTGCCGGACTACATTGGAGCACGCTTCGGTGACCGCGAGCAGGATGTCGCCCACGCAGCGCTCGTCCATGCCGAGGCGGCTGAGGGTGTCTCCGAGCACCCGGCGCATGACCGGGACGCTCAGCGCCTCTCCGGGGAAGACCAGGCAGAACTCGACGTCCGCGGTCTGTTCCCCAGAATGGAACACCCGAGTTCGCATCCGCTCCTCAGCCCTGTCACCGGTTACAGACAGTTCACATTGTTCAGGCTTCCCCGCCTGAGCTGCGGTAATCATGAACTTAGGCGATCTCTGGACGAACAGTGCGGTACCGGCCGGTGACGGCTGATCGCGACGAGTCTCTGACCTGCGGCAACGCCACGTTTCAGCAGGCCAGGGCGGTGTAACAAGTTGACCACGACGGAGCGCAGCACCTGCTGGTCAGCGGCACTGGGTCAGGTACTCAGAGCGGCTCGATCGAGAACACCTCGATGACCGGGTTCGCCAGCAATTCGGCCGCGAGCTGAGCCAGCTGGTCGCGCGAGGCGGGCTCGGTCAGCTCAAGCTCGAATCGCTTGCCCTGGCGGACGCCTGCCACCTGGCCGAAACCGAGGCGGCGGCAAGCGCTGGCGATCGCGTCGCCCTGCGGGTCGTGGATCTCCGGCTTGAGCATCACGTCAATGACGACTTTGGGCACAGCGGCAGGGTACAGGCGCGGCCGCGCCGAGGGCGCGGGCGCAGCGCGAGTCAGCCCTCCCCGCGGCGAGTAGCCTTAGCAGTTAAGGCCGCAGTGGGCCGGTTCGTGACATGCGTCACCATCGCGCTCCTACGGCCTCCGCAGCGCTTGACCATGCCTGGAGCCTGGCTAGTACTGTCGCAGCACAACTTGGACCTGACCGGCCTTAGCCCGTGCGACGCTCCTCGGCGCACGACCGGACAAGACCCTGAAGGAGTGGCACGTGACCGTCAAAGATGCCGGACGCGCCGCCCGCCCAGCAGGACGGGCAACACAGAAACGGCCAGCAGGCCCTCTTCCAGCGGAGCAGGCCCCGCTAGAGCAAGCACCGTCGCCCGAGCTGATCCAGCTGCTCACCCCGGAAGGCGAGCGGGTCGAGCACCCCGGCTACCCGCTCGAGATCGACGCCGAGGAGCTGAAGTCGCTGTATCGCGACCTGGTCATCGTGCGCAGGATCGACTTCGAGGCGATCGCGCTGCAGCGCCAGGGCGAGCTCGGGATCTGGGCGTCGCTGCTCGGTCAGGAGGCCGCGCAGGTCGGCTCGGGCCGCGCGCTGACCCCCCGCGACATGGCCTTCCCCACCTACCGCGAGCACGGCGTGGCCTGGTGCCGCGGCCTGGACCCGGCGAAGCTGCTTGAGCTGTACCGTGGGGTCAGCCACGGGGGCTGGGACCCCAAGGAGCACAACTTCCACCTGTACACGATCGTCATCGGCAGCCAGACGCTGCACGCGACCGGCTACGCGATGGGCATCCAGCGCGACGGCGCCGTCGGCGAGGATGGCGAGGCGGTCATCGTGTACTTCGGCGACGGCGCGACCAGCCAGGGTGACGTCAACGAGGCCTTCATCTGGGCGTCGGTCAACAACGCGCCGATCGTCTTCTTCTGCCAGAACAACCAGTGGGCGATCTCCGAGCCGCTAGAGCGGCAGAGCCGGCAACCTCTGTACCAGCGGGCCCGTGGCTTCGGCTTCCCCGGCGTGCGGGTCGACGGCAACGACGTGCTCGCCAGCCTGGCCGTGACCCGCAAGGCGATGCAGGCCGCGCGTGAGGGCCAGGGGCCGACCCTGATCGAGGCGTTCACGTACCGGATGGGCGCGCACACCACGACCGACGACCCGACCCGGTACCGCCTGTCGGCCGAGCTGGAGTCGTGGAAGCTGAAGGACCCGATCGAGCGGGTCAAGCAGTACCTGATCCGGTCCGAGCAGGCGGAGATGAGCTTCTTCGACGAGGTCGAGGCGGAGGCCACCAGGGTCGGCGCCCGCGTCCGCGCTGCCTGTCTGGACATGCCTGACCCGGCGCCGACGACCATGTTCGACAACGTCCTGGTCGCCGAGACCAGGCAGCTGGCCGCCCAGCGCGCCGAGTTCGCGACCTACCTTGACTCGTTCGTGGGCGAGGAGGCCGCACGATGACCACGCTCACGCTCTCCCGGGCGCTCAACGAAGGCTTGCGCAAGGCGCTGGAGGACAATCCCAAGGCCCTCATCATGGGCGAGGACGTCGGCAAGCTCGGCGGCGTGTTCCGCGTCACCGACGGCCTGCAGAAGGACTTCGGCGAGGCGCGCGTCATCGATACCCCGCTGGCCGAGTCGGGCATCATCGGCACCGCGATCGGCCTCGCGCTGCGCGGCTACCGGCCGATCTGCGAGATCCAGTTCGACGGCTTCGTGTTCCCCGCGTTCGACCAGATAGTGACGCAGCTCGCGAAGATGCGCTACCGCTCGAAGGGCTCGGTCCGGCTGCCGATCGTGGTACGGATCCCGTTCGGCGGCGGCATCGGCGCGGTCGAGCACCACAGCGAGTCGCCGGAGTCACTGTTCGCGCACACGCCGGGGCTGCGGGTGATCTCCTGCGGTGACCCGGCCGACGCGTTCACGATGATCCAGCAGGCCGCTCGCAGCGACGACCCGGTGCTGTTCTTCGAGCCCAAGCGGCGCTACTGGGAGAAGGCCGACGTCGACGTCGAGGGCGGCCTGGCCGCCGCGCTGCCGATGGACCAGGCCCGGGTGCTCGTGCACGGCACCGACGTGACGGTGCTGTGCTACGGACCGATGGTGCGCACCTGCGCCGAGGCGGCCGTCGCAGCCACCAGCGACGGCCGTTCGCTTGAGGTCGTCGACCTGCGCTCGCTCGCGCCGCTGGACACGGACACGATCCTCGCCTCCGTCCGCAAGACGGGCCGCTGCGTCGTCGTGCACGAGGCCGTGGTGACCGGCGGAATCGGCGCCGAGATCTCCGCCCGGGTCACCGAGGAGTGCTTCTATCAACTCGAGGCACCGGTGCTGCGCGTCGGCGCTTACACCACGCCGTACCCGCCGTCCCGGCTGGAGGAGCACTACCTCCCGGACCTGGACCGGGTGCTGGACGCGGTCGACCGCACCTTCGGCTACTGAGAGGGCCCCATGTCAGATCTCAAGGAGTTCAAGCTCCCTGATGTCGGAGAAGGCCTGACCGAGGCCGACATCATCCGGTGGCACGTCCACCCCGGCGACGAGATCGTCGTCAACCAGATCATCGTCGAGATCGAAACGGCCAAGGCCGTCGTCGAGCTGCCGAGCCCGTACGCGGGCACGGTGGCCGACCTGCTGGTGCCAGAAGGCGCCACCGCCGACGTCGGCACGCCGATCATCTCGGTGAACGTCGGCGGCGGCGCGCCCGCGCAGACTCCGGCGGTGGTCGTGGCCGACACCGGGCCGGCCGAGGCAGTGGCGCAGCGGGAGATCAGCGACGACGAGGACCTGGTCCCGGCGCCGCCGGTCGAGGGCGCACCCGTGCTTGGAGCAACCGTGCTTGGAGCGACCGAGCCGGGCATGATCGGCAGCCCTGCCCCCAAGGCGGAGCGCCAGGCCGTCCTCGTCGGCTACGGGGTGAAGCTCGGCACGACCAGCAGGCGGGCCCGCAAGCCGGCCGGCGGCCAGCCAGCCACCGCCCCGCGCCAGCGCAGGCCGCTCTGGCGCAGGCCGCTCCAGCGCAGGCCGGCGAGCCGGCCGCGGTGCAGCACGCCAACGGTGCCCGCGCGCTGGCCAAGCCGCCCGTGCGGAAGATGGCCAGGGACCTCGGGGTCGACCTGACCGGGCTGTCCGGCACCGGCCCTGGGGGGTCAATCACCAGGGAGGACGTCCAGCAGGCGGCCGACACCGATGCGGTGAAGTCCGTTCCCGGCATGACCGGTGTTTCCGTCCTGGCGCCGGTGACCAGCGGACCGCGGGAAGAGCGCATCGCGATCCGGGGCGTGCGCAAGCACACCGCGGCGGCGGTGTCGGCGAGCGCGTTCACCGCTCCGCACGTGACCGAGTTCCTGCAGATCGACATCACCGAGACGATGACCGCGGCGGCGGCGATGCGCTCACTGCCCGAGTTCGCCGACGTGCGGGTGTCGCCGCTGCTGCTCGTCGCGAAGGCGCTGCTGGTAGCGGCCGCCCGGCACCCGATGGTGAACGCGACCTGGGATGACGCCGCGCAGGAGATCGTGGTGAAGCACTACGTGAACCTGGGCATCGCGGCGGCGACCGAGCGCGGGCTGATCGTGCCGAACATCAAGGACGCGCACGCGCTGACGCTGCCGCAGCTGGCGACCGCGCTGGCGCAGCTGGCCGAGACGGCGCGGGCCGGGAAGGCCACCCCGGCCGACCTGACCGGCGGCACGATGACGATTACCAACGTCGGCATCTTCGGCGTCGACACCGGCACCCCGATCCTCACCCCCGGCGAGTCCGCGATTCTCGCTTTCGGGCAGGTAAAGGACGCGCCGTGGGTCGTCGACGGCGAGCTGGCCGTGCGCAAGGTGTGCACGCTGGCGTTGTCGTTCGACCACCGGATCGTCGACGGTGACCTGGGCTCGGCGGTGCTGCGCGACGTGGGCGCGATGCTCACCGACCCGCTGCGGATGCTGGCCTGGTCCTGACCGCGTCCCCGCAGGAAGGAGCCCGATGTTCCGGCACGTCGTCTTGTTCACCTGGACTGATGGCATGACCAGCGAGATGGAAGCGCAGTTCGCCGCCGAGCTGACCGCGCTCGCGCCGGGGCTGCCGGGGGTGCGGGCGTACCAGGCCGGCCCGGACGCGGGCCTGGTCGAAGGCAACTTCGACTTCGCCGTGGTCGCGGACTTTGCTGACGCGGACAGTTACCTCGCCTACCGCGACCACCCGGCGCACCAGGACATCATCGCCCGGTTCAGCCGGCCGAACACCGCTTCCAGGGCCGCCGTGCAGTACGAGATCTGAGCTCGCGCGCCATGGCCAGGCCGGCGGGTCATTCCCGCCGGCCTGGCCATCGTGATCAGCCGCGAGCCGTGCGCCCGCTGCAGCCCTCGTCGCCGTCCCCTCCGGCCCCGGCAACGACGACCAGCGGCGGCCCCGCAGACCGCTGGCGTGCTACTTGACGATCTGGATTACCCGTTCCATGCCGAGCTGGGTGTGGTCGCGGCCGTCCTGGGTCTCCATGAAGCAGGCCAGGACCCAGTAGCCAGCCCGGGCTGAGATCTTCTCCTGCTGGAGCGCGCCGTGCGACGCCGGGTCGAGGAAGCCAGTCTCGCCGATGGCCAGCTTGCTGGCCTGGTTGAGCTTGCCCTCTTTCAGCAGTCTGGCGATCTTGCGGGCGCCGGCCAGGTTCTTCGCCTGGATCGCGGCGATCATGTGCACGAGGTAGCCATGGTTGGCGAACCGGACCAGCTCGCCCCGGTGCAGCTTGGCCGGCCCGGTGAAGCCGAACTCGATCGCCGCCACCGTGGCCCGCGGGCGCGGCAGGGCGGCCGGAGACGCGGCCGCGGCCACCGTGAACTCCTCGTACGGCCAGTGCGCCGGGTTGTTGGCCTCGGTGTCGAACCCGATATACAGGCCCGGCCGCAGCGAGGTCTGGACGGTCGTGGTACCCGGCCCGGCGTCGAAGTTCAGCACGATGGAGCCGACCGAGACCACGGCGTTCGGGTCCGCCACCGCCGGGCTGTGAAAGACGCGGAAGAACTGGGCGTAGGTGGTTCCGGGGTTGAGCCGGATGAACATCGGCTCGCTCAGGTGCTTGGCCGGCACCTTCGCCTGCACCTGCACGCCACCAGACTGCAGCGCCCCGGTCACCGTGATGGCGTGGCCGCTCATGGCGACGGTGATGGTCGGCAGCGCCGCGCTGCTGGTGCGCGCGGACGCCAGGGCCGGGCCGACTGGCAGCGCCAGGGCGGCCGCCGCCGCGATCGCCGTGGCCACGCTGGCCAGCCCGATACCTTCCTCGCCCGCTCATGACTGCCCGCGCCGTTCCGGCGTCAGACCGGTGATCCTGGTCTTGCGCATGTCGTGTCTCCCTCTGCGATCCCCTGACGGCTGAGTCCGCAGCCGCGGACTCGGTCGGAAACGCTAGGGACGCGGGAACGCCGCCTGAACGCGGAAAGCCACACACATTGACCGGTATGACGCCCGGACGTCGCAGATCTGGCCCGTCGCCGCCCCGGCGTCCCGACCCCCGGCCCCCGGCCTTTAGCCGCCAGGCAGCGGCAGCCGGGCTGGAGCCGCGGCCCCGAGCCGCGCCGCCAATTCGGTGCGGGACCGGACGCCGAGCTTCGCGTACGCCTTCGTCAAGGTGGACTCGACTGCCCGCACGGTGACGAATAGCTCCGCCGCTACTTCCTTGTTGGTCCGGCCGCTCACTACTAGCTCGGCGACCTGGCGCTCGGTAGCGGTCAGGTCTTCTGGCCCTGGCGCGCGCCCGCTGATTCTCGCCAGCTCTGCTCGTGCCCTGGCTGCCCACAGTGGCGCGCCGATCCCTTCCAGGAGGCTGAGCGCCTCGGAGAGCGTGGCCCGGGCGGCGGCGCGCTGCTTGCGCCGCCGCTGCACGCCACCGAGGGCCAGCAGGGTGCGCGCCCTGGTCAGCGGCTGCGGCGAGACAAGCCCGAACAAGCGGAGCGCGTCGGTCAGCTCGGCCACGGCCGCTCCGAGATCGCCGCGGCCGACGGCCAGTTCGCCCCGGCAGCGCGCGACGATGCGCTTCGGCCAGCGGGCCCCGCGCGAACCGGGCCATGTCGGCGACGAGGCTCGCCGCCTGGTCGAGTTCGCCCACTGCCGCGTATGCCTCTACGGCCTGCGGGGCGATGCCGTTAGTGGTCAGGATCCGGGCGCCGTTCTGCAGCCACTCAGCGGCGAGCGGCCCGAGCCGTGCCGCCGCCGCCGGGTAATTGCCGAGCGCCAGGTCCAGCGTCCCTGGCAGCGCCGAGTTAAGCAGCAGAAAGGGGGACTCGCCTGCCTGCCTGGCTAGCTCCGCTCCCCGGCGCGAGAAGTCCATGGCCGCGTCGGCCTGGCCCAGGTGCACGGCCGCCTCGCCGCAGGCATAGAGCAGAGCCGCGATGGTCTGCGACACCCCGGCTTGCTCGGTTGCGTCGAGGCCCTCGGCGGCCAGTGCTGCGGCGCGCCGCAATTCACCGCGGTATCCGGCGGCCAGCGACAGTCGCAGCAGCACGTCTCCGCGCCAGTACTCGAGACCTTCGGCGTCGCATACCGCAAGTACTCGCTGCAGCGCAGTCTGGGCGTCCTCAAGGTTGCCAGCGACCAGGTGGCAGTACCCGGACACCCAGCTGGGCAGGTAGCTGGCCGCGAGCCGGGCGCTGCCGACTTCGGCCTCGATCTCCAGCGCCCGACCGAGAAGTGATTCGTCCATGCCCTCGCCAGCATGAAACTGGCTCAGCACGTAGTTTCCGGCCGCCGAAGCGAACCGCGCAGCCTCCCCAGCCTGCTGCGCGCTCGCTAGCGCCTGGCGCGCTGCTTCGCGGGCCCGAGCCTCGTTCCCGCGCTTGCGCCAGTTATCGCACAGGGCCAGGTGGATGTCGACTCTCCTGGCCGGATCGTCGCGAGCCTCGGCCAGCGCCTGCTCCAGCAATGCGGTCGCATCGACACCAGAATCGTCCTGCAGCAGCCAGCCGAGCTGATACAGCGCGTCTGCTCGCCCTGGCCCGGGCGGCGCGATCGCGATGCACCTCTCGAGCAGCCTGATGGCCGCGTGGGTGGTCCCGGCCAGGGCCAGGTTCCTGGCCGCGTCGGCCAGCCTGCGGCTCGCGTCGGCGAGCTGGTCAGCGGGCGTCAGGCCGGCCGCCAGCTCGAGCAATTCCGCTGCCGCGGTCGGTGCTCCCCGTCCGATGGCGACTCGTGCGGCCTCGTCGAGTTCTCCGGCGACCGCCGCCGACGGCTTCGTGGCGGCCAGCGCGCGATGCCGCGCGCGCTGCTCCGAGTTGTCGGTGCGACTGGCCGCGCGTTCGTGCAGCTCCCGTAGCCGGCCCGGCGGGATCGCGGCCGCGACCGCCGAGCCGAGCAGCGGATGAGCGAATCTCAGCCGCCCGGAGTCCGGCGCGAGCACGCCTGCGACCACCGCCGCATCGAGCTCGGCCTCGGTCACCCCGGCGGTCAGGTACTGGGCGGCCGGCGCATCAGGCATGACGGCGATCAGGCCGAGCGCGTCCATGACGCGGGCCGGGAGCTCGGCCAGCCGCTCACCGACCAGGCCGCGGAGCGTGTCCGGCACCGGCCAGGCTGTTGCGGCGAGGCCAGGCAGGTCACGCCGGGCGAGCGCACGGCCGATCTCCAGCGCGATGAAGGGATTGCCGCCTGAGTCGGCGGCGATCTGGCGCAGCTCCGGCTGTGAAAACGAACTGCCGAGCCGCACCCGCAGCATGCGATGCAGCGCGCCGATGCTCAGCCCGCCCACCGGCAGCAGGTCAGCCTGCAGGCGGGCCTTGCCGAGATCCAGCGGCAGGTCGCTGCCCGGACGCTCGGTTCGCTGCGCGCAGAGCAGGCCCACCGGCTCCCCCTGCAGCCGGCGGATGGCGAATCCGACCGCCGCCTCGCTCGGCGGGTCCAGCCATTG
Source organism: uncultured Actinomycetota bacterium (assembly GCA_963805805.1). GTDB lineage: Bacteria > Actinomycetota > Actinomycetes > Streptosporangiales > Streptosporangiaceae > JAJYUU01. The sequence continues at coordinate 318,718 of CAWDVS010000010.1, read as the reverse complement.
CACGTCATCGAGGACGACCAGGACTGGTGCGGCCAACGCCAGCGCGGTCAGTGCCGCCCGGAACGCCGCCGCGATGAGGTGCGGCTCTGGCGGGTGCGCCGCCGCGTCTTCCAGCAGCAGGGCAATCCGCAGGGCCCGCGCGCGCGGAGGCGGCAGGTCCGCGACGACGGTGTCGAGGCGAGACTCCAGCAGATCGGCCAGGCCGGCGAACGCCAGCCGGACGTCGCTCTGGGCTGGCATGGTCGGCAAGACCGTGAACCCGCGCTCGGCTGCCTGACCGGCGGCGGCTCTCAGCAGCGTTGTCTTGCCCGAGCCCGCCGGCCCGGCCAGCACCAGCGCCCGCGCGGACCGCGTCAGGCCGGACAGGAAGTCTTCGATCGCAGCGAGCTCGGCGTCGCGCCCGAAGATCTCCTGCCGCATTAGCAGAGCGTACGCATTTCGGGCCTCTTGTGCTGGTCAGCGCAAACAGCAATTTTGGTGCTGCCGGTGCCGCTGGTGCTACGGCAGGTGTCAGAAAGCGTCTTCGGGAAGCTCCATGAGGTCGAGCGAGACGGCCTCGGCGATCTCCCGCTCGGCGGTCAGGCGCGGCAGGACCGTCGCGGCGAAGAACCCGGCCGCCGCCACCTTGCCCTCGGTAGAACGCCTCGTCCTCGGGGCTGAGCCCGCCCTGGTCCAGGCGGGCCACGGCGACCTCGGCCTGCCGCGCGAGCAGCCAGCCGATGATCAGGTCACCGAGCGCGAGCAGCAGGCGGGTGGTGTTGAGGCCGACCCGGTAGACCTCGGCCGGCTGGGACATGCTCTCGCCGAGGTAGCCGTTCATGGCGCCGACGATCGCCTCGACGTCGGCCGCGGCCCGGCTCAGCGCGGCCCGCTCCTGCTTCAGCCGCCCGTTGCCTGCTTCCGAGCCGGCGAACTCGCGGATCTGCCCGAGCAGGCCGTGCAGCGCCGCGCCCTGGTTCCGCACTATCTTGCGGAAGTACAGGTCCAGGCCCTGGATCGCGGTGGTGCCCTCGTACAGGCTGTCGATCTTCGCGTCCCTGATGTACTGCTCGATCGGGTAGTCCTGCAGGTAACCCGAGCCGCCGAAGGTCTGCAGCGACTGGGCGAGCTGCTCGTACCCGCGCTCGGAGCCGACGCCCTTGACCAGAGGCAGCAGCAGGTCGTTGAGCGCGGTCGCCTGCTCGTCGGTGCGGCCCGCGGCCGCCGCCAGCTGAATCGCGTCCTGCTGGCTGGCGGTGAACATGACCAGCGCGCGCATGCCCTCGGCGTAGGCCTTCTGCAGCATGAGGCTGCGCCGCACGTCGGGGTGCTTCATGATCGTCACCCGCGGCGCGGCCTTGTCCAGCATCCGGGTCAGGTCCGCGCCCTGCTCGCGGGTCCTGGCGTAGTCCAGCGCGTTCAGGTAGCCCGTCGACAGCGCCGCGATCGCCTTCGTGCCTACCATCATCCGGGCGAACTCGATGATCATGAACATCTGCCGGATGCCGTCGTGCACGTCACCGACGAGCGTGCCGACCGCGGGCTGGTCCGCGCCGAGGGTCAGCTCGCAGGTCGTGGACGCTTTGATACCCATCTTGTGCTCGACGTTCGTGACGAAGACGCCGTTGCGCTCGCCCAGCGAGCCGTCGTCGTTGACCATGAACTTCGGCACCAGGAACATGGACAGGCCCTTGGTGCCGGGGCCCGCGCCCTCGGGCCGCGCGAGCACGACGTGCAGGATGTTCTCCGCCAGGTCGTGCTCGGCGCTGGTGATGAACCGCTTCACGCCCTCGATGTGCCAGCTGCCGTCAGGCTGCTGCACGGCCTTCGTCCGACCGGCGCCGACGTCCGAGCCGGCGTCCGGCTCGGTCAGCACCATCGTGTAGCCCCACTTGCGCTCGGCCGCGAGCGCGGCGATCGCACGCTGCCGCTCCGTGCCCATGCTCCACAGCGCGTGCGAGAACGAGCCGAGGCTGGCATACATCCAGACCGCCGGGTTGGCCCCGAGGATCAGTTCCGCGACGGCCCAGCCGAGGGTCCGGGGCACAGTGGTGCCGCCGAGCTCGGGCGGGAGCTCCAGGCGGTACCACTCGGCGTCGATGAAGGCCTGGTAGGAGCGCTTGAACGAGTCCGGCATCCGGACCGAGTGGGTAGCCGGGTCGAAGACCGGGGGGTTGCGGTCGGCGTCCGCGAACGACTCCGCGACCGGGCCCAGGGCCAGCCGGTTTACCTCGTCCAGGATGCTGCGCGCGGTGTCCTCGTCCACCTCGGTGAACGGCGGGGTACCCAGGAGATCCTGCCGCCTGAGCACCTCGAACAGGTTGAATTCGATGTCCCTGAGGTTGCTCTTGAAGTGCCCCATTTGACGCCTCCCGCCCCATAAGCCACCTGGCTACTGGCCAGTAACTTACTCAATAGTACCGCGCGCCGGGCCGGCTGTCACGCACGGGTTGAGCGTTGTCGCCGCGCGGGTTTGAGCTAGGAACGGGGCGGAGCCGGGCCGGTGACCCAGCGCGGGACGCCGGCGTCTGGCCCAAAACCGAATCGCATTCTAAAATGCGGCCGGGAACCGGTCGGATCGCGTGGATGGGGTCGACATGACACTTGCCGTCACTGACGAGCACCTGCAGCTGGCGGAGTCGGTCCGGGCGCTGGCCGCGCGGCTGTGCCCGCCGGAGTTCGTGCGCGCGGCGGCCGACTCCGCGGACGCGGGCACGGCGGGCTACCGGGACGCGCTCGCGCCGGGCCTGGCCGAGCAGGGCCTGCTCGGCTTGCATGTCCCGGAGGCTGACGGCGGCCAGGGCTTCGGACTGCCCGAGCTGGCCGTCGCGATCGAGGAGCTAGGCCGCGCGCTGGTGCCGGGCGGCTTCGTGCCGACCGTGCTCGCCAGCGCCGTCGCTGACCGCGGGCGGGGTGACCGGCAAGCTGGTCGGCGCGCTGGCGGACGGCTCGGCGACCGCGGCGGTGGCGCTCGACGCGGAGATGCACGGCGGGCGAGATGCCGACGGCGTCGCTCCACGTATCCGGCACCGCGCTCGCTGGTGCTCGGCGCGCCCGGCGCGGACCTGATCCTCGCTCCCCGTCCGGCCGGAGCAGGACACGGTCTGGGTGGCCATCGACGCGGCCGACCTGCGGATCATCCCGCTCGACGGTCTCGACCTGACCCGCCAGCTCGGCCGGGTCGAGGCGGACGGCGTAATCGTCCCGGCCAGCCGCCAGCTACGCGGCCGGCTATGGACGACTTCTCATTCGCCACCAGATCGCCGCCGTGATCCTCGAGCGCAGAGGCCGTCGGCATCGCGGGCTGGGCCGTGCACACCGCCACCGAGTACGCGAAGATCCGGCACCAGTTCGGGCGGCCGATCGGCCAGTTCCAGGCGGTCAAGCACCGGTGCGCGCGGATGCTTGTCGCGCTCGAACAGGCCGCGGCCGCTGTCTGGGACGCGGCCAGGGCGCTGGACGAGCTGGCCAGCCCGGACGAGTCCAGCGCGCCGAGCAACGCCGGCCACGAGTTCGCCGCCGCGGTCGCCGCCGCGCTGGCGGCTAGCGCCGCCGTCTCCTGCACGCACGAGTGCATCCAGGTGCTGGGCGGCATCGGGTTCACCTGGGAGCACGACGCGCACCTGTACTACCGCCGGGCGCTGACCATCCAGGCCCTGCTTTCCTCGGACACCGGTCCAGACCGTGGGCGGAAGAGGCCGGTGCCCGCGCCCTGCATGGGTTCACCCGGCCCGTGCGGCTGGAACTGCCCGGCGGCGACGAGGACCTGCGCACGTCGATCCGGGCCGAGCTGGCCGCGATCGCCCCGCTGGCCGGGAAGGACGCGCAACGCCGCGCTCGCGGACGGCGGCTGGGTGATGCCGCACCTGCCGAAGCCCTGGGGCCGCGCCGCGGGCGCACTGGAGCAACTGGTCATCGCGGAGGAACTGCGGGCCGCGAGTATCCAGGTGCCCGGGCTCGCGATCGGCGCGTGGGTCGCGCCGGCCCTGATCCAGTACGGCACGCCGCAGCAGCAGGAGCGGTTCCTGCCGGCCACCCTCCGGCTGGACTACCTGTGGTGTCAGCTCTTCAGCGAGCCCGGCGCCGGATCCGACCTGGCCGGCCTGACCACAAAGGCGGTGCGCACGGACGGCGGCTGGAAGATCACCGGCCAGAAGATCTGGACGTCACTGGCCAAGCACGCGGCGTGGGCCATCTGCATCGCCCGCACCGACCCGGCGCAGCCCAGGCACGACGGCATCAGTTACTTCCTGGTCGACATGCAGTCTCCGGGGATCGAAGTCAGGCCACTGCGCGAGATCACCGGGGAGTCGATCTTCAACCAGGTGTTCCTGGACGACGTGTTCGTCCCCGACGAGTGCGTCGTGGGCGAGATCAACAAGGGCTGGCGGATCGCCAGGACGACGCTCGCCAACGAACGGGTCTCGCTCGCGGGCACCTGGACCGCCGGGGCGGGCACGGCGGAACTGCTGCGCGTGGCGAGGACCGAACATGAGCCCGACCCGCGGCTGCTGGCCCGGATCGGTGAGCTGGTGTGCCAGAGCCACGCGATCGATCTGCTCGCGGTGCGCGCGGCCGTCAAGCAGCTGTCCGGTACCGAGCCCGGCGCCACCGGCAGCGTCCGCAAGCTGCTCAGCATGCGGCACGCGCAGCAGGTCGCCGAGGTGTGCTGGCAGCTCACAGGGACCACCGGGGCACTGGGCGGCCCGCCCGGCCAGCCGGTCGCGGATGGCGAGCCGAACGGCGCGTACTGGGCGCGGCAGATGTTGCAGACGGAGGCGTACACGATCGGCGGCGGCACCACCGACATCCAGCTGAACATCATCGCGGAGCGGATCCTCGGCCTGCCTCGCGACCCGGAACCGCCGGCGCCGGCGTAGCCGCAAACTTTACAAACCACGCCGGCGGCGCCTGCCGGGTCGTCACCGTCGGCCACGTTAGCCTACCCAGGGGTAGCGGACTGGGGGGCTGATGACGGATCCCGGGCAGGCCGGCCAGCCAGGGGAACTGCAGCCGCCGGCAGCAAACGCGCTGCCGCATGCCGCCGGCCGTAAGGCGCGCAGGCAGCGGCTGCAGATCGTGGCGCTCGGCATCGTCTCCGTGGTGACGTTGCTCATCTCGACCGGCGCGTGGGCGGTGACCAGCTACGTCAGCGGCAAGCTCGGCCGCGTCGACGCGGGCACGGCGGGCACGCCGGACACCGGGCCGGTCAACATCGTCGTGGCCGGCATCGACAGCCGCAACGGGCTGACGCACCGGCAGGAGGTCGAGCTGCACGTCGGCGCCGACGTGAGCATGAACTCGGACACCCTGATGCTGGTGCACATCTCGGCGGATCACTCGCGCGTGCAGGTCGTCAGCCTGCCGCGGGACAGCTGGGTCAACATCCCCGGCCACGGCCCGAACAAGATCAACGCCGCGATCGGGCTCGGCGGCGTGCCGCTGATGGTGCGGACGGTCGAGCAGGCCACCGGCCTGGTCGTCAACGACTACGTCGAGGTCAATTTCCTCGGCTTCGTGCGGGTCATCGACGCGCTCGGCGGGGTGGACATCTGCCTGCCGTACGCGGTCGACGATGCGTACACCGGGCTGCACATGACGGCCGGGTCGCATCACGTCGACGGGATCACGGCGCTGAAGTTCGCCCGCGACCGGCACTCCTTCGCCGCTTCCGACCTGGCCCGGATCAGCGACCAGCAGCAGCTGATGTCCAGCGTCTTCGCGGAGGCGACGACCTCTGGCTTGCTGGCGGACCCGTTCCGGCTGCAGCAGTTCGTGTCCTCGCTGAGCGACGCGATCACGGTGGACAAGAACTTCAACCTCGTCCGGATGGCCGACGAACTGCGGGGCCTGCGGTCATCGGACATCACGTTCCGTACTGTCCCGCTCGCTTCGGCCAACTACCTGGCCCCCACCGGGCAGGACGCGGTGCTGTGGGATGCGAGCGCGGCCCGCGCGCTGTTCAACGGGCTGAAGAATGACACCCTCGCCGCGGCGAAGTCCCGCAGCAAGGCGGTGCGCAAGGCGCGCCTCAGCCGGTCCAAGGTCTCGCTCGACGTCTACAACGGCACGTGGACCAGCGGCCTGTCCAAGCGCACGGGCACGCAGCTGGCCGCGCTCGGATTCAAGGTGCACCGGGCCGGGCTGAACTGGTCTCAGCACACCCTGGCCAAGACAGTCATTCAGTACCCGGCCGGCCAGCTGGCGGCCGCGCGCCTGCTGCAGAAGGCGCTGCCCGGCTCGACGCTCAAGGCCGTCGCGCACCTGGCCCGGCTGCGCGTCATCCTCGGCGTGACCGGATCCGTCGTCACCGGCAGCCCGGCCAGCTCCGGCGGTTCATCGGCGGCAAACAGCAGCCAGCCGGCCGCCTCCGGCCAGGCCCGCACCGCCGCGCAGGACGCCTGCCACAAATAGACCAGGCGGGGAACGCTGAGTGCTCCGCCCGCGCGCCGTCAGCCGGACGGAGGTCCGGAGTCCGGGCCGGGGAAGAACGACTGGCCGAATCCGGACGCGCCTGGCTCCGGCCCGGCGCCGCCGCCCTGGAAGCCGCCGCCCGGGGCCTGGCCGCCGCCCTGGAAGCCACCGCCGCCCTGCGGCTGGCCGCCCTGGGCTGGCCGCCCTGCGGCTGGCCGCCGAACGGGTTGGGCTGCTGCGGTACGCCGGACTGGGGCGCCGGGTCGGCGGTGAGGTTGAGCCCGTTCTCCCGCTCGTAGGCGGAGATGTCGTTGACGAGCTGGTCGATCTTGGCCTGGCCATCCGGGGCGCCGCGGCCGGTGCGGTCGGCCAGGACCAGCACGCCGAGCTGACGCAGCATCTGGTCACCGCGGCGGTTGGCTTGCGCCTGGTCCAGCTTCGCCTTGCCCTGCTCCGCTGCCTGCCTGGTCTGTTCCGCCAGCTGCGTGGCCTGAGCCTTAACCTTGTCCATAAGTCCCATATGTCGCCTCCAAGGGCTGACCGGGGCGCTGCCGCGGCTTGGCTTCGCGGTGCACCGCAAGCTCTCCCGCCAGCATAGGGCCAGCCATCTGAACGCGCCCAAATGCGTCAGTCCCTGGCCGCGCTCGCGGCCCGGCCGGGCCCGCGGCGCCTGGTCAGGAAGCCGGCCTGGCCGCCGCTGGCCAGCTCCGTCCCGAGCGACGTCTGGTGGTACAAGATCGTGTGCCGGTGTCGCCGGCGGCCCACCAGGCCGGCCTCGTGCAGGACGGCGAGGTGCTCGGACACCGTGCTGGGCGCCAGCCCGTGCCGGCCCGCGAGCGTGTGCGTGGACGCGGGCTCGGCCAGGGATTCCAGCAGCGCCGCCCGGGTCCGGCCGAGCAGCCGGCCGAGCGCGTCGAAGTGCCCCGTGTGGGCGGGCTGCCACAGCTCGGCGATGCCCCTGGCCGGATACACGACGGCCGGCCGGGCCGGCGGGTCGATGATGGCGACCACGTCCGGCCAGATGAAGGCGCTGGGCAGCAGCAACAGCCCGGAGCCGGCCAGCCGGTGCCGGGCGTTGCCGGGCATGTCGATCACCAGCGCGCGCCCAGTCCAGCTGACCTGCGGGTCCAGGTCGGCCAGCACCCGCTCCAGACCGTAGTCGCCGAGTAGCTGGGTCCGGTACTGCATGTCGGCGTGCAGCAGGTCATGCAGCCGGGGCCAGTGCGGCTCGATCAGCAGTCGCCAGCACTCTTCCAGGTTCCCGGCCAGCATGTCCCTGGTGGCGGCCGGATCATCCAGCAGTCGCCAGGCCGCCGCGGGGACGGGCTGCCCGCCGCGGTCGGTCAGCGACCGGCGCACCTCGCGGGCCACGAGGTCCGGCGGCGTCGCGCGGACGGCGGCGAGCTGGTCGGCGACGCCCGATTCAGGCCCGGACGGCGGCGGCGTGAGGAAGTCAGGCGTCCAGCCCGAATGCGGGGACAGCACGTACAGCGGCCACGGATCCAGCCGGTCCACGTCGTCCCGCACGGCGTCGAGCCACGGCAGGTGAAAAGTGCTCCGGCGCGGCTCCAGCACGACGCGCAGCGCGGCCAGCGTCTCCCACAGCGGCGAGATCGCGAACCGGACCCGGGCCGGGTCGTCGCGCTCGAAGACCAGGGTCAGGCTCACGGCTGCTCACGCTCCTTGGATTCGGCTGTAACCGAATCTCTGGAGTTCGATCCTAGCCTCTGCCAGGGTCGATGCCGTGTCCACGTCAGCACCTCCGAGTGAGGTCAGCAGCCCCGAGCCGGCCGCCGCGGCCGCGCGCGCCCGATACGGGCGAGTCCTCGGCTTCGGGGAGTTCCGGGTGATCTTCGCGGCCAACATCGCGTCGATGCTGGGCAGCGTCGTGGCCTCGGTGGCGCTGACCGTGCTGGTGTATGAGCAGACGCGATCGCCCGCGCTGGCCGCATCGGTGATGGCCCTGTCGTTCGTGCCGTACCTCGTCGGCGGCGTGCTGTTCGGCGCCGCGGCGGACCGGCTGCCGCCACGGCGGGTACTGGTCGGCTGCGAGGTCGTCAGCGCCGGCCTGGTCGCCTGCATGGTGATCCCGGCGATGCCGCTGCCCGCGCTGATGGCGCTGCTGTTCGTCACCGGGCTCATCTCGCCGGTGTTCCAGGGTGTCCGGTCTGCAGTGCTGGCCGACGTGCTGCCACCAGGACCCGACTACATCCTGGGCCGCTCGCTGATGCGGATGGTGGCGCAGGGCGCGCAGGTGGCCGGCTACGGGGCCGGCGGCTTGCTGCTCGCGGTCATGCCGCCGCGCGGCGCGCTGGCCATCGACGCGGTGGCGCTCGCGGCATCCGGGCTGGTGCTCCGGTTCGGCATGGCCGCCCGGCCCGCGCCGGCTGCCGGGCCGCAGCAGGGCTCGATGGCCCGCGACTCGCTGGCCGGCTTGCGGGCCACGTTCTCGCACCGGCCAACCCGGCGGGTGATGCTGTTCAGCTGGCTGGTCCCGGCCTGCGCGGTCGCGCCCGAGGCGCTGGCGGCACCGTACGCCGCGCACATCGGCCAGCCCGCGCGGGTGGCCGGCTACCTGCTGACCGCGATCCCGGTCGGCACCATCATCGCGGACGTGATCGTGGCCCGGTGCCTGCCCACCCGGCTGCAGCGGGCCGCGATCGTCCCGGCCGCGCTGCTGTCATTCGCGCCGCTGGCGGGGTTTGCCGTCAGCCCGCGGCTCGGCCTGGCGCTGGCGCTGCTGGTAGTCGCGGGGCTCGGCAGCGCTTGGGCCGCCGGCATCGACGGCGCGCTGATCGACGCGACACCACCGCCGCTGCGCAACCGGGCGCTGGCGCTGTCCACCACCGGGCTGATGTTCACCCAGGGCGCGGGCTTCGCCTTCTGGGGCGTGGTCGCGCAGTACCTGCCGCTGCCGGTCACGATCCCGCTCGCGGCGGCTGCGGGCACCACCGTGGTGCTGGCGCTGCGACCGCGAACTGAGCCCGGTCGGCTACCGGGCGGCGGCCAGCCCGGCCGCCGCGGCCCGGGCTAGGCCCAGGGTGTCGGCGATGACGTTGACGAGGCGGCAGCCGTTGTCCCGGTAGATCCGCGCGGTCTCGCCCTCCTGGGCATGCACGCCGACCGGCTTGCCCGCCTCCGCGCAGGCCTTCCAGATGCGCTCCAGGGCGGGCCGCTGCACCGGATCGTGCGGGTCGGGCTCACAGCCGAGGGAGTAGGACAGGTCCCGCGGGCCGACGTAGATGCCGTCGACGCCGGGCTGGCGGAGCGTGGCCGGCAGCTCGGCCATCGCGTGCGCCGATTCGACCATGATGATGCACAGCGGCGGCGCGGGCGGGCGGAAGACGCCGCCCGCCGACCGGTAGCCCTCGGGCGGGTACTTCACCGCGCCCGCCACCTCGCGGGCCTGCTCGGCGGACTCGACGTTGGGCACGATCACGCCCTCGCAGCCGAGGTCGAGCGCGCGGCCGATGTCGGGCATGCTGGCGTGCCGCACCCGGGCCATCGCCGCCGCGCCCGCCCTGCCGGATGGCGGCGGTCATGCCGGGCAGATCGCGCTCGGTCGCCTCGCCGTGCTGCAGGTCGATGCACACGTAGTCCACCCCGGACGCGGCGATCAGCCCGGCGCTCACCGGGCTGGCCACCCCCAGCCAGCCGCCGTACACCGTCTCACCGGCTCGAACCCGGTCCGCAAAGGGAGCATTAGTCACGGCGCTAAGCCAAGCACAGTGCATGGCAGCCCCACCGGAGCGGGCCTGCCCGCACTGTCCGCGGAGCCAAAATCTGTGCCGGTCAGCCCTACACGCGCGGCCCCCACAGGTGCGGGCTGACTTACGAACAGCCGAGCTCGGAAGCTGATGGCCGGGCAAGCACCTGGTCCCGAGCGTCGTAGAGGACGGCACTGACCGGATGCACGTCGTGTGGATAGACGTAGGCGACAAGACTCAGCGGGCCGCCCGCAGGAGCGGCCTGCCCGCACTGCCTGCCTATCCGAACCCCAGGCCGGGCAGCCCGCAGGAGCGGCCTGCCCGCACTGCCTGCCTATCCGAACCCCAGGCCGGGCAGCCCGCAGGAGCGGCCTGCCCGCACTGCCTGCCTATCCGAACCCCAGGCCGGGCAGCCCGCAGGAGCGGCCTGCCCGCACTGCCTGCCTATCCGAACCCCAGGCCGGGCAGCCCGCAGGAGCGGCCTGCCCGCACTGCCTGCCTATCCGAACCCCAGGCCGGCGAACTCTCCGTTGCGCACGCCACCGAGAAACGCGGCCCACTCCGATGCGGTGAACGACAGCACCGGCCCTGCCGGATCCTTGCTATCCCGGACGCCGATCCGGCCCTCTGGCAACGGCGATACCTCCACGCAATCGCCGCTCGCATAACTCAGCGTGCTTTTGATCCAGCACAGGCCGTTCCCGCCCGCCGCGGGATTCTTCTGATGCATCGTGTCCTGACCTCCCTGGCCGGCCGTTGCCAGCCGACCCCGCACAGTTCTCGTACAGCCCCGAGCGTGCCGCGCGGCCTTGCCGCGACCTTGACGCCCGCCTTGCCGCCCAGGTCAGGGCTGGGATTAGGTGCTGGATCTCTCGGCCATCCGCGTCGGGTAATGCCGGCAGTCATCCGCTGGACCAGCGAGGAATGGCAGCTCACGGAAGCCCATCGCCGCGGACACCAGGCAGCAACCCGCCGTCTACTGCCCAGTCCGCGGGGCCGAAGGGCGCAGGGCTAGCTGGTGAGGGTGTCGTGCGCCGCCTGGATCCGGCGCAGCGTCTCGTCCCGGCCGAGCACCTGCAGTGACTCGAACAGCGGCAGGCCGACCGTCCGGCCGGTGACCGCGACCCGGACCGGCGCCTGCGCCTTGCCCAGCTTCAGGTCGAAGCTCTCCGCGATCTGCTCCAGCCGGACCCGCAGGTCCTCGGCCTGCCAGGGCACGTCGGCGAACGCCTTGAGCGTCGCCGCGAGCACGTCCGCGGCCGGGTCCTTCATCGCCTTGTCCCAGGACGCGACGTCCACGGACCGGTTCCGGCAGGAACGCGAAGTCCACCATGTCGACGATCTCCGCCAGCAGCGCGATCCGGGTCTGAGCCAGCGGCGCGAGTTGCGCGAACACCGCCGGGTCGAATCGGTCCGCCGGCCACGGCGCCCGGTCGGCTGCGAGCCAGGGCTGGCACGCCGCGCTGAACTCCGCCTCCGACAGCGCGCGGATGTACTCGCCGTTGAACGCCCGCAGCTTCTTCACGTCGAAGAACGCGGGCGACTGGTTCACGTCCTCGATCCTGAACTCGGCGACCATCTCGTCAAACGGCATGATCTCCCGGTCACCGCCCGGCGCCCAGCCGAGCAGCATGAGGTAGTTCCGCATCGCCTCGGCGAGGTAGCCCTCGTCCCGGAAGCCCTCCAGCGCGACCTTGTCCCGCCGCTTGGACAGCTTCTGCCGCTTCTCGTTGACGATGATCGACAGGTGCCCCCAGGCGGGCGGCTCGTGCCCGAGCGCCGTCCAGAGCAGCTGCTGCTTGGGCGTGTTCGGCAGGTGCTCCTCGCTGCGGAGCACGTGCGTGATCCCCTGCACCATGTCGTCGACGACGTTGGCCAGCAGGAAGAGCACCGAGCCGTCGGCGCGGGCGAGCACGAAGTCCTCGATCGTCGAGTTCTCGAACACGGTCCGGCCGCGCACCAGATCCTCGATCACCGTCTCGCCCTCGTCCGGTGACCGGAACCGCAGCGCCCGGCCCGGACCCGGCTCCAGACCGCGGTCCCGGCAGAAGCCGTCGTAGCCCCGGTGCTGGTCGCCGGTCCTGGCGACCACCGCGTCCCTGGTGCAGTCGCAGTAGTACGCCCGGCCCTGCTGGTAGAGCTGGGCCGCCGCCTCGCTGTGCCGGGGCAGGTTCTCCGACTGGAAGTACGGGCCCTCGTACTGGTCCGCGCCGATGCCGAGCCAGGCCATGGCGCTGATGATGCCGTCGATCCACTCGGGCCGGTTGCGCGCGGCGTCGGTGTCCTCGATGCGCAGCACGAGGGCGCCGCCCTCATGCCGGGCGAAGGCCCAGTTGAACAAGACTGACCTGGCGCTGCCCACGTGGAACAGGCCGGTCGGCGATGGCGCGAAGCGCGCCCGCACTGCGGAGCCCGAGCTAGTCACGGCTGCCGAGTTTAGCCGAGTCGCCGCTCGCTGCCGGGCGCGCGGGATGTCGGGGCGCGGCTAGCATCGCGACCGGCACCACGCACAGCACCGCCATGGCCCAGGTCAGTCCCACTTCCTGGGCGAGCAACCCGACCACCAGCGGACCTGCCGCGCCCGGCGAGCGACGCCGCGCTGCTGAGCGACACCGCCAGGCCGCTGCGGCCGGGCAGGCTGGAATACAGCTCGGCCATCAGGACCGGGTACCACGGCGCCGTCACGATGCTGAGCGCCGCGAGCGCGATGAGCTTCGGCGCGATGCCGGGTACCAGCAGGAAGACCGGGAACAGCACACCGGATATCAGCACGCTGACGCGCAGCACTCGCAGCGGGCTGAACCGCTCCAGCACCGGGGTCAGCGCCGCGTAGCCGGCCAGGCCCGCTCCCAGCCGGACCGCCACGCCGATGGCAGCGACCAGCGGCGACGCGTGCACCGAGACGACCAGGTACAGCGCCAGGAATCCGGTGAATACGTCCAGCAGCAGGTCCGAGGTCTCCAGCAGCAGCAGCCACCGGACGGCGCCGGCCGCCACCGTGATCCGCAGCGCCGCCCGCAGGCCGGGCCAGCTGCCCGCCGGCCTCGTCCGCGTCGTCCTCGTCACCAGCCACGGGCTCCGCCGCCCGGCTGGTGGCCGCGATGCCCAGCCAGCTCACCGCGGCGGCGACCGCCACCAGGACGAACGCGACCCGCCAGCTACCGCCGGCCGCCACCACGGCGGCGACCAGCACCGGACCGGCCACTGAGCCGACCGCGCCGGCCAGCGTCCACCGGGCCATGTGCTGCGCCCGCCGGTCCGGATAGGCGTCCATCAGCGCGGACTGGGTCAGGCTGACGAACGCCCCGGACGCCGGGAAGAAGATCACCAGCGCTGCGAGCAGGACGGGGAACGAGCCCGCCAGTCCCGCGGCCAGCACCGACGCGATGAACACGAGACCGCCGGTCAGGACGAACCGGCGCCGGCGGCGGCCGGTGCCGCTCAGGACGCCGACCGGCAGCTCGATGAGGCTGCCCAGCAGCAGCGGGACAGCCGTCAGCAGCCCGACCTCGAAGTAGGTCAGGACCAGATCGTGCTTGATGAGGGGAATTGCGGCACTCTTCGTGCCGTCGACCAGCTCATCGGCGAATTCGACCGCCAGCGCGGCCAGCAGGCCCGCCAGCGCGGGCCGGGATTTCTGCAGGGCGAAGCCCATGGAGACGTGCTCCTTCTTCGTCGTGACGGCCTAGGTCAGCGACGAAGAGGGCGGCCCGCGGGCCGCTAGCTCAGGTGGTCACAGTCAAGGAAATCCCACCCGCCCATGTTAGCGGGTCGGGTCCGCGGCGGCCCGTTAGCCGCGGCCGTGCGCCATCCCGCCTGGCCGCGGCTGCCTGCGGGCCGGTTTGCTAGCTGTCCCCGGCCGGCAATTCGGGCGGCGGCGCGGCGCTGCCGATCTGGGCCTTCAGCGCGGCCAGTTCCTTGTCCACCTCGGCCGCCTGGCCAGCCTCGTCCAGCTCCTGCTGGATGTCGTCGGTGCTGCCGCCGACATCTTCGAGCACGCCAGACTGGATCAGCTCGTCCAGGGCGCCCGCCCTGGCCTGCATGGTGGCGATCTTGTCCTGGGCCCGCTGCACTTCGGCGCCGGCGTCGCCGAAGCTGCCCGAGATTCCGGTCGCCGTCTCACTGATCGAGGTCTCCGCGGCCGCGGCGGTGTACTGGGCCTTCAGGACTTCCTTCTGGCTGCGGAACTTGTTGACCCGGTCCTGCAGGCCGGCGAGGCTCTTGCTGAGCTTCTGCTCCTGGTCGGCGAGCTCCTGCTGCTGGCTCTGCAGCCCGTCTATCTGCTGCTGCGCGGCGGCCTTGCGGGACAAAGCCTCCCTGGCCAGGTCCTCCCGGCCTTGGGCCAGCGCCGCCTTGGCCTGGTCGTTCAGGTGGTCGACGGTGTGCTGCAGCTGCTGCTGCTGCAGCTCGATCTGCTTGCGTGCGGCCGCGATGTCCACCAGCCCGCGGCGGACCCGGGTGATCTGGTCGAGCATCTGCTCGTACGAGAGGTCGAGCATCTCGTCCGGCTTCTCGGCCGCGTCGAGGGCCTTGTTTGCCTTAGCCGAGAGAATGTCGTGGGCTCGCTGGAACAGGGACATTTCTGCATGCTCCTTGTCGGCGTCGGACGGAGCTCAATTACGCCCAGGCTACCGCTCAGGCCGAACGCGGATCTGGCACCAGCCGGAAGGCCAGGAACCCGCGCGGCTCCCGGCCGAGCCGCTCGTATTCCTCCGGGTCCAGTGCCTCGGCTGCCGGGACCGGCCGCGGTTCAGTCAGCCGCTCGATCAGGAATCCGGCCTCGTAGATCTCCCGGCAGGTGACCTCGAGCGGCGCGAGCCAGTAGCTGACCTGCCAGCCCTTGCTCCAGGTCTCCGAGATCAGCCGGACGTCGAAGTAGCTGCCAGCATGCCGGAGCCAGTCGCCGGTCGGGTGCAGCCGGGACAGCACCAGCGCACCGTCCGGCCGCAGGACCCGCCGCAACTCCCGTAGCACCGGGCGTCGAGCGGTGCCTCGGCCCCCCCCGCAGCAGTTCCGCGGCATACAGTCCCGGCCCGCACGCCGCGTCCAGCACGCGCTTCCCGCGCACGTCGCCGAGCAACTCCAGGCAGGCGGGCCGGTCGTAGTACGCGTTGAAGAAGCCATCTTCCGCGTGGTCGAGGAATTCGTCGGCGAACTTCTCGTAATGGCGCTCGCTGTCGCTGCCTTCCACTCGCCGAACGCTAGCCGACGGTATAGGCGCCATGCGATAGCGTGGCCGCGGTCGCCACTGCGGGGGGACCAGGAAGGGATGTCGTGACCGTACCGCGTTACAGCCGGGTCGTCGTGAAGCTCAGCGGCGAGGCTCTCGCCGGTCAGTCAAGTACCGGGGTAGACCCGGATGCGCTGGCCATGGTCGCGGACGAGGTGCTGTCAGTTCGCGATCTCGGCGTGCAGGTGGCCGTCGTGGTCGGCGGCGGTAACTACTTCCGGGGCCGGATGGCGGAGGGCTGGGGCATCAGCCGGGCCGAGGCCGACAACATCGGCATGCTCGGCACCGTCATGAACGCGCTGATGTTGCGCGGGGCGCTGACCGCCCGGACCAAGATCGACGTGCGGGTGATGACCGCGATCCCGATGCAGAGCGTGGCCGAGCCGTTCATCCGGCTGCGAGCACTGCGGCACCTGGAGAACGGCGCGATCGTGCTGCTGGCCGGCGGCATCGGGCAGCCCTACGTCACGACCGACTACCCGGCCGTGCAGCGCGCGCTGGAACTCGACTGCGACGCGCTGCTCGTGGCCAAGCGCGGCGTCGACGGCGTCTACGACAGCGACCCGAAGTCGAACCCGGACGCGGTCAGGTACTCGCACCTGACCTACGAGGAAGCACTCGCGGTCGGCGTGCGGGTCATGGACACCAGCGCGTTCGTGCTGGCCAACGAGC
Source organism: uncultured Actinomycetota bacterium (assembly GCA_963805805.1). Classification (GTDB taxonomy): domain Bacteria; phylum Actinomycetota; class Actinomycetes; order Streptosporangiales; family Streptosporangiaceae; genus JAJYUU01. The sequence goes on along the minus strand of CAWDVS010000010.1, from coordinate 302,716 downwards.
AGTCGCTGACGATGCACGTCTTCGACGTAGCCGCCGTCGGCGTGATGTGCAAGATCTGCCTCGGCGCCGAACTCGGCACCCGCATCTCCAAGGGCTAGCGCCCGGCCGTGGCCGGGCACGACCCCGCGGCCGCGACGGCGAGCCCGTACCGGCCCGGCCGCGCGCTGAGGTGCAGGCTCGTCAGCGCCGCCCGCCACCTGGCCGCATCGGCGGGATTGAGCCGCTGTCGCACCAGCCAGATCTGGCCGCAACTGCCCGGCCGGATCCGCGCCAGCGCAGCTGCCAGCGCGGCCCTGACCGCGAAAGTGGTCCGGTCCCTGGCCACGATGATCCGGCGCTGCGCCGGGAATACCGGGACATAACCCTGCAGGTTCGCCGCGTCAGCGGCGCGCGCGGGCGCGCCCCCCGGCCAGTAGTAGGCGAAACCCCAGCTGGCTGTCTCCGCCACCACGACCGGATCGTCCCGGCCCGGGTGCGCCGCCAGGTACTGGGCCTGCTGCCGGATGCTCTCGGCCGGGATCGGCTGACCGCGGGCGAACGGCACGGCCTGCACGACGAACGCGGCCAGCGCGGCCGCGGCGAGCAGCGCAGCGACGCCGGTCCCGGCCAGGCCGCCGCGAAGCCACGACCTGACCGCCACGCAGCACCCCGCGACCCCGATCGCCGCCACGACCGTGGTCAGCGTCGTCAGGAAGGTGGAGGTCCGTACGTCCAGGAACGGGTATTTCCCGGCCGCGGACACGATGACCATCTCGGGCCACAGCAGCGCGGCCGCCAGGGCCGTCGCCGGACGGCCCCGGCGCGCTATCGTCACCAGGCCGATCACCAGCAGCGCCGCGGCGAGCCAGGCCGGCCCGAGGCCCAGCCGGCTGTGCACGTACTCGAACCGGCTGAGCACGAACCTGGCGCTCGGACCGAGCCCGTCGTGCACCGGCACGTAGTAGGCGCGCCAGTACGCACGGAGCCCCGGCACGACGGCCCTCGCGTCGAATACCACGTAGACGACCGCGCCGAGGACCGCCGTCCCCGCCGCCGTCAGCGACTGCCCCGGCCAGCCGCCGCCAGCGCCTGCGGGCGAGCTCGACGAGGCACACCGCCGCCAGCGCGGCCGCCCCGGCGAACGCCGCGGCGTGGCTGAGCAGCATTCCCGCCCAGCTGGCGGCCGACAGTAACGCGAGCGCGCCCGACGGACCACCGGCGCTCCAGCCGCGCCGTCGCGGCGAGGATGACCAGCGCCAGGCAGGCATCGGCGGTGTACTGCTTGAGATCGTCGCGGATCAGCATGGCCGGGACGAGCAGGACAGCGATCGCGGCGAGTAACCCGGCCGCGACCGCGGTGGGCCGGTCCGGCCAGTCCAGCCGCCGCGCGAGCAGGTAGCCGGGAACGACGGCGAGCGCGGCGAACGCGAGCGGCAGGATCCGGCCGGTCTGGCCGGGTCCGAAGGTGACCAGGCGGAGCAGGACCGACCAGCCGATCGGCGTGCTAGCGGTCAGGGCTGGCAGCTGGGTGACCGGGAATCGCGTGGTTACCGCGACCCAGGCTTCGTCGGTCCAGTAGGGCTGCCGCAGCAGGTAGCCCACGTCGTGCACGACGAGGACGAGGAGGCAGAGCACCAGGACGGCGCAGCACTCCGCGGTGACCGGCCAGCTCAGCCCGCGCCGACGCCGGTAAGCCCGGTGCGCAGTGGGTCCGGTGCCGGGCAGCCGGATGTCGGCGCGGCCCAGCCACGGCCGGTGCGGGGCGGCTAAGCGGCCGCGGACGTCTTGCGAGCGACTGGCTTGTACTGAGGCAGGAACCGGATCTTGGCCAGGATCCACAACGCCTCCACCCCGTCCCGCCACGTCAGCTTCTTCCCCGCCTCCCGGCTGCGGGCCCGGTAGCTGATCCCCACCTCATACGGCCGGATACCGCGGCGCAACAGCTTCGCCGTTACCTCCGCCTCCATCCCGAATCCGGTCTCCCGGATGCGCAGGTCCCGGTACAACGGCGCGGGCACGAGCTTGAAGCACGTCTCGAGGTCCGACAGGTAGCAGTTGAACAAGATGTTGGCGCACAGGGTGACTGCCTTGTTGCCCAGGACGTAGATAAACGAGAACGAGTTGTTCGATCCGAATGTCCGCGTTCCGTACACCACCTGGGCATCCCCGGCCAGCACCGGCGCCAGCAGCCGCGGAATCTCGGCGGGCGCGTATTCCAGGTCCGCGTCACACATGATCACGTAGTCCCCGGTCGATACGCCTGCCGCGGTCGCGATCGCCGCGCCCTTCCCCCGGTTCCGGTCATGCAGATGCACGCTCACCCGCGGGTCGCCGGACCACTGCTCGTACAGCTCCCGCGTCCCGTCCGTCGAGCCGTCGTCGACAATCACCAGCTCTATCTCGCACGGGAAGTTGACGTTCAGGACGTCCTTCACCGCGGCAGCCAGCGTTGCCCGTTCGTTATACACCGGCATCAGAATCGACAGCTTCACGACGTTAACCCTACCTATTTATTACCAAGTCAAAAGGATTTGTTTACTCAGCCTGAACCAGAGTGAGGGATTGCATTGCCGGCCCAGAATACCGGTGCCGTCACGCGGCCCGGCCAAGCCGTGGCGTCCTACCCGACGATAACCGTTCCCCCAGCTAGAGGAGTCAATTGCAGCAAGACCGGACAACTTCGAAACCGCATGCATTGAAGTCCTGACCGGAATTAATCTTGCCCTGCGGCCCGCCATGACATGGTTTGATCCGGCAAAATCCCTTCCAACACCGATATGCCCACCGCGCAATGACGCTGAGTAACCGGAGACCGGCCTCCCGTCGCCGCCGTCATCTGGTTATTGCAGGCTGAAGGCGGGGCGTTCGCAACCCGATCGCCACCACGGCATCGCCCGTAGGCTGATCAGACGAGCCGGCCGGGCAGCCGGACTGAGGGGAGAACGATGGGCGTCACGTTTCCTGGCGAGTCCGCGCAGTACCGGCACGCACGCGACCGGCTGCTGGCACAGGAAGCCGAGCTGCGCCGCGTCACCGAAGCGGTCGCGGCCGCCCGCCGGGACCTCCCGCCAGGCGGCGTGGTCGGCACGGACTACGTGTTCCGCGGGTCCGGTGCCGACGGACAGCCGGCCGACGTGCGGATGTCAGAGCTGTTCGCGCCGGGCAACGACACGCTCGTGATCTACAACATGATGTTCCCCCGCGCGCCGGACGAGGACCTGCCGTGCCCGTCGTGCACCCAGTTCCTGGACTCGTTCGACGGCGTTGCGCTGCACGCCGGCCCAGCGGATGAGCCTGGCCGTGGTCGCGAAGACCGACCTGCCCGAGCTGCTCGCGCACGGCGAGCGCCGCGGCTGGCGGCACTTGCGGCTGCTGTCGTCGGCGGACAACACCTTCAACCGGGACTATCACGGCGAGGACGCCGACGGATCCCAGGCGCCGATGATGAACGTGTTCCAGCGCGACGGCGGGACCATCCGTCATTTCTGGGGCTCCGAGTTGCTCTACGCGCCCAGCGAACCGGGCCAGGATCCGCGCCACAGCGACTCCGTGGACGCGTTGTGGAACGTGTTCGATCTGACGCCCGGAGGCCGCAGCGACGAGTGGTACCCCGACCTCAGCTACGGGTAGCCGACGGCACATTTCGAGCCGCGCCGCGGTGCTACGCTCCGCCTAATCCCGGCGCGGCCCGAGGCGAGGCGGAGGACGCCAGATTGCCGACCAGAATCGCCTCACCGGAAAGACGATGGCGGGCCGCCGCATCGCCGGTCCTGGCTGGCATCATCGGCTGGATCGTGGCCGGATCCGTGCAGGTGCGCGCCCGTGGCGGCATTCCGGCCGGCCTGCCGGCGACGACGAAGGCCATCGTGGTCGGCTGCGCCCTCGCGATCGGCTGCTGGGTGGCGGTACTCGTCCTGCGCACGCACCTGGCGGTCACTGATGCCGGGATCGAGGACCACCGGCTCTTCGGGGCCACCCGGATCGGCTGGGAGCAGATCGCGGGATTCGAGATCGGCCGGCCCGGCGGGCTCTGGGGCGGATTCTGCGTCCAGGCCCTGCGCCGCGACGGCTCTAGCGTCGACCTGATGTCGACCCGCGCCTATTCCCGGATCCCCTCGGCCGGTCATCTGGACGAACTGCACCGCATCAGCTGGACGCTCGCGGACGCCGCGGCCAGGCACGCACCCGAATCGAGCTAGGGCACTAGTAAGCGCGGCCGAAGATCACTCGCTTGCCGTACGCGGAGGGCTTGCCGCAGCGGATGCACGGGCCTTGCTCGGGTTCGCCGGCCAGCGGGATGCAGCGGGGACTCGCCGTGGTCTCCGCCTTGATCTCGTCCTCGCAGGTCTCTTCGCCGCAGTGCAGCGCCAGCGCCCAGCCCCGCGCCACGGCCGCGGTGAACTCGGGCCAGGAATTGACGGTCGCCGTGTGCTCGTCGCGGAAGTCGGCGGCCCGCCTGGTCAGCATCGCCTGGAACGCGGTCAGCTCAGCCGCCAGCAGGTCCGGCGCCGCGTCGAGCGGAATCGCCTGCTTGGCTGCGTCCTGCTGGTAGTTCAGCCGCCTGGACATCAGCGCGGTGCCGGCCCCGAGGTCCCGCGGACCCAGTTCCAGCCGGATCGGCACACCGCGCATCTCCCAGTCATTGAACTTGAAGCCGGGCGACAGCTGCTGCCGGTTGTCCACGTGCGTCCGGATGCCGCCGCGCTGCAGCCGGGCGGCCAGCTCGGCCGCCGCGGCCGACGTCGCGTCGACTTGGTCACCGCGCCCGATCGGGACGATCACCACCTGGTACGGCGCCAGCGCGGGCGGCAGGACCAGCCCCCGGTCGTCGCCGTGGGTCATGATCACGCCGCCGATCATCCGGGTGCTCATGCCCCAGGAGGTGGTGTTGCACAGCTCGGCGGTGCCGGTCTCGCTGGTGTAGGTGATCCCGAACGCGGCCGCGAAGTTCGTCCCCATGAAGTGCGAGGTGCCCGCCTGGAGCGCGCGCCCGTCCCGCATCATGGCCTCGATCGTGAACGTGCGCTCCGCCCCGGCGAATCGCTCTCGCGGCGTCTTCTCGCCCGGCACGGTGGCCATGGCCGCGGCCTCCACCGCCACGTCCTGGTAGAAGCCGAGCGCGAGCATCGTCTCCGCGGTCGCGTCAGCCACGCTGGCGTGCGCGGTGTGGCCTTCCTGCCAGAGGAACTCGCTGGTACGCAGGAACATCCGCGGCCGCATCTCCCACCGCAGCACGTTCGACCACTGGTTCAGCAGCATCGGCAGGTCCCGGTACGAGCTGATCCACTTCGCCATCATCTCGCCGATGACTGTCTCCGACGTCGGCCGGATGACGAGCGGCTCTTCCAGCTCCTTGCCGCCGACGTGGGTCACCGTGAACAGCTCGGGCGCGAACCCCTCGACGTGCTCGGCCTCCCGCTCCATGAAGCTCTGCGGGATCAGCAGCGGAAAGTACGCGTTCTGGTGCCCGGTGGCCTTGATCCGCCCGTCCAGATCGGCCTGCAGCAGCTCCCAGATCCGGTACCCGTACGGCCGGATCACCATGCTGCCGCGCACCGGCCAGCGGTCCACCAGCTCGGCGCGGATAACCAGGTCGTTGTACCAGGCCGAGAAGTCCTCGCTCTGCGGGATAACGCTGCGCTCGTCACGTGCCATGATCTTCAGGCTACCGAGCGCTATCCCTTCGTCGCACCGGAGTATTTCCTCGGCGAGCGTTGCCCGGATTACCCGCTCTTCAGGGGTGAACCCGCAGGTACGTTACTGGCCCGAGGCTGGCCGGCGAGACCGGCGGCGGGCGGTGGCTCAGGCCGAAGTCGGACTCGCCGCGGAAGTTCCTGGCGGTGATCACGAGGGACATGTAGGTGCCGGTCGGTGCCCGGCTCCCCGGCGGGCCAGAGCACAGGCCGCAGACGAAGTGCCCTTTGATCGTGACCAGGTAGACGACAGTGGCTCCGCCGTCCGGTTCGGTGTCGCCGGGCGTCGCCGAGGTCAGCGCCTTCGCGCGTGTCGTCATCACGGCGGTAGCCCACTGAACCGGATGATTGCCGTTCAGCCTTGACTGCCCGGTCAGCCAGGGCCGTGAGCCGCTGCACGGCCGATCTGGGCACCGGCTGGCCATGGCTGGCAGCCACGGGCAGTGAACCGGTCGTTGTCGCCGGCCGCGGTAGCGGAGCCACATGCGGTGGCAGCAGCCAGGACCGGGATCAGCAGGGCCGGCCAGGATGAACGCCTCATGCAGCTAAGACGCTCCGCCGCGTGCGGCTGGTTGCGTCAATTTCTGCGGGCTGGGTCAGTTCGATCAGGTCCCCGCGGTGAGATCGTCCGAACGCCCGGCTTGCAGCCGCGGCCACTGCGCGATCGGACGCCCGCCCGGCCACGTCGAGACCGGCGGCCAGTCGGGTGGGCCATCGTCGGTCCGCGTGTTGGTGCACCGTTGCGGCCAGCCGGGCGGCGAGTCCTCCCATGACTCCTGCCGCCCGTACACGGTCAAGTCCATGAGCGCGTAGCTGTAGTCCAGTGCTTCTGCCCCACGGCGGGTGGTCCAGTAGGTCTCGAACACGCGGTCGCCATCCCGCAGGTAGCACACCAGGTGGAACAGGCCGACCTGGCGTCCGGCCAGGAGTTCGGCGGCCGAGTCTTGCGCGGAGTACCACGGCATGTCCCAGCCCATGAAGTCCCGGTAGCGGTCGCTCTCGGCGTGCGGGCCCTGGCAGAAGACCGCGTACGTGATGTCGCGGGAGTGCAGGTAAGACAGCTCGCCGAGGTGAGACGTGACCCACGTGCAGCCCTCGCACTGCTCCGCCGCGGGCCGGCCGGGATACCACATGAAGTAGTAGGCGATGAGCTGCCGGCGCCCCTCGAACGTGTCGAGCAGGCTGACCGGGCCGCCGGGCCCGGTGAGCGTGAGGTGGGCGTCGACCTCGACCATGGGCAGCCGTCGCCGGGCCGCCGCGATCGCGTCGCCTTCGCGGGTATGCGCCTTCTCCCGCACTCGCAGCATGCCCAGTTCGGCCTGGAAGGTGCGCGCGGTCGACAGCCGCCGGCCTGGCCGGTGCTCCGGTCGCTGCTCCGGCGGCCGGCCGCCGGGGCCGGCCGATTCGTTCTGCATGGCTGTCTCCTCTGGCTCCGGCTCCTCTGGGTGCTCCGGCGACAGTGCCCGTCCGCCCTCTCAGTATTCGGATGCGAGCTAGCGCAGGCCGCCCGCGACGCTACGGGACGACGTTCCAGGCCGAGACGACCGGTTGTTCGTGCTCGGTACCCAGGACGCCGAGCGTGCCCGGATGCGGGTGCCGGAACAGGCTGGCGGCGGCCGGGTCGAGTCCAAGCCAGCGCGCAGTGAGGACGCGTTGCAGGTGCCCGTGCCCGACGAGGGCTACGTCGCCGTCGTCCAGCAGCGGCCGCACCCGGTCCAGCACCGCGTCGACGCGGGCCGCCACCTGCGGGAGCGTCTCGCCCCCGATGACACCGTCCCGCCACAGGTCCCAGCCGGGTCTGGTCGCCGCGATCTGCGCCTCGGTCAGGCTCTCGTATCCGCCGTAGTCCCACTCCAGCAGGTCCGGCTCGGGTCTGACGCCGTTCAGGCCGGCCAGGTCGGCGGTCCGGGTGGCGCGACTCAGCGGGCTGCTGAACGCCGCGACCAGGTCACGGCGCGCGAGAGCCGGGCCCAGGGCCATGGCGGCGGCCACGCCCGCGTCGGTCAGCGGAAGGTCGGTCCGGCCCCCGAGCTGCCCGGTCCGGCTCCACTCGGTCTCGCCGTGCCTGACCAAGATCAGCTCGCCCATGCCGCTGATCTTGTCATAGCGGCCTGGCCGGGGCGTGCCGCGCTAGCGGAGGTACAGCTGACACCGCTGTCCTACGCTGAGCACGTGCAAATCAACGGAGCTGTCGCGCTGGTCACCGGGGCCAACCGGGGACTGGGCCGCGCGTTCGCCAAAGAGCTGGTCAGCCGCGGCGCAGCGAAGGTCTACGGGGCCGCCCGTGACCCCGCCGCGGTCACCGACCCGCGGTCGTGCCGGTCGGGCTCGACATCACCGATCCGGACCAGGTCGCCCGTGTCGCCAGTCAGTGCGCGGATGTCGGCCTGCTGGTGAACAACGCGGGGGTGCTGAAATACAGCACGTTCATCGACGCGCCCGACCTGTCCGCGGCCCGGCTGGAGATGGAGACGAACTACTTCGGCACGCTGCGCATGTGCCGGGCCTTCGCGCCGGTGCTGGCGGCCAGCGGCGGCGGGGCGATCGTGAACATGCTGTCGGTCACCAGCTTCTACACCAATCCGCTGGACGCGTCCTACGGCGCCTCCAAGGCCGCGGCGTGGTCGATGACCAACGGTGTCCGCCTCGAACTCCACCATCAGGGCACCCTGGTCGTCGCGGTCCACGCGAGTTTCATCGACACCGAGATGGCCGCGCTGGCCGACGCGCCGAAGATCAGCCCGGAGTCAGTTGCCCGGCAGGCGTTCGACGCGGTGGAGGCGGGCCAGATCGAGGTGCTCGCCGATGAGCGGTCCCGGTTCGTCAAGGCCTCGTTGTCCCGCGACCACGAGCTGATCTACCCGCCCGTCGAGGAGTTCTGGGACGCCGCGGTGAAGGGCACCGGCTAGCCGGCGCGCCAGGCCGGCGCTCGTCAGGAACCGAGCGGCGACTCCGGCTCGGGGACAGGTTGCGGCCCTGCGTCCACTGCCGCGTCGCGGCGAAGACCTCCCGGCTGTAGGGCAGGAAAACGATCCGCTCGCCGGTGCCGAAGGTTCGCACGTCGACCTCGTCGCGGTACTTCGCCGGCACCGCCTTCAGGTGGTAATGCTTGTAGCGCTCGGGATGCAGGTCGATCTCCGTCTGGGCGCTCCGGAGGGCGCGCAGGTATTTCTCCACGTCGGACTTACTGACATCAGACCCGGTCACCAGGAATCCGATCATGAACGTGGCGTCGACCACCTTGCGGAACCCGAACGCCTCGGCGATGTAGGCGGCACGCCCCCACGTGGCGTGCCGGGACCTGCCGATCGAGCAGCGCGCTAAGGCGCTCGTTCGGAGGTCCCTCGAAGCTCAGCTTGATCTCCGCCGCCAGCAGCACGTCCTCCAGGGCTTGCAGCGTGGCGAAGTCGCTGCCCGAGTTGTATCCGACCCCGATGGGCACGCCCGCGAGATCCTACGGCCAGCGGATCGGCGACTCCGGTGGCACGACGATGGCGCACGGAGCCACCGAGTACGCGGTCGTCACGAGCTGCCCGTTGCCCTCGCTCGCCGCCGCGCTCGTGGCCCAGTGACACGCGCAGCTCACGTTCGCGCCGCTGCGGCCCGACTCGAATTCTCGAACGCTCCGGTCCTGATCTCACCCGCCGCGTCCCGTCGCACAGCGCTAATGCCGTAGTCGCCCTCGGTGATGAAGCTGTACTCAAGACCCTCGGCGGCGAAGAAGCCCTGCTCGTCGGCGACCCACTCTTGCAACCGGCCGTGCGGCATTATCTTGAACGCCATCTGCGTCCTCCTACTCGACCGCACTACTACTCGGTCGTATACAGGCCATTCCCGTCGTCCGCTCCGGTCGCCGAGATGGCCGGTCGCGCGGACAGCAGTCCCTCCGGCACCGCCAGGTCATCCGGCATGCTGACGCCGAGCGGCGGGCCGGGCGGCGCTATCCGCTGGGCCGGCTTGTCCAGCCGCCGCTTGCCGGTCCGGTGGGCGCCAGGCCGGACGGCGAACCAGAGCAGCGGCGTGCCCTCGATGCCGACCAGCAGGAAGATGAGCGCGATCAGCAACAGCAGCACCGTCCCGGCCTCATTTGACGAGGCGAAGACTGCATATCCGCCGGTAACGCCCGCGACCAGCCCGATCGCAATGGCCAGCTGCCGCTCGCGGGCGCTCAGCGCCCCCGGACGGCGGTCGGTAGGCTCGGCCAGCCCGGCGTCCTTGTTCTCTGCAATATTCATTCCTGATATCCGTCCGCTGCGTTGTATCCATGACTGCTCACCGGCGCGCTCACGCACGGATCTGGCCAAAGTACCGAGGTAACCAAGCCCAAAGGGACCGCCCGGCTGCTGCGGCAGGCGCAACCCGGTCACGCGCACGACCTGGGCCAGGATCACGCCCAGATCCCCATCGTCCAGCCGGAACGCGATGGCGCCGAAGACGATAACGACCACGATTGCCGCCACCGCGCCGGCCGCCAGTTCCGTCAGCTTGTGATGCATCGGGATCGCCAGGCTGACGGCCGCCCCGGCGACACCGGAGCCGCCAGCCGCCGCCAGGCCCGCCCACATCGCCCGGCCCAGGCCCTGGATCGACGCGCCGCCGAGAACTCTCCTGGTGACGATCACGAACCCGATCGCCACCACCGTCATGCCCACCGTGTTGCCGAGGGCTAGCCCGGCGACGACGAGCCGGGCGGGAAGTATCTCGGCGAGCGCGATCTGCACGCCCATGGCCAGGAGAATGCTTCCGCCCACGGCGGCCGCGGCTATCTTGAGCTGGCCGACGGCAAGCATCGCCCGGGCGAGGTTCGTGATCACGCCGAAGCCGATCAGGCCCGGCGCGAAGCAGACGAAGCCCCATGCGAGCTCCGGCACCTGGCTGTGCTGACCGGCCAGGGCGTGCGCGGCGGGCACGGTGACGGCGGCCATCAGGGCCACGCCGAGGCACGAGACCAGCATGACTGCCCGGGTTGATCCGGCGCAGGCACGCTCGAAGTCGGATCCGTCCCGCGCGGACAGCACCGGGAACGCGCTCACTGAGATCGACAGCGCGAGCACCGCGTTCAGGGTGGCGAATACCTGCGAGGCGTAGTTGAACAGCACCAGCGCGCCGGTCGCACCGCGCCCGTTGGCCAGCCCGATAACGACAACGGCCGCGATCTCGGTCGCGACGATCTCGACGACGCCCACGAGCGCGAGGCCGCCGGCCCGCCGCCCGATGCCCGCGGGGAGCCGGAGGGTCGGTCGCAGCCGCACCCGCAGCCGCCAGGCGGGCACGAGCGCGACCACCACCATGACGGCCACCCCGAGGGTGGTGCCCGCAGCTAGCACTAGCTCTGCGAGCGGAGGCAGGCTGCCCCGGGACGACTTCGGGGCCAGCGGGGCGAAGCTGAGGCAGGCAGCGATCACCACCAGGCTGTTGACCAGCGGCGCCAGCGCATAGGCGGCGAACCGGCGATACGCCTGAAGCAGGCCGAGCAGGACGACGGACAGACCGTAGAGCAGCGCCTGCGGCGCGAATATGCGCAGCATGCTCGCGGTGGTGGCGACGACCTGCGCGTGCGAGCAGTCGGCACCGGAGTTGTGCGGGTTGAGCAGGGAGGCCACCGGGCCGGCGGCGAAGACGATGATGAGCGTCAGCGGCACCAGGAGCAGCACGCACCACGTGAGCAGAGCCGAGGTAACGCGGCTGACCTGCTCTTTCGCTTCCGAGTCGGCGGCCGACCGTTCGGCGCTGCGGGCCAGCAGCGGGACCATCACGGTCGACAGCGCGCCGCCCAGCACCAGCTCATAGACAAGGTTCGGGATCTGGTTCGCGGTCACGTAGGCGGTGCCGACGCAGGTCGCGCCCACCGTCTGGGAGAAGGCCAGCGTTCGGGCCAGGCCGACGACGCGAGAGCCGATCGTGATGATCGCGATGACGCCGGCGCCGCGGGCGATGCCAGCCGCGTACGACCGGACAGCTTCTGGCTCGCTTACCGACGGCCTCTTAGCACGCGCCATCGGCTGCGCCCACATGCACGTGCATTCTCTGGCTCCCCCCGCACGAGAGACAGCTAGGCCCACCCGCCAGGGACGACCTGGCCAGACCGGAAGTGCGGTCGTAACACGGTAGCCCTACTGCCTATTGCTACACAGTGGTACTTGCAAACTAGTCATCCGCTATTCGCAGTCATTTATCGGTTAATCCGCATTCGCCAGTCGATATGGGCGTGACTCGCAGCAGCGGGACCACCGGCGTCGGCGCGACGTCTTTCCTCGGCCTCCGGGCCCTGCTCGCGGCCGGTCGGCGTCAGCTGCACGGCCGGTGTGACAATTGCCCGGTGTCCGACGTGGTCGGTGACGTTCGCTGGCAGCGGTGACGCATTCGGCAGCGGCGGCCGCTACCAGGCGTGCATCCACCTGGCCCGGCCGGGGCGCGCGGCCGTGCTGCTGGACTGCGGGGCGACGTCGCTGACTGCGCTCAAGAGCCTGCGGCTGGACCCGGCCGAGGTCTCGGCCGTGTTCGTCTCGCACCTGCACGGCGATCACTTCGGCGGGCTGCCGTTTCTCGTCCTGGACGGTCAGTTCTCGCGCCGGGCCGGGCCGTTGACGATCGTCGGGCCGCCTGGGCTGACGCAGCGGCTGACCGACACCATGGAGTGCCTGTTTCCTGGCTCGTCGGCTGTCGCCCGGCGGTTCGGCGTCTCGACGGTCGAACTAGCCCCCGGCTCCCGCGCGGAAGCGGCCGGCGTCTCCGCGCAGGCGTGGGCGGCCGATCACCCGAGCGGAGCGCCCGCCCTGATCCTGCGGCTGGCCCTCGGGGACAAGACGATCGCGTATACCGGCGACACCGCCTGGACGGACGCGATCGTCGAAGCCAGCGCGGGCGCGGACCTGCTCATCGCCGAGGCCTACTACCGGGACAAGAACATCCCCCACCACCTGCGGTATGCCGACCTTGAGGCGCACCGCGAGCAACTGACCGCCCGCCGCATCGTGCTGACGCACATGTCCGCAGACATGCTCAGTCAGCCGGACTACGCCGGATGCGAGCTGGCCCGCGACGGCTTCGTGATCAGCGTCTAGTGCCAGATCTCGAGCCGGCAGGAGCGGCGCAGCGTCCGGACCAGTTCGTCGTGCCGGGACCGGGAGATGCTCTCGTTCATGTGCTGATGGAACTCCACGATCATCTCGTCGATCAGCCCCAGGTTGCCGTCGGCGATCACCTTCTCCAGCACCTCGTACTCGGCGCCTTCGATGTCCATCTTGACGATCACGTAGTCGTCGGGCCCGAAGTTCTCCCCCAGCCACCGGCTGAAGTCGAAACCCTCGACCGGCACCGGCCGCTGGTAGTCGATCGCAGACTGGTTGTTGACGTGCCCCGTGATGAGGGTGGACCCGCCGCGGTAGTTCGGCCCCCACTGCGTCGCCAGGTAAAAGCTCAGTGTCTCGTCCCGGATCCAGACCGCCTTGGTGAAGTGCTGGATCTGGGTGTCCGGCAGCTCACGGATGACGCGCTCGCCCTCGGCGGCTAGTTCGGGCTGCGCCTCGAAGGCAAAGAACTCGAAGTCAGGGAACTGGCCGACGAACTCCCGCAGCACCGTGCACGTATTCGCGCCGCAGTCGATGAAGACCTTGCGCCGGGCCTGCCGCACTCGCGGAGCCCGCCGCACGGCGTTATACCGGCGCCCGACCGCGTGCTTGACCGAGCCCGCAGCACTGCGCATGGTGGCCGTCATCCTTGTGTCCCTCCGTGCCCGCTGTCCGGATCCAGCGCCTCCAGCTCCGCGATCTCAGGGTGAGGAACGAGGCTCAGGTTGCTGTATCGACGCAGCAATATATCACGATCAGGGCGGATTGTTCGCTTCGGTCAACTATCCGCCGGGGCGGGCCCGGGGCAGCCCCGGCAACTGCCGCCCGGCCGCTGGCATACGGCCCTGAGCTGCGCCTTCGCTCGGCTTCGACGCTCACTCCGGCTCCGTGCTGTAGGAACCCTTGCCCGCGATGCTCCGGAGCGCGCGTTCACCCTCGTCGGTCAGCGAGTACCCAGTGTCATCGTGGACGACGAGCCCGGCTGCGATCAGGTCGCCGATCGCCCGGCGGGTGGCCCGGTAGAGGAACCTGATGGGCCTGCGCATGTTGTCGGGGAAATCTGGCGGCAGGCTCTGATCCTCGATGGCCACGAGGACATAGTGAGCATCCGTGCCACCCTTGAATCGCATAAGCCACCACATCGCCGTGCCGGGACCAACCTCAGTCTCCGCATGATTCCATGTCCCGCCCGGATCTGGCGGCACCCGCCGGCTCGGCTCCGGGCTGCTCGGAGCGGTCCGCGGATCTGCGCACCCGGCGGCACCCGCGGTCAGTTGATGCCAACTCACCCCCCCTCACCTTCTTATACACTCCTTATATACCTCTACTTCTCATACTCTTTCACTTTGTTATCGCACCCCATTTCACTTCTGCACCGCTGCACTTTCTGCGACTTCAGCTGCGCTTGTGACGTAAGCTCCGCGCCCTGCACCACGTAGACGAGCCCCTCGCCGACCAGCACGCGACAGCCTTGCGCTGTCTCCCGCGCCACTCCGTGTTCCCGCATCAGCCCCGCTTGCGTGAACACCGTTGCTCCTGCCTGACCCCTAACCAGAGGCTATGTGACATCTTCCCGACATGCATGCGCGACGCCATCACAGATCACCCAATCCGCCTACGCCACAGCAGCCAAGCTGTACGAGCTGCTCTACGCCTCTCGCCTAAATCCTCGCCAGTCCACGCCTCTCATCACCCCAGCGAGCCGCCTACATGCGCGTCACGTCATTAACAGCACCTCGCTGAAATCCGCGTACTCCGCATCAGCATTTCGGAGCACCGAGCGACAAAGCACACCGCGACTCTTCATGCGCCGTCTATGAGCTGAGCGTCAGATCTGCGCATCGCACCAGCACCGCCACGCCGCCGCCTAACTGCACGACATCGCCGCCAGCACGCGCGCGCTCGTCCGCTAGCACCAGCCCCACCTGTCCTGGCACACTCGCCGCTTTCTTCCAGCGCGAGAAAGCGCCGCATCGCCGCCGAGTACGTGTGTTATGCCTAGCGCTACCGCCGCGTGTACCTGCACTGCTCGTACCTGCGCAAAACCAGTAACCACGCAGCACGCACTTACCACTCCCACCACAGCACTACCTGCCCCCGCTACACTCCACCACACACCTGCCGCCAGCAGCTGCACTCTTCTAGCCACTGCGCACACCCCGCTGCCACCACTACCGCTCATTCAGCTCTGCTCTCCTTTACCTCTTAACCTCCGCCTGCCTTCGCCATCCACATTCCAGCATTGCTCCTTCAGCAGCTCTTGCTTTCCACCTTCTTACCCCTCCTATCACAGCCTCTGCAAGCACTTGCAACCATCAAATCCGCTATCCACCCTCCTCTCCCTACTCCCATACACATCAAGCTCCACCAGCTTCCATATCCACCGCACACCTTTCCTCACCTACTGCTATCATCCCCCACCCCATACCTCATAAATCATATATTTCTCATCACACCCCTTACTTAACCTTACCCATTACTCCTACCCCACTTGCAAACACTCTATCACACCCCTTCCTAAGCTGCTAGCTCGCTTCCACCACCAACCACCCCTTACCTCTTTACCCTCCTCTTGCGCTGCTGATACCAGCAGCTCTGCAGCCTTACCTCTTCATACACTACACCACCGGTACTAAATGCTGCGCACTCTGTGCGGACCGTCGGGCAGGCGTGACGCCGTGACCTGCTCGGACTCCGCTAATTCTCAGTTGATGTCGAACTCGTTGCCTTCCGGATCCCTCATCCCGACGGCGTAGTGGTCGAGCCCGTCCTCCGACAACGGGCCAGTGACGGTGGCGCCCAGAGCAGCCAGCCGGCTGGCCTCCGCGTCGACGCGCTTCCGGCGGGACTCGATCGGGTCCGTCCAGTCGCCGCCAGCCCGGATATCGAGGTGCAGCCGGTTCTTGACCGTCTTGGCATCCGGGACGGCGTGAAACCAGATGGCCGGCCCGTGGCCCGCCGGGTCGCTGATCCGGTCCGCCCCGTCTACCAGTTCTTCCTCGGGCACCCCCAGCTGCCGGTAGAAGTCGTTCCAGGTCGCGAATCCAGCCGGGGCCGGAGCGAGTTCGTAGTGCAGCGCGGCGGCCCAGAACCGGGCCAGCCGGTCCGGGTCGGCGCAGTCGATGACCAACTGGAAGCGGACAGGCACCGGTTCCTCCTAAGGCTGCTCGGTTAGCTACCGGCATCCTGCCTGACGCGGCCGACATCCAGCCTGATGCGGCCGCGGAGCGCCTGCCCGAACGCTCGCAAGCCGGCCAGTGCACGATGGGCTGCAGTGGACAATGCCATCCGGCGGGAGAGTGGTCCCGACGACGCCCAGGCCGCGGTCTTCGCTGCTGCCGGGGCGAGCCGGGCCGTCATCGACGTGACGAAGCACGAGGGTCTTGCCTCGCTGCCTGGCTTCCCGTTCGAGGTTCGCACCAGTGCCTCGACGCGCGAGCAGGCCGGGCGGCTGGCCGACCGCTGCGGGCTGGCCTACTCCAACCTAGGCGAAATGCTGGCGTTCCGTCCCCGGTGCGCGCTCATCGTGCTCAACCGGGCCGACTGGTCCGAGCGGGCGTCGAACCCTTCGTATGTCATGCCGTACTACGACGCCGGAAACCTCTTCCTCACCGGCGAGCCGTCAGATCTCACCGCCTGGCTGGAAGAGGTGGCTGGTTCCGCACCTCCGGCAGCCGCCAGGGAACTCGATCAGGTCTACGGGACTGGCACCGATCGGCTGGAGCCGTTCGCCGACCTGCTCATCGTCCACGAGCTGGCGCACGCCTTCCACGACGGTGTGCCCTTTGGCTTCCCGCGGTCATGGCTGATGGAACTGTTCGCCGACATGGCGCTCTACGCGTTCGTGGTCGCCGCGGAACCCGGTCGGCGCCTGCATCTCGAGACGCTGCCGCGGGTTGCGCTGGAGTACCGCCTGCTCAAGCCAGTCGCACGAGACCTGCGCTACTTCGAGGCGTTCTATCCCGACATCGAGCCGCTCACGTACGTCTGGTACCAGTTCCGGTTCACGATGATGGCCAAGGGGGTCGTCGACGCAGCGGGTCCGGACGTGCTTCGTCGCCTCTGGGATGCGTTCGCCCGCACAGACGACCAGCTCGCTGGCGTGCTGGGCGACCAGGTCCACCCGGCAGCGGGCCACTGGCTGACATCATGGGACGAACTTCCCCCGGACACGACGCGGACAAGGTGAGGCGGAAAGCGTGACCACTGGAGGCTTCTCGTCGAAGCGGCTCGGCCGGGTGCGAGACGTCCTGGAGCGTCACGTCGACGCCGGCTACGTCCCTGGTGCGGTGGCCGTCGTCGCCCGCCGCGGCGAGGTCCACATCGAGGCGACCGGCACGCTCGCCTTCGAGGGCGCGGGGTCGAAGACACCGATGGCGGCCGACACGATCTGCCGCACCGGCTCGATGACCAAGCCGATCGTCGCCGCCTGCGCGATGACGCTCGTCGAGGACTGCACGGTCCGCCTCGACGACCCGGTCGACGAGCTGCTCCCGGAGCTAGCCGACATGACCGTGCTAGCCGATCCGCATGGGCCACTCGAAGAGACCGTCCCGGCGGAACGCGCGATAACGGTGCGGGATCTGCTCACATTCACCCTCGGCACCGGCATTGTGCAGGCCGAGCCGGGAACGATCCCGATCTCCGACGCGCTGGCTGCGCTCGCTCCGCTCGAGTCCGGGGAAGTGACCGACGATCCCGAGCCGGCGCCGGACGCCTGGATTCGCCGGCTCGGCGCGCTTCCGCTCGTCTGCCAGCCGGGTGAGCGCTGGATGTACCACACCGCCGCCAACGTGACCGGCGTGCTCATCGCCCGGGCCACTGGCATGTCCTTCGGGGAAGCGCTGCGCGAGCGGATCTGCGAGCCGCTCGGGATGAAGGACACCGGCTTCAGCGTGACCGGCGAGAGCATCAGCCGGCTGTCGACCGCGTACGAGCGCGACGAGGCCACCGGCGAGATCGTCGTTGAAGACGGCCCCGAAGGGTACTGGAGCCGGCCGCTGGCGTTCGAGGACGGTGGCGGCGGGCTCGTATCGACCGCCGACGACTACCTCGAGTTCGCCTCTGCCCTGCTCGCCGGCGGCACCCGGAACGGCGAGCGGGTACTCTCGCGACCGTCGGTGACGCTGATGACCAGCGACCATCTGACCCCGGCGCAGAAGGCAGTCTCCGGGTTCCGGCCGGGCTACTTTGACGACATCGGCTGGGGTTTCGGGCTGTCGGTTCGCACCCGGCGCGCCCACCTCGGACCCTGGCCAGTCTCGTACCCGCCGCTCGCCTCCGTCGGCAGCTACGGCTGGCCCGGCATCTACGGCACCGGCTGGTACAACGACCCGGCCGAGGACATGATCACAATCCTCATGATCCAGCGGGCGCCCGCGCCGCCCGGGCTGCCGATCCTCTTCGACTTCTGGACGGCCGCCTACCAGGCGATCGATGACTGAACCGCGCCGAAATCACCAGGACCGGCAAACCGGGCTTCCCCTCACTGGGCGTCGAGTCTGGCCGGCAGGCCGAAAGACGCGAAGACGCCGGAATCCTGGAACACCGAATTCCGGCTGATGCCCTCGGCGGTAACGGTGAAGATCTGCAGCGTGTGCAGCTCGTATCCGGCACCAACGCGCCGGTAGGCGGCGAACCCCGGCTGGCCGTTGGCCGCGACCGCCTGCAGGCGCCAGTCCGTTCCGGCCTGCTCGAAGACCCAGCCCATGAACAGGCCGTAGTTGCCGGGGCCGACGAACCAGTTGACCATCGGCGGCATCTCCATGAGCACGTCCTCGGTGAGCAGCCGTTTGAGGCCCTCGACGTCGGCGTGCTCGAAAGCCTCCATGTAGCGATCGATCCAGGCGCGCTGGTCGGCTGCGGACGGTTCGCTGAGACGGTCCGGCCGGACCCCGGCTTCCTTCACCCGGGTACGTGCCCGCTGCACGGAACTGTTCACCGATACGACGGTAGTGCCAAGGATTCCTGCGGCCTCGGATGCGGAGAAGCCAAGCACGTCACGCAGGATCAGCGCACCGCGCTCACGTGCCGACAGGTGCTGCAGGGCGGCGACGAATGCCAGGCGCAGGCTGCTGCGGTCGATCACGGCTCTAGCCGGATCGCCCGCGTCCAGCCATGAGTCCGGCAGCGGCTGGAGCCAGGCGGCGTGCTCGCCCCGGACGAGCGGCCCGAGCGGGTCCGACGCGGCCACCAGACCCGACGGCAGCGGCCGGCGGCCGCGGACCTCCGCGGCGGTCAGGCAGACGTTCGTCGCGATCCGGTACAGCCAGGTGCGCAGTGAGCTGCGGGTCTCGTCGTATTGCTCACGCGCCCGCCACGCCCTCAAGTACGTGTCCTGGACCAGGTCCTCTGCGTCGTGAGCCGAGCCGAGCATCCGATAGCAGTACGCCAGGAGTTCAGTCCGGAACGGCTCCACCAGGCGATCGAAGCCTTCTACCTTCGCCGTCACGCGCACGCCTCTCTCTGCTCCTATCAAGACCACCTCGACGTGAAGCCCCGGGAGGCTGATCTCTCGGCAAGATCACTTCTACCAGGGGCTTCACGCCGTTCGACGGCAGGGCTCGGACATCGGGGCCCGCGACGTCAGACCACTGAACACGGTCACTGCCGGTTACCGGGAAGGGGTTACTGTCCGGGCGCCAGCACCGGGCTGTTGTGATAAGCGGCGATGAGCCACTGGCCGTCCCGCTTCTCGAACACCCAGGTCGCGTTCACCTTGCGCTGCTCCGGAACCTCGGTCTCGCCGGCGAACAGGATGCCGGATTCACTGACGACGATCGCGCCGTCCCGGCCGACGAAGCGCACGCTGAGCTGCTTGTTGTAGGTCGAGCTGCCCTTGAGTGGCCCCGCGAAGGCCAGCGCCATGCTCTCGCGGATCACGTCCCGGCTGTCGCGGAGCGAGCCGGTCATGACGGCGGTCGCATCCGCGGTGTAGTTGGCGACCATGCCGTCGGCGTCGCCAGCCTCCCACGCCTTGTAGGAGTCAACCAGTACGGCCTGGATGGCGGCCTCGTCTGCCGCACGACTGTCTGACATCGGATTCTCCCTTGTCATCGGCTCGCCCGGCTAGTCCGGCGAACTCGTCAGTACATACCGGCGGCAGGGTCAGAACTCATCGCGCTCGCGGTGAGAAAAGTGCGAGCGAAGGCAGCGGCAGCGGCCGACCTGCACTACGCGAGCTGGTCGCGGCGGCGGGTCAGGTAGGCGGTCTCGGCGGTGTTGCCCGCCAGCTCGATGGCTTTGTCGTACGCCGCGCGCGCCTGCTGACTGCGGTCCAGCCGGCGCAGCAGGTCGGCGCGGGTGGCATGGTAGGCGTGATAGCCGGCCAGCTTGTCCTCGAGACGGTCGATGGCCGCCAGGGCCACCTCAGGGCCGTCAAGCTCAGCGATCGCGATGGCCCGGTTGAGGGCGATGATCGGCGACGGGTCGAGGCGGACGAGCTGGTCGTAGAGGGCGACGATCTGCGACCAGTCGGTGTCGCGTACGTCCCGGGCTGAGGTGTGCACGGCGCTGATCGCGGCGAGGATCTGGTAGCGACCCGGAGCCACCCGGGCGGCCAGGCGCTCGCGCACCAGCCGGTGGCCCTCGGAGATCAGCGCCGCGTCCCAGGCCCCGCGGTCCTGCTCGACGAGGGTGACCAGTTCGCCGGTCGCCGAAACCCTGGCGGTGCGGCGGGCCTCGGTGAGGAGCATCAAGGCCAGCAGCCCGGCCACTTCACCGTCCGCCGGCATGAGGGCACGGATCAGGCGAGTGAGCCGGATCGCCTCGGCGGTCAGGTCGTGACGGACCGGATCGGTGCCGGGCCCGGTCGCCAGATAGCCCTCGTTGAAGACGAGGAAGAGGACGGTGAGCACGCCGGAGACCCGCACCGGGAGATCCTCCGCGGCCGGCACCCGGTAAGGGATGCGGGCCGCCTTGATCTTCGCTTTCGCCCGGGTGATCCGCTTCTCCATCGCAGTCTCCTGCACCAGGAGGGCGCGGGCGATCTCGGGCACGGTCAGGCCGGCGACCATGCGCAGCGTCAGCGCCACGCGGGTCTCCAGCGCGAGCGCCGGGTGACAGCAGATGAAGATCAGCCGGAGCCGCTCGTCGTCGATGGCGCCGAGAGGCTCGGGCGGGTCGTCGTCATGCAACAGCTGAGCCTCCTTCTGTTTGTCGTCGCGCTTGTACTCGCGCCGGATCCGGTCGATGGCGATGCGTTTGGCGGTGGTGGTCAGCCAGCCACCCGGGTTGGGGGGCACGCCGTCGGCCGGCCACCGCCCGACGGCGGTCGCGAACGCTTCGGCGGCAGCCTCCTCGGCGATGTCGAGGTCACCGAAACGCCTGGTCAGGGCCGCGACCATCCGGGCCCACTCTTCGCGGTGGGCCCGGCTGATCGCCTCCTGGACGTCGACCACGCTCACTCGCCGTGCAACGGCCGCACTTCGACCTTCCGGTTGCAGGCCTTCGACCCCTCGGTGGCAAGTTTGAGCGCGACGTCGAGGTCGGCGGCCTCGATGATCCAGAAGCCGGCCAGGTACTCCTTCGACTCCACGAAGGGCCCGTCGGTGAACATCGGCTCGCCCCGTCGGTTGTCGATGACGGTAGCCGAGCTGGGCCCCTCGAGGCCGCCGGCGAAGACCCAGTGACCCTCCGCCTGGAGCCGCTCGTTGAACGCGTCGATAGCCAGCTCCTCGTCCGAGGTAGCGAGGCCGGCCGTGTCGTCGATCACGGAAACCAGGTACTGCATGCGGGATCATCTCCTGTGGTTCGGGCACCCCTCGCGGGCGGCCGCTCACCCCTGCTACGAACGACCCTGCCCCCATCCGACACCGCCGCCCGGATTTCTTTCAAGGCGGCAGGCCGACCGACACGATTCCCCGGCCGGTGACCTGAGACTTGGACTATGCCGCCGCCAGCGCATCTGAACCATCGTTGACCGTAGCTCACAGGCACGGTGATCATCATGGTCTCGCGGCCGGCCGACCCGTGCCAGGGGTCGGTAGCGTTGCTGCATGCTCGCCCTGCTGCTGGTTGCCCTCTCGCTGGGCCTGGACAACCTTGCGGCGTGCATCGGGATCGGTGTCAGCGGGGTCGATGCCAGGACCCGGCTGCGGGTGGGGCTGATCTTCGGGCTGTTCGAGACCGCCATGCCGATCCTGGGCCTGTTGCTCGGCCACAGCCTGGCCGGCACTCTCGGCCAGGCCGCGCACTGGATCGGCGCAGGCTTGCTGATCGCAACCGGCCTGTACTCCGTGATCCAGGCAGTGCGCGAGTACTCCGCTGACGATGACAGCGACGATGCAGCTGGAGAGCCAGCGCTGCGCACAGGGCGGCTGCTGGTAATGGGCGCAGCTCTCAGCATCGACAACCTGGCCGTCGGGTTCGCCCTGACCTCACTGCATATCGGCATCGCGGTCGCGGCAATCGTGATCGGCATCGTCTGCATCGTCATGTCGCTGATCGGACTAGAACTAGGCAGCCGGATCGGCTCCAAGACAGGCGAGCGCGGCGAAATCATCGGCGGCCTGGTCCTGATCGGCGTCGGCATCGCCCTCGCGACCGGCATCATCTAGGCTGCCGCAGCGATTGGACTTCGCCATTCCGCCGGTGGCCTGCCGGTGGACTCAGCTGGGCGAGTAGACCAGCTCCATCAGGCCGGACGGAAAGGCCCTGCACGTAACCAGGCGCAGAGTCACCGGGCGGTCAAGGTCGGTAAACAGAGGCTCGCCCTGACCTACGGCGGCGGGCAGCACCCACAAGCGATACTCGTCCACCAAGCCGAGCCGGATCAGCGACCGCACGAACCGGACCCCGCCGTGGGCGACGATCTCACCGCCTGGCTCCGCCTTGAGCCGGGCGGCCGATGTCGTTGTGTCCTCCGTCGGCTATGCGCGACCGTCGCCCGCCCGGTGTCCGCGCAGCGCACCGCGGGATCGCGGCAGAGCAGCGCATCATCCGACCGCCTGCCCGATGGACACTGACGGCGACGGCCGTGGATGCTGGCTCTCGTGGACAGTCCCGGCGGTGAAAACGAAACATCCCCCGCTGTTCCGGCTGCGTACCGCGGAACAGTCGGAAGGCCGGATCGGCGCTGTTCACCCTCGACGTCGATGGCGAGCGTTTCGTCATTCGGCGGTCTGAGGACGGCGGCACCGCCTACGACTGGCTGAGCGGGCGCAACGAAGGCTACGGGTTTGCGTCGAGTGGATCACCGAATCGGCCGGTGGAGGAGCACCGGGAAAGCATTCACGTCTTCCTCGGCATGATCGATCCCAATACGGGATATATCGGGGATGGCTGAGGCGAGATAGTCACCGTGCCATCGTGTGTCACGCCAGCGGCGAGCAGCCCTGATCGACCATCGGCACGCTCGGAACTGCCTTTACCGGCGCTGACCTGCGGCGTGGGTCCGCCAACTCCGCCAGTCCACGAAATGACGCGGCGATTGTCTCTCGCTGCTGGGGTGCTGCTGTCCGGGCAGCGCTCCGCCTTTCGCTTTGCCGCCGCAGAGTCGCGCGATTCGATGGCTGGGCGCTCAGATTGCACGGCTTCGGCCGCAGGCTGCCGATTCCCAGTTGAGGTCGATGATCGCGCCATGAGGCGGGGATCTCGCGCCGGGCCGGAGTCACGCCTTCGCTGCCATGCGCATGCGGGACAAACCACATTTTTTTCACTTTTCTTTGGCGGGCGTCTTATGTAACCCGCTCCGCTGGAGTAGTGCAGTGAAGGATTCACTAATTCATGGGTAGACCAGACGTCTAGACGCTCAAGGGCGGCACCCATGTTGGTTGGCTACTTCAGCAGTCGCACTCTCAATGAAGCGAGTTGAACGCTTCGGTGACCTAACAAGCAGGTCAGTGGTGCGAACCCAGTATTCCGCTGACTAACCGCGATTGAGGCAGAGTGACGAGGGTAACGCCAGTTGCAGATCGGGGATGAGCGTCAATCTGAGTAAAGCTCGGGGGGTTCAATGGCCAGGTCCAGAAAACGTGATCAGCTCTGGCGAGGCGCAAGGGCCGGACTGGCCGACATGCCGGGTAACGCAGCCTGGGTGCTGTCCCGGGCTCTGAGACCGGCGACCTTGACGGCCGGGGATTCGTCGGACACGCCTGCTGCGGTCCTGCAGAATGTCACAGATACTGCCTCTGCGGTCGTTGAGTCCGCGCACGATGCGAGCTCGAGCATGAGCCGCCGGACCACTGGCGCAGGCCGTCGGGCCAAGAGCGCCATGCGCGCCATGGCCGAAGGTATCCCTGGCGTGGGCGATGATGCGGTGGCTTCGCTAATGCGGCGCGCGGACGATGCCGTTGAGAACGCCCGGCGGCGGAGGCCAGGGCACTGTCGCTGGCCCAGGAGGCGAAGCAGGTGGCGGAGCAGGCCGCGGCGGCGGCCCGCGAGTCAGATCGGGCCGTGGAACAGGCGAAACGTGACGCCGAGCGGAAAATTGCGGCTCGGGTGAAGCGGGCGCGCGCGGCCGGGGATCAGCGCGTCGCAGCATCGATCCGGGACCAAGAGGAACGGGTCAAGGAAGCCCGCCAGAACGCCGACGAGTTCGTCGAGGCGGAACAGCGTGCAGAGGTCGCCGAAACGATCAAGGCCACCAAGCAAGCCGAGGCTGAGTCCAGCCGCCGGGTGCGTGCCAAGGAGCACGAAGCCGAACGCGCCCTGGCTCGGGCAGCTGAGGCGATCGCAGCAGCCGACAGGGCGATGAGCCTTGCCAGAGGCCTGGCCGACCGTGCCTCCGACGCAGCTCAGCAGGCCGCTAAACAGGCCAATGTGGAAGCCGATCAGCTGGCGGGGCAGGCCAGCGACCGCGTCAGGGAGGCTAGACAGCGAACCATCGAGGCAGAGCAGGTGCGGCGCAAAGCGGATGACGCAGCAGGTAGCGGCGGGCCAACGCCTCCGGCCCACGCCGCATCGTCCCGCCGGGCCACTGAGGACCTGGGACGCTACCTCGACGTTCTCCACAAGAACGAGTTGCAACGGCTGGCCGGCGATCTCAAGATTGACGGCCACGCCACCATGACTAAGCCCGATCTCATTCGGGCGATCGGCCGGAAACGGGGACTTGACCTAGCTGCACTGACCAAAGGTGAGCTGCTCCGCATCGGTCGCGACAAGGGTTCGGGGGTCCGAGCGTCTATGACGAAGGACCAGCTCATCGCGGTCGTTAAGACATCCGCAACACCCGATCGCAGGACGCATGCAAATGCAAATGAGAGGACAAACGATGAAGCTTTTCCGGCGCAAGAGCAAGTGGGAGCGCATCATGGACGCGGTCACGTCAGCGGCTGCCCGGGGCGGCGTACGCGAGGCGGGAAAGGTGACCGTCGGCGTGGTCGGCGGCGCGGTGGCCGCCACAGTCGCGAGCGCCGCGGTATCCGCTGTTCGGGACCGGGACGGGCAGGCATGAAGCTACTTCCGCTGGCTGCCGTGGCCGTGGGTTACGTCCTCGGCGCAAGGGCGGGCCGCGAGCGCTACGACCAGCTTCGCGCGGCAGCCAGCGGTGCGCGGGAGGCTTCGAGGTGTCCGGCACGCGAGAGCGGCTCGAGGCCTACGGGGCGCGCCTGGAAGCATTTGCTGACGCTCGGGCGCATCGGCCGCCCGCCGCGTAGCCAATGGCCCGGTCGAGCACAGCGGTATCACCTGAGGCAAGGCCGCTCGCGGTCAGATTGCGCTCCACCCGCGTGCGCCGAGCGGGCGGGCAGCATCCGCGGGGTGACATCGTGCTGCGAGCCCGCGTAATAGCGAAGCTGCTGGGATTGCGATTGCTTACCCTCGATGCCGAGGTATTGATCGATTCCTACAGTGACTTGCCGATCGCCCCACCGGCGTCCGCATCCGCGACACAAGAGCCGGGCGTGATCCCGCAGCGGGCGCGGCACATCGGCCGTTCCGCGAGCGCAATGGGCCAAGCAGTGAAACTCCTCGAGCAGAGCGACACAGTCCTGGAAGCGTGCGTGCGGAATCGGGGTACCGCCTGGTGAGCGCGTGCCGTTGACGGAACGGTCGGCCGGGTAGCCGTCAGATTCGGGCTGGCCTGCCTCCCGGCAAGCCAATAGTGATGCCTGTGGGCCTGGCGACAGGCGGCTTCGATCCCGCGCGCCGATCACGGCGGCCGGGGCGCGAACAGTGCCTCCGCCGTCAGCGTTGATGAGCGACAGCAGGCGGCGTGCTAGCGCGTTACGCGGTCGGCGGCGGCGCAGGCCACCAGACCGCAGGGACAGCGGCCCGGCGCGCCCCGCCCGGCCCGAACTGGACGAGATGGCGGACCGAGTTGCGGCCGTCTGTCGGGAAGTCGTGCCCTGCCACGGCTTGCGGTCACCGGCAGCGAACGCCCGCCGGTCACTCGTGGGCGACGGCGGATCCAGAATCGCTAAGCTCCGCAGCCATGACCGAGCAGACGCCGGGGTGACCAGCCGAGCAGCGCACCGTGCCACCGCACCCTGGCTGCGGAGGCTGCCGCCCACCCCGGCGGCTGGGTCTACCAGATAGACGGCTCGGTGGTCAGCAACCCGGACGGCCATGTTCCTGCCGAAGCAATTAGCGGCGCGGTGCCGTTCCAGCGCGCGATCGTGCCCGTCCCACCAAAGCCAACCTCCCGGGCGGTGCGGGAAGACGCGAAGGCGGCGACGGCGGTGAAAGTGGTGAACGTTGCGCCTTCTGGGTTGCGGACGGCTCGTAGCACGTTCTCATATGCCGAGAGCAGTGCGCTGCCGGTGCGCGCCTCTTTTAGGGCAGCGAGTCCGTATGCACGACAGACGTGATCGCGGGGGCACGGGACCGAAGGCGGGCGATCACTTGGCCGTGTCGTGCACGTCGTGGTAGTTCCACCACTGGTACGGCGGTGTCTGCGGGTAGCTTCTCCGGGGAGTCTTCCCACGTCTCCTGACGGCCGAGGGCGGTTATGTCGAGGTAGTTCCAGGTGTTGCCATCTGCTCGTCGCCACGGTCACTGATGAAGTAGGTCCGGAAGATCTGGCCGCCCTCGCGGATAAAGGCGTTGGTGCCATGCCACTCGTCGACGTCGAAATCCTTATCGAAGTCATCGGTGATCGTGAACCAGGGGATGTGATTCCACCCGTGGCGCTCCTTCAGGCGCTGGATCTCGGCCTGGGGGGCGCGGGAGGCGAAGGCGAGCGTCGTGTTCCGCGCGTGCAGGTGCCCGGGGTGCGCCACCGGGTCCGCCCCGAAGGAACAGCCCACGCAGGCTCGCTCCGGATACGAGCCACCCTCGGCATACGTCGTTACCTCGGGTCCGTAGAAGGCGCGATAGACGATCAGCTGGCGACGCCCCTCGAACATTTCAGCGAGGCTGAAACGACAGGCCGGGCCCTCGAACCAGTACTCCTTGTCGACCTTAAGCCAGGGCATTCGCCGGCGTTCGGCGGCAAGAGCGTGGCGGGACTCGGGTCAGCTGCTTCTCCTTGATGAGGAGCTGCTCGCGCGCGGCCTGCCAATCCTCCGGCGAGACGATAGGTGGTGTCTTCATTCGGTAGCGCTCCTTCGTGGCCAGGCGTCGGTAGCCGTCACGAATACTGATACCGGTGCAGCGCCAGAATCGTCGGCCACGGACTGGACAAAACGTGGTCCCGCAGCCAGATACCCAAGTCTAGGATCTGGCGGACTTCGACCACGACATTGCCCAGGCGCTGGAGCGGCCGACGCGTCCGCCAAGCCTAAAAGGCCACGTTGACCTGGGAATTCATGTGGAGCGGGTGACGAGAATCGAACTCGCACTATCAGCTTGGGAATCTGTTCTGTCCGCCCTGCTATGCGGTCTGACCTGTGTGGCGAGCAGACCGCAAGGGACCGTGGCGAACCCTTCGTTGCCAGGGTTAATGGCCCGTTAATGGCCCGGCTCGTCCACCGCCGCTGTCAGTCCACAAGCTCACGTGCAGGCGCGTCATCTGCCCGGCTACATCTCCTTGACTGTCTCCTGAAGCGTCTTGTCGATGTCCTTAGGATCCACGTCGAGTTCCTTGGCGGTTTGCTTCTTGGCACCGGCAACCGCCTTCTTGATCGCGTCCTCGACCTTGTCCTCCCCCACCACGACGAGACCGGCCTGCCCCGGGTCGATCAAGTCGCCGAGTTGCTGGGCGTCCGCGCGTGACATGCCCTTGGCCAGGTGACCGCTGATGGCGCCGATCGCGGCCCCGCCCGCCGCTCCTGCGAGGATCGAGGGCGGAAGATGAGCCCGACGGTCGCTCCGGCGGCTGTGCCCCACCGGCGCCCTTGCGGGTGGCCGTCTCGTCTTTGTTCTGATGCACGTTGCCGCTGGCGTCCTTGGTGACTACGGCGGCATCGTAGGAGCCCACCAGACCCCCCGCGTGCGCGTCTTTGATGACCTGATAGTCGTCCTGTGCCGATGCTTCGTCCGGATATGTCGCTACGAGGACGAATGTGCTGCTGGCTGCAGCCATGGTGGCCTCCTCAGTATCGCGTGCATGGTTTTGCGTGGTGATTTAGTAGCTCCTGCCCGGCTGGTGAATCCGGCGGGGCAGCTTCATCGCGGATTAAGGGTGCCAGTCGGCCGCCTGCCCGGTCATCACCCTCGGCGGGCGAAAGCATCTCTGAGCTTTAAGCGCCTCGTGCCCAGATATCCAGAGCCTGGCCAGGTCCACGGTGCTGCCGTCGTGCTTGTCGGCGTGGCCGATGTTGCGCCGGGTATCTGGGTCGCGAGGGGGAGGTATTGCGGTGCCAACGAGCGGACAGTCGCCGGGCGGACGCCGGTTCCTCGGTACCGGCCGGATGGCGGCCTTCAGCGACGGCATATTCTCCATCGCGGCCACGCTGCTCGTGCTGGACATCGCGGTCCATCCACCGGGCACACCGCTAGAGCAGGTAATGCACGCCTGGCCCGGCTACCTGGCGTACGCCGTCAGCTTCCTGACAATCGGCGCCGGGTGGCTTGCCCACAACTCAATCACCGACAAGCTCGCCCGGTCACATCCGATATTCCTCCAGATCAACTTGCTCCTGCTGCTTGTCGTGGCCTTCCTGCCATTCCCGACCCGGCTCGTCGCCGACGCCCTCACCAAAACAGGCGCCGAGCGTGTAGCGGTCACGTTCTACGGGCTGACGCTGCTGGCCATCCGCATCCTAGGGTCCGCCCTGGACGCCTACGCCCGGCACGAGCACCTCTACTCGCCGCAAGGCGACGGCGATGAAGTGGAAGCCGCCCAGCGAAAACTCCTGCCCGTGGTGATCGGTTACGTGATCGCCATCATCATCGGGCTCGTCTTTCGGCAGTGCGGCGGTGGCGTTGTACTTCGGCATCGCGGTCTACCTCATGGTCCCGTTCCGAAAGGTCGTACAGCTCATCTTCCGGCATTCATAGACTGCCGGCCAGTCCTTGGCGTCGTTCCGATAGCTGCGAGCACTGAGAGCGGCCGCCGGGTCAATGGCCGGACGCAAGTCCGGTCGCAGGCGACGCCGAAGGCGCCATTGAGGCGGCGGACGTGAGCCAGCAATCGACGCGAGAGGACCACAACTTCCCCAGAGCTGGGTTCCACTCGATCTGCGAGCAGCCTGATCGGCCCGCCCCGGCGTGCCCGCGCGAGCGGGGCCTCAAGCCAGAGCGCGGCGTGGAGCGCGCTGCGGCGGAGCGCAGCGGAGCCGCCCTGATCCCAGCGAACGATTAATTCGGCAACTACTGGCGTAGGCCGAGAACCGTGAGAAGCGCCTCGTCGATTCCCCATTGCTGTTCCGGGCTCACCCTGGTTATGAGATCGCCGACTCGGCCGGCATCAACGGCGCCTGCCTGCTCGACCAGGACCCTGGTCGTTTCGCCGAGCACGTCGATCTCAGGGCGGAACGATGCAGGCTTGGCGCTGCGTGATGTCGGCGCGACGAGTACGGCTGAGCGTGGAAGGAACTCGTCCGCCTGGACGATGACGCCGTAGCGCCGACCTTGCCCGGTGAGGTTGCTAATTCGCTCAACGAGTCCTGAGCTGTGCCTGGATCTGGTCGGCTTCGGGCGTGCCAAGGCGGGTGTAGATGGCGAGCGCGTGCCGCCATTGTTCACGCGCCTGGTGGGATTTCCTACGGCAGCGTATGCATGGCCAAGGCCTTGATGGGCGCGGGCCTTCTGGTAGGCGTCAGCGCCCTGATCGGCCAGAACACGCGCATCGTCGTGGCGGAGCAGGGCGTCTTCGGGCTGGCCCATGGCGAGCAAGGCTCGGCCCAGGCCGTTGAGCGCCTCGGCTTGGCCATGGCTATACCCCATCTCGCGGCAGATGGACAGGGCCATATTGTGGTGCTCTTGGGCGCCCCGGTAGCGGCCCTGGCTCTGGTCGACGTTCCCGAAGTCATGCGGGTATCGGCCTCGCCTTTCCGGTCAGCGGTCTCACGGAATAAGGCGAGCGCCTGGTTGAGGTAATCGGTGGCTTCCGGGTACCGGTCCTGCGCCACCGCGGCTTCACCGAGGCCCCGGAGCGCGTAGGCCTCACAGATCCGGTTCCCAGTCTCCCGAGCCAGCCCGAGGGCCTGCAGGAAGTGCCCGGCCGCCTCTGCGTAGTGGCCCTGCCGCAGGTCGGCCAGGCCGAGATTGACATGCGCAGTTGCCTGACCGGCCCCGTTACCGGCCTGGTGGAACAAATCGAGCACCTCGCGGTGTGCTTGGGCCGCCTGTTGATACCTGCCGTTGTCCCAAGCGAGATTGGCCACGCTGCCGAGGGTCCGGGCCTGGCCAGTCCGGTCAGCGGTCGCACGGAACAGGGCCAACGCTCGGTCGAAATGCTCCGAGGCCTGCTGGTGGCGGCCCTGCCGTACCTCGATAACGCTGGCGTTGCGGAGCGCTTCGGCTTCGGCCGCGCGATCGCCCAGCCTCCGGGCGCCCCGGCATGCGCTGGCGTGGACGCTCAGAGCCTCGGGAGAGTGGCCGCCGAGGTCGAAATGGAAGTACAGCGTGGACGCCAGCCGGATCGCGTGATCGGGCCAGCCGTGATCGGCGGCATAGCTGGCGGCAGCGACAAGGTTGACCCGCTCGGCATCCAGCCACGCGCGTGCAGACGCGGTGTCCGCCAGTGGAGGAGCTGGGCTAGTCGGACGCGGGATTGGTGGCAGCGCCGGAGTGCGCCCTGGGAACAAGATCCCTATCGCAGCGGCTGCGGTGTGCTGGTAGTGGTCAAGCACTCGGGTCAGGGCCGTGCGCTGGCCAGTCTGATCTGTACCAACGGTGGCTAGCTCCCGGCCATAAGCACGCAGGAGGTCATGCATGCCGTACCGCAACGGTCCGGCGGGCTGAATCAGGTGGGCGCGGGCGAGCTGCTGCAGCATCCGGTCCGCGTGCTGATAGCTGGAGCCAGTCATGGTGGCGAAGGCGTAGGTGTCGAAGTCCGTGCCAGGATGCAGCGCCGCCAGCTGGAACGCAGAGGCGGCGGCTGGTCAAGGTGCCGGAACGACCAGGAGAACACCGCTCGTGCCGCGGCCCGGCTGTCTCCTGCAGCATCGAGCAGGTCCAGCCGCTGATGCTGGTCTGCCAGCTCGCCGGACAGTTCAGCGAGCGAGGCATGCGGGCGTCCTGTGGCCAGTTCTGCGGCTACGCGCAGCGCAAGCGGCAGCTGGCAGCATTGCACCGCTAGCGCCTCGGCTGCCTGCGGCTCGGCACCGACGCGGGCCCCGATGAGCACGTGCAGCAACCCGACGGCGTCAGGCAGCGGGAGCAGGTCCAGGCCGAGCCGCCGGGCACCGTCGCGCGCGATCAGCCCGGCCAGGGAGTCCCGGCTGGTCACCAGCACAGCGCATCCGGGCTGCCGGGCAGCAGCGGCCGGACTTGGTCCGATTCCCTGGCATTGTCCAACACCACCAGTACCCAGCAGCGGCCAATAGGCTGCGGTACTTGGCGCCCCGCTCGTCTGCCTCGGCCGGGATGTCGGGCGCCGGGACGCCGAGGCCACGCAGGAATCCGGCCAGCGCGTCGGCCGGGTTCACCGGCTCGCCCGGGTCGTAGCCGCGCAGTTACATATAGCTGGCCGTCGGGGAAAAGCCCGGAGGCGTGGTGTGCCCATCGCAGGGCGGTCGCGGTCTTGCCACGCGGCGGTTCCCGATACCGCGGTAATCACGACCGCGCGCCCAGGCCGGTTGCTGCCGCTGCTGGTCCGCCTTGTCTCTGGGCCGACCAGGAGTTGGTCGAGTTCGGCAAGCTCGCTATCGCGTCCGGTGAAGGCGGACACCTGCGGAGGTAGTTGCCGCGGCACAGGCGTGGCCATGGCAGCGTCGGGTATCGCCAGCGACGTGTCAGCTCGGAGGATCTGCTGATGCAGCATTTGCAGGTCGGGCCCGGGCAGGCGCCGAGCTCGTTGGCCAGCCGCTGCCTGGTGTGCTCGAACCAGCGAAGCGCCTCGGCCTGCCTTCCGGACACGTACAGAGCGCGCATGAGCTGCCCGGCCAGCCGCTCATCGGCCGGATGCGCCGCCGCTTGCAAGGCGAGCTCCGAGGCGAGGGCATCGTGCTGGCCCTGCCGCAGCCTGATGTCGTTGAGGTCAAGCAGCGCGGCCATCTTCTGGCGAGCGAGCTGGCACGCATCGCGGCGAACCACGGGCCGCCGAGGCCTGCGAGCGCTTCCCCATGCCAAAGGTCCAGCGACTCGCGCAGCAGCACGGCTGCCTGCTGATCGTCACCAGAGACGCTTGCCTGGGCGACCAGGGACCGGAACCGGAACAGGTCGACCTGATCATCGCCGGCCTCCAGCACGTAGCCGCCCGCTCTGCGCGACAGCGAGACTGCCGGGTCCGCGGCAGCGGCGAGGGCCGACTTCAGCCGGGCAACATACCCGTACAGCACATTGCGGACCGAGGAAGGCGGATCCTCGCCCCAGATCCGGTCGATCAACCGCTCAACCGGGACCACCTGGTGGAGGTCAAGGACCAGCACAGCAAGCACAGCGCGCTGCCTCGCATGGCCCGCGTCGATGCGCCCGTCAGCACCGAACACGTCGACCGGTCCGAGAACCCGGAACTCCACCGCAGGCTCCAGCAAGGTCAGGCCATCAGGCAAAAGGACCAGGTAGTTCAGGCTAGGCCGAACTGGCAACGATCGCGGACAATGCCTCAAGGTTCTCTCAACATTTCCCCAACCCGAATGAGTCACGCTTGCCCCGTGCGGCTGGGAAGCGGCATATGCCCGCCATGGCACCAGCTGCTGCCTAAGTGATGCCGCATGATCGTCAACCGCGTAACAGCACGATCGTCACCACTCGGGAGCTGACGTGAAACCAAGAAGACTCATCGCTGCCGCCGCGGCCTGCGCCACGGTCGCGCTGGTGCTCATGGGAGCGGCCGCCGGCAACGCGGACGCACGGCCTCCGGTGACGAAAGCCGCTCCCGCGCGACTTGCAGCCGCCGATGCCTCCGTCCTGCCGACCTGGGTAGGGCGAGGTCCCTCGGCGGCTGGCGACCAGGACTACGGGTATGTGTATGCCGCCTGGGAAGGCACCAGCGGCTACCTGAACGAATCTACCCGCAACCCCAACAACGGCGACTGGACCAGCCAGCGGCTCACCCAGATGGGCACCATCGGCTCCCAGCCATCGATCGCGGTCACCGCGCAGGTACATAACGGCCAGAACTGGCAGTACATCTTCTGGCAGGGCACTACGAACCAGACACTGAAAATGGCGTACTGGGGCACGGGCGGATGGAACGGCCCGTTCACGATCCCGGGTATGGGGGTCATAGGTTCACAGCCGATGGCGGTCCACGAGAACAACGCTGGCCAGCCTGGGACCATTGTCGTCTACTGGACGGGCACGGATGGGAACATCCGGTACGCGTATTCCAATACGCCGTACGACACGAGCAGCTGGTCCGGGCCGTTCCTGGCCAAGAACGGCGCCAACAACATGGGCCCAGTATTCGGGACGCCCGCTCCGTCCGGTACCTGCGGCTCCAGCGCGAGCTGCGTTGACGACTGGGTCTTCTGGGTGGGCGCGAACACCGGATACCTGCGGGAGGCCGATTATGATCCACGGCTTAATCAATGGACAGCCGGACCTTCAACCGTCTCGACATGCTGTCAGCCAGGGAGTCCTCCGAGCGCAGTGTCCACGAAGCTGGAGCCAACCGAGAACGTGGCCTGGCGAGGCTCAGGCGGCACGGCTGATCTCTGGGTCATGACAGATGACAACTACCACACTCCTGTCATCACCGATTACCACGGCATCAGCGGCCTGGCCTCAGCACCGGCCGTGGCGGTCGCCGAGCACCACCCGACGAAGCGCACCTCACTTTCTACTACCTCTGGACTGGCGCTAACGGCGACTTGTGGGACGCGCGCATTGACTCGACGGTGAATGGTCCCTACGACCTCGGCATAGGCCCGATCTGCGGAACGGGTACCGACTGCTGAGGATGGAGCTGCCCGGATCCCGGTACTTCCAGGTTCGCCGCAGCAGCACACCGTGTAGAGCTCTTGGTCGCTCGAGCGACGTCAGGCCATCCGCCTAAATGCCGTCGCGTGATCGTCAACCGCACGCTAGCGCAATCGCGAATAGCCCGACTGGCTCCTCTCGGAAGGAAGTTCTGACATGTCCCGCTCTCGTCCCGCGGCCCTCCCCGCTCGCCGTGATCAGCGCCGCGCTCCTGGCGGCGTCCGGCTGCGTAGCCCTGGCGGCACCGGCAGCGGCGAACGCTGCGTCCTGCCACAGGTCCACATCCGGGAAGTCGAATAACCTCAAGCAGGGCCCGAATGGCCCGGAACCGTCTGGCGGCACCATCTTCACCGCTACGTGCACGGGCAACGACCTCGATATCACCGCCGTCGGCGCGACCGACTCGTACGAGGGTTCAGCTTTATACAACTCCAGCACTGACAAGTGGTCTGCCTGCGCGCACGGCTGGGTCGGCATCAATGGTCCAGTTTCCGGCACCGATTATGTGATGTGCCAGGACGTCCGGGCCGGAACCAGGAGGCCATCGTCCAGGCGAGCAGCCATATCCGGCAAATCACTGTCACTCACTGACACAACTGCGAGATCATCCGAGCCGGTCGAACGAGGCGGGTGCGATCCGGCACCGGCTCGCCGGAAGGCGAGCTGGCCCGGGCCGGGCCGGCGAGGGTGTGTCCATGCGGGTGCGCCAACGCAACCAGCACGGCGCGAGATCGCGCCGTGCTGGGGTGGTGCTGGGCTGCTTTTGCTGGTTGTGGTGACGCGGTCGGGAGTGGCGGGCGCTGGCAGACGTGCATCCATCTGACCGCTGGCGGCAGGTGACGCTGGTGGACTACGGCGCTACCAGCCTGGCCGCGCTCGGCGCAGGGCCTGGATCCGGGTGAGGTCAGCGCGGTAGCGGTGACGCACCTGCCGGATCATCTCGTCGTGCTGCCGTTCCTGATTCTCGATGGCCAGTTCTCCCGCCGGACCACACCCTGCTCAATCGCCGGCCGCCCGGAACCTGGGCACGGCTCCCCGAGGCAATGGAGGTCCTGTTCACAGCAGATCTCACAGTCAGCCGGGTCGGTCGCGTGCTGATCTTCGCTTGTCAGGCGGCCGATCAGCCGCGCCCTGAGCAGATAAGACTCCGCACCCGAAGTGCTGATCTGGTGCCTGCCGGCGAGATCGGCGTCCTGCGCTGCACGAACTCGTTGGGGCATGAGCGCGCTGTATGGAGGTAAGCGCGAGCGATTGTGAGAAATCGGCGCCTAGCTAGCGCTGCGCTAGTCGAACACCAAACCTGAAAAAAAAATGACGTTGAACTGTTAATTCTACAGAGCGGGTGACGAGAATCGAACTCGCACTATCAGCTTGGGAAGCTGACGTTCTACCATTGAACTACACCCGCGAGGCCTCGGGCGGCCGCCCGCAACGGGCGTATCTGGCCGTCCTGACTGGCACTGCCCGCCTATCGTACCGGAACCAGGTAGGTTGCCAGGCGTGCTGCTCTCTGATCGTGACATCAAGGCGGAGGTCGACTCGGGCCGGGTCAAGCTCGACCCGTTCCTGCCCGATCTGGTCCAGCCAGCCAGCGTTGACGTGCGACTCGATCGCTATTTCCGGGTCTTCGAGAACCATCGCTACCCGCACATCGACCCGGCCGTCGAGCAGGCGGAACTGACCAGGCTGGTGGAGACCGAGGACGACGAGCCGTTCGTCTTGCACCCGGGCGAGTTCGTGCTGGGATCGACCTACGAGGTGATCTCGCTGCCCGACGATGTCGCGGGCCGGCTGGAGGGCAAGAGCTCGCTGGGCCGGCTCGGGTTGCTGACGCACTCGACGGCGGGCTGGATCGATCCCGGCTTCTCCGGGCACGTGACCCTGGAACTCTCGAACGTGGCGACCCTGCCGATCAAGCTGTGGCCGGGCATGAAGATCGGCCAGCTGTGCCTGTTCCGGTGCAGCTCGCCGGCCGAGCATCCGTACGGCTCGTCCGTGTATGGCTCCCGCTACCAGGACCAGCGCGGGCCAACTCCGTCCAAGTCCTACCTGAATTTCTACCGTTCTAAGGTCTGAGCCGAACCCGCTGCGTTAACGTCCTGATCTTGGGTAGTCACGGCCCGCGATTCCCGCGTGACGGTCCGGCCGCTGATTTCACGCGGCCGAAACGATTCCGAATCACGCCCGCAACGGGTGCGCTCCACTGTTATTGCTCAACGGCATGCTGACTGGAGGGCCGCTTCATGGCCATGTGGAGGATCAGGATCAACCTCGCGGACGACGCCCGCAGCCGGGAGCGGCTGGATGAGGTGCTGGCGAGCCAGCGCGTCCAGGCCATCCGGCTGAGCCCGCGTGCGGGCGCGCCGGACGAGCTGTCCGGTGATGTCGTCCTCGAACTGCCCAGGGATGACGCGCTGGGAGACATGCTGACCGCTCTGCACACCATCAGCCCGCAGGTCTTCGTCAGCCGCGCCGACACCGATCAGGATGCGGACGAGGGAAGGGAACGTACTTCGAGTCAGCTCGCGCGTCGGTAGCCGCCCAGCGCCAGCGGCTACTCGCCGTCGGCCGCGTCGGCTCGCAGCGCGACCAGCGCCGCCCGCAGCGCATCGCGCTCGGCTTCGAGTTCGCGGACGCGCTCCTCGAGTTGCAGCACCCGCCGGACCGCCGGCAGCGTCAGCCCGCCGTCGACGAGCTCGACCACGTAGCTGACGATGACGATCTCGTTCCTGGTGTAGCGGCGCTGGCCGCCCGCCGACCGCGACGGCGTGACGACGTTGAACTCGTCCAGCCGGCGCAGGAAAGCCTGCTGGACTTCGAGCATCTCCGAGACCTGGCCGACGGTGAACAGCGGCCTGTTCTCGTCGTCTAGCGGAAACGACGGCACAGTCAGCACCTCCTCACCGGACCGGGCCAGGCGGCAGGGCCGAAAGGCCCGCACGGCCTCGCCGCGCGGGCCCTTCGCAGGCTACCGCCCTCAATAATGGCGCAGGATCAGGCCGTGACCGCGGCCTGCTCCGGCGTGGCGATCTCGATCTTGCGCGGCAGCGCGCGCTCGGCGAACGGGACCTTGACGGTCAGCACGCCGCCCTCGTACGACGCGGCGATCTGGTCCGCGTCCACGCTGTCCGCCAGGCGCAGCCGCCGGGTGAACGAGCCCATGACCCGCTCGCGGACGAACGGCTTCTCGTTCTCGGAGTACTCCTCCGACCGGCGCGCGGAGACCGTCAGGACGCCGCGGTCCACGGTCACGTCGATGCTGTCGGTGTCGATACCGGGCAGGTCGAACCGGAGCTCGATCTCGTTGTCGCGGCGGATCGCGTCCATCCGGACGCTAGCCGGGCTACGGTCGGCGCCGAAAGCCCGGTGGAACTCCGCGAATGGGTCGAATGATGTGAGCAGCATGGCTGTGCCACCTTCCTGTGCACTGCCCAGGCCGACGGCCTAGGTTCTGGTCTTCGCGTACCAGAGAACTTACAACTTCAATTGTATATTTCTTATCGCCCACGTCAAGATGAAGCTCACGCTCAGCTCAGCAGAAACCGCAACGTCCTACCGGAGATCCGGCGCACCGCATCGCATCGCGCCTGCAAGCGCGGACGACATGGTGCAAACTGGAGCCACGGGGATGGG
This sequence comes from uncultured Actinomycetota bacterium, assembly GCA_963805805.1. Lineage (GTDB taxonomy): Bacteria > Actinomycetota > Actinomycetes > Streptosporangiales > Streptosporangiaceae > JAJYUU01. Next base: position 264,987 of record CAWDVS010000010.1, on the reverse strand, counting down.
CTGGTCAGCGCATTCCAGGCGATTTTCAGGGCAGGTCCTGGCACGGGCGGTCGTCACGTTCAGGCACAATATGCTCGCTGATCGTTAGGCTCGCCAGGTTGGCACTAGCCTGTATCGCACGTTAACCGGGCCACGGAGGATCTGCGGCGCTTCCGCCCATCGCCTTGAGCTGGGCCGCTGCAGTTACACGAGAAGCTTCAGGCGGAACTGATAGTGGATTCGATGCTGGCCACCACGGGGGTCCCAGCCGCACGCGCGCAAGCCGTCCGGCTCTCCCGGGTCAGCTGGGCGCCGGTCCTGATCCTGCTTGGCTACGCGCTGGCCGCCGCCGGGCTGACGTGGCGGATGTGGGCCGATCCGGGGCACATGGCGCCGACGGCCTTCGGCGGCCGCCCGAACATGGACGTCTACCTCGCCACCTGGTTCATGCGGTACGTGGCGACCGCGCTCGCGCACGGCCACCTGCCCGCCCTGGTCACTACCGCCGTCAACGCGCCGCAGGGCATCAACGCGATGTGGAACACCTCCCTGCTCGGGCCCGCCGTGGTGCTCACGCCGGTCACGCTGATCGCCGGGCCGATAGCCAGCCTCGCCCTGCTGACGACCGTCGGTTTCGCCGGCTCAGCCGCATCCATGTACTTCGTGCTGCGCCGGTGGGAGGCGAGCGTCGCCGCCGCGGCCCTCGGCGGCGCGTTCTTCGCGTTCATGCCGGCCCTGACCGTCAGCGCCGAGGATCACTTCCACCTGCAGTTCGCGGTGTTCATCCCGCTCATCGTCGACGCGATACTCAGGATCATCACCGGGCGCGGGCGACCGCTCACTACCGGCCTCTGGCTCGGGCTGCTGGTCGCGGTCCAGCTGTTCTTCGCCGAGGAACTGCTGGTCGATACCGCCGTGGCCACCGCAGTCATCCTCGTCGTCCTGCTGCTCAGCCGGCCGCGGCGCGCGCCGCGCCTGGTGCTGACCCAGCTCAAGCCGGCCCTGATCGGGCTCGGCTGCGCGGCCGGCCTGGCGCTGCTGATCTGCGCCCCGGCGCTATGGGTGCAGTTCCACGGCCCGCTCGCCGAGCACGGCAGCCCCTGGAATGTGTACCAGTACGGGTTCCCCGGCTCCTCGTTCGTGACCGCGCCCGGCGCGGTGCTGCTGCGCGGCGACTACGCGCAGTACCAGTTCTCGGCCGGGCTGCGCCCGATCGAAACCCTGAACTACCTGGGCTGGCCGCTGCTGGCCGCCATGGTCGCCATCCCCGTCGTGTTCTGGCGCGACCTGCGCATCCGGATCACCGGGCTGTCGTTCCTGCTGCTTGAGCTGATGAGCATGGGCGGTCACTCGCAGAAACTGGCCGGCGGGACCACGATCGCCGCGGTGCTGCTGCCCTGGCACTGGCTGCAGGGCCTGCCGATGCTGGACCAGCTGATCGTGAACCGGCTGTCCATCCCCGCCGACGGCCTGGCCGCGGTGGTGCTGGCACTGGTAGCCGACCGCGTCATCGCCGCGGTCCGGCGCCAGGATGGCCGCCGGCAGCGCGTGCTGGCCGGCGCCGCGATCGCCGCGCTAGCCGCCATCGTCGTGCCGCTCATCCCGCGGCCGGTGCCGGCCTCCAGGGTGCCCCGGCCGCCAGTTGGCTGGGCCGCCGTGATCAAGGGCCTGCACCTGCCAGACGGCGCGGCCGTCCTCGTGCTGCCGCTCAACGGATCCTCGGGCATGCTCTGGCAAGCGGAGACAGCCGAGCCGATCTCCATCACCGGCGGCTACTGCATCGCGCCCAACCCGGCAGGCAAGGCCACCAAGTGCGCGACTTCGCCGATCCTGACCAGTCAGCAGCTGACGATCGCGAACCGCACCCAGTGGCTGGCGACGGTGCCGGGCGAGCACGCGCCGTCGCCCGCCACCATGGCCACGGCGCTGCGCCAGTGGCACCCGGCCGCGGTGATCGTGACGCTGTCCGGCTATCCGCGGCTGACGCGGTTCATGCTGACCTTCTTCGGCCGCCCGTCCGCTGCCTCAGGCCGGGTCATGGGCTGGCGGACGAGCTGGCACTGGTACCAGCAACTGGGCGCCTACCTGCGGATCGTGAACGCGCGGGCAGCCAGGCAGCGGCCCCGGCATCACGCCAGCCGCTCGAGAATGGTCGCGTTCGCCTGCCCGCCGCCTTCGCACATGGCCTGCAGCCCGTAGCGCCCGCCGGACCGCTCCAGCTCGTGCAGGAGCTTGGTCATCAGGATCGCGCCGGACGCGCCGAGCGGATGCCCGAGCGCGATCGCGCCGCCGTTGGGGTTGGTCTTCTCCAGTGATCCGCCGGTGTCGGCCGACCAGGCCAGCAGCACCGGCGCGAACGCCTCGTTGACCTCGAAGACGTCGATGTCCTCGATGTGCAGGTGGCCCTTGGCCAGGACCCGGTCCGTCGCCGGGATCGGCCCGGTCAGCATGTACACCGGATCGGCACCGGTGACCGCCATCGCGTGCACCCGGGCCCGCGGCGTGAACCCGTGCCGTCGCACCGCGGCGGGCGACGCGATCAGCAGCGCGGCGGCGCCATCGGAGATCTGCGACGCGGTCGCCGCGGTCAGTTCCCAGCCCTCCCGCAGCGGCTTCAGCTCGGCCATCTTCGCCAGCGTGCTGTCCCGGCGCGGTCCCTCGTCCGCGCTGACCCCGGCCACGGGGGTGATCTCGCGGTCAAACCGGCCCGAGTCGATCGCCTGGATCGCGCGGGTGTGGCTGCGCAGCGAGAACTCCTCCAGCTGTTCCCGCGTCAGCCCCCACTTCTCGCACATCAGCTGGGCGCCGCGGAACTGCGAGATCTCCTGGTCGCCGTATCGATCACGCCAGCCCTGCCCGTAGGGCCCCGCGAGGCCGGCCTTCCTGGGCAGCCCCACCGTGGTGCCCATCGGCACCATGCTCATGCTCTCGATGCCGCCGGCGATCACCAGGTCCTGCGTCCCGGACATCACCCCCTGCGCGGCAAAGTGAATCTGCCTGCTGGGACGACCCGCACTGGCGGTCGATCGTCACGCCGGGGACGGTCTCGGGCAGCCCGGCCGACAGCCATGCGGTCCTGGCGATGTCGACGGCCTGCGGACCCGCCTGCGCGACGCAGCCGAGCACGACGTCTTCGATCTCGGTCGGGTCGACTCCGGTGCGCGCGATCAGCTCGCGCAGCACGTGTGCCGCCAGGTCCGCCGGGTGCACGGCGGACAGGCCGCCGTTGCGCTTGCCGATCGGGCTGCGCACCGCCCCGACGATGTATGCCTCGTGCACCACTGACCTCCATGACCCAGCAGGCAGTGTGACGTTAACCGTCACGTTGAGGCTACCGCGCATTTTGGCGCCCGCCATAGGCCCGGGGGCAGCAAGCTAGCTCTCGATTACCGCTCGTGACTGGTAGCCATGCAGCTACTATCCGTGAATGCGCGTCGCGGGGGCGTCGCGTCATCCAAGGTCAAGCCGCCGCACTAGCGAACGCCGTCACGCATCGCGTTCGCCGCCCGATCGGGGGAGCCCACAGTCATGACCAAGAGCGCCGACGACGCCTCCGGGCTCGTCAGCATCGGCGAGCTGGCCAAGGCGGCCGGCGTCAGCAGCCGCACCATCCGCTACTACGAGGAGCTGGGCATCCTGCCCGAGCCGCGGCGTTCCCCCGGCGGCACCCGGAAGTACCCGACGGACTACGGCCGCTACATCGAGGCGGCGCTGGCGCTGAAGGACCTCGGTTTCCGGCTCGAGGAAGTGAAGCCGCTGGCCCGGCTGGCGGCGGGACGCGCGGTCAGCCCCGGTCAGCGCGACGCCGCGGCGCAGCTGGTCGAGCGCAAGATCGACTCGCTCGCCCGCCAGGTCACCGTCCTGCGCCGGCTGCACGACTCGGTCCGCCAGCCCGACGCGGACCTGCCCGTGGCCGCTGTCCTCGGCACCGCCGCGACACCGCGCGCGGACCTCACCATGGTCCCGGCCCTCTCCGGTGACGGGGCTGCGTAAGGGAACGGGGCCGCGCCGCACCGCGGATTTCACGGGGTTCGCGGGGCGCCATTACGGCTCTATCCTGAGGTAAGAACGTACTTCGGGAGGCCGAGATGAGCCAGGGGATCATCCTGCTGGTCGTGATCGCGGCCATCGTCACTTACGTCGTCACCCGGACTCGCCGCCGGATGGGCCTGGTGGTGACGAGCAAGACATGGGTGACGGTCATGGTCGGGTTCGTCGTCGTGGTGCTCGCTATGTGGGCGGTCAGCGTCTCCGGCCACTGACGACCTTCAGCGCATGGCCACGCGGCCGCTGCCCTTGATCGGCATCTCGAACCAGACCGCCTTGCCGTCCTTCGTCGGCCGCGAGCCCCATCGCGTCGCCAGCTGATCGACCAGGTAGAGGCCGCGGCCGCCCTCGTCGCTGTCACCCGCGCTGCGGATCCTGGGCAGCCGCAGGTCCGCGTCGAACACCTCGACCCAGACGGCCTCGTGGCCGCGCCGGAGCCGGAGCGTGAAGTCCTTGCCGGCCGCGGTCGGCAGCCCGTCCTCGAACGGCGCCAGCTCCCAGTCGCCGATGATCCCGAGCGGGCCGGCCCCGGCGCCTTCCAGCACGAGCTCGTGCCGCGGCGTCGGCGAGGCCGCGGCGTGCAGGACGACGTTGGTTACCACCTCTGACACCAGCAGGCAGGCGAGGTCCGCCTGCTCGATGTCCATCCCCCAGCTGACGAACGTCTCGTGCGCCAGCCGCCGCGCTTCCGACACCCGGATCGGCTCCGCCGGGAACTGGCCCTCCCACGAGGCCAGGTCCACGGCCGAGGTGCGCACGACGACCACGGCCATGTCGTCGTCGATCTCGCCCGGCACCGCCGTCTCGGCTGCCTCCGCGACCTGTTCCACGGAGCCGTCGGCGGCGTCCCGGACGGCCTGCCGCAGCATCTGCATGACCTCGGAGTCGGTGTAGTGGCCGTTGCCGTCCGCCCGCTGCCGTCGGTCGATCAGCCCGTCGGTGTAGAAGACCAGGGTGGAGCCGGGCGCCAGGTACCGGTTCTCCTCCCGGTAGGTCGGCAGGCCTGGTACGCCCTTGCCGCGCACCCCGAGCAGGACGCCCCGGTCCAGGATCTCCAGCTGGCTGACGTCGTGGCCGCGCACGAGCAGCGGCGGCACGTGCCCGGCGTTGGAGAACGAGAGGGTCCGGGACCAGGCGTCGTAGACCAGGTAGGTGCAGCTGACGGTCGGCGGATCGGCCGCGGCGAAGTCGTGCTCCTCGACGGCCGCGGGACCGAGCGTGCGAACCCAGTCGTCGAGCCGCCGCAGTATCTCGGCGGGCGACTTGTCGTCCTGAGCGAAGGCCCGCAGCGCGGCCCGCAGCTGGCCCATGACCGCCGCCGCCCGGGCGCCACGGCCCTCCACGTCGCCGATGACGATTCCGACCCGGCCCGCCGACAACGGGATGATGTCGTACCAGTCGCCGCCGACCTGCGTCTGAATGCCCTGACCGTGCGTTTCGAGCGGCTTAGCCGGAACGTATTTGTAGGCCACCTCCAGGCCGTCCACGAATGGCGGGTCCTTGGGCAGCAGGCTCGTCTGGAAAGCCAGCGCGGTCCGGCGCTCTTCCTCGAAGAGCATCGAGTTGTCAATGGCGAGCGCGACCCGGCCGGCAATGGCGCTCAGGAAGTCGCGATCGTCCGCGCCGTAATGGCGCTCTTCTCGTTCGGTGAGCCGGGACAGCGCCAGGCTCATGACCCCGAGCAGCTGGCCGCGCACCAGCAGCGGCGCGGCGATAACCGACGTGAAGGTGATGTCCGCCCAGGCCGGCGACGTCGCGCTGCCGGGCGGGCGGAAGTCGAGTCCGGCCGGGTCGTCGACGACGACGGTGTCCAGCCGTTCCATCGCCAGGGCGCAGACATGCGCCGGCAGGTAGCTGACCTGCTCGCCCACGTGCGGCCAGGTTCCGGCCTCTGGCATCCAGCCGCGCGCGTGCAACTGCGCCCGCCGGATCAGGATGTCTCCGTGCAGCAAGTCCACGAAGCAGTGATCGGCGAACTGCGGCACTAGCGTTTCTGCCACCTGCCTGAGCGTGATGTTGAGCTCAAGGGACCTGGACAGCCGCTCGCCGATGCGCTCCAGCAGGCCGATCCGGTCGCTCGCGCGCTGAGCGCCGCGCCTGGTGGCCTCCCGCGCCATGATCACGATGCCGGAGATCTCGCCGTCTGGCTTGCGCAGCGGTGCCGCGTGCGCCCGGACGAACACCCGCGAGCCGTCCAGCCGCTGGCTCGCCAGCGTGCCCTCCCAGGGCCAGCCGCTGAGCACGTTCTCGGCCAGGTGCTGCACGGTCGCGACGTCGCCCTGCTCGATCCCCAGCGACAGCAACGACCGGCCCACCAGGTGGGCCGGGTCATCCGGGAATCCGAACAGCGAAACCGCGAAAGAATTCGCGTACAAAAGCCTGCAATCCGGGTCGGTGACGACGATGCCGGTGGCCATCTGGGCCAAGACCTCGCTGTCGGTCAGCGCGGCCCGGAATGTCTCCTCGGGCATCATCACGGCGCTATCACCGCATCATTGCCGCAGGACAAAGACGTGCGCGGCAACCTCGGCTGGCAACTCTGTCTCGACATCGCCGGAGGACTCCGCACTTGTCACCCGCACACCGTGGTCGCTGGCCGCGAGCCTGACCTCGCGTCCGGGTTGTATCCCAATGTTCTTGAGTTTAAGCATCAGCGCCGCATCACTTTGGACTTGTTCGCTGATACGGCTGACGACCACGGCTTCGGTGGCCGGCGAGGCGAGATCGGTCATCGCGATATCTGGCTCACCCGAGGCGACATCCGCTTGTTTCGCAGCTTCATCCGGTACGCCGAGTTCGGCCAGGCCGGGAATGACATTCCCATGGGGGCAGCGCACCGGGTAGTCCAGCAGTTCCGTCAGCCGCCGTTCCACGCTGTCGGAAATGACGTGCTCCCAGCGGCAGGCCTCGATGTGCACCTCTTCCCAGGGCAGGCCGATGACGCCGACCAGGAGGCACTCGGCCAGCCGGTGCTTGCGCATGACCCGGACCGCCAGGGCGCGGCCGCTCTCGGTCAGGGCCAGCTGCCGGTCGCCCTCCACCCGGAGCAGCCCGTCCCGCTCCATCCGGGCCACGGTCTGGCTGACCGTCGGCCCGCTCTGCGAGAGCCGCTCGGCGATGCGGGCGCGCAGCGGGACGATGCCCTCTTCTTCAAGCTCGAAGACCGTGCGGAGATACATCTCCGTGGTATCGATCAGGCCGTGCGCTGTCACGAGCAACTACCTCCGCCATCGATGCTATGACGTAGCGCCACCGTCGCGTACCCTCCGCAGCCCGGCGGCTTGCTTGGCGGTGGCCGCAGTAGCTTGCGAAGGTGCCCGGCTTCCCGGCCACCGCCAGGCTGCTGGCCCAGATCGAGGGCAGCAGACGCCGCGGTCCCGGAGCGGCTGGCCGACGGCGACCTGGCGCCGCGGTCGAGATCTGGACCACGGTGGCCGAGGAGCTCAGGGAGACAGCCTGCTGATGCTCCAGCCGCCCGGCTGCCGCTCGTACCTGAACCGGTCGTGCAGCCGGCTGGGGCGGCCCTGCCAGAACTCGATCCGCTCCGGTATCAGCAGGTATCCGCCCCAGAACTCGGGCATCGGCACCTGGTTGCCCTCCGGCCAGCGACGGTCCAGCTCCGCGTAGCGGTCCTCTAGCTCGGCCCGGCCGGACAGCACGGTGGACTGACGGCTAGCCCAGGCGCTTAGCTGGGACCCGCGCGGACGGCTGCGGAAGTAAGGCTCACTGTCGGCGGTGGACAGCGGCGTTACCTGACCTTCGGCAATCACCTGCCGGTGCTGGGCGTGCCAGGGAAACAGGACGCAGGCCTGCGGTACCTCGGCCAGATCGCTGCCCTTACGGGATGTCCTGTTTGTGTAGAAGGTGAAGCCGGCCGGGCCGGAGTCCTTCAGCAGCACCATCCGGGCCCGCGGGCGCAGGTCCGCCGAGACAGTGGCCAGCACCATCGCCGTCGGCTCGGGCAGCTGCTCGCGCAGCACGTCGCTCATCCACTGGTCGAAAAGCTCCATCGGCTCCGCGGGGAGCATGGACTCGTCCAGGGTGCCCGGCAGCCCGGGCGGAGCGCTGGTGAGCCCGCCAGGCATGGCGGGGTGTGCTGTCGGTTCCACGGGTAATGATCCTCACACAACGACTGCGCAGACGCTATGCGGTCGGTACCAGTTCGGGCCAGGGCCGGTTCACCCGATCCCGGGCGGCGACCCGGGCCCGGACCGGCCGGCCGGCGCCGGGCGGCCGCAGGGTCAGTATCGGGCCGGGTTACCGGACCGTAGTCGCCGCGCGGTTGAATAGGGGCGCAGGCCAACACGGCCGCTGGCCCCCGCCGCCCGACACGCGGCCTGAAACCCCCTCGGCCAGCCCGCCCGGCCCGCCGCTGACAGAAGACGGAGGAAGCTAGATGTCCGACTTTGTGCCCGGGCTAGAGGGCGTCGTCGCGTTCGAGACGGAAATCGCCGAGCCCGACAAGGAAGGCGGAGCGCTCCGGTACCGCGGTGTGGACATCGAGGAGCTTGTCGGCCACGTCTCCTACGGCCACGTCTGGGGCCTGCTGGTCGACAACGAGTTCGCGCCCGGCCTGCCACCCGCTGAGCCGTACCCGATCCCGGTGCACTCCGGTGACATCCGGGTGGACGTGCAGAGCGCGCTGGCGATGCTGGCGCCGGCCTGGGGCATGCACCAGCTCCTGGACATAAGCGACGAGCAGGCCAGGGACGACCTGGCCAGGGCGTCGGTGATGGCCCTGTCCTTTGTGGCCCAGGCGGCGCGCGGCCTCGGCCTGCCGATGGTGCCGCAGCGGCAGGTAGACGCCGCCAACACCATTACCGAGCGGTTCATGATCCGCTGGCGCGGCGAGCCGGACCCGCGGCACGTCAAGGCCATCGACGCGTACTGGGTCTCGGCGGCCGAGCACGGCATGAACGCCTCCACGTTCACGGCCAGGGTCATCGCCTCGACCGGCGCGGACGTGGCCGCCGCGCTATCGGGCGCCGTGGGCGCGATGTCCGGGCCGCTGCACGGCGGCGCCCCGGCCAGGGTGCTCGGCATGATCGAGGAAGTCGAGAGGACCGGCGACGCGGAGGCCTACGTCAAGCAGGCCCTGGACCGTGGCGACCGGCTGATGGGCTTCGGGCACCGGGTGTACCGGGCCGAGGACCCGCGCGCCCGGGTACTGCGGCGCACCGCCAAGGAGCTCGGCGCGCCCCGGTACGAGGTCGCCGCCGCGCTGGAGAAGGCCGCCCTGGAGGAACTGCACGCGCGGCGGCCGGACCGGGTGCTGGCGACGAACGTGGAGTTCTGGGCCGCGATCATGCTCGACTTCGCCGAAGTGCCTGCGCACATGTTCACCTCGATGTTCACCTGCGCGCGCACGGCCGGCTGGGCGGCGCACATCCTGGAGCAGAAGCGCACGGGCAGGCTGGTGCGGCCCAGCGCCAGGTACGTCGGCCCCAGCTCGCGATCGGTCCGGGATGTGCCGGGCGCAGCGGAGGTCTTCGATAACGATGTCTGAGCCCGCGAACATCGTCATCCCGGCCGAGCTGCGGCCCGCCGACGGGCGGTTCGGCTCCGGGCCGACCAAGGTCAGGCCGGAGCAGGTCGCGGCGCTGGCCGCGGCCGGGCAGACGCTGCTGGGTACCTCGCACCGGCAGGCGCCGGTGCGGGGGGTGGTGCAGCGGGTGCGCGACGGCCTGGCACAGCTGTTCGCGCTGCCCGATGACTACCTGGTGGTGCTCGGCAACGGCGGCACGACGGCATTCTGGGACACGGCGGCCTCCTGCCTGGTCGGCGCCAAGTCCCAGCATCTGAGCTTCGGTGAGTTCTCGGCCAAGTTCGCCAAGGTCACCCACGCGGCCCCGTGGCTGGCCGAGCCGTCGGTGATCTCCTCGGACCCGGGCACGCACCCGCTGCCGCGGGCCGAGGCGGGCGTGGACTCGTACGCGCTCACCCACAACGAGACGTCCACCGGCGTGGCCATGCCGGTCCGCCGCCCGGCAGGCGCGGACGACGGCGCGCTCGTCCTGGTCGACGCCACCAGCGGGGCGGGCGGGATCGCGGTGGACGCGGCCGAGTTCGACGCGTACTACTTCGCGCCGCAGAAGTGCTTCGGCGCCGACGGCGGGATGTGGGTGGCGCTGCTGTCCCCCGCGGCGGCCGAGCGGGTCGCCCGGATCACGGCCAGCGACCGCTACATCCCTGAGTTCCTGTCCCTGCAGATCGCGATCGACAACTCCAAGCTGCAGCAGACCTACAACACCCCCGCCGTGGCGACGCTGATCCTGCTGGCCGAGCAGGTCGAGTGGATGCTGGCCAATGGCGGCATGGCGTGGACGACGGAACGGTCCGCCGCCTCCTCCGGGATCCTCTACAACTGGGCCGACAAGTCCCCGGTGGCGACCCCGTTCGTCGCCGACCCGGCGCAGCGGTCCCCGGTCGTCGTCACGATCGACCTCGCCGACTCGGTAGCGGCGACCGCGGTGTCCAACGCACTGCGCGCCAACGGGATCGTGGACACCGACTCTTACCGCAAGCTCGGCCGCAACCAACTGCGGATCGGCACCTTCCCGGCGGTCGACCCGGCCGACGTCGAGGCGCTCACCACGTGCATCGACTACGTGGTGGAGCGGCTGGCCTAGCGGCTGGCCGCGAGTGGCCAGCGGCCGAGTTCCGCGTATCTCGGCTCGCTCCTGAGGTTGCTGCGGATCAGCCGGATCTCGGTCGCGACCCAGCTCGTGCTCACGAAATCCGCGAGGGCGGCGGTCAGGTCGCCGACGCTGCCCGGCTCGCGGCAGCGCGCGATCGTGATGTGCGGGCGGTATCGCCGGCCCTCGTCGGGCGGCGGCGCGCCCGCGCGCCTGGCCCCCGCGGCCACCGACGCGGCCAGCGCGGCCAGCGGCCCGCCGTCCGCGTCGACGCCGGTCCACAGCACGGTGGCCCTGGCGGCGCGCGGGAACGCCCCGGCGCCGCGGACCGCCAGCCGTTGGGCGGGATGCCGCCGGGCGGCGCGCTCCAGCCGGATGCTCAGCTCTGGCAGCACGGCCTCGGGCACCTCGCCGAGGAAGGCGAGGGTCAGGTGCCAGTCGGCCGGGCCGGTCCAGCGCAGCTGCGGCCGGGCGGCGCGCAGCGGGGTCACCGCGGCGGCCAGCTCGGCCAGTACCTCGTCCGGCGGCACGACGGCGACGAACAGCCTCATGCCGCCATTGGTATCAGCTGCTGGTCGTCACGATCCGGGCCAGCTCTGTCTTGGTCAGGTACCCGCGCACCTGGACGCCGCGCTTACGGGCCAGCAGCAGGACGACCACCACGGTGGCGACCGCCGAGATGACGCCGCCGGAGATCTGGCTCATCCGCGGGCCGAACTCCTCGGCCACCCAGCCGACCAGGGGCGAGCCGAGCGGGGCCCCGCCCAGCAGCACGAGCATGTACAGGCCCATGACCCGGCCGCGCATCTCCGCGGTGGTGCCGAGTTGCACGCTCGAGTTAGCGGCGGTAGTCAGCGTCAGCAGGGTCAGCCCGGTCGGGATGAGCGCCACCAGGAAAGTCCAGTAGTCGGGCATCAGGCCGGTGCAGATCTCCGCGATGCTGAACGCAAACGAGGTGGCGAACAACAGCCGGAGGGTAGGCCGGCCGCGGCGGGCCGCCAGCAGCGCGCCGCTGAGCGCGCCCACGGCAAACATGGTGGAGGCGAGCCCGAACGCCCCGGCGCCGGTGTGGAACACGGCGCGCGACATCAGCGCGTTGGTGACCTGGAAGTTCATGCCGAAGGTGGCGACGAAGAAGATGAGCAGCATCGTCATCCACAGCTGCGGCCTGGCCCGCACGTAGTCGAGCGCCTCGCGCAGCTGGCCGGGAGATCGCGGTGCGTGCTCGACCTGGAGCAGTTCCTCCGGCCGCATGAGCTTCAGCCCCAGGATGACGGCGGCGTACGAGGCGGCGTTGACCAGGAACGCGATCGGGGTCCCGACCGCGCCGATCACCAGCCCGGCGACCGCGGGCCCCGCGATCCTGGCCAGGTTGAAGACCGCGCTGTTCAGCGCCACCGCGTTCGCGACGCCGTCCTTGCCGACCATCTCGACGGCGAACGACTGCCGGGTCGGGTTGTCTACCACGGTGACGACGCCCAGGGCGAAGGCGAGCAGGTACACCTGCCAGATCTGGACCACGCCGGTCAGCGCCAGCAGCCCGAGGATCAGCGCCAGGGCGCCCATCGCGGTCTGCGTGCCGATCAGGATGCGCCGCTTCGGATAGCGGTCCGCGATCACGCCGCCCCACATGCTGGCGAGCGTGGGCAGGAACTGCAGGCCGGTGGTGATGCCGAGCGCAATACCGCTGTTGTGCGTCAGCTCCAGGACGAGCCAGTCCTGCGCTACGCGCTGCATCCAGCTGCCGGTGTTGGAGACGATCTGGCCGGCCGCGAACAGCCGGTAGTTGCGTGTCTGCAGCGATCCGAACGTCCGGCTGCCCCAGCGGGCCTTGCCAGGCGTCAGGCCTGGCTGAGCTTCTCCAGGATCGGCGCCGCCTGTCGCAGCAGCGTCCGCTCCTGCGGGGTCAGCTCCCGCAGCCGCTGCGCCAGCCACGCTTCCCGCAGCCGCCGGTACTGCCGGACAACTTCCAGGCCCTGGTCCGTGGGCCGCAGTACCACCTGGCGCCGGTCGCTCGCGTGCGGGGCCCGGAGCACCAGCCCGCGCTCCTCCAACGCCGCGATCACCCTCGTCATGGACGGCGGCTGTACCTTCTCGTGGTCCGCGAGCTCGCCCGGCGTCATCACCTCGTGGGCGACGAGTGCTGCCAGCGCGGCGAGCTGGGTGTCGGACAAGCCGGGCTCCAGACCGGAGGCGAGCCGCTGGGCGCGCATCCTGCGCGCCAGCCTGCTCACTGAGATCCTGAGCGCGGTCGCCAGGCCTGCATCGGACCTGATCTGCGGTGACGTTGTCATTTTCGTTAACCCGAGTCATTACTCTTGCTAACTATAGACGGAGCGGATTTACTCCGTCAAAGCGCGTTGGGGGGAGCATAGCCGGACGCGGCGCCTGCCGGCGCATCTCGGCCGGTTAGCCTGGGCAGATGAGCTCAGCGCAGCGCCCGGTCCCGCCGCCGTATGAGGGTGACGACCGGCTCACCACCCTGGTCATCACCGCCGGGTGGGCGGTCGCGCTGATCGTGCTGCTGATCGTCCGCGACCGGCTGCCAGCCGCCGATCGCTGGTGGCTCTGGGTGGCCGTGGCCGGTTTGTGCCTCGGGCTGTTCGGCCTGGTCTACACGCCGCACCTGAAACGATCGAGGGAACGCGCGGCCCGACGGCAGGAGGAGCGGGCGGCGGCCGAACGGGACGGCAGCCGCATCGTCTGACCGGTCAGGACTCGGCGTGGTCCAGATTCTCGAAGACGGTGTCGGCCAGCGCCACGCCCGGCATGTCGACCAGGTCGTAGCCGACCTCGTCGATCACCGGCGCGATCGTGCCGAAGCCAGGATCGGCCGTCATGGCCTCGGAGTGCGCGCCGCAGCCGTGATCGAAGGACACCACCCGTCCGTCGTCAGGCGCGTACTCGTTGGCGCAGACCCCGAAGACGCGCCCGAGCGGCCCGGCGAGCGGGGTCAGGAAGCCACAGGTCACGCACGGGCCAGGGGCGGCGCGCGCCAGCGGCGTGCCGGGCCCGTGCTCGCTGGAGTACCAGCGGATCGCCGTCGTGTCCCGGCCGATCGCGGACAGGACTCTGCCCCGGCCCGGCCGGCGGGGCGCGCCGTCACTGTCGTCGGGCTCAATGCCGAGCGTGGCCTCGATGTCGCGGCCGGCGTCGATTGCCTGCCAGCTCCCGGTGTCGTCCCAGTCCAGGACGCCCTCGTCGCCTTCCAGCAGCGCGGCCGGCACCAGCCGGTCGTCGTCGGCGGCGGCGGGCATGAGGTCTCCGACGCCCAGGTCGCCCGGCCGGACCCGCTCGCTCCACGGCACCCAGTCCGGGGCCAGCAGCGCCTCCGGGCCGGGCAGCAGCACGACCTCACTGACGGTCACGGCCTTCGCCCTGGACGCCCGGCTGACCGTCACCGCCCAGCGCCAGCCGACGTAAGCCCGGTCCTGGCACGCGAATAGGTGCGTGACAACCCGCTCGTCATCGGCCTGCATGCCGACGTGCTCGCCGACGCCGTCGGCACCGGCCATCTCTTCGGCCGCTGCGCGGGCAAGGTCAACCGCCTGGGCGCACAGCTCGTCCAGTACTGCGGCGCGTACTCGGGTGGGGCTCACAGTGAGTAATTGTTCCCTATCTGACCGCGTGGACGCCTGGTGATGCCGTAGATCGGCAGGCCGGCACGGGCTCGGCTGTGTTGTCCAGGCTGTAAAAGCAGAATACTGGAGCCATGGGAGACACCGGCACGAGGGAAGAGCCCGGCCGGGCGAGCCGGTTCTTCGCTGCCTCCCAGCACGCGGCCAAGACCGGCGCATCGGCCGCGTCGGGTGCGGCCAGGGCCGGAGCCGCTGCCGTGAACGGCACGGGCCGGTTCGTGCACCGCATGACGACGGCCTCGGGAGCGGGCCGGACCGGCCTGTCCAGCCTGCTCGAACTGTCCATCGCCAGCGCCATCGGCGACGCATTCGTGGTCATCGCGCTGGCCGGCACCCTGTTCTTCAACTCAAGCGCGGAGCAGGCGCGGGGGCGCGCGGCATTTGCGCTGATCGTCACCATCGCTCCGTATGCCATCCTGGCGCCGTTGATCGGCCCGATGCTGGACCGGGTCCGGCGGGGCAACAAGTACATCCTCACCGGCACGCTGCTGGCGCGCGGCCTGCTGTGCTGGGGCATGGCCGGGGCGGTGCAGCACGGTGACACGGTGACGCTGGTGCCGGCCGCGCTGGGCGTGCTCGTGCTGCAGAAGGCCTATGCGGTCACCAAGGCCGCGGTGACGCCACGGCTGCTGCCGTCCGAGATCACGCTGGTGTCGGCCAACTCACGGTTCAGCCTGGCCTCGCTGCTGTCCACATCGGCCGGGGTGGCGGTCGCGCTCGGGATCGACCACACCCTCGGCGATCATTCCGGCGGGGCGGCCTGGACACTGCGGGTGGCGACGATCATCTACCTCGCGGCCATGGTGCTCGGCTTCCGGCTGCCGGACAGGGTCGACGACCAGTCCGCGGATGACACGGTGTCGGCCAGCACGGTGTCGGCCAGCACAGGGTCGGCCAGCACGGGGTCGGCCGATGCGAACGGGTACACCGCCGGGCCGGCCGACGGCCCGTTCGGTCCGATGTCCGCGCCGCAGGCCGGACCACATCCCGGTGCACGGCCGAGCCAGGCGCGACGCCGGCGCTGGTTCGCGATTCCCAGCCTGCCGCCACTGGTCTCCGAGGCCATGCGCGCGAACGCCGCCATCCGGGTCTTCTACGGCTTCATCATCTCGTTCCTGGCCTTCATCCTGCGTACGGAGAGCTTCGGCCACACCTCGTACAAGGTCGCGCTGGGCGGGCTCGCGGTGGCGATCGCGGTCGGCGGGCTGCTGGGCACCGGGATCGGGTCCGCACTGCGGTCCAGGGCGCCGCAGCTCCTGATCTTCGTCGTGCTGGCCCTCTCCATGGCCATCACCGTGGTGTGCGCGATCATGTTCGGGCTGGTGACCGTGCTCGTCGTCGCGCTCGCCGCGGCCATCGCGCAGACGCTGGTGAAGGCCTCGCTCGACTCGGTCCTGCAGCGCAACATCGGCCCGGAGACCCGGTCCTCGGCGTTCGCGTTCTCCGAGACGATCCACCAGCTGGCGCTCGTCATCGGCGGCTTGATCGGGCTCGCGCTGTCGCTGACGAACAGCGGCCTGACCGGACTCACAGTCGCCGCGATCGGCCTCGCATTCGCGCTGTGCTCGCTGCTGCTATCCCGACGGCACCGGATCCTGCGCGGGCAGGCGCCCCGGTACGGCAGCTTATGACGGCCGCGGCCGTCGGCGCACGGGTCAGGACTCGACGTCGGCGGCCACTGCCTTGAGCACGGCGGCGATCTTCTTCGCGTCCCGCGCGTCGGGGTGCTTGGACCGGCGGTAGGTGTTCGAGACGCCGTCGAGGAGCTTGATCAGGTCCTCGATGATCAGCACCATCTCGTCCGGGCTCTTCCGGGTCGTCTTCGCGATCGTGGGCGGCGGCTCCAGCACCTTCACCTGCAGGGCCTGCGTGCCGCGGCGGCCCTCGGCCACGCCGAACTCCACCCGCTGACCCGGCTTCAGCGGGATCGCGCTGGGGTCCAGGGCCGTGGAGTGCACAAAGACTTCACCGCCGTCGTCGCGGGTGAGGAAGCCGAAGCCCTTGTCGACGTCATACCACTTGACCTTGCCAGTAGGCACGGGCGAGACCTTACGCGAGGAGGAACGATGTAGCCGCGGGGCGAAGTCCGCGTACCTACCAGGCTATCGGTAGCCGGCCAGCTCCGCCGCTGCCGGCGTCCGGGTGGACGAGCCAGCGGCCACGCTGGCTAGTCCACCCGGCGGGGCCGGTTCCAGGGCGGGACGTCGGGCACCGGGCGGGCGTGCGTGAGCCGCCAGTAGAGATACCAGGTCCCGGCGGCGGCGCACAGCCGGCTGAGGACGTTCAGGTAGATCCAGACCTCGTGCAGGTAGTCGCCCAGCTGATGGTGGGAGCTGCCCAGCGCGACGCCGAGACTGGTGCCGATGATGAGGAGCACGACCGGGCCCGCGATCCCGGCCCACTTGTCCCGGTAGTCCCACACCTTCGAGGCCGCCGCGACACCTGCGCCAACGAACCACACGGGCGGGAAGACGACACCGCCGAGACCGAGCAGCACGATCGCGGCGGCCTCCAGCGGATGACGCCTCGACAGCGCCATCGCCCGGCTCGCAAGACTGCGGATCCAGGACGGAGCGGCCGGCAGTTCCGCCGCCACCGTGGCCGACTGCCTGGTGACAGCCTGTTCGTGGGCCGACTGCTCGGCGGCCGGCTGCTCGAGGGCCGGCTCGCCCGCAGCGGTTCCTGACCGTCCGGCCGAGGCACCGTCGGCGACGGGCTCGGGTCCAGCCGGGCTGACATCGTCGGCGCCCGCCGTCGCGTCCCCGGCGGTGTGCGCGCTGGATCCGCCGGCGACCGCGGGCCAGACCGGGCGAGCCGGTGCGACCGCGTCCGGCTGGCCGTCAGGCTGCGGCGGAGGCCCGCTGGCCGCGGCGTCACGGTCCGCAGGCCCTGGTTGCCTCGGCACCACGGCCGCCGGGTCCGCCGGCTGGGCGGGTGGCGGCTTCGCCCCGTTCCCTCCGTTGCCGTTCAGCAGCTCGGTCACCAGCGCGGGATGCGCGGCCATGGTGGGCCAGTGCCAGCTAGCGTGGGCGGTCCGGCGCCGCAGCCTGGCCGCCAGGCCGTTCGCCTGGTCAGGCTCGGTAGCCACGGCCTCGCCGCGCTCAGCCGCGAGCCGAGCTACCTCCTGGTCGACCAGCGCGCCGGGGTCGCCCAGGCGTGACAGCAACGCGGCGACCTCCATGGCGGTCGCCGGACCGGACCGGCTGGCGTTCCTTTCAATGAAGTCATGCGTGCGAGTCACGAGCGCCCTCCGGTCCGCACTGCTCAGCCGGCCGCGGGCTGCGACGGAGAGCCGGTTGAGGTAATCCCGGATGAGCTGCTCGGTAGGGGGGCTCATGCGCTGATAATCCCTCTTCTGGCGGCCCTTGTGGAGCCGGCACGCGCAAGATCCGCGCAGGTCACCTGGTGGGCCTGCAAAATGCAAGGAAGGCGGCCCCGGCGAACCGGAACCGCCTTCCTGCGTTGCGTTGCCTACTGCGGCGCGGCGAACTTCTCGTCCTGGGTGACCCCGGACTAGAAGTCCATGTCACCGCCGCCGGGAGCGGCCGGAGCCTTCTCCTTCTCGGGCTTCTCCGCGATCACTGCCTCGGTGGTGAGGAACAGTCCGGCGATCGATGCCGCGTTCTGCAGGGCAGAGCGCGTCACCTTCGCCGGGTCAATGATCCCGGCCTTGAACATGTCGACATACTCGCCGTTCGCGGCGTTGAGGCCGTGACCGGCCTCCAGGCCGCGGACCCGCTCGACCACAACGCCGCCCTCAAGGCCGGCGTTGAAGGCGATCTGCTTCAGCGGCTCCTCCAGCGCCCGGCGCACGATCTGCGCACCAGTTGCCTCGTCGCCGGTCAGCTCGAGCTTCTCGAACGCGATCTTGCCCGCCTGCAGCAGGGCCACGCCGCCGCCGGCGACGATGCCCTCCTCCACCGCAGCCTTGGCGTTGCGCACCGCGTCCTCAATGCGGTGCTTGCGCTCCTTCAGCTCGACCTCGGTCGCCGCGCCGGCCTTGATGACGGCAACGCCGCCAGCCAGCTTGGCCAGCCGCTCCTGCAGCTTCTCCCGGTCGTAGTCGGAGTCGGTGTTGTCGATCTCGGCCCGGATCTGGTTCACCCGGCCGGAGATCTGGTCGGCGTCGCCGGCCCCGTCAACGATGGTCGTCTCGTCCTTGGTCACGACGACCTTGCGGGCCCGCCCGAGCAGGTCCAGGTCGGCGTTCTCCAGCTTGAGGCCGACTTCCTCGCTGACGACCTGACCGCCGGCCAGGATCGCGATGTCGCCGAGCATGGCCTTGCGGCGGTCCCCGAAACCGGGGGCCTTCACCGCGACGGACTTGAACAGACCGCGGATCTTGTTCACGACCAGGGTCGCCAGGGCCTCGCCCTCGACGTCCTCGGCGATGATGACCAACGGCTTGCCCGACTGCACGACCTTGTCCAGGAGCGGCAGCAGGTCCTTGTTGGCCGACACCTTGGAGTTCACGATCAGGATGTAGGGATCCTCCAGGACCGCTTCCATCCGCTCCGGGTCAGTCACGAAGTAGTGCGAGATGTAGCCCTTGTCGAAGCGCATGCCCTCGGTGAGCTCAAGCTCGAGTCCGAAGGTGTTGCTCTCCTCGACGGTGATGACGCCTTCCTTGCCGACCTTGTCCATCGCCTCGGCGATCATCTCGCCGATCGCGGTGTCGCCGGCCGAGATGGAGGCGGTCGAAGCGATCTGCTCCTTGGTCTCCACGTCCTTGGCCAGCTTGGACAGTTCCTCGCTGACGCGCTCGACGGCTGCCTCGATGCCGCGCTTGAGCGACATCGGGTTGGCACCCGCTGCGACGTTGCGCAGGCCCTCGCGGACCAGCGCCTGGGCGAGCACTGTCGCCGTAGTAGTGCCGTCGCCAGCGACATCATCGGTCTTCTTGGCGACTTCCTTGACGAGCTCGGCGCCGATCTTCTCCCACGGGTCCTCGAGTTCGATCTCCTTGGCGATGGACACACCATCGTTGGTGATCGTGGGGGCTCCCCACTTCTTCTCGAGCACCACATTGCGGCCCTTGGGGCCGAGGGTTACCTTCACGACGTCGGCTAGCTGGTTCATGCCGCGCTCGAGGCCGCGCCTGGCGTCCTCGCTGAACGCGATCATCTTCGCTGCCATAGGCTTCCAGTCCTCCCGGAACTTTGTGCCTGCGTGCCGACCGGGCCGACGCCCGCGACGGACGACCGCGACTAGCGGTCGGTCCCTGCCCGCCGCCAGAAGGGCCTCATCGCCCCGATCACATCACTGCGTTGTCACTCTCACCCCGAGAGTGCCAACGACATGTTTAGCACTCTCATAGTGCGAGTGCAAGCGCGGGGGGCTAGGACGCGGCATCGCCGCAGGTCAGAGTGCTAAGCCCAAGATGCCCCGATTAGCAGCGGATGCGAAGAGCCCGGCACCCCCAGCGCGGGGTGCCGGGCTCTTCCGGCAGGTAATCTGCAGCCGATTCAGACGGCCCGCACGGCCTCAGCCTGCGGTCCGCGGTCGCTCTGCGTGATGTCAAACTCGACCCGCTGACCCTCTTCGAGGGTGCGGTAGCCATCCGACTGGATGGCCGAGAAGTGCACGAAGACGTCCCTACCACCGTCGACCGCGATGAAGCCGTAGCCCTTGTCCGCGTTGAACCATTTGACGGTGCCCTGAGCCATTCCCAACAACTCCCTACTTGCACGGGCTGCGGGCTCCGCCCTTGCTTTGCGGAGCCCGGTGATCGCGGCACAGTCCTGGCTTCATCAGCAAGCTCAGCTTGCCGCTCTTCCCGCACCAACAGCGACCGGACACGACTCTACAACGTGATCGATGACAACTGCGTGGACTTGTGCCTGTCTCTGGCGCATTGTGCCGGGGGTTCGCACATGCGCGCATGCGGCCGACTGGTCCTCAGCCGCCTGCGACTGCTGGGATCACAGAGACCTGTGTGCCTTCCGGCACGTCCGTGTCCAGTCCCTGCGCGAGCCGGACGTCTTCGTCGCCGACATAGACATTGACGAATCGGCGCAGCTGCCCGGAATCGTCAAGGAGCCGGCCGCCGATGCCGGGAAAGGCAGCGTCAAGACTCGCGATTACCTCGCGCACCGTTCCGGCCGCCGCCGGCACGACCGCGTCGCCACCGGTATAGCTGCGCAGAATCGTCGGGACGCGCACCGAGACCGTCATGCCTTGCCTGCCTCTCGAAGGGTGCCGGAGGGCCGCGAGGTCTCCAGTGCCTCGAACGCCTCCAGCGTCGCCGGGATAGGGGCCGGCGACACAATCGAGTCCGCCACCGCGTCGGGAGTCTTGAGACCGTCGCCCGAGTTGATGATGACGGTGCGCGCCTCCGGGTCGATCTGGCCGGCCGCTAGGAGCTTGCTCAGAACGGCGAGCGTGACTCCGCCCGCGGTCTCGCCGAACACTCCCTCGGTGGCGGCGAGCAGCCCGATCGCGTCGACGAGTTCCGCATCGCTGACGTCCGCGACCGATCCGCCCGTGCGCCGCACGACATCGAGCACGAACGGCCCGTCCGCCGGGTTGCCGATGGCCAGCGACTTGGCGATGGTGTCCGGCCGCACCGGCGCGACGACGTCCTGGCCAGCCCGGAACGCGGCGGCGACCGGGGCACAGCCGGTGGCCTGCGCGCCGAAGACCTTGTAGCCGGTGTCCGGCACCAGGCCGGTGGCCACCAGCTCGCGGAAGCCCTTGTCGATCTTCACCAGCTGCGCGCCGGACGCGACCGGGACGACGATCTGCTCGGGCAGCTGCCAGCCGAGCTGCTCGGCGATCTCGAAGCCGATCGTCTTCGAACCCTCCGCGTAATACGGCCGCACGTTCACGTTCACGAACGCCCAGTCCTCGCGCTCGTCCGCCAGTTCGGACGCGAGCTTGTTCGCGTCGTCGTAGCTGCCCTGGACCGCCACCAGCGTGCAGCCGTAGATGGCCGAGGCCAGGATCTTCTGCGGCTCCAGGTTAGCCGGGATGATCACGACGGAGCGGATGCCCGCGCGGGCGGCGGCCGCGGCGACGGCGTTGGCCAGGTTCCCGGTCGACGGGCAGGCCAGCACCTTGAAGCCCAGCTCGGTGGCGGCCGCGAGCGCGACCCCGACGACGCGGTCCTTGAATGAGTGGGTGGGGTTGCCGCGCTCGTCCTTGATCCACAGCTCGCGCATGCCGAGCTTGCGGGCGAGCTGGTCGGCGCGGATCAGCCGGGTCCAGCCCGGGTCCAGGTTCGGCCGGGTGGCGACGTCGGGCGGGACGGGCAGCAGGCTGGCGTACCGCCAGATGCTCTGCGGGCCGGACTCGATGGACTTGCGGGAGATGCGCGGCAGGCTGTAGGCCACCTCAAGCGGGCCGAAGCACTCATAGCAGGCGTGCCGGGAACCGAGTTCGGTCTCATGCCCACATTCCCGGCAGGAAAGGTGGGTGGCGTAGCCGAAGCGCGATGGGATCTGAATTGCTGCTGTAGTCACGTGCGAGGCCTTTCTCCTCATCTGCCCCGCAGTCATGCCGCGGGCCGGAGTTGGCACCTGTCACGAGCCGACCTCGTCGGTAACGGCGCAGAGCGCGCGCGTAACCGCCTGATCATCGTGATGGTTGCCGGGGCTTCACAGGGCCGTATCCCTCCACCCCTCTGGATGAGCGGTATTCAGTTGTGCTCAAAACTCTAACTGGTCAGCGCGCGTCTTGGCCAATCCGGGCAAGCCGTACGCATTGAGTGACCGCGCGTTACAAGTCCGCTCCGGCGGGCAGTTAGCGCCCATGGCTGGAGTCAGAACTATCGCGCGTCCGATGCTCGCCTCGATCTTCGTCATCCAGGGTCTGGAGACGCTGCGGCACCCTGAGGTGGTCGCGCCGCGAGCCGAACGAGTCGTGAAGCAGATGTCCGACACAGTGTCCGCGCTGCCCGGCGAGCCGGAGCAAGCGGTCCGCATCAACGGAGCCATTCAGCTCGCGGCGGGCACCATGCTCGGCCTCGGCTGGTTCCCGCGGCTGTCCGCGCTGGCGCTGGCCGGCACGCTGGTGCCCACCACCCTCGCCGGCCACCCGTACTGGGAAGAAAAGGACCCGGCCGCGCGCAAGCAGCAGCAGATTCACTTCCTCAAGAACCTGACGATGCTGGGCGGCCTGCTGATCGCCGCTGCCGACACCGACGGCAGCCCGTCGCTGGCCTGGCGTCGGCGCCGGGCCGCGCGGGCGGCCCGGGTCGGGATCGGGCCCGCCGCGCAGGCCGTCGCCGGGTCGGCGCGGGCCGCGGGCGACGGGCTCGGCCACGCCGCGGTGACCGTGGGCGACGTCCTCGCGGCTGAGCTGCCGCGGGTCATGAGCGCGGCGCGGGTCGCCGGCGACCGGCTGTCCGACGCGGCCCAGACCGCGGCCGGGGCGGCGGGCGACCAGCTGCCGGGGCTGGCGCAGGCAGTCTCCGACTCAGCCCGGACCGCCGCCGATTCGGCCAGGACAGCCGCCGACAAGGTGGTCCAGGCCGCCCAGGCCAGCCGCGAGCGCGCCCGCCAGTACGCTGCGGCGCCAGCCTGACGGTGACGGCACTAAGCGGTGCATAACGGTACTGGGGCCATGAGACGTCCGTCGGCCGGACAAGCCGCCGGACCGGCGCCGGCCTGCCGCGGGAGTCCGCGGTGAGCCGGGCCTGGTAACCGCGCCACGAGCCGATAACCTGGCTTTACATGGGAGATTCAGCAGCTGCCCGGCGTGTGCTCGTGGCGTCCAACCGCGGACCCGTCTCGTACACGCAGGGGGACGACGGACAGCTCACGGCGAAGCGCGGCGGCGGCGGTATGGTGTCCGGGCTGTCCACCGTGGCCGACTCCGAGGACATGCTGTGGGTCTGCGCCGCGCTCAGCGACGGCGACCGGGCCGCGGTGCGCGCCGCCGGCGAGGGCGGGGTGCTGCCCTGGCACGGCACGGCGGGCGACTCCGCGATCCGGATGCTCGACGTGCCCCAGCAGGTGTTCCAGAACGCCTACAACGCGGTGGCGAACTCGATCCTGTGGTTCGTGCATCACATGCTGTACGACACGCCGATCCAGCCGGCCTTCGGACCGGATTTCCGGCGTGAGTGGGCCGACTTCCGCACCTACAACGAGGCGTTCGCCGTCGCGCTGGCCGAGGCCGCCCGCCCGGCAGGCGGCCAGGTGCGCGCCGTGATCCAGGACTATCACCTGTGCCTCGCGCCGCGGATGCTAGCCAGCCGGGCGCCGGACATCCGGATCGCGCACTTCTCGCACACGCCCTGGGCGCCGCCGGATTACTACCGGATGCTGCCGGACGCGGCCGGACGGGAGGTGCTGGCCGGCATTCTCGGCGCGGACCACGCCGGGTTCTTGTGCCGGCGCTGGGCCGACGCGTTCCTGGACTGCTGCGAGGCGTTCCTGGACTGCAAGGTGGATCGTAACCAGGGCGAGGTCGTCTACGAGGGCAAGGTCACCAGCATCGGCGTGCACCCGCTCGGAGTGGACGCCGAGCAGCTGCGCGAGCGCGCGCACGAGCAGGACGTGGCCGACCGGCTGGCCGCGCTGGGCGCTCAGACCGCGGGCCGCAGGCTGATCGTGCGCGTCGACCGGACCGAGCTGTCCAAGAACATCGTCCGCGGCCTGGAGGCCTACCGCGAGCTGCTGCACAACCATCCGGAGTGGCACGGGCAGGTGACGAAGGTCGCCTTCGCCTACCCGTCCCGCACCGACCTGGCCGAGTACCGCGAGTACACAGAGGCGGTCGAGCGGCTGGCCGCGCGGATCGAGGCCGAGTTCGCGGAACCCGGCTGGGAGCCGCTGATCCTGCAGGTCGAGGACGACTACGCGCGCTCGCTCGCCGCCCTGCGACTAGCCGACGTGCTGCTCGTCAACCCGATCAGGGACGGCATGAACCTGGTCGCCAAAGAGGGCCCGATCCTGTCCGACGGCGGCTGCGTCCTGGTGCTCTCCACCGAGGCCGGAGCCGCCGCCGAGCTGGGCTCGGACGCGCTGCTGGTGAGCCCGTTCGACGTCAGCCAGACCGCGGAGGCGCTGCACGCGGCGCTGGCGATGAGCCAGGACGAGCGGAGCCGCCGCCGCGATGCGCTGGCGGCCGCGGCCGGCGCGATGCCGCCGCAGCGCTGGTTCCGCAGCCAGCTGGCCGCGCTGGACCAGCAGGCGAGCGCCCCGTCGGCCCAGCCAAGGCCCAGCCAGGCCTCAGTCCGGCCGGGCCGACCGGATCCGCTGCCGCCTGCTGCGCTGCCGGCGCAGCCTGGTCACCAGCACGGGATCGAATTCCGCCGCTTCGGGCCGGTCAATTAGCTCATTGAGCAGCTGGTAATACCGGGTGACCGGCACGCCGAATACGTCGAGAATTTCGCGTTCCTTTGCGCCGGCCAGCCGCCACCAGCTCCGTTCGAAGGCCAGGATGCGCATATCGCGCTCCGACAATGCAGCCACACTGGCCTCCTGGCACTCCTCCCCCGGCGCCCTTGGGGAATGCTGGCGATTCTGAACGGGTCGGTCAACCGGAGGTCGCCGACCCGTTCATAGCCGGGAGTTCCGCCCCAATGTCATCCTAGGCACGCCGCGGTTGCTCTATGCGCGGAGCCAATACCGCCGTACGCTCACCATTCGTGACCGTCTATAACCACCTGAGCTTCCTCACCGACTACGGGCTCGAGGATGGATTCGTCGCCGCTTGCCACGGAGTCGCGGCCAGGATCGCTCCGGCCGCGCGGGTCATCGACATCACCCACCTCGTGCCGCCAGGAGACGTGCGGCGAGGCGCGGCCGTGCTCGCGCAGACGGTGACGTACCTGCCACCCGCCGTGCACGTCGCGGTGGTGGACCCCGGTGTGGGGACTATCCGCCGGGCGATCGCGGTCGCGGCCGGGGACAGCATCCTGGTCGGGCCAGACAACGGGCTGCTGTCCTGGGCGATGGCCGCCCTCGGCGGCGCGCGCGAGGCGGTCCAGCTGAACAACGGCGAGCTCTGGCTGCACCCGGTCTCGGCCACTTTCCACGGCCGCGACATCTTCATGCCGGTGGCCGCGCACCTGGCCACGGGCAGCGCCCTGACCGAAGCAGGCGACGAGATCCGCCCGGCGGACCTGGTGGAACTGCCGGCTCCGACCAGCCGGGTCCAGGACGGCGAGGCCGAGGGCGAGGTGATGTCCGTGGACCGGTTCGGGAACGTGCAGCTGTCCATCCCGGCGGCCGACGTCGGGCTGCTGGGCATCGGAATCGGGACGCCCGTTGTCGTTCGCTGCGGCCGTCGTCAGCTCACCGTGCCGTACCTGGACACCTTCGCCGCCGGTGCTCCCGGCGAGATCGTGGCCTTCACCGACAGCGCCGGCCTGATCTCGCTGGCAATTAATGCCGGCGACGCCGCGCAGCAACTCGGATTGCCGCCAGGTGCGCACGTGCGGCTCTCTCAGACACACGCCGCCAAGGCCCGGTAAAGCCCGCCGGAAATCCCTCAGATCCCACGTAAATAGCTTCAACATGGCACAATGTGCTGTACTCCCCGTTGAAAGGCTAAGCTGGCGTGTCTCTGAGGTACTCCCGCTCCGTCCTGGCTCTCCTCGCGGCCGGACTAGCGGCCAGCACCATCGGCATGGTCACCCTCCCGGCCGGGGCCGGGACGCTGCGCAGCAGCGAATGGTGGATGAGCTCGCTGAGTATCCGCAACGCCTGGCCGGTGTCCCGCGGCGCGGGCATCACGGTCGCAGTGCTCAGTGACGGCGTCGACACCCAGCATCCTGACCTGACCGGGCCGCGGATCATCACCGGGCCCGACTACACCGGCACCAACCAGAGCAGCGGCCAGTACTTCGGCACGGTGGGCACCGGGATCGCCGGGCTCATCGCCGCGCACGGCTACGGCGTGCAGGGCCAGAACGGCATCATCGGGGCAGCCCCGCTGGCCAGCGTCCTGTCCGTGCGGGTGACGCTGCCGCCCGGCGACCCCATGCTCAGCCAGACGCCGGTGGCCGCCCAGCTGCCGAGCGCGATCGCCCAGGGCATCAGGTACGCGGTCAGCCACGGCGCCAGCGTCATCGACCTGCCCCTCGACCCGGGTCAGGCCGGGATCTCCGGCAGCGGCGCGACGACAGCCGGGACGTCCGCCGCGGCGGGCGGCAGCGCGGCCGAGGCTGCCGCCGTCAAATACGCGCTGCGCCGGAACGTGGTGCTCGTAGCGCCCGCGGGCGACGACAACCTCGCGTCGGACGCGCCGAACTATCCAGCCGCATATCCGGGCGTCATCGCCGTCGGGGCCTTCAACAAGGACTTCGTCAAGGCGCCGTGGACCAGCCATCAGAGCTACGTGACCGTGACCGCGGCGGGCGAGAACATGACCGTCGCGACCAATACCGGCAGCTTCCATGCGGCCAGCAGCACGGCCTACGCCAGCGCGGTGGTGACCGGCATCGTCGCCATGGTGCAGAGCCGGTTCCCCGGCATCACCGTGGCCCAGGTCCGGCACGCGCTGATCAAGGGCACCGTGTTCCACGGCACGGGCGGGCACACCAACGGCTCTGGCTACGGCACGGTGAATGCAGACAAGGCGCTGACGGCCGCCGCGGCCCAGCTCACGTCGAAAGCCGACCAGGCAGGCGCGCACGTCACCCAGGCGACCGCCGCGGCCGCGCCGACGGCCGCCGCGCTGGGTCATCCGGGCCTGGCCCACTCGATCATCAGGTCCGCGATCGCCGGCGGCGCCCTGCTTGTCGTCCTGCTGCTGCTGATCGCCCTGTACGCGCTCCGCGGCCGCCGGCGTGCGGTCCGCCAGCGTGCCGCCCAGCCGTCCGGCTGGAGCCGGGAGGGCGCCGCCAGGCACCCGCGCGCGGGTGCCGCCGCGACTGATGCGGACCGGATGGCGGCGTTCTTCGCGGCGCCGGTGACGGCGCCGTCGGCACCAGTCGCCGACCGGCCGGTCAGCCGGGGCCTCCGGCCGTCTGCCGCCGAGCGGGTGTTTTCCGGCACGAGCCGGCCCGCTCCGCTCGGCGACGACCTGCGGGCGGGCCACCCGCCCGCGGCCCCGTACGCGCCGTGGGACGTGGCCGACGCGGGCAGCCGGTCGCCGGTCGGCCCGGCGTCCAGGGCGGTCGCCAAGCGGCCGTCGGTCTCCGGCGCACCCCCGTGGGAGGAAGCGCAGCCGCCCGAGGGCGACCTGCCCTGGGCCAGCCCCGCTGACCGGAGCCTGGCCGCGGGCCGGCACTCGGCACCCCGGCCGGCCCAGGCCGCGGCGCCCGCGCCAGCGGCCAGCCCGGCCCCGCCGCCACTGCCGACGCGCACGTCGGCATTGCAGGCCGATTCGGGCCGGCGCAGCCAGCAGGCGCAGCCGAGGCACGCCGGCACCGTCCAGCCGGCCCAGACCTTCGAGCCAGCCGAGAGCTCCGGCCCGGTGGAGCCGTTCGAGCCGGCCGCGACGTTCGAGCCGACGGCGGCTTTCCAGCCCGCCGCGACATTCGAGCCCACCGCGGCGTTCCAGCCCGGCAAGGCATTCCAGCCCGGCAAGGCATTCCAGGCCGTCGCGGCGCACGCCGACTTCCGGCGGATGGCGCAGCGCCAGCACGCCGACCGGCAGCAGGCAGGCCGGCCCGGCGACCCGTTCGGCCCGGACCAGTTCCCGGCCGAGGCCGCCAGATCCGCGGCCGGTTCCGACCATGGCCAGCCGGGCGGCCTCGGGCAACCGGGCGGATTCGGCCAGCCGAGCGGCGGCTTCTCCCCGCTGCCGGACGAGACCACGGCCAGCGGGCCCGGCCAGAACGCGACCGGACGCCTCGACTGGGCCCGTCAGCAGCCCGCCGAGGACGCGCCCGCCGCCCCGGAGGGCCTGGCCCGCCAGCTCGAGGTGCCTGGCGGGACCCTGCCGGTCAGGCAGCCGCGCCGGCCCACCCCGCCGGCCGCGCTGTCCCCCAGTGGCTCACTCTGGGAGCGCAACGTCGAGCCGGCCGACCCCCCGGCCGACAGCGCAGACACTGCCGGCAGGCCGATCTTCGTGTGGAATCCGGCTGCGGGAGCGGACAGCTTCCCGGCCGACTCGGGCGAGTTAACGCCGAAGGCACCGGAGTGGGGCCTGCGCGGGCGGCACGGGCGCCGGGCGAACGACTAGCGCGGGTCAGCCCTCGGCGACCGCGGCGTGCCGGGCTATCTCTTCCTTGCGGACGGACGCGTACATGGGCACGAACTCCTGCCCGGACAGCTTCTGGATCGCCTGCACCACCTCGTCGGTGACCGCGCGCCGCTGCCGCGCGCCCGCCGGCTGCCCGCGGAACTGGTCGAAGGTGATCGGCTCGCCGATCCGGATCTCGATCTTTCCCGGCCGGGGGATCCGGTGCCCCGGCGGCAGGATCCGCTCGGTCCCGATCATGGCGACCGGGATCACCGGCGCGCCTGAGTTCAGGGCCAGATAGCCGATCCCGGTGCGGCCGCGGTACAGCCTGCCGTCGGGTGATCTGGTGCCCTCGGGATAGATGCCGAACAGCTGCCCGCCGTTGAGCAGGTCCAGGGCGGCGTCCAGCATCGCCTGGGCGGCCCTGGCGCCCGCCCGGTCGGTAGACAGCTGGTTCGTGGAGCGCAGGTAGGCGCCGACGACCTTGTCTCGCCACCTGGTGCCGGTGAAGTACTCGGACTTGGCCGCGAACGTGACCGGCCGCTCGACCATGAGCGGGAGGAAGATCGAGTCCACCACGGACAGGTGGTTGGAGGCGAGGATCGCCGGCCCGGTGGCCGGGATGTTCTCGGCTCCGGTGACCTCCGGGCGCGCCATCAGCCGCAGGAAGGGGCCCGCAACCAGCCTCGACACCCGGTACTGCACACTGTCTCCTTCTGCGCTCGGGCCGACCCCGGTCGGCCCCGGAACGGCATGTCACAGATTAGCCCGGCCTGTGGAGTTGACCAGCCCGAACCTGGCTGCCCGCCAGGCCGGCCTGCCGGGCGGGCCGTGCCACCGGCCCGCGGCGCTGTCAGCCGGGCGGCCGGGCGGAATGCGGCCCGTCGGTGATGACGCAGAATCCGCCGGTCCGGACGAAGGCGGTCGTCATCAGGTGCAGGCTGACGAACTGCCCCGACTGGCCGTTCCGCTGTCGTTGATGTACAGCCCCTCCAGCGCGCCGTCGTAGGGCTCGCGGGCCACGCCCGTCACGACCACGGCGTGGTTGGCCTGGCCATCTCCAAGGCAGCGAGCGTCGGCCCACAGGACGCCCGCGTTCACGGCGGCGATCACGCCGTGCCCGCGCTGGCACGCGACCGCGAGCCGCTCAACGGGCTGGCCGTCCTCTTCGTGCGCGGGCACGCCGTAGTCCCGCAGGATCGCGGCCTGCCCGGATGGCAGTGTCCAGCCCGACTCCTCCGGGCGGTCGGGAACGACGTGCAGCTCGCGGAGCCGAGTCGCGTGCGTGACGAGTTCCGCCTCGGTGAGCGTGATCCCGAACTGGCAAAGCACCTCGGCGCAGCAGACGACGCCGCAGTCGCCGCCGTCTCGATCGGCGTTGTCGCCCTGTACGTGATTGAACGCGGCGTACCGGGTGATGTCGCCGATGACCAGGGCCGGCGTGCCATCCGGCAGCTGCCCCCGGCCCACCGGCACCGCGAACCCCGCGCCCTCGACCCAGCCGGTGCTGTCAGCGACCGCGCTCATACCGATCCCCCGATCAGGCCGGGCTCCGGTCGGTCGGCCAGGCACCTGCACCACCACTATTACTCAGATGCCACATGATGGCGTAAATATCTCCATACTGTCGGACCGCGGCTGGGCTCGCCGACCGGGCCGGGTGGCCCTTGACGAATCAGATGAACGTTCGTTTAATTTCCCCATGGGCCGGATAGCCGGGGTAGCCGCGGCGGAAACGCGGGAGCGACTGCTGCGCGCGGCGGCCGACGTGTTCGCCGAGCGCGGCTATGACGGCACCCGGGTGGCGGACATCGCGGCGGCGGCCGGGGTCAGCAACGGCGCGATGTACGCGCACTTCAGCTCCAAGGCCGACCTCCTGGTCGACGCGCTGCGCACGCACGGGCGGCAACTGCTGGCGGACCTCTTCGCGGCGGATCCCGACCGGTCCATCACCGACGTGCTGCTGTGGATCGGGCGGCGGCTGCCGCGGCCGCGGAACCCGGCCGGGTATCTCATCGTGGAGGCGCTGGTCGCGGCCCGCCGCGACGAGGACGTGGCCGGGCCGATGCGCGACTACGTCGGGGAGCGGGCCGACTGGCTGGCCGACCTCATGCGGGTCGCCCAGGCCGACGGCGAGATCGACCCGGCCCTGTCCCCGAACGCCCTGGCGCACTTCTGCCTGCTGCTCTCGTTCGGCAGCGCGCTCGTCTCGTCGGACCTGCACAAGGTGGACGAGGAGGAGTGGGCCGCACTGCTCGCCCGCGTCGTCACCGGCCTGGCCGCGGCCCGACCCTCCGGGCCCGAGCCGCGCGGTCCGGGACTGCACCGCGCCCGCGGGGAGGGGCCAGTGAAGCTGCAGATCAACACCGCTGCCTGCCAGGGGCATGGCCGCTGTTACGACCTGGCCCCCGACCTGTTCGGCGAGGACGACGAGGGCTACGGCCAGGTCCTCGGCGACGGCATCGTGCCGCCCGACCGCGAGCGCGAGGCCCGGCTCGCGGTCGCCAACTGCCCGGAACGCGCGATCGAACTGCTAGAGGAGTCCTGACATGGCCGTCGACGAGCGATTCACCAGGGCGCGCCGGGAGCGGCCAGAGGAAGAGCCGCTGGGCACCCGCAACGAGATCATCACCGGGCCGGTCGCTGACTGGGCCACTGACTTCTCCCACCTGGAGCCGGAGTGGGCGGCCGATCCGTACCCGATCCAGGACGACCTGCGCGAGCGCTGCCCGATCGCGCACACGGACCGGTTCGGCGGTGGCTGGCTGCCGGTGCGGTACGAGGACGTGTCGGCGATCGCCTACGACACCGAGCACTTCTCGTCGCGATCCATCATCATGAGCAACTTCCGGCCGCCGCGCGACATAGCGCCGATCGGCGGCTCGCCGCCGATCTCATCCGACCCCCCGTTCCATCACGACGCGCGCAAGCTGCTCCTTTCCGCCTTCACCAAGACGTCGGTGAGTAAGCAGGAGCCGGCGACCAGGGCGTTCTGCCACGGGCTGATCGACTCCTTCGCCGGACGCGACGTCGTCGACGCCGCGCGCGACTACGCGCAGCACATCCCGATGCGGGTGATCGCCGACATTCTCGGCTTCCCGCCGGAGGACGGGCCGCAGTTCCGGCAGTTCGTGGAGAACACGCTCGAAGGCATCAACCTGCCGCCCGAAGAGCGGATCGAGCGGATGACGGCACTGTTCGACTACCTGCTCGCGCAGGTGCACGATCATCTCGACCGGCCGCGCGAGGATCTCACCACGTACCTGATCGACGCCGAGTTGTACGGCCGCAAGCTCGAGCCCGAGCACGTTGTGGGCGCGATGGCCCTGCTGCTCATCGCCGGAATCGACACGACGTGGAGCGCGATCGGCGCGTCCTTGTGGCACCTGGCGAAGAACCCCGCCGACCGCGCCCGGCTGATCGCGGAGCCCGCGCTGCTGCCGACGGCGATGGAGGAGTTCCTGCGCGCGTACGCGCCCGTGACCATGGCCCGCCTGGTGAAGGACGACATGCACTGGCACGGGGTCGACATGAAGGCCGACGACTGGATCTTGCTGTCGTTCCCGGCCGCGAACCGGGACCCGGCTCAGTTCGAGCGGGCGGGTGAGGTCGTCATCGACCGTGAGGTGAACCGGCACGCCGCGTTCGGGCTGGGCATCCACCGCTGCATCGGCTCGCACCTGGCCCGGATGGAACTGCGCGTCGCCCTTGAGGTCTGGCTCGACCGGATCCCGGAGTTCAGCCTCGCGGACCCGGCGGCCGTCACCTGGTCGACCGGCCAGATCCGCGGCCCGCGCAGCCTGCCGCTGCGTATCGGCTGAGGCGGACCGGGGTCAGGCGCTGGCGTATACCTCGCGGATCTCCAGGGTCAGCGGCGTGACCCCCGGCAGTGCCGGGAGCGGGTACGCGGCGGCTTGCTCGGCGTGCTCCCTGGTGTCGAACACGACGAACGACAGGCCCACGTCCCCGACCGGCTCAAGCCAGTAGGCGCAGACGAAGCCGGCTGCTCTGGGCACGATGTCCAGCCGCAGCCCGGCCAGGGACTGGCGGGCCGCAGCGACATCGGCGATCCCGACGGTGGCGACGACGGCGTGCATGCGGCCGAGTTTTCCGGGCCACGCCGCGCACCGTCAACGGGATTATGCGCAATGCAACGGGGCGCGTTGTCCGGCGCGAGGTCTTTCTTGCCAGGAGTCGGCGGACGCCATGGCTACGCAGGGTGTTCGCTGGTTACACTCTGCCAGCGCGAGGGTAGGCACTTTGCGACTCCGGGGCTGACTGGCCTT
Source organism: uncultured Actinomycetota bacterium (assembly GCA_963805805.1). Classification (GTDB taxonomy): domain Bacteria; phylum Actinomycetota; class Actinomycetes; order Streptosporangiales; family Streptosporangiaceae; genus JAJYUU01. The sequence continues at coordinate 232,323 of CAWDVS010000010.1, read as the reverse complement.
CAGCGCCTCGACCAGGGCCGGGTCGCGCTGGACGGGACCGTGCTGGAGGACCCGGCGACCCGGATCCGGGTCCCGCCGGAGAAGCGCCCGGTGGCCCTCATGTTCCAGGACTACCTGCCATTCCCGCACCTGACCGCGCCAGAGAATGTCACCTTCGGGCCGCGGTCACAGGGCATGGACCGGGCCTCGGCCCGGCAGAAGGCGATGGCAGCGCTAGACCGGCTCGGCCTGACGGCCGTGGCGGGGGCAAAGCCCGGGGCGTGTCCGGCGGCCAGCAGCAGCGGGTCGCCATGGCGCGGGCGCTCGTGACCGAGCCGCGACTGCTGCTGCTCGACGAGCCGCTGGCCGCGCTGGACGTGTCCACCAAGAATGACCTGCGCCGGTACCTGCGCCCGGTGCTGCGCCAATCCAGCGCCGCTAACGTCCTGGTCACGCACGACCTGCTCGACGCCGTCGCGCTCGCCGACCGGATGGTGGTGATCGAGAAGGGCAGCATCGTGCAGACGGGCAGGCCGGCCGAGGTCACCGCCAGGCCGCGCTCGGAGTACGTCGCCGACCTGGTGGGGATGAACCTGCTGCGGGCCGGGCCACCGGCACCGGTCTTGACCTGGACGGCGGCGGGCGGCTCGTGATCGGCGAGCCCGCGGCCAGCCCGGTCCTTGCCGTGGTCCCGCCCGCCGCGGTGTCCGTTTCGCGGCCGCAGCCAAGCCGGCCGCCGGCAACGTGTGGCCAGCCCAGGTCGCGGGCGTCGACCTCTTGGGCGACCGGGTGCGGGTCCGGCTGAACGGAGCGCCCACGCTCAGCGGCGAGACGGGCACCGCCAGTGCCCAGTCACTCGCAGCAATGTCAATAACAAGGATCGGAGTGGAGCACATGGAACTCAGTGCACGCAATCAGCTCAAAGGCACGGTGAAGGCGGTAAAGTCCGGCGCGGTCATGGCCGAGATCACCGTGGACGTAAGCCCGGATCCGTGACCGCGGCGATCACTGACTCGTCCCGTGACCGCCTCCACCTCAAGGAAGGCGACGAGGTCTCGGTCATCATCAAGGCCACCGAGGTCATGATCGCGACCTCCTGACTGTCCGGGGACGGCTCCGGTCTGCGGATCGGAGCCGTCCCCGTCTGGTCCCCAGTGCGTAGGATGCACAGGTGCCAGCCGGTGGCCGCTCCCGCGCACCCCGGCCGGGCTGGCCAGACCGATCAGGAATCGAGAAGCACCGGCCGCCGAGCCGCAGCTAGCGTGATCGCCTGACAGGGAAAACGGGCCGACGCGGCCCACGACTTCAGGAGTGACCATGAGCGGCTCTCCCACCCAGGGAATCAAGACCGTCCTGCATCCCGTCTCCGACCTGGAGAAGGCCAAGCCGGTGTACACCGCCCTGCTCGGCTTCGAGCCCCAGCACGACGCGCCTTACTACGTCGGCTACGACGCGGAGGGCCAGCACATCGGCCTCGTGCCGGGGGGCGGCGGCATGTCCGCGCCGGTGGCCTACTGGCACGTCCCGGACATCGAGGCGAAGCTCGCCGAGGTAACCGCCGCGGGCGGCGCGGTGAAGGAGTCGCCGCGCGACGTCGGCGGCGGCCGCCTGGTGGCCACATTTACCGACCCGGACGGCAACGTCCTCGGAGTGCTGCAGGACCGATGAGCGACACCCCCCGCGCCCGCCACGAGCGCCGCCGCGACGCCGAGCAGCGGCTCACCCAGGACGTAGACCTCTGGGTGGCCACTGCCTCGGCGGACGGCGGGCCGTACCTGGTACCGCTGTCCTTCGACTGGGACGGCGAGGCGCTGCTGATGGCGACGCCAGCGGACAGCCCGACGGGCCGGAACATGGCGGTCACCAGGGTTGTCCGGCTGGCGCTAGGCGAGACCCGCGACGTCTACCTCGTGGACGGCCGGGTAGAGGTCCTCCCGATCGACGCGCTGCCACCGGAGCAGGGCGACCGGTTCGCGGCCCGCACCGGCTTCGACCCCCGCGCGCTGAATACGCCCTACCGCTGGTTCCGGGTCGTCCCGAGCCGCATCCAGGCCTGGCGCGACGAGGCCGAGATACCCGGCCGCGACGTGCTGCGCGATGGCCGCTGGCTGGCCTGACGGACCAGATGGAGACACGATGAGTAAGCCGGCTGCGCCGGGCGCGGACAGCCACGAGCTGATCCGCGTGCACGGCGCCCGCGAGAACAACCTCAAGGACGTCAGCGTCGAGATCCCGAAGCGCCGCCTGACGGTGTTCACCGGCGTCTCCGGCTCGGGCAAGAGCTCGCTGGTCTTCGACACGATCGCCGCGGAGTCGCAGCGGCTGATCAACGAGACCTACAGCACGTTCGTGCAGGGCTTCATGCCGACGCAGGCGCGGCCGGACGTCGACGTGCTGGAGGGACTCACGACGGCGATCATCGTCGACCAGCAGCGGATGGGCGCCGATCCCCGCTCGACCGTCGGCACCGCCACCGACGCCTACGCGATGCTGCGCATCCTGTACAGCCGGCTCGGCCAGCCGCACATCGGCCCGCCGGGCGCGTTCTCCTTCAACGTGCCGTCGGTCCGCGCGCACGGCGCGATCACGGTCGAGCGGGGCAGTTCCAGGGCCGAGCGGGTGACGTTCACCCGCACCGGCGGCATGTGCCCGCGGTGCGAAGGCCGCGGCATGGTGAACGACATCGACCTGACTGAGCTCTACGACGACAGCAAGTCGCTCAACGACGGCGCGCTGACCATCCCCGGCTACACGCCGGGCGGCTGGAACTTCCGGCTCTACAGCCAGTCGGGCTTCGTGGACCCGGACAAGCCGATCGCCAAGTACACCAAGAAGGAACTGCACGACTTCCTGCACCACGACCCGGTCCGGATGAAAATCGCGGGTATCAACCAGACTTACGAGGGGCTGATCGCGCGGATCCAGAAGTCGATGCTGTCCAAGGAGGTCGACTCGCTGCAGCCGCACATCCGTGCGTTCGTGGAGCGGGCGGTCACGTTCACCACGTGCCCCGACTGCGACGGCACCCGGCTCAGCGCGGCAGCCCGGTCCTCGAAGATCAAAGGGATCAGCATCGCCGACGCCTGCGCGATGCAGATCAGCGACCTTGCCGGGTGGGTCCGGAAGCTGGACGAGCCCTCGGTCGGGCCGCTGCTCGCCTCCCTGCAGTACGCCCTCGACTCCTTTACCGAGATCGGGCTCGGTTATCTCAGCCTCGACCGCTCGTCGGGCACGCTGTCGGGCGGCGAGGCGCAGCGGACGAAGATGATCCGGCACCTCGGCTCCGCCCTCACCGACGTCACCTACGTCTTCGACGAGCCGACGATCGGCATGCATCCGCACGACGTGCAGCGGATGAACAACCTGCTCCGGCAGCTGCGCGACAAGGGCAACACCGTCCTGGTCGTGGAGCACAAGCCGGAAGTGATCGAGATCGCGGATCACGTCGTGGATCTCGGCCCGCTGGCCGGGACCGGAGGCGGCCAGGTCGTGTTCGAAGGCAGCATCGACGGGCTGCGCGCCAGCGACACCCTCACTGGCCGGCACCTGGGCGACCGCGCGGCCCTGAAGTCCTCGGTCCGCAAGCCGGCGGGCGCGCTGGAGGTGCGCGGCGCCCGCACGCACAACCTGCAGAACGTCGACGTAGACATTCCGCTGGGCGCGCTGGTGGTCTTGACCGGGGTAGCGGGCTCGGGAAAGAGCTCGCTGATCCAGGGCTCGGTGGCCGGGCGAGACGGCGTCGTGACGGTGGACCAGGCCCCGGTCCGGGGCTCGCGGCGAAGCAACCCGGCGACCTACACCGGGCTGCTGGACCCGATCCGCAAGGCGTTCGCCACCGCCAACGGAGTGAAGGCGGCCCTGTTCAGCGCCAACTCCGAGGGCGCGTGCCCGAACTGCAACGGCGCGGGCGTCATCTACACCGACCTGGGGATGATGGCCGGAGTCACCTCGGTCTGCGAGGAGTGCGAGGGGAAGCGGTTCCAGGCCGAGGTGCTGAAGTACAAGTTCGGCGGCAAGGACATCGCCGAAGTGCTGGCGATGCCGGTGGCCGAGGCGCTGGAGTTCTTCGGCTCCGGCAAGAGCAGTAACCCCGCCGCGCACAAGATCCTCGAGCGGCTCGCCGACGTCGGGCTCGGTTATGTCAGCCTGGGTCAGCCGCTGACCACGCTGTCCGGCGGCGAACGGCAGCGGCTCAAGCTGGCCACTCACATGGGTGAGAAGGGCGGCGTCTATGTCCTCGACGAGCCGACCACCGGCTTGCATCTGGTCGACATCGAGCATCTGCTCGGGCTGCTCGACCGGCTAGTCGACGCGGGCAAGTCCGTAATCGTCATCGAGCACCACCAGGCGGTCATGGCGCACGCCGACTGGATCATCGATCTCGGCCCGGGGGCTGGCCACGACGGCGGCCGGGTCGTCTTCGAGGGCACCCCCGCCGACCTCGTCGCTGACCGCGGCACGCTCACCGGCGAGCACCTGGCCGCCTACGTCGGCGCCTGACGAGGCGGGCTGCCGGAGGCCGGAAACGGCTGACAGCCCCTCCGCCGGAGGGGCTGCCGGAGCAGACCGGGCCAGTCGGGCCGCCTACAGGCCGCCGAGCAGTTCGCGCAGGGCCTTCGTGTAGGTGTCGAGTGCGTCCCGGCCACGGCTGGTCAGCGCCACCGTCGTCTTCGGCGCGGTGCCGTTCTTGGTCTTCTCGCTGTCGAGATAGCCGGCTTCTTCGAGCTTGCGCAGGTGCACGATCAAGTTGCCGGGGGTCAGCCCGATCATGTCCTGCAGGCGGGTGAAGGACAGGGAGTCGCCGTCGGGCAGGGCCGCTAGCGTCGCCACGATCTTCAGCCGGGTAGGGACGTGGATCAGCGGGTCGAGTTCTTCGCTGGTCATGGCTGTGTCCTCAGGCTCGCTGCTGCCACAGCATGGCGGCGGCGCTGCCGAGGAGCCCGATGCACAGGCCCACGCCGGCCACCGCCCACGCCCCGGCCGGTCCCGCGAACACGGCCGCGGTGCCCACGACGGCGACCGCGAGCGCGGTGCCGCACTCGCGCCACTGTGCCCGGGCCGCCATGGTGACCGCCCAGGTCAGCCCGGCGGCGATCAGCGGAGCCGCGACCAGGTAGATCCCGTACACGACCGAGTCGCTCACCCCGTTGAGAGCCATCGGGACTATGGCCACGAACACGCCGACCCAGATGACGACCTGAACGAAGATCTCGGCCGGGCGCAGCCGGGTCCGCCTGGTCACCCCGGCGATCGCCCGCCTGGCCACGAACACGGTCGCGCCGAGGTTGAGCAGCCCGAGCGCGACCACGACGGGGATGACCGCGGCGCTCGGATACCGATACGGGTGCTGCCCGCGCACCGACAGCCAGACCGCGCCGTAGGCGGCCAGGCCCAGGAACGCCCGGAACGCCAGCATCCACGCCGGGTAGGGCTCGAACTTGCGCCGGGCCTGCCGGGTGGTCGCGTCCAGCAGCGCCGCGGCCTCGGCCGGGTTGAGCGGGCTGTCCGGGCCGGCCGCATTGATGTTAGGTGGCTGGTTCATCTCTCTGCCTCCGTTCTACTTTATGACACAAAGTAGAACCTACTTTGCGGCGCAAAGTCAACGGGTTCCGGCCAGAACTTTGCGGCGCAAAGTACGGCCCGCGGTGCGAGGGGCGCGGGAACGACTGTCAGCCGGCCGGTGCTGAGGGCGTCAGGCATCTCCTATGCGGGACGCCGGGTCACTGTCGTGCCCTCTCGCTGGGCTGTACGCCCATCCCGACCATGTGTCCGCGGTGACCGCGATCACGGGACCGCCCAGGACCTGGCCGTCGTATTGCGGGTATCTGCCGCGTAGCTGGCGCCAGTGAGCGTCATGCTCGGCGCCGTCGTGCTCGATCGCTGCGGTGCCGTCCGCGCGTGCCCACCACAGCCGGTTCCAGTCCTCGTCGTACTCGTCCGCGAGCAGGCTCACGCGCGGGTTCTGCTCGATGTTCCGCAGCCGCCGCAGGTTCCGCGTCGTCTTCGGCTTGTTGTCGACCCCGATCACTATCCGGCCGGACTCGTCGATCGCGAACGTGCACGGCACCAGGTGCGGGACGCCCGCCGCGTCGGCCGTGGCCAGATGCAGCACACGGGCAGCGGAGAACCGCGTCCGTGCCTCGCCCGGATCCATCCGTACTCCGCCCGTGGTTGGCTTAACCGAGGCACTGTTCCAGCCGGGCGGCTACCTCGCGGTACCGGCCGACCGGGACCAGGTGGACCCCCTCGAAGGCACCCGAGTCACGGATCCGGATGACCTGGTCGCACGCTGCCTCGACACCGGCGAGGCGGTCAGCTTGCACCCGTACGCACAGGTCAGCGGGGATCTCGATGTCGGGTATCACAGACGCCATCCGCCGCGCATGCGCTTCGCTGGCCAGGACCATCACCCCGGCGAAAACTGGGACCTCGACCGGGTTAGCATCGCGCCACCGCAGCAGCGCGTCAACGGAAAAGCTGACCTGGGCGAACAAGAAGTCTGCAGCCTGTTTCCAGGTCGGCAGCGGGCGAAGCGCGGCGGCGGCACCGACCCGGAACTCTGCAACCCCGGCGAAGGCTGGGTCTGCCGGTAGCGCGCGGACCTCCTCGATCATCGTCCGCACTGTCAGCTCGCCGGTCCGGCTGCCGGAGCTGGGCTTGTCCCCGTAGACAAACAAGAACTGATCCACCCCGTAGGACGCCGCTGTGAGTAGATCGCGGCGGAATCCCAGCAGGTTTCGATCCCGCGAGTTCAGGCAGGCGACACTGCGACCTCCCATCGCCTCGACCTCGTGCGCCACGGCCACGCTCGACACAGTCGCCCGGCCCAGGTGATTGTCAGGAATCAGGAAGGCATCCGCAATCTTGCTGAGAGTCCCGATCTGGTGCCGCACATGCATGAGATCAGGCCGGGTCGGTGGCTCGATCTCACATACGACCTGAAACGGGCTGCGCGTCATGTGAGCAAGCTACACGGACTGCTCTCGGGGCCCGGTCAGGCGTTACCTGGGCGGCGATGGTGAGCCCGAGGGTTTACACGGTGTCGGGCAATTCCGAAGGACGCAATCCTGGCGAACGGGCCGATCTACGCCGCCGCGGCTGATTTTGGCGGGCCGGTAACTGCCATCTTTGCAGGCGGCTCGTGCCGCCTAGTACACCTCGATAGCTAGGCAACCGCACGGCGGTGCGCAAGTGATGCGGAGTCAGTGAGCGTCCGGCGATCAGCGTTGCGGACTTCGAGCTGGCGCATGGACCGGGTCTACTCTCCTGGCCTTCTTGAACCCCTCAGGGGCAACTGCCCCGTCCAGAATGCTCAGCGGAACCAGTAAGTGACGTCTCGGCCATCGGGCAGGACATCGGTGAGGCTGATGAGAGCCCCGCGCCGGGTTACGTCAGTGCCCTGGCCGAAGGAACTGATCATTCCGCGCCCTGTGCGTCCCGCGATCTGGTCGCGGTGCAGGCGCTTGAGGGCTGTCTCGGCCAGGACGACATGCGCGAATGGAGCCCGGAGGACCTGGATTACCTCGGCACCGCCACGCTGATGACTGCGGACCCGGCGGTAGTCGCCGATTCCGAACTTCTGCCAGCCGCGGTGCGCCACCAGGTAGAGCAGATACGGGTCGTCGCGGCGGGCCAGGTGAGTTCGTGATCCTTTGGCCGGCCCGCACGCCGGGCAGTCGATGCTGCCGGGGAGCAATTTGGCGATTGTTCCGCAGGCCTGGTGCATTGCCCAGGTTCCATGCGAAGTAGCGGCGGTCCTGCTGCCAGTCCACGGCAGGCCGTGCACATCGGTAGCAACGACATCCCAGCCGGGCCGCTCCGCGCGGCGGCCCACCGTGGCCAGCACGAGCGCCGCGCTGGCCTCGACGGCAGCCCGGTCGGTATCGCGGCCGAGCGCCCCGTAGAGCAGCCGCATTGACGGCGGTAGCTCGGCGTCGCCGGAAAGCATGGAGCGGAACCGCTGCGCGGCACCGGTGATCACCGGGCCGTGGCTGCGCTCATCGAGGCATATGTGACAGCGGGTCAGCCAGCCCGGCCGGCACGACCGCTGGCTCCCGCAGAGCCGGCACCGGAAGATCCGAATCGGGCTGCCGCCGGGGTGATCTGCGACGAGTTCGAGCTCCTCAGCTGCCAGCTGAGAGCAGGGACGGCAATGCCAGTACCAGGCGACTGCATCGCTTTGAGCTGTGGTGCCAGGCTCGCGCAGACTGCCGCCGCAATTGACGCACAAACGCACAGCATGCACTGAAACGCCATTATCTTGCGTCACCTTAGTAGGACGTAGCCGGACAACGTCCGGTTGACAACGCCTGAACGGCACACGAGCCTGCGCCTGCCCGTCCGCTCTCGGCTACGGGACACGGTCGGGTGCGGCTCTCTCATCCGCCGGCTGGGCGAGGCGCCGAGCTGCGGGTGCCGCAGGTCCGGGTCGCGATGGCGCTAGTGCAGTCAGGAGATCGACAGCACCATGCGAGGTGCGATGCCGAACTCCGTCTCTGCCAGGCCGCAGTCGGTGAAGCCCGCGGTGCGGTAGAAGTCCAGCGCGTGCGGATTGGCGGTCACCTCCAGGCGTTCCACGCCCCGTGCGCGCAGAATGTCGGCGATGCGGTTGACGAGCGCAGTGGCAATCCCGCGCCTCATGTAGCGCGGATCCACAAAGAGGTCTTCCAGCTCCGTCGTGCCGTCCGTCTCGGCCCAGGAGGCGAAGCCGACAACCGCGCCGTCTTCTTCCGCAACATAGGTGCGGCCTTCAGCTAGACCCTCGCGCTCCAGGATCAGGTACTCCGGATGAGCAAGCAGGTTGTCGCGGTCGGCTGCATTAGACAGCGATGCGCGGCGGTAGACACTGGTCGCAGCGGCCAGGTCGGCCGGTGTTCCGAGCCGGATCATTCCCACAGTGTGCAACAGACGACTTCCTGTTGCCGGGTCGCTGATGTGTTGTCCTGGCCAGTTCGGGCGGTCGCCTGTCCTGTCGGCGTCAGTTCGGCCTGCGGCCGCGTCGTCGTCTCCCGCGTAGCCGGTCGCTGAGCTCGCGGGCAATTTCCCGGTCGGCGTCTCGCTTGGCGATTGCCTGCCGCTTGTCGAAGGACCGCCGGCCGCGGGCCAGGGCGAGCTCCGCCTTCGCCCAGCCGTCCTGGAAGTACAACGACAGCGGCACGACTGCGACGCCGGCCTCGCCCAGCCTCGTGATGATCTTGTCGATCTCGCTGCGGTGCAGGAGCAGCTTGCGGGTCCGCCGGGGCTGGTCCAAGACACGGCTGCCGTGGCGGCCGTGCGGGTGCTCGGGAATGTGCAGGCCGTGGAGCATCAGCTCGCCGTCGTGCTCCTGCACGAACGCTCCGGCCAGCGACGCGTGGCCGGCCCGCAGGGACTTCACCTCGTCACCGGCCAGGACTATCCCGGCCTCATAGGTTTTGAGGATCGTGTAGTCACGGCGGGCCCGCCTGTTCGAGGCGATGGGCCTGCGGCCTGTTGCCCTGGACGCGGTCACCGTGCCCTCCTCGTCAACCCCGGCTGCCCGGCGTCGGCACCCCCCGGCCGGACCGACATGGGAACGGTACCGGTCAAGCCGGCCTGCAGAACGCCGGCGAGGCCGGGCTGGGCCAGGGTGCGTGCAGTCCTACAGTGGCCGCGCCGCGCAGCTACAAATGTCCTCTCTATCAGGAAGAGGTGCCCGCGATGTTCGCTCATCGTCAGACGCCTCCGAGGATCGCTCGGAGCAATAGTCAAGACCTGTGGATCAAGATCTTTTAGGCGGCGGCCTGAGCGAGGCGGTAGGAGTCGGTGCGGGTCTCAATGATGTTGGCGGGTCCTTCACGAGGTATTCGCCGCCCTCGCACCCGCGGCGCTGACCGCGGCCGGCCGGGCGCTCGCCGGCGGCGGGGAAGCCCACCGCCGCCACGCTGCGGGTATTCCAGCTGGCCGCGGAGCGGGGCCCGTTACGAAGCCGACCGAGCCCGCCGCCAGTACGACGGGGTCGAGCCGGAACCCTGGCTCGTCGCGCGCACCCGGGTAGGCGATCTCGACCAGCTCGGCTGAACCAGTCGTCTACGACGTTGTGGGTGTGTTCAACCGGTTCAACCGCTCTTGCATCTCGGGGGGAATGCGGGCTCCCGGGTCCCAGTCCTTGCAGTGGTGCACGAGGTCCTTTGCTGCCGGCCGGGCGGGGAGGACGAAGGAGACTGGATGGTGATCCAGCCGAGTTACTATCCAGCTGGCTTTTGGCTTACGTGGTGACCAGGTCCAGCACAGTGCAACCTGTCGTATCTGGCCGTGCTCGTCGTCCTGCCATCCGTACAGCAGGAAAGGGCGCCAGAAGATCGGGTTGCGGCCGCGAAAGCCCCTGAGTCGCCAGGGCGGAAGCAAGCCAAGCTCGAATCCGCCGCTGGGAATACTCACTAGGCGGGGTCGTGCGCGCTCGGCTGCGATGCGCTTGGTGATCAGCCAGAAGGCCAGCGGGCCTTGGCGGGCGTCGATCGGCTGGAACTCTACCCACCCGCCTCCGTGCTGAACCGAGGTATAGGCGTGCCCGTCGGGTTCGTAGAGAGCAGTGATCCGCGACCCGAGGAAGAAGCGGTTCACCAGCGCCCGGTCGTTCATGCCATCGGCTATGCCGCTGTTCAGGCCCGCCGCGGCCGTCAGTCGGGCGGGTTCGCCCAATGACGGGCAGACGGACGTGCTGAACAGAAACATCCCGGGCCCTTTCACGGCCGAGCGCAGGCGGGCGAGGTCGATTCCGGACACGTCCAGCCTTAAGTCCCGTGACATTCGGCATAGCACTTCTTCGCGCAATTCACCCCACGAGTCCCGAGGCAGGCGAGGCAGCCGCCGCAGCCCTGACCGCTGGCGCACTTGACACAGCTGTTGTAGCACATAAGAGGTACATCAGTTCCGACGCACGATATGAAGCAAGACGTAAAGCACGCTTCCGGTGCTTCTACCGTCGTTGGCCCGGATTCGCTGATGAGCCGGCCGTCGCGGCCGGTTTCGATCGTCCTGCCGCTCGGCGATACTGTGCGCACGGTCCCCTCGCGGGTTATGGTTTGCGTCCCGAGCAGGGCTCCGTTGACCTCGAACCATGCCAGCGACGCATGTGACTCGGTATGCGTTGCGCGGAGTGTTACTGCGGTGACCGTGGCGTTGTGGGCGGGGGTCGGAGGCGTAGGTGACGATGTCTGACGAGGGGTGGACGATCGCGGCGACGCCGTCTCGTCCGCGGCCGTACCAGGCGGTCTTGCCCCAGTCTGGCGCACCGAAGGTGGCAATCGCAGTCTGGATGGCTGGCGCAGCCCGAAGCGCGGCGAGGTCGTCCTGGCCGGATGCCTTGGAACGGTCAGCGGCCATCGCTGACCGCGGGCCGAAGATGGTGGCCACGGCGCCGGCGGCGATCCCGCCCGTTACCCACCGCATCGCCCGGCGGCGGGTGACTTCATGGTCGCTAGCCTGGCCGCGGGCTCGTTGAGCGGTCCTTGCCAGGTGCACGACAGTCATGGACCCGCGCAGACCGAGGAGCCTGAACAGACTGGCGCGCATCCGGATTCCTGCTTGCACGGAATGGCGCCCATCGTCGTCACGGAGCAGTAACGGTCGCTGCGCCCTTCCCTCCAAGCCGCTCGAGACCAGCAGATCCCGAACCTGCGGGTCGCGGAGGCTGCGGATCCCCAGTTCAGGAATCCCTAAATCCTGAATATAGCGAGCCACCTCGGAACAGTGCATGCAGCCGGAATCGAACAGCAAGTAGTACATAATAGTAGTCCCTCGTCCGAAAGCACCATTTACCGCCTTCAGCGTGTCAGGACCAAATTACTTGTCAAGACCTGTGGATAAAGATCTTTGAGCAATAGTCAAGACCCGTCGATCAAGATCTTTCAGGCGGCTTGTTCCCTGGTTTCTTCGTCGGATCGTTCGACGAACTTGCCGTTGACAAAGGTGGCGCCGGCGCTGACCAGGGCGACCAGGTGCGGTGCGTTGACCATGCGCCAGTGGTCCTGGGCTGATTCCATGAGCTTGAACGCCATCGCCAGCCCGGCTGCCCGCGAGCCGGGGCCCCTGGTGACTTTCGTCCGGTGCCGTACCGTGGCGAAAGTTGACTCGATCGGGTTGGTCGTGCGCAGATGGACCCAGTGCGCGGCCGGGTAGTCGTAGAAGGCGAGCAGCTTGTCCTGGTCGTCGGTTATCTTCGCGACGGCCTTGGGGAACTTCGCCCCGTAGGCGGCATCGAAGGCTTTCACTGCGGCGATGGCGTGGTCCTTGTCCTCGGCTCCCCAGATCTCGGCCAGGGCTTTCTTCGCACCCGGGTGCGCGGACTTCGGCAGTGCCGCGAGAATGTTGGCTGTCTTGTGCAACCAGCACCGGCCCTCCCTGGCCTCGGGGAACACTTCCCGCAGCGCGCCCCAGAATCCCAGCGCGCCGTCGCCGACGGCCAGCACGGGTGCGCGCATGCCGCGGCGCTTGCAGTCGCGCAGCAGGTCCGCCCATGACCCGGCCGACTCGCGGTATCCGTCGGCCAGGGCGACGAGCTCCTTGCGGCCGTCCGTGCGGACGCCGATCATGACCAGCAGGCACAGCTTGTGCTCTTCGAGCCGGATGTTCACGTGGATCCCGTCCGCCCACAGGTATACGTAGGCGGCCTGCGATAGGTCCCGCTGCGCGAAGGCGCGCTGCTCGGCCTGCCACGTCTGGGTCAGCTTCGTGATCACCGGGCCGGACAGGCCCGCGCCCGAGCCGAGGAACTGGCTGAGCGCGGGCACGAGGTCACCGGTGGACAGGCCATGCAGGTACAGCAGCGGCAGCACCTCGGTCACCTTCGGGGTCTTGCGCGCCCAGGCCGGCAGAATCGCTGAGGAGAACCGGGCCCGCTGCCCGGTGCCGGGGTCGGTGCGCTTGTCGTTCACCCGCGGCGCGGACACCTCGACCGTGCCTGCGCTGGTCAGCACCTCCCGGCTCTGGTGATAGCCATTGCGGACCACCAGCCGCCGACCACTCTCATCCCGCTCCGCGGCGAACGCCGCGATATACGCATCCACCTCGGCCTGCAGCGCCTCGGCCAGCATCCGCCGTGCGCCCTCCCGAACGATCTTATCGATCAGCGACGGCGAGCCATCCTTCACGCCCGGCTGGCCCGGGCCATCGTCAGCGACTACGGTGACCATCGGGTTGTACCTTCCCGACCGGCGTTGCAGCGCCGATCTTGCTTGAGACCTCGACTAGATCACCGGGAAGGTACACCCCTTCCTCTCGCCCTTCCCGGCAGATCCACAGGTTTCGAGCATTGCTCATCGCTCGCTAGCAATCCCTGGAGACGCACTGCGGGCACCCTCAGGAATCTGGCCACAGCCACCCTGAGGGTGCCTTCCCACCAGCACGAAGGCGCCGCACAAACCGGGCCGAACAAGACCTGACTAGGCGTCCGCTCATGGCTGCGGACCGTTAGGTGCCGGAGGTTCGGCAGCGACTTCTGGGTGGTGGCCTTCCTGCAGGCCAACGTGAGGCGGGCTCAGGGCCGGCCTCAAGCTGATCCCAGCCCGCGATTGGGAGTGACAGACCGCTATCGGCATGCTGCGCAGCCATCTCGCACGGACGGCATCTCCCGGTCGGCCTGGCTGGCCACCGACCGCGAGCACGTCCAGCGCGGATCCAGGTCTGGCCGACGCAAGCCGTGCCAGCGTGCCCCGCCGATGCGCGGATGGCCCCGGCCGCGTCGCCGAGGGCGGACCAGGAAAGTCGAGCAAGGCTGGTTCGGACCGCCCGGCGGCGGGTACGGCAAGGCGCATTGCCCGGTCCCACAGTGGAGGAGTAGGTCATGCTCACGCTCACCAACGGCGCCGTTTCTGCGATCAGGAGCCTGACGTCGCAGCCCGAACTACCCGTGCAAACAGGCCTGCGCATCGTGGCGCAAAGTGAAGGGGAAGGGTCGTTGCAGCTAGCCCTGACCGATGGTCCCGTGGCCGGCGATCAGGTGGTGGAGGAGGGCGGCGCGCGCGTCTTCGTCGAGCCTGCCGCCGCGGCGGTCCTGGAAGACAAGGCCCTTGATGCGGAGGTCAACGAGCAGGGCAGCGTAGCCTTCAGCGTCTGTGACCAGGCACCTCGCCCCTGACTGGTGGCTTGCGCGCGGACCGTCCATGCTTGGCCGCATATGGCCTGGCTGGAACACATGCGGCCGGGGGAGGCCGCGACCTAATTAGTCGCCCTGGATATCAGCGGCGTGGTGGAACGAGCATTCGGTCAGGCTGGTCGCGAACTGCAGATACGCGGTGCAGGCCCCAGAGAAATAGTCGGGGTCGCGATTGGGTATCGACTTGAGCGGTCCGGGTTCCGGCCTGACCGAAATTCAGGGTTGCCGCGCCGTCACTCAAGCTGCCGAGGAAGCTCTGGGCGGACCCAGTCCTGGCCCACGAAGGCAAGGGTGCCGGAGATCGAGTTCCCGTGGCTGCAGCTGACCAGAATGAAGTAGTGCGGCGCACCCGGCGACCCGCTCACGTAGTAACCCCGCGGGCGCTTGCGCGTGATCTCTCGCCAAGGTCGCGTGGCTGCCAGCGTCGACCGGGCACATCATCTGGTGGTTCCCGATGTCGCCTGACCGGCGGCTGGCGCCGTCACCGCGTATCCGCGCGGCGCGGCCCACCGGAGCGAGTGCCAGGCCGCCCAGGCCAGCAGGGCGGCCAGCGGGAGCTCGGCACAGCAGGCCATGGCAAGTGCCTCGGCGTACGGCAACTGCGGGGCCGCGGACATCGTGTCGAACCATGCGTCCATGCACAAGATGGCGGCCGTGGCTGCCGCGGCCGGGCTGGTCGCCCGGTGCTGGCGCCGGATCAGATGTGCGACGCTCAGCAGGCACACTGCCTCCAGGACGTCGAGGCCGACCCAGGAAGCGCCGAAGCTGCGCTCGCCCGCGTGCCCGTGCAACTGCTCGACCAGTACCCCGGTCCACGGCACGAGCAGGACGCCGCAGCTAGTGAACACCCTTGCCAGTACACGCCATTCCCGGCCCACAACCCTATACCGTACTAAAAGGTGCAGGCCGGCTGCGCTCGCATCCCCGGCAGAAGCTGACCGGCCCGGACTTCACCGGCCGCCGGCTCGCAGCCAGCACCACCCGGGCGGCTGCCTCCACGGATTCAGTGTCAAGGCGGCGCTGCTTCTGCTATGCCGCGGTCGGCATGATCAGAAATCGGGCTTGATGTCTCAGAACTCCATCCGATCGGACAGATGCCCCTCACTGACGACTATGCCGCGCTCATCGCGTGCGGCAGGACCGAGCTCCTCCACATCGATGTCGTAGATGCCTTCAGCGGCGTCGGGCAGTCGGTGCTAGGTCGAGGCTGCAGTGTTTGCCACTTCACGGGCCGCGGCCAGAGACTCATCTGGATCAGAGTGTCTGATCCAGATGAGCGTTCCCTCGGGGAGGAACACGGCCACCGAGTCCTACGAGTGTGCGGCAAGAGAAGCCATCCTCCCGGTCTATGCTGTGACGCTTCATCCGATCGCAGAAGGAGCCGTGATGCCCCGCACCCGGGTCCACAACATGAATGTTTCCCTCGACGGCTACGCGGCCGGCGAGCACGTGACGTTCGACGCCCCGATCGGCGGCGCCGAGCGGCTGTTCACGTGGTTCGATGGCCGGGTAATCCATGGCGTCGATAAGGCGGATGCCCCCGTCACGCTGGACCGCGCTTTGACCAGCATGTGGAGCCAGGGCATCGGCGCCGAGATCATGGGACGCCGCAAGTTCGGTCCCCAGATTGGTGATTGGCCCGACGACGGGTGGCGGGGCTGGTGGGGCGACGAGCCGCCATTCCAGACACCGGTGTTCGTCATGAGCCACCACCCGCATCCCACGATTGATTTTCCCAACGGGACCAGCTTCCGGTTCGTGGACGGGCCACCGGAGGAGGTGCTCCGCCTAGCCCAGCAGGCTGCTGGTGGTCGTGACGTCCGCATTGGGGGAGGACCCTCGACGGTGCGTCAGTTCCTCCAGGCCGACCTGGTCGACTTCATGCACCTGGCGATCGTGCCGATTACACTCGGGCGCGGCGTCTCCCTCTGGGAGGGATCAAGCGGCCTCGAAGACCGATTCACCGTCGAGTCGGTCACCTCGCCTAGCGGCATTACTCACCAGTTGTGGAACAAGAACGACCACGCCTGAACCCGGACCCAACCGGGGACTGCCCCGGCTATCAAGAGCGCCCCACCGTTGCCGACCGCGATCCCCAGCCAGGTCGGCCGAGTCCGAGCCGCATGTTATACACAACTACCAGAGTCGCGAGCCGCCGCATCTGCCGCCGCGAGGGTTATCGCTCAGGGGTTGCCCTCTTAGAGGAATCCTGCGAGGCGGTAGAGGACGAGTGATCCGGCGACAGCTACGTTGAGGCTGGCGCCGCTTCCGATCATAGGGATCTCGACAGCGAGGTCGAGAAGCTCGAGGGCCTCGGCGGGTATTCCGGCCTGCTCGTGACCCAGGACGGCCACAGTCCGCTGCCGGGCGGCGGGCAGGTCGGCAAGCCGGACCGCTTCGTCGGCAAGCTCCACGCCGACGATCTGGGTTCCGGCGGCGCGCTGGGCGGCCAGCCAGCCGGTCACGTCGCGGCTGGTCCAGTGCACGCAAGCACGGCGGCGCAGGGTGTTGCCGCGAGCCAGCGCGTCGGGCACCCACGGCAGTCGCGGCACGGCCAGGCAGGCGCCGACCGCGTCGCAGGTGCGCAGCAAGGTGCCCAGGTTCGCACCATGCAGCGGCCACAGCGGCGCCGCGATGAGATGGTCCCAGCAGCCATGCGGGCGGGCCCGACGCTGACGGGCAAGATCGGCGCGAGACCGGGCGCGCACCGGCGAACCGCTCACCGGCCAGGCGCGCGCTCCACGGCAGCGACAGCAGATCGGTTCATCACGGGCAGGGTGCTTCGCGGCGCACCAAAGACCATCGCAGACAACAACTGTTAACAGAGTAGCTACCGGCCAGCCTTCCCGCACGTCAGCATCTGCCGCCCGGGCCGTCAGCCACTGGCGAGGCAGTGAACTGCTCGGCCAGGAGCTGCCCCAGGGTCGCTGCCGAGGACCGGGCGGTCAGGGGGTGCAAGACCTGATCCTGCTGCCGTCCGCGCCTATGGACAAGCTCGCGCTGCAACGACTGCGGTTCGGCCCCGAGGTCTTGTCAGGCGCCATCGTCCTGTGCCTCGGACGGAAGTAGCGCGTCGTACAGCCGTGCTGTGTACTTGGAATCATGACTTCGCGAGCGCGGCGCCGACGCCGGGATGCGCCAGTGGTACCCGTGGCAGGTCCGCTGGGTGTGCCGGATGCATCGGCCGTCGCGCCGGTCGGCATGAGGCTGACCGCGACCATTCGCCGATGGCGGCAGCAGCGGCAAGCCCATAGGGCCGATGCGCGAGATCGCGAGATCTCCGCTCGTGAGAACTTGCGGGACTTCAAGAACTTCACGGGCGACGGGCTGCCGTAGCTCACCGCGAGTCGCCGTACCGCGCTTCCTTCACTCGCTGACCGATGGCAGCTAGCTTCCGGATTCGATGCCGGGGTGCCAGCCGTCAGCCCGCCACGCTCGACAAGGATGCCCATGGCCTCGGGACCCATCTGCGCGCAGAGGTAGGTGGCGGCGATGGCCGTGATGCGGGCTCGCTCGCTGAGCCATTCGTTGCTGGTGGTGCCGAGCCGACCGAGTTAGGCCATGGTCTTTACGGCCAGTTGCTCCACGTGGCCGTCCGGCGCCTGATCGCGACGGCAGGCTCGGCGCACAAATCGCACTCATCGCACACGCCGCGGCGGACTAGCGCAGCAAACCTGGTGCCGGTGAGCGGGATCGAACCGCTGACCTGCCGTTTACAAGAAGCCAGGCTCACTGCGCCGCCCGCTCTGCCTGCACTAACGCAGCAACGCAGAGAACAGAATGCCCTGAACGCACTGGCTGTAGCCGGGCCCTCATTCCATGACCCATTCCACGCCAACTCGGAGCTTGCCGCCCGGGCTGGCGTCACTCAGAGCGTCATCAGCGCTTACGAGTCGGGGCATCGGCAGCCCTCGGTGCCGACGCTGGCCGCGCTGATCGACGCAACGGGGTTCGAGTTGGCGATGGCAGTGCGGCGGCAGCCCCGCCGCCTAAAGATGCTGTCAGGACCGGTGGGCCAGCGGGTACGCCGCCGACGGCACGACCTGGTCGCGGCGGCGGCCGCCCATGGAGTCTCCGGGCTACGGGTCTTCGGCAGCGTAGCCCGCGGGCAGGACCGCCCCGACAGCGACGTGGACCTGCTCGCCGAACTGCCGCCAGGGATGAGCCTGTTCGCCCTGGCACGCTTGCAGGCCGAACTGGAAGACATCGTCGGTAGCCGTGTCGACCTAGTGCCGGCCGCCGACCTCAAACCTGAGGTCCGCGAGCGGGCTGGCCTTGACCTGGTGGCCCTGTGAGTAGCTACCGAGACCGGCAGCGACTATCCGACATTCAGGCCGCCATTGACGCGATCCGCTCGCACTTGCAGCGAGGCGCTCTCACCGACGGACTGGTCTTCGGCGCCGTCCGGATCCGGCTGCTGGAAATCGGTGAGGCCGTCAAGGCGCTACCGGCCGAACTGCTCGACACCCAGCCCACGATCCCGTGGAGCCAGATTGCCCGGATGCGTGATCACCTGGCCCACCGCTATTTCGATACAGCCCACGCGATCTTGCAGGCCACCGTCGATCCGACGACCTGCCAGAACTCGAACGCGCCGTCCAAGCTATGGCCGCCGCCCTGAATGACGACGAGGAAGACAAGCGGACGCGGTAAGCAGAGCAGGCAGATCGTCTCCGCCCAAGCGCGCGCTGGTGCCGCCGACCCTCGCGACCCCAGATCAGCGACCTTGCCGACAAGCGCCTGGTCGCACGCCAGCTAGGTGATGGTGCAGCCGGCAGGGGTCATTCCTGTCTGCGGCCGCGCCCTCGGAAGATCAATAAGCCGAAAGCCGCGAACACCAGAACGATCCCGACGTTGGCGATCAGCCGCTCCGTGAAGTGGTGCCTGAAGAACACGATGTCCACGCTGACCACGACTGCTATCAGCGCGAGCACGTACAGCACGACGCCTGCCTGTCTTGCCATGGCCTCGTTTCTACACGATGGGGAGGGCAAGAGCGACGGCCAAAAGTCACAAGCCCTCGGCCAGTGCGCCAATCGAGATGCCGCGCGCAAGGACGACGTGGTGGGAACTCTGGACGACGCGGCGCCCGGGCAGCTGGGCACCGTCGACGAGCAGCGGGCGTAGCCGATGAGCGCGCACCGCTGGCTTCCGGAGCGACGTCAGGTGACGAGGACGGCGGTGAGCATCGAGAGATACGACTCGTGGGCCAGTCGCAGGCTGTCAAGGTCGGACGTCTCGAACCACGCCACAGCGTCGTGCTCGTCCGGCGCGGTGTTGACGGGTGTTCCGGTCCACCTGTCGATCAACCAGATCTGCATGTCGAACGTCGCGGTGCGGATCTCCTGCATCGGCGGGCCGGACGGCTCCGATGCCGTGATTCCCAACTCCTCCTGAAGCTCGCGGACAAGGCTCTCTTTCGGATCCTCCCCCTCCTCAACATGACCGCCCGGCAGGTCCCACACGTCGGGATACCAGCGGCGTCCGGCGCTTCGATGACACAGCAACACCCGATCGCCGTCGCGAAGAACGGCCGTCACAATCCGGACCGGACCGGAGTCGTCAGCGGAGGTCGTCATCTGCACATTCTGACCATGCGGATCTGCCGCGCATCGTGCGAGGTTCCCGGTCGGCGATCGTGCAGATGACCGGACGGGCAAGCTTTCTGGAAGACGTGTGCCCCTACGCATAAGGGACTAGCCCAACTGGGTTCGAACTCGTTGCCAGTCTTCCCAGCACCTACGCAGGTCAACGTCGTTATAGCCTCGCGCCTCTATAAAGTTCGCAGCCTCCGCTCGCGGCAAAGCAATGCAAGGTGCGCTATCTCTCAGTGCGAGGACCTCGGACTCGGTTAGCGGGCTGCCCTTTCGGTCCTCGGCAAGCTTGAGAGCGACGACCAAAGCAGGCACCGGGACGATCACGATGCCTGGGTTGTCGTCAGTAGACATCTCACGAGTATCGCGGGTACGGCGGTCATGCCGTAGGAGTCCAAGGGCATGACCGCGACCTGGGAGCCGGTGAGCGGGATCGAAACCGCTGACCTGCCGTTTACAAGAAACCGGGCTCACTGCTCCGCGCGCTCTGCCTGCACTGACGCAGCAGCGCAGCGACCAGAATGCCCGGACGCACTGGTCGTTGCCGTGCCCTCATTCCATGAATCATTCGGCGCGAACTCGGAGCCTGGTGGTACCTCCGTGACTCTCCGTATCACCGCGCCTGCGCGGCGATGGACCACGTCCCGGCCAGGCCCAGGCCGATGAGGTTGCATGCGGACAAGGCCTGGCCCGGCATCATGTCGGCCGAACACCACCCGCCCGGGCCACGAGCCGCTCATGCCGATGTGAGCGAGTTCCGGCATCGCATTCTTATGCAGAGGCCAGCATCTCCATTCGTGATCAGCAATGCCGTGAGAGGTACGTGGCTGGGCGCTGGTACCCCACCCTCGGGTGGGCCAGATCGCCGAATCCGGCGTCGGTTGAGGCGCAGACCCCTGATGTTGGTCCCGAGCGCGGATCGGCAGTTATGGGCGGCGGTCGGCGCTGACGATCAGCTTTGGGTAGTGCGGGTATACCGCCGGACGGGGATCTCAGTCGATCGGCTCGCGATGCACCCACTCGACGAGGTTGCCGGACGCGAGCGCCCGCACGCGCGCGGCGTACCGGGCGAGGTCGGCGTCGTCGAGGAGGTCGCGCCACTGGCCGCTCGTGCCGCGGCTGAAGAACGCGGCGGGATCGATCCAGTGCTCCGGACCGCCGCCGGGGACGGTCGTGCCGGCCCTGCTGCGCATCGACTCGAACGTCGCCGCCTGGACCAGGCGGGGCCATCGGTGCTCGTCGACGTCGATGCCGAGGCGCGCGGCCATCTGCCGCATCTGCCCCTCCAGGTCGGCCTTTAGGTCGTCGTAGTGCAAATACACGACGTCGAGATCGTCGGCGGCGTCCCGGAACGTCTGCAGGTGCTCTACAGTGCGCCGCAGCGACGACCCGACCTGCGTCGACGGCGTCTCGTCGTCGACCCACTGCCAGAAGCGGTCCCGCTCGCCGTCGGGGCGCGGCCGCGGTGGCCGCAATGGTCCGAGCTCGATACCGTCGATCGCGGCCGCCCGTTCGCGTTGGTTGAGGAACGCGCCGATGTCGGTGTTGTCGATATGGTGGTCCATCGACAGCCCCACGTCGCGCGGGTCCCGCCCGACGCAGATGTACGTGACCGTCGGATCGTTGGGTATCCCGTCGAGCGGCGTGTGGGTCTTGATGAACCGGCGGTGCGTCTGGGCTTCCAGGTCCGCGAACACGTCTGTGCGGGCGCGAGTCACCATGTCGATCCACGGCGAGAGCGTGTCCAACGGGAGCGGGAGCTCCGGTTCCTGCAGTATGAGCAGGGCGCAGATCATCTGCGTCCACGTCGTCCCGCACTTTGGCGGGGTGCTGATGATGATGTCGCCGGGGCGGAGCTCGAAGCCGTCCCAGCGGTTGCTGTCGTACATACTCGCCTCGTAGCGGCGCACGGCCGTCATCCTTGCAGCGGATCCGATCCCGTGAGGCCCAGATGATTCACCGCACGACATCCTGCCGAGGGCTCAAGACTGAGGTTCCGAAGGGCGTCGCGCAACAGTACGTAGCGCAGCACCCGCCCATAATGTCCGATCTCGAACACTCCGCGAGGGCATCATGAAGGCCAGAGGATGAGCGCCGAACGGCGGGTCGGCGCGCGTTTATCCAGCGGGGCCTCGCGTCGTTGGCGGCCCGGTCATAGCCAATGCACCATCGGCTCGACTGCATGTCTATGCAGCACCCACCTCGGGATGAACGTCCGGTCTACGCCGCTAGTAGTCCGTGTCTGCGGAGGCCCGGCAACGCGAGGTAGTGAGAGCGTCTACCGTGGTGGATTCACAGCCACTGCGACGGCGGAGGACGGCTCTGTGTCACTTGTACGACGGTTCGACCACGTCGGCCTCACGGTCGCGAATCTCGACGTCGTGACCGCCTTCTTCGTGGCGCTGGGCCTGGAGGTCGAGGGCAGGACGTTCGTCGAGGGCGAGTTCCTGGACACGGTCTGCGGCATTCCCGACTCCCGCACCGAGATCGTCATGCTGAGGCCGCCCGGCGATGGCACCCGCCTGGAGCTGTCGAGCTTCGTGCGACCCGACTCCGTGCCGGGCTCTCCGGCCGCCATGGCCAACGAGCTGGGATTGCGCAACGTGGCTTTCGAGGTCAACGACCTGCGGGCGGCTGTCGACTGGGCAGCTACCGAGGGCTACGGACTGGTCGGCGGCATCGGCGAGTACGAGGGCGCTTGGCGGATGGCCTACGTCCGGGGGCCGGAAGGGATCATCGTCTCGCTGGCCGAGCGCATCGGCTGAGCCTGCAACGCCCGCATCTGGCACGTTGTTCGCGCATGACATCCGTGCCGCATGTCCGCGGCAAGGAGCGCAAGCGTGGAGTCACTCACGGCATCCATCCAAGACAGGTTGGAGTGAGGGTTTGAACTTGACCGCTGATCGCCTGGTCTGACCCTGCCGGGAACGCGTGGCTAGCATTGCCCAGCGGGTTGCCGTGCGATGGAAGGGGTTCTAGTTGAGGGCAGTGCTGGTCAGCGAGTTCGGCGGCCCGGAGCAGTTGCGCCTTGCCGACGTCGCCGACCCGATGCCGGGCTCGGGTCAGGTTCGGGTGGCGGTTCGCGCGGCGGGAGTTAATCCGGTGGATGCGGGCAACCGGGCTGACGGCGGCTGGGCTGGCCTCATGGTGC
Organism: uncultured Actinomycetota bacterium; assembly: GCA_963805805.1. Taxonomy (GTDB): domain Bacteria; phylum Actinomycetota; class Actinomycetes; order Streptosporangiales; family Streptosporangiaceae; genus JAJYUU01. The sequence goes on along the minus strand of CAWDVS010000010.1, from coordinate 209,486 downwards.
CGTGCGTTCTGGGTTACGACATCGCGGGCGTCGTCGAGTCCGTTGGGCCGGGTGTTGCCGGCCTGATTGCCGGGGACCGGGTCATGGCGATGACGCACTTCCCTGATGGCGCCGGCGGGTATGCCGAGCTGGCCGTCGTCGACGCCGATCAGGTCGCGCCGATCGATTCCGGCATCTCGTTCACTGACGCGGCAGCGACGCCGCTGGCCGCGGGCACTGCCGATGAAGTCCTGACCCGGCTTGCGCTGCCGCCGGGCAGCCGGCTGCTGGTCCTGGGCGCCAGCGGTGGCGTGGGGCTGTTCCTGCTGCAGATGGCCGCCGCCCGCGGGATCGAGACGATCGCCGTGGGCCGCAACGCTATGCACGAGCAGATGCTGGCGCTGGGCGCCGCTGCTGCATCGACTACACGATCGAGGACGTGACGCAGCGGACCATCCGGCTAGCGCGCGGTGGCGTTGACGCTGTCGCGGACCTGGTTGGCGGGACGTCGGCGGCCGGAGTGCTGGGCGCGCTGCGGCCCGCAGGCCAGGTCGCCGCCATCGCCACCCCCCTCCTTGACCTGGGCTCGCTGCTGGACGCGAACATCACCTTTCACGGCGTGCTCGTTCACGACAACGGCCAGCGGACCCGAAAGCTAGCAGCGCTGCTGGCCGGACGTGCACTGCGCCCGGTCGTCAGCCACCTGCTGCCCCTGGCCGATGCCGCTCAGGCCCACCGCATCCTGGAAGACGGGCACCCGGGCGGAAAGATCGTCCTCACCCTCGACGGCTAGTCCCCGTCTCACGCTCGAATCGAGGGACAACGTAATACTCTGCCATCGGAGAGACCAGGAACCGAGTACCGGGTACTACGCCCGCCCGTCCTGACCAGCCACTCCAGCCCTCCAGCCCTCCAGCCAGCTGGCGTCAAGCGACACCGCACCCGAGGTCACGTGCAACTCGGCCGGAGTTAAACAGACCCGCCACCGCGCAAAGATCACGAGGCACAATGATGCTGGTCACTGACGGCCTGTGCCCAAGAGACGATGACCCGGCCGGGTCTCCAGGACGCCCTCGGGCGCGCTGGGCCGGGTAGTTCCACCGCACAGCTTTGGCTTCGTGCTCGAGGGCGGCGACCCATGACAGGATCTCTGGCCGACGTCCGGATCTGACGCCGACGAGCGGGCTGGTTGTCGCGTTCCTCACGCCTCGGCCGCTGTTATGGTCGCGCCATGACCCTGCAGCAGTTCCTGGCCGACCTCGGCCTCAAGACTATGAGCCAGGCCCACCGGAAGATCGTTCACCTCAGCGGCGGCCGGGTGCTGGCGTCGGCCTTCGGGATGCCTGTCGTCGAGCTGCATACTGTGGGGCGCACATCGGGTCGGCCGCGGTCGACCATGCTCACTGCTCCGGTTAGCGACGGTGACCGGGTTGTGCTGGTGGCCTCCAAGGGAGGAGATGACCGGGACCCTGACTGGTATCGCAACCTGCTGGCTCATCCCGACATCGAGCTGACCATGGCTGGCCGCCAGCGGCCCATGCGCGCACGCCGGGCATCAGCGGAGGAGAAAGCCGAGTTGTGGCCTCGCGTAGTCGCGGCATACAAAGGCTACGCCGGATACCAGCACCGCACCGAGCGCGATATTCCGCTGGTCATCTGCGAGCCACGCTGAACGCTTCCACCGGTTACATCCGGTAGCCGCTTACCGGCAGATATCCCAGGTCCGGCCCCGAGTTGGCTCAATTAGTGCGCTGGGCGGCCAGCTTGCTGATCTCTTCGAGGGTTTCGACGGCCAGGGTAAGAGGCTCTTCGATCTTGAGGGGGCTGGTCACCCTCGCAACGGCTAGCTGATCATTGTCCGTTTGCAGTGCAACCGTACTCGGCGGCGCTGGTTATCGAGGTTGCGGAACCCGAAGGCGATCCGCGCGGCGTCTTTGACCCGCCGGTTGTTCGCCTCAGTGCCGGCGTTGGTGATGCCGGTGTCGATAAAGGCGAAGATCTGCGGCCACCAGGCCTCGATCGTGCGGGCCAGGGTGATGACCTCGGGCACGTCCGCGCGGGCGCACCAGTCGTAGAACGCGAACAGCCGGCCGCTGATCTCCGACCGGGCCGGGTAGGTGCGGGCCAGGGCGAGCAGGTAGCGGAGCTCTTCCTTGGCGATCCACGCGGCGAGCAGCTCGCCGGTGGCCTCCTGGGCGAGGATCTCGTCCCACATCGTGGTGAACTGCTGCTGGGTGAGTCTCTCCCTGGCGCGCAGCAGCCTGCGGCGGTTGGCCCAGGCCGGATCCCTGGTCGTGCCGCGGCGGCCCAGGACCTGGCGGGTGACCCGCTGCCGGACCCGGGTGACGGCCTGGTTGGCGAGGCGGACCAGGTGGAAGTGATCGACGACGATGACCGCGCCTGGCAGCGCCCTGGTGACCGCCGTGCGGTAGACCGCGCACGGGTCGATCGCCACGAACGTGACCTGGTTCTTCCAGTCCTGGCCGCGGTCCTCCAGCCAGCCGGCGACGGCCGTGCCGGTCCGCCCGGCGACCTGGCCGAGCAGCCGGCCGTCCCCGGACAGGTCAGTGAAGTTGGTCTCGAACCGCTCGGTCCGCACCCACCGGCCGGTCGCGGTGTCGCGCACCCACCTCGGCTTCCCGCGGCGGGTCTCATCGATCCCCAGCACCACCGGCTCGGTGAGCAGCGCGTCCGCATGCGAAACGTAGTGGCGGTGCGCCACCGGCCAGCTCACGCCGAGCTCGGCCGCCACCGCGGACACGCTGCGGCCGGAGGCGACCTGCCGCGCGGCCTGACGGCACAGCCGGCCGGTCAGCCGCGCCCGCGCCGGGATCTCGGTGACCGACTCGGTAAACGCCTTGCGCTCGCAGGCTTCCTCGCGGCAGCGGTACTGCCGCTTGCGCCACCGCACCCCCAGCGGCTCCTCGCCGTAGGGCATATCCCGCGGCCGGGTCGTCCGGTACTGCCTCACCGATGTCGACACCACCCCGCATTGCGGGCAGCCCGCCGCGCTGCTTGCAGTGGTCACCACATGCACTAACCGCAGAGCAACGCCCTGCTCATCCTGGATGCGCTCGACACGCTGCACCGGCACGCCGGGCAGCCCGAACAGAATCGTCGTACCGTTCTCCATAGCTGTGGCTCCTCCGCCAGCTGTCCTTGATCAACAGCCAGTGTGGAGGGGCCACAGCCCTCAGCCCGTCAGGCAGAGCCCGTGTCGTGCCCCCTCAAATTAGAAGAGCCGGGTAAGGTGGCCGACCGCCACGACTACGACAACCGCGTCGAGCGGCGCGAGGCACCGTACGCAGGCTGGTAAGCGTCCGCTAGCACGCCTGCGCCGGGCCAACGGCTAGCGTCCGGACGCGCTTTGTCGCACGTCAAGGCAGCGAGTGGCGGATGCCGTGCTAGGCGCTGCGCCATGACCCGCGTACCGTAGGGATATGAGGTGCCGGTTCGCTGCCGGGCTGACGGCGGCGGCCTCGCTCGTGGCGGTGGCCGCATGCAGCGGTACGCCGCCCCAGCAGCAGCAGCCGCGGCAGGCGCAGCCGTCCCTCGTGCGGACCTCCTCTGCGAGCGCCATCGACTGTTCCAGGCAGCCACCCGTCAGCCCGCTCCCGGTCTGGGCGCGGTCCGGGTTCAATCCGCCGGACACCGCCATGCCGCACGTAATGGGCGCGGCAGGCAACATCGTTGCCATCCTCTGGGCCACGCGGGATGCGCTGCACGCACCGCCGCTGCCGAACCCGCACAACAAGATCCTCTGGGTATCGCGGTTCTTCTCGCCCGGTCCGATGACCATCCGGGCCACGCTCGCGGGCAGCGCGCGCACCGCCACCGTGCACCTGCCGAACGGTCCAGGACCCTCGTACGTGAATATGCCCGCTCCCGGCTGCTGGACGCTGCACCTGACCTGGAGCGGGCATACCGACCAACTCAGCCTGCGCTACGTGCGCTGACCCTCATCCTGCAATATCGCGGGCACCGGCTGGAGCACGAGGACCAAGTCACTCGTGTGCATTATCCGCGCAGGCGACACCTAGATTAGCTGCTGCCGTACTAGGTTCCCAATTCCAATCGACAAATTAGTGCGCGAAATCAGCTCTGTCGGACCGAGAACCCGCATGTCACAAGCCAGGATCGGCTCGAGCCACCGAATCGTGAGCCAACCTGGGTTACATCCGGTAGCCGCTTACCGGCAGATATCCCAGGTCCGGCCGCGCAGGTCTGCTACCGAAATGCCGACGCTGTCGCTGATCGGGCACAGCCCCGGACATTGCCAGCAAGGAGCTTGCTGGCGTCGGCGGCGCCGATGCCGTCGACCGCCGTCAGGGCATCCCATAGATGGTCGATGTGTCTGAGAGCGTCGTAGCAGGCGTCCCGAAGATCGGTTTCCTGCGGACGTGCTGCCAGCATCCCGCCGAACTGCGGGCGGTGGCTGGAAGCAGCACGGACGGCTTGGGGTCGCCCAGGCGGTGTCCAGAAGGGAGACGGCTGGCAAGCAGCAACGCTAGTGGCCAGCCTCGTACTGCCTGATGAGGTCGGCGCTGATCCTGCCGCGTTCGGATACCTTCAGGCCGTTGGACTTCGCCCAGGAGCGGATCGCGGCGTTGTCGTGGCCATTGGCGTGCCGGGCGATCGGGCGCCGGCTCCGCGCCGATATGCGCCGTCCCGCATCGATGTATGGTGCCAGTGCCTTTTCGAGCTTGGCCAGATTCTTAGGTGCCAGGTCTATCTCGTAGGCAGTGCCGTTTAGGCTGAGTGTGACGGTCTGGGCGTTGCCTGATCCGTCGAGGTCGTCAGAGATTATTACCGACTTCTTAGTAACCATAACTACTATGGTGGCGGGCGTAATAGCGAACGTCAAACTAAGATTGCTGTCTATATCTCTTATGGATGCTTCAGCGCCTCAAGCTTCTCGTCGTCATGATGGGCCTGGCTAACCGTGGTTCCTCGCTGAGCTGGGAGAGGGTCGCGCAATCCTCCACGGAGACCGGGTTGGCAGGCGTTTGATTGCGGAAAGCCAAGCGGGTCTGCCCGGTATTGGCGTTCCCTTGCAAACGCCGCTTGCCGGTGGCTGTCCCGCCGGAGTGAGCTGCCCCTGCGAGTCCGGAGGATCCGGAAACTCCGGTTCACGCTTTCGGATGCCGGCGTGGTCGAAGTTGAGCCCGCAGACAGTTCAGCGCAGGGCTGAACTTGCATCCGAATCTGACGCAGGCGGGATCATCGGCTGTTTGGTTGCTGGCCCCGGCGTTGCCTGACGACTTCTCGCGCTTCCTCGACGGCGACGGGCTCCGGGATCGGTTGCGGAGCGCGACCGACAGCTACTTCGATCTAGCGCACTCCGCTGTGGAGGTTGCGGACGGGAGGCTCCTGCATCTGGTGTCCGACTCACAGTGGGTCTATCACTGGCTCTTGTACGTCAGTGAGTCTGGAGACTCCGCTGTGGTAGGTACGAGCTTTCCTGCAGGGTTCAACCTGAATGACGATGAAGCCGACTTTTGGCGCACAGAGGAGTGGGGCTACACGCTTGTCGCCGACTCCTTCGCAGAATTTGCCTGGCGATGGTGGATGGATAACGAGATCTTCTACCGAGTCCACGTGGAGAAGTCGAGCTTGACGGCCGAACAACGGCGGTATGTCGACGGCTACGGGGTGGCCGCCAACCCTTGGCGGAAATGACCCTCATGCCTTGATCAGGCGAGGTCTGCCCGACGCCCAGACGGCCACTTCGATCAGAGCATCCCGATCGCCAGCCGCGAACGACACATCTGCTGCCTCGACGGCCGCCCAGAAGTCCGCAGGGAACGATCGGCCGTTGAGGATGGTGTCCAGCTGGCGAAGCGTCACGACCCGGCATTTGCCATGCAGGAAGTGAAGCTCGTACCGGCGCTGAGGCCACGGGCCGAGGTCAGGGCGATAGAACCAGCATGCGCAGTTGGCAGGCCTTGGTCCTCGGACACAGTCTCGCCTGGGAATCCTCACGGTCAGGAACCTAGGGTGTCGCCGTGCCCGAAAGACGCCCGCAGCGCATCGGTCAGCAATGCGGCCAGCGCCTCGAGCTGCACGTCGGCCGAGGGGGAGATTTCCTGGTCTGACCCGTCCAGCGCCCGGGCGGCAAGCCCTGCCTTGCTGTCGATCAGCCCGGCGATCCGGGAGTCGATGGTCTGCGCGGCGATGATGCGCCACGCGGTCACCGGTTCGGCCTGCCCGATACGGTGGCTGCGGTCGATGGCCTGAGTCTGCTCCGCGTCGGTCCAGGACATCTCGGCCAGCACGATGTTGGAGGCGACCTGCAGATTCAGGCCCACGCCAGCTGCGGTCAGCGAGCACACCGCGACCGCGACGTCCGGGTCGTTCACGAAGGCTTCGACGTTCGCCTGCCGCGCTGTGGGCGTCTGGCCGCCTCGGATCGACGAGAAGCGCACTCCCTGCCGGGCGAAGAGCTCTTCGGCGGCGTCCATCACGTCGACGTGCTTGGCGAAGAATACGACCTTTCCGGCGCTGCGGGCCAGCTGAGCCGCGTAGTCCGCGGCCAGTTCGGCCTTCGCCTGGCCGATGCGCCGCATCATGGTGAACACGTTCTCGCCGGACTGCGCAGTCGTCGCCTCCTTCAGCTCCGACCGGGCCACCCGGCGGACGAGGTCGTGGTCGATGCCCTCGACGCCGGCGTCGGGGGATCGGTTCGCGGACGCGGTCTTGTACCGTGCCATCATCCGGCCAGCGAGGTCCCGTTCTGCCGCCCGGATCGACCGGCCGGCCCGTTCGTCCAGCTCAACGGGGAGGTCGGCGATACGGCGGGCGGGGATGTCGGCGGCCACGTCGAGCTTGCGCCGGCGCACGATGCCCAGGTCGATCACGCACTGGCGCGCCGCGGCGTAGAAGCTTCGGTCGGCGGGCGTCAGGCCGGTGTCCTCAAGCGCATCCATTAGCTCGTCGAGGGGCTTGCTGTCGTCGATCCAGCCGAGGAACTGCCAGATCGCCCGGAAGTCCTCGATGTCGTTGATCAGCGGGGTGCCGGTCAGCGCCATAAGCAGGGGCCGGTCCGTACGGGACCGGATGCGGCCGGAGAGCGCGAGGACGTTCTGCGAGCGCTGCGAGGCCTTGTTCTTCATGAAGTGAGCCTCGTCCACGACCATGCCGCGGAAGCCGAAGTCACCCAGCCAGCCCATGTGGCGGTCGAGAACCTCGTAGTTGAGCACGACGACATCGGCGAATCCGTCGACAGCCTCGCCGTCGCCCTGCACCACGGTGGCCGGGCGGTGGGGAGCCCAGCGGGCCGCCTCACGAGCCCAGTTGGTCTTGACGACGTTCGGCACGACGACCAGCAGCGGGTAGGAGTTCGCTGCCTCCGCCGCGAGCAGCGCCTGGGCCGTCTTGCCCAGACCCGGCTCATCGGCGAGCAGGAACGTCCGGTGACCGGCAGCGGCCGCGGCGACCAGCTGCCCCTGGTGCGGCATCAGTTCCAGGCCCGCCGGGGTGAACCCTGCCGTCGGCGCCGGGAGCGTCATGCACGCCGGGGCTGCTCCGCCGCCACGCTCGAAGGAACTCAGCAGCGGGCCGAGCAGCTCCCAGCCGGCCAGGCGGCGCGGACGGGAGGTGCGCTGCGGAACGGCGGAGGTGTCGGGGGCGAGAAAGGGGTTCGCCAGTTGCCGGGAGACCACTGACTGCGGCACGACCCGCCGCTCCGAGCCGGCCAAAGCCGTAGCGGTCTGCGTAGGCGCGATCTCGTCGAGCGCAGGCTCGATGCCGAGGTCCCGCAGCATCTGCCCCTTGAGCGACCGGGCCGCGTCGGAGACTCCGGAGCCCTCGGCGAGCAGCGCCAGTAGCCCAGCGTCCTGGACGGCGGTCGCCGCGAGAATGGCCGCGACGCCGTCCAGGCGCTTGAGCTGCTCGGCCCGATGACTGTCGCTTCCGGCCGCCGCCCGGACGCGGGCACGCTCGTCCCGCAGCAGCAGGGCGACGGCCTGGAACTTCGTGCGCACGGCAGGCGTCACGCGGCCGCGCCGGGCAGCCGCCTCGACCTCACGGACGGTTCGGGCGAGCACCGGAACGACATCGCCGCGGTGCTGGACGCGTCGCTGCTTCCGCGGGGCGCTACGGCGAGCGCCCATCTGGCGCTGGCCTGGTCGAACCACAGACTTCTCCTCTGGAATACCGGGACACAGCGGCCACGGCAGCATGCCGCACAGTCCCGCGGCCGGGCGAGGAACATCCCGGCCAGGGGGCCTGGCGCTGTGAACGCCGAGCCGGCTTGCGGATCTCCAACGATCAACGCAGGCGGGCCTCGGCAAACCTTTACGACCCCTGAACCGCCGGCGGGTGGCTGGTGACCACGCCACGGGCGAAAATCGCCGCCGAACGACCGGCTCGGCCCTGGGTTACCACCCATCTTAACGCGTGCCAGAGCGCATAATTCCCTGCCGCACTGCGGGTGAACATCCTCAATTGCCGCCGGGCTTTCGCCCAGTGCTCGCGTCCCCACGCCCGTCAGGCGATCACATCGAACCTGGACCCGCGCCTGCACCGACGAAGTCCCAACAGCATCTCATTTCGACGCAGCAATCCGGGCCTTATGTACAGCCTGACAGTTGCCCAGCGTGACCGCCCCGGCCCCTGATCACGACGGCAGGCTCGGCGCACAGATCGCACTCATCGCACACGCCGCGGCGCGACAGCGCAGTAAACCGCCTCTGACCTGGGAGCCGGTGAGCGGGATCGAACCGCTGACCTGCCGTTTACAAGAAGCCGGGCTCACTGCTCCGCGCGCTCTGCCTGCACTGACGCAGCAGCGCAGAGACCAAAATGCCCGGAACGCACTGGTCGTTGCCGTGCCCTCATTCCATGAACCATTCCACGCGAACTCGGAGCCTGGTGGTACCTGCGTGACTCTCCGTGTTGTCACCGCGCCTGGGCGGTGATGGACCACGTCCCGGCCCGGCCCAGGCCGATGAGGTTGCATGCGGAGACAAGGCAGGCCGACATCATGTCCGCATAACGCCACCCGCCCGGGCCACGAGTCCGCTCATGCATGTTATGCCTGTGATCTTCCAGTCATCTCGGCCAGCCTTGGTGAGGCTGTTTCCCCTGTGACGATGGGAGCTTTGCTGTGCATGCTGATGATCTGCGCGTGACTCGTTCAGCTGACCGTTCCGGCGGGCTGGATGTCCGGGTCGGGGTACCGCTGGCCGATGTCTATCTGGAGTTCCTGGCCGGGCGGGCCCGGCCGAACACCGTGCTGGCTGCGGCGTATGACCTGAAGGTGTTCTTCACGGTGGTGGGCAAGGCACCCGAGGAAGTCCGGCCGGCCGATGTGCTGGCGTTCATCACCGCACAGCGCACGGGCCGGCCGGCGTGGATGGCGTGCTGCAGCCGGTGGACCGGCGGCATGAGCCTGCCGGGGTGTCGGCCGCGACGGTGCGCCGGCGCCTGTCGATCGTGTCGGGGTTCTTCGCGTTCTTGCAGGCCCGCGGTGACGTGATGGCTAATCCGGTGCCGCGGGGGCTGCCGACCCGGCGGGAACGGCAGCGGCCGCGTCAGGGCGTGCCGCTGGTCCGCGTCACCCGGCGGCTGCCACGGATCTTGTCCCCGGCCGAGGTCGATGCGCTGACCGCTGCGCTGCGCACGCACCGGGACCAGGCCATGGTCGCGGCGATGGTACTGGGCGGGCTGCGCCGCTGCGAGGTCCTCGGGCTGCGGCTGGACGACCTGCGCGCTGCCGAGCGGCGGGTATTCATCGCTGAGGGGAAAGGCGGCCGGCAGCGGCTGGTCCCGGTGTCGGGCCGGTTCTTCGCCGCGGTCGGTGCCTACCTCGATGCCGAACGGCCGCCCGGTGCCGGTACTGACCGGCTCTTCGTGGTGCTCAAGGGACCGCGCCGGGGGCAGCCGCTGTCGGCCAAGGGCACCGATGAGGTGCTGGCGGCCGCCCGGCGCCGGGCCGGGCTGGCCCACGCGACCTGTCACGAGCTGCGCCATACCTGCCTGACCCGGCTGCGCGAGGCCGGGATGGCGCTGGAAGCGGTGCAGGCCCAGGCCGGGCACGCCTCGATTGAGTCAACCCGGATCTACCTGCACCTGGCCGATGACTGGCTCGCCGCCCAGTACCGCAAGGCCGCGGAAGTGATCGACGCGCAGGTCTTCGCGATCCAGCCCGCCCCCGAGGCCAAGACGTGGAGCCAGCGGTGAGCGAGCCGCCGCGGCGGGGAGCCAACGGGATGGGCGTGCTGCCGGCCTGGGCTGACCTCGAGCCCGCGGTCCCGCAGATCACCGCCACGATGCGCCGCTACCTGACCCAGATCGGCTGCGTGCTGCGGCCGCGCAGCGTGGATAACGCGGACATGGCCCTGCGGTCCTTCGCCGGCTTCCTGACCGAGATCGCGCCCGAGGTGACCAGCACCGCGCAGGTCACCCGCCGGCATATCGAGGATTACAAGCCGTGGCTCGCCGCCCGTCCCGGCCAGAACAAGCCGCGGCTGACTACCGCGACCATCGCCCACCGGCTGGGCACGCTGCGGATGTTCTTCGTCCGCCTGGATGAGTGGAGCTGGGACGAAGCCCCGCCGCGGGTGCCGATGTTCCCCGGCGACCTTCCCCGCCAGGACCACCCCCTGCCTAAAGCACTCGATGATGCTGCCGCCGCGAAACTGCTGCGCGCCGCCCAGAACGACAAGCGGCTGCTGGTGCGCGTGACGGTGGAGATGCTGCTGCGCACCGGGCTGCGGGTCAGCGAGTACACCTCTTTGCCCGCCGACGCGGTCGTGCACATCGGTGCCGGGCCGTGGCTGCACGTCCCGGTCGGCAAGCTCCGCGAGGACCGGTACCTGCCGCTGCACCCGCAACTCGTTGCTCTCATCGACGACTACCGCAGCCGTCACGTCGCCGCCGGCAATCCGCTGCTGCTGCCGCGGGAGAACGGCAAGCCCGCCGACCGGCACGCGGTCACCCGCTACATCAACAAGGCCGGTGCCGCGGCCGGGCTGCCGCATATCCACCCGCATCAGCTCCGGCATACGCTGGCCACCCAGGCGATCAACCGCGGCATGAGCCTGGAGGCCATCGCCGCGATGCTCGGCCACCGCAGCCTGGACATGACACTGCGCTATGCCAAGATCGCCAGCCGGACGGTCGCCGATGAGTACTTCGCCGTCACCGACAAGGTCGACGCCCTCTACGGCCAGGCCCCTGTGCTGCCCGCCGACGCCATCGGGCCCAAGATGGCCCGGCTGCGCCGCGAGCACCACCGGATGCTCGGCAACGGCTACTGCACCCGGCCCGCCGAGCTGGACTGCGCGTTCGAGTCGATCTGCGAAACCTGCACCTTCTTCCAGACCAGCATCGAGTTCCGGCCGACCCTGCAGGCCCAGCACGACCACGCCATCAACAAGCACCAGGACCACCGCGGGCAGCTATTCGCCGCGCTGCTCGCCCGAGTCGACCAGGACGCCTCATGAACCAGCCCGCATTGCGCCTCACCCGGCCCGGCCAGCTGCCCGCACCCGCCACCGGCCCCGACAGCCTTCAGGTCCTCACTGACGCGGTCAACAGCCTCGCCCGGCAGCGCACGCCCTACTGGCTCGGCGACTCCGCCGTCCGCCTGCACGCCCTGGCCAGCCTCATCGCCCAGGCCCAGCAGCTCCTGCCCCAGGCCGTCCACGACGCCCGCGACCAGGAACTCACCTGGACCCAGATCGGCGAACTCCTCAACACCACCGCCGCCACAGCGGCACGCCGCTACCGGAACAAGCCATGATCAACTTGACAAGGATCACCGGCATAATGCCGATGAGCGCGAGTTGGCTGCTCAGGCCCGCTGAGCGACTCTACCGAGAGTTCTGGCGCGCCGTATCGCGCTCGTTGCTGCCCGCGTGGTGAGCCGTGAGCATCCGAGCAGCACCGGGTGGCGGTGCTCGGCGGAGAGGCGGTCAAGCGCCTCCTGCAGCCGTCTTGTGATGTCTTCATAGCAGGCTGAAACGATGGCCATGTCGTTGGCTCCGCTAGGGCCGTACGCGGACCAGTCAAGCGGGGGCAGGAATTCGACGGTGAGGTGCGCTGGCATCGGCAGCGGCGGGGTAAGGACGGAGTTGACGCCGAAAGGGGCGCCTGCGAGGACGGGGAAGACGTTGATCCGGAGCGCGTGGAGCCCGGCGACCCTGGCGAGAGAGTCCCCGCGCGCCAGCACCACGACGGCGTGATGGCCGCCGTGGGCGACAACGGGTACGACTGGGACACCGCATCGCAGGGCGAGTCGCACGAAGCCTTTCCGGCCACCGAAATCAACCTTGTCGCGCTGGGTCCACTGCCGGCAGGCTTCGAGGTCGCCTCCTGGGTACACCAGGACGCATGCCCCGCGCGCCAGCGCCGATTCGGCTTCGCCGGTGCTTGCGGGGACTACGCCGAGCCGGCGCAGGACGGGCCCGATGGCTGGCAGGGCGAAAAGGAGGTCGTAGGCGAGCACGTATGCCGGCGCGCCGATGCCGCGGCGCGAGAGGACTGCCTGGCCGCCGACCCAGACCTCGGGCATGTAGAACAGGCAGGAATGATTCCCGACCACGAGCACGGGGCCGTCGGCGGGTAGATTGTCCAGCCCTCTCACCTCGGGCGTGAAGTAACTCGCGTAGCGGCCGATGGCAGGCAGTTGCCGGCGGATGAAGTCCGGGTCGCGCTGCCGAGAGGTGTCGGCGCGCCCAGCGGCAATCCGCTGCGCAAGCAGCGCAAGTACTCGCGCACGCGGGCCCCCGCCCGGCTCCGGGCCTGCGGCCTGCACGACAGGGCGATTGGACATAGTCCCTCCTACGTTTACACTGCCCGCATCGGTGGCTGCCGGGAAGAGTCCTTAGTCCGCTGCGCGGCCGGCTTGGCGGGCGTGGCAGCGCCTGGCGCACCGATTCGGAAGGAGCTTGGCGTGGACGGGTGGGCGCGCGCCGGTTTCGAGGAGGTTGCGCGTGAGTTCCGGCGGCAGTTGCGGCGTACTTCGGGCGGCGCGGCCGTTGCGGTGTACCACCGGGGTGAGCTCGTGGCCGACTTGTGGGGTGGGTGGCGGGCCGAGGGCGAGCGGTGGCAGCGTGACACGGTCGCGATGTGCTTCAGCACGACGAAGGGGGTCACCTCGGCGGCACTGCACCTGCTGGCCGACCGCGGGCAGATCGAGTATGACGCGCCGGTCGCGGCGTACTGGCCGCAGTTTGCGCAGGGCGGTAAGGAGCGCATCACCGTGCGCCATGTGCTCACGCATTCGGCCGGCTTGCACCGGATGCGGACGCTTGTGGATCACGCTAGCCGGATGCTCGACTGGCAGTACATGGTGGCGGCGCTCGAGCGCGCCGAGCCGGCCTACGAGCCGGGGAGCCGGCACGGCTACCACGCGCTGACCTACGGCTGGCTGGTCGGCGAACTGGTCCGCCGGGTGTCGGGGCGGCCGATCGCTAAGTTCATCGAGGACGAGCTCGCTCGCCCGCTCGGCCTGGACGGGCTGTATGTCGGGTGCCCGCCTGCCCATCGAGACCGGGTCGCGCCGCTGGCCCCTATGGCTGCCGGACTGGGCCGTCGGCTGGGCCTAGAGCCAGGGTGCGGTGATGGGCGGCCCGGTTGGCCGTATCCCTGCGCTTCTGGGGCTGCCAGTCAGCCCGCGCCGGTTCGTCAACGCGCTGTTGCCGCGCGGTATCGAGGACGTGCTCTGGGGCCCGGAAGTGATGGACGCCGAGGTCCCGGCGGCGAACGGGTTCTTCACCGCCCGGTCGCTGGCGAAGCTATACGCGATGCTGGCCCACGGTGGCGAGGTTGGCGGTGTGTGCCTGTTCTCGCCGCAGACCGTGCAGCAGATTGCCGTGGTGCACTCCCGCGGGCCCGACCTGGTATTGGCCTTGCCGATGGGGTGGCGGCTGGGCTACCACAGCGCGTTCACGACGCGAGGTACGGTGCGTGGTGCGTTCGGCCACTTCGGGTTCGGCGGATCGGGCGGGTGGGCCGACCCGCGGCGTGACCTTGCGCTGGCGATGGTGTGCAATCGCGGCACCGGCACGCCGGTAGGCGACTTCCGCCTGGCCAAGCTCGGTGCCACGCTCATCCGCGTACCGGGCATACGCTGACCCGACTGACTCAGGTAACTCACCGCAGCTCGTGGGGGATCGGGGAGGATGCGGGGTGGCGAGACAGGTGGTGATCCATGTGCCGCTGGATTTCTCGCCATGCTCGTCGGGTACTCGCCGAGTCGTACCGAGCAGGGTTGTCACGCTTCCCATGCGCTGGTGGGTTCCAGAGGCGCGAGGATTGACTATCAGGGTTTCCTGCGCACGTGGGCGGCCGAGTCGGCGCTGCTCGACCAGCGCAGTGCCATGGACGACAGCGAGTTCTCGATGCGGGAGTTGGCCGCGGCCTTCTTGGCCCGGATCCTTGGCCGCGGCCCGGACCCCGCCGACACCACCGTGTTCGTGATGCCTACCTCAGTGAGTGGAACAGGGCAGTCATCTACCCGCCCGTCCTGACCAGCTCGAGCCCTCCAGCCAGTTGGCGTCAAGCGTCACCGCACCCGAGGTCGCGTGCAACTCGGCCGGAGTTAAACAGACCCGCCACCGCAATAGACCACGAGGCACAATGATGCTGGTCACTGACGGCCTGTGCCCAAGAGACGATGACCCGGCCCGGTCTCCAGGATGCGCACGGGCGCGCTGCGCCGGGTAGTTCCACCGCACAGCCTTGGGCTTCGTGCTCGAGGGCGGCGACCCATGACAGGGCTCTCTGGCCGACGTCCGGATCTGCCGCACCGCGCGCGGCGCTGGAAGTGTGGCGCTCGTGTCAGCCGCGATATCCGGTGCCGGGGATCCGGGGTTCATATGAGTCGCAGTGGTAGAACTCGGGAACTTCTTCGGTGACCGGCACACCCCAGTAGTCAGACTTGGATCGCACGGCCAGGTACCTCGAGCGAGCATCGCGATGACACCGCATGCCGACCAGGTCCACCCCACCCGGACTGTAGTCGGAAAGCAGGCAGGTCAGGCAGCATTCCCACCGCAGCGGCTCGATCTGGCGGACCAGATCACCTAGAACTGCTTCCAGGATCTCCTCGCGTTCCTGGCTGTACTCAGCGCCGTCCACCGTCAGCCTGGCATCGACGACGGCTCGTAAATGCCTTCCCCGAGCCTGAATCCGAGGACAAGCCGCGCCTGGCCAGGGGCTGCACCATGGATGATCACCGGAATCTGGACCGTGACCGTACCGCATGCCAGGTCACCCACCGCATTGACCGGCAGGTCCCCAGGTGGATCGTCGCATTCGAGCGCACCGAAATGAATTCCGGATACCCGGACGCCACGCACCGTGCCCGTGACCTCGAACCGGCCATCCCAGCCCGGTCGCACCGAAGAAGCGATCGTCCAGGTAACTGGCGTACTACCCCGGTCATCTGAGTACGTTCCCGGCAAGGTCATCGGCTCCACAAGGGCCTCCTGTCAACCGGGCAGTTCCAGCTCACATTGTCGCGCAGCCGCGACCCGATGAGCCCACACAGCACAAGCCCGAGAACGTCCGGTTCTGCCGCCGGCAGTGCGTGCAGAGGCAGGCACCGTGGAAAGATCGGCTGGATGGCAGATGAGTGGCAGCTGGCCCGGAACACGCTGGTCGCGGGAACGAAGGTTCTTGGCTCTGCTCAACTCCCGGCTAGGACGTATAACGCGCGAATCCGGACATTATGGAACTCGAGCGCGACGAGCAGGTCTGGACCAACGGTGTCCAGACCACCCTCGGCTCGTGCCGTACCGCGAACAACGTGCCCGCCGAGCAGCCATGACTACGCTGGTCGCGGAGTGCAGGGTCCGGGACGCGCAACTGACAGGCGGCCGGGTGCCCGCTAGAGGACGCAGATGCATGTGGCCCCGAATCCCCGGTTTCTCACCGGGTGGTTCGGGGCCTCATCTCACGTCCTCAGGTTTCCCCTGCGCGGGCTTGTCCGGTTTCCCGGATGTCCGCCGGGTTCCTGTCCCTTTGGCCGCCTTCCTCAGGTTTCCCTTTCGTCCAGCGTTCTCCGGTTCATTCCCTTCGGCCGTTGCCCGGTTCCGGTTCTCCTTCGGTTTCCCTCCGGGTTCCCTTTCCCTTGGGCAATATTCACACTAGCGCGCCCGCGGGGCGGGTTCCGCGGGCGTTGGTCCCGGGCGGCAGGGACGAAGGTCACCAGTCCTGCCGTGACCGCCTCGCTTGGATCGCGCGATCCGCCGCGCACTGCAGATGGGCAGCGGCTGGGCACGATGGGATGCCGCCACAGAATCGTCTGTTACGAGCGGCCGCGAGCGCAGTACATCGCCGCAAACGAACCGCCCAGATAGGCGGTTGCGGATGCGGGCAGGCATACACGACCTGCAACTGGCGGCCTGGCGCCGACCGCTTGGCTGGGTCTACCTGACCAGGTGGCGCAGTCGGAAAACCGCTATCGGGCGGCGCCACTGACGTAGGCAGCGACGATGTGGGTGGCATGCCGGTCGAGGGATGCCCTGGCCCGGTCGTAGCGCCCAGTAGTGCGCGGTCGGCGTGGGATGCCGCTTCCTGGACGTCGCGCAACGGCATGCCCGCGTCCAGCGCGGCGGTGATGAAAGCGTTTCGCAGGGTGTGCGGCCCCGACCGGCTTTCCGATGCCGGCGCGGCGAGCGATCCGGCGGACGATCCGCCCTGCGCCGTGCCGGTCCAGCCGACGGCCGTCCGCGGCGAGGAGGACCTGTCATTCGCAGCGCTCACCGATAGCCAGGTCGACGGCCGGCGCGGTGCGCGGCGCGAGCGGGATGGTGACGACTTTGCCGCCCTTGCGCGTGATCACTAGGGTACGGTGGCCGCGCTCGATGCCCATTGCCTCGATGTCGCTGCCCGTGGCCTCAGACACGGCAGCCCGTTGAGGGCTAGCAGGGAGATCAGCGCGTGCTCGGCAGGGGACCCGAGACCGCCGGCGACGAGCAGGACACCGAGCTCATTGCGATCCAGCGCCGTCGCGTAGCACCGCTACCTTCGAGCAGGGCAAACCCCTTTTGAGCCTCTCCTCGCACGGTGCCCGGCAA
This sequence comes from uncultured Actinomycetota bacterium, assembly GCA_963805805.1. Classification (GTDB taxonomy): domain Bacteria; phylum Actinomycetota; class Actinomycetes; order Streptosporangiales; family Streptosporangiaceae; genus JAJYUU01. The sequence goes on along the minus strand of CAWDVS010000010.1, from coordinate 192,477 downwards.
GAACACAAGCCAGAAGAGAGCCACACCAATAACACCGGCGGGCAGCCGCGCATTGAGAGCGTCTCGCCGGGCACCTAGACCGAGCCTGGCCCGGCACTGGTCCTAGCACCAAGTCTTAAGTAGCCGCGTTGCGAGCCATCTCAGTCTCGACTTGTTAACCGAGGTCGAGCTGTTCGAGGGGCTGGCCGGTGATGCTGGCGATGATCTCGAAATCCTTGTCGAGGTGCAGGATGGTCAGGCCGGCGAACTCTGCCGTGGCGGCGATGATGAGGTCCGGGATCGATGGGGCCCGGTGCTGACCGCGATCGGCCAGCAGGGTCAGCACCTCCACGGCGCGGTCCTCAATCGCCGGGGTCTGATACTCCACCGGCATCACTGACAACGGGGGACGCTGGAACCCTGGGCGAAGATCCGGGCCGGACCGGGCCGAGTAACCGACCTCCAGCCGCGTCACCGTCGCGATCCGGACAAGCCCCCGCTCGATCCGCGCAGCCCACTCAGCCGCGTCGCGGCTACCGGCCAGCCGGACCAGAGCCGACTTATCGATCAGCCAGTCCGTCACCGCCACGCCTGCGACATCACGTCGGGATCACCCAGGTCACCGAATACCTCCGAGAACCGGGCCAGGTCCTTCGTGCTCACCACCGCGCCGGCTGACGCCGCGTCCTGGGCCAGCCGACGCCGGACATACTCACTGCGCGACAAACCCAGACGACTAGCTCGCGCATCGACAGCCGCTACCACGTCCTCGGGCACGTCACGGATCAGCATGTCAGTCACGAGCACCTCCAAGTGATATCCTATGATAGCACCGCTGCTTCAGTAACACGATCGGGCCCAGGAACTTCCGCGCCGCAGCCAGCAAATTCGGACATCCCGGAACCTCGGCGTCTATTCGCGCAGGGCATGGCGAGGTGGAATAGCTGCGTGGACGAAGAACTCCGGAGCGGGCTTCTGGCCCGGCGTTATGAGGATCAGCGGGCCCGGCATCTGGTGGAGTTCAGGGGCCGGCAGGTACCGGCATCGCCGCGCAGCTGCGGCGAGTCGATGAGTCCAACACCCGGTGGCTGGGTCAGCTGCTGTCCGCGCGCGGATGGCCAGGCCGCACGCTGGTCGGCGAGGACGGTGCGCAGGCAGCTTGGCTGCTGGCCCAGCACGCCGATCATGATCCTGTTCTGCAGCGAACATTTCTGGACGCATTGCGCGCCGCCGTGACGCAGGGCGAAGCGTCCGGGGTGCACCTGGCCTACCTGGAGGACCGGGTGCGGGTCCATGCCGGGCAGCCTCAGCTGTACGGGACCCAGTTCACTGTCACCGGCGCAGAATTCGGGCCATGCCCGATCGAAGACCCCAAGCGGCTAGATCGGCGCCGCGCGGACGCGGGATTAGAGCCGTTCGCCGTCTGTGAAGCGCGGATGCGCAACCAGCCATAGCCGTTGTCGCCGCGCGAGCGTCCTAGAAGCCGCGCGGACTGTGCTCGGCATGGCGTGCGCCGTCTGGAAGGCGCCGCCGGAACCGGGCTAGCCTTCGATCATGGCATTGCGACCCGATGAGTTTTATGCCCATGCCCTGGCTGCGGCTGATGGTGAGCACCGGCTCCCGCTTGCCCGCATGACCGGGTGGGATATCAGTCCCTTCGAGCCGGACGGCCTGCGCGTCGCGCCGCTGCGCCCGCCGGTCGTGCCCGAGCCGGGCCGGGCTGGCGAAGACCCGGCGGACTGCAAATCATGCCGCGCCCGGGACGAAGGGATCTGGCTCGACGGCACCTGGCGGCTCACCCGGATCGGCGGCACCGGCGTGCCGCTGGTGCTGATGCTGCACCCGCGCGATCACTACGACCTGGCGGACCTGCCCGATGAGCGGGCAGCGGAACTGGGTGTGTTGACCACTCATATAGTGCGCCACATGCAGGCCCTGCCGCACATCTCCCGGGCCCACGTGTACCGCATCGGGGACGGTGCTGCGCACCTGCACGTCTGGTTCTTCGCCCGGCCCGCGGGACAGGCCCAGCTCTACGGATCATGGCTGGTCATCTGGGACGACCTGCTCCCCGAATATCCGCAGAAGATAGCCGAGGCGGACGCGGCGAACGTCGCCGCGGCGCTAGCCGCCTCCTACGGCGGCCGCCAGTCCGCCACTAGCCCGCCGCTCACCTGAACCAGCCCGACCGTCCCGATCGCTGCCAGCATGGCTCCCGCTCGGTCACGTCGCATTGACGCCGCCAGGTACATGACTGCGCGGTATGCGCCGCCTGGCAGTTGCTCTACGTGGCCGTTCCGGTGGCTGATCGCGACGGCAGGCTCGGCGCCCAGATCGCACTCATCGCACACGCCGCGGCGAGACCGGCGAGCGAACCGCCTCTGACCTGGGAGCCGGTGAGCGGGATCGAACCGCTGACCTGCCGTTTACAAGACGGCCGCTCTGCCAACTGAGCTACACCGGCGGGGACTTCGAGCATGGTAGCCGAACCCGGCCCTGACGTGCGTATCTGCTCGCTGACCTGCGGCCTTACCTGCTTCCCTATGATCCTCCTCACGTCGTGGACAGCACCACCGGGTCCGGCTCGCACCGCGAAGACAGCGCGCCTGTCCGGATGACATCCGCACTCATGAAATTGACTGACTGACTCGTTCAGTTAATACTGTTGGCCATGGCCCGGGTACCGCAGCAGACCCGTCTCGCGGTTCTCGCCTCGACTGGCGCGGAGGCATTCGGGCGGCTCGGCTACCGGCGGACGCGGATGGCTGACGTCGCCGCGGCGGCGGGCCTGTCGGCCGGGGCCATCTACACCTATGTCGAGAGCAAGGAAGCGCTCTTCCACCTGGTGCTCTTGTCCCTACTCGAGGATGTCCCCGACAGCACGAACGGGCTGCCGCTTACCACGCCGCCGTTCGCAGACACGCTGGCGCTCATCGACCGGCAGTTGCGCGCGTACGGATCCGCGCCGGCGTTGCAAGCAGCAGCCAATCGCCAGGTACCCGAGGACGTGCGGGCCGAGCTAGCCGAGATCGTCGCCGAGCACTACGCGATGCTCCAGCAACTCTGGCCCGCGCTCGCGGTGATCGAGCGGTGCGCCGTCGACGTGCCGGAGTTGCACGAGTTCTACATCCAGCGCCGTCGCCGGGGGCATCAGCTCCTGTTCGGCAAGTACGTCGCGAACCGCATTGCCAGTGGTCATTTCGCTGCCTTCTCCGATCCGCAGGTCGCCGCGCAGCTTGCCATCGAGACGATCACCTGGTTCGCCTGGCATCGGGTTGAGGGCTTCGACCGAGCAAGCTATGACGACCACGAGGAAACGGGCCGCCGGACAGTCACCGAGTTCGTCGGCAACGCGCTCATCACCCCAGCAGCCCTGCCGCCAGTACGCAGTGACATATAGGAAGGTCCGTTTCAGTGTTCATGGGCAGTTTCACTGAGCTTGTGGTTCGGCGGCGCAGGCTGGTCGCCTTGCTCTGGCTGGTTGCGCTTCTCCTCGGCGGCTTCGCCTCGTCGGTCCTGAGCAGCCATCTGAGCCAGAGCTTTGAGATACCGGGAACGCCCAGTTACATCGCGGACTCGGCCATCACCGCGCGGTATGGCAGCACTGAGGCACTGGTGCCGGTGATCAGGCTGCCCGCCGGGACGGCCGCATCGCAGCCGCGGGTGCGCGCCGGCCTGCGGGCCGGATTCGCCGCCGTAGCCAGTCTCGGGCCCGGACCGGTGCCGGGACGGGTGGTGTCCTACGCGACTGCCGCCGACCCTGGATTCGTTTCGGCCGACGGCCGCACCACCTTCGGGCTGTACTTCGCCCCTACTGCCAATCCTCAGCAGGTCACGACGGTGCCGTTGGCGGCGATCAGGGCAACCCTGCTCCGCTACCTGCCGCCAGGATCGCGAGTCCAGGTGACAGGCATCGCTCCGCTGACCAATGCCGGCGGCTCGACCACCGGGCCCAGCGTGCTGGACGAGATCCTGATCGGCGCGCTCGGCGCCCTGGCGATCCTCGCCTTCGTCTTCGCCTCGCTGCTCGCGGTGGTACCGCTGCTGATCGCGGCGGCATCGGTGACCACCGCTTTCCTGGCCATCCTGGGCCTGACGTACCTGATGGACGTCAACTTCGTCGTGCAGTTCCTCGTCGGTCTCATCGGCCTTGGCGTGGCGATCGACTACTCGCTGCTGCTGATCACCCGCTGGCGCGAGGAGGTGGCCCACGGCAGCGACAACGAGACCGCGATCCGCACCGCCATGAGCACGGCGGGCCGCGCGATCATATTCAGCGGTGTCACCGTCGCGCTCGGCCTGCTGGCGCTGATCGCGCTGCCAATCCCGTTCATCCGCAGCATCGGCATCGGCGGCATGCTGATCCCGCTGATCAGCGTTGCCGTCACCCTGACGCTCGTGCCGGCCATCCTTGCGGGCATCGGGCCCAGGCTGGAGTGGCCGAGACTGCGGCAGGAGGCCAGGCCCAGCCGCGGCTGGACCGCGTGGGGCGCCGCGATCGTGCGTCAGCGCTGGCTGGCCGCAGCGGCCGGACTCGCGGTGCTGGTGGTGCTCGGCATCGCAGCCCTCGGCATGAACGTCGGCGACGCCAGCGTGAATTCGCTCTCGCAGAAGGGCGCCGCCCGCGAGGGCGTGGTCATGCTGGAACAGGCCGGCATCCCCGTCGGCGTCCTCTCCCCGATCGACGTGCTGATCGCCAGCCCGGCTTCCGCGGATCGGGTGGTGACGGCGCTGGCGCGCGTGCCGGGCGTCCGGGCCGCGGTAGCCCCGGCGCAGGCGGCCTGGCGACGCGGCGGGACGCAACTGGCCGAGGCGCTTCCCGATACCGGATGGCGCTGGACCGGCCGGCCAGGCAACCGCCACCGCCGTGCGGCAGCAACTCGCGGGCGAGCGGCCGCAGCCGCTGGTTGGCGGCCCGTCGGCCGATCTGGTCGATCAGATCCACTCGCTGTACGGGGACTTCCCCTTGGTGCTGGCCGGCCTGGCGCTGATCACGTTCGTGCTGCTCGCCCGCGCGTTCAGGTCGCTGCTGCTGCCGCTGAAGGCCATCGCACTCAACTTGCTTTCTGTCGGTGCGGTCTACGGCGTCCTCGTGCTCGTCTGGCAGGACGGGCACGGCGCGCAGACGATCTGGGGCCTGCCCGCTACCGGCGCGATCACCGCCTGGATCCCGCTGTTCGTCTTCGCGTTCGTCTACGGGCTGTCGATGGACTATGAGGTCTTCATCCTGGCCAGGATGCGCGAGGAGTACGACGCCACCGGCGACACCAATCAGGCAGTCGTCACTGGCATCGGCCGCACCGGCCGGCTGGTCACTTCCGCGGCGCTCATCTTGTTCCTGGCGATGGCCGCGCTGGCCAGCGCACCGTTCACCTTCCTGAAGATCTTCGCCACCGGGGTCGGCGCCGGAATCCTGCTGGACGCCACCGTCGTGCGATCGCTGCTGGTACCCGCGATCGTCTCGCTGCTCGGCCGGTGGAACTGGTGGCTGCCGGGCTGGGCAGCCACCCTGCTGCGGGTGCCGCCGTCACCGCTGCTTCCCGTCAGTCCCGCTGCCGCCGAGGAACGGCAGTCAGGTCATGCGCACGACCGCGGCTAGTCCGATCACTTCTTGAGCGTCACCGCCGACGCGGACCGACCTGATGCCGTCCGCGGCGCGGGCGCCCGGGCCAGGCTGGCCTGCGCGCCGAGTCGCTCGGCGATGTGCTCTCCGACGCGGATGCCGTTAGCGATCGCGGTAAGGGCCGGGTTCACCGCACCGATGCTCGGGAAGAAGCTCGTGTCCGCCACGTACAGATTGTCGAGCTCGTGGGCCTTGCAGTTGACGTCGAGCACCGAGGCGGCGGGGTCGGTGCCGAACCGGCAGGTGCCAGCCTGGTGGGCCACCCCGGCAACTGCCACGTTCATGCTCATGTAGAAGTTCTTGTGCAGGACGTGATGTCTGGCCATGCCGATGTGGTTGAGTACCTTGCGGAATTCCTCATAGAGGCCAGCCGCTTCGGAGTCGTTGCTGGCGGCGTAGGCCAGGTGCACATTGCCATCGTGGTCGACGGTTACCCGGTTCTCCGGCTTGGGCAGGTCCTCGGTCGTCAGCCAGAAGTCGACGGCGTGCCGGGCCGTCTCCTCCAGGCTCCAGCCGGGCGCGAGCTTGGTGAGGTGCGGTTCCTCGCCCCGCATCGCCGCGGCATTGGACTTGCCGAGCATCTGGATGTTGCCAAGCGGCCAGTCCCGGTCGTCGCCTGCCAGGTAGAAGTCGTTGATCCCGAGGGTCTTCTGGAAGACCGTGTCGTTGGGCTCCTCGCCCAGCGCAACCGCTGCCTTGCTGTTGTGGAACATGTAGTTGCGCCCGACCTGGTCGGAGCCGTTGGCAAGGCCATTCGGGCAAGCGTCGGCAGCGGACCGCAGCAGGATCTTCGCCGTATTCGCGGCCCCGGCCGCCAGCACGACGATGCTGGCCCGGTAGACCTCCTCCTTGCCGTCTCCGCCCCGGTCGACGACCACGCCGGTGACCGTTCGCCCGGCCGGATCGGTCTCGAGCCGCACTACCTCGGAACCGGTCTGCAGCGTCACGTTCGGCAGCTCCAGGATCGGCCGCACGGCCATGACCTCGGCGTCGGCCTTGGCGTGCACCAGACACGGATAGCCGTCACAGGTCGCGCACCGAATGCACGTGCTCTCGGGCCGGTCGGCCTCGTTCAGCAGGATCCCGCACGGCGCCGGGAACGGGTGGTAGCCGCCCTTCTCCAGCGCGTCGGAGATCTGCTGGATCCGTGGCTCGTGCGCGACCGGCGGCCACGGGTAGTGCTGCGAGAACGGGCCCTCCGTCGGATCGGCGCCATGCTGGCCGTGCACCTGGTACAGCCACTCGGCCTTCGAGTACCAGGGCTCGAATTCGTCGTAACTGACCGGCCAGGCGGGCGACAGGCCGTCCGCGTGCCGGATCTCGCCGAAGTCCGCCGGCCGCAGCCGGTACAGGGCGGCTCCGTACAACTTGGTCGCGCCGCCCACGAAGTAGTGCACCTGTGGCTGGAACGGCGTTCCGCTGGCGTCATACCAGGTATCGGCCGATATATAGCGGCCGTCCACAAACACCGGGCCCGGATCCCAGTTCGCCGGCTCCCTGGTCAGGAACGTCCCGCGTTCCAGCAGCAGGATCTTCTGGCCCGAGGGCGCGAGCGTGTGCGCGAGGGTGCCGCCACCCGCCCCGGTGCCGACGATGATGACGTCATATTCCTCCGCCACGGCAGCCTCCACTGACGAACCCGGTTCTCCTTTCTCACGCTCTGCTCGCTGGCGCGGCGGGCGCACCACCCGGACAAGGTGATTCAGCCGCGCCCTGGGTCAGGCAGCCGCCCACGACGGCCATCACGCAACGTGCACGTCTCATGATGCAAACTTCATGTTTCAGTCAGAACATGAAATCCCATGACAAAGATGTCAGTTCTCCTGAGTAATCAGTGTCCGATGTGGTGAACTAGCGACGTAAAGGCCGCGCTGTCTGGTTCCGCAGCAAGCGGCTTTGGGGGTGGGACGTGACCGGAGGTAGCCGCGCGCCGGCACCGGCCCCGCCCTGGCGCGTCGTCATGGCGAACACCCTCAGGCTCTGGTGGCAGCGGCGCGTGTCCGCGCCCGGCCCCGAAGGCCTCTCCCGGCGCCGGATCCAGGCGCTGCGGGTGATCGTGTCGCTCCTGGTCATCTCGCTGGTGGTCGTCAGCGCGACGGCCATTCACCTGGCCCAGACGCAGGCCAGCACGCCGGGTCACCAAGGCCGGGCCGACCGCACCAGCACCGCCCAGCACACCGCCGCTGCGCCGACGGCCATGGACACCGAAGCGCTCCGGGCCGCGACCCAGACCCGGCAGCAGGCTGCCGGGTGGGTGGCGGACCAGGTGGGCCGCAGCGTCATCGTCGCCTGTGACCCGCTGATGTGCACGGCGCTGCAGCGGCACGGCTTCCCCGCGGCCAATCTGACGCCGGTCGTCTCCGGCACCGGCGACCCGCTGGGGTCGGGTGTCGTCGTGTCGACCCAAGCCGTCCGGGACGCACTCGGATCACGGCTGACCACCGTCTACGCCCCGCTCGTCATCGCAAGCTTCGGCGCCGGCCAGAGCCTGGTCCAGGTACTGGCCACCGCCCCGGACGGGGCAGCCGCCTATCAGACCGCCGAGCAGGCGGACTTGCAGGCCCGGCGGCTGGCTGGCCGCCAGCTGCTGCGCAACAAGAACCTGCACCTGTCCAAGGCCGCCGCCGCCGACCTGGCCAGCGGCCAGGTCGACGCCCGGCTGCTGATCACGCTGGCGGCGCTGGCGCGGCAGCCGGTCAGCGTCCTCAGCTTCGGCGGGGCCGGTCCCGGCGCTGCCGCTGGTGTCCCGTTGCTGGCGATGGACATCCGCTCGACGGGTCCGCGATATCTGCAGGGCTTGCTTGCCTTCCTGGCTGGTCAGCGCGCGCCGCTGCTCGCGGCGGCCGGCGTCGGCCACGCCGGGAAGACCACGATCGTGCACGTCAAGTTCACGGCCCCGAGCCCGACCGGGCTCCTGGCGAAGACCTGAATAACCTGATGCGGCCTCCGGCCGCGCTCCCTCGAAGGAGTGAAGACATGAGCAGAGCCCAAACGATTGTGCGTAGGGCCAGGACGATGACGGCCGTCATCGGGGCGGTAGCGGCCTCGTCATTCGGCCTGCTCGGCCTCACCGCACCCGCCGCATCGGCGAAGGCCGACGTCGGCTGGGTGCAGCTCGCGCACCTGTCCCCCAATACGCCGGCCGTGGACGTCTACCTGTACTCGTTCGGCGACTCGACCGCGCAGCTGGTGCTGCATCACGTCGCCTACGGCACGGTCTCGCCGTTCCAGCAGCTCGCGACCGGCGACTACACCGTCGCGATGCGGCTGGCCGGCGCCCCGGCCAAGTCAAAGGCCGTGCTGTCGACCGCGGTGGACGTGCAGTCCGGGCACGCGTACACCGTCGCGGGCATGGGCCCGGCGAAGGGCCTGCGACTGCAGATCATCCCCGACCGGCTCACGACCCCGGCCGGCAAGTCCCTCGTCCGGGTCATCCAGGCCTCGCTGGACCAGAACTCCGTCACCGTCACGGCCAGCGGCTCCAAGCTGGCTTCGAGCCTGAAGTTCGCGAGCGTGACCGGCTACAAGACGGTGTCCCCCGGCACCGTGACCGTGCATGCCGCTGGCAGCAGCGAGTCAGCCACCTCGACCATCACGCTGGGCGCGGGCACGATCCACACCCTGGTCATCCTCGACGACCCGGGCAAGCTCACGATCGACGATCTGCTGGAGGCAGCCGGCAGCCAGGCCGCGACCGGCGGCGTGCAGACCGGCTTCGGCGGGACGGCCGCGCAGCCCGGCGCCACGGTGCTGCCGTGGCTCGCGATCGGCCTTGGCGGCGTGGTCGCCGCCGGAACGGGCGTCGCGCTGCTGAGCCGCCGCCGTCGGCCCGCACTGCATGCACGGCAGTCCGTCCGCTCCGCCTGAGCAGCGTTGGGGGGCCGCGCCTGATCCTGGGCGCGGCCGCCACGCTGGTCGGCAGAAAGCGCACCGCAGGCCGCTGGCCGCCGCACTCGCGGCGGCCGGCCTGCTTGGCCTGTGCGCCGGGACGGCCGGGGTCGTCTGGGCGAAGCAGACCGGCCACCCGGCGCCCAAGGTCAGCAAGCTCAGCAAATCCGGCATCCCCGCGATCCCCCGCGGCCGCTGGGCCGCGGTTCCCGAGCCCAGCGCGACCGGCCAGGTCGCGAAGCCGGCCAGTCTGGTCATCCCCTCGATCGGCGTCAAGACCAAGCTGATCCGGCTGGGCCGGACCAGCTCGGGCGCCATGCAGGTGCCGGCCACCGCCGCGGTGGCCGGCTGGTACACCGGCAGCCCCCGGCCCGGCGCGACCGGCGCGGCTGTAATCGCCGGTCACATCGACTCCCAGTCCGGGCCTGGCATCTTCTACCGGCTGCGGTTCATGCACAGCGGCGAGCTCATCTACGTCCGCCGCGGCGACGGGAGCCTCGCGGTGTTCCGCGTCACCGCCGTGCACACCTACCTCAAGGCGGCGTTCCCCACCAATGCCGTCTACGGCGCGGTGCCGAATGCCCAGTTGCGCCTCATTACCTGCGGCGGCACGTTCGACTTTTCGACCGGGCACTACCTGAGCAACGTCATCGTCTTCGCCACGCTGCGGCGCTGACCACGGGGGCGCTGACAACGGGGCGCTGACCACGAGGGCACTCACCACGGGCCGCCGGCGGCCCGCTACCCCAACCTGGCCCGCGCCGTCCTGGCCAGCCCCGGCAGCCGGGCGAGCAGGTCGCTTGCCTCGGCCGCGGCGCGATCCTCGACGTCGGCCCGCACCCGCCGGCCAGCGACGTCCAGCAGCACCGAGGCCAGCCCGAGCCGGCGCTGCACTGGGCCCTGCACCCAGCGAAAGCTCTGCACCTTCTCCAGCGGCACCCACGTGGTCTTCCGGCACACCCGGCCGCGCGACGCCACGACGTAGCGGTCGTCGCCACCCCACCCGAGGAAGCGGTACTGCAGCGGCGCCTTCAGCCGCACCTGCCGCGGCGGGCCGCTGACCGGCTCCGGCCGGGAGCCGAGCAGCTCCGTGAGCATGAGCGCGGCCTCCGCCCGCGAGCCGACCGGGATGACCGCGCGCAGCCGCTGGCCTTCCGACCGGTTCTCCCGGCGCTCCTTGGGACCGGCGACGTCGACCTCCAGCCGGCACCAGCCGAACGCGCGCCAGATCAGCGGCTCGACCAGCCGCACGCCCTGCACCCGGCCGGGCCTGATCGTCTCGGCCGTGGTCTGGATCAGCCCGGATCGCAGCCGCAGGCCATCCGGCCCGGCCGCGATCGTGGTGCCGTACTCGCTGTTGAACTGGCGCCACACGACCGCCGCCAGGCCGAGCGCGGCCGGGAAGAACGACGCGATCGCGGCGGTGCTGCCGGTGACCCCGATCACGACCGCCACGATGATGATCACCGTCGCGGCGACGGCGCCAGCCCGGCTGAGCACGATAGCCACCGCGAGCCGCCCTGGCTGCACCCGAAACAGGCCTCGTTCCGGAACGGGGGCAGTTCCCGACTCGGCGCGTGCACCCGCCGGATCGCGCCGGGCCGGATCGACCACGGGCGGCCAGGCCGCGGTCGTATCGACCACGGGCGTATCAACGGGCGTTCAACCACGGGCGTGTCAACCACGGGCGCGGCGATCGCGAGCAGCTCACGGCGCAGTCGCTCGGCGTCGGCGAGCCGCAGGCAGGCCAGCCGGCCGCCGCGAGACGAGCCGCTGCCGGCCACCCGCAACTGCAGTTCCGCCAGCCGAGCACGCGCGCGATCCCGGTCTGGACGACGTCGATGGCCTGGATCTGGGTGAGCGGGAACCGGCGGGAATCGCGCCGGAGCAGACCGGTCTCGATGCGCAGCACGCCGTCCGCCACCTGCCAGCGGGTGACCAGCCAGGAGATGAACCCGCCCGACAGCGCCAGCGCGATGACGACGAGGTCGGCCACCAGCTGGCCCTTGTCCTGGCCCTGATTCAGCAGCGAGATGCCGGCCAGCACCACGATCACCGACAGCAGCCGGCTGCCCGCGCGGACCACCGGGGTGAGCGGGTGCAGCCGGTGCCAGCCGACCAGGTCCGAGTCGGCGCTGTCCGGATACGCGCCCAGCGGCGGCTCGGCCGACGACGGACTGGTCACAGACCTGCCGCCTGCGCCTGGCCGAGAGCGGCCAGCTGGTCCCGCAGCCTGGCCGCCTGGTCCTGGTCGAGGCCGGGGATCCGGGCGTCGCTCGCGGCGGCGGCCGTGTGCATGCGCAGCGTGGCCAGACCGAAGCTGCGCTCGATCGGCCCGGCAGTCACGTCGATGAACTGCATCCGCCCGTACGGGATGACCGAAAGCCGGCGCACGAGCACGCCCCGGCGGACCATCAGGTCCTCATCCCGCTCGGCGAACCCCCAGGCCGCGACCCGGCGGGCGAGGAAGCGCGCGGCGATCAGGCCGGCGGCGAGGATCCCCGCGGCCACCCCCGCTCCGGCTGCTACCGACGCGGTGGCAGACGCCAGCCCGCCGACAATCGCCAGCGGCACGGTCACGAGCGCGGCCTGGATCCGGCGCACCCGCAGCAGCCGCGCCGACGGCCGCTGCCACGCGAGTTCCGCGTCCGGAGCCTGCTCTTCGGCTACGCCCATGCGGCACCCGAGCCCGCGGGCTGATGGACTGTGCGTCGCACTGGCAGCCTTTCCTGATCATCCGCGCCGATTGCGCCTTCCCTGACAGGTTATTAGCTTTCGGGCAGCGCGACGGCAGCCGAAGCAGTCACGGTCAGGCGAGGCCGGAGATCCGGTGCCACTCCGCCACCGCGGCGGCCGACCAGCGGGCGTGCTGAGCCGAGAACACGGCCGCGGCCCGCGTCCCGCTCCAGCCGGGCGGCAGCAGCGCGGCCGGCAGCACCGGGTCCAGCCACGGGAACCGGCGCCACGCGTGCACGAGCTCGGTGACCCTGGCCAGCGCGTCGGTATGGTTCGCATCAGCACGGGCGGCGGCGCTGAACTCGGCGATGAACTGCTCGTACCGCTGCTCGATCCGATCCAGGTCCCAGGCCTGCCGGGCCAGCCCGGCAAGCTCGCCGCCGCCGGCGTGGCTGGCGAGGAAGATCTGCGCTTCGTCCCGCAGCCCGGCCCCGGCCAGGATGCGCTCGGCCTCGGCCTGCAGGCTCGCGTCCGGGCTCAGCCAGATGCCCGGCGCCGGGCTGCCGAACCCGGCCCAGCTGAGCCGGGTGCGCAGCCGGTGCCTGGCCGGCCGTTCCGACTCCGGCGTCCGGACCAGGATCATCAGCCACCGGCCGTCCCACTGACTGCGGGCCGCGGCGAAGCCGTAGATGCGCTGCGTCCCCTCCGTGAGCAGCTGCACGCCACTGGCGGTCAGCCGCCAGCTGGCCCGGCGCCCGGCCCGGTCGGCGGTCAGCCAGCCGTCGGCCGCCGTGCGCATGAGCGCCTGCCGGCAGGCCTTCTCCTCGACCCCGAGCCGGCCGAGCGCGTCGATGAATGCAGACGTCCAGGCCGCCCCGCCGGACGGCAGGACGAACTCGCCGAGGACGGTGAACAGCAGGCCCTTGGCACTCTCGGCGCCGGCCGTGTGCCGCCGGGTCAGCCGCGGGCCGCTGGCCAGTGCCGCATCCGCCGCCATCATGCCTCCCTCAGTTCCTGCTGCGATAATATGCTACAGCTACTTGACGTAGAACCATGTGTCTGTAGCATTATTGGTACGCGCGGAGGACGTCAGGAGGCATGCCGTTGACCAGCCTCGCTGCTCAGCCGACAGGGCGACGCGACCAGCGCTCCAGCGCTGCCGCGCGTCGAGTTCCGCACTGAGCCCGATCGCTACCGGCACTGGCGGCTGGCCACCGACGGCGAGATCGCCACCCTCACCATGGACGTCGACGAGCACGGCGGCCTGGCCGGGCCCGATGGCTACGAGCTGAAGCTCAACTCCTACGACCTCGGCGTCGACATCGAGCTGTATGACGCCGTGCAGCGGCTGCGGTTCGAGTATCCGCAGGTCCGGGTCGTGGTCCTGACCAGCGGCAACGACAAGGCGTTCTGCGCGGGCGCCAACATCCGCATGCTCGCCGGGGCCGAGCACGGCCAGAAGGTTAACTTCTGCAAGTTCACCAACGAGACCCGCAACGGGATGGAGGACGCGTCCCGGCAGTCCGGCCAGGCCTACCTCGCGGCCGTGAACGGCACCGCGTCCGGCGGCGGCTATGAGCTGGCGCTCGCGTGCGACCACATCATGCTGATCGACGACCGGTCGTCGGCGGTCTCGCTGCCCGAGCTGCCGCTGCTCGGCGTGCTGCCAGGCACGGGCGGGCTCACCCGGCTGGTCGACAAGCGGCACGTGCGCCGCGACCTGGCCGACTACGTGTGCACCCGGCCCGAGGGCGTGACCGGTCGCAAGGCGGTGACCTGGGGCCTGGTCGATGAGGCGGTGCCGCGGGCGCAGTGGGCGGACACGGTGGCGCAGCGCGCCCGCGAGCTGGCCGCGAAGTCCGACCGGCCCGCCGCCGCGGCGGGTGTCGAGCTGACCCCGCTGGCGAAGACGCGAACGGACACCTCGATCGACTACACCTGGGTGTCGGCCAGCCTCGACCGCGCCGCGGGCGTAGCCGCGCATCACGGTGCGCGGCCCGGACACCGACGCCCCCGCGACCATGGCCGAGGCGGCCGGCCAGGGCGCGTCGTTCTGGACCCTCGCGATGACCCGTGAGCTCGACGACCTCATCCTGGACCTGCGCACCAACGAGCCCGCGCTCGGCACCTGGCTGCTGCGCACCCACGGCGACCCGGCCCGCGTGCTCGGCTACGACGAGCTGGTGACCGGGTCGGAGCACTGGCTGGCCAGGGAGATACAGCTGTACCTGGCGCGCACGCTCAAGCGGCTGGACGTGACCAGCCGCAGCCTGATCGCGCTGGTCGAGCCCGGCAGCTGCTTCGCCGGCTCGCTGCTGGAGCTCGCGCTGGCGGCGGACCGGTCCTACCACCTGGACGGCGTCTTCACCGACGACGACCCCGATGCGGATCCGGCCGCGGTGCTGCTCACCGACGTGAACGTGGCCCGGTTCCCGATGGGAAACGGGCTCAGCCGGCTGCAGACCAGGTTCTACGGGGACGAGGCCGCGCTGCAGCGGGCGCTCGACCAGCTGGGCGAGCCGCTGCTGGCCGCCGAGGCGGCCGCGGTCGGGCTGGTGACGTTCGCGCCCGACGACATCGACTGGGCGGACGAGATCCGGCTGGCGATCGAGGAACGGGCGAGCTTCAGCCCGGACGCGCTCACCGGCATGGAAGCCAACATCAGGTTCGCCGGGCCGGAGACGATGGAGACCAAGATCTTCGGACGGCTCACCGCCTGGCAGAACTGGATCTTCAACCGGCCGAACGCAGCCGGCCCCGACGGCGCCCTGCGCCGGTTCGGGACCGGGCAGCGCGCCGACTTCGACAGGAAGCGGGTCTGACCCATGACGACGGCAGCGGACTACACCGAGAAGATCCCCAACAACGTGGACCTGCACGAGGACCGGCGGCTGCAGCGGGCGCTTGAGTCATGGCAGCCCAACTTCCTGAACTGGTGGGAGTCGATGGGCCCGACGCTGCCGACCCAGGACGTCTACCTGCGCACGGCCGTGAACGTCGGCCGGGAGGGCTGGGCGCACTTCGGCCACGTCGCGATGCGCGACTACCGGTGGGGCATCTTCCTCGCCGAGCGCGACCCAGACCGGCGGATCGGGTTCGGCCAGCACATGGGCGAACCCGCGTGGCAGCAGGTGCCCGGCGAGTACCGGTCCGAGCTGCGCCGGCTGATCGTGATCCAGGGTGACACCGAGCCCGCGTCGGTGGAGCAGCAGCGCAACCTCGGCGCGACCGCGCCGAGCCTGTACGACCTGCGCAACCTGTTCCAGGTGAATGTCGAGGAAGGCAGGCACCTGTGGGCGATGGTGTACCTGCTGCAGGCCTACTTCGGCCGGGACGGCCGGGAGGAAGCCGAGGAGTTGCTGCACCGCAACTCGGGCAGCGCCGACGCGCCGCGGATCCTCGGTGCCTTCAACGAGGAGACGCCGGACTGGCTGTCGTTCTTCATGTTCACGTACTTCACCGACCGGGACGGCAAGTACCAGCTCGGCACCCTGAAGGAGTCAGCGTTCGACCCGCTGTCGCGCACCTGCGAGTTCATGCTCAAGGAAGAGGCGCACCACATGTTCGTCGGCACCACCGGCGTGGACCGGGTAGTGGAGCGGACCGCGCAGCTGATGGTCGAGCACGACACCGATGATCCGGCCGCGCGCGGCGCGATCCCGCTGGCCGTGCTCCAGAAGTACCTGAACTTCCACTACAGCGTCTCGCTGGATCTGTTCGGCGGCGAGACGTCGACGAACGTGGCCAACTACTACACCGCCGGGCTCAAGGGCCGGTGGATGGAGCAGCGCCGCAAGGACGATCACAAGCTCGGCAACGACGCGATGATGGTAGACGCGATGATCGAGGACGAGCCGGGCCGCCAGAACATCGGGCAGACCGAAGTGTCCGCACTGACCGGGCTCAACACCGACCTGCGCCGGGAGTACATCGCGGACTGCCAGAGCGGCGTCAACCGGTGGAACAAGATCCTCGCCGACGCCGGCCTGCCGCACCGGCTCAAGCTGCCGCACATCGCGTTCAACCGCAAGGTCGGCGCGTTCGCCGGCATCGAGGCGTCACCGGACGGCGAGTTGCTGACGGCGGACGAGTGGCAGCAGCGGAGCAGCGCCTGGCTGCCGACCGACGTGGACAAGACGCACGTCCGCTCGCTCATGCAGCCCGTGTACGAGCGCGGCAAGATCGCCGCCTGGATCGCGCCGCCGCGGCACGGCATCAACGGCCAGCCGTTCGATTACGAGTACGTCCACCTCGCCTGACTGTGGAAAACGGGGCTTGCGCCCGGACATGTCTTCGGCCTAACTAGATCGCGGGCCCGGTCCTTCTGCGCCAGCTCCAAGCTGGCTGAATGTTGGCCTGCCCTTTACTCACTCTTTAAAGTAACTGTCTCTATTGTTAGGGCTGTTTAATTCCATTTAACGGCCTAGGGGGCAGTTTCGTTATGGGATTCAAGCTCAGGCTCACTCCTGCTCTCATCGCCGCGGCCGCGCTCGTCGGCGGCTCGGCCGTCGCCGTGACGGCGCCGGCCAGCGCGGCGCCGACCGGCTGGCCGGTGGTCAAGCTGTACGCGCCGCAACTGCATCAGAAGATCGCTGTCTACGGCGGGGAGAGCTTCATCGATCCGTCCATCTACATCGAGTCGCGCGGCTCGGCGCTGCAGTTCGACGTGCAGCGCAAGAGCTTCGCCGATCCGCTGACGATCACGCAGGTCATCAGGTCGGGCGGGGTGACGCAGCGGCGCCAGCTGGGCTCCTGGGCCCTGGACGGCTGGAACGGGCTGCGCCGGTTCTTCCGGCTGACCGTCAAGGACAGCCACGGCAAGGTCCTGTCGTCCAGGACCTACACGTTCTGCCCGAACGGCAACCCGCAGCGCGCCACGCCGGACAGCCCGACGACGTCGCCGTACCCCTACTCGTGCTCCTTCTCCACGCCGTTCCTGATCGGCGGCGTGTGGGGCATCGCGAAGGGCTGGGCCGTCGACCCGATGCAGTTCGGCATCGCCGAGCTGGGCCTGCGGCTCAAGGTCGGCCAGACCTACACGGCCACCATGTCGATCACGAAGGCGTGGCGCGGCGTGCTGCGGATGGGCGCGCACAACGCCACCGCCACCGTGAAGCTGCAGGCCGTGAAGCCCAGCCAGTGCAACCCCTGCATCTTCCGCACCCCGGCCAAGCGAGCGGGCGGGCAGAGCCTCGCCAGCAAGCTGCACGAGACCGCCGCCAAGATGCGGCAGGTACCGCAGATGGCGGCGCCGCCGGCCTCGGTACTCCCCGACCTGAAGCCGCTGCCCTCGTGGGGCATCAGCCTGCAGAACCAGAAGTCCAAGACCGGCAGGGTGACGAGCCTGCTGGACTTCGGCGCGACGGTCTCGGTGCTCGGCAACGGCCCGCTGGACGTCGAGGGGTTCAGCACCCACCACGCGAACATCATGCCCGCCTACCAGTACTACTGGCGCGGCACCAAGGTCGTCGGCCGCACTCGCGCGGGCACGATGGGCTTCGACAACAAGAAGGGCCACGACCACTGGCACTTCGAGCAGTTCGCCCAGTACCGGCTGCTCAGCCACAACAAGAAGCTGGTGCTGAACAGCCACAAGGTCGGCTTCTGCATCGCCCCGACCGACGGCGTGGACCTGCTGGTCAAGCACGCCACCTGGCAGCCCAGCTTCCTCGGCTTCGGCGGCCAGTGCGGGTTCCCCGGCGCGCTGTGGGTGCAAGAGCAGATGCCGGTCGGCTGGGGTGACACCTACTTCCAGTCCGTCGCGGGCCAGTCGTTCGACATCAACAGCATCCCGAATGGCACCTACTACATCGAGATCGTCGCCAACCCGGAGGGCGTGCTGCACGAGCTCAGCACCGCCAACGACGTCTCCTACCGCAAGATCATCCTCGGCGGCACCCGCGGGCACCGGACGGTGCGGGTGCCGGCAGTGGACGGTATCGACCCGGAGTAGCGGGCCGCGCGCAGCGGGCGGGACTCGGGCCGAGTCCCGCCCGCTGCTGCGTTACCGCTAATCCTGCCCGGCCACCGACGCCAGGCTCTCCCGCGCCAGCTTCAGCACCGGATGGCCTGGCGGCAGGGACTTCTCGCCGCGCGCGACCGCGTCCTCGTACAGCCGGATCCCGTCGGTGAGCCGCCCGGCCGCGTAGTAGGCGGCGGCCAGGCTCACGGCCGCGGAGATCGAATCCGGGTGATCGGAACCGAGCGCCTTGACGCTCCCGTCGTAGACCTGCTCGTACATCTGGATCGCGATAGCCATCCGGCCGGACTGGTGATAGGCGGCGGCGAGCGCGCCGCGGGTGCGGATGGTGTCCGGGTGACCCGGCCCCATGCTCTTCTCCGCGTCCGACAGCGCTTTCTTGTACTGCGAGATCGCGTCCTTCATCCGGCCGTCGGCCAGGTACGCGGCGGCGAGCCGGCGGCGAGCCGCGATCGTACCCGGATCCTGGTTTCCGCCACTGCGCTCGTGATCGCCCAGTGCGCGCCGCAGCATCCGGATCGCCTCGTCGAGCTGACCGCTGGCGGAGTAGGCGGCGGCCAGCTCGTCCCGCGCCCGCTGGCACTCCGGGTGATCCGCGCCGAGCGCGCGCTCGCAGTCATCCAGCGCCGCCGCGAGCACACCGACGGCGTCGGCGGGCAGGCCCGCGGTAGCGAGCGAGTGACCCAGGCTGATCCTGGCCGCGACCGCGATCGGCTGGTGCAGCGCGTACGCGCTCGCCCACTCGACCAGCACCCGCTGATACCAGGCCTTGAGCTCCGCCTGCCGGCCGTCCGCGACGTACGCCATCGCAAGCCGCTCGACCAGCGCCATCGAGTCCTGGTGACCGGGGCCGAAGAGCCGCTCGGCCACCGATGTCAGCTCGCCCCAGTAGTCGACCGCGGGCCCGGTCATGCCCGCGTCGTCCAGGCTCTGCCCGGCTAGGAACAACAGCGGATGACACCCGTCGGTCCACAGCAGGCCCGCGGTGGCCCGGCGCAGGCTCTCCGCGCTGGCGCGCACGCCGCCCGGCGCGCACGCCCGGCTGCGCATTTCCGGCCACTGGCCGAGCAGGGCCGCCGCGACGGCCGTGCCGGCCTGATCGCGCATCTCCTGCGGCGTCGCGGCCCGCACTGCCTGCTGCAGCACCGACTCCATCCGCACAGTCGCCGGCTCGGCCGACCGGTCGATGGTCACCAGCCCGGCCCGCTCAAGCGCGGCGAGCGCGGCCATCGTGTGCTCCTGCGCCTGTACCGGCGGCATCCGGTCACCGGCGATGTACCGGCTGCCCGCCTCGCAACCGAACACGGTGTCCGGCGCGCCGTGACAATCCAGCAGCGCGGCGAAGGCCAGGCACGCGTGGGCGGCGCCGCCCGGCAGCATCTGATCCGAGCGGTCCACCGACAGGGTCCAGGTGATCGCGGTGCCGTACAGCGGATCATGGCCCGCCAGCCCCAGTTCCGGCCGCCGCCGGTGGAAGCGCTCGCGGTAGTCCTCGCAGGTCATCCGCGACGTGCCGATGACCGCCGTCGCCTGGCTCAGCGCCAGCGGCTCGCCGCCGAGGTCCTCGATCAGGTCCATCGCGCCGCGCCGCTGATCCGGATCCGCCGAAAGCCGGGCCACGAGGTAACTCATGGCCTCGCGGCGGCTGAAGGGGCCCAGCTTCAGCACGGCCAGCTGGCCGAGATCCGCCACCGCCCGGTCGCTGGGCGCGGTCAGCAGCAGCTGCCCGGTCCGGCCGGACGGCCAGAGGCCCTGCACGATGGCGCGGTCCGGCAGGTCATCCAGCACGATGAGCCAGCGCCGCTCGGTGCGGCGCAGCCAGGACAGGAATGCCGTAGCGACGGAGTGCGCGGTGCCGGCCACCCTGGTTTCGCTGACCGCGGCCGCGGCCTCCCCGTAACCAGCGAGAATCGATTCCCGGCTGCTCGCGTCGATCCACACGAGCAGGTCGATGGCGCGCGCGTGCCATTGCGATTCGGCGTAATACGCGGCGAGCTGTGTCTTGCCGCAGACCTTGCGCCACACGGCGCCGCCGGTCTCGCTCGTGACCACCGGCACCAGCGCCGCCGCGCCCGCGTGGGTCAGCGCCGCGCCGAGGTCCGGCGAGGTCTCGGGTCTGGCGCTGAACCGGTCGGTCAGCAACGGCACTGACCCACAGCGAAGCGGCCAGGACGCTGCGGCGTTGATCGGGCCGGCCTGCGGTGCGGCCGGTAGCTGGGTGTCCGCCACTGCCTACTCGTCAACCAGGATCGGGGGCACCAGAAACCGCCTTGGCTTCCGTTACGGGGTGGAAGCCATAACTGTACGTTGAACTGGCCCGGCAACGGCGCAAAATTGGCGGGTTAACCGGCCCGCCGGGCAAATCAGTATCGGCAGGTCGCAGCGCATCGCAGCGCGTCTCAGACCATCTCCGCGACGGACCTGGTGAGCAAGATCGCCGCGCAGAAAGACTGGTAGGTTTCGAGCCGGTTCGCGCCGTGGAACCGCAGCTGCCGGTCGCCGGTCCGCTCGACGCCGCGGACCCAGCTCGCGGCCTCCGCGATGTCGGTGTGCCGGACGCTCACCTCCAGCACGCCCGGATCCAGCGGCGGCGGCGCGGCGCTCGCGGCGGCGGCCACGGCCGCCCTGGCCTGGTCGCGAATGAGCTGGCGGGCGGCGACCGGGTGCAGGTTGTCGGCGGCCAGCCGGCTCACGTGCCGCTTCACGACCGCGGCGTGAACGCCGGGGATCAGTTCGGCCGTCTCCGCGCACGCGACGTCATCGCCGGTCACGAGCACGACCGGCACTCCGTAGTGCGCGGCGACGAGCGCGTTGATCCCGGCCTCCCCGGTCACGCGGCCATCGATGCTGGCCTCGACCACGGCGCGCGGGTTGTACGTGTGCGACAGGCCCGCGGGCGCCCCGACCGAGCCGTGATAGGAGATGAACAGGCACGCGCCGTAGCTGCCGTCCAGGCCCTGCATCATGTAGAGCGGCTTGTGACTGCCGGAGATGTAGGACGCCTGCCCGGCCAGCTCGTCGGCGGGCAGGTTCCGCATCGTCGAGTGCGAGT
This sequence comes from uncultured Actinomycetota bacterium, assembly GCA_963805805.1. Classification (GTDB taxonomy): domain Bacteria; phylum Actinomycetota; class Actinomycetes; order Streptosporangiales; family Streptosporangiaceae; genus JAJYUU01. The sequence continues at coordinate 171,279 of CAWDVS010000010.1, read as the reverse complement.
CGTTGACGACGACCTGCGTCGCGCCGCCTTCAATCGCGCCCTCGATCGCGGCGTTCACCTCGGCCAGCAGCAGCTTGCGCCCGGCCGCGGCTTGCGGCCCGTCGCCTACGCACTGCTCCCAGTCGACAACCCCAGCCGTGCCTTCCATGTCCGTGGACAGGAAAACCTTCACGTCGTGCCTCCTGCTCTGCTTCCCGCTCACCCACGCTGAGATTGGTCACGCCGCCACCCCGCGCTGAAATCGGGAGGGGCGGAAGCGGGCGATGTCGTAGTCAGTGTGCTGGCGGAGCGCGAGCTGCGCCAGCACCAGACCCGCCCAGGGCGCGAACTTGTACCCGGTGCCGCGCCAGCCAACGCCGGCGTACAGGCGGTCGGCTCCCGGCACCGCCCCGAGGATGAAGTCATCGTCCGCGACCAGGTCATACGAGCACGTGTCGACCCCGCTGGCCGCGGCGACGTCCACGACCTCGGCGTCGCGCAGGGCCGGCATGCAGTAGGCGACGAAGTCCTCGACCGAGCCGACCGGGCTGGGTACCGGCGTCACACCCGGCGGGTGGTAGAAGCCGATCTTCACACCCGGCGTCCGGTCGGCCACGATCGGGTGGCCGTAGATACCGACATCGAGGTAGGCGAAGACCGGCAGCACCTGCTCGGTGAACTGCGCTCGCTGCTCGGGCCGCGGGATGAAGTACTTGGACTGGACCGGGCGGTCCGGGCTGAGCGGGAACCGGATGTCGCACCCTGGCAGCAGGTCGAGCACACCGTTGGTGCCAAGGCCCGCGGCGACGACCACGGCGTCGGACTCGACCGTGCCGTTCGCGGTCGTGACCTGCCAGCTGCCCGCGTCCCGGCGGACCGACTGGATCTGCGCGCCTTCGTCGACGCGCACGCCGCGAGCTTGCAGCGCGGTCGTCAGCACCTGGGTCACGACGGGGACGTCCGCGTAGCCGGCGTCGACATCCAGCCAGCCCGCGTCGGCGGCAAACTGCGGGTACCTGGCCTCGAGCGCGGGCCCGCCCAGCGCCTCGCAGCGCAGGCCGAGTTCGGCCAGCACCGCGTAGCTCCGCGCGCCATAGCTGGCGGCCAGGTCGGGCGTGACCGCGACGCTGCCGAGGTTCAGGCAGCCGCAGTCGACCAGCAGCCGGTGCCCGGACTGCCGCTGCAGCTCTAGCCAGAGCCGGCGGGCCTCGGCGGCCAGGCGGGCGTACTGCGGATCGACGTAGTCCTGGCGCACCGAGCGGGTCAGCGCGTAGGACGCGGTAGCGGGATCACCGACCCTGGAGCGCTCCAGCACCGTGACCGACGCTGCGAGCGGGGCGGCGTAGTAGGCCGCCATCAGGCCGACGACTCCCCCGCCGATGACCGTGATGCGGGTGCTGGTCGTTCCCGTCGTAGGCCTCCTGATCGCCGGTTAGCTCCCGAACGGCACGTTATTGCCGCTGATGGTGCCGATGATGCCAGCAGGCGTCACCGACAGGCTGTCCAGCGTGAGGCCGAGCGGGAGCGCCGGGATCGAGAAGGTCTTGTTCTGAATGCCGCCGAGCAGCGACGAGGGCAGGCCGCTGCTCGCGACCAGCCGGACGTTGATCTGGTTGCCGCTGACCCGGGTGATCCGCCAGGTCGCCGAGCCAGTCGTGACGATCAGGTCGAGGCTGGCCTTGACCTCGTTCGGGCTGGCCTGCGCTGAGCTTCAGGCCGGCACCGTTGAGCAACTGGCCCAGCGGCCCGAACTCGGAGCTCAGCGTGTTGCCGAGGGAGGCGAAGCTGATCACCGCGGTACCGTTGATGTGCGCGATCGAGCCGCTGTTGAACGCGTAGGAGTTCAGCTTGATGCCCGTGGCGGTGGCGTTGATGCTGCTGAACGTCACCGGGCCTTCCGGCAGGTTGGTGATCCCGACTTTGACGTCACTCAGGTCCTTGGCCGCCACCTGGGTGAGGAACGGGAAGCCCTCGATGGTCACGTCCGGCTTGACCGACAGGTTGCCCTGCTTCTGGAACTGGGTCGCGGCCACCTGCTCGGCGACCGCCCTGGCGGCGAAGTCGGCCCCGACCAGCAGCACGATTACGACGCCCAGCGCGATGAGCCACCGCCGCGTCCGGCGGCGACGGCGGGTTTGCTGGGCCGTGTCGACAAATCCGGTCATGTGGGCCGCCTCATTGCGCCGATGCTACGCGATTTCCTGGTGGTCCAGGGCAACTCAGAGTGACCGTTCACGGCAGATCCGCGACTCGCAGGACCTGAACCTGGCCGGCGTTCTCGTCGGTCACGAGCAACGTGGCGCCGCCCGAATTCGTCGCCACGGCGCGGGGAACGTCGCCGGTCGGGATGTAGCCCAGCAGCGCCTTCTGGCCGGCCAGAGCCTTGGCCGGATCGACCACGGCGAGGTCGGAGACCGCGCCCTTGACGCCGTTCAGGTTGGAGTCAGCCAGGACGATCCGCCGGCCGCCGTTGGCGAAGGTCTCACCGAGCGGGCTCTCGCCCACCATGACGCGGGCGACCAGGGCTTTGCCCGGATCGGTCGCCAGCTGCGCGGTGCTGAATCCCAGCAGCGCGTCGCTGTCCCGCGCGGTCACCCACAGCACCTTCTTGTCGGCCGACAGCATCGCCCTGGCCGGGCCGCAGCCAGCCGGAACCCGCCGGACCCGGGCCGAGCCCGGCTTTGCCTCCGCGGCGCGCACACTGACGATGCTGATCGCGCTCGCGGCCGGCTCGCTGCCCTGAGCGCCCAGGTTCGTCACGTAGAGCTGCTGTCCGTCGCTGACCATGCCGACCGGCTGGCCGCCGAGCCGCACGTAGCCGACGAAGTCGCTGGCCGAGATGCCCTGCGTGAGCGCCCGCTGGAGGTTGAAGACCGCCAGGTTCCCGGTTCCTTGCAGGGTCACGAACGCGTACCGGCCGTCGGCGGTGACCAGCGGCTGGAAAGCGCCCTTGCCGCCCGGGCTCTTGAGCTTGCCCACGACCGGATCCGCCGCGCCCTGCTCCGCCTCGGCCACGTTGATGATCTCGGCTCCGCTGCCGGACGCGGCGAGCAGGTACTTCCCGTCCGGGGTGAATGTCTCGCTGTGGTTGGCGCCGGGGACGGGGATCGCCCGCACCACGGTAGGCGCGGCCGGGCCGGCATTGCGGAGCATGACGACCGCGGCTCCGGTGGTGACGAACGAATACTTGCCGCCCGGCGCGACCGCGATGCCGAACGGCTGCCCGCCGGTCGACACCGTCGACGAGTGGACGCCGGTCCGCACCGGGGCGGGCGCGATCTTCGTGGTGCAACCAGGCGGGCTCAGCGACCGCGTCGCGGCGCCGGGCTTGCCGTGGCCGCTGAGCGCGTACGCGCCCCCGCCCGCCAGCAGCACCACGACGCAGATGCCCGCGACCGGCAGCGGCGAGCGCCACCAGGGCCGGCGGCCGGGCGCGTCCGGCGGTTCGCCGGGCCCGCCGGTCCGCACCGGGGCGGTCACGCCGCCGCGGTCGCGGCGGCTCGCCCGGCCAGTTCCACGCCGGACCAGTGGGCGGACCGGCCCCGGGCGGCGGGGCCTGCGCCGGCGGCCGGACGTCCGGATCCGGCCTCGCTTGACGCTGTGCGGCCCCGGCCGCGGCCGGTCGCGACGGGTAGTCCGCGGCCTGGGTGGCACCGGCACCGGCAGGCTGGGGCGAGTCCGCCCGGCTGGTCTCAGCCGCGGCGGGACCGCGCGGCGGCTCGGTGACCCGCGGCGGCCTGACCGGCGGGGCTGGCGGCGGGCGGCGGTGGCTCGACCTGCGGCCGGGGCGACCGGCGCTCCGACGCCAGTGGCGCCGGTGACTGCTGCTGGGGCGACTGCGCTGGGGCGACTGGCGCCGTGGCTCCGGGACAGGCTGCGCTACCTCGGTGGCGGGATGAGCCGGCGCCGACCGGCCGGACCGGCCGCCGGTGCCCAGCACCCGCCGCAGCGCCGCCGCGAACGCCCGGCAGCTGTCGTAGCGGTCGGCCGCTGCCTTCGCCAGGGCCCGGCCCAGGACGTCGTCGACGTCGGCGGGCAGGTCCGGCCGGCGCCGCCGGACCAGCGGCGGCGGCTCGTTCAGCTGCGCGTACATCACCGACACGCTGTCGCCGCGGCGGAACGGCGGCTCGCCAGTCAGCAGCTCGAACGCGGCGCACGCCAGGCTGTACTGGTCGGTGCGCCCGTCCACCGGGCGGCTCTCGATCTGTTCCGGCGCGACGTAGTCCAGCGTGCCCAGGAACTGGCCGGTCGAGGTGAGTCCGGACATCGCCAGCGACGCCTTGGTCAGCCCGAAGTCCGACAGGTACACGTGATCGGGCCGGTCGGGTGCCTGGCTGGCTTCCAGCAGCATGTTCGCCGGCTTCACGTCGCGGTGTACCAGCCCGCGGGCGTGCGCGGCGTCGAGCGCGGACGCGACCTGCGAGATGATCTCCGCGGCCCGGGCCGCCGGCAGCGGGCCGATCTGGTCGATCAGCGAGAGCACATCCCCGCCCCGGACCAGCCGCATCGCGATGAACAGAATGCCGTCGGACTCGCCTGCGGCGTAGACCGGAATGATGTGCGGGTCATCGACCGCGGCCGCCGCGCGTGATTCGCGAATGAAGCGCTTGCGGAAAGCCTCGTCGGCGGCGAGCGACGGCGCCATCACCTTGAGCGCCACCAGCCGGTCCAGCCGCGAATCGTAGGCGCGGAAGACAGCCGCCATGCCGCCACGGCCGATGCGCTGCTCCAGCCGGTATCCGGCGACGTACGAGCCTGCGTCCAGGCCGCCGGGCGCGCCGGGAAACTGCTCGCTCACGGGATCCCTCCAGCCCGCCGCGCGGCGATGGCGGGCAACGGCCGCCGGTCCGGTTTCCGGGCGCTCCAAGTATCCATTTCGACCAGCCGGCCATGTCAACTCACCGACCCGGTGAAGTCCGGCTTAAAGCCGATTCGCTGCCTATCCGCTTTTGCGGATCAAGCGCTTTACAGTTAGCAGATGACATTTGAGGCTCCAGGCAGCGCAGTTGGCGGTGCCCAGGTACGGGTCCGGTTTCAGGGCACCGACCGGCTCCTCGACAGCGCGTCGAGTTACCGGATCGGGCGCGACCCGCAGTCCGACATCGTGATCAACGATCCGCGCGTCTCCTGGAACCACGCGGTGCTGCAGCATCAAGACGATGGCTGGGTGCTGGAAGATCATGGCAGCACGAACGGCACGTTCCTGGCCGGCGAGCGGGTCCGGCGGGTGGCCATCTCGGGTGACTGCACGGTACGCCTCGGTCACCCCACCGACGGCCCGCAGCTGAGCTGCACCTCGATCGAGCCGCGCCCGCACCGGCCGGGCACGGTCAAGGTGCAGGCGCCGCCCCTGGCCGAGCAGTACGTGCCGCAACAGCGCACGCCCGCCCCGGCGGCAGCAGCCGTCCCGGCCGGCCCGGCGTTCGCGCCGCCGCAGCGGGGCGGTGCCAGCCGGCCGCCGAGCGCCGTGCTGCAGATGCCCGCCAGGTCCCTGCGCATCGGGCGCGCCTCCGATAACGACGTCGTCGTCTCCGATCTCGGCGTGTCCAGGTATCACGCGGAGTTGCGCCGCACCAGCCGCGGCGAATACGAGATCGTCGACCTCGACAGCCACAACGGCACGTTCCTGAACGGGCAGCGGATCAAGATCGCGCCCGTCACCGAGACCGACCTGATCGGCGTCGGGCCGGCCACGTTCCAGCGCGTGGGCGATCAGCTGCAGGAGTTCCTGGACACCGGCGACATCTCGCTCAGCGCGCGCGAGCTGACCTTCCGGCTGCCGAACGGCAAGGTGCTGCTTGACCATGTGACGTTCCCGCTCGGCGAGCGCTGCCTGCTCGGCGTCATCGGCCCGAGCGGCGCGGGCAAGTCGACGCTGCTCGGCGCCCTGACCGGCATCGCCCCGGCCACCGACGGCAACGTCCTGTACGACGGCCGGGATCTGTACAAGAGCTACGCGGAGCTGCGGCACCGGATCGGGCTCGTGCCCCAGGAGAACATCCTGCACACGCAGCTGACCGTGCGGCGGGCGCTGGAGTTCGCGGCCGAGCTGCGGTTCCCGCGGGACACGAGCAAGCAAGAGCGCAAGCGCAGGATCGACGAGGTACTCGGCGAGCTGGCGCTGACCGCGCACGCGGAAACCCGGACCTCGGCGCTGTCCGGCGGCCAGCAAAAGCGCGTCAACGTCGCGCTGGAGTTGCTGACCAAGCCGTCGCTGCTGTTCCTGGACGAGCCGACCTCGGGCCTGGACCCCGGCCTGGACAAGTCCGTCATGGAGCAGATGGCCGCCCTCGCGCACGACGGGCGCACGGTCATCGTCGTCACGCACAGCGTGGCCAACCTCAACCTGTGCGACCGGCTGCTCGTGCTGGTACCCGGCGGCAAGATCGCCTTCTTCGGGCCGCCCGCGGACGGGCTGCGGCACTTCGGCAAGTCGGACTGGGCCGAGGTGTTCCAGATGTTCGAGGCGCAGCCCGGCCGTGACTGGGCGGCCGAGTTCCGGTCCTCGGCGTACTACAACCGCTACATCAGCGCGGAGCTCGACAACGCCGCCGCGCCATCGGCGGTGACCCGGGAGATCGAGCCGGCCCCAAGGACCAGGAACGGATTCGCGCACTTGCGCACGATGTGCCGCCGGTACATGGCGGTGATTGCCTCCGACCGGCTCTACCTGGGCGTGCTGGCCGGGCTGCCGATCGCGCTCGGCCTGCTCGTGCGGGTGATTCCGTCACCCCATGGCCTGCTCGGCCCGGACAACGTCGATGCGACATCGCTGCTGCTGGTGCTCAGCGTCGGCGCGGTGCTGAGCGGCACCGCCAACGCCATCTGGGAGATCGTCAAGGAACGATCTATCTACAGCCGGGAACGGGCGGCCGGGCTGTCGGCCGGCGCGTACCTGGTGTCGAAGCTCGTGATCCTCGGCATCATGAGCGGGCTGCAAGCAGTCGTGCTAGTCGCGGTCGGGCTGATCGGCCGGCCGCTGCCGACGCGGGGCACCATCTTGCCGCATCTGCCGCTGGTCGAGCTGATGCTGGCGATGTTCGTGCTGGGGGTCGGTTCCATGGCCCTCGGTCTGCTGCTGTCATCGATCGTGGATACATCAGACAAGGCCATGCCGCTGCTGGTGGTCATCGTCATGTTTCAGGTGGTTCTCAGCGGCGGCATCTTCCCGCTGCACGGCAAGGTCGGGCTGGAGCAGGTCTCCTGGCTGTCCCCGTCTCGGTGGGGATATGCGGCCACCGGGGCCACCGTCGATCTCAACAACGTGATCCCGCCGACGAACGCGGCGGCCGGGCCCATACCAGCCAGCCGCGCGAGCGTGTCCGGACTTCCGGGCCGGATGGTAACAGTCGCGAAGGTGTCCGGGGCCAAGCACAAGCCGGCCAAACACGCCGCGAGTGCGTCCGCCAGCCCGAGCACCAGCTCGACCGGGCCGGCGCGCACCGCCGGCACGACTGCGAGTTCCGGCGCTGACCCGCTCTGGGATCACAACGCGAAGACCTGGCTCACGGACATCATCGCGCTGCTGCTGCTCGCGCTCGGATTCGCGCTCCTGACGTGGTGGCGGCTGGCGAAGATGGGTCCGGTCAAGCGGAGGTGACCGGCCCGGACCTGGTCAGCCCGCCAGCGCGTTGTACGGCGCAATGCCCCTGATGTAGATCGGCGTCCCGTGGCCGTCGGGATTGACGGTCACATCGCGATGGAACCATGCGGCCGCGTCCATCCAGATCCGGACACAGCCGTGCGAGACGGGATACCACGGCACCGGGACGTCGCCGTGGATCGCGTACGCGGTGCCGATGAAGAAGACGGGGTTGTACATCTCACCCAGCGGAACGTGCACCCAGCCGGGGTCGAACGACAGCGCCGTGTAGTTGCCGTCGGGCGTGATCCAGCCGCAGCCCTGCCCGGCCAGGCAGTTGCCGCCGCTGGAAATGTGCAGGATCAGGGCCGGCTTGGACTTCTTGTACAGGACGAGCACCTGGATGTGCAGGTTGATTTCGATCCGGCTCGCCCGGCCGTGCTTGATCAGCACTCGCGGCGCTTTCGGATGGACGAGGGCCTTGCGGAACGCGTACGTGACGACCGAGTTACTCCACCGGTTCATCGGCAGGCCCTGCACCTCTTTGAAGGCCCACACGGCCTGCTGCATGTCGGCGCCGTACTTGCCGTCGATCGGGCCAGGGTAATAGTGCAACTGCGCCAGCCGCCGCTGCACGCTGCGGACGGCCGCGCCCTTGTTGCCGTAGAACAGGTCGTGCTTGGGCGGCACGTACCTGGTGGCGGCCGGGCCCGCGGTGGCCGCGCTGGCCGCGCCGGCCGCCAGCGTCAGCCCGCCCGCGGCCAGCGCCGCGCTCGCCGCGCTCGCCGCGACTGCGTGCCGGATCCTCGGTCCCATGACGCCCTCCCCCGATGCCGGCCATTCCGCCCGCGATAGCTGTAGCTAGCGCATACCTGAATGATCACTCCTGATTCCCATCATGCAAAGACCCGCCCCGCCAGGATCTGGCGGGGCGGGCCTTGCGATACCGATGAGCTGCGCCTACTGGCCGAAGAACGAAAGCTCGTAGGGAGCCGTGCCACGGACGTAGACCGGGGTGGCGTGCGGGCCACCGACGGTCAGTTCCTTGTGGAACCAGTTCTCGGCGTCCTCCTGGATCCGGACGCAGCCGTGCGAGGCCGGGTACCACGGCACCGGGTCGCCGCCGTGCATCGCCTGTCCTTCAACGGTGTTGAACATGACCGGGTTGTACATGTAGCCCAGCGGCACCTGGTCCCAGCCCTGGATGAACCAGGCGGCGTGGAAGTTGCCGTCCTGGGTGACCGCCGTATGCCCGCAGGTCCCGTCGCCCTTCGGCGGCTTGGGTTCGCAGAAGGAGTATCCGCCGCCGCTGGAGACGTCCAGGATCAGGTGCACCTTGTTGTTCTTGTACAGGACCAGGTACTGGCGCTTCAGGTTGATCTCAACCCGGTTCGCACCGCCCCTGGGCACGAGCGCCCAGGGTGACTTCGGATGCACGAGCGCCTTGCGGAAGGCCCACGTTATGGTGCTGTTCGGGCCGACAAGAGAGGAATTCATTACGTTCATCGGCAGGCCCTGGACCCGCTTGAACGCCCACACGGCCCACTCGAGGTCCTGGCCGAATACGCCATCGACCGGCCCGGCGTAGTAGTGCAACTGGTTCAGCCGCCGCTCCACGCTCTTCACCGCGGCGCCCTTATTTCCGTAATACAAGTCGTGCCTGGGCGGCACGTAGGTGGCGGCCGCGGTGCTGACAGCGGTGGCGCTGCTGTCACCCGCCGCATTCCGCGGGCCGCTCGTCGCGGCGCTCGCCATTCCCTGGCTGCAGGCCATCGCCCCCACGGCTGCCAGCGCCCCCGCGCCGTACAGCCAGCGCCGAACGTTTTGCCGCATTTTTACTCCTATTGTGCGCCACCCGTAAGGGGCGCCCGAGACAAGACGATCCGATAAGACTTAGTCGTTATTCCAGACGTTTCAGCCTAACGTCTGGTTGCCCCACGGGTCGATCCAGTCACCGTGGTCGTAACCTAATCGTCAGATAGCGGATAGATCAGGGCGGCGGCCGCGGGCCCGTGTGTGCGCTCAGGCGCCGAGGGTATCTATGACCGAGCGTGAATCGTGGCTAGGCACGAGCGTGTTTCGGCACGGGACGGAGGACAGGACGGACCAGTGGCCGGCAAGCGCTCTGCGGACGCGCGGGCGAGCAAGCACGCCGCGGACATCCTGGACGACCTCGCGGCGCAGCTCGGGCTGCGCGTCACCCACACCAAGGGCCGCCCGGTGCTTGCGGGTCAGGACGGGACACCCGCGCAGACCTGGCGCGAGGACTATCCCTACAGCCAGCGCCTGAGCCGCGGGCGGTACGAGCAGGAAAAACGCGGACTGCAGATCGAGCTGCTGAAGCTGCAGCGGCATATCAAGGCGACCGGCGGCCGGCTGGTCATCGTCTTCGAGGGCCGGGACGCGGCCGGCAAGGGCGGGACGATCAAGCGGTTCACCGAGAACCTCAATCCCCGCGGGGCCCGGGTCGTGGCCCTGGAGAAGCCCACCGACCGCGAGCAGACCGAGTGGTACCTGCAGCGCTATGTGGCCCACCTGCCCGGAGCCGGCGAGATCGTCATGTTCGACCGGTCCTGGTACAACCGGGCCGGGGTCGAGCGCGTGATGGGATTCTGCCTGCCGGATGAGTGCATGGAGTTCCTGCGCGAGGCGCCCGAGTTCGAGCGGATGCTGGCCAGGGACGGCATCTTCCTGGTCAAGTTCTGGTTCTCGGTATCCAGGTCCGAGCAACTGCGCCGGTTCGTGGACCGCCAGCTCGACCCGGTGAAACGGTGGAAGCTCAGCCCGATCGACCTCGAGTCGCTCGACAAGTGGGATGAGTACACCGAGGCCAAGGAGTCGATGTTCTTCTTCACCGACCTGGCGGACGCGCCGTGGACGGTGGTAAAGAGCAACGACAAGAAGCGCGCCAGGATCGAGGCGATGCGCTACGTGCTCAACCGCGTCCCGTACGAGGGCAAGGACGGCAAGATCGTCGGCCATCCCGATCCGCTGATCGTGGGGCCGGCCCCGCTGCTATACGAGAGCGCCGAGCGCGCCAGCTAACTCCCGTCCTGGCCCGGCCAGCCGACGGCGATGCGGACGCTGGGCCGGTCCAGCATGACTGCGCCGGGGGTTGCGGGCGGGGCCGTCGCCCGCGGCCAGACCCTCAGTTCCACCTCGTCGGCCCGCGGCCGGCCCAGCTCCGCCCAGGTCAGGCACCGTCCGGCGAGGTAGCCGGCGAGCACCTCGCCGCCGGGGCCGTACCCCCGCACGCGCGCCTCTGGCCCGCGCGGGCCGGGCGCGCCGAGCAGCAACGCCGCCACCCCGACGGCGCGGGCGTCGTCGACATTGGCGGCGATCCCGCCCACCGGCATGATCTCCCGCGACTCCGTGCCCGCCCGCCGCAGCACGGTCAGCCGGCACAGATCGGGCTCGGTCAGGGTCAGCCACATATCCAGGTCAGCTAGCTCGCCATCATCGGAGATGCGCAGGCCGGTGTCGATCTCGACGTAGTCCCCGGCGAGCGCCGCGGCGACGGCGACACCGTCCATGGGCACGTCATCGGCCACCTGGATAACGACCACGTCGGGACCGCCGAGCCGGACCGCTAGCTGCGGCCGGGCGTACGCGCCGAGCATCCGCACGAAACCGCAGCGGCACGCCGACCGGCTCAGCCAGCTGCCGTCGCTGGGCTCCAGGGCGACCGATAGCTCAAGCCCGCAAACCGACAGCGGCAGCACGAGCCGGCCTTCGGGCGCGAGCTGCGCCATCCAGGCCGGCGCGATGTCCCAGGCGCCCGCCGTCACGATGACCCGGTCGAACGGGGCGTACTCGGGCGCGCCGAACCCGCCGTCGGCGCAGATCACGTCCACGTCCCCGAAGCCAGCCTCGGCCAGGCTGGCGCGGGCCCGCGAGACCAGCTCGGCGTCGATGTCGACCGTGGTCACCGCGCCGTCCGGGCCAGTCACCAGCGCCATTATCGCGGCGTTGTAGCCGCTGCCGGTGCCGATCTCAAGCACGCGGTGGCCGGGCCGCAAATCGAGCTGGTCCAGCATGATCGCCATCATCGCGGGCTGCGAAGACGAGCTCAGCGGGACGCCGTCAGGTCCGCATTTCAGCACGAAGGCCTCGTCCCGGTAGGCGTCCGCCGCGCTGACCTGCGGCACGAACAGGTGCCTGGGCACGCTCGCGAAGGCGTCCTGGATCGGCTTGCTCAGCGCGCGTCCGTTAATCCGCAGGCCGGCGGCCATCCGGGCGCGAGCGGCGGCGGCAACGCTGCCAGGTCCGTGATCGGTCATAAGCGATCACCTCACCACCACGATAGGCCGCAAACGACCCGCCGCCGTGACCGGCACGGTCAGGCCCTGGCGGCCCGCAGCTGCGACACCGCGTACAAGGCGATGGTCGCCGCCATCCCGGCGTTCAGCGACTCGGTGGTCGCGGCGATCGGGATCCTCGCGATCACGTCGCACTGCTCGCTGACCAGCCGGGACAGTCCCTTGCCCTCGGAGCCGACCACCAGCACGAGCGGGGCGTCGGCGAGCGTCAGGGCGCCCACGTCCTCGCTGCCGTCGGCGTCCAGCCCGACTACGAACAGGCCCTGCTCCTGGTAGCTCGTCAGTGCCCTGGTGAGATTCGCCGTCTGCGCGACGCGCACCCTGGTGAGCGCGCCGGCCGACGACTTCCACGCGCCCGCCGTCACCCCGGCCGAGCGACGCGAGGGCACCAGGATCCCGTGCCCGCCGAAGGCCGCGACCGACCGCGCGACCGCGCCAAGATTGCGCGGGTCGGTGACGCCGTCGAGCGCCATGATCAGCGGCGGCACATCCTGGCCGCGGGCGATGTCGATCAGGTCGTCCGGGTCCGCGTAGCCGTACCGCTTGATCCGCAGCGCGATGCCCTGGTGAATAGCCCCGCCGCTGAGCCGGTCCAGTTCCGACCGGCCCGCCTCCACGACCGGGATGCCGAGGTCGGCGGCCAGCATCACGGCCTGGCCGATCCGCTCGTCCTCATCGAGCCGGGGACCGACGTGCAGCGCCGTCGCGGGCACGGCGGCGCGCAGCGCCTCTAGCACCGGATTACGCCCGGCCACCAGCTCGGGAGCGCCGGATCCGACGCCCCTGGCCCGGCTCTCGGTGCCGCGGCCCGTCGGCTGCCCGCGTCCGGGTGCCCGCCCCGTTCCCGGCCTGGCAGTTCCGGTCCGGTCTGTGCCCGCCCTGGTCTGTGCCTGCCCTGGCTGTGCCTGCCCTAGTGGGCGCCGACCGCGCGGATCCCGGTCCCGCCTTGTCCGCACCCGGCTTGGCCGGCCCGGCCTTCTTCGCCTGGGCGGCCCGGCGCTGCGCCGGATGCCCCGGCCGCTGCTCCGCGGGCGGCGTCGGGCCCTTGCCTTCGAGCTTGCGCTTGCCGTAGCCGCCGGTGCCCGGCCTGGGCTTGCCGGACTTCGTCCGCCCGCCGCCCCCGGCCGGGCGCGCGCCGCCAGCCCGGCCGGCGCCGGACCGGCGCCCCGAGCCGCTCACGGCCGCAGCTCCCAGCGCGGACCGCGGGGCGTGTCCTCCACGACGATGCCGACCGCCAGCAGGTCGTCCCGGATCGCGTCGGCGGCCGTGTAGTCCCTGCGCTCGCGCGCGGCCTGCCGCTGGTCGAGCGCGACCCGCACCAGCGAGTCCACCACCGGCCGCAGGCTCTCCCCGCCCGGCCCGGCCGCCCACGGCTCGGCCAGCGGATCAAGCCCGAGCACGGCCAGCATGGCCCTGACCTCGGCCAGCTGCTTGGCGGCGCCCGCCTCGTCTCCGGCGGCGATCGCGTTGTTGCCTTCCCGAACCGATTCGTGCAGGACCGCCAGCGCCTGCGGCACGCCGAGATCGTCGTTCATCGCGGCCGTGAACGCTTCCGGCAGCGAGCCCTGGGCCGGGCCCTCAGCCGGCAGTTGCTCGACCGCCCTGGCCACGAACCCTTCGATCCGGCGGTACGCGGTCGCCGCCTCGGCCAGCGCGGCCGGGGTGTAGTCGATGCCGGAGCGGTAGTGCGCCTGGCCGAGGTAGTAGCGCAGCTCGGCCGGCCGGACGGTCGTCAGCATGCTGTCCACCAGCAGCGAGTTGCCGAGCGACTTGCTCATCTTCTCGCCGCGGATGTTGACCAGGCCGTTGTGCATCCAGTACCGCGCGAATCCGTCGCCGGCCGCGTGCGACTGGGCCATCTCGTTCTCGTGGTGCGGGAAGACCAGGTCCTGGCCGCCGCCGTGGATGTCGAACGTGGCGCCGAGGTACTTGGTGGACATGGCGGAGCACTCCAGGTGCCAGCCCGGCCGGCCCGGGCCCCACGGCGTCTCCCACAGCGGCTCGCCGGGCTTGGCGCCCTTCCACAGGGCGAAGTCGCGCGGATCGCGCTTGCGGCTGGTGTCGTCGGAGTCCTCCGCCGCGAGCATGTGGTCGATCCGCTGGCCGGACAGGGCGCCGTAGTCCGGCTGCGACCGCACGTCGAAGTAGACATCGCCGTCTGACGCGTAGGCGTGACCCTTGTCGATCAGCCGGTGCATCAGCTCGACCATCTCCGGCACGTGCCCGGTGGCCCGCGGCTCCACGTCCGGCGGCAGGCAGCCGAGGGCCGTGTAGGCGCGGGTGAAGGCCCGCTGGTTGCGCTCGGCTACCGCCCACCACGGGACCTCGGCGTGGTGCGCGGCGTGCAGGATCTTGTCATCGATGTCGGTGACGTTGCGGCAGTAAGTGACGTCGTAACCGGAGGCACGCAGCCACCGGATCAGGATGTCGAAGTTCACCCCCGACCGGATATGCCCGATATGCGGGGGTGCCTGGACGGTCGCGCCACACAGGTACAGCGACACCCGGCCCGGTTGCAGCGGGACGAACTCGCGCACAGCGCGGACAGCGGTGTCGTGGATGCGAAGCGTCACCAGCCAAGGCTACGGGATGCGCGCAGGGCCGCGCGCGCCGCTGCTAATCGTCGCCGTAGGAGACCACGTGTTCAGGCCGGACCCGGACGATCACTCGCTGTTCACCGGGTCGTTCACCGAATGACTCGCCGGTGTACTTGAGCGCGAGTTCCTCGATGAGTTCGGCCGCCGGGTCCTCGGTGAGCTCCGCGTGACCGCGGATCTCCGCGTACCGGTAGCCGTTCGCGGCGTCGGTGACCAGCACGCTGATGCGCGGGTCCGCCTTCATGTTGTCGGTCTTCCGCCGCCCGTGGATGGTCGAGAACAGCACGTCATCGCCGTCTCGCTTGATCCACACGATTGATGACTGCGGCGACCCGTCGGGGAGCAGGGTCGCGATCGAGGCGAAGTTCTTACCGTCGAGCAGATCTCGCGCGTGCTGTGGCAGCTTGGTCATAGCCGTGTCGAGGCCCTTCAGATCCGTTCCGGTCACGTCGCCGCGGCCGGTGCCGGGCGCCTGCGGCCCGCGACCCGCGGCCAGCGGCCAGCCCAGCCTTTCACGCCATTGACGGCTTTCACCAGGCAACCTACTTTGGTCTAAAGATCAGTCCTTTAAGCCTCATGAGGGCCGATGTCCGTATCTCGCCTGCGGCCCCGGAGCACCCGGGGGCCAGGGTGGCCGAGGCCACCGAGCGCCAGATGACTGACGCCGTGGCTGGCGAGCCGCTGCGCACGCTGCTCACCCCGATAACGCTCCGGACCGCGAGCGAGCGGATCGCCGAGCGCATCGTCACCGCCATCGCGCTGGGCGAATTCGTGCCCGAGCAGCGGCTGCCGACCGAGCGCGAGCTGGCCACGATGCTCGAGGTAAGCCGCACTACGGTCCGCGAGGCACTGCAGCGGCTGCAGACCTCCGGGTACGTGACCACCAAACGCGGCCGCGGCGGCGGCACGTTTGTCCGTACCGGCCGCGGCCCGGATGCCGACGGCATGATCGCGCGCACGCTCGTGCCCGCCTGGGCCGACCTGACCGAGCTGCTCGACTTCAGGCTGCTGGTCGAGCAGCTCATCGCCCGCACGGCCGCCGACCGGCGGGACGACCGCGACATCACCGCCATCCGCAAGGCCGTGCAGGCCTACAGCGACGCGCGCGACCGCGATGCCTCGCGGCTCGCCGATCATGCCCTGCATCGCGCGATCGCGCTCGCGACGCACAACGCGCGCCTCGTCGAGCTCAGCGCGCAGACCCGGCGCGAAGTCAGCCTCGGCTTCAATGCCGAGCCCTACTCGCCGCAGGTACGGCACCGCGCGCTGCACCAGCACCCGTCCCTGGCGGAGGCAATCGTCAGCGGTGCCGCCGACACCGCCGCCCACCTGGCCGCGGAGCACTTCGCGCTGACCGAGGAGATGCTCCGCGAACTGCACGCCCGTATCCGACTGCGATCCGAGGGAGATCTGGATGGCCGAGATCAGCGCTAACGGCATTGAGCTCAACTACAAGCTGGAGGGCGACGGCGAGGAGACGATCGTCCTCATCAACGGCCTCGCCGACGACCTGGAGACCTGGGTGCTCCAGATGGACGACTTCCTGGCCGCCGGGTACCGCGTGCTCCGCTTCGACAACCGTGGCATCGGCCGGAGCGGCAAGCCGGCCGGCCCGTACTCCAGCAAGATGCTCGCCGACGACGCCAAGGCGCTCGTCGACGCGCTCGGCATCACCGACTTCCACCTCATGGGCGTGTCGATGGGCGGCATGATCGCCCAGGAATACGCGCTGAGCTATCCGCAGGATCTCCGGTCCGTGACGTTCGCGTGCACGTACGCCGCGCCCGGCCCGTTCTGCTCGCGGATGTTCGCCATGTGGGCGGACCTGGCCCCCGTGCTCGGCGTCCCGTTCGTGATGCGCGACGTCACGCTGTGGGCATTCACCGTCCCGTTCTTCACCGAACGTGGCGACGATCTCACCGAGTTCGAGACCGCGATGCGCTACATGGACCAGCCGGTGCACGCCTACCTGGCCCAGCTGGCGGTCATCCAGCAGCACGACACGACCAGCAGGCTCGGCGAGGTCGCCGTGCCTTCGCTCGTCCTCGCCGGGGAGCAGGACATCCTCATCCCGGTATCGGAGTCCCGCCGCATCCACGAGGCGATCCCCGGTTCGGAGTGGGCCACCACCAAGGGTGGTCACGCCTGTGTCTGGGAGCACCCAGCCGAGTTCAACCAGACGTTCCTTGACTTTGTGCGACGACACGGAAAGGGCTAGCCATGGCCACCACAGTTGACTCCAGCCAGCAGCTAGAGCGCAATCAGCTCGGCCTGCTCGGCGTGATCATGCCAGGCGTCGCGCAGGTGGCGCCGGCTTTCAACCTGTTCTTCACCACCGGCGTCATGGTCGCCCTCGCCGGCGCGTCCGCGCCGTTAATCTTCCTCATCAGCATGGTGGGCATGGTCGCGACGGCCAGCAGCCTGGCGCAGTTCGCGGGCATCTATCCGAGCGCCGGCTCGTTCATCACCTACATCACGCGGTCGATCGGCACCAAGGTGGCGGTCGCGATCGGCGTCATCACGATCCTCGGCTACATCATCGCCTTCGGCGGCATCTACATCTTTGTCGGCAGCTACATCGTCCAGAACGTCTTCGGAGATCCGCACATCTGGGGAATCACGCAGCTCACCACCATCGTGTACGGCGCGCTTGTGGTCGCCCCGGTGGTCGTCGGACTCAAGTTCGGCGTGCGGATCACAGTCGTGCTCTACGCGTTCGAGGTGCTGCTGCTGCTCGTGCTCAGCGTGACGATCCTGGTCCGGGGCGGGGCGAGCGGCCTGTCGGCCACCCCGTTCACCTGGCCGAGCGGGCACTCGAGCGACGTGCTGCTCGCGTTCAGCCTGGCGGTGCTCGCGTTCGGCGGGTTCGAGGCGGCGGCACCGCTCGCGGAGGAAACCAGGAACCCGCGCCGCGCCGTGCCGGTAGCCGTCATCGGCGCCGTCGTGATCAGCGGCGTCATCTACGTGCTCGGCTCGTACGCGCTGGTGACCGCGTTCGGCGTGGGGCACGCGGGCACGCTGGCCGCGGATGCCAACCCGTTCCACACCGCGGCGAAGGCCTTCGTGCCGTTCGTCGCCCCGCTCATCACCTGGATCTTCCTGTCCAGTGTGACCAGTTCCTACGTGGCAGCGAACACGCAGACCTCGCGGGTCATCTTCGCCGGCGCGCGCGGCGGCCTGTGGAGCAGCGCCCTGGCTACGGTCAACTTCCGGTTCAAGACGCCGGCCGCGGCGGCGATCGCCTTCGTCGCGCCGAGCATCGTGATCGGCGTCGTCGCCACCGCGATCACCACGCCGGGCGCCGCCTCCAGCTTCCTCGGCACGTACGGGATCCTCGGGCTGATCATCATGTACCTGATGGCGAACGTGGCGCTCGTGGTGGAGTGGGCCAGGTTCCGCGCCCGCGGCATCCGCAAGAACATCTGGCTCTGGGTCGTCGTGCCGGTCATCGGCGTCGCGGTGCTGGCCATTCCGGTCTGGGGCGATCTGCGGCCTGGCCAGACCAGCCCGTACAACATCCTGCCCTGGCTGACGCTCGGCCTGATCGCGCTCGGCGTCGGCTACGCGCTGCTCCTCGGCCGGCTGCGGCCAGATGCGCTGGAGCGCGCGCCCGCCCTGCTGGAAGGTGCGCAGAGCCTGGCGACCGACCCGATTCCGCCGCTGACCTCGGCACCTGGGCCCGCTGACTGGCCTGGGAAGACTTGGGGGTCGAATCCGACCCCCAGGTCTTCGCCTTCACGGTCGGGCCGTTCCTGACGCCGGCCGCCCGGCCCACAGTTTGACTTCGAATGCTTAGCTATCTAATCTATGCGCTATGGACATCACCAAGCAGGCGCACTATCCGGACCTGGCCGGCCGGACCGCGATCGTCACCGGGGGCTCCCGCGGCATCGGCGCGGCGACCGCGGCCGCGCTGGCCGCCAACGGCGTGGCGGTGGCCGTAGTCGGCCGGGACGAAACGGCGCTGACGGCGGTCACGGACGGCATCACCGGCGCCGGCGGCACGGCACGTCTGGGTCGCCGCCGACTGCACCGTGCCCGCCGACCTGGAGCGGATGGCCGCCACGGTGACCGAGCGGCTCGGCCCGGCCGGCATCGTGGCCGCGTTCGCGGGCGGTAACGGCATGCCGGTGCCCACCGACGCGGAGACGCCCGAGCACTGGCGGCAGATCGTCGAGACGGATCTGAACTCGGTGTTCTACACGGTGCGGGTCACGCTGCCAGCGATGCTGGCGCACGGCGGCGGCACGATCATCACGATGGCGTCGGCCGCGGCGCGGCAGGCCGCGAGGTCGGCGGCCGGGTACGCCGCCGCGAAGGCCGGCGTCGTGGCGTTCACCCGGCACCTGGCCGGCGAGTACGCCGGGCGCGGCATCCGGGCGAACTGCCTGGCGCCGTCCGCGGTCGAGAACGACAAGATGCGGCAGTGGATGACCGCGGAGCAGCGGGCCGAGCTCGGCGCGAGCTTCCCGTTGCGGCGGATCGGCCAGCCCGCGGACGTCGCCGCGGCCGCGCTCTTCCTCGCCTCGGACGCATCCGTCGTGGATCACCGGCGCGACGCTCGACATCGCCGGCGGCAAGATCATGCTCTAGCGGTATGGCCGGGCGGATGTGGCGGATTGGCAGCTGAGGTGGCCAGATCACCGACAGTGGCCCGGCACCTAGCCTTCGTACGCGGTACCGCCGCCGGTGTTGCCGCGCGCGGCGCTGGCCCAGCTCCACGCGTACTCGGGGTCCTCGGCCTGGCTCGCGGCGGTCGCCAGCTGCAGCGGCCGGAAGGTGTCGATCATCACCGCGGTCTCGTCCGTGCTGGTCTTGCCCTCGGCGAGGCCCGGCGATCACGGCTTCGACGGCGCCGGGCTGCGGCCCGTGCGTGAACCCGGACGGGTGCAGCGTGATCGAGCCGAGGCCGACGCCGGAGCCCTTGCGCGCGGAGTAGTCGCCGGCGACGTAGTACATCATCTCGTCGGAGTCGACGTTGTGATGGTTGTACGGGATCGGCACCGCCTCCGGGTCGAAGTCGAACGGCCGCGGGCAGAACGAGCAGATCACGAAGTTCGGCCCCTCGAACGTCTGGTGCACCGGCGGCGGCGCGTGCGTCCGCTTCACGATCGGCTCGAAGTCGCTGATGTTGAACGCGTACGGGTAGAGGTAGCCGTCCCAGCCGACCACGTCGAACGGGTGGCGCGCGTACGTAAGCCGGGTGAGCCCGCCGGCGGCGCGGACGATGACGGGAACGTCTTCCCCCTCGCGCTGCAGCGGCCCGGCCGGCCCGCGCAGATCGCGCTCGCAGTACGGCGCGTGCTCCAGGAACTGGCCGAACTGCGACAGGTACCGCCGCGGCGGCCGGATGTGGCCGCGGGCCTCGACGACGAGCGCGTGCAGGCCGCCCTCGTCCGGCAGCCAGCGGTGGATGGTGCCGCGCGGGATGACGACGTAGTCGCCCGGGCCAGCCGTGATCGACCCGTACACGGACTCGAACGTGGCCGACCCGGTCCGGACGTAGACGGCCTCGTCCCCGGTCGAGTTCCGGTACAGCTCGGATCCCGCGTCGGCGGCCGCGAACGAGATCCGGACGTCGTCGTTGGCCATCAGCAGTTGCCGGCCGAGCACGAGATCGCCGCCGGCCGGCAGGTCCTGGGTCCGGTAGTGACGCGGCAGCAGTGGGTGGTTCGGCCGTACGCCCGAGTCCGAAGCCGACTCGGTCAGGCCCTCGCTCTTGACGATCGCCGTCGGCGGATGAACGTGGTACAGCAGGGACGAATCGGAGGAGAAGCCTTCCTCGCCCATCAGTTCCTCGGCGTAAAGGCTTCCGTCGGGCCCGCGGAACCGGGTATGGCGCTTTCTCGGAATTTCCCCGGCAACTCGGTAGTACGGCATATCGTCTCCCTTACGCCGTGATCGCGGGCTTGGCGCTGGCGCGCATGTGCGCCTTCCGCTGCGCCCGCCTGCGATCCGGCCGTCACCGGCCTGTCGCCTTGCGTGCAGCACCGCCCGTTCCCGACTATAAGGGGGATCGCGGCCGGGCCGGGCATCGCGCCCAGGAAGGACTTCCAGACCCCGATGAGCGAACAACAGCCTGCCGGAGCACCACGCGTTTTGCGGGTAACGGCGCTGGTCGCGGTGTGCGCGGGCGTAGCCGCGCTGGCCGCGGCCGCCTTCATCTTCTCCTACGCGGGCATCCACTCGGTGGCGCTGCAAGCCGGGGTGAACGTCCGGCTGGCCAGGGGCTACCCGCTGATTCTCGACGTGCTGCTGGTAGTCGTCCTGGCCGCCGTGCTCGCGCTGCGCGGCGCGGGCTGGCCCAGCAAGCTGCTGGCCTGGATCTGCCTGATCGCGCTGCTCGCCGCCGCGGCCGGGGCCGACGCGCTGCACGCGGCGCACGACAAGCTGCCGGCCAGGACCGCCGAGATCACCGTGGCGGTCGTGCCGTGGGCGCTGGTCCTGATCGCCTTCGTGCTGCTGCTGGCGATGCTCCGCCAGGCCCGGCTCCGGCGATCGCACTCCGGTCAGCGGGCAACGCAGCCGCAAGTGGCAGCCGCCGGAGCCGCCGCCGCTGTCCACCCAGCCGCTGGTCCCCGGCTTCCCCGCGCCTGCGGCTCCGGTAGCACCCGGCCGCGGGCCTGCGGACACGCTCAAGCTCGTGGTTCCGCGTCAGCCCACGCCGGAGATCGCCGCCGATCGCGTCCCCGCCTCGGTGGCCCCGGCTCACCGCGGCTCGGCGGCGGAGGACGTCGGCGCCGTGGACGACATCACGGCCGGGCCCGCGACCCTGGATGCCGAGCCCAGCCTGGACGCCGAACTCGCGCCCGACGACCCGAGTAGCGACGAGGCCGCCCTCGATCCGGCCGACGGCGCCGTGCCCTATCCCAGCGAACGCCGCGAAGATGCCAGTGTCGGCCTCGGCGGGCTGAGCCCGGCGCCGGTCGCGGCGGACGCGGCCGGGGTCGAGAGTGACGACCGCGACTCGGGCGACTCGGGCGACTCGGAGGCGCCGGGCGGCCAGCAGGCTAGCGACGACGAGGACCAGGCGGACGCCGACATGCCGGTGTTCCACCGGATGTGGAGTTCGCCGGTACCGCCCGGCCCGGATAGCTGAGGTCCGCTAGCCAGCTACTGGGCGATGATCGCGGTGGCGATCGCGGCGATGCCTTCACCGCGGCCGGTCAGCCCGAGCCCGTCGGTCGTGGTGGCGGACAGGCAGACGGTGGCGCCGAGCGCGGCGGACAATGCCTGCTCCGCTTCCTCCCGGCGCGCTGACATCCGCGGCCGGGCGCAGATGACCTGAACCGCGACGTTGCCGATCTCGAAGCCCGCCTCGGCCACCAGCCGGGCGGTCTCCGTCAGCAGGGCAGCGCCAGAGGCCCCGGCCCACTCGGGTCTGTCGGTGCCGAACTGCATCCCCAGATCGCCGAGCCCGGCCGCGGATAGCAGCGCGCTGCACGCGGCATGGGCCGCGACGTCACCATCAGAGTGACCGGTGAGGGCGGGCTCACCGGGCCAGGTCAGGCCCGCTAGCGACAACTCGCCCTCGGTCCCGATCGGGTGGACGTCGACGCCGATTCCGACGCGCGGAAGCCGACTGGTCAGGAGGCGAGAATCTCGTCGAGCAGGGCCTCGGCCTTGTCCTCGTTGGTCTTCTCAGCCAGCGCGAGCTCGCTCACGAGAATCTGCCGGGCCTTGGCCAGCATGCGCTTCTCGCCTGCGGACAGGCCGCGCTCGCGGTCACGGCGCCACAGGTCGCGAACTACCTCGGCGACCTTGTTGACGTCGCCCGAGGCGAGCTTCTCCAGGTTGGCCTTGTACCGCCGGGACCAGTTGGTCGGCTCCTCGGTATACGGGGCCCGGAGCACTTCGAATACTCGCTCCAGCCCTTCCTGACCGACCACGTCCCGCACGCCAACGAGCTCAGCGTTATCGGCCGGCACACGCACCGTCAGGTCACCCTTGTCGACCTTGAGGACCAGGTAAGTCCTGTCCTCGCCCTTGATCACACGGGTTTCGATTTCCTCGATCCGAGCAGCCCCATGGTGGGGGTAGACGACGGTGTCGCCGACCTTAAAAGACATGTGGCATGTACCCCTTCCGCTGATACCCATCTTACCACGGGTAACCGAGGTGATTAGCCGTCCTTAACGGGCAAAGATGCAGGTCAATGGCTCACTGACCGAGCCGGGTAAAAGCGCGGCCCGGCCTGGGCCGCAGGCAGGCCCGGCCAGCCGCCGGGTGCTGCTGGCTTGCTGGCGGCGCTGGCCCATACTGAGAAGAGGCGCACGGCCGGCAGGGGAGAAGGTGCACGTGAACCCAGGCGGAGGACCGGACCGGGACGACACTGGGCTGCCTCCGGTCGATGTCGAGATCCCCGACGACGCGCGGGAACTCGACCGGGACGTCCAGGCCTACCGCCGCGAGCAGCGCGCCCAGCGGCGGCGGCGGCGGGGCGGCCGGCTGCAGACGGTGGTGTCCAGGGACGGCATGGTGATGCCGCTGCTGATCTGCTGCCTGATCTTCGCGCTCATCACCGGGACCCTGCTCACGTTCTTCACCTCGACCTCGCTCGATCAGGCCGGGCTGGCCGGTAGCGGCACCAAGCCGGGCGGCAAGCCCGCCAGTCCCGGCGCCAGCGCGCCGAGCCTCGGTCCGCCAGTCGCCACGCCCGCACCCGCGCTCGCGACGGCGCCTGTCCAGGTGGCGGGCCGGACCCGGCCGGTCGGCACGCTCGGCCCGGCGGTCCTGCTCGTGGCCTCGAAGGACTGCCGCTGCAACGGCGCCGATCTCGACGGTCGCGGGACAGGCGGCGCAGGCCCGTGAGGCCGTGTACCTCGTGTCCGGTTCAGGCCCGGCCACCGGGCTGGGCCACGGCATCAGAGCGGCGACGGACGTGTCCGGCGCGCTGGCCGAGGCTACCAGCACGCCGGCCTGACCGCGATCCTGGTCACTGAAGTCCGGCGTCGTGTCCTATGCGCAGCGGTTGCAGGCCAGCACGAGCCTGCAGGACCTCATTCCGGCTGGCTGACCCACGCCGGGATCGCGGCCTGGCAGAATCTCCCCGAGCGGGACCGGCGAGCGAATACGACGGCCCCGGCGCGCAGCCCGCCCGCCAGGGTGGCTACGCTTTCCGACGTCTTGACGGCCAACACGAGGGCCTCAGCACGAGGGGAGCTTGCCGTGATCTCCAGCGCCCGAACCAGGCGGCATCGTCCGCGGTGTGCCGCTGCGCCGGCTGCTGCTGGCATCGGCCGCGGCCCTGCTCCCGGTGCTCGCCGGCTGCGAGGCCGGCAACCAGGCGCCGACGCTGGAATTCCGCGTGCCCACCGACGCGCAGACCGCCAGCGCGGGCAGCCTGCTGATCAGGAATGTCTTCGTGCTCGGCGCGCCGCTCGGCGAGAGGCTGCAGCCGGGCGGCACGGCCAGCCTGTTCTTCTCGGTGCTGACCACGAGCGGATCGGACCGGCTGGTGAGCATCAGCGCGCCGGGCAGCGCGTCCTCGGTGCAATTGCCAGGCGGCGGCCTGAACGTGACCACCAGTCATCCGGTGCTGCTCAACGGCCCGCAGACGAAGGCCTTTCTCGTCGGCCTCACCCGCAAGATCACCGGCGGGTCCGCGATCACGATCGTGCTGCACTTCCAGCAGGCGGGCGCGGTCACCCTGCAAGGGCGTGCCGGTCATGGCCAGGGCGGCGCACTTCGTGACCTACGGCCCCGCGCCGAGCCCGACCGCCTCGACCGCGACGCACCACCGCGCACAAGAAGCACCACGCGACCGTGACACCCCGACGCCGACGCCGACGCCCTCGCCCTCGGCGAGCTAGCCGGATAGCTGTCAGCCCACCGGCTCGAACTTGTAGCCGAGCCCGCGCACGGTGACGATGTGGCGCGGACTGGCCGGCTCCACCTCGATCTTGGCGCGCAGCCGCTTCACGTGCACGTCCAGCGTCTTGGTGTCACCGACGTAGTCGGCACCCCAGACCCGGTCGATCAGCTGCATCCGGGTCAGCACCCGGCCGGCGTTGCGCAGCAGCACCTCAAGCAGTTCGAACTCCTTCAGCGGCAGCTGAACATTCTCGCTGCGCACGGTCACCACGTGCCGGTCCACGTCCATCCGCACCGGCCCGGACTCCATGATCGAGCTGACCGGCTCGTCGACGTCGCCCCGGCGCCGGAGCACCGCGCGCATCCTGGCGACCAGTTCCCTGGAGGAGAACGGCTTGGTCACGTAGTCGTCGGCGCCGAGCTCCAGGCCGACGACCTTGTCAATCTCACTGTCCTTCGCGGTCAGCATGATGACCGGCACGTTCGACCGTTCCCGCAGGCTCCGGCAGACCTCGCTGCCCGGCAGGCCGGGCAGCATGAGGTCGAGCAGCACCAGGTCGGCGCCGGTGCGGTCGAAGGTCTCGATGGCGTCCGGCCCGGTCGGGCACACCGCCACCTCGAATCCCTCCTTGCGCAGCATGTAGGACAACGCGTCGCTGAAGGATTCCTCGTCTTCGACAACGAGCACCCGAGTCACGTGACAGCCTCCCTGACAGATCGCGCCTGCGCGTGATCGGATCCACTTACCGAGTAGGACCGCCCCGGACGAAGCGGCAGCCGGAGAGTGAAAGTCGAGCCCCCGCCCTCTTTGCTCCACACCGTGACGTTGCCGCCGTGCGCGGCCGTCACGTGCTTGACGATCGCGAGACCGAGCCCGGTCCCGCCGGTGGCGCGCGAGCGCGCCGGGTCCACCCGGTAGAACCGCTCGAAGATCCGCTCGCGGTCGCGCTCCGGGATGCCGATGCCCTGGTCGGTGACGCTGACCTCGGCCATCCAGCTGTCCGCGGCCCTGGTCGTCACCTGCACCCTGGTCTTGTCCGGGCTGTACGCGATGGCGTTCTCCAGCAGGTTGCGCAGGGCCGTCACGAGCAGGTCCTCGTCGCCCAGGATCGCGATGCCGTGCTCGCCGGTGACCTCAAGGGTGATGCCGCGGGCGGTCGCCCGCAGCCGGCACCGGTCCAGCGCCTCGGCGACAACCGAGTCCAGCAGCACCGGCCGCGGATCCGGCACCGGCTCGGCGGCCTGGATCCGGGACAGCATGATCAGGTCCTGGACGAGGTCCGTGAGCCGGGCCGCCTCCTGCCGCATCCGCCCGGCGAACCGCAGCACCGCGTCCGGGTCGTCGGCGGCTTCCTCGACTGTCTCGGCCAGTAGCGCCAGCGCGCCGACCGGCGTCTTGAGCTCGTGGCTGATGTTGGCCACGAAGTCGCGTCGCACTTCTTCCACCCGACGGCTCTCGGTCTGGTCCTCAGCCAGCACCAGAATCAGCCCGCCGTCGCCGACCGCGGGTCCGAGCGGCGCGACCCGGACCGCGAAGCTTGTCGCCCGGCCGCCGAACCGGCTGGTCATGATGTCGATCTCGCCCTCGCGGGGCATGCCCTCCCGGCGGACCTGGCGCGCCAGCGCCAGCAGTTCCCCGACCACCAGCCGGTCATCGTCCACGAGCCCGAACTCGCGGGCGGCGGCGCTGGAGCTGAGGACGCGATCGTCACTGTCGAGGACGACCGCCGAGGAAAGCAGCACGGCGAGTACCGAGCTGAGGCCGACCGGCAGCTTCGGCTCTCCCTCGCGGTCAGTGCCCAGCGTGTCAGCGGGCATGACTGCTTTCACCCCCATGTCCACGGATTGATGTTATGCGGCGAGACCGACCATTGCCCACACGTGCAGCCTCCCGACCTGGGGCTATTAGCGCAATGTTCACCGCGGCGAAAACCGCGGTCCATGTCGATTCTGCCCGCCGGGCACCCGGCAGTCGATGGCCAGTTGGCTCCAGTGAGCCGTTAGCGGCCCTGACTGCGCACCGCCTCGGCCGCGGCCGCCGCCGCGACCGGGTCCAGGTACCGGCCGCCGCGGGTCACCGGGCGGAACCGGTCGTCCAGCTCGTAGACCAGCGGCATCCCGGTGGGGATGTTCAGCTCGGCGATGTCGGCGTCGCTGATGTCATCCAGGTGCTTGACCAGGGCGCGCAGCGAGTTCCCGTGGGCCACCACCAGTACGGTCCGGCCCGCGGCCAGGTCGGCGATGATCTGGTCGTACCAGTACGGCAGCATCCGGTCCACCACGTCGCGCAGGCACTCGGTCCGCGGCAGCAGCTCATCGGGCAGCCGCGCGTAGCGGGGATCGCCGGCCTGCGACATCGGGTCATCGTCGGGCAGCGGCGGCGGGGGCACGTCGTAGGACCGGCGCCAGGTCATGAACTGCTCGTCGCCGTACTGCTCGCGGGTCTGCGCCTTGTTCTTGCCCTGCAGCGCGCCGTAGTGCCGCTCGTTCAGCCGCCACGACCGGCGCACCGGCAACCAGGCCAGCCCGGCGACCTCAAGCGCGATGTTCGCGGTCTGGATCGCCCGGTTCAGCACCGAGGTGTGCACCACGTCGGGCACCAGCCCGGCGCCCGGCCAGCTGCTCGCCGCCGCGGGCGGCCTCGGCCCGGCCGCGCTCGGACAAGCCGGCGTCAACCCAGCCGGTAAACAGACCCTTGGCGTTCCATTCGCTCTCACCGTGCCGGATCAGGATGAGGGTGCTCATGACCGGTGATCCTACGCAGCACCGCCCGGTCACGGCGCTGCCCGGCGGGGAAATTAGTCATCTTTTTCGCTAGGAAATATCACTTATAACTGGGCGTACCGGCCGGGAACACGCCAGCCAGAACGGCGGTTGGAGCCTTCCGGAGGTGCATGCCCGTGCCGCCAGGCCAGCCACGGCGGATAGCAACCGTCAGCGTCCACACTTCGCCGCTTGAACAGCCGGGGACCGGCGACGCAGGCGGCCTTAACGTGTATGTGGTCGAGGTGGCCAAGCGCCTGGCTGCCAGGGGCGTCGAGGTGGACATCTTCACCAGGGCCGTTTCCAGGGATCAGCCGCAGGTAGCCGAGCTGGCTCCGGGCGTGCTGGTGCGGCATCTCCCGGCCGGCCCGTTCGAGGATCTCGATAAGCAGGATCTTCCAGGCCAGCTATGTCAATTCACCTTCGAGCTGCTGCGGACCGAGGCGGCGCACGCGCCCGGCCGGTATGACCTGGTGCACGGGCATTACTGGCTGTCCGGGCAGGTCGGCGCCGTCGCCAAGGAGCGCTGGGGCGTCCCGCTGGTCCAGTCCATGCACACCCTGGCCAAGGTCAAGAACGCCGCGCTCGCGGCCGGGGACGCCGCCGAGCCGGTCGTCCGGCTGCGCGGCGAGACCGAGGTCGTGGCCAGCGCCGACCGCCTGGTCGCCAACACCGAGGACGAGGCCAGGCAGCTGGTCGACCGCTACGACGCGGACCCGGCCAGGGTCGCGACCATCAACCCCGGCGTCGACCTATCCGTCTTCCGCCCCGGCTCGCAGGCGGAGGCCCGCCGCCACCTGGGCCTGCCGGCCGACGGTGTCGTGCTGGTCTTCGTCGGCCGAGTGCAGCCGCTGAAGGCGCCGGACGTGGTGCTGCACGCTGCCGCCCGGCTGATCCGTGAGGATCCCGCCCTGGCCGGCCAGCTCACCGTGGCGTTTGTCGGCGGCCCGAGCGGCACCGGCAGGCAGGACCCGGACCGGCTCACCGAGCTGGCCGGCCAGCTGGGCTTGACCAGTCAGGTCCGGCTGGAGCCACCCTGCCCGCAGCCGGAGCTGGCCCGCTGGTACCAGGCGGCGACCCTGGTGATGGTGCCGTCCTATTCGGAGTCGTTCGGGCTGGTCGCGATGGAGGCCCAGGCCTGCGGCACCCCGGTCGTCGCCGCCAGTGTCGGCGGGCTGCGCACCGCCGTGCGCGATGGCTACTCCGGCGTTCTGGTGGACTCCCGCGACCCGGTCTGGTACGCCAGGGCTGTGCGCGATCTCATCAGCTCGCCGGCCACGCTCGCCCGGCTGCGGCAGGGCGCCCGCGAGCATGCATCGCGGTTCAGCTGGTCCGCGACCGTCGACTCACTGCTGCAGCTGTACTCGTCGGTGACCGCGGAGGCAG
This sequence comes from uncultured Actinomycetota bacterium, assembly GCA_963805805.1. Classification (GTDB taxonomy): domain Bacteria; phylum Actinomycetota; class Actinomycetes; order Streptosporangiales; family Streptosporangiaceae; genus JAJYUU01. The sequence goes on along the minus strand of CAWDVS010000010.1, from coordinate 142,840 downwards.
CAGCCGCGGTGGACGCGTGAGTTCGGGCCCGCTCGATCCAGCACCGGTCGATCCAGCACCGGTCGATCCAGCACCGGTCGATCCGGCGAGCGCGCTCGCCGAGGCGCTGGCTGGCCTGGATCTCAGCTACGAATCACCCCAGCCCGGCGCGTACCTGGTCCGGCTGCCCGGCGAGCACAAGCTGGCGACCATGGCCTGGCTCATCGCCGGCACGCACAGCCTGCATGTCGAGGCGTTCTTCTGCCGGCAGCCGGATGAGAATCACGCCGAGTTCTACCGCTACCTGCTGGAGCACAACGCCCGGATGTACGGCGTGCACTTCGCCCTGGACCCGGCCGGCGACGTGTACCTGGTTGGCCGGCTCCCGCTGCACGCGATCACCCCGGACGAGGTCGACCGGCTGCTGGGCTGCGTGCTCAGCTATGCCGACGACATCTTCGACCAGGCGCTGATGATCGGCTTCGCGTCCGCGATCAAGAAGGAGTACGCCTGGCGGGTCAAGCGCGGCGAGAGCCTGGCCAACCTGCGCGCCTTCGGCCGGCTGACCGGCGCCGACCCCGACGGTGCTGACTACGACGGTGCTGACCACGACGGTGCGGCCCGCGAGCCCCGGCTGCACACCTCCGGCTAGGACCTGACCAGCCGCGATACGGCCTCGGCGGCCTCCTTGACCTTGGCCTCGGCCTCCGGCCCGCCGTGCTCGATGGCCTGCGCGACGCAGTGCCCGAGGTGATCCTCCAGCAGCCCGACCGCGACCGCCTGCAGCGCCCGCGTCGCGGCCGAGATCTGGGTGAGCACATCGATGCAGTACGTGTCGTCCTCGACCATCCGCTGCAGGCCCCTGACCTGGCCTTCGATCCTCCGCAGCCGCCGCAGATAAGCGTCTTTGTCCTGCGCGTACCCGTGCATGGTCTGACCGTACACGAGGCGGCAGTCAGCGGCGATCGGCCAGCGAAGAGGTAGAAAGGAGATAACCAGGTCACAGCTTCGCGGGCGTGAACCCGGAGGCATCTTTCAGCGATTCTTAGGGCAGGACCCGGATGCTGAGGACCAGCCAGACTCAGGAGGGCGGCCAGTGCCCAGGCAAGGGAAGCCGGCGGCGGCGGCAAGCGAGCGCGATCGCGGCGTGCACAAGGTCGCCAGCCTGACCTGGCGCGCGGGCGCAGCCGGAGTTGCCTGCTCAGCGCTGATCGGGGTGGGGCTAGCCCACCACGCGGAGGCCAGTCCCGCGCCGGCCGCCCCGCACCGCAATCCGCCTGGCCAGATCGTCATTCCGGCTCAGCCACCGCAGCCCGCCACCGGTTCCGGCCAGGTGACTTCGGGCGCATCATGACCGCTGACCGGCGCCGGGCGGGAGACCTTTGACGTCTTCGGGACGACAGCTGTCCTGCTGGTGGCCCCCGACGGACCGGATGACCCCCAGGTTGCGGCCGCCGCGGCGCGCCGCATCGCCGACCGCGAGTTGGCCGCGGTCGATCTGGCCTGCAGCCGGTTCCGCCCGGACTCCGAGCTGACCAAGCTGAATGAGGCGGCGGGCCGCGGGCCGCGGGCGGTCAGCCCGCTGTTCGCCCAGTTGCTGGCGGCGGCGCTGCGGGCCGCGCGGCTGACCGGCGGCGACGTCGACCCGACCTGCGGCCGGGCCCTCGTCGGGCTCGGTTACGATCGCGACTTCGCCGAGGTCCGCGCCGCGGGCGAGTTTCCGCCGCGGCTGACCGGGCCGGTCGGGCCGGTACCCGGCTGGCGACGGGTGCATCTGGACCGGGCCTGGCCGCCGGGCCTGGCTGGAGCGTGGGGTGCAGATTGACCTCGGCGCCACGGCCAAGGCCTGGGCCGCCGACCGGTGCGCACAGGTCATCGCCAAGGAGCTGGATCGCGGCATCCTCGTCAGCCTCGGCGGCGACATCGCCGTGGCGGGCCCGGCACCCGAGGGCGGCTGGGAAGTCCGGGTCACCGACGACCACGCCGCACCGGACACCGCACCCGGCCAGACGGTCACGGTCGTCAGCGGCGGCCTGGCCACCTCCAGCACGACGGTCCGCGCCTGGGTGGTCGGCGGCCGGCCGGTGCACCACATCATCGACCCGGCGACCGGGGAGCCGGTCCGGTCCTGCTGGCGAACCGTCAGCGTCGCGGCCGGCACGTGCACGGACGCCAACACCGCCAGCACGGCAGCGATCATCCGCGGTCCGGCCGCCATCGACTGGCTGCACGCCATCGGCCTGCCCGCCCGGCTGGTCCGGCACGACGGCACGGTCGAGACGACGTCCGGGTGGCCGCGCGATGACGGACCCGGAGCCGCCGCGTGAGCAGTGTCGGCCTCACCACGGTCGGCCTCACCACGGGCGGCCTCACCACGGGCAGCCTCACCACGGGGGCGCTCAGCCCGGGCCTCGGCCGGCCGACCAGATCGCGTTCGTCTCGACCTCCACCACCCCGCTGTGGTACGCGACCAGGGCGACCGGGCTCGTCGCGCTCGTGCTGCTGACCATGGCGATGGCGCTCGGGCTGCTGTCGTCGGTCCGCTACCAGCGCCAGGGCTGGCCCCGGTTCGTCACGCTCGGCCTGCACCGCAACGTGTCCGCTGCCCCGAGGCGCGCGACCCGCCGGTCATGACCCGGCGCGGCGGCGGCGAGCAGCGGGCCCGATCCGCCGGGCTTGAGTCCGCTACCGGACGAACACGCGCGGGTGATGCTTCACGCTGATGTCCCGCACCGGCCCGTAGACCGCGGAGAAGCTGGCTGAGGTGCCGGCGCTAGAGCACAGGCTCGACGACGCGGCCTTGTCGAGCGTGAGCTTCTGGCCCTTGAACGTCACGGTGTTGCCCTTGTTCGACGTCTTCCCTGAGCTAGACGGCGCGGTGAAGATGCACGTGAGGTTCTGGCCCAGCGCGCTGATCTCGGCTTTGAACCCGATGGGCTTGGACTTCTTCGAGCCCTTGATCGACAGTACGTTCTTCGTCGTGATCGACGCACTCCACGGCGTGTTGATCGCCGAGATGCTCTTTAGGGACGCGAGGTTCGTGGAGAGCTTGCAGCCGCCGAGTGTCTGGCTCGTGATCGCGAGCGTCGCCCGGCCCGCGGATGACGGGTTCTTCACGACCTTCGCGGTGAACGTGGACTTGGTGCAGGTCGCGCCGAACGAGCCGATCGTCATGTTGACCTTGTGGCCCTTGGCGAGGCCGGCCGAGATCTTGGCGCCCTTCTTGACGGCGGCGCCGGAGACCTTACCGATGGTGAGCACTGGCTTGGGCGCGGTCTTGTGCGTGCTGGCCAGGGCCGCGCTCGCGGGCGCCGCCAGGACCAGCAGGCCGGCCGTGGCGAGAACGGCATAACGGTACTTGCGCATGAACTTGACCCCTTCTTCGGTGGATGACCTTTAGGGAGCTAGAGCTGCCGGTGAACCGCTCGTCCTTATGTACCATTCTTCGCCATAACGAACAAGCGCTTGGTTGCTGGCAGCGAACCTGCTATGGCCGCGTGCCTGACGTGCGGGTTCGCGGCGATGCGCCAGGCACCAGCGGAGATACCGACCCATTACGATCGCGGTAGGCCCGGCGCGGGACACCCGGGCGGCGACGGCTGAGCGCATCGGAGGCAGCACATGGGTCCACTTCAGGGCGTCAGGGTGATCGAGATCGCCAGCCTGGCGCCTGCCCCGTTCGGCTGCATGATCCTGGCTGACCTGGGCGCCGACGTGCTGCGAGTCGACCGGGCCGAGCGCTGCGGCCCGGACGCGCGGACGCCGGTGGACCCGCTCAGCCGCGGCCGCCGGTCGATGGGGCTGAACCTGAAGGACCCCGCGGGTGTCGAACTGCTGCTGAAGCTCACCGCGGATGCCGACGTCCTCGTGGAGGGGTTCCGGCCCGGTGTCGCCGAGCGGCTCGGCTTCGGCCCGGACACATGCGCGCAGCGCAACGCACGGCTGATCTTCGCGCGCATGACCGGCTGGGGTCAGGACGGACCGCTGGCGCCCACCGCCGGGCACGACATCGACTACATCGCGATCTCCGGTGCACTCAGCCCGATTGGCCGGGCGGGCGGACCGCCGCTGCCGCCGGTCAACTTCCTCGGCGACTTCGGCGGCGGCGGCATGCTGATGGCGCTGGGCATCGTGGCCGCGCTGGTGGAGCGCGCGACGTCGGGCCAGGGCCAGGTCGTGGACGCGGCCATGGTCGACGGCTCGGCGCTGATCACGTCCTTCATCTACGGGATGCGGGCGACCGGCGCCTGGCAGGATCAGCGCGGCACCAACCTGATCGACACCGGCGCGCCGTTCTACGACACCTACGCGACCGCCGACGGCGGCTACGTCGCGGTCGGCGCGCTGGAGCCGCAATTCTACGCAGCGCTGCTGGCCGGCCTGGGGCTCACCGACGCGGGCTTGCCGGCCCAGCACGACCGGTCCGGCTGGCCGTTGCTGCGGGAGCGGTTCGCGGCCGTGTTCGCCGCCCGCAGCCGGGACGAGTGGGCCGAGGTGTTCGCTGGCACCGATGCCTGCGTGGCACCGGTGCTCAGCATGGCCGAAGCGCCCGTGCACCCGCACGCGACCGCGAGGGACGCGTTCGTCGAGGTCGGTGGCGTCGTCCAGCCGGCCCCGGCACCGCGGTTCGGCCGGTCCCGGGCCGGGACCCCAGCCGCGCCGCCGCGGCCCGGCGCCGACACCGACACCGTGCTGGCCGACCTAGGCCTGTCCGGGGCCGAGGTGAGCGACCTGCGGGCCAGGGGCGTGGTTGGCTGACAGCGCCCCGGCAGGCGGCCTGGCCCGCAGGCTCCGCAGCCCGCAAGACGGGGAGATCCTGCGGCTGGCACTGCCCGCATTCGGCGCGCTGGTCGCCGAGCCGCTCTTCTTGCTGGCCGACTCGGCCATCGTCGGGCGCCTCGGCACCGTGCCGCTCGGCGGCCTCGGCGTCGCCAGCCAGGCGCTGACCACACTCGTCGGCATCTCGATCTTCCTGGCGTACGGGACCACGGCGGCGGTCGCCCGGCAGCTCGGCGCCGGCCAGCAAGGAGCGGCGATCCGGCAGGGCATCGACGGGCTGTGGCTCGCGGCGATCATTGGTGTCCTCGTCTTCGCCGTCGGGTTTCCGCTGGCTCCGCAGATCGTGCACGCGTTCGGTGGCACCGCGGCGGTCAGCGCGCAGGCCGTGACCTACCTGCGCATCAGTCTCATCGGTGCGCCCGCGATCCTGATGGTGCTGGCCGGTACCGGGGTGCTGCGCGGGCTGCAGGACACCCGGACGCCGCTCTACGTAGCCGTCGTGGCGAACGCGGTGAACATCGCGCTGAACGCAACCCTCGTACTCGGCCTGCACTGGGGCATCGCCGGATCGGCCTGGGGCACTGTAATCGCCCAGGCTGGCACGTGCGGTGCCTACCTGGCCGTCGTCGGCCGCGGCGCGCGCCGGGCCGGCGTCAGCCGGCGGCCCGATATGGCCGGCCTGCGCGCGTCGGCGCGGGCTGGGGCGTCTTTGGTGCTCCGGACGATCGCGCTGCAGGCGGTGCTCGTGCTGATGACCGCGATCGCGGCCAGGCAGGGGAACGCGGCGATCGCGGCGCACCAGGTCGCGTTCCGGATCTGGGCACTGTTCACGTTCGCGCTCGACGCCATCGCCATCGCGGGCCAGGCCATCACCGGCCGGTACCTGGGCGCGGGCGACGCCGCGGGCGCGCGGGCCGCCACCAACCGGATGATGGCCTGGGGCTTCGGCTACGGTGCGCTGTTCTCGGTGCTGCTGCTGGCGGCGCAGGCCGGTGCTGCCCGCGTTGTTCGGGGTGGCCCCGGCCGTGCGCGGCCTCATGCTCGCGGTGCTGCTGATCGTGACGGTGCAGCAGCCGTTCGCCGGCGTCGTGTTCGTGCTCGACGGCGTCCTCATCGGGGCCGGCGACCAGGACTACCTGGCGATCGCGGGGCTGATCACGCTGGCGGCGTTCGCTGTCGCCGCCGCCATCGTGGTCGCGCACCGGGGCCGGCCTGGTCGCGCTGTGGCTGGCGTACTGCGTCTGGATGGCGGCCAGATTCGCCACCCTGACCCTCCGCGTCCGTGGCACCCGCTGGCTGGTCACCGGCGCGATCCGCCGCTGACCACGGTGGCGTCCGGCCTGGACCCTCAGTGGCCGGTGGCGATCAGCACGACCTTCACGACGACCGCCGCCATCGCGATCACCAGGTACACCCACATGGCCAGCATCGCGAGGCGGCGGCAGGCCGACATCGGCGCGGGCGCCAGCATCGCCAGCCGCGGCATCCGCCAGTTCTCCTTGCTGACCTGGGCGGCGATCGCCTCGTGCTCGCGGGTCCGCATCGCCGGCACGCTGGCCGCGCCGGGCAGCCGGACTGGGCCCGCCCCGGCGGCCGCCAGCGCGGCGGCGGGCTGACCGGGTCGCCGATCGCTGCTGAGCCGGCCGCGGACCAGCCGGCCGCGCGCCAGCAGCACCGCGCCGGTGACGGCCGCCAGGCCCGCGCAGGCCGCCATGATCGCGATGATCTGCCTGGCGGTCAGGTGCGGGTCGACAACCGACGCGATCAGGATCAGCGACAGCATGATCAGGCCCGCGATCACCGCCGCGGCGAAGGCGTTGGTGGCCCGGCTGTTGACCCACGGCCCGAGCACCGCCTTGTCGTTGCACAGCATGAGCAGGAACACGGTCGCGCTCGGCAGCAGCACGCCGGCCAGCACCTGGACCGCCTCGGTGAACAGCCCGAGCGGCGAACCGGGGATCAGCACGATCGCCGCGGCGCCCGCGATCAGCGCCCCGTACATGATGTAGAAGCCCTTCGCGTGCCTGATGCCGCGGTGCAGCGAGTGCTTGAGGCCGAGCACGTCACCCAGCGCGTAGGCGGTCGACAGCGACACGGCGAACGCCCCGATCATGGCGGCGTCCAGCAGCGCGATCGCGAACAGGACACCCGCGGTCTTGTCCGGCGTACGCCGACAGGCCGGCCGCGAGTCCCGCCGCGTCGGTGAAGTGACCCGCCGCGGCGGTGCCCGCGAACGCCGCGGTGGTCGCGCCCATGATCGCGGCGCCGCCGATGATCACGATGCGATGCCGATGATCAGGTCGGCCTTCTCGTACGGGATGAAACGTGGCGTGATCCGCTTGTCGACGACGTAGGACTGCTGGAAGAACAGCTGCCAGGGCGCGACGGTGGTCCCGACGATGCCGATGACCAGCAGCATCACGGTGCCCAGCTGATGACTGCCGCCGGGCAGCTGCGGCTCGGAGAAGCCACCGGCCATCTTGCCGAAGGCCGGGTGCGACAGCAGATAGACCGGGATCAGCAGCAGCGATCCCGCGCAGAACGTCATCGCGATCCGCTCGAACCGGCGGAGGCTCCCGGTCATGGCCGAGCAGATGATGACGAGCGCCGCGAGCAGGACGGCGACGATCTTGGGCACGCCGAGATACCCGGCGGCCAGGGCAATCCCGATGAACTCGGTCACGATCGTCAGCGCGTTCAGCAGGAACAAGTCGATGACGCTGAAGGCGCCCCAGAACCGGCCGAAGCGCTCCAGGATCAGCCGGGCGTAGCCGACGCCGGTGACCGCGCCGAGCCGCAGCACCATCTCCTGGTTCACGTACAGCACGGGGATGAGCAGGACGAACGTCCACAGCAGATGCGTGCCGTAGTTCTGGCCCGCCTGCCCGTAGGTCGAGAACGCGCCCGCGTCGTTGTCGCCGATCATCACGATCAGGCCAGGGCCGACGATGGCCAGCAGGGTCTTCAGCTTGGCCGAGGCAGTGCGGCGGGCCGCGGTGTCGTCGACGGAGATGGTGCCGAGCGCGCCGCGGATGTCACCCACGGGCGCGGAGTCGAGCGCGGCGGCGTGCAGTTCACCAGCGGCAGAGGTCATTACGGACCGCCCCTTTCACGCCGCATCCGCGGCGGATTGGGGGGCGCGCGAGGCACGGGCTTGGCAGCAGTCCGCGTCAGGGTCTTACACGCGCACCCAGGACAGGAGGGAAGCAAGGGCGAGGGGCCATTTTCGGCCCGGACTATCAGGGTCCATCTCTCGCCTCCCTTCTGCCTGCGGCGCGCGAGGCACGCCGTCTACGCACGTCACGGGAGGGCACACGCCAGGATGAACTCCTGGCCGGGCCACCCCCTCGTTAGAGCTTTGGCACTCCACGGCGTAGCGGGGCGGGGGCCCGCGCAGCCACCTGGCCTCACCCCTTAACCCGGGGAGAGGTGTCCTGATCCGGAGCGTCTCTCGACGGGTGGGATCAGTGGCCTGTGTCCATGGAGACGCCTCACCGAACAAGGTGTCCGATATGCAACCTCAACGAGAATGCCCGCTGTTACATTCCGCTGTCAAGCTGGCCCCGCCGGCGTCACTCCTGGTCGTCGTCGCCGAAGGCGGGCGGATCGGCGGGCTCGCGGCGGCGCCAGTCCTCCGGCAGCGCGGCCTCGAGCACGTCGTCGACGGTGATCACGCCGAGCATCTTCCGCCGGTCATCGACCACCGGGATCGTGATCAGGTTGTAGTCGCTCATCAGCAGCGCCACGTCCACTACGTCGGTGTCGGCGCCCACCCGGACCGGGTCGCGGTCGCAGACCTCGCCGAGAACTGCCTGCGGATCGGCCTGCACCAGCGCGACGAGCCGGGCGACCCCGCACAGCCTGCCGCGCGCGTCCAGCGCGTGCACGCTGGTCAGCGCCTCGGGCTGCAGGCTCGCCGCGTCGGCCACGGCAGTCAGCGCGGCCGCGACCGTGGCGGTGGCCGGGATCGCGATGAAGTCCACGCCCATCAGGCCGCCCGCGCTGGACGGATTGAAGCCCATCAGCGTCAGCACCTTGGCCCGCTGACCCGGCGGAAGCAGGTCGATCACCGGCTGGCGGCGCCGCTGCGGCAGCTCGGCGATAGCGTCCGCGGCGTCGTCGGCGCGCATCCTGGCCAGCACCTGCGCGGCCTCCTCGTCGGTCCGGGCGCCGAGCAGCCTGCTGGCCCGGTCCTCCTCCAGCTCCTCGAAGACGTCGGCCTCTAGCTCCGGGTCGGCGTGCACCTGGCCGAGGATCTCGCTCTCCTCCGCGCTGGAGGCCGCCTCCAGCAGGTCGGCGATCTGGGCGGGCTTGAGCCTGCGGATCCGCCCGACCTGGCGCCGCGACAACGCGGTGCCGCTGTGCCCGATCAGCGGCTCGAACTTGGCCCATTCCCGGAACCGCACGCCCGCCTCCTCGGCCGGGGTGCCGGTCAGGCCCCAGAGCAGCCGCCGGGACCGGCGGTGACTGTCCACCCCGGTGACCGTCCACTCGCCGCCTTCCGCGGCCAGTTCCAGGTCGGCGGCCCGGATGAGGTGGGCGCTCTCCACGTCGATCAGCCGGTGACCGAGCACGTCGGCGCGCAGCAGCACCTCGCCCTCGCGCCGCTCGAACGGGAGCAGCGACAGCCGCGCGCTGGTCAGCCGCAGTGTCGCCAGCACCGCGACCTGCTCGACCGGCACGAACACTGGCCGCCCGCCGACGGCCACGACCAGGCCGGTCACGACCGGGTATTCGGCGCCCCGGAGCCGGACGATGACATCGGACAGCCGCCCGATCGCCTCGCCGCCTGAGTCCGTGACTGACCCTCTGAGCAGCCCGGACAGGCGCACCGCCCCGTGCCGCTGCGAGCCGGGTGTCGTGCTCATCACCGACTGCCTTCCCGCGGGCCGCGGTCACGCCGGGCCCGTTCGTCTCCCCTGCCCCGCTCCGTGGGCATCAGCCTGCCATGCCCGCGCTCCGGCGGCGACTCAAAGTCCGGACAAGTCGGACCGGCAGCTATCCTGATCCCGCCATCATCGAGGTGCCGGCCTCCCGTCGCGCGGTCGCGCGGTGGTATGAAAGCCACGGGGCGTGATCGAGGGGAGGGCGCCGCAAGGTGGCCATACGAGCGGGTGTCGGCTCGCTGCTGCGGCGTGACGACCTGGGCGAGGGCATCGGCTACGCCCTCAAGCGCAGGCTGCTGGGCAAGCCGCTCATCAACGAAGAGCTCGGCGAGCAGAAGCTTTCCAGGCCGCTGGCGCTCGGCGTGCTGTCCTGCGACGGCATCTCCTCGGCCGCGTACGGCAGCGAGGAAATCCTGATCGAGCTGGTGCAGTCGTTCGGCTATGCCGCCGCATTCGCGATCTTGCTGCCGATGACCCTGGTGGTGCTGGTCGGCATCGCCCTGGTGGTGCTGCTCTACCGCGAGGTCGTCTCTGTTTACACCCGGGCCGGCGGCTCGTATGTGGTGGCCAGGGACAACTTCGGTCCACGCATAGCGCAGGTCGCCGCGGTCGCTCTAATGATCGACTACATCGTGACGGTCGCGGTGCAGACCGCCGCGGGCAGCGCGGCGATCCTGTCCGCCTTCCCGGCACTGGGCAAACCGCTGGGCGGTAACACGACCCTGCTGCTCATCTCGGTGGTCGCGATCCTGATCATGTGCTACGGCAATCTGCGCGGGATCAAGGAGGCGGGCCGCACTTTCGCGCTGCCCACCTACCTGTTCTCCGGCGCAGTCGGGCTGATGATCGTCGTCGGGCTCGCCAGGGAGGCCTTCTCCGGGCTGCCGCGTGTGCCAGCCGCCTCTGGCCTGTACTGCAACGGCTGCCTCGGTCATCCTGGCAACAGCCTGCTGGCGGCGGCATCGATATTCGTCCTGCTGCGCGCCTTCGCCAACGGCGGCTCGTCGCTGACGGGCATCGAGGCGGTCTCCAACGCAGTAAGCGCCCTGCGCGAGCCTGCCGGGCGCAACGCCAGGCAGGTGCTGATCATCCAGGGGACTATCGTGGCGTCCCTGATCGCGGGCATCTCCTGGCTCGCGCACGTGACCCATGCCACCCCGTACCGCAGCGGCTATCCCACGGTCCTCGCCCAGGAGGCCGGCCTCATATTCGGCCAAGGCACGCTTGGGCGGGTGCTGTTCTACGCGGTCCAGGCTGGCACGGCGGCCATCCTGTTCACCGGCGGCAACACTAGCTTCAGCGGGTTCCCGTTCCTGGCCAGCTTCGTCGCGGAGGACTCGTTCCTGCCCCGCTGGCTGACCAAGCGCGGACACCGGCTCGTCTTCTCCAGCGGCATCATCGTGCTGGCCGTGGTCTCTCTCGCCCTGATCATCGCCGTCGGCGCGAACGTGAACAGCCTGATCCCGTTCTATGCGATCGGCGTATTCACGGGCTTCACGATGGCGGGGTTCGGCATGGCGCGCTACCACCGGCGCCACCGCGGCCCGGGCTGGCGTCGGCATACCGCGATCAGCCTGACCGGCGCGATCTACACGGGCCTGGTCGTGCTGATCTTCGCGATCGTCAAGTTCACCGAGGGTGCCTGGCTTGTCGTCGTGGTCTTCCCGCTGCTCGTGTTCGCATTCATCCGGCTGAACCGGCAGTACCGGATGGAAGCCACGGTCCTGGAGAACATCGGCAGCCGGGGCAAGCGGCCGGACCCGCCGACCTATTCACGGCGAACCGTCTTCGTCTTCGTGGACGACTTCGACCTGGCCACGATCGCCGGCCTGCGGTACGCCCGGAGCCTGCGCCCCACGTCGCTGCGCGCGGTCCACTTCGTGATCGACAACGTGCAGGCCGACCGGCTCCGGCAGGACTGGCTGCGGGCCAGCACCAGCATCGCCCTGGACTTCGTCGACTGCCCCGACCGGCGGCTGGCCAACGCCGCGGCGACCCTGGTGAGCGCGGAGGCGGTCCTGCCCGGCGTCGGCGTGACCGCGGTCCTGCCCCGCCGCAGCTACGCGCCGATCGTGGGCCGGCTGCTGCACGACCGGACCGCGGACAGGATGGCGGCGGTCATCAGCCGCATCCCGCACGCGGCGGCCACGATCGTGCCGTTCGACGTCCGCAGCCGGGTCGAGAGTCTCGGCGGCCGCGGACCGATGGCGCACGCGGCCGCCGCCGCGGCGGTGCCACTGCCGGGTCAGGCCCCCGAACCACCGGCGGCAGCGGAGCGGGCGGAGACCGCGGCCGAGGCCGGCGCGCCGATCGACCCGGCGATGGCCACGCCGCCCGGCAAGGACGACTACGCCCGGCCCAGGCCGGGCAAGGGGATCACGCCCATCGGCTCGCTGCGGATCCCCGGCCGGGCCGCGGTCGAGGGCCGGGTGCACACCGTGGAGATCCGGCCGGTCGAGCACAACACGGTGCTGGCCTGCGATGTTGAGGACTCGACCGGTCAGCTGACAGCGCTGTTCTACGGCCGGTCGAACATCACCGGCCTGCGGCCGGGCTCCAAGGTGCGGCTGCGCGGCCCGGTCGGCCTGCGGCCGGCCAGGCCGGTCATGATCAACCCGGCCTACGAGCTGCTCGCGCCGGGCGAACCCGATGGCGGCCGCGACCAGGGATCATGAGCCCGCACTCGCATTCGCATAGCCGCGGTCCGGCGACAGTGACCGGGCAGCACCGGCGCGCGCTGCTGGCGGTGCTCGGGATCAGCACCGCCATCGCCGTCGCCGAGGTGATCGGCGTGATCATCACCGGCTCGCTGGTGCTGCTCGCGGACGCCGCGCACATGGCCGCGGACGCCGCCGGCGTCGGCCTGTCGCTGCTCGCCACCTGGTTCGCGGGCCGCCCCGCGACCGCGAAGCGCACGTTCGGCTACGCGCGGGCCGAGATCCTCGCCGCGATGGCCAACTCGCTGCTGCTGCTCGGCATGGCCGCGCTGATTTTCACCGAGGCGATCCAGCGGCTCTCCGCACCGCCGGGCATCAGCTCCGGCCTGCTCATCGCGTTCGGCGCGGGCGCGCTGGTGGCGAACACGATCTCGCTGCTGTTGCTGCGGGCCGGGCAGGCCGAGAGCCTGAACGTGCGCGGCGCGTTCCTGGAAGTCGCGGCCGACACCCTGGGCGCCGCCGCCGTGATCGTCACCGGCGTCATCGTCAGCGTGACCGGCGCGACCCTGGCCGACCCGATCGCCTCCATGGTCGTCGGCGTGCTGATCCTGCCCCGGACCTGGCGGCTGCTGCGGGAAGCGGTAGACATCCTGCTCGAGGCCAGCCCCGAGGGCATCGACCTGGACGAGATCCGCACGCACATGGCCGGATTGCCGGGGGTCCGCGAGGTGCACGAGCTGCACGTCTGGACGATCACCTCGGGCCTGCCGGTGTTCTCCGCGCACGTCGTGGTCGACCCGGAGATCATCGAGGCCGGGCGCAGCGCCATCATGCTGGACCAGCTGCAGGACTGCCTGCGCGGCCACTTCGACGTCGACCACTCCACCTTCCAGCTCGAACCCGCCGGGCACGCGGAGCACGAGCATCCGATGCACGGGTAGCCGCGCACCGCCTGACGCCGCTCGCGCCGGTCAGCCCGGGCCGAAGTAGCGCGGATTGGCCACCGCGAGCCTGGCGGCCACGGCGTCCGCGAGGCTGAGCTCGTCGCTGACCGGGCCGAGCTCAAGCTCGCGGGCCACGATCGCGAGCACGTTCGCGGCCACCCGCGCGTGGAACGCCAGCTGGCCCTCCGTCGCGGGCATGACCTGATCGGTCAGGTACCCGCGCACGGCAGCCAGCAGTTCGGTGGCCGTCGGCCGTCCGTAGGGCGCGGGTGCGCCGCCCGGCTCCCCGGCCGGGCGCGGCCGGCGCGCGGCGGCCGCGGCGGCCGCGTCCGGCTCCAGCAACAGCAGCAGGTCCCATTCCTGCTCGCAGACCCGCCTGCCGATCGCGGCCAGCTCCACCGACTGGTAGGCGCCAGACAGGTGCACCCACGCCTGGGTCATGCAGATGACACCCCAGCGCAGCGTGCCGAGGATCTCCCACCAGCGCAGCTCGGCCAGGCTGATGTCGGCGCCGCCCGCCTCCCGGTAGGCCGCCAGCAGTTCCTCCCGGCGGCCCAGGCCCGCGACCGGCGGGGCCGCGCCGAACCGCCACGCCTTCACGCACAGCCAGCCGAGGTCCTCGGCCGGGTTCCCCAGATGGGTCAGCTCCCAGTCCAGCACCGCCGCCAGCCCGTCCGGGCCGACGATCAGGTTGCCGAGCCGGAAGTCACCGTGCAGCAGGACAGGCTCGCGGGCCGGCGGCGGGCTGGCCGCCAGCTCGGCATAAGCCAGCTCGAAGACCTCGCTGCGCTGCCCGGTCTGGGCGAAGGCGTCCAGCTGTTCGCGCAGGCTGGCCAGCGGGTCCGGCGTCGGGAAGAAGGACGGATCCGGCTTGTCCGCCAGCCCGTGCAGCCCGGCCGCGAACTGGCCGAGCTGGCGCACGACCAGGGCGCGGGCCTGCTCGTACTGCTCGTCGCGCAAGATCTTGCGCGCGATCGTCTCGCCGGGTACGCGGCGCATGATCATGCCCGCGGCGCCGAGCCCGGCCGCGCCGCGCGAGGTGAACAGCAGCTCGGGCACCGGGAGGCCGGCGGCGTGCGCCAGCGTGAGGGCCGCCGCCTCCCGGTCGATCGCGCCGGGCTCGGACGGGCGCCCCGGCGGATCGCGGCGCAGGATCAGCTCGGTGCGGGCGCCGTCCGGCGCGACGGCGTCGAACGACCAGGTCTGCTTGGACGCGCCGCCGGGCAGCCGCCTCTGGTCCTCGATCCGGGCCCCGCGGCCCGCCCACCGTCCGACGGGGCGCGCGAGCTCGTTCCAGTCAACGGCATCGGTCATCCGGCCGAGACGCCTTTCGGGGCGCGCTGGTGCATGAAGCCGAACATGTACCCGGCCACCCGGCGCATCTGGATCTCCTCGGCGCCTTCGGTGATCCGGTACCGGCGGTGATGCCGGTAGATGTGCTCGAACGGCTTGTGCCGGGAGTAGCCGAGCCCGCCGTGCACCTGCATCGCCCGGTCGGCGGCCTCGCAGCACAGCCGGTTCGCCCAGTAGTTGCACATCGAGACCTTGTCGGAGGCCGAGAACGGGCCCGTCCCGTGTCCATCAGCCAGGCCGTCTTGTGGATCAGCGCGCGCAGCATCTCGCACTGGGTCTGGAGCTCGACCAGCGGGAACTGGATGGCCTGGTTGGCCGCCAGCGGCTTGCCGAACGGGCGCCGCTCGCGCGCGTACGCGACCGACTCGTTGATGCAGAACTGGGCGGCGCCGAGGCTGGAGGCGGCCTGCCGGATCCGGTTCTCGTTGAAGAAGTGCTGGACAACCTGCAGGCCGCGGCCCTCGCCGCCGAAGATCGCGCTGGCCGGGACGCGCACGTCGCGGAACGTCACGTGCGCGTGGTCGGTCGGCATGTTGAAGGTCCAGAGGTATTCCTCGATCGTGAAGCCGTCGGCGGCCACCGGCGTGAGGAACGCGGTGATCCCGTTCGCGTCGCCCGGCTCGCCGCTGGTCCGGGCGAAGATCAGGTCGTGCGAAGCGACGTGGATCCCGGTGTTCCAGGTCTTCTCCCCGTTGATCACCCAGTGCGCGCCGTCGCGCACGGCCGTCGTCTCCATGAACGTGGCGTCGCTGCCGTGCGCAGGCTCGGTGATGCCGAACGCGAAGCCGCCGCGGCCTTCGGCCAGCCGGTCAATCCACTCCGCCTGCTGCTCCGCGGTGCCGTACTCGATCATCAGCAGCAGGCCGACGTTGTTGCCCACGATCATGTGCTCGTTCTGCAGGTCGCAGTGCAGGCCGAGGCCCTTGCTGGCGAGGTGCTCGCGGATGATCGCCATGCCGAGGTTGGTGCCGTCCCGGCCGCCGTACTTCGCCGGGAACGCGTACCGGTAGTGCCCGGCCGCGTCGGCCCGCCGGCGGGCCTCGAACAGCAGCGCCTCCCACTCCCGGTTCGGCAGTCCGCCGCGGTCCCAGTCGGTCCTGGCGTCCTCCCGGCGGTAGTCGAAGAAGCGGATGTTGTCGTCGGCCGCTTCCAGCGGCCGGATCTCGCGCTCGATGAACTCGTCCAGCTCCGTCAGGTAACTGGTCAGCTCGGCGGGGATGTCGAAATCCATGTCCGCTCCTCGGCGATGCCGGGCACGCGGCTGCGCCCGGGCGGCGGCAACTACTCCCCCGCATCATGCCGGGCAGGACCACGGGACATCAACGACAAGTCGCCGCCGGATATACCGAGCGCGGCAAAGCCGGATAGTCACCGCGGAGCCTGGTGACATTCGCGGCTGCCGACAAAACGCTTTGTCGGTGCCCACTCCGACGCCCACGCCGAGCCCGACGTCCATGTCGCCGAGCCCGACTCCGGCGCCGACGCACTCACCGGGTCCGCCCGGCCCGCCCGGCCCGCTGCCGATCACCGGCGCCAACCTGGCCGCGCTGATCGCGGCCTCGGCGACCTTCCTGCTGGCCGGCGGCATGGCCCTGGTCCTGACCAGGCGCCGGTGGAAAGGGCGGTTCGGCAGCCGCTGACTGGCAGCTCCCCGTCGCCAAGGCGGCGACGGGGCCGCCAGAAGTGCTCATGAAAGCCCGGCCGGTATCTAAGGCGCTCAGCTAGCGAGAAGATTGTCGTCCGCGGGCGGGAACATCGCGTCCCGCCGGCGGCAAAGACAGGTGTCCTTTCCACCACCCACGGAAGGCCGCCTATGAGCACCAGCGAGACCGGGGCGGATCCGGACTCGGTTGTCATCGGCCGGTCACTGACCGACCCTGAGCAGTTCGCCGTGCTGTTCCGCAGGCACGCGCCCGCGATCCAGCGATACGTGACCCGCCGGATCGGACCGCACGCTGCCGATGACGTGGTCGCCGAAACGTTCCTGGTGGCGTTCCGGCAGCGCGCGGCGTTCCGCGCCGGGATCCCGGACGCGCTGCCGTGGCTGTACGGAATCGCCACCAACATGCTGCGCCGGCACTGGCGCACCGAGGTGCAGCAGCTGCGGCTGCTGGCGCGGACCGGCACCGACCCGGTGACCGCGCCATTTACCGATCAGGTGGACGCGTCCGTGAGCACGAACGCCGCACTGGCCGTGGGACTGGCCCGGCTGCCCGGCCCGCAGCGGGACGCGCTGCTGCTGGTGGCCTGGGGCGGGCTGACCTATGAACAGGCCGCCGAGGCGATGGGAGTGCCGCTCGGCACGGTTCAGTCGCGGGTGAGCCGCGCCCGCCGCCGGCTGCGGGCGGCGCTCAGAGATGACATTGCCAGCGTGCAGGCCAGGCCGGACACGCCGGGCCGGCTGCGCCCGGTTAGCGCCCGGCCGGATTCAAGAGGAGAGCTGAGATGAACGAGATGGACCTGCTCGTCCGGATGCGCGCCGAGGTGCCGCTCGCCCCGCCGCCGGCCGGGTGGAGGCAACGGTGCTGGCCGCGATCGCCAGCGAACCCCCTGCCCGGCGGACGCACCGGCCGGGCGGACGCTCTGGACGCGGCGGATGCAGTGGACCAGGCGGCGGCTGATCGCCGCCTCGGTAGCGGTCGCCGCGGTTGCGGCCACGGGTGCGGTGGCCGTGTACGTCGACGGCGGCCAGGTCCGCTACGCGGGCCCGCAGGTGCTGGCGTGGACCGGCCGGCCCGCGGCGCCGCTGCCAGCGCTCGGCCTGCCCAGCGTCGGGCGCGCGCGCACCGGCGCGCAGCTCGTCGAGTTCGCCGCCCGTGCGGCCGCGCTCGCGCCGGCCCGCGCACCGGGCCGCCGCGACTGGGTGTACATGAAGATCGAGTTCGCGGACTCCACCAAGGGCAGCGGCGGGTTCTTGTTCGGGCCGCCCGACGAGCGAGCGTTCTCGCTGAACTGGGTGCGGGTCGACTGGCGGCAGTACGCGGGAACGCAGAGCTTCCCGGTCAGCCTGCCGCCGCAGACCGTCGTGCACACTCACATCAGCATCACTCGCGGCGGCGCCGGATCGCTCGGCGGCTGGAAGAGCGTGCGCTATGCGTACCTGAACTCGCTGCCCACCGACCCGGCCCGGCTGCGAGCGGTCATCCTCAGCCAGAACAACCCGCGGATGCCCTGGTACGAGCCGAATCCGGACGTCGCCGTGTTCAGCGCCATCGCCACGCTCCTGGTCGGCCAGACCGAGGGCGTATGGCTGCCGCCCAGGCTCGCGGGGGCCCTCTACCGGCTCCTGCAGCAGACCCCTGGCGTGCACTTCGACAGCGCGGCAGACCTGGCCGGACGGACCGGCCTCGGCTTCTACCTGGTGATAGACGGCTGGGAGAAGCACGAGCTGGTAGTCAACCCGGTCACGTACTCCTACATGGGCGACGAGTGGATCGCCGTGCGGGCGCATACGTCCGTGGCCACGGACGGCACCCGTTACATCAAGAAGGGTCAGGTGCTCGGCTGGGAGGCACTGCTCGCCTCGGCCATCGTGAAGCACGCGGGGCAGATCCCGTAGCCAGACGCCGCTAGAGCGCGGCGATACCCGCGAGTAATGTCGGGGGTATCGCCGCGCTTCAGGAGGCTGCCGTGAGCACCTACGAGCACTACACGACCCCGGTCGCGCCGGGTACCTGGGACATTCCCGCGACTGGCGCGACGCGATTCAACTGGGAGTACGACAGCGGCCGGACCCGGCTGCTCGACCTGTACCAGCGCGGCAAGGACAAGCAGTGGGACGCGACCAAGCGGATCGACTGGTCGATCGACGTCAATCCCAGCAACGTCATGGAGCAAAGCGACGAGCTGTGCCCGATCTACGGCTCGCCCCAGTGGGACAAGCTCAACCAGAAGGAGCGCGACGAGCTCGGCCACCACCTGTCGGCGTGGCTGTTCAGCCAGTTCCTGCACGGCGAGCAGGGCGCGCTGACGGTCGCCGCCCGGATCGTCGAGTCGGTGCCGGACATGGACTCCAAGTTCTACGCCGCGACCCAGGCCATGGACGAGGCCCGGCACGTCGAGCTGTACGCGAAGTTCATGCGGGAGAAGATCGGGCTGTACTACCCGGTCAACCCGGACCTGGCCAAGCTGCTCGCCGACGCGCTGTCCGACTCCCGCTGGGACATGCCGTACCTCGGCATGCAGGTGCTCATCGAGGGGCTGGCGCTGGCCGCGTTCGGCGTGCACCGGGACCTGTCCAACAACGCGCTGGTGACCCAGCTGCTCGCCTACGTCATGCAGGACGAGGCCCGGCACGTCGCCTTCGGGCGGCTGGCGCTACGGGACTACTACAAGGAACTGACCGACGCGGAGCGGGCCGACCGCGAGGAGTTCATCGTCGAGGGCTGCTACCTGATGCGCAACCGGTTCACCGGCCGCGAGGTCTGGGAGCGGATGGGATTCGACGTGCGAGGAGTGCCTCGAGTTCACCGAGCAGTCGCCGGTCCAGCAGGCGTTCCGGACGCTGCTGTTCTCCCGGATCGTGCCGTGCGTCCGGGACATCGGCCTGTGGGGTCCGAAGGTGCAGCACGCCTACACCGACCTGGGCGTCATCGAGGCCGCCGACACCGACCTTGAGGTGCTCATGCGGGCGGACGAGGAACTGGCCGAGAAGATCGACGAGGAGAAGTACGCGGCCGAGGTCGTCGCCCGGCAGGCCGAGGTCGACGCGGCCATCGCGCTGGCCGGCGCTCCCTAGCGGTTGCCTGCGGCGACTCAGCCGATCAGGCCCGGGTCACCGACCGGACCCTGCCGTTGCCCGAGTCGGCGATGAGCAGGTTCCCGGCCGGCTCGATCGCTATCCCCAGCGGGGTGTTGAGCGCAGCGCGCGTCGCGGCGCCGCCGTCGCCGAGGGTGGTGGTGCCGCCGCCCGCGATCGTGTAGATGTCCCCGGCCGTCATCTTCTTGCCGTAGAACGTCCCCGATCGGGCAGCGATCATCCGGACGACGTCGGTACCGTCAGTGTTGTAAGGATCGACGATGACCGCGATATTGCCCGCGCTGTCGATCGCCAGCTCTTCGGGTTCCGACAGACTGGCCTTGGTGGCCGGGCCGCCGTCGCCCGAGTACCCGGCGGTCCCGTTGCCGGCGATCGTGTAGATGTCGCCGGCCGTCATCTGCTGGCCGTAGAACGTGCCTGAGGTCCCCGCCACCACCCGGACCTGGCACCCGACATCGCCGGACCGGGGCGGCACGCAGCTGTCGGCGTCGGAGATCACGACGTTCCCGGCCGGGTCGGCCGCGATAGCCTCGGGAGCGATTCCTGCCTGCGTGGCGGGCCCGCCGTCGCCCGGGTATGTGACCGTTCCGTTGCCGGCGATCGTGTAGATATCGCCGGCCGTCATCTGCTGGCCGTAGAAGGTACCCGACCGGGCCGCGATGACCCGGACCCGGCGGTTGCCGTCGACGTCGGCCGCGGTCAGCACGTTGCCGGCGTGGTCGGTCGTCACCTCAAAGGGGTTGGAGAGGCTCGCCGCGGTCGCCGGGCCGCCATCACCGGCGAACCCGTTCGTCCCGCTCCCGGCGAGGATGTAGATGTGCCCGGCGGACATCTTCCGCCCGTAGTAGGTACCGGTCCGCGCGGCGACGACGTCCACCTGGTGCCGGCTGGTGTCGGCGACCAGGACATTCCCGGCCGCGTCGGCCGCCACGGCCGGGCCGCCGTAGATGAACTGGAATCCGGTCGCGGTCGCGACGCCGCCATCGGCCGGAAGCCGGCTGCCGCCGCCGGCCACCCGGTAGATGACGCCCCTGGTCATCTTCTGGCCGAAGTACGTGCCGGACGCCGCGGGCACCATCCGCACCTGCCAGCCATCTAGCATCAGCACGTCACCCGCGCGGTCCGTGGTCACCGCTTCGGGCCCCAGCTCGGCCCGCGTCGCGAGTAGCCCGTTCCCGGACGACTGGTTGTTCCCGTTGCCGGCGACGGTGTAGATGTCGCCAGCGCGCACGCTCCGGCCGTAGTAGCGGCCGGTCCGGGCGGCGATGAGCCGGACCCGATAGTTGCCATCGCCGGTGAGCAGGACGTTGCCGGCGCTGTCGACGGTTACTGCCGACGCGATGACACTGGCCCGGCTAGCCGCGCCGTCGCCGGCGTCATGACGCTCGAGGCAACCACCACTGACGTCGGGACCCGGCTGGCCGGCCACGGCGTAGATGTGCCCGGCCGCCATATGCCTGCCGTAGAACCGCCCGGTCCGGTCGGCCACGACTCGCACCTGGCCACAGTCGGCGATCACGACATTCCCGGCGTGATCCAGCGCCACCCCGGTCCCGTAGTCCAGCGCGGCCTTGCGGGCCGGACCGCCGTTGCCTGCATAGCCGCGGCGCCCGTTGCCCGCGATCGAGTAGATGTGCCCGGCTGACATCCGCTGGCCGTAGAACCGGCCGGTCCTGACCGCGATCACGCGCACGCTCGGGGCCAGACTGGCGTCCGGCGCGACACCCAGGTCGGCGAGGACCAGGTTGCCGTTGCTGTCCACCCGCACCTGTCCGATGGCCACGCCCAGCGAGGTCCGGGTCGCGCGCCCGCCGTTCCGGTCGGAGCCGCCCGCCGCGGTGCCGGCGACGGCGTAGATGTGACCGGCGGTCATCTTCCGGCCGTAGAACCGGCCCGTCTTCCCGGCCACGACTCGTACTTCGGCGCCGACGGCGGCGATCTCTCTGTCCTGCGGGGAACCGGAGTCGGCCACTACCACGTTGCGAGCCTGGTCAACAGCGACATCGACGGCGTCGAGCAGGGCCGCCCTCACGGCCAGCCCGCCGTTGCCGGCATGCCCCGGGGCGTTCGCCCGGCCGGCGATCGCGTACACATGCCGGGCCAGCATCCGCCGGCCGTATAACCGCCCGGTCCGCGCCGCTACCACCAGGACCCGATCGGTGTCGGCGACCAGTACATTCCCGGCCGCATCCGTCGTGACGCCGCAGCCCTTAACGCCGGTGCCGGCGTCACGGGTGGGAACCAGTTCGGTCACCGTCGTCAGCCAGCCGGTGCGCGCGTCGACCCGGCGCACGACCGCCCCGGCCGCGAAGTACAGCGCGCCGCCGGCCGACTTCAGCCCGCACGCCCGGATCGAGACGTTCGTCGCCGGGCCTGGGCCGCCGGGGCCGCCCGCGACCGTCGTGATCGTCGCCGCGGGCGGGCGGCGCCCGGCGGAGGCCTGCGCGGCCGCCGCCGTCCACGTCAGCCCGACCGCAGCCACGGCTGCCACCGCGAACACCCGCCGGATGCCTGCACCTGACCAGATCGCAGCGGCCATGACGACTGACTCCCAACACTCGGCTGCCACGACCGTAGGCGCGCTCACGGGGGGCGGCCAAGGGTAGCCCTCCCCAGGGCCTGGGTCCGGCCCGGAGCGGGCGGGCCGGACTGCGTTCCGTCCGCACCCGCGCCGCCCGGCAGGTCATCGGCTTGGATACTCGTCGTGACGGCGGATCCAGGTCTGCCATTCGGCGTTCTCGTCGCGTCCGCTCGGCACCCGGTCGAGGATCGGGTAGTAGTTCATCAGGAACTCCACCCCGCGCGCGCCGGCCGAGTACGTCTGGTAGACGACGCCGTCCTGCAGCGTGAAGACGCTGACGGCCGGGGCCTCCGACAGATAGCCGGCGATGTCGGTCCCGGTCGCGGCCGCGTTGACGGCCACGATCGGCGGCAGCGCGGCGGCATCGAGCCCCCAGGTCTGCACGTCCTGCGGACGGAACGACGCGCCCTGGTCGAAGTTGAAGTCGGTGTTCGCCGCCGAGACCCAGGGAATTGTCCAGCCCATCCGCTGGCGGTAGGCCTGCAGCCTGGTCAGCGGGGCCTGCGAGACCAGCATGAGGGTCACGTCCCTGGCGTGCAGGTGGGGCTGCAAGCCGTCGATGCTGTCCGCGATGGACGAGTTGACCGGGCATCCGGCCGTGTAGGACGGGCCGAACATGAAGTGGTACAGCACGAGCTGGGATCGGCCGCCGAACAGCTCGGCCAGCGTCTTCGTCCCGTCGTCAGCGTCGAACCGGTACTCCTTGTCGACCGCCACCCACGGCAGCCCCCGGCGCTGGCGGGCCAGTTCGTCGCCCGCCCTGGTGTGCTCCTTCTCCCGGCCGAGCAGGTCAGCTCGCGCCTCCTGCCACTCGGCCCGGCTGACAATCGCGTGCTCCGTCATCGTTCCTGCCTCCTTCCGGTGCGCTCGCGCCGCTCAGGCCGCGGCCGACGGTGCCTGGACCAGGGCCGCGTACTCGTGTTCCAGCGCCTTGGCCACGCTGCCGCGCCAGCTCTGCGCCATCGTCTGCGACACCGGGTCGGGGAAGATGTCTTCCTCTTCGTCGTCCACGCCGTCGAAGATGGCCCTGGCGACCGACTCCGGCGAGGCCTTGGGGACGTCGAAGCCCCGGCTCATGTCGGTGTCGGTGGGTCCGGTCAGCACCGCGTGTACGCGCACGCCGCGCCCGGCCAGCAGTGCCCGCAGCGACTGGGTCATGTTGAACGCGGCCGCCTTCGAGATCGCGTAGGCCGGCGTGAACGGCACCGGGACCTGGGCCATCATCGACACGTTGTTGACGATGGCGCCGCCGGAGCGGGTCAGCAGCGGCAGGAACGCCCGGGTCACGCCGTAGGCGCCGAACAGGTTGACGTCCAGGTGCTGCTGCAGCACCGACGGGTCGCTGAGGTCGTCGTAGCGCGCGATCCCGGCGTTGTTGATCAGGATGTCGAGCGCATCGACCCGGGCGGCGGCCGCCTGGATCTGGGCCGGGCTGGTCACGTCCAGGACCAGCGGCGTGACGCGGTCGTCCGGGTGCGTGAACGGCTGCCGGGTGCCGGCGTACACCCGGCCGGCGCCCCGGCGCAGTGCTTCCTCGACTAGAGCCCGGCCGATGCCACGGTTGGCGCCCGTGATCAGGACTGCCTTGGCGGTGATTGTCATGGTGGTTCCTCCGCTTGCGTTGTACTGGCTGGTCCGCCCCTTGCGGGCGGCCTACCGATACAGACCAGCCAGGTAGCCCGGAGTCACCGCGGCTGGCGGCCGAGAAACGCGACGAGCTGATCGCCAGGGCAGGCCGGGGCGGGCACCCGGACCGGGCCGGCGAACAGCCCCGGCCTGGTGCCGGGCGGGACGAGCAGCTGCGCGACCGGCAGCAGCACGACGGCCAGGCCGGGCGGGACCGGGCGGGGGCCACCGCACGCGGCCGCGACATCCCAGCCGTGCACGGTAATCTCCAGCGCTCCGGTCACCGCGACGATGCTCGCCGCCAGCACCCGGCCGCCAACGGGGACCCGGTACTCGGCCGGGCCGGCTGCGGCGCAGCCAGCCAGCAGCCTGGCTGCGTGCCGCTGCAGCACCGCGACCGGGTCCGCGCCGCGGCCGGGCTGAGTGTCCGGGCCGGGCTGAGTGTCCGGGCCAGGGGCCGCCGGTCCCGCGACGGCCTTGTCCGCGACCGCCGGGCCCGGGCCGGCCAGCGACTGGTGCAGGACCGCGATCGAGTCACTGAGGTGGACCAGCAGCGTCCGCACGTCCCAGCCAGCGCACGGCGTGGGCCCGCACAGGTCCGGCGGGGTGACCAGCGCGGCGCTGGCCAGAGCGTAACCGACCGCCGATTCGAGCAGCTCCAGCCCCCGGCTCAGTGGCGCCACCGCGATCACTTAGTCCGCGGCCGGGGCCGGTCCGGCGACAGCGAGCTCGGGCGGCAAGCCGAACCGCGCGAACAGGCTCGGGCGCTGGAACGCCGTCATCCGCCCGATCCCGGCCGCAGCGAGCTCGAGCACGATGATCGCGTGCGCGTAGAAGTGCCCGTCGGCCGCGCGCTGGTAGACGGCGAAGGCGTCCTGCCCGTTCGCCGCGACCGGCAGCAGCCGGAGCGCGCCTGGCGCGATGAACAGGTTCGCCGCCACCACCTCGGCGACGATGTCGCGACCGGTGAACCACGTCAGCAGCGGCGGCATCTCCAGCGCCACGTCCGCGGTCAGGATCTGCGCGAGCGCGCTGCCGTCGGCGTTCTCGACCGCGGCGGCGAACCGCTCCAGCAGCGCCCGCCGGTCCGGGTCGGCGGGCTCGGCCAGCTCGTGTTCAGCGGGCATCGCATCCGCGAGCTGGGCGCGGGCGCGCCGCAGCATGCTGTTCACCGCGATGGTCGTGGTGCCGAGCAAGTCCGCCACCTGGGCGGCCGGCCACTCCAGTACGTCCCGCAAGATCAGCACCGCGCGCTGGCGGGCAGACAGGTATTGCAGCGCGGCGACCAGCGCCAGCCGGATCCCGGCCCTGGCCACCGCCACCGCGGCCGGATCGTCGTAGCCGGAGGCCAGCGCCGGACCGGCGAACGGCTGCAGCCACGGTACCTCGGGCGCCGCGACCAGCTGCGCGCCCGGATCCTCCGCGGGGCCGCCCAGGCCGGACGGGAGCGGTCGCCGGCTGCGGCGCTCGATCGCGGTCAGGCAGACGTTGGTCGCGATCCGGTACAGCCAGGTCCGCATCGACGCGCGGTCCTCGAACCGCTCGTAGCCGCGCCACGCGCGCAGGTACGTCTCCTGGACCAGGTCTTCGGCCTCCTCGGCCGAGCCCAGCATCCGGTAGCAGTACGCCAGCAGCTCGCCCCGGAACGGGCTCGCGCGACTGGTGAACTCATCGGTGACCGTCATCCGGCAGCCTGCCCTCGTGCGCACAGGCCAGCGGGTGCTGGCCCTGCCGGTATAGACCCGGCGGCCGGCCGGAAATCGTCGCTGCCGCGATCAGCAGTACGGTCCGGTCTAACCCGGCAACGGCCGGACTACCAGAGATCGCCGCCGGTCAGCACGTACACGAACGGCACAAGCGGGACAATACTGAAGATTGCCCACGCAACCTTCGCGCCGCCGCCGATTTCCCGGCGGCCGAGCAGGTCCACCCAGATGAGGATGACCGCCAGCGGGTGCAGGAAGCAGAGCAGCAGCTCAATAATCTTCTTCACATGCCCAACGTACCCGCGCGCGGCCAAATAACCGCTTCGCGGGCCTGCCAGCAACCCTGACGGCCGACCCCTCGGCCCGCCGCCAGGATCGTGCTTCCGCTGATCGCTGCTTACTTGACGATGTGGATGACCCGCTCCATGCCGAGCGTGGTGTGCTCCCGGCCATCCTGGGTGTCCATGAAGCAGGCGATGACCCAGTAACCCGGCCGCAGCCTGACGATCTGCTGCTGCGACTGATCGTGGGTGAGGATGCCGAAGAACTGGTAACTACCGTCCGCCAGCTTCTGGGCCTTGCTGTCCTTGCCCGCCTTCAGTAGCGCGGCGATCTGATGTGCCCTCGCCTTGCTCGCGCCCCGCGCGGCGAACATCATGTGCACCAGGAACCCGCGGTTGCCGAACCGCACGAGCTCGCCGTCGCGCAGGGTGGACGGACCACGGAACGTGAACTCGATCGAGTTCAGGCTGGCGGCCGGCTTCGGCAGTTTCGCTGGGCTCGAACTCGGGCTGATCTTGAAGATCGTCACAGGCGGGTTCGACTGACTGGCGTTCAGGTCGACCGCGACGTAGTTGCCCGGCTTCAGGCTGACCTCCGCCCAGCTGGTGCCCTTATTGGCTTGCGGGCTGAACACGATTGACGCGATGAGCGCGATGTTGTTCGGGTCGCCGGCAGCCGCCTTGAGCAGCTGCGCAGGGGTGACGCCCGGATCGAGCCGCACGAACGTCGGGTTACCTGCAGGCTCCCGGCTGACCTTGGAGACGACCTTCACGCCGCCGGACACCAGCGCGCCGGACACGCTGATCGACTTGCCGTTCATGGTGACCGTGATCACCGGGAGCGCGGTGGCCGCACGCTGCGGCCGACTGGCCGCTAATGCACTAGCCGCTGGTACCGCGAGTGCGAGTGCGGCGGTGGCCGCGAGTCCGACGGCGGTGGAACGTTTAACACCGAACCTTTTCATTTCACCCTCCCATAAGGTGTGTTCTCCGCGGACCGGTGCCGCGGGCGAGGGCCGACGCCGGTCGATGTGTTACTGATCAGACGGCCAGGTGCAGATCCTGCATTGCCGTCCGGGCGGCCCACAGGCCGCACATCCCGTGCACCCCGCCGCCCGGCGGGGTCGATCCCGAGCACAGGTACACGCCCGGCAGCGGCGTCCGGTACGGATTCCACCGCAGCGTCGGACGACCGATCGTTTGTCGGAGCGTACTGGCTCCGGCGGCGATGTCGCCGCCGATATAGCTCGGGTTGTACCGCTCCATGTCTGCCGCCGTCTTGACGGACCGCGCCAGCACCAGGTCGCGGAAGCCGGGCGCGAACCGCTCGACCTGCGCCTCGATCCGGTCGGTCATGTCAGCGTCTGACCCCGGCGGCACGTGACAGTAGCCCCACAGCACGTGCTTGCCCGCGGGCGCCCGGCCCGGGTCTACCACGCACGGCTGGGTGATCAGGCAGAACGGCTGCTCCGGCAGCCTGCCCGCCGCGACCGCGGCCTCGCTGCGCGCGACCTCGCCGATCGTGCCGCCGAGATGCACCGTCACGGTCTCCCGGCACGCCTCGCTTTGCCAGGGAACGGGGCCGTCCAGCGCCCAGTCGACCTTGCATACTCCGGGCCCGTACCGGAAGCGGCGCATCGCCCGCCGGTATCCCGCCGGCAGCCGGTCACCCGCCATGGCCAGCAGCTGCCGCGGGGTAACGTCGAGGACGACCGCCCGCGCGGGCGGCAGGTCCGACAGCCGCTCGATCCACGTCCCCGTCGTGACGGTGCCGCCGCGCTCGGCCAGCTCGGCCGTCATGGCCGCGATCAGCCGCGCGCTCCCACCCTCGATCACCGGCCAGCCGGTCGTGTGCGCGAGCAGCAGCATGGTCAGCCCGAACGCCCCGGTCAGCGGCGCGGACAGCGGCCGGAGCGAGTGCCCGGCCATGCCCGCGAGCAGCGCCCGCGCTTCTGGCGTGTGCAGCCGGCGGGCAAGCACCGTGGCCGGCAGCAGGCCCTCGGCACCGAACCGGGCGGCCGGCAGCAGCCGGTCCGGCCGGGAACGCAGCGGGGCGAGCGTCATCGCCAGGATCGGCTCGCTGTCGCGCACCAGCGGGCCCATCAGTCGGGCGTACGCGCGCGCGTCCGGGCCGCCGAGCCGCGCGGCGGTTTCGGCCACCGATCCGCTGATCGCGCCGGCCCGGCCGCCGTCCAGCGGGTGTGCGGCCGCGACCTTGGGCGCGAGCAGCCGCACGCCGCGCGCGGCCAGGTCGCGGCCGGCGAAGAAGGGCGACGCGGCGGCCAGGGCGTGCACGGTCGAGCAGACGTCGTGCGCGAATCCGGGCAGCGTCAGCTCCGCGGTCCGGCAGCCGCCGCCAGCGTCGGGCGCGCCCTCGAAGACCTGGACCCGCAGCCCGGCGCGGGCCAGCGTCAGGGCCGCTGCCAGTCCGTTCGGCCCCGCCCCGACCACAACCGCGTCCGGGCTCATAGGGAGATCACGTCGCCGTCGGCGGCGAGGGTGGTTGGCACCGGGCTGCCGGTCAGGCCAGCGGCCAGCTTCTCCAGCTCGGTGTCGGTGCGGTCCGGCATGTGATGCAGCAGGAGCACCCGTCCGGCCCCGGCGGCAGCGGCCAGCCCGATCGCGTACTCGGCGGCCGCAGGCCCGAACGTCTGCGCCGGGTTGAAGTCCTCGGCGTACCAGAACGAGTCGTGCATCAGGATGTCGGCGTCGCGGGCCAGTTCCAGGGCCGCGTCGTGGTAGACGCCGGGCCCGGCCCGAGATCGGCCGGGCAGTGGTCGGTCGTCAGCTCGGCCAGCGCCGCCGGGTCGAACTGGCTGGCGGGAACGGCCGCTACACGACAGGCCGTCGCCACGACGAGCGTGGCGGCGCGGATGCCGCCTTCGAGGTGGGCGCGCTCGCCCAGGATCGCGCCAGGGCCCACCTCGGCCAGTTGCTCGCCATCCCCGTCCACGCGGACCACCCCGTCCAGCACAAGGTTCAGGTCAGAGCCTGGTTCGCCCTGTCGGGCCAGCGTATCGCCGACCTCCAGGGTGGAGATTGCGGGCTTGCGGCCGCAGTGCATGAGCTGAACCGACAGGGTGCGCCCCCGCGTGGTCTCGACGGCGGTCACCAAGGCCGGCGAGTCCTCGTCACCCCACGGCGTGTACATAGTGCCCGAGCTGTCCGGCCGGCCGCGCCGTTCCGTACCGGGTAGCCCGGTTACGATCGCATGCGTGAGCGATCTTGACTTCCCGCGGTTTCCTGACGGCTTCGCGTGGGGCGTGGCGACGGCCGCCTACCAGATCGAGGGCGCGGTCGCCGAGGACGGCCGGACCGACTCGGTGTGGGACGTGTTCTGCCGCCAGCCCGGCGCGATCCGGGACGGGCACACCGGCGACGTGGCCGACGACCACTACCACCGGTGGGAGGAAGACGTCGCCTTGATGGCCGGCCTTGGCATCGGGGCGTACAGGTTCTCCATCGGCTGGCCGCGGGTGCAGCCCGGCGGGACCGGCAAGGCGAACGAGGCCGGTCTCGACTTCTACGACCGGCTGGCCGACGCCCTGCTGGCGGCCGGCATCACGCCGCTGCCCACGCTCTTTCACTGGGACCTGCCGCAGGAACTGGAGGAGGCAGGCGGCTGGCTATGCCGGGACACGGCGGCCAGGTTCGCCGACTACGCGGCGCTGACCGCGGAGCGGCTCGCCGACCGGATCGATACCTGGATCACCGTGAACGAGCCGTTCGTCGTCATGGCGTTCGGGTACGCGATCGGCATGCACGCACCGGGCCACGCGCTCATGCTGGGCGCGCTGCCGGCCGCGCATCACCAGCTGCTCGGGCACGGGCTCGCGACGGCCGCGCTGCGATCCGCGGGCGCGGCGCGGGTGCTGATCACCAACAACTACTCGCCGGTCTGGGCGGCCTCGCCGAGTCCCGCGGACACCGCCGCCGCGGCCGCCTTCGACACGCTGCAGAACCGGCTGTTCACCGACCCGGTCCTGCTCGGCCGCTATCCCGACCTGTCCGCGTTCGGCATCGGGCCCGCCGGGCTGGACTTCGTCCGCGACGGCGACCTGGCGACGATCAGCGCGCCGATCGACGGCCTCGGCGTGAACTACTACAACCCGACCCGGATCTCCGCGCTGCCCGGTTCGCCGCTGCCTTTCCAGCTGGAGCCCATCGAGGGGTATCCGGTGACCGCGTTCGGCTGGCCCGTCGTCCCGGCCGGTCTCACCGAGCTGCTGGTCTACCTGCGCGACCAGTACGGCGAGCAGCTGCCGCCGGTCTACATCACCGAGAACGGCTGCTCGGCCTCCGACGAGGTCGCCGCGGACGGGTCCATCGACGACCAGTTCCGGATCGGCTACCTGGACGGTCACATCCGCGCCGTCGCGGACGCGATCGCCGCCGGGGTCGACGTCCGCGGCTACCTGACGTGGACGATGCTGGACAACTTCGAGTGGGCCGAGGGCTTCCACCAGCGCTTCGGGCTGGTGCACGTGGACTACGCGACCCAGCGGCGGACGCCCAAGGCGTCCTACTCCTGGTACCGCGACATGATCGCGGCTCAGTCCGGCTGATGGCCCGGCCGGCTCCCCGCCCGGCGCCCGAAGCTCCGGCGCCCGCCCGCGCGGGCGCCGGAACTCGCGTGTCAGCCGATGGCCACGCCTTCCCGAGCGCTGGTCAGGCCGGCCACGTTACCGGCCACTGCGGCCGAGCGCCGCCCGGCACCGCGCGGCAGCGCGAGCATGAGCAGGAAGGCGGCGAGGAACACCGCGACCTGGAACCACAGCGTCCGCTCCAGCGCGGCGGCGAAGTCCTGCTTCACTGCGGTACTGCCGATGCTGGCCAGCACGCCCTTGGCGGCGGCCGGCAGCGCCGCCGGCCCGGCACCAGATCCAGCCGGCCCGGAGAGCCGGCAGGCCGCCGGGGTCACGGTGGGGTCCGACGCGACCAGTCGCGCGTGCAGGCAGGCACCGAACTGCGCCTCGACCCGGTTCACTACCGGGACCGGCACGTGCACCGCGGTCAGCCCGGCCCGCAGCTGCGGCGCGACCGCGTGCGCGGCGCTCGCCGACTGCGTGCCCAGCAGGCCGAAGAAGATCACGCCGATGAGCGCGATCCCGATCGAGTTCCCCAGCTGCAGGCCGGTGTTGAAGACGCCCGACGCGGAGCCTGCGTGCTGGGCCGGCACCCGGTCCAGGACGATGTCGGCCAGCGGCGCGATGACCGCACCCAGGCCGAGGCCCGCCGCGACCAGCCCCGGCACGAGGTCCCAGGTGCTCACGCCGACGCCGTAGTGGTGCACGATGCCGATCAGCGAGCCCATGCCGGCGGCAATGATCAGCGCGCCGGCCATCGTGACGCCGCGGCCGAAGCGTGGCGCCAGCCGGGCCGCGGCCCCGGACGAGAGGAGCACGCCCGCCGAGAACGGCAGGAACGTCAGGCCCGCGTGCAGCGCCGTGAAGCCCATCCCGATCTGCAGGAACAGGGTCAGCACCAGCCCGAAGGACGCGATGCCCATGAAGAACGCGACGGCGATCGCCATCCCGATGCTGAAGCCGCGCTCGCGGAACAAGCTGAGCTCTACCAGCGGCGACCCGCCCCGGCCCGCCTTCGCGCGCTCGAATGCCGCGAACAGGGCGAACACCGGCACCGAGACCGCGATCGATACGAACGTCCAGGTCGGCCAGCCCAGCTCACGGCCCTGGACTAGCGGGTAGAGCAGCAGGAGCAGCGCGGCGGAGATCAGCACCACGCCGACCGGGTCCAGCTTCGGCGGCCGGGGTGCACGCGACTCGCGCACCAGGATCGCGGACGCCACGATCGCGAGGATGCCCACCGGCACGTTGATCAGGAAGATCGGCCGCCAGTCCCAGCCGAACAGGTTGTGCTGGATCAGCAGCCCGCCCAGCAGCGGGCCGCTGACGGTACCCAGGCCGGCGGTGACGCCGAACCCGGCCAGCGCCTTGATCCGCTCCGCGGGCGGAAAGATTACCTGGATGACCGAGAGCACCTGCGGGACCATGATCGCGCCCATCGCGCCCTGGATCACGCGGGCGGCGATCAGCTGGCCCGGACTCTGGGCTACGCCGCATAGCGCCGACATGATCGTGAAGCCCGCGACGCCGATCAGGAACAGCTTCTTGCGGCCGAAGGTGTCGCCGAGCCGCCCGCCGGTGATGAGCACCAGGGCGTAGGCGAGGGTGTAGCCGGCCAGCGCCCACTGGACGTCGGCGTAGCTGGCGTGCAGGTCCCGCTGAATCGACGGGATCGCGATGTTGACGATCGATACGTCAAGCAGGTTCATAAACGCGGCGAGCAGCAGGATGATCAAGGTGAGCCACCGGCGTGGGTCGGCTTGATCGCGTGCTGCCGCCTGAGGTGCCAGGATCTCAGGACCAGTAGCCATCGGATTCTCCGCTCAAGGAGGTCGTCGTCATTACGTAACTAACCTAGCTTCTTACTTTGCTATTGTCTAGGTAGCTTAACTATTAGGAGTCCTAGAGATGAGTGGAGAACTGCCTGGCCCGGCCGGCGAGCCGGACTGGCAGGTCCCGTGGGCTGACGCGACGTCCTGGGAGGCACCCTGGGCCGGGGCGCCCGGCGCACCCGGCTGGAGTGACGAGCGCCGGGTACTCGCGATGGCGTTCGCCGTCGGGCTGCGCAAGACCGGCTCGCTAATGCAGGTGATGAGCCAGGCGGCAGCGGACAAGATCGGCATCAACGCGACGGACCTGAACTGCCTGAACATCCTCAGCTTCAGCGGCAGCATGACGGCGGGCGAGCTGGCCCGGTCCACCGGGCTCACGACGGCGTCCATCACCGGGGTCGTCGACCGGCTGGAGGCAGCCGGCTTCGTCAGCCGGCTCCGCGATCCCAAGGACCGGCGCCGCGTGGTCGTGTCGATCACGCTGGAGAAAGCCCTGAACGAAGTGGCCAGCGTGTTCGCGCCGATGGTCGCGGACTGGCAGGAGCTAGCGGCCCGCTACACCGACGACGAGCTGCGGCTCATCGTCGGCTTCTACGACGAGATGGAAAAGATCATCCGCAAGCACCTGGGCCGGCTGCGCGAGCAAGCGTCCCCGGCTAGCGGCGCCGGCGGATCAGGTGCCGCCAGGACCGTGATGGTCCGGGCTGGGTCTGGTCGCCGCTGCGCGATCCACAGCAGGTACATCGCCGCGAACGCCGCGAGCGTCCACAGCGCCAGATCCTCGGCCAGGGCACCGCTGCTGATAACGGCCCCGGACAGCCTGGACAGGAACGGCCGGACGCCGTCCTGCAGGCTGAGAACCGGATCCGCGGTGAGGAAGTGGGCCGGGTAGCCCTGGCTGAGCGGCGGGCAACTCGCGGCCAGCGGGCTGACTGAATCGCAGCCTGGACCCGGCGGCGGACCCATGCTCCCGAGGCCCAGCAGCAGGCACACCACCGCCATGGCCGCCGCCGCGGGCAGCATCCAGCGAGGCGGAGCCGGCCACAGGGACACGGGGCCGGGATAGCGAGCGAGCGGATCCTTGCGGGTGCGGTCGTAGACGGGCGCGGCCAGCAGCAGCGCGAGCTGGCCGACCGAGCCCGCCAGCAGCCAGCACGGGACGAGGCTGCCGGACTGCATTGCCTGGCTCATGAACGTTCCGGCGAACCCCAGGATGGTCCAGGCCAGAATGAGACCGCGCGCGAACGACGAGCCGCAGGTGACCCGCCAGGCCAGGAACGCGGCGATCGCGATGCCGGACAAGCTGACGTCGTGCGCCAGCGCGTGTGCGGTGGCCGGAACGCCGTGCGCACCCGGCCACGGACCGGCGACGAGGAACAGCACCAGGTAGGCAGTCATGAACACGCCAGGCCTGCGGGTCCGGGCCATCGGGCTGCGCCTTCCAGGAGTCGGGTAGGCGAAGCGTAACCGGGCCCGACTGGGAATGAAACTGGCTAGCGGCCGAGCCGCTGCGTCGCCCGGTCCAGTCCCTTGGTCACGCTCCGGAGCAGGGCCGGTGACAGGCGCGACAGCGCGTAGGTAGCCCACGCCTCGGCGTTGACCGGCACCACGGGCTGGTCGGCCAGCACCGCGCGCATGACCGCGAGCGCGACCTTGTCCGCCGGGAAGGAACGCCGGGCCAGTCCGGCCACGGCCGCCGACCGGACGGCGGCCGGGTCGACGGCGCTTCCCGTTCCCACATAACGCGCCGCGGCGGCGATGCCGGTACTGGTGAAGCCCGGGCAGATGGCGCTGACGCCGATCCCGGCCGGCCGCAGCTCGGCCCGCAGGCACT
Organism: uncultured Actinomycetota bacterium; assembly: GCA_963805805.1. Lineage (GTDB taxonomy): Bacteria > Actinomycetota > Actinomycetes > Streptosporangiales > Streptosporangiaceae > JAJYUU01. The sequence goes on along the minus strand of CAWDVS010000010.1, from coordinate 109,037 downwards.
CGCTGAGCATCCGCACCGCGGCCTTGGTCGCGCAGTACGCGGGCAGCGCGGTGGCCGGCGCCCAGGCCGCGCAGGACGCGATGTTGACCAGGTGCCCGCCGGTGCCGCGGTCGGTCATCTGCGCGCCGAACAGCCGGCAGCCGCGGGCCACGCCCAGCAGGTTGACCCCGACGATCGCGTCCCAGTCCGCCTCGGTGTGGTCAAGGAACGGGCCGACCATCGCGATGCCCGCGTTATTGACGACCACGTCCGGCACCCCGACCTCGGCCCGGACCCAGCCCGCGAACTGCTCCATCTCCGCGGCGCTGGCCACGTCGACCCTGGCCGCCAGCCCGCTCGCACCGTGCGACCCGATGACGGCGCAGGTCCGCCGGGCCGACTCCAGGTCGATGTCGGCGGCGACGACCTGCGCGCCGTTGGCGGCGAAACCCAGCGCGACGGCGCGCCCGATCCCGCGCCCGGCGCCGGTGACGACAACAAGGTGATCCGCGAACACGCCAGCTCCCATGGCACGTGACGGTACCGGTTCGCGGCGGCGAGCCGGCACAATGGTGCCGACCCCTCAGGAGGCGAGAACTTGGCCACCCCGCATCCGCTCGACCCGTTGTCCGCAGCCGAGATCCGCCAGGTCGCCGTCACGTTACGAGACCAGCATGGTGTCGCCGACGGCTGGCGGTTCGCCTCGATCGAGCTGGCCGAGCCGGCCAAGGACCAGCTCGCTGCCGCCCTCGCCACGGGCACCAGGGCCGCGACTGTGATCTGCTGGAACACTCGCGACGGCCAGGCCTACCGGGCCGGGGTCACACTGCCCGCCGGCCCCGGCTCCGGTGCGACCGTCGTCAGCTGGGAGCGCGTGCCCGGTCACCAGCCGGCCATGACGGTCGACGAGTGGCACGAGTGCGACGAGATGCTCCGCCAGCATCCGCGGCTGATCGCGGCGCTGGCCGCCCGCGGGATTACCGATCTGAGCCGGGTGCTGACCGACGTGTGGGCGTATGGCGCCGCGCTCGTCCCGCCGCAGTTCGCCGGCCGCAGGATCGGCTGGGCGGATGTCTGGTACCGGTCCAGCCCGGACGGCAACCCGTACGCGCACAGCCTGACCGGGCTGCACCCGGTGGTCGACCTCAACTCGATGGAGCTGCTGGAACTGGAGGACAGCGGCGACGGCGACCGGCCCGAGGTGATGGGCGAGTACCTGCCGGGGCTGATCCCGATGCCGCTGCGCGAGGTCAGCCCGCTGGAAGTGCGGCAGCCGGACGGGGTGTCGTTCAGCCTCGATGGCCGGCTGCTGCGCTGGCAGAACTGGGAGCTGCGGATCGGCTTCAACCACCGCGAAGGGATGGTGCTGCACACCGTCGGCTTTCACGACAACGGCCGGCTGCGCCCGATCGCGCACCGGATGTCGTTCGCCGAGATGATCGTGCCGTACCGGGACGCGACCGCCGACCACTACCGCCGCACCGCTTTCGACATCGGCGAGTGGGGCCTGGGGTTCATGACCACCTCGCTCGCGCTCGGCTGCGACTGCCTGGGCGAGATCCGGTACCTGGACGCGGTCGTGCACAACTCGCGCGGCGAGCCGCGCGAGATCCGCAACGCGATCTGCATCCACGAGGAAGACGACGGCATCGGCTGGAAGCACGTGGACGAGCACTCCGGCGTGCAGACCCGGCGCGCGCGCAGGCTCGTGCTGTCCTTCCACGTAACCGTCGCCAACTACGAGTACCTGGTCTACTGGCGGTTCTACCAGGACGGGAACATCGAGTGCGAGGTCCGGGCCACCGGCATCATGGTGACCTCATATTTCCCGGCCGGCAGGCAGCCCGCCACCGGCACGCTCGTCGACGAGCGGACGTACGCGCCGTACCACCAGCACTTCATCGTGGCCAGGCTCGACCTCGACATCGACGGGCAGCCCAACACCGTCGTTGCCTGCGAGTCCGACCCGGTCCCGGTCAGCGACGCCAACCCGCACGGGCTGGCGCTGGTGGTCAGGGAGACGCCGCTTAAGACCGAGAGCGACGGCCGGCAGGACTACGACTGGGCCACCCAGCGCGGCTGGAAGGTCGTGTCCACCGGGTCGGTCAACGGCCTCGGCACCCGGCCCGGCTACAAGCTCGTTCCCAGCGGCAGCTTCCCGCCGCTGATCGACCGCTCGTCGCCCGCGTTCCAGCGGGCCGAGGTCATCGCGCACACGCTGTGGGTCACGCCGTACGCGGCGGACGAACGCTGGCCGTGCGGCGAGTTCCCGAATCTGAGCCTTACCGATCACGGGCTGCCGGCCTGGACCGCCAGGGACCGCCCGATCGAGGACGCCGACGTGGTGCTCTGGCACGTGTTCGGACTGCACCACCTCACCCGGCCGGAGGACTGGCCGGTGATGCCGGTGGACCGGACCTCGTTCTGGCTCAAGCCGTGGGGGTTCTTCGACCGCAATCCGGCGCTGGACGTACCGCCCTGACCGGTACGGTTGCGGCTTATGGCGGACCGGGATTCCAGCAAGGTCGTGGAGATCTACACCGACGGCGCGTGCAGCGGCAACCCCGGCCCCGGCGGCTGGGGTGCGGTACTGACCTACGACGGCCACGAACGGGAAATGTACGGCGGCGAGGCGACCGGGACCACCAACAACCGGATGGAGCTGATGGCCGCCATCCAGGCGCTCGAGAGCCTGACCCGGCCGTCGGTCGTCCGGCTGCACACCGACAGCGTCTACGTGCGCAGCGGGATCACCAGCTGGCTGACCAGCTGGAAGCGCAACGGCTGGCGGACGGCCAGCAAGCAGCCGGTCAAGAACGAGGACCTGTGGCGGCGGCTGGACGCGGCGGCGGCCAGGCACGAGGTGCACTGGCTGTGGGTCAAGGGCCACGCCGGCAACCCCGGCAACGAGCGGGCCGACGCGCTCGCCAATCGCGGCATGACCGAGGCCAGGGCGCGGGGTAGAAACTAAAAGCCCGTCCTGGCGAGGCAATTGCACCGCCAGGACGGGCCTGATGACCGGTCCCCCCGGAATCATCTGATTGGGTCCCCCACACAGATAATGACATGGCGGTTGCGGACAGTAGCAGGCGGGGTCCCGATTAGGGCCTGACGTGCGACGCGGCACCAGTCCTATCCGATTATCGGCCCGTATCGTTACGCACAACGGCCTGATATTGGCTGATACTGACGCTATGGCAGGCACGAGCGAAACGCCTGAAGACTCGCCCGCGAGCCCGGACGACATCAACAGCAGGCTGGCCGAGATAGCCGCTGAGCTGGCCTCGGAGGCACGGTTCAAAGAGCCGAGCGCGGCCGAGCGGGCCCGCGCCCGGGTGACCGCCGTCCGCGCGCCCGCCAAGTCGAAGCGGCGCAGCGGGCCACTGGGCCGGTGGCGCGCGCGGCGGGCGCGGCGCAAGGCCGAGGAATTGCGCGCGCCGTTGCGGCCCGCCGGCGCGCCCGCGCCCGCGCCGCCGCCGCCGCCCCCCTCCTGGCTGGCCAGGCGGGCCGCCGCCCGGGCGTCGTTCCCCGACCGCGGCTACGCCGACGTGACGATGCCCAGCCGGCTGCGCTCGGGCACGACGATCGTCATCATCATGGTCCTGCTCATCGGGGTGTCGATCGGCCTGCGCTACCTCATCCGGCATTACGCCTCGGCGCCCGCCCGTCCGCACGAGCGCCAGACCTCGGCGCCCAGCATCACGCCCACCGTCACGCCCCGCCCGTCGGCCGCCGCGGCGCCGGGTTTCAACCCCGCCGATCCGTTCGCGGGCTCGGCCGCCCAGACCTTTGCCACCGGGGCAGCCGGCATCGTCCCGCCGCCGGCCACCAAAACCGGCCAGTTCTCCGCCGCCGAGGTTCGCGCGGCGTACGCCACCACGCGCAAACTGCTGATCGCCGGCTACCTCAACCCGGCAACCCTGACCGGCGGCCGCCCCACTGCGTTCGCCGATTTGCTGGACACCACCGAGCGGGCGCAGTTCCTGCGCGATCTGAACCGGACCGGCAAGTCCGCCACGGGCCAGCTGCTGTCGACCAGGGACTGGGTCAACTCGTTCGCGTCCGGCACGGTGCCTTTCGGCAGCGTGATCAAGGTGCACGGCCGGATGACGGCCGGGACGGCCCGCAGCGCCGGGCGCACGGTGCTGCGGATCCGCACCGACTACCTGTTCGTGTACCCGGTCGAGAAGCAGGGTGACCCGGCCTCGGGCTTGCGGGTCGTGAACCGGGTCGTGATGACCGTCGACTTCGCGCCGTTCGACGCGCCAGCAAGCAGCGCGCTCGTCGCGCACGTGTACACCATCACCGGCGGTCCGACCGGCGTACTGTGCGGCACTACGGACGGCTACGTGCACCCGGCCTTCCGCGGCGGCCCGGCCGCGAGCCCGCGGCCCACCGGCACGCCGATCAACCCCTACGACCAGACCACCACGCCACCGGCGAATCTCGCTTGCGTGCCGACGACCGGTACCTGATCCAATAGCAGACATGGATCGCCTGGACCGTCAGCTGGAGTTCGTGCAGGAGGCGGACAGGCTCAAGGGCGTGCTGCGGCACACCCGGCTGACCGAGCCGCCGCGCCGGGAGAACTCGGCCGAGCACTCCTGGCACCTCGCGCTGATGGCACTCGCGCTGGCCGAGCACGCCCCGGCCGGCACCGACATCGGCAAGGTCATCGCGATGCTGCTCGTGCACGACCTGGTCGAGATCGACGCCGGCGACCTGTCGGTGCACGCCCCGGCGGAAGCCCAGGCGCACCAGCACGCGGCCGAACTGGCGGCCGCGGACCGCATCTTCGCGCTGCTGCCCGCGGGCCAGGGCACTGCGCTCCGGCAGGTCTGGGACGAGTTCGAGGAACGGGGCAGCACCGAAGCGCGGTTTGCCCGTGCGCTTGATCGGCTCCAGCCGATGCTCCTGGACGTGCACGCGGGCGGTCTCGCCTGGCGCAGCCAGGGCGTCACCGCCGATCAGGTGCTGTCGAAGGTCATGCTCATCGAGGACGGCTCAGCCACCCTCGGCCGGTTCGCGCGCGGGCTCATCGAGCAGGCGGTCGCCGACGGCATCCTGGCGCCAGCGCCTGCCCCGGATACCACTGGCCCAGAAGGCCCCGACGGTCCCCCGGCAGGCCGGTAGATGCTGCGATCCGCGTCCGGCCGGGCCACCGCGGTTGTGTTCATGGTGAGCGGCATCCTGACCGGCACGCTGTCGTCCCGGTGGCCCTGGCTCGCCGAGCGACTGCACCTGACCAGCGGCGTCATCGGCGCGCTGGGCCTGGCCTCGACCGCCGGCGCGCTGGTCACGATGCCGTTCGCGGCCAGGTTCGTGCACCGCTACGGAGCCAGGGCGGCCACCTGGGTGCTCACAGTCGCCATGGGCGTCACGCTGGTGCTGCCGCCATTCGCGCCGGGGATCGCTCTGCTGAGCGTCATCTTCGTGCTGATGGGCGCCGTGATCGGTGTCGCGGACAACGCCATGAATACCGCCGGGGTGGAGGCGGAGCGCAACACCCGGATGACCATCATGTCCGGCCTGCACGGCATGTGGAGCGTCGGCGTGCTGGCAGGCGCCCTGGCCGGGTCGCTCGCCGCCCAGGTAGGCCTCGATCCGCGGATCCAGTTCGCCGTGATGGGCGGGCTGATCGCGGTGGCCGGCCTCGCGAGCGCGCCCTGGCTGGCGGGTGATCCCGCGGTTGCATCGACCACCGGCGGCTCCGCCGCCGAGATCAACGTGCCGAAGTTCGTCTGGCCGCGCGGGCTGGTCCTGCTGATCGGGCTGGTGGCGTTCGCGGCCATCTTCGTCGAGTTCGCCGCGAGCTCCTGGGCCGCCCTGTTCATGCACTGGACGCTGCACACCAGCCAGGCGGTCGCGGCCCTGGCCACGGCCGTGTTCGCCCTCGCCATGGCGGCCGCCCGGCTCGCGGGCGACTATGTGGTCGCCCGCGTCGGCGCGGTGCGCAGCGTCCGGGTCTGCGGTGTCCTGGGCACGGCGGGCTGCCTGCTCGTCGCCGTCGCCCCCGACACGTGGCTGGCGCTCTCCGGCTTCGCGCTGATCGGCATCGGGGTGTCGGTGGTGGTGCCGCTCGTGTTCGCTGCGGCCGGTCACCTCGGGCCGAGCCCGGCCATGGGCGTCGCGGGCGTGGCCACGATCAGCTACGGCGCCGGCCTCGCAGCGCCGAGCATGATGGGCGGCGTCGCCGACATCTCCTCGCTGCGGGTCGCGTTCGGGCTGGCCGCGCTGATCGCGGTCGCGATCGGCGCCGGGGCCGGCCTGCTCGCCCGCACGAGCCCGGACGCGGTGGTGCTGGCGCCCGCGGAGGCGGGCACCGATGGCTAGAAGAAGATCAACTTGACGACCGAGACGAGCCCGATCAGCACGATGAAAATGCGCAGCGCCAGCGGCGGCAACCGGCGGCCGTACCGCGCGCCGACCAGACCCCCGAGCGTGGACCCGACCGCGATCAGCAGCACGACCAGCCAGGCCACGTGCGCGAAGATGATGTAGACGATCGCCGCGGTCCCGTTCACGATCGCCACCAGCACGTTCTTGGCGGCGTTCACGCGCTGCAGCGGCTCGTCCAGGAACGAGCCGAGCAGCCCGATGACCAGCACGCCCTGCGCGGCGCCGAAGTAGCCGCCGTAGGCGGCGGAGCCGACGACGCCGGCCGCGAGCACCGGGCTGGTGCGCTCCGGCCCGGCGTCGCCGTTCGCGGCCGCTGCCTCGGCCCGGCGGGCGGCGATCCGGGCGCTCAGCCGCGGCTGCACGAACACCAGCACGCACGCGATCAGGATCAGGACCGGCACGATGAGCTTGAACGAGCTGGACGGCAGCGACAGCAGCGCGGCGGCGCCGCCGATCGAGCCGGCCACCGCGAATGCTGACAGCCGGATCAGCCGGTTCTTCTGGCCCGCCAGTTCCCGCCGGTAGCCGATGGCGCCGCTGATGTTGCCTGACACCAGCCCGACGTTGTTGGACACGTTCGCCACCACCGGCGGGTAGCCGAAGGCCAGCAGGGTCGGGAAGGTGATCAGCGACCCCGAGCCGACGACGGCGTTGACCGCGCCCGCGGCCGCGCCCGCCCCGAGGATCGCGGCTGCCTCAGCCGGGCCCACATGATCCTCGCAACATGGCCTTGATCGTAAGCCAGCACACTCGGTGACCACGCCGTGGACTGGTCGTCACCCTCGCGCGGCGCGTCAGGGCAGCTGGAGGGCGGTGGCCGACCACCTGGCCGCGCGCCGCTCCACCAGCAGCGGCACACCGAAGCACCGGGACAGGTTGCGCTCGGTGAACACCTCGCCGACGGGGCCGGCCGCCAGCACGGTGCCCTTGCGCATCAGCAGGGCGTGGGTGAAGCCCTCGGGGACTTCCTCGACGTGGTGCGTAACCATGATCATCATCGGCGACCGCGGATCCCGCAGCAGGCCAGCGATCCGACGCAGCAGATCCTCCCGGCCGCCCAGGTCCAGGCCGGCGGCGGGTTCGTCCAGCAGCAGCAGTTCCGGGTCCGCCATCAGCGACCGGGCGATCTGGACCCGCTTGCGCTCGCCCTCGGACAGCGTCGCGAACCGGCGCCGGATCAGATGCGCGCAGCCGAGCGCGTCCAGCAGTTCCACCGCCCTGGTGACGTCGCCAGAGTCGTAGTCCTCCGCGTCCCGGCCGAGAATGCCGTACGAAGCGGTCAGGACAAGGTCGATGACCTTCTCGGCGAGCGGCACCTGATCGGCGATGGCCGAGCTGGACATGCCGATCCGGGTGCGCAGGTCGGCGATGTCGGCGTCCTCCAGCCGCTCGCCGAGCACCTCGACCGTGCCGTGCGTCGGCGTCAGCAGCGTGGCGGCCACCTGCAGCAGCGTCGTCTTCCCCGCGCCGTTCGGCCCGATTACCACCCAGCTCTCGTCGCCGTGCGCCGTCCAGTCGACGTCCCGCAAGAGCATTGACTTGTCGAACCGGACCCCGACCCCGCGCAGCCGGAGCACTTCCGCCGCCATCCGGCTCCCTTCGCGCCCGCTCTGTCCAAGCTCGAACTTACGGCATCCGCCTGCCGCCGCGGCAAGTTACCCGGCGATGCCATTGCTAACGGGCGCGGCCGCCGGCCTGCCGGACCGCGAGCACTGCCGCCTGGGTCCGGTCGGCCACTCCGAGCTTGGCCAGCACGGAGCTGACGTGTGTCTTCACCGTCTTCTCCGACACCCGCAAGGTGCTGGCGATCTCCCGGTTGGACTGCCCGTCGGCCAGCAGCGCCAGCACCTCCCGCTCCCGGCTGGTGAGCGCGCCGATGCCGCTCGCGGCGTGTCCGGCCGAGCGGGCGGACAGCACATCGGCCACCTCGGCCGCGAGCAGGGTGTGACCGTCGTGCACCGACCGGATCGCCCGCACCAGCGCGTCCGGATCCACGTCCTTGTACAGGAACCCGGCCGCGCCGGCCTGCAGCGCGAGCGCCACCTGGGCCTTGTCCGCCGCGCTGGTGAGTACCAGTGCCCTGGTGCCCGCGGACTGCTCGGGCAGCCGGCGCAGCACCTCGACACCGTCGAGCCGCGGCAGCTTCAGGTCCAGCAGGAGCACGTCCGGGCGCAGCTTCGCGGCGAGCCGCAGCGTCTCGTCCCCGTCCGCGGCCTCGCCCGCCACGATCATGTCGTCGTGGACGCTGAGCAGCACCGAGATGCCCTGGCGGACGACCGGGTGATCGTCGGCGATCAGCACGCTGATCTGCTTGCCGGTCATGACGCCGCGCCTGCTCGGGCTGTCGTTCCAGGCACCGGCGTTCCAGGCCCGGGCGTTCCAGGCGCCGGAGAGCGCGGCACGGTCAGCCGGACCGTGCTGCCGGAACCGGGTCTGGACACGATCGCCAGCTGGCCCGCCACGGCCGCGGCCCGCTCGCGCATCGAGTCCAGGCCGAGCCCGGATGTCTGCGCCGCCGGATCGAAGCCGGAGCCGGAGTCGGTCACCTCCAGTTGCACGCTGCGCGGCCGCGCCCGCAGCGCCACCAGGACCTGCGGGCTGCCCGAGTGCCGCAGCGCGTTGCTGATGGCTTCCTGCGCGACCCGGTAGATCGCGATCTCGCGGGCCGCGTCCAGCTCGGGCAGGTCGTCCGCGTCGACCCGGACCGGCGCCCCGTGGGTGCGGCCGATCAGCACCGCGTAGCTGCGGATGGATCCGGCCAGGGCGCCGGCGGCCAGGTCCGGCGGCGCCAGCCCGTCGATGACTGCGCGCAGCTCCGCGTGCGCCTGGCCGGCCAGCTCCGCGACGCTGTCGATCTCGGCCACGGCCCTGGCCGGGTCCCGGTCCACCAGCACCGCCGCCGCCCGCGCCTTCGCCCGGACGCTGAATAGCTTCTGCGCGACCGCGTCGTGCAGGTCCCTGGCGAGCCGGGCGCGTTCCTCCAGTACCGACAGCTCACGGCCGCGCTCGTACAGCCGGGCGTTCGTCAGGGCGATCGCGGCGTGCGCCGCGAACAGCGTGAGCACGCGCTCGTCCCGCTCGGTGAAGCCGCCGGGGGCGCGTTTGCTCGCGGCGAAGATGAAGCCGAGGACGCGGCGGGCAGACGCACCGCCCTCCGGGCCGGCCGCCAGGATCGGCACCCCGATGACGTCGGTCAGGTCCGGATGTGCGGCTGGCCACCAGCCCTCGTACCGCGGATCGGCCTTGATGTCGTCCAGCCGCAGTGGCTTGCCGTCCCGCAGGATCACCGCCAGCATGCCGTGCTGGCGCGGCAGCGGCCCGATGTCGGCCTGCTGCCGGGCGGAGATGCCGTCCACCACGAACTCGGCGAAGCCGCCGCGGTCGTCGGGCACCCCGAGCGCCGCGTACCGGGCTCCGGCCAGGCTCCGGGCCGACCTGACGATCACCTGCAGCACGTCCCGGACCGAGAGCTGGCTGGTCACGGCCAGCACGACGGCGCTGACCCGCTCGAAGACCTCGTCCTGGCCCGCGGGCTCCGGACCGGCCTGACCGCCCATGACCCTGACGGTACCCGCGCTGGCACCCGGCCGCGCCGGCCGGTGGTCCTAGGACTATTGACCCGGGCCAGTCCGGGCTGCGGCCCGATGTGCACGGCCCAGATCGTGCCTAGCGTCGAGAGCATGAATACGGATGCTCTTAGTGCTCCCATCGCGGTAGTGACCGGCGCCTCCCGTGGCCTCGGCTACGCGCTGGCGGACGCCCTGGCCGGCGCGGGCTACCGGCTCGTCATCGACGGGCGGGACGACGACGCCCTGCAGGCGGCGGCGGCCAGCCTGGCCAGCCGGCACGGCTGGCGGGTGACGGCCATCGCCGGTGACATCGCCGATCCCGGCCACCGCGCCGCGCTGGCCGCCGCGGCCGCCGAGCTCGGCGGCGCCAGCCTGCTGGTGAACAACGCCGGCACGCTCGGCGTCAGCCCGCTGCCCGCGCTCGCCGACTACCCGCCCGCCGATCTGCTGGCCGCGTTCGCGACGAACGTCGTCGCGCCGGTCGCGCTGACCCAGCTGCTGCTGCCGGGCCTGCGCAGGTCCGGCGGCGCGGTGCTGTGCGTGACGTCAGACGCCGCCGTCGAGGCGTACGCCGGGTGGGGCGGCTACGGGGCCGCCAAGGCGGCCCTGGAGCAGGCGTGCAACGTGCTGGCGGCCGAGGAGAGCGCGGTGCGGGTGTGGTGGGTGGACCCGGGCGACCTCCGGACCCGGATGCACCAGGACGCGTTCCCCGGCGAGGACATCTCCGACCGGCCGCTGCCCGAGTCGGTCACGCCCGCGTTCCTGCACCTGATCTCGGAGCGGCTGCCGAGCGGCCGGTACCGGGCCGCCGACCTGCAACCCACGGTGGTGGCCCGGTGAGCATCGCGTTCGATCTGCCCGCGGCGCTGGAGGCACACGAGCCGCCGGAGGCCCGCGGCGCGGCCAGGGACGACGTCGCGCTGCTGGTCAGCCGCAGCCGGGAGGGGGCGATCGGCCATCATCGGTTCGGGGCCCTGCCGGAGCTGCTCCGGCCCGGCGACCTGCTGGTGGTGAACAACTCCGGCACGCTGCCCGCCGCCGTGCCGGTCAGCGACGGGCTGTCGGTGCACTTCTCTACCGTCATGCCGGACGGCGGCTGGCTGGTCGAGCTGCGCCTCGGCAGTGCTACGCCATGACTGGGACGCCGGCACCGTGCCTTACCGGGGCGGCACGGCCGGCGATCAGCTGCTGCTGCCGGGCGGCGCGCTGCTGCGGCTCGGGGGCCGCTTCACCGAGCGGCTCTGGCGGGCCCGGCTGTCGACCGCCGTGGTGCCCTACCTGCTCAGGTACGGCAGCCCGATCCGCTACTCCTACGTGCGTCAGGGGTGGCCGATCGAGGCGTACCAGACGGTGTTTGCCACCGTGCCCGGCAGCGCGGAGATGCCGAGCGCGGCCCGGCCGTTCAGCCCGGAGATCGTCACCCGGCTGGTCAGCCGCGGCGTCACCATCGCGCCGATCACGCTGCACACCGGCGTCTCCTCGCTGGAGGGCCACGAAGACCCTTACCCGGAGGTGTACGACGTGCCGCCGGCCACCGCCCGGCTGGTGACGATGACGCGCGCGCACGGCGGCCGGGTCATCGCGGCCGGCACCACCGTGGTGCGCGCCCTGGAGACCGCGGCCCTGCTCCCGCCCGGCCGGCCGGCCTCCGGCTGGACCACCCACGTGGTGACCCCGGAGACCGGCCTGCGGGCCGTCGACGGACTGCTGACCGGCCTGCACGAGCCGCGGTCATCGCATCTGCTGATGCTCGCCGCCTTCGCGGGCGAGGACCTGCTCGGCCGCTGCTATGCCGAGGCCGCCGAGCGCGGCTACCGCTGGCACGAGTTCGGCGACGTGCACCTGCTGCTGCCCTGACGCCGCCGCCCGGCCAGTCAGTACTTGCCGGTGACGAAGTACGGCACGGCCGACTCCACCCCGTGCTCGCGGCCGTGCGTGCCGAGCGCCACCTGCACTGCCCTGGTCGCCGGGTTGAACCACACCATCGAGGTGCCGGACACGCAGCCACCGAACCGCTCGACCTCCAGTCGCGTCCGGGTGGCGTTGACGATTACCTCGCTTACCGCGCCGGGCACCTGCACCTGCTGCTCCGGGCCGCGGGCGGGCTGCCTGCCGATGGTGCCGGCCCCGCAGCCCTGGGCGGCGTCCAGGTAGAGCCCGCCGGGCAGCTGCCACGCGTTGAAGTCACCCAGGTCAAAGGACCTGCCGGAGCGGACGGGCGTGAGCGCCCTGGGCCGGGCGCCGGTCGCCGGAACCAGCCACAGCCGCTGCCAGGGCTTGCTGATGGTCCCCTGGCAGGAAGCCAGGATCGTGCTCGCGGTCCACCAGCGGACCGGATCGCAGCCGAACCTGACGCCGGGCACCGGCAGCCTCCTGATTATCCCGCCGCCGTTGCTGACGAGCGCGAGTCCGTTCATCTCGCCGGCCGCGAGCTTCGCGCCGGCGGGCTGATAGGCCACCGCGGCGGCGTTATCCACCTTGGCCAGTGACTTCTGCAGCCTGCCGGTCAGGCTGTAGCGCTGCAGCGTGCCGCGGTTGCCGGCCGACTGCGACTTCGACATCAGGATGTTGAGGCCGTCCGGCCTGGTGTAGCCGAGGACCGTCATGTCGGCAGGCATCGTGAACGTGCTCACCCGGCCCGTCCTCAGCTGCAGCTGGTGCACCTGCACCCGGTCACTCGCCCCCAGCGACGTGAACAGGGCCCGCCGGGTATCGCCCGACCAGGCCAGCAGCTGCCACTGCCACGCGACGTTCCTGGCCGGCCAGGTGCGCAGCGAGTAACGCCCGCCTTGCGGGCTGACCAGGTACAGCGTGGTGGCCCCGTACTTCAGCGGAACCCCCTCACCGCCCGAGTTCCTGGAGAACATCGCCAGCGTCCAGCCCGGCCCGACCCGGCTCCACGGCACCGACGCCAGCGACCCGGTCCGGCCCGCGCCCAGCACTAGTGCGCTGCCCGCGGATCCTGGTGCCGCCACCGCCGGGACAGCCAGCCCCACCGTCGCCGCCACGGCCGCCGTGACCGCGGCCGCGCAGATCGCGCGCCGCCCGCGCAAGCCCGTTGCAATCCTCATCGTCATCAGCCTCACCTGATTAGTTCGCGGCGCTGTTGCCGCTTGCCCATGATGCTGCCTTGTTCGGCTGACCTGGGACAGGGGAGCTCTCCCCAGCTGGGGAGAGCTCCCCTTCAGTCGCCTCGCCCGAACAGGCGCCAGGGGGCGGCCGGCCCCTGCTCGGCCGCCCCGCGGTTCACGTCAGAACTTGCCGGTGACGAAGAAGGGCACCACGCTGGTCACGCCGATCTGATGGCCGTGCACTCCGATGGCGACGGTCATCTTGCGGGTGGCCGGGTTGAACCAGACCAGCGAGACGCCCGGCTCGCAGCCGTTGATGCGCTCGACCTGGAGCTGGCTCCTGGTAGCGGTCACGATGAGGCTGCTCGCCGCGCCCGGCACGGTCACCATCTGCTCCGGCCCGTGCGCCGGGTACTTGCCGATGACGAGCGTCCCGCACGCCCCGTAGCCGTCCACGTAGAGCCCGCTGGACAGCTTCCAGGCATTGAAGTCACCTTCGTCGAAGCTGAAGGTCTTGTGGGCCGGGGTCAGTACGGTCGGCGCGGCGCCGCCAGCCGGGACGATCCACATGTTGTAGCCGTACTGGCCGCGCCTGTTGCAGCTGGCCAGGATCTTGGTATCGGTCCACCAGCGCACCGCGCTGCAGCTCTCGCGCCCGCCCTCGACCCGGAGCTGCCGGATCACACCGCCCCCGTTGCTGATCAGCACGAGTCCGTGCGGGCCGCTGGCGGCGAGCTCGGCCCCGTCCGGCCGATACGCGGGCGTCCCGTACGCCCGCACCGTCGCCAGCGTCGCCGCGAGCTTGCCGGTCAGGCCGTAGCGCTGCAGCGTCACTGTGTTGGTGCTGCCGGGGAAGCCCTTCTCGGTCAGGATGTTCAGCCCGTCCGGCCGGGTATAGCTGAGCGCGGAAACCCGCAGCGGCAGCGTGAAGCGGGAGATCTTGCCGGTGCGCAGTTGCAGCTGGAACACCTGCTGGCGCACGTAGGGGTTGTTCAGGCTGCCTTCGGGCACGAACATCGCCCGCCTGAGGTCGCCCGACCAGGCCTGCAGGTACCACTTGGTCTGCGGGCTGCGCGCGCGCCAGCTGATCATCTTGTACCGGCCGCCGGCCGGATCCACCAGGTACAGCGTCTCCGGACCGGATGCGGGCTTGATGCCCTCGGCCGCGGTGCTCGCCGCGAACAGCGCCAGCGACCAGCCGGGCCCGACCAGGCGCCAGGGCACCTGCGGCCGGTTCCCGGTCTGGCCTGCCCCGAGCACGCGGGCCTGTCCGGTGCCCGCCGGTACCGCCAGCGCCGGCACCGCCACGCCGATCGCAGCCGCCGCCGCGGCCGTCGCGGCTGCCGCGGCGATCGCCCGCCGCCTGCGCCCCTGCTTCACAACCTTCATCGCCATCAACCTCGCCTTAGCCAGCACGGCCCTTCTGCCGTGACCCGTCGATGCTGCCCGCCGGGCCCGACCTGGTGAAAGGGGAACCCTCCCCAGCTGGGGACCCCTCCCCGGACCGGCCGGGGGCGATCGATACCGTGGACAGCGCTATGTCCGGTCCGCAGATGACGTTGCTGATTACTCTCACCGGCCGGGACCGGCCGGGAATCACGTCCCGGCTGTTCACGGTGCTATCCGCGCACGGCACCACCGTGCTGGACGTGGAGCAGGTCGTGATCCGGGGCCGCCTCGTGCTCGGCGTGCTGCTGGCCGCCGCCGGCTCCCCGGACCTGACCGCGATCCACCAGGACGTCATCTCGCTGGCCACCGACATGGGCATGGAGGCCGAGATCACGCTGGGATCAGGAGAACCGTCCGCCCGGATGCGCGGCCGGCTGCACGTGACGGTCCTCGGCCGACCCTTGCTGCCCGAGGCGGTCGCGGCCATCGCGGGCCGGATCGCCGCGAACGGCGCCAACATCGACCGCATCGGCCGGCTGGCGGACCGGCCGGTGACCTGCATCGAGTTCGACGTGTCCGGCGCCGATCCGGCTGGGCTGCGCACCGCGCTCGCGCAGGACTCCGTCACCCTGGGCGTGGACATCGCGGTCCAGCGCGGCGGCCTGCACCGCCGGGCGATGCGGCTGGTCGTGATGGACGTCGACTCGACGCTGCTGCAGGACGAGGCCATCGAGTTGCTCGCGGCGAGGGCCGGCTGCCTGCCGCAGGTCGAGGAGCTGACTGCGGCGGCCATGCGCGGCGAGCTCGACTTCACCGACGCGCTGCATCAGCGGGTCGCGCTGCTGGCCGGCCTGGACGCCGCCGTCATCGGCCAGGTCACCGGCGACCTGCGGCTGACGCCGGGGGCCCGGACGCTGATCCGGACCTTGAAGCGGCTCGGCTACCGGTGCGGGGTGGTGAGCGGCGGGTTCACCCAGTTCACCGACCGGCTCACCGAGCAGCTGGGACTCGACTACGCGAAGGCCAACACGCTGGAGATCGAGGGCGGCAAGCTCACCGGCCGGGTTACCGGCGCGATCATCGACCGGGCCGGCAAGGAAGCGGCGCTGCGCGAGTTCGCCGCCCTGGCGGGTGTCCCGCTCAGCCAGACCGTCGCGGTCGGCGACGGGGCCAACGACCTGGACATGATCTCGGCCGCGGCCCTCGGGGTCGCGTTCAACGCCAAGCCCGCCGTCCGCAGCGCGGCCGACACCTCGGTGAGCGTGCCGCAGCTCGACGTCATCCTGCACCTGCTCGGTATCTCCCGTGACGACGTCGACACGGCGGACGCCGAGGATGCCGCGATCGCAGCCCGGTCCCGCTAGCCGCTACCGCGGGCAGGCGTCCAGGAATCCAGCAGCTCGTGCTGCCCGGCCGACAAGCTGGCCCAGTCCCCGGCCACCGCGATGACCGCGACCGCGGCGGTGGGAAAGTCCGGCTCGGAGCCGGTGAGCATGGCCACCAGATCGGCCGCGGCGGGATTGTGGCCGACGTACATGAGCGTCCCGGTCCCGGCCGGGGTCGCCCGCAGGATCTGCGCGAGGTCGTCCGCGTCGGCCCGGTACAGGCGTTCCTCGGTCCGCACCGCTGGCTCCACCCCGCCCGTGCCTTCGTCGACCGGGCTTGAGTCGGCTGCCAGCGCCTCGGCCACGTACTGCCAGGTCTGCCGCGCCCGGCGGGCGGCGGAGCACAGCACCACCTCGGGCACGTAGCCGCTGGCGCGCAGCCACTGGCCCGCGGCCGAGCTGTCGGTGCGCCCGCGCGGCCGCAGGGCGCGCTCGAAATCCGGGCCGCCGGGCAGTTCGCCGGCCTTGCCATGGCGCATGACGATCAGGCGCCCCGTTCGTTCCATGACCCCTATGGTCGGCCACATCCGAGCGCGCAGCGATCAGGCGCGCGGCGCAAATGCCAGTGGGCGGCTCGGTCCGCTGACCGAGCCGCCCACTGGGCCGTTTTCGCGGGCGGTCAGACCGCCGCGGAGCTGGCCGGCTCCTTCGCCTCGGTCCCGCCGGCCGCGATGCCGGTCGACCGGCGCTTGGAGATCACCACCGCGCCGACCACGATCACGATGGCGGCAATCGAGATCCCGGCCCGCAGGCCGAGGTGCGCGGTCACGATGCTCTGCGCGATCAGCAGCGAAACCAGGTTCATGACCTTGATCAGCGGGTTGATCGCCGGGCCGGCGGTGTCCTTGAACGGGTCACCGACGGTGTCACCGATGACGGTCGCGGCGTGCGCCTCCGAACCCTTGCCGCCGTAGTTGCCGTCCTCGACCAGCTTCTTGGCGTTGTCCCAGGCGCCACCGGAGTTGGCCAGGAACACGGCCATGAGGGCGCCGGCCGCGATCGCGCCGGCCAGGAACGAGCCGAGTGGCGCGTACCCGAACCCGAAGCCGACGAAGATCGGCATCAGCACCGCCAGCAGGCCGGGCGTGGCCAGCTCGCGCAGCGAGTCCCTGGTGCAGATGTCGACCACGCGGCCGTACTCCGGCTTCTCGGTGAAGTCCATGATGCCCGGATGGTTGCGGAACTGCTCGCGCACCTCGTAGACCACCCGGCCGGCCGCGCGGCCGACCGCCATGATCAGCAAGCCGGAGAAGAAGAACACCACCGAGGCGCCGATGATGAGCCCGAACAGGTCGTTCGGCTTGTCGATGCCGAGGCTGAAGGTTCCAGCGGCGTGGCCGAGCGCGGTCTCCACCTGAGTGCGGAACGCGCCGAACAGCGCGGTCGCGGCCAGCACCGCGGTCGCGATCGCGATGCCCTTGGTGATGGCCTTGGTGGTGTTGCCGACCGCGTCCAGCTTGGTCAGCACCACGGCGGCCTCGCCCTCGACCTCGCCGGACATCTCCGCGATGCCCTGCGCGTTGTCGGAGACCGGGCCGAAGGTGTCCATCGACACGATGACGCCGACCGTGGTCAGCAGGCCGGTGCCCGCGAGGGCCACGCAGAACAGCGACAGCGTCGCACTGCCGGTACCGAGCAGGAAGGCGAGGTAGACGGCGCCACCGATGAGCAGGGCCGAGTACACGGCCGACTCCAGGCCGACCGAGATGCCGGACAGGATGACGGTGGCCGGCCCGGTCAGCGAGCTCTCGCCGATCTCCTTCACCGGTCGCCGGTTGGTCTCGGTGAAGTAGCCGGTCAGCAGCTGGATGGCGCTGGCCAGCACCAGGCCGATGAGCACGGCCAGGATCGCGACCAGCCGCGGGTTGCCGGTCTGGGCCAGGATGGAGGGGTCGGTGACGCCGGTTAGCTTGGTGAACTTGTCCGGCAGGTAGACGAACGCCATGATGATGACCCCGACCAGCGAGATGACGGCCGAGGCGAAGAAGCCGCGGTTGATCGCGGTCATGCCGCTGCGGTCGTTCTTGCGGGGCGCGACCAGGAAGATGCCGAGCATCGCGGTGATGACCCCGACCGCCGGCACGATCAGCGGGAAGATCAGGCCCTGCGTACCGAACGCGGCCTTGCCCAGGATCAGCGACGCGACCAGAGTCACCGAGTACGACTCGAACAGGTCGGCCGCCATGCCGGCGCAGTCGCCCACGTTGTCGCCGACGTTGTCGGCGATCGTGGCGGCGTTGCGCGGGTCGTCCTCCGGGATGCCCTTCTCGACCTTGCCGACCAGGTCGGCGCCCACGTCGGCGGCCTTGGTGAAGATGCCGCCGCCGACCCGCATGAACATGGCCAGCAGCGCCGCGCCGAAGCCGAAGCCCTCCAGCACCTCAGACGCGTTGGCCTTATAGATCAGCACGACGATCGCCGCCCCGATCAGGCCCAGCCCGACCGTCAGCAGGCCGACCACGCCGCCGGTGCGGAACGCGATCCGCATGGCCGGCCGCTCGCCGCCCTCCCGCGCCGCGGCTGCCACCCGGACGTTGCCGCGGACCGCGAGCCACATGCCGGTGAAGCCGGTCGACGCCGAGAGCAGCGCGCCCACCAGGAAGAAGAGGGACCGGCCGACCCGGACTCCGGTGTCAATTGCGGGCAGGAAGAACAGGATGCCGAAGACCAGGATCACGAAGTAGGAGAGCGTCCTGAACTGCCTGCTCAAGTACGCGGACGCGCCCTCCTGGACTGCCTTGGCGATCTCCTGCATCTTCGCGGTGCCCTGGCTCGCGGCCAGCACGTCCCGGCGCAGCCAGAACGCCACGCCCACCGCGAGCACAGCGATCACCGCAACGACGATTACCCAGGCCTGGTTGGCGCCGGTCACGCTGACCACGCCGGCCGCCAGGGCGGGGGTGTCCCTCATCCGTCCTCCTTGACAGGGGGTTACAAACTAAATGCCGGGCGCGGGCACTCAGGCCGACCCGGTGCGCGTTAGTCGCTGGCAACCAGGCCCGTCACGGGGGACGTACAGAACCGGCAACCTACGGTGCCGGGAGTCTACGCATCACAGTGGCCGGATGGTAAATCGGGCCCCAATCCAAGCTGTTTCGCGATGGTTTCGTAACCGGGCAGGTCGCTTGCTGCAGCTGATTACCGTCGGTGACGCGTCCGCTGCGGACTGCATTGGCGCGGCCGATCCGTCAGCTTCGGACGGCCCCCGCCGAGGGCCAGCTCATCCGGATGCTCGTACCGGCGGCGGTCTCGCTGATCTCCACGTCGTCGGCCAGCCCGGTGATGACCGCGATGCCCAGGCCCGCGGGCAGCACGTGACCGCCGCCGCGACCATCCGTCCCGGCCGGCCCGGTCGCGCCGGGGGCGCAGTTGTCGGTGACCTCTACCTCGAACCGGTCCGCGCTGTCGGTCAGGGACAACCGGACCGGCTCGGCCGGGCAGTGCAGCTGGTGGCCTTCCACGGCTCGCGAGCACGCCTCGCCCACGGCCAGCCGGACAACGTCCAGCAGCGACTCGTCCACCCCGCTGCGCCGGGCGACGGCCGTGGCCACGAGCCTGGCCGTCCGGACATGCGCCGGCAGCGGGCTGAAGCTCAGCTCAACTGTTGCCATCGCCAGATCGCGCCGTCGCCTACTTCTCCGACCGCCTGGCCGCGATCGCCTCGTCGACGGTGTCGTGAATGCCGAACACCTTCGTCAGGCCTGTGATCCGGAAGATCTTCAGGATCCGCTCCTGGGTACAGACCAGGTCAAGCGAGCCGTCGTGCGCGCGGACGCGCTTGAGGCCGCCCACGAGTACCCCGAGTCCGGTGGAGTCGAGGAACTCCACCTTTTCCATATTGACCACCAGCTGGTAGAAGCGGCTGTTCACCAGCTCGATCAGGAGCTCGCGGAGGCGCGGCGCGGTATAGACGTCGATCTCGCCTTCCACGTCGACGATCTCAATCCCGTCCCTGCTGTGGTGGTCCAGCTTCAGGTCCACAAATCCTCCAGCGCCCTACGGCGGTTGACGGCCCAAGTTTCGCACGCGGGCATGCACGAGTGCCTGTCGCGCATTCAAGCACGCCCAGTGTCATGTCTATACCAGATCGGCGACCCAGGCACCCCGCCTCGTGATGACACACTGGAAGCTGATGACTTCGGTAACGCCTCTTGTCCCTGGTGACCCGCAATCGCCCCCGTCGGCCGGCGGCGCCGCGGCGATCCTTGCGACCGGGGCGCGATCGGGCCGGCTCACGTACCGCACGGAGCTGCAGGCCCGCACGGGCAGGCCCGGCCAGTGGCCGGACTGGGTCGCGCCGGAACTCATCGCCGCGCTCGCCGCCGCGGGCGTGACCGCGCCGTGGGCGCACCAGGCACAGGCCGCGCAGGCAGCCAGGTCCGGGCGCAATGTCGTCATCGCCACCGGCACCGCGTCCGGTAAGTCCCTCGGCTACCTGCTGCCCGCGCTGACGTCCGTGCTGAACGGTGGCACGGCGCTGTATATCGCGCCCACCAGGGCGCTGGCCGCGGATCAGCTCCGGCTGGTGCAGTCGCTCGGACTGCGCGGCGTGCGCGCGGCCGTCGTCGACGGGGACACGCCGTGGTCCGATCGCGCCTGGGCCCGGTCGCACGCGAGCTATCTGCTGACTACGCCCGACATGCTGCATCACTCGCTGCTGCCGCAGCACGCCAGGTGGAACGGCTTCTTCCGGCGGCTGCACTACGTCATCGCCGACGAGTGCCACACCTACCGCGGCGTGTTCGGTTCGCACGTCGCGCACGTGCTGCGCAGGCTGCGCCGGATCGGCTGCCACCACAGCGCCGCGGACCCGGTGTTCATCCTCGCGTCGGCCACGATCAGCGACCCGGCCGGGTCGGCCGCGCGGCTGACCGGCCGGCCGGCCGTCGCGGTCACCGAGGACGCCGCGCCGCGCGGGCCGATGACGTTCGCCATGTGGGAGCCGCCGCTCACCGGTGCCCGCGGCGAAGCAGGCGCGCCGGTCCGGCGGACGGCCACGGCGGAGGCCGCGCAGTTGCTCGCCGACCTCGTCATTGAGCAAGTGCCGGCGCTCGCGTTCGTGCGGTCCCGGCGCGGCGCGGAGTCGGTGGCGCTCGCTGCGCGCCGGCACCTCGCCGAGGCGGGCGCGGCTGACCTGTGCCCGCGGGTCGCCGCGTACCGGTCCGGATACCTGCCCGCGGAGCGCCGGGCGCTGGAGACCGCGCTGCGGACCGGGGCGATCTCCGCCCTCGCCGCCACCACCGCGCTCGAGCTCGGCGTCAATGTGACCGGCCTGGACGCGGTCCTGATGGCCGGCTGGCCGGGAACCAGGGCCGCGCTCTGGCAGCAAGCGGGCCGGGCGGGCCGCAATGGCCGCGAGGCGGTGGCGGTGCTCATCGCCAGGGACGACCCGCTCGACACCTATCTGGTGCACCACCCGCAGGCACTGCTCGGCGCCCCGGTGGAAGCGACGGTGCTGGACCCGGACAACGCCTACGTGCTCACCCCGCACCTGTGCGCGGCCGCGGCCGAACTGCCGCTCAGCGAGCCGGACCTGGCCAGCTTCACCGAGACCGCCGGGCCGCTCGCGGCCCGGCTGGCGGCCGATGGCCTGCTGCGCTCGCGCGGCGGGCGCTGGTACTGCACCCGGCGCGGCTCCGCGGTCCGGACCGGCCTGCGCGGCACCGGCGGCGCGCCGGTGCGCATCATCGAAGAATCCACCGGGCGGCTCGTCGGCACGATGGACGAGCCGTCGGCGCACTTCCTCGTGCACGAGGGCGCGGTGTACCCGCACCAGGGTGAGATGTACGTGGTCACCAACCTGGACCTGGCGGACCGGGTGGCGCTGGTGGAGGTCGCCGATCCCGGCTACTCGACCGTCGCCCGCGAGCTGACGAACATCGAGGTCGCCGCGGAGCTGACCAGGGCGGACTGGGGTGAGGCCGCGATCTGCTTCGGTGACGTGCAGGTCTGCCGGCAGGTGGTCTCCTACACCAGGCGCAGCCTGGACACCGGCATGATCGAGGACGAGGTGCTGCTCGACCTGCCTGAGCGCAGCCTGCCGACGAAGGCGGTCTGGTGGACTATTTCCCCCGGCCAGCGCGCCGCCCTGGCGGCTCGCGGGGTAGACCTGCCCGGCGCCGCGCACGCCGCGGAGCACGCCTCGATCGGGATGCTGCCGCTGCTCGCCGCCTGCGACCGCTGGGACGTCGGCGGGGTGTCCGCTGACCTGCACCCGCGGACCGGGCAGCTGACCGTGTTCGTCTATGACGGGCACGAGGGCGGCGCCGGGTTCGCCGAGCGCGGCTTCGCGACCGCCGGTCACTGGCTGACCGCTACCGCGGAGGCGATCGCCAGCTGCGAGTGCGCGGCCGGGTGCCCGTCCTGTATCCAGTCACCCAAGTGCGGCAGCGGCAACGAGCCGCTCTCCAAGCCGGGTGCGATTGCATTGCTGGGCTCGCTGCTGTCGGGCTGCCGATAACGCTGGGACAGCTATGACCAGCCAGGAATTCCCTGGATAAGCACAAAAGTGTCCGGACATGGGGCGACCCCCGTCGGGGGGGAGAACGGGGGTCGCCATACGGTCCGGCTCCGGGGGGGCAGAGCCGGGTCCGTTACCCAAGAAAGACTAGTTCCAATCCCGGCAAGTTACCAGTCGGTCATGCCAGCCCGCAAAGGGTTCGGGATTCATCCCCTATGCTGCACGACCGTGAGCACCCCCGTCGAGGGCAGCGGGAGAACTACTGCTGCTTTCTTTGACCTCGACAAGACGATCATCTCCAGATCCAGCACCCTCGCGTTCGCGCCGGCCTTCTACCGTCTCGGGCTTATCACCAGGTCACAGGTGTTCCGCGGCGCGTGCGCGCAGCTGACATTCCGGCTGACGGGCGCGAGTCACTACCGGATGGAGCGCATCAAGAACCAGGTGAGCGGCTTGTGTCGCGGCTGGGACGCGAGCCAGATTGCACAGATAGTGACCGACGGCCTGGCTGAAACTATCGTGCCGCATGTGTACGCCGGGGCCCGTGAGTTGCTCGACGGCCACCTCACGCAGCGGGCACGACGTGCTCATCGCCAGCACCTCGGGACAGGAGATCGTCGGGCCGATCGGCACGCTGCTCGGCGCCTGCGCGGTGATCGCCACCAGGCTTGAGATCGCCGAAGGCCGGTACACCGGTTCCGTCGCCTTTTACGCATACGGGCAGGCCAAGGCCGAACGGGCCCGTGAGCTCGCAGCCGAGCGCGGCTACCGGCTGGCCGACTGCTACGCCTACAGCGACTCGGTGACTGACCTGCCACTGCTGGAACTGGTCGGCCATCCGCACGTGGTCAATCCTGACCGGGCACTGCGCCGGGTCGCCACGACCCGGGGCTGGCCAGTACTGACCTTCCGCCGCACTGGCCCCGGCACCGGCAGCGTCACCAGCACTGTCAGCAGCGAAGCGTGAGCAGGCATGTAACGCGGCGTATCGATCGAGATCACGAATTGATTACGCCAGGGGGTTTCCAAGCCGCTGGAATCCCAGTAGAAAGGAGACACGGACCGCTGGTCCGGGCACGGCAGCCGGGTACCCACGCGCGACCAGCCGCGGGAGGCGTGCCGTGGCAGGCGAATTCAGCCACTGAGTGCGCCGTTGACGGAAGCGGCGCAGCGCGGAGTACGCCTACCACGGCAGTGAAAGTTGCACGCTTGGTAACCCGGACCTGACGTGAGTGCGGCGGCGCCCCTCCAAAGGGGCGCCGTTTGCTGTTCGATCCTGCCGCTCTGGCGTCGGCTGGTAAATTGCCACTTTTTTCAGTTTCTTGACGAATATTTTACTCAGAGTTATGACGTGGTGTCACTGCGGCAGATCCGGCGAGCCGACACGCCCGGAGCCAATTAGCGGATGCCGGCTCCGGCCGCCATTGGGTATAAGCAAGACTTTGACTTGACACATGACACAGGGAGGCTCACATGGCCGAGCCCGCGGTCAGGCGAACGTCCGCCAGCGGGACCGATCAGTCCATCGGCGATCTTGTTTCCGTGGCCGCGCGAGACATCTCGCAGCTGGTCCGGTATGAGCTGGACCTCGCGAAGATCGAACTGAAGAACGACGTCAAGCGCGTGGCCGTCGGCGGGGCGCTGCTGGTGCTGGGCGGCTGCGCGGCGTGCCTGATGCTGATGGTGCTGTGCTTCGCGTATGCCTACGGCCTCCAGGCCGCTTTTGGCCTGGCCCTGTGGCAGGCGTTCCTCTGCGTCTTCGGCACGTTGCTGCTGTTCGCCGCCGCGGCGCTGCTGGTCGCGTGGGTGCTGCTGCGGAAGATGACCGGCCTGAGCAAGACCCGGCGCGGCCTGAGCGAAGGCCTCTCGGTGCTGCGTCGCGGCCGCGCCGCCGGATCGCCGGCCACGGCTGCCAGTCCTGCGGCCAAGGCCGGGGCACGAGCCGGGTAGCCATGGCCGTCAGCGGGAACGCGTCCATCTACATCAGCGGACCCTGGTCCCACCGGTCTGTCAGCGCCAACGGCACCCGGTTTCACGTCGCCGAGAGCGGCGACGGCCCGCTCGTCCTGTTCCTGCACGGCTTCCCGGAGTTCTGGTGGACCTGGCGGCATCAGCTATCCGCCCTGAGCCAGGCGGGCTACCGGGCGGTCGCGCCCGACCTGCGCGGCTACGGCGGCAGCGACAAGCCGCCGCGCGGCTACGACCTCATCACGGCGGCATCCGACGCGGCCGGCCTGGTCCGGTCGCTCGGCGAAGCGAACGCCGTCGTCGTTGGCCACGACTGGGGCGGCCTCATCGCCTGGACGATGGCCGCGTACTACCCCAAGGTGGTCCGCCGGCTGGCGGTCGTCTCGATGCCGCACCCGCTGCGGCTGCGCGCCGCCGTGCTGTCCGACCCGTTCGGCCAGGGCCGGAGCATCGGCTACGCGTTCGGGTTCCAGCTGCCGATGTGGCCCGAGCGCAGGCTGCTGCGCGACGGTGCGGACCGCGTCGGCCGGCTGCTGGCCGACTGGTCCGGGCCAGGCTGGCCCGACCAGGACACCGCGCGCCGGTATCAGGACGCCATGCGAGTGCCCTCGGTCGCGCACTCGTCGCTGGAGTACCACCGCTGGTACCTGCGCTCCCGGTTCCGCCCGGACGGGCTGCGGTACAACCGGGCGATGCGCAACCCGATCCAGGCGCCCACCTTGCACCTGCACGGCGCGCTCGACCGGTGCGTGCTGCCGTCCTCGGCCCGCGGCTCGGGCGTGCACGTCGAGGCGCCGTACCGGTGGCGGCTGCTGGAGGGGGCCGGCCACTACCCGCACGAGGAGATCCCGGAGCGCTTCGACCTGGAGCTGCTGTCCTGGCTGGCCGACCCCGAGCCAGAACGCTAGCCGCGACAGTGCTACCTGACAGAACAGTGCTAGCTGACGCAACAGTGCTAGCTGACGGAACAGTGCCGCTTGCGGGATAGGGACGCGGTCGGCCGGGCCCGGAATGCCCGGCCGCGGGACGCACTCGGCCGGCCGCTGCCGCGCGGGGCGGCCGGCGAGCCGGTTCTGCCGGACGAGATAGCGGTGACCCCGGACTGGGCCGTCGCGACCGCTCAGGACATGCTCGACCACGGCCGCCCGTTCCACGCGCACGAGGTGCTGGAGGCCGCGTGGAAGGCGGCCGGCCCCGCCGAGCGCGACCTGTGGCAGGGCCTGGCGCAGCTGGCGGTCGGCCTGACCCACGCCCGGCGCGGCAACGCGCGCGGCGCGGTGACGCTGCTGCGCCGGGGCTGCGCCCGGCTGGCCGGGTACGCGGGGACCAGCCCGCACGGCATCGACGTCGACGGCATCCGCGGTCAGGCCGCCGGGCTGGCCGGGGAGATCGAGGACGCGCGGCCTGGCGGCCGTGCCGGCCGGCGCGGCTGCGGCTAAGCCTGACCCGCTAGTGCTGGCACTGCTCGGTCGAAACCGGCGCGGTGGACTGCTCGCCGGCCTGCACGTCGCTGGCAATCTCGCTGGCCGTCAGCGCGTAGCCGCTGTTGGCCACCGAGGTGGACGCCGCGAACACCATGCCGTAGACCTGCCCGTCGGGCGCCACCAGCGGGCCGCCGGAGTTACCTGGCTGCACGGTCGGCGTGAATCGGGAAGATCTGCCGGTGCACGACCTGCGTTCTGGTAGATGTTCGGGCCGTAGGCGTCGATGCTGCTGCCCACGCTGGCCGGGTTGAGCGTGAGCGGGTTGTTGAGCGGATATCCCGCCACGATGGCCGACGCGCCGTAGCCGGGCGGACCGGTGAACTGCATGGCCGCCGCCCGCAGCCCGGGCACGTAGAGCACCGCCACGTCGCGCTGCGGGTCGTAGAACACGACCTGGCTGGCGTAGGACGCCCCGTCGGTGGCGAACACCCGCGGCCCGTCGGTCACGCCGGCGACCACGTGCGCGTTTGTCAGCACGTGCTGCGGCGAGACGACGAAGCCCGATCCCTCGATCTTCAGCGAGCAGGACGGCGCGACACCCTCGATCTTGACGACGCTGCGGTCGATGATGCCGGCCGCGCGGGTGTGCAGCACGCTCTTGCTGGCGGCGGGCAGGTCCAGGCCGCCCTCGGCGCCGATCGCGCTGAAGATCGGCGAGTAGATGCCGCCGGCGCCGAGCAGCCCGGCCAGCGGCGGGAACACCGGCAGGTAGAGCACCTGGTGCGGCATGACCTTGTCCACGGCGCGGAGCACCAGCGAGTCGCTGACCTGCCGCGACACCGAGGGGAACGACACCAGCGAACCGATCAGCCAGGCCAGCAGCAAGACCGAGACGACATTCACGGCGGCGCCGCCGACGGAGTCGATGAACGTCGCGGGCCCGCCGGTCAGCCGGGACCGGACCGCCACCCCGATGCCGGACGCCACCAGCATCCCGGTGACCGCGGTGGCGAACACGACCAGCACGGCGATGATGGCCTGCCATGGCGGGCTGTGCGCGAACGCACGCGATATCGGCGGCGCGATCACCGCGCCGCCAGCCACGCCGCCGAGGAAGCCGGCCAGGCTCAGGATGCCGATGATGAAGCCCTGGCGGTACCCGGCAACCGCGAAGGCCGCGCTGAGGGTGAGCAGGATAAGGTCCAGGAAATCGCCGGGCACGCAAACAACCTATAGCGCGCCTGACAGTATCGAGGTCTCTCTTACGCTTGCGTTACGCGCCGGTCGTCGGCCATCCGTCCGGCAGGTCAGCGGGGGGCAGATCGGTGAGCACCGCGGCGTCCCACGGCCGCTCCCAGCCGCCCAGGGCCAGCAGCCGGTCCAGCACCGCGGCGGTGAATCCCCACACCAGCAGGCCGGCGACCCGGAACGCGGGGCCGCCGTGGCCGCCTGGATACCGGATCATCAGCCGGTTCGCCGGGTCGGCCAGCTCGGCGACCGGGACGCGGCGGACGGACTCGATCTCGGCCGGGTCGCCGGGCGCCACCGGCCCTGGCGTGTGCCACCAGGCCAGGACGGGCGTCACCCGGAAGTCGCTGCGCCAGATGTACAGCTCCGGCAGCACGCCCGCTATCCGCACGCTCGCCGGGTCGAGCCCGGTCTCCTCGGCGGCCTCGCGCAGCGCGGCCCGGACCGGCCCGCCGTCCGCCGGGTCGATCGCGCCACCAGGGAACGCCGGCTGGCCGGGATGCTTGCGCAGCCCGGCGCTGCGCCGGATCAGCAGCAGATCCGGGCCGTGACCGTCGTCGTCGGCGAACAGGATCAGCACGGCCGCGGCCCGGCCTGAGTCGGGGGCGGCCGGGAGCAGCGCCGCCGGGATATCCATCTGGCCGGCGGCCGCCGCCAGCCGGCTGAGCCAGCCAGGGACCACCGGGCCCGGCGGTGCCTGCCCGGCCGGACGACCCCCGGCCCCCCGCGGACATGGGTGGCTCTGGGGTCAAGAGAACGGACCGGCCTTGACCAGCTTCGCGGCCTGAACCGGGTCGGTCGGGCCCTCGCCGTAGGACGGGCACAGCCGCGCTATCCCGCAGGCTCCGCAGGCCGGCCGGCGCGAATGGCACACCCGGCGGCCATGCCAGATCAGCCGGTGCGACAGCATCGTCCACTCGGACTTGGGGAACAGCGCCCCGACCTCCTGCTCGACCTTGTCCGGGTCATCCAGCGGCGGTCCAGCCGAACCGGCGCGCCAGCCGGCCGAAATGGGTGTCCACCGTGATGCCGGGGACGTCGAACGCGTTGCCGAGCACGACGTTGGCCGTCTTCCGGCCGACGCCTGGCAGCGTGACCAGGTCCTTCAGCCGCGGCGGCACCTCGCCGCCGAACCGCTCACAAAGCGCCTGGCCCAGGCCGATGACGCTGGTCGTCTTGGCCCGGAAGAAGCCCGTCGACTGGATGATCTGCTCGACCTCGGCCCGGTCGGCGGCCGCGTAGTCGGCGGCCGTGCGGTACTTCGCGAACAAGATCGGGGTGACCATGTTGACCCGCTTGTCCGTGGTCTGCGCGCTCAGGATGGTGGCGACCAGCAGTTCGAGCGGCGTCCTGAAGTCGAGCTCGCAGTGGGCGTCCGGGTAGAGCGCGGTCAGCTCGCGGTTGATCTTGCGGGCACGGCGCACCAGCGCGGCCGAGGATGGCGCCGCGGCGCGAGCAGCCGCCGGGGCCGGAGAAGGGGTTGCCACCGCTCTAGCCTATTCACGCCCAGTGACTACCCGCCGCCGATCCAGCCCCGGCGGTGGAACAGCAAGTACAGGCCGCCCACCGCCAGGACCTCGGTGCCGAGCCCGAGGATCAGGAAGGTCGGCAGCGAGCCCAGCCGGTTGACCAGCCACGCGAAGTTCTGCCCGAAGAAGCCGGTCAGGAACGACAGCGGCAGGAACACCGTGGCCATGATCGTGAGCTGCTTCATCACCACGTTGAGATTGTTGGACACCATCGACAGGTAGGCGGACATGGTGTTGCTCAGCAGATCGCGGTAGCTGTCCATCATGTCGTTGATCCGGATGAGGTGGTCGTACAGGTCCCGCAGGTACGGGTCGCTCTCCGCGGTCATGCCGGGCAGGAGCACCATGCCGGACACCAGCGAGGCGACCACATCGCGCTGCGGCGCGATCAGCTTGCGCACCTGGACCAGCCAGCGCTGCATGCCGAGCAACTGAGCCAGCTGGTCGTTCGTCGGCTTGGCGAAGATCTGCTCCTGCAGGTCGTCAATGCGGTCGTCAAAGGTCGACAGGGCCGGGAAGAATCCGTCGGCCAGACTGTGCATGATGTGGTGCAGCAGGATCAGCCGGACCGGCCGGCCGCTATCGGGCAGGCCCGTGCTTCCGGGCAGCAGCGCATCACTGGCTAGCTCGGCGACCCTGGCCTCCATCCGCGTCCGCATCTGCTCCAGCGAGTGGCACCCGCCGTGCCGGACCGTCACCAGGAACTTCGCCGCGTAGAAGCAGTGCACCTCAGTGACGCCGAGGGTGGTGACATCAACGGCCGGATCGTCACCGACGTGGCCGGCGAGGCCGTATCCCACTATGTAGACCAGGTTGCCGAAGTCCTCGATCTTGGGTCGCTGACCGAAGTCGGTCAGATCCTCCGCCGCGAGCGGGTGCAGCTCGAACGTGCGGCTGAGGGCCGCGACATCCTCGGGGCTCGGCTGCAGCACGTCAAGCCAGACCAGCTTGCCGTCCTTGAGCGCGGCGTCGACCCCGTCCGCATCGGCCGGGACCGCTGAGCCGTCAGCCAGGAGCATTATCCCGTTCACGGCTCGCATCCTCCCAAACCCGCCAGCTCATGTCATAGCGCGGAAGGGAAAGTTTGTGCCAAATCGGCCCGCAGCCTCGGGCGACCCGTGCGGCGCGGGCACAGTGCTGGCCGTCAGGCACGGGCGCTCGCGGTCAGGCGGCGCGATTCCCCCGGCCGATCGCCCCGGCCCGGTGCGCCAGCATGTCGGTGACCGTGCCGACCGTGTCAGACAGGCTCCGGCCCGCGGTGGCCCGGCGGGCGGCCGCCTCGGCCATCGTCATCGCCTCACCCGCGAGCCGCCGCACCTCGGGCGAGCTGATGATGGCCTCGAAGGACTCGCGGAGCCGCTTCGCGCCGTCCTTGCCGTCTCTGCTGCCGGCCATGTAGCCGGCCACGAAACCGAGAATTGTCTCCATGGTCATGCCCTGCCTTCGTGGGGTCGCCGGGGTGTGCTCACATGTCGCGGAGCTCTAGGTATCGCTTGATGTCAGGTACGGATGCCACGATGGCGGCCAGCGCGGCCGCCAGTATCGCCGCCTTGGCCAGTCTGGTGATCATTGTGTTCCCTCCCTCCGGTGGCTCGCGGCCTGCCGGTCAGGTGCCTTCCAGCGGCACGACCTCATCCGGCGCGAAGTACAAGAACCGTCCGTGGTTGCGCTGCAGGTCCGCGGCCGGGTCGTCGCACGGCGTCACCGCCAGGTGCACCTGACCATCCACGTCCTGCAGCACTGCTTCCACGATCGCCTCCCGGCCGGTCAGGAACAAGTCCTGAGCGTCAGCGCGACGCGCACCTGGCTGCATCAGCACCCGGCTGCCGCGGCCCACCCGGACGCCGCCGACCAGCACGCTGTCGGTCTCCGGCGACACCGAGGCGTCCGAGCCCGGATCCCACCACGGCACCGAGGGCCGGTCGGTGATCTGCGGGCCCGGCCAGTCGATGTCCTCGTCCCCGGCCCGCGGCGCGGACCGGCACCGGGGACGAACCAAGCCCGGCACCGGCCGGAGCCGACCGCAGGTACCTGATCGCGCCGTGCATCCGGTCGAGCATCTCTGGCGGCATGCCGTCGAGCCGGTCCATCAACTCGGCCGCCCGGCTGTCGGTCGCGCGCGCCTGCCGCTTCTCGGCGTCGGTGAGGGTAAGCGTGCGCAACGTGAGGATCTCGTCGATCTCGGTGGCGTCAAAGAGGTCACCCGCGCTCTCAGCCGCGATCTCCGGGTGGTCATACAAGATCACGGGCGACGACAGCATGAGGTCGCGGCAGTCCTAGGGTCCGGCCAGCACCGGCCACGTCCCCGCGTTCTGGCAGGCCGCGATCTCCGCGGCGGCCCACTCCGGTGCGTCGGTCATGGACAGGAACGTCCCGCCAGGCACGCCGATCAGCGAGTGCGCTGCGATCAGTGCGTGCCGCAGCCCGTCTGACCTGGTCCGGAACTCCTCCGCCGGGGTGGTGCGGTTCGCCACCTGAAGGCGCAGCTTCAGTGCCTGGTAGGGACCGGCGACCCGGTCCGCGCGCAGCCGCACGACCCCGTCGAGCCCGCTCCACTGCCGGACCAGGCAGCCGGCCTTGCGACCGCGGCAGTCGGTGAGGTCCTCGACGGACTCCCCGGTGCCCAGGTGGAACTCCACCACCTTCTCCTCGGCCAGCAGCGCGGAGACCACGGCGGTGATCCGCTGCTCCCGCTCGGTCGCCTCATCCCAGCTCGTGTACTCGGTCCCGTCCACGTACAGGGTGCCCACGTCATGCAGCTCGCCGTTCTCCGGTGACACCGCCTGCACCGTGCGCCGCTGCAGCTGCAGGAACCGGACCAGCACCCGCACCTCGGCGTCGTCGGCGCATTCCAGCAGGCACTCGGTCTGGCTCGAGCTGGGCTCGAAGGCGTCCACCGTCGCGTAGCCGGGCGGCATCAGCACCCCGAACTGGAACCTGACCTGATTCTTCTGCGCGGACTTGTGGTACGGGTACAGCAGATAGCCCTCGTAGAGAATCGCGTCCGCGACCCGCCGCGCGTGCTCCAGGTGTCCGGCGTTGAGTCTCACTGCGACTCCAGCGGATCGGCTGCCTCGTCCAGCAACGACAGCACCGCGGACTCCCAGGTCGGCAGCGCCCGGCGCATCTTGTACCGGAGCAGCTCGTCCATGGCGGTCGCGCTCAGCCGGATCCAGCTGCTGTTCGGGAAGTGCGCGTCGATCGCCTCCCGCCACACGCTGACCGGCAGCCGGTAGTTCGCCTCCTTGCTCCACGGGACCTGCGCCACCGACATCTTGCCGCCGTCCAGGCTGAACACGGTGCCGCTGAACAGCAGGAGCAGCGGCACCTCGCCCTCGTCCAGGCCGGCGAAATACCGGGTAGCGCCGATCTCCATGTCATAGGTCAGCGGCACCGGCAGGTCGATCTCGGCGCTGCCGGTGAACCCGGGCACCATGATCGACACGTTGATGAACTGCAGCGGCTTGAGCGTGTCCGCCCAGCGCTGGGTCTCGCCGAACAGGTCGCCCAGCCGCTCGGCCTCATCGTCGCTGTACCGCCGCCGGGCCGGCTCGATCCGCATCTGGCAGCGCAGCGCGATCGCCTCGACCCGCTGGCCGCTGGTCTCGCTGATGCGCAGCGTCATCAGCATCTGCGGCACGACGGAGTACTTGTCCGCGCGGGCGCCGGTGCAGTCGAAGACGAGCTCAGCCACGTGATTCCCCCTGGCCGGCGGGCCGTTTGCCGGAATGGCCGGGCGCGCTGCCGCACGTTCGCCAGGAAGGCGGCGATGCTCGCCTTCGCTTCGGTCCCGCCATCGAAGCCGTGCCAGTTCAGCCGCATCAGGCCGGCCAGTTCATAGCAGGCGTCGATGGGAACGAGGAAGTACTCCACCCCGGTCTCAGAGCGGCTGATCAGCGCCGCCTCAACATCGGCGGCCGGCTCGCCGAGCAGCGGGTAGTCCTCGACCAGCCGGGCCCACAGCTGCAGGTCGAGGCGGCACTCGGTCGCCCCGGCCGGGCTGGGGTAGAACCCGGTGAGCTCGCCGCCCGCACGCGAAGTGTGCAGGAAGAAGGCCAGGCCGACGGGGATGTCCAGCTGATCCCACTGCGCCGGGGTCATCACCCGGCCGAAATCGACCAGGTACCGGTCTGGCACCGCGCGGTAGCGGCCGTGGCTGGCGCCCTCCTGGGTGAAAAGCAGGTAGCAGGCCCGGCAGCCGCACAGCAGCGAGGCACCTTCCAGGTCGGCGATGTGTCCGTGCCCGGGCGGCACGTCGGTCCCGCACATCTCGCATCGTTCGGCCGCCCTGGCCGGCCGCTCATCCCGGCCCGGCCGCAGATCGCTGCCCGGCAGCGGCATGTTCAGCTGCGGAATGTTCAGCTGCGGCACATTTGTTTGCGGCACGGCCTGCCCGGCCATCCGGCTGGGCGCGTTGAGCATGCTCGCGACCAGCGGGCTGATTTCCGGCTCGGGTTCAGCCGGGCGCGGCGGCGGGGCGGCCGGCGGCCGGACGAACCGGCGCAGGCCGGTGCCTCCGGTCACGACGACACCGGTTCAGGGACGGCCACCCGGACGCCGTGGCTGTCGGCCAGCAGCGGCAGCGGATCAAGGTGCAGGGCCGGGTCGTCGACGCCCTTGCCCGCGAGCCGGGCGTTATAGCTGGTGCCGCAGCCAGGACAGGTGAGAATCTCCCGGTCCAGGCGTCCCTCGGCCAGCGACGAGCCACAGGAGGCACAGGCATCGCGGTAGGCGTACAGGGTGCCGCGCACCGAGCACAGGAGCACGGCGACGCCATCGGCCAGGGCCGGCACCGGCTTCGAACTCGGCGGCCCGACATTCGGCAGCTGCACCCACTCGACCCCGTTCCCGGCCTGAGCCGGAAGGTCGTCGGGTCGCTTGCCAATCTGCAGCAAGCCCGGCTCCGGGGTGACGGTCATGCCTTCTACCTTCACGTCGGTGACCTCGGGCGCGGCCTCCTGCACGGCGCCCGTGATCGCCAGCTCCACCGTCACGGTGGACGACGGGCAGCCATGACAGCTGCCCTCGAGCTTGAGCCGGGCCACGCCCGTATCGTCCACGCCGAGGTACTCCACGCCGCCCGCGTGCGAGCCCAGGTACGGCCGGACCCGGTCGAGCGCGCGCTGGATCCGCGCGTCGACGTCCAGCGGATGCAGCCCGTGCAGCAGCAGCAGGCTCTCCACCAGCGGGTCCTCCGCCAGCGCGTCGATCATGGCGGCGCCGCCAGGCTGGTCGGCCAGCACGTTCATGATCTGCCCGAGGCCGTCGCCGTACATGCCGACCAGGAGCCCGACCAGCTCCTCCGCGGCGTCGGCCGCCGGGCCGAACCCGCCGGACTTCAGCGCGTCGAGCAGTTCCTCAACCCGTGCGCCCACCCTTTGCACAGTCATCCCGCCCTGCGCCTCCCGCTCAGCCCTCGGGGCGCCCTAAGGCGCCGTCTTCCCTCGTCGCCAAACCCGCTCCGCAGTCCAGACGGCACCGCACTCTGCCACCCGCTCAGCCCTCGGGGCGCTTTAGACGCCGCCTTCCTTCGTCGCAAACTGCGCTCCTCAGTCCAGGCGGCGCCGCGCCCCTCCGGCTCGCTCGGTTTGTTAGGTGGACAGGATCGCGGCCATCGGCGAGTGCACCTTCTGCAGCGACTTGCCGTTGCCCATGTACATGTGCACACCGCACGGCAGGCACGGGTCGAAGCTGCGCACCGCCCGCATGATGTCGATGCCCTTGAACCGGTCCGGCGGGTTCTCCTCGAAGATCGGCGTGTTCTGCACCGCGTCCTCGTACGGGCCGGGCGTGCCGAAGCTGTCGCGCACGCTCGCGTTCCACGGCGTCGGCGGGTACGGGTGGTAGTTCGCGATCTTCCCGCCCCTGATGACCATGTGGTGCGACAGCACGCCGCGCACGGCCTCGGTGAACCCGCAGCTGATCGCCTCGTCCGGGACGCTGAACGGCTCCCAGGTCTTGGTGTGCCCGGCCCGCAGCTCCGCGAGCGCCTTCTCCATGAAGTGCAGCGCGCAGGCGGCGGCGTAGGCCTGGA
This sequence comes from uncultured Actinomycetota bacterium, assembly GCA_963805805.1. GTDB lineage: Bacteria > Actinomycetota > Actinomycetes > Streptosporangiales > Streptosporangiaceae > JAJYUU01. The sequence continues at coordinate 74,582 of CAWDVS010000010.1, read as the reverse complement.
AGTAGGTCCTGGCCCGGTCCCGCTCGATCGCGTTCGACAGCGGCGCCCCGCTGGAGTCCGTCGGGATCTTCCACTCGAACGTGACCTCGGGCTTGGTGACGGTCCGGGGCAGGTTGATCAGGACGCTGTTGCCGGTGGCCTTGACGTAGCCGAAGTCCACCAGGCCGCCCTGCGCGGTCGCCCACAGCCGGGCGATCGGGCCGCCGCCGGTGTCCGCGGCGAGGTGGTTCTCGCCGTCGAACCAGCGCGGCGACATGACCCAGCTGTACTTGTCGCCGAAGTCCCGCTTCGCGGGCTTGGGGATCGTGTGCTGGTTCCACGGGTGCCTGCGGTCCACCGGGTTGCCCAGCGGGTCGCGGGTCACGAACATCTCCTGGTCCTCCCAGTCCTCGTAGTACGAGGAGCCGAGCAGGATCCGGATGCCGAGGTTGATCTCGACCAGGTCGTTCGTGAGCAGCTGCCCGTCCCGGATGACGCCGGGGGTGACGAACATCTTCCGGCCCCAGTTCGTCATGTGGTCGTACCGGAAGTCACAGTGCTCGGGGTCGTTCAGGCTGCCCCAGCAGACCATGTCCGCGCGGCGGCGCCCGACCTCTTCGTAGCCTGGCAGCGCCTCGTAGAAGAAGTCGAAGAGGTCATCGTGCATGGGCACGACGCGCTTCATGAACTCGACGTAGCGCATCAGCCGGGTGAGGTAGTCGGTGAACAGCTGCACGGTCGGGGTCGTGCCCACGCCGCCCGGGTACAGCGTCGACGGGTGCACGTGCCGGCCTTCCATCAGGCAGAACATCTCCCTGGTGGAACGGGAGACCTGCAGCGCCTCGCGGTAGAACTCGCCTTCCAGCGGGTTCAGCGAGCGCATGATGTCGCCGATGTACTTGTAGCCGTGGTCGGCCGCGTGCGGGCACTCGGTGCGGTTCGCCAGCTCCAGGACGCCGGGGTTGGTCTCGCCGACCATCCGCTCGCAGAAGTCCACGCCGACCAGGTTCTCCTGGAAGATGTTGTGGTCGAACATGTACTCCGCGGCCTCGCCGAGGTTGATGATCCACTCGCCGAGGTGCGGCGGACGGACCCCGTAGGCCATGTTCTGGTTGTAGACCGAGCAGGTCGCGTGGTTGTCCCCGCAGATGCCGCAGATGCGGCTCGTGATGAAGTGCGCGTCCCGCGGGTCCTTGCCCTTCATGAAGATGCTGTAGCCGCGGAAGATCGAGGACGTGCTGTGGCACTCCACGACCCGCTTCTGCTTGAAGTCGATCTTGGTGTAGATGCCCAGGCTGCCGACGATTCTGGTGATCGGGTCCCAGGCCATCTCGACAAGGCCGGTGTCATCAACCGCTGTCATGTCAGAGTTCTCGCTTCCTTGTCCGGTCGGGCTCGGGTCACCAGGTCTTCTTGTAGCCGGTCAGCAGCTCGTCGCTCTTCTTGCGCCACTTCGGCTCCTCGTCCGCGGTCTTGGCGGTGAAGCCGCGCAGCGTGCGGATGACGGTCCCGTACATGCTGCTGGCCGCGGTCGACACGCGCGCGCCCGGCGGCTCGTCCATGAACGGCATGAACTTGTCCGGGAAGCCGGGCATCGTGCACGCGATGCAGATGCCGCCGACGTTCGGGCAGCCGCCCACGCCGTTGATCCAGCCGCGCTTGGGCACGTTGCACTTGACGACGGGGCCCCAGCAGCCGAGCTTGACCAGGCACTTCGGCGAGCCGTACTCGCTGGCGAATTCGCCCTGCTCGTAGTACCCGGCCCGGTCGCAGCCCTCGTGCACGGTGGCGCCGAACAGCCACTGCGGCCGCAGCGCCTCGTCCAGCGGGATCATCGGCGCCGAGCCCGCCAGCTGATAGAGCAGATAGAGAATGGTCTCCGACAGGTTGTCCGGGTGGATCGGGCAGCCGGGCACGCACACGATCGGCAGGCCGGCCTTCGACCGCCAGTCCCAGCCCAGGTAGTCGGGCACGCCCATGGCGCCGGTCGGGTTGCCCGCCATCGCGTGGATGCCGCCGTAGGTAGCGCAGGTGCCGACCGCCAGGATGGCCGTCGCCTTCGGCGCCAGCCGGTCCAGCCACTCGCTGGTGGTCATCGGCTGGCCGGTGGCCGGGTTGTTGCCGAAGCCGCACCAGTAGCCCTCGGACTTGATCGCCTCGTTCGGGATCGAGCCCTCGACCACGAGCACGAACGGGTCGAGCTCGCCGCGGTCGGCCTTGTGCCACCACTCGATGAAGTTGTCGGCCCCGGTCTCCGGCCCGCACTCGAAGTCGATGAGCGGCCAGTGCACCGCCACCTTCGGCAGTCCCGGCAGCGCGCCGAGCGCGATCTCCTCGATGCTCGGCTGCGTCGCCGCCGTGAGCGCGACGGAGTCACCGTCACAGCTCAGCCCGCCGTTCATCCACAGGATGTGGACCGGCGCCTCCTCGGTGTCAGCCTGCGACACTGCGTCTGTCTGTGTGGCCATCGCGAGGCCACCTCCTCGCTTGTGGTTCGGCTGGATGCCGGGCGCTTGTTCCCCGGATGTGGCGACGACGGCCCGGTGGCACCGGGTACGCGGCGGCGGATAAGGCGCCGGGGCGTGCCTGGCTGTCGGCCCGTGGCCGGGTGGGCGGCGGGCACGACGCCCAGGACGGCGAGGATGCGCCGACGCATTCGCTCAACACGCACCTCGCCTTCAGTGATGCGCAGACGGAGGCAATGCTAGACCCGGCTGCCTGCGCCGACAAGGATTGGCGGGCACTTCACCGGACAGAAATGTCTAGTCGGAAGGCATCAATACCGCCAATACCGGCCATTACCTGCGAACTTAGGACCAGCCATTTCTGACCGTGGGCCCGCTCTTCCCGTCCGGGCACAACTGCCACGGGGTCGCCCGAATCTTGCCCTCGGGCTTTCCCAGCCGGTCGGCAGCACGTACATTGGCTAGGAACCCCGCCGTGCCGCACGCTGGGGGACGGGCCAGAGGGAGACTGAGTCGGTGGCGGAGCCAATCTTCGGACCCGCGGGTAGCCCGATCGAGGTTGTGCCTGTCGTCGTGCTCTCCCAGGTGTTCACGGCCCGGCCGTCTTCCATCCCGGAGATCCGCGACTTCGTCCGGCGCTGTCTCGCCGAGTCCCCGCTGACCGAGGAAGGCACCCGCGAAGTCGGCGAGACCGTGTTCCGCGCGCTGCTCGACGCGGCCGGGCCTGACGGCTCTATTCAGGTGGCCTTCCGCATCTTCCCCGAGCACGTCGAGGTCGACGTTCTGCACTCTGACCAGGTCATACAGTCTCCCGTTATGCCTGGCCCGCCGACCAGTTACGCTCGCTCCGCGTCGGCTCAGCCGGCCGGCCAGGTGCAGCCGGGGATGCCGCCCGCCGGCTCGCCGCAGCCCCAGGCGACACCGCCGGAGCAGCTGCGCTCGGTGCCGGCCGCGGCCGACCGCCCGTCCGGTCCGCGCTCGATCATCCCTGGCAGCCAGGGCGCATCGACATTCGCTGACTGGATGCAGGACGTGCTGCGCACGCAGGGCCTGACTCAGGAGGCGGCGGCCCGCCAGCTCGGCGTTTCGGTAAAGACAGTCAGCCGCTGGGTCGGCGGCGCGACCGAGCCGCGAATGCGCGATTTGCGGCGCATTCAGGAAGTCTTCGGCGAGGTCCCGCTCCCATAGCTACCTAGCCGTTCCGACTGGCAACCGCGGCCGTTCCGACTGGCAACGCGGCAGTTCCGGCCGATCAGGCCGCCGTGCTGCGCGCAATTGCGTGGGGCACTTACGTAAATTGGCCAGTCCTGTCTAGTCGGATCACTGGACGCGCCCCCACTTGTGTCCTACCTTTCTGCTATGGCGATTCATGCGGGACGCCACCAGTTCGGAATGGACAAGGGCCGGATCTCATTACGGACCTTTCGCGACGGACTGGCAGCCCAGGCTGGCCACGACCTGACCATCGAGGCAGCGCGCTGGTCGGCGGAGCTAGTCGTGGCTGAGGATCTGACTCCCGCGAGCCTCACCGTCACCGTGGATCTCAACTCTCTCGTGGTCAGAGAGGGTACGGGCGGTCTGAAGCCGCTCACCGACCGGGACCGGCGGGAGATCGGCGTGACGGCCCGCAAGGTGCTGAAGGCCGACAGATTCCCGGAGGCGGTGTTCACCGCCGCCGAGTTCAAGCCAGCACCGGACACAACTGACGGGTCAGCAGCCACTCCAGCCACAGACTCGGCCGGGACGGTGCGCGGCACACTCAAGCTGGCCGGGCAGTCGGGACCGCTGGAGCTGCGCGTGCGGCCCACGGGATCGGCCCGGTACGAGGCGACGACGACGATCAGGCAGACCGACTTCGGGATCAAGCCGTATTCCGGCTTCCTGGGCGCGCTGAAGGTGCGGGACACTGTCGACGTCGCGGTCGAGGTTGACCTGTCCGTTGCCGCGGAGGAGGAGAGCGCGGCATGACCGTACCCGCGCCCCGCGAGCCGGTGCCGGGCAGCCAGACCGCCAGCCCGGTGGTTAGCAACACGGGGCTGGCATACCCGTGGCCACCGGCACGGTGGCGAGCCTGTTCCAGCGGCGCGAGCAGCCGGTGCGCGAGTTCGCCGAGCAGGCGGGCGAGGTGGCAGCCGCCTGTCACCAGATGGCGCTGCGGTTCCACCAGGGCGGCAAGCTCGTGGTGTTCGGCATCGGCGGCCCGAGCACGGACGCGCAGCACGTGGCCGTCGAGTTCGTGCACCCGGTGATCGTGGGCAAGCGCGCGCTGCCGGCCATCGCGCTGACCTCCGACGTCGCCACCGTGACCGGGATAGCCGCGCGGTCGGGCATGGCCTCGATCTTCTCCCACCAGCTGCGGTACCTGGCCCAGCCCGCCGACATCGCGCTCGGCATCTCAGCCGACGGCAACTGCGCCAGCGTGCTGTCCGGCCTGCTCACCGCCCGCGAGCTCGGCCTGCTCACGATCGCCCTGGTCGGTGGCGACGGCGGGGCTATCGCCGCGTCCCCGGCCGTTGACCATCTGCTCGTCACCAGGTCGTCGGACCCGCGGGTGGTGAAGGAAATGCACGTGACCTGCTATCACGTGCTGTGGGAGCTCGTGCACGTGTTCTTCGAGCAGCCCGGCGTGTTCGGCCCGGGGGTGGTGGCGTGAGCACGCCCGAATGCCACGGCGAGGTCTGCATCACCTGCTCGGACACAGCTGTCCAGGTCCGGGTCGTCGAGCTGCGCGCCGACGCGATGGCCGTCGTCGACACTGGCGCTGGCCAGGAAGAGGTCAGCGTCGCGCTGGTAACCGCAACGGTCGGCGACACGATCCTGGTACATGCCGGGGAAGCCATCGCGGTGATGCCGTCATGACGCCGCCAGCCACCGGCAACGGCCAGCCTGCGGCCGGCTCGATCGAGTCGCTCTACCCCTTCCTCTACTCGGGCACGACAGATGTGTCCGCCGTCCTGGAGCAGGTCCGCCAGTCCACCGTCGCGAAGGCAGCCGAGATCCTCGAGCTCCGGCAGAGCGTGCTGGCGGCCGACGGTCACCGGCTGACGGCCTGCGGGCGGGACATGGCGGCGAGGTTCGCCGCCGGCGGCCAGCTGCTGGCCTTCGGCAACGGCGGCAGCGCGACCGACGCGCAGCAGCTGGCGACCATGTTCCTGGCGCCAGGTGGCGCGGCCAGGCCGTTGCCAGCCCTCGGGCTGGCCACCGACGCGGCGATCCTGACGGCGCTCAGCAACGACATCGGCGTGGACGTCGTCTTCGCCCGCCAGATCGCCGCGTTCGGCACCAAGCGCGACATCGCGATCGGGCTGTCGACGAGCGGCAACTCCGAGAACCTGCTGCGCGCGTTCGACGAGGCGAGCAGGCGCGGGCTGCTGACGATCGGCATAGCGGGCTACTCCGGCGGCCGGATGGCCGAGCTGGACAGCATCGACTACCTGTTCGTGGCCCCGTCCGCGTCCGTGCACCGGATCCAGGAAGCGCAGACCACGATCTACGACGCGCTCTGGGAGCTGTGCCAGGAGGCACTGTCTTACCCAGCACGGTCACAACAAGCACCGTCACACCAGCGGACAGGGCGAGCCAGCCGGATCACCCGCGGCGGACGCGCCCCGTTCCCGGCCGGACGAGGGGGGGCCGGCATGAGCGGGCGGCTCCTGATCGCCGGTGTCGGCAACATCTTCCTGGGCGACGACGGATTCGGCGTCGAGGTTGCCAGCCGTCTGGCGACCGCCGAGCTGCCGGACTGGGCACACGTCGTCGACTACGGGATCCGCGGCATGCACCTGGCCTACGACCTGGCCAACGGATACGACTCCATGATCCTGGTGGACGCGACCGCCCGCGGCGGCGAGGCCGGCACGATCTACGTGATCGAGCCGGACCTCACGGCTGTCCCGGAGGAGGGGACAGCCGAACCCGAGGCAGCGGGGAATCCGCTGTTCAACGCGCACGGCATGCAGCCCGACGTGGTTTTCGGCATGCTCGGAATGCTGGACGCCGGCGCCCGCGAGGTGCTCGTCGTCGGCTGCGAGCCCGCCAGCCTCGACTACGGCATCGGGCTCAGCGAGCCGGTCGCCGCGGCGGTCGACGAGGCCGTCCGCGTCGTGCTCGACCTCGTGGCCCATGCCGCCGCGTCCGGCGAGGGACATCACCTAGTCGCGAAGGAGTGGTCGTATGTGCCTCGGAATTCCCGGTGAGGTGATCGAGATCCTCGCCGAGCAGCCCGATCTGGCCAGGGTGGACGTCAGCGGCGTCCGCCGGGTGATCAACATCGGGCTGCTCGAGGACGACACCGTCGTGCCGGGTGACTGGGTGCTCATCCACGTCGGGTTCGCGCTCTCGAAGATCGACGAGGCGGAGGCCGCGGCTGCCCTGGAGTTCCTGGAGGGCATCGGCCAGGCGTACGAAGACGAACTGGCCGCCCTCGCCGATTCGCGGATCGAGTAGGGGGCGCCGGCATGCGATTCGTTGACGAGTTCAGGGACGCCGACAAGGCGCACGCGCTCGCGGCGAAGATCGCCAGCCTGTGCGAGCCGGGGCGGCAGTACAAGCTGATGGAGGTGTGCGGCGGGCACACGCACACCATCTACAAGCACGGCCTGGAGGACTACCTGCCCGAGCAGGTCACGCTCGTGCACGGCCCCGGCTGCCCGGTGTGCGTGATCCCGATGGGCCGGGTGGACGACGCGATGGCCCTGGCCGGCGAGCCCGACGTGATCATGACGTCGTTCGGCGACATGATGCGGGTGCCCGGCAGCAACGGCTCGTTCTTCGACGCCAAGGCGCGCGGCACGGACATCCGGATGGTCTACTCGCCGCTCGACTCGCTCAAGATCGCCCGGCAGAACCCGGACAAGCGAGTCATCTTCATGGCGATCGGGTTCGAGACCACGGCGCCGTCCACGGCCATGACGGTGCTGCGCGCCGCCGCCGAGGGCCTGCCGAACTTCTCCGTGTTCTGCAACCACGTCACGATCATCCCGGCCATCAAGGCCATCCTCGACTCGCCGGACCTGCGGCTGGACGGCTTCATCGGCCCCGGCCACGTGTCGACGGTGATCGGCTGCCTGGCCGTACGAGTTCATCGCCCGTGACTACGGCAAGCCCGTGGTGGTGGCGGGCTTCGAGCCGCTCGACATCCTGCAGTCCATCTACATGCTGATGGTCCAGCTGGCCGCGGGCCGGTCCGAGGTCGAGAACCAGTACGCCCGCGTGGTGCCCTGGGATGGGAACGTCGTGGCGCTCCGCGCGATCGGGCAGACGATGGAGCTGCGGCCGTACTTCGAATGGCGCGGCCTCGGCTTCATCTCGCACTCCGCGCTGAAGCTGCGCGCGGACTACGCGCAGTACGACGCTGAGCTGCTGTACTCGGTGCCCGGCGTGCGGGTCGCCGATCCGAAGGCGTGCCAGTGCGGCGAGGTGCTCAAGGGCGTGCTCAAGCCGTGGGAGTGCAAGGTCTTCGGCACCGCCTGCACGCCGGAGACGCCGATCGGGACGTGCATGGTGTCACCTGAGGGTGCCTGCGCCGCGTACTACAACTACGGCCGGCTCACCAGGACCCGGGTCAAGGAAGCGAGTACCCAATGACCGCGGGCACCGAGCACCCGCCGGGCTCCCCCGCGACCGGCGCCACCGCCACCGCCGGGTGGGTCGAGGAGGCCCTGCGGACGCATGAGGAGGCACAGCGGGAGCACGAGCAGCAGACGGCGGGGACGCACTTCGAGCACCGGGGCTCGCCGCAGCCGCTGCCCGGCACCGTGCGCGAGGAGATGGTGCTTGAGCGCATCGACCGGGCCCGCCGGGCCAGGCCGCGGGTCAAGGAAGAACGCATCATCATGTCGCACGGCGCGGGCGGCAAGGCGACCCATACGCTGATCGAGGCGGTCTTCCTGGACGCGTTCCGCAACCCGCTGCTCGAACCCCTGGAGGACGCCGCCCGGCTGCACGTTAACGGGGCCAGGGTCGCGCTGACCACCGACTCGTATGTCGTCTCGCCGCTGTTCTTCCCCGGTGGTGACATCGGCGACCTGGCCGTGAACGGCACGGTCAATGACTTGTCGATGGCCGGGGCCGTGCCGCTGTACCTGTCGGCCGGCTTCATCCTCGAAGAGGGCTTCCCCATCGCCGACCTGCAGCGCATCGTGGCGTCGATGCAGGCGGCGGCGCAGCGGGCCGGCGTGCAGGTCGTCACCGGCGACACCAAGGTGGTGGAGAAGGGCAAGGCCGACGGCTGCTACATCAACACCGCCGGCGTCGGCGTCATCGAGCACGAGGGCAGCCTCGGCGTCGCGCAGGCCAGGCCGGGCGACAAGATCCTGGTCTCCGGTCCGATCGGCGACCACGGCGTCACGATCATGCTGGCCAGGGGCGAGCTGGACATCGAGGCCGACATCGAGTCCGACACCGCCCCGCTGAACAGCCTGGTGGCCGACCTGCTGGCGGCCGCTCCCGGAGTCCGGGCGCTGCGAGACGCGACGCGCGGCGGCGTGGCCACCATCTTGAACGAGATCGCGAGCGCGGCCGGTGTCGGCGTGCTCGTGACCGAGGACGACATACCGGTGCCGGCCGGTCGTGCGCGGCGCATCTGAACTGCTCGGCATCGACCCGATGTACGTCGCGTGCGAGGGCCGGCTGGTGGCGGTCGTGGACAGCGCGAGCGCGGACCAGGCGCTGGCCGCCCTGCGCGCGCACCCGCAGGGTGCCGACGCCGCCGTCATCGGCCAGGTGACCGCCGAGCCGCCGGGAATAGTCCAGCTGAAGACCGCGTTCGGCGGCACCCGGATCGTGGACCTGCTGGTCGGCGATCCGCTGCCGAGGATCTGCTGAGTCGCACACCGATCGAGCCGGAGACGAAAGCGAGCCAGCTAGTGCATGAGCTAGCCATCACCGAGGGCCTGGTAGACGCCGTGTGCGAGCGCCTGCCCGGGGCCAAGGTCACATGTGTCCGGCTGGAGATAGGCGCGCTGTCCGGCGTGGTGGCCGACTCGCTCCGGTTCTGCTTTGACCTCGTCACCGAGGGAACCAACCTGGAGGGCGCAGCGCTGGAGATCATCCAGCCGCCTGCGATGTGCCACTGCCGGGTGTGCGGTCAGGATTTCGAGCCCGACAGTCCGATAGCCCTGTGCCCCTGCGGCAGCGTCGAGGTCACAGTGCTCACTGGTCAGGACCTGAAAATTACGTCAGTGCAGGTGGCATAGATATGTGCGGATCATGTGGCTGCGGTTCTGGCGCAGTTGTGACATTGCTGGCGGACCGGTCGGTGCCGGCCTGGATGGGCGGTCCCGGGCACCGGCTCCACCGCGGCGCCCGGCTGCATCATCTGCATGCCCAGGACGAGCATCGCGGCGGGCACGTGCTGACCGACGCGGGTTACGCGCTCGCCGACTTCGCGCACGACCATGACCACGGCGATCACGATCAGCGATCACGATCACGATCACGTGTACGTGATGGACCTGCCCGAGAGCGGCCGGACGGTCGAACTCCAGCAGAAGGTGCTGGCGAAGAACGACGACCTGGCCGAGCGCAACCGGGAGTGGCTGCGTGACCGGGGCATCCTCGCCGTCAACCTGATGAGCTCGCCCGGCTCGGGCAAGACCACGCTGCTGGAGCGGACCACCGTGGACCTGGCGGGGCGGATGATGCTGTCGGTCATCGAGGGCGACCAGGAGACGGCGCTGGACGCGCGGCGCATCCAGGCCGCCGGCAGCCGGGTCGTCCAGATCAACACCGGCGTCGGCTGTCACCTGGACGCGGACATGGTCGCCCAGGGGCTGCGCGGCCTGGACCCGCCGAGCGGCTCGATCGTCGTGATCGAGAACGTCGGCAACCTGGTCTGCCCGGCCCTGTTCGACCTCGGCGAGGAAGCCCGCGTCGTGCTCGCGTCGGTCACCGAGGGCGCGGACAAGCCGCTGAAGTACCCGCACATGTTCCGCCAGGCTGACCTCGTCCTGCTGAACAAGACCGACCTGCTGCCGTACGTCGACTTCGACCTCAAGCAGTACATGGCGGACCTGCGGGTGGCGGCGCCGGAGGCGCTGCTGCTGCAGATCTCAGCGACGACGGGCGACGGCGTCCAGGCCTGGTACGACTGGCTACGACGGCGCATCCCCCCGCCGCGCGACTGACGGTGTCGGGGCCGGAGGTGGCGCCGACTCCTGGGGACCCTCGGCCGCGCCGGGGGACCTAAGCCTCTGCGCAGGCGCCGCTGCCTGCGAGTAGCAAAGGGGCAGGGAACTGGAGGTGTCTTCGGATGAGAACAGCAAGATTGGCACTGGGCGGCGCGATCGCGGGATCCGTGCTTGCCGCCGGGCTGGCGGCAGCCCCGGTGGTGCAGGCGTCGACCGCCAGCCCGGCATCGGCAGCGACAGCCGCGCTGCGCACGATGGCTGGCGTCGCGATCCAGCCGTGGCCGGTGCTGCGGGAGGGCCGCAACAGTAGCTGGCCGCCAGCCACCGTGCGCTCGCTGCAATATCTGCTGAAGGCGCACGGCGGGCGCGTGACAGTGGACGGGCAATTCGGCCCGAGAACGCGGGCGGCGGTCGTAAGCTTCCAGCGCTCACGGCACCTGGCCGCGACCGGGGTAGTGACAAAGGCGACGTGGCTGCGATTGATCGTGACTGTGCGCAAGGGCAGCACCGGCTGGGCAGTCCGAGCGGTTCAGGCTCAGATCAACTTCCGCAACAACAAGAACGGTCACACGCTCAACGTCGACGGGGTCTTCGGGCCTAGCACGAGGGCAGCCGTCCTGGCTTTCCAGCGCGCGGTCGCTACTGAGCAGAGCGGGTTCCCGGTCGACGGCATCGTCGGCCCGCTCACCTGGCAGGCACTGGTCACCGAGGCTCTGTCGGGCTGATACGCGAGTCGCCCGGCCGCAGGGACCGGGCCTAGGCACCGCGCGCTGGGGCCGCCAGCTGCCCCAGCCGGTCCCTGGTCCCGGCCACTGCGGCCTGCCCGAGGCTGATGCCGCCGTCGTTGCACGGCACCTGGCTGTGCGTGAGCACGGTGAAGCCTGCCGCCCGCAGCAGCCGCACGACAGCGGACGTGAGCAGTACGTTCTGGAAGACGCCGCCCGATAGCGCGACTGTCGCCAGCGCGTGCTCCGCCCGCAGCGCCACGCAGGCCGCCAGCACCGCGTCCGCGACCCCCAGGTGGAAGCGGGCCGCGATCACCTCCCGGCTGGTCCCGGCCATGAGGTCGGCCGCGGCCGCCGCGATCAGGTCGGCACCGCGAATCCGCAGCATCCCCGGCCCGCCCGCCGCGCTGCTCCCGGACCGGCTCAGCGTCGCCGGGTAGCCGACCCCCTCGGCCGGGTCAGCCAGCTGCTCCAGCTCGACCGCGGCCTGGCCCTCGTAGTTGATCGCGTCGCGCACTCCCAGCAGCGCGGCCGCCGCGTCGAACAGCCGGCCGGCGCTCGATGTGAACGGCGCGTTGACGCCGCGCGCAGCCATCGCCATGACGGCATCCCAGGCCTGCTCGTTCCGCTGCCGCACCGCCAGCCCGGCCGGGACGCCGCCGGGATACGCGGCGGCGAGGTACACGGCCGCCATCCGCCAGGGCTGGCGGATGGCCGCGGCGCCGCCCGGCATCGGCACGGCCTCCAGGGCACCCGCCCGCTCGAAGCCGACCAGGTCCGCGACGAGGAACTCGCCGCCCCAGATCGTGCCGTCGGTCCCGTAGCCGGTGCCGTCGAAGGCGACGCCGATGACCGGGCCGTCGACGCCGTTGTCAGCCAGGCAGGACGCGATGTGCGCGTGGTGATGCTGCACGCCGACCAGCTGCAGGTCGTCCGTCGCGGCCTCAAGTTCCATCGCGTACTTCGTGGACAGGTAGTCGGGGTGCAGGTCGTGAGCGACCACGAGAGGCGAGATGCCGAACAGCCGGCCGTAGTGCTCGATGCCAGTCGTGAACGCCTGCAGCGTCTCGGCGTTCTCCAGGTCCCCGATGTGCGGGGAGATGAACGCGCGGTCGCCCGCAGCCAGGCAGAAGGTGCTCTTCAGCTCCGCCCCGCAGGCCAGCACTGGCCGCGGCACCGCGGCGCGCAGCCGCACTGGCTCGGGCGCGTAGCCGCGGGCCCGGCGCAGCACCGCCGGACGGCCGTCGCTCACCCGCACCACCGAGTCATCGGTCCGCACGTGGATCGGCCGGTCGTGCACGAGGAACGCGTCGGCGATGCCGGCCAGCCGCGCCAGCGCGTCCGCGTCCCGGTAGGCGATCGGCTCATCCGACACGTTGCCGCTGGTCGCCACCAGCGGCCGTCCGGCCTGCGCGAGCAGCAGGTGGTGCAGCCCGGTGTAGGGCAGCATGAGGCCGAGCTGCCGGCTGCCGGGCGCGACCGCCGCCGCGATCGGGCCCGGAGCCGCGATCGGGCCCGGAGCCGCGGCCTGGCCCGGCGCGGCCGGCGCCGGCTGTCGCGGGCACAGCACGATGGGCCGGGCGGAACTGACGAGCAGTTCCCGCGCGGTGTCATCGAGCTGGCACAGCCGGGCCGCGGTGGCGAGGTCGGGCACCATCACCGCGAACGGCTTGTCCTCCCGGTGCTTGCGGGCCCGCAGCGCCGCGGCCGCCACCTCGTTCCCGGCGTCCACGGCCAGGTGGTAACCGCCGAGGCCCTTGATCGCCAGCACCCGGCCGGCCAGCAGCAGGCCGGCCGCGCCGGCGATCGGGTCACCGGACAGTTCTGTCCCGTCGCCTTGCAGGAGTCTGAGCCGCGGTCCGCACGCCGGACAGCACACGGGCTGGGCGTGGAACCGGCGGTCGGCTGGATCGTGGTACTCGGCCGCGCACGTGACGCACATGGCGAAGCCGCTCATCGTCGTGAGCGGCCGGTCGTAGGGGACGTCCCGCACGATCGTGAACCGCGGCCCGCAGTTGGTGCAGTTGATGAACGGGTACCGGTACCGGCGGTCCGCCGGGTCGGCGAGTTCGCGGCGGCAGTCGTCGCAGGTAGCGCTGTCCGCCGACACGAGCGCGTGCCGCTGCCCGCCCGGCTGACTGGGCACGATCGCGAATCCGGCCGAGCCCGCGGGCCGCATGCTGGCGGCGGTGACCCGCTCGATCCGGGCCAGCGGCGGCGCCTGCTGCTCCAGCAGGAGCAGGAACTTCGAAACCGCCCCGGCTTCGCCCTCGATCTCCGCGAACACGCCGTCGACGTCGTTGCCGACGAGGCCGGACAGACCCAGGCTCGTCGCCAGCCCGTATACGAACGGCCGGAACCCGACGCCCTGGACGACGCCTGTTACCCGCACCGCGGTCCGGACGACCCGTTCGCTCACCCCTCCAGTGTGGCCGGTCCTGGCTAGCGCAGGCCGGCGAAGAGGTCGGTTTCCGGCAGCGGCGCTCCGCTGGTGTCGGTGACCCGCACGAACGACTCGAACCCGAACGCCTCCTCGGCGATCTCCGCCGGGATCTTGCTGAACCAGCTGTCCTGGATCTGACTGGCGTGCGCCATCAGTGCCTCGCGCTTGCGCTCCAGCACCGACCGGATATCGACCGACGTAGTGATCCGGGCCTCCGCGTCGGCCATCTTGCGCTGCTCTTCCTCGGTCGGCTGCTGCCGGTCCGGCATCTCGACGCCCGCCTCGCGCAGCGCCTCCCAGATCTTGCGCCACGAGCTGGGCCGCATGGCGGTCTCGTAGAACTTGGCGGGCGTGCCGGACTTAGCCACCGCCGCGGCCGCCGCGAGGGCCGCGTGCACGTGATCGGGGTGCTGGTACATGCCCTCAGGGTCGTAGGAGATGACGACCTGCGGCCGGTACTGCTGGATCAGGCCGGCGATCCGGTCGGAGACCTCGTCCAGCGGCACATTGCAGAACGCGTTCGGGCGGTCCTTGTACTCCCAGTCCGGCATGCCCGAGTCGTGGTAACCGAGCAGCTCCAGGTGGCTGACGCCCAGGATCTTGCCGGACTGGCGCAGCTCGGCCAGCCGGAGCTCGGCTACGGCCTGCTCGTCGTGCCCGTCGTCGCCGGGCTTGACCTGACCGGGAGCGTCACCGAACTCCCCGTTCGTGCACGTGACGACGATGGTCTGGATGCCCTGGTCGGAGTAGTACGCCAGCACGCCGCCGGTGCTCGACGCCTCGTCGTCGGGGTGAGCGTGGACGGCCATCAGGGTGAGATTCTCTGCCATGATCCCAGCCTGCCTCATCGGGCCGCGCGGCGCACATCCGCCCCGGCCGTGCTATCCAGGCAGGATGCCTGTGCTATCCAGGGAGGATGGGGGACATCCGCGCGGCGCTGCTGGCGGCGCAGGCCAGGACCGCGGCCAGGCTGGCCGCCCTGGAACGCGACTTCCTCAGCTCGATCGCGGCCGCGGACACGGCGAACACCGACGACGAGCACGATCCCGAGGGCGCCACGATCGCGTTCGAGCGCCAGCACGTGGCGGCCCTCATCGCGGCCGCGCGCGAGCAGCTGCGCGAGCTGAGCGATGCGCTCGTCCGGCTGGATGAAGGCAGCTACGGCAGCTGTGTCCGGTGCGGCAACGGCATCGGACCGGAACGGCTGGCCGTTCGCCCCGCAGCCAGCCTCTGCATCGGGTGTGCCAGCAGGGCGGACCGTGGCCGCTAAGTGGTCGGCCGCGGCCCGCCCGGCTGGCGGTCAGCTGCTCAGTGGCAGTGGGCGGTGACCTTGGCCACCTTGAAGCCCTCGACGTTGTTGCCGGTAACGCTGCCCCGGCTGTCACTCACGAACGTGTACAGCCGCCGGTGGTTGAAGGTGACCTGACGGCGCTTGCCGAAGGCGACGGTGCCCAGGCACTTCGCGCCCTCGGGCTCGGTCTTGCCCGTGGGCATCAGCAGCGTCGGCCAGACCGACAGGCAGCTGCCGCGGCAGGAGCCGGTCCCTTCGGCAGGTAGTAGAGCGCCCGGTTATGCGTCGTATAGAGGATCTTCCCGAACGGGCGGTGCGTCTTTACCTTGACGACCTCCGCGGAGTGCTTGCCACTCGCGCTCGCGTTCGCCACCACCGTGGTGCCGGCTACTCCTGCTGCGGCCAGGACCAGCGTCAGGCCCGCCGTCACTGTCCGGCGGGCCGCGAACTGCCTTAACACACCTTGCACTGTGCCTCCCCTGTCAACCGATTCGGGCTGGCCCCGATCATGCAACGGCCGGATCATCTCGCCGGTTCAGCCCGGCTCGTACCCTTCCTCGGACCGCTGGCCAGGGCTTAGGCTCGCCCGGTGAGCAGTCAAGACGCGCCGGTCACGGCCCGGCAGGCAGCGCATGCGGCAGTGACGCTGCGATCCTTCGGTCAGCCCAACGCTGCGGTACGGCAGTTCGACTTCTGGGACAACAGCTACGAGTGGCGGCGGCTCTTCAGCGAGCTGTTCGGCACCTTCCTGCTAGTAACCGTCGCGGTGGGCGGCGGGCTGGTGAACGCGCGGTTCGCTGGCTCGGTGCCGGGCCCGGCCCGGGTGGTCGCGCCGGCCCTCATGGTGATGGCCGTCATCCTGTTCATGGGCTCCGTCTCCGGTGCGCACCTCAACCCGGCGGTGAGCCTTGCGTTCGCCATGCGCGGCAACTTCCCGTGGCGCCGGGTCCCGTCCTACGTGCTCGTGCAATTCGCGGGCGCGGTCCTGGCGACGCTCATGCTGCGCGGGCTCATCGGCGAGCACGGCAGCGCCGGGCTGACGCTCCCCGGCCCTGGCATCTCTGTGACGATCGCCTTCCTCTGGGAGGTGCTGCTGACGACCGGGCTGGTCAGCGTCGTGCTCGGGACCGCATCGGGAGCGCAGCAACTGGGTCCCGTCGCCGCGTTCGGCGTGGGCAGCTACATCGCCCTGGCCGGGCTCGTCGCCGGGCCGGTGACGGGCGCGTCCATGAACCCGGCGCGCTCGCTCGGACCGGCGCTGGTGCTGGACAACTGGACGGCCTGGTGGGCCTACCTGCTCGGGCCGGTCATCGGCGCGGTCATCGCGGTCGGATTCGCGTGGATCCTGCGCGGGCCCGGCGGCGGACAGTATGGCACTGAGGCAGCCCAGGGCACGCTCGGCACGCTGTGGCGGCCGGGCCGGATCGGCATGCCGGCGCCCGCGCCGGACCGCCCCGCGCCGGACGGCCCGGCTCCTGGCGGTCGCGGTCCGGACCCGACATGATCGTCCCGGCCCAGGCCCGGCTCGATGAGCCGGACCGAGACCCGGCGACACGGGCCGCCCGGGCCAGAGCGACCAGGAGCGCGGTGCCGAGAGAGGCGCACGCGCAGTTCGAGCCGGCGCCTGACCGGCCCGATCCCGTCCGGCTGCTGGAAGACCAGGCCCGGACGCGGCTGGCCGAACTGGTCCCGATCCGGTACGGCCGGATGCTGGCTTCGCCGCTCGCGTATCTGCGCGGTGCGGCCCTGGCGATGGCGGGCGACCTGGCGGCCACGCCGGACACCGGCTTCATCGTGCAGGCCTGCGGGGACGCGCACCTGGGTAACTTCGGCATCTTCGCCTCGCCGGAGCGTCGGCTCGTCTTCGACATCAACGACTTCGACGAGACGCTGCCTGCGCCGTGGGAGTGGGACGTCAAGCGGCTAGCCACCAGCCTGGAGATCGCCGGCCGGGTGACCGGCTACGGGCCCAAGCAGCGGCGCGGGCTGGTCCGCGAGACCGCCGCGCAGTACCGGCTGGAGATGCGCAGGCTGGCCGGTCTCGGCAGCCTCGACGTCTGGTACTCACGCGGTGAGCTGGACGAGCTGCAGGCGCGTTTCCGGGTCGTGCTCACCCGCCGGGAACGGATGCTGGCCGGAACCGATCTGGCCGCGGCCGGCCAGGAAGTCCACAACCTGCCCGCGATCGTGACCGCGGGCGACATGTCCGCGGGGGGTCCGGGGGGTCGTCCCCCGGGTCGGCTCAACCAATGTCCGCGGGGGGTCCGGGGGGTCGTCCCCCCGGGTCAGCACAGCCCCGGATCAAGGCCGCGCCGCCGCTGATAGTTCCGCTGACCGAGCTGGAGCCCGGCGGCCAGGACGAACTCGGCCCGCAGCTGGACCGCATCGTCACCGGCTACCGCGCCAGCCTGGAGCCGGACCGCCGGTACCTGATGAGCCAGTTCACGGTGGCGGACGTAGCCCGCAAGGTGTCCGGAATCGGCAGCGTCGGGTTGCCGTGCTGGCTCGTCCTGCTCACCGGCCGCGACCGGGGCGACTATCTGTTCTTGCAGCTCAAGGAGGCGCAGCCGTCCGTACTGAGCCAGTTCGCAGGCGCGACCGCGTTCCCTTCCCAGGGCCAGCGCGTCGTCTCCGGCCAGCGGCTGATGCAGGCGGCCAGCGACATCTTCCTCGGCTGGCATCGGTCAGCCGAGCGCGACTACTACGTGCGGCAGCTGCGGGACTGGAAGTTCAGCATCGCGACCGCGCAGATGGCGCCCGAGACGATGCGCAGCTACGGGGCGCTGTGCGGACGCACGCTAGCGCGGGCGCACGCGCGCTCGGGCGACCGGATCGCGATCGGCGCCTACCTGGGTAGCTCGCCCGTGTTCGAGACGGCTATCGGTGAGTTCGCGGCCACGTACGCGGACCAGAACGAGCGCGACTACGACCGGTTCCGGGCGGCGGTCAAGTCAGGGCGGCTCACAGCGCAGACCGGGGTCTAGCCGCCGGGTCGGTCCGCAGGATGGCGTAGGTGACGCCGTCCCGCCACGCGCCGTCACGCCAGCCGATCCCGCGGCTGACGCCCTCCCGGCTGAAGCCCGCCTTCTCCAGTGCCCGTTGCTCGGCCACGTTCCCGGTCTCCGTGCTCGCCTCGATGCGGTGCGCGGGCGTGTGCGCGAACAGGTACTCCGTCAGCAGCCGCTGCGCCTGCGCGCCGTAGCCGTGCCCGCGGGCGGCCGGCAGCATCGCGACGCCGATCTCGAAGTAGAACCCGGCCGCGGAGACGGCCCGCCGCCGCCAGTTAACGAAGCCCAGCCGGTCGCCGTCGCGGGTGACCATCAGCGCGCCGCCGTCGGGCCCGAGCATCCGGTTCTCCGCCCACTCCCGGCGCCAGCGCTGCACGTTCCACCAGCCGAACCAGGCGAACTCTCCGGTCGACGCCGGGTCCTGGGTCAGCTGCTCCAGGATGCCGAGATCGGCCTCGGTCACCCGGTCCAGTTCGACCACCGCGCTCTCGCCCGCGGTCATTCGCCGGCCATCCGGTCGAGGATCTCGGTGACCAGGTCCATGGGAGTCTGCGGGTGCAGGAACGCGAACCTGGCGACCGTTTCGCCTTCCCACGTGGTGGGCGGCATGAACGCGACCTGGTCGGCCAGCAGCTTGTCGGCCCAGCGGCGGTAGTCGGCCGGGCTCCAGCCGCGACGGCGGAACAGCACGACGGACAGGCTGGGCTCGCGGACCAGTTCCAGGTAGTCGCGGGCGGCGATCTGCGCGGCGGCCTGCTGCGCCAGCCCGATCGCGGTCTCGATCGCGGCCGAGTACGCCCGGACGCCGTACACGCACAGCGAGAACCAGAGCGGCAGGCCGCGGGCCCGCCGGGTCAGGTGGTAGGCGTAGTCGGTCGGGTTCCACTCGCCCGGCTGCTCGTGAATGACATCGAGGTAGCCGGCGTCCTGGGTGTGCACGGACCGGGCCAGCGCCGGGTCCCGGTACAGCAGCGCCGCGCAGTCAAACGGCGAGAACAGCCATTTGTGCGGGTCGACGACGAACGAGTCGGCGTGCTCGATCCCCGCGTAGGCGGCGCGCACGCTCGGCGCGAACAGGCCCGCGCCGCCGTACGCCCCGTCCACGTGAAACCACAGTTCGTGCTCGCGGGCCACGGCCGCGAGGCCGTCCAGGTCATCGATGATGCCCGCGTTCGTGGTGCCGGACGTCGCCACGATGACGGCCAGCGAGGCCGGGTCGCCGTCGGCCGCGATGGCGGCCCGCGCCGCCTCGCCGGTCAGCCGGTGCGACTTCGCGGGCACGACCAGCGCGTCCATCTCCAGCAGTCCCAGCGTGTTGTGGATCGAGGAGTGCGCGTCGGCGCTCACCAGCGCGCGCCAGCGCTGGCCGGGCCGGTCGCTGCGCCGCTTGGCCGTTTCCCGCGCGACCGCGAGCGCCGACAGGTTCGCGGCCGACCCGCCGGAGACGAAGCAGCCGCCCGCGCCGGGCGGCAGCCCGGCCCGGTCCGCGATCAGCCGGAGCACCTGGTTCTCCGCGTGGATCGCGCCGGCCGCCTCCAGCCAGGAGATGCCCTGGATGGACGCGCACGAGATGAGCATGTCGAACAGCAGCGACGCCTTCGTGGGCGCGGCCGGGATGAAGCCCAGGAAGCGCGGGCTGTCCGCCGAGATGACGGCCGGGGCCAGGAACGCCGCGTACACGCCGAGCACCTGGTCCGGGTCGTGCGGTTCTTCGTCCAGCAGCCCGCTGAGCGCGAAGTCGAGTTCGGCCGGATCCCTGGAACCTTTATCCAGCGGGACCGGGTCCAGCCGGAGCCGGTTCTCGGCGTAGGCCAGTACAGACCGGATCATCTGCTCGGTGATGGCGTCGACTGAGTGCATGCACACCAGCCTGGCAGGAACTCCGGCGATCTAGCGAAGGATCTCCGCCACGGCGGTGTCGTCCGCGTCGTCGGCATCCTCGGGCTCGCTGACCCAGGCGGAAAAGACGGGCAGGCCGTGCCAGGTCGCGCTCGCCGAACCCCCGTCCGTTCCGGTGGCCACCGCCACGACTGCGTACGGGTGACCGAAGCGCAGCTCGGCGAGCCGGCGGGTGGTCTGCGGCGCCCTATACGACGTGAGCGCGACCAGCGCAGTGACCGCCGCGGCCTCGAAGCCGGTGCGGGAGTACTTCGCCATCGCGGCCTGCTTCGCGGCCCACGGGTCGCCAGGCGCGAGGGTGCTCGCGACCGCGTCGAAGCCCAGTTCGGGCGCAGCGAGGTCGTGCTCGGACCGGGCCGACCAGGCCGGCAGCACCGCGGTGCAGACGTCGGCCGAGCTGCGGGCGCGCTCCTCGCGGATCAGCCAGGCCGGCCCTTCGCCGAGCGACAGGTCCTTGAGCTCGCGACGGCCCACGGACTCGCCGGTCGTGTCCGCGACCGCGATCCGGTGCGCCGCCGCGAGCACGTCCAGGTACGGGACGTCCGGCGCCGCCGCGACGGAGTACACCACGAGGCCGTCCTGGGCGGCCGCCGCGTGCACGGCGACGTCACCCGCCTGCGGGCTCGCGGCGATGAACTGGCGGTGGCCGCGGCTGTGCCGCGGGTCGGGCGTGTGCAGCACGCGCTGCAGCGCCGACGGCCAGGCGCTGGCGGACCCGAGCGCGGTCGCCGGGGCCAGCGTGAACGGCGTCTGCCAGGACACCTTCGTGGCCAGCGCCGACGCCAGCACCAGCCACGCATCCCTGGTGTCGATCGGGAACCGGTCGATCAGCCCGAACGTGTGCTCCCGGGCCCAGGTGTCCAGCGCGGCCTGGGCCGGCAGGTCGCCGCGGGTGACGGCGTCCGGCAGCGCATCACTCCAGGCCCGGAATCGCTCGGTCAGCTGGCGGCCGGCCCGCGTCCACAGCGCCGCCGCGCTGGCGACGACCGGATGCGGATGATCGAGCAGCTCGGCAGCGAACCGGGCCGCGGCGGCGGCGTCACAGCCGAGTACCTCGGTCAGCCGCTCGCG
Organism: uncultured Actinomycetota bacterium; assembly: GCA_963805805.1. Taxonomy (GTDB): domain Bacteria; phylum Actinomycetota; class Actinomycetes; order Streptosporangiales; family Streptosporangiaceae; genus JAJYUU01. Next base: position 53,572 of record CAWDVS010000010.1, on the reverse strand, counting down.
GTCGGCGCCCGAGCTAGCGGGCGCGGCGAGGGCCAGCAGCAGCCACGCGCCAAGCGCGGACGCCACCTGATGCCGCTGGCCGGCCGCGCGATGCAGCCGAGTGGCGTAGTCCGCGACGCAGCGCGCTAGGTCCGGCGTCTCAGGGGTCACCGTGGTTGGTCACTGGCCGCCGACGCCGGCGCCACCCCGGACTCGTCCCGCGCCCGCCGCCCGAGCAGGACGAAGCTGAACAGTCCCGCGACCAGCACCAGGACCGCCGAGAGCAGGAGGGCGGCGTGCAGCCCGGACTGGAACGCGTCATAGGCGGCGTGCACGACCTTCTGCACCAGGCTGCCCTGGCCGGCCGGCCCGACGCCGCTGGTGTTCCCGGCTGAGGGTTCCAGGCCCGACTCGACCCCGGAGATCACGTACTGCTGCAGTGCCTTGGACAGGCCCAGGTGCTGCAGGCTGCTGGTGAGGTCCGATTGCAGCCGGGATGCCACCAGCGCGCCGAGCACCGCGACGCCGGTGACGGCGCCGATCTCGCGGCTGGTGTTGGTGGCCGACGCGGCCATCCCGGACCGCTCCGGCGGGACCGAGGAGAGCGCCGACGAGGTGGCCGGCACCACGGTCGCGCCCACCCCGATCCCCGCCAGCGAGAGCGCCGCCGCCAGCGGCAGGTAGGCGGGGTCCGGGCTGATCGCGAGCGAGGTCAGCATCAGGCCCGCGCTGAAGAGGAGGCAGCCGACGAGCATGGACCAGCGCAGCCCGGCCCTGACCGTCCAGAAGCCGGCCAGCACCGAGGCCAGCACCATCAGGACCGTCATCGGCAGGAATATCTCAGCGATCTGGTAGCCGGAGTCGCCGACGACCTCTTCCAGGTACAACGCGGCAAAGAAGAACACCGCGAACGTGGCGAAGTACGCCGCGAACGCCAGCACGTTGGCGGTAAGGAACTCCGGCACCCGCAGGAACTTGAGGTCGAGCAGCGGGTGCGCGGCCCTCCGCTCCCACCAGACGAATCCCGCCACCGACGCCGCCGCGACGCACAGCAGTGCGATCACGATGCCGTTACCGAAGCCGGAACTCTCGGCCATGATGACCGCGAACGCGACCGCGGAGATCGCGGCCGCCCCGAACACGGTGCCGGGGATGTCCACCCGGTGCCCGTCCGGGTCGGAGTTCTCCGGCAGCACGATCAGCGCTCCCACCAGGGCCACGGCGCCGACGGCGAGGTTGAACCAGAAGATCGAGCGCCAGCCGCCCGGATTGCCCTCCCCGATCAGCGCGCCGCCGAGCACCGGGCCCATGGCCAGCGCCAGCCCGGACACCGCCGTCCACACGCCGAGCGCGCGGGTGCGGGTGCGGTGCGTCGTGTACAGGTGCCTGATCATCGACAGCGTGCCCGGCTCGCAGGCTGCCGCGCCGAAGCCCATGACCGCGCGGCCGGCGATGAGCCATGCGACGGCGTCCGGGCCGCTGGCGGTGGCGCACATGATCGAGCCGCCGAGGAAGATCACGATGCCGATGATCATGACCCGCTTACGGCCGAACTCGTCGCCGACCATGCCGAACCCGAGCATCGCTCCGGCGAAGGTCAGCGCGTACGCGCCGACGACCCACTGCAGCGCGGTGACGCCGGCGTGCAGGTCACTCTGGATGTTGCCGAGGGCGACGCTGACGATCGTGTTGTCGAGGAACGTCAGGAACAGCACGATGCAGAGCACCGCGAGGGCGATGGGGAGGCCGCCATGGCGGACGGGCGCGGCCTCGCCCTCGGAGATGTCGACCGAGCTGACCACGTTAGCCAGCCGACGAACAGGCTGGCGGGAGCGGCTTCAGGCCTTCGAGCTTCAGCAGCCCGCAGAAGCTGCCGTCACCGACCTTCCAGGTGCCATCCTGGAACACGGCCGTCCCGGTCTGGTTTGTCAGCGCCGGAGTGGTCCCGAGCAGGATGTCGTACTTCACCGTCGCCTGCGAGGCGGTCACGTTCGAGACGGACAGCACCTTCGCGTTGGCGGTCGACGCGAGCCCCTGGCCGGCCTGCCCCTTGATGATCGAGGAGAACTGGCTGCCGTTCTCCAGCAGGGCGATCCGCTTGGCGGTCGGCGTCTTGAAGTTGAAGAAGGCCGTCCAGTTGGCGGTGATCGCGCTGCTCGCGGATCCGCCCGTGGACGACGACGTCCCGGTCGTCGCGGACGTCGCGCTCGGCGTCGCCGCCGGAGTCGAGGTGCCGGACGTGTTTGAGCTCGAGGGCGTGCCGCCGCTGTTGCCGCAGGCGACCGCGGCCACCGCAACGACGGATGCCCCGAGAATTTTCAGGGCCTGCCTATGAGTTTTCATACAGCTATTCTCCAACTCACCTACAGCCATCGTCATTCCACCTCAGGCTGATCTTTCCTACCAGATTTAGCCGCTTTTTTCCGTTCGCCGCACGGCCTGCCCGTCTTGGCGGTGAAGTGGCATGCGATGCTGCTGGGCGTGTCGAGTGTGTCGGACCTCCAGGCGCTGCGGGATCGCATGCGTGCCTTCGCCGCTGAGCGTCAGTGGCATAGCTACCACGATCCGAAGTCGGTTATCCTCGCGCTGGTCGGCGAGGTGGGCGAGCTGGCCGAGCTGTTCCAGTGGCTGCCCGCCGACGCTGCCCGTGACCTGGCGCTGGACGAGCCGCTGCGGACCAGGGCCGGCGAGGAGATCTCGGACGTCCTGCTCTACCTAGTGCTGCTCGCCGACGTGCTCGGCATCGACCTGGCCGCCGCCGCGAACGCGAAGCTCAGCGACGCGGCCACGCGCTATCCGCCCGGAATCAACCCATAAGAGCGGTTCAGGCCGGGAACGGGGCGGTGCGTATTCCGCGGGCGTCCGCAAAACGGCGGGGCTTATTCAGGCACCGGGCGCAGGCTCGCGGTGGCGGCGGCCCAGCGCTCCAGCTCGTCCAGCAGCGCCGTCGCGGCCGTCTCCATGACCTCGTTCGGCTGCAGCACCCGGTTCTCGTCCAGGAACTGCTGTACGAACGGGATATTGACGGCCTCGACCATCGGGACCAGCTTCAGCGCGGACGCTACCTGCTTGAGCATCTGCATGGCCCTGGTACCGGCGGCGACGCCACCGTAGGTGACGAAACCGAGCGGCTTGTACTGCCACTCCTTATTCAGGTAGTCGATCGCGTTCTTGATCGCCGCGTTGAAGCCGTAGTTGTACTCGGGGATCACGAACACGAACGCGTCGCCGCGGGAGATCGTCGCGCTCCACGCCTTGGTGTGCTCGTGCACGTACTCGCCGAACCGCGGGTGCTTGGGCTCGTCGAACATCGGCAGGTTGACCTCGGCCAGGTCGATCAGCTCGACGTCGAACCCGCCGTGCTTGGCGGCGCGGTCGGCAAACCAGCTCGCGACCGACGGCCCGACCCGGCCGGGGCGCGTACTGGCGATGATGATCTGCAACGTCGGTCTGGTCACGAGTCATGACGGTACTCGCGGCACTGCCAGGGTCAGGCTGGGCCCCACAGGGATCGGAGCTGATCGTCGACGGCCGTCGCGAGCGGCGCGAGCGGGGTCAGCGCGGGGCGGGCCGGACGCGCCTGCGTGACTTCGCAGCGGTCCAGCGCGGACTTGGTCAGGAACCGGGTGAGCTGCGCGTATCCGTGCCGGTCGTCGGCGCCCGTGCGATGGTGATGCATCCGCAGCGGCGCGTACAGGTACACCCGGTCCCTGGCCCGGGTCACTGCGACGTAGAACAGCCGCTGCTCCTCCTCCAGCCCGGCCGGTGTCGACAGCGCCATGTCGCTCGGCACCGCGCCGTCGGCCAGCTGCGGCAGGTGCACGACCGGCCACTCCAGGCCCTTCGCCGAGTGCACGGTGGAGATGACCAGGAAGTCGTCGTCCAGCCGGGGCCGGCCCGCCAGGTCCGACCCGGAGACCGGCGGGTCGAGCGCGAGCTCGACGAGCGCGTCGTGCAGGGACGGGCTGGCCGCGGCCGCGTCGGCTAGCCGCTCCAGGTCGGCCATCCGGACGGCGGCGTCGGCGTAGCGGGCCTGCAGCGGATCGCGCAGCGCGGCGAGGATCGCCGTGGCCCGGTCCGCCGTGGTGTCCAGCTCGGCGGCCGCCGCCAGCCCGCCGAAGGTGGCGGCCAGCGCCGCCCGAGACCGCTGCGGCAGCGCCTCCTCGGCCTCCGGCCACCGGCTGAACACGGCGGGCTCGGTGACCCGCAGCGTCTCGACCACCCGCTGCGCCAGCACCGGGCCGATGCCCTCGTGCAGCCGCACCAGCCGGAACCAGGCCAGCTGATCGGCGGGATTGGCCACCACCCTGGCCGCGGCCAGGAAGTCCTTCACGTGCGCGGCCTCGGTGAACCGCAGCCCGCCGTACTTCACGTACGGGATGCCGCGCGCGGTCAGCTCGACTTCCAGCAGGTCGCTGTGGTGCGAGGTCCGGACCAGCACCGCCTGCTGCTGGAACGCCACGCCCGCCTCATACTCGGTCAGCACCCGCGCGCAGATCTCCCGCGCCTGGGTGGCCTCGTCGTGGCAGCGGATGAGCTCGGGCCGCTGGCCCGCGCCGCGCTCCGCCGACAGCACCAGCTCAAGCCCGGACGCCTGCGGCCGGATCTCGTTGGCCAGCAGCAGGACCTCGGACCGGGACCGGTAGTTGCGGTGCAGCCGGACGATGGCCAGGTCGGCGAAGGCGGCGCCGAGCGCGCGCAGGTGCTCGGGGTCGGCGCCGCGGAAGGCATAGATGGCCTGAGCGTCGTCGCCGACACAGGTCAGCCCGTCGCCGCCGGGCCGCAGCAGCCGCACGATGTCGGCCTGCACGGCGTTGACGTCCTGGTACTCGTCGACGAGGACCGCGTCGAACAGCGCGCGCAGCGCAGCGCCGGCGGCCGCGTCCGCCAGCGCGGCCCGCCACAGCAGCAGCAGATCATCGAAGTCCACCAGACCGTGCTGGCGCTTGAACGCCACGAAGCCGGTGAACAGGCCGGCCAGCTGCTCGGTGAACGGCACGCACCACGGATAGCCGGCCGCGACGACGTCGGCGAGATGCACGCCGGTGCTCACGCACCTGGTGTAGATGTCCGCGCACGTCGCGGCCCGCGGTGCCCGCCGCCCGGTGCCGGTCAGGCCGTGCTCGTCCCGGAGCGTGTCCATGATGTCGGCGACGTCGGCGGTGTCGATGACGCTGAACTCGGGCGGCAGCGCGAATGACTCGGCGTGCGACCGGATGATGCGGTGCGCGACCGCGTGGAACGTCCCGCCGAAGATGCGCTCGGCGGCCCCACTGTGCACCTGACCACGGGCGGCTGGCTGGGCCCGGGCGAGCATGTCGTCGGCGGCCCGCCGGGTGAACGTCAGCAGCAGGATGCGGCTGGGCTGGATGCCCTGCTCGCGCAGCCAGGCGGCGCGCGCGACGAGCGTCCCGGTCTTGCCGGTGCCGGCGCCCGCGAGGATGAGCAGCGGGCTGCCCTGATGGGTGGCCGCCGCCAGCTGATCAGCATTGAGTCCGTCGAGGACGCCGGCCAGAACCGTCATGGCCCCAGAATCTAGCCAGCGCCACTGACAACGCGAGAAGCTTGCCGGCATGACAGATGCCGCACGCGTCGCACTGGTAACGGGAGCGTCCGCCGGGCTCGGCCGCGCCTGCGCCGACCGGCTGGCCGCGGCCGGCTGGATCGTCGCCGGCGCGAGCCGCCGTGGCACCGGCGCCGCCGGCTGGGGCGGCCTGGTCATGGACGTGGACGACGACGCCTCCGTGCAAGCGGGCGTGGCCGGCCTGCTGGCGGAGCACGGGCACATCGACGCGCTGGTGGCGGCGGCCGGCTGGGGCGTCGCGGGCGCGGTCGAGGACACCTCGATCGCGGAGGCCAAGGCTCAGTTCGAGACGAACTTCTGGGGCTGCGTCCGGGTCGTGCAGGCCGTCCTGCCGCAGATGCGCGCGCGCCGTGGTGGCCGGATCGTGCTGCTCAGCTCTCTTGGCGGGGTGATCGGGATCCCGTTCCAGGCGTACTACAGCGCGAGCAAGTTCGCGCTGGAGGGCTGGGCCGAGTCGCTCGCGTACGAAGTGGCACCGTTCGGCGTGTCGGTCACCTTGATCCAGCCGGGCAACTTCGCCACCGACTTCACCGCGAGCCGGAAGATGGCGGCCGCCTCCGGCCAGGGCGACTACGTCGCCGCGACCGCGAAGGCGGTCGAGGTGATGGAGCGCGACGAGCGGAACGGCGCGCCGCCCGCCGACGTCGCCGCGGCGATCCTGCGCGTGCTCCAGTCGCGCCGCCCGCCGCGGCGGGTGCCGGTGGGCAAGGCAGCCGAGCGGGCCGGCGTGTTCGCGAAACGGCTGCTGCCCTTCCGCGTCTTCGAGGCCGCGGCAAAAAGTGGTCTTGGGGTGGACTAGTCCCGTTCCGGCCGGCATGCTGTGATCGTGCAGTCGCAGCTCGGGACGAGTTTCGCCCGGATCAACCAGGTGCAGCCGCACCTGCCCGCGGCCCTCGCGGTGCTGCTCGGCCTCGTGGCGCTCGCGGCCGCGGCGATGCCCGCCGTGTGGCGGCTGACTACGCACGTGAACACGATCGCGCACGAGGGCATGCACGCCACGATGGCGTCCGCCCTCGGGTGGAAGGTCACCGGCATCACGATGGCGCGCAATGGCAACGGCCTCACGCGCGCGAACCGCAACACCGCCAAGTCGGACGCCTTCCTGTTCCTGTTCGTCGGGTACATCGGGCCGAGTGCCTTCGGCCTGCTCGCGGCCAAACTGATCCAGGTCGGGCACGCCATCGTCGTGCTGTGGCTGGCCATGTTGCTGATCGTGAGCATGCTGGTCATGATCAGACGCAGCTTCGGCGTCATCACGGTCATCGCTAGCGCAGTCGGGCTCTATCTGCTGCTCGCGTACGGATCGGTCGGCGCCCAGGTGACCGTGGCCTACCTGGTCGCCTGGTTCCTGCTGCTGTCAGGCATCCGCGCCGCCAGGGAGGTCCGGGGCGTCAAGGCCCGCACCGACGCCGACGAGTTGCGCGATCTGACCCAGATACCGCGCGGCTTCTGGTCGCTGCTCTGGCTGCTCATCACCGTCGGCGCGGCCGGCGTCGGCGCGATGCTGCTGGTGTAGCTGGTCACCAGCCGAGTTCGCGCAGGCGCTCGTCCGAGATGCCGAAGTAGTGCCCGACCTCGTGGATCACGGTGCGCCGGACCTGCTCGACCACCTGCGCCTCGGTGTCGCAGATCGCGCAGATGGCACGCTGATAGATCGTGATCCGGTCCGGCAGTACGCCCGCGTAGTTAGTGGAGCGGCTCGTGAGCGGAATGCCCTCGTACAGTCCGAGCAGGCCGCGCGGGCCAGGTCCGTGCTCGACCAGGACCGCCACGTTCTTCACCAGGTCGGCGAACTCGGCCGGGAGTCCGTCCATGGCGGCGGCGACCATCTGCTCGAACGCATCGGGATCCACGACGATCATGGGTTCATTCTGCTGCTTGCGCGGCCCTACCCTGGTCCGGTGCCGCCCACCCGCGCCGAATTGGCCGCAGCCGCCGAGCTGACCATTCCCGATGTGGTGGGGCCGGACCTGCAGGTGTTGTTCTGCGGCATCAACCCCGGCCTGTACTCGGCCGCGACCGGCCAGCACTTCGCCCGGCCCGGCAACCGGTTCTGGCCGGCCCTGCACCAGTCCGGGTTCACCGACCGCCAGCTGCACCCGGCCGAGCAGTGGCTGCTGCCCGACCTCGGGCTCGGCATCACCAACGTGGTCGCGCGGGCGTCGGCGCGGGCCGACGAACTCACCGCGGACGAGCTGCGGGCAGGTGGCGCGCGGCTGGCCGAGCTGACCGGCCGGCTGCAGCCGCAGTGGCTCGCGATCCTGGGCGTGACCGCGTACCGGACGGCATTCGGCCAGCCACGAGCCGCGGTCGGGCCGCAGCCCGCCGAACTCGCTGGCGCCCGGGTCTGGATCTTGCCCAACCCGAGCGGCCTGAACGCCCACTGGAGCGCGGCCGCGCTCGCGGCCGAGTTCGCCAGGCTGCGAGAGGTCAGCGCGTGCCGGAGCTGATCCGGCGTCAGCCGGCCGAGCGGCCGATCACGACGGCGGCGGGCCAGTCCTCGTCGACGACGATCTGCGGGCGCAGGCCCGCGGCCTCGATCGCGGCGGCGGTCAGCGGGGCCTGCCGCTCGCTGGTTTCGATCAGCAGGCTGCCGCCGGGCGCGAGCCACCCGGGCGCGCCGGCGGCGATGCGGCGGTGCAACTCCACCCCGTCTGAGCCGCCGTCGAGCGCGACGCGGGGCTCATGCAGCCGCGCCTCGGGCGGCATCAGTGCTATTTCCGCGGTCGGCACGTAGGGCGCGTTGGCGATCAGGATGTCCGGCCGGCCGCGCAGCCCCGCGGGCAGCGGTTCGTACAGATCGCCCTCGTAGACCAGCCCGATGCCGCCGAGGTTGGCCCGAGCGCAGCGCACGGCGACGGGATCGACATCGGCGGCGTGCAACTCGGCGCCACCGAGCGCGACCGCCACGGCCAGCCCGATCGCTCCGGAGCCGCAGCACAGGTCGAGGACGACCAGTGGCTCGCCTCCCGGCGCCGCCAGGCGGCCGACCGCCGTGGCCTGGCCGACCACGAACTCGCTGCGGCGACGGGGCACGAAGACACCCGGCTGCACGACGATCCGCAGGCCGCAGAACTCGGCCCAGCCCAGCACCTGCTCCAGCGGCAGCCCGCCAGCCCGGTGCCGGACCAGGTCCGCGAGGTCGGCCGCCGTATCCGCCGCGCCGGCCAGCAGATCCGCCTCCTCCTCGGCGAAGACGCAGCCGGCCGCGCGCAGCTCGGCCACGACCGCCGCTAGCTCGGCGGACTGCAAGGAAACCGGCAACGCGATGCCTTCCTGGGAGCGTGGAACTGATTGGCGGGCACCACATTCTCCCCCACCACGTGCCGCCCGGCCACGCCCGTGTCCCGGCCGTGCAGCCGGAACGCGACGCCGGTGCCGGCCGCCCGCCCCACGCCGCCCTGATAACCGATTGCCTGCGCGCACCGCTGGTGCCAGGCTCCTGGCCGTGCCTACCTTCCCTGCCGCCGACGGAACCGAACTGGCTTACCGGGTAACGGGCGCGGGCGAACCGCTGATCTGTCTGCCCGGCGGGCCGATGAGTGACGCGGACTACCTGGGCGACCTGGGCGGACTGGCGCAGGACGTGCCGCTGGTCTTGCTCGACCTGCGGGGCACCGGCAGCTCAGCCCCGGCCGATCCGGCCAGCTACCGGTGCGACCGGCTGAGCGCCGACGTCGGCGCGCTGGCCGACCACCTCGGCCTGAACACTGTGCGGCTCCTCGGCCACTCGGCCGGCGCCAACATCGCCGTGCAGTACGCGGCCGCGCACCTGGACAAGGTCAGCAAGCTGCTCCTGATCAACCCGAGCACGAGGGCGGTCGGGATCGAGGCGGGCAGCGAGGACCGCCGCGAGGTCGTCGCGCTGCGGCAGGGCGAGCCGTGGTTCGCCGACGCGGCGGCTGCCTTCGAGCGCATTCAGGTGGACGGCGGGACCGAGGCCGACTGGGAGGCCATCACGCCGTTTGTCTACGGCCGCTGGGATGCGGCCGCGCAGGCACACCACGCCGCGGAGAACCGGTCACGCCATCCCGAGGCGGTCGCCGCCAACATCGCCGATGGCGCGTTCGATCCGCCTGTCACCCGCGCGGCCCTGGCCCGGTTCGGCTCGCCGGTCCTGCTGCTGGCGGGCGAGGTGGACATCGCCGATCCGCCGCACGTGATGGCGAAGTACGCCGCGATTTTCCCGCGCCGCGCGCTTCGTGATCCAGCCGGGCGCGGGTCATTACCCCTGGCTCGATGACCCGGCGGTGTTCCGTGCCACGGTCACGTCGTTCCTCGCGAGCTAACTGGGTTCAGCCGACCGGCCCGATCGCGCATGGGCGGGGATGCAGTGGGTATCTCGCGCCTGGTAGTGCGCAGCACATTCGGTGTCCTCTCGGCGCCCTGCCGAGGAGGCAGCGATGCAGTACGCCATCCCGATCGTCTTTGTCGTGATCGCGTTAATCACTCTTGGGATGATCTCGTTCGTGCGGCACGAGTCCAAGCTGGTGGCCCGGCCGTCACTGGCGGCCGCGACGCGGACGCTGCGCCGGTCCAACCGCCTGGTCGTCGCCTCGGCGGCGGGCGAGTGCGAGTGCGGCGGGATCCTCGGTCCCACCGGCCAGACGTCGCGGCGCTATGGCGAGCTGCTGGGCTGCAGCGATTGCGGCAAGACCTTTACCGCAGACGGCCGCCGGATCATCCTGCGCCGCCGCCCGGAGGTCGTGACCAAGCGCATCCGGCCGGTCATCCGACGCCGGGTCACCCGGACCGTGCACGCGGGTGCGTCCGCCAGTGCCGTGACCGAGGCGGATACGGACCAGGTGCCGGATTCGCCACTGAGCTGACCGACGCGGAGACGCCATTGACCTGGCGGGCCGCGGCCGGGCTTGATGGTTGGCATGAAACTGCGCGCTGTCGTTTTGATCGGCGCGGCGGCAGCCCCGTTCCTAACCGGCACGGCTGGCGCTAGAGCGGCGGCGATGTCGGGCGGGCGAGCCTGATGCGGCCGGAGTTCCCGGACCGGTCGCGGCGGGGCCCCGGCAGGATGTGCTCGGCGGGGTGGTGCCGGTCGGGATGTTCCTGCTCCAGTCCGAGCGGCTCGTGGTCGGCCTGTCGCACGTGATCGCCTACCCGACCGGATGCACGCTGGAGATCCGGGAGACCAGTCTCGACGGCGACAGCCTCGACGTCTTCGATCGCATGGTGTTCACGGCGCGGTTCGGCGCGGTCACCGCCCGGCTGTACGACAAGACGGCGCCGCGGTCGACGGCGGACGGCGAGCCCGCTCTGATGCTGACGGAGTCCGGCGGCGAACGGACCAGCGGGCGCGGACGGGCGGACGGGATACGCAGGCTCTGGCTGTCCCCGCTGCCGCCGCCCGAGCCAGGATCGCTGTCGGTCGTGTCCCCGGACCTTGGCCCGGAGCTGGGCAGTTGCCCGCTGGATGGCGCCGCGATCGTGGCCGCGGGCGGCGGCGCGAAGCCCTACTGGCGGTCCTGAGCCACGTCGGCTGACGCGGCGGTGAGGAACGGTCACCTAGGTCATGATGCGGTGTCGGAGGCCCGCGCGGGCGGTGGCAGGCGGCGTGGCCGCCGGACGTCTCCGAGTTGCTGGGCACGCCCTCGATCGTGGACGGCCCGCCGCTGGAAGTTGGCTCGGTGCCGGTGCGGCTGCGGACAATCGACGTCCAGGTCGGCGCGCACGGCACCATCTGGACTCACTACGAGGTCGTCGGCGGAAGGTCGGTCCCGGCCGATTAGAGCTCAGCCGAACTCGGCGATCAGACGGCGCAGGGTGTAGAACGCGGGCTTGCGCGAGTAGTCGTCGCGCAGCACTCCGAACCGGTGGAACAAGTCGTCTTTGGAACTGTCGGCGTCGCGAAGGGTGAACAGCTCCCAGTGCGTGATGTTCAGGTCATCGCGCAGAGCATGCACAGTCCGGATGATCCGTTCCAAGACGATCGCCTGCTGCTCCTCCGGCCGGTCCGGGCCCGTGGGCCAGCCGTTCTCGCAGATATGGATCGGCACGGACGCAGCGATGCCAGCCGTCGCCAGGTCCCGCTCCCGGAAGTCGCGCAGCAGCCGTTCGACGACGGCGGGCAGCTGGTCCGGGCCGATCCTGGGCCCGAAGACGTCCGGGTAGATGTCGATGCCCGCATAGTCGACCGCCGCGGCGAACTGCGCGCCGCCCGACTCCCGGACCCCCGCCCAGAAGCCGCTGGCCGCCGGGTCGATGTCCGAGACGACCGCGAACCCGATCGCCGCCGTCGCGCCGGCTTCCCGCTTAGCTTTCGCGCCAGCCAGTACGCCTTGCACCAGCGCGTCCCGCGCGCCGGGGAACCCACCCGTCCGCAGCGGGTCCGGCAAAGGTCAAGTTCGGCTCGCCGGTGACCTGAACCGCGGCGAGCTCGCGCCCGTGCCTGGTCACCACTCCTGCGACGAATGCCGCCCAGGCCGGCACGTCACCACCCGGGTCCCGGTAGCACAGCGCCAGATCCAGCGGCACGCCGATCGCGGCGAGCTGGGCCACTTGCGCGTTCACCGTGGCGGTCGACTCGGGCCCGGTCCACACCACGTACATCCGCGGCAGCAGGGGCCCGCGGTCTCCCTGCAGCTCAGCGATCGCACGTCCGATCGCCTCGAAATCGTCCGGCGGCCCGACGGCCACGCCGCCCGGGCCACCGGCTATGCCCAGCGGGAAGACGCCGAAGACCAGGGAGCCAGCCACGCCCCAAATCATATATATCGGCCCGGCCGGGCGCAGGAGGCGATAGTGACGCGGTCGGCCGGGCTAGCCGTGCAGGACGCCCGGTTCCGTGGCCCGGGGTTAGCCGGATAGCTTGTGCCGGTGATCATATGGATCAACGGCGGGTTCGGCGCGGGCAAGACGACGCTCGCGAAGGAACTGCACCGGCGGCTCCCGGACGCGGTCGTATATGACCCGGAGGACGTCGGCATCATGCTCTGGAAGTGGGTGCCGCGCAACGGCGATTTCCAGCACCTCCCGAGCTGGCGGGAGCTGGTCGTCGCGACGGCGCTGTCGCTGCGCAGGCACCACGCGGACACTCTCATCGTGCCGATGTCGCTGATCCGCGACGCCTACCGGGCCGAGATCCTCGGCGGCCTGACCAAGGCCGGCGAGGAGGTGCTGCACGTCTTCCTCGAAGCGTCCGCCGACGTGCTCCGGGAGCGGCTCAATGCCCGCGTGACTCACCCGGACAGCGACTGGGACCAGGCCGCCCGCCAGCTGGGCATGACCGGGATAGATGAGATGGTGGCTGCCGCTGCCCGCCAGCCGGCCGGGACGCTCATCCTGCGCTCGGACCGGTCCACACCGGCTGAGCTGGCCGACGAGGTGCTGGCCAGGGCCGACTTGCGCCAGGTTCGCGGAGACAGCAGGCGGATCCAGCAGGCATGAGCTCCTGCCATCTGGCCGCGACGCGAGCGCGCCCGGCGACGCGGGATCGCCGCTGGGGCAGCGGTACGCGGTCGGCGGCTTAGTCGCACGCGATAAACACGTCGCGACGTCGGTGGTCATCTCGCGACAATGGCCGACGTGGAGGAAGTCGAGGTCGTCGTCGCCCACAACGAGCGCGCGACCCTGCGCGTCGGCGACGTATTCCTGAAGATCGACGCTGATCAGACCCGCACCGACGTCGAGGTCGAGGCGATGGCCATGGCGCCGATCCCGACTCCGGAGGTCCTGTGGCGGAAGCCGCCGGTGCTCGCGCTCGCCGCCCTTCCGGGGAAGGCACTCGGCCGCCTCGGCGAGCCGTCGACCGCGTCGCCGGCAGCCTGGGCCGCGGCGGGTGCTGCCGCCCGGATGCTGCATGACGCGCCGCTGCCGCCATGGCCGGGCCGCAACATTGACGAGATCGCATCGCATCTCGACGGCGAATGCGAGTGGCTCGTCACGAACGGCGTACTGCCCGCCGACGTGGTCACGCGCAACCGTCGGGTCGCCGAGGCCGCGCTCCGGCCGTGGACACCAGTGTTCACGCACGGCGACCTGCAGGTCGCCCACGTGTTTGTACACGGTGATGAGATCACTGGCGTGGTCGACTGGTCCGAGGCGAGCCACGGCGATGCCCTGTACGACCTCGCCATCCTGACCCTCGGCCATGCGGAACATCTTGGCGACGTCGTCGCGGGCTACGGCACCGATGTCGACCTCGACGTGATCCGCGCGTGGTGGTCGTTGCGAAGCCTGTGGGCGGCCCGCTGGCTGATCGAGCACGGCTTCGACCCGTCCTCGCCCGGCTGCGAGTTCGACGTGCTGAGATCTCAGATGTGAGACCGCACGAGCCCGACGGCCCGCGGGTTGGTTCGCGGCCGGGCTAATCGAGGTCTGAGGCGATCTCCCAGGTGTGCCCAGCGGGGTCCGCGAAGCTCGCACGGCGGATGCCCCACGGGCGCTCGCGCGGCCCATCTAGCAAAGGGATACGCAGGCGGGCGAGTTCGGCGCAGGCCTCGTCGACATCCTCCACGGCCGCGGGCAGGACGATCAGGCCAGTCCGGTCGGGCGCGCCAGCAGCTCGGCGACGGCGTCCTGGCCATGCTGCCGGGCGCTTTCCAGCGGCGTCGCGCCCCATTCGCTCCTGATGTTCGGGTCGGCACCCAGCCTCAGCAGCAGCTGGGCCATCTCCACGTCGCCAGTCTCGGCCGCCTCGTGCAGCGGCGTGAACCACGGCTGCTCCAGCGGGATGTCGAGGCGGCCGCGGGCGTTCACGTCGAAGCCGAGCTCGGCTAGCAGCGCGATCGCATCGAGTTTGCGGCCGGATGCCGCCCAGGCCATCAGGCCGGGTCGCCGCTCGCGCGCCTCTTCGGCGTGAGCCCGCAGCCGCATCGCGGTGTCCCGGTCTCCGGCCAGGACGGCGGCGATCAGGGCATTGACCTCGTCGAGCGCCGGCGGGGCGGCGCCGTGGGCGACCAGCCACTCGGCCAGTTCCGGGTACCCGCTCAGCTTCGCCAGCTCGGCCGGGGTGAGCCCGTCGGAGTTCCGCAGCGCCGTCGGTCGCCCGCCCGGTGCCGCGTACGGGGTGCGGAAGTCGACGCCGTGCCGCACCAGCAGCCGGACCCGGTCGCCCATGTCGTGCACGATTGCCCACCACAGCTGCCCGCGCAGCATCTCCCGCGGCGAGTCGGCCTTGTCCCCGAACCGCGCCGCCCACGGCCCGCCGTCCCCGCGGCCGAGACCGTGCTCGAACAGCAGCACCAGGTGCCGGTCGTCGCGGCCGAACTGGCGGTCATACAGCAACTGGCCGTCGTTCGCGTCGGCGCCCGCGCTCAGCAGCAGCTCGGCCAGCGCGAACGCGTGCGGGTGCTCGTCCTCGTCGTGGCTGCCCAGCGCGCAGGTCGCCACCGTGTACGGCGGGTACAGGCCGTGCCACAGGTACCCGGCGTTCGGATCGGCGCCGTGCTCCAGCAGCGCCCGCGCCGTGCCGAGCGTGGCTTCCTGGCTGATCCGCGGGTTGTGCCGCGCGCTCGCGAGGTAGAGCAACGGCTCCCAGCCGTACGGGCCGCCCTCGCGGCTGGCCAGCGCCGGGTCGGCCGCGAGCTGCGCCCGAACCGACGGCTCGTCCGCCGCCGCGGCCGCGACATGGATGCTGGAGCGAGTCAGCTCCGGGTGGGCGGCCAGCACCCGGGCCCCCCGTTCCCAGCGCGAAGGCTCATCGTCGCCGCCGAAGCGCAGGCACGCGAACGCGAGGAACTCGCCCGCCGCGCCGGCGGTCTGGTCGACCTCGTCGGGTGACCGGCGGTACCGCTCGATCATCTCCAGGTACTGCCGGAGGCGCGCCCAGGAGGCGAAGCCGTAGTGCCGGGCGACCACGAGCTGCGCGCCGGTCAGCGTGACCGGGTGCGCGCCCTTCGGGTGATGCTCGGCGACGAGATCCAGGGCTCCGGGCACGCCCGCGCGCGCCAGGTCACGCACGTCCTTGGCCTGCTTGCGGAGCTGCTCCAGGCTGGCGTCGTCGGGCAGAGATACGGATGGCATGTGCCAACCCCCTTTCACCGCCTGCGGTCCGCATCGTCAGGCCGAAAGGAGGCTGAACAGCCAACACCATTCGTGACAACTTGCTCGGGTGGGCTCGGCCCTGTCCGCGGACCCGGCGGCGCCCCGCGCGCCGTGGTCCGAAACTACACACTCGCCCGGCGTCGCGCCAAGCCCGATCTCCTACGAAAGGGGAGGCGTCCATGGCGGGTTCTGGCCGATTCCGCTACGCTCGCGCTTGGTGATCAGGGAGGACGGATGTCCCTGCAGGTGAGCCGACTGCATCTGGCAACGATGGTCGAGGAAATGCCGGTACACGGATATCTCGTGACCTACCCCGGTGGCGCTGTCCTGGTCGATACCGGCGTCGGCGGTCCCCAGCAGGTGCTGACTGACCACCGCGTCGTCAACCGCTCGGTCGCCGATGCGCTCGGCGAGCACGACATGACGCCCGGTGACATCGACCTGGTCATCAACACCCACCTGCATTTCGACCACTGCGGGCAGAACGCCGTGTTCAAGCACGCCGCTTTCTATGTCCAGTCAGCCGAGCTGGCGCGGGCCCGCCGGGAATCGCCCCAACTGGCCGGCTGGTTCGACTTCATGGATGCGCGGTTCGAGTTGCTGGACGGCGACGCCGAGATCCTGCCGGGCCTGTCGATCGTCGCAACGCCGGGCCATACCGTCGGGCATCAGAGCGTCGTGGTGAGCACCGACAATGGCACGGAGGTGCTGATCGGCGACGCCGCGTATAAGAGCCGGCTGTATCTGGAACCCGATGACGGTGACCTGCCGCCGGGTCAGGCAACCGATCCGGCCGCGTGGCGCGAGTCGGTCGGCCGGGTGCACGCGCTGCGGCCCGACCGCGTGCACTTCTGCCACGACACCGAGGTGATCCACTCCTGATCGCGCGGCCGTGCGCAATCGAGTGGCCAACCCGCGTTGAAGGAATCCGGGCGGCAGTGTCGGATCGGGGCAGCGGCATACGTAGCGATGGTGAGCGGCCGCCCGGCAGAGGTGGCCCGGACCACAGGAGATGACCGAGATGATGTACCTGGTTTCCGTGATCGACGGCTCCCGCTCGGCGCATGGCGGTTCCGTCCCTGCAGACGAGGAGGCGGAGCTCGACGCGTTCAACGGGCGGCTTGAGGCCGAGGGCCACTGGGTCTTCGCCGCCGGCCTTGGCGCGCCTGATTCGGCCACCGTGATCGACAACCGGAACGGGGCTGGCCTGGTCACCGACGGGCCATTCGTGGAGTCGAAGGAGTACCTCGGCGGCTTCTGGGTAATCGAGGCCCCCGATCTCGACGTCGCGCTCAAGCTCGCCGCTGAGGGATCGAAAGCCTGCAACCGGAAGGTCGAGGTCCGGCCGTTTCTGTGAGCTGGATCGATGCGCGGGAGACGATCACCCCAGGCTCACTACGACTAAATGGGGCGGGTGGTCCCAACCCGGCGTTTCGGCGACCTCGACATCGCCGAGCAGGCAGCAGCCGGAGATCAAGCCGGTTCGGAGGACCACCGCGGGCTGGGTGCGGGCGGCGGTCCGGGCAGGAATGGCTGCGATCGCGTTCGCCAGCAAGAGGACGGCGCCGCGCGGATGTCCGCAGCTAGCACTGCCCATCGGTGACCGCCACTTAGCGTCACTCCTCCCTGGATCTGGCATGCATCTGGCACAAACCGAGTGCGCCTTAGCCTGCCGGAGCCTCAGGTTGAGTGATATGTGGCTGGGCAGCGCCGGACGCTGCACGGTCAGTCGTCGTGTCCTTCTTCCCAGGCTTCGATGCCTTCTCGGACGGCCAGCGCGGCGATTACCAGCGCTGCGGCGGGATCGGCCCACCACCAGCCGAGAGCGGCATTCAGTCCGATTCCCAGCAGGGCCGCGCCTGACGTGAAAGCGCACAGTGCGCTTTCCGCTGCGTCAGCGACGAGGGTGCGGTTGGCCAGAGCGTTTCCAGTGCGGTGCTTGGCCAGGGCCAGCAGCGGCATGACCACCAGCGCGGCGGCACTTACGGCGATGCCGGGTATTGACACTTCCGGCTTGGTCTGTTGCACGAGGTCGCGGATGCCCTCGGCCAGGAGGTAGGTGGCGAGGATGAAGAAGGTGACACCGATCAGCCGGACAGCTCGTCGTTCGCGATCGTCGCTAACCCCGCGGAGCTGCCAGACAACTATTGCTGCGGCGGCGAACTCGATCACCGAATCCAGGCCGAACGCGACCAGGGCGAGCGATGAGGCCAGGATCCCGGCAATGATCGCCACGGATGCCTCGATGGTCATCCAGGCCATGCTCGCGTACTCCAGCCAGAGCCCCCGTCTGATCAGCTTGGCGTGCTCGCTTGCAGTGCTCATCCGGTCCTTAGCGGTAGTGCCTCGATTGTGGCCCGTCCTCCCTGCTGTCTGACTCGGGAGTACCCATCGAGAACATTGCTCGCCGGGTTGGCCGCGCAGGCGGTCCGAAAGTCACCGAGATTGTCAACCGCCAGCAGATACGTCCGGTGCTGCTGGCGGGCGCAGAGATCATGGACCGCATCTTCGCCACGCAGGCCAAGGATGCGTAGCGTAGGGCTGAGCTTGTCACCCACTTTGTCACCCAGTCGGGTCTGTGGGCTGGGCTGAATGGCTGGACAGGGCGTCTGAGCTGGAGCGCCTATCGGAATCGAACCGATGACCTGTTCATTACGAGGACTAATCCGGCACCGCGCCGACGTGGGCCGACTCGGCGACCTGCTGCTAGCCCAGCCCGTCGGTGACTGCTGTTTACCGTCGCTCCGCCGAGGACGTCGGCGGTAACCAGCTCGCCATCCTGGAGTTCCCGGCCTGGGCACGCATCCGCGCCGCCGGTCTGGAACACGCCGTGCTTGTGGTCGCTGAGCACGGCGGTCTTCGCGCTGTTGACTCACTTATCGACCGCCCGCCGGCCGAGTACGAACAGCACCTTGCACAGCAGTCACTCGTAGCATGAACCGTGTCCGCTACGCGGGGGGAACCTCACGAGACCACGCCCCCCGCTCCGTCCCCGATTTCCATCCCACCGGAGGCACTCATGCGTGTCAGATTCATCAGACCCGGCAACATGGCCCAAGCCACCGCCAGCCACCTCCCGACCCTCCAGCAGTTCGCCAGCCAGGTCGGCCCGGCGCTGTGGGAGACGGCCGCAGAGCAGGGCCGCAGTAGGATCGGAGAGCGCCCATGACACTGCTCGACCACGTCGTCCTCCAAGTCGACAACCTGAACGCCATCGGCGACTGGTACGACCAGTTCGTCAGCCTGGCCGGGGGGACGCGAACCTTCGATACGCCAACCATCATCGGGTACGCCCTACCTGGCCAGCCAGCCCAGATGTTCTTCTCCCTGGCGACCGACCCCGGTGGTCGCCAGGCCCACCTTGCGCTCAGGGTCGAGGACGAGGCGACCGTCCGACTTGGCCACGAGCTCGCCACCGCACTCGGCGCCGAGATCCTCCATGAGCCTCGGCTGTGGCCGGAGTACGCGCCGGACTACTACGCGGTGTTCATCCGCGACCCGGCCGGAAACAACCTCGAACTCAAGTGCCAGGCCTCAACGGCACGGCCCATCACGCCGGCAAGACCATCACGGCCAACTGACCCTGACACGACGGAGAAACACGCATCATGACCACCATCAGCATCATCGGGCTCGGGCAACATGGCCCGCGTAGAGGTTCTGCCTAGACGGTGCTCTGGTGTCAGTCAGCCTGCGGCGGCGAATTCGTACCGGAAGACATACGAGCCGGCTGTGCCCGTCCGGCTGCACCGGACACGCATCGACATGCCCGGACCGGCAAGGCGGCGGACTGGTCTTCCGGGAGATCAAGGTACGGCGCCGCAAGATCGTCGCCCTGCCGCCCGAGCTCGTTGCCGTCCTCAAGGCACACAGGGAGGATCAGGAGCTAGAACGCACCGCGGCGGCGAACCTCTGAGAGGACTACGCCGTCGTGTTGGCTCAGGGGAACGGGCGGCCGATCGACCCTCGCGTGGGCTGGCAGGAGTGGTCAGACATCCTCGCCGCCGCGAAACTGCAACACCTGGGCGTGCAAGCGATGCGGCACTCGGCCGCCACCATCGCCCTGGACGAGGGCCTCGCGCTGGCCGTGGTCCAGGAGCTGCTCGGCCACTCGGATATCCGGATCACGCGGGCCTACACCCACGTCTCATCACTGCTCGCCCAGGACGCCGCCGTCAGACTCGGGCGTGTCAAGTCCCGGTACCTGGGCGACATCCGGGTTCCGGTAGCTAGGCGACATGATCGTGTCAGGCGATGTTGCCGAGGGCGGAGTTCTTGCGCCGGGGGCGGCCGTTGGGATTGGCGAAAGCGCCGAGCTCGCGGGAGCGGTCGTGACGGATCGGGTGGACCCGGATGACCTTGCCGTCCCTGGACAGCTGCACCGATCCGGCGACGATGGTGACGTCGATGGGCTGGCGGGCCCACCGGCGGCCGGCGCCGTAGCTTGTGCCGGCGAAGCTGACGTTTCCGCTGCCGTCGGCCAGCCGGGTGACCGTCAGCCCGGCGGTGGCATCGCGTGCCCGCCGCGCCGCCGGCGCCCGCGGGCTCCGGTCAGCCTGATCAGCGCGCAGCCGCTGGGCATGGGTGGCCACCACCACGCCATGGGCACGATGTCGACCAGGCCGCCCGCGGCCACGACCTCGACCGGCTCGCCGGCATAGGTCGCCCCGACCCGGTAGCTGAACCCGGCCAGCGAGATCTTGCCGTGCGCGTTCACCCACCGTGACACCCCGGCTGGCCGCGGCCGCGCGTCCTGCGGGCCGGGCGCCGGCGTCGCCGGCGGTTCTTCAGCAGTGACAGACCTGTCCGCCAGAGCGAACCGCTCGGCAGGCGGCCGGCCACCGCACGACTGATGCGGCCGGCAGGTGTTGTACTCCGTCACCCAGACGTCCAGCGCCGCCTGCAGCTCCGGCACGGTCGCGAACGTGCGGTCCGCGCCGGCGACGAACTCCGCCCGCATGGTCTTGTGCAGCCGCTCCACCTTGCCGGTCGTCGTCGGCGAGTAGGGCGCCGTCAGCAGGTGCCGGATGCCGTTATCGGCGCAGATCCGGTCGAACATCACAGGTCCCGGCCCGCGCCCGAACCGGCCAGTAAAGACTTTCCCGTTGTCTGTGAGGATCTGCTCCGGGACACCGTGCCGGGCCAGCGCCTCGGCCAGCGCCTGGCACACCGGCCGCGCCGTCGCCCGGACCACCACCTTGGCCGACACGATGAACCGGGCATGATCATCGATCCCGGTCACGACCTTGACCTCGGCGCCATCGGCGAGGAAGACACGCCCCATCACGTCCATCTGCCACAGCCCCATCGCCCGGCCCCGCTCCCACCGCCGGTAATCCTCCCGCCGCCTGCGCTCTTCCCTTCCACCAGGCCATGACGCCGCAGCGCCCGGTACACGCTCGAGCGGCCCGGCAGCGCCACCGCGCCCTCCCGCTCCAGCTGCCACACGATCCGCGACGGGCCCCGCCCCGGATGCTCGCGCCGCAACGCCACGATCCGCGCCTCGGTCACCGCGCTCATCTGATGCGGGCACGACTCCGGCCGCGACGACCGGTCAGCTAACGCCGCCAGCCCGCCCTCGCCGGCATACCGGCGCAGCCACTCATGCACCGTCTGACGCGCCACCCATACCGGCGCGCGACCACGATCACCGGCACGCCCTCGTCCAGGACCTCCAGCACAGCCCGATACCGCTGCTCCACGACACCCAGCTCCACCAGCACACCCGGCTCCCTCCGCCACGACCACCACTGATCGCAGCGAAACGCCGGGAACGCTCAAAAGCCCGGAACCAGCACGGAGTGTCGCCCGCCTACCGGAACTACTGTCAGGCACCTACCGGAACCACGTCCGCAAACTGTCACCCGGGAACCGGATCCAACGTGTCCAGCATCTACCGGGGTCGCACATCAGACTCGGGCGGGCTCTGTTCGGGGAAACTGCTACGAGGGACCATGATCCTTAAGAAGGGGCGGGCATTCCCGCAGGTCAGGGTGGAGCCGCCTATCGGAATCGAACCGATGACCTATTCATTACGAGGACTAATCCGCCGTTGCAATGACCAGCCCTGACTCCAGATCTCCCAGCTCTCGCACTCCCCCCATGTCCGCGACTAGCCGCCACACCACGCCGACGTTCACTGGCACCTATCCGGGAATGGCCGGACCCTAGAAACCGTCAAGTCTCACCTGAACACGATCCGTCAACGATCTGCTAAACCTGCGCAATCTGCCCGACATCTGCCCGACATCAAGTTGTGCTGCAGCGGGGCTCGCGGCACCTTGCCGATCTGTCAGCGATCACCAGAACCTAGGCAGCGAAGCTATCAGGGCCTGCACCGCCTCTTGGCCAGCGTCGGCTGAGAGCCCACCTGGCGGCGGCTGTGTGATAGTTGAGGCCATGGGCCCTGACGGCGAGTGGGAGCGACCCAAACCGCCGACCCGGCAGTTCCCGGCCGATACCGATCCGGCTGGTGTCATCCCCGACCACGCACGCGTCGACCTCATCTTCGAGCGTTCCCGCCTGCTCAGTGGGTCAGTCGGCGGCCAGCCCGTCCGCCTGGACCTGAACGTGCCCACGCATAACGGCTCGGCAGCTGGCACGATCGCCGGAATACCGGCATCAGCCACCTGGAAGAACGGGGACAACTACTACATCTACCCGGACGTACCGTCCGACCTCACGGGGTCGTTCGCGGGGCAGCCGGTTGGACTCCACGCCCGGTTTCACCTGGAGCCCGGCTATTTTCTCGACCACGGCACGATTACCGGCCACATCGGGGCCGAGGATCTCGACGCGACCGTCGAGACCGCTTCTGGTGGGCTCGGCAGCACCCGGACGGTCGCTGTTGACGGCACGCTGGGCACCACCGAGTTCACGATCTACGCCGCCATCGACGGACCGCTTACGTCGGGGCGGATTCGCGGAACCGTTGCGGGCAACTCGATCCGTATCGACGCGGCACGGACCCGCCAGCCAGACGGCGAGCAGACCCGCCTCACGGGCAGCTACCAAGGGCCCCCCGCGCTGCTCGCGCTAGCCGCGGGAGCGCTCCTGCACTTCATCTGACGGTTAACACAGCGGCCTTATCAGCCAGTCAAGCATCACTATCCGGTTTGGCCCTGCGCCTGACGCATCAGGTCGGGATCGTGTACTGCAAGATCAGCGTGTCGCCGGGGATGATCGAGATCATCACGCGGACTGCCTTGCCCTCGGCGGTGTAGCCCGTGCGGATGTGCTCTGCTACCGGGGTTCCGGGAGCGATGCCGAGCCGGTGGATCTCATGCGGCGTGGGCATGCGGGTGAGGATCTCGTCGATGTCGTAGGTCTGCTCGTACCCGGCCTCGGCGAGGATGTTCTCGCGGGTGGTGTCCTCAGGCATGGCCAGCTCGGTGCCGCGGACGATCTTCTCGTCGAAGTAGTCGTCGGAGATGATCGCGGGCTTGCCGTCGATGTAGCGCACCCGGCCATGCCGGGGCCAACCTGCGAGAGCTGATGGAACGCATGGGCCACAGCACCACGCGAGCTGCTCTCGTCTACCTCCACGGCGGCGACGACCGTCAGCGGAAGCTCGCAGCATCCGTCAGTGAACACGCCCGCGCCGCGCTCCTTCGATCCGGCCCGCCCGAGCCGCGACTCGCGGCATCTGGCACGCCGATGAAGCGAGACTGCGAAGCGGGCATCTGAGAATGGCGGCACAAGCCGCTGACCTGCGATTCTATGCGGAGCCGCCTATCGGAATCGAACCGATGACCTATTCATTACGAGAAGGCCGCGGAACCGCCCTGCAGGGGCTAGCTGCACTGACCGCACGACGGAGTGCCCGGATTGCATCTCAATGCACACCGTTCTGCTGGCAGCCTGTTCCACAACTCGTTCCATGTACCCTGCGGCATGTCAACTACAGACAGTAATGGGTGTTCTGCCTCGGCGCTGAAGGGTCTGCTCGGCGAACGCATCGCCATGGTCGAACAGGTAGTCCGCCTTATGCCGCTCGGTCGCCATCGGCACCGACGGGGCGAGCGTCAGACCTTCAGCAAGATGTGGAACCGGACAACACGATCTTGTCGTGTCTGGCGGGCAGGTTCGGCGAGCCTGTCGACATCTCGTGGATGTCGACGGACCGGCTTCCGCCGGGTCGAGACAGGCCGGATCTTCCGAACCTGACGACGACCAGCGGAATCCGAATCCGCCCGGGGACGGCCATGGCCAGCTGCCTGTGGCGGAAGCGCGGAGGCGCGCACGGATCCGCCGATCTGCGCGTCTGGCGCTTGGGTCGGCGATACGGCTGGAGCGCGCAGATGAGGTCGATCTGCATTGCCTCACAGGCGAATGGATCCAGACTTTGCCGACCGCTTGGCCATCCGTACACGCTAAGGGCGAAGGGCGGCGGTCTGTAGCGTGATGCCTGCCGGAGCCGGCCAGGTGACCCCCCAGCCACAGTGGTGGCGGGGGGAGTGTGTCGCAACGGTGAAGCTCTTCGCGCTGCGTCAAGGGTGACGTCTGCGGGCAGCCAGGGGTCAGGTGGCGACTTTGGCCCGCTCGGCGGATCGCGTCACTCGTATAGCTGGTCGTGGAAGGCGCCGTGGCGTTCAGGCGTCTCGGCGGCCGAGCAGCCACAGGGCTGCGCCCAGGGCCACCGCGGTGTAAGCGGCGAGCACGGCGAGGCCGGCCCAGGGGCTGATCGGGAAGTAGCCGTTGGGTGGCGTGTAGACGCTTGTTACCAGGCTGGAGCGGGGCAGAGTGGCTTGGATGGCGAAGGCCGCGGTCGGGGTGAGCCGCATCAGCCAGTTCCCGGACTCAGAGCCGAGAATGCCCGGCAGCACCAGCAGGATGATGCCCGCTGCGACTGTCACCGCGCTCCGCCGCAGCATCATGCCCAGCGCAACGACTAGTGCCGCTGTGAGCCCCAGGAACACCCCGGTGCCGATGATGACCCGGGCCAGGGCGGCCCCGCTTTGCGGGAAGAGATAGCTCCCGTTGGCAGCCAGGACGTGGCGGGTGATCACTTCGGCGGTCGCGGTTGCGATGGCTCCGGCGGCGAAAGCCAGCGATCCGGCGATGGCGGCCTTGACGGCCAGGACACGGCCGCGGAGCGGGCAGGCGGCGAAGGTGGTGCGGATCAGCCCGCGGCGGTACTCGGAGGTGGCGAACAAGGTGGCGAGCACGATCACTTGAAGGAGCGCGACGATTGTCCCGTTGACGATGCTTGCGCCTGCCCACTGGGCGGAGATGATGTCACCCACGAGCGGCGCGATGTCGCCTGACCCGGTGATGGTGAACGTGCCGGCGGACCGCTGTTGCCAGGTGGAAGCCGACGCCACGGGGTAGAGACCAGCGATCGCGTCTGGAGTCCAGGAGCGGCGGAGAAGGTCGCCTTGCGTGGAGATGTGGTCGAAGCTCGCGGTGGCAACGCTGGGAGTCCCGCTGCCGGCTCCGGCAGCGAAGTCCAGCGGGGAGGTGACGAACAGCCCGACCTGGACCGTGCGGGGAAGGCCGGCCAGGCGGGCGGTGCCGATCTCGGTCCAGCGGGTCCCGTCGCCGGAGTCGTAGCCGGTCATGACGTCGCCGGTTCGGGTAAGCCGCAGCCACCGGGGGGACGACGGCCCGACGGCGCCAGTGAGTCCGGGGCTGTCGTGGGTGTAGTTGTACTGCAGCTGGACACCGCGGGAGCCGGTGACCATCACGGCTGCATAGTCGGTTCCCTGGTTCGGGTCCGGTTCGAGGATGATTCCCGCTTTGGCCCACGGTGCCAGTCCAGGCTGCAGTTGCGAGCGTGGCTCACCGCGCGATGACGCTCCGAAGCCGTTGCCCAAGGCCGGCAAAGACGGGTTGTGCGCTCCCGAAAGGGAGGCGACCCTGACCGTGAGGGTGCCGTCGCCGGCGAGTGCCCGGTGCACGAACATGTAGGTGTCGGAGACCGCTTCACCGCCCGGGCCGGTGGGCACGGCGGGGACGGGCGCGCGGCTTACCAGCGCACTGACAAAGGACAGGAGCACGAACACGACCGCGGCCGCGCAGAGCGCGATCACCCAGGCCCGGACCGTGCGGAACTTGGTGAACTCGGCCCGCAGCACCCGGGCGAACCCGGCACGGTCCCATGCCGCTAGGTGATGACGCGGGTCATCACCATAATCGTGGATGCGAGCCCAGCGGGTTGGCTTCATGCGTCACGGCTCCGGAGCAGCAGTCCGCCGAGGACCAGTGCGCCGGCGGCCCAGGCGGCGAGCACGCCGAGTCCTGCCCAGGGGCTGATGGGCAGCGTGTTCAGGCCGGTGGTGGCCTGGATGGCCAGCCCGGCGGTCATCGGCGCGATCTGCTCGAGGTGCCGCGACAGGGTCGCATTGCCGGTGAAGACGGCGATGATCGGGACCACGTAGAGCAGCCCGAGGACGGCCCCGATGGCGGCGGCGGCGTCCCGCATGGCGGTAGCGGCGCCGAGGCTGAGCAGGGCGATCAGCGCCAGGTACAGCACCGACCCGGCCGCGGCGCGGAGCACCGGCCCGTCACTGGCGGAAATGGCGGGGTAGCCGTGAGCGGGGCCGATGCCGTGGCCGGGCAGGATGAGCCCTCCGGCCAGCAGCGAAGCGAGGACCGCGATCGCCCCGGCGGCCAGTACCAGGCCGGTGAGGACGGCTGCCTTGGCGGCCAGGACCGTGAGCCTGCGGGGAGTGGCCGCCAGGGTGAGGCGGATCATGCCGGTGCCGTACTCGCCGCTGACGGTTATCACGGCCAGGACCGCGACGACCGCCTGGCCGAGGTAGATCCCGGTCAGGCTGATCTTGGCCGGGTCGTCGGCGCAGCCCCCCGAGGGGCACCGGACGGCCGCGGCCGCCGCGGCGCTGACGGTAACGGTCAGCGCCGCGGCGGCGAGCACCAGCCAGAAGGTGCTCGCGAGGGTCCGCAGTTTCGTCCATTCCGCGTGCAGTGCCTGGCTCATGCGTCTCTCCGGCAGAGCAGGAAGGCGGCCAGGGCGACGGCGAGTGCGGCCCATGCGCAGGTCACGGCGAATCCGGCCCAGGGCGCGAGCGGGAAGTAGCCGCTGGACGGCGTGTAGCTGGCGGCTACCTGCGGGTAGGCCGGGATGACCTGCCTGATGGCGAAGCCGGCGGCCGGGGTGACCCGCAGCACCCAGTCCGCGGCGCCTGCGGGCAGCACGGGGATGGCGGCGGCGAGCAGATAGGGCAGGATGACCGCGGTGATGGCGGCGGTGACCGCCCCGGCGCCGTGCCGCACGATGGCGCCCACGGCGAGGGCGAAGACGGCGAAGACGGCGGCCAGCGCGGCGGTCCCGGCGATGAGGCGTACCTCGGTGAGCGCCGTCGCCGGGTAGACGGGGTTGCCGCTGGCGCGCAGCAGCGGGATGCCGATCAAGACCGCGCCCGCGGCGGCGGTCAGCCCGGCGGCGAAGGTGACGGCGCCGAGGACGATGGCCTTGGCGGCCAGGGCCCGGCCGCGCCGCGGGCTGGCGGCGAGCGTGGCGCGGATCAGGCCACGCCGGTACTCGGCGGTCATGAACTGCGCGCCGACCACGATCACCACGGCCAGCGCGAGGAACAGGCCCGCGAGCAGCGTGTCGATGGGCACGCCGTCGGTGACGTCTGGTGCTATGTCGCCGGAGCCGGTGACGGTGAAGACGCTGCCGGCCTGGCGGTATCTGGCCTGATGCCCGGTGACGTAGGGGGAGTTGGGGCCGCCGCGGACGGAGGTGCCGGTCCAGGAACTGCCGGGCCAGCCGCCGTGCAGGCTGACGCGGTCGAAGGTGGTGGTGGCGTCGGTAGCGCCGCCACCGGTGCCGGATGCGCTGGTGACTCCCGAGTTCGTCGCCACCGACTGGCTGGGGGAGGTGACGAACAGCCCGGCCTGCACGGTCGGCGCCAGCCCAGGCAGGGTGATGGTGCCGATCTTGGTCCAGCTCGTGCCGTCTGCGGAGCCGTAGCCGGTGATGACGTCGCCGGCGCGGGTCAGGCGCAGCCAGCGCGGCAACGCGGCGGACACCCGGCCCGCCAGGCCCGCGGTGTCGCCGGTGTAGTTCCACTGCATCCGGGTGCCGTGGCGGCCGGTGACCGTGACAGCTGCGTACGCTGAGCCCTGGCCGGCGCCCGCGGTGATGATCAGCCCGGCCTTCGACCAGGGCACCACCGCGGGCTTGGTGCTGACCGGCCGTCCGTTCAGGGTCTGGCTGCTTTCGGCCACCTCGGTCAGCGAGGTCACTTCCGCCGTGATGCTGCCATCGCCGGTCAGCGGGCGGTGTACGAAGTAGAAGGTGTCGGTCACCGACTCGCCGCCGGGACCGGTCGGGATGACGTAACGGCACGCCGGGCCACTCGGGCCAGTGGTGCACGGTGCTACGTGGCTGTGACTCGCTTGAAATAGGCCGAGCAGGGCGGTCAGTAGCATCGCGACGAGGAAGGCGATGACCCAGCCGCGGACCGTGCGGAACTTGGTCCACTCGGCGTGCAGCAGGTGCGCGAAGCCGGCCCGGCCCGGCAAGGCCGCAGGCCGGGAGGACGTGGTCGTTGTCATGAGGCGGCCCGCCCCGCCAGCCCGGCCGGACCCCCCGACTGGAACTCAACCGCGTCCTTGGTGAGCTCCATGTAGGCCTCCTCCAGTGTCGCCCGGTGGGCGGTCACCTCCGCGAACGGGACGGACCTTTCCGACAGCAGCGCCACGACCCGTTCGGCAGGCAGGCCGGAAATCATGAGCGCATCGGGGCCGGTGACGGCCACGGTCGCCGTGTCGCGCTCCAGCACGGCCGCCGCCTGGGCGGGCGCGGGGGTCCGCAGCAGGACCCGGTCCCCGGAGACGGACGCGAGCAGGTCCGCGACGCTGGTGTCGGCGATGACCTTGCCGCGGCCGATGATCACCACACGGGCGGCGGTGTCCTGCAGTTCGCTCATCAGATGGCTGGACACCAGCACCACCCGCCCTTCGGCGGCTAGCGAGGCCAGGAAGCCGCGCATCCATACGATGCCCTCGGGGTCCATGCCGTTGAACGGCTCGTCGAACATCAGCACCGGCGGGTCACCCAGCAGCGCCGCGGCGATCCCGAGCCGCTGCCGCATGCCCAGGGAATAGCCGCCCGCCTTCCGCCGCGCCGCGGTCTGCAGCCCGGCCTGCGCGATGACCTCATCGACCCGGCGAGCGCCCAGGCCCTGGGAGTGAGCCAGCCACAGCAGGTGGTTGCGCCCGGTGCGGCTGGGCTGCAGCGCCGCGGCGTCCAGCAGCGCCCCCACCTGAGTCAGCGGGTCCCGCAGCCTGACGTAGCGCCGGCCGCCGATCAGCGCGTGCCCCGCGTCGGGGGCGTCTAGGCCGAGGATCACCCGCATCGTGGTGGATTTCCCCGCCCCGTTCGGGCCGATGAAGCCGGTGACCTGGCCGGGGGAGACGGTGAACGTCATTCCGTCCAGTGCGAGCGTGGCGCCGAATCGCTTGCGCAGCCCGGCGACCTCAATGGTTGCCTGGTTCATGCGACCGGTTGTACGCCGGGACCGGTCTCAGCACGGTGCCAGCGGCTGTTACCTGGCTGATACCGGCGGCCTGGCATGCTGGACGAGCAGGTCAGCCGCCGCGGACAGGCGCGGGAAGGAATAGGCCCGGACATGAGAGTGCTGGTGGTCGAGGATTTCGAGCCGATGGCCCGGGCGATCGTGACCATGCTGCGCCGGGAGGGCATGGCGGTCGACGCCGCATACGACGGCAGCGAGGCGCTCGATCAGCTGGCCGTTACCCGCTACGACGTGGTAGTGCTGGACCGGGACCTGCCCGGCGTGCACGGCGACGAGATCTGCCGGCGGCTGGCCGCCGGCCGGTCGCCGAGCCGGATCCTGATGCTGACCGCGGCCGGGGGCCTGACCGACCGGGTCGAAGGCCTCAATCTCGGCGCCGATGACTACCTCGCCAAGCCCTTCGACTTCCCCGAGCTGACCGCCAGGGTACGCGCCCTCGGCCGCCGCGTAGCGGAGCCGCTGCCACCGGTCCTTCAGTGCGGCGACATCAAGCTCGACCCGGCCAGCCGGACCGCGTCCCGCGCCGGGCAGCGGCTGGCGCTCAGCGCCAGGGAGTTCGCGGTCCTGGAATACCTGCTCGTCCGCGCGGGCCGGGTGGTTTCCGCCGAGGAACTGCTGGAGCGGGTCTGGGACGAGGCCGCCGACCCGTTCACCACCGCGGTCAAGCAGACCTTGTACCGGCTGCGGGCCAAGCTCGGCGACCCGCCCGTCATCGCCACCGTCCGCGAGGGCGGGTACCAGATCGGAGAACACTGATGCTCTCGCTCGGTTACCCGGGTTTCGCGCACGGTTTCCGGCCCACCCTGCGGGCACGGATGACCCTGCTGTACGGCGCCGTCATCTGCGCCTCAGGTGTCGCGCTGCTCGGCGTCACGCAAACCCTGGCACCGGGCCTTCTCCAGCACGGGGTACAGAAAACGGGGCCTGGTCAGCCGGGCGCCGTCACGCCTGGGCACCCAACCCGCATCCCCCTCACCGTCGGCTCGGCGGCATTCTGGAACGATGTGGTCGCGCTGGTGATCATGGCAGTGTTCTCCCTCGCGGCCGGCTGGCTGATCGCCGGCCGCTTCGTCCGGCCGCTGCGCGCGATCATCACAAGCGCCCGCGACATTTCCGCCAGCAACCTGCACCGGCGCCTGGGCGTGCGCGGCCGGGGCGACGAGTTCACCGAACTCGGGGAAACGCTCGACGACCTGTTCGGGCGGCTGGAAGCATCGTTCCAGGCACAACGGCAGTTCATCGCCAACGCCTCCCACGAGCTGCGGACCCCGCTGTCCGCCGGGCGGGCGCTGCTCCAGGTCGCGATGAGCGACCCCGAGCCGACCGTGGAGACGTTGCGGGCGACGTGCCAGGAGCTGGTCGAGCTCGGCGATCAGCAGGAACGCCTGATCGCGGCGCTGCTCGCCCTGGCCAGCAGCCAGCGCGGGATCGGGCGGCTGGAATGCCTGGACCTCGCCGACATCATCCGGGGTGTACTCCTGACCCGTCAGGACGAAGCCGAGCGGCACGGCGTCCACTTTCGCACAGCACTCGCCGCAGCCCCGGTAACCGCTGACCTGAGCCTGGCCGAAAGCCTGGTCGCCAACCTCCTCGACAACGCCATCCGGCACAACCTGCCCGGCGGCCGGGTGGAGATCTCAACGGCCCTGACCACCGCGGGCGCCGTCGTCTCGGTCAGCAACACCGGAACCCTGGTCCCCCCAGATGCGGTCGAGGACCTGTTCCAGCCCTTCCGGCAGTTCGGCGCGCAGCGGATCCGCTACGGCAAGGGACACGGGCTCGGCCTGGCCATCGTCCGCGCCATCGCCCAGGCACACGGCGCCGCCCTCACCGCCAGCGCCCGCCCCCGCGGCGGCCTCGACATCGAAGTATCTTTCCCTAATCACGCCACGGCATCACCGACCTAACCGCACACGATCGCGTGCCGATGACCTGGCCCTCGGATAGCGAGCGGAGCCGAGCAAGCAGTTAGGGGACGGACTGGTGGCTGCGGCTCGCCCGGCGTGAGGAGGCGTGGAAGACCGCAGTGATCTTGATCATGCGCGCCACCAGTTCCGTCCAGCAGTGGCAGCAGCCGTGGCCGCCCGAAGCTGAACTTGGCGGACCGGGCACTCATGGCGACCTCAGCGTGATGCCGAAAGCCCGCCGCCACGGTGGTGCCCGATTTACCAGAACCGTCCCGCCGACGGCGCTGGGCGCTGCATCCCAAATGACGGCCGATCACGGAACGTGAGGCGAGCCTCGTGCATCTGGGCAGCACTGCCGCCTCGCGATCCGGCGGATTTCAGAAAGTCTGGCACGGGCGCGAAGGGACTGTGGAACTAGACTTCGTAACTAAGGTCGGAGTACATAATGGCGCCGGGAGTGGCCGATGGCGACCGGAACGTCCGCCGGCTTGCTTGACGACCCTGAGGGCCATGCTCAGTCGGTGTTCAAGCACGCGATCCTCCGCGCCTGCACACGGCGATTCTGCCGCTTACTTTCGCGGCCGGCAATCCGGCCTGTCCGTGCCTGTCCGTGGCCGTGGTCCAGTTTCTGTCCGTGCAGCCCGGCGTCCGGGCATTTCTGTCGGTGCGACCCGCGCCCGCCGAGGCTGTCTGTCAGGGCAGTCGGTGCTGGCTCGCCCAGGCTAGAGCCGAATAGTACGCCCCTGTCCGTGGATCCCAGGGCTGGCCCTGTCCGCTATCTGTCCGTAACCAGCATTACAACATGGCGCTCGATGACCGCGGATGACACAGGATGCGAAAAGGCAAACGGCCCGCCAATCCGCCGTTTAGGCAGCTCACGGGCCGTTTCCGCAGGTGGTGGCAGGTGCAAGGTTCGAACTTGCGTAGGCTGAGCCGACGGTTTTACAGACCTATCGTCCTATAAGCGATGCAGGCCGCCTGCCTGCGCAAACCCCGGCCGGAATCAATGATCCGAGTCTTTCCGTCCGCCATTTGTCCGTGCCCGGCACCCGGCCGGCCGGTGGGAACGGTATGCAAAGCGGCAGAGCAGGTCCGGTGCTGACAACGGGAGCGGTATTCCGCGACAGCAGGAGCGGTACGCGGGTACGAGCAGGAAAGGTCTGGGCGGAAGCGGGAGCGGTACCGCGACCGCTCTCGTCGCGGGACGCTTGACGACGGTCAGCTGAGTCTGCCCAGCGGCGGCCATACCGAGCTGCACGCTCGCGGTCAGCCCGATTACTTGGTGTGACTGCGTCCATGGTGGAGACGCGCACGTAGCCGCCGTTAGGCACGGGAGGCGGACTTCGCAGCTCTTGGGCTACGGTCGCGCAGATCTGGCCAATCTGGGCGCGACGTTGTCGACAGGTGTGCCGCCGAGCGGCAGTGCTCAGGGGCATGGACCTGACCTTTCAGCAGGAGTGATCGCTTGCGCGACCGCGCGTCGGCGTGCTGGGTCGCTGATTGTCGTCCGAAGTGCGGGCCATTACTGCGGCTCCGATGGCGCCGGAGTACTCGCCAAGTGCGGCGGCGGCTATCGCGGGGGCCCAGCTGAAGGGCCGGGCTCTGGTGAGGGCACGGTTAATGCCTGGCTTGATGAGCGGCAGGTATCGGGCCGGGCTTGCGCAGATGACCACGCGTGCGGGCATCGTGGCATCATCTGACCCACCAGGCGACCCGCGGACTTGAGCGTACGATTGCAGCGACGCTCATTGGAGGGCCGATGCCAAGCTACCGCACGGTGATCGCCACGATCCGCAATGCCTTCGGCATGGGCGAGCCCTCTCGCCCTGATCTTCCAGCGCCCACCAGTCCGCCTGCGCAGCAGATGGTCACGTCCGCCGAGATCCCGGCTCGTCCGAAGGAGCCCCCGCCGCCGCCGCCGCCAGCGTCGGGCGCGCAGGACAACGAGTCCGGCGAATAGCGAGGCCATCTTCGGCGAGCGTACGAGCGCCCGCGACATTTGATTGAAGGGCCGATGGTACCTAAGAACGACCGCGAGATTTACGAGCTTGTTCGCACCGACCGGAACAACGACGACATTGACCTCACTAACAGGAGCGGCGGGCAGCAGATGGTCACGTCAGCGGAGATCCCGGTGCGTCCGGAGGAGCCCCCGCCGCCACCCCCGGTTGCGTCGGGCGTACAGGACGACTCAGACGAGTAAGCGCGTCGTCCGCGGCTAACGGGCCGTGATTCCGTCATCACTCCTCGGGCTAGCGCTTTTTGTCGTGCTGCTGGCTCCCGGCCTGGCCTTCGTCCTGCGCCATGAGCGAGTTGTGCCCACCCGCTCCTACTCGGCATTCAGGGAAACGCTGCGCGTGGTCTTCGTCAGCGTGGCGTGCCTAGCGATAGTCGGACTCGTCGTTGCTGGCCTGCGGTGGCTGCTCCCGGCAAGCACGCCGAACATTGGCGGACTCATCCAGCATCCGGCCGCCTTCGCACGCCGTCACTACGTTCAGCTGGCCTGGTGGACGCTGGCAACGGTCGCGATCGCAACAGCACTCGGTGCGATAGCGTCCGACCCGCGGGTAGTACGCAGACTGCAAAGTGGGGCAAAGACCCGGCCGATCCGCCTCCTTACCGGCTCAACCAAGACGAGCATCGATGCGATTTCGGCATGGCACCGAGTTGCACACGTTTTCGACGACGACAACCCCGGGCCTATCGTGGTCGGCGCTCAGATGGACGACGGGACGTACGTCGAGGGTCGGCTCTTCTCGTTTAACGCCGCAGGTGACGAAGATGAGAACCGTGAGATGATTCTCTCCGGCCCGCTTCACCTGACTACGACGAACGGACGCAGAGCCCCATATGCCGCGCAGTTCACGGTGATCTCTGCACGCCACATCGTCCGCCTGGATATTACGCATCTGCCGCCGGCTGCCACCACTATCAAGGGCTCTAGTGCTGTGCAGCCGGCCCAGTCGGCGTCCAGCAGCAATCCACCCTCGCGACCGTGATCCACCGACCAAGCCATGTGCTTGACGCCTCGGATACCGGCCAGATGAGACAACATGGCGTGGCTAGTTCAGCCCGCGATCTAGCTGGCCCGTGCTTCCGGTGCCGGTCCTCTGATGAGACATGCCGCTCGGTCCGACCAGCTAGTCGAACGCGGACGTGGCGGTAAGTCACCCAGCATGCAGAAATGGCCGTCTGGGTGCGACGGTGGCCCGGACATTAGCATCAGTGAGCCGCGCCGAGTCGGCGATATGGAGCAGCGATGCCCCCCCCCCCGCTCACCGAGGAGGGGCGGGCTGCTGGGTGCGGATGAGAACTTCTGGCTCCGCAGCTTGCTCTTGTGGTGCCCGCCAACATCGGCCACAGAAAGTGACCAGATGCTTGTAGACACTGGTCAGCCTGCGCGAGAGAGCGCCCCATTGGCTCGTTCCACGAACGCGGCAAAACGGATCGCTACTAATATCGAACTAACGACGTTACCTGGGAGCCGCCTATCGGAATCGAACCGATGACCTATTCATTACGAGTGAATCGCTCTGCCGACTGAGCTAAGGCGGCGCGCCCGGGGCGGAACCACAGGAGCGACAGGAGTCTACCGGTCGGCGGAGGGTTCCGGCGCACCGTGGTGCATGGCCTCGTAGGCCTTACGCGACCCGCAGACGCTGGCCTTCGGGCAGGTGGTGCGGCGGCCGTCCTCGGCCAGCCGGACCACGAGCTGGTCGGCCGGAACGCTGTGGGCGATGACGGTGCCGAGGCCGTCGGGCGTCTCGACCTCGGTGCCGACCTTGGGCGCCGAGGCGCGGAAATTCTGGTACAGCGGGTGCTCGTACTTCAGGCAGCACATCAGGCGGCCGCAGGCGCCGGCGATGCGCAGCGGGTTCACCGGCAGGTCCTGGTCCTTGGCCATCCGGACCGAGACAGGCTCGAAGTCCTTGAGGAACGTCGCGCAGCACAAGTCGCGGCCGCACGGCCCGATGCCGCCCTGCAGCCGGGCCTCGTCCCGCGGGCCGATCTGGCGCAGCTCGACCCGGGCCTTCAGCCGCCCCGCGAGATCCTTGACCAGGGCCCGGAAGTCGACCCGGTGCGGCGCGCTGAAGTAGACGGTGAACGTGTTGGACTTGTCGACGTAGTCGACGGCGATGACCTTCATCGGCAGTTCGTGCTCGCGGACCAGGCGGCGGGCGGCGACCCTGGCCTCCGCGCGGCGGCTCCGGTTCGTCTCATCCCTGGAGAGATCCTGGTCGGTGGCCAGACCCGCGCAGACCGGGAGGCCGGAAATCTCGTCCTCGACCCACTGGGGTGCCCAGATGCACTCGGCGACTTCGGGACCGGCGTCGGTCGGGACCAGCACCTTGGTGCCGACAGTGGGCTGATACGGGCCAGGATCCAGGTAGTAGAGCCGTCCGCTGCGCTGGAAACTCACTGCCATCATCATGCCCATTGGGCCAGATTACGTTCCGATCACGATCATTGTCTGCCCCCAGACGACCCGGAAACCGAGACGCCGACTACGACGAGTGAGACACCAGTGACAGGGTGAATTCCTCGACAGCGAGCAGCGGCGCGACGTTGGCTTCGAGCCGCTCCCGGCACCGCATGATGGCCTCGATCCGGCGCACTGTGTCGGCCGGCCGCGATGAGCGCGCGAGCGAGTCCAGCTCATCTGCCCGCCCGGCATTCGCCAGCTCTACCGACGCGCCCAGTTGCACCGCGAGGATGTCGCGGTAATACCCGGCCAGATCCAGCATCGCCCGGTCCAGCGCATCGCGCTTCAGCCGGGTCGCGCGCGACTTCTGCCGGGCTTCAAGATCATGCAACGCCCCGGCGCCGCCGCGCAGCGCGGCGGCCACGCCCTTGCCGGTCGAGCCTTCACCGAACGCGCGGCGCAGCGCATCCTTCTCTGGCTCGTTGAGTTCCTCGGTGACCGCCTCGGCCTCCAGCTCGGCCGCCCGGACGAGCGCGGCCGCCGCCTTGAACGCCTGTCCCATCGAGCCGACGTCGGCCGGCACCTGCAGGACATCCGCCCGGCGGCCAGCGGCCGCCGGGTCGGTGGCCAGCCGCCGGGCCCGGCCGACGTGCCCCTGCGCCGCGCGGGCCGCGGTCAGCGCGAGCTCGGGCGAGATCCCCTCGCTCTCCAGCATTGCCGCCACCGCCGCGGTGGGCGGCATCCGCAGCGTGACCAGCCGGCACCGGGACCGGATCGTCGTCGGCAGGTCATCCGCGTATGGCGCGCAGAGCAGCCAGATCGTCCGCGGCGCGGGTTCCTCGATGGCCTTCAGCAGCGCATTCGCGGCCTGCTCGGTCGCCCGGTCCGCGTCCTCGAACAGCACTATCCGCCACCGGCCTGACACCGGCGCGGCCGCCGCTTTCAGTACCAGATCCCGAGTTTGACGAACGCCGTAGGACAGTCCGTCTGGCCGGACCAGCAGCAGGTCGGCGTGCGTGCCCGCGTACACCTGCCGGCAGGACGGGCACTCACCGCAGCCACCCCGGCCGCACAGTAGCGCCGCCGCGAACGCGCGCGCGGCGACCGACCGGCCGGACCCGGGCGGCCCGGTGAACAGCCACGCATGCATGGCGCCCGCACCCGAAGCGGCAGCAGCAACCGCGCGCGAAAGCTGATCGACCACGATCTCCTGGCCGATCAGCTCCGAGAAGACATCCGCAGCCACGTCAGTCGCGCACCGCCGGGAAGCTGCCGGTGTTCGCTTCCGTCGCCATCGGCACCGGGTCGGGCAGCAGGTCCTGGACCCGCCCGCGAATCGCGCGGCTGATCTCGCTCTCCGGCCGGCTGGCGTCCAGCACCAGGTACCGCGAAGGTGCCGCGGCGGCCAGCGACAGGAAGCCGGACCGTACCCGCTGGTGGAACTCCATTGGCTCGGCCTCCAGCCGGTCGGCCGACGAGTGGCGGCGGCCCAGGCCTTCAGTCGGCGGCAGGTCGAGCAGCACCGTCAGGTCGGGCATGAGCCCGTCGGTAGCCCACTCATTGACCTGCCTGATCTCGGCGACCGGCAACTGACGCCCGGCGCCCTGATAGGCCAGCGACGAGTCGATGTACCGGTCGGTCACGACGACGGCGCCGCGCTGCAGCGCGGGCAGGATCAGCGCCTGGACGTGCTCGGCCCGGTCGGCGGCGTACATGAGCGTCTCGGCCCGGGACGCGAGACCGGTGTGCGCGGTGTCGAGCAGCAGCGCGCGCAGCCGCATGCCGATCTTCGTCGCGCCCGGCTCGTGCGTGGCGACCACGTCGTATCCCTGGTCCCGCAGCCAGATGGCCAGCAGCCGGGCTTGCGTCGACTTGCCCGCGCCCTCGCCGCCCTCCAGGGCCAGGAACAGCCCGGGCCGCGGACGCCGGGCCGGTTCTGCTGCGGTGGCACCGTTGGATGCCGGCATCTGATTGTGCGCCTCCCCCCGAAACGCCGCGCCCAGGTCGCGCATCAGCGGCACGCCCTTGCGGTCGTCCATCTGCTTGTAGGCCAGGCGTCCCAGCAGCAGCGCGACAATGGCGGCCAGCAAAAGGACCAAGTTGTAGCCGATGTTGCCGTAGTAGAGACCGCCAATGCGCAGGTTAACAGCACCGCCCGAGCCGATCAGCGCATTGAACGCGCCGGCGAGTACCGGCGCGATCGCGATGACGGCAAACAAGATGACCCGGATGGCGGACTGCAGGAACGCGAACGTGCGCCCCCTGGTGTCGTCGTCGACCTCCAGGCCGATCACCGTGTAGCCGGTGACGTACGCGACGCCCGCGCACGCGCCGATGATGATCACCAGGATGATCGTCACGACCAGGTTCGGGATCAGGGCGGTGACGGCGAGGGGCACCGAAGCGAACATGATCGACACGCCGAACAGCCGCTTCCGGGAAAACCCGCGCAATGCGGGCAGGCCCAGGGACATGCCGATAGCCAGGCCGAAGAAGATCGCCGCGAATGCGGCCCCCCACCCGGCGCTGCCGCCCGCCAGCACGTTCGTGATGTAGGACGGCCCCAGTCCGACGACGGCGCCACCGGCCGCGAACGCGCCGGTCATGCCGATGACGATGCCGCGCACCACCTTGGTCCGGCCGAGGAATCGCCAGCCTTCCCAGATCGATTTGAGCACCGCCGGCTGCGAGATCTTGTCGGTCGGGCGGCGGCGCAGTTCCTTCAGCATGTAGATCGTCAGCGCGGACACCAGGTACATGGCCGTCCGGAAGTACAGCGAAAGGTCGATCTGGTTCGTGGAGAAGTAGTGCGACAGGTGCCCCAGCGCGGTGCTGAGGATCGCCAGTCCCGAGAACAGCAGCCCGGCGATCGGCGCGGTGCCGTACGTGGCGAACAGGCTCAGCTGGTTGGCCGACTCCAGCTTGTCCGGCGGGACCAGGTTCGGCACCGACGCGTCCTTGGCCGGGATCCAGAACAGCGATGCGACCGAGGCGAGGAACTGAATCAGGTACAGCCAGGTCAGGCGGTTCACGAAGCCGAGGGACAGGTCGATCGGGATCGTGATGTACAGCAGCCGCCCTGACCAGGTCGCCGATGATCATGTTCAGCCGGCGGTCGAATTTGTCCGCCACTGCGCCCGCGAGCGGGCCGAGGATCAGCCACGGCAGCAGCGACGTCAGCCAGACACCGCTGACCGCGTAGGCGCCATTCTTCGGGCCGCCGATCTTGGCCGCGATCGCGGAGAGCGCGAGCAGGCTGAGCCAGTCCCCCAGACTGGCGAGCGAGAGTGCGATCCACAGGCGCCGGAACGGCGTGATCGACAGCACGCTGGAGCCACGGCCGCCCAAAGGGGATCTAAAGTTCACGGCGCCAGCGTATAGGCAGGAGCCGAAAACGGACGTGCACAGCCCCGAAGCCGCTGGCAGTAATGATCTGGGAACGGGGAGCTACCGGACTCGGGTCTCCGCAGCGCGCAGGCGCCACGCTAGCGAACACCCGAGTCCGCCCGAACTCAGCTGCCGGATTTAGCCGACTTGCCGGACCTGCCATTCGCGGCGGCCTTGCTCTTGCTCGCAGGCTTGGCCTTGGTGGTCGTCTTGGCGCCGGCCGCGCGCCGCTTCGGCGCGGGCGCGGCCGCCCGCCGCTCCGCGAGCAACTCGACCGCCCGCTGCGGCGTGATGGCCTCGATCGTGTCGCCCTTGCGCAGCGACGCGTTCGTCTCGCCGTCGGTGACGTACGGACCGAACCTGCCCTCACGCAGCACGATCGGCTTGCCGCTGACCGAGTCCGGACCCAGCTCCTTCAGCGGCGGGGTCGCCGCCGCCCTGGCCGCCCGGCCGCGCGGCTTGGGCTGCGCCAGCAGCGCCTGCGCCTCTTCCATCGTGATCGTGAACATCTGCTCTTCAGACTCCAGCGACCGGCTCTCGGCGCCGTGCTTGACGTACGGCCCGTACCGGCCGTTCTGGACGGTAACCGGCTCGCCGTCGATCTCGCCGAGCGTGCGCGGCAGGGTGAGCAGCCGGATCGCGTCCTCCAGCGTGACGCTGTCCAGGTCCATCGACTTGAACAG
Organism: uncultured Actinomycetota bacterium; assembly: GCA_963805805.1. Taxonomy (GTDB): domain Bacteria; phylum Actinomycetota; class Actinomycetes; order Streptosporangiales; family Streptosporangiaceae; genus JAJYUU01. Next base: position 14,102 of record CAWDVS010000010.1, on the reverse strand, counting down.
TGAGGCGGTCCGCGGCTTCGCCGACGCGGGAGCGTCCTCCTCCATTACTTCCGTCACGTACGGGCCGTAGCGGCCGTCCTTCGCGACTAGCGTCTTGCCGGTCTCCGGATCGGTGCCGAGGATCTTGTCGCCGCTAGGCCGGTCCAGTAGTTCCTTCGCGTACTCGGGCGTCAGCTCGTCCGGAGCCGTCCCCTCGGGCACGTTCACCCGCTGGCCCTCGCGCTCCAGGTACGGTCCGTACCGGCCGACCCGCACGACGATGTCGGTCCCGGCCAGCGGGAACGAGCTGACCTCGCGCGCGTCGATCTCGCTCAGGTCGCTGACCATCTCCTTCAGGCCCTCTTCGCCGTCGGAGCCAAAGTAGAAGCGGTGCAGCCACGGCACCCGCTCGGCCTCGCCCTTGGCGATCTCGTCGAGCGCGTCTTCCATCCGGGCGGTGAACTCGTAGTCCACCAGGTGCATGAAGTGCCGTTCCAGCAGCGTGATCACGGCGAAGGCGACGAAGGACGGCACGAGCGCGCTGCCCTTCTTGAACACGTAGCCGCGGTCCAGGATCGTGCCGATGATCGAGGCGTAGGTAGACGGCCGGCCGATCTCGCGGTCTTCCAGATCCTTGATCAGGCTCGCCTCGGTGTAGCGGGCCGGCGGCCTGGTCGCGTGCTCCTCGACGTCCATCCGCAGCACGTTCACGCCGTCGCGCTCGGACAACGGCGGCAGCCGGCGCTGGTTGTCGTCCAGTTCGGCGTCGGGATCGTCGGAGCCCTCGACGTAGGCCTTGAGGAAGCCGTGGAACGAGATCACCTTGCCGGACGCGCCGAACTCGGCCTGCTCGCCGCTGCTGGACGCGCCCGAGACCCGGACCGAGACCGACTCGCCGGTCGCGTCCTTCATCTGCGACGCCACGGTCCGCTTCCAGACCAGCTCGTACAGCCGCAACTCGTCGCCATTGAGGCCGGACTGGGCCGGCGTCTTGAACGCGTCGCCGGCCGGGCGGATCGCCTCGTGCGCCTCCTGCGCGTTCTTGACCTTGCTGTCATAGACGCGTGGCGCGTCCGGCACGTACTCGGCGCCGTAGAGCTGCCGAGCCTGGCCGCGAGCCGCGTTCAGCGCGGTCTGCGACAGCGTGACCGAGTCGGTCCGCATATAGGTGATGTGGCCGTTCTCGTACAGGCGCTGCGCGACGGACATCGTGTACTTGGCCGAGAAGCCGAGCTTCCTGCTGGCCTCTTGCTGCAGGGTCGTCGTGCGGAACGGGGCGTACGGTGACCGCCGGTACGGCTTGCGCTCGACCGATTTCACCGCGTACGACGCACCCGACAGCCGGCCTGCCAGCGCGGCCGCGGCCGCGCCGTCCAGGTGCAGGATCTGCGCTGTATCTGCGACCCCTGAGCCCTTGAGCTCGCCGACCGAGCTGAAGTCGCGGCCCTGCGCGACCCGCTTACCGTCGACGGACACGAGTGTCGCGGTGAAGAACGGCACCTCAGCCGCAGCCGCGGCATCCTGCGGCTCGAAGTCGGCTTCGAGGTCCCAGTACTGCGCGGGCCGGAACGCGATGCGCTCCCGCTCCCGGTCGACGACCAGGCGGACCGCGACCGACTGCACCCGGCCGGCCGAGAGCTGCGGCATGACCTTCTTCCACAGCACCGGCGACACTTCGTACCCGTACAGCCGGTCCAGCACGCGGCGGGTCTGGTAGGCCTCGACCTTGCCCTGGTCTACCTCACCCGGCGAGGCCACCGCGTGTGCGATGGCCTCGGGCGTGATCTCGTGGAAGACCATTCTCCTGGCCGGGACCCGCGGCTTGAGCACCTCAAGCAGGTGCCAGGCAATGGCTTCGCCCTCGCGGTCCTCATCAGTCGCGAGCAGCAGTTCGTCGGCGTGCTTCAGCAGTTCCTTCAGCTTGCTGACTTGCTGCTTCTTGTCGGAGTTGACGACGTACAACGGCTCGAAGTCGTGATCGACGTCGACACCGAGGCGAGCCCACGGCTCGCTCCGGTATTTAGTCGGGATCTCGGCTGCCTTGTCCGGCATATCGCGTATATGGCCGATGCTGGACTCAACGGTGTAGCCCTTGCCGAGGAAGCCGGCGATCGTCCTCGCCTTACGCGGCGACTCGACGATGACCAGCTTGTTTCCCCCGTTGGACCCGGCCGGGGCTCCGGTCGATTCCTCGGTGCCTGCTGCCACTTCTCCCACCTTTACATCCAGCAATCGCCCAGGAGGCTACCGCAGGTAAGCCGGTAGCCACCCGGCGCTCTGGCCTTTCGGCCGAGGGATAACCGCACCGGCATAGCTTTGCCACTAGCCACGTGCATACCCCGTTCCCTCACAGGACGGTTAACTCACGGCGTGCGTCAGCATGTTCCCGCAAGGTCTGCGCAACCGGGTCGGCTGCCGCAGATTCCCTCAAGGTGATTGAACCATCCCGCCAGACGCGCACAATGAGTTGATGGCGGAGTACTCATACCTGGTGCTCTATATATCGCGCAGCACCACCAGGGACGCGGCCCGGCGGCTGCTGACTGATCATGCCGAGTACGGCCACTGGGAACTGTCGCGGCTGCGGATGTATCCGGACGGAAGCCGCAAGGCTACACTCCGGCGCAAGATTATCCGGCAGAGTCGCAGTCCGGCTGCGTTGCCGGTGGCCCGGCTCTAAGCTGACCAGTCAGGCCCGCAGGGCTGAGCCGACAGGCCCCGTGAAGATGGTGGCCGGACCTGTCGGCTCAGTCAGCGGGCCTGACTGGGTCTTGGGGGCGCCCGGGCGTTGTCTCCGCGGGGTTTCGCGGGGCGCCCGGGCTTTGGTGCGGGGCGTTGGGTCGTAGGCCGCTGCCTTAGCTTCGGGCCGGGGCCAGCGGGAAGATTGCCAGCCGGCCGGACATCCGCGAACCGAAGCGGGTCGGGGGTGCCGCGTGCCGGGGCTGCTTGCGCTTGGGGTCCGAGCGGCGGTCGGCGCTCCTGGCCGGTCAGACGGTGCTTGCTCCGGTATCCACGGCCGCTGCTGCTGAGCTGCGTCGTCGTCGCCCGGGAGCACGATGTCGTCATCGGAGCCGGGGTCAAACGCAGGGTTGGACGCCGAGCTGGACGCCGAGTCCGCCCCAGCCGAGGTCGGCGGCGTGTAGTCGACGGGGTCCAGCACGCCCGGAGCGTACGGGTCCGCCCCGGCGTGCCCGGCGTAGTCGTTACCGGCGTTCGGCGCGAACACCTCGAGCGCCGGGTCGGCGAATGCCAGCGGCAGTTGCGGCTGCGGGATGTCGGTAAGGGGTGCCGCTGGCATCGGGCCGCCGGCCGCGGTCGCCTGGGTGGTCGCGGCGGCCGCGGCGGCCGCAGATGCTGGCGCGGCCACGGGCGCGGCCAGGAGGAAAGCGTCCAGGGCGGGGCCGATCAGGACGGGCGCGGCCAGGTCTGGTGCCACCGCTGTCGAGTGCGTGTCAGCCGGCGCGGCGTAGTAGTCCGGGCGCGCCTTGCTCGTGACGCCGAGCGGCCGACCACAGGCTCTGGCGCGCCGACAGGCGTGACTTGCGCATCGTTCTGGGTGCGACTACGACAAGGTAGCACATTCCGGTCAGCAGGGTGCCGACGGCAAAGCCGTCAAGCGCTGCTGGCGTGATCGCCTGGGCGGTCCCGGCTCCTGCTGCAGTCGTGGCTGCGGCGGCGGCCCCCTTGGCCGCAAATGCTGCCCATGTGCTCATTGCTGTCCCTGCTTTCCTTAACTTCGGCTGTCTTTTCCGCTGTTCAGCGCTCTGCGTGTTTAAGCACTTACTAAGCGTCACTTCTCTGGAGCTGGCTGGGCCCGCCCTTGCCTTTCTTCTGCGGCAGCTAGCTACCAGCGGAGATTGGCCGGGGGACGGGCGTGTTTATCGGGGTAACTGACGGGACCGGCGCGAGCGGACGCCGGCCTTACTTAAGGCATGAGCGGTGGCCACGGCCAGGCGTGCCGGTACGGCAGCACCTTCAGCCGTGGCCACCGGAGCGGGCGAGTACCCGCAGCCGGCCGAAAGGATCACGTAACCCAGGCGACAGGCCCGCGCACTGCTGGTCGCGGCGCCGTGCCGCCGCGAGCAAGCGCGGCTGCAGACCAGCGAACCTGGGCTCTGACCCTGTTCCGGCAACACAGGCGACCCTCCTCATCGGCCGGCTGGCGTCGCCGTCAGGGAGGCTTCCTCCCTGCGGCCCGCCACGGCGCGAGACCCTGGACCGGTGCGCTTAGGAATTGGGGGTTGCGCCCCGGGGTTTCGGCCCCGCACAGGGAGTCACGATAGCACTACTCAACGTGCATGCGTCAATAAACGATAAGACACCCGCGTCCGGACACGTCCGGGCTCGAACACCATCGCCCGGCAATGTGCCTTGACCTCGAATAATGGCCTAGCAGCGATCCAGGAAATTGTCGAGGACACGGGTGCCGAACTTCAGCGCCTCGACCGGGACCCGCTCGTCGACGCCGTGGAACATGCCCGCGAAGTCGAGGTCAGGCGGCAGCCGCAACGGGGTGAAACCGAAGCAGCGGATGCCCAGCCGCGAGAACGACTTGGCGTCCGTCCCGCCGGACAGGCAGTACGGCACCATCCGCCCCTCGGGATCCTCGGCCGCCAGCGCCGCGTGCATCGCGTCGACCAGGTCACCGTCGAAGGTGGTCTCCAGCGCGACGTCCTGATGGACCGCGTCGCGCTGGACGCCGGGCCCCGCCAGGGCGTCGATCTCCCGGAAGAACTCGTCTTCGTGTCCGGGCAGGAACCGCCCGTCCACCTGGGCGTGCGCGACCTGCGGGATGACGTTGACCTTGTAGCCGGCCGACAGCATGGTCGGGTTGGCGGTGTTGGTCATCGTCGCGCCGACCATGCGCGCGATCGGGCCGAGCTTGGTGAGCACACCGGCCGGGTCGGCCGGGTCGAAGTCGACGCCGAGCGCCTCGCAGGCGGCCCTGGCGAACGCGAACGCCGCCTCGGTCTCGCGGACCGGCCACTCGTGCCGGCCGATCCTGGCGATCGCCTCGGCGATCTCGGTGACCGCGTTGTCCGGCTGGAGCATGGAACCGTGGCCGGCCGTGCCGCGGGCGGAAAGCCGCATCCAGGCCATGCCCTTCTCGGCGGTCTGCAGGAGATACAGCCGCTTGCCGCCGATGGTGACGCTGAACCCGCCGACTTCGCCGATCGCCTCGGTCACGCCCTCGAACAGCTCGGGGTGGTTGTCCACCAGCCAGCGAGCTCCCCAGGTGCCGCCCGCTTCCTCGTCGGCCAGGAAGGCGAGTACGACGTCGCGCGGGGGCTTGCGCCCCTCGGCCAGCCGCTGCTTGACCACCGCCAGGGTGATGGCATCGAAGTCCTTCATGTCGACCGCACCGCGACCCCAGACACAGTCCGTCGGCGACATCGCCGGAGAACGGGTGCACCCGCCAGTCGGCGGCATCCGCGGGCACCACGTCCAGGTGACCGTGGATGAGCAGCGCCGGGCGGGATGAGTCCGCGCCTTCGATCCGGGCGACCACGCTGGAGCGCTTGGCGTGTGACTCATAGATCTTGGGAGCCAGGCCTGCGTCGCTCAGCACGCCCGCGACGTACTCGGCCGCGCCCCGCTCGCCCGGCCCGGAGTGATCCCCCGGATTGGTGGAGTCGATCCTGATCAGGTCGCTGGCCAGAGCAGCGACTTCGTCCTGGGCTGCGGTTCCGCGAAGTGCGTGGTTCTCGGTCATCTCGCCATCGTCGCACCTCGGTGACGGCTCCGGCAGGACTGGTCGGCCCGCGGCAATCGCGGCCCTACCGCGGGGTGCCCGGTGCTGCCTAATATGACCTGGTCAGGTGGCTTCTCCGGGGGATGACAGCGTGAGTCAGCAAGCAGGCGGGGGATCTCCTCGGCGAGCGGCGCGCTTAGCGTCCGGTGGCGGGCTGCGCGGGCCCGGTAAACCCAAGGCGCGGTTCACCCGGCCCAGCCTGAAAGCGATCTATCTTCTGGTCCTCGGTTTCTACGCGTTCCTGCTGTTCGGTGCCGCCGTATCCGTCGGCATCCCCTGGTGGGCGAGGGCCCTGGCGTGCCTCGGCATTCTCGTCCTGGTCCTGCTGGGCTGGCGGGCGCTCCGGCTGGCTGTCGTGGCCACGCCCGACTGCCTGGTCATCCGCAACTTCCGGAACACGCATCGCATCCCGTGGCGCGAGGTCGAGGAGATCTTCAGGCCAGGCCCGGTGCCATCGGGGGTGTACCTGGAGAATCCCTTGGCCGAACGGAAGGATGGCCTATTCGTCCGGCTGAAGGAAGGCGCCGTTATCTCCTGCACGCTGTACAGCAAGAGCCTCATGCGGCGCTGGCCATCCAACTGGGCACTGATCGACGAGGTAATAGCCGACCTCAACGAGCTGCGGTCGCGGTACACCGGCGGAGAGCCTGCTAGCAGCGACGTCGCCGGCAGTGCCCCAGATTTGCTATCGTGAGGCCGCTCGGCAACATGCCCGAGTCCCACGTCCGGGTGGCGGAATAGGCAGACGCGCTAGCTTGAGGTGCTAGTGCCCCAAAAGGGCATGGGGGTTCAAGTCCCCCCCTCGGACACTGCATCCGCGCAGGTAGACAGGCCGTCAGGGCGATACTGGCGGCCTGTGGCATTTCCCCTGGCACTTGTCATGCTCCGCGGGCCTCTCTGACCAGCTTCGCGAACAGGTCCGCGGCTTCCCGCTGATTGCCCGGCAGCACGTGCGCGTAGATCGTCATCGTGATGACAGGCGAGGTTCTGCGCGCGGCGAGCGATTGGCCAGTCCTGCCCGCATAAGTGTTGCTGACTGGCTGTAGAGGCGCCAGCCACGTGAAGGCTGGACGAACGCCGATGTCGCGGCGCAGGTTCAGTTCGCGCTGCGCTGGACATGTGAGTGATGCTCGTGGTGGCCGTGCCCGCAGCGGTGGCGCTCGCACTTGTGCAGAAGGCGGAACTCGCCGCGCGTTGCCGGTCTATCCCGTGCCGTGCCACACCCCTGGCACCGTCGGTCGGGTCAGTCGTGTTGGCACGAGATAGTGAACCCGGCTGGCGCTGTTGCCCGCCACGGAGAGGTCCAATGTCCCGGCCAGCGGGTAGGCGAAGCCGCCAAGGTAGTACCGCAGTCCGCATGCGGTCACCGGCAGGATCGGTACGCCGATCTCGAATCCGCCGATACGGTTCGGATCAGCCGATGCCACTCCGGGGGCGTCAAGCTGCACTAGGGCAATGCCTACACCAGGTGAATGCGCGCCGAGGGCGATGAACGCCAGGTCGCCGACCGGGGTCCGCGATGCCGGGTGAGGTGATATCGGGTGGGCATGGGTGATCTTGCCGTACAGGGACAGCAACACCGCCGCGGTGCACCGCTGTCCGGGCCGCGCGACGTCCCGCACCGTGAGCTCCCAGCCACTGTTCCCGGCTAGACCGGTCCCGGCCACACCGCCAGCGATCATGCCGTTACGTGCTTCCGTGCCAGACCCGGGCATCGGCCAGTTGGCGATGTTGAGTGAGGCCGCCCAGGCCTGGGTCGGAAGCGGGCCGGGCGCGGGAGGCTCGAGCTGGACCAGGCTGCCGGTGACTCCGTTGGGATGCGGAAGTGCGGCATGCCGCTCCGAAGACGACAAGGATGCCACCTTGATGACCCCAGCCAGCGCCAACACGCCCACAGCCACGACGTACCACCGCCAGTGCAGGCGGGCCCGGCCCTCACCGGCAGTGCCGATGATTTCCGGTTCCGGACCGTCCTTGCCCTCGGGCCGCACAGGGAACATTCGCGATCACCCTATGTAGACCTTAGCTCGCATGAGCCGATGAATGAACGATTGCGCAGGTGTGCGAGGAGCTTCATTCCCAGCGCAGAACAACCATCCTGGAGCGCCTCGCCGAGGCCTCGCCATCTCCGGCATGACTGAACCGATCGGCGGCTTAGGGCGCGTTGCAGACGCACTCATCTGCCGCACCTGGTCCGTGATCCCATTGGTCGGCGATCTTGCCGATGCCAAGGCGGGTCTGCTCGAACCATGGCAGCATAGCTTCACGTAGCGTCTTCTGCTCTCGCTTTTCGTCCACGCCAGCGTGACGATAGCTAGCTTTCCTCTGATAGTTGCTCATCGCCGGCCTCCTTGTTCCGTCCAGCGCATAGCGCTCACATTGCGAGGGGGGCATTCAGGTGCCGAACTGGACGGTGACCAGCGGCCTGCATTTGTGACTAGCCCGAGGCTGTGTTGTAAGCATTCAGCCCGTTCACGTACGGTGATGGGTGGCACGGGGGGTGATCGCCGTTACGGGGAGAGTGCTCTTGTTGGCAGGAGGAAACGTGCCCGATTGTCATACCAGTGTCATACCAGCACCTCCGGCATGGCGATCTGCTCGGTCTGTGCGGTGATCAGTGCATCCTGCGGAGGGAATACCCCTTCAAGAGCCTGGCGGCATACGTGCTCTACGCGTCGCGCATGCGCAGCAGCAGCCCGCCGGCGAATAGCGCTGCGGTAGCCCAGGCGGCGAGGACGCCGAGGCCTGCCCATGGGCTGATGGGCAGGCTGCGGAGGCCGGTGGTGGCCTGGATGGCCAGGCCGGCGCTCATCGGCCCGACCTGCCGGAGCAGGCGCTGCCAGTGCGGGTTGCCGATCGCCTGGGAGATGATGGGGAAAAGGTAGAGCAGGCCGAGGACCATCCCGATGCTGGTCGCGGAGTCCCGTATGGCGGTGGCGATGCCGAGGCTGAGCAGGGCGATCAGGACCAGGTAGAGGACCGACCCGATGGCCGCGCGCAGTATCGGCCCGTCGGCCAGGGACAGGGCCGGGTAGCCGCGGGCGGCCGTGAAGCCATGGCCGGGCAGGATGAGCCGCCCGGCGAGCAGCGACCCGAGTACCGCGATGGTCCCGGCCGCGGCCACGATGCCGGTGAGGGTGATGGCTTTGGCCGCGAGGACGGTGGCCCGGTGCGGCATCGCCGCCAGGGTGGTGCAGATCATGCCGGAGCTGTACTCGCCGCTGATGACTCCCGCGGCCAGGACGGCGACCAGTGCCTGGCCAAGTTCAACACCGGTGAGGCTGAGCCTGGCCGTGTCGTCGCCGCCGCAGCCGGCGGTGCCGCATGTCATCACCGAGGTCACCGCGCCGCCTAGGGCCACGGTCGCCGCGATAGTGCCGAACAGCAGCCACAGGGGGCTGACGACGGTCCGTATCTTCGTCCACTCCGCGTGCAGGGCCGGCCTCATGCGTCCCTCCGGCGGAGAAGGACGGCCGCCACGGCCAGGGCCAGCACCGCGTAGCCGGCCAGGACGGCGAACCCGGCCCACGGCGCTAGCGGGTAATAGCCGTTGTAGGGCGTGTAGATGCTGGTGACCTGGTGATACGGCACAAGCGTCCCCTGGACGGCGAAGGCAGCGGCCGGCGTCACCCGGGCCAGCCAGTTTGCCACGTTGGCGGGTATGAACGGGATTTGGGCGACCAGGAGGTAGGGCAGCACGATGGCCGCGATGACGGTGGCGACCGCCCCGGCACTGCGCCGGAACACGACGCCGACGGCAAGCGCCAGGATCGAGGCGGCCGCGAGCAGGGCCGCGGTCCCGGCTTCCACCCGGAGCAGGCCCGATGATGTCACCGGGAACAGGTACACGCCGTGGGCCCGCGCGAGCCGCTCGCCGAGCGGGACCGCGACGACCGATCCCGCCAGCCCGGCGGCGAACGTGACGGCGCCCAGGACGATCGCCTTGGCCGCCAGCACCCAGCCCCGCCGCGGGCTGGCGGCCAGGGTAACGCGGATCAGGTCGCCGGAGTATTCGGCGGTGATGAACCGCGTCCCCACCACGATCACCGTGATCAGCGCGGCGAACGTGCCGGTGAGGATGACATCGATGGTGCCGCTACCTGACAGGGTTAGGCGGACGGCGGGCGCGATGTCGCCGGTGCCGGTCACCGTGAACGTGCCGCCCGCCTGCGTGAACGTGCCCGGCGCGAACGCCGGGTGACCGTTGGCGTCTGGTTCGGCTCCCACCGAGTCACCGGCCCAGTTACCACCGAGCCAGCTTCCCTGGATAGCGAGGTTCCCGAAGACGGCCGTGGACACGCTGGTGTCCGTGCCAAAACCCTGCACCGAATCCGGAGATGCGACAAATAGCCCGCCTTGCACGGTCGGTCCGAGCCCGGCCACGTGAACGGTACCCACCTTGATCCAGTGCGAGCCGTCGGCGGAGTCATAGCCGGTGACCACGTCGCCGGAGCGGTCCAGCCGCAGCCAGCGAACAGACGCGGCGGAAACAGAGCCGGGTAGCCCGGCCGTGTCGCCTGTGTAGTCGTACTGCATCCGCACGCCGTGGCTGCCGGTAACCATGATCGCTGCATACGGCGATCCCTGGCGGGTGCTCTGCTTGATGATGAGCCCGGCCTTCGCCCACGGCACGATGCTGTTGTCCGTAAGCGCGGAAACCGAGACAGTGACGCTGCCGTTTCCGGCCAGCGGCCGGTGCACGAAGTAGAAGCTGTCGGTAACCGGCTCACCGCCCGGCCCGATCGGAACGGCCGGCGTGCCATGGAGATCGCTGCTGATCCCGGCGAGCACCGCGACCAGCACCACCATCAGCGCCGCGGCCACCATGCCGGCCACCCAGCCTCGGATGGTCCGGAATTTGGTCCACTCCGCGTGCAGCACCTGCGGAAAGCCGTCCCGCCCGGTCCGCTGGCCTGATCGGTACGGCGCAACGACGGGGGTCACCGCGGCACCTCCGCGTGCGGCACGGCGCGGAACTCGGCCGCGTCGCGGGTGAGCTCCATGTAAGCCTCCTCCAGTGTGGCGCGGTGCGCCGATACCTCGGAGAACGGGACCGCGTTTTCGGTAAGGAGAACCACGGCTCGTTCTGAAGAAAGGCAGGAGACGGTGAGCACACCAGGAGCGGTGGCTGCGACCCTAGCCCCGGCGTCTGCCAGTACGCTCGCCGCTTCCCGGACAGCGCTGGTCCGTAGCGTGACCCGGTTCCCGGACGCGGCCGCGATCAGGCCGGCCACGCTGGTGTCGGCGATGGCTTTGCCGCGACCGGCCACGACGAGATGATCGGCCGTATCCTGCAGCTCGCTCATCAGGTGGCTGGACACCAGGACGGCGCGGCCCTGAACGGCCAGCGACCGCAGGAACCCACGCATCCAGACGATGCCTTCCGGGTCCATGCCGTTGAACGGCTCATCGAGCATGACGACCGGCGGGTCACCCAGCAGTGCCCCGGCGATCCCGAGCCGCTGCCGCATACCCAGCGAGTAGCCGCCTGCCGCGCGCCGGGCCGCCGGGGTCAGGCCGGCCTGCTCGATCACCTCATCCACCCGCCGCGCTGCCAGGCCCTGCGAATGCGCCAGCCACAGCAGGTGATTACGGCCGCTGCGGCTGGGGTGCAGCGCGGAGGCGTTCAGCAGCGAGCCGACGTGGCTGAGCGGGTGCCGGAGGCTGTGGTACGGCTTCCCCTCGATAAGCGCGGTGCCCGCATCGGCCGCGTCCAGGCCGAGGATCACCCGCATCGTGGTCGACTTCCCGGCCCCGTTCGGCCCCACGAAGCCGGTCACCAGCCCCGGATGGACGGCAAAGGACATGCCGTCAAGGGCACGGGTCGTCCCGTACCGCTTGCGCAGCCCGGCGACGGCAATGCCTGGGGCGCTCATAGGGGTGAGCACCCGGCTCGGTGTGGTCTCATGCGGGTAGTTGTACCGAGCGGCTGGTTCCAGCCCGGTCTCAGCCGCTGCGACCTGGCTGGAACCTGCGGGCTGGCATTGTTGTGCGCATGACACGCCGAACCGGCGGCCCGCCCCGCCGCCCTCCCCGCACGGCCGGCGGTGACCCGCGGTGAAGGTCCTGGTGGTCGAGGACTTCGAGGTACTGGCCCGCTCCATCGGCACCGGGCTGCGCCGCGAGGGCATGGCCGTCGATGTCGTGCTGGACGGGACCGACGCCCTTGGCCGCCTGGCCGCCACCCGCTACGACGTGGTCATCCTCGACCGGGACCTGCCCGGTGTCGGTGGCGACGACATCTGCCGGCGACTCACCCGCGACCGCTCCGGCACCCGTGTGCTGATGCTGACCGCGGCCGGCACCATCGAAGACCGCGTCGACGGGCTCAGCCTCGGCGCGGACGACTACCTGCCCAAGCCGTTCGCCTTCGCCGAACTGGTCGCCCGGCTGCGGGCCCTGGCCCGCCGGGCCGCACCGCCGCTACCGCCCGTCCTGTCCTGCGGGGACATCACCCTCGACCCGGCCCGCCGGGCGGCACTGCGCGCCGGCCGGCGCCTTGAGCTCAGCCCGAAGGAGTTCGCGCTCCTGGAATGCCTGCTCGCCGCACCCGGCCTGGTCCTGCCCGCCGAGGAACTACTCGAACGAGTCTGGGACGAAGCGGCCGACCCGTTCACTTCCGCGGTCAAGCACACCATCCACCGGCTGCGCGCCAAACTCGGCGACCCGCCGGTGATCGAGACCATCCGCGAAGGCGGCTACCGGATCGGGCCGCCATGACCGGCCCCCAGCCGCTCCCCAGACGGTCCTTGCAGGCCCGGCTTACGCTCTTCTACGCCACGGGCATCTTCGCCGCCGGGACCGTAGTCCTCGCAGTCGTCGCCGTCCCCCTCGCCGGCATCCAGTCGGCCAATCCCAAGGGCAGCCGGGCCTCAGCCGCGATCACCGGCACCGGGAACGGGATCGGCCCGCACCAGCTCCTGGTAGGCTCCGCCGTCGCGCTCGCCCTCCTTATCCCCATCGCGCTCGCGCTGGCTGGTTCGTCGCCGGCCGCTTCCTGGCGCCCCTGCGGGCCATCACCGCCACCGCCAGGGCCATCTCCGCCGGGAACCTCCACCAGCGCCTCGACCTCGGCGAGCCCGCCGACGAGCTGACCGAGCTGGGCTCCATCCTCGACGACCTCTTCGCCCGCCTTGAGGCCTCCTTCGACGCCCAGCGGCACTTCGTCGCCAACGCCTCCCACGAGCTACGCACCCCCCTCGCCGGGCTGCGGACCCTCCTCGAAGTCACCCTCGCCGACCCCGACGCCGACACCGGCACCCTGCGCTCGGCCTGCCAGGAGGCCCTCGCTCTCGGCGGACATCAGGAGCGGCTCGTCCAGGCACTGCTCGCCCTGGCCACCAGCGAGCGCGGCGTCACCCGCTGCGACACCCTCGACCTCGCCCAAGCCGTCACAGGAGTGCTCGCCTCCCGCCGCGACCAGGCAGCAGAGAAAGACATCGACCTCGCCGAACACCTGATGCCTGCAGTGACGGCCGGGGACCCGGGACTGATCGAAAGCCTCATCGCCAACCTCATCGACAACGCCATCCGCCACAACCACCCCGACGGGCACGTCCAGATCACCACCCAGACCTCCGGCACGCAGGTGACCCTTACGGTCACCAACAGCGGGCCAGTCGTCCCCGGCGACCAGATCCAGCGGCTCTTCCAGCCCTTCCAGAAGCTGGCGCCCGATCGTAATGGCCGCCGTGACGGCTACGGTCTCGGCCTCGCCATCGTCAACGCCGTCACCCAAGCTCACCACGCCACCCTCACCACCAGCGCACGCCCCGAAGGCGGCCTGTCCGTCACCGTGCGGTTCGCGCACGTACCCGGCAGCCGCGGCTGCAGTACGGGCAGGGCATCTACGGATTCTTCCGCCACCACCGCGGCAACCAGTCGCCTCGGCGCTGATGATGCCGATGACCGAGCGGTTCGCCGCCGGCATCCGCCGCGACACCGACACACGCAGGCTGGACCTGGCCGCGGATCCGCGGGATGCGCTGATCGCGGCGCAGGCGGAGCAGATCGCCGTGCTGGAGGCGCTGGTCGCTGACTTGCGGAAGCGGCTGGCGGTGGCCGAGCGGGCAGGATCGAGCAACAGCGGGAACTCCCGATCGCCGCCGTCGTCGGATGACCTGCCGGGGCGGAACCGCCAGGCAGCAGCGGCGGCCGGCGGAGCGGGCGGAGAAGAAGCGGGGGAAACAGCCGGGCAGCCCGGGCCGTCGATGACGTGGCAGGTCCCGGACCGGACTGAAGACCACTACCCGGAGGGGAAGCTGCCCTGCGGCCTGGACCTGGCGGACGCGAAGGACCTGGGCATCACGCGGTCGTTTCAGCAGCAAGAGATCCCGGCCGCGCCGGCGGAGCGAGTGCAGCATGACCTGCA
>CAWDVS010000009.1:0-115103 GCA_963805805.1 uncultured Actinomycetota bacterium | reverse complement strand
CCCTGGAAGGTACGGAACGCCGAGCACATCGTCGTTCCCGGATACTGCGCCCCGGCCGTACGGTGGGCAGCGTCCCACGGGTCATACGCCTCCACGGTGCCGTCGAAAAGGTGACGGAAGGCTCGCTGATACGCCTGCGTCATCCACAAGTCCAGGGTGCCGGGATCCAGATGCGCGCCCAGGCCGTGGGAGTCGGCCCCTTCCGGGCGGCGGCGGATCCGGTCCGGATACAGGGAGTCGCGCTGCGGGTCGAACCACTGCACGCCGTCGGATTGGCTAGTCCACCGGGCGTTGAGAAAGGCCTGGACGCGGGCCATGCGATCACTCTGCCGGGCTTGCATCTGGGCGTGCGACCAGTAAATGGGGTAAATCTCAGGCCTGGACCTGACGCTGCCGAAGAAGTCGTCGCCGGGGCCCCGGTAGGTCTCGAAAAACCGGTTGGACTCGACGTAGCCGACGATGTCCTGGTCCCACCCGAGCGCCTGGTCGCGGCCGAAATGACCGCGGACGACGAGGCAGCCGCGCTGCCGGAGCCTCGCGAGCTGATCCGCCGTCACGCTGCCCGCGGCGATGTCGGCGTAATCGATGACAGGCCAGACAGTCTCGCCGCGGGCTTTCTCAGCGGCGATCTGCTCGACTTGCGCGCGCACGCGCTTCTCGATGACGGCGAACACCTCCTCAACAGACCGGCCCGACGCCATGATGCGGGCTCGTAGCGCCGCCTTGATCTGCCGGATGGCGCCCGGCAGATCCTCGGGTGTGCTCTCCCAGTGCGGCAGGACCGGCAGGTCCGTGCGTGCAGGTGCGGCCATCGGCATGTCAGCTCCTTGAAAGGACTCCTTACCAAGGCGACGCTACGCCCTGTCTCGCAATTGGGCAAGAGTCCTGTCTAAACTAGGCCGGTGACTACAGCAAAACCTTCGCTGGAGCTCTTGCGCGAGCTCAGCGATGAGCACGTCCTGCGGGCGCTCATGGACGAGACACGCCTGACCCGGGCGGAACTGGCGGCCCGGACCGGGATCTCGAAGCCAACGGTCGGCGAGAGCGTCCGCCGTCTGGACGCGGCGGGAGTCGTCGTCGACACCGGAGACAGGAGCACGGGCCGGGGGCGGGCAGGCTCCTACTACGCTCTGGCTGACGGCATCGGCTGCGCCCTTGCCGTCAGCATCGCGCCGGCCGGTGTTGCCGCAGAACTCGTCGATGCTCACGGCGATGTCGCCGCGCAGGCAAGCGAACCGCTTCCCCGGCCAGCCGGGCCAGATAGCGTGACCGCCACGGTGCGCTCAGCCTGCCGGCGAGTGACGGAGGTTGCCCGCGGGCCGGTCTGGCTCGCCGTGGTCAGCGCGGCCGACCCGGTCGACCGGATTACCGGACGACTCGTGCACCTGCCGGACGCGCCCTTCCTGCTCGGCGAGCTGTCCCCGGCCGATGCCCTCGACGGGCTCGTGTCGGGGCCAGTCACCGTCGACAACGACGTCAACTGGGCGGCTTGGGCGGAACAGGCGGCTGACGGGTCCGGATTGACCGACGACTTCGTCTACCTGTATCTGGGCGAGGGCCTGGGGTCCGCTGTCGTCAGCGACGGCGCGGTCCGCCGCGGTCACCACGGCTTCGCTGGCGAGATCGCCCACGTGGTCACGGCCGGCCCCGGCGGCCGGGCAATGGCATTCATCGATGTCTTCGGCGAGCTAGGCCTGTGCCATCCAGACTCCACCGCGGTCGATGTCGCGAAACTGGCAATCTCGGTCTGCGGGTCATCGCGGATAGCGCGCGCAACGCGACTGGTCCTCGGCACCGCAGTCGCCGGCGTCATTTCCGCGGCGGTCGCGCTGACCGATCCGGCAGCCGTCATCATCGGCGGCACATGGGGTACCAACCCGCTCGTCCTGGAAGCAATCCGCGCAGCATGCGAGCGTCTAGCGCGTCCGGTGATGATGCGCTCCGCCCGGGTGCCGGGGAATGCGCCGCTTGCCGGCGCTCGCGCACACGCCGTACGTGAACTGCAGTCGGCCATCACCCAGTACCGGACGACGCTGCTGCGCAGGACTTGATTGGTCGGGAGATTGCCAGCAGTGGCGCTGTCTGCGCAGGTCAGCGCGACGCGCGGCTACGTAGGGCAGCATCCCGCGGCGCGGCGGACTCGCCTCACAAGCGACGGGTCCTAGGTAGATTCGTGATTTCGTGTCGAGAAGCTCTGATCGACTCCGCTCACCAGGTGAGGGCCACGACAGCCGTGGCCCACGACATCAGGAGATCACCATGCCGAAGTACCTGCTTCTCAAGCACTACCGCGGCGGCCCGGAGCCGCACCATCCCTTCCCCCCGATGGACCAGTGGGCGCCTGCGGACGTGGAGGCGCACATGGCGTTCCAGCGGCACGTCGGCGAGCTACTCGAGAAGAACGGCGAGCTCGTCGACGCGCAGGCGCTCACGCCAGCGCGTACCTGGGTGCGTTACGGCGGCCCGGACGCCGCGCCCGTAACTACCGACGGCCCGCTGCCCGAGACCAGCGATCTTGTGGCGGGCTGGTACATGATCGACGTCGAGACGCACGAGCGCGCGGTCGAGCTCGCGGCATATGTCTCCTCCGAGCCCGGCCCGGGTGGGGAGCCGCTGTATGAGTGGATCGACGTCCGGGAGGTCATGTCGGATGCGGCCGCGGGCGACTGACCCGGCGTGACCGACGAGCCCGCACCCCAGCTGGACGAGGGCGCGCTGCGCGCCCTCGTCCCTCAGGTCCTCGCGGGCCTGATCCGAGCGGGCGAGGACTTCGAGGCCGCCGAGGACGCGCTGCAGGAAGCGCTGCTGGAGGCGCTGCGAGTGTGGCCCGGGTACCCGCCGCGCGACCCGCGCGCATGGCTGACATCGGTCGCGACCCGGCGGCTCATCGACGCCCGCCGCAGCGAGGCCGCCCGTCACCGCCGCGAGGACGCGACGTACGCCGAGCCGCGGGCAGCCGTCACCGAGGACGGCGACGACACCCTCTTCCTGCTCTTCTGCTGCTGCCATCCCGACCTCGCGCCCGCCTCCCAGGTGGCGCTGACCCTGCGCGCCGTCGGCGGCCTCACCACTCGCGAGATCGCTAACGCCTTCTACGTGCCGGAGGCGACGATGGCGCAGCGGATCAGCCGGGCCAAGCGCGTCCTGCAAGGACGCCGCCTGGACCAGCCGGGCGACCTCGCCGTCGTGCTGCGCGTGCTCTACCTCATCTACACGGCCGGCCACGCGGGCCGGGTGGACCTGGCCTCCGAAGCGATCCGGCTCGCCCGCCAACTCAGCCTCGCCACCGAGGAACCGGAGGCGCGCGGGCTGCTCGCGCTGATGCTCCTCAGCCACGCTCGCCTTCCTGCGCGACTCGACTCGGAGGGTCGCATCGTCACGCTCGACCGGCAGAATCGGGGCCGGTGGGACACCCGCGAGATCGCCGAGGGCGTGCGCGTCCTGCAGTCGGCGCTGGCCGTTCAGCGCCCCGGCCGCTACCAGATCGAGGCCGCCATCGCAGCCCTGCACGACGACGCGGCCAGCGCCGCGGAGACGGACTGGCCGCAGATCCTCGCCTGGTACGACGACCTGGTCGCCCTGACCGACGACCCGGTGCACCAGGACCCGGCCGCGGTGCTCGGGCGCGCCGTCGCGGTCGGCCACGTCCTTGGCCCCGCCGCCGGGCTGCGCGAGACCGACCGGCTGCGCGAGGTGCTCGGCCAGCGGCATCGGTGGCACGCCGCCCGCGCTTACCTGCACGAGCTGGGCGGCGACTGGCAGGCTGCCGCCGAGGCGTACGCGGCCGCCGCCCGCCGGGCCACCGATATCGCCGAGCGCGACCATCTGATCCGTCAGGCCGCTCGCGCGCGGACAGCGCGATAGTCTGCCGTCGCGCTCACGGCCGGTCAGGGGGACGTGGCCGGCCCGGTGATCCGCAGGTCATGGAAGGTGACCTCGAAGCCGCTGCCCTCAGGCGCGGCGCACATGGCGCCGGCCAGCACCTGCTCGCCGGGCGGCAAGTACGCAAGCGCGGCCAGCTCGTTTTCTGCGCCGTCGAGGCGGTAGCGGACCTCGATGGCGTCGCCGCGGCGAGTGACAAACAAGCTCACCTCGCCGGCATAGCTGGGCAGGTCGGCTACCGCCCAGCTGGAGTGCTCAAGTGTGATCACCGTGCTGAACCGCGGCCGGCCGTCGAAATACTCGATGCCGGTCTTGAGCCAGCGGTGCTCATCGACCCGGACCATCGCACCGGCCTGGTCATACTGCGCGGCGTAGGAACCGCGGACTCGCATCGACAGATCGAAGTCGCCGCTGAGTCGCTCCCCGTACAGGTGGCCGTTGTCGCGGATGTATCCGTACCCGGTGATGCGCCAGAAATCGGTGGCCGCGTCGGCGGTGACCAGCAGCGCGCCCGCCCGCTCAGACCAGTGGGCCGGCTCGTTCAGCCACTGCACGGGGCCTCCAAGGCGATTGAGCTCAGGCCGCGAAATCTATCAGCGCAAGCCGCACGGCGAGCCTGGCGGGCTCGCCGCCGTGCTAGCGTCTTGGCGATCGTGATCTACCGGCAGGAGGTGAGACCCATGAACGCAGTATCCGCAGTGGGTGCTCCGCTGCCGTCCACGATCGCGCGACTGAGGTAGTCGCCACCGGGAGCGCCCGCCAGGCAACGCGCGAAAGGCGACTCCCATGAACACAACACCTTTCTCAACTCTGTACTTCACCTCGACGACGGCCTCTGACCGGCCGAGGTCCGACCAGGATCAGCCGCAGGTCGACGCCGCAAGGCGGGGGCGCGCCGCGGGTGAGCGAGCGTTGGTCCTCGGTGGTGGCGGATCGGCAGGCAATGCGTGGTTGATCGGCGTCATCGCCGGCCTGTTTGATGCCGGGCTGGATGTGACCGAGGCCGACCTGATCATCGGGACGTCGGCCGGATCGACGGCCGCGGTCCAGATAACCAGCGCCACCCCAACCCAACTGCTTGCCGACATCCTTTCCGCTGCGCCCCGGCAACGGACTGGTCCGGTCAGCTCCGACGGCGGACGCGTTCCCGTCGGGCCGGTGGCCGACCATATGCGCAGGACGAGCGACATCATCGCCGCCGCTGAGGATGCGGCTGACATGCGCCGCAGACTGGGTGCGGCGGCGCTCGAGCTAGATGCCGCGTCGGACGGCTCCGCGCAAACGCGGTGGCGCGCCACGGTCGCGGCCCGGCTGCCCAGTCAGCGCTGGCCGGACCGGACGGTGCTGATCACGGCGGTCGATGCCCATACCGGTGAACCGGTCGTGTTCGACCGCCGCAGCGGAGTCGACCTGGCGGACGCCGTCGCCGCCAGCACTGCCAACGGCTTCGGTGTCCCTCCCTACGGTATCGGCGACAGTCGATACATCGACGGCGGCTACCGACGATCCAGTGAGAATGCCGACCTGGCCGCCGGATACGGGCGGGTGCTGGTGCTGTCACCACTTGGCGGCAGAACACGGGCGCCGCTGGACTGGGGCATGCACCTTGCCGTACAGGTCGACGAACTACGCGCCGGCGGCAGCAGAGTCGAAACCGTCCTCCCGGACAGCGAGTCCCGTGACGCATTCGGCAGCAATCTGATGGATCTGTCGACGCGCCCGCCCGCCGCCCGAGCCGGTTACGACCAAGGGACCGGCCTGGCCGAGCAGCTCTCCGAATTCTGGCGCTGACGCCGTCGAAATCGGCGCTGAGCCTCATTGCGCGCCGCGCTTCACCCGTCCCCGGAGGGCAGCGAAGCACATGGTCATGCTGATCACTCCGACGATGGCGATTGCCGCGAGCGACTGGCCGAGCTGGCCCCACTGCCAGGTGTTGCCGAGCACGAGGGACCGCAGGCCGCCAAGCAGGTAAGTGACGGGGTTGTAGCCCGCGACCGTGTTCAGCCAGCCCGCTAGCTGACTGCGGGGAACGTAAGAGGACGTCAGGAACAGGAACGGGAAGAACAGCAGGAACATGGAGTTCACCGCGGCCGGGTTTCCGGTCTTCAGCGCGATCGCATAGCCGAACCCGGCAAAGGCCAGGCTCCACAGTGCAGCCAGGAGGACGAACGCGGCCACCCCGAGCAGGCCGCCGTGGAACCGGACGCCGAGGATGACGCCGAGGATCAGGATCGGCGCGGTCAGAATCGCCGCTACCGCGACATCGGCGGCCATGTGGCCGACCAGGATGGCGGTGCGCCGCACCGGCGTGAGGAGCAACCGGTCGAGATAGTGGGTTTGCACGTCGAGGACGAGAGCTGGAGCCCTGGATACCCCGGTGACGCCGAGCAGGATCGCGGTCGCCATCTCGAAGGCGGTGTAGCTGAAGCCCGGGTGCTGGCCGGTCAGCTTCTTGAGCGTGGCGATGTTGACGATGAAGAAGAACAGCGCGATGAAGATCGGCGGTGTCACCGCTGCGGGGTCGCGGGGGACAGCGCGCAGCGCCCGCCCGGCGATGGCAGCCAGGTCATGCAGGAAGCCTGCGGGGCGCGCCAGGCTCGCCGCGCGGGCGACGGGACGGGCGGTGTCGGTTACGGCAGTCATGACGGGTTCTCCTCGGTACGGTTGTCGAGTTCCATGTGGGTGCCGGTCAGCTCGAGGAACACGTCGTCGAGCGTTGGCGTGCGCAGGGTCAGGTCGCGCACGACTGCACCGCTTCCGGCCAGCGCGACGGCGACAGGACTGATGACGGCCGCGCCGTCGCCGGTGGCAATGACGAGCTCGTTGCGGTGCGCCTCGACGCCGCGCACACCGGGAACAGCCTCGACCAGCGGCCGCACGCGCGCCGCGTCGCGGTCGAGGCGGGCGACGATGACATCAGATCCGACTGACCGCTTCAGCTCGGCCGGCGTGCCTTCGGCCACGATGCTGCCGTTGTCGATGATGCCGACCCGGTGCGCCAGCTCATCGGCCTCTTCGAGGTACTGGGTGGTCAGGAAGATGGTCATGCCGAGCTGCTGGTTGAGCCGGCGGATCTCGCCCCACACGCGGGCCCGGCTGGCCGGGTCGAGCCCGGTGGTCGGTTCGTCCAGGAACACGACCTCGGGATCGTGCACCAGCGCCGCCGCCAGATCGAGCCGGCGCTTCATCCCGCCCGAGTAGGTTCCGATCGGCCGGCCGAGGGCGTCGCCCAGGTCGATGAGCTCGCCCAGCTCGGCCATCCGCCGCGCCAGCGCCCGGCTTGACAGTCCGTACAGCCGGCCCTGCAGCCGCAGCAGCTCGGTGCCGGTCTGCTTGGGGTCTAGCGCTACGTCCTGAAGCGCGACACCGATGCGAAGCCGCACCTGGTCCGGCTGGGTGGCCACGTCATAACCGGCTACCCGGGCCCGGCCGCCGGTGGGTGCCATCAGCGTGCACAGCATGCGGACCGTCGTCGACTTGCCAGCGCCGTTGGGGCCGAGGAAGCCATAGATCTCGCCGGCCGGGATGCGAAGGTCAACCTCGTCGACTGCGCGCAGGCCATCGAAGTCGCGGACCAGGGCCTCGGCGAAGACGGCGTAACTGGTGTTAGCCGGACGCTGTTGGCCGGATCGGCCGGCCAGTGGCGTCGCCGACGCCACCTCCGGGATGACTGTTCCCATCTAATGTCTCCTTGTGGTTGACCGGCTGGGTTGGCCGGGAGCTGGCCGCCCGGCCGGGTCTTCACACGGACGTCGAACGGAGCCCCGCCAGATAGACACGACCGCCGAAGTTTTCCGCCAGGTACCGTGAGAGCCGGTATTCCGCAGATCCCGAGGATGGAGCCGAGATGGCGCGCGTTCTTTACACGGCGGAGGCAACGGTCACCGGCGGCCGGGCAAACGGACACGGGCGCACGACTGACGGAGCCCTGGATGTGCAGCTCCGCTCACCCGGGGAAATGGGCGGAGCGGGCGGTGGCACGAACCCTGAACAGCTCTTCGCCGTGGGCTATGCGGCCTGCTTCGAGGGTGCGCTGGGCGTGGTCGGCCGTCGTGAGCGCGCGGAGGTGGGCGATGTCTCGATCGACAGCCGGGTGAGCCTGCTGCCCACCGAGGAGCGTGGTTTCAAGCTCGCGGTGGAACTCGATGTAACCCTGCCGCAGGTCCAGGACCCGCAGCTGGCGGCCCGGATCGTGGCCGCAGCCCATCAGGTGTGCCCGTACTCCAACGCCACCCGGGGCAACATCGACGTGACGCTGACCGCGAACGGCCGGGCTGTCTTGAGCTAAAAGTGCAGTAGGGCCGCCGAGCCGGGTCGGTGGTTTGCTCCGGCCCAGCTACCGAGCGGGATCACCGCGACGACTACGAGAGCAGCGGCTAGCCCCGCTATGACGAGCGGGTTGGCCGCGATGACGGCGTGCAGCAGCAGCCAGCCGCCGGGCAGACCCATGAACGGGGCGATCGCGGCCAGGATGAGGCAGGTGCGCCTGGCGGGCGTGGCGGGCACGCAGGCGAGCAGCGCGAGGCCCCAGATCAGGTACCAAGGCTGCACGACAGGGCTGAGGATCGCCAGGGCCACCAGGAGCAGGCCGAGCGAGTACACGAAGCCGAGCTTGCCGCTGCGCAGTATCAAGTAGCCGCAGATGATCACGAGCGCACCAGCGCAGACGATGCGCGCCCCGGTGTGCCAGGCTGCCGCGCCACCAGGCAGACCGAGCCAGTGGCTGACGTGGGCGAGACCCGACCCGAGCCATGTGGCCGGGGCCGCCCAGCTGCTGACCTGCCCGTTGCTGGTCAGGTTCCGAACCCAGCCGAAGCCGAAGCCGGATGCCAGGCTCAACCCGGCGAGGACGGCGCCGACAAGGGTCAGCCCGCCCGCCAGCGCGGCCGCCCGCACTCTGGCCGACGTACTGGGCCCGTGCCAGGTCCAGGCCAGTGGCACCACCGCCAGCGCGGCCGGGGCCTTGATCGCGGCCGCGAGCGCGATGACCGCAATGGCCAGCACGCGCCGGCCCGTCAGCGCGCACGCCACCCCGGCGGCGAGCAGGCCAGCCATCAGTGCGTCGTTGTGCCCGCCCGCTACCAGCGTGAATGTGACCAGCGGGCTGGCCACGCCGACCGCGAAGGCCAGTGCGGGGTCGTAGCCGAGCCGCCGGGCGATCGCTGGCACGAAGATCGCGAGCAGCACGACGCCACCGAGCGCGGTCAGTCGCAGCAAGATCAGGCTCGTCAGCAGGTCAGGCCCGGCGATCCGGGTCATGAGTCCGGCCAGCATCACGAACAACGGGCCGTAGGGTGTCGGTGCCCGGAACCAACGGCCGTCCACCAGGCCGGCGAACCGGGTACCGAGGACGGCCGGGCCATGCAGGTACGGATCGATGTGCCGGGCAACCAGCGCGCCTTGCGCCGCGTAGCTGTAGAGATCCCGGCTGAACAGCGGGGCTACGACCAGCATCGGTGCGCACCAGCACGCGAGCAGGACGGCGAGGCGCCAGAGCGGAGCCCCCGGCTGCCGACGCAGAGCACGGACCAGGTAGAGCCAGATCCGGACCATGGCGATCAGGCCGGCGAAACCGACGAAGCTGGCCGCGATCGTGCCGCTCACCCTGGAGGACATGGAGGCGGACGATTCGCCGAAATACCAGCCGCCTGCGGCGGCGAGCTTGAACGGCGAATCGGGCAGTGATCCGGCGATGGCGACGATTTCCGAGGCCACGGTGCCGAGCACGGTCGGCCACCAGAGCCAGGTCCAGCCGCGGTCGGGGACCTCCGAGGCCCGGAACCAGGTATCGGGTGCGGCCCGGTCGGGAGCGATCGTTGCCAGGCCAGCACCGGTCGAGGATGTGTCTGGCGCTTCGCTCACGGCACCCAGACTAAAGGCAGCTCTCGCCGCAGGACATCAGGTATATCCCCGATCACGACCCTTAGCCGCGTGTGTCCGGGTAGCCGGTGAGTTCCTCCACCGTGGCCCAGCGACCGAGCGGCACCTCGGTGCAAGAAACCGGCGCACCTGCACGGCTCTGTGCTTGCCGTGCCGGATGTATGCGCCGGCGGCTAGTAGCGCAGTTGGTATCCGCTGCGTTGGCCCCCGTACGGGATGTCGTCCTCAGACGTAGCTTTGTCGCGGTTTGATCGTTCGAAGAACATGCCGGTCGCTCGGCCATCAGCATCCAGGCGGACGGCTCCTCGGATCTCCTCGAATGTCGGTCCGACCGGGTTGACATAGCCGGTGAATGACAGGAGATAGGGGAGCGGGAAGTAGTTGCCGAAGGAGACCCCGTCGAGATCCACTCTGGCCTGGCTGCCGAAGAGGGAGTTGAATCCCGTGACGTGCTTCGCCGCCGCCTGGCCGGCCCATATCTCCAGGCCGTCGGCCCACCACGTGGCTGCTATCTCGACGGTCGAGGGCCGGCTGAGGGCTCTGATGGCGCTGTCGAGCGCGGGAAAGGCCTTCGCGATGGCCGGAGGGAGCGACTGGCTGACCGGCAGGGCCAGCGTAGCCAGGGTTGTCTGCGGGACCAAATCTCCCAGGACCGCATTCACGATGGCCGCGATGGTGCCCGTCGATAGCGCGCCTATCTGAATGCTGAGGATAGTAGCCTCCCGCTTGACGAGCTTGCCGGGACTCTGCTCGCCGCTCACGGGCGGCCAGAGCCCACGGTCTACGTACAAGCTGGCGTCCTTCCACCGGCCCTCGGTCTCGATTGCCTGGAACGTGTGCGCAGTGCACTCGAAGCCTTCGGTCGGGCTGAGGGCCCGGATCATCTCCGGAGACACCAGCTCCTTGAGGGTGTTGATGACCTCGCTGAGGCCGGCCCCCCCGGGTGATTCACCTGGCATGGCAGTCCTCCGGGGTGGCTACTGGTCGGCGTAGCGGCCTGACCGTCACGACGGAACGCCGCCGGGCGGCGACGGGATTGTCGCTGATTGCTTGACCGGGAGCGTGGCCGGGTCGGGCCCGGCCCAGAGCAGGGTCGTCGGGAGCGTCACCGCCCACGAGTCTCCGACCGGCGTCCCGTCAGTGGCGCGCTGCTGCAGTGCCTCGATTTCCTGGGCCACGGACAAATAGCCGGGATCCCCGGGTGCGGGCGGTTGGCTGCCGAGCCAGATCAAGCCGGTGTAGAGGTAGAACAGGACGAGATCCTCCATGCCGGGGCGGGCCGGGACGATGACGCGGGCCGATCCCGCATTCAGGAACTGGTCGAAGACCGGGTCGGAGGAAGCGCTCGTCACGTTCGTGACCCACTCGGCGTGCCTGGCCCAGTAGTAGGGATAACAGACGTAGACGACGTTCTCCCACTCCAGGACCTGCTCGAAGAACTGGATCATGGCCGTATCCGTCGCAGCGGGCTGAACCGGAACGTACGGCTCCCCGGACCCGGAGAACGGAGCGGCGCCATCGGTCACGACATCGTCCTGGCCGCCCATCAGTGTGCCGCGCATGTCCTGTATCACCATTCGCTTCAGCTCGCTGATGGCCCTGCTCTGATTGAGCTCTGGCGGTCCGGCCAGGTCTCGCAGCCCGGCGGAGTGCCGGCTGCGCAGGTCCCGTTCCTGGTGAAAGGCGCGGAGCAGCATCTGGTACGCCGAGGCGACCTGGTCGAAC
Source organism: uncultured Actinomycetota bacterium (assembly GCA_963805805.1). Classification (GTDB taxonomy): domain Bacteria; phylum Actinomycetota; class Actinomycetes; order Streptosporangiales; family Streptosporangiaceae; genus JAJYUU01. The sequence continues at coordinate 103,616 of CAWDVS010000009.1, read as the reverse complement.
GTCGTCTGCTGCCATTAGCTGAGCTCCCGGGCAGCCGTCCACCGCCGCCCCGAGACTTCCCTCACCGAGCTGCCAACGTGACCGCGATGTGGCGGCGACGGGCTGGTGCGTGGCTCTGCAGCCCGAGTCGCTGCAGCGATGCTCTGACGACCCGCAACGTGTGATGATCGACATCCCTCTTCCGCTCGTCCTTTCACCCGTTGCGGTGATTGCCATGAGCCTGCGACGATGCGCCGACCAGGTCGGCCTGATAGCACGGCACGGATCTTGTCCCAGTATCTCGCCGTCGGCTCCGCTTTGCAGCTGCTCGAGTCGCATCCAACCCGGCTCGGGTACCTGCTCCAGGACGGGTGTCGCACTTGGCTGCGACTATGCTCGGTCGCACTGCGGCCGACGGGGTCGTGGCCGGAGCAGGTGACGTGCGTTTCGTCCGTCCGAGTCATTGCTGGTCGTCACCGCTGAGTGAGCCGGACCGGGCGTCGCCGTTGGCAAGCCTTCGTTCGTCAGCGAGCGAACTCGTCGGCCAGGGAGCTAGAAGTGCTGCGACCCATGGCTGAGGGGCGGACAAACTTCGCGATCGGCAGCACCTGTTCCTCAGTGAGCGGACCGTCGAGGACAACGTCCGCCGGATCTTCGGCGAGCTCGGCTTCGCTGAGGCACCGGACGACAACCGCCGGGTGCTCGCGGGTGCCCTGGCGTTTCTCCGCGCATGAGACGCCGCCAAGCGAGCTGGCTCAGAGCCAGCCGCTCTGATGAATCGGCGGGCGGAGATAGGACTTACGGGCTTGACGTGACCTGGCAACGGGACTAGGTGTGTGTCTGATGCGGTGAAGATGCGGTCGGTAGCTGCACCGCGCGGGCCAGAGGGGGGCCGGTGCCAACGCACGATGAGCTGATGGCGGCGAAAGACCGCGCGGCCACGGTGCTGCTGCGGCTGCCGAACGTGACTTCGGTGGGGATCGGCGGCCGGGTCCGGGCCGGGCAGCGAATCCCCGAACTGGTGCTCAAGGTCTACGTCGACGCGAAGGTGTCGGCCGATCAGTTAGCGGCGGCCGACCGCATCCCGGCCGAGATCGAGGGCCTGCCGACCGATGTCGTCCAGATGCCGACGGTCGGTCACCCCGCGTGGCGACGCCCGCGCCGCCGGGTCAGCCCGAGATCCCGTTCGCCGAACCGCGACAAGGAGAAGAAGCGGCCGGTCCTCGGCGGCACGCCACTGGAGGGCGGCCTGACGGACGAACGACGCCATGGGCACGCTCGGCTGCATCATGGTGTCGACGACGGACGCGACGAAGGCGTACGCGTTCACCAACTGGCACGTGATGCAGGGCCAGGATGACGAAGACCCGACGATCGGCCAGACCAAGGCCGGTCAGGCGTTCAACAAGGAGAGCAGCACCAAGTGCTGCTCGCATATCATCGGCACGCTGGCCGCCGGGGAGCGCAACACGAGTACCGACGCCGCGCTGATCGAGCTCAAGCCCGGGACTGCAAGTGGAAGGCCGAGGTCTTCGACATCGGGCCGCTGGCCGGCGAGCACCCGGTCGACGGCACCGAGGCCGGGACGCACCCGGCCGTGCGCAAGCGCGGAGCCAGGTCCCGGCTGACCGGCGGCGTGATCGACTCGGTCGGCACGCCGCGTGACCGTCGGACGGCATCGTCGTACCCGAACGCCATGATCATCATGCCGAACGCCGAACCCGGCGCTCGACGCCGACGCGGCCCGTACCTCTTCGGCGACCACGGCGACTCCGGTGCGGTCGTGGTCAACGACGCCAACCAGGTCGTCGGCGTGCACTTCGGACATCCGCCGCCCCACCGACGACCAATACCCGCCCGGCCCGGTGGCGGGCTGGGCACTGCCGATCGCTGACATCGAGAGCGGCCTGGCCGCGCAGTCGGTGCCGGTCAAAGTGGCCGTCGCCCCTCTCACTGCCGCCGGCACCCCGGCGGCAGGCGTCGTCAACACCGTGCCGGGCGCGGCGATGGTCGCGGTGCCGGCGGAACTGGCTCCGGACCTCATCGGGGCTGGGGCCGGCGCTGCCGCCAGGGACCGCCTGGTCGCGGCCGGGCTGCCGCTCGGCGACGAGCCGCCCGCCGCCGCGCTGGGCCGGCTGGAGGGCGACCTCGAGCAGTCCGCCCGCGGCCGCGGCCTGGTGACGTTCTGGCTCCGGCACCAGTACGAGCTGCTGGACCTGATCAACACCAACCGGCGGGTCGTGGTCACGTGGTACCGCAGCGGCGCGTCCGGGTTGTTCCAGCTGCTCACCCGCATGCTCAGCCAGCCCGACCTGACCGTCCCGCAGACGATCAACGGCCAGCCGGTGAGCCAGTGCCTCGATGCTGTTTACGCCGTCCTCGACCGGTTCGCCAGCGCGCAGCTGCGCGCTGACCTGGCCGCCGCCCGGGCGGCGCTGCCAGAGCTGGGCGGCCTGACCTACCCGCGGGATCTGCTCGGCATTGGCGGCGGGCTGATGGTCACCGAGAACGAGGCACTGGCGATCAAGACGCAGGGTCGCGCCGCGGCTGCTGGCGCTGCCGGGCGTGACCGCGGTCGGCCTGGGCAGCAAGGAGACCGGCGGCCAGCCCACCGGCGAGCTGGCGCTGAAGGTGTTCGTCACCGTGAAGCGCCCGGCTGACCAGGTGGCTGCCGCCGAGCTGATCCCGGCCGAGATCGACGGCCTGCCGTACCGACGTGATCCAGAGCGGCCAGCGGCACCTCGTGGCCGACCCGGCCGGCGCGATCTGTCGAGCGAATACCGGGACGAGACCCGGTCCCGGCCGCTGACTGGCGGACGGCGAATCCGGCGCGAGGACAGCAACGCGGCGGCGACGATGGGCTGCTTCCTCGTGGACCTGGCGCAGCCGGGCACGGCCTACGGGCTCACGAACTTCACGTCCTGGCCGCTCCGGATGTCCCGGCGCCGGTCGCCGGCACCTCCGCGGTCGGTCAGCCCGACCGGCAAGTCGAGCGTGACCGGCTGCTGCAACGACCTGTTCGGCAAGTTCGCCGGCGGCGAGAAGGACGACAGCAGCGGCAAGGACGAAGCCGCGATCAAGACTGGACCCGGGCACCCAGTGGCTCGCGGAGATCGCCGACATCGGCATCGTCACCGGATCGCACGACATCACTGTCGGCCGAGGCGACGCCGCAGACCTACAAGGTGCGCAAGCGCGGCGCCCGCACATTGCTCACCGGCGGCGTCGTGACCACCGTCAGCGCCTCGGACGGGCACTCCGACAACGACATCGTCATCAAGCCCAACCCCAACCCGGCCGCCGGCACCCGGACCGTCTTCTTCGACTATGAGGGCGACTCCGGGGCGGCGGTGGTCAACGACGCCGGTGAAGTCGTCGGCCTCGTGCACTCGCGGGACGACAGCGGCAACGGCTACGCCTACGCGATCGATCACGTCCTCGAGCGCCTGGATGTGGCCCTGAGCGCGACACTGAACGTGGCCGTCGCGGTCCAGGCCGGCGTCGTGAACACCGTTCCCGGCGCGGCCATGGTGGCCACGCCCGCAGAGCTGGCCGCGCAGCTCGGCCCCGTGCCCCGGCCGGCGCCGCGGCCGGTCCCGGTGCCGTCAAGTCCGGTCCCCGCGGTGGCGATGCCGGCGTCCCTGCAGGACGACCTGGACCGGTCGGCCACCGGGCGGCTGCTGCATCACCACCTGGCTCACCCATCAGCGTGAGCTGCTCGGGCTGATCAACTCCAACCGCCGGGTCGCGCTCGCCTGGCACCGGACCGGGCTCTCCGCGCTGGTCCAGGTCCTCGCCCGAATGCCCGCCGACCCTGACCTGGTCCTGCCCGCCACCCTGCACGGCCAGCCGGTGCGCACCGTGCTGACGCGGATGCGCGCGACGCTGGACCGGTTCGCCAGCCCCGCCCTGTCGGCCGACCTGGCCCGGCTGGACGGCGTCCTGCCGGAACTCGGCGGCCTCACTTACCCGCGGATCATCGCCGCGCTCGGGACGGACTGAGCCATGGCTGACCAGCCGGGAACGTTCGAGGTCCTCGCCCTGGAGATCGGGCGCGCCATCGCGGCGGCCGCCAGCAGCCTCGGCGACGACCGGGTGCTGGACACATTCGCGGAGTTCGGCATCCAGTTCCCGCCGCAGTTGCTGGCCGACGCGGGCGTGACCGCCGCTCGCGGGACCATCGTCACGGCCGGCAGCCGGCTGGGCGACCAGCTGCAGGCGCTGGAGACCGCGATCGAGTCCGGCTCCGGCTCCGACATCGTGGCGGCCGCGCTCGCCCTGGCGAGCACCGTCGGTCAGCTCGTCGACGCGTTCGGCCACCTGCCCGGCGCGTTGCAGGCAGCGGTGCCGGGGCTGCCCGGCATCACCGCCGCCCAGGTCGGCGCGCTGGTCGCGGATCTGCCGGCCCGGCTGCTCGACCTGCTGATCTTCGACGCGATCGACGCGGTCCCCGCGGTCGGCGCGATCCTGCAGGTGTTCGGCGTGATCGAGCGCACCTTCGTGCCCGGCGATCCGAACGACCCGACCAAGCCCGACTCGGAGAAGATCGAGCTGCACCTCGACCAGCTCTTCCCCGCGATCACCAACCCGGTCGCGCATCTGCAGACGCTCTACGGCTGGGGCGAGGCCGGCTTCGACGCCGCGACGCTGCTCACGGTGCTCGACAGTGCGCTCGGCTTGCTAGGACTGCCGGTGCTGCTGCAGCCGGCCTCGGGCACCGATCCCATCACGCTGCAGGCCTGGGCCGTCGACCTGCGCCCGACCAGCAGCGGGCCGGCCGGGCTCGAAGTCGACCTCGCGCTGCCCGCGCAGCTCGATCAGACCAGCACCTTCCCGCTGTCGCCGCCGACCTGGCTAGTGACGATCACCAACCACGTCGCCATCATGGCCAGGGCGAGCGGCTCGATCCGGCCGCCATTCTCGATCGAGCTCGCGCCGCCGAGCGGCCAGATCACGGCCAGCACCGAGCTCGCGCTGACCGCTCAGCCGCCCGACCCGATGATCCTGCTTGGCGACGCCGGCGGCTCCCGGCTGCAGCTGTCCTCGGTCACCCTGGGCGCCGGGCTGGCGCTCAGCTGGGATAGCGGGAGCGGCACGGCGACCGGCGGCCCGACCGCGCAGGGCGCGATCACCGGCGGCAAGGTCGTCATCGATACCTCCCAGGGCGACGGGTTCATCGCCACGCTGCTCTCCGGCGTGAACGTCGAGTCGGACTTCGCGATCCAGTTCACGTTCGCGCCCGACGTGGGCGTGCGGTTCGAGGGCAGCGGCTCGCTGCAGATCCAGCTGCCCACCCATGTGACCCTCGGCCCCGTCGACATCGAGTCGCTCTACATCGTGGCCGGCATCGAGAACGGCGCCTTCCCGGTCGAGCTGTCGGCCGCGATCTCCGGCCAGCTGGGACCGCTGGCCGCCAGCGTGGACCGGCTCGGCGCGGTCGTCACGCTGAGCTTCCCGCCCGGCGGTGGCAACATCGGGCCCGGCCAGGTCGATGTGGCGTTCAAGCCGCCCACCGGTGTCGGCCTGTCCATCGACCTCGCGGTGATCACCGGTGGCGGCTTCCTGTCGATCGACACCGCCCGCGGCGAGTACAGCGGTGCGCTCCAGTTCGAGCTCGCCGGGTTTGTCGGCGTCACCGCGATCGGCCTGCTGAACACGAAGAACCCGGACGGCACACCCGGTTTCTCGCTGCTGATCATCCTGACCGCCGACTTCGGGCCCGGCATCCAGCTCGGCTTCGGCTTCACCCTCAACGCCGTCGGCGGGCTGCTCGGGCTCAACCGGACCATGCTCTTCCAGCCGCTGATGGACGCGGTCCGATCCGGTGCGATCGACTCGATCATGTTCCCGCAGGACGTGATCGCGAACGCGCCGAAGATCATCAGTGACCTGCGCGCGATCTTCCCGCCGCAGCAGGGCACCTTCCTCATCGGCCCGATGGCCAAGCTCGGCTGGGGTGAGCCGACGCTCGTCAGCGTCTCGCTCGGCGTGATCATCGTCATCCCGCCCGGCGACATCGCCATCCTCGGAGTGCTGCGCCTCGCGCTGCCCGCCGACGACGTCGCCATCCTGGAACTGCAGGTCAACTTCGCCGGCGCGCTGGAGTTCAGCAAGTCGCGGCTGTACTTCTTCGCCTCCCTCTACGACTCGCACCTGCTGTTCATCACGATCCAGGGCGAGATGGGACTGCTGGTCGCCTGGGGTGACGACGCCAACTTCGTCGTTTCCGTCGGGGGCTTCCATCCCCGGTTCAGCCCTCCGCCGCTGCCGTTCCCCACCCCGCAGCGCATCGAAGTCGACCTCATCAACGAGTCCTACGCGCGGATCCGGGCCACCGGGTACTTCGCCGTGACCACCAACACGGTGCAGTTCGGCTCGACCAGCGACATGTTCTTCGGCTTCTCGGCTCTGTCGGTCCAGGGGCACAGCAGCTTCGACGCGCTCATCCAGTTCTCGCCGTTCCACTTCACCGTCGAGATCTCCACGTCGTTCTCGGTGAACGTCTTCGGCGTGGGCGTCTGGGGCCTCGGCATCGACCTCACCCTCGACGGCCCGACGCCGTGGCACGCGCACGGCACCGCCTCGATCTCGCTGCTGTTCTTCTCCATCGGTGTCGACATCGACGTCACCTGGGGCGACGACCGCAATACGTCGCTGCCGCCGGTCGCCGTCCTGCCGATCCTGTCGGCGGAGTTCGGCAAGCGGACCAACTGGAAAGCGGTGCCGCCCAGCAGCTCCGGCCTGCTGGTCTCGCTGCGCCAGCTCGACCCCGGCGACACCGACCTGGTCCTGCACCCGGTCGGCTCGCTGCAGGTCAGCCAGCGGCTGGTGCCCCTCGACCTGACCCTGGACCACGTCGGCAGCCAGACGCCGAGCGACGGCAACCGGTGGGCGCTGGCCGTCACCTCCGCCGCCCTGGCCAAGGTCCGCGACTTGCAGGAACCGTTCGCGCCGGCCCAGTTCCAGGACACCGACGACGCCACGAAGCTGTCCGAGCCGGCCTTCTCGCCGCAGGACAGCGGCATCGAGCTCGCACCGTCCGGGCAGGCCATCGGCACCGGCCACGGCCCTCACCCGGACCGTTCGCTACGACCTCACGATCGTGGACACCCGCCTGCAGCCGCCGAAACGGACCCGGTTCTTCGGCTATCCCGGTGGCCTGTTCAACCACTGGCTGGGCGGCAACGCGATCACCCGCAGCGACCTCTCTCAGGCCCAGACGACGCTGCGCCGCCCCTACGACACGTCGGTCAGCGTCGCGGCCGAGACCTACGCCGTGGCCAGCCAGTCCGACAACACGGTGCTGAGCGCCGCGGCCGGCGCGTTCACCAGCCGCGCCGCCGCCCTGGATCACCTGAACCAGGCGGTCGCCGCGGACCCGGGCCTGGCCGGGACGCTGCACGTGCTGCCGAGCTTCGAGGTGGTGAGCGCGTGAGCGCGCAGTTGCCGACGTACTCGTTCCTGCCGTGGCTGCGCCGCGGCATCGCCAACACCCTGACGGTGGCCGACGGCGACACATCGGTGCACACGCGGGCCGGCCTGCACGTCGACCTGCAGCTCACCGGCAACCCGGTCGGCGCCGGGCCGGCGCCGAGCGCGACCTTCGGCCAGGACATCGCGCTGTACGGGCCGGGCGATCTGGTCGGCGTCGACGGCCGGGTCGTGGTCCGGACCGAGCCGCGCAACTGGATCACCAACTTCGAGTCGAACTACCTGCCGGCGATCGACTTCTACGACGAGGACTTCCCCTGGCGGTACACGCCGGCCGCGCCGTCCGGCGACCAGCTGCGGCTGCGGCCGTGGATCGCGCTGGTGGTGCTCACCGAGCAGGAGTTCGCGGAGGCACAGGACATCTCCGGGCGGCCGCTGCCCTACGTCACCGTCCCGGACGCCAGCGTGTTCCCGCCGGCCGGTGACCTGTGGGCCTGGGCGCACGTCCACCTCAACCAGAGCGTCGCCGGCGCGCCCGGCGAGATCGTCTCGACCGACGTGCCCGGCGTGACCGGCCGGGTCCAGACGCTGCTGAGCCAGAATCCGGACCTGGGCTACGCCCGGCTGCTGTGCCCGCGGCGGCTGGCTGACAACACGGCCTACCACGCGTTTCTCATGCCGACGTTCGAAACCGGCCGGCTGGCCGGGCTCGGGTTCGACCCCGCCGCCGCGCCGTTCGCGACGGCGTCGGCATGGGCGGACTACGCCGGCCGGCAGGCTGGCACCCAGTTCCCGTTCTACCTGCGCTGGTATTTCCGCACCGGGACGCACGGCGACTTCGAGTACCTGGTGCGGCTGCTCACCCCGCAGCCGGTCGACCCGCGGGTGGGAACCCGGGACATGGATGTCCTGTCGCCGGGCGCGAACCTGCCCGGCATCACCAACCTCGGCGGCATCCTGCGCCTCGGCGGCGCGCTGCAGGTGCCCGACGCCGACCTCGACGCCGCGCAGCTGGCGCGAGCGGCAGGCGTTCGAGAACTGGGATCAGCCGTTCCCGCATCCGTTCGAGCGTGCCCTGGCCGCGTTCGTCGACCTGCCCGACGACTACTCCGTGCAGACCGCCGCCGACGCCAACTCCGCCTCCGGTCTCGGCGCGGGCGTCGAGGACGACCCGGATCCGCTGATCACCGCGCCGCTGTACGGGCAGTGGCACGCGCTGACCCAGCGGCTGCTCACCAACCGGGACGGGACGCCCGCGCCGAACCCGCAGAACTGGGTGCACCGGGTGAACCTGGACCCGCGGTTCCGGGTCGCGGCCGGATTCGGCGCCGACGTGGTGCAGGCGAACCAGGAGGCGTACGTCGACGACGCCTGGCAGCAGATCGGCGACGTGCTGGCCGCGAACAGCCGCATCCGCTTCCTGCACCTGGCCACCGAGGTCGCCACGCGCTGGTTCACCGCCCAGGTACAGCCGCTGGCAACCGCGCAGCCGGAGCGCGCGTTCGCCCTCACCGCGCCGGTACACGCGCGCATCCTCGGCAGCCCGACGACGATCGCCGCGCAGCGGCGGGCGAGCCTGGTGCCGCCGGTACTGACCTCGGCGCCGCTGCGCCGCGCGACCCGGCCGGGCGCGCGCCTCATGCGGTCGCTGCCGTTCACCGCGGCCATCTCGGCAGGCAACCTGCTCGCCCGGGTCAACGCCGGCGACGTCAGCGCCGCGCCGCCGAAGGTGGTCCCGCCCGGCGTCGTCACGATCGGCACCGTCGCGGGCGCCGCGCCGGCCGAGCCCGGCGGCTGGTGGCGCCGGCTGGTCACGCTCGCCCCGTGGCTGCCGTGGCTGCTCATCGCGCTGGGCCTCGTCGTGCTGCGTGCTGCTGAGCCTGCTCGGCCCGGCCGGGATCGCGGCCGGGCTGGTCGTGCTCATCGTGGCTGGTCGGGCTGGCGCTGCGCCTGCTGGCCGCGGCGCGCCAGCCCGAGCCGCCCGGCGACCGGGATCGGCGAGAGCGACCAGAAACCGGGCGCGGTCACCAGCCTGCCGGATAACCCCGGCTTCGTGCTCACCGTCCCCGGCGCCGGCACGGCCACGCCAGCCGGCGCCAGCGACAGCGCCACCGCGGTGCGGTTCAAGACCGCGCTGCGCGCTTCGTACGCGCTCGTCGACGCCAGCCGCCCCGCGGGCGCCGGGCCTGTGCTGGCCAGCCTCGATCTGGCTGCGCTGACCAGCACGGCCGTCGCCGGCGTCAACCCGCGCGTCACTGTCCTCAACCGGGGGTTCAGCACCGTGACCCTCGCACCCTGGATCATCGGCCAGCGCACCGACGACTTCGGCGAGGTGATGGCCTACCCGCGCATCGACCTGCCCATGTACGCGCCGCTCAAGGAGATCTCGGCGGAGCTGTTCCTGCCCAACATCAACCTGATCCCGCCGAACAGCATCACTCTGGTCGAGACGAACCAGCGCTTCATCGAGGCCTACATGGTCGGGCCTCAACCACGAGTTCGCCCGCGAGCTGCTGTGGCAGGAGTTCCCGACCGATCAGCGCGGCTCGTACTTCCGCCAGTTCTGGGACGTCCGCAGCGTCATCAACACCGCCGGGCTGAGCGAGGACGCGCTGCGCGAGCAGCTCTACGACATCCCCGAACTGCACCGCTGGTCGCTGACGTCCGCGCTCGGGACGCACAACAACCGCGACCCCAGCGGAACCGAGCCGGCCCAGGCCGTGCTCGTCATCCGCGGCGAGCTGCTGAAGAAGTACCCGACCGCGGTGATCTACGCACACCGGGCCGACTGGGAGTACCTCGCCGACGGCCGGACCCCGGACCTGACCAAGCCCCGCATCCTGGTGCCGCTGCTGCCGGCCGAGGAGACGACCCCGCCGCTGAGCAAGGTCCGGATGCCGCTGTATGAGGCCAAGGCCGATCCCGATATCTACTTCTTCGGCTTCGACCTCACCGTTCCCGAAGCCAAGGGCGGGACCGGACATCCGCCCGATACGGACCCAGGCTGGTTCTTCGTGATCAAGGAACGTCCCGGCGAGCCGAGATTCGGGCTGGAGATCGACCCGGTCGCGAGCCCCGAGGTAATCGACGAGCTCAGCTGGCCGGACGCGGTGCCGGGAATTCACGACGGCGACTTCCTGCCCGCGGCGGCGCTGGCATCGGTCACGCTCGCCCACCCGCCCACCGGCGACCCGGAGGGCAAGCTGCCGCAGTACACCGATGACGAGCAGGCGCTGAGCGCCGCCGTCAGCTCCGCCCGGTGGGCCTACGAGCTGTTCCGCCCGCCGGTCATGGTCGCCGTGCACGCCGACGAGATGCTCAAATGAGCGCGTTCGCCGATGCGCGGGCGCAGCTCGCGCAAGCGCAGGCCGCCGCGGCCGCCGCGCGGGCGGCGGTTTCGAGGGCGCGCAACGCGGGCCGGGGCAACCCCGCGCTGGCCGCGAACCTGACCCGCGCGAACGCTGAGCTCGCGCAGGCCGTCGCCGGCTTCGGCGCGGTGAATGACCCGCGGTCAGCCGCGCAGCAGCTGGCCGACTCCGCGCCGTTCGTGCTGTTCCCGGTGCGGCTGGAGACCCGGTTCGGTTCCGGCCGGCCGAGCAAGGACCCGGCGCCCCCTGCTGGAGTGGCCGACCGCGCCGCGGCGCAGAGCCCGGTGGCCGACGGCCCGCGGCAGCTGTGGGTGCGCATCTATCCCGACGACTGCTCGATCGACACCTTCGAGGCCGACCTGACGGCCACCGAACTGAGCAACGTCAAGAAGTACTGGCAGGCCGTCTGGCGGGCGGCCGGGGACACCGGCATGGAGCAGGCGGCCTGGGCCGACCTGGTGGCGGCGCACGGCTCGGGCCGGGCCGGCTACCTGGCCGATACCTTCCAGCCGAGCAACCCCGCCGACCGGCCCGTCCGGGTGGCGGCGACCGATGAGTTCCTGGTGATCGCGACCCAGACCGTGCTCTCCGCCGCGGAGGCGACCGCCGTCGAGCGGTACTGGAGCGCGGTCTGGGTGGCCAGCACTCAGGGTGACCTCGACGCGGCCCTCGCCGCGCTCACCACCGCCGTCGGCGCGGCGCGGGCGCCGGAGCTCGTCGCCGGGTACGTGCCGGGCAACCTGGCCGACGTGCCGGTACCGCCCGCGACCAGGACCGGCGTCGCGGTCGCGACAGTTTTCGTGGTCTTCCCGCCTGACCCGCCCGCCAAGCCCGCGTCCTGGACCGAGGCGCCGCACGTCGCGGCGTTCCCGGACCGGTTCGTGGTGCTCGGGTACCGCGGCGGCGAGCAAGTGCTCGAGGCTCTGGGCGGCCCGATCACGCTGCCGCTCTACGTGGGACCCGATCCGTCGGCCGACCCGGCCGACGCGATCCATCCGGCGGGCGCCGACCTGGTGATCCCGGACGAGCTGAGCTGGCTGGTCGATTTCGACGCCGCCGTCGCCGCCGGCATGGGAGTTGCCGTCGATCTCTCGGCGGCCGACGCCGAGCTCGGCTTCGACCGGCTGCTCGTGCTCGGGGTCAGCCTCGCCGCGAACGCCACGGACTCCGCGGCGACGCTCGGCGAACTCCTCACCCATCACAGCATCGGCCGGGCCGGGCTGTCGCTGATCCCGCAGGGCACGCCCGCGCACAACGTGGCCGGCGCGGCGACCGGCTTTACCCGCCTCGACGACGCAACGCAGAGCTTCGCCGACCGGCAGGCCGCACCGTTGTTCACGGTCAGCACCGACCCGGACCAGGCCGCGGACGGGCAGTGGCTGGCGACGGCGCTGGGCATCGACCCGGGCGTGCTGCAGGCCGTGCACGCCGCGGGCGGCATGGACCAGGCCCGGGCCCGGGCGATGCAGCGCGCCCTGTGGCCGGCGACCCTCGGCTACTGGCTGGACAAGCTGCTCGCGCCGACCTTCGCTGACCAGACGGTGGCGGAGCTGCGCGCCTACTTCAGCAGCTACGTCCGCGGCCGCGGGGCGCTGCCGGCGATCCGGATCGGCGGCCAGGCCTACGGAGTGCTGCCGACGACGGCGTTCTCCCGGATCGGCTGGCTCGGGCAGTCGCGCGAAGGCTCCGGGCAGGCATTTCTGGCCGGCCTGCTGCGCGTGCTGCGGCTGGTGCAGGCCGACTGGACCGATCTCGCGCAGGGCGTGTCCAGGGTCGGCAGCAGCGGGGACGCGCATCAGATCCTGCTCGACATCCTCGGCCTGCACCCGGATTCGGCCGAGTACTACTGGCGCTATTCGCAGAGCCTGACCGAGCTGTACAACGTGGTGAACCTGTGGGGACTGGGCCCGCAGTTCTGGACCGCGCTGGTGGAACTGGGCTTGCAGGCGTCCGGCTCAGCGCTGCTGAGCCGCCTCGGCGACCCGAACCCCGACCCGGACTTGCTGCAGCACGCGTTCTTCACCGAGTCCGGGCTGATCGGGACGATCGTCGATGACCGGCCCGCGTCGGAGACCGACCCGGTGCGCTTCTACACCGACGACCACCGCAACTACCTGCAGTGGCTGGCCGACACCGCGGCGACGTCACTGGACGATGTCGTCGCCGAGCGCGGCTTCTCCGGCGACGTCTCCCCGCAGGCCCTGCTCTACCTCTACCTGCGCCACGCCATCCTGCTCGGCTACTACGACACGAGCTATAACCTGCACCGCTCGGCCGGCTTCCTGACCGCGCAGCAGCTCGCCGCCATGAAGCCGGAGGCGCCGTTCATCCACGTCGACGCCACGGCCACCGCCAGCGAGAGCCGGTACGCCGCGCTGTACAAGACCGAGGCGCGCATCACCAGCAGCCCGACCGAGCTAGTGGCCGACTACATCACGAGCAACCTCGCCGCTGCGAGCGAAGCGGCCGGCCTGGCGGACCAGATCGCCGCGCTGCGGCAGCTGGCCGGCGTGCCGACGGCGGAGCTGGAGCGACTGTTCGCCGAGCACGTCGACACCGCGACCTACCGGCTGGACGCGTGGCTGCTCGGCCTGCCCGCGCTGCAGCTGGACCGGATGCGGGCGGGCGGCGGTCAGCCGGGCGAGCAGGGCAACGGCAAGGGCGGCACGGGCTGCTATCTCGGTGCTTACGCCTGGCTGGAAGACCTGCGCCCGTCCGGGTCGGCGCTGACGGCCGCCCAGCCGCCCGCGGACGTGGCGGCCGATTTCGCCGGGGACGTGCCGCTGCTGGACGACCCGGCCAACGGCGGCTACATCCACGCGCCGTCGCTCCCGCACGCGCGCAGCGCCGCCGTCCTGCGCAGCGGCTATCTCGCGAACGCGAGCAGCGCCAACCCGGGCACGCTGGCGGTCAACCTGTCCTCGGACCGGGTCCGGCTGGCACTGGAGACGCTGGAGGGAATGCGCAACGGGCAGAGCATCGGCGCCCTGCTGGGCTACCGGTTCGAGCGCGGCCTGCACGACAGCTACGACCTGGCCGAAGTGGACAAGTTCATCTTCCCGCTCCGCAAGGCGTTCCCGCTCGTCGCCGACTCCATCGCCGGGACGCAGACCCCGCCGGACGTGCCGATCGAGGCGATCGAGGCCAGCAACGTGCTCGACGGCCGCAAGCTGATCGCGCGCATCGACTCCGCGGGCGTGAGCACGTATCCGTTCGGCCTGACCGAGCTGCCGGCCGCCACCGCCGCGGAAGCCGCGGCGATCAACGCGCAGGTGCAGGCGGTGCTGGATGTCAACGACGCGATCGCGGATGTCGCGCTCGCCGAGGGCGTGCATCAGGCCGTGCAGGGCAACTTCGACCGGGTAGCGGCGACCCTCGACGCGTACGGCGTGGGTTCGTTCCCGCCCGATCCCGAGGTCGTCCAGACGCCCGCGCCGGGGATCGGGCTGACCCACCGGGTGGCGGTGCACCTGCAGCCGGGACTGACCGCGCCCGCGACCGCCAGCCCCCGGTCGGTGGCGGAGCCAGCGCTGGACAGCTGGCTGGCCGGCGTGCTGCCCGACCCGGCGCAGGTCGGCGCCACGGTCACCTGGACCGATCCGCTCGACGGCGTCACCGCCCGGTCCGCTGCCGGTCACCCTCGCCGACCTGGATCTCGGCCCGCTTGACGTCGTCGACCTGGTTCGCCCGGACGACGTGCAGGCGATGACCGGGCTCGATGACCGGATGCTGCGGTACGTGCTGACCACGGTGCACCCGCGTCCCGACGCTGAGCTGCAGATCCAGTACCGGCAGGCGCCGCCCGGCGGGTACAGCGTGTTCGAGGCGGGCGCGCTGGTCCGCGCGGTTCGCGCGCTGCTCACCGCCGGCCGGCCGCTGCGCGCGACCGACCTGGCCCTGTCGGCCGCGGCCCGGCCCGACCAGAACGACGCCCAGTTCGCGGACCGCACGCGCATCGACCGGCCCAAGGCCGACCTGGACGCCCTGCTCACCGACCTGGGCAGCTTCCTGACACCGTTGCAGGGGCAGCTGGCCGACCCGGTCACGAACCGCAGTGCCCTCATCGCCGGCACCGACGCGGCGCTGGATGCCGCCGTCGAGCTGCTCCAGCGCGCCGCTTTGGTCGGCGTCCCGCAAGCCGGCTGGGGATTCTGCTACGACTGGCGGCAGCAGGCGATGCGCGACCTGTACGCGGTGGTCCGCGGCTTCGTCGCGCGTTGTGACAGCCGCCTGGCCGCGTTCGACGCCGCGATTGCCGACTACGACGCGCTGCCCGCGAGCACGGCTGACAGCGCGCGGTTCCAGGCCCTGCAGGCGGCCGAGGCCCAGGTCGTCGCCCATCTCGACCCGTTGCCGGTCACGCCGGCCGACATGCGGGCCGCGCTGCCGGCCAAGCGCGGCCTGCTGGCGGCCAAGCGCACGGCGGCCGCGACCGTGCTCGGCACCGATCACCCGGCGTTCGGCGCCGCGCTGACCGCGGCGGGCACGCTGCTGCCCGTCGACGACGTGGATCCGCAGCCGCTCGACTTCACCGCGTTCGGGGACCGCGCGGTCACGGTCTGCGCGGACGTCGTGCGCGCGGTCGCGGCCGTCGCCGCCGCCGGCACCGCCACCGCCGCGGCGGTCAGCAGCCAGCTGGCGGCGTACGGCGCGGCGACTACCGACGCGGACCGCAGCACCGCGCTCACCGCCGCGGCCCAGGCCCTGTTCGGGCCGAGCTTCCTGTTCGTGCCGGAGTTCGTGCTCCCGGCCGATCAGGTCCCGGTCTGGACCGGCGCCGTCGCCGCGGGCTCTGGCGGCGCGCTCACCCAGTACCTCACCACGACGGCGGGCATCCCGGACCCGGTGCCGGAGTGGGCCACCGGTGCAGCCCGGGTGCGCCCGGCGCTGCACGCGTGGGAGTCGGCCGGCCTGCTAGCGCCCGCGTTCGGCCGGGCCGAGCCCGCGCTCATCCCGGCCCAGCTGCCGTACACGGCCGGGGATCCGTGGCTGGCGATGCAGTTCCCGGACAGCTTCACGATCAGCAGCGACCGGCTGCTGTATACCGCGTGTTACGCGCAGGCCTTCGACGCGACCGCGCATCAGTGCGGCCTGCTCCTCGACGAGTGGACCGAGGTCATCCCCGCCGCGACCAAGGACACCGGCCTGACGTTCCAGTTCAGCCGGCCCGATAACGAGCCACCGCAAGCCATCCTGGTCGTGACCCCGGCCACCGGTGACGGGGTGTGGCACTGGGAGGACCTGGTCGCGGCCGTGACCGAGACGCTGGACCTGGCCAAGCTCCGGGCGGTGGAACCAGCCGGCACCGATCCGACGCCGTACGCCCGGCTGCTGCCCGCGACGGTCATGGCGGTCACGGTGCACGGCATCTCCATCACGACGGCGCTGGCGGCGGCGAACGGCGTGATGACGGCCCGGGAGGTCATCGACAATGCCTAGTTCGATCCGGGTCGGCGACATGCAGGCGGCGCTGACCGAGCGGCTGTTCCCGTCGGTGACGATGTGGAACCGGCTGGAGGGCCGGCCGCGCACCCAGGACTTCCAGCGCGCGCTGCAGGCCGAGGTCCGCGACGCGCTGTGGATGCTCAGCCGGCAGTGGCAGCTCGGCGAGTTCCGGGGCAGCGACGCGGGCTCTCCGGTCTTCGCGAAGGTCAGAGTCGACAGCTCGGCGCTGACCCGATACCGGCCGGGTGACAGCGGAACTGCCGTTCCCTTCGATGATGCCGCGCCGTTCGAGGCCCAGGTGGAACGGCGGCCGGTGCCGCTGCGGATCGGCGGCGCAGATCGCGTCGCTGGACCTGCGGCTGGCGCTGGGACGGCAGTGGCAGCGGCTGATCGCGCCGATCGGCGCGTACGCGCAGGCGTTCACCGATGCCTACCCGGTAACCGCCCCCGACCCGACCCTCGCGGCCGACGCGCAGCTGTGCTCCGAGCCGCCGGTCTTCGCGCTGTTCGCGGCGGCGGCCGGCCGGCTCATGGACGGCGGCCTGCTGTACGAGCACCTCATCGCCGCGCCCGGCAACCACGCGTACGACGGGGTGACCGGCTTCCCGAACGCCGACGATCACGCCATCGATCTGGCCGCGGACGCCTTCCTGGCCTGGTTCGCCCGGCTGATCATGCAACCGGACGCGGGCGGCAACGACGCCTGGACGCCAGCCCACCTCGAATACCGGTTCGCCGTGTCCGCGCCAGAGCCGGGCGGCGCCAAGGTCTACACGGCCGAGGAGTACTACCAGGGCCGGCTGGACTGGTACAGCGTCGACGTCAGCACGGAGCCGATCGAGGCGTCCGCGGCAGCGGTGCCCGCGCCTGGCCCGGCGCCTTCGCCTGTGCCCGCGCCGGATCCGACCACCCATGACGTGCGGACGACGCTGCCCGTGCCGGTGACGTTCACTGGCATGCCGAACACGCGCTGGTGGTCGTTCGAGGAACGCAAGACCAACTACGGCGACGTGGACGCGAGCACCACCGACCTGGCCAAGCTGATGTTCCTGGAGTTCGCCCTCGTCTACGCGAACGACTGGTTCGTGATCCCGTTCACGCTGGCCGCGGGCTTGCTGGCCAACGTGCGCGGCCTCGCGGTCACGAACACGTTCGGCGAGCGGTTCTGGATCGAGGCGGCCGGCGCAGGCGCCGAGGACAACTGGCAGCGCTGGAGCATGTTCACGATCGACCAGGCCGGTCCGCCGGGCGCTCCGGCCGATCTGACCCTGCTGCTGCTGCCCACGGTGGCCAAGCTGGACTCCGGCCCGCCAATCGAAGACGTGTGGCTGATCCGGGACGAGGTCGCCGACATGGTGTGGGGGGTGGAGACGTCGGTCCCGCTGGCCAGCGGGGAGACGGCGCCGGGCGTCGAGGCCGGCAGCCTGCTGCGCGCGTTCCTGGCCGCACAGCTGCCACCGCCCGCGGCCCCGCCGGCTCCGGTCGCGCCCATCCGGTACGAGGTGATGAGCAGCGTGCCGGAGAACTGGATCCCGTTCCTGCCCGTGCACGTCGACGGCAGCAACCGGGAGATCCAGCTCCAGCGGGCAGCTCTGCCGCGGATCCTGGCGGGCGATCCGAACCCGCCGGTGAAGGTGCAGCCGCGGACCGTGCTGCTCCGCCAGGGCCTCGACCAAAGCCCCGCGCAGACCTACTTTGTGGCCGAGGAAGAAGTGCCGCGCGCGGGCACTCGCGTGCTGCAGAGCTACCAGCGGACCCGGTGGACGGACGGCCGCGTCGTCACCTGGCTGCGGGTGCGCCGGCAGACCGGCCGGGGCGAAGGGAGCAGCGGACTGCGGTTCGACTTCCTCGTGAACCAGGGCCAGCAGACCCAGTGACCTGGGCAGGCTGACGAGCTGCGCAGGCTCCAGCGGGCGTAGCCAGCGCTAGCTGGACGGCGCTACCGGGGAGATAACCGGTTCCGCGTCGGCGGGCCTCGTCCTACAGTGCCGAAGTGGAGATCACGTACCAGCGGCTCGAGCCGGATGCCGCCGAGCGGCTGGCCGCCTTCCTTACCGGCGACACCTGGCCCTATCACGGCTCGCCCGTTGTGACCCCGGACCTGGCCAGCCGGTGGATCGCGGCTGGGCGTTACTACGGCGATGAGAGCAGGGCGTTCTGGATCACCGTGGACGGGGCGGACGCGGGGCTGATCCGGCTGATGGATCTGGGGGACAGCACGCCGGTGTTCGACCTGAGGTTGCGCGCCCGGTACCGCGGCCAGGGCATCGGCGGACAAGCACTGCGCTGGCTGACGGCGTACCTGTTTACCGAGTTCCCGGCGATCCGGCGGGTCGAAGGCACCACCCGGCAGGACAACCGCGCGATGCGGCGTGCCTTCCGGCGGGCCGGGTACGTCAAGGAGGCGCACTACCGGGAGGCGTGGCCGGTCGACGGCGGAGCGGTGTACGACGCGGTCGGATACGCGATCCTCAGGCGCGACTGGATGGCTGGCACGACCACCACTCCCGAGTGGCACGATGAGTACATTCTGGCCGCCCCTACCCGAACCACAGCCGAGGCCAGCCGGAGGTCCGGAGCCTGATGAGCATCGCGGTTCTTGCCAGCGCTGATCCGGACCTGACGCTGGGCCAGGCCGGTGACCTGCTCGGCAGCGACCCGGTCGGGCATAACGTTGTCGGCACCAAGCTGACGGACGCGATCGGCTATCGCGAGCCCGGCCGGTACTGGGTCGGGCTGCGGGCCGGGATTCCGGCGGGCCTTGCCGTGCAGCAGCCGGCCGACGCGCCGCTGGCCGTGGCACCGATGCCCGCGGACCTGGTCGCCGCCGTCGCCGATGCCATCGACGCTGACGGCGTCGCGCTGCCCGGCGTGTCCGGCCCGGCCGGGACCGCGTCCCGCTTCGCCGGGATATGGGCGAGCCAGCGCGAGATCACCGCGACGCCCACGGCCACGGAGCGGCTCTATGAGGTACGGGATCTGCGGTTCCCGGCAGGCGTGCGCGGCACGCGGCGCCGGGCGACGACGACCGACCGGGAGCTGCTGCTGTCGTGGCTGCCGGGGTTTGAGGCCGGGGCCAGCTGGGCCGGTTCCAACCCGGCGGCGATCTTCGTCACGCGCCGGCTGGCCGCCGGGGAGGTCTGGATCTGGGACGATGACGGTCCGGTGTCGATGGCGGCGCGCACCGAGGCGGTGGCCGGGAGTGGCGCGGATCCAGGCCGTCAATACCCCGCCGGAACAGCGGGGCCGCGGCTACGCCAGCGCGGGCGTGGCGGCACTATCGGCCAGCGTGCTCGGGCAGGGCTTGCGGTGCGTGCTCACCGCCAACGTCAACAACGCGGCCGCCAACTCGGTCTACCAGCGGCTCGGCTACCAGGCCGTCAGCGACGTGCGCCGCTACCGGTTCAGCTGACTGCGGGGTCGGACCTGAGCGGCCGGGCCGCAGCCCGGCGACGACTGCGGTCCCGGAGTGTCCGGAGGCCGGCGCCTGATTCATAGCGCCCCCTCGCTAGGCTGGCGGGCGTGTCCGCTCACTACCGCGCGCCTGGCTGGTTCACGCGCAATGTCTTCAATCGGCTGGTCGCGTTCCTGACCCGGCGGGGCGTCAGCGTGCTCGGGTCCAGGGTCCTGGCGGTGAAGGGCCGGACGAGCGGGCAGTGGCGCACCACTCCGGTGAACCTGCTCAGCCACGACGGCCACCGGTACCTGGTGGCACCCCGCGGCGAGACCCAGTGGGTGCGCAACCTGCGCGTCGTCGGCACTGGCGAGCTGCGGCTGGGCAAGCGGGCCGAGCCGTTCCGGGGCCGGGAGCTCAGCGAGGACGAGAAGATCCCGGTGCTGCGCGCCTACCTTAAGCGGTGGAAGGCGGAGGTCGGGGTCTTCTTCGACGGAACCGGGCCGGACTCCACCGACGAGCAGCTCCGCGCCATCGCGCCCAAGCATCCTGCGTTCGAGGTGCTCGCGGCGGAGTAGGCGGCCGGTCAGCCGGATGCGCGCGGCGTGACCAGGCCGGTCTGGTAGGCAAAGACGACGAGCTGGGCCCGGTCCCTGGCGCCTAGCTTGATCATGGCGCGACTGACGTGAGTCTTGGCCGTAGCCGGGCTGAGGACCATCGACTCGGCGATTTCGTCGTTGGACAGGCCGTGCGCGACCAGCGCCACTACTTCCCGTTCCCTGTTGGTGAGGGTTTCCATCCCGACGGCAGCGACGGCGTCCGGGGGCCTGGCGACGAACTCGCTGATCAGGCGGCGGGTGACCGCGGGGGAGAGCAGCGCGTCCCCGCGCGTGACCACGCGCAGCGCCTGCAGCAGCTCGGCCGGCTGGGTGTCCTTGAGCAAGAACCCGCTCGCGCCCGCCCGCAGGGCCTGGAAGATGTACTCGTCCAGCCCGAAGTTCGTGAGGACCACGACCCGCACATCGTCGAGCCGCTCGTCGGCGACGATCTGCCTGGTGGCTTCCAGCCCGTCCAGGACCGGCATCTGGATGTCCATCAGCGCGACGTCCGGGTGGTGCTCGGCCGCCAGCGCGACCGCCTCCCGCCCGTCGGCGGCCTCGGCGACGACCTCGATGTCGTCTTCCGCTTCGAGCAGCGCGCGGATGCCGCTGCGGATCAGCACCTGATCGTCGGCCAGCAGGATCCTGATCAAGCCAGCGGCCGTCACTGCTGGGCCCGGGCCGGGAGTTCGGCGCGCACCTGGAACCCGCCGTGATCCCGCGGCCCGGCCTGCAGCCAGCCGCCAAGCGCCGACACCCGTTCCCGCATCCCGACGAGGCCGAGGCCGGGACCCGATGAGCGGGTCTCGGTGGCGGCCGCGGTGGCGTCGTTGTCGACCTGGACGGAGAGGGAGCCAGGGCCGTAGTGCACGTGCACCGTCGCGCGGGCGGGTCCGGCATGGCGGCTCACGTTGGTGAGCGCCTCCTGCACGATCCGGTAGGCGGCCTGGTCCACCTCAGGCGGGAGCGGTCGCTGCGGGCCGGTCACGGTCGCGGTCACCGGGAGGCCGGCTGCCTGGGCCCGGGCCACCAGGCGGTCGAGCTGGCCGAGGCCGCTGCCGTCGCCGTCCTCGTCGGCCCGCAGCACGCCGAGCGTCGCGCGCAGCTCGCGTACCGCGTCCGCGCCTGCCTCCTGGATGGCCAGCAGTGCCGACGGGATGTCCTCGCCGCGCTTGCGGGCCAGGTGCACGGCCACGCCAGCCTGGACCTGGATCACCGAGATGCTGTGCGTGAGCGAATCGTGCAGTTCGCGGGCGATGCGCAGGCGCTCCTCCACGGCCCGCCGCCGGGCCGTCTCGTCCCTGGTCCGCTCCGCCTCTTCCGCGCGCTGCTCGACCTCGCGCAGGTGCAGCTGCCATATGCGGAACGTCGCGACCATGACGCCCGCCGAGATGATCCACCCGGCCGCGTAGAACCTCTGCCGACCCTGTGCCGTGCGCATTCTCCGAGCGTACGCGTCCGGGCCGCGCGCGCATCCGCCCGCAGTAGCTATTGCCGGCTACTCCGCGCGCGGTATCCGGCCGCCCGGCCGCCGCCCCGCTGACCAGGCAGAAATGCCTTCCTGTGCGCGACGACGGGACGCGATGCGGCCGGAAGCATCGGTGCCATGAGAATGCACTACGTCCAGGCAGGTGACAGTGATGAATGACACCAGGGCAGCCACTGACCAGATGGTCGGCGGCTCCGGCCCGCGGGCGAGCGCGGGCCCGGACCGCCGCCGGTGGCTGATCCTCGGCACCGTGAGCCTCGCCCAGCTCATGGTCGTGCTCGATGCCACGATCGTGAATATCGCGCTGCCATCGGCGCAGCGAGATCTCGGCTTCAGCATCGTGGACCGGCAGTGGGTCGTGACCGCCTACGCGCTCGCCTTCGGCAGCCTGCTGCTGTTCGGCGGGCGGCTGGGTGACCTGATCGGGCGCAAGATCACGTTCCTGGCCGGGGCGGTCGGCTTCGCCGCCGCGTCGGCCGTCGGCGGCGCCGCGACCAGCTTCGGCATGCTGGTCACGGCGCGGGCCGCCCAGGGTGCGTTCGGCGCGCTGCTCGCGCCCGCGGCGCTGTCGATCCTGTCGACGACGTTCAGCGAGCCGAAGGAGCGCGGCAAGGCGTTCGGCGTCTACGGCGCGATCGTCGGCGCCGGCGGCGCGATCGGCCTCGTGCTTGGCGGCGTGCTGACCGAGTACCTGTCCTGGCGCTGGTGCCTGTACGTGAACCTGATCTTCGCGGCTCTCGCGGTGGCTGGCGCCGTGACGCTGCTGCGGCACCAGTCAGAGCGCAGCGGCTCCCGGCTGGACCTGCCCGGCGTCGTGCTCGTGTCGGCCTCGATGTTCAGCCTGGTCTACGGGTTCTCCAACGCCGCGTCGCACAGCTGGCGCACACCGTCCACCTACGGCTTCCTGACCGCGGGCGTCGTGCTCCTCGGCGCGTTCGTGTACTGGCAGGCGCGGGCGGCCAGTCCGCTGCTGCCGCCCAGGGTGGTGCTCGACCGCAACCGCGGCGCCGCCTACCTGGCGGTGCTGATCGTCGGCGCTGGCATGTTCGGCATCTTCCTGTTCCTCATCTACTACCTGCAGCAGAGCCTGGGCTACTCGGCCGTGGTCTGCGGGCTCGCCTTCCTGCCGCTGATCGCGATGGTGGTGGTGAGCGCCAATCTGTCCAACGTCGTCCTGCTGGCCAGGGTCGGCCCGCGGCCGCTGGTGCTCGGCGGGATGCTGCTGTCCGCCGCGAGCCTGGTGTGGCTGACCAGGATCGGGATGCACTCGGGGTACGCGTCCGCAGTGCTCGGCCCGCTGCTGGCCGCCGGTCTCGGCTTCGGCTTCACGATCGCGCCCGCGATGAACACCGGCACGTTCGGGGTGGCGCCGCAGGACGCGGGCGTAGCGTCCGCCACGCTCAACACCGGCCAGCAGATTGGCGGCTCGATCGGCACCTCGCTGCTCAACACGATCTTCGCTGGCGCGGTGACGAACTACCTGATCAGCCACCAGAGCGCGGCCGCGCTGCTGCACCAGCACCCAGCGCCAGACCTGACCGCGCTCGCGCTGATCCACGGCTATACCACCGGGTTCTGGGTCGCCGCGGCCATCTTCGCCGCCGGGGCGGTGGTCTGCGGGTCACTGTTCCGGCCGGGGCCGCTGGCGACGACCCCGTCGCCGGCCGAATCCCCGGTCGCCAGCGCTGGCCGGGGGAGCCGGGCCGCAGCCCAGCCCGGCTCCGTCGCTGCGGCACTGAGCGCAGACCCGAAAGGCGAGGCAGCGGCAGCGCACCGCTGCCTTGCCTTCCGCCCGTCCGGGCTAGCCGGGCCGGGCCGGGCTAGGCCGCGAGCGTGCGGGCGAGGATCTCGTCCACCACCTCGTCGACGGGCCGCCTCGCGTCGACCGGTATGGCCCCCGACGCGCGCAGCCGGGCCTGATAACCAGGCAGGAAGCCGCGCAGGTACTCGCGGGTGTCCCCGATCTGGCCCCAGTCATTGTTCTCGCGTGCGTCTATCCGCGCCAGCATGGTGGGCTCGTCGATCTCCAGCAAGAACACGTGCGCGAACCGGCCGGCCAGTTCGATCTCGTTGGCCGCCTCCGCCGCAGACGATACAGCGTCCCGCTCGCGGCCGCGATCAAGGCGTCCAGGCGGGCCGGGTCCCAGGCCCAGCTGTGCCGGGACAGCCACTCGAGGTCCGGCGCCTCCGGCTCCGCCACCACCACATTGCCCGCGCCGTCCACGGTCCGGGCGAGCAACGGGTCGTCGTCGGCGTCGATCGCGGCCAGGCCCCGGCGGGCGAGCACGGCGGCGACCGTTGTCTTCCCGGCGCCGGAGCAGCCGGTGATCTGGACGGCGCTCATTTGTGCCTATGGTGCGGTGAGCGATGAAGCCTGCGCAAGCGAGTTTCCTGCTCAGGCAGTGAAAGTAACAATTAGGTACTAACTGCGTCACGCGTGCCAGCTCAGCGCCGCCGCGCGGGAAGCCTGTAGGCATGCGGGGCGAAGACATCGATCTAGATCAGTCCGGCCGGCGCCGGTTCCCGGCGCTGGACGCCGAGCTCTCCCGGTCAAAGATGACGCGGCGCCGGCTGCGGAACGTCGCGGCGGTGGCGGCCGCGGGCGTGGTCCTGGCCGGTCTGGGCGGCCTGACCGCTTACCTGGTACGCGGGCACGCGGGCCACGACGGCGTTCATCCGGCCGCCCAGCCGCAGGTGAAGACGCTGCCCGCCGCGTCGGCGCCCGCCGGCAGCGTCCTGTCGCAGACGCCGCGCGGCGCGCTGGCGCTCTCCGGTCTGCGCGGGCACGCCCCGACGGTGCTGATGTCGCTGCCCGGCCAGGTGTACGTGAGCTCGACCCTCGACGGCCGCTATTTCGTCACCACGAACGGGCAGTTGCTGTCGCTGGGGGCGCAGGGTCACCTGACCGCGACCCGGCTGCGGAACGTGAGCCAGACGACCTGGAGCGCGGCCGGCCCGGAGCCGCTGGCGGATCATGACAAGTACCTCGC
Source organism: uncultured Actinomycetota bacterium (assembly GCA_963805805.1). Taxonomy (GTDB): domain Bacteria; phylum Actinomycetota; class Actinomycetes; order Streptosporangiales; family Streptosporangiaceae; genus JAJYUU01. The sequence continues at coordinate 78,921 of CAWDVS010000009.1, read as the reverse complement.
CCTGCAGAACTTCAACGCCATCGGCTCACCAGCCGACGGCAGCCCGATCACCATCAGATCACTCGCGACTCAGAAGGCGCAGAGCCTGGGGACCGGCGACCAGATGTCGGGTGACCCGGCCGCGCCCGGCGTGATCATCTCAGTGCCCGCGCCGATCGTGGCGACATCGACGCCGACGACGACCGGGGCGAACGGCATGTGGCCCGACGGCAAGGTGGTGATCAGGGACGCGGGCCGCAAAGACGTGCTGCTCGGCACCGCGGCCCAGTTCAACGCCGACGCGGGCCTGCCGGCCAGTACGCCGGACTACCTGTTCCCGGTGCCGGACCCGGCCGGCGACAAGATCGCCGTCGAGGTCGAGCCGCAGTCCGGCCGGCTGCCGTCCGGGGTCGTGGTCGTCTCCAGGTCCGGGCACAAGCTGTTCGCTCTCGGCCGGGCCGGCCATTACGTCGGGGTGTCCTGGTCGCTGTCCGGGCGGTCGCTGGCGATGCCCGCGCAAGTCGCGCACGGGTCCGTCCTGCACATCTGGAACGCCAGCGGGAGCACGTCAGCTCAGCCGTTCCCCGGCCGGGCCGACTACGCGGGCTGCTCGTGGTCGCCCGACGCTGCGTGGATCCTGTGCGAGGTCAGCGGTCCCCATGCCAGCGGCGAGCAGTGGGCCGTGGCGTCCGCCTCGGGCGGCCCGATGGTCGTGACCAAGGGACCGGGCTACCCGATCGCCTGGCTGCCCGCCGGGACCAGCGGCTGACCGCCGGCCCCGGCGCTGGCCGTCTCAGTGGCCGTCGTACTCGTCGTGCCGGCGCCACCACATGCCGGACTCGTTGCGGCCCAGCGGCGCGCGGTCGAGCCACTGGTACATGCCCCACAGGATGTCGAGGCCCGCGGCCGTAGGTGGAGTAGGTGTGATAGACGGTGCCGTCCTCCAGCGCGAAGGCGCTCATGCCAGGACCCTCGCGCCGGTAGGTCTCCCAGTCCGTGCCGACGATCGACTGACTGAACGCGTCCACGGAACTCTGCTGGTCGGCGGCGGGGCGCAGATCGGCCGCGAGGAAGTTGTAGGCGACGGCGCCGGCTTCCCACTCCTGCTTGGTGTGCGCGACCCCGAAGTCGGAATTGAAGTCGCTGCCGTGCGAGGACGCCCACGGGAATGTCCAGCCCATCCGCTGCTGATAGCCGCGGATCTTCGCGATCGGCGCCCGCGACACGGCCGTGAGCGTGACGTCGTGGCCGGCCAGGTGGACCGCGGAGCCGTTGAAGCCGTCGGCGATCGCCGAGCACGACGGGCAGCCCGCGGAGTAGTCCGGCCCGAACATGAAGTGGTAGACGAGCAGCTGTGACCGGCCCGCGAACAGGTCAGCCAGCGACGCCGGGCCCGCGGCGGTCTCGAATCGGTAGTCCTTGCTGACCTGAACCCACGGCAGCTCTTGCCGGCGCCGGGTCAGCTCGTCGCCGCGCCGGGTCAGCTCCTTCTCCGCGTCGAGCAGGTCCAGCCGGGCGGCGATCCACTCGTCCCGCGTCCCGGTCTTGTGACTAGTCATTGCCTTACTCCTCGGGTTGATTTATCCGGTTGTTACATGCCGGGGGCATGAGCCCCGGCACCTGCGCGGGCGCGATGATGATCGCCAGCCCGAGGCCGACGAGCGCCAGCGCGACCGGTACGTCGACGGCGGCCCTGGGGGGCAGCAGCTTCTGGGCGAAGGCGAGAACGGCGACCACCGCCATCCAGAACAGGCTCATCACATCGAGCGCGACCAGCATCGCCATCAGGCCGGCGGTCGAGCCGATGCAGCACAGCCCGAAGCCCAGCCCGGAGCCGGTCTCTTCCCGGCAGCGCCGGCGGAAGTGCCGCTTGACCGGGGTGAGTTCGTAGCCGCCCGCCGCGATCACCACCACGCCCGCGGCCAGCGGCCCGTGCGGCCGGTCGAGCGCGTAAGCCGCCAGGCCGGCGACCGCCCAGACGGCCAGATAGGCGGCGGTGAACGTCAGCGCGGCCTGCGCCGTGCCGCGCACCCGGAAGTGCCGGGCGATCGGCGGGTGCCGCGCCCGGCAGCATCATCGCCGCCATCATCGTGACCCAGGCCGCGGCGAAGAACCCGAACGACCCGGCCGGCGTCGCGAGCCCCATGTCCATGCCGTGCATGAGCCAGGCCGCGACTGCCCAGCAGGCCGCGGCGAGCACGAGCACCGCCGCCGCCGAGATCGCCGGCCCGGAGGGGCGCCGGGCTTGCACAGTTACCATCACGTCTCCTGTTCCCCGGGCTCACGCGGATCCGCGTGCGTGCCGGTCGAGGTGGTCCTTCAGCGCGTCGAGCCGGCCGTCCCAGTCACGGGCCAGCGCGGCCAGGAACTGCTGGGCCATCTGCATCGGCGCCGAGTCCAGCCGGTACCTGACCCGGCGCCGCTCACCCGGCTCGGCCGTCACCAGGCCGGCGACGGCGAGCAGTGCCAGATGCTTCGCGATCGCCTGCCGGCTGATCGGCAGCCGGCTGGCCAGGTCGGTGGCGGTGGCCGGGCCGCCGGCGGCGAGCTCGGACAGGATCGCGCGCCTGGTGGGGTCGGCGAGGGCGACGAAGACCTGCTCGGCGATCGCCTCGACGTCACGCGGCGGCATTGAGGTAGTCGACGAGCTCGCCCAGCTCGCTCGCCCACCCGCCGGCGTTGCCGTCGTACGCGGTCTTGTGCGCGTCCGCGGAGAGCTGCGCGAAGCCGGTCTCGACCATTGTCAGCCGGGTACCCGGGCCGGCCGGCTCGAGCGTGAACTCGACGTAGGTGCGACGCGGATCGTCGTCGGGGAGCCCGTAGATGGGCCAGGTGAAGCCGAACACGGTCGGCTCCTCGACCCGCTCGACCCGGATCTTGGCGGTGTGCCCGCTGTCCCATTTCATCCACGCCGCGCCGCCGGGGCGCAGGTCGATCGCGGCCTGGTTGCCGAACCAGGCGCTCAGCCCGTCGGCCGTGGTGAGCGCCGCCCACACGGTGGCCGGGGGGTGCGCGATGTCGACCGTCCGCTGGATTCGATCAGGGAACGCCATGCCCGCCTCCATCGAGTAGCAACTGAATGGTTGCGATATTATGGCAACCAGTCAGTTGCGTCAACTCGCGCCACGGACGGAGGCACAACGGGCGCACACGCCGTGGGCGGCCTCCGCGGAGGCCGCCCACGTGTGACTCTGCCAGCTAACCGGGGCCCAGCTGACCGGGGGCTAGCTGACCTGGTCAGCCGGTCGGGGGCGGTGGCAGCGGGAACGGACCGGTCACCGCGTCGGGATTGGCGCCGTAGCTGAGCCAGCTGGCGATCGGAGCCTGCACGCCCACGCCGCGCCGGTTGTAGTCGCAGACGCCGGTCGGGAACGCCTGCCGCAGCTCCGTCTTCTCGGCCGCGGTGAACGTCACCGGGTAGTCGCGGAAGTTCAGCGGCCTGAGGCTGCATTTCAGCGCCGGCATGGCCAGCGGTTCGCCGGCCACCAGCCGCGGGTTCTCCGCCACCGGGTAGGTGGCCCCGCACTGCCCGGTGCCGGGGTCGGTGAGCGTCTGGTGCACCAGGTCGGTGCCGGACAGGAAGCAGCCGTCGGTGAGGGCGGCCGGCTTGTCGGCCAGTACCTTTCGCTGCGCGCTGTCGTGCGAGTGGTCGTTCTCGATGCTCGTCAGCCAGGCGTCCATCTCGGCCAGCTCGTAGGTGCCAGCCGCGGCGATCTCGGCCGCCGTCGGCGCGTTCTCGATGATGACCTGGTTGCCGTCGGTCCCGTTCGCGGCGAGCATCCGCGCGCGGATGATGAACGACCAGTCGGTGGTGTGGATGTCGTTCCCGAAGCCGATCGAGTCGAGATCGAGCCGCTGGTCGATGACCGGTGTCGTGCGCAGCCCGAGCGAGCCGCTGTTGACCAGGTCATCGGCGTAGACGGCGCGCAGCGCCCGCAGGCTCGCCGCGGTCCGCTGCGGGACCGGGACGCCGGCGAAGTTCTGCCCGCCGATGTCCGCGTTGAGGGTCGCGAACTGGGCCGGCGTGATGGCACCGGAGTCCAGCGCGCCGAGCCCGTACTGCACGCCGACGTTGTCGAGCGGGCTGTTGGGGAAGCCAGTAGCGGGATCCACGCCCAGCTGGTTGACGATCTGCTCGTCGGAGTTGCAGATGATGCCGCCCGGGTTGGTCAGGCTCCACTGCTGCGCGGGCGGGATGACCGTCGGGTCACAGCTCCCGGTGGCGGTAGACCGGTTCGCGAACGTGACATCCCATGACTGGCACGTCGTGTAGTCGTTGTAGCCGGCGATCGCGGTCTTCTGCGCGGTCGTGAATGACGACCCGCTGGCCGAGCCGAAGAACGAGTCCATCAGCCTGCAGTCGGTGACCGGCCCCGCGGTGGTCAGCGGGTCGGGGAACGAGATGCTGGGGATGATGCCGTTCAAGATGCCGGGGTAGGAGTCGGCGATCTCGTACTGCTGGATGGCGCCGCCAGAGCCGCCCCAGCCGATCGTGAACTGCAGCGGCCCGTAGGTGTCGATGAAGTGCTCCTTCACCATCATCGCCGCCTCGGCCGAGATGATCGTGGAGCAGTTGTTGTCGAGCACGTTCAGCGTGGAGGACGCGACCGCGTACCCGAGCGACAGGAACTGATCGTCCAGCACGCCGCCGGTGCTGGTGCCCTGGTGATACCCGGAGTTGCAGCCGCCCCCGAAGGTGTAGATGAGCTTGCCGTTCCAGCTCGTGTCAGGCTGCAAGGGCGCCGGTGCCTGCCCGTCGTACAGCGCCGCGATCTGGTAGACGGCCCGGTCGATGACGCCGGTCTCGACGCGCACGACGTAGGGCACGCTGCGCCCGTTGACTGTGGCCGTCGCGGCGTCCGCCGGGATCGCGGCCGGGTTGGCCAGTGGCACGAACGCGCCCGCGGTGTTCTTGTACTCGTACGTGACCACGGTCGGTGCCGCACACTCGGGCGGGCTCGCGGCCGCTAGCCCGAATGAGGTCGTCTGGCAGAGGAACGGCAGCTGCTGCTTGCCGGAGAACACGGGACCGTCGATGGAGTGGTCGATGACGTCGAGGGACGCGAACTGCCCGCGGGCGACGGCGACGAGCCGGTTGCGGCCGACCGTGAGGCCGGTGACGAGGCCGAGCAGGCTCCCGTCCGACTGCGCCTGGAAGGCGGACGTGACGTCATGGCCGTCGGCGCTGATCCGCACATCGGCCGCGCGCACTTGCCTCGGGACATCCACCCGGACCAGCACCTCGCCGCCGCTGACCAGCTCCGGGCGGGGGTTGGACACGATCACCAAGGTGAGCCGGTTATGGTCCGGCCCGTGACCCTGGGCCTGGCTGTGCGCGGCGGCCTGCGCGACGGCCGGCGCGAGCATGAGCGCGAGCGCCGAGATCGCAGCGAGCCACCCGAGTGGCCGGCCTCGCAGTAGGCGTGATCTCACAGAGAAACCTCCTTGACCGGCCCCAGGGGCGCCATCAGATACGCGACCCGTACATAGGCATATCACTGGAGCAATCGCCGCGAATAGGGTTCAGTTTCTAGTTGGCGTGCGCAGTCATAGACAAGGAACGTGCCGTCCCGCCGCAGGACGCGGATTACCGCTGGGAGAGCCGTACCGAGGTCGGGCCAGCGGGCGGCGGATGCGGCAGACGCACCAGCCGGCCCGCACGCGCCTCGTGCAGCTCGCCATGGCGACCGCCAGGGCCGAGCTGGCACCGCCCGCCGGGTGCGGAACCCGCCGGGCCAGGACGCGCCCGGCGCGGGTCAGGATGGCGACGACCGGGCCGGCCCGCGATCATGACGGACCCGGCCGGCCCAGCGCGTCGTGGCTGCGTGTCCCTGCGCTACCCGACGGTGATGACGCCCGGCCGCCAGGAAGGTCGCGATCGCGCCCTTGGCCAGCGGCACGGAGTTGTTGCTGGTGTTGCACTGGCCCTTGTGCTTGCCCGACGTGTACCGGGGCGCGTAGGCGGCGAACCTGATCTGGTAGGCGCCAGGCCCGGTCGCGCCCGCGAACTTGCCCGTGCTCTTGCCTGGCACGAACGTGAACTGCTGGCGCGAGGTGAAGCTGAAGCGGCACGTCCGCGGGTTCATGGTCTGCGTGATGTGCTGCTTGCCCTCGGGCCTGACCGTCAGCTTGCCGGCCCTGGTGCTGAGCGTGTGGTCGGCGTTGCTCGGGCCGTTGCCGAGCACGAAGCCACGGTCGGTGGTCGCCACGACGCCGGACAGGCGCAGCGGGATGTGCGTGGTCTGCGCGATGGCCGCCTTGCCGTGCACCGCGCCGGACACGACCTCGGGTCCGGTCACCGACGTGTGCGCGGCGGAGCTGGCGATCGCCATGCCGCCCCCGGCCAGCAGCAAGATCGCGCCCGCTGCTCCGGCGAGGCCCCCGGCTCGGACGATAACGTTCCGCATGTTCCCTCCCATAGTTCTGGTCTGCGGTCTGCGTTGCTTCACCCTCGCGCGCCCGCGTCACACGAGCGGCACACGAGCGCAGCGGAGAGCAAAAGCTACGCGGCGGCACCCGGCGCAGGCCGGGCGTTCCACGAGAGGAAGGCATGCGATGGCACTGCGAGTCGGGAACATCGCTTTCGACTGCGACGACGTGCTCGGCGTCGCGCGGTTCTGGTCCGCGGCGCTGGACCGTCCGCTGGATCCGCATAGCAGCAAGGAGTTCGCGTCCATCGGGGGCAGCGATGCGAGCCGCGGCGAGGCCGCCTGGTACTTCGAGAAGGTGCCCGAGCCGAAGACAGCCAAGAATCGGGTGCACCTGGACCTGGTCGACCCGGACCCCGCGGCCGTTGCCCGGCTGGTGTCGCTCGGCGCGTCAGTCGTGGCCGAGCACGAGCTGCCGGGCGCCAGTCACAGCTGGACGGTCATGCACGACCCGGAAGGCAACGAGTTCTGCGTCGCGAGCAAGAGCTTCACCGGCGCTTAGCGGGGTTCAGGCCGTCGGGAGCCCCGCCGGCGGCCGGGTCAGCCGAGCGGCTTGGTGGTCCAGTGGGCCTGGTTGGGGCCGAGCAGCCGCACGTGGTGCTCGAACAGGCTCACCATCGAGCTGTTCGCGTGCCCGCTGAACGACAGCAGGACGCCGTCGGCGTCCGGAATGCACAGCGAGCGGCCGTCAGCCGCCCCCTGCCCGACGCCGAGCGTCAGCAGCGCGGGGAAGCCCCTGATGGTCCGGTAGCTGGCCTGATACCAGCTCGCCGGAAAGTCGACTAGGCGCTGGCACGTCTGCATCGTGCTGGCCGGCTGAACGGTGACCTGCGGCACGTCTCGGTTGCGGCCAGCAGGGCCAGCCGGCGCAAGGCCGGGAGCCGCAGCGTCATGTACTCGACGTAGTCGTGGTCACGCTGCGTGGTCATAGCGCGGCCCCCGATGCGAAAACCTGCTCATATCCTGCAGAGGCTCGCAGCCTACGGTTAAGTTGCCCGCCGCGGCGAAGTCCTGGTGACCGAATCGGGCCCGCCCGCGGACCGCACCAGGCAGTCCGGGCTATTAGTTCGCATCACGCAATAAACCTCTTGACGGTCTCGTCCTGGCTGCTTAGCCTGAAATTCTGATCTTGACTTTGACCTGTCGGCAAGTAAGTAGCTGCAGGTCGACCGGACGGAGGGGATGCGGGCGATGACGCGGGCGTCCACGTCGGCTGTCGCCGAACCGCGCGGGCCCGCCGTCACTGGCCGCCCGACGCCGGGCAGGCGGCGGCAGCTCGTTACCTGGTCGCTCTGCGCAGCCGGGCTGCTCAGCTACAACTGGTGGCTGCTGGTCCCGCTCAAATCCGGCCTGATGACGTCGCCGGACGAGCTATTCAGCAACCTTGAGGTATCCGGTCAGCCGTACGCCTCGGCCATGCAGCACGCCGACCTGATCGCGGGCATCCTGCTGGCCGCCGCGTTCCTCGCGGCCGGCTGGCGCGCCATCCCCGGTAGCCGGAAGGACTGGCTGTGCATGCTGGGATTCGCCGCCGCCGGCGCGATCGGCGGATTGTTTCCCGAGGCCTGCGCGGACGGGATAAATGCCGGATGCAGACGGCAAGAATGGCATTTCCAGCTGGCCGCGAGCCAGTACGTGCACGACATTGCCGGCATCGCTGAGTTCGCTGCCATTACGGTCGCCCTTTTTCTCGCCTTGCGCCGGACGCGCGGCGGCCGATCGGGGGCACGCACCGCCTACCGCTGGCTCTGGCGCGGCGCGCTGGTGAGCTATCCGCTGCTGGGCGCCGCCTATCTCACCGACCGGATGGGCGGCGTCCTGGAAGCGGTATTCTTCGCCGGCTTCACCGCGATGGTGCTGACGCAGATCGCCGAGCGGCTGCACCCGCCGCAGCGGTACCGGCTGGTGGGCCGGAGCCGGCCGGCGCCGCGGTCAGCTCATGGTGAGGCCGCCGCTGACGCTCACGGTCTGGCCGGTCACGAAGGACGCCTCGTCCGACGCGAGGAACGTCACGACGTTGGCGACGTCGGTGGGCTGACCGAGGCGGCGGAACGGGATCGCCTTGGTGAGCGCTTCCCGCAGGCCGGGCCCGGCGAATGAGGCGAACAGGGCCGTGTCGGTGGGTCCAGGGCATACGCAGTTCACCCTGACCTGGTGTCGCGCCATCTCCCTGGCCAGTGACTTCGTGAAGGCGATGACGCCGCCCTTGGCCGCGGAGTAGACGGCCTCGCCAGAGGAGCCGACCCGGCCCGCGTCTGAGCCCAGATTCACGATCGCTCCGCCGCCCTGCCCGGCCATGACCGGCAGCACGGCCTTGCACGTGTGCAGCACGCCGTAGAGGTTCACCCGGATGGCGCGGTCCCAGTCGGCCGGGTCCGACTCGGCGAACGAGCTCGCCTTGTCCCAGCCCGCGTTGTTGACGAGCACGTCAACGCGGCCGAACTCGCGCACGACGTCGTCCACCAGCGCCTGAACCGCGCTCCTGTCAGTGACGTCGGCGCGCCGCGCGACGGCATCCGGAAGGGCGGCAGCGGTCTCGGCGGCGGTGTCCGCGTCCACGTCGGTGACCACAACGGTCGCGCCTTCCGCGGCGAGTTTCGCCGCGATGGCCTGGCCGATGCCCTGGCCCGCACCCGTCACGATCGCGATCTTGCCAGCTAGCCTGCCCATTGCCGGGTTCCCTCCCGTTGCGACCTGGCCCCGGCTGGTAGCCGGGAGCGCTGTCCTCGCGCAAACAGCCTGCCGCGCCTGGCAGAAACACTGGCGCGACAGGCTGCATGCTGGCAAGAGCCCCCGCGAGCGCCCGGCAGGCCGCCGGCCGGGCGCCCGCGCTAGCGGACCGCGTCCGCCGCCTGGCTAGGCCACGGCGACGGGGAACGCGACCGGACTGCGGTGTCCGGCCGTGTCGACGGCCCGCACGCCGAATTGGACATTGTCCTTGGATACGTTCAGCGTGACCGTGGTGACGTTGCCGACGCTGCTCGACTCCGTCCAGTCCGGCGACGTGGTCTCGCGCATCACCACTTCGTACCCGGCCAGGTTGGATTCGGGGTTGGCGTTCCAGGAGAGCGTCGTCAGGTTGGTGCCGGCGAAGGTAGCAGGCGGGGTGGTGTGGATCTGCACGTTCTTCGGCGTGCCCGGCGCGGTCGCGAGCGCCCACAACACGGCGCCGTTCACCTTCGCCACCCTGGCGACGAAGTCGAAGTCCACGAACTCCACCAGGTCGCCGAACTGGACGCCGTTGATCACCTCGACGTTGCGGTGCTCATGGTCGAAGTTTTCCCGCGGCTCGGTGAAGCGCGCCGCCGGATAGCCCTGGCCCTGGAACGAGACGTGGTCGCTGCCGCGCAGGTAGCGGTCCCGGCGCCAGATGATCCGGATGTTCATGCCGGTGAGGTCGAACGGCGCCGCGTCCTGGGCGAACCGGCCGAGCTGGCGGGACAGCCCGTCGTTCTCGCCGCCGACCGACTGCATCAGGGAGATCTGCGCCGGGGTCGCGGCGGTCGGGATGCCCTCCAGGAACAGCCGGATCGTGTGCGGGTCGGGCTTGGTGCCGTCCCAGGCCTGACTGGCGCCCACGATGTCGTTGCTGAACATGCCCTGCACGTCGTCGCCGGCCGCGGCCATCTGCTTGGCCATGAAGGTCGAGCCGAACAGGCCCTGCTCCTCGCCGTCGACGGCGGCGAATACCAGCGTGCCGGGGAACTGTCTGGTGGCGAAGATACGGGCCAGTTCGAGCATCACCGCGACGCCCGACCCGTCGTCGTCGGCGCCCGGCGCGTCGTTGGTGAAGTCGGTGACGTCCGTGCAGCGGGAGTCTAGGTGCCCGGTCACCACGTAGAACCGCTGCTGATTCGCGGTGCCCTGCAGGGTCGCGATCACGTTAGTGATCAATGTCGGCACCGGGATGTTGGGCGGCGTGACGGGCTGGGTGAACGTCTGCTGCTGAACTGTCATCCGGCCGCCCGAAGTGGCCGCGATGTCGTTCATCAGGCCGGTGACGTAGGCGATCGCGGCGCCGATTCCGCGGTTCGGGTCGGTCTGGCTGGAGGCAGTGTGCCGGGTGCCGAACGCGGCCAGGGTCGTGATGATGGTCTTGATCCGGGCCGGGTCGATCTCTCTTGAGCATCTTGCGCAGGTCAGGGTCGATCCTGGCCGCGGTGCGGAGGCCGGCCGCGGCCGAGGTCGTCGCGGCGTGCGCGGTGGCTACCTGAGTGGCGAGGGGTGCAGCGACGGCGGTGGCTGCTGACGCGGACAGGAAGAGGCGGCGGCTGGGACTCTTGCGGGCTGGAACGTCATTGTTTTCCATGCTTTCGAATCAACCGAGGATCCATTTCCAAGTCAAGCCGCTATCGGCTTTTAGCGTAGATTACGGGGGTCCTGATCTTGCGAGCTAAATGCGATATTAGACACGCAAGTGACGTCAGGGTGTTCGCTCGGCCCGGCCCCCGGCCACACACGATCTTCACAACGATGGCGTGTACTGGGGGGACGAGCCCGGGGCATCGCGCCCAGTGCAGGGGACAAGCCGCAAGGTCACGCACGTCAGGCGCATGGGCAGACGGTCAGCCCGGCTGGCGGGGACCGCTCTGTGTCCAGATTTAGGGGGAGATCAGCACCATGTCTGGCCTCTTCGATCTGGCCGTCTCCGCTCCGCTGTCGTATCTGGCGGCCTTCTGGCTGCCGTGCCTGGACGCCGTCCTGCCGGTGTTGCCGAGCGAGACCGTCGTGATCGGTCTCGGCGTGGCCACGGCGGGCAGTTCGGATCCGCGAATTATCCTGCTCGTGTTCCTCGCGGCCTGCGGCGCCTTCGCGGGCGACAATCTCGCCTACCTGATCGGGAAGCGATTCGGGCCGTTCGCCGAGCGCAAGTTCTTTGCCAGCGAACGGGGCGCCCGCAGCCGCGCCTGGGCCGAGCGGACCCTGCAGCACTACGGCGGCCGGCTGATCTTGGTCTGCCGGTTCATTCCCGGCGGCCGCACCGCCGTGACGCTGACCTGCGGCATAGTCGGCTACCCCCGCCGCAGCTTCGTCCTGGCCACCGCCTGCTCGGCGGTCATCTGGGCCAACTATGCCTTCTGGCTCGGCCGCCTCGGCGGGAAGGCGTTCGAGGACAAGCCGTGGGTGGGCTTCGTGCTCGCCTTCGGGGTGGCCATCGGGCGTGAGCGCCCTGATCGAGGTCGCGCGCCGTCTCCACGCGCGCTACCGGGCCGTGCACCCGGGGCCAGGGGCGCCGGCCGGGCCGGGCGAGCCGGGCTCGGACGGGCCGGCCGCTGATCCGGCCGGGACCGCGCCGGTGCAGACCGAGCCGGATCAGACCGCCGCGATGGCGCGCGGGGCCGCGGGCCGGGGACCGGCCGGCGACCAGGCTGCGATGAGCGCGGGCGCGATCACCGTCGCGGTGATCGCGGCGCTGGGTGCGGCGGCGGCCTTCGGGTTCGGGGTCGCGCTCCAGCACCATCAGGCGCGGCAGCAGGACAGCCGCGCGACCACTGCGGCTCATGTCCCGGCTGGTCCGGCGCAGGCAGTGGCTGGCCGGGGTGGGGCTCGCGGTCGCCGCCTTCGGCTTGCAGGGACTGGCCCTGGCGTTCGGCCCGCTCGCGCTCGTCGCCCCGCTGGTGGCGACTGACCTGCTGTTCGCCCTGCCGGTGGCCGCGTTCTGGGAACGAAGATCCATGCGCCGCCGGGAGTGGGCCGGCTGCGGTCTGGTGGGCGCCGGAGTGAGCGTGTTCGTCGCGACGAGCCCGCCGCCGCAAGGCCGATCGGCGGCCCCGGCAGGCGACTGGCTGGCTGCGTTCGGTGTCGTCGGCGTCATCGCGGCGATGGCGGTGGCGCTCGCCGTGTTCGGCCGGAGCGGCCACCGGGCGGCCCTGCTCGCCATCGCCGGCGGGGTCGTCTTCGGGCTGACCGCGGCGGTGACGCTGAGCTTCAGCCGCCAGCTCCGATTCGGCGGGCTGGGCACGATCCTCGCGCACTGGCAGCCGTGGGCGCTGATCGTGCTGGGCATCGCCGGTGTCCTGCTGTCGGCCAGCGCCTATCAGGCGGGCGCGCTGCGGACGAGCCTGCCGATCATGGACACCCTCGAGCCGGTGTCCGCCGTGCTGATCGGCACCGCCGTGTTCGGCGAGCGGCTCGCCAGCTCGTCCGGCGGGCTGGCGGTCCAGCTGTGCGCGGCGGCCACGGCGGTAGCCGGCATCATCGTGCTCGGCCGCTCGCCTTTGGGCGAGGCTGTCACTGTGCCCGCCCAGCGGCCGCCCTCCGTCGCCCGTGCCGCCGACCGGGACCTGCTTAGCATTCATTCCGGCGGTACAAATGCCGCGAAGTCTCAGTGGAAACCGCCGGAATGAATTGAACAGTCGCCTGGGCCGCGCCGCCGGGTGCCGCGGCGCGGGTGACGCGGTGCGGCTTAGGCGCCCAGGTACTCGGCGTCGGTGACGTGCTCGCCCCAGTCCGCCTCCGGGCGCGGATCCTCGGGATCGGGGGCTTCGGTAATCGACAGGTGGGTCATGTAGTGCTCCGGCGCGGCCCCGTGCCAGTGCGCTTCGTCAGCCGGCGTGTACACGATGTCGCCCGGCCGGATCTCGGTGATGTCGCCGCCCAGGGACTGCACCAGGCCGCGTCCCTCGGTGACATAGAGCGTCTGGCCGAGGGCGTGCGAGTGCCAGGCGGTGCGGGCGGACGGGCTGAAGTGCACGGCGCTGACCCGGATCCGGGAGGGTTCGTCGCCGCGGGCGATGCTGTCGATCCACACGTCTCCGGTGAACCACTCGGCCGGACCCTTGGCGGTGGGTGGCTTGGGCAGCGCAGGCATGGTCATCTCCTTGATCGCGGATGTCGGGCCGGGCTGCCCTCCATCATGCGCGAGCCACGACCGGGCGCGCGGTCAGACTGACGGCTTGCGGCCCCACGCGACGACCATCAGGTGCGGCATCATCACCGTCCGCGGGTCGGCCAGGTGCGCGCGCACGGCTGTGTCGAGTTCGGCGAGCTCGCGCTCGTCCGACAGCCCGAGCTCGAGGATCGCGGGGCGCAGGCTCCGGATCAGGTCCGGCATCAGGGTCCGGCGCGAGTGCCCGGCCGGGTAGCTGCCCGCGTGCACGGTCAGCTGGACGTCCTCCAGTCCGGCGTCGCGCAGTAGCTCCGGCAGCCTGCGCCCGATCCGGAAGTCGGCACCCGACCGGCCGAAGCTCGCCTGGAACAAGTCGAGCATCCGGTCCCAGGCCAGCAGCGCCGGGTAGCACAGCGAGCAGCCGGCGTCCGGCTCCTGGCTGGCGACCCAGCCGCCGGGCCGGGCGATCCGGACCATCTCGCGAACCACGGCGGCCGGCTGAGGCACAGTGACCAGGAGCGTCCGGGTGTGCACCAGGTCGAACGCACCGGACTCCAGGCCAGTGCTCCGCGCGTCGGCGACGATGACCTCCACGTTCCGCAGGTCCCGCGAGCCCGCGAGCTGCCTGGCCACGGCGACGTGGCCGGGGTCGGCGTCCACGCCGACGATGCGCCCGCCGGGCGACACCGCGCGGGAGAGCAGGTCGAGGATGCCGCTCGGCCCGCAGCCCAGGTCCGCGGCAGACTGGCCCGCCCGCAGCCCGAGCCGGTCCAGCAGCGCGAGGGCCTCGGGCTTCAGCTCCTCCGATTGCCGTCGTAGTCGCGCCGTCTCGGCGGGATTGATGCCGAGCGCATACACCTTCGTCGCGTGCGAAGTCATGACCCGATCGTGACCGGACGAAGTTCCCGGCCACTGACGGCGGACTTACCGTGGACTAACCATGGAGTTCAGCATCCTCGGCCCGGTGGAGGCGTCCGTGCACGGACGTCCCCTCGGCCTTGGCGGTGTCCGCGCGAGGACGCTATTCGCCACGCTGATCGTGCACGCGAATCATGTTGTGGCGGCAGATCAGCTCATCGACGAGGTCTGGCCGGAGCTGGCGGCCGACAAGGCCGCCGCTAGCCTTCAGGTCCGCTTGTCCGGATTGCGCAAGTTGCTGAGGTCGGCCGGGCCGGACGACCGGCTGGTCACCCGCGCGCCTGGCTACCTGCTGCGGGTAGCGGCGGCCGAACTGGATGCGCGCCGGTTCGAGGAGCAGGTCCTGGCCGGGAACGCCATGCTCGCCGCCGCCGAGCCAGCCGGTGCGCTGGCGCACCTGGACGCGGCGCTGGACCTGTGGCGCGGCCCGGCGCTGGCCGGCATCGACACGCCGTCCGCGCGGACCGAAGCGGGCCGGCTGGAAGAGCTGCGGCTGGCGGCGCAGGAGTCACGCGGGCAGGCAATGCTGGACTGCGGCAGGCTCGCCGAGCTGATCGCGGAGCTGGAGACATTGACCGCCGCTAACCCGCTGCGGGAGAAGCTGTGGCAGCTGTGGATGCTGGCGCTGTACCGGGCAGGCCGCCAGGCTGACGCGCTGCGGGCGTACCGGGATCTGCGCGCGATCCTGTCCGGCCAGCTCGGCATCGAGCCTGGTCCGGCGCTGCGGGAGCTACACGGCCGGATTCTCCGTCAGGATCCGGCGCTGGAGCCGGGCGCGCGGCAGCACGGGGCCGCGGGTGAACGCTCGTCCGGTCACGCGCTACGTGCAGACCCCCGACGGGGTGCACATCGCCTATCAGGTGCTGGGCCAGGGGCCGCGCGACATCCTCTTCGTGCCCGGCCTCATGAGCCATCTCGACCTGCTCTGGGACGACGCGGACACGGCCGGCTTTTTCCGCCGGCTGGCGACCCTCGGCCGGCTGATCCTGTTCGACAAGCGCGACACCGGGCTCTCCGACCGCGCGGTCGGCAACTCCTCGCTGGATGAGCGCATCTCGGACGTCATGGCCGTGATGGGTGCAGCCGGGTCGGCCCGGGCCGTGCTGTTCGGGTACTCCGAGGGCGCCCCGATGAGCCTCCTGTTCGCCGCCGCGCATCCGGAGCGCGTCAGCGCGCTGATCCTCGGCTCGGCCGCCGCCCGCTGGCTGCCGGCGCCGGACTACCCGTGCGGCGGGCAGACCACGGAGATGGCCGACGCGCTGCGGGACATCGCCGCGAACCGGTGGGGGCAGGGCGACAGCATCGACTGGTACCTGCCCAGCCGCGCGGGCTCACCGCACGCGCGCGAGCTGTTCGCCCGGTTCGAGCGGCTCGCCGTCACGCCGGGCGCCTTCCTGCGGCTCGTGGCGATCATCCTCGACATCGACGTGCGCGCGGTGCTGCCCGCCATACACGTGCCCACGCTGATCATCCAGCGGCTCGGGGATCGCATCACGCCGCCGTGGCACGGGCGCTACCTGGCTGCCCGGATCGCCGGCGCACGGTACTTCGAGCAGCCAGGCGATCACTCCCTGCGCTTCGCGGGCAGCGGCGACAGCGACGCGCTCTTCGAGGCGATCTCAGCGTTCCTGGCCGAGGCGTCGAGCCAGCCGCCGCCGGAGCCAGAGCGGGTCCTCGCGACGATCCTGGCCGCGGCGCCCGGTGCGCGCCTGCCGGCGCAGGATCACGGCGGACGGCTGCTCACGAACTCCGGTCCCGGCATCCTCGCCGCCTTCGGCACTCCCGGCCAGGCGATCCGCTGCGCGGAGTCGCTGCGGACGGGCGCGGCCGGACTGCGCGGCTGCGGTATACACACCGGGGAGGTGACCCTCGGCGGCGACGAGACAGCCGCGGCCGCGGTCCGGATCGCGCAGGAGGTGGCCGCGCTGGCGCAGCCGGGCGAGATCCTGGTGTCCCGCACGGTAAAGGACCTGCTGGCCGGATCCGGATACGACTTCTCCGACCGGGCTAGCCACCGGCTGGCCGGCGCCGCCGAGAGCTGGCACCTGTACGCGGTGACCACCGCGATGTGAGCGACGCGAACGGTATTGCGCTCAGCGTCGCGCTGGCTTTCACTGGCATCTGATCGCGGTCGCGAGATGGTCAGTTGTCCGAGGGAGTTCTGATGTCTGACACCAGTCGTTTCGTGCAGGGTTCGTTCGCGCCGGTGTCCGAGGAGGTCACCGCATTTGATCTGCCGGTCAGCGGGGCGGTGCCGGCCGGGCTGACCGGACGGTATCTGCGTAACGGCCCGAACCCGATGGGGCTGGACGACCCGAACTATCACTGGTTCCTGGGCGCGGGGATGGTGCACGGCGTGCGGCTGCGGGACGGGAAGGCGGAGTGGTACCGCAACCGGTGGGTGCGGTCGAAGGCGGTGGCGGCGGCCCGCGGCGTTGACTGGCCGGGCGGCCCGGTGCACGACAACATGGACTTCGCCGCGAACACCCACATCATCGGGCACGGCGGCCGGACGCTGGCGACGGTCGAGGCCGGGCCGCTGCCGTACGAGTTGTCCTATGAGCTGGACACGGTCGGGCCGTGTGATTTCGGCGGGACGCTGCCGGGCGGGTTCGCGGCGCACACCAAGCTCGATCACCAGACCGGGGAGTTGCACGCGATCGCGTATTACTGGGCCTGGGACCACGTCCAGCACGTGATCGTGAACCCGGCCGGGCAGGTCCGCCAGACCACCGACATTCCCGTGACCGACGGGCCGATGATGCATGACTTCGCGCTGACCGCGACGTATGTGGTGCTGCTGGACCTGCCGGTCACCTTCAGCCTGAACGCGGTCGCGGCGGGCCGGGAACTGCCCTACGTGTGGAACCCGGATCATCCCGCCCGGGTGGGGCTGCTGCCCCGCGACGGCTCCGGGCCGGTGCGCTGGTTCGGGGTCGAGCCGTGCTGGGTGTTCCACTGCCTCAACGCCTACGACGACGACCAGGGCCGGGTCGTGGTCGACCTGTGCCAGTACAACGAGTCGTTCGACGTGTCCACGCTGTGGGCCGCGCACGGGCCGGTCACCCTGGACCGGTGGACCATAGACCCGGCCGCCGCGACGGTGACCCAGCGGCGGCTCGACGACCGCGGGCAGGAGTTCCCGCGGGTCGACGACCGGATCATCTCCCGCCCGCACCGCTACGGGTATAGCGCCGTGATCGGCGAGGTCAACCGCGCGATCACCGTGTCCGGTGACTTCTCCGACGACGCGTTCGCCAACGCGATCTTGCGCCACGACCTGACCGCCGGGACCGTCCAGGCCCGCGAGTTCGGCCGCGACCACACCGTCGGCGAGGCTGTGTTCGCCCCCGCCGCCCCCGACGCGGCCGAAGACGACGGCTACGTCCTGACCTTCGTCCACAACCCTGACCGCGGCGCTTCGGACCTGGTCATCCTCGCCGCCCGGGACTTCCTCGGCGACCCCGTCGCCACCATCCACCTGCCCGCCCGGGTACCACTCGGCTTCCACGGCAGCTGGATCGCAGACCAGTGACGCCGGTCAGTGCCCGCTGGGCGAGCCGAACAAGATGACGTGGCTGCCGGGATCGGCGAGTACGCCCTACGTCACAGCGAAGCCGGAAAGCCCGGCTACTCGTGCAGCGGGGCGAGCCGGCTAGCAGCAGCTCGGTCAGCACCAGCAGTACGGCGAGCGTGACCAGGGCGGGGCCGAGGACGCCGAGACCGCGCACTCCGATCGCCAGGCCGACCAGGGCCGAAAGCCCGGCGCCGCCGGCCGCCGCGGCGCCCACCTGCCAGGCGATGACGTGCTGCGCCCGGCCGGGCCCGAGCCGGTCCGGCGTCAGCGCGATCAGGGCCGGGAAGATGCCCGCCAGCGACCCGCCCAGGACCACGAACGCGAGCACCGTCACCGTCACGCCGGGCTGCCACCAGATGACCACGGTGGCCCCCAGCGCGATGCCGCTGCCCCAGCGCACGACGCTCCGGCTGCTCGGCGGCCGGCGGGGCAGCGCCAGGCCGATACGGACGGCGGTCAGCGCGGCCCAGTAGCCGAAGGTCGCCAGCCCGGCCGGGGTGGCGGACAGATGCAGCTGGCCGCGCCCGTACGTGGTCTCCCACTGCCCGGCCGCGACCTCCAGGCCGGTGTACACGAAAAACACGGCGATGCCGGTCACGACCGCGGCCCGCACGGCGGGCGGCCACTGCAGCGGCGGCGGCGGGGGCGCGGGGTCCGCGGCCGCCTCCTTGGGGCCCGGCCGGTCCGCAGCCGCGGCCGCATGGCCGGGCCCGACCCATGCCAGCGCGAGGGCCGCGTCCACCACCAGCAGGAAGTAGTAGGCGGGCCGCCAGGAGCCGGTCGCGATCGCGATCGTCACGACCAGCGGCCCGATGGCCGTCCCGATGCCGTAGAAGCCGTGCAGCAGGTTCAGCAGCCGGTTGCGGCCCGACAGCGCGATCGCCGTGTTGAGGCCGCCGTCGAGGGTGCCCGCGGAGAGGCCGAACAGTACCGCGATGCCGATCACGACGCCGATCGCCGGAGCGAGCGCGAACCCGGCGGCAGCGACGGCCGCGCAACCCAGCCCGGCCGCCAGCGGCCGGGCGACACCGGCCCGGCGCAGGATCCGGCCGATGAACGCGGTGATGGCGACCGAGCCGACGGTGGCCCCGAGCAGGATCAGGCCGAGGTAGCTGACCGGGGCGTGCAGGCTGGCGCGCATGGAAGGCCAGGCGGTGCCGAGCATGCCGTCGGGCAGTCCGAGCGCCACGAAGCTCGCCAGGCTCAGCACATCCACGCGCCGCTGCGCCACCGCCGAGTACATCGGTCCAGTCTGGCCGGCCGGTCCCGGGGCTATTTCGCCGCGCCGGAGCGGGCGGACACGGTATCGGCCAGCACGGTATCGGCCAGCACGGGGCTCACGCGATCCATGCGGCCTGCAGCGCCCGGTAAATGTTCCCGCCGAGGACCGCGCGGATGTCGTCGTCGCTGAAGTCGTGCCGGACGAGCCAGTCACAGATATTGGCGAAGTTCTCGGTCGGATTCTCCAGCCCGTCCACGTAGCCGACCGGCTCGAACTCCGGCCCGCGCAGGGCGGCGAGGCTGAGCAGGTGGGCGAAGACGCGGTGCAGGGCGACGTGGTCGCCGTACAGGGTGTCCGGCCCGAACGCCACGTGCTCGATGCCGACCAGGTCGACGCAGTACCGGAAATGGTCCATGACCGAGTCGATGGTGTGCCGCGGATGCTCGTGCGACAAGGTGGTGTGCGGCGCCGCTGACATGCCGATGACCCCGCCGCTGGCCGCCACCGCGCGCAGCACCTCGTCGGGCTTCATCCGCGGGGTCGCCCAGACCGCGCGCGCCCCGGCGTGCGTGATCAGCACGGGCTTGCTGGTCTGCTCGCACGTGTCCAGCGCGGTCCGGTCGGACGAGTGGGACACGTCGATCGCGATACCGAGCTGGTTCATCCGGGTGACCGCGCGGCGGCCGAACGCGGTCAGGCCGCCGTCGGACGGCTCGGACAGGCCGCTACCGAGGGTGTTCGCGTCGGAGTAGGCGATCCCGAGCTGGCGGATGCCGAGGCCGTAGAGCACGTCGAGCCGGTCCAGCTCGTTCTCGATCGGGGTCGCGGCCTCCAGGCCGAACACGAGGCCGACCCGGCCGGACCGGTGCGCTTCGTCGATGTCGGCGAGCGTCCGGACGACCAGGAACTGTGATCCGGCGTGGGCCAGGTCGGCCAGCCGCATGCCGAGATCGGTGATGATGTCGTCCCAGCGCCACGGCGCGTTGCCGGTGACGCACGCGGTGCCGTCCATCAGGTTGTCGAAGACCACCGTCAGGCCGGACGCGAGCAGTCCGGCGTAGGCGGCGTGCTGGCGCCCGGTGCGGTTGTACGCGGGCGTCTGCGTCATGTCCCGCGGGAACCGGACGGGATGATCGTGCAGGCTGATCACGAGGCTGTCCTGCAGCAGCCGCCGGGACCGGCCGGCCTGCTCGGGGGTCAGGCCCGGCCCCGCGTACGGCGGCACGCGGCCGAACTCGGGCGCGAGCTCAAACGCGGGCAGCGTGCCCTCGGGCAGGTAGGAGTAGGCCGAGTACGGCGCGGGCATGGTCGTGCTACCTCCGATCATCAGCTGGCGGCCAGCAGCCGCCAGAGCGCCTCCCAGGCCCGCATTCCCTCGCGCAGCCTGCGGATACGCATGAACTCGTTGGGCGCGTGCAGGTTCTCGTCCGCGGTCGAGAACGAGAAGAAGAGGGTCTTCGCGCCGAGTACCCGCTCGAACAGGTCAGCGGCCGGGAGCGTGCCGCCGATCTTGGCGTGCAGCACGTCCTGATCCGGGTACACGACCCGCAGCGCGGCGGTCGCGGCCACGATCGCGGGATGGTCCGCCGCGATCGTGTACGCGGGCACCAGGGCCGGGTCGGGCCGCACCCGCACCCGGACGCCTGGCGTGTCCAGGCCGCGCACGTGCCCGGCGATCCGGTCCAGCACCGCGGCCGGATCCTGTCCTGGCACCAGCCGGGCGGACACGTGCGCGACCGCGACGTGCGGGATCACCGTGTACTTGCCCCCGCCGGTGACGCCGTTGACTTCCAGCGTCGGGCGCTCCCACAGTCGCTCCAGGGTCGAATAGCCCGCCTCACCCAGCGGCTCGCTCACCCCCAGCTCGGCTGCGTAGCGCTGCTCATCGAAGGGAACGGCGGCAATCTCCGCCCGGCGGGCGGCGGTGAGCGCGGGTATCCCGGCGTAGAAGCCCGGCACCGCGACGCTGCCGTCGGGCCGGTGCAGGCTCGCGATAACGGCGGCGAGGACGTGCAGCGGGTTGGCCACGGTGCCGCCGTAGCGGCCGGAGTGCAGGTCGGCGGTGGCGCCCTCGGCGACGATGTCGAGGCTGACCAGCCCCTTGGAGCCCAGCGACAGCGACGGCTCGCCCGGCCGCCACATCGCGCCGTCCGCGGAGATCACCAGATCGGCGGCCAGCTCCTCGCGGTGCGCGGTCAGGTACTGCTCCAGGTGCGGGCTGCCGATTTCCTCCTCGCCCTCGAACAGGAACTTCACGTTGACCGGCAGCCGGCCCTCCTGCGCCAGGAACGCCTGCACGGTCTTCAGCACGACGTAGACCGGGCCCTTGTCGTCCGAGGCGCCCCGGCCGCGGACGACGTCGCCGTCGGTGGTCAGCTCGAACGGCGGGGTGAGCCACTCGGCCGGATCGCCGGTGGGCTGCACGTCATAGTGCCCGTAGACGAGCACGGTCGGGGCGCCGTCCGCGCCGAGCCACTCGGCCCGGACGACCGGGTGACCCTGCGTCGGCTCGACCCGGCCGCCGGCCGCCGCGAGCTGGTCGGCCAGCCAGCCGGCCGCCGCCCGCATGGTCTCGTGAGTCGCGTCCCGGCTCACGCTCGGCACCGCCACGAACCCGGCGAGCTCGCGCACGTACGCGGTGTCGTCGGGGTCGAACGCGAGCGCGCCCGTCACTGGAAGGCGCTTCCGCCGTCGATGGCGATGACCTGGCCGGTCACCCAGCCGGACCGCGGCGAGGTGAAGAACTGGACGCCGTTGGCGATGTCGGCGGGCGCGCCAAGCCGGCCGGTGGCGATGCCGGCGATCAGCGCGCGCTGCCCCTCCGGGCCGTAACCCTGCCACTGGAGCTCGGTCGTGGGGTTGGACAGGATGAAGCCGGGCGCGATGCAGTTGACGGTGATTCCGCGCGGCCCGAGTTCGTGGGCCATCTGCCGGGTGAACCCGATCATGCCGGCCTTCGCGCTCGCGTACGCCTGGATCCCGGTCTTGCTCACCGTGAGCCCGGCGGCCGACGCGATGTTGACGATGCGGCCCCAGCCGCGCTGCTTCATGTCCGGCGCGACGGCCCGGGTGCAGTGGAAGGCGGTCGTGAGGTTCGCGCCGACGACCGCGTGCCAGTCTTCGTCCGCGCACATCTTCGAGCGGATGTCCCACCTGCCCGCAGACGCCGCCCGCGTTGTTCACCAGGATGTCGACCGGCCCGACCGAGGCGAAGAATGCCCGGACCGCGGCGGAGTCGGTGAGATCCGCCTGGTCCTTGTCGACGCCGTGCACGGTGGCGCCGTCAGCGCGCAGCGCCGCGGCGATCGCCGTGCCGATCCCGTGCGCGGTGCCGGTGACGACCGCAACCTTGCCCGCCAGTCCATCCGTCATGTGGCCCCTCGGTTCGTCGTCAGACCTGGCGCGCGGGCGGCGGCGGCGCCACCGAGCCGCGGGAGATCAGGTACATGGGCTCGCTGATCAGCACATCCGCGGCCGGGCCGCCCTCGACCCTGGTGATGAGCGCGTCGACGGCCGCCGCGCCGAGCTCGGCGAGCGGCATGCAGACGCTGGTGACCGGCACCTCCAGGAACGCCAGGCACTCGTCCTCGTCGAAGCTGACGACCGACATGTCGCCGGGCACCGAGGCGCCGGCCGAGCGGAGCGCGGCCAGCACGCCGAATAGCTGGTTGATGCTGCCAACGCCGCACGCCGTCGGGACCGGCCTGGTGCGCAGCAGCCGCACCGTCGTGTCCCAGCCGCCTTCCTCCGTCGCCGGAGCGTGCCGGATGGTGACCTGCATGTCCCTGGCCGCCGCGAACCGCCGGGCCGCCTGGACCCGCCGGTGCACGGTGTCGACGTCGCGCGGACCGTCGATCAGCACGACGCTGCGATGGCCGAGGTCGGCCACGTGGTCGATGAACAGGCCGACCGCACCCGTCTCGTCCATCACCACGTCGTGGCCGGTGTCCGGCCCGCGCCGGTTCACGTAGACGTGCGGGACCGCGTGCACCCCCGCGTCTCCGCTCAGCCGCAGCGCGGTGGCCAGCAGCAGCCCGTCCGCGCGGCTCTCCTCGACCAGGTACCTATAGTCGCCGGGCGGTTTGGGCTCCTCGGTCGGTTCCTCCATGACCATCACGACATAGCCGCGCTCGCCAGCCCGCTGCAGCGCGCCGCGCTGCAGCCGGACCCAGATCGGGTTGCGCAGCAGCGGGATGACGAACGCGAACGCGCCGGTCCGGTCCTGCCGCAGCGCCCGCGCCAGCGCGTTGGGCCGGTAGCCCTGGGTCCGCGCCGTGGTCAGGATCCGCTCGATTGTCTCGGGCCGGATCGACAGGCCGGGATCGCCGTTCAGGACCCTGGACACGGTCGAGACGTGCACGCCCGCGGCGCTGGCGATATCCACCAGCCGCGCGGCCCGGCGCGATCCCGCGGGCGTGGCTTGCCGCGGCACCGCCCCCGCGGGCGGCTTCTGCGCGCTGCTCATCGGGGCGGCCGGCTCTGCGGGCAGCTCATGCTCAGGCCGTCACTCCGCCATCGGCCATCAGCACCGCGCCATGGACGTACCGGGCTGCCCCGGAAGCCAGGAACGCGATGGTCTCGGCGATGTCGTCCGGGGTGCCGATCCGCCGGGCCGGAACGGTAGCTGCCCACTGGGTCAGCGCCTCCTCGTCGTCGCGGATCCAGTCAGCCATGGCCGTGTCCACCAGGCCCGGGCATATGCAGTTGACGCGTACGCCGTCCGGGCCGTGGTCGATGGCCAGGCTGCGGGACAGTTGCACCAGTCCGCCCTTGGACGCGCAGTAGGCCGCGCGCCGCCGGCCGCCGCGCACGCCTGCCGTCGACGCGACGTTGACGATGCAGCCGTCGCGGGCGTCGATCATCGCGGGCAGGAACTCGCGGCAGGTCAGGAACGGGCCCTTGAGGTTAGTGTCCAGGATGCGGTCCCACTCGGCCTCGGCCAACTCGGTGATCCGCTGGATGCTGAACACGCCGGCGACGTTCACCAGCAGCCACGGTGTCCCGAGCGCCGCCCGGATCTGGTCCCCGGCCGCCCGCACCGAGCCGGCGTCGCGGACGTCGACCGGCAGCCCGATCGCGCCGGGCAGCTGGCCGGCCACCTCGCCGGCGGCCGCCGCGCTGACGTCGAGGCAGGCGACCAGGAAGCCGTCCGCGGCCAGCCGGCGGCAGGTCGCGCTGCCGATTCCGCCCGCCGCTCCGGTGACGACCGCGACCCGCGGGCTCGGTGCGGTCATTCGGTCTCCGCAACGGCGGCAGTCGAGCCCGCGGACTGACCGGGCTCGTCGGCCGGCAGGCGCGGAGCCGGGACCGCCGCGGTGAAGGCGAAGTGGCAGGCCGCCGTGTGCTGTGGGTCGCCGACCCGACGGCCAGTGCCGGGTCCTCGCGCTCGCAGACCGGCTGCGCGATGGGGCAGCGGGTGCGGAACCGGCAGCCGCCGGGAATGCGCAGCGGGCTCGGCGGGTCTCCGCGGACCGCGGGTGCGTCCCCGTCGGCGGTGAACGTCATCCGCGGGATGGCCGCCAGCAGGCCCTGCGTGTACGGGTGGCGGGGATTGGCGAACAGCGTCTCGGTGGGCGCGACCTCGATGATCCGGCCGAGGTACATGACGGCGACCCGGTCGCACAGGTGCCGGACCACGGCCAGGTTGTGCGAGATCAGCAGCAGCGTCAGCCCCAGCTCGGCGCGCAGGTCCTGGAGCAGGTTCAGAATCGTCGCCTGCACGCTGACGTCGAGCGCGGAGACCGGCTCGTCGGCGACCAGCAGCTCCGGCTTGAGAGCGAGTGCGCGGGCGATGGCGACTCGCTGGCGCTGCCCGCCGGAGAACTGGCGCGGGTAGGCGTGCACTGCCTCTTCGGTGAGGCCGACGAGCCCGAGCAGCTCCCTGGTGTACGACTCGACCTCGGCCGACGGCACGACGTGGTGCACCCGCAGCAGTTCGTGCAGCATGCCGCCGACGGTGAGCCGCGGGTTGAGCGACGAGTACGGGTCCTGGAAGACCATCTGGATCTTGCGCTGGTCCGCGCGCGACCGGCGGCCCGGCAGCAGCTTGCCGTCGAGCCGGATGTCGCCCCGGTCCGGCCGCTGCAGCCCGGTCAGGGCCCGGGCCAGCGTCGACTTGCCCGAGCCCGACTCGCCCACCAGCGCGAGTGCCTCGCCGCGCTGGATCGTGAGGTCGACGCCGTCGACCGCGCGCAGGACGTTCTCCTCGTGCCGCATCCGCGCGATGATCGCTGACCCCATCGAGAAGCTCACCGACAGGTCCTGCACGTCCAGCAGCGGGGCGCTGGGATCGAGCACCGGGGCGCCGGGCGCGGCGGCGGGGCTGGTCATCGGTCGGCTCCTTCGGTCCGCAGCTCATCGAGGCAGCGCTCGAAGTGCAGGCAGGCGGTCGCCCGGTCCGCGTCGATCATCCGCAGCGGCGGATCGGTCGTCGTGCAGTCCTCCTCCGCGAACTTGCACCGGGGATGGAACCGGCAGCCGGACGGCGGATGGATCAGGCTGGGCGGCGCGCCGGGGATCGGGACCAGCGAGGACCGCACGTGGTCCACATCCGGGGCGGACCGGACCAGCCCGAGCGTGTACGGGTGGCACGGCTTGGTGAGGACCTCCTGCACCGTGCCGCGCTCCACGATCTGACCCGCGTACATCACCGCCAGCCGCTGGCACACCTGCGCCACGACCGGCAGGTCGTGGGTCACGAACACCAGGCTGGTGCCGGACTCGCGGCACAGCCGGGCCAGCAGCCGCAGGATCTGGTCCTGGATCGTCACGTCCAGCGCGGTGGTCGGCTCGTCGCACAGGATCAGTTCGGGGTCGCACGACAGCGCGATCGCGATCATCACCCGCTGCCGCATGCCGCCGGAGAACTCGTGCGGGAAGGAGCGGAACCGGCGCTCGGGGTCGGGGATGCCGACCCGCCGCATCAGCTCGATCGCGCGCTCGGCCGACTGCGCGCGGTTCATGCCGAGATGGACCTGCGGCCCTTCGGCGATCTGGTGCCCGACCCGCATGACCGGGTTCAGCGCGCTCATCGGCTCCTGGAAGATCATCGCGAGCTTCGTGCCGCGGATCTTGTTGAGCTGCGCCTTCGGCAGCTCGACCAGATCCACGCCGTCGAGCACGACCTGCCCGGAGGTCACCTTGGCCTCCGGCGGCAGCACGCCGAGGATGGCGCGCAGGGTCATGCTCTTGCCCGAGCCGGACTCGCCGACCAGCCCGACGGCCTCGCCCGCCTCCACCGCGAGCGAGACGCCGTCGACCGCCCGGACCACGCCGCGCCGGGTCGCTATCTCCACCCGCAGGTCCTCGACCTGCAGTATCGGCCCGCTCATGCCTGGCCCGGCCGCAGCAGGTCGGCCAGCCCGTCGCCGATCAGCGAGAGGGCCAGCCCGGTGATGATCACGGCGATCCCCGGGATCGTCGTCAGCTGCCAGTGCGTGGTGAGGAAGTTCTGGCCGTCGGAGATCATGGTTCCCCAGTCCGGAGTCGGTGGCTGAATGCCGAGGCCCAAGTAGCTCAGGGTGACGATGGCGAGGATGTCCTGCACGATGTCGGACATCGCGTAGATGATCGCCTGCGTGATCACGTTCGGCAGCAGGTGCCTGGCCACGATCCGCAGGTTGGACAGCCCGCCCGACTGCGCCGCGAGCACGTACTCCTGCCGCTTGGCGACCAGGATCTCGCCCCGGATGATGCGCGCGTAGGACACCCAGCCGACCAGCGTGATCGCGATGTAGATGCTGCGCGGGCCCGGCCCGAGCACGAACACCAGCGCGATGATCAGCACGAAGAACGGGAACGCGACGACGATGTCGACCAGCCGCATGATGATGATGTCGACCCAGCCGCCGAAGTAGCCGGCCACGCTGCCGAGAATGGTGCCGAGCACGAACGGGAGCAGCACCGCGAGGAACGCGACCTGCAGGTCGGTCCGGCCCCCGTACAGCAGGCGGGTGAACGTATCCCGGCCCTCCTGGTCGGTGCCGAGCCAGTGCTTCCCGCTGAACCCCTGCAGCGTCGCGGTCAGGTTCTGCGTGTCGGGGTTGTAGGACGTGATCAACGGCGCGGCGATGACCATGAAGAGGATGATGGCCAGCAGCACGCCGCCGGCCAGCAGCGCGGGCTGGCGGAACCAGCGCCGGCGCCGGGGCGCCGCCCGCTCGGCCGTCTCCGCGGTGCCCGCGAGGGAAATGGTGCTCACCGGTCGAACCTCACCCTCGGGTCGAGCGACGCGTACGCAACGTCCGTCAGCAGGTTCACTACCACCACCATGATCCCGAAGATGAGCGCGACCCCCTGCACGACCGGGAAGTCACGCTGGAAGATCGAGTTGATCATCAGGTTGCCGATGCCGGGCAGTGCGAATACCTGCTCGACGATCACCGTCCCGCCGACCAGGAAGCCGATGTTGATGCCCAGCACCGTCACGGCGGGGATGACCGCGTTCCGCAGCACGTGCCGGACGAACAGCCGGCTGCCGGGCACGCCCTTGGCCCTGGCCGTCGTAATGTAGTCGGCTCCGAGTACGTTCAGCATGCTGGCCCGCAGGCTGCGGATGACGACCGGGCACAGCGCGACCGCGACCGTAAACGCGGGCAGGAACATCGAGTGCAGGTGCCCGAGCGGGCCCGAGCCGTACCCGGTGACCGGGAACAGCCGGAGCTTGACGGCCAGCTCGGTCTGCAGGATCAGGGCGAGCCAGAAGGCCGGCATGCCGAGGCCGAGCAGCGGGACGACGCGCACTACGTGGTCGCGGAGCGAGTCCTTGCGGCTCGCCGCGATCATCGCGAGCGGCACGCTGATGATGATCGCGAGCACGGCCGCGTACGCGATAAGCCAGAGCGTCGTCGGCAGGTGGCTCGTGATCAGTCCCGTTACCGGCACGCCGTAGTACAGGCTCGGGCCGAGGTTGCCGTGCACCAGCCGGTCCATGAACAGCCAGTACTGGCTGGCGAGCGGCCGGTTCAGGCCCCACTCGCGGTGCAGGATCGCGATCGCCTTCGGCGTGGCGTGGATGCCGAGGATCGTCCGGGCGGGATCGCCGGGGATCAGGTGGATCAGGAAAAAGGCGATGATCGTCACGCCGACCGCCGTCGGGAGCAGCAGCAGCAGCCGCCGGATCACGAAGGTCATACGGCCCAATGTGAACCTCGCTTCAGCTCGGGGATGGCCGGGTACGTCGGGCAGCTAGCCGCGCTTGCCGGGCACCAGGGCAGGTGCCCGGCAAGCGCGGTCCGGATCAGCGAGCGGCTGCTACTTGCTCAGCCACACGTTCTCCATGTGGTAGTTGCCGAGCGGGGTGACGAAGAAGCCGTGCACGTTGGAGCTGGTCACGTACGGGTACGGCGAGTAGTACAGGAACGCCATGAAGGCGTCCTGGGCCGCGTCGGTCTGCACCACGTTGTACAGCGACTGCCGGGTGGCCGGGACCGTGTTCTGCTCCGCCGCGTGCACGTCCTTGACCACGGTGGGGTTGTCGTAGCTGGTGAAGAACGACTTGGCGCCCGACTTCGGGTCCAGCCCGAAGGTGGCCAGCTCGTCCGGGTCGGGGATGTCCATCGTCCAGAGCGACAAGCTCATGTCGTACTTCTCGTTCTGGAAGTTGGTGTTCGCCGTGTTCGGGTCCAGCGTCTGCACCTTCACCGTGATGCCGAGGGGCTTGAGCTCGGACTGCATGATCGTGGCGATCGTGGCGTAGTCGGAGTTCCCCGACGGGAGGAGCATCGTCGTGGTGAAGCCGTGTGGCACCGACGACTTGGCCATCTCCGCCTTGGCCGCGGCCTGGTTGTACTGCAGGCCCGGCGTGTTCGGGTCGTAGTACGGCACCTGCGGCGGGAACAGCGAGTTGGCGGGCTTGCCGTTCCCGAACAGGACCGCCTGGACGAGCGCACTGCGGTTGATCGCCAGCGAGATCGCCCGGCGCACGTGCACGTCCTGGAACGGCTTCACGTTCTCGTTGAACGCCACGTAGTTGGTCTCGGTCGAGTTGAACAGGTTCATGTCGACGCCCGGCGTCGACTTCAGGCTCGCGACCGTGGACCAGGACGGGAACTGGTCGATCTGCGCCTGGCCGCCCTTGACCTGCAGCTCACGCGTGTTGTCGCTGGGCACGTCGGTCCAGGTGACGCTGTTCAGGTAGGGCAGGCCCTTCTCCCAGTAGTTGGTGTTCTTGACCAGCTTCAGGGCCGAGCCCTTGTGCCAGTAGTCCCACTTGAACGGACCGGTGCCGACCGGGGCGGTGTAGAACTGGGCCGCGGTCTTGCCGCCGTAGTTGTCCGGCACGATCCCGTTGGCGAACAGGGACAGGTCGGCCAGCAGTGGCGCCCACTTGTACTTCAGGTTCACCACGACCGTGTCGGGCGAGGGCGCATCGACCGACTTGATCGCCGCGTCGATGTAACCCCAGCCTGCCGATGCCTTCATCGTCTGTTCCAGGGAGAACTGGACGTCCTTGGAGGTCATGGGCTGGCCGGTGGAGAACTTGACGCCCTTGCGCAGGGTGAACGTGTAGCTCAGCCCGTCGCTCGACATCTTGTAGCCGGTGGCCAGCCACGGCTCGACGCTCTTGCCGTCCTTGCTGACCGTGTAGAGCGGCTGGAAGATCTGCTCCAGGATCCAGATCGAGTTGTTGTCGAAGATCGTGGACTCGTCCATGGACTGGGCGTCCTGCGGGTTGGCGAAGACGAGGTTGCCGCCGGCCACGGGCCCGCCGCTGGTCGCGGACGACGATCCGGCGGATGATCCGCCGCTGCTCGTCCCGCAACCTGCGATGAGGGCAAGGGCCGAGCCGGCGATGAGGGTGTTCATGAGGACAATGCGGTGTCTCACTGGCAGCTCCCGGGGTAAGTCCGGGCGACGGCTCGGCCGCCGCGCTTAGTGCACTAGTTGTTTTGACCGTTTCTGGGGGGTAATACGGCCGGAGATGGCACGTCGCTGTGCCGCAAGCAAACCTTTGCCTAACCAAATGTGCGGGAAGGGTTAGCTGGTTGTAAATAGCGCGGTTGCTCTGTTTACACAGCTTTACAGTGTTGTAACGTGCCGCCGTGCGATACATCGTCCTTGGCTGCGGTGCGATCGGCGGCACGGTGGCCGCCGGGCTGGTCCGTGATGGCCATGATGTCCTGGTGTGTGACGCGGACGCCGCGGTCGTCCAGGCGATCAACGACGCCGGCCTGCGGATCGAGGGACCGGTGGAGCAGTTCACCGTCAAGGTGCCTGCCGTGCTGCCCGCGGACCTGCCCGGCCAGATCGACGGGCCGGTGCTGGTGGCCGTCAAGGCCCATCACACCGGCGCGGCCGCGGCCCTGCTGGCCGGACGGCTGACCGGGGACGGGTTCGCCGTGTCCCTGCAGAACGGCCTGACCGCCGCCATGCTCGCGGACGTGCTCGGCTCCGGCCGGGTGGTGGGCGCCGCCGTGAACTTCGGCGCCGACGCCATCGAGCCCGGCGTCATCCTGCGCGGCAACCGGGCGACGCTGCTGGTCGGCGAGCTGGACGGGCGGCCGAGCGAGCGGGTCGCGCGGCTGGCCGCGGACCTGGCCGACGCCCGCGCTACCGCCGATGTGCTCGGCTACATCTGGACCAAGGAGGCCTACGGCGCCACCCTGTTCGCCACGGCCGTCAGCGACCTGCCGATCCACGCCGTCTTCGCCGATCCGGCCTACCGCCCGCTGCTGACCGCAGTCGCGGCCGAGGTGCTCGCGCAGGCCCCGGTCCGGCCGCTGCCGCTGGACGGATTCGACCCGGCCGACGTGCCCGGCTCGCTGGACCGGATGGTCGAGTTCAACCGTCAGTCCGCGAAGTCGCACTCGGGCGTCTACCGCGATCTCGCCATCCGGCACCGGCCGACCGAGGCCGGCGCGATCCTGGGTCCGCTGCAGGGCGTCCTGCTCCGCCGGATCAGCGAGCTGGTCGGCGCGATCGAGCGGGGCGAGCGGGCCTGCACGCGGGAGAACCTCGACCTGCTTGCCGCCTGCGAGCGGGCCGAGCGGCTGGGCCGGCCGGTGAACGCGGTCGTCGCCGTGACCGGCGCGCCTGCCAGGGCCGCGGCCGGGCCGCTGGCCGGGCAGCCGGTCGCGGTCAAGGACATTGTCGCGGTCGCGGGCCTGCCGAGGCGCTGCGGCAGCCCGGCCACGACCGATGATCCGTCGCCTGCGGACGCCACCGCTGGTAACGAGGCTGCGCGCGGCCGGTGCCGAGGTCTTCGCGACGACGCAGTGCCTGGAGTTCGCGGCCGGGTTCGCGCACCCGGACATCGGCGACACCCGGAACCCGCGGGACCCGGCCCGTACGTCCGGCGGCTCGTCCGGGGGATCGGCCGCGGTCATCGCCGCGGGCGTCTGCGCGCTCGCGATCGGCACCGACACCGGCGGCTCGATCCGCATCCCGGCCGCGTATTGCGGCGTCGCCGGGCTCAAGCCGAGCTACCGGCTGGTGCCGGAGGACGGCGTGTTCCCGCTGGCGCCCAGCTGCGACCACGTCGGCCCGCTGGCAGCCAGCGCGGCTGACTGCGCGGCGCTGCTCACCGTCATTGCCGGCTTGCAGCCGGGGGAAACCGCGACCGCGCCGCCCGCGGCCCCGACGGTCGGGGTGCTGACCGCGCAGCTGGCCGACCCGTCAGTGACCGCGGAGGTCCGCGCGGCCATCCGGGCGGCGCTGGGCCAGCTGACCGCGGCGGGCTGGCAGCTGCATGAGATCAGCCAGCCGTGGCTAGATGACCTGGCCCGCTGGGAGCACGTGCTGTCCGTCCTCGTGGCCGCCGAGGCCTGGCAGGTGCACTCTGGCCGGGACACCAGCCGCTACGCCGCCGGCACGAGGGCGCTGCTGGACTTCGGCCGCCAGGTGACCCCCGCGCAGTACTCGGCCGCGCAGGCCGAGCAGGCCGAGCTGGCCGCCGCGGTCGAGGTCACCCTGGCCGGGCTGGACGTGCTCGCCGGGCCGACCGTGGGGTTCACCGCGCCGGAGCAGGACCCGCCGTTCGGGGTCGGCGAGGACAGCGGCGAGGGCCGGTTCACCGGGCCGTACAACCTGACCGGTCATCCGGCCGTGAGCATCCCGGTGCCCGCGCCCGGCCTGCCGGTCGGGCTCCAGCTGGCCGGGCGCCGCGGCCGTGACCTTGAACTGCTCGCCATCGCCGGTGCCGCGGAACGCGTACTGGCCGCCAGTTCCTGACCGGAAGAGGGAGAAGCCGATGTCGCCGAAAGTTGTCCGCCGCCAGCTGGAGCTCGGCGGCAAGTCAGTGCCGTTGGTAGAGATGACCAGCGCCGAAGACGGCCCGCTGCTCACGGTGGTCGCCGGCGTGCACGGCTGCGAGTACGCGTCCATGGCAGGCGTCCGGCGCTGGCTGCGGGAGCTGGAGGCGACCGAGTTCCGTGGCCGGGTGCGGGCCGTGCCGGTGCTGAATACCTCCGGGTTCGCCGCAGCGGGCGCCCTTCGTGGTCCCCGAAGATGGCAAGAACCTCAACCGGTGCTTCCCCGGCGATCCCGCGGGCACCGCCGCCGAGCGGCTCGCGTACGACACCTACCAGCAACTCATCCTCGGCTCGGACGCGTTCATCGACGCGCACTGCGGCGACATGGTCGAGGCCCTGGAGCCGTTCGCCATGTACGAGAGCGGTCCGGCCGAGGAGCAGGCCAGGGCCATGGCCGTGGCCTACGGGCTGCCGTACGTGATCCGGCAGGAGCCCGGACCGGACCGGGCCGTCTCCGGCACGACCGTCGGCGCCGCCGCTAGCGCCGGCATCCCGGCGATCTGCGCCGAGTCCGGCGGCTGCGGGCTGGTCCAGGAACAGTTCGTCGCGCTGCACGTCGCGGGCTTGCACAACGTGCTGCGCCAGCTTGGCATGACTGACGGAGACCCGGAAGCGACGCCCGGTCAGGCGTCCCTGAGCCGCTTCATCTGGCCGCGCTGCGAGCGGGCCGGCTGGTGGTCGCCTGCCGTCGGGGCGGGCGACCGGGTGGCGGCCGGGCAGACTGTCGGCACAGTCAGCAGCCTGGACGGATCTGAGGTGTTCGAGACGGTGACCGCGTCCGCGGACGGCGTGATCATCTTCGTGACCAGCTCGCCGGCCGTGGCCGACGACGGACTGCTGCTCGGTCTCGGCGCCAGCTAATAGCCCGTCCGGGGCGGCCACTCTTCGGTCAGCAGGCCGTACAGGAGATCGTCGGTCCACTCGCCCTTGGCCCATGTGCTCGCGCGCAGATGCCCCTCGCGGCGCATGCCGACGCGCTCCAGCAAGGCGGCCGACGCGGCGTTGCGCGCGTCGCAGCAGGCGCGGATCCGGTGCTTGCCGCGGGCGCCGAACAGGTACCCGGCCAGCAACCGGACGGCCTCGGTGGCGTAGCCCTGACCCTGGTGCGCCGGCGCGATCGTGAAGCCGATCTCGCACTGGCGCGGGTCGGCCGCCTCAGTCAGGACGCCGCAGTCGCCGATCAGCTGGTCCGTCGCCGTCAGCGCGACGGCGAACTGAAACCACTCGCCGGCCGTGTCGGGGTGCTCGCGCCCGAGCTCGCGGACCATGCGCTCGCCGTCGGCCCGGGCGTAGGGGGCGTCCCAGGACTGGTAGCGCGCGACTTCGGGCACCGACCGGTAGGCGACGAACGCGTCCACGTCGGCCGGCCTGAACCGGCGCAGCCGGACGCGGTCGCCGGTCAGCTCGGTGAAATCCAGGTCCGGCATGCGGCTCCTTCCGGAATCGGTGCGGCCCACCCAGGGGGGTGCTGCCATCATCTCGCGTATGCCCGAACTCATCCCGCCGGCGGTCGGGCTGCACGAGTCCTGGCTGGACGCGCGCGATGACTGGGGCCGCGGCGTGCACCAGGACGGCTCCGGGCTGCACCCCGAGGACGAGGTGAACACGCCGGCCGGCTTCGCCGCCTGGGTCAATCGCTTGCTGCGCGAGGCCGACCCGTCAGTCCCGGCCGGCCCGGGCCGGGTGCACGCTACCCACTTCTGGATCGTCGAGGGGGACGCGGTACTCGGTTCGATCGCGCTGCGGCACACCCTGACCGAGTTCCTGCTGCGGGCGGGCGGGCACGTGGGCTATGGTATCCGGCCCTCCGCCCGCCGCCGCGGGCTCGCCACCTGGGCGCTCGCCGAGATTCTGCCCGAGGCGCGGGCGCTCGGAATCAGCCGGCTGCTGGTCACCTGCGCCGATGACAACGCGGGCTCGGCCCGCACGATCGAGAAGAACGGCGGTGTCCTCGAAGATGTCCGCGCCACCGAGCTGGGCCTGACCAGGCGGTACTGGATCTCGCTGTGACCGGGCGGTAGTGCGCCTGGCCTGCCCTGTCCGGCGCGCACGACCGCACGCGCCGGACAGGGCCAGCCGCCACTTTGCGCGCACGGACCGCACGCGCCGGACGGGCGCCCGGTACTACCGGACGCTGCCCTTGCCCGCGACTGTCTCGGCGTGCCAGGTCGCGGTGCCGTTGATGGCCCAGTAGAACTTGAGCCGGTCCTTGGCGCCGACCGCGGCGATGTTCACCGCGTTGCCGTTGACGGTCATCGACGGGGCCGAGAACGTCGAGCCGATCCCGGCGACGGTCTCCGGATGCCAGGTCGGCGTGCCGTTGACGGCCCAGTAGAACCGCAGCCGGTTCCGCGGTCCGGCCGCCGCGATGTTCACGGAGCCGTTATTCGCCGTCATGGACGGGGCCGAGAACGTCGAGCCGATCCCGGCCACCGTCTCCGGCGTGCCAGGTCGGCGTGCCGTTGATGGCCCAGTAGAACCTGCAGCCGGTGCCGCGGGCCGACGGCCGCGATGTTCACCGCGTTGCCGTTGACGGTCATCGACGGGGCCGAGAACGTCGAGCCGATCCCGGCGACGGTCTCCGGATGCCAGGTGGCCGTGCCGTTGACGGCCCAGTAGAACCGCAGCCGGTTCCGCGGTCCGGCCGCCGCGATGTTCACGGAGCCGTTATTCGCCGTCATGGACGGGGCCGAGAACGTCGAGCCGATCCCGGCCACCGTCTCGGCGTGCCAGGTCGGCGTGTTGTTGATGGCCCAGTAGAACTTGAGCCGGTTCCGCGGGCCGACGGCCGCGATGTTCACGGAGCCGTCATTGACGGTCATCGAGGGTGCCGAGTACGTGCTATTGCGGCCGGCCACCGTCTCCGCGTGCCAGGTGGCCGTGCCGTTGACGGCCCAGTAGAACCGGAGCCGGTGGTCCGGGCCCATCGCGGCGATGTTGACCACGTTGCCGTTGACGGTCATCGACGGCGCTGAGTACGTAGTGTTACGACCGGCCACGGTTTCCGCGTGCCAGGTCGGTCGTGCCGTTCACCGCCCAGTAGAACTTCAGGCTGTTGTGCGGACCCTGAATGGCGATGTTGACCGAACCGTGGTTGGCGGTCATCGACGGTGGCGTGCTCGCCATGGCTGGCGCCAGCCCGGCGGCGCCGAGCACGGCTGCCGTCGCTGCGGCCAGCCCAAGGCGGACGGCTGCCCGGCTGATTCCGTGTTCGCCGTGAATGCGTTCCTTCATGATTCCTCCCCGGTATGCGATGTCTTTGTCAGGCCGGCGCGGCGACGCTGTCGGCCGTCTCGATGTCCTTGAAGAATCGGCGGTGCACGCGCAGCGTTTCGCTGCCCGCCGGGATGCGGTGCCACATGCCGGTGCCCGGCCCGAGGCGGGTCGACCTCGGCAGCTCCGTGACGACGCCGCGGGCCGTCTTCATGCTGGTCTTGCCCGCGTCCAGTACCAGGATCCGGCTGGGCGTGACGGCCAGGATCCGGTACTTGTTGAAGCCGAGAAAGACGAAGATCCCGGTCAGCGCCGCGAGCCACTGGCTCGCCGTTTGCGCGCCGACGACCGCCTGGATCTGCTCGCCTGGCCGCAGGAATTGCGCGGCCGAGTCCCGCATCGAGTCGCGAAGTGCCATGAACCTCTCCCTGGTGGCTAAAGAACGGCGGCCGTTGTCCGGTGGCCGTTGATCTCTCACTACCGAAGGCGGTCCATCGTGTGCCATGCCGTTCCGTGCCCAGGCCGCAATCCCGGCCGCGGCGGTACAACGCGGCCGGGACAGCTGCGCCGCGACCGTCGCGTCGCGCGGTCAGGCGGGCCAGTACGAGCAGCGCGTGCCCGTCCGCACCGCTTGCTCCAGGTGCGCGCCGATCACCGGGTCGGCGGCGGCGATGCGGGTCAGCGCGCGGCGGATCGCCTTGCTGACCGCGACGCGCGCCCGCTCGGCGTCGCCGGGGAACGACCGGGTCCGGCCGGACAGGCCGGCCGCGCTGGTCAGCTGGGTGGCGAGCCAGTCGCGCTCGGCCCGCGCGCGGGCGGCCTCCGGCTGAGCTCCGGCCGCCTCCAGCTCGGCGATCTCCGCGTCCAGCCGGGTGCGGCGCTGGCGGTACTCGGCGATCGCCTGGCGGTCCAGGACCGGCTGGCCTGGTCCTGGTTCTGCGCTGGCCGTCAGCGCTGACAGCCCCGCGACCAGGTCGGTGGCCGGTATGTCCTGGCGCGGGTTGGCGATCAGGACGGCGAGGTGCAGCATGCCGATGCTGTCGGGGATGAGCACGCTGCGGTCTTGCCACCCGACACGCCAGCTCCGCCCGGCCCGGCTGCACTCCGCGCCCGCGCGCCGCCAGCGATGAATTTCCCGCCTGGGTCGTGCAGGCCGGTCGCGGCGGCTTCGCGCGCGGCGGCGCGGCGTTCCAGGTCGGCCGCGTCCAGGTCGCCGGGCCGCCCGCGCAGCGTGAGCGCCTCGGCCAGCCGCAGCCGCGAGGACACCACGGCGGGCCAGTGCGGCAGGGCGAGATTGAGCTGGATCGCGACCCGGAAGTGCTCGACGGCCCGGTCGAGCTGGCGGGTGGTGAGCGAGGCGACGCCCAGCGCGTGCTGAGTCGAGCCGAAGCAGGTGGCGCCCAGCCCGCCGATCATCGGCAGGCTGGCGTGGGGGAGCAGCAGTTCGTGCACGGCAGCGGCGAGGCCGGCGTCGCGCGACGAGACTGGCGGCCTCGGCGATGCCGTTCATCGTGACCAGCCAGCTGCTGGAGCGAGGCAGGCTGGCCAGGCCGCCGCCGCGCAGCCGGGCCAGACAGCTCACCGCCGTCCGGTCGTCACCGCTCAGGGCCGCCGCGACTGCTAATGCCGCGACGGCAGAATCGTCGACGGCGCTGAGCGCGGGCGAGTGGACGCGCTCGGTGAGCATCGGCAGCAGCTCGGGTAGGCGGCCCTGATACCAGCGGATGGTCACCAGCTGAGCGCCAGGCCACCACTCACTGTCGATGTCGCCCGCGCGGGCCCCGCTGTCCGCGCAGACCTGGATCAGCGATTCGGCCGCGGTGAGGTTCCCGGCCCGGATCGCGAGCATGACGTCGACGGCGCTGACGACGAAGCCGACGGCCGGATGCGGGCGCTGGCCGAGCAGTTCGCGCAGCTCGCCGAGTCAGCCGGCCAGCGTGCGGATCGCCTTCGAGGTAGGCGTCGATCGTCTGCCACAGCAGGCCCATCAGCCGGTCGCTGCGCCGGTCGGTGCTGAAGCTGGCCCGGATCAGCTCGACGGCGAGGCGCCTGCGGATGGCGACGCCGTCGGGTCCGAGCAGGCAGTGATGGGCGAGGCTCAGCGCCTCCGCGAGCGCGACGCTGTCGGCGGCTGCCCTGGCTTCCGCCAGCGCCGCCAGGATCGCCTCGCTGCCGCCCCGGATGTAGTCGGATTCCCCCGCCAGCCGGACCCGGATGCGCAGCGCGAGCGACGACTCGGGATCCAGCACCGCCAGGCACTCCTGCAGCCTGGTCTGCAGCATGACCGCGCCCGTGACTGTCCGGTGCTCGCTGACCCACAGCCCGGCCAGGCCGAGCGCGGCGGCGGCCATCGCCTGCGCGTCGCCGGCCAGTTCGGCCAGCTGATAGGCACGCTCGAAGCTCTCGCGGCTGGCCCGCAGGTCGCCGTCGGCGTACAGCGCGCGGTCGCCGTCGGCCAGGGCAGCGTGCACTCCGGCCGGCGGCTCGTGCACCAGCTTCAGGCGCCGCGTCGCCGAACTCGGATCGGCTTCGCTCGTCATAGCTTTAATCTATTCGCGACGTAATTGCGTGTCGCGGAAACGCCGCTGACACCTGGTCGCTGACCTGCGAATAGTCGAATCCGCGTGGAACAGCAAGCGAATGCCGCGGGAACTGCCACCGCCGCGACCGGCAGCTACGCGGCGAGCAGCCACAATATCCGCCGGCGAGCGGACTCAGCGGATGATCGAGAGCAGCGCGAGCGCGGCCAGGCCCAGGCCGAGAGCGCCGTCAAAGTGGGTCCGCTCGGCCGCGGCGGCCACGGTGATGCCGCGGGTCGCGACTCGCCAGAGCGTGTCCGCCGACAGCGCGACCGCCACCTCCGGGACCCCGCCATCGCGGCCCGGCCGGATCGCCCACCCGGTGTCTCGCCGCGTCACCGCCCAGCTGCCGCCGGCCGGCCCGCTGACCTCGATCTGGACGCAGGCGATTCGAGCAGGGCCAGCAGTTCGGCCCGCTCGGCCGGGAACAGCGGGCGCACGTCCAGCGGGGGTCCGGCCCAGCTCCAGTCCATGCACAGCAGTAGATCACCAGGGCGGCGGCAGTGCGGGCGATGCCAGCCGGGTCCGCGGCGCCGGGTCAGAGCGGGATGTCGACGGTCAGCAGGCCGGGCTGCCAGTCGGGGAGCCTGGCCACCACATCCCCGGCGGGCCCGACCAGCGCGGCCAGGCCGGGGAAGTCCTCGTCGTCGGTCGACCCAGCCTGTCCCGCCAGGGCGACCCAGAGGCCGAGGCGGCGGGCGTGCCGCTGCGCGTCGGCGAGTCCGCAGCCTTCCCACCACGCGTGGCCGGACCGCCAGGAGTCATCGGTGGACCGGCGTCCGTACAGACCGGGTGCCGCCGGGAACAGCATCAGCGCCGCGCCCGCCGCGGCCGCGGTGTCGAACGGGTCGTCGTAGCCAGACTCGGCGCAGATAGCCATGCCGATCCTGGTACCAGCATGCTCGGCGACCGCGAAGCCGGCCGCGGCGGCGAAGGCCTCCTCGCCGTCGCCGAGATGCCGCTTGCGCTGGATCGCGGTGATCGCGCCGCCGGCGGCGAACAGCTGGGTGATGCGCGGTTCGCCGTCCGCGTCGCGCTCGGCTATGCCGAAGCAGATCGCGACCGCGGTGCCGGCGGCCGCAGCAGTGAGCTCGCGCACGGCCGGGTGACTGAGCGTAATCAGGCGCTGCGGATGGGTGGCCGGATCGACGGAGCCGGTCAGCGACATCTCCGGGAACAGCACGACATCGCATTCCGCCGCCCGGGCCTCGCCGAGTACGTGCAGATGGCTGGCGAGGTTGGCTTCGACATCGCCCTTGGCACACCGGATCGCCGTCAGCATCGCCCGCATGGACCTAGTCTGCCGGGCGTCGCGTCACGGTGTGACCCAGGTCATATGGAGTGTTTGGCCCGTTTAAGGGACTCGTGGCCGTTTCAGCTGTCACGATAAGTGACCCGACAGCGCCCAGGCGTGGGTCGCCATCCGGCCCCGCTGCCGCCTTGCTCCGCGTCAGCAGCCACGCGGCTGTCGCGGCGGGCCCGCACCGGCCGTCGCGCCGGCCCTCCTGGGTTACCGCCAAACGCGCTAGTGCGCCCGACCCTGAGTGTGAATTGCCCGGACGTCATCGCTCGCCCAAGCACTCCTCTCGCGGCCAACGGCGACAGCGCCGCGGCCCGTCGAGGCTGACGTTCGGCGCGGCCGGGGTCACGGTTGCCACCGCCGCGACGGTGGCCGGCCTGTCGCTCAGCGCCGGCCCGGCGGTCGGCGAGCCCGATCCGGCATCGGCTAATCCCGGTCTGTCCGCCGTGAGCAAGGCCGTCGCCCGCGCGCACGACGCCGGGGGCACGCCGGCCACCTCGGGCTCGCCGCATACCGTCCCGTCGCCTGCCGCCCGGCCAGCGGCCGCGCCCGGCCGCGCGAAGCCCAAGGGCCCTAGCGCCAGCGTGAGCCGGCCGGTGCGCAAGCGCGGGCCGGTCAAGCCCTATCTGATCTACGACTCGGTGCTGCCGGGCGCGTTGCCCGCCAATCACGTGGCGGCGGTGTATGCCACCGGGCCGTACGCGGTGCCGGCCACCGCGGTCCAGGGCCGTGGCCAGGTGCTGTGGATCGACGTGCGCGGCACCGACCCGGCCGCCGACGTGCTCGACATCGAACCCGGCTGCGCGTCGCCGGCCACGGCCGCGGCCTGGGTGACGGCGCGGCTGCGCCAGTACCCGCAGAGCATCGCCGTGCTCTACACCAGCATCGCGGAGTGGGCGCTGGTCAAGGGCGAGGTGGCCGGGCTGCCCGGCTGGATGCAGGCGCGGATCCGGTGGTGGATCGCGAACCCGACCGGCTATCCGCACCTGGTGCCCGGATCGGACGCGACCCAGTGGTACTGGGGTTCCAGCGTCGACATATCGACGGCCACGTCCCGGCTGTTAGCCCGTGGCGGCCGGGTCGTGACCGTGGCGATATAACCGCCGCCGACAGTGGAAGCATGCGGGCTTTCGCCGTGTCCGGCCAGCGGCAGGCCCGGCTGGCCGGGTCAGTGCTGCTGGCGGTGGCCCTGGCCGGCCTCGTGTCCTGCAGCAGCGGCGCAGCCGGCGGCGGCCAGTTCGTGCCGCCGGGGCTGCACGATCTGCGCGGCTGCGCCCAGGCGCCCGGTTTCAGCTGCGGCGAGCTGACAGTGCCGCTGGACCCGTCCGGAACCGCCGCGGGCAGGCTGACGCTCCAGGTCGGGCTGTCCGCGGCCGCTTCCGCGCCGCGCGGGGTGCTGGTGTTCCTCACCGGCGGCCCCGGCCAGCCCGGCGTTCCGTTCCTGCCCAGGATCGCCGCGCGCCTGCGTTCCGCGCTGGCGGGCTACCGGCTGGTGATGTTCGATCAGCGCGGCACCGGCTTGGACGCGCTGGAGTGCCCGGCGCTGCAGCAGGCCATGGGCGCGTCCGACCTCACGGTGCCGTCGGCCGCGGCCGTGCGGCAGTGCGCCGCCGCGATCGGCCCCCGGCGCCAGTTCTTCGCGACGGCGGACACGGTCGCCGACATCGAGGCGCTGCGCCGCGCGCTCGGCGCGCCGAAGATCACCCTGGACGGAGTGTCCTACGGCACGTACGTCGCCGAGCAGTTCGCGCTGGCGCACCCGGCCGAAGTCGCCCGGCTCGTGCTGGACTCGGTGGTCCCAAACGCGAACGTGGACCCGCTGCAACTGGCCAGCATGCGCGACAGCGCGCGGGTGCTGCGGGCGGTGTGCGCGGCGCAGCAGTGCGGCTTCGACCCGGCCGCGGACGTCGCTACCGTCGTGCGCCGCTACCGCGACGGGCCCGCCCTGCTCGACACGCTGGTCGCGCTGAGCGTCGGCGACCCGACCTTCGGCGGCGTGCTGGCCGCACTGCACGCGGCCGCGGCCGGTCAGCCGGCCGCCCTGCAGCAACTCATCCGCCAGGTGCACGCGGCCGACGCCGCGACGGCCGGCGAGCTGAGCCAGGGACTGCACGCGAGCACGCTCTGCGCGGACCTGACGATGCCGTGGGGCGGACCGCAGACTCCGCTGGCCGCCCGCGGCCCCGCCCTGGCCCGCGCCGTCGCGCGGCTCACACCGGCCCAGACCTGGCCGTTCGACCGGGCCACCGCGACCGGCAACGGCTTCATCCAGACGTGCCTGTACTGGCCGCCGGAACCGCTGGCCGCGCGCCCGGTTCCGGCCGCGACCAGGCTCCCGCCCGTTCCCATCCTGATCCTGGCGGGCGGACGTGACCTCTCCACGCCGATCGAGGAGGACCGCGCCGAACTCGCGCTCGCGCCTGGCGGCCGGCTGTTCTACGTGCCGACGGCCGGGCACTCGGTGCAGAGCCGGGCGGCCGGCGACCCGGCGCTGCGCCAGCTCGGGCCGTTCCTGCACGCGGCCTTGAGATAGTGGAGCCATGGCGGACGAGGAAGAAGGCCCGGCCAGCCGGCCGGGCGGGCTGATCCAGGACATGGTCGCGCAGCTGCAGGGCATGGCCGCACGGCTCGAAGGCGTCACCGGCTACCGGCTGCCGCCGGTGCCAGGGGTGCCGGGCGTGCGCAACCTGCCGCTGCCGGGAGCGCTGTCCTCCGAGCAGCTGTCGACGCTGCGCGCCAGCGTCGGCGCGCAGCGGCAGAGCATCCAGGCGATGCGGGCGCAGCTCGGCGCGCTGGACGAGCAGCTCGCCGTGCTGGAGCGGATCATCGGCCCGCTCGCGGAGTGGAGCAAGGCCTGGGCCGGGCTGGAGGGCCGCCTGCTCGGCGCGCGCCCGCAGGACGACCCCGGCCCGCCGGCCGAACCGGGCTGAGCCGCCGCCGGCGACCGGTCCGGCGGCACCCAGATGTCCCGCTCGTGCATGAGCCGCACCTGCCGGTCGATGACCTCGCGCCGGTACTCGGCGTGGTTGTACGGCTTGCGGTCGAGGTACATGTTCCGCGGGTAGACCGGCTGCTCGTAGATCAGCTGGTACTGCTCGGTCGTCAGGTCCTTGATCCAGTTGTCCCAGAGCGCGCTGGCGCGAAACTGACGCAGCGCCCCGACGTCAACGGTTCCGGCCACCCACGACGACCCGCCGCTGTAGTCGTGCCGGCCGACTATCTGGCCGCGGTAATCGATGACCGCCGAGCCGCCGCCGAAGGTGTCGATCGGCGTATCTGACTCCGCGGTGAGGTAGTACGTGCCGACGTTGCAGGCGATCAGGTAGAAGTTGTTGTCCAGCGCGCGGGCCCGGTTCTGGATCTCGAACAGGCCGTTGCCGACGTGCGGATGCGGGTACGGGCCGCGATAGACCACCTCGGCCCCGTTCATGGCCAGGCCGCGCGCGTTCTCCGGGTACGAGCCCTCGTTGGCCATCAGGAAGCCGAGCCGGCCGATCTCGGTGTCGGCGACCGGGTAGAACGCGTCCAGGCTGCGGCCGTACAGCTCGATCCACCGGTCCCACACGTTGTGCGGCGTGACCGAGTGCTCGACCGGGAGCAGCGGCACCACCTTGTGGTGGCGCAGTACAACCTCGCCGGCCGGGCTGAGCACGAAACCGACGTTGAAGAACCGGCCGGGGAACTCGGGGTGCCTGGCCTTGGCCTGCGCCATCAAGTAGACATCCCACTGCCGGGCCAGGGTGCCGAGATAGTCCGTCTCCGGGCCGGGGATGTCGATCGCGCACTCCCGCGCGAAGTCCTCGTGATCGAGGTCGAGCACCTCGTCGTTGAAACCCTGCAGCGCGCCTTCCGGGATCGCGATCAGCCGGACCGGCAGGTCCAGGCTGGACAGCCAGGACGCGGCCTTGATCAGGTGCGACAGGTGCTCGAGGTTTCTCTGGATCTCGTCCCGGTGGCGGATGCCCCGCATCGTGGGGACTAAGCCGAGGGCCTGATACGGCTCGATCATGGCGGGTCCTTTCGGTGTGACACCCTTCTACCGGCTAGCTGTTGCCTTGGCTAGAGCGGCACCGTGATACTGGGCGAACTGTCGGGCGTTGTCCGCACACTCCTCACGGGGCGGATCGGAGACTTCATGAGCATCCTCGGGACCCGGGTACTGCGGACAGAGGATCCGCGGCTGCTGACCGCGGGCGGCGTCTACGTCGATGACCTGACGGCCCCTGAGCTCGCCGGCGCGGCCCGGGTGACGTTCGTGCGCAGCCCGATCGCGCACGCGGTCATCACCGGCATCGACACCACGGCCGCGCTGGCGGCGCCGGGCGTCGTGGCCGTGCTGACCGCCGCCGACCTCGACGACCTGCCGCCACCGCCCGAGGACAGCGGTCTCACCGGGACCGAGGGCGCGCCGCTGCCGCTGGGCGGCCCGTGGGCCGAGCCGCTGTTCGCGGTGGACCGGGTGCGGTTCGCCGGCGAGCCGGTTGCCATGGTGCTCACCGACGACCAGTACCAGGGCGAGGACGCGGCCGAGCTGGTCAGCGTCGACTATGAGCCGCTGCCGGCCGTCGTCGGCCCGGACGTGGCACTGGCGGACGCGTCGCTGCTGTTCCCGCCCGCCGGCACGAACGTGGCGGTGAAGTCCGGCCCGGACGCCGATCCGGAGGCATTTGCCGGCTGCGACGTCGTGGTACAGCACACGATCGAGAACCAGCGGCTCGCGCCGGTGCCGATGGAGGGCCGGGCGACGGCAGCGGCCTGGGCCGACGGGAAGCTGACGGTGTGGGCCAGCACGCAGAACGCGCAGATCGCCAGGTTCATCCTGGCCGGCGCGCTCGGCCTCGATCCGGGCGGCATCCGGGTCGTCGCGCCCGACGTCGGCGGCGGGTTCGGCGCCAAGATCGGGGTAGACCGGGACGCGCTGCTGGTCGCCTGGGCGGCCAAGCACACCGGCACGGCGGTGCGCTGGGCGGAGACCCGGAGCGAGAACCTGCTCGCGATGACGCACGGCCGCGCGCAGCGGCAGGTCGTCAAGATCGGCGGCCGCCGGGACGGCCGCATCCTCGGCTACCGGCTGGAGATCATCCAGGACACCGGCGCGTACCCGCGGATGGGCGGCTTCCTGCCGTTCCTGACCAGCCTGATGGCGGCCGGCCCGTACGACATCGCGCGGGTGGAAACTGCCTACCGGGTCATCGTCACGAACACCGCGCCCATCTCCGCCTACCGCGGTGCGGGCCGGCCCGAGGCCACCGCCGCCATCGAGCGCGCGGTCGACCTGTTCGCAGCCGAGATCGGCATGGACCCGGCGCAGGTCCGGCGCATCAACCTGGTGCCCCCGGACAAGTTCCCCTACACGACGCCGTGCGGCGCGACGTACGACACCGGCGAGTACGTAGCGGCCCTGGACAAGGTCCTGGCCGGGGCCGGTTACCAGGAGCTGCGGGCCGAGCAGGCGCGCCGGCGCGAGCGCGGCGACGTCGTGCAGCTCGGCCTCGGCGTGGCCAGCTATGTCGAGATCACCGCGGCGGACGCGGCCGGCGGCGAGACGGCGCGGCTGGACGTGCACGAGGACGGCACCGTGACCGTCTACACCGGGAGCTCCGCGCACGGCCAGGGGCACCACACCGCCTGGGCCATGCTGGTCCAGGCGGAGCTCGGCATCGACATGGCCGACGTCACGGTGATCCACGG
The DNA here is from genome assembly GCA_963805805.1 of uncultured Actinomycetota bacterium. Taxonomy (GTDB): domain Bacteria; phylum Actinomycetota; class Actinomycetes; order Streptosporangiales; family Streptosporangiaceae; genus JAJYUU01. The sequence continues at coordinate 33,935 of CAWDVS010000009.1, read as the reverse complement.
CGACACCGATCTGATCCCGCTCGGCACCGGCACGTACGCGTCGCGCTCGCTGCAGCTCGGCGGCGTGGCCGTGCACAAGGCCGCGATCGACGTGAAGGAGCAGGGCCGCAAGCTGGCCGCCGCGATCCTGGAGGCCAGCGAGGACGACCTGGAGCTCGACCTGGACCGCGGCGTGTGGCAGGTGCGCGGGGACCCGGAGTCGAGCCGGACCTGGGCGCAGGTGGCGGAGCGCGCGGGCGCCGACGGGCTGACGGCGTCGGTGAACTACACCGAGGGCCAGCCGACGTTCCCGTTCGGTACCCATCTGGCCGTCACTGAGGTCGACACCGAGACCGGCAAGGCCAGGCTGGTGCGGCACGTAACCGTGGACGACGCGGGCACGGTGCTGAATCCGGTCCTGGCGGAGGGGCAGCGGCACGGCGGCATCGCCCAGGGCGTCGCGCAGGCGCTGCTGGAGGAGATGGTGTATGACGCCGACGGCAACCCGGTGACCGGCACGCTGGTCGACTACGCGATCATCACCGCGGCGGAGCTGCCGGCCTTCGAGCTACTGCCGAGCGAGACGCCGGCCACGATCAACCCGCTCGGCGCGAAGGGCATCGGCGAGGCCGGCACGATCGGCGCGACGCCCGCCACGCAGAACTCCGTCATTGACGCCGTCAGCCACCTCGGCGTCCGGCACATCGACATGCCGGCGACGCCCGAGCGCGTCTGGACGGCGATCAACGAGGCAAGGGAGAGCCGGTGAAAGTCACGGTGACGGTGAACGGCAGTCCGGTGTCCGCGGATATCGCGGACCGGCTGCTGCTCGTCCACTTCCTCCGCGAGGTGGCCGGCCTGACCGCCACCAACGTCGGCTGCGACACCAGTTCGTGCGGCGCCTGCACCGTGCTGCTGAACGGCCTGAGCGCGAAATCCTGCACCGTGCTCGCGGCCCAGGCCGATGGCTGCGAAGTCGTGACTGTGGAAGGGCTGGCCGGCGGCGACGGAGAGCTGCACCCGGTGCAGCGCGCGTTCCGGGCCGAGCACGGCCTGCAGTGCGGCTTCTGCACGCCGGGCATGGTGATGGCGTCAGTCTCGCTGCTGACCGAGAATCCGACCCCGACCGAGGCGGAGGTGCGGGCGAGCCTGGAAGGCAACCTGTGCCGGTGCACCGGCTACCACAACATCGTCCGGGCAGTGCTCGCGGCTGCGAACGAGAGGCAGGGCACGTGATCACCGCGCCGTTCACTTATCAGCGCGCGACGTCCGTCGACGAAGCGGTCGGGCTGGCCGCGGCCAGCGGCGAGGACGCCAAGTTCCTGGCCGGCGGCCACTCGCTGCTGCCGCTGATGAAGCTGCGGCTGGCCGTGCCCGAGGTCCTGGTCGACATCGGCCGGCTGACCGAGCTGAGCTACGTCCGCGACGCCGGGAGCCACCTTGCGATCGGCGCCCTGACCAGCCACGACGAGGTGGCGCGGTCCGGCTTGCTAGCGGCCGAGCTGCCGCTGCTGGCGTACGCCGCCGCGCAGGTGGGTGACCCGCAGGTCCGGCATCGCGGCACGATCGGCGGCTCGCTGGCGCACGCGGATCCGGCCGCCGACCTGCCGGCCGTGATCCGGGCCCTCGACGCGACGCTGGTGGCTCTCGGCCCGGCCGGACAGCGGCAGATCCCGGCGGGCGAGTTCTTCCGCGACCTGTTCGAGACGGCGCTCGCGCCGGGCGAGCTGCTGACCGAGATCCGCATCCCTAAGCCCGCGGCCGGCGGCTGGTCGTTCCAGAAGTTCGCCAAGCGCGGCATCGACTGGGCCATCGTCGGGGTCGCCGTGCAGGGGGACAGCGTGGCGCTGGTGAACATGGCGTCGACCCCGGTGCGGGCGGCCGCCGTGGAGCGGGCGCTGGCCGACGGCGCCAGCCTGGCGGAGGCGGCCGCATTCGCAGCGGACGGCACCAGCGCACCCGCTGACCTGAACGGCAGCCGCGGCTACCGCGAGCACCTGGCCCGGGTGCTGGTCGGGCGCGCGCTGGCGGAGGCCCGGTCGCGCGGCTGAGCCTGGCCGTCGGCCGATGGCGCGGGCGCGATCAAGCTGGCAGGCTAGGAGACATCCGGAACAGCCCGGACCGACTCGGGAGATAGTGATGACCGCGCCTGCGGAATGGGTGGTAGCCGGGCTGGACACCGGCGGCACCACGATCAACGCGACCGTGCTAGATGCCGCCGGGCAGTTCCTGATCCAGGAGCTGGCTGAGACGCCGAGCTGTGTTCGCGAGGGTCCGGACAAGGCGGTCGAAGCGATGGCCGGGGCGCTGCTGTCGGCGCTGGCCCGCACCGGCGTGCCGCGCACCGCGGTCCGCGCCGTCGGCCTGGATACGCCGGGTCCGGTCACCGCCGAGGGCGTGATCAGCTCGCGCGGTGCGACCAACTTCGCCGGCCCGCCGTGGCGGGGCTTCGACATCCGCAAGGCGCTGGAACTGCGGCTGGAGATCCCGGTCGTCTTCAACAACGACGGGAACGCGGCGGCGCTCTACGCGCACCACGCGCACTTCGGGTCGGCGCTGGCCGCGGACCGGTCCTCGGTGTCGGTGATCGTCGGTACCGGTCTTGGCGGTGGCGTCGTGGAGAGCGGGCAGGTCATCCGCGGCGCCGCGGGGATGGCGGGCGAGCTCGGCCACATCTGGCTGCCGCTAGAGGGCCTGCTCGCGCCCGGCCAGCCGATCCCGACCTGCAACTGCGGGCTGCCCGGCGACTCGGAAAGCATCGCGTCGCTGACCGGCATCGAGAAGAACCTGCTGCCGTTCTGGCTCACGAAGTTCCCCGGCCATCCGCTGGCGTCCGAGCCGGCCGAGGTCGCGGCCAAGCTGGTGCGCGGCTACGGCGAGGCGGGCGACCCGATGGCGCTGAAGATCTTCGACCAGCAGGCCATGGCGATCGGCAGGCTGTTCACCATCGCGGCGAACTTCACCGACCCGCACGTTTACCTGCTCGGCGGCGGCGTGGTGGAGGCGGCCAGGCACTTCCGCGGCTGGTTCCTGGACCGGGTCCGGGCGCACACGGTGCTGCGGGCCGAGCAGGCGGCGCGGTCCGCGATCGCCCTGGTGCCCGACCTGGATATGGCCGGGGCCAGGGGCTCGGCGATCGCGGCCAGGGAGGCCGTGCTGGCCGGGTTCTAGCAGCTGGCTCCTGGGACGAGGGCCTGGAACCGGGCGCTAGAGCCGCCCGGAGCGGCCGGGCCGGCTACGGCTGCGGTCCGCCGAACCGGGCGAGCCGGGCGACGATCAGCACGGCCGGGAGCAGCCCCCAGGCATCGGTGCCGTGGTGCCCCGGTGCCAGCAAGCCGAACGCACCGCCGACGATCAGGACCACGGCCAGCACCGCGAGCACGGCGAGGCCGCCACGGCGCACCGAGACCATCGGCAGTCGTCCGTCCGGCGGGGCCGCCGGACCTGGCCGTGGACCTGCGGGCACCGGGCCGGGCAGGTCAGCGGTGAGCGCGCTCAGGTCGCCGTAGGTGCGCGCGGTCAGGGCACTGCCGGTCCGTTCTGCCAGCTCGTCCGTGCTGAGCCGCCCCGCCTGGTAGTGCTCGCTGAGGGCGGCCACGACCGCGTCACGGTCGGCATCGGACGCCCGCATCTGGGCCGCCGGAGACCGGGCCTGAGTCATGTTCATCGCGCGCCTTTCCGCCGCCAGCCCGCCGGCTTGCGGGCCTACCGCCACTCTGCCCGGCGGCGGCGGCAGGCGCGACGACCGGATGTCACCAGCCGGGGATGACATCCGTCACGGGTGCGCGGTCAGCCTCGGACTCCGGCCAGCTCGGCCGCCCGGCCGAAGGCCAGGTCCCGCTCGTCCACCGGCCCGCGGTACAGGGCCGCGTCCTTGAAGTAGTGCTGGCGAATCCGCCACGGGGCGCGGTCACCCTGCAGCGGCAGCGTGTCCCTGGACCGCTCGAAGTAGCCCGAGCTCATCTCGATGTACGGCGCGGTGCGCAGGCCGCTGGCGGGCACCCGCGGCGTCACGGTGGCGTACCCGCGATCGGCCATGAACCGCAGCACCTTGATCACGTACTGGGCGACGAGGTCGACCTTCAGCGTCCAGGACGCGTTCGTGTAGCCGATCGCGAAGGCCATGTTCGGCACCCGGTCGAGCATCATCCCCTTGTACGCGACGTGCTCGCGCACCGTCACCGGCTCGCCGTCGACCGCGAGCGGGATCGAGCCGAGCGGGGCGAGGTTCAGCCCGGTCGCGGTGATGACCACGTCGGCCGCCAGCTCGCGCCCGGAGCGGAGCTTCAGCCCGGCCGGGGTGAAGGAGTCGATGTGGTCGGTCACGACGTCGGCCTGGCCGGACTTGATCGCGGCGAAGAAGTCGCCGTCGGGCACCAGGCACATGCGCTGATCCCACGGCTCGTAGGCGGGCGTGAAGTGGGTGCCGATGTCGTAGCCGTCCGGCAGCTGCTTGGCCGCGCTCTTCTGCAGAATCGCCCGGGCCCTGGCGGGGTGCTTGCGGCAGAAGTTGTAGATCGTGGTGGCCAGGCGCGCGTTCTTCCACCGGATCGCGGCGTAGGCGCGCCGCGGCGGCAGCAGCTTGCGCAGCACGTCGGCGATCGGGTCACTGTTCGGCATGGACAGCACGAACGACGGCGATCGCTGCAGCATCGTGACGCTGGCCGCGGTGCCGGCGATCGCGGGCAGGATCGTCGCGGCCGTCGCGCCGCTGCCGATCAGCACGACCCGCTTGCCGGTCAGGTCGAGATCGTCCGGCCAGAACTGCGGGTGCACGATCGTGCCGCCGAAGCTGTCCGCGCCCGGCCAGTCCGGCGCGTAGCCCGCGTCGTAGCGGTAGTAGCCCGAGCACAGGTACAGGAACGAGCAGGTCCGTTCCGTCGTCGCGCCGGTGCTGGTGTCTTCGACGGTCACGGTCCAGCGGGCGGCCGGGCTGGACCAGTCGGCCTTGACGACCCGGCTGCGGAAAAGGATCTTCTTGTCGACGCCGTACTCGGCCGCGGTCTCCCGCACGTACCGCAGGATGTCGCCGCCGGCCGCGATCGCCTCCGCCTGCGGCCAGGGCCGGAACGGGAAGCCGAGGGTGAACATGTCGGAGTCGGAGCGGACGCCGGGGAACCGGAACAGGTCCCACGTGCCGCCGATGGCGTCGCGGGCCTCGAGGATCTGGAAGCTGGTGCCCGGCAGCTCGGCGGACAGACGGCAGCCCGCCCCGACGCCGGACAGGCCCGCTCCCACGATCAGGACGTCGGTGTGCGGGGGCGGCGCAGATGCGGCATCAGCGGTCATATCGGCTCCTCAACTGAGCAGTCAGCCTTTCCGCCGAGGATTCCATCGGCTAGCGAGCTATGCAACACTTTCGTCAGATGTATCACGTCGTGAGGAGCCCGGATGACCTCCTTGATCTCGCCGCAGCGAACCACAGAAACTGACGACGGCCCGGCCATCGCCGAGCTGCATCGGCTGTTCGCCGCCCAGAAGGCAGCGTTCCTGGCCGATCCCTATCCCGACGTTACCCGCCGGATCGAGAACCTCGGGGCGCTGGCCGTCATGGTGATGAGCCACCGGGACCAGATCCGCGCGGCCATGAGCGCTGACTTCGGCGTGCACCCGGAGCTGTTCACCGACCTCGTGGAGGTGCTGGGCGTGGCCGGCCGGGCCGCGTACGCGATCGAGCAACTCGGCTCCTGGCTGGCCGAGGACGAGCGGGTCGCCGACCCGGCGTTTTACGGCACCGCGAAGGCCGGGATCCGGTACCAGCCCAAGGGCGTGGTCGGCAACATCGTGCCCTGGAACTTCCCGTTCGACCTGTCCGTCGGCCCGCTGGTGGAGATGCTGGCCGCGGGCAACCGGGTGATCATCAAGCCCTCGGACTACACGCCCGCCTGCGCCGAGCTGCTGCGGGAGATGATCTCGAAGACGTTCCCCGAAGACCTGGTCGCGGTGTCAGTGGGCGGGCTCACGCTGGCGAAGGAGTTCCCGACGCTGCGCTGGGATCACCTGCTGTATACCGGCAGCCCCGCGATCGGCCGGGAGGTGGCCCTCGCGGCCGCGGAGAACCTCGTGCCGGTCACGCTGGAACTGGGCGGCAAGTGCCCGGCCATCCTGGCCGCCGACAGCGTGGACGCCGAGAGCGTGCGCAGCGTCATCGGCACCAAGCTCATCAAGAACGGCCAGATGTGCATCTCGGTCGACTACGCGCTGGTGCCCCGCGGCCAGGTGGATGACTTCATCCGGCACGCCGAGGCCTACGGCGCGAACGAGCTGGCTAGCTACACCGCGTCCGGCGACTGCACGGGCATCATCACCCCGCGGCACCTGGACCGGATCGAGGCGATGCTGGCCGAGGCGCGCGCGTCCGGCGCGCGCGTCGTGACCATCGGCGGCGAGCCCGACCCGGCGAGCCGGCGGCTGCCGCTCGCCCTGGTGATCGACCCGCCCGCGAGCCTGCGCATCATGCGGGAAGAGGTCTTCGGCCCCATCCTGCCGGTGGTGCCCTACGACGACCTCGGCGCGGCGGTGGCCGGCGTCAACTCGGGCGAGCGCCCGCTCGGGCTGTACGTCTACAGCAAGGACGCCGACGTGGCCGAGGGCGTGCTGCGGCAGACGACGTCCGGCGGCGCGTGCATCAACATCTGCGCGCTGCAGGGCGCCTTGCCCTCGCTCGGCTTCGGCGGCGTCGGCCAGAGCGGATCCGGCCGGCATCACGGCGTCGAGGGCTTCCGCGAGTTCTCCAACCCGCGCGGCGTCGTCGTCCGCGGCACCGGCGACCTGGCCGATGCGTTCCTGCCGCCGTACGGGCAGGTCGCCGAAGCGATCGTCAGCAGCGTGTTCAACGCGGCCGCGCAGGCCGCCCCGGCCACCGATGGCTGACCGTGATGCCTGACCTGAAGGTCCGGCGTGCTCCGGCCCGCAACCGCGGGCCGGAGCACCGGCGGCCCGCCCGCGCGGTGCTGCTGGCGGCCCGCTGGGTGCACGAGGGCAGGCGGCTGGACATGCAGGGCATCGCGGACGAGCTCGGGCTGTCCCGTGCGACCCTGTTCCGCCACGTCGGCAGCCGGGAGGCGCTGCTCGGCAAGGCGCTGTGGGTGCTGACCGAGCGCACGCTCGCGGCGGCCGCGGCGCGCTGGGAGGCGGAGCGGCGGCCAGCCGAGTTGCACACGCCGGGCACCGGGCGGCACATCAACGCGATCGTGTCGCAGTCGGCCGGGCTGCGCCGGCTGCTCGACGACGAGCCCGCGCTCGCGCTGCGGGTGCTGACCGACCCGCTCGGGCCGGTGCAGCCCGGCATCGTCGCCTTCGTCGAAGATCTGCTGCGGCGCGACATGGCCGAGTTCGGGCTGGTCCCGCTCACCGACCCGGACGCGCTCGCCTACGCGCTAGTGCGGCTGGGGGAGTCGTTCCTCTACGCCGACGTGCTGGCGGCCCGCAAGCCGGACGTCGCGGCCGCGAACCGGCTGCAGCGCGCCCTGGTCGAGGGCATCCTGCCCTAGCCCGCGGCCGCCAAGATCAACCCGTGCGTGGATGGCCGGGCCGCCGGACCCCGTTTACTGTTAGGCCATGACGAGCCAGGACGGGCTGCACCCGGCGGCACCGCGGGCGGCCCCGCCGTGGCTGCTGGCCAAGCAGCGGCGCGTCACGCTGCCGGTCAGCGGCGCGGTGCTGGTCGCCGCGTGCGTCGGCGTGGGCTCGGCGCTCCCCGGCCACCCGGCGGGCACGATCGCCGCCGCGGCGGCCTGCCTGGCCGTGGCGATCGCCGGCACGTGGTACATCTTCTGGCCACGGCTTGACTCCGTGACCGCCGACGTGGCCGCCATGCTCGCGATCGGCGTGGCCGGGTCCGTCCTCGGCGCGCTGCTGCCGAACACGCCGGGCTTTGTGCTGGTGTACCTGGCGCTGGCCGCGCTGGGCATGCGGTTGCCGCCGCGGCCGGGCGCGCTGGCGGCGCTGGTCGTGCTCGCCGCCATGAACGCGGCGTTCATCGCCGCGGGCCTGCTGCCGGCGGTGGCCTTTGCCAGCCAGAACATCGGCGCCGTGTTCCTGTTCACCACCGGCGCGTTCGTCCGGGCCTCGGAGCTCGCGCAGGAGGAAGCCCGGTCGGCCCAGGCCAGGGCGGAGGACCTGCTGGCCCAGCTGCGGGCCTCGCAGGCGGCGCAGGCCGAGTCGGCCGCGCTGACCGAGCGGACCAGGCTGGCCCGCGAAATCCACGACATCCTCGCGCACGCGCTGTCCGGCCTGGTGCTCGCGCTCGACACGATGGAGCTGCTTGGCCGGCAGGCTGCGCACCGACCCGGCGGCGCTGGACCAGCTGCTCGCGAACGTGAGCCGGAGCCAGCGGATGGCCAGGGACGGGCTGGCCGACACCAAGCGGGCGATCTCGGCGCTGCGCGGCGACGAGCTGCCCGGCGCCGGCTGCTCGACAAGCTGGTACGCGACAGCGCGGCGGGCAGCGGCATCACGGCCGAGCTGGCGGTGACCGGGGCGCAGCGGCCGCTGCCGCCTGAAGTCGGCCTCGCCCTCTACCGGACGGCGCAAGAGGCCCTGACGAACACCGCCAAGTACGCGGGCGCCGGGGCGCAGGCGCAACTGCGGCTCAGCTACGCCGACGACGCCGTGGAGCTGTCGATCGAGGACTCGCGGCCAGCCGACGTCCCGGCGGCGGTGTCCGGGCTCACGTTCGGCGGCTTCGGGCTCACCGGCATGCGGGAGCGGGCCGAGCTGCTGGGCGGGAGCCTGACCGCGGGCCCGACCGAGCGCGGATTCGGCGTGCGGCTGCGGCTGCCGACCGGCCGGCCGCGAGCGCTCGCCGCAGCGGGAGCGAGCGCCGGACCGGTGCCGGGCTGGCTGGCGGACAGCTCGGGCGCGCCGTCATGACCGGCGGGCCGACGGCGGTCGCGGCCGTCCGGGTGCTGATCGCCGACGACCAGAAGGTGGTGCGGGAGGGCCTGGTGTCGCTGATCGGCCTGCTGCCGGGCGTGTCCGTCGTGGGCGCGGCCGTGGACGGGGACGACGCGGTGCGCCTGTCGGCCGAGTTGCATCCCGACGTGGTGCTGATGGACCTCAACATGCCCCGGTGCAACGGCGTCGAGGCGACCGAGCGACTGCGGGAGTCGCAGCCCGGCGTCAGCGTCGTCGTCCTGACGACCTACTCAGATGACGAATGGGTGTTCTCCGCCCTGCAGGCAGGTGCGCGGGGGTTCCTGACCAAGGACGCCGGCGCGGATGAGATCCACCGGGCGATTACCGCGGTGGCAGCCGGCCAGGCGCAGCTCGACCCGGCCGTGCAACGCAGGCTGCTCGACGCGCTCGGGGCCGGGCAGCGATTCGGCGTCGCGACGGCTGGCCCCGACCCGGCCGGGACCAGGCCGCTCGACGACCTGACGCCGCGTGAAGCCGAGGTGCTGGGCCGGATCGCGGCCGGGCTGTCGAACGCCGAGATCGCGGCCGCCCTCTACGTCTCCGAGGCGACGGTGAAGACGCACATCAACCACATCTTCGCCAAGACAAGCCTGCGGGACCGCGCCCAGCTCGTCGGCTACGCGTTCCGGCACGGGCTGGCGCCGCCGGGCTGACTCAACCCTGGGGTGGAGACACGCGGCCGGCAAGTTCCACTTCGGGGCCGATGGCCAGGTGGCAGCCGCGCCCTAGCGTCGAGGTGACGGTTCCGCCGCAGGTCCGCCCGGAGGGCGACGACGGCCGAGGCATCGGTGTAGGCACAGGCAGAGAAGGTGCGCGATGAGTACCAGAACGCTGCCCGCAGCGGACCTGCGGGCGTCAGACGCCGACCGGGACGCAGTGCTGGCGGAGCTGAGCGCGCACTATCAGGCCGCCGGCTGACCGCCGATGAGTTCGGCGACCGGTCCGGGCGCGTGCTGGCGGCCCGGACCGGCCAGGACCTGGCTGAGGTGCTAACCGACTTGCCGGCGGTCGGGCCGCCGAGCCAGCCGCTGGCCCGGCGGCGCCGGCCCGGCCCGCTGTGCGTGGCCCTGATCGTCACGGTCGTGGCCGCCGCCGTCAGCATCGCGGTGTCGATCGGCACGGGCGGGCACGTGCGCGTGAACGTGCTGCCGTGGTGGCTCGCCGTGGCCGGGTTCTTCCTCTGGCGCCGGTACGCGCGGCGGTGACAGCCGGTCGTCAGGCCGAGCCACTCCATCCACTGGCCGGAGGGGTGCGCGCGGGCGAGCAGGCGCCGGTCGCCCGCCGCCGGGCCGAACGTCCTGCGCGCCCAGCACGGCGAACACGCCGCGCTGCTGATAGTCCGTGACCAGCCAGGCGGGCAGGTCCAGGCCCTGCACGCTGTCCCGGCCGGACGGCCCGAGCGGCATCAGCGGATCGAGCGACAGCCAGGTCACCGGCCTGGTCCGGCCCGCGTCGGCGAGCATCGCGGTGAGCGCGCGGAGCCGGCCGGACGGCAGGAAGACCGCCAGATAGGCGTCGACCACCAGCACCGGCAAGTCCGCGGGCAACGCGGCCAGCACGCCGGGAAGCTGATCCACGACGTCGCCCGCCACGATCCGGGCCGGGTGCGCGCGGGCGACCGCCGTGGCCGTCGTCAGCCGGGTCAGAGCCGCCGCCTCCGGCGGCGCGCACGCCTGCAGCCAGGCGACCTCGGCTGGATCGGCCAGGTCGACCGGATGCAACTCGATCCCGACTCTGACGGCAATTGACGGCACGCCGTCGGCCGGCCCGGCGCGAGAGCCGCGCAGCTCGCAGTGCAGGGTGACCGGCGCGTCGGCCGGGCCGGTGAGCCGGTCGCCGAGCTGGTACCGGTATCGGTCGAGGTGCAGGCCGAGGCCAGCGCCGGTGCCGAGGTCGACCAGGGCGACGGGTCCCGCCGTCGTGGCGGCCGCGCCGGCCGCGATCTGCGCGCACCGCGCTACCTCGTTCATCTGGTAGCGGCGCTCGCGGCAGATCGCCAGGATCTCGTCCAGCCGGTCCGAGATGAACGCCGCCGCGGCAGGCCCGAAGCCGGGGTCGAACGGCGGCTGCGGCTGGCCGGGGCGGGGAAAGTAACGGGCCAGCACCGGCTGGTCGCGGCGGACCAGGAATGAGATCGCCGCGCTCGCGAGCAGGGCGGGCAGCCGGTCGGCCGGCAGCTCGGCCAGCCGGTCGGGCAGCGTCGGGTGGCGGGCGATGCTACCGAACAGCGCGGCCGTGAGCTGCCACGAGCCGGGCGCGTCCGGGCCGGACCAGCCCGCGGCCACCTCTAGCGCCTGCGCCCGGACGTCACCGGCCCCCGTCATGCTGGCCACCCCCCTCGGCCCACGCTATCGGAGCGGTTAACGGATTGACTTCAACTGCACTTGAACTCCTACGCTCGTAGACGTGACCGCGCAGACAAGCACCAGACCTGGCGAGACCCCGCTGCCGGAGGAGCCCGCCCGCGCCGACGGGCTGTGGTCGCCGCAGCGCCGGGCGCTCACCGTCGGCCTGGTGCTGACGATCACGTTCATCGCGTCCGAGGCGCTGGCCGTGGTCACGATCATGCCGCTGGTGGCCCGCGACCTGCATGGCCTGAGCCTGTATGGCTGGGTCTTCAGCGCGTTCATGCTCGGCAACATCCTCGGCATCGTGGCGGCCGGACGGCAGGCGGACCGGTACGGGCCGGCCCGGCCGTTCCTCGCCGGGCTGGTCCTGTTCGGCGCCGGGCTCACCATCGCCGGGCTGGCGCCGAGCATGGCCGTGCTGGTCGCCGGCCGCGCGCTGCAGGGCATCGGGGCGGGCGCGGTGCCGGCGGTGGCCTACGTCGCCATCGGCCGCAGCCTGCCCGACCGGCTGCGGGCCCGGATGATGGCGGTGCTGTCCACCGCGTGGGTGGTGCCAGGACTGGTCGGCCCGGCCGTCAGCGCCGCGGTCGCCAGCCTGGTCGGCTGGCGCTGGGTGTTCCTCGGCCTGCTGCCGCTCGTGGCGATCACCGGGTCGCTGGCGATGCCGGCCCTGTTCCGGCTCGGCCGGCAGCCGCGGACCGCGAGCTCCGGCGCGGACAAGCCCAGCGACGAGCACAAGCTGTCGGACGGGCTCGCGGTCGCGGCGGGCGCCGCGATGATCCTGGCCGGACTGACCATGGTGGCCGGGTCCGGGCCGGTGCCGCTGGGCGCCGGCCTGCTGCTGGCCGGGCTGGCCGCGATCGGCAGGTCGCTGCGCCGGCTGCTGCCGCCGGGCACGTTCACGGCCCGGCCGGGCCTGCCCGCCGTGATCTTGTGCCGGGGCCTGCTGACGTTCGGCTTCTTCGGCGCGGACGCGTACGTGACGCTGACGATCGCGACCGTCCGGCATCACAGCCCGGCGCTGGCCGGCCTGGCGGTGACCGGCGCGACGCTGGCGTGGACCGCGGGCGCGTGGCTGCAGTCCCGGCTGAACACCCGGTGGACGGCCCGCCAGTTCGTCGGCCGGGGCGTGCTGATCATCGCGGCCGGGCTCGCGGCAATGGCGCTCGTCCTGCTGCCCGCTGTCCCCATCGCGGTGGGGGTCGCGGCGTGGACAGTCGCCGGTTTCGGCATCGGCCTGTCGTACGCGCCTATCTCCCTGGCCATGCTGCGGGCGGCGCCGCCGGGCCGGGAGGGCTGGGCGTCGGCGTCGCTGAGCCTGGCGGACGTGCTCGGCACCGCACTCGGCATCGGCGCGGGCGGCGCCGCGATCGCGGCCGCGGCGGCGCACGGCTGGCCGCTCGCCCGCGGCGTCGGCGTGGCGTTCGCCATCGCCGCCGCGGGACTGGTCGGCCTCGCCGTGGCGAGCCGCCGGCTGCCGCGCACGGTCGCCGTAGCAAATCCGGACAGATAAGGCGGCATCGAACTCGCGCCGGGACATCTGCTGGCATACTGTCGTGCCGTGCGACAGCTGGCGGCGAGGGCATGACGGCAGTGCGGCGGCCCCGCAAGGGACTTCCCGGCCGGGTCACGCTGGCGGCCGCGGCGGTGCTCGCCGCCGCGAGCCTGGCCGGCTGCGCGGCGCAGGCCCGCCCGGTCGCGGCGACCCGGCATGACCGCCCGGCCAGCCCGGCCCCGAGCGCGTCCGCCAGCCAGCCGGGCCTGCAGACCCCGGTGATTCAGACCGCGGCCGCACCGACCAGGGTGCGGGCCAAGGGCGCGGCGCTGGCCGACGCGGCCACCCGGCAGCTGCTGTGGAGCCGCGGGATCAGCACCGCGCTGCCGATCGGCAGCATCACCAAGGTGATGACCGCGCTGATCGTGATCGAGGCCGGGGACCTGAACCGGCAGATCCGCATCCCGAAGTCGGTGCTGAACTACGTCGCCAAGTATCAGGCCGAGAGCGCGGGCCTGCATCCCGGCGACGTGGTCACCGCCCGGGACCTGCTGGAAGCGATGCTGCTGCCGTCCGGCTGCGACGCCGCCTACGTCCTGGCGCTCACCTACGGGCCCGGCATGCCCGCGTTCCTGGCCAAGATGAACGCGACCGCAGTCCGCCTCGGCATGACCGATACGCACTTCACCAGCCCGGACGGCCTGCCGTACCCGACCGAGTACTCGACCTACTCGACGCCGCACGACCTGATCAACCTCGGCATGACGGCCATGCAGTCGCCGGTGTTCCGGGCGATCGTCGCGCAGCGGTTCTACCACCTGCCCAAGGGCAAGCACCATCACTCGTACTGGTGGGACAACACCAATGGCCTGATCGGCAACTACAGCGGCGCCGACGGGATCAAGACCGGCTACACCGACGCCGCGAAGCACTGCCTGCTGTTCGAGGCGCACCGGCACGGCATGACGCTGATCGGGGTCGTGCTCGGCAGCCCGGTCACCGGCCCGGACGCCGGCGCGCAGGCGGCCGCCCGACTGCTGAACTGGGGCTTCGCGCTGAAGCCGCAGCCCGCCGCGCAGGCGGCGGCAGGCTGACGGCGGCCTGCCGGCATGGACGAAGCGGTCGACGTCGTCGTCGTCGGGTTCGGCATCGCCGGCGGGTGCGCGGCGGTCGAGGCCGCCGCGAGCGGAGCGTCGGTGCTGGTACTGGAGCGGGCCGCCGTGGCCGGCGGCACGAGCGCGATGGCGGGCGGGCATTTCTACCTCGGCGGCGGGACCGTCGTGCAGCGGGCGACCGGCCATCCGGACAGCCCAGACGAGATGTACGCCTATCTGATGGCGGTGACGCCGGACCCGGAGCCGGAGAAGATCCGCGCCTACGCCGACGGCAGCGCCGCGCACTGTGACTGGCTGGAGAGCCTGGGCTTCGAGTTCGAGCGCAGCTACTACCCGGAGAAGGCCGTCATCCAGCCGCAGACCCAGGGGCTGATGTACACGGGCAACGAGAAGGTCTGGCCCTACCGCGATCTCGCCGTGCCCGCGCCGCGCGGGCACAAGGTCCCGGTGCCCGGCGACACCCAGGGCGCGAAGCTGGTCATCGACCTGCTCGTCCGCCGCGCCGCCGAGCTCGGCGTGCAGGTCCGGTACGAGACCGCCGCCGCCGAGCTCGTCCGGTCCGGCGCTGCGGTGACCGGCGTCCGCTGGCGATCGCTGGACGGCGCCGGGACGGTCCTCGCGAGCAGCGTGATCCTGGCCGCGGGCGGCTTCGTCATGAACGCGGAGATGGTCGCCGAGCACGTGCCGCAGCTGGCCGCCAAGCCATTCGTGCTGGGCACCAGCTACGACGACGGCCAGGGCATCAGGCTCGGGCAATCGGCCGGCGGCCAGGCGCTGCACATGGACCAGGCCTTCATCACCGCGCCCTTCTACCCGCCCGCCAGGCTCGTCACCGGACTGCTCGTGAACAGGAACGGGGCGCGGTTCGTCGCGGAGGACAGCTACCACTCCCGGACGTCGGCTTACGTGCTTGACCAGCCAGGCAGCGCGGCGTTCCTGATCGTGGACAGCGAGCACCTGGAGCGCCCGGAGTTCCCGCTGGTGCCGTTCATCGACGGCTGGGAGACCATCGAGGAGATGGAGGCGGCGCTCGGCATCCCGGCGGGCAACCTGGCGGCGACGATGGCCGCCTACAACGCCGCCGCGGCCCGCGGCGAGGACCCGGACTTTCACAAGCACCCGGACTGGCTGGAGCCGCAGGACACCGGGCCGTGGGGCGCCTTCGACCTCACCCTCGGCAAGGCCATGTACGCGGGTTTCACCCTCGGCGGCCTGCGCTGCACCGCCGACGGGCAGGTGCAGCGCGCCGACGGCTCGGTCGTGGCCGGCCTGTACGCGGCCGGAGCGTGCGCCGCCAACATCGCCCAGGACGGCAAGGGCTACAGCAGCGGCACGCAGCTCGGCGAGGGCTCGTTCTTCGGCCGCCGCGCGGGCCGGCACGCCGCGGCCAGCGCGCTGGCCAGCCGCGCCTGAAAGGGCGGGCCCTAGCTGGCCTGGCAAACCCCCATTACCAGCGACGCCAGCGCCAGCATCTTAGCTGCGGCGGTATCGCAATGGCCGGTCAGATGTCCCGGTAGCTGATCGTCAGAACCGCGGCCGCGGCAGTCGCAGCGCCCAGGCCAAGGAATACGCCGAACCCGGCCCATGCACCCAGGGCGCCCGGCACATGCTCGACCACCATCACCTGGCTGCCCGCGTTTACCGGCATGTAGTTGATCAGGTCGTTCCGCCAGCTGGTCGGCAGCAGGTCAATCAGTGCCGTGCCCGCATACAGCAGGCCGAAGTAAGCCGACAGCGCGCCGGCGGTATGACGGATCAGCGCGCCGAGCCCGAATCCCAGCAGTGCGCTCGCGGCGAGGTACAGTCCGGCCCCGACAACAGCGCGGGCGACGCCCGGATCTCCGAGCGAGACGCCGAGATGCTTCCCGGACAGGATTGCCTGGCCCAGGCCAAAGCCTGCGAAGCTGGCGATCTCCCCCAGCACTGCGGTCGCGATCACCAAGACGAGCGCTTTGGACGCCAGCATTAGCCGCCGCTGCGGTACGGCGGTCAGGGTGCCGCGGATCATTCCGGTGCCGTATTCGCCGGAGATGGCAAGCACGCCGAGCGCGCCGAGCGCGATCTGCGCAACGTAGATGCCGGTCAGGCTGAGGTTCGTGACATCGCTCGTCCTGTTGCCGGGGGTGAGAGTGGGGTAAAGCTGCACGTAGCGCACGCAGACGATCCCGGCGACTGCCACCGTTCCCAGCGCTGCGATCAGCGCGGTGATGTAGGTCGAGCGCAAGGTGCGCAGCTTGGTCCACTCCGAGACCAGCAGGTTGGCGTATCCCGCTGTGGGTGCCACGGGAGTCTGGGTGCTGGTGGTCATTGTTCCGCTCCTGTTGCGTTCGAAGTGTTCGACCCGGACCTGTGCTCGACGCTGTCGCGGGTCAGCTCGAGGTAGGCGGCTTCCAGCGCGGCGCCGTCCTGGCCCAGGCCGTGGATTGTCAGGCCGTGGCTGGCGGCAAGATCGCCGATGCTGTCGACGCTCAGGCCGTCGACGAGCAGCAGGCCGGGCTCGTCCCCGTAGGACACGGTGGCGCCGGACTCAGTCAGGAGCCGGGCGAACCGGCCGGCTTCCGGGGTGCGCAGCATGACCCGGCCGATCGGAGCGGCAGCGATGAAGTCGGATGTTCGCGCATCGGCGATCAGCTTGCCCCTGCCGAGCACGATCAGATGGTCGGCCGTCAGCGCCATCTCACTCATCAGGTGGCTGGACACTAGGATCGTGCGGCCCTCGGCGGCCAGGCTGCGGAGCAGGCCCCGGATCCAGGAGATGCCCTCGGGATCCAGGCCGTTGACCGGCTCGTCACACAAGATGACTGGCGGGTCGCCGAGCAGCGCGGCGGCGATGCCCAGGCGCTGACCCATTCCGAGGGAGAACGTGCCGGCTCGCTTGCGGCCGACGCCGGCCAGGCCCACTAGTTCGAGCACCTCGGTGACCCGCCGGGCCGCTATGCCGTTGGACTGAGCCAGGCATAGCAAGTGGTTATACGCGCTCCGGCCGCTGTGCCAGGCGCGCGCCTCGAGCAGCGCTCCGACGTGGTGCAGCGGCCTGCGCAGCTGCCCGAATGGCCGGCCGCTGATCATGGCAATGCCGTCGGTTGGCAGGTCGAGACCCATGATCATGCGCATGGTCGTGGACTTTCCGGCGCCGTTGGGACCGAGGAAGCCGGTGACTCGCCCCGGTAGCACCTGGAAGGTCAGGTTGTCGACCGCGGTCATCCTGCCGAACATCTTGGTGAGACCGCATGCTTCGATCATTGCGGCCTCCGCTGGCGGATGGCACTGCGAAACCCGCGGTGGCCAGGCTGCGGGTCGGCCGCTTGCTGCTGTCGCTGCCCAGCCGCGGCGGGCCGGGTAAAGCCAGATGGGATCTTCATGGTCGCGACGCTATGGCCAGGCACTGCCCCGATGCCTCGCCCGCGAGTAACCGAATCCCGGCGTCCAGCTGCTACCCGAGAGCCAGCAGCCGTCCCCCCAGCGGACAGCGGGCGCCTGCCTGTGGGCCGGCAGATCCCACCGGCCAGCCCGGCCGACATCACGCCGTCACGCCGTCACGCCGGGCAAGATCACGGCGTGGGAGGGTCGGGGACTGGCGCGGTTTCCGCTGGTAGCGGCCCGTTTCCAGTCCCCGCCCGTCAAACCGTGCATGCGGTTCTCCCGCACACGGCTTACCGACGTTCTTCACCGGCGGTGTTCGGCCCGCCCGCGCCAGTCCCGGAAGGGCCGGGGCGGGATGACGGTTCGATGAAGGCTGGCCAGGCCCAGGTGATCTGCGGATAGCAGCACCTGGGTCACGCCCCATCTCCAGGCCCGGCGGCGGTTGCCTCTCTTGGACAGCCACAGCCCGAGCCTCCACAGTGCGTAGTTCCCGACCTGGCCGAGGACACGAGCCGAGTTTCCGTAGCGGAAGTACCCGGCCCAGCCGCGCAGGAACAGGTTCAGTTCCGCGACGACATCCTCGACCGGCACCCAGAGCCGCTCCCGTCCGGTGATCTGCCGGATCCGGTCGCGGGCATGCTGGGCGGCCTTGCGTGAGGGCCAGCGGGCGAGGAAGGTCAGGTGCGCTGACTTCGGGGTCCGCCCGCGCACCAGCCGGTGGTGAAAGCCGAGGAAATCAAACCCCGGGTTCCCCTCGGCCAGGTGCACGATGCGGGTCTTGGCCGCCTTCGGCTGCAGACCGAGACCGGCCAGCAGGACCGTGAGCCGCGCGAGCGCGGCCTCGGCCTGCTCCCTTGTCTGGCACATCACCACCGCGTCGTCGGCATAGCGCACCAGCACGCCGTGCTCGCCCGCCTGCCATGCCCGGTCCAGCCGGTGCAGGTAGACGTTGCAGAGCAACGGCGATAACGGACCGCCTTGTGGCGTGCCCGATGCGCTGCGTCGCAGCGACCCGTCCTCCATCACCCCGGCCCGCAGCAGTGTGCGGATCAGGGCCAGGACAGCCTGGTCGCAGACGCGTTCCTCGATCGCCTGCATCAGCCGGTCATGCGGAATCGACTCGAAACAGCTCGCGATGTCGGTTTCCACCACCCAGCGGCGGCCCCGCCAGGACTCATCGATGAGTACCTGCAGGGCGTCCTGCGCCGATCGCCTCGGGCGGAACCCGAAGCTGACCGGCAGGAAGCCCGCCTCGAAGACAGGCTCAAGCACGATCTTCACCGCGGCCTGCACGACCCGGTCACGGACAGCGGGAATCGACAACGGCCTCTGTTCCGCCGTTCCCGGCTTCGGGATGAACACCCGCCGGGCCGGCAGCGGCCGGTACCGTTTCTCCCGCAGCTCCGCGGCCAGCTCGCCGAGCAGCCGGGATACCCCGTACTCCTCGGCGTCCGCCAGGCTGACACGGTCAATGCCAGCAGCGCCGCGGTTGCGCGCACGTCCTCCCACGCCCTGTCCAGCACGTCCCTGCGGTGGACCTTGTCGAACAGCGCATGGAACCGTCGGTCCGGATCGGCCTTGGCCGCCCGGTAGAGCGCATGCTGCAAGGCTCTGACTCTGTCGCCTCCGACAGCCGTCAGGGTGGACCTAGCCGTAGTAACACCGGCACTCACCAGTCAGCAGCTCCCAGCTCGCGCGTGAACGAAGCAGCGGCCCTTCCCTACCCGCAGGTTCTGCTGTCCTGCGGCTCGATCAGTACTACGGCCGCCTCCGACTCCCTCCCGACCGCCGCCCACTTCCCGGCTCCACACCGGTTATAGGACGGCGTCTTCCGCGCCAGCCCGCAGCACGCTTCGGCCGGGGAGGGCCTCTCCAGTTCCCGCCGCCACCATCTGAACGTTCCGCGCCCTCTTACGCCGGAGAGTCCCTCGCGGCTGCATCCCAGGATCTTCACCGCTTCCATGGCCTTCGCCGTGAACCGCCCGGCTCGGCTCTCTCCTCGGTGTCTAACGACGCGGCAGGCTTCGCTTCCGCTACGGACCGCTCAGTTGCTCCCCCACAAGGGCTTTCGACGCTGGGCTCCAGCCCGGCCCGTTTCCAGGCCAGACCGCCAGCCTGCTACCGGGCTCCCTGGCGACTACCCGGACCGGACTCACACCGGCAGGCGACGACGAGCTTCTGATCAGGTCATGATCGCTAGACAATCACCTCCATGATCTCTGGACGCACCGGCTGTGGTACTAGGGGGCCAGCCCGAACAGCCGGGCCGCGTTCTCCTTCATGATGAGCGGCCGCGCCTCAGGCTTGATGGCGACGCCCTCGAAGTCACTGATCCAGCGCTCCGGCGTGATCAGCGGGAAGTCGGTACCGAAGAGCACTTTATGGCGCAGCAGGGTGCCGGCGTACTGCACGAGCTGGGCGGAGAAGTACTTCGGCGACCAGCCGGACAGGTCGATGTAGACCCGCGGCTTGTGGGTCGCGATGGACAGCGCCTCGTCCTGCCACGGGAACGACGGATGGGCCAGGATGATGTCCAGGTCCGGGAAGTCGGCGGCCACGTCGTCGACGTAGAGCGGGTTGGAGTACTTCAGCCGGATCCCGCCGCCGCCGCGGCTGCCCGCCCCGACGCCGGTCTGCCCGGTGTGGAACAGCGCCACCAGGCCGTGCTCGGCGATGACCTCGTACAGCGGGTAGGCGACCCGGTCGTTCGGGTAGAACGCCTGGGTGCCGGGGTGGAACTTGAATCCGCGCACGCCGTACTCGGTAATCAGCCGGCGCGCCTGCCGGACGCCGGCCGCGCCGCGGGCGGGGTCGATGCTGGCGAACGGGATCACCACGTCGGCGTGCTGGGCGGCGAGCTCGGCGACCTCGAAGTTATCCGGCACCGGCTCGTCGCCGGTCTGCGAGACGCTGTCCACGGTGAACGTGACGCAGGCCATGTTCCGCTCGCGGTAGTAGTTCGCCAGCTCGGGCACCGTGTACCGGGGCATGGCGCCGATCCCGAAGTACGCGCCCATCTCGTCGCCGTCGGCGGTGACCGGGTCGGCGTCGCCGCGGACCGAGCGGTGCACGTGGGTATGCACGTCGATGGCCGTGATGGCGGTGATGTCTAGGGTGGACATGTCCGCCCGCCTTCCGGTTGCTGCTGACTCGGCCCGTTCGATAATGATCTACCCGCCCGCCCGAGGAGACACCGTGATGCCTGAATCACCCCGGCCGCCGTTCCGCGCGGATCACGTCGGCAGCCTGCTGCGGCCGCCGGAGCTGCTGCAGGCCAGAGACGACTTCGCGGCCGGGCGCATCGAGGCTGCGCAGCTCCGGGACACCGAGGACGCCGCCATCCGCGAGGTGGTCCGGATGCAGCGCGAGGTCGGGCTGCGCACGGCGACCGACGGCGAGCTGCGCCGCGAGTCCTGGCACATGGACTTCATCTATCAGCTCGGCGGCATCAGCCAGGTGCAGGACGACACGATCCGGGTCGCCTTCCACAACGAGCAGCGGAACTACGAGTGGGCGCCGCCGTCTGCGCACGTCGTCGCGCCCGTGACGCTCGACCACACGATCTTCGGCGACGCCTTCTCGTTCCTGCGCGGCACCGCTGGCCCCGGCTCGGTGCCGAAGCTGACCATCCCGTCGCTGAGCATGGTGCACTACCGCGGCGGCCGGTCCGCGATCGACGAGTCGGTCTACCCGGACCTAGATCAGTTCTGGGCGGACCTGATCGCCACCTACGCCGAGGAGATCAGCCGGCTGCACGCGCTGGGCTGCCGCTACCTCCAGCTCGACGACACCAGCCTGGCGTACATGAACGACCCGCAGCAGCGCCAGCACGTGGCCGCCATCGGCGGCGATCCGCAGCACCAGCACGAGCGTTACATCGCGAACATCAACCAGGCGCTGGCGGACCGCCCGGCCGACCTGGCGGTGACGACGCACATGTGCCGGGGCAACAACCAGAGCATGTGGGCAGCCGAGGGCGACTACGAGTTCGTGGCCGACGCCCTGTTCAACGGCCTGGAGGTCGACGGATTCTTCTGCGAGTGGGACGACGAGCGATCGGGCGGCTTCGAGCCGCTGCGGTTCGTGCCCACGGGCAAGCGCGTCGTGCTCGGGCTCGTCACCACGAAGCGCGGCGACCTGGAGAGCAAGGACGCGCTGAAGCGCCGGATCGAGGCGGCGGCCAGATTCGTCGACATCGACCAGCTCTGCCTCTCGCCGCAGTGCGGGTTCTCCTCGACCAAGGAAGGCAATGACCTGACCGCGAGGCAGCAGTGGGCGAAGCTGGCGCTGATCGTGGAGACCGCGCTGGAGGTCTGGGGCGGGTTGTAACCGCCGGTCTGGCCGTGACCTCAGCGGGTGGCGCACCGGGCCGCGGGGCCCGGTGCGCCACCCGGGTCAGCAGCCGTCGTACGGTGCCCAGTTCGACTCGCCGCCAGCGGCGAGCGCGTTGGCGAACACCTGGTTCTGCTCGGCCACGGACGCGTGCCCGAAGTCGGCCGGGTTGCCGCCGTAGGCGGCCCAGGTCGCGGCGCTGAACTGATACAGCCCGTAGTGGCCGGACGCGTTCATGATCTGCGGGTTGCCGCCGGATTCACGGGCGACGACACAGGCGCCGAAGGCGCCGCCGGGATACGTTCCGCTGTAGCTGGCGACCTCGACCGGCGCGGTGCCGGCGCCGCTGGACGCGGCCGGGGCCGGCGCCGGGGCCGGCGCGGGCGGCCCGAGCCGCGAAGGCGCGTGCGGCGCCCGGGCGGGCTTGGCCGGGATGTGCAGGACCTGGCCCGCGCTGATCTGGTTCGCCCACCGGATCTGCCGGTGGTTGCGCCAGTAGATCACCGGCCAGTCAGACCGGTTGTGATACACGTGCGCCGCGATGGACGAGAGCGTGTCGCCCGGCCGGACCCGGTATGACAGCGGGGTCCGGTGGGCGGCGGCAAGCGCGTTCTCGTGCGCGAGAAACGCGCCCGGCGTCCAGGCGGAAGTGCTCTGCTGGGTCATGGCGAGCACGGGTGGTTGGGTCACCGCGGCCTCGGCAGGCGATCCTGACGAGGACATGCAGACCGTCGCGGCCACGCCCGCGATGGTGGGCGCGGCAGTGGCGGCGGCCTGCGTGAGGTTGATCCGTGGTGGTTTCCTGTGGCGGCCCAAAGGGCTCCTTCCCGTGCAGGGCGCGCTCGCCGGGATCTCGCCGTAAGGCCGAGGGTGCCGCCGAGCGCCGGACATGAGACGCGAGCCTAGGTGGCCCTGCGGAAGGTGTCTCGGATAGAGCGGAGAATCGGGCAGAAATACATTCCGAGTGCTAAAGTGCGCTTGCAGTCGCGGCGCAAAGACCGCGCGAAAGTGACCCGCAGGCGAACATCTGGCGAACTACGGCGCGCCGCGGACGGCGGGTCTGGCCGCCCAAACGCGATCCGGTTAACGTGGCAGCGATGGCTAGCGACAGCGTCGTTCCGCCCGGTGTCTGGGTGGATGATTCCGACGAGGACGACCCGGTTCTGCGGCAAGCTGACGGCACCATCGTCGACACGTGGCGCGAGGAGTGCCCGTACCCGCCGCGGCTGGACGGGCCGAGTAAGACCATCACAAGCGGCTGTTGCAAGTGGAACTGCTCAAGAGAGATCGATCCGGTCCGGCAGTGGAAGCTGAGCCCCACCGACATCGCGCTGATGGATAAGTGGGACGCCTAGCGGGCCAGGCTCGCCGCCATGCGCGGCCTGCTCGTGCAGTTCGACTGCGCGTGAAGTCCTGAGCTGAACGGCGATCGGCCACGTTGTTAGCAGTACCAGCAACGGGCGCCGGGACACCGGCGGCGCCTAAGCTGGGCCAAATCACAACTACGGTGTCCTCGGCCCGCGGGTGGTGGCGGCGATGCTGACCAGGCGTGCGACGTTGTCGGCCGCGTCGTTCTCTGACTTCGGCACGCTGCTGCGGGTACTGCGCCGCCGGGCCCGGCTGACCCAGCGCGAGTTGGGCCTCGCGGTCGGCTACAGCGAGGCCCAGATCAGCCGGCTCGAGCAGGCCAAGCGGCTGCCTGACCCGACCGTCATCGCCGCGCTGTTCCTGCCTGCCCTCCGGCTCGGCGGCGAGCCGGACCTGGCCGCGCGGCTGCATGAGCTAGCGGTGCTCGCCCGGACCACGGACAGCACTGGCCGGTCCGGCACTGGCCGCTCCGACGCCTGCCCGGACCCGGCGGCCGCAGCTGCGGGTCCTGCGGCCGGCGACCCGGCCGAGCCGGGTCAGGATGGCCAGGCCGCGGCGCGCGCCGCGGACCTGGCCGCCCTGCCACCGCCGCCCAGCCATCACGTCGCGCGCGCCGGCGCGCTCGCCCTGCTCCGGGCACGGGTGGCGGCCGACCGCCGGGTGCTGCTGACCGGCCTGCCCGGCACCGGCAAGACGAGTCTGACCGCCGCGTTCGCCCGCGAGCAGGCGCAGGCCGGTCCGGTCTGCTGGATCACGCTCACCGCGGGCATCACGACCTCGGCCGACGCGGTTATCCGGCTGATCGCGCGCGTCCTGGCCCGGCACGGGCATGAGGAAGTCGCGTCGCTGGGCTCAGCGGGCCAGCTTGAGCGCGCCGTGCCACGCGATGAGCAGCTGTATCTGCTCACCTCCGCGCTGGCCCGGTCGGGCGGCCTGATCTGCGTCGACAACGCGCAGCTGCTGCGGGACGAGCCCGGTACAAGCACCGTCCTTGAGCACATCGCGGGCGCATCACCCGCGGCCATGGTCGCGATCAGCCGCGAGGATCTGCCCCTCGCCGGGTTCCTGCCGGTGCGCCTCGGCGGCCTGGCCGAGGCTGAGGCCCGCGAGCTGGTCCGGGCGCTGTCAGGGCCGATGCTCTCCGGCTCACTCGCCGGAGCGCTGATCGAGCGCACCGGGGGCAGCCCGATGCTGATCCGGCTCGCGCTCGGGCAGCTGCATCCCGCCGGGCCGACGGCCGCGGCGCTGGTCGAGCACCTGGAGACGGAACCGGGTATCGCCGCGTTCCTGCTGCACGCGACGCTGCGGGAGCTGGGCGAGCCCAGCCTGCGGTTGCTGACCATGATCGCGGTGTTCCGCCATCCGGTGGATCTGCTGGACGGCCGGCTGATCGAGGCGAGCGAGGCGCTCGCCGGTCCCTATGACGTGCTGGCCGGCCTGGACGAGCTGCGCCGCAGGCAGCTGATCGATCATCCGGCTCGGGCCGAGCTGCACCCGCTCGTGCGTGATCACGTCTACGCGGGCCTGGTCGGAGCGGCGGCTGGCCGGCCGCGGCTGCACCGGCTGGCGGCCGAGCACTGCGACCGCGTGCTCGACGACCCGCTGGAGGCGAGCTGGCACTACGCCCGGGCGGGCTGCCCGGCCGAGGCCACGGAGCTGCTCGCCACCCGGGTGGCCGACATCGCCGCCAGCGGACGTGGCATCGCCGGCGCGGAGCTGGCCGCCGAGTTGCTCGGCGCCAGGCCGGCCGCCGAGGCGGAGCGGCAGCTCTTCGTCGCCCGCGGCGACCTGCTGGCGCACACCGAACTGGCCGGCGCCGCGGAGGAGGCCTACCGGCACGCGCTCGCCGGGCCGGCCTTCCGCCGCCGTGCGGGCGGAGGTTAGCTGGCGGCTAGCGCAGTGCCTGCTGCAGCGCGGCCAGGTCCCGCAGGCCCTCGCCCTCTGCCAGGACGCGGCGGCCAGCCTGACCGCAGCCGACGTGGTGCTGCGCGCGCAGCTCGCGGTCATGCAGGGGCGCGCGCACCTGATGCTGTCCCAGCTGCCGGACGCCCTGGCGGTCGCCGGGCAAGCGCGCGACGCGGCCGGGCGAGTTCGCCGGCTTCGCGCCCGATGTCGCCGCCGCCGTCCGGGCCCGCGCATGCCTGGTGCTGGGCAGCGCGTCCCGGCTGCGCGGCGAACCGCGGGAAGCGCAGCGGTGGCTGGCGGAGTCCCTGTCCGCGGCACGGGCGGCCGGGCTGCGCGAGGTAGCCGGCCGGGCGCTGTTCAACACTGGCGCGATCGCGCACGAGCTGGGCGAGATGGACCGGGCGGAGCAGCTGTACGGCGACGCGCTGGCGGATATGCGCGCGATCGGCGACGGCTACGGCATCGCTCGCGTGCTGCACGGCCTCGGCATGGTGCGCAACCAGGCGGGCGCGCAGGCGGAGGCGGTCGCACTGCTGGAGCAAGCCAGGGACATCAAGCTGCGGATGGGCGACCCGGTCGGCGCGGCGAATACCGAGCACACGCTCGCGCTCATCCTGCTCGCGCGGGGCGAGACGAGCCAGGCCCGCGGCTTGCTGGTGGCGATCCTGGACGCTACCGCGCAGCATGGAGAACGCGTGTCGAGAGCGCATTACCTCGACTCGCTCGCGATGACCGAGCTGGCCGGCGCCGATCCGGCCAGCGCCCGTGCGCACCTGGCCGAAGCGGCCAGCATCGCCGCCGAGGTGGGCCATCCCAGCCTCGGCGCGATGATCAGCCTGCACACCGCGTTCGCCGCGCTCGCCGCCGGCCAGCTGGACGTCGCGGTCCGGCTCGCCCGCGAGTGCGCGCAGGAGGCGGCCGGGCACGACCGGCACGCCGCGCTGGCGATCGAGCTGGCCGCGCTGACGGCGTTGCTGGCCCTGGCGGCCGGTGACCGGCCCGGCGCCCGCGACCACGCCGCGGCGATGGCCAGCCTGGCGGAGAGCGCCGGCGACGCGCGCTACCGCAACGCGGCCGGCCGGATCGAGGCGGCGGTGACCGCGGCGGCAGCGGGCCCGCCGCCGCCGCAGGAGCTGCCGCGGCTGCTGTGGGTCGCCGCCGCGCAGCTGACCGTCGCTGGCAAGCGAGGCTGGCAAGAAAGGTCACATCCGCGCCGCCGGCCGCCACTAGGCAGGGGAGAAGGCGACGAAAGGACCTCGGCCGTGCTTGTCTCCCTCTGGTTGGTCGCCACCGGCAGCTGGCTGGCGCTGCTGGCCCTCGTCACCGTCGCCACCCGGCGGCGGCAGCCGCACCCGGCCGCGGCGACTCTGAGCCTGCGCGGCGAGCCGCCGGCCGTGGTCAGCCTGCTGGCCGGGCAGCTGAAGCGGACCGGCTATCCCGCCACCGTGCTGGATCTGGCCGCCCGCGGCTGGTTCGCGCTGTCGGTCACCGGGCCTGGCCAGGTGACCTGCCGGGTCCAGCACGGGCCGCCGCCGCCAGCCGTGGCCGGCGTCGCCCTGACGGCGTACGAGTCCAGGGTGCTCGCGCACGTGCGCCTGCGGGCCGACGCCGCCGGCTTCCTGCCGGGCGCGGCTCTCGGCACCGGGTTCGACATCGGGGATAAGGAATTCGCCGAGGAGTTCCGGACCGAGGTGCGCGCCGACGCGACCGGCCGCGGCCTGATCCGGCCGCGGATCTCCGCGGCCACGCTGGTGCTGCTCGCGGTCGCCGGACTCCCGGCCGCCGCGGTGGCGGGCATCGGCCTGCTTCAGCACGACAAGTCAGCGCTGCTGTTTGTGCCGGTCGGCTACTTCGCGGTGCTGACGTGGCCGAGCGCGCTGCGCCGGGGCTTCCGCCTCACCGCCGCCGGGCACTCGGTGCTCGCGCAGTTGGCTGGGCTTCCGGCTGGCCCTGACCGGCGGCAGGTCCAGGCTGACGGCGGCCACCGCGCTGCTGGCCGGAGCCGGTGACCGGCGGATCGGATACGCCGCCGCGCTGGCCGCCGCCCCGGATGCGATCAGCGCATTCGCCGCGGACGAGAACGCGCCGTGGTCGTCTTACGGCGGCACCTGGCGGCGGGTGACGATCGGGGCCCCGGACGAGCGGTTCGTGCCCGGCAAGCTGATGGTCGGCTACGCGCTGGCCTGGTGCGGTGTGTTCGGGCTGATGGCCCTCACGATCGGGCACACCGCCGGGCTCCGGTGGGGCCTGCTGTTCGCGGTGTTCCCCGGCGTCGTCGCCTGGGGCCCGGCAGCATGGATCGTCACCGCCCACGAGCGGGCCGGCCTGCTGGCCGAGTTCGCGGCGTTCGAGGGGCAGATCATCAGGCGCTGGACCGACACCCGCAGCAGCGGGGGCGAGGACAGCTCCAGCTACCCGGTCTGGTGCATCGCGATCGACGACGGCCGGCAGGACAAGGCCTGGGCGGTCATGATCTCGCAGGCGATGTACGACACGATCCGGGCCGGGATGGTCGTGCGGGTGCAGGTCAACCCGCGCAGCAACCACCTGCTGGACCTGATGCGAGCCGAATGAGACGCCGGCCAGGCCCACCTGTCGCCGGCCTGCGCTCAACCGCGCGCTGGTCACAGTGCCGCGAGCGCGGCCTTCGTCAGGGTCATGGCCTGCCGCTGGGCGGCCGCGGTGGTGCTGGCGACCGACACGTTCACGGCGCGCCCGCCGCTGGCCGCGTACAGGTCGAAGTCCTGGCCGGTGGAGCTGTGGGTCGAGAACGCGTCGTCGCCCACGCCGTGAATGGCCACGTAGTTGGCCATCTTGGGGTTGCTCTCCTCGACGCCCTGCACGAACGCCTTGGATGCCTCGTAGCCGGACCGCTTCAGCACCGTGACGATGATGGTCGGCCCGACGCCACCCGGCACAGCCGGCTCGTAGAAACAGGCCAGACCGTCGGGCGTCTGATAGGCCCGCTCGCTGAGCCTGCCGATGACCGACGACACCGTCGGGCCGGCAATCAGCTGGCAGGCGTGAATCCCGGTGAGGCTCGCGTCCGGCGGACCGAAAGCGCCCGCGCTGCCCAGCGAGGCCGCGGTCCCGGCGCCGAGCGCCCCGGCGGCGGAAGCAGCCGAGCCGCCGCCGCAGCCCGCCAGGCTGGCCCCGATGAGGCTGACGCCGGCCAGGCACAGCCCGGCGGCCACATGTCTGTGCTGCATTGCGCACCACTCCCGATATCTAGGTCGGCCCTGGTCAGGGCGCTCGGTCTCAGCCAACGGGGCGGCGGGCGCCCGAACGTGACGCTTCTTGCCAGCGCCTTACCACCGCCAGGCGGCCAGCGCGCCGGGTCGTAGGCTGCAGGAATATGCGAGGAGGCGGGCGGATGGAGTACGAGCACGTCCTGGTGAAGCAGACGGGTGACTTCGCCACGATCACGATGAACCGGCCGCAGCGCCGCAACGCGCTGTCCCGGCCGCACATGCTGGAGCTCATCGCTGCCTTTACTGAGGTCGGAGGCAGCTCCGCGGCCGGTATCGTGCTGGCGGGTAACGGGCCGGTGTTCAGTTCCGGCCATGATTTCGCCGACGTGGCCGCCGGGGACCTGGCCGCGGTCCGCGCCCTCCTGGCGACCTGCACCGAGCTGATGACGTTGATGCAGCGGGTGCCCCAGCCGGTGGTGGCCAGGGTGCATGGCCTCGCGACCGCGGCCGGCTGCCAGCTGGTGGCCAGCGCCGACCTCGCGGTGGCCAGCGAGGATGCGGGCTTCGCCGCACCCGGCGGCAAGGGCGGCTGGTTCTGCCATACGCCCATGGTCGCGATCGCCAGGAACGTCGGGCGCAAGCGGGCGGCCGAGATGGCCATGTCCGGCGACACGATCGACGCCGCTACGGCGCTGGAATGGGGCCTGGTCAACCGGGTGGTGCCGGCCGATCAGCTGGAGGCCGCGACGATGGAGTTGCTGGAGCGCGTCACCCGCGGCTCGGCCGAGAGCAAAGGCATCGGCAAGCAGGCGCTGTACGCCCAGATCGACCTGGACCAGGCGAAGGCGTACGCCTACGCGATCGAGGTCATGGCCGCGACCAGTCAGCTGCCGGACGCCCGCGAGCAGATGCAGGCGTTCCTGGCCAAGCGCCGCCCGCGCTGGGCGCGCGGCCGCGACTAGCCCGGGCTCAGGCCACTGCCGGGGCAGCCGGCGGCGTCAGCTAGCCTGGGGCGCGGACGGCAGCCGGCCGCCGGAAGGGAACAGTCGTGGCTATCTTCGTGCTGGTCCTGTGGCTGGCCACGGTTGGCCTCGGCATAGCCCTGCTGCGGGCCGGCGGTGCGGCCCGGGTCGATGCCGCCCGGCTGGCCGCGGTGCCGCGGCCGGAGACTGACCCGCAGCTCGCCGCCGTCCCGGCCAGGATCGGCGCGCTGCCGATGACCCCGGAGGGGAAGCCCCCGCGGGGACCGCACGTGCGGGTCGTGACGCCCGCGGGCGAGCACCCACTGCTGGAATTCGCCCATCCGGCGCTGGCCATCGTCGGCCTCGCGTTCTGGGCCATGTTCACCTTCGTGCACTACCGGCCGATGGCCTGGATCGCGCTGGCCGTCATCGTCCTCACGATCGGCCTGGGCCTGGGCTGGCTGATCCGGAGCGGACGGGCCAGGGTCGCGCGGGCGCCCGGTCGCAGGTTCCCGTCCCGGCTGGCCGGCCTGCACGGGCTGGCCGCCGCGCTGACCGTCCTGGTCGGACTGCTCGCCGCCCTTGTGGCCAGCCGCTGACCGGCGGGATGCCTCGTCACCCTGTCGACCTGAGCTGACTTGACGACGGCCCCGGTGACCGGGGCACAATCGCTTCGCCGCCAGCCACCGGAAAGGACCTGCATGGGGACGAACCAGCGCGCCGCCATCGTGATGACACCCGCCGAGGTCACCCAGTTCCTATCCCGGAGCCGCACGGCAACGGTCGCCTCGCTCGGGCCGGACGGCCTGCCGCACCTGGTCGCCATGTGGTACGCAGTCATCGGCGCGGCCGTATATATCGAGACCAAGGCGAAGTCGCAGAAGGCGGTCAACCTGCGCCGGGACCCGCGGATGGTGGTCATGGTCGAGGCGGGCACCAGCTACGACGAACTTCGCGGCGTCTCCCTTGAGGGCACCGCCCAGATCATCGAGGCCGCCGACGGCGAGGAGTACTGGGCCGCCGCCAGGAGCGTGTACGAGCGCTATACCGGCCCCTACACCGACGAGGCCAGGCCGCTGCTCGACCTGATGATGAACAAGCGGATCGTGGTCAAGCTGGTGCCGGAGCGGATCCGGTCCTGGGACCACCGCAAGCTCGGGCTCGGCGCGATCGGCACGACCGGTTCCACCGCGGCCAGCATCGGCGCGGAGTGACGCAGCTAGCGGCGCCGGTACAGATCCGTCAGCAGCGCGATCGCGGCGTGCGCGGACGGATGCGGGTCGTCGCGCCGCCAGATCAGCTGTACCGTGATCGGCGGCGCGTCCTGCACGGCGCGGAACACGACGCCCTCGCGGCGGTACTGGTGCACCGTGCTCTCCGGCGTGATGCCGATGCCGCGGCCGGCCGCGATCAGCGCCAGCCAGTCGTCGATGTCCTGGGTGTCGGCCAGCACCGGCGCGGCGCCGTCCGGCCACAGTTCGGCCGTCGTGCTGCCGGTGCGCCGGTCGATGAGCACCGTACGGTCCCGCATCTCCGTGAGCCGCACCGTCCGCCGCCGGGCCCACGGGTCGTCCGCCGCCACCGCGCAGTACCGCCGTTCGAGGCCGACGACGGCCGCCGCGAACCGGCTCTCCGCGACCGGGATGCGGACCACGGCCAGGTCGCACAGGCCCTCGGCCAGGCCGCCGGTGGGCGAGTTGGTGCGTACCAGGTGCAGCTCCACCTCCGGGTGCTGCGCCGCCCAGCGCCGCTGGAACTCCAGTGTGTGCTGGCCCATCGCGGACCACGCGTGCCCGATCCGCAGCCGGGTGTGCCCGGTCGTCGCCTCGGCGAGCAGGTTGGCCGCGTCGGCCAGCACCTGCCGGGCCCTGGCCAGCACCTGAACGCCGGCCGTAGTCGGCGAGACGCTCCTGCTGGTCCGGTACAGCAGTCGCACGCCCAGGATCTGTTCCAGCGCGATCAGCGTCCGGGACGCGGCGGCCTGCGAGATCCCGAGGTCGACCGCCGCGTCGGTGAAGCTGCCCGCGTCCGCCACGGCCACGAGCACGCGCAGGTGCCGCAGTTCAAGCTCCATACGCTCAGCGTATAGGTACTCGTGTTGATGCATTTTGCGCATGGCTTGGGCTGGCTGATGCTTGTGCCATGACGTCGACTGCGCCCGACCGGACCGGCACCCCCGTTCCTCCTGCGGCCAATCGCGTCGATCCGCGGGCCCGGCTGACGGGCATCGCGCTGATGTGCACGAGCGGGCTGTCCTGCCAGTTCGGGGCCGCCACCGCGACCCTCGCCTTCCCCGCGCTCGGCCCGGCCGGCGTGGTGGCGATCCGGCAGTGGGTCGCGGGCATCGTGCTGCTGGCCGTCGGCCGGCCGAAGTTCATGACGTTCACCTGGCGGCAGTGGTGGCCGGTGCTGTCGCTGGCGGCGGTGTTCGCGACCATGAACCTGTCGCTCTACATCGCGATCGACCGGATCGGCCTCGGGCTCGCCGTCGCGCTCGAATTCCTCGGCCCGCTCGCGGTGGCGCTCGCCGCATCCCGCCGGCGGATCGACCTGAGCTGCGCGCTGGTGGCCGGCGCCGCGGTCGTGGTACTGACCAGGCCGCAGCCGACCACGGACTACGCAGGCATCGGGCTGGGCTGCTGGCCGCGGCCTGCTGGGCCGCCTACATCCAGCTGAACCGGACCATCGGGAGCCGGCTGCCGGGGGCGGAAGGGCCGGCCGCGGCCGCGGGCCTGTCCGCGCTGCTGTACGTGCCGGTGGGCATCTGGGTACTGAGCAGCACACCCTGTCCTTCGCGCGGTCGGCTACGCCGCGGTGGCGGGAGTGCTGTCGTCGGCGTTCCCGTTCATGGCCGACGTCCTCGCGCTCCGGCGGGTGGCGGCGGGCTTCTTCGGCGTCTTCATGAGCGTAAACCCGGTGCTCGCCGCGCTGATCGGGCTCGACCTGCGCGAGTGGTTTCCCCAGCTTGAGACCGCTGAGATCGCAGGTGTCGATCATCGTTTGCATCTGCAAGGCCCGGAGGGGATCGCTGCTGCGCTTGCGGAGTTCTTCATTAGGCATCCGCTCGAATAACGGAAGGGCTTGGCACCGGACGATGCAACGCTGAAGGAACTGATGGCGCGTCTAGGCCACTCCAGTGTCCGGGCCGCGATGATTTACCAACATGCAACCAGGGACCGTGACCAGGTGATCGCCAGGGCCCTGGGGATGCTCGTCCGCGAGGCGCGGAACGGCGCCGCGGAACCACCTGATGACAAGCCGGGATGCGGGGAGCATGGCGCATGAGCCTGGCCTTCGTGTGGCACGTGTGTGGCACGCGGCGCCCATGTGCCGTCACGGGGGAACAGCGATGGTGCGGGGAAACAGGCCTTGACCTGGGCTGTTACAGCGGAGCGGGCGACGGAATCGAACCCGCATGACCAGCTTGGAAGGTGTATGGCGCACAGCCGTCAGGGCCGCTGAGCTGGCAACTCCGATGCTCCTTAATGGCCGTGACTGACCCCTGGTCACCGTGGCTTATGGCCCGCTAATGGCCCGGCGATCTTGTGCGCATCTTGTCGGCCAGGCACGACGGCTGTCTGTTTTCCCTGGATACTGCCCGGTGATGGCCCGCACCGTGCAGGGGATGGCCCGCGTCCGCCCGGGCAGGCTCCTGCCTGACCCTTATTTGCTTGTCCGGAGTGTCCGTAGAGGCTCCAGGGTCAAGCGTGACTTCGCGTGTACGTGCACCAGGCACCTTTCACCTGTGCTCGTTGTCCTGCGGTCACAGTCACGCTTGAGGCTGGAGGGCGGACACGTACGCTCAGCGGGCCATCCCCGGATCTGAGCCCAGCCAGACTCTTGCACCTTCCGCCTGCCGCCAGCCCGTTCTCCCAGACTGCACTATCAGCTTGGGAATCGGACAGATCGCGGCCGATAAGGCCTGCTGAGCAGCCAACTTCGGGTACCGTCAGTAGCCGTGAGTGCCCCCTCATGACCCTGGTTAATTGCACGCTAATTGCACGGCGACCTTCCGTTTTTCAGACTTCATGTCACTGTCGTGACGCCCGCGGATGGATGAAACTTGAGGCTGCGCCGCCCGCTGACGTCGTCACTCCTTGGCGCTGCGTGCCTGTTTTTCAGATTGACGCTGGAGCCCGCCCGGTGGGTACCCCGGATTGCTGCTGCGAGCGCGTCTCACAGGATCTTGATCTTGTCGCGGGTTCCGCGGGCGGCGCGCCCGTATCCATTATCGGGGGGAGGCAGGAGGCTGGCGAGATATCGTCTATCCGCGGGTCGCCGGTGCAGATGTGCACAAGAAGGTTGTCTGGGTGGCGGTCGGATGCCCGGTGAGCGGCCCGGCGAGCGCACCGTGACGGTGAAGAGGTTCAAGACGTTCTGGCGGCCGCTGCGGGCGATGGCGGCCTGGCTGTCGGAGCTGGGCGTGACCGACGCCGCGATGGAAAGCACCGGGGTGTACTGGTGGCCGGTCTATCACGCGCTGGCCCAGGCCGGGATCGAGGTGTGCGTGTGCAACGCGGCGCACATGCGCAACGTGCCGGGCCGCAAAACGGACCTGACCGACTGCCAGTGGATCGCCGAGCTGCACGAGCACGGGCTGCTGCGGCCCAGCTTCATCCCCGCCGGCGCGGTGGCCGAGCTGCGGGCCGGACCCGGTACCGCAAGAAGCTGATCGAGCAGCGCACCAGCGAGGGCCAGCGGCTGGCCAAGGTGCTGGAGGACGCCGGCATCAAGATCGACTCGGTGGCCTCCCGGCTGCTGGGCGTCTCGGGCCGGGCGATGATCGAGGCGCTGATCGCCGGGGAGCGCAACCCGGAGCGGCTGGCGGACCTGGCCCTGGGCGGGCTGCGCCGCAAGACCGAGGAGCTGCAGCTGGCCTGCGACGGCCGGTTCACCGCCGCCCACGGCCAGATGTGCCGGCTGCACCTGGACGCCTACGACCACCTGACTGTGAAGAT
>CAWDVS010000008.1:0-84874 GCA_963805805.1 uncultured Actinomycetota bacterium | reverse complement strand
GTGCGCTCGGCGGTGACCCGGACCTGGGCCGCGCGGCCGAGCTGCGCGGTGTCCATCGTCTCCAGCGTGAACCCGGAGTGCTGCTCTACACCGCCCCGCCGGTGAGTGCGGCGATGTCCTCGAGCTTGTGCAGCCGCCGGTCGCCGAATCCGGGCCCGCACCGTCACGCACTGGAACATGCCGTTCACGTGGTTGTGCACCAGCATCTGCAGCGCGGTGCCCTCGACGTTCTCGGCGATGATGACCAGCGGCCGTGGGTTGCGCATCACCTTGTCCAGCACCGGCATGAGCTGCTGGACCTTGGTGATCTTCTCGCTGCACAGCAGGATGTAGGGGTCGTCGAGGACGGCTTCCAGGCTGGCCGGGTTGGTGACCAGATAGGGCGACAGGTAGCCGTTGTCGAACTCGAAGCCCTCGACGAAGTCGACGCTACATGCCGTGGACGGCGACTCCTCGACGGTCACGATGCCGCCGTCACCGACCGTGTGCAGCGCCTTGGCGATGACCGCGCCCACGACGCGTCGTCGTTGGCCGAGATCGCCGCCACCCGCGCGAAATCGTCCTGCGGTCGACACTGGGTAGGCAACGGCCTGCAGCCGGTGCACGAGCGCGCCCACGGCCACGTCGATGCCGCGCTTGACGAGCACCGGGTTGGCGCCGGCGCCGATCGCCTTCATGCCCTCTCTCGACCATGGCCTGGGCGATCACGGTGGCCGTCGTGGTCCCGTCGCCGACGATGTCGTTGGTCTTGATCGCCGCTTCCTTGACCAGCTGGGCGCCCATGTTCTGGAACTGGTCCTTCAGGTGGATCTCCCGGGCGATGGTCACGCCGTCGTTGGTGACGACGGGCGAGCCGGTGATCTTTTCCAGGATGACGTTGCGGCCCTTGGGCCCGAGCGTCGACTTGACCGCCTCGGCCAGCTTGTCGACGCCCGCCAGCAGCAGGCCGCGGGCTTCCGCACCGAATCGCAGTTCCTTAGCCATCGCTCCTCCAGGGTTGACGAGCCAGCACGGCTAGGGGACGAGGATCGCGCGGCCGCGTACCCGGCCGGCGTCCAGATCGGCGATGGCCTCGACGGCGGCGTCCAGCGGGTAGGTCCGGGTGTGCAGCGTGACCTTGCCCGCCTGCGGCCAGCACCATCAGCTCCGCCAGCTCGTTGTAGGTGCCGACGATGTTGCCGATGATGTTGCGCTCGGTGGAGATGATGTCGAGGGTCGGGACGTTGACCGTGCCGCCGTAGCCGATGACGTAGTAGACGCCGGCCCGGCGCAGTCATCGCGAACCGTCCTCTCGGCGCCCTGCTCGGCCGACGAAGTCGAGCACGACCTCGGCGCCGGCCCCGTCGGTCAGCTCGCCACCGCCTGGCACCTGGCCGCCGTCGGCGACGACCGTGTGCTGCGGCGCCGATCGCTCGGCCAGCTTGAGCGCCTCGGGATTGCGGTCGACGACGATGATCTTCGTAGCGGTCAGCGCCGCCAGGCACTGGATCCCGATGTGGCCGAGGCCGCCCGCACCGATGACCACGCATGTCGCGCCCGGGTACAGCAGCGGGACGGCCTTGCCGACCGCGTGGTACGCGGTGATCCCGGCGTCGGCCAGCGCCGCGACGTCCTCCGGCTCGGTCGCGGGTCGAGCTTGACGCACGCCCGGGCCGAGGTCAGCAGGTACTCGGCCATACCCGCCGTCCGTGCGACAGGCCGGGGAACGAGCTGGCTGCAGTGCATGTCGTCACCGGCCCGGCAGGCCCGGCACAGCCCGCAGGTCGGCGTCGGGTGCAGGATCACCGTGTCGCCCACGGCCACGTTGGTGACGGCGGAACCGACCGCGTGCACCCAGCCGGCGTTCTCGTGGCCGAGCATGTACGGCAGCGGAGTGCCCATCGCCGCGTCCCACTGGCCCTCGATGATGTGCAGGTCGGTGCGGCAGACGCCGGCCCCGCCGATCTTCACGATGACGTCGAGCGGTCCGCTGATCGTCGGCTCTGGACCTCGTCGATCACGGGTTGCTGGTGGAAGGCGTGCAACCGGACGGCCTTCACTGGTGTAGTCCTCCTCGACCTAGTCCTGGTGTGTCGTACCGGTGGCCGCAGCATGCCGCGGCAGATGCTGCCGTTGCCTCGATGCTGATCCGGGTCGAGCCGGGCCCGGCGCAGCTGCAGCGGCACGCCGTCGCGCCGACTGCACGCCGGTGGCCGGGTCGATCGAGCAGCAGGGCGTCGTCGCCGGCGGGCAGCCCGAGCTCGGCCCGCGCCGCACGCAGCCGGTCGCAGCGCGGCCGAGGGCGGCACCTCGCCGAGCGTCATGCTGCCGCAGCTGCGGCGGGTCGGCGCCGGCGCGCCAGCAGCGGCCGGCACACCTGGTCGGTCCCGGCCATGTACGGCCTTGCGCAGGAACGTCGGCGCGCAGCTCGTGCAGCTCGCCGACCGCCTCGCCGTCGAAGGACCGGGCGAATCCGGCCTGCGCCGCCACCCCGCCGTTGATCGCGTCGGAGGCGAAGTGATCGTCAAGGACCACCTCGCCGTGTGCACCCCGGGCAGCGCGGCGACCGCGTCGTAGGCGTCGGCGACCATCAGGTAGGCGAAGTTGGGCGCGCAGAAGTAGGTCGGCAGCCGCAGCCGTGACCTGCGGCGTGCCACCGGCGGCAGACGGTGCACGACGGCCACGAAGCCGAGCGAGGTGATCGGCTCGTCCAGCTCCGGGTCGCGCACCGTGTCCAGCGCAGCCAGCAGGCGGCATCGGCGCCGTGGTCTCGCGCCGCCCGGTACGCGGCGCCATCCCCGACGACTGCCAGCCGCGCGTGCCGCCGCGGTCGTGCCGTCATGCCCAGCGACCAGCTGAGCGTCGTCCGGCGCGCCGGCGTGCCCCGGCATCCGCGCAGCTGGTACTCGGCAGGCACCTCGATGTCGTACAGCTTGGCCGCGTTCAGGCCGAGGATCTTCTTCTTGCCCGCGGTGCCGAGCCGCGGGTAGTCGGAGAACTCCTCGCTCGCGGGGAACTCCCAGTCCACGAACCCCTCGACCTGCCACTTCGGCTCCCAGATGCCGTAGTCGCTGCCGAAGGTCATCTTGTCCTCGCCGACCCAGAACAGCAGCTCGCCCATGACCTTGGCGAAGAACTTCGGCCGGGCGTGCATGAGCGCGCCGATCGACCACCGACAGGCCCGCGTACACGTTGGGCTCCTGCGTCGCCATGTAGCAGAAGTCCTCGATCCGCGGCAGCCCGACGTGCTCCACGATGAAGTTCAGCTCGGGGAAGTCGGTCGCGGCGTGGTCCACGTCGGCCACGTCGAACGCGTCCTTGTCCAGCGGCCAGATCGTCGGGCCCTTGTGCACGTGGATGTTCTTGATCCCGAGTTCCTGGCACGCCTCCAGGTACCGGTAGGCGCGCCGGGTCGGTCAGCTTCCAGCCGCGCGAGCCGTTGTTCCACTCGGCGGTGTAGAGCTTGACGCCCTTGGAGCCGTACCGCTCGACGTTGTGCCGGAGCTCCTTGAGGCCCTCGTCGCCGTCGCGCGGGTCGAACCGGGTGTTGTAGATGAACTTGCCGGGGTGCTTCTCGCCCATCAGGGCGTTGCGCTCGGTGGTGTTGAAGCCTTCGGTGTACCACTCCTTCAGGTACGTGGGCTGGAAGACCGCGACGTCGACGTGCCCGTCCTCGAAGACGTCCTTCATCAGGTCGTCCTCGGAGTACTTCTGGAAATGCTCGATGCTCCAGTGCGTCTCCGGCGGGCCGAGGCTCTGATAGGCGTGGAAGCACTCGATCCAGCCCTTCGCGTACTGCTCCGCGCCCGGCACCCAGTTGTCCGGGGCCGCGTTCCAGTAATGCATGTGGCTATCGACAACGAAGTACTTCTCGCCGTCCTTCTCGTACACGGTGCCTCCTTACGGGCTGTAGTTAGGTTGCGTCCGCGTCGCGATTGCTAGGCAGTAACTGGGGTCAGGTCGAAGCCGATGTACTCGGCCGCGTCCTCGGGGTTCGCGAACATGATCGTCGCGGTCGTCGGGGTGGATCATCCGGCCGTAGTGCGTGGACATGCTCTCCTCGAACTCCGCGGCGTCGAAGAAGCCGGGCTCCTCGCCCAGCGCCTCGGAGACCTCGTCGTAGACGAGTCCATCCGGCCGACCGCGTCGACCCGGATCATGGACGGCAGCGGCGTCACCGTCACATTGGGCACCGTGCTCCATGACCTGCGCCACGACCGCGCCGATCTGGTTGTTCATCAGGGTGAAGCCGCACATGTTGGACGCGGTGTTGTCGGACTTGTACGGGCTTTCCGAGGTCTTGAACGTGGGTCACTGGCCAGCTCCTTCGGTGCTTCCAGGTCCAGGTCGGACAGGATCCCGGCGAACCGGTTCTTGGCGGCGTCCAGGCCGTCCTCGAATCGCGGCGGCTTGGCGTCGGGCTGCGACCACAGCGGCTGCAGCGTCCGGGCCGCGGCGATGCGCGCGGCACCCAGGCAGCCAGCCAGCTGCTGCAGCAGGCCCTTGTTGTGGTCGGCGAACTCGCGGTCGTGGGTGAGCAGCTGGAACATCGCGATGGTGTAGCGCAGGTCCCGCTCGGCGAAGTCGTACTCCTCGGCGCCGACGACCGTCGGCGTGACGAAGTCGCCGTTGCGCGGCGCCGCGTGCTGCACCAGGTGGCTGCGGAACAGCTCGCCGACCAGCGGCTCGAAGACCACGTTGGCCGCGAAGATCGCCTCGCACCAGTCGTCGATCCCGGTCAGCTGCTCGGCGATCTCCCGGACGCCCTGCCAGGCCGGGTCGTCGTTCCAGGTCTCATGTGCGCGGCGCCGTCGAAGCCGTTGATCTCCTCGGTCAGGGTCAGGTTGTAGAGCGCGAGGTCCTGCGCCGCCCTGATCCGGTGCATGCTGTTCACCGAGATCGCGTTGTTGTGCATGTTGGTCGGCGCGCGCCGGTTGGCGTTGGCGTACAGGTAGAGGCCGAGGCCGTGATCCACGTGCATCCACGCGCCGACGTTGCGCTCGACGAACCGGACCCAGTTCGGGTTCCACTGCTCGAACGCCTTCGCCTGCCTGGCGGTCGTCGATGTTCTGGTTGAGCTG
Organism: uncultured Actinomycetota bacterium; assembly: GCA_963805805.1. Taxonomy (GTDB): domain Bacteria; phylum Actinomycetota; class Actinomycetes; order Streptosporangiales; family Streptosporangiaceae; genus JAJYUU01. Next base: position 79,814 of record CAWDVS010000008.1, on the reverse strand, counting down.
CCGGACCACGTTGGCGTTGTAGCGGTAGAGGGTGAGCTCCCACTCCTCGTTCGGGTCGCGGAACTCGTGCCAGCCGTGGGCCGGCCAGTCGTAGCCCTTGCCGCCCGATCCGGGGTAGCGCTCCGGCTCCGGCCGGTCGGAGCCCCAGGCCTTCAGGACCGTCCAGTCCAGCGGGTAGCCGCCGCGGCCGTCGGAGAACCCGTACAGCCAGCCCTGGCTGAGGTAGTGCCGCGGGTCCGGCTGGACCTCGACGGTGACGTCCTCGTAGTGGGACTGCTTGCGCTTGGCCGGGGTGTAGTAGTTGAACCGGCGGGCGGTCGGAGTCCGGGAATTCTTGGCGCCGGCTTCCGCGTCGGTGAAGACCGGCTTGGGAACGCTGCGTTCTTGCGTTCGTCTGCGTCTCATGGGTCACTGTCTCAGTCCTCCGGGTCACCGGTGGTGGTGAACTTGTCGTAGTAGATCCGCTTCTCCTCCACCCCGAGCGTGGCCAGCAGCGGCATCGCCGCCTCGACCATCGGCGGCGGGCCGCAGACGTAGGCGTGCGCTCCGCTTCAGCTCGCTGCGTGCCGCTTCACCACGTCCGTGATCAGCCCGGTCTCGCCATCCCAGTCGTCGTCGCGCGGCCGGGCTCGGACAGCGCGGGCACGTACCTGAAGTCCGGGCAGTCGCTTCCAGCTCGCGCAGCTCCGGCTCGAAGCACAGGTCCTTGCGGGTCCGCGCGCCGTAGAAGAACGTGGCCTTGCGCTGATGCCCCGCTCGGCCATCGACCGCAGCAGCGACAGGATCGGCGCCATCCCCGGCCCGCCGCCGAGGAAGATCAGGTCCGTCGTCGCCCTCGCGCAGGGTGAAGACGCCGAACGGCCCGGTGAGGTCCAGCCGGTCGCCGACGGCCAGCTGGTCAGCCAGGAACCCGGAGAACAGCCCGTCCGGGTAGACCTTGATGACGAACTCCAGCTGGCCGCTCTCCCGGCTGGAGGTGTTGGCCATCGAGAACGACCGCACCGCGTCGGTGCCGGGGATGGCGATGTCCACGTACTGGCCGGGGAAGAACCTGATCTCGGTCGGCTCGACCAGCCGCAGCACCAGGTGCCGCATGTCGTGGGTCACCGGGTCCTTGGAGACCACCTCGGCCACGCCCTGCTGGATCGGCAGGCCGGAGCGGATCATGTCCTCGTCGTAGTTGAGCAGCTCGATCGTGACGTCCTCGTAGGCATGCGCACGGCACAGCAGCGTGTAGCCTTCCTCCAGCTCGTAGTCGGGCAGCGCGAAGGTGGAGTACCTGTCGAGCTCGATGTCCTCGCCATCGAGGATGAACGACTTGCAGGACGAGCACTGCCCCTCCTTGCAGCCGTGCATGAGCATGATGCCCTGCTCGGCCGCGGCGCGCAGGATCGTCTGGTCCTCGCCGACCTCGATCTCGATGCCGACCGGCTCGAATCGCACGACATGCTTGTCGGACATGACCCCCTCGCGGACTCGCGGGCACTGGGCAGACGGGCTCGCGGGCAGGGGCGCAGGGCGAGGCCGCCGGCCGTCCTGCGGACCGAGCTGCCCCCTCCGCTCGGCTGGCCGGCTCAGCCGTCCGCCGGGGCGGGGCGCCCGGCCGGGCCCTGCCGGATGTAGTCGGCGTGGAAGGCCTCCCGCTCTCGGCGGTCATCTCGTTGAGCAGCACGTTCGGGCTCAGCAGCGGTCCCATCCGGCGCAGGTGGTCCAGCGTCCACATCTTCTTGGGTTCCAGGTCCAGGTGCGGCTGCGCGACCATCGTCTTGCCGTCGTCACGCACGTAGCCCATGTCGGACACCACGTCGGCCCAGTTCCAGCCGTGGTAGAGGGTCTCCCACTCGCGGTGCCCGATCAGCTGGCCCATGTTCGGCGTCTACCGGCCCTGGTAGGTCGGCCGGAACGCCGTCCGCGTCGGTCCACCGGCATTCCTCGTGGCAGTAGGTGCGCCACTGCCCGTCGACCTCGGCCATCACCATGTCCTCGCGGACCAGGCACGGCACCATGCAGGTCCAGCAGCGGTGCGGGTACTGGTAGTCGACGTCCTCGGCCACGATCGGGTGGTGCCCGTTCGGCCTCGACAGCCGGTTGTAGTTCTCCCACCACTTGCCGTACCTGTCGTACCAGCCCGGGTACTTGTACTCGAACCACTCGAAGTCCTTGTCGGTCATCGGGTCGATCCGCCAGTAGTTCGCCAGCCAGCCGGTGGCGAAGAACTGGGCCACCTCGTGCACGTAGCCCTTGTTCCAGATCTGGTTCCACGCCTCCTCGATGAGGTCGTGCGGGATGACCAGGCCGTACTTCTCCAGCGGCACGAGGTAGCTGCGGTAGTAGTCGTCGTAGATCCACCGCCGCCACATCTCGGCGTAGGATTCCCGGTCCTTGCGGCGGTCCTTGGTGCCGTACTCGATGAACGTGCCGATGGCGGCGTCCACCACCCGGTGGTTGTTCCACCAGGCGTAGCGCAGGTCGCGCTGGAGCAGCTGGTGGTTGCTCTCGTCGGCCAGCGCCATCAGCAGCGTGGCGTAGCCGTTGCTGATGTGCCGGGACTCGTCCGACTGCACCGAGTGGAACACCGTCGGCAGCAGGTAGTCGCCGTTGGCCGCGGCCTCGGCGGGCATGGCCACGAACAGCGTGTTGGTGAACGCCGTCTCGGCCACGATCGTCAGGTAGATGCTCGCCGCGGTGATGGCGTCACCGGTGATGAAGCCCTCGGCGAACTGCCGGCCGATGGTCCCGCAGTAGTCGTTCTGGAAGTTGCGCAGGCTGGTGTTGAAGCCGGCCGGGTCGATGTAGTTGTTCATGTACAGGCGCTTGAGGTTCTGCTGGATCGTCGAGTGCCGGACCTCGTCGATCATCTGGATCGCCTGGCCGTTGTGCAGCTCCGGGTTCGGTACCGTGCGGAACAGCAGCGGCATCGCCCGCGCCGCGGAGATCTCCGGCAGCGGGATGATCGACAGGAACAGCTTCTGCCATTCCAGCCAGCGCTCCTGCACCTGGCGGAACATGTTGCCGCGGATGGCGCCGTCCTGGGCGCCGTAGACCCGGTGGTCCTTCTCCTCCTGCATCGGGAAGTAGGACCGCAGGACCTGCTTGAGCGGGTCCTTCTTCTGCGCCTTGCGGAACGTGTAGTCGGTTCCGTACTGCGACACCGGCTCGTGGTACAGCGGTTCCCAGGCCAGTTCCTGGATCTTCTGGTGGGCCTTAGCCACGCTCTGGCGACTCATCGTCACCCCTTGCCCTTCGCTCGTGCCGGCCGACGGCGCCGCCTGCAGCCCTGCGCGTGCGGCAGCCCGAGCGGCACGCGGCCACGCGCTCGGCGGCAGCCGACGGCCTGCGCGCTCTCAACATGAGACAACCCGGAGCGCAGGCCGGCGTTCTCGACATGACACGGCGTTACGCTGGCCGCGCGTCATGCCTCGCCGAACACGGCGGCCCGGATCTGGTCGAGCTGGTCCCGGACGTCTCGCGGTGACCTGCAGGTTGCCCTCCGCGGCGGGCTCGATGCCCAGCGCGCGCAGCAGCGTCCGCGGCGGGCGCGCCCGGGTCGCCGGAGTCCCCGAGGGCAGGGTGCAGGCCCTCGCCGGCCAGGTGGTGGAACACCAGGTTGACGATGCTCCAGGGGTTGTAGGTCTCGGCCTGCGGTCGCATCCGAGTCCTGCTCGTGGGCCGGGTCCTCGGCCATCGGTCGACCTCCCGAGCTAGCGTCGCCGGGCACTCCGGCACGGCCTGACGGCATCACACGGCGCACAGCGGCTTGGCGGCGGTCTCAACATGAGACAGATAGTCGGCAGCGCGCGTGTTACCGTGGAGGCACGACGCAGTCTCAGACACCGCCGGGCGGATTCCGGGCCGCCGCCCGTGGCGTAGGGACCGCGGAGAGCAGGAGGCGGCATGTCCCGCAGCGCCCAGGCCGCCGGACGTGACGGCGACGACAACGGCTTGGCCAGGCCAGGGAGCGGTTCCTGACCGCGGAACCCGTCGAGCCTGCACCAGGTCCGGGACACGATCCTGGCGTCCTGGTGGCGCTCCCGGCGCTCGAATGTCGCCGCCGACCGCATCGACCTGTCGCTACGTGCGCGATCCCGACCTCGACACCCCGCTGACCCGCAGCGCCGAGCCGGTGCTGCGCGAGCCTGCGCGAGAACCTGGACGGCCAGCCGATCAGCGTCATCCTCACCGACCCGGCCGGGGTGGTGCTCACCCGGCTGACCGCAGACCGCGACCTCGAGCGGCACCTCGACGGGGTCAAGCTGGCCCCGGGCTTCAGCTACGCCGAGGAGTTCGTCGGCACCAACGGCATCGGCACCGCGCTGGAGGGCGGCAGGCCCACCGCACGTGTTCGGCCATGAGCACTACGCCGAGCACCTGGAGGACCTGGCCTGCGCCGGGGTGCCGATCCGGCATCCGATCTCCGGCAAGACGCATCGGCGCGGTCGACCTGACCTGCTGGCGCAAGGACGCCGACCCGCTGCTGATCGCGCTGGCCAAGACCACCGCCGACCAGATCACCCAGGCGCTGCTGGCCGACTCCGGCGCACCGGAATACGAACTGCTGCGAGGAGTACCTGCGGGCGTGCCGCCGCACCACCGGGATCGTGCTGGCGCTCAACAGCGACACCGTCATGATGAACGACTACGCCCGGCAGGTGCTGGATCCCGGCGACCAGGTCGCTGCTGCTCGGGCACGCCGGCGAGGCGCTGGCCGCCGACCAGCCCGGCCCGGTCGAGGTCGAGCTGCCCACCGGCGTACCGGCGCGGATGTACTGCCGGCCGATCGCGGGCACCGGCCAGCCGCGCGGCGCGGAGTCGTCCATGTGCGGATGACGGAGCTGCGCAGCCGGCACGGCCGCCGAGCCCCGGGCCGCGCCGCGGATGTATCCTGCCCGGCCTGGTCGGCTCGGGCGCGCTGTGGCTGCGCGGCTGCCAGCAGGTGGAGGCGGCCTACGACGTCCGCCGAGTGGCTGGCGCTGGAGGGCGAGCCGGGCGTCGGCAAGCTGGCCCTGCTGCGCGCGATGCACCGCGCCGCAACCCGGCCGGGCACTTCCACGTGCTGGACGCCGCCGACGCCAGCCGACCCCGACTGGCTGCCCAAGGTGCGCACCGAGCTGGCCGACGGACCGGCAGCGTGGTCATCCGGCACGTCGACCGGCTGAGCGCCCGCCGGCTGCACGCCTGTCCGGCGGCGCTGGAGCAGGCGCGGTCGCGGCCAGCCGGCACCGCACGCTCTGGGTCGCGGTGACCCTGACCCAGGGCACGCCCAGCCCGGACCTGGCCCGGCTGCTGCAGTTCTTCCCGCGCACGGTCGAACTGCCGCCGCTGCGCCACCACATCGAGGACCTGCACGAGCTCGTGCAGTTCTTCCTGGCAAGCTCAACAAGCACGGGCCGCCTGGCGTGCTCGCCGGAGGCGATGCAGCTGCTGCTGCGGTCCAGCTGGCCGGGCAACGCCGAGCAGCTCTGGCAGGTCATCCGGCAGGTCGTGCAGCACCGGCGGTCCGGCACGATCCAGCCGGAGGACCTGCCGCCGGAGTGCTGGACGGTCAGCCGCAGGCTGCTCAGCCCGCTCGAGTCGATGGAGCGCGACGCGATCGTGCAGAGCCTGCTCGACTACGAGGGCAACAAGGTCAAGGCCGCCGAGTCGCTCGGCATGTCGCGGGCCACGATCTACCGCAAGATCCACGAGTACGGGATCGTCATTCCGGCCGGCTGACGCCGGCCGGTCACGATCCGTGCTTTCTTCAACCCGAGTCATCCCGGCGGGCTGACGCGGGCCGGTCACGATCCGTGCTTTCTTCAACCCGAGTCATCCCGGCACGGCCGGACGCCCTGCAACGGTCAGAACAAACGCTGACTCAAACTGAGAGCAAGCCCGTCCGTTGCCAGCGGTACAGCTGAAGCAGGGCCCGTTCAGTGCGGGCCCGACAGCCGCCAGGCAAAGGAGACGGTTATGGCCGCGGTAGACGCGTCAGCGGAAGGACCCGCCGGAGCAGTCGCAGAGGTGCCGGTCCCGCAACCGGAAGCACCGGCAGTCAACGGGCTGCTCGCCGGCGACCCGATGGCGCTCGGGCTGCCGGTGTTCATCGCTGGCTCGGCGGCGCTCGGGCTGACGCTCGCCGGGATGGTGCCCGGCAGCCCGCTCGGCGCGCCGCTGGCGATCATCATGGCGGCGACGGGCATCGGGCTTTCGGTCGCGACGGCCTGGGCCATCGCGGTCGGCCAGAGCGCCGTCGCCAGCGTATTCGGCATCTTCGCCGGATTCTGGCTGAGTTTCGCGGCGCTCGTGCTGGGGCTGAACCACAACTGGTTCGTGCTGCCGGCCGTGAGCGTCACCCGCACGGTCGAGCTGTTCCTGACCGTCTGGCTGATCGTCATCGCGATGCTGGCGCTCGCGACGCTGCGGCTGCCGGTGGCGTACACGGCGCTGTTCGCCCTGGTCGCGCTCGCGCTGCTGCTGGTGCTGCTGGGCACCAGCACGGCCTCTACCGGCCTGACCAAGACCGGCGGCGTGGTGGTGCTCGTCTTCGCCGCCCTGGGCGTGTACCTGTACTTCGGGACGGCGGCCGCGGCGACCGGCGGGGCCGGCGTGCCGCTAGGCAAGCCCTTGCTGCGCCGCTAGCTGTGCTGACTGTGTTGGTTTACTGTCGCTGGAGCGTCGCCGGAGCGACAGTAATCCAACACAGTCGCGCGCCGGTGAGCGACTTGCCCGTTTTGCGCCCGGCGCCAAGATGCGCCAGGCTAGGCGGCCATGGGCGAACTGTCAGGACGAACGTTCCTGGTGACGGGGGCGAACACCGGGATCGGGCTGGCCACGGCCACCGCACTGGCCGCTCGGGGCGGCACGGTCACCGTCGCCGCGAGGTCGGCCGAGAAGGGCGCGGCCGCCGTCGCCGCCATCGTCAGGCAGACCGGCAACGAGCAGGTCCGGTTCCTGCGGCTCGACCTGTCGGACCTGACCGCGGTCCGGGCGGCCGCTGCGGCCTTCCGGGCCACGGGCGAGCCGCTCGACGTGCTGATCAACAACGCGGGCGTGGCCGGCCGCCGCGGCCTGACCAGGGATGGCTTCGAGTTGATGTTCGGGGTGAACCACCTCGGGCACTTCGCGTTCACGCTCGGCCTGCTGGACTGCCTGACCGGCAGCGCGGGCCGGGACGGCCAGGGCGCGCGGATCGTGACAGTGGCGAGCGACTCGCACTTCCAGGCCAAGGGCGTCGATTTCGGCCGGGTGCGCAGCCGCACCCGCGCGATCACCGGGATGCCGGAGTACGCGGTGTCCAAGCTCTGCAACGTGCTCTTCAGCCAGGAACTGGCGCGGCGGCTCGCGGGCACCGGCGTCACCAGCTACGTGCTGCACCCCGGCGTCGTGGCGTCCGACATCTGGCGCCGGGTGCCGTGGCCCGCGCGCCGGCTGCTGACCGGCCGGATGCTGACCGTCGAGCAGGGTGCCCAGACGTCGCTGTACTGCGCGACCGAGCCGGCCCTGGCGGCGGCGAGCGGCCGGTACTACGACGGCTGCGCCGAGCGCGAGCCCAGCCCGGTCGCCACCGCCGAGCTGGCCGGGCAGCTGTGGGCGCGCAGCGAAGCCTGGACGCGCGGGTGAAAGCCGCGGTCCTGGCCCCGAACCGGAGACGGCGGCGCTAGCGTGGCACAAATGCGGAGCAGGCCGCGGATCTGGTGGTCTGTGCTGGCGGTGGTATTGGTCAGCGCGGGCTGCAGCAGCCTTCCAGCTGGGTCGGCCACGTCCGGGCCCGGCCAGCGCGCCAGCACGCCGGTCGACGCGCCAGCGATTCTCGCCAGCCCGAGTACTCCTGACCCGGCGACGCCCACGCCGATTTCTCCGCCGACACCGACGCCGACGCCGGCGCCACGGCCGCTGGCCGGCGAGGTGGTCGGCATCGACCCCGGCCACAACGGCGGTAACTTCGACGCCGCGACGGTCATCGGCACGCAGATCTGGAACGGCCGCGAAGACGAGAACTGCGACACGACCGGCACCCAGACAGATGCGGGCTACACCGAGGCCACCTTCAACCTCAACGTCGCGCGGTACCTGCGAGCGATCCTGATCGCGGACGGCGCGAAGGTGGTTCTCACCCGCAAGACCAACACCGGCGTCGGGCCGTGCGTCACCACCAGGGCGCAGATCATCAACCACGCGCACGCGGATGTCGCGATCGACATCCACGCCGACGGCGGTCCGGCCTCCGGCCGCGGGTTCACCGTCCTGGAGCCGGTGGCGGACGGGCCGAACAACGGGGTGATCGCCGCCTCGCTGAAGTTCGGCGCGGACGTGAAGGCCGCGATGCTGGCCCGGACCAGCATGCCGACCAGCGACTACTACGGCGCGGGCGGCGTGATCCTGCGCGACGACCTGGCCGGGCTCAACCTCACGACCGTGCCGAAGGTGCTGATCGAGTGCGGCAACATGCGCAACGCGACCGATGCCGCGCTGCTGATCCGGCCCTCGTACCAGCGCGTGATCGCGGCCTGCGCCCTGGCGGCCGCGATCGCGCGCTTCCTGCGCCGCTGACTGGGCCGGTCACGCCATCTTGAACGACTCCCGGACCGGCGGCGGGGTCTGCATCGGGACGACGGGAGTACCGCCGAACTCGCCGCGGATGCCCGCGATCCAGTCCAGGCAGCGCCGCTCCAGCCGGTTGTCGTCGGTCTGCAGCCGCCCGCGGGTCACCAGCGCGCCCAGGTCGGCGCCCTTGTACCGGAAGTCACCGGCCGCCAGGATGCGCAGGTAGAACGCCTCAGACTCGCGCACGATCCCGTGCCAGTCGGTCGCCGGCCGGCGGAAATCGGCGGTGCCGTCCGGCGCGAGCGTGTAGATGCCCGAGCGCGGTGCCCGGGTGAGCAGGTCGACCGCGGACGAGGTCTCCTTGATGACGATCTGGCTCCAGACGTCCACCGCCGCCTCGTGCGACCAGCGCTCGTTGATCTCCTCGACGTCGATCTCGTACTCGAGGTCGAGGTACTCCAGCAGGTGGAACAGGAACAACGGCATGTCGGCGTACGCGCCCGCGGTCACATTGGTGACCGGGCTGATACCGCTGATCCGCGGGTTAAGCTCACCCAGGTACAGCTCGCCGGAATCGGTGTCGACGAGGTAGTCGACCTCGAAGAAGCCGAGGTAGCCCTCGCCCGCCAGCTGGCTGCCGAGCTGATACGTCAGCTGCCGGGCCCGCGCCTTCTGCTCGGTAGTCAGCGTCGCGGGGTAGTCGTTGCCCGCCCAGCCGCCGCGGTAGGGCGTCAGCTCCGGATGCCCGGTGATGTCGTTCATGAGCGGGCCGACCAGCGTGCCGTGCCGGGTCAGTACCGCCTCGACCGCGATCGCGCGGTGCTCGATCCTGCGCATCACCTTCAGCTCCGCCGAAGCGAGCGGCTCCTTGGCGACGCTGGCGTCCCAGTCGGCCCCGGTCTTGATGAAGAACGTGGTCTTGCCAGAGTCGCCATAGGGCGTCTGCACGACCAGGTCGGTGCCGAGCCCGACGGTGGCGGCCAGCGCGAGCAGCTCTGGATAGTTAGCCGCGCGGCCCAGCACGTTCGGCACGCTCGGCACGCCGGCCGCGTTCCCCAGCTGGGTCGTCACGATCTTGGAGTCCAGCCGGTGCCGCAGCTGCGCCGGGGGATGGGCCACCCGCAGGCCGAGCCGGGCCGCGAGTTCCTCGGTCTCGTCGTCGAACATGACGAACGTGACCAGGCCGCCCTGGCCCTCAGCTCGCATCATGCTGGCGACCTCGGGATGCCGCAGCAGGTAGTTGCAGATGTCCTCGATCGACTCGAATTCGGGCGCGCGCCGGTCCGCCGGGACGAACACGTTCGGGTGCCCGCCGTCGAATGAGTCGTAGTAGCAGACATACCGGAAGCTGCGCACCCACCGGTCCAGGCCGAGCAGGTTGAACGCGGTCGGTGAGACGAAGTAGATCGGCAGCTGGCTGGTACGGAAGAAGTTTCTTAGATCCGAGACTCCCCGGAGCCGGGCTGGCGGCGTGGACATCGAGCCTCCTGCCGGGGCAGCCAGCCGCCGGAGCCCTGTCGTTCCGTGCGCCCGCGCCCCATCCGGGTTATCTAGTGGCTACCCAGCCGGGAAGCCGGTTACGCCTGGATATGGGCGAAAGCAGCGGGGCCCGGCAGCCGATGGCAGCCGGGCCCCGCCTACGCGCTAACCGGGCTAGACGCCCGACTCGAGCTTGGTGACCGCGGACGAAGTGCACACCGTCGCCGGGGCGTTGCTCGTCATCTTGCAGATGGCCGCCGTCATGTAGTTCGCCGCGCCGTTGATGGCCTGGGCCACCGGGCTGGACGGGTCGTGCAGAGCGGCGGCGACCTGAGCCCACGTCATGCCCTTGAGCAGGGCCGGGTCATAGATCGGGTACTTGAGCACGGACTTGTTGCCGAAGTCGATGAACGGATAGCCGAGGCCGGTGCTGCTGGAGTCGTACTTCGCCCACAGCGACTGCTGGGCCGACGTCGTGTTCTGCAGCGTCTTGCGGTTGATGTCCTCGTTCTCGACCGGCGTGAAGGTCAGGTACTTGCTCGTGTACCCCTGCTGGTAGAAGGTCAGCGTCGGCGTGCTGGGGTCCACATCCGTGGAAGAGGAGTGGAAGCCGTGCAGCGGGGTCGTGAACTGGCCGAACCGGCTCAGCGCGACCGCCATCGACCAGCGCATCGCGGCGCAGTAGGGGCAGTACTCGGCGCCGATGTAGAGCATCTCCGGCTTGCCGCCGCTGGTGAGCGCCGTGTCGCTGATCGGCACGATCGGCGAACCGGAGTAGGTCTTGTTCAGGAAACTCGGCACCGAGCCACTGCCGATCTGGTCGAGCGTGGCGGCGGGGACGCTGGTGATGTCCTTGCTCACGCTGGCCGGGCAGGACCGTGCCGTGCACGCCGCCCTTGGCCGCGGCGGGCGAGTTGTTGTTCCGCAGGTTGAAGGCCACGATCAAGGCGACCACCACCGCGAGTACAACGACGATGCTGCCACCCAGGAACATGCCGCGGCGGCGCACCTCAGCGCGGCGGGCTGCCGCCTGCTGCATGGCGATCCGCTCACGGGCACTCTGCTCGCGAATTCTCGCGCCCTTGCCCATATTCCGGTCTCTCCTCGACTTCTGTCTATCTCAAGCCAGCTACTACTGACCGCGCTTGACGACGAAGGCCTTACGGGGATCGCCCCAGAAGGTTGCCTGCGTCAGCAGCAGCACAAATAGCAAGAAAGTGGTTATATGTACGTAAGTGCACCACAAGCATATGTTACGGAGCGTAATAAGCTCAGTGTAGACGAGATACAAGATGAACAGGATCCCCACGACGACGCTGCCCAGCCGGACTCGCCAGGCCAGCAGGCCGAGCTGCTGCTGCCGTTCCGGGCTGACCCTGAGCCACGTCCACGACGGCCGCCAGGCCCATGGCGTGTTCATCAGCGTCATGAAGACGTAGAAGGCGAGCCCGAGCTCGGCCACCGGGAAGACGCCGAAGACCTTGCTCTCCGGGCTGGTGGTGACGGCCGCGCAGTTGACGATTCCCTTGTTGCTGCAGATCGGGACCTCGCCCTTGAGGTGCACGATCGTGAGATAGACGCTCAGCCCGGTGCCGAGTAGGGCGAGCGCCAGGGCGGCGATCCTGATCGGCCGGCGGCGTCCACGCGGCCCCGGCGGTGCTGGCGGGCGTGACCGTCCGGGCACCGCCCGCGGCGGCCGGCGTGCGGCCGGCGTGCGGTCCGTGCCGGTCCCGGCCGGCCGGGACGCGGTCGCGGCGCGAGCGACCTGGCCGCCCCGGGCACCGCCGCTCTTTCGTGCGGCCAGCAGCCTTCGTGCGCTGGTTCTGGTTCGCCACAGTGGTCCTCAATCTGGTGGTGCCGATCCGGGCCGGGCCGCCAGCGACATCGCGGCCGCACACCGCAAGGCCCCGGCAAGCCAGCGTCCGCCTAATGGTATGGCGCGCGGGCAAACGGTGGTCACCACAAACCCAAGGCTATCTAGCTGAAAGTTTGCTGAAGACGGCCTCTCGCTGTGCTGAGGCGGCAGTGAGGACCGGTCCGGGTCAGTCCCGCCGCGCCCGCGATGTCCAGGTTTCTTGCGCGGCGCAAACAGTGCTAGCTATCGTCTGTTGAATGGTGCCCCTAACTCACAGTCGCAGCGCGCGTCTCGGCGTGCTGCTTGCTCTCTCCTGCCTCGCGCTCGCCGCAGCAGGCTGCGGGAGTTCCTCGCCCAGCACTAGTTCCGGCTCCAGTACCGGGACCAAGGTGTCTGGCACCGCGAGCATCGCTTACGCGTCCTCGCTCCAGTACCTCAACGACCACACGGCCGGCCCGGCATTCGCCAGCTCGACCGGTTACAAGTACTCCGGCCAGGGTGCCGCTTCCGGAACCCTGTCATCCGAGATCGCGGGCGGCGAGATCACGCCGAATGTGTTCGAGTCGGTCGGCGGCGACAACATCACCCCGCTCGAGCCCAAGTTCACCAAGTGGTACGTCCAGTACGCGGGCACCTCGATGGTGGTCGCGTACAACCCGCATAGCAAGTACGCCCCGCAGTTCAAGGCCATCGCGGACGGCAAGAAGCCGCTCAAGGACCTGTTCCCGCTGCTGGAGACCAAGGGCCTGAAGCTGGGCCGGACCGACCCGAACGTAGACCCGCAGGGCCGTGACTTCATCTACATGCTGGAGCTCGCCCAGAAGGCCTACCACCTCCCGGCCGATACGGTCACCAAGATCCTGGGCGGGCCCGCCGGGTCGGCCACGTCGCCGGAGATCTACGCCGAGTCGTCGCTTGACTCGACGCTGCAGTCCGGTCAGCTGGACGCGGCCAGCGCGTTCGTCACCCAGGCGGTCGAGCTGGGCCTGTCGTACATCCCGCTGCCGACGACGATCAACCTCGGCGACCAGTCGCTCGCGGCGCTGTACCACACGGCGTCCGTCACGATCACGCCCGCGGGCGGATCCCCGACGGTCAAGAGCGGCTCGCCGCAGGTGATCGACATCACGATCATCGGCAAGCCCACCAAGGCCGCGATCGCGTTCGTCAAGTACACCCTGTCCCAGCAGGGCCTGGCGCAATACAAGGCGGGCGGCTTCACGTTGCTCACGCCCACGCTGACCGGCGACATGGGCTCGGTACCCGCTGCGATAAGAAGTGAGCTGGGCAGCTAGCCCGGCGGCGGCAGCCGGCGGGGCTGTCCGGGGCGACCAGCGCCCCGGCCAGCCCGGCCGGCCGGGCCGTGCGCTGGCCGTGCCGCAATCCTTGCGCTCAGTCTCGGGCGCGCTGTCCGTAGCCGGGGCGCTGGTGATCTGGCTCGCCATGCTGGCCCCGGTCATCACGCTCATCGGGCATCTGTCCGGCCGCGCTATCGGGCACGCGCTGACCTATCCCGGCGCACTCGACCCGCTCGAGGTATCGCTGGAGTCGGGCGGCGTCACGCTCGGCGTGCTCCTCCTGGTCTGCACGCCGCTGGCCTGGATGCTGGCCCGCGGCCGGCTCCCGTTCCCGCGCATCTGGGAAGCCGGCCTGCTGTGCAGCCTGCTGCTTCCGCCGCTCGTGATCGGCCTGCTGCTGGTGTTCATGGTCGGCCCGTACACGCCCTTCGGCGAGCTCATCGGGCACTTCAACTGGTCGGCCACCAACACGTTCCTCGCCCTGGTCATCGCGCAGGTCTATGAGTCGGCCCCGTATTACGTCCTCGGCGCGCAGGCAGCGTTCGACTCGGTCGACCCCCGCCTGGAGCAGCAGGCAGCGCTGCTGGGTGACCGGCCGCGCCGGGTCTTCCGCCGGGTGACGCTGCCGCTGGCCGCGCCTGGCCTGGCGATGTCGCTGGCCATCGCGTGGGCACGGGCGATGGGAGCCTTCGGCGCAGTGATCATCGTCGCCTATCATCCTTTCGGTCTGCCGTTGCAGATCTTCACTACGCTGCAGGAGACGGGACTGGCCTCGGCGCTGCCGTATGCGCTTGTCCTGCTGGTTGTTGCCCTGCCGCTGCCGCTGGCCGCCTATATCTGGAGCGCCCGTGCTCGAGGCCGACGTCGAGGTTGACCGGCGCGAGTTCACTGTGCGTGCCGCGGTGCAGGTCGCGCCCGGCGAGCGGCTTGCCCTCTTCGGCCCGTCGGGCGCGGGCAAGACCACGCTGCTGGAAGCCATCGCCGGCCTCGTGCCGCCCCGGCGCGGCCTGGTGACCCTCGACGGCAAGGTCCTGACCAGGACGCAGCGTCCGGCCGTGTTCGTTCCGGCCTGGCGCCGGCAGGTTGGCCTGCTGCGCCAGGAACCCGGGCTATTCCCGCACCTGTCCGTCCGGGACAACCTCGCCTACGGCCGGGGCGTGGACCCGGCCGGGGCCGAGCTGACCGAACTGGCCGCCGCGCTCGGTATCGCCGAGTTGCTGCGGGCGATGCCGGCCAGGTTGTCGGGCGGGCAGCAGCACCGGGTCGCCCTCGGCCGGCTGCTGCTCGCGCACTGCCGTGCGCTGCTGCTGGACGAGCCGTACTCCGGCCTGGACGCCGCACTGCGCCGGACCCTGACGGCGCTGGTGGTCACCCTCGTGTCGGACCGTGGCGTACCGGCCGTGCTGGTCGCGCACGAACTGGCGGACGCGCAGGCGTTCGCGGACCGGATGGCGGTGCTGGACCGCGGCACGGTGCTGCAGGACGGCGGGCCCGACGAGGTCGTCCGCCGGCCAGCGTCCCGCCGGGTGGCCGAGCTGGTCGGCTACCTCGGGTTCGTCCCGGTGGTCGAGGCCAGCCCGGCAGCGTACCGCGTCCCGGCCGACGGCGAGCTGGCGGACCAGCCGCACACCGCCGGGATCCACCCGGACCGGCTCATCGCGGGCGCCGCCCCGGCCCGTGGCCTCGTGCTGCGGGGGTTGCTGACCGGCAGCCGCCCGGCCGGGGCCGGCTGGGAGGCCGACATCCAGTGCGCCGGCGGCGTCGTGACCGCGCGGCTGCCGGAGCGGCCCGTGACCGAAGGCGGCGAGCTGACGGTCACCGCGATCGACGCGCCGGTGTTCGGGCCGGACGGGACCGCCTGCCAGGCCGCCGCGGCGCCGGTCACCGGAACCGCGCGGGAGCGCGGGGCGATGACCGGACAGCAGGCCGCGGCGGCACGGGCCTGCGGCTCCGGCTCGCCCGGCAGGCGCGCGGCTTCTCGCAGCTTCAGCTCGCCGGGATGGCCGGCGTATCCCGGCAGGCTGTGTCCGCGGTCGAGTCCGGGCTGTCTGATCCGTCGCTGCGAGTCGCGCTGGCTCTGAGCCGCGCCCTCGGCATGACGGTCGAGGAGATCTTCGGGCCGGCCATCAGCGAGCCGAAGGTGCCGGCCCGCCCGCTCGCGCCGATCGGGCCGCCGGGCAGCCGGGTCTCGCTGGCGCCGGTGGGCGAGGCCCTGGTCGCGCTGCCGCTGTCGGGTGCGACCGCGACCAGGGCGGGGTTCTCGCCGGCTGGCGGCCGGGTGCTGGGGCCGGCGGAGGTGAGCCCGCTCGGACCGCCGCGGCCCACGCTCTTGGTGGCCGGCTGCGACCCCGCGCTGCCGTTGCTGGAACAGCCGCTGGGCCTGCTCGATCCGCCCGTGTCCTTCCTCTGGTGGCCGTGCGCCAGCCAGGAGGCTCTGTCGCTGGCCGCGGCCGGGCTGGTACACGTCGCGGGCGCGCACTTGCAGGACGCGGGCGGTGACTACAACACGAGTGCCGCGGCCGAGCTGATCACCGGCGGCGCCGACATCATCGGGTTCTGCTCGTGGCGGGAGGGCCTGGTGCTGCGGCCTGACCTGCCGGCGGGATCGGGAGCGTGCGGGACGCGGCCGCGGCCGGGTTGCGGCTGGTGAACCGCGAGCCGGGCGCGGAGGCCCGCCGGGTCCTGGACCGTGAGCTGGCGGCCGCGGGCATCGAGCCACGGTCACTGCCGGGCTACGACACGCGCGCCACCGGTCACCTGGAGGTGGCGGCGGCCATCGCGGCGGGCCTGGCCGACGTGGGAATCGCCAGCGAGCCGGCGGCGCTTGCGCACGGCCTGCGGTTCATCCCCCTCACCCAGGAGCGGTTCGACCTGGTCGTGCCCGCGGCCCAAGCCGGATCTCGTGAGGTTCAGGCGCTGCTGCGGGCGCTGTCGTCGCAGTGGCTGCTCGATCAGCTGGCCAGCCTGCCCGGCTACACGCTGTCGAATTGCGGCGAGCGCATCGCCAGCCTGCCGCCTGCGCGCGCGGGCTGCTAGCCCGCCTTCCTGGCCATGAGCAGCGTGGTGACGTAGGGAACCACCATCTGCCCGGCGGGGAACTCGGCGGCGACGACGGCGGCCAGGTCGCCGAGCACGGACTCGCGCTGGGCCGGGTCCAGGTCGATGATGTAGGACTTGCTGCGCTCGTCGGTCAGCCACTGGCTCGCGGTGAGGTGGCGGGTCCAGGGCACGAAGGCCGGCGGAGCCGGCTCGAGCGCGGCGACCGCGCGCACCGCCGGAGCCGACCAGTCCGGCGCCATCGTCTCGTCGCGCAGGTCCCGCCAGGTGTATCCGGGGCAGTTCGCGACGAGGACGTCCTGATAACGCTCGAACCACGGCATGCCATCGGCTCTGGGGCGGTTCCACCAGGCCGCCCAGTACCCGCCCGGCCGCAGCACCCTGGCGATCTCGGCGAGCGCGGCCGGCCGCTCGAACCAGTGGAACGACTGGGCGAATGTGGTCAGGTCCGCGGTTTCGGCCCGGACTGGCATGTGACTGCCGTGCGCGAGGACGCAGCGGGACCGCCGGTCGCGCGCTCGCGCGTACCGCAGCATCTGCTCGCCGATGTCGAGCAGCACGACCCGAGCGCCGCGCCCGGCCAGCTGCCGGGACGAGATCCCGGTGCCCGCGCCCCAATCCAGCACGAGCCGCCTGGCCAGCGGCCCGGCGGCGGCCTCGACCGCGTCGAAGAGCCCGTCCGGATAGGACGGCCTGGCCGCGTCATACTCCGCGGCGGCCGCGTCGAAGACAGATCGGGCCGGATGCTGGTCTACGGGCATATCTCTCATTCTGGTCGCCCGGCTACGCCCAGGACGAACTGCCCTCGCCCGCACCGCGCCCGGACGGGCACGATGATCCCCATGAGAGTGCTGGTACTTGGCGGGACGCATTTTGTCGGGCGGGCGGTGGCCGAGGAGGCGATCGCGCGCGGAGATCAGGTCACGACGCTGACCAGAGGGGTCAGCGGCCCTTCGGCCGCGGGGGCGCTCGCGCTGCACGCCGACCGGGCCGACCCGGCGGCGCTGCGGGCCGTGCTCGGCGACGCCACCTGGGACGCGGTGATCGACACCTGGAGCGGCGCGCCGCGGGTCGTGCTGGATTCGGCCGGGCTGCTGGCCGGGCGGGCAGGCCACTATGGCTACGTCTCCAGCCGGTCGGTCTACCAGTGGCCGCCCGCCGTCGGGCTGGACGAGTCGGGTCCGGTCGTGGCCGGGGACCCGGCCAGCGACGAGGCCGAGGACTACGCCGCCGCCAAACGCGGCGGCGAGCTGGCGGCGGAGGCCGGTTTCGGCGCCGACCGCACGGTCCTGGCCAGGGCGGGCCTCATCCTCGGCCCGTACGAGGGCGTCGGCCGGCTGCCCTGGTGGCTGCGCCGGATCGAGCGGGGCGGGGACGTACTCGCACCCGGCCCGCCGGACCGCAAGCTGCAGTACATCGACGCCCGGGACCTGGCCCAGTGGCTGCTGCGGGCGGCCGATACTGGCCTGTCCGGCCCGTACAACACGGTCAGCGAGCCGGGCCACGCCACGATGGCGAGCCTGCTCGACACCGCGGTCGAGGTCACCGGGGCGTCGGCCCGGCTGGTCTGGGTCGATCCCGAGGTGATCGAGGCGGCTGGCATCGCGCCCTGGGTCGAGCTGCCGATCTGGCTGCCGCCCGAGGGCGAGGCGGCCGGCCTGCACGACGGCGACGTGAGCGCCGCGCTCGGCACGGGGCTCAGCTGCCGGCCGGTCCGCGAGACCGTCGCCGACACCTGGGACTGGCTGCAGCGGGAAGGCGACCCGGAGCCGACGCCAGGCCGTCCGCGGCACGGCCTTGACCCCGAGCGGGAACAGGCGGTCCTGGCCGGTCTCGGCCGGAGCTGACCGGCGGCAGGCCCGCGGCCAGCGGGCCTGCCGCTCACGGCCGCCGCGATCAGTGTCCGAAGACGGGGATGAGCAGCGCCCGGGCGATCGTGTGGAAGCGCAGGTTGAAGCCCGCGACCGCGGGCGAGATGTCCGAGTCGACGTCCAGGTGGTCAGTGTCGAGCGCGTGCACGGCGAACACGTAGCGGTGCGCCGGGTCGCCCTGGGGCGGCGCCGCGCCGCCGAAGTCCTTGCTGCCGTAGTCGTTGCGCACCGAGAACGCGCCGGCCGGGAGGCCTGAGCCGTCGCTGCTCCCGGCCCCGGCCGGGAGTTCGGTCACCGAGGCCGGGATGCCGAGCACGATCCAGTGCCAGAAGCCCGATCCCGTCGGCGCGTCCGGGTCGAAGCAGGTGACGGCGAAGCCCTTCGTCTCGGCCGGGAAGCCGTGCCAGCGCAGCTCCGGGGAGATGTTCTGCCCGGTCATGCCGAATCCGTTGTAGACCTGGGCGTCGCCCATCTGCTGGCCCGGCGCGACGTCGTCGCTCTCGACGGTGAAAGCGGGCACCTCAGGGTGGAAGTCATAGGGGAGCGGAGCGCGATCTGTCATCGGTACCTCCATAGGGGCGGGCCAAGCATGGCCAAGGCAACGCTACCGGGCTGGTCCTGGCGGCCGCTGGCCCGCGCCACAGCCGCGCCCAGCGGCCTGCGGATATGCGGTCCGACCTGGCGCTGACTAGGGCTACGGTGGTCACACAGGTGATCAGCCGGCTGGACGGAGCCGGGGTCCGCCGGGGGCCGGCGGCCGTGATCTGGACGCAGCAGACGGAAGGGCGAGGCACGGGTCGTGAAGGTCAGCCGGCGGCTCGCGGCGTGGGCCAGGCGCGATTCGGCCACGTGGACCCGGCGGGGACTGCTCGCGATCGTGCTCATCGGCGCCGCGATCATTCCGGGCCGGGCCAGCAGCCAGACCGCGGCGCATTGTTCCGGCACCCGGTGCAGCCGGTCCGGTTCGGTGCTGTGGTCCACCAAGCTCACCGGCGCCTGGCTCGCCGAGGCCGGCGTTACCGGCACCGTCCCGGCCGCCGGCGAGGCCTACGCCGCCTCGGCCGGCCAGGTCGCGGTTCTGGCCGCCGGCACGTCGGTGACCGGCTACAACGCCCGGACTGGTCGCGTGAGCTGGCAGACGGCCCTGACCGGGCTGCCGGCCGGCGCGACGATCGTCAGCGTCCGGGCGTGGCCCGCCATCGTCGCCGTCGGTGTGTCGGCGCCGGCCGGGCAGTCCGGCCAGACCCGGGTGGAGATCATCTTCTCGGCCGCCACCGGCCGCCAGATCCGCTCGTTCCCGGCCGCTTATGACGGCGGCGCCGTCTGGGCCAGCCGGACGAGCACGGTGATCGTCGGCAGCCATGGCGTCATCAGCTACGCGAACTCCACCGGCCGGGTGCTCTGGCAGCGCGCGACCGGAACGGCCGCGCAGACCTGGACGGTGTCTGGCCACTACCTCTACATGGCGGAGACGGCGGGCGGGTACCTCGTCTCCGGCCCGGTCACGGCGATCCGCCGGATCGACCTCGCCAGCGGTGCCGAACACATCACCCACCTGGGCGGGAAGTTCGCCGGCACGCTGAGCGGCGTCGTCGACGGCGTCGTGCTGCTAACCGGCGGCAGTGAGCTGCGCGGATACAGCATCAGGACGGGCGACCTGCGCTGGCGCCGGTCGGCCACCGCGCTCGAGTTGGTCGACCCGGCCAAGGGCATCGGCTACATCGCGGCCGGGAATTCGCTGTTCGCGCTGCGGCTGGCCACCGGCGACCTGCTCGGCCGGCCCGCGCAGTCGGTGGCCGCCGGACTGTACGCGATCAGGGACGGTATCGCCCTCGGCCTGGACCAGGGAGCGCTGGGCGTCGCGTGGGGCTATGACATGACCACGCGCAAGGTCGTCTGGACCTCTGTCTCGCTGCCCTGGCCGCACTTCTTCGCGGACTCGTCCGGGCTTGGCGGCAGCGCGGGCCAGGATAGCGCGGTCACCTTGCTGGCGACGTGCGCCGCCGCGGGCGGCGGGGCCCCTGCGGTCTGCCAGCGGCCGGAGCTGACCGCGATCAGGTACTAGCCCGGTAAGCGGCCCGCGTACAGGCCCATGGCTGGCTGGTTCCGGCAGACCTTGCTCTGCGGGACATGCTGGCTCGCAGCGGCGACCGGCATGACCGGAGTGCAGCTCGGGCCCTTGCCGGTATGGACCGCGAGCACGATCGTCGCGATCATCAGGCACAGCGCAAGCGGGAAGAACAGCACTGCCTTCTGGCGCGAATCCATCCGCCCGACCGTGCGGATGCGCACCGTCGCCAGCCGGCGGCGCAGCCGGGCAGACAGCGCCGCGATTCCGTGCCGCAACTGCTCGATCCGCGGAAGTTCCTCATCCCGTGTGAGCCTGGCAAAGATCGAGTAAAGAGCAGTAAGCCTGGGATCTGACCCCCGCAATGAACTTTCGATCCGGCCCAGTACCCTGCGCTGACGTACAGGCAGGCCCATCGAATACCTCCGATCTGGCCCCGTAAATCCCCCGGCGCTCAACTAGCAATGCGAAATTTGCGCCGTCCGATCGGGCTGGTGACATCTGTCATGGCCGGATCCGGACGGCTTGCATATGCCGGTCCGGTCTTCCCCGTCCTAGCCTGGATATACCCGGTCCCGAGGAAATGACGGCCACCCGGCCGCACCGGACTGCTGATTGGGGACTCGCGCAGATGCCATCAAGTCAGACGCTGATCTACCTCGTCATCGGCATCGCGGTCCTCGGGCTGCTGATCGTCAGGAACCTGCGCGCCCAGCCGGTCCGCCAGGTCAACCAGCGGCTGTTCCTGGTGCTGGGCGTCATCGGCGTGATCGAGACCTATCAGTACCTGGCGAACCACCACGCCGGAGCCACCGCGGTCGGGGCGCTGGCCGGGAGCCTGGTGCTCGCGGCGGTGTTCGGGCTCATCCGCGCGATGACGGTCCGGGTGTGGATGCAGGACGGCCAGCCGTGGTCCCAGGGCAACGTGCTCACGGCGATCCTGTGGGTGCTCGCGCTGGCCGCCCACCTTGGCTACGACGCCCTGCTCGACCACCACAAGAACCTGACCGGACTGGGTGAGGCGACCGTCCTGCTCTATCTGGTCGTGAGCCTGCTCGTGCAGCGAGTGGTCGTGGCGACCAGGGCGGCCCGGCTCTCGCCGGTGTCGTCCGGCGGGCCGGACTGGGTCGCCTGACCGGGCCGGCGGCCCGGTCAGCAGCGCGGCGGGTACATCCTCGCGGCGTAGCGCCAGCCACCACGCCAGCCCGGCGGTGCCGAGGGTGAGCAGGCCGGCCCGGCCAGCACCGGCCGCGGATCGCCGCCGCTGGCGGCCGCGATGGCCCCGGCCAGCAACGCGCCGCAGAACGTGACGCCCTGACCGCCGAGCCGCCAGCTGGCGGTGACCCGGCCGAGCAGCTCGCGCGGAACCAGGACCTGCCGGAGCGAGCGCATCGTGACGCTGGCCACGATGATGGCCCAGCTGTACAGCGCGCTCGCCGCGATCGCCAGCCCGGCGGACGTGGCGGCGCTCAGCAGGAGCAACGCCACGCCCGAGAGCGCGGCGCCGGCCCAGACCGTGCGCAGCGGCCCGATCAGCCGGCCGAGCAGGCCGGTCGTCACCGCGCCCGCCAGCCCGCCCGCGCCGCCCGCCGTGACGACCAGGCCTACCGTGCCGGGCGGCAGATGCAGGGTGTCCCGAGCCAGGAACACGATCAGCTTGTCCGCGCCGAGGCCCAGGTTCAGCACCAGCATGAAGATCAGCAGCGTGAGCAGCAGCCGGGTCGCGGCCAGGTACCGCAGCCCGGCGCCGAGCTCACCGCTGATGGCCCGCCAGCGCACCGGCTCCCGGCCGGGCCCCCCGGCGTGCGCAGCGTTCCCAGCCGCACGGCGGACCCAGGTGAGCGTCGCCAGCGAGACGCCGAACGTGACCGCGTCGATCAGCATGGAGACGTGCAGCAGGCCCGCCGAGGCGAGCAGGCCAGCTAGCCCGGGGCCGATGATCTGGCCGCCCTGATTGGCTGACTCGAGCCAGGAGTTAGCCGAGATCAGCCGCGGCCCGGCGAACACGTCGCGGACGATGACCGCGAGCGCGGTGTCGGCGAACACGGTGACGGCACCGGCCGCGAACGCCAGCGCCAGCACCGGCCAGGCGGTGACGGCACGGCTCCCGGTCAGCACGAACAGGACCACGAAGATGCCGCCGCGGAGGAGGTCGCAGCAGATCAGGACCAGCCACGGGTTCAGCCGGTCGATGACGACCCCGGCAGGCAGGCCGGCCACCAGGTAGCCGACGCTGCCCGGCAGGGCGGCCAGGACCGCCGCCATCGGGCTGCGGGTGAGCTGCAGCACCAGCAGCGGCACCGCGAGGAGGGCGAGGCCGTCGCCGAGCATGGAGACGGCCTGCCCGCACAGGAAGATCCGCGATCGCAGCACCGCCTTCCATCCTCGGCAGTGTGGCTAGCTGGTTCAATGGCTGGCGACGGCGCGCGTCAGCGCGCGCAGGTAGCGCCTGGTCACTGCCCGCTGGACCTGCCTGCCCAGGGGACCGGCCAGTTTCGAGAGCGCGGTCGCCGGGCGGGAGAACGCGGTGATCACGAACGTGACCGCGCCGTCAGCGGCCAGTTCGACGACGAAGGCCTCCTCGCCGCTCTCGGGGTGACCCGCGAGCGTCCCGTAGGCGAAGCCGCGCCGCCTCGGCTCGTCGACTACGTAGATCACCCGGCACGGCGCGTGCAGCCGAAGCGGCCCGACGCCCGCGGTCAGGAGCACGTCGGTGCCGGGCGCCGCCACTGGCGCGGCGGCCGCCACCGTCAGGCCCGCGCCGGTGTGCGCGGCCCAGGCCAGCACCGCCGCGCTGGCCGCGACGAACAGCTCCGCCCCGGTGCCGATCCGGCGCCGCATGCGGACGTGGTGATACCCGGGCGGCAGGATTTTCGCCGTCGCGCCGGCCTCCGGATAGGTCAGCCCGGCGGCCCGCAGTCGCCTTGCCGCCTGTGCTGGCAGCGCCGTCACGGCCATGGCCCGATCCTGCCTGATCCGCCCGCGCGGCCGGCGGCGCGCGCCGAAGTTGAGTAGGCCGGCTAGGTACTTCGGCTCAGGCCCCGCCGGGCCTGCGCTGCGAGCGTGAAGGCGAAGCGACCGGCGTCCGGCCCGGACGCATGATCAGCACGGGGGTTCACATGATCAGCAGCTTGCTCGCTCGCGTGTCCGCAGTCGGCCTGGCCGCCGCGACGGCCCTGTTAGCAGCTCCGGTTCCGGCCGGTTCGGCGAGCGCGGCCCGGCCGCAGCCCGCCGCCCGCGGCTGGCGGCTCTACGCCACCGTCGCCCAGCGCGGCAAGTCCGTGCTGCTCGGCAACATCGATGCGGTCGGCCCGGCGGATGCCTGGGCAGCGGGGCTGATCGGCGGCCCGAAGGAACAGCACCAGCGTGCGCTGCTCGTGCACTGGAACGGGGTGGCCTGGAGCCGGGTGGCGTTGCCTGCGCGGGCCGCCTCGTTGCTGGGCGGGAGCGTCGGCTTCGTCTACGTGGCGGCCAAGTCGGACCGTGACGCGTGGGTGTTCAGCCAGACGGGCCGGTACCTGCGGCTGCGTCGCGGCCGCTGGATCCTGGGCCGAGTTCCGCTCCGGCATGGCCAGAATGTCTTCCTCGATCAGGCGGTCGTCTTCGGCCCGCGCGACGTGTGGGTGTTCGGCCTGCGGTTCGTCGGGCCGGTGTCGAAGATTGACCTGCGTCCGTACGCGGCCAGATTCGACGGTCGTGGCTGGGCTACGGTCCCGGTTCCGGGTAAGGGCGCGCTGGCCGTCAGCGCCATCTCCAGCCGCGATATGTGGGCGGTGACCGGGACGGACATTCCTGGTTCTGGCATTCCGGCCAGTCCGCGGGTCGTCCGCTGGAACGGTCACGGCTGGCACGTGGTCAAGGTCCAGCCGGCGCTGCCGCGGCACGCCACGCTAGACAGCATCCTGGCCGTGCGGCGTTCGGAGGTCTGGCTCGGCGGCAGCCGGCCGAATCGCAAGACCGGCGCCTCGGAACTGGCGCGGCGCTGGAACGGGAGGTCGTGGGTGCAGGTGAATCCGCCCGCGAGGCCGTCCGAGCAGGACATCTATCTGCAGTCGCTAGTGCCCGACGGAGCCGGGGGAGTGTGGTCGCTGACGGGGAGCCTCGGCTCGGCGGACCCCGGCCCGGCCCGGGTTCTGGCACTACGCCCGGGGCGGGTGGAGCGGGCCGCAGCCAGTTAGCCCGCGCTGGCTGCTGTTCGGGCTGGCCTGGGTGCCGCGCACTCGGTCGGTCTGGGGCGTCGCGGGCAGCGCTGGCCTGGTGAAGGGTCTGATCGTCCTGCACGGCCCCGTGCCTCGGTGAAGCTGCGCCGCGATGACGGACTGTCGGTGGCGGCGGGGACAATTACGGCACTGAGCCAACCGCGCGGAAGGATACCGGCCATGACCGAGCCGGCACCGGCCCGGCCCTCGTTCCAGGTCACGTCCGTGACCATCGGGGCGCCAGCACCCAGCGAACTCGCAGCGTTCTACGCGCACCTGCTCGGCTGGACGATCACCGCTGATGATCCTGCGCTGCCGGGCGATCCGCCGGAGGCCAGCTGGGCGCAGCTGCGTCCGCCGGCCGGCCAGGCCGGCCCCACCCTGAACTTCGAGTACGAGGCGCAGTTCGCCCGGCCGGCCTGGCCCGCCCGGCCGGGCGAGCCGGTCGCGACCGAGCACCTGGACATCGCGGTGGCCAGTCTCGACGACGGCGTCGCCTGGGCACTTGCGGCCGGGGCGACGCTCGCGGAGTTCCAGCCGCAGGAAGACGTGCGGGTGCTGTTCGACCCGGCCGGTCACCCGTTCTGCCTGTACGTGCCCTAGCCGTCGCGGCTACCAGGCGTACACCCCGCCGTTGACCGCGCCCGGGGAGCCGGCCAGCGGCGTGAATCCGCTGTACGCCGATGCGGCCGAACCGGCCGCACGACGCCAGCAAATTGATGCCGCGCGGCGCCACCGCGATGACATCGCAGCCCTGCTCGAACATCGCAGCCGAGTTGGGGCTGTTCTGGTTAGTCGAGGCGCCGGTCACCGTCGTCGTGACGAGCACCCGCAGCAGCTGGCCGGTGCGCGCGTTCAGCTCGACCGTCCTGGCCACCACGGTCCGGGTTCCCGGCCCATCCGGCCTGCTGGTGAATGTCGACGTGATCTCCCGGCTGCCATCCGCCGTGAAGAGCGCGGCGGGCATGGCGCCCGTAGCCACCGGCCGCGGAGTCGCGACGATGGGGCCCGACAGCAGATCGCCGCCGGCGCCGCTGACATCGAGCAGCCGGTACGCGGTACGCAGCGGCCGGGCCGGCCGCTTGCTGCTGCTCTGCCACTCGAACGCGATGCGCGAGTTCCCGGCCCAGGACACCTGGAACGGCGCGCCGTTGGCTCTGGTCGTCCACGTCCGGACTGCGCCGGTCGCGATCGTGATCACCCGGACGCCGGTGTACTGGCACCGGCGACCGCCCGCAGTCCTGTTCGGCCACCGCGAGCCTGGTGCCGTCGGGTGAGATAGCCGCGACGTCGGCCGACAGCGTCCTTCGGCCAGGTGATGGGCAGCTTCCGGACAGTGGCCGAGCGGCCGTCGGCGGCCACCCGGACGAGAAAGAACCAGACAGTGCGGTTGGCGCCGTCGCCTATCTCGGTGATCACGTAGGTGCGATCGTCGGCCGCCGCGCTGATGCCGGGACCGTCAGCACCGCCGTTGGAGTACAGCGTCGGCACCTGCACCCTCGTCAGTGTCTTGCCGGTCACGGAATCGTGCACCGCCGCGATCGTGGGGATCTTCGAGCCGACGAAGGTGTTGTAAACCACGACGTAGAACTGGGCAAGCCGGGAGCCGGCGCGGTGATCGGCGCCAGCGGACTGGTGGTGCTGCTCACGGTAGCGGCGGGGCCGACCCGGAAGCCATGGCCGGTGGCGGCCAGCACCCCGATGGTGGCCACGACGACGACCGCGACTACCGCGCCGGCCGGGGCCAGCCAGCGCGCCGCGCGCGGCCCCCGCCGACGCGGCAGCGGCTGCGGACCGCGGATATCCTGCGGCTGCGACCCGCTCGGCGAGCGTGGTCAGGTCGCGCCGCAGCCGGTCTTCGAGGTCAGTCATCGGAGTCCTCCTCCAGCGCGCGGGCCATCGCGGTCAGGGCCCGGCTGATCGTGGCGCGGACCGCGCTCTGGGTGAGCCGCAGCGTCGCGGCGATCTCGGCGATATCCAGGTCGGCGTAGTAGCGCAGCACGATCACCTCGCGCTGGCGGCGGGTCAGCCTGTGCAGCGCCGTGGCCACTTCGCTGCTGGCGTCGGCGGCCGCCACCGCGTCCGGACCGGCGGTGTCGGCCGGCAGGGCCAGCCGCGGGCCGTACTTGCGGGCGACCGCGGCCCGGCGGTGCACCGAGCGGCAGCCGTTGAGGACCGAGGACCTGGCGTAGGCCAGGCCGCTGGCCGGCTCGCGCAGCCGGTGCCAGCTGCGGTGCAGTCGCTCGAAGGCGTCCTGGACGACGTCCTCGGCGGTGGCGACGTCGCCGACCATCACGGTGGCCAGCCGCACGAGTTCGAGCCAGTGCTCCCGGAACAGGTCCTGCACCGCCGCGGCGTGATCGGCGCCGCCCGGTCGGGCGCCGACCTGAGCTGGCTCGCCCGCCATCGTCTCGTTCACGCTAGGGAGACGCTTGCCGATAGCCTGGCGCTTCAGCGCCAGGCGATATTTCTCGGCCAGCGCACCGACTGTGGCAGTCCGGGGCCCCCATAGTGGCCCCAATCTCCCACAGTGCGGGTGCGAAGGCCGAGGCCCGGGCAACTGTGCCCGGGCCCCGCCCGTCGCGAGTCCTACTGCGCAGGTTGCACGTAGGTCGGGTCGACGTACGCGCCGCCGTTGCTGACGGTGCTGTAGTCGTTGTTCTCATCGAGCCCGGCGGCCGGGATCTGGCCGCCGCCACTGGCCTGCAAGAGCGTCTGCAGGTCCGCCGGGGCGTTGCCCGCGACGCTGACGGTCAGCGTGATCTGATCCTGCTGGCCGGCCGCGAGGCTGACGCCGGGGTTGGTGCGGCAGGTCGCCGACGCGGTATCGCAGGACCAGCCGGGGGCGGACATCGACAGTGCGGTCACGCCGCCGGGCAGGTCGGCCGCGAACGTGACCGCGCCGCTGGTCGCGGCGAAGCCGTCGTTGGCCACCGTGACGTGGTACACGTCGCGCTGCGACGCGCCGCCCCGGCCGAACGGGGCGTACGGCACGCCGCCCGCCGAGTCGTAACTGCTGACCACGAGCTGCGGCAGCTGGCTCACTGCCGTCGCGTCGGTGTCATCGGCCGCGGCGCTGCCGCCACCGGCCACGGTGGCGTCGTTCGTCACCGACGGCTGCGTGTTGTTCGCGACCGCCGCCGCCAGGGTGATCGGCGGATACGAGCCACCGGGCGGGAGCGAGTCGAACCGGTAACAGGTCGGCTGCGGCTGGAAGGTGTTGTACACCGTGCTCCGCCGCGAAGCCGCCGCGGCCGGCAGCGTCGGCGCTGCCAGCGAGCAGGTCCAGCCGTCGCCGGTCAGCTCGACCGGGGTCAGCCCGGCAGGCAGCGCGTCGCTGACGACCACCATGCCGGTGGCCGGTCCGGCCGCGGCCGCGTCCGACACCTTCAGCGTGTACGAGTCGGCCGCGTCGCCCTGGCCGAAGCCGCCGGCGTGGCCGCTGCTGACCGACAGCTGCGGCCGGGGCCGCCGGGGCCGGCGGGGTGCCGGCCGGACCGCTCTGGCTGATCGTGGTCGGGTCGGTGCCGGTCTGGCCGCCGGCCGATGTCGAGGAGTTCGCGCCGGAGGTCATCCCGCCGCCGGCCACGGTGACCGAGTTCGTGACCGACGCCGGGGCATTGGCGGCGACCTTGACCGTCAGCGTGATCGGCGGATAGGACGAGCCGGCCGCCAGCGTGTCCGTGCGGTAGCACGTCAGCGAGCCGACCCGGCACGTCCAGCCGGGGCCGGACATGGCGGTGGCGGTCAGGCCCCACGGCAGGCTGTCGGTCACCCAGACCAGGCCGAGCGCCGGCCCGCCGGTGGTGGCCGCGTTCGGGCCGTCCACGTTCGACACGGTCAGGGTGTAGGTGTCCGCGCTGTCGCCCTGGGCGAAGCTGCCCGCGTGCGAGCTGGCCGCGTTCAGGTCGGCTGCCTGCTGGACAGTCGTCGCGGCGCTGACCGAAGCCGGCGCCGCCGACGTCGCCGCCGCCAGCTACCTGGACCGTCTCGTTCCCGGAGGCGGGCGCGTTCGCTGGCGATGCTGGCGATGACGGTGATCGGCGGCTCCTCGCCGTTCTCGCCCGCGAGCACGTCGCTGCGGTAGCAGGTGTCGGCGGGCTCGGTGACCGGCGTCGTGATCGCGGCCTGGTTGCAGGTCCAGCCGCTGCCGTACAGCGCCTGCACCGTGACACCCGTGGGCATGGCGGTGATCGTGGCGGTGACCGGGTCGGAGCTGCTGCCGCTGGTCGGGCCGCCGCCCGTGTTCATGCACGGTGATCTCGTACCGGCCGGTGCTGCCCTGCCGGAACGCGCCGTCCACGGCGTTGTCGGCGGTCAGGCTCGGCACGCCGACGATCGGGGTCGGGCTGGCCAGCGACGTGGTCGGCTGGGACGGCGCGCCGCCGGACACGGTCACGCCGTTGGTCACGTGCAGGCCGTCGGTGGACTCCTGGGTGCCGAAGCCGGTGCCGAGCGGCACCTGCACCGTGAGCGTGATCGGCGGGTAGGACTGGCCGGGCTGCAGCACGGCCGGGCCGCCGCCGGAGCCGCCGGTCTCGGTGCACACCTCGGTCGGGTCGTTCGAGGTGTCGCAGGTCCAGCCCGAGCCGCTGATGGACGTCATGCTGATGTTCGGGTCCACGATGTCGGTCAGCGTGACCGGCGTGGTGCCGTCGGTCGGCGCGGATCCGGTGTTCTTGACCGTCAGCGTGTAGGTGTCGGCGCTGTCGCCCTGGGTGAAGCTGGTCGCCGGCGTGGTGTCCGGCGAGTTCGCCACCGACGTCACGGTCAGGTCCGGCGCCTTGGCCTTGCTGGTCGCCGTGACCGCGGTACCGGTACCGGGCGGCGTGCCGACGCCCGGCTGCGCGGTGACGCTTCCGGTCGGCGTGCCGTTCGCGACCCCGAAGTGCTGGAGGTGCGCGGCGTCCTCGGCGGTGTGCACCGCGGCCACGGCGGCCGCGCTCTGCGGTGCCGCGAACGAGGCGTCCGGCACGTTCCACCCGTAGACGCTCACCACTGGAGCGGCCCCGTGCAGGAGAGACGAGCGGTAGGTGGCGGTGAGGGTCTGGGACTCACCCGGCCACAACGTGACGTCGTTGTCGCTCCAGGTGATGGGCAGGACCTGGTTGTCGCCCGCCTGCGCGGTGCCGTCGGAGTTCCCGCGGCGCACGTCGGCGCGCAGGAAGAACGCCACGGCGGAGTTCGAGGACGGGTTGGTGATCGTGACGCTGGTGACCACCTTGCCGCCGCGGCCGGGCTGCGCCGCCGTGTCGGCCGTGACCTGCACCGGCTCGGACGGCAGGTTCTGCAGTGCGGTCATGTCGGCGTACTGGCTCAGCGGGTCGCCGTTGTTCGCCTGCGGGTTGCCCTCGGTGGATGACCAGTCGATCACGTCCTGCTGGGTCGACAGCCAGTACACGTTCCGGTCCACGACCGCGCCGTGCTGACGCAGGATCAGCTCGACGAAGTAGGCCTTGGCCGGCGCCGGCGGGGTGGTGGCGGCGGGCACCTGCGGTGTCAGCACGCCGTCGCTGACCTGCTGCGGTGCCAGCGACAGCGACTGGCCGGTGGACTGGTCGGCCAGCACGGTGCCGTCCACGCCGTAGACCTTCGACTGCACCGACAGCCCCTGCTGCCGGGCCCCGGTCAGGTTGTCGATCGTGACCTGGCCGGTGTCGTACGCGTACAGGACGTGCAGGTCCTCGTTGGCCTTCTTGGCGCCGAAGTAGGATCCGGCCTCGTCGTAGTCGGAGTTGTACAGGTCCCAGAGCAGCGTCGGCCAGCCCTTGTTCAGCTGCCAGTAGTCGGTGCCGGTGGACGGCGTCTGCGCGTTCGCCCAGTGGTCGATGTAGGCCTCGAACTGGGCCCGGATGTCCTCGTAGTTCTGCACCTGGGCTTCCTGCACGTACTGCGGGAGGCTGCTCCAGCTGCCGTACCTGGCCTTGATCGCGGTGTCCAGGTTGTCGAGCGTGCCGAACGAGTAGCCCGAGTGCGATCCGTCGGTGGACTCGTAGTTCGTGTGGAACTGATGCGCGTCCGGCTGCTGCCAGAGCGTCGCCTGGTCGGCCGGGCGACATGAACCGGTTCAGCGAGTCCATCGTCGGGACGGTGTCACCCGAGCCCTGCTCGCTGTCGAAGCCCCAGGCCCCGCCGACGTTCGTCAGGGTGGAGTCGTTGTCGTTGCCGTTGTTGCTGGAGTGCGCGTTGTCGTACCAGTAGTCGGGCGGCACCCAGTCGTAGGGTCCTTCCTTCTCGCCGGACGGACCGAGGACGCCGGCCACGTTGTACTCGGCGGAGGAGATGATCGGGTCCTGGAAGCCGGACTGGCTGAAGCCGGCCAGCGACGCCGTCTCCTGCTCGTTGATCGGGCTGTTGTCACTCCAGCTGTAGTTCAGCACGCTGGGGTGGTCGCGCAGCCGCTCGCCGATGGTCAGCGACGACTCGTACATGACGTGGTAGTCCTGCGAGCGTCACGCCCCGGCCGCTGCCGGACGGCTCCCACTTGTCGAGCACTGGAAGCCCGCGTCGATCAGGATGCCGGCCCGGTCCATCTGGTCGTAGAAGTTCTGCGGCATCTCCTTGCCCTCGGTCCGGATGCCGTTGATGCCCATGCTCTTGAGGATGCGCGATCTGGTTGGCGACGTCGGCCGCGGAGTAATGCAGGAACAGGTTCTCCGACCAGCCGCCGGCCCGGAAGTCGAACGGTACGCCGTTGACCTCGAACACCCGCACGCCCTCGGGCGCGAGCACCGACGGCTTGGTGAGGTAGGTGGACACCGAGCGGATGCCGAAGCTGACCGCCGGGGCAACGGCGGATGCCTGGCCGCCGGCCGAGGCCGAGGCCTGCAGCTGGTAGAGCGGCTGGCCGCCCATCTGATACGGCCACCACAGCTGCGGATGGTGCACGACCAGCTGGCGGAAGTCGGCGGGCCGGAACGTGACCGTCTGGCTGGCCCCGGCGGCGAGCGTGACCTGCTGCGAGACCTGAATCGCCGCGCCGCCGCCCGGCGGGCTGATGGCCGCCGTGACGGTGCCGGACTGCCGGGCCGGGGTGTTGTTCGTGACGTCCGCGTGCACGGTGAGCGCGGCGCTGCTCAGGTCCGGCGCGTCGTCCTGGGTGACGTAGGTGTTGGCGATGCCGAGCGCGCTGGCGACCCGGAGCTGGACCGGGAACTGGATGCCCGTGTTGTTGTCCGGCGGGATCTGGTTCCAGTCCACGTCATCGAGGGTGAACATGGTGTTCGGGTTGTTCGGGTACAGCTCCAGCGCGAGCGCGTTGGTGCCGCTGCGCAGCAGGTTCGAGACGTCGAAGCTGTAACTGGTGTAGTCACCCTCGACGGTGGCCTCGGTCGCCACCTCGGTGCCGTTGACCCAGACGTCGGCCTGACCCATCACGCCGTTGATGACGAGCTTGGCGTCCTGACCGGGCCGCAAGTTGTTCGCGAACGTCGTGCGGAACCACCAGGGGACGTCGAACAGCGGGTCGGTGTCGGCGCCGGTGCTGGTCATCGGCGCGCCGAAGCACTGCGTCAGGTTGTCGGAGTAGAACACGCTGCTGGTGCTGTCGGAGCTGGCGTTCACCGGCTCCAGGGCGGTGTCGTCCGGGCAGACGCCGTTCTGCACGAGCGCCTCGACCTCGGTGCCGACCGCGCCCGCGTTGTCCGGCCTGACCGGCAGCCAGCCGCTCGCGGCGAAGCCGGGGGCGGAGATCTGCGCGCCGTCCTGGGTCGCGCCCTGGTTGGTGGTCCACTGCGTGGTCGCGGCCGAGCTCTGCACCTGCCAGCCGCCCAGCGCCGATCGTGGCGGTGCCCTGAGCCTCGGCGCTCCTTGTCGTGGCGGCTGACAGCGCGTGGCGGCCGACAGCGTGTGGCGGCCGACAGCGTCGTGGCGGCCCCGGCGCGCGCGCTGGCGCGGGCGCGGCGGAGGCGATGTCAGGTACGCCCGAGCCAGGCGAGGCTCGCTGCGCAGATGGTTATCCCGGCAATCCGCAGGCTGGCTCGCATGCCGCACCTCCCGCCGGGCGCAGGACCCACCAGCCCGTTCACCCGGACTTCTTTTCAGGATGAAAAATTATCGGGAACGGCTGAACTATAGTGATTAGCCCCACTAAGAAACAAGGTCTTGGCGAACGCGAGAATTGTGGTATACGCGCGGTCCGGCGCCACGGGGACTGGCTGCACCAGGGGTCAGCGGTCAGCGCTGCGCGGCGGTCAGGTCAGCGCGCGGCGGCCGAGCGGCACAGGCGCGTCTTGCTCCGCCACCATCGCCAGCGCCCGCGCGATCGCGCCGGTCACGGTCGCGTTGGGGCCGAGCTGCGAGATGACGATCTCCGGTGCGCCGAACACCCGCTCCTGGACGGCCGCGGTGAGTTCAGGCAGCCACGGTTCGAGCGCCCGGCCGATGCTGCCGTCGAGGATGACCAGTTCGGGGTCGATCAGCGCGGTCGTCGCGACGATCGCGGCGGCGACGTGCCCGACGAGATCGTGCACGACCCGGCGGCCGACCGCGTCGCCGGTCGCGGCGGCGGCGAACACGTCGGCCACGGTGAAGTCCGCGGTCAGCGACGTCGGCGGGCCGTCGGCGATGAGGCGTTCGGCCTGGCTGCGCAGCGCCGGACCGGACGCGACGTCCTCGAAGCCGCCCGGCGGCGAACCGAAGCCGCTGCCGCCCGGCGCCGCGTCCGCCGGCCGCCGACCGGCAGGTAGCCGACTTCACCGGCGGCGTTGTGCCGGCCGCTGAGCAGGTGACCGTCGACGACGATGCCGCCGCCGATGCCGGTACCCAGTGACATCGTCACGAACGAGTGCACCCCGCGGCCGGCTCCGCGCCAGGCCTGGCCGAGCGCGCTCAGGTTCGCGTCGTTGTCCACTTCGAACGGCTCGGCCACCTCGGCCGCCAGGATCCCCATCAGGTCGAAGTCCTGCCAGTGCACGCTCGGCCCCGCGGTGGCCAGGCCGGTCCGCGGGTCGATCACGGCCGGGATGCCGACCACCACGGCGCGGACTGGCCAGCTCCGGCTGCCCCGGTCCGGCCGCAGCGCGGCGATGCATTCGAGCAGGGCCGCCGCCGCGTGCTCGCCCTCGCGGGTGGGCCGGAAGTCCTCGGCCATGGTCGTCCCGGCCAGGTCGGCCAGCACGCCGTGACAGCGCGTGCCGCCGAGGTCGATCGCGATGACGCTGCCGGCCGCGCCGACGAACCGCAGTACGGTCGGGGTGCGACCGCGGGCCGGGCGGTCGCCCGGCTCCTCGGCGATCAGCTCGGCCCGCAGCAGCCGCTGCGCGATCCGGCTCACCGACGCGTCGGACAAGCCGAGCTCCGCGGACAACTGCCGCCGGGTTACCTTGCCGTGCGATCTGATCGCGTCCAGCACCAGGAACGCGTTCAGCTCGGCGATGTTGCCAATGTCCATCCGTGCGGCCTAACAGCCGGGCGCCCCGCTGCGAGCAACCCGCGTCGCGGCGCGGTCAGGCACCGTCGCTCCCGTCGTCCCGCTGCACCGCACGAATGCCTCCTCGGTCACGGAGTACGCGATCATACTGCGCCAGTCTCCAGCGCAGCCGCCAGCCGGATCGGCGCTCGGTCACGTCGTGGCGCGCGGCGGGCTCGCGCCCGCGAGCCTGCTACGGTCCGGAAGATGAAGGCAGCCCTTGGCCACGTCGGCATCAACCTCTCCTCGGCTGAAGAGCCATTCGCGTTCTGGCAGGACCTGCTCGCCTTCCTCGACTTCGCGGTCATCCCGGACGGAAATCACTTTGATGCCAGCGACGGGCATACGTCGCTGTGCGTGCAGGTGACAAACGCCGGGCATCAGGACCCCGGGTTCCACCGGAAGCGGACCGGCCTCGGTCATATCGCGTTCAAGGTGGAGTCGGCCGACCTGGTCGACAAGTTCGTCGCGGAGTTTCTGAGGCCACGGCAGATCGAGCCACTGTACGGCGGGGCCAAGGCGTATCCCGCTTACGCGCCTGGCTATTACGCGGTCTATTTCGAGGATCCAGACCGGATCAAGATCGAGGTCGTCTTCGAGGGGTAACCCGGATACCTCCTCGTCCGCGCGGGGACTGAGGAAATACCACAAACACACCAGGGTGTGCGGACCTGGGTGCACTCGCGCCGTGAGGGACCGTCCTGGCGAAGCCACTCCGATCGTCCGGTCGTCGAGATAGACGATGAATCCGGCTGCCGAGGGATTGCCGGTCCACTGATAGCTGTTCGTGACAACAAGCGTTGCGGTCATGGTCGGGTCACCGGCACCTGCAGGGCCATCCTCTCGCTGCTGCCTAGGCTAGCTTCTGGCGCTGAGACCGACCCGCCGTAATTCGTGCTAAGTTGCCTAGACTTGGGCACAACGGCCTCGGAGGAGCTATGCGGCGAGGGCGCCCACTATTCTGGGCGATTATCGGAAGCGTCGTAGCTGCGGTAGCGATAGTAATAGCAGTGATTGAAGTCAACCCTGGCGCGTCACCAAAGGCAGCCTCTTCGCCCGTGGCAGCCTCTTCGTCCGTGCCTCCCGTTTCGGCCAGTGCAAGCTCCCCAGCTGGCGAGTCTGCCCCAGTGGTGATTCCGAAGACTTCCGGCACGTCCTCGTTCTCATTTCTCTCAGATCTGGTACCTGCCGGGAATCTCGGCGAGCTGGTGAACGCAGGTCCGGTCAAGATAGACGGATCAATTTACCCCAAGAGTATCTCGTTCTATTGTAACGTTGGCGATCCAACTGCTTTTCCTGCATATAAGCTAAAGCATAACGCTCGCCGTTTCCAAGCTACTATTGCACTTGGGGCCAAGTTCCCGCCACATTTCGGGGCTGCCGTAATAATAGATGGCGATGGACACACCCTCCGGACCTTTACTGTCGGCGCCGTTAGGCCAAAAACAATCGATGTCAATGTAACAGGGGTCCATGCCCTCCAACTCGAATGCTTCGGCTCTGGTGAATCTGCGTCGGCCGGTTGGGCCATTTCTGTAGCGTGGGGCAACGCACGTATCTCAGAAGGCCATTGACCCCGGACTGGCCGGCCGCGCTCGCCGGTCTTCGACCGGGCGATCGGCCCGCCGTCTCGGGCTCAGGGCGCCCGGCCGGGCGCGCCTGGCAGGACTCGAACCTGCGACCGGCTGCTTAGAAGGCAGCTGCTCTATCCGGCTGAGCTACAGGCGCTTATGGGCACATTGTGCCCGCGACAGGTCACGCGCAGGACACGCCTTTATTGCGGCGGTCGCTGCGCAGGACCACCGTATTGCCTATCGTCATGTCCCATGCCCCGCTGCCGAACACTCACGTCGCCATGTCCGGATCCCGGCGCGGGGCTGATCCAGTCGTGAACGGCGCTCTCCTCGTCGCCGGCACGACCTCGGACGCGGGCAAAAGCGTCATAGTCGCCGGGATCGTCCGCTGGCTCCGCCGCGAGGGCGTCCGGGTAGCCCCGTTCAAGGCCCAGAACATGTCGCTGAACTCGTTCGTGACCGCGGATGGCGCGGAGATCGGCCGGGCGCAGGCGATGCAGGCGGCCGCGGCCGGGCTCGAGCCGGACGCCCGGATGAACCCCGTGCTGCTCAAGCCGGGTCACAACGGCAGCCAGGTCGTGGTGCTCGGCCAGCCCATTGGCGAGGTCGATGCCGCCGAGTACGCCGACCACGCCGACCGGCTCCTGGACGTGGCGGAGGACAGCCTCGCCCAGCTCCGCCGTGACTACGACGTCGTGATCTGCGAGGGCGCCGGCAGCCCGGCGGAGATCAACTTGCGGGCCACCGACATCGCGAACATGGGCATCGCCCGCGCGGCCGGCCTGCCGGTCGTGCTCGTGACCGACATCGACCGCGGGGGGTCGTTCGCCGCCCTGCACGGCACCGTGGCCCTGCTCGCGCCGGAGGACCAGGCGCTCGTATCCGGCTTCATCATCAACAAGTTCCGCGGTGACCGGGCGCTGCTCGAACCCGGCCTCGGCATGCTCCGCGGCCTGACCGGCCGGCCGGTCCTCGGCGTGCTGCCGTGGGCCGAAGGGCTCTGGCTCGACGCCGAGGACTCGCTCAGCCTCTCGACCGCGGTCAGGCCGTCGGCCGGACCGCCAGCCGGGCACGACGTGCTGCGGGTCAGCGTCGTCCGGCTGCCCCGGATGAGCAACTTCACCGACATCGACGCGCTGTCGGCCGAGCCCGGCGTCCTGGTCCGGGTCGCCGACACCGCCGCCGAGCTGGCCGACGCCGACCTGGTGATCATTCCGGGAACGAGGGCCACGGTGGCTGATCTCAGCTGGCTGCGGGACCGCGGCATGGCCGAGGCAATAGCGACACGGACCAGGTCCGGCCAGCCGGTACTCGGCATCTGCGGCGGCTACCAGATGCTCGCGAGCCAGATCGCCGACGATGTGGAGTCCGGCGCCGGCCGGGTGTCCGGCCTCGGCCTGCTGCCCGCCAGCGTCACCTTCGGCGACACGAAGATCCTGGGCCGGCCGAAGGGCACGGCCTATGGCGCCGAGGTGTCCGGCTACGAGATCCACCACGGCGTCGTCTCGGTCTCCGGCATTACCGCGGAGCCGTTCCCTGGCGGCTGCCGCAGCGGCACGGTCTGGGGCACCAGCTGGCACGGCACGCTGGAGAACGACGAGTTCCGGCGCGGGTTCCTGACCGAAGTCGCCGCGCTCGCCGGGCGGGACTTCAAGCCGGCGCCCGACACCTGCTTCGCCGCCCTCCGTGAGGCGGCGTTTGACCTGCTCGGTGACCTCGTCGCCGAGCACCTGGACACCGCGGCGCTGCTGCGGCTGATCGAGGGCGGCCCGACGCCGGGGTTGCCGCTGGTCCCGCCCGCGGGCCTCACCCGCCCGGTTTGAGCCTGTCATCCTCAGGAGCGCCTTCAGGCTGGGGCGGTCGCGGGTTCTGCGGACGGCGGCGGTCCGTCGCCGGGGGCGCCGTCGCCGGCGGCCGGGCCCTGCAGGGTGGCGGTCCGCAAGGCCGGGATCAGCATGCCGAGCAGCAGCGCGCCGGCGATGCAGGCGAGGCCGCCGCTGACGATCGAGAACTCCAGGCCCGCGAGCTTGGCCACACCGCCCGCCTCCACGTTGCCCAGCGCGGGCGCGCCGCTGACCTGGGCCAGGTAGAGGCTGGAAACCCGGCCGCGCAGCTGGTCGGGGGTATGCAGCTGCAGCAAGGCGTTGCGCAGCACCTCGGAGATGATGTCGCCCATGCCGGCCAGCGCCAGGAAGCCCAGCGCCAGCGACAGGTTGGTCACCAGCCCGAACCC
Source organism: uncultured Actinomycetota bacterium (assembly GCA_963805805.1). Lineage (GTDB taxonomy): Bacteria > Actinomycetota > Actinomycetes > Streptosporangiales > Streptosporangiaceae > JAJYUU01. The sequence goes on along the minus strand of CAWDVS010000008.1, from coordinate 42,248 downwards.
CGTGATCGCGCCGCCCCAGACCAGGCCGGCGCCGATGACCACCAGGCCGGGGCGCCGCAGGCGGCCGGTCCATCCGCTGGTCGCCGCGCCGACGATCGCGCCGAAGGCCGGAGCGGCAGTCAGCAGTCCGAACGTGGCTGAACCGCCGTGGAAATGCTCGCTGGCCAGGGCGGGAAACAGCGCTGACGGCATGCCGAAGATCATCGCGTTCGTATCGACGAGCAGCATGCCGGCGACCACGGCGTTATGGCGCACGTACCGGAACCCCTCCGCCAGCGAGCTCAGGCCGGGCCGGTCGGCGCGCACCGTCGGGGGCAGCGGCCGCAATCCGGTCACCGCGATGCCGAACAGCACGTAGCAGCCTGCGTTGATCGCGTAGCAGGTGGGAAGCCCCGGCCCGGCGATGAGAATGCCCGCCAGCGCTGGCCCGCCGAGCGCCCCAAGCTGGCTCGCGGCCGAGTTGAGCGCCGCTGCCGCCGCCAGCCGCCGCTCACCGACCAGGGCCGGGGTGGCGGCGGTCGAAGCCGGGGAACTCAGGCCGGACATTAGGCCGAGCCCGAAGGTGAGCACGTACAGCGGCCAGAGCGCCGGATGGCCCAGCAGGCTGTTGGCCATGAGAGCGAACGCGAGCAGCGCCTCGGGGATCTGCACCGCCATGAGCAGCTTGCGGCGGTCATGCCGGTCGGCGAGCATGCCGCCGGCCAGCAGGCCGATGAACAGGCCTATGCCGGCGCCCAGCGTCACCAGGCCGACCGCGAGGGAGCTGTGCGTCAGGTTATAGACCTGCCAGTTCGCCGCCGTGGTCGCGACGGTGGCACCGGTCCTGGACAGGAACTGGCCCGCGAACATCCGGCGGAAGTCACGGCTCTCGCGCAGCGGCGCGACGTCAATCGCGATCTGCCCGATGCGCATGCGGCTCCGGTCGGTGAAGGTCAGGCGAGGGTCAGCCGCCAGCCGGCGGGCAGACCGGGCCGGGGGGTGCCGCGGCCACCCCCGCAGGCTACTGGCTGATCTTCAGTTGTCCGCCCGCCGGGCTGGCGCGGCCACATTATGGCGTTCCATTCCTAATGGCTCACAGAGAGCATTGGTGCGAATAAATCTAGAAGGTCAAAATGCCGGCGCGCTCGTTGGCTATCTTCTCCGCGAATGGCTTGGGGAATAGAGATAGGGGTAACAGGTGGAAACTATCCGGGCAGGATCAGTTGCGGCGTTAGCTGGCTTCGCGTGCGTCGCGGGGGTGGCGTCGGCGTCACCGGCCGCCGCCTGGCCTGCGCATTCACTCTGGGTGAGCACGGCGGCCGCGGTCTCCGGGGGCGGCACGAGCTGCGCTGCGCCCGGATACAACACCATTCAGGCCGCGGTGAACGCCGCGACGGAGCGCGACCGCATGTCCGGATCCGCCGAGTCCTCGCCGCAGCGCTGCCACTTGCCACTCTGCCCGTGCTCGCAAATCCCCGAAGTCGGGCCCGAGATCACGGCGACCGGAGAAGTCCTGCCAGGATCAGTGGCCGTCGGCTAGATGGCGCTTTAAGTCGATATGGCTGCCCACTGCGACGGTACCCAGCACGACGCGCTGACCTGGGGTTACTTGAATCGCGGACCGTTGACCTCGACACGAGCGCCGTTACCGCGCTGGATACAGGGTATGTGGGAGGGTTGATCGACCTAACCGAAGGAGTGACATGGCACTGCCAACTCTTACACCTGAGCAGCGCGCCGACGCGCTGGCAAAGGCCCAGGCCGCGCGCAAGGAGCGCAGCGAGCTCCTGGCCAAGGTCAAGGCGGGCAAGGTAAGCATCGCCCAGCTGCTTGACCGCAAGGACGACGTCACCAAGAAGACGAAGGTGGCTCAGGTCATCAAGGCGCTGCCCGGATACGGCCCGGCGAAGGCCGCCGCCGTGATGGAAGAAGCCGGGATTGACGACAACCGCCGTGTCGGCGGTCTGGGTGACCAGCAGCGCAAGAAGCTGCTCGACGCAGTAGCAGGCTGACGGCCAGGCGCGCTGCCGGTTCTGCGGGCGGCGGCCGGTCGCCGGGATACGCCGGCGACCGGCCACGCTTATCGTGACGACTGTGACTAGTCATTCGTTGTCGCCAATGCCCGATCTGTCGGAACCGGAACGCGCCTGCCTGGCCCTCGCCTGGGAGGCGATGGTCGCCGGGACCAATCCGATCGGCGCCGTCGTCGTGGACGGCGACGGCACGATCGTCGCGTCTGGCCGTAATGCCGTATACGAATCGTCCGGCGCCGGTCCGTTGTCGGCCAGCCCGCTCGCGCACGCGGAAATGAACGCGCTCTTCGGCTTGCCGGCCGACGGGCACCACGCCGGTCTGCGGTTGGTGACGTCGCTAGAGCCGTGCCAGCTGTGCGCTGGCGCCGTGCGGATGGCGAAGGTCGGGGCGCTCACCTTTATCGGTGCTGACCGGTTCGGCCCGCCTGGGCGCTCGTGCAGAACGATCGGGTACTGGCCGGTCCAGACCGGGCCGGCGCCGACGCGGCCGGCTAGCCGGACGGTAAGCCAGACGGGTAAGCCGAGGGAACCGGAACGGCAGGCGTAGCGCGACCGCGGCCAGGCTGGCCGCCGCCGGGCCGCGCGACGGGGCCGCGTGGGCATGGGGGGAGCCTGACATGCATCAGCCGGCCATTCCGCACGTGGCGGGGACCGATCCGGACATCGCGGAGCTCATCCAGGGCGAGGCCCGGCGGCAGTTCGAGAAAGCCCGGCTGATCGCGTCGGAGAACTACGTCGTCCGCGCGCCGTGCTCGAAGCCAGTGGCACGGTGCTCACGAACAAGTACTCCGAGGGCTATCCCGGCAAGCGCTACTACGAGGGCCAGCAGTTCATCGATCCGGTCGAGCGGCTGGCCCGGCAGCGCGCCGAGCGGCTCTTCGGCGTCGACCACGCCAACGTCCAGCCGTATTCCGGGTCGCCCGCGAACCTGGCCGCCTATCTGGCGTTCTGCCCGGCCGGGCGAGACGATCATGGGCATGTCGCTGCCCGCTCGGCGGGCACCTGACCCACGGCTGGCCCGTCTCCGTCACCGGGAAGTGGTTCAACGCCGGTCCGCTACGGCGTGCGGGCTGACACCGGCCGATGACCGACCTCGACGAGGTCCGCGACGCTGGCCCGGCGGGCAGCGCCCGCGGCTGATCTTCTGCGGCGGCACCGCGATCCCGCGCACGATCGACTTCGCCGGCGTTCGCCGAGATCGCGCGCGAAGTCGAGGCCATCCTCGTCGCCGACATCGCGCACATCGCCGGTCTGGTCGCGGGCGGCGCGCATCCGTCGCCGGCCGGGCACGCCGACGTCATCACGACCACGACCCACAAGACCCTGCGCGGCCCGCGCGGAGGCGATGATCCTGAGCCACCGCCGAGCACGCGGCGGCGATCGACAAAGCTGTCTTTCCCGGTCTGCAGGGTGGTCCGCACAACCACACGACGGCCGCGATCGCGGTCGCGCTGCACGAGGCGTCGCTGCCCTCGTTCGGCCGCTACGCCACGCAGATCGTGGCCAACGCCAAGGCGCTCGCGGCCGGTGCTGACCGAGCGCGGGTACACGCTGGTCTCCGGCGGCACCGACAACCACCTGATCCTGCTCGACCTGACCGCGCAGGGCATCGGCGGCAAGCCGGCCGCGCAGGCACTCGACCGTGCGGGCATCGAGGTGAACTACAACACGGTGCCGTTCGACGCGCGCCCGCCGTTCGATCCGTCCGGTGTGCGGATCGGCACCGCGGCCGTCACCACCCGCGGGCTGACCGAGCCGCACATGGAACTGCTGGCGGGCTGGACGGGCCAGGCGATCACCGCGGCCGTCAAGGCGGACGAACGGGCCCTGGCCGCGATCGCGGCGCAGGTCCGCGAGTTGCTCGTCGGGGTCCCGATGCCCGGCTGGGGCGGCCCGGCCTGAACCGGATAGGGCCGGGCCGGCCCTGTGTGCTAAGCCCTGACCTTGCTTTTCAGGCAATACGAATGTATGTTCGATTGAGAACGTCAGCTGCCTGACTTCCCCTGGGCAGCCGCCAGCCAGCCGCGGCCAGGGAGAGCAGGGCAGGATGCGCCGTATTCGCGGGGAACCAGTGGAGGTCTGGCTCCGCCACGGCCGGCCCGCCAGGTTCGTCTGGCGCGGCCGCCTCTACGTCGTTCTGTTCGTCCTGGACCGGCGCGGCGGCAAGCCAGGATCGGCCGGCCCGGACGACGACGAGCCGTTATCGCCGGAGTACTGGCTGGTTGAGGCGACCGCACAGCAGGCCACCACGGCGGCGACGTTCGAGCTGCGGCACGACCACGAGTCCGGCCGCTGGACGCTGTCGAGAAACTGACCAGAGCAAACCGCCCGGCGCGTCACACTGTCGGGCGGCGAAGCGGCTATTAGTCTCGGGAACCTGGGCGTTCGGGCTGCTGCGCGCACCGCGTGCCGCGCCGGATTTCTGAGCCGGGACGGGGTTAACAGGGGATTCCCGGCTGGGTCGTCCGCCCAGTGCCTTGTCAGGGGGCAGGGCAGGCAACGGGGAGGTCGTTCGCCATGTCCGGGGAAAATTCGCAGCCGGTTGTCCGCACCTTAGGTCCGGGTCAGGCGGCGCGCCTGGCCGCGTCGGCCGCGGCTCGCTGAGATGGCCGCGCGGCTGGCGCGCCCACGCGCGCACGCGTTCCTCGCGGGTGCCGCCGCAGCGGCGATCGCGGCCGGTTGCTGGCCGGCGATCGCGCTCGCCGACGCCCGCCCGGCGGGCGCGGCGCGGTGGCACGCGACGACGCTGAAGACCGTGTCCTATCGCGGCTACCGGTTCGCGGTGCCGAAGTCCTGGCCGGTGATCCGGACGGTGCGGCACCGCACCGCGTGCGTGCGCTTCGACCTGCACGCGGTGTACCTGGGCCGGCCCGGCGCGAATCAGAACTGCCCGAGCTGGCTCGTCGGCACGACCGAGGCCCTGGTCGTGCAGCCCGGCGCGGCGAAAGCGGGCCGGCGCACGGTGGAGAACCCGGTCGCGCACCAGATCACGGCCAGCGCGGCGCGGATCAAGGTGACCGCCACCTTCGATACTGACCCGACCGTCATCTACCGGATCCTGGCGAGCGCCCGGCTCGCCGCGCCGGTGATCGTCACCGCCAACCCGGCCAGGCTGGCGGCCGTACTCACCCCCACGGCCGGGGCCGGGAACGGGGCGCCTCGCCGCCGCGGTCGGAGGTCCGGCCCGGCCGTCGCCGCGGGATCGAGCCGGGCGGGTACGGCCGAGGCGGTGTCGGCAAGCCGGGCCGTAGCCAAGCCGTCGATCGTGTTCGGCGCCGCCGCGCCCTCGCTCCCCCCGACCGTCACGAACGAAGTCGGCCTCGGGTTCGACGTCTGCGCGGCGCCGAGCGCCAGCTACATGCGCGCCTGGCGCCGGTACTCGCGCTATCGCGCCGTCGGCGTCTACATCGGCGGTGCCGACCGCGCCTGCGACCAGCAGAACCTCACCGCCGCGTGGGTCCGTCAGCAAGCGGCAGCGGGCTGGCGCTTCATCCCGATGTACGTGGGGCCGCAGGCGTCGTTCGGCCAGCTCACCGATCCGGCCCGGCAGGGTGAGGGCGCCGCGGCGGACGCCGTGGCGCAGGCCCAGCGGCTGAGCTTCGGGCAGCAGACACCTATCTACTACGACATGGAGGCCTACGGGGCGGCGGCCAGCGGCCAGGCACTGCAGTTCCTGTCCGCCTGGACCAGGGAGCTGCACGCGCTCGGATATCTGTCGGGCGTCTACAGCAGCTCGTCCTCGGGCGTGGCGGACCTCGCCAGGGAGTACCACTCGACTCGCCTCACCCATCCCGACGTCATCTACGACGCGCTCTGGAACGGCGCGAAAAACGTCACCGACTCGAGTTATCGCGATGGCGCCTGGTCCGGCCGCCGGCGGGTCCATCAGTTCAGCGGCAATGTGCTGCAGACGTTCGGCGGCGACACGATGGACGTCGACCAGGACTACCTGGACCTCGCCCTGACCGCGCCGGGCGGGACGACCGAGTCCGCGGCCGGCACGATCGAGGCGGGCGACGCGACCTCCGTGTTCTACCGGGGCAGCGGCAACCACCTGTGGGCGGAGAACCGGGCGGCGGACGGCTCCTGGTCCCGGCGCGACCTGGGTGGCCAGCTGAGTTCCGAGCCGAGCGTGGTTCTGGTGGGCAAATCCGGGCTGGCCGTGTTCTACCGGAACGGGACCGGCGAACTTACAGTTATCCGCCGGTCCGGCGGTCGCTGGCTCGCGCCGCAGGTCCTGGCCCGGATGGGCGTCATCGGCGGGGCACCGCGGGCAGTTGCACAGACCAACGGAGTCATAGATGTCTTCTGGTCGGGTAACTACGACAAGCACCTGTGGCATGGCGAGTTCAATCCGGGCCAAGGCTGGAGCGGGCCGCAGGCGCTCCAGGGCAGCCTTGCGAGCTGGCCGGACCCGGTCGAGTCGGGTACTGGCGTGGTTCAGGTCTTCTGGGAGGGAACCGATGGCAGGCTCTGGCGGGTCGTCCGCCCGGTCGGAGCGGCCTGGACGGCACCCCGGGCTCTCGGCATGGCGCCGATGGGCGGGCCGCCGCACGCCGTCCAGCTGCCGAACGGCGAGACCGACGTGTTCTGGCGCGGGCAGATCCCGCACTCGATCTGGTCCGCCCAGATCGATCCGGACCAGCACGTCCGCGGTCCGCGCAATCTCGGCGGCGTGGTCAGCGGAGCGCCCTGGCCGGTCGTGGCGGCCGGGGCGGAGAGCGTGGTCTTCCGGGATCCGCGCGGCCAGCTCTGGCAGGTGCCGCGGACTGGTGGCAAATGGGGCCAGGCCCGCCCGGTGCAGCTGGCGGCCGGGCTCAGTTCCGCGCCGTTCGCCGCGAGCGGCGGGACCGGCGACCCGCTGCAGCTGTTCTGGGTGGGGTCCAAGGCCACGCTCTGGTCGGCCCGGTTCACCGCGTCGACCGGCTGGCAACAGCCAGTCGATCTTGGTGTGCTGGTTCAGGTCCGCGGGCGCTGATCGTGCGGGCGGCGAACGGACCGCGGCCAATGATCAAGTTCGCCGCCTTGGCCCGTTTTCACCATGCGTGACCTATCCTTATGGCAGCCTGCTATTGGGTGATCTAGCGGGCCCGGCCACCGGCGCCAGTACTCCCGCTGCCGCAACCGTGCGGCTGCGACAGCGCCGTGCGGCGCCGGGATTCCCGGACCCCCGTGGCAGGTTCCCGTACTGTTGTAGCTGTTCAGGCCAGCCCAAGCCGTCCTTCGAGCTAGGAATCTGATGACCGCAGAGTCGGAGAAGCCCGCCCCCGTCCAACGTCACCCGCGGCTCAGCCGGGTGGGTTCGATGATCGGCGATACGGTGCTTCGCCTCCTGCCCGGTCCGATCAGGAAGCGGCTGCAGACCGATGCAGGCATGCGCTTCGGCCGGTTCGTGCCGGTAGCGATCGCCGCGCTGGCCTCCAGCCAGATCACCCTCGCTATCCTCGTGGGCCCCGTGCAGATGACGGCTGGCAAGGCGGCCCTGATCGCGTCCGTGGCCGGCGCCCTCGTCAGCTACCTGCTCAGCCGCTGGGCGTGGGAGCGCAAGGGCCGGCCGGACCTGCTGCGCGAGACAGTGCCGTTCTGGCTCATATCCTTCGCGGTCTGGGGCGTGCTGTCGCTGACCAGCCACTATGCCGGCGCCTTCGCCAAGCACGAGCACATGCATCACCTGGAGAAGATCGCCGTCGTCAACGGCGCCTACCTGCTGGCGAACTGCGTGACCTTCGTGAGCCGGTTCCTGATCTTCCACTACGTCCTGTTCGCCGACCGGCGCAAGCGCGCGTCGGCGCTGCCAGAGATGGCGTCGCCGGAGCGGGTGCCGCCCGCCGACGACGCTCCGCAGATGGCGCTGGCCGCCGAGACCAACAGGCAGCAGCCCAAGCCCTGACGCGGTTGCGGGCGGGTGGTTCCGCCCCGCCGATACCGCGGTCCTTCGTGCTCGGCTGTGCCATGCTGGGATGCCTGGCGGCGGGACGGGCCGTTGACGACGCCCTGACCGAAGCGAGATGCAGGCTCCGGCGGCCCGGGGCCCTGAGCAGGTGGGGGCATCGTGACTTGGACCGGTGGCGCGCCAGCCAGCACGAACCCGGCAGTCGAGGAGTCTTACCGCGTCCTGCGCGACCGGATCGACCTGACCAGGCTGCCGAAGCTCAGCCGGGACGTCACTGAGCGGGTGATCTACGCCACCGCGGACTTTGACTACTACACCGACCTGATCTGCGACGAGGACGCGCTCGCCGACGGGGTGGCCGCGCTCGCGGCCGGTGCCGCCGTGGTCGTGGATACCGCCATGGTGGCCGCCGGGATCACGGCCAGTCCCGTCCTTTGCAAGATCAACGAGCCGCTGACCCAGCGGCTGGCCAGGACGGCGGGCATCTCCAGGGCCGCGGCCGCGGTGCGGCTGGCCTTCGGGGAGGCGGGGCCGGGCGCGGTCTGGGTCGTCGGCGGCGGCGGCGCCGCGCTGGCGGAGATCCTGCGCCGGGAGGTGGAGCCGGCCTTCGTGGTCGGGCTGCCGGCGGGATTCGTCGGCGCGGCCGCGGCCAAGGACGCGCTGCGGGCCAGCGACCTGCGGTCGGTGACTAATGTGTCGGAGAAGGGCGGCCCGGCCGTGGCCGTAGCGGCGTTTTCCGCGCTGCTGCACGCCGCTCGCGAGGTGGCCGGGTCACGCGCGGGCTGGCCGCCCGGCGGGCCCGAGCCGGTGCCCGACGACGACAGCGCGAACTGGTAGCTCCGGGAGACAAGCAGTGCCGACCGAGAACGACGAGGCTGCCAGCGGGCTGCCCGGGACCACGCCGCAGGCCCCGCCGGCTGGCGACGGCCCGCAACCCGGTGCCGCCCCGTTCCCAGCCGAGCAGCGGGCGGCGGTGTACCGGGTCATCGAGGAGCGGCGCGACGTCCGCCGCGGGTTCCAGCCCGACCCGATCCCGGCCGACGTACTGGAGCGGGTGCTGGCGGCCGCGCACCGCGCGCCGTCGGTGGGCTTCTCGCAGCCGTGGGACTTCATCGTCATCAGCGACCCCGGCCGGCGGCGGCGGATCAAGGAACTGGCCGAGCAGAGCCGCCAGGGCTTCGCCGCGTCGCTGCCCGCCGCCAGGGCCCGCGCGTTCGACCAGCTGAAGACCGAGGCGATCCTGCAGACGCCGGTCAACATCGTCGTCACCTGCGACCCGACCAGGGGCGGCCGGCACACGCTCGGACGGCACGCCCAGCCGCAGACGGCGATGTACTCCAGCGTGCTGGCCGTGGCCAACCTGTGGCTGGCGGCCAGGGCCGAGGGCCTGGGCGTCGGCTGGGTCAGCTTCTTCAGCGAGCGCGAACTCGCCGCCGAGCTGGGCCTGCCCGAGCACCTGGAGGTCGCGGCCTACCTGTGCGTCGGCTACGTCAGCGAATTCGGGGCCGAGCCCGAGCTGGCCGCGGCCGGCTGGGCCAGGCGCAGGCCGCTGCACTGGGCGGTGCACGCCGAGCAGTACGGCCGCCGCGAGCTGCCGGGCCGCGAGGCCGTCAGCCTGCTCGACGAGGTCCGGGCCGGCATCCGGCCGCTGGACGCCGAGGCTATGGCCGCCGCGCGCCAGCGCCAGGCCATCATGACCAAGCCAGCCGGCTCGCTTGGCCAGCTGGAGGACGTCTCGGTCCAGCTCGCCGGGCTCGCCGGGAGCTGCCCGCCGCCGCTGCCCGAGCCGGCCGCGGTCGCGATCTTCGCGGCCGACCACGGCGTGCACGCCCAGGGCGTGACCCCGTGGCCGCAGGAGGTCACGGCTCAGATGGTGGCCAACTTCCTGGATGGCGGCGCGGTGGTCAACGCCTTCGCCGCGCAGGCGGGCGCCGAGGTCGTGGTCGTCGACGTCGGGGTGAACGCGGGCCTGAGCCAGATGCCCGGCCTGCTGCCGCGCAAGATCGGCCCGGGCACGGCGGACTTCACCACCGGCCCGGCGATGACCAGGGACCAGGCCGTGGCCGCCATCGGCGTCGGCATCGAGGTCGCCAGGGACCTCGTCGTGGCCGGCAACCGGTGCCTGCTGACCGGCGACATGGGGATCGCGAACACCACCGCCTCGGCGGCTCTGATTGCCGCCTTCACCGGCCAGGACCCGGCCTCGGTCACTGGCCTGGGCACCGGCGTGGACAGCGCGACCCTGGCCAGGAAGGTGGAGGTCGTGCGCGTCGGCCTGGCACTGCACCGGCCCGATCCGGCCGACCCGGTCGGCGTGCTGGCCGCTGTCGGCGGCTACGAGCACGCCGCGCTGGCGGGCTTCATCATCGCGGCAGCGGCGCTGCGCGTCCCGGTGATCCTGGACGGGGTCATCGCGGGCGCGGCCGCGCTGGCCGCCTGCGCGCTGGCCCCGGACGCCGCCGGCTGCCTGCTGGCCGGCCATCGCTCGGTCGAGCCCGGACACACCGTCAGCCTGGAGCACCTGGGCCTGCACCCGCTGGTCGATCTCGAGCTCAGGCTGGGTGAGGGGACGGGCGCGCTGCTGGCGCTGCCGATCGTGCAGAGCGCCTGCCGGGCCCTGCGCGAGGTGGCGACGTTCGACTCCGCGGGGGTCACCGAGAAGTCCTAGCCGGCCGTCGGCCGGTTGCCTTTTTGCCTGGCCCAGACGGTAATCTGCCTACCGGCGCAGAATTACCTCAACGCCGGATACTCGCGCCCTGTGAGCTGCACACTTGAGTTATGGGAATCCCGAAGATCGGGGTGATGGGTTGGAACCCTGGGCAAATTGGATCACCCGGCTCTGGGTAGTAGGTAACTAGGACTAATCTGCGATGACCGACTCGCCCTGGGCGGGAGACCAGTACGCATGACCGAGCGACGGGATCTGGCCGCCGCGCCGACGCCGTGGACCGGCGGCGGCGGGCCAGTTCCGGCTGCGCCGAGCGGGACCGCGAGCGGTGGCCCCGGCCTTTCCGCTCCGGCCGGTCCGGGTACCTCCGCGCCGCGCGGCCAGCGCAGCTCAGCGCCCGGCGTCCAGGGCAGCCAGCCCACTGGGCCCGGCCGCGCCAGCGGGTCATTCCCGCCGCCGGGCGGCCCGCGTCCGGCCGCGCAGTCAGCAGGAGTGGCGGATGCCGCGGACGAGCCGCACGCCCGGGTCGACGCGCGCAAGCTGGAGGCCGCCCTGCTCGGCCTGCGCAAGCCGCTGATGAGCGTGCCGTTCGTGCTGGAAGCCGACGGGGTGGCGGACGCCAGGGCGGAGCGGCTCAAGCTGCTCGGCCAGATCGACGACTACCTGCTGCCGCGGCTGCGGCAGTCGGGCGCGCCGATCCTGGTCGCGCTCGTCGGGTCCACGGGTGCGGGCAAGTCGACGCTGATGAACAGCCTGGTCGGCAGGCAGGTGAGCGCGACCGGGATACGCCGGCCGACCACTAACAGCCCGGTACTCGCGTGCCACCCCAGCGACATGCGGTGGTTCGCCGAGAACGTCTTCCTGCCGACCCTGCCCCGGGTCCGCCAGCAGGGGCTGGCCATGCCCGGCCGCGATGGCCTGCTGGTGCTGGCCGCCAGCGATGGCATGCCCGAAGGCGTCGCGGTGCTGGACACGCCGGACATCGACTCCGTGGTCCAGGCGCACCGGGACTTCGCGAACCAGTTCCTGGATTCCTCGGACCTGTGGCTGTTCGTGACGACCGCGCGGCGGTACGCCGACGCCGCGGTCTGGGAGATGCTGAAGGACGGCCGGGACCGGGGCGCCGCGCTCGCGACCGTACTCTCGCGGGTGCCGCCGGCCTCCGCGCCGCAGCTTTCCGGGCACTTCGACGCGATGCTCGACGCCAACGGGCTGCATGACGTACCGCGATTCATCATCCCCGAGACGATCATCAAGGACGCGCAGCTGCCGGCCGGGGTGGCGGCCCCGGTCAAGGCCTACCTGACCGACACGGCGCGGCGGGACGACCGGCGGGTGGCGGTGCTGACCCAGACGATGTCCGGCGTGCTCGACACGTTCCGCGACCGGGTACCGGCCCTGGCCGATCAGGCCGCCGGCCAGCTGAGCGCGCGGCGGGAGCTGCTGGACGGCGTCGAGAGCGCCTACGCGGCCGGCCTCGCCGACTTCGACGAGGCCACCAGGAACGGCTCGCTGCTGTGCGGTGAGGTACTGGCCCGGTGGCAGGACTTCGCCGGCGCCGGCGACCTGCTGCGTTCGCTCCAGGCCCGGCGCGGCCGCGGCGGCAAGGCCAAGAAGGATCGCGCGTCCGGCCGGGCCGAGGCGCTGCGCACCGCCCTGCACGCCAGCCTGGAGTCGCTGATCATCTCGACGGCCGACCGGGCCGCGGAGCAGAGCGCGGACAGCTGGCAGCACACCGAGGCCGGGACCGCGCTGCTGGCCGCCGTCGCGACCGGCGCGCGGCAACCGGATGGCACCGCCGTCTCCGAGACCGAGTTCGTGGCGACCGCCCTGGCCGACCTCGGCGTCGCGGACGCGTCGGCCGAGCCCGACCCGGCCGCGCTGGCTTCGCTGTCCAGGGCGACGACGGGCCTCGCGCCCCGGGCGGCGCGGACGATCAGCGGCTGGCAGGAATACGTGCACCAGCTGGTCCGCGAGGAGAACGTGACCAGGCGCTCGATCGCGCGGGTGGTGTCCTTCGACGAGGAGTCCCTCGGGCTGGTGCTGGCCATCGCCGTGCTCGGCTACGGCACCGCGGACGTCACCGTCACCGAGGGCGCGAGCGCCGTCCCGCAGCGGGTGCTGACGTCCCTGTTCGGGGCCGGGCTGCTGCGTGACATCGGGGTCCGGGTCCGGATGGACCTGCACGAGCGCGTCCGCACTCTGTTTGCCGCCGAGTCGCTTCGCTTCACCACGATCGTGGACGGCGTCGGCGCGCTCGATGAGTCAGTCGCCGCCGATCTGATGCAGGCCGGCGTACACGCTGGAGAGCGCGCGATGACGGCGACGGCAGAGCAGGCGCAGTTCGTCGCCGAGCGGGCCGGGCTGTCGGCCCGGCTGAACGCGCTGGCCCGGCTGGTGCAGATCGGCGCGGCCCGGCGCGGCCGTGACGGCTTCAGCGATGACCTGCTGGCCGAGTCCGAGGCGCTGCTCACCAGGGCTGGCGAGCGGCTGATGCTGTCGGCCGAGCACACCGTCGTGGCGCTGGCCGGCGGGACTGGCAGCGGCAAGTCGTCCCTGTTCAACCGGCTGTCGGGGGCGGAGTTCTCCACCGTCGGGGTGACCAGGCCGGTCACCAGCGAGGCGCACGCGTGCGTGTGGGGCGTGGCCGGCTCCGGGCCGCTGCTGGAGTGGCTCGGGGTGCCGCGCCGGTACCGGTACGCGCGGTCGAGCGCGCTGGACAACGGCGAGCCGACCCTGAACGGGCTCGTGCTCCTGGACATGCCCGACCACGACTCGGTCATGGGCCACGCCACCGGCCTGGTGGACCGGCTGGTCGGGGTCTCGGATCTCATGGTCTGGGTGCTGGACCCGCAGAAGTACGCCGATCGCGCAGTGCACCACCGGTTCCTGGTGCCGCTGGCCGGGCACTCGGAGGTCATCGCCGTGGTGCTCAACCAGGCTGACCTGCTGACCGCCGCACAGGTGGAGGACTGCGTGCACGACCTGCGGCGGCTGCTCGACTCGGAGAACCTGCACGAGGTCCAGATCATCGTCACCTCCGCGGTCACCGGCGCGGGCATCGAGGAACTGCGCAAGCTGCTGATCGAGGCAGTGTCCGCGCGCCGGGCCTCGGCGGCCCGCATCGCCGCCGACGTGGACCAGATGGTGGTCCAGTTCCGGCCCTACGGTGAGGTCACCCACGACGTGTCGGCTGGCGGGCCGGTGCCGGGCGTCCCGGACGGCGCGGCTGACCTGCTGGGCGCCGACTTCGGCCGGGCCGCGGGCGTGCAGGCCATCGGGGACGGCGTGCGTAGCGCCAGGGAGCTGCGGGCGCTCGACTACACCGGCTGGCCGGTGAGCTGGATGGCCGAGCGGGTGGCGAACCGGGACCCGGCCAGGAAGATCCGGCTCGGCAAGATCTGGGACGAGCTGCGCGACGTCGCGGCCGGCCCGACCGGCGCGCAGCAGGCTGAGATCGATAACTCCCTGACCCAGCTCGCTGACCGGGTGACCCCTGGCCTGCCGGACCCCTGGGCGCGGACCGTCAGGACCGCGGTCCGGTCCCGGGCGGATCAGATCCCGGCGGCACTCGGCGCGGAGATCGGGGCGGCGCTCCCGTCCGAGTCCAGCGGCGACCGGTGGTGGCGGTTCGCCGGCGTCGCGCAGGGCCTGCTGCTGGGCTGCGCCGTGGTCGCGTTCGGCTGGTTCATCGCACTGCTGGCGCTCAAGGCGGCCGGGGCCCACGGACTGCCTGCGCTGTTCAGCGACCTGGTATTCCTCCCGGTCTCGGCGGTTGTCGTCGTGGCCGCGCTCGCCGCCGGGTGGTTGCTGGCCAGGCGCTGTGTCACCGCCGTCCAGGTCGCCGCGATCCGGGAGACCGAGCAACTCGTCGCTGACATCGGCGACCGGATGGCCGCCGTGGCCGACGAATTTGTCGTCGCTCCCGCCGAGCGGGAACTGGCCGAGCTGGGCCGGTTCCGGGCCGAGCTTGAGATCGCCGCCGGGCACGGGCGACTGGTCTAGCCTGGGCCGGACGGCCGCGGCCCGGCCGCGGCGAATGCTCGCACGAGCGGCACCGGTTCGCATCCGCGGCGTCCACAGGGCGGCGACGCGTCCCGCGGTTTCCCACAGCCCCGAGCGGCCGGACGCCGGTTGACGCCTGCGCGCGCGAGCCTGGGCACCTGACCCGAACGGCGACCAGCCGCGGGCGGGCGGCTGCGCCGGAGGACCGGCCGCCGCCACGAGCGACGGAGGTAGAGATGCCCAACGAGGCGCAGTTCACGGTGGCGGGATACGTCGCCACCAAGCCGTTTCTCTCCGAGACCAAGACCGGCCTGTCCACGCTGTCCATGCGGGTGGGCTGGACCCCGCGCCGGATCGACCGGGTGACCGGTGAGTGGACCGACGGGCCGACCTGCTTCGTGTCGGTGAAGTGCTTCGGCCGGACGGCCCAGAACGCCAAGGCCTCCCTGGACAAGGGTGACCCGGTCGTCGTCACCGGGACGCTCAGGATGCACGATTACCAGTCCAAGGAGGGCCCGCTGCGCACGAGCGTCGACATCACGGCGACCGCCCTGGGCCATGACCTGTCCCGAGGGATCACCAACTACATCCGGGTCCGGCCCAAGACCGATCGCGCCGACGGCGGGCAGGACGGCCCCGAGGGCGGACGGCGCCCGGCGCCGCGGGGAGCACGGGCCGCGGGGAGCACGGGCCGGATGGGTCCGCAGACGACCGGCACGGCGCCGAGTTCGACGGGGCCGCGCTGGCCGTCGACGAAGACGACGCGGCCGGTCCGGTAGCGGCCGACTCGGCCGGGCCCACGGCGGAAGCGGTCGAGGCCGAGGCGGCCCGGCTGCTGGAGCAGGCCGCCGACCCGGTGGCGGCACCGTTCTAACCGGCACCGTTCTGACCGGCACCGTTCTGACCGGGCCGTTCGACCGGCCGCGATCTGGCCGGGGCGGGACGGGCGGCTCGCGGCGGACTGGCCCCCCGGGATTGCACGGCACGGCCGCCCGGACCCAGTCTGGCCGCGGGCCGGGGGCCGCGACGTTCATAGTCGTGTGCCGCTGGCCCTACCCTGGATGGCATGCCGGAGTTCATCTACCAGATGAGCCGTGTCCGCAAGGCGCACGGCGACAAGGTCATCCTCGACGACGTGACGCTCGCCTTCCTGCCGGGCGCGAAGATCGGCGTGCTCGGGCCGAACGGCACGGGTAAGTCGACGCTGCTGCGGATGATGGCCGGCGTCGAGCACCCCTCCAACGGGGACGCCCGGCTGATGCCGGGATTCAGCGTCGGGATCCTGGACCAGGAGCCCGGCCTGGACGATTCCAAGACCGTGCTGGGCAACGTCGAGGAAGGCGTCGCGGAGACCAAGGCGCTGCTGGACCGCTACAACCAGATCGCCGAGCAGATGGCGACCGACTACTCCGATGAGCTGCTGGAGGAGATGGGCAAGCTGCAGGAGCAGCTTGACCACACCAACGCCTGGGACCTGGAGAGCCAGCTCGACCAGGCCATGGACGCGCTGCGCTGCCCGCCGCCCGACGCCGACGTGACCGTGCTGTCCGGCGGCGAGCGCCGCCGGGTGGCGCTATGCAAGCTCCTGCTCTCCCAGCCGGACCTGCTGCTGCTGGACGAGCCGACCAACCACCTGGACGCCGAGAGCGTGCAGTGGCTGGAGCAGCACCTGGAGAAGTATCCGGGCACCGTCGTGGCCGTCACCCACGACCGGTACTTCCTGGACAACGTGGCGGGCTGGATCCTGGAGCTGGACCGCGGCCGCGCCTACCCGTACGAGGGCAATTACTCCACCTACCTGGAGACCAAGGCGGCCCGGCTCAAGGTCGAGGGCCAGAAGGACGTCAAGAAGCGCAAGCGGCTGGAAGACGAGCTGGAGTGGGTGCGGTCCAGCCCGCGGGCCCGCCAGGCCAAGAGCCGCGCGCGGCTGCAGCGCTACGAGGAGATGGCGGCCGAGGCCGACCGCGACCGGAAGCTGGACTTCGAGGAGATCCAGATCCCGCCGGGCCCGCGGCTGGGCACCAAGGTCGTCGAGGTCACCGAGCTCACCAAGGGATTCGACGACCGGACCCTGATCGAGAACCTGAGCTTCAGCCTTCCCCAGGGCGGCATCGTCGGCGTCATCGGCCCGAACGGCGTCGGCAAGACCACCCTGTTCAAGATGATCATCGGCGAGGAGCAGCCGGACTCAGGCGCCATCTCGATCGGCGAGACGGTTCAGATCGCGTACGTCGACCAGTCCCGTGCCAAGATCGCCGCGGACAAGAACGTCTGGGAAGTGATCTCCGACGGCGAGAGCTACATCACCGCCGGCAAGACCGAGATCCCCAGCCGCGCCTACGTCGCCGCGTTCGGCTTCAAGGGCGGTGACCAGCAGAAGCCGGCCGGCGTGCTGTCCGGCGGCGAGCGCAACCGGGTGAATCTCGCGCTGACGCTCAAGCAGGGCGGCAACCTGCTGCTGCTGGACGAGCCGACCAACGACCTGGATGTGGAGACGCTGTCGTCGCTGGAGAACGCGCTGCTGGAGTTCCCTGGCTGCGCCGTGATCACCAGCCACGACCGGTGGTTCCTGGACCGGATCGCCACCCACATCCTGGCCTGGGAAGGCGGCGCGAGCTGGTTCTGGTTCGAGGGCAACTTCGAGGCCTACGAGAAGAACAAGATCGAGCGGCTCGGTGCCGAGGCGGCCCGGCCGCACCGGGTCACCTACCGCAAGCTGACCAGGGACTAGCCGCTTCCCAGCCGCGCTGCCGGATGGCCAAGCGGCCGCCCGGTTTCAGCGCATATGCTCGACCGGCACACCTCGGCGATCGGAGCGAGCACCAGCATGACCAGCGGCGAACCGACGTACGTCAGCGGAACCGACCCAGGCATCCGGGCGTCAGGCCCGGCTCTGCCGGACCGCGCCCGAGTCGTCGTCGTCGGCGGCGGCGTGATCGGGACGTCGGTCGCCTATCACCTGGCGCACATGGGCGTCACGGACGTGGTGCTGCTGGAGCGCGACCGGCTGACCTCGGGCACGACCTGGCACGCGGCCGGCCTGATGGCGACGTTCGGCTCGACCTCCGAGACGTCCACCGAGCTGCGCAAGTACACCCGTGACCTGTACCTGAAGCTGGAAGCAGAGACCGGCCTGGCTACCGGGATGCGGCAGGTGGGCCTCATCGAGCTGGCCATCGAGCCGGGCCGGCTGGAGGAGTACCGCCGGGTCGCGGCGTTCAACCGGCACTGCGGGGTCGAGGTGCACGAGATCTCGGCCCGGGAGGTCGCCGACCTGTGGCCGCTGGCGCGGACCGATGACGTGCTGGCCGGCTTCTACATCCCGGCCGACGGCCGGGTCAACCCGGTCGACGTCACCATGTCGATGGCCAAGGGCGCGCGGCAGCAGGGTGCCAAGATCATCGAAGGGGTCCCGGTCACCGGATTCCGGCAGCGCGACGGGGCCGTGACCGGCGTCTGCACCCCGTACGGCGACATCGAGGCCGAGTACGTCGTGAACTGCGCGGGCATGTGGGCCCGCCAGCTCGGCGAGCTGGCCGGGGTCAGCATCCCGCTGCAGGCGGCCGAGCATTACTACCTGCTCACCGAGCCCATCGCGGAGGTGGACCGGAACTGGCCGGTGCTGGAGGACCCGGCGAACTACGGCTATTTCCGGGAGGAAGGCGGCGGCCTGATGCTCGGCATGTTCGAGCCGGTGTGCGCGCCCTGGAAGGTCGAGGGCATACCGCCGGACTTCTCCTTCGGCGAGCTGCCGCCGGACTGGGACCGGATGGGGCCGTTCCTGGAGAAGACGATGTCGCGGATCCCGATCTCCGCCCAGGTCGGCATCCGCAAGTTCTTCTGCGGTCCCGAGAGTTTCACGCCTGACCTCGCGCCGGTCGTCGGCGAGGCGCCCGAGCTGCGGAACTTCTTCGTCGCGGCCGGGCTGAACTCGATCGGCATCCTCACCGGCGGCGGCATCGGGCGGCTGCTCGCGCACTGGATCACCACCGGCAGGCCGGACATGGACATCACCGGCATGAACATCGACCGGCTGCATCCCTACC
The DNA here is from genome assembly GCA_963805805.1 of uncultured Actinomycetota bacterium. Classification (GTDB taxonomy): domain Bacteria; phylum Actinomycetota; class Actinomycetes; order Streptosporangiales; family Streptosporangiaceae; genus JAJYUU01. Next base: position 23,624 of record CAWDVS010000008.1, on the reverse strand, counting down.
AGGCCAATCCGGAGTACCGGGCGACCAGGACCGTCGAGTCGCTGGGCATGGTCTACGCCACGCATTACCCCGGCCGGTCGATGCGGACCGCGCGGGGCGCGAAGCTGTCCCCGGTTCATCACCGGCTCGTCGCGGAGCGGGCGTTCTTCCGCGACGTCAGCGGCTGGGAAGGCGCCGACTGGTACGCACCGGAAGGATCGATTGCGGCCGGGACCGCGCCGGAGGCCGGCGAGCTGTCCTGGGGCCGGCAGCAGTGGTACGGGAACTGGGAGGCCGAGCACCACGCCTGCCGGGACGGCGTGATCCTCATGGACATGTCGTTCATGGCCAAGTTCGCCGTGCAGGGCCGGGATGCCGGCCGCGAGCTGGAGTGGCTGTCGGCCAATCAGGTCAGCGCCGACCCTGGCATGATCACCTACACCCAGTGGCTCAACGAGGACGGCAAGCTCGAGGCCGACCTGACGGTGACCAAGCTCGGCGAGGACGACTACTACGTCGTGGCCTCCGACACCGCGCACCGGCACGCCCTGACCTGGATGCGGCGGCACTTCGCCGCCCGCGACGCGCGGGCGGCGGCGTTCGACGTCACCTCGTCCTACGCCCAGCTCAACGTCCAGGGACCGCGATCGCGGGCGCTGCTGGCGGCGGTGACCAGCGCGGATATGAGCGACGAGGCGTTCGGCTTCCGCGCCGCCCGGTTCATCGACATCGGCTTCGCCCGGCTGCTGTGCATCCGCATCACCTATCTCGGCGAGCTCGGCTACGAGCTGCACATCCCGGCCGAGCAGGCAGTGCACGTCTATGACCGGCTGGTGGCAGCCGGCCGAGACCTGGGCCTCCGGCACGCCGGCCTGAAGGCGCTGTCCAGCCTGCGGATGGAGAAGGGCTACCGGGACTACGGCCACGACATCGACAACACCGACACGGTGCTGGAGGCCGGGCTCGGCTTCGCGGTCGCGCTCGACAAGCCGGGCGGCTTCCTCGGCCGGGACGCGGTGCTGGCGCAGAAGGCGGCGGGACCGCTCAGCAAGCGGCTGGTGCAGGTGCTGCTGACTGATCCGGAGCCGCTGATGTTCCACGCCGAGCTGGTCCGCCGGGACGGCGCCGCGGTCGGGTACATCCGGGCCGCGTCCTACGGCTGGACCCTGGGCGGCGCGGTCGGCCTGGCGATGATCGAGTCCGGCGGCGAGCCGATCGACCAGGCCTGGCTCGACGCGGGTCAGTGGTCGGTGCAGATCGGTGACCGCATGCCACCCGGCCAGGGTTTCACTGCGGCCGTTCTACGACCCGGCCAACAAGCGCATCAGGATGTAATGCCCCGACGTCAGCTGACCTGCTGCACCGAGGTGCCGCTGATGATCGCCGTCGGTCACGGTGTATGTGCCCTGGAACGTCTTCACCGTGCCGTCGCGCTGAGTCGCGATGCAGCTGCGCGGTGACGACGTTGCCGGTTGTCGACTGGATCTGCACATTGTCGTGCGCCGTGCCGGATAGACCCTGGACTGAACTGCTGGTAATCCTCGTTGCTGTGTACGACGGTGTTGAGCTGCCAGGCCCGCTGGTATTTCCGTGGCGTTGATCGCGGCGAAGTAGGCCCGCACCGTGCCGGCCGGCGTCAGCGCAGTCGCGCGCCCGGCGAAGGCGAGACCGTCTTGGTCACGACCACCGGCGGCAGGCTGCCGCTGGTTTTCGCCGGGCCGGTTGAGCAGCTTGTAGCCGGCGAAAGCGAGGCCGGCCACGACCGCCACGCCGAGGATGGTGGCCAGCACGCGGCGGCCGGCGCGGCGCGGCCGCTGCCGCTGCGGCAGCAGGTGCGGTTCGCGGGCCGGGGACCAGGTGCCCGCCGGCGGCACGGCGCCCGGCGCGCGCGCTGACCGGCGGCCCGGCCGTCCCACCCGGCTTGCTGCCGGTCGCCGCCCGCTGCCCAGCCGGGCCAGCCCGGACCGCCCTGCTGTCGATCCGGGGCTGGGCGATCGGGGGCTGGGCGATCGGGCTGGGCGATCGGCTGGTCGGGGGCGAGGCGATGCGGGGCCGGGCGCGCCGGGCTCGCGGTCTGGCCGACAACGGCGGACCGGCTCGGAGCCGGGCTGGCCGCGGCCGGAACCCGGTCCTGGGCCGGCGGAGCGAACGCCGCGGCGGCTGCTGGCTCGCGCCGCGGCCGAGGCGGGCTGGCGCGGCCCGCAGCGGCCGTTTCCGCCGCCGCGGGGATGGCCGACAGCAGCGGCTCGGGCCTGGTCTGGCCGGCCCAGCCGGGGCGGGGCGCTGGCGGCGTGTCGGCCTCGGTCGGCACCGCGGCCGCGAGCTCGGTCGGTGCCCGCAACACCACCGGCTGCGCCGCGCACGCCTGCGCCAGCGCGGCGGCGAAGTCCAGGCAGGTCGGGTACCGGTCGGCCGGAGACTTCGACAGCGCGGTGCCGATGACCTGGTTGAGCCCGGCCGGGAGGTCGGCGCGCATTTCGGTCACCAGCGGCGGCGGGGCCTCCAGCTGCGCCCATAGCAGCGCCATGCTCTCGTCCCTGCGTGTACGGCGGCTTGCCGCACAGCATCTCCACCACCGTGCAGGCCAGCGCGTACTGGTCGGCCCGGCCGTCGGCCCGGTGTCCCTGGATCTGCTCCGGCGACACGTAGTCGAGGGTGCCCATGAACTGCCCGGTGCCGGTCAGCGTGTTCGCGCCGACCGCGTACTTGCTCAGGCCGAAGTCGGCCAGGTAGACGTGATCGCGGCCGCCGGCCGAGTCGAGCAGGATGTTGCCCGGCTTGACGTCGCGGTGCACCAGCCCGTGCGCGTGCGCGGTGTCGAGCGCGGCGGCCGCCTGGCTGGCGATCGCGCTCGCCCGCGCGGTGCTGAGCGTGCCCTCGGCCTGAATCAGCGAGCGCACGTCCCCGCCGCTGACGTAGCGCATCGCGATGAACAAGACGCCGTCGGCCTCGCCCGCCTCGAAGACGGGAATGATGTGCGGGTGATCCACCCCGGCGGCGGCCCGTGACTCGCGGATGAACCGCTGCCGGAAGCCGTCGTCCTCGGCCAGCCTGGGCGCGAGGACCTTGAGCGCGACCTGCCGGTCCAGCCGCAGGTCGAGCGCCCGGTACACGACGGCCATGCCGCCGGTGCCGATCTGGTCGCCGATCTGGTAGCCGGCCACCTGGTTACCAGCCGCCAGGGTGCCTGCCAGGTGGCTGAAGTCCTCTGTCACCGCGACCCCTCCAGCGGCGGCTAGCTGCGCTCCGGCGGGGGTCAGGCGGCGGGCGCCGCCCGGCCCGGGCCGGCAAGACGAGTGGTCACAGTATCTTCGGCCTGCGCGCTTGTCGCAAACAGAACAAGCCCGCCGATGCTGACCTGTGCTCAGGCTGGGCTCAGTCCGAGATCCGGCCGGTCGTCGCCCGCGCCAGGCTGATTCACCAGACTGTGCGCGGCCATCGTGAGGTACTCCCAGAGCTGCTGGTCGTGGGCCGGGTCCAGCTCCAGCTCGTCCAGCGCCGTGCGCATGTGCCGCAGCCAGGCGTCGCGCTCTTTCGCGGAGATAGAGAACCGGACGTGCCGCATCCGCAGCCGCGGGTGCCCGCGTAGCTCGTTGTAGGTCTGCGGACCGCCCCAGTACTGGATCAGGAACAGGCGCAGGTGCTCCTCGGCCGGCCCGAGGTCCTTGCTCGGGTACACCGGGCGCAGCTCGGGATCGGCCGCTACCTCCTGGTAGAACCGGTGTACCAGGCGGCGGAACACCGGCTCGCCGCCTATCTCCTCGTACAGGCTCGCTGGCTGGCTCGTCACCCGCCCAGGGTATTCGGCCCGGGGCCGGCCCGGCACCTGGCTCGGCGGCACTGGTGCTGGCGGGGCTGGCCCTGGCGGGGCTGGCGCTGGCGGCGTCCGGCTGGCGCGGGATGGCCGGACCGGCTGCCACCGGGGCCGTGGCCAGCTCGGCATCCAGCGCGGACTTCAACCGCTCTCGCAGTTCCCTGGTCACGTCTTGCCTGGCCTGCGGCGCTGTCCTGGCGGTGACCCGGATCAGCACGCCGTCGGGGGAAATCGTCTCGATCCCCCAGACCTCCGGCGGGTCGAGGATCGAGGCGCGCCAGCGCGCCTCGGCGGCCATCTCGACGGCCGCGCGAGAGAGGACGCGGCGGGCGGCCGGCACTGGCATTCCGGACGGCACCGGGAAGTCCACCACCGCCCTGGCCCAGCCGTGCGTCTCATTCCCGGCTTTCCTGATCGTGCCATTGCGGATGTGCCAGACGATGCCATTGACGTCGCGGACCCTGGTGATGCGCAGGCTGACCGCCTCCACGCTGCCGCTGACCGAGCCGATGTCGACGACGTCACCGACCCCGTACTGGTCCTCGAGCAGGATGAATATTCCCGCGAGAAAATCCTGCACGAGGTTTTGCGCGCCGAAGCCGATGGCGATGCCCAGCACGCCGGCGCTGGCCAGGATCGGGGCCAGGTTCAGCCCGATGTCGCCGAGAATGATCAGCGCGGCGATCGTGAAGATCGCGACCGAGGCGGCGTTTCCCAGCAGCGACCCGATGGCCGTGCCGCGCTGGCTGCGCCGGTTGCCCACCGAAGCCGCCTCGCGGCTGGCGGCTCGCGTGGTCACCTTGTCGATCACGCGCCGGGCCGCGATGCGCACCAGCGCCGCGATGATCAGCACGAGCGCGACGCGCAGCGCGAGCCGGATCGGCCCGGCCAGATACACGCTCGTGACGTCGGCGGCGTGCGTGCTGTGCGACAGATCCCAGATCAGCCGGCAGGCGATGCCCGGCGCGGCGCTGTGGCAGGCGCTGGCGAGCGTCGGCGCACCGGCAACGGCGGTCACGAGCAGTGAGGCAGCCACCCGCCCGATACTAATCAGCCGGCTGGCACAATTCCGGGCCCCGTTCCGGTATCAGGCGAGTCCGGTCTGGGCGGCCGTGAAGGCGAGTTCGTCGGCCGCGAGCGCCACCGTCCGGCTGACCGCCCTGGCGCCGTGCCCGACGTTCGCCTCCCGCCGCAGCAGGATCGGTCGCTCCGCGGCCGGCGCGCTGGTGGCGTGCTGCAGCTCCGCGCAGAGCTTGCGCGCGTGCAGCGGGTCGACCCGGGTGTCGCCGTCGAACACGGTGAACAGCACCGCCGGGTAGCCGCTCGCCGTCGCGGACGTGGTGGTAGGGGGAGTAGGCCAGCAGCCAGCCGAACTCCTCCGGCACGGCCACCGTGCCGTACTCGTCGTTCCACGTCTGGCCGAGGCCGAACAGCTCGTACCTGATCATGTCGAGCAGCGGCGCCGAGCACACGGCCGCGGCGCTGAGGTCGGGCCGCTGCGTCACCGACGCGCCCACCAGCAGGCCGCCGTTGGACCCGCCCCAGACGGCGAGCTGGGCGCTGCTGGTCCAGCCGTCCGCGATGAGCTTCTCGGCCGCGGCGTGGAAGTCGTCGAAGACGTTCTGCTTGCTGGCCCGCATGCCGGCCCGGTGCCAGTCCTCGCCTTCCTCGCTGCCGCCGCGCAGTCCCGCGATCGCGTAGACGCCGCCCGCCTCGATCCAGGCCAGGATGGTCGCCGAGTAGGCCGGGGTCAGGCTGATGTTGAAGCCGCCGTAGCCGTACAGGATGGCCGGCCGCGGCGTGCGCGCCCCGGCCGCCGGGGAACTGAGGATCAGCATCCGGACCGTCGTGCCGTCGGCGGAGGAGTAGGCGACCTGCTCGGCCGTCATCGGGGGCACGTCCACCCGGCCCGGCGCGCGCTGCCAGGTCCGCGTCTGGCCGGTACTGGCGTCGAAGTGCAGCACCCGAACCGGTTCCGCGTGGTCGGTGTAGCCGAACCATGCCTCGTGCCCGCCCTCGGGCCGCTCGGTCAGGCCGCCGACGGTGCCGAGGCCGGGCAGCGTCAGCGTGCCCGACTGCTGGCCGGTGACGAGGGAGTGCACGGTGATCTCGCCGATGGCGTGCCGGGTCCTGGCCGCGAGCAGCACCGGCTCGGGCAGGCCGGCGTCCAGGATGGCGAAGCCGGTGAGCACCGACTCCGCGTCCTCGCCGAGTACCGGTTGCCAGCTCTCGTAGGCCGGGAACGCGGGGTGACCGGGGTCGGCGGCCATGATCCGGCCGCGCGGGGCGTCGCGGTCGGTGAACAGGTAGATCCGACCGTCCCGGCCTGGCCGCGGCCAGGTACCCGCGTCGACGCCCTGCTGCAGCACCCGCAGGTCGGGCGCCGCGGCCTGGCCGTCGGGCCTGGCCGACAGGTCCGCGACCCAGACGTCGGTGCGCGGCGCCGTGCCGGCCTCGGCCGTGATCAGCAGCCAGCGGCCGTCGCGGCTCACCTGGACGTAGTAGTAGTTCGTCTTGTCCAGTCCGTCGCCCAGGATCAGCGTGTCCTGGTCCGGGTCGGTGCCCAGGCGGTGCAGGTAGACCCGGCGGTGGAACTGCTCCTCCCCGGCCAGCCCGGCGCCAGGAGGCAGCCGGCGGCCGTAGTAGAACGACTTGCCGTCGGGCAGCCAGCCGAGGTTGGAGTAGCGAGTGCGGTCGATCGGCCCGTCGACCAGGGCTCCGGTGCTCGTCTCGATGATCCGCAGCACCGCTTCCTCGGTACCGCCCTCGGACAGCTGGTACGCGAGCAGTCCGCCGTCCTGACTCGGATGCCAGTAGTCGAGCGTGGTCGCGCCAGTGGGGTCGGCCGCCATCGGGTCGACCAGCGGCCGCTCTGGCTCGCCGGGAGCGGCCGTGTAGAGCACGGCGTGCTCCTGGTCCGGCTCGCGCCGGGTGTAGAACTGCCGTTCGCCGCGCCAGACCGGCGGCGTGACCTCGCCCGCCCGGAGCAGGTCGGTCAGCCGGGCGGCGAACCGCTCCCTGGCCGGCAGTGTCGCCGCGTACGCGCGGTAGAGCTCGTCCTCTGCCCGCTGCCACTCCTCAGTCTGCGCGCTGTCGGCGTCCTCCAGCCAGCGGTACGGGTCGGCTACCGGCTGGCCGTGGATGATGTCGGCGATGTCCTGGCGCTGTGCTCGCGGATACTGGGCGTCCGGGTAGGCGGGGTCCATATCAGGCACCCTAACCGGCGATGTAACCGGCGCGTCCGCGGCCGTCGGCCACGCTGGCGGTGCCGCCGCCGGGCCGGCCTGGCGCGGCCTGGCGGGCCGGCCTGAACTCGCCGGCCCGCGAGGTCTAATGCTCTTGGCGAACTGCCCACCGGGCCGTCACACTGGTCACGGGTGCCACGGCGGCACGGCGCCGGGTATTTACCTGACCGGCTGGCGCCAGTCAGGCCGATGGAGGTGCGCGTGCAACGGGTGCTGCTGCTCAACATCACGTATGAGCCGCTGACCACTGTCGGAGTGCACCGCGCCGTCTGCCTGGTCCTGGGTGAGAAAGCCGACGTCGTGCACGACGACAGCGGCGGGGCGGTGATGCGCTCGGCGTCGTCCAAGCTGGCCGTTCCGTCGGTGATTCGGCTCCGGCGCTACATCCGGATCCCGCATCGCAGCCGGGTGCCGCTGACCCGGGCGGCCTTGATGCGGCGGGACAACTACATGTGTGCCTACTGCGGGACCAAGGCCGACACGATCGACCACGTCATCCCGCGCAGCCGCGGCGGGCAGCACATCTGGGAAAATTGCGTAGCTTCGTGCACCAGGTGCAACCACCGGAAGGCCGATCGGCTGATCGACGAACTCGGCTGGACGCTCGACCGCAACCCGGCCGCGCCGCGCGGCGCCCACTGGCGGCTGATCGGGGCCGAGCAGGACGGTGACCCGCAGTGGATCGCCTATCTAGCTGAGCCCAGCGCAGCGTAACGTAATCGTATGATTACGGACCGCTGTTCAGCGGTCCCGCTGGCCGGATGTTAGCGTCGGCCGGGTGCCCAGTGGAGATCCTCCGCCAGGTCACGGCCAGCCGGGCCGGCCCCGGCGTCGGCCCGTGCCTGGTCCAGCCGTGCCTGGTTCACCCGTGGCTGGAACGCCGATGCGTAGCTCAACCTCGGCCCGCGCGGCACTGCCTGCGGACGACCGCCGGACCCCGGCCTCGTGCCAGCCCGTCCGGTACGTGCACGGACTCCTGCTCGGCCAGGGCCTGGCCTGGCTCGCGCTCGCCGCGGCCGGTCTGGCCGCCTGGCTGCTGCACCGGCCGACCGGGCTGAACCTCATCGACGACGGCAGCCGGGTGTTGTGGTCCGGGGCGCAGTTGCTGGGCATCGCCGTTGCCGCGTGCCTCGGCTCGGCCGAGGTGCGGATGGCCTGCCGGCTGCGCGGCGGCCAGCCCCGGCTGCTGCTGGTCACGGCCGTCGGGATCCAGGGCGTGATGCTCGCAGCGGCGCTGATCCTCGGCGCGTTCGTGCTCACCGTCGGCGGCAGCCTGCTGGAACTGCTCGCGCTCGGCGGGTTAGCGGTCTTGCTGCGACCGCGGTCTGCCCGCCGTCTTAGCTCGCGCGGCGCCCGAGCCGCCGGGAGATGACGGCCAGTTCCCCGGCGTCGGTGGTGATGACCTGGATGCCGGCCCCGAAGTGCCCGGCGAGCAGCGCACCGTCCAGGACGGAGGCGGCCGGGCCGTCGGCCGCGATCCGGCCGTCCGCCAGCAGCATCAGCCGGTCGGCGAACTGGCCCGCGAGCGTCAGGTCGTGAATGGCCGACAGCACGGTCAGGCCCCGTTCCCTGCGGACGTCGTCGATGAGCTCCAGCGCGTCCATCCGGCGGCCGAGGTCCAGCGCGCTGGTCGGCTCGTCCAGCAGCAGCACGGGTGCTTCCTGGGCCAGCGCCCTGGCCAGCACCAGCCGCTGCAGCTCGCCGCCGGACATGGCCCGCAGCCGCCGATCCGCCATCGAGACGAGATCGAGCCGGTCCAGGATGGCCGCGCAGACCCGCCGGTCGGCGGCGGTCTCGGTCCGCAGGTAGCTGATGTGGGCGGTCCGGCCCAGCAGGACGTAGTCGCTGACCGTCATGTCCGGCGGCAACATGGGCCGCTGCGGTACGTAGGCGATCAGCCGGGCCAGCTCGCGCCGGCCGAGCCGGGCGGCCGGCTGGCCGCACACCTCGACCTGCCCGTCGAAGCTGACCAGCCGGGCCAGCGCGTTGAGCAGCGTCGTCTTGCCGGCCCCGTTCGGGCCGATGACCCCGAGCCATTCGCCGTCCGGGACGCAGCCGCTGATCGCGTGCAGCGCCACCGCCTTGCCGTAGCGAACGGTGATGTCGGTGAACCTGATCACGTCAGGTCCTGCTGGGCTCGCCGGGACCTGAGCACGAACAGGAAGAACGGCGCGCCGGCGACCGCGGTGATGACGCCGATCGGCACCTCGGCCGGGGCCTGCGCGGTCCGCGCCGCCACGTCGGCGAGGACCAGGAACGCGGCGCCCCCGATCATCGACACCGGCAGCAGAATGCGGTAGCTCGGACCCACGGTCAGCCGGATCGCGTGCGGGACGATGATCCCGACGAACCCGATGAGGCCGCTCACCGCTACCGCGGCGGACACGCCCAGGGTCGCCGCGATCACCACGAATAGCCGGACCCTGGCCACGTTGACGCCGAGGCTGGCCGCCTCCGTCTCGCCGACCCGCAGCACGTCGAGCAGCCGCCGGTGGGCGAGCAGCGCGACGCCGGATACGACGATGTACGGCAGGACCAGCCAGATCTGCGACCAGGTCGCCGCGGACAGGCCGCCCAGGATCCACGAGTACACGACCGACAGCGTCTGGGTGTGCTGCTGCTGCAGGTAGGTCTGGAACGCGGTGAGCATGGCCGCGACGGCGATGCCCGCCAGCAGGACCGAGCCGGTACCCGTCCTGGCCGCCGCTGACTCGCCGCCCCGGCCGCTGGTGCCGAGCACGTAGGTCACCGCGACCGCGCCCGCGGCGCCCGCGAACGCGGCGGGCGGCAGCAGCGCCTGGCTGCCGCCGGAGATGACCACGATGGTCGCGCCGAGCCCGCCGCCCGCGGCGACCCCCAGCAGGTAGGGGTCGGCCAGCGGGTTGCGGAATATGCCCTGATAGGCGGCCCCGCCGCCGGCCAGCATCGAGCCGACGAGCACCCCGAGCAGGACCCGCGGCAGCCGGAGCTGCCACACGATCGCGCTGTTCAGCGGCGACACGGCCAGATGCGGGTGCCAGGGCAGCCGGTCCGCGAGCGCGGCCACCACCTGCTCGGGCGATAGCCCGGCCGGACCGACCGCGATGCCGACCACGACCGAGACCAGCAGCACGGCGGTGGCCACCAGGATCGGCGCGGCCGCCCGCCGGGGCCGGACCGCGGCTGCTGCTGCCAGCGCGCCGGCGCCCGGCTGCGGACCGGCGACCGCCCCGTTCCCGGCATCGGGGCGCGGACCGGCTTCAGCGCCCGCAGCGGCAGGGCCCGCAGCGGCGCCGGCTGGGCTGGCCGGGCCGGACTGGCAGCCGTCACTGCGACCCTTGCACGAGCGCCCTGGCGACGTCCTGCAGCATCTGCACGACGCGCGGGCCCCAGCGCGAGGCGACGTCGGCGTTCAGGCTGATGATGTCCTTGTCCTTGACGGCGGTCAGCACCGACCAGCCGGGCCGGCGGCTCACCGTGGCCGCCGACTGGCCGCCGGCGGCCGGCCCGGTGTCGGTCAGGATGATGTAGTCCGGATTGGACTTGAGGATGAACTCCGAGGACAGAGTCGGGTAGCCGCCCGCGGCGGCCGCGCCCTTGGCGGCGTCGGCGATGCTCTTCAGGCCGAGCAGCGACAGCACGCTGCCGATGAAGGTGCTCGAGGTGGCGGAGTAGTACGGGTCAGTGGACACCTCGTAGTAGTAGGTGAGCGGGGTCGTCCGCTTGGGCTCGGCCGCGACGATCTTGCTGACGGCGGCCTTCAGCCTGGTGACTTCCTGCTGGGCCTGCGGCAGGTGCCCGGTCGCCAGGCCCAGCTGGTCGAACTCGGCGTATTCCTGCTGCAGGTTCACCGCGGCCGGCAGCGTCAGCACGGGCACCGACAGGGACTGCAGCTTGGCCGTGATGCCCGAGATGTTGTTGGCGATGACCACGAGGTCGGGCTTGTACGCGGCGATCGCCTCGGCGTTCGGGGTGTAGCCGGACAGCTTCGTGACGGGCGCGCTCGCCGGGTAGTCCGAGTCATCGTCGACGGCTTTGACCTGGCCGCCGGCGCCGATCGCGTAGAGCATCTCCGTGGCCGTCGGCGAGAGCGAGATGATCGCGCCGGGCCGGACCGGGACGTGCACCTGGCCGGCGAAGCTGGTGATCGTGACCGGGAACGCGGCGGCCTGCGTGGTCGCGGCGGCGGGGCCGGGGCTGGCGGGCGAGCTGCTGCAGGCGGCCGCCGCCAGGACGAGAACAGGAGCCGCAACGAGTGCGGGTAGCTGACGGGTACGAACCCGCATGATCATCCTCCGTGGTTCGGGAGGACGAAGTGCGTCCGCTGCGATACCAACGGGGCATCGGAACGAGCCGCCCTTCCTCCGAGGACAGGTCGTCGGCGCGAGCCAGGCGGCCGGGCTCGTCCTCGGGGGAGAGGCATTACCGTTGCGGGACAGCGCCGGGATCACACCGGCTTCGCTGGGCACACACCAGCCCGGGCAGGGTCCCGGGACGGCGGTAGCTTACCGCAACCGGCCGGGTGCCACCGGACGCATGCTTAAGGCCCCTCCATCTCATACATGGAGAGGCCCGTGCCAATTCTGTACAGCCGGGGCGGACCGGCCCAGCACCGACACGCCGGCATCTGGCGGGCGGCCGCAAGATCGGCGGCGCCGGGCGTAACGCCGCGGACGCGGCGGCCGATAACCAGGCAGACGCGCGCGGCGTGGGTACCCCCGAGCTCACGTCGCCGAGTCTGACACCGGCGCCCGGCCGGCTGACTGTCCGCGCGAGCGGGCCGGCCGGGCGCGCCGGGTCCGGTCGGCTGCCGGGGCTCGGCTGTACCCGCCGGGGGACCCGGCCCGGTAGCGTTCCGTCTATGACTGACACCGTGACACCGGCGGGCGCATCCGCCGCCCGGTCACCGGCCGCGCCATTCGGGCGCATGCTGACGGCGATGGTCACGCCTATGGACGGGAACGGGGCTGTCGACTACGACGGCGCCGCCCGGCTCGCTGAGTACCTGGTCACTGACATGCGCAACGACGGCCTGGTGATCAGCGGCACGACGGGCGAGTCCCCGACCACCTCAGACGCGGAGAAGGCCACGGCTGCTCGCGCCGTGCTGGAGGCGGTCGGGTGACCGGGCCACCGTCGTGGCCGGCGTCGGCACCAACGACACCGCGCACACCTGCGAGCTCGCCAGGGCGGCCGAGCGAGCTGGCGCGCACGGCCTGCTGGTCGTCACGCCGTACTACAACAAGCCCCCGCAGAGCGGCCTGGTCGCGCACTTCAGCCAGGGTCGGCGGACGCCACCGGCCTGCCGAGCATGCTGTACGACATCCCTGGCCGCACCGGCACGCCGATCGCGGCCGAGACGCTGGTCCGGCTCGCCGAGCACCCGCGGATCGTGGCGGTCAAGGACGCCAAGGGCGACTTCGGCGCCGGCGTCGTGGGTCATGGCCCGCACGCCGCTGGTCTTCTACAGCGGCGACGACATGCTGAACCTGCCGTGGCTCTCGGTGGGCGCGGCCGGGTTCGTCAGCGTCGTCGGGCACGTGGTCGGCGACCGGCTGCACGACATGATCGACCGCGTTCGCGGCCGGCCAGGTCGCCGACGCGCTGCGGCTGCACCGTGAGCTGCTGCCGGTCTACACCGGCATGTTCCGGACCCAGGGCGTGATCATGACGAAGGCGGCGCTCGGGCCTGCTCGGGCCTGCCCGGCGGCCCGGTCCGGCTGCCGCTGTCGGACGCGACCCCGGCGGAGATCGAGCAGCTGCGGGAGGACCTGACCGCGGGCGGTGTGAAGCTCAGATGAGCCATCCGCACCCAGAGCTGGGGACCCCGCCGCCGCTGGCCCCCGGTGGCCTGCGCCTGGTCGCGCTCGGCGGGCTCGGCGAGATCGGCCGCAACATGACGGTCTTCGAGCACGCCGGCCGGCTGCTCGTGGTGGACTGCGGCGTCCTGTTCCCCGAGGAGGACCAGCCCGGCGTCGACCTGATCCTGCCGGACTTCACCGCGCTCGAGGGCCGGCTGGACCAGATCGACGCGCTCGTGCTCACGCACGCGCACGAGGACCACATCGGCGCGGTGCCGTACCTGCTGCGGCAGCGGCCCGACATCCCGCTGATCGGCTCCCGGCTCACGCTCGCGCTGGTCGAGAGCAAGCTCGTCGAGCACCGGATCGCGCCCGCGGAGGTGGAAGTCGAGCCGCGGGCGAGCGGCAGCAGCTCGGGCCGTTCGAGCCTGGAGTTCCTCTCGGTCAACCACTCGATCCCGGACGCGCTCGCCGTCGCGATCAAGACCGCGGCCGGGGTCGTGCTGCACACCGGCGACTTCAAGATGGACCAGCTGCCGCTCGACGGCCGGCTCACCGACCTCGGCGGCTTCGCCCGGCTCGGCGCCGAGGGCGTCGACCTGCTGCTGGCCGACTCCACGAACGCCGAGGTGCCCGGCATCGTCGACCTCCGAGCGCGACATCGGGCCGGTGCTGTCCGACGTCTTCGACGGCGCCGGCCAGCGGATCATCGTGTCCTGCTTCGCCAGCCACGTGCACCGCGTGCAGCAGGTGATGGACGCCGCCGCCGAGCACGGCCGCAAGGTCGCGCTCGTCGGCCGGTCGATGGTCCGGAACATGGGCGTGGCGCGCGACCTCGGCTACCTGAAGGTGCCGTCGGTCCACGGCGGGCTGCTCGTCGACCTCAAAGAGGCCGAGGAGATGCCGCCGGACCAGATCGTGCTGATCTCCACCGGGTCGCAGGGCGAGCCGATGTCGGCGCTGTCCCGGATGGCCGGCCGCGACCACCCGATCCGGATCGCCGAGGGCGACACGGTCATCCTGGCCTCGTCGCTGGTCCCGGGCAACGAGTCGGCGGTGTCCCGGATCATCAACGAGCTGACCCGGCTCGGCGCCAGGGTCGTGCACAAGGGCAACGCCCTGGTGCACGTGTCCGGGCACGCCCCGGCCGGCGAGCTGCTGTACGTGCTCAACCTGGTCCGGCCGAGCAACTTCATCCCGGTGCACGGCGAATGGCGGCACCTGAAGGCGCACGCCGACCTGGCCGCGCTGACCGGCGTGCCCGCGGCCGAACATCGTGATCGCCGAGGACGGCGTCGTCGTCGACCTGGTCGACGGGCAGATCTCGGTCGCGGGCAAGGTGCCGTGCGGTTACGTCTACGTGGACGGGCTGTCGGTCGGCGAGATCACCGAGGCGTCGCTGAAGGACCGGCTGATCCTCGGCGACGAGGGCTTCATCTCGGTCGTCGTCGTGGTCGACTCGACCAGCGGCAAGCTGGTCGCCGGCCCGGAGATCCACGCCCGCGGCGCCGGGCATCGACGACGTCGGCCTGGCCGCGGTGCGGCCGCTGGTCGAGGAGGCGCTGGCCGGCGCCGCCAGGGAGGGCATCACCGAGGCGCACCAGCTTCGCCAGCTCGTTGCGCCGGACAGCGGGCAATGGGTGAGCGACAACTACCGCCGCCGGCCGATGATCATTCCGGTGGTAGTGGAGACCTGACCTATGCACGGGGGCAGCGGGCTCCCTGCTCGGCACCGCCGCAGCGGGGCATGGTGGCCTACCGCCATGGCCGTGCTCGTCGTCCTGGTGTTCATCGGCGGCGGCAGCTATGCGCTGCTGGCGCACCGCGCCCCCGCCAGGATTAGTCACCGGCCCCCTGCGGGGCGGCAGCCATCCGGCGCGGTGCCGGTCGTCAGCAAGCCGGCCGCGGCGACGGTCAGCATCACCTGGGTCGGCGACATGACGTTCGGGATGCTGAACGCCTGGCCGCCGGCGGCACCGGGTCGCTGCTCGACGACGTGCGGCCGTACCTGCACAGCAGTCTCACCGCGGGCAACCTGGAGTCGGTGCTCGGGGACGAGCCGGTGACCAAGTGCTCGCCGCAGTGAGACCGACTGCTACGAGTTCGAGGCGCCCCCGTCCACCGCGGCCGACCTGCGGCACGACGGCTTCGCCGCCGTCAACGTCGCCAACAACCACACTATGGACGCGGGCGTGGCCGGGGAGGCGAGCACGGACTCGGCGCTGCGCGCCGCCGGGCTGGCGTGGGCCGGGCGGCCGGGCCAGATCACGTACCTGACCAGGAAGGGCATCAAGATCGCGCTGCTGGGGTTCGGGCCGTGGACTTCGGCGGGAACGGGGCCGTCCGGCTCACCGCCGACGGCCGGATCGAGAAGCCCGCCACCTGATCGCCCGACTGTGTTGGTTTGCTGTCGCTGGAGGGCCCCTGGAGCGACAGCAAACCAACACAGTCAGGTCCTGGATCCGCGAGTTGGTCGTCGGCGGGCTAGATAGCAGACGGCAGATCGGTCTGGGCGAAGTCGTCGCCTTTGAACAGAAGCGGCTCCGCGGCGTCGGCCGCGAGCGCGTAGGCGAAACAATCGCCGAAGTTCAGCATGGCTGGGTGACCGCTGCCCCGGCCGAAGTCTCGATACGCCGCGCGGGCGATCTCTGCCTGCCGGGCGGTCACCGGCTCGACGCGCAGTCCGGCTTCGCGGACGAACTCATCGAACCGCCTCCCGGTGACCGGATCTGCCGGGTCGGTCAGGACGATGGCGCTCTCCAGCCAATTGGCCGCGGAAATCCGCCTGATCTGGGCGGCGGCGATCGCCTCCGCGTAGCGAGCGGCGTCAGGCTCGGCGCGCAGGACGGCGATGACGGCGGAACTGTCGATGATCACGCCGGCATCCCCCGGTCGTCGTACAGCAAGTCCCCGTGGTCAGCGCTGCGGTATGGCTCTCCCAGCCGGGGGGCAAGGTCTTGCCCGATGGCAAGCAGTCGGCCTGCCAGGTCCGGCTCGCGCTGGCGGCGCACCCGCTCCAGCCGCTCGCGCAGTGCGACGATGATCGCGGTAGTGAGGCTCTCACCCGTGACTTCCGTCAGCTCACGAGTCAGGCGCTCCGCTTCTGCGTTCTTGATGTTCATGGCCATGAAGTAAGTATACCATGTCTACCACATATCTATACCAATCTACCTAGAGTCCGATCTTACTAACCGAAGGGCGTCGTCGCCCACTTCCGCGGACTCGGCCCGAGCAGCCGCAGATGCGCGAACAGGGTCGTCACGTCGATCGGCGGCTGGTTGCCGCTGGTCACGATGTCCACCGCCAACCCGACCGCGCTGACCGCACACAGGTCCTGCTCGGCCGCTCGGCCCCGGTGGGCAAGCGGGTCACGGTCACCTGCCGTCCGGCCACCTCGATCTGCTGGGACCGGCCCGGAGTGGCGTAGCAGCCGGCCGGCTTCTGGCTGGCGGGCATGATCGTGATCTGCGGGATGTCGTTAGAGCTGGTCCACGGCTCATTCAGCCCGGACCCCCTGGCGATGTCGTATTCGAACGCGAGCGGCCCGGTTCGGCCGTAGCTGAAGATGACGTCCCGGACCGCCCAGCCGCCTGGCAGCCGGGTGAACTCCGCTGGGAAGCGCACTGGTGCGGCCGGCCCGCCGAACCGAAGGCTCCGCGCGATGTGCGCTGCGGTCGCCAGGACGTAGCCGGGATGGCTGGTCTGTCCGAGCTTCGTGAGCCTCGCCCAGCCGCCGCTGGCGTACTCGAAGATCAGATCAGAGGACCCGTACCAGTGCGCGCGAAGGCCGTCGATCACGGGGCCGCCCTGGCCCACGAACGGGGCTAGCTGCGGGCTCACATCGCGGCACTGCAGCCGTTCCGCCCGGATCGCGCAGTCGCCGCGCGCGTACACCGCGAGCTGCCAGAAGTCGCTATGCGGACCGGCCACGGACAGGTACGCGAAGGTGCGGCCGTCGGTAGCCCCCGTCGTCCTGGCGCCGGGTGGCAGCCAGCCGAACGCGACGTAGGGCACGAGCGGGTTGAACTGCCGGGGCGCCGCCGGCAGCGATTTGGGGGCTTGCCGTGCTGTGCGGGCCGCGGCGGGGCCGCGGGCCGCGATAGGGCGGTGGCGACCGCGACCGCGAGCACCGCGATGGCGGCGAGCAGCGGAGTCCCGACGGCGGCCAGCCGCCGGCGTCGCAGCTGAGTCCGGCCACGGCCCGCGGCGGCGTCGATGCTGGCGCGCAGAGCGGGCGGGGTCTCGCTGGCCTGCTGACGGAAGAGTTCAGAGAGGACTGCTCAAGCATTTCCGGTCACCTCCGGCGACCTGGTCCGGCCCAGGGTGCTGTCGTCACCGAGCCCAGATCTGCGCAGCGCCTCCAGGCCCTTGGCGGTCTGGCTCTTGACGGTGCCCGCGCGAG
Organism: uncultured Actinomycetota bacterium; assembly: GCA_963805805.1. GTDB lineage: Bacteria > Actinomycetota > Actinomycetes > Streptosporangiales > Streptosporangiaceae > JAJYUU01. The sequence goes on along the minus strand of CAWDVS010000008.1, from coordinate 6,404 downwards.
CAGCCGAGTGCCTGCGCGGCCTGGTCGACGTTGAGGTCGCAGAAGTAGCGCAGTACCAGGACGGCGCGCTGTCGCGGCGGCAGCGCGGCGACTGCGGCCCGCAGGTCGATCGCGTTCTCGTGGTCGGGCGCGATCGCCGGGAGTTCTGGCGGCCGGTCGGTCAGGCTGACCCGCCGGGTCCAGCTGGCCCTCCGGTGCTCCACGAACTCGCGGACCAGGATCGCCCGCACGTAGGCGTCGGTGTTGTCGGCCCGGGCCGCCTTGGACCAGTGCACGTATGTCCTGGTCATCGCCGCCTGGAGCAGGTCGTCGGCCGTGGCCCAGTCCTGGCACAGCAGCCGGGCCAGCCGCCGCAGCGCTGGCATCCGGGCCGACATGTAGTCGGTGAACTCGGCGTCCCGATCTGATCTCACGCGCCTTGTCCTCTTCGCGGCGACGTCATCATGCCACCTAGACGGGGCCGGAGGCGGATTCGGTTGCCTGGCTCAGCCGATCGGTTTGGTCGTCCACTTCGCGGGGTCGGCGCCGAGCAGCCGCAGGTGGTGGGCGAAGAAGTTGACGAGACGCTGCGGACTGCTGAATGCGCTGAGTATCACGTAGATCCCATCTGCATCCGGGGCACACAGCTCCTGGACATACTTCCCGTTCGCGAGCCGCTGCCGCATGGTCTGCACGTGATAGCCATTGACGACCCTCCTGGCGACCTGCGACCGGCCGGGCCCGATGTCGGCGGCACACGAGCTACCGGCCAGCCCGCTAGTCAGCACCGGGGCCTTGGCCGCGGACACCGCCCACTGGGTGTCGCGCCACTTGTTCGCCGTCTCCGTCACGGAGTTGACCTTCCAGCGGGCGGGCACGCCGACCAGCTGCACCGGGAACCGGACCGGGGCTGCCACGGCGGGGCCGAGCCGGGTAGCCCTGGCGGTCGAGAGCGCGGCCCGCTCGCTGGGTGCGGCGAGCTCGGCCCAGCCGCCACGGGCGTACTGCCACTGGAGCACACCGTACCCGGCGCCCGGCTTGCTGCTAGTTTCCTGGCCGTTCTGGTTGATCGTCACGGAGAAGCTGAGCGAGCCGACGTCCGCGCTCCAGTACGCGCGATGGCCGTCGCTGAGCGCCTACGCCGTCTCCACCTACCGAAAGGTCAGCCGAAACATGAAGCGGCTTTCCCTGCCGATCCTCCTACTCGCCGTTTCCTCAGGTCCGGCCAGGAGCCGCCGAAGCCCGCGGCGAAACCGCGGCCGAGGCCGACCCTGCAGTACGACTCGGGTGAGATCCGAATCCCCCTCCCCAATGCCGACGATCCGAAGGTCCAGCAGTTTGGCCCCAAGTCGATCCGCTCAGCCACGAAGTATCTCGACAACGGGGCCGTGGCCTGGATGCGCGAGCGGACCTGTCTGGCCTGCCACACGCCGGGGGCCTACATGCTCAACCGACCCGCGCTCACGACGTGGCTCGGTAAGCCTGAGGAGGAGGTCCACGGCCGAGTCGTCGCTGGGATTCAGGACGAGCTGCCGGCCACGAGGCAGGTCGACGGCATCACCTACTATGCCCTCGCCGAACGAGCCGTGTGGCGTGCAGCGGGCCTCGTGCAGTGGGACAGGCATGTCACCGGGAAGCTCTCCGACCACGCGGATCGGGCGCTTGAGGAGCATGCTGCGGCAGCAGGCGAGCCACGGCGGCTGGTACATGCCAGGCGAGGTCGAGATCCCTTATGAGACGACCGACTTCGAACTGACCCTGCACGCCGCGCGGGCCATCGTCGAGGCCCCGGGCTGGCTGGCCACGCTGAAGGATGCGGAACTGCTGGGACGGATCGAGCGGATGAAGACGTTCCTCGCGGAGACGAAGCCGCGGAACGACTACGAGCGGGCACTTCGGATCGGTCTGGCGTCGTTCCTACCCGAGATTGTGCCCAGGGAGACGCGCGAGTCGGACATCGCGATGCTGTGGGCGAAGCAGCACGACGACGGCGGCTGGTGCACGCGCGACATGTCCGACACCCGGAACTGGCGGACGCCGATGAGCGATTTCGTCATCAAGCTTATCGAGGGGCTGCCCGACGCCGCGAATCCGGAGAGCTATCCGTACATGACCGCCTTCGCCATCGTCCTGCTGCGCGAGAGCGGCGTACCCGCGAGCGACACGCGGATCCAGCACGGCATCGCCTGGCTGAAGGCCAAGCAGCGCGTGAGCGGCCGCTGGTGGATGCACTCGCTGTACCGAGGCAACTACAATTACATCACCTACATCACCACGGCGAAGGCAATGAAGGCACTGGGGATGTGCGGGGAGCTGGACCAGAAATGAGGATGAGCCGTGCCTGCTCGATTACCTGGCGACGCGAGCCGAGATCGATGGCTCCGGGTTGGCGTGCCCCCGGCATGAGCATGGGCTGCACGCCGCCCCTGGTGGCTGTCGGCCCTCGACGGCCCATCAAGGCTGTCGGCGGCGTGGCGCAGCTTCACACGCTACACGGAATTGCTGGCGCACGGCTCGTCGCACCGAATCGATTACTTCGTGCCAGGGCTACTCAAGCACTTCGACACCGAGGCGATCTACGCGCTGACAGCTGGCGCCTCGGCCCGTGCTGATGCTCTCGGGCGACCAGGACCGCAATGCCCCGCCCGATGGGATCGAGGTGCTCGAACGGCGTGGTTCGCCGCAGTCTGGCACCTGAACCGGCTCCTGGCTCGCAACCCCGACGACGCCGAGCTCCGCATCCGCAGCGATGCCGCACAAGCTCGACTCGAAGCGGAATACTCAAGTGATCGATGCTCCATTCTGTCTTCGCTTCGTATGACTTCGGGTGGTGTCCCAGGAGCTTGGGCACGGTTCCGAGACACTGCGGCCACGGTCGGCGTCGCATTCGGACACCCCGTCGCGGTGGAAATTCAGAGGGCGATGCCCCAGTGCGACGGTTGCCCGCTTCTGAGACGTACACCATGCCCACACAGGAGAAGAGGCCACGGGTGCTCGGAGAACTCGCGTCCGATCGGGAAGCCTCCATCGATCATCTTGATCCGCACAGCGACAATTACCTTGACCGCTCTCAGTCTATCGCTCGCTTGCTTGCCCTGCACGTCACGGCCACTTTCTGTGCGAGGATAGCACCGATAAACGCGATCGGCCAACTGACAGGACCATACGCACTCAACAAGCTCATGAATCTGAGCAGGAGCTTTTAATGGCTCTCGATGTGGACAAGCGAACTCCTACGTTGGGCGAAGTTGAAGTAGAAGCCTTCAAACACGACCTGGATCTCCTCGACCGCTATCAGGGTTTCTCGGCTGAAATTCTGAGGCTTTCGCTTCTTGGTATCACCGCAATCGGGTTTTTGATTGGCAATGTTCTGCTCGTTCTTCTTCCAAAGGAGAATGTCGTTCTTCTTCCAAATGAGAATGGTGCTCAATCAACGCGAACAATAAGCTTGGCCTCCATTTCCCCTGAGCCATTCAAATTCTTTGCGTCGCTTTCACTCATTTCCTTTGGTCTGGCCTCCGCAGCATCCTTCTCGCACCGCTACTTTGCAGCAGATGCGATGGCTTGCCACCTCAGAGCGGTAAGGCTGTCTAAACGGGGCAGGGAAAGCGACAATGTCAAGGGCAAGGAGGAGGCAGACCAGAGGAAGCTTCAATTCGGTCGCTCGGCTCTTTCATTGCTCATTGCATGCATTGCTCTTGGTCTAGGGTCATCCTTGCTCGCACTATCATTTATTTTTGGCTTACTTTATACACGCTAGTCCCAACGGGCTGGTGAAGTCTGGCACTCTCAATCTCACTGACGATGTCGAGACTTGCCGGACCAATGAGCCCGTGATCGACTCGCACAGCCCGGAGGTCGATGCGGAGCCGGCCGTGCCCGATTGGCGGGTCGCTGCCGACTGGATCTGCGCCTCGACCTGGCCGAGCGACGGACCTGGGCCGTGGGCAAGGCCGGCCAGCCGGCTCAGCTCATTTCGAGTTCGAGCAAGAACGTCGTCTATTCCGAGGCCGTCGTAGCCCCGATTCCCTTCTCCAGGTGGAAGTCGATGACCAGGGGCAGGTGGTCCAACGCCCGCCGGGTGAGGTGACTATGGACGACCCGGGCGTGGCGGACGTGGATCGGGCCGCGGGTGAACGCCTTGTCGAGAGAGATCACGGGATAGTAGGCCGGGAACGAGCGGAACCGCTTCAGAGGGAGCGGTCAACTGGGCCAGGCCATGGCGTGCGAAGGGGCCATGAGCCAGAGTGTTTCGCCAGTCGTTGAAGTCGCCCACGACGAGGGTCGGGAGGTGGGCCGACTCACGGTACGCGGGATGGTCGAGCAGGTGGTGGACCTGCCAGTGCCGTTCGCGCTCGCCCAGTCCGAGGTGCCAGTGCACCAGGTGCAGGGGACCCTCGGGCGTCGCGACGACCACGAGCTGCGCCCCCCGCGGCTTGAGCCGGCGGAGCCGCAGCGAGACCTGGTGGCTGCCGCGAAACGGCCAGCGCGACAGGACGAGATTGCCGTAGCCGCCGTGGCGCCGGTGGACGTTGAGCTGGTAATTGGCACCGACCGCGGCGAAGGCCGTCGCCAGGCGGCTGGGCTGATCGTCGTGACGGGTGCGGCGGACGTTCCGGTCGACCTCCTGCAGGCAGATGATGTCGGGGTCTCTCTTCCTCGATCACCCGGATGATCCGCTCGATACGGTAGAGCCGGTCGCGGCCGCCGATCCCCTTGTGGATGTTGTAGCTCAGCAGTCGCATGGTCACTGCCGCCCCGCCCGTCTTGTCCCCGGCCGTCGCGCCGTCGCCGCTGCCTCCGGTTCGGGGGCGATTCGCGGACGAAGTCGTGCAATCCATTCAACGCATACTGCTCCACCGCGCGGGTTCGCCACTGCTCGTCCGCACAGTCGCCGCTCGGCTCCAGATCCTCGACCGGGTGGAACATTGTCTCCACCCGGCCGCTCCGGGCCCGGCGAATCCCGAGCAGGATCAACACGTGGCGAACGGCTCGGTAGGCAAACCAATACCCGATGACGTTCGGGCCTGGCAAGAGGGCAAGCACGAGCGACAGGGGAGCGAGGACCACATCGAACAACAGCCAGGGGAGATGCCGGCGGATCCGCCGCCGGAGATAGGCGAGCCAGAGGGCGTGCACCTCGGCGGCCGGCAGAGACGAACGATGATACACGTCGATCGTGGGCGCCAGAGCAAGGCCGCGAGCAACGGCTCATCGGGATGGATACGCCGTTGCAACCAGTCCCAGCCCTGCCTCAACTTCTGTGCCAGACGGCCTTTCGGGTGCCGTAGCGCCGACCGCACCCGGTAGGCCGTCCGCTCGGCCCAGCCGCGCAGCCCGGCGTGTGAGGAGATCGCGCCGGGTGCCGTCGCTGTCGTCTCAAAGTAGAAGAAGGACTGACGCGGACCGAGTGGGAGCAGAAAGACCTTCACGGAAATGCTCGCTGGACCTGGGGCCGTAAAGATTGCCCAACGTGTAATTCTAGCCCGCTTCAACCGGCCGGCCAGCGGTGAAGCCGGGTTCGGGTCGTGGTGGGGCGTGCTTTTTCTCATGCGCGGTTCTTCGCGAGGCCGATGTGTGACTAGGTTCGTACGCCTTAGTTAGGCCACGGTTCGGGCGGTGATGAGGATCGCACCGGTCGGGTGGATTGGGATGGAGCCCTAGCTTATGAGACGGGATAATCGACGGCGGGAACGTCGGTCGGGCGACTTGGCGGACTCGGGGCGCACGGCACGCGCGGGGACCGGGCGTCGTCGCTGGCCGTCGAGCCGCTCGAAGGGCGACTGCTCCTGTCGCTCTACCAGGGCCCCACCAGGAGCCGCGCCGTTACTCCGGGGGCGCCTTCTACCAGGTCTCGGTGACCGGCGGCGGCTTCGAACAACTGAGCCAGATGGGTTCCGGGCATCACCGGATCATCGGGATCGGCCTGTTCGGCACCACGCAGTCGAGCCAGCTCAACGATCACGTTGAAGTCGGCACAGCCCGCATTCGGGTCGGCCAATATCTCCTTCAAATCGGCAAGATCGACGTCCACTCGGGACTGCTCGGGGCCATCAATGCGGGGGGCGAGGCAGACCTCGCTTGGCAACGTCAGCGCGTTGAACAATAGCATTCAGACGATCAGTTTCAACGCACTCGGACCGAACGCGAAGATCACCGTCACTGGGCAGCGTGGGCACGTTCTCAGGCCGGCGGCGCCCACCTTAACGGCCCAACGGGTTGGTCAACATCACCGGCGACGTTACCGGCCCGTTCAGCATTGGCGGGCTGGTTCTCAACGGCGGCAAGGTGATCCTCGGGCATGATGTCGATCAGGGCTTGAGTATTGGCGGCCTGAACATCAGCCAGGGGGGCCAGCTCGTTGTCAGCAACAACCTGGACGGAGCCACCACGCTCGGGCCGGTCAACATCAACGGCGGCCGGTT
>CAWDVS010000007.1:0-22974 GCA_963805805.1 uncultured Actinomycetota bacterium | reverse complement strand
GCGTCGCTCCAGTCTGGGCCAGCTGGCCGCGGACGACCTCACCTGGTGGGATGCGCCGCCTACGTGCAGGCGCGCACCACAGCGGTGGCTGACGCGGTGCGCCGGGCCAGGGACTATGCCTCGGCCGTCGGCAGCGGGCTGGCGGGACTGGTGGAGCTCGCCGACGCCCACCTGCTGTCGGAGTCTCGCGGTACGGGCGAGGTGCGGGCCGTAGTCGAGGCGCCCGACCTGGCGGCCGTCCGGGCCTGACCTGGCCGGGCGAGCGCGTCGCCCGCCGGGGTCGCGCCGATCAGGGCGCGGTCGTCCCGCTGCGGCCGTACTTGTCCTCGAGCCGGACGACGTCCTCACGCCAGCCTGGGTCGGCCGTGGACGACTCGGCGAAGGTCATGTCGGTGATCGCGGTGATCCGGTGCACCGATCCCGGCGGCAGGTGGATCGTGTCGCCAGGGCCGAAGTGCTGGCTCGACAGGTCATCGGCGGCCGGGCCGTACTCGATGATGGCGGCGCCGGCCAGGACGCTGATCGTCTCGTCCTTCTGCAAGTGGTACTGCAGGCTGAGCGAGTGCCCGGCGGTCACATGGAGGATCTTGCCGATGTACTTGCCCTCGAGCGCGGCAAAGATGATCTCGTGACCCCAGGGCTTGTCCTGCCTGGCGGCCTGGTAGACGGTGATGGGCGCGGCCGGTGCGGCCGGCCTCCCGTTCTCGGCGGACATTAACTGCGCCCTCCCATAGGGTGTGGCGGAAGGATGACCATCCTAATGATGGCGCAGCACCGGCAGGCGCACGGGCGGCGTCAGCTGGCCGGCCAGGTGGCGCCGCGCAGCAGGCGGGCGGCCTCGGCCAGCACTTCGCTTCGCTTGCAGAACGCGAACCGGACCTGGCTGCGACCGGCCTGCTTGTCGTCGTAGAAAACCGCGTTCGGGACTGCCACGACGCCGCAGATGTGCGGCAGCCGACGGCAGAAGTCGAGCCCGTCGGCGGGACTGAGCCCGGCGATGCTGGTGGTGATGAAGTACGTGCCGTGCGGGGCGAACACCTCGAATCCGGCCGCCGTCAGGCCCGCCGCCAGCAGATCTCGCTTCGCTTTCAGCCCGGCCGACAGCTCCGCGTAGAAGGAGTCGGGGAGGGCGAGCCCGGTCGCGATGGCGTACTGGAACGGCCCGCCGCTTACGAAGGTCAGGAACTGTTTCGCCGTCCGCACCGCGGTGACCAGTTCCGGGGTGGACGTCACCCAGCCGATCTTCCAGCCGGTGAACGAGAAGGTCTTGCCCGCGGACCCGATCGTGACCGTGCGCTCGCGCATGCCGGGCAGGGTGGACATCGGGATGTGCTCGCCGTCGAAGACGATGTGCTCGTACACCTCGTCGGTCACGACCAGGAGGTCTCGCTCGATGGCCAGCCTGGCGATCTCGGTGAGCTCGTCCCTGGTCGCGACCATGCCGGTGGGGTTGTGCGGGGTGTTCAGCAGGATCAGCCGGGTGCGGTCGGTGACGGCGTCGCGCATCGCGTCCAGGTCCGGGCGGAAGTCGGGCGCCCGGAGCGTGATCGGCACCCGGCGGGCCCCGGCCATCGCGATACAGGCCGCGTAGGAGTCGTAATACGGCTCAAGCGCGATGACCTCGTCACCGGGTTCGAGCAGCGCGAGCAGCGCGGCCGCGATCGCCTCGGTCGCCCCGGCCGTGACCAGGACCTCGGTATCGGGGTCGAGGTCGATGCCGTAGAACCGCTTCTGATGCGCCGCGATCGCGGTCCGCAGCTCAGGGACGCCCGGTCCCGGCGGGTACTGGTTGCCGCGGCCGGTGAGCACCGCGTCCGCGGCGACGGCCGCGATCTCGGCCGGGCCGTCGGTGTCGGGGAACCCCTGCCCGAGGTTGATCGAGGCGGTCTCCAGCGCCAGCGCCGACATTTCGGCGAAGATCGTGGTGCCCATTCCTGCCAGCGCGCTGTTCAGCACCTGCCGTGTCATCTGCCCGCCTTTCGCCCGCGTGCTGGCACGCGGTCCGGCCCTGCGGCCTGCGGCCGCCCGACGGGCGCGACGATACCCGCTGCCGCCCGGCTACGCGGCGGGCGGGCGCGGTGCGTGCGGCTTGCTGGCCCTGTGCTTGCTGGCCCTGTGCTTGCTGGCCCCGTGGTTGCTGGCACCGTGCTGGCCGGCCGTGTGATGTCGCCAGCGCACCGCGACCGCGAAGACGATCACGTTGCTGAGATAGTGCCCGGTGGCGGCGTCGAAGGTGCCACCGCAGGTGACCAGGTGCAGCTCAGCGACGGGCGCCGGACCGTAGACCGCGGCGGTGGGGAAGTGGCTCTTCGCGTACGTCCGCACCGAGACGACGCGGAACGCCGCCAGTGAGTGGTCGGCCCGGCGGACCAGGATCAGGTTGTGCGGGCGAAGAAGGTTCAGCCGGAAGAAGACGCCGGGGCCGCTGACCGAGTCCACGTGGCCGGCGATCACCGCCGCGCCGAGTTCGCCCGGCCGCGGGCTGCCGCTGTACCAGCCGGCCACCGAGGTGGTGGACGGAACCTGCAGCGTGCCAGGCCGGCGTGCGGCCGAGCCGGATCAGCCGGGTCTGGACGCCGATCGCCGGGATCATCAGCGCTTCCGGCGGCGCCGTCACGAGCGGGTGAGTCGCAGTGGGCAGCCGCACCGCCCGGCCGGCCGGGATAGCGAGGAACGGGGTCTTGCCATCGGGTGTGGCCGCGCGGCCGCCCTGGCTCGCGGCGACGCCGCCGGCGGCGGCGATGACGCAGCCGAGCAGGCCGCCGAGCGCGACCGCGGCCGCGACCGGGTGACGAGTCGCGCGGCGCCTGGCGAGGCGGCCGACAGACCGGCCCGCGCGAGCGGGCGACCAGCGCCGCCCGTTGCCGAGCGCGTGCCGCCCAACGGGCGCAGGCGGGCGCCGCGCGATTGCGGCACCCGCCTGCGAGTCTGACTGCGTCATGATCAGTAGGTGCGCGCGTGCGCGCCTGTCCGGCGTGCTCGCAGCCCGATCGAGCCGCCGCCAGCCAGCATCAACGCGGCCAGGATGCCCACCAGCCAGGGCGCCAGCGCCGGGCCTGGCCTGGCCGCCGTGCCACCGAACCCGGTGCCAGCCGCGCCAACCGGGACCGCGGAGCTGCCCTCCGCGTCCTCCAGCACCTGGATGCTCAGATGTCCCGGGTCATCCAGCACGACGAGGGTGTGAATGCTGCCCGCCGTGAACGACACCTGGTTCGACGCCTTGGCGCTGCCGGAGGACACGCGCGCCGTTCTGGTGCCGGGCGTGACCGTGACGTAGTTCGTCGCGGTGCCGAACTGCAGGCCGCTGGCCAGGGTCTGCGAACCGACCTTGACGTTCACGCGCTTGTCCAGCAGCGACGCCTGGATGATCCGGACCAGGGCTTTGCCCGGCGGCGTGCTGAGCTGGTCGGACAGTACCTGCAGCCGCAATGCGCTGAGCGGGCCCATGCCCGCGACCGTGTAGGCGTGCCCGCCCGCCACGTCGACGAGCGTGGAAAGCACCGGCTTGCTGCCCGGCGCTGCCCCCGCCGACCGCATGGCCACCGTGTAATCGCCGGCCGCGACGCGCTCGTACGGCGACTCGTCGCCGTAGGCGACGTGCTTGAGCACCACCAGAGCCGTCGGCTTGCCCACGGAGTACAGGTACACGTCGACCGCGGGCGTGTTCGGCGACAGGTGCGCGAGCCGGAGCCAGCCGAAGTTCGTGGTGGTACTGGCCCCGGCCGGAGCCATGCCGCCCGCCAGTGCGGCTCCGGCCGCACTGGCGATCAGGGCGAGCGCGCCCGCCGCCCTGGCGGCGCGGAGCACTCCTGCGTGCAGGTTCATCAGTCCTCTTCTCCGCCCGGCGAGGGGGTCGCGCCGGGCGATCGGTGTATCGGGGGGATGGATCAAGCCCCAGGCGTCACGCCTGACGCTTCAAGCAGTCCCAGGGGGCTGGGACTGGGGTATTCGATGAGCACCGCCCGTCCGGCGCCAGCCGGATGGGCCATCGCCGTCAGCGACGGCTGGAACGGGTCTTGCTGGGTGGCGAGAAACCGGAGGGCGGTCCGCAGCCAACTGGCCGCAGCGCCGGGCGGGGCGGCGATCTCAGCGGATCGCAGCGGCACGCCGCGGGACGCGTGCGGACCCGCGTCACCGAAGCTGAGCACCCGCAGACTCTGAATGTCGGCGAGGGTCGCCAGCGTGGCCAGCAGCCGGGAGTCCACGAGTCCGGCCGCCAGCGCCCGCCGGACCTGACCAGAGACGATGAGATTCGCGTTGTGCAGCAGCTCGGTGCCGAACCGGCGCCGGACGATCAGGTCCGCTCGCGCCGCGCGTTGGTACGCCGCGGTGCCGTCGGCGGCGACGCGGCGCACCTGGATGCCAGTCGCGCCGGTGCCGAAGCTGGCCAGCACGTCAGGCGCGTACACGTCGGCTAGCCGGGCGCCGAACTCGGCCCGGACGGCGGCCGTCACGACGATCACGTCCGACGCCAGCGGATCGGCGGGTCCGCCCGGCCCGAGCGTGAGCAGGTCGCCGGCTGGCAGCCCGCGCTGATGCAGCACAGCGCATTCGGCCGGATCGCAAGCGACTACCGCAGAGCTGCTGACCTGTGCTACCACCCACGCGGCCGCCTCGGCGCGGATCGCGCCGACGCTGCGGACGACCGGCGGCGTGGCTTGGCCGCCGCCAGCCTGCGCGGAGTCGGCGTGGTGGTCCGCGGTCCCCGCCAGGGCGGCGCTGATGCCGACGGCGGATAGCGCGGCTAACCCGACCGCGATGACGGCTGGCAGCACCAGCGGGCGCCTGCGAGCTACCCGGCCCGGGGGCTGCGGCCAGCTCGCCGGTCTGGTGTCCGTCGCAGTTTGCGCTGCAGGCGCGGGCTCCGCTCGCGCGGATCTGGCCGCGCCCGCTGGTGCGTCGGCCGGGATGACGGGCGACGTCTGCGCGGCCAGGGCTCGCGCTGGGGCCGGCGCCGCCGCGGTGGCCGCGGGTACTGGCGCTGCGGGGCTCGCGGGCGCCGGTGTCAGCGGTGCCCGGGCCGGAAGAGCCGCCGGGGTGGCGAGCGCCTGCGGCACTGTGGCAGTGGCGGCCGCGGCCACCCCGTTCGAGGCGGCGCGCGCCGTCGCCGCGGCCGCGGGTGCGCGCCCCAAGAGGGTCGCGGTTGCCTGCGACCCGCCGGGGTTCGCGGACGCGGGCCGCACCGGGGCCAGGGGCGCGGCTGCCGCACGGGCCGTCGCGGGCGGCATGGGGGCCCGCACCTGGCCGTTGCCGGTCGCCCGACTCTCCGCCGGAGGCGCGCCGGGCGGGGGTGCTTGTGTCGTGGCGGGGCCCGAGGGTGCGGGCGTCCTGGCGGCCGCGGGCGCTAGCTCGGGGTGAGTGGTGGGCGATGGCGCACCCGGCCGCTGACCGGGGCCGGCTGGCGGCAGTGGGGTGACCGGCTTCAGATCCGGCACAGCCGGCTTGAATACCGGCCCCTCGGTCAGCTCCACCGACTCCGTCAGCCCGCCCGCCGGGCGCTGCCCAGCCCGCCGCTCAGCGGCGCTGGACCGCTTGTAGTGCCGCTCAGCCCGCCGGTAGTCGCCCTGCGCCTGAGCCAGCACGCCGAGGCTGTGTTGGCCGCGCGAGACCCCGTCGAAGTCGCCGAGGAGCGCGAACATCTGCACCGCGCCGGCGAAGCACCGGTAGGCCTCGCCGAACTCGGCCCGGACCTGATAGATGGTGCCGAGCTCGTGCATCCAGTTGGCCCGGCTGACCGACCTGGTCGGGAGCATTTCGAGGGTGGCGTGGATCAGCTCGGCCTCGCGGCCGAGGTCACCCCAGGCGTGCAGTTGCGCGCAGACGGCGTGCGTGACCTCGCTGGCTTGCTCGGCGTCGCCCGCGAGGAACAGGTGATGCCGGGCTTCCAGCAGGTCGTGCAAGTCAGACCGGCGGTCCTGGGGCCACGCCGCGGCGCGCCACTGCCAGTACTCGGCCGCCCGCCGGTGCGCGGTGACCAGCACCGCCACCCGGCCCGACACACCGAGCTGCTGATGCAACTCGCCCGCGACCCACGGGTCGACTCGCCAGCAGTCGGCCGGGCCAGCCTGTCCGCGGGCCACGGCGTGGAGCAACCCGCTGGCCGTGCACGCCGCGAGCAGTTCGTGCAGGTCCCGCGGCGGCTGATAAGGGGGCGCAGGCCCGCGCCGGTCGGGGGCTCGCGCCGCGGTCCAGTCGTGCTCGCCGAGATGGAAGACGACCGCGTTCGCGTCGGCCGGCTCGCGGTAGACGGAGGCCCCGATGAGCAGTTGCTCTGCGCGCGCGCTCAGGCCCGCGATGCAGGGCACCGCGGATGCTGTGCCGGGATGGTCAGCGGAGGCCAACGGCTCCGGTCCGCTCTCGTCACCACCCTGGCTGACCGGTAACGAGGCGTTACCGGCTAAGGAACCAGGCCTTTTGGCTAGCAATATGCCCTCTTCACCGTAATCGGGCTCGGCAGTACGTCGGATATATAGCACAGCGCACGGTGATGAGACGCGATTTCTTCACAACCAGTGACGCGTTGACCCCAAAGTGTCGCTGAAATTTCACGCGGCCGGCAGTGCCGGGCTGGCCTTCTGCCGCGTTTTCGCCGGCTTTCGGGCGGCAGTGGCCGAATTTGCTCGACGCGACTACGCACAGCAACCGCCCGCCTGTGGCGCATTACCAACTATCCGGACTAAAGGGATAGTTCAGAGCGCGACAGCCGGATGCCGTCCCGGGTAGCTCCAGGCAACGCGAAGGGGCGGCTCCGGCGTCGGAGCCGCCCCTTGCTGTTGTTCGCTAGCTAGCAGCTATGCGTGCTGTGACCGGCCGACTCGGCCGGACCTGGTTAGAGCGGCCGGACCTGCTCAGCCTGCGGGCCTTTGGCGCCCTGGCCGGCGGTGAACTCGACTCGCTGGTTTTCCTGCAGGCTGCGGAAGCCGTCAACCTGAATCGCGGAGTGGTGCACGAAGACGTCGGCGCTGCCGTCGTCCGGGGCGATGAACCCATAGCCCTTGTCGGCGTTGAACCACTTCACGGTGCCCTGAGGCATGTGCCTTCTCCTACTGGGTGATTCTCCGGAACCCACGGACGAGGATCCCGGGTCGCAACAGTGCGATGGACCTGCTCCCGCCGGATAACCGCCGTGAGCTACGCCGCCGCACCGCGTACGCAAAATACGAATGCAACCACGTCTATCAAACACCATCAGCGTCAACCTGGTGTCATGCTCCGGCCGACTTAGCGTCACGCGACTCCAAAACTCGCGGGTCGTATCGTTCGAAATCCCGTACCGGGCAGGCATCGTCGCAGTCTGGCGGCCCGCGAGGAATTCTTGAATACGCAGCCCTCGCGGGCTCGCCGAAACAGCAGATAATGCCGGAAGGTGCCATTGCCCTAAACAAGCCAATAAACCAGTGCATCTGCCCGCGTTTTCTCGTCCGGCCGTGCCGTCGGGGCGCACAGCCTGGCCGCGCGGTCCGGGCCTGGCAATGTGCCCCGGATCCCGCGGGTTGGGCGTGCCTGACTGCGCGTGCCCCGGATACCTAGAGCCGGCCGATCCGCGCACAGTCGCGGCACGGGCCGACTCACAGCTACCCGGGCACGGGTGCTCAGCTGGCCTGCAGGTAGGCCGGCTGAGCTATGGCCAGGTACCAGGGCAAGGGTGACCCTGGCCGGTACCGAGGAGGGAGCTCGATGTCCACCCTGACGATGTCAGTGCCCCGCGAAGCGCAACAGCGCGCGGAGCTCGAGGACCGGTGGCGGGCCCGGCTGGGCCGCGTCACCGAGCTGTCGCTCGCCTACCACGACGCGGCGCAGCTGGCCAGGCAGGGAAGTGCCGCCGAACGCAGCCGGGCCGCCCGGCGAGCCCGCAGGCTCGCCCGCGCCGTGGTCGCGGAACGGCAGGCCCTGGTGGAGATCGAAGCTGCGCTGGACCGGATTACCCGCGGCCAGTACGGCCGCTGTGAGCAGTGCCGCGAACCGATCTCAGCGGAACTGCTGGCCAGCCATCCGCAGGCGCGGTACTGCACCGCCTGCGGCTGGCTGGCCGTCCGTCCGGCTGGGTGACCGCCCGCCTGGCTGGCTGACCGCCCGCCTGGCTGGCTGGCGCCGCCCGGCCGGCGGGACCGGCACGGCGCGCGCGGGCTAGCGAGCCGCTTCCCCGTCAGCCCCGCGCGTCCCGTGCTGTAGTCACGCGCCGTCTGGCCCGGTACTCGGCGACCGCGGCGCGATGATCGAGATCGGCCGGGTAACCGCAGGCGCGCCGGGTGGCGGCATCCGGGTCGTGAATCTCGCCCGCGGGCAGGCCCGCCAGCTCTGGCAGGTACCGCCGCAGGTAGCTGCCGTCCGGGTCGTACGTGCGGCCCTGCAGCGTCGGGTTGAAGATCCGGTGCGCGCTGGTGTCGGTGCCGGTGCCCGCCACCCACTGCCAGTTCAGCTGATTGCACGCGATGTCGCCGTCGGCGAGCAGCCGCATGAAGTGCGCGGCCCCGTGCCGCCAGTCCAGGTACAGGTCCTTGGTCAGGAACGACGCGGTGATCATCCGGGCCCGGTTGTGCATGAACCCCTCGGCCGCCAGCTGGCGCATCGCGGCGTCGACGACCGGATACCCGGTGTGCCCTGACTGCCAGGCGCGCAGCGCCGGCTCGTCCTGCCGCCAGCACATCGCCGCGGTCGCGGTAATCCCGCCAGCACGCCTCCGGCCGCGCGGCCAGGACCTGGTGGAAGAAGTCGCGCCAGGCCAGCTGGCGCACGAACGGCTCGCTGCCGGGCCGTCCAGTGAGCTCCGCGACGACCGTGCCCGGCGACACGCAGCCCAGGTGCAGGTACGGGGACAGCCGGGAGACGCTGTCGGCGGCCAGGTCATCCCGCCCGGCGTCATAGCTGCTCAGGTCAGCCGCCGCGAAGGAGCGGAGCCGGTCCTGCGCGGCGGCCTCGCCGCCGGGTCGGCAGGCCGGGCGACGGCCGGGCCGAGGTCAGGTCGGCCAGCGCGGGCAGCTGCCCGTGCTCGAGGCCGGGCGGCAGCCTGATCGCGTCCGGTTCCGGGACCAGCGCCCGCACCGGCGCGGCCTGCCAGCGCCGGTAGTACGGGGTGAAGACCTGGAAGAACGATCCGCCCGCCGGTGTCAGGACGCCCGGCGGAACGACCGTTACGCCCGGCTGCCGGACGACCTCCATCCGGTGCGCGCTGGCCACCCGCTCCAGCGCCGCCAGCCGCCGCCGGGCGTACGCCGAGTAGTCGTCGGCGACGTGGATCTGGCCCGATCCGGTCGCCCGGGCCAGCTCGGCGACGGTCTCTGGCCACGGCCCGCGCCGCACCACCAGCGCGCCGCCCAGCCGGCGCAGCCCGGCGTCAAGACCGGTCAGCGCGTCGGCCAGGAACGCCAGCCGGTTCGCGTGCCCGCCGTACCGGGCGAGGATCTCGTCATCGACCACAAAACAGGGGATGACCTGCGAAGATGCGGCCATCGCGGCGTGCAGGGCCGGGTTGTCCTGCAGCCGCAGGTCGCGCGTGAAGACTGCCAGCGCCGGCGCCATGGAGGCGAGAATCCCACAGTAAGGAAAGCCGTGCCCGCGCAATTAAAATTGGCTGTGCGCCTTATCATACGCAAACTGGTAAATAACGATATGGTAACTGTGATTTAATTCATATCGGCATAATGCCAATTTCGGCTTACATCACGGCAATCATCAGGCAGAGTTGCTCCCCGATAGCACCCTGCCTGCACCTAGGCCGCTCTGAGCGGCCATCGGTCGCCATGTTCCCGCACCGAGGTCCGCAGGCACGCGCAGTAACGGCGAGAGTGAGCCGGCGCAAGGGTGACGGCCGAGCGCGCGAGCGGGCGCGCCCGACAGAAGGCACATCTTGTCCCTTCGGACATCCATCACCCCCCGTAAGTCAAACAAGATCAAGTTCGCGGTTTCGGGCCTCGCGCTCGTCGCCGCGGCGGCCGGAGCGGTCAGCGTCTGGCCGGCCAGCGCAGCGGCCCAGCGGTCCGCGAGCGCCGGTGCGGCGATCATTACCCAGACCCGGCCCGTGACCAGCTTGTCGGTCGCGGTCGGCGCGGAAGCCGACGGCACCGCGCACGCTCAGCTGGACGCGTTCAGCGTCGCGGCCTCGACGAACCCGGCGCCCAAGGGCAGCTCGCCTGCCCACCACAAGCGCAAGGCCGTCAGGCTGACGCCCAGGCAGATCGCCCGGCGGATGCTGCACTCGTTCCACTGGACGCAGTGGCAGTACCGCTGGCTGAACCTGCTCTGGTCGCATGAGAGCAGCTGGAACGTGCACGCGAGCAACCCGTACTCGGGTGCGTACGGCATCCCGCAGGCGGTGCCGGGCTCCAAGATGTCCACCGCGGGCCCGAACTGGACGAGCAGCGCTCGCACTCAGATTCGCTGGGGGCTGCGGTACATCAAGGCCCAGTACGGCTCGCCGCACATGGCCTGGGAGCACGAACTGGCCACCGGCTGGTACTAACCGCCATCTGGCCAGCGGCGGCGCGGGGTGCGCACCTGACCCCGCGCCGCCGGCTTGCCGTCTAGCGAGGGAACGGGCTGCCGCCCCCCTCAGCCGGGCCAGAACGGCGCCGGCGCAGTACCGGTGACTTCGATCGCGTCGATGCCGCCGGGCGTCGTGCGCGGATCGGCTGAGACCAGCGTCTGGCCGGCCGCGCCGTCCGTCATCATGGCGAACGCCGCGCCGACCGGGAGGATCGCCTGGCCCGGCGCCGGGTCGGCCGTGCTGAACCCCGGCCGGTCCGACCGGCCCGCCGTCAGCCTGGCCAGTCCTACCAGCGGGTCCAGTACCTCGATCGGGTAATCCGAGCCGGCCAGCATCGGCACCCCGGCCGCCAGCATCGCGGTATAGGGGTAGGCCTGCGCGGCCCGGTCCGGGCCCAGGGCCGGCCCGAGCAGACCGGCGTCGGTGACCGCGAACGACGGCTGGATGCACGCGGTCACCCCGAGCCCGGCCATCCGCGCGATCAGATCGGCGGACAGCACGCTGGCGTGCTCGATCCGCGGCCCGGCTGCGGCCAGCGCGGCCCGGTCGCCGCCGAAGGCCAGCTCGTAGGCGTCCAGGACGGTCGCCGCGGCCCGGTCGCCGATGGCATGAGTGGCGATCCGCCAGCCCCGGCTGGCCAGCGGGGCGATCCGGCGGGCGAGCCTGGCCGCGTCGGTGAACAGCAGGCCGCTGTCCCCGGTGTCGGTGAAGTCGGCGCACAGGGCGCACGTTCGCGGCCCGAGCCAGCCATCGGCGTAGAACTTCACGCCGTCCAGCCGGACCCAGGGACCGCAGGCGCCCCGTCTGGCATCCAGCTCGTCCAGGCTCGCCTCGCCGGCCAGGCCGCTGGCGAGGTAAACGCGGACCCGGACCGGCAGCGGGCCCGCTTCCTGCTCGGCGCCGAGCGCCTCGAGGTAGGCCCAGCTGCGCATGCCCATCTCGGTGATCTCGACCAGGCCGCACCGGGCCGCGCGGGCGAGCGCGGCGCGCAGGACGCCGCCCAGACCGGGCTGGTCCAGCGGCGGATCGAGCACGTCCATCGGCGTGCTGCCCTGTGCCGCTACCCGCTGGTGGAACTCGCGGACGGCCGCGGCGTTCGCCGGGAACGGCACGCCGGCAGCCGTCCGCAGCAGGTGCGCGTGCTGGTCGGCGAAGCCCGGCACCGGGACCGGCCTGGCTTGGTCCATGGGCATCCTCGGGTCGCGGACCGGGCCGCCAGCTGGATCGACCCGGTTGAATCGGCCCGGTTGAATCAACCCGGGGGCCGGCCTGTGGCTAGGCCACCGCACCGGCTGATGGATATTGTGCCTGGGCGGATTTGCGCGGACCGGCCGGAGCGGCAAGCCTGGGAATCGCACCGTCCGCCGCAATGTCCAGGCAGCAAAGGAGCACGCGTGGCGTACCAGACCCCGGCACCCGACATCGTCTCGATCATTGATGCCCCGCCGACCCCGGTCGCCGCGCTCGGCCCCGGCCGGAAGTACGCCGCGCTCGTGCACTACGAGATGCACCCGCCGGTGACGACCCTGGCCCGGCCGTACCTGGCGCTCGCCGGCGTCCGGGTGGACCCGGCGATCGCCGGCCGGCAGCGGACCCGGCGGCTCACCGGGCTGTCGGTGCTGTCAGTCACTGACGGCGCGATCCGCCCGCTCGACCTGCCAGACGGCAAGTCGGTGAGCGTGCCGGCCTGGGCGCCGGACGGGCTCAGGTTCGCGTTCACCGTCGATGAGAGCGACGGCATCGCCGTGTGGGTGGGCGACGCCCGCGATGCGACCGCCGCCCCCGTTCCTGGCCTGCGGGTGCGCGACGTGCTGGGCGGTGATCCCACGTCGGTGGGGTCCACGGTGCGGTGGACGCGCGACGGCAGGCACCTGCTGGGCCTCAGCGCGCCCGGTCCGGTACCGGAGCGGCCGGCCGAGCCGATCGAGCCGCACATCGAGGAGTCCGCGGGCAAGCACTCGCAGATGGCCACGTTCCAGGACCTGCTCAGCACCGACGCGGACGCGGACATCTTCGAGCAGCTGGCGACCACCGTGCCGGTGCGGGTCGACCCGGTCAGCGGGGAAGCGACGACGCTGGGTCCGGCGGGCCTGTACTACTACCTGGGCGACTCGCCCGATGGGCAGCACCTGCTGGTCTACCGGCTGCGGCGGCCGTTCTCCTTCCGGGTGCCGTACGGGTACTTCGCCCGGACCGTAGAAGCCTGGGCGCGGGACGGCGGGCTGGAGCGCGTCGTCGCCGACCTCCCGGTCAGCGACGAGGTGCCGCGGATGGGCGTGCCGACCGGGCCGCGGCTGGTGTCGTTCGAGGAGTCCAGCCCGGCCAGCCTGGTCTGGATCGAGGCGCTGGACGGCGGCGACCCGAAGGCCGCGGCCGAGCACCGGGACCGGCTGGTGCGGCTGGCCGCGCCGTTCACCGCCGAGCCAGCGCAGGCAGGCCTCGTGCAGCACCGCTGCCTGGGCTGGTACGACATGCCGGCGGGCGGCCAGGTGCTGATGACCGAGCACGACCGGGATCGGCGCTGGCTGACGACCCGGCTGACCGACCTCGCGGTGCCCGAGCCCGGCCGGGTGATCTTCGATCACTCCGCGGACGAGGCGTACCAGGATCCCGGCTCGCCGATGGTGATCTTGCACGCCGACGGCACCCGAACCGTGCTGCAGGACGGCGACGACATCTACCTGCGCGGCGACGGCGCGAGCCCGGAGGGTGACCGGCCGTTCCTGGACCGGCTGAACCTAACCGACCTCAGCACCCAGCGGCTGTTCTCGTCCGCGCCGGACGCGTACGAGCACGTGCTCGGCTTCCTGGCCGATCGCCGGGACCGCGTCCTCATCTGGCACGAGAGTCGCACTGAGCCGGCCAATCTGGCCGTGGCCGACCTGGGCGAGGCCGGCGGCCAGCGCGTGCTCACGGCGTGGCCGGATCCGCATCCGCAGCTGACCGGCATGGACAAGCGGCTGCTGACCTACGACCGCGGCGACGGTGTCCAGCTCTCCGGCCTGCTGCATCTGCCGCCCGACTACGACGCTGAGACGGACGGACCGCTGCCGCTGGTGGTCTGGGCCTACCCGCTCGACTACGGGGACGCCGCGACGGCCGGCCAGGTCCGCGGCAGCACCGAGCGGTTCACCCGGCTGACCGCGTCCGAGCCGGTGTGGTTCGTGCTGCGCGGCTACGCCGTGCTGCACAACGCGACGATGCCGGTGATCGGCGACCCGGACACGATGAACGACAGCTACGTCGAGCAGATCACCGCCGCGGCGTCGGCGCACATCGACGCGCTGGTCAAGATGGGCATCGCCGATCCCAGCCGGGTCGCGGTGGGCGGGCACAGCTACGGCGCGTTCATGACCGCGAACCTGCTGGCCCACACCGACCTGTTTGCCGCTGGCATCGCCCGCAGCGGCGCGTACAACCGCAGCCTGACGCCGTTCGGCTTCCAGACCGAGCGCCGCAACTTCTGGGAGGCGACGCCCGTCTACGACCAGGTGTCGCCGTTCCGGTACGCGGACCAGATCACCGCGCCGCTGCTGTTGCTGCACGGCGCGAAAGACGCCAACTCGGGCACGTTCCCGATCCAGTCCGAGCGGCTGTTCCAGGCGATCCAGGGCACCGGCGGCACCGCCCGGCTGGTCGTGCTGCCGCACGAGAGCCACGGCTATATCGCCCGCGAGTCGGTGCTGCACATGCTGGCCGAGCAGCTGGACTGGCTGGAGCGGTGGCTGAGCAAGGCGAGCTGACTGACGCCGCTGGCACGACAAGCCGAAGGGTTAGGGCCCGGACAGAGCCCTAACCCTTCGGCTAAGCCAATCGGATCAGTGGAACAGGCGGAGCGTGTTCGCCACGTCGTCCACGTAGTAGATGCCGTGGCCGCCTGGCTTGACGGCCAGCCCGAACAGCGCGCCGGCGCCGAGCGGGGCCGGCGGCGTGTTGTCGAGCAGCCTGCTGGCGATCTGCTTGCCAGCCGGTGTGGTCTCGACGATCAGGCCGTTGTTGCCGTTCACGGTCAGGATGTCGCCGTTAGGCGCGATGGCCAGGCCGAGCGGTGCGCTCAGCTTGCCGCCGGAGGTCACCACCACGCCCGGACCGCCGCTGCCCGGCCGGACCAGCGCGTGCGCGACCGCGGTGATCGTGCTGTTCTGCGAGGTAGCGATGAACAGCCACCCGTGCCTGCCGAGACCCACGCCGGTGGGCCCGAGCACGAACGCCGACGCGTTCTGCTGCTCGGCCAGGCCAGAGGCGACCTTGGTCGTGGCCACCCACCGTGGCGCACGGCTCCCGCGCAGCAGCAGCGTGAGGCGCAGGACAGTGCCCTGGTGCACGACTGACATGGTGTGCTGGACGCCGCCGTTGAGCACGTTGGTGACGAACAGGTCGGCGATCCGGCCGTGCTCGGCCATGGTCGAGTCCCAGGGGCCGTTGATGCCGTGCCCGCGGAAAGTCTCCGCGACCCGGCCGTTGCGGTTGAGCACGATCAGGCAGCCGGCCCTGGCGGTGGCCGCGCTGCCGTTCTTCGACGGCAGGCTGCCGACGACCACCCAGCCGCCCTTGAGCACCTCGAGCGCGGTGGTCAGGCCGACGCCGCCCGGGCATCTGCGTGCGACCTGATGGTTAAAGATATGGGCGAACTGCGTGCGGTGACCGGACGGGCTGATCTCGACGATCGTCTTGCCAGTGCCCTGCTCGTTCGACTTGGCGTTGAAGTTGCTGACGAGCACGTCGCCGCGGTGCAGCCGGCCGATGCTCTGCCGGACGACGAAGACGCCGTACGGGTTGATGTCCCCGTTGCTCGGGACGGTCGACGCGATGGTGGTCCGGTGGTGGAAGTGGCTGATGAAGGCGTGGGGCGTGGCGGGCTTAGCCTGGGCAACAGGCGCTGCCATTAATCCCGCAGTGGATACTGCCCCGACTACTGCGACCGCAGCGATCATTCGGTGACGGATCGGCATGCGATGCTCCCCTCCGAAACTCGCCGGCGTGCGGTCCTGCGCGGGACTATTGGCGGGCCACATCGCCGGGCGTCGTGGCGATGTGCCACAGGCGCTCCTCCGGAGAACGGCTGCGGCGGCCGGGCTGGTTCAGCCGGGCCGCCGCCATCATCAAAGCTTTACCTAAGGTACTGCTGGGCCACCGTGTGATAGTCGTGCAGTTCTTCCTTCGCGAACCAGACGTCAATCTCCTTCTCGGCCTCCTCCGGCTTGCCGGAAGCATGGACCAAGTTGGCGACGGCGATGCCGTGCGCATTGGCGTAGGCCTGGCTCATGTGCGCGAAGTCGCCGCGGATCGTGCCCGGCGCGGCCTGGTCGGGGTAGGTCGAGCCGACCATCTTCCGGACGCAGGCCACGGCCTCGACGCCTTCCAGCACGATCGCGATCACCGGGCCGCTCTGCATGAACGCGGCCATCGAGTTGTAGACCCCGGCGCCAAAGCGCTCCTCAAGGTCGAAATAATGGCGCCTGGTCAGGTCGGCGTCCATCCAGACCATTTTCCCCGCCACAACTTTCAGCAGGTTGTCCTCAAAGCGCGCGAGAATGCGGCCAGTCAGTCCGCGCGCCACGGCATCGGGCTTGAACAGCACAAGGGTCCGCTCGACTCCGGTGTCGTTGCTCATGACGATCCTCTCAATGCGCGTCAGTGCGCTCTTCAGCTCCCGCGGTGAGCAGGCCCGCACAGCTTAGCGATGGCGGGCGCGCGGCCGGGCCGCGAGTCAAGGGTTCGGCGTTGGCCGGCCGGGGCCGTCAGGCCCGGCCAGGCCGGGATTCTTCCCCTCCGGCCGGGCGAACCCTGGCCGGATCGGGTGAAGAGCGTATCGATGCTGCTAGTGGCTCCTATTGTGGCTAGTGTCCTGTCTGCCGGGTACCCCGGCCCGAGATCAGGGATCCGCGCCGCGGGTCCCGGTGAGGCGGCGACGCTGTGGACGACACCTGGGCGGCCAGGGAACTGCCGGTGCTGGCCGCGACCGTGGCCCTGCTCGAGGAGAGCTACCTGGTCACGGTCAGCGACATCGCGGGCAGGACCGGACTGGACGAGTCCGTCGTCGCCCACGGGCTGGAGGCGCTGGACCCGGTCT
Source organism: uncultured Actinomycetota bacterium (assembly GCA_963805805.1). Taxonomy (GTDB): domain Bacteria; phylum Actinomycetota; class Actinomycetes; order Streptosporangiales; family Streptosporangiaceae; genus JAJYUU01. The sequence continues at coordinate 6,418 of CAWDVS010000007.1, read as the reverse complement.
TCGTGGACTTCCGCAAGACCACGACCGGGGGCGACCCGACCTTCTGGTACGTGCTGAAGGTCACCCCGGCGGCGCGCCAGGCGGTAGGACAGTGGCCGACGGCGGAGACGCTGATCAGCGCCCTCGCCAGCGAGCTGTCGGTGGCGGCCGGCCAGGAGCTGGACGCCGAGCGCAAGGGGCTGCTGACGTATGCGGCCCGGCTGATCGGCGACACGCTGCGAGATGCCAGTGTGCGGGCCGCGGAAACGGTCCTGGCCCCGGCGATGACCGCCATGCAGGCCGACCCGGCGCCGCCGGCTCGCTAGCTTTTGGTCGGCCGCGGCTGCGGGCCCTTATAGGGGCCAGGAAGCTTGCCCCGGTCGGGCCGGCCCTCCGGCGGTCGGATCGGCGGGATCTGCGGGCAATCCGCGTGCCGGCGCGGGCCGGACCAGAGGGCCGGCACGACGTCCAGCTCGCGGGCGATGGCGAACGCAGCCGGCTCGTAGTTGACCCGCCAGCCGACGAAGTCGGGCCAGGCGTCGGCGGCCTCGCGCTCCAGCGGGAAGTTCACCTTGCGCATCCGGGCGACAGCGTCCAGGAACTCCTCGTAGGTGATCGCGATCCCGGCGCCCGCCTCCGGTTCCTCGGGGATGTCGTAGCCCATGGCCCGGGCGACGTCCCGGAAGCACAAGAACCCGGCCCGCAGGCACAGCCGGGCGGGCACCACGGGCGCCGCCTCCGGGGACAGCGACAGCATCAGGGCGGCCGAGTCGAGCACCGCCAGTAGCGCCGTCACCCAGGACGACAGCGGCTTGGGCGACCGGAACCGGACCAGCGGCAGGTAGGTGGTGTGGCTCTCGGCCACGTCGGCGGCCCACCGCTCCCAGTCCGCGTACAGGTCGGGCAGGGTGTCGACGGTGGAGACACCCGAGCCGAGCGCATAGTGGGTGCGGGCGAGCAGTTCGGGACCCCAGCTGGGCACGCCGGCCCTGGCGTTGAGCAGCGCCACCTCCTGTTCCCGGCGGTTGAACGCGGCGTACAGGGTCGGCAGGTACGAGATCTGCAGCGTCAGCGTGATGATGCCGGTGATCGCGGCGAAGTCGAGGATCGCCTGCTGAAGCCCGCCGCGCGCGCGGTCCTCGCCGATCTGCCACAGGCCGGGGCCGGCGGTGCGGAACGCGTCGGTGATGCCGCCGCTCACCATCGGCCAGAAGATCAGCGAGAAGCCGACGAAGAACATCAGCAGCCAGGCGACGAGCTGGGCGATCAGCAGCGCCGCGGCGTGCGCGGACAGCACCCGGTCCCGGCGGCGGAAGTCCGGGATGAACTTGGTGATCAGTATGAAGGCGCTGCGGACGACGCGGTCGATCTGGCGGGTGAGCCAGTTCGCCACCGGGCGCGGCACGATCAGCGTGCCGATGACGCTCGCCGCCGACGTCGCGATGAGCAGCACGCCGACAGCCGCGGCTACATCGCGGGCTGCCTGCGGCACGACCATGGGCTCTCCATAAGGTTGCCGCGGTCGGCCGGTGCCGACCGTGCTGCGGCAGACTAACCCAGCCTGCGCCGCCGCCGGCGGCCGGCTAGCTTTTCGCCGCGAGCGGTTGAACCGCGCAAAATGGCTCACGTAAGATCAGCGCCTACTGGGAACGGCCGGGGGAATGACGGAATCACGCTCGGCCAGAATTGGCGGGATCTCACCTCGCGCACTTGCGTGGCGCAGTTCACCGTGCAATTCTCGAAGTGCACGCATTATTTGCCGGATTCGGCGTCCAAAGGCACCTGAGCGTGCGACCTGAAGCAGCCACCTAGGGGGACGGCCCAGGTGAACACCGTGGAGTACCAGCAGGTGCTCGGGCGCAAGGTCGCCCAGGAGCGTCGGCGCCACGGTCTGTCCCAGCCCGAGCTGGCCGCCATGGTCGACCGTTCGGTCGCGTGGGTCTCCCAGCTTGAGCGCGGCGTACAGCCGATCGACCGGCTATCGGTGCTGCAGAACCTCGCGGACGCGCTCGAATTGCCGCTGGCCGAGCTGGCGGGGGAGGCCGGCGAGGACGGTCTGCCAGCCGGGAGCCGGCCGGCCGCGGCGAAGGCGCTGCGGGTGGTGCTGGCCGGCGCCCACTCGCTGCAGGCCATGCTGGGCGATGCCACCCCGCCGCCGCTGGCGATGCTGAAGGAGCGGACGGAGAAGGCCTGCGCGCTCGCCAGGGGCGAGCGCTACGACGAGCTCGCTAAGGTACTCGGCTACCTGCTGCCGCGGCTGGAGGTGGCAGTCCGGGCCGCCCCGCCGGCCCACCAGCCCGACATCTACGAGCTGACCGCCATCTCCTACCAGGCCTGCGCCGCCGCGCTGGCCAAGCTCGGGGAGCCGATGGCGTCCTGGATCGCCGCGGACCGCGCCACTATCGCGGCCGAGCGAGCCGGGAACCTGCTGCTCGCCGCCGTCACCTCCTACCGGCTGGCATCGGTGTTCCTGGATGCCCGCCAGCCGTGCCTGGCCGAGGAGACAGCGCGCACGGCGCTGCTGGCGCTCGCCAGCCTGGCCGAGCTGGGCGACCCGGACGCGCTGTCGCTGTGCGGCGGCCTGACGCTGGTGCGGGCGGTCGCGGCAGCCAGAAGCGGCCACCCCTCGGCCGCATTCGGGCACCTGGGCAAGGCCAGGGCGCTCGCGGACCAGCTGGGCTGCCAGCGCCCGGCGGGCATGCCGGAGTTCAGCCGGCAGCATGTCGCCATGTACGAGATCGCCGTCAGCGTCGACCTCGGCGACGCCGGGCACGCGCTCCGGATCGCGGCGACGCTCGACCTGGCCACGCTGCCGCGGGCCCGCCAGGCGCGCGTGCTGATCGACGTCGCCCGCGCCCACACGCTGCGCAAGCAAGTGCGCCAGGCCACCGAGGCGCTGGCGCACGCCGCGGAACTCGGCCCGTTGCCGGACCGGGACGCGGACCGCGCAAGGCAGGTGGTGACCGACCTCCTGACGGTCAACGGCACGCCTCCCGCGCCGCTGACCGCCCCGGCCTGCCGGGTCCGCCGGGTCGGCACCCAGCCTTAGATAGCCCGGCTAGATAGCACAGCTCAGTCGTACTCGTGGCTCAGGTCGACAATGCAAAACCGATTGCCTTCGGGATCTTCCAGCACGATGAAATCCGGGTCCTGCGGGTACTCCCAGCGGACCCGCCGGGCGCCGAGCGATACGAGCCGGGTCGCCTCAGCCTCCTGCTCGCTGACGTCGGCGACATGCAGGTCAAAATGCAGGCGCGGGCGGGCCTGCGGAGGTGTCTGGCTGAGCTGCAGAGCGATCGCCGTTCCAACTCCGCCTGGCGGCACAAGCACTCTGGCCCAGCCGCCGAAACCATCCTCGCGCAGCGCGTAGCCCAGGGCTGCTGACCAGAACGCTGCCGCTCGCTGCACATCTGTGACCCCGAGTGCCACCACGCCGAAAGTCAGCACCAATCGACTTTAGCGAAGCTTGCCGGCGATGCGTTCGAAAGATTCGACGCATGCAGTCCGGCAGACGGCCACGCCGGAGAAGGCCGGTATCCGCCGCCTGATCAGTAACAGCTGACCCTAGAAATCCGTCAACGATCTGCTGGGCTTAGGCACTAGCCTCAGCCGGGTCGCCGCTGCGCCGCGCGCAGCGCCATCAGGTCCGCCAGCGGGCCGAGGTGGCCCAGCTTGCCGCGGGCGATGACGGACCGCACCGCCTGCACCTGGCCGTCGGTGATGTCGAGCACGAACACGCTGATCAGGCTGCCGTCGGGTGCGCGCACGAGCGCACCGGGCTGCCCGTTGACCTGCACCGAATCCAGGGTCGCGCCCGCGTCCAGCAGTTGCTGGCCGAGCGCCGCGAGCAGTCGGCTGACATTGCGGCGCCCGACGATCGGCCGCAGCCACGCGGGCGGCACCCCGGCGTTGTCGCCGGACACGACGACGTCCTCGGCGAGGAGGCTGACCAGGCCGTCCATGTCACCCCGCCCGACCGCGCCGAAGAACCTAGCCGCCAGCTCGTCCCGGCGCTCGGCCGAGGCCTCGAATCTCGGCTTGTTCTCCTCGACGTGCTGCCGGGCCCGGTGCGCGAGCTGCCGGCAGGTCGGCACGCTGCGGCCGACGATGCTGGCGGTCTCCTCGTACCCGTAGCTGAAGACGTCGTGCAGCAGGAAGACGGCGCGCTCGACCGGGCTGAGCCGCTCCAGCAGCAGCAGGAACGCCATGGACAGCGAGTCGGCCTGCTCGGCCAGCGCGGCCGGGTCCGGCGCGGGCTCGGTGAGCGGCGCCTGCCCGGTCAGCAGCGGCTCAGGCAGCCAGTCGCCGACATAGGACAGCCGCCGGGCCCGCGCCGAGCGGAGCTGGTCGATGCACAGCCGGGTGGTCACGGCCGACAGGTACGCCTTCGGCGAGTCGGGCGGGCCGTTCTCCGCGACCACCCGGTGATAGCGCAAGAACGCCTCCTGCACGATGTCCTCCGCCTCGGTCACGCTGCCGAGCATGCGGTAGGCGATCGAGAACATCAGCGGCCGCAGGTCCGCGTACACCCCCGCGGCGTCGGCCGGCTCGGCGCCTGCGGCGCCGTCAGTGTTAGTGCTGCCGGTCCCGCGGCCGGATGACCGCGGGGCGTTCCTGCCGCTCATCAGCCGCCTCCCTCCCCAGGGTAGGCCCGGTCCGCTGGGTAGGCCCGGTCGAGGCCCTGCCGGAACCCCTCGCGCCAGGTCGGCCAGATCGGCTGCCAGCCCAGCTCCGCCTTCGCCTTGGCGTTCGAGCAGCCACGGATCTGCGTCATCATCGATACGCCGACCTCGCCGGCCGCCAGTCGCGCGAGCCAGGCCGGCAGGTGCAAGGGCGGCTTGGCGCCCGCGCCCGCGGCCGCCACTGGCAGCCACTCCGACACCCGGGCCGGCTCGTCATCGACGACGTTGTAGACACCGGGCGCGCCCGTCTCGATCGCGGCGACCGTCGCCGCGGCCGCGTCCGTCACGTGCAGGAACGACCACACACCCGCGCCGTCGCCGACCAGCGGGACCTGCCGGCGTCGCAGCATCGCGACCATCATTTCCGACGAGCCCGGCCCGTACAGGCTCCCGTACCGCAGCGCGAGGCCGCCGGCCGCGGTCACGGCGTCCTCCAGATGCCGCAGCGCGGCCAGGCCGTGGCGCTGCGCGGCGGGCGGATCTGGGTCGAGCGGGTCCGCCTCGGTCTTCACCGGCCCGCCGGTGCGGGCGTACGGCCAGCCCGCGTAGCTCTGGGCGAGGAACCGCGGTACGCCCTGCGCCGCCGCGGCGCCGAGCAGGTTGTCCAGGCCGGTCGTGCGCAGTGTGTTGGTGGGCCCGAAGACCTGGTCGAACTTGCGGAAATTCAGCTCGGGCGGAATCGCGGTCGACTCATAGATGATCGCCTCCGGGTCGGCCTTCGCCACTAGCTCACCGACCGCCGCGCCGTCCAGCACGTCCAGCACAACCGGCTCCGCGCCCGCGGCGCGCAGGCTCTCGGCCTTGGCCGGGCTGCGGGTTGTGCCGGTGACCAGGTGGCCCGCCGCCAGCAGCTGAGGCACCAGCTGCCTGCCGACCGCCCCGGTCGCGCCGACTACGAGTACGTGCATCGAATTTGCTCCTTCCGATAGTCACAGTCTGAGACGAGGAAGGGCGGCGGCTCGTGACACCCCGGTGTCATCGCCCGGTATGCCACGGTTGGCGAACGGCCCGCTCCCGGTGCCAGGAGCGGGCCGTTCCTGGCCGGTCCGGTCAGAACCTGAGCGTCACCGTGGCCGTGCCGAGTACCGGCGGCAGCTTCGCGACGTTGACCTCAAGCATCTCGCCGTCGTCCACCGCGCCGCCGTCGTCCACCGTCTTCTGGTGCACGGGGTACTGGCCGGTCGCCGGGTCCTTGACCGGGGCGCAGGCCGTCGCGGGCCGCGGTCGGTGACGCCGTAGAACCAGCCCGGGTGACCCGGGTCCTGGTAGAAGGACGAGCCGTACCCGCCACCCGAGATGAGAACCTTAGAGCCGCTGGCGCCCTCCAGTTCTCCGATCGGCGGGATCTTGCCGCCGCCGGGGACGGCGTCCTGAGAGCGGGTGACGGCGTCGGTCGCGGTGTAGCGCCGTGGCGGACGACGGCGGTGGCGCCGAAGTCGTTCGCCAGCAGGTTGCCGGTGACGGTGCCGTTCGGGCCGCCCACGCCATGATCGGCATGCACGGCGAACGGATGCGGCTGGGTAGCTCACCAGCCGAACGGATCGGCGGCCGCATGCCGGCGCATGCCAGGGCGACGGCGACCGCCGCCGCCCCGATTATTGCTGCCCGCTTCCGGGCGCGGAAATAGAGTTGCATGACCGCAACTAATCGACGAGACATGAACGGCGGGTGACCAGCCGATGTCCCGGCTCCGTCGCCAAGCCTAAACTAAAGGCAATGATCAGGTAAAGAGAATTCCAAGAACAGCCGACCGCCGG
>CAWDVS010000006.1:0-18011 GCA_963805805.1 uncultured Actinomycetota bacterium | reverse complement strand
CGACGCGCCCTCGCACTCGGTGGGCGGACGCTCCCGTTCCCCACCTGAATCCATCCGGCCAGCGCATCTCGCTCCTGTCCTCGGCTATCGGTGCGAATCTCGGCTGCCGCCCCCGTCAGGCCAGCAGCCAGCGGCCGGCCAGGTCCAGCTGCTCGGCCCGGCTGCGCGCGCCGGGGTCGGCGGCGAGGAAGTGCTGGCCGATCAGCAGCGAGAACGCCAGCAGGCTCCGGGCCTCGGCCTCGGCCTCGTCGGCGCAGATGGCGCCGAACAGCTGCCGCAGGTAGGTCATGCGCGCGTTGTCGTCACCCGGCGCAACCGCCGGGCCACGTCGCGGTCGCGGCGGGCCCACTCCCGGATCGCCAGGTCGACCGGCAGCAGTCCCTCGGCGGAGAACGTCAGCGCGCCGGCCCGGCCGCCGGATCTTGGCGCGCGCGTCGCCGCCGCGATCCTCGACCCGGCGGAGTACGTCATCGGTCGACATCGTCTCCCAGGCGTCCAGCATCTCGGTCAGCAGCGCGGCACGGTCGGCGAAGTGCCCGTAGAAGCCGCCTTTGGACACGCCGAGGGACTGCGCCAGCGTCTCGACGCGCACGGCGTCGGGGCCGCCGTCGGCCAGGGCCCGCAGGCCCTGCTCGATCCAGCGGTGCCGGGGTGTCCGGGTAATCGCAACCATGACCTGAGTGTGCAGTATCCCTGCCGGTTGACTCCCGACGGGCTGTTGCAGAATCGATGGCTACTCGGCGGTATCGGGGAGCCGCAGTGCCCGCACGCGCAGTTTGGCTGCCGCGTTGGGGATGCTGGTTCGGCGTAGCGGGTTTTGGCTGGCTGGGGCGGTCAGGCGGGGCTGGCGGGCGGGCGGGGCTGGCCGGCGAGTATGTCGAGGGCGGTGTGGGTGAGGTGGCCGCTGGTGATGGCTTTGATCAGGTTGGTGGTGGCGGCGGTGAAGGTCAGCTCGCCGCTGGTTCTGGCCAGGCCGCGGACGGAGAACTGGCGGAACCGCTTGTTGTGCTTGATGTCGCCGTTGGGGGTTTCGGCGATGTGGCCGCGGTGGCGGTAGGCGGTGATGCCGTCGTCGGTGGCCAGCGCGGCGGTCATGGCGGCGGTGTGCGGCCCGGCAGGCTCGTCGTTGTCGTGGCCGGCGGCGCGGGCCGCGTGTTCCAGGTGGCGGCGCTTGCTGGTCGCGATGAGGCGGGGCGGCCCGAGGGTAGTGATGTTGGCTTCGGAGCAGTAGCCGGCGTCGGCGAGGAACAGGCCGATCGGCCGGCGTAGCCAGGCTCGCCGTCGCCGGCTGGGGGCTGGTAGCCGGCTGTCCGGCAGGCGGCGCTGCCGTCATCGCCGCCGCTGCTGTCACTGCTGCCGGTGTCCGGGCTGGCGGTGTCCGGGCCGGCGGGGCGGCGGGCGGTGATGACCGCGGCGGCCGCCTCGGCGGCGGCCATCATGGGCTTGAGCCAGGTGGTGTCGCCGGTGTCCTGCGTCAGGGTGGCGGCGATGATCAGCCCGTCTTCGCTGGTGACGAGCTGGGCGTTGTAGCCCTGGATGAACCCGCCGCCGCGGACGGGCATCAGCCGCGAGCCAGGATCGGTGATGTTGCGCACCGGCCCGGGTCCCGTGCTGTTCTTCTGCCGTTCCGCGGCCTTGCGCTGCGCGGCGGCGGCCCGTGCCTGCGCCGCGCGACGACGCCCCGGCGCGCCGGACCAGGACATGGCTGGCGGGCGGGACGGCGCGGCCGCGCAGCCCCCGGCCAGTCGCAGGCGATCTTCTCCGCGTTGCGCTGCTGCCAGGCGCTTGAATTTCGCCTGCTGCGCGGCGGTGGCCTGGTCCAGGAGCAGCTGCGCGGCAGCGACGTCAGCGGCCGCCGGGCCGCGACCCGGGCCCCGCACGCCGGCCTCGCCTTCGCCAGGTAGGAGCTGGCCGCGCGTCCCTGCCCGCCTCGGCGGCTTCCGCGCCTCGCGGAGGGAGCGCAGCGCGGCGGCGATCCGCTCATCCCGCGACCGCGGCGACCAGGCATCACTCGGGACCTCGTCGCCGCGCTTCCCGGCGCCGAACAGCTCATCGTCGGCGGCGTCGGCGGCGGCGTGCGCGGCGACGGCTTCGGCGGCCAGCTTGCGCAGGTGCTCCCCGGTCCAGTTCGCCGGCGTGCTGGCGCTGCAGCGGCGATCTTGGTCGTCCAGCGCGACCACGCCCAGCCTGCCCATGCCCAGCGCCGCGCACAGGCTCAGCACCCCGGCGAAGAACACCGCCACCGTGTCAGCGAAGTCAGCGCGGAACCGGGCGACCGTGGTGTGGTCGGGCAGGCCCCGCCGCGGATCACCGGAACGCCACGTCGGTGCGGCACAGCTCCTGGATCCGCCGCGACGACATGACCTGATGCGCATGCGCCCATGCCAGCACCGTCACCCAGCATGTCCGGGTCATAGCCCGCCGCGCCCGCCCCGCCGGTCTTACGCCGGTCGTGGAACGCCCGGGTGTTTTGATCGCCTCCACCGCCGGATCACCAGCCACACCGGATGATCCGCGCTTCAGCCGTCCCGCATCGACAGGCGGCAACATGAACACCTGATCGCGCTCCACGGGACGGTATCGCTTCGCCATCCCGCAATCATCCCAGACGATCATGAACCAGGGGGAAGCCACGCCGGACACCCAGCCGATTCTGCGACAGCCCGCGTACGGATGCTAGCCTTCAAATATACGCTACCGTATATTTGGCCGACCTCATCCGGGAGGTGCTCATGCAGATCGCAGTCAGCCACGAACGGGCGCTGACGGCGCGGCCCGACCAGATCACCGGCCTGCTGTCCGACTTCGAGCGCATCTGGCCGACCGACCTCGCCCCGGCGCCGCGCCCGCTCGGCGGCGGCCTCTACGACACGAAGCTGATGCTCTGGCAGGAGATCGACCGGCCGGGGGCGGCCAGGGCTTTCCGCGTCGTCCGGCCCGCCGGAATGCGCGGCGAGCACTGGTTCGAGCTCAGCGGCCGGGGGCGGCACGACGACGCTGCGCCACACCGTCAGCGCGATCGCCACCGGCCGGTTCGCGATGCTCTGGCGCACCGTGATCGGCCGTCGCCACGACCAGATCGTGGAGGCGATGCTGGACAACGTCGAGCGGCTGGTCGCTGCCGCGAACGCGTAGCCGCTACTGGTTGGAATCCCAGGCAATCTCGAACAGGTGCCCATCGGGATCGGCGAAGTAGCCGGAGTAGACGCCGAACGGGCGCATGTGCGCGGGCGCGGTCAGCGTTCCCCCGGCCGCCTCGACGTGGCCGAGCAGTCGGTCCACCTCCGCCTGCGAGCCAGCCGGGAGGCCAAGGCTGAACTCGGTCGAGCTGCGCGGGCCGGCCGGCAGGCTGGCGTCCTTGGCCAGGTTCACCCGCTCGTACAAACCGAGCAGGAGGCCACCGTCCAGCTTGAAGAACGCGATCGTCCCGGCCGCGCCCGTGACCTCGTCGTGGAATTCCTGCCCGACGATCCCGTCAGTCGGCCAGCCCAGGCCATCGCGGTAGAAGGCCAGCGACCGATCGAGATCATCGACGGCCAGCGTGATGAACACGATCTTTGCTTCCATGGAACTCAGTCTGCCCGCCGGTTCCGACAGCGCGACTGCGCGGGCACCTTCCGTCCCCTGGCACGGAAGGTGCCCGCGCGTCCGTGACCTTGCGATCAGGTGCACTCAGGCAGGTTATAGGGCGACTGCCAGGGATTCTCGCCGCCCTCGTTGACGTACGGATCGGGGACGTGGCCGACGACCGGGCTCTGGGTGTGATCCAGGATGCCGTCTTCGGCGTAGTTGGAATTGGGCGGATTGCCGTAGTACCAGCAGGTGATGTCTACGTCGGTGCCGGCCTGGATCAGGAGCGGGATGTGGCCGCCGTCATACCGACAAGCGCAGTGCTCGGCTGAACAGCGCGCAGAGATGCCTAGATCGCATACTGGACCCTTTCTGAGCCTTGTGCGGATGAATTAGCGTATTTCGGCCTGATTAACATCCGATAGGGCGGATTCCAATCGATCCCGGCGGCGGCCAGGCCTGCCGGGACCGAGGCCGGCGCGCCATTGCGCATCATGTGATATCTAGATATCTTCACATCACTATGGCAGAGCAACTGGCGCGCGGACGTAGCGGCGCCCCGACGAAGAACATGGTGCTGCGGCTCGATGCGGACCTCGCCGAGCGCCTGGCCGGCATCGCGGAGGTCGAGGGCCGCTCGGTGTCAGATGTCGCGCGCGAGGCGATCGCGGCGCTGGTGGAGGGGCGGCGCAAGGACAAGCGCTTCCGCCGGCTGCTGGAGGACAGCCTGGCCCGGCACCAGCGCCTCCTCGACCTGCTGCGGGGTGACGAGTCGTGACCGCGCTGGATGTGGCCGATGTCGTCGTGATCGGCGGGCGGGTGCTCGGCATCGGCACGGGCGCGGCGCTCGCAGCAGGTAGACCCGCAGGCCGTTGAGACGGCGCTGGCCGAGGCGCCGGCGCTGCCAGCCCTCCCCGACAGCTATGCCGCGGCCGCGGTCTGCGCCGGCCTGATCAGCGGTCTGCTGCAGCATCCCCCGTTCCCGGCGCACCGGGAGCGAGTGGCGGTCGCCGTCGGGCTGCAGTTTCTCGCCGTCAATGGCTGGCAGGCCGACCTGGACCCGCCGCAGGTCGCGGCCATCGTCGTGCAGTGCCTGGCCGCCGGGCGCATCGAGCCGGACGACATGGCCAGGTGGCTGGCGGCCAGGCTGTCCGCGCCCGCCGCCCGCGGCATCAGGATGCCGCACGTCCGGACCAAGGAGAACCACGTCGCCGCTCTCACTGCCCGGCGCCGGCCCGGCGGGCCCGTGGCGGGGCCGGGATATTCGTCGACGGCCGGATGCTGGCGCGGTTCAGCGACCACGCCGCCGCCACGGTCTTCATGGCCCGTCCCGAGGGCCCGGCGGCTCGGCCACGGCAGCGTCGATCCCGAGCACCTGCTGCTCGGCCTCATCCGAGTTGGAGAAGGGACTGGGATCTCCGCGCTGGACAGGCTCGGGGTCAGCCGGGAGGCACTGCGGCGGCAGCTCAAGGACAGCATCGGCCACGGCCCTGGAAGGACGTACGGCCCCCGTCCGGTTCGCCCGACCGCGCGGCCAGAAGGTCCTGAGCTCCGCGTTGCCTGAGGCGCTCGCGCACGGCACTACCGATATCTGCACTGCGCACCTGCTGCTCGCCCAGTACCACGACGACGGGCCGGCGTCCCGGACGCTGGCCCGGCTCGGGGCGACCGAGGGCCGGGTCCGCGACACCGTCGCGGCGACGGACAGGCACGCGTACTCCGCACGGGCGCGGGCCGCGCCGTGCTCGCGCGGCCCGGCCCTGACCGCGACCACGCAGACGGCGCTCACTCCCCGGTTCCCCGCGAACCGGGATCGATCGGGAGGCACGGCATGGCCAGGATCAGCTACGACGACCGGACCGCGGCGGCCTACAAGGCGGTCCGCGAGATTCCGCGCGACGCACTAGGAGGCTGGCGGGACGCGGTACGACGTCACCTCCGGCCGTCGGCCGGGATGACAGTCGTCGACGTCGGCGCGGGAACCGGCCAGTTCGCCACCGCGTTCAGCGACTGGTTCGGTATCCGCATCGTCGCGGTCGAACCGTCGGCGGCGATGCGGGCCCAGATTCCGCGGCGGCCGGGCGTCGAGGTGCTGGCGGGCGACGCCTGCGCTGTCCCGCTCCCAGACGGTTCCGCCGACGGCGCCTGGCTGTCCCTGATGATCCACCACATTCCCGACCTGGAAGCCGCCGCGCGGGAACTCCGCCGCGTTCTGCGCCCTGGCGCTCCCGTGCTGATCCGGCAGGGATATCCGGGCCTGGCCGGTCCGACGCGCACGTTTCCGTGGGAGTTCTTTCCCGAGACCGCCCGGATGACCGATACCTTTCCCACCCTTGAGCAGACCTGCCAGGCATTCGGCACGGCCGGATTCCGCCGCGACGCCCTTGAGCCGGTGCCCGAGATCCTGATCAGCCTGCCCGAGTTCCTCGTCCGGGCGGACACCTTCCGCCGCTCGGACACCATCATGCGCAACCTCACCGAGGAGGAATACGTCCGGGGCAAAGAGCAACTCCGCCTGGCCGTGGAGCACGCCGCGGAGACCGGCAGCCGGGAAACCAGAACGAACTGGCTCGACCTCCTGGTCCTGCGCTAAGCGGTGCCTGCGACCAGGACCTTCTGGTCTGAGAGGGTACGTTCAGCGATTCTTCAGGATTGCGAATTACCCTGCCCGGCATGGACGAATTCCGGGCTCGGCGAGTAGTCGACTCACTTCGTGACCGTGGCGTGAACGCGCACTTGCTGCGCGGCGGCATCGGTCAGTTCGGGGTCCGCGTGTCGCTGCCCGGCGGGCGCGAAGCCGAGTGGGACACCGACGGCACGGCCGGCCTTGAAGCCCAGGTCATGCGCGACGGCATGCTGGTGGGCTACGTGCCCAGGATCGAGGGTTCGGAGGACTTTGACGAGGCCGGCGTCGTTGACGCCATCGCCCGCGCCGACTACGACGAGCCCGTCGCCCGGCTGCGCACCGGGGCGCCCGCGGCCGCCCCCGCTCTCACCCGCGAAGGCGGCGTCTTCCGTCGCTTCCTCGACGGCTTCCGCTACCGATAGCCGGCGCCGCCCGCTGCGCGCGGCGCCGGGCCCGACCCTGATGCCGCTGCTGCCGGACCAGGGTTAAGCCGGGGTTGATCCGGATCGACCCTGGCGTCGCTGGCGGGCAGTCTGGAAGACGTCAGAAGGCAGCACCGCTGCCGCTACTAAGAAAGCTGAACGGAGACCGATCCACATGCTCGCGATCATCGTCGTCTTTGCCCTGATGGCCATCGTGGCGCTGGCCGTGCTGAGCTTTGCGCTGCACCTCATCTTCTCGCCGTGGCTGCTGCTGGCGATCGTCGCCGCCGTGGTCTGGTTCAGGTTCCGGCCGCGCCGCTCCCACCACTAGTCACGAGCGCCCGACGCGGGAAACGCCAGCCGCTACGCGGCGACGCCATCGACGTAGGTGACGGTGTTAGCGCCGATAGCCGGGACCCGCGGGCCCCCCAGCACGATGCCCGTCAGGTTCAGCGGGTCCGCGGCGGACAGACACGCGACCTCACCGCCCAGCTGTTGCTTCCTGACGGTCTTCAGCACGTCGATGGCATCCGGGTGGGCATACTGCTCGCCGCTGAATCCGGTCACGAACCGGCCGCCGCGCATGGTGCCCCTGGCCTCCATCCGGCGGAACGCCCACAGCACATCGCGCCAGGGCACGGCGAGGTTCTCCCGCACCACCAGGAACGGTGGAAGACCACGCCCCAGCGCTCGGCGAGCTGCTGAGCTACCGCTTCCGCCAGCTCGTCCCGGTCCGCGCCGGCGGCCTTGCGGGCAGCAGTGACCAGCGCCCGGTCGCGCCGGTGCTGGCGCGCAGACCGCGGCGCAACCCGCGGGTTGGCGCGGACCGCTCGGGGCGGCCGCGCCGCAGCAGCGCCCGGACGGCGCGGAAGCCGTCGGCCGTGACGGAGCCGCGGGCCACGCCCTCCCACAGCGCCTCGTCAATCTCGTACGGCAGCCGTCCGGTCTGAGCCGCGAGGTCGGTCCGGAACAGCGCACCGTACTGGCGAGTCGTGTCGAGCACGTCGCGGGTCCGGCCCTCAGGCGGCTCCGCCGGGGTCAGGTCGCCGCGCGCAGCCAGCAGCAGCCAGGGCAGGTCATCCCGCAGGGCCAGCGTGATCGGCGTCGCCCGAGATGGCGCCATCCCGCCCCGGCGCGCCTCATCGCCCGGCTCGGTGTCCCGGATCGACAGCCCGCCCCAGCACGCCTGCCCGGACATGCACAGCTCGTCCAGCCAGTCCCGCCGGTAGCCCTCCACCCGCGCGGCCAGGATCGGCTCTCCCACGCCCCGGTGGCCAGCTCGAAGCCCTGCAGCTGCTCGATGACGGCCAGCACCCCGAACCGCCCCCCCGCCTGGTCCCGGCCGCGACGTGCTGCCAGCGCAGCAGGAACCGCATGAAGTCCTGCGCGGTCACCGGCTCGACTTCGCGCCGGCGTTGCTGCCTGGTGAGGCGTGGATCCGCGCGAGCAGATGGCGGGAACAGACCCCTCGGCGCCACCCGTCCCGCTGAACTGTCCGCGGATCGCGACCCCTCGGCCTCCAGCGCGGCGAGGGCGCGCACCATCAGCGTCTCCGGCAGCCCCACGGCCGCCGCCAGCGCGGCCGCCGTCGATGGGCCCCGGCATTCCAGGTGACCGCGGAGCAGGGCCGCCGCCGCGGTCTCGTCGTCCGGCGGCTCCGCTGGTGCCGGGCACGGATGGTCGGGAACGCGCTTCGCGTGCGGGTAGAGCGCGCCGATCGCGGGCAGCCGCTCCACCGATGACCAGAGGGCGCCGCCCGGGGCGTCGACTTGCACCGCGCGCTGCGCGGCGACCAGGGCGTCAACGACGGCCGCCACGCTTCGTCCGGGCGGACCGCGACGAGGCTCAGCAGCAGGTCGTGGAGCTCGTGCTGGTCCCGCGGCTCCGGCCTGACCTGCTCGGCCACGCGGTCGATGGCGGCCTGATCCAGCCGGCCCAGCTCATGCGGCTCGACCGGCAGGCCGCGCCGCAGCGGGACGGCGCGGCTGCGCCGCTCCTCCAGCGGCGCGTCATCCAGGTACGTGAACGGACGGCCGTTCAGGATCTCGTGCGCGAGCACGGATGGCTCGGTGGTGTCGCGCACGACGACGCGGACGTGGCCGGCCTTGATGCCGGCGACCAGCTCGCGCAGCCCGTCGATGTCCATCGCGTCCCGCAGGCAGTCCTCCAGGGTCTGGCGCACCAGCAGATGATCGGGGATCTCCAGCGGGCCCGGCGCGACGTTCTCCTGGCACGCCGCCAGCGTCGGGAACACCGCGGCCATCAGGTCGTCGGACTCCATCCGCTGGATGGCCGGCGGGTTCTTCCGGCCGCTGCGCCAGCGCAGCACGGCCAGCGACGTGTTCAGGTTCCACCGCCACCGCGCCGGGAACATCGGCGAGGTCAGCACCGCCTGCCGGACGACCTCCTCGACCGTGCCGGAGGCCAGGAACTTCGGCACCCGGTCCAATGGGAAGCTGTGCTGCGGCCCGAGCGACAGCAAGATCGCGTCGTCGCTCGCGGCGGCCTGCAGCTCGAAGTCGAACGTCACGCAGAACCGCTTGCGCAGCGCGAGCCCGAGTGCGCGGTTCAGCCGGGCTCCGAACGGGGCGTGGCCGACGAGCTGCATGCCGCCTGCGTCGTCAAAGAACCGTTCCAGCACGATCGTGTCCATGGTCGGCAGCAGGCCCAGCTGGGCCAGGCCGGCGCTCAGATAGGCAGCGATTGTCTCGGCGGCAGCGTCGCCGAGACAGCACTCGGCCATCAGCCAGGCGACCGCGGACTTGGTTCCGCCCGCCGTGAGCCGCTCCGCCACCGCTGACCGGAGCGCGCACACCTCCTCCGACAGCTCCACCGTGCGGCCCGGCGCCTCGCCGAGCCAGAACGGCACCGAGGGCGGGGCGCCCTGCGCGTCGACAACCCTGACGATGCCCGGCTCGACTCGGCGGATCCGCCACGAGGTCGTGCCCAGCAGGAAGACGTCACCGGCCATGCTCTCGATGGCCCAGTCCTCGTTGACGGTGCCCACGACGGTGTCATCGGGCTCGGCCAGCACCCGGAAGTCGCCGAGTTCGGGATCGCCCCGCCCGAGGTGAGTGCCGCGATCCTGGCCCCGCGGCGGCCGCGCAGCCGCCCGCTCACCTGGTCCCGGTGCAGGTAGGCGGCCCGGCGACCGCGGCCAGTACGGATCCCTTCCGACACGAGCTCGGTCACCTCGGCGAAGTCGTCCGCGGTTACCGCGGCGAACGGCGCGGCGCCGCGGACCAGCGCCAGCAGCTCGCCGGTATCCCACTCGGCCGCCGCGCATTCCGCCACGACCTGCTGGGCGAGGATGTCGAGCGGACCCGACGGGATCCGCAGCCGGTCCAGCCGCCCCGACTTCGCGCCCCGCATCAGCGCCGCGCACTCCACCAGCTCGTCCCTGGAGGTGGGGTAGAGCACTCCCGCCGGGATGCCGTTCCGCGAGTGATTGGACCGGCCGACCCGCTGCAGGAAGGTGGCGAAGCTGCGCGGCGAGCCGATCTGGCAGACCAGCTCGACCGGCCCGATGTCGATGCCCAGCTCCAGCGACGCGGTCGCGACCAGGGCCCGCAGGTCGCCGCTGCGCAACCGGGTCTCGACCCGCTGCCTGCGGTCCTTGGACAGGCTGCCGTGGTGGGCGGCGACCTGGCCGTCACCGAGCCGCTCGCCCAGCTGGTGCGCGAGCTGCTCGGCCATCCGCCTGGTATTGACGAAGACGAGCGTGGTGCGGTGCTGCTGCACGTGCCCGGCGATCAGGTCGCAGATCTCGGCCATCTGCTCGGTCGTGGCCACTGCGCCGAGTTCGTCGCTGGGCAGCTCGAGTCCGAGGTCAAGCGCGCGCTGGTGGCCAGTGTCGACGATCGAGCACCGCGGCTGGCCGGCCTTGTCCGACCGGCCTCCCCCGCCCCGACCAGCAGCCGGGCAACGGCCTCGACTGGGCGCTGGGTGGCCGACAATCCGATCCGCTGCAGCGGCTGCCCGGCGACGTACTGCAGGCGCTCCAGGGTCAGCGCGAGGTGCGATCCGCGCTTGTTGCCGGCGACCGAATGGATCTCATCCACGATGACGGTCGCACCGGCTGCAGCATCGCCCGGCTGCGATCCGCGGTCACCAGCAGGTACAGCGACTCCGGCGTGGTGACAAGGAAGTCCGGTGGCCGCTTGAGCATCGCGGCCGCTCGCCCGCCGCAGTATCGCCGGTGCGGACGGCCACCCGGATCGAGGGCGCCGGCCTGCCCAGCTCGGCCGCGACGCTGGCGATCTCGGCCAGCGGGCGCTCCAGGTTCTGCCAGATGTCGACCGCCAGCGCTTTCAGCGGCGATACGTAGACCACCTGGGGGCCGTCGCCTGTCTCCGCGGCCCGGTCATAGGACCCGTAAATCCGGTCGATGCACACCAGAAAGGCAGCCAGCGTCTTGCCTGATCCGGTCGGCGCCGCGATCAGCGTGTGCTGCCCGGCCGCGATCTGCGCCCAGCCCTCAGCCTGCGGTTGCGTCGGTCCGGCCGGGAACCGCCGTTCGAACCACGTGCGTACGGCCGGATGGAAGGACTCCAGCACCCCGCCAGACTAACCTGGGCCACTGACATCGGCCGGTGGCTATGCGCGGGTTCGTCGCCCGGCAGCCCTGATCGGCCGCGCCGCGTGCACCGGGTCGGGCTGGATCAGTTCGCGACCGTGACCGATCTCGCCACGACTCGCGCAACGGTCCGTCGCGGCGAAATACCTGGACTCGCGGCCCGGCATTGCGGCCGGATCAGAGTCCGTGGCGGAGTAACGCCTGCCTAACGACTTCTCCGCAGGTCAGTTACTGTGCCGCAGTAAATTCAGATTGTATTTACTGCGACAATCTCGATATTGCCGAATTCGATTATCAACTGCCAGACTCGGGGCATGACGGGACGCACAATACGGCTATTGAATTGGCGCAGTAAATTCAAATCGGAAAACCGGAACGCGGCGAAGACCAGCGGCGGCGGCAGCGCCGGCCGCACCAGCGCCGCAACGGCCGGCTGTACCTGACCGGCCTGGCCGTATCGGTCATCGGTGACAACGCCATGTCCCTGGCGGCGGGGATCTGGGTGAAGTCCCTCACCGGCAGCAGCAGCGAGGCTGCCCTCGTGTCGGTGTGCGTCTACGCGCCGTCACTGGCCGGACCGCTGGCCGGGGTGGTGGCCGACCGGGTGCGCCGCCGCCGCTTCCTGGTCTGCCTGAATCTCGTGTCCGCCGCGCTGGTTCTGCGGCCCTTGCCGTCCGCGGGCCGGGCTCGGCCTGGCTCATCTTCGCGGTCATGACCTGGTACGGCATTCACCTGGCGCTCTCCGTGCCGGCCGAAACGCACTCTTCGCCGTCATGCTGTCGCGCGAACTGCGGCAGGAATTGAACGGCTGGAGCCTGGGCTTCCAGGAAACCGGCCGGCTAGTCTCACCGCTCTTCGGCGCGGGCCTGTTTGCCCTGGTCGGCGGCGGCGCGGTGAGCGTATTCGACGCGCTCACGTTCGTGCTCGCGGCGGTGTCGCTGGCCCGGATCCGGCTGACCGAGACCAGGCCGGTACCGCAGCAACGACACTGGCGGGCCGACCTGCTCGCCGGGTTCGGTCATATCCGCGGCACCCCGCGGCTGGGCCGGCTGCTCGTGGCCGCGTCGATCCCGATGAGCTTCTCCGCGGTGCTGGTTGCCGCCCAGTACAGCCTCGTGCAGGGCGTGGGCAAGCCACCGGTTCCTCGGCGTCTTCAGCGCCGGGCTCGGGGCCGGGTCCATCGTCGCCAGCCTGGTCAGCAGCAGGCTGCTGCGAGCCACCGACGAACGGCGGCTGGCCGTCCTCGGCATGGCGAACTTCGCGCTCGGCAACGCGCTGCGCGCCACCGGGTGGCTGCCGCTGGCGATCGCCGGCTCCGTCGTGCTCGGGTTCGCGCTGCCGTGGCTGTTCCTGGCGCTGCTGAACCTCGCGCAGCGCTGCACCCCGCCGGACTTGCCGGGCCGGGTGTCCGCCGCCGTCACGCTCGTCTTCTTCGGCCCGCAGGCGCCGCTCCAGGCGGTCGGTGCCGTGGCTATCCGCTACGCCAGCTACCAGCAGCTCTACGTCACCGGGGCGGCCGTAGCGGTGGCCACGGCGATTGCCTTCGCGTGGACCCCGCGGCGCCGGAGCCACGGCCGAGCCCGGCCCGGACCGGGCCAAGACCACCGGCGAGCAAGATCCCGGCGGCACCCCGTCGGAGTCCCCGTCGCCCGGACGACGATAGGGATGTGATGCACCCACAGGTGCGGCCCGACCCGGCCCTCGGGCTGCTGGAGCTGTACGACGACGCGCTGCCGCACGTCTACGGCTATCTGCTGGCCCGTTGCGGCGACACCAGCCTGGCTGAGGACCTCACGGCCGAGTCGTTCCTGGCCGCCGTGCACTCGGTGCGCAAGCCGGACGCGCCCGATCCGTCGGTTCCATGGCTGATCGGCATCGCCCGGCACAAGCTAGCCGATCACTGGCGGCGGATCGAGCGGGAGCAGCGCGGGCTACGGCTGCTGGACTCCGAGCCAGCGCGCGTCGACGACCCCTGGGACACGATCGTCGACCGGATCCGGGCCCGCGACGTCCTTGGCCGGCTAGGCCCGCACCACCGGGCCGCGCTCACGCTGCGCTACCTCGACGGGCCGCCGGTGCCCGAGGTGGCCGGGCACCTGGATCGGACCGTGCACGCCACCGAGGCGCTGCTGGTGCGGGCCGGCGCCGCGTTTCGGCGGACTACGGGGCAGGAGGGCTCGCGATGACCGATCCGTTCGATGCCCTGCGCGGAGCCTGTGCGCACGCCTTGTCCCCGACCCTGGGCCTCGCTGGCTGGCTGCGGCGGCGCCTTGACCGTGAAAAGTGCTCGGATTCCGATGGAGGAAGTACGTCCGAGCACGATTCCAGCCTCAGGCAGGCGCAGAGCCTGCTGGGCGCGCCGCCTACCTTTGACATCAGGTGTCTGACGCAAGGCGGTCATGGATGTACGCTCAGAGGCGCACGGCGGCGCGGTGGCGCGGCGAGCCGGTTCTGTCAACGTGGACGGCACGATCGGCCATGCGCGAGCCCCGGCATCGGCGACGTGGTGCTGATGCTCTCGCCGAGGGTGTCGGACCGTGGCCGACGTTCCGGTAGCGCGCGCCCGACTCCCGCGCGAGGTTCAGCCACTCCCTGCACCTGCAAGTCGATGACGTCGACGCGGCCACCGAGCGGGCCCGGCGCAGCGGCGCAGCGGTCGAGCGCGAGCCGGCCGACCAGCCCTACGGTCGGGCCGCTGTGCTGGTCGACCCGTTCGGCCACCGCTGGATCCTGCTCCGGCCGCCGGCCCCGGCCGGCCCGCAGCGGCACGGGCGAGACTCGCCAACGTAACGATGCTGGCCCCCGACCCGGAGCGGGCCAAGGAGTTCTACCAGGCGGTACTGCAGGTCACGTTCTCCTCCGGTCACCCGGGCGCCTGGCGGACCGAGGAGCTGAGTCCGCCACTGGGCATCCTGCCGTCGGGGCGGACCGAGCCGGAGGTGCAGCTTTCCTACCGGGTCGCTGACATCGACGCCGCGATCGAGCGGGTCCGCGCGGCCGGCGGTCAGGCGCGCAGCCCGCAGCGCAGGCCGTTCGGCCTGCTCGCCGACTGCATCGACGACCAGGGCGGGACGTTCCGGCTCTGGCAGCCGGCTGACCGGGAGGAGCGCTGACCGGCTGCGCGGCCGGCCGGCTCGTCGGCCGCGGCGTCAGATCAGCGCGGTCCGGGCGCTCGCAGCAGCGAATCCCCGGCCGGGACCTGCCGGGCCGCGTGCGCCACCAGTTCGCGCAGGGAGGTCCGGCCCGTCTTGGCGATCAGGCTGGCCACGTGCGTGTCGACGGTCTTCGGTGAGATGTCCAGCCGGCCGGCGATCTGGGTATTCGCCATGCCCCGGGCGAGCAGCCGGTAGACGTCCATCTCCCGGCCGGTGATGCCGAGGTCGCGCAGGTGCCCGGGGACATCGGCGTGGTCGCACGCGCGGACGCGGGACGGGCTGACCGGCCTGGCGGAGCGTGCGCCGGCACGCCGCCGCGAGTTCGTGATGCCCGCTCGTGTCGAAGGAGGCCGCCGATTCGTGCAGCCAGCGGACCGGCTGGCCCCAGTGGTCGAGCAGCGCGGGCCCGGAAATGAGCTGGCGGGCGAGATGAGTCCACTGCGGAGCGAACGGCGCGAGCAGCGCCTGACCCTCGTCCGCGAGTGCAGTCGCCTCCCGGCGCAGGCAGGCCCGGGCCGGCCAGGACGGCCTCGGCGCAGGCGAAGAACCCGCGGTTCCACTTCACCGCCGCGGCCGTCGCCCTGGCCCGGCCGAGCGCGGCGCTGTCGGGCCGGCTGCTGAGGGCGTGCACGATCGGGTAGAGCACGGAGGCCACGCGGCGTCCGCGGCGGGCCGCGCTTCGAATACGCCGCGGCCTCCACGGCGTGCCGCAGGTACGCTCCGTCGAGGTCATCGGCCGAACAGGGCCGCGGTCACCCGGACCAGACCGTGGGTCGTTTAAAGGATCTCCGGATTGCCCGGCAGGTAAGGACTCGGCGTGCCTCGATTCGGCCTCGGCGGCGAGGCGGTCCCCAGGAGCGGCGCTGGCGAATGCCCGCACCATGATCGCGAGCGCCTGGGCCCGGCTGGTCTTGATCCTGGCCGCGTCCGACTCGCACTGCCGGGCGGTGGCGTGGGCGCGATCCGGGTCGCCGCTGACCGCGGCCAGGAGCGCGAGCTTGATGTCGATCAGGGCCGCGGCCGAGATCGCCCCGGCCGCGTGCGCGAGCTCGCTGCCCCGCCGCAGATACCGGCCGGTGCCGTTTTCCAGCATCTCGATGGTGCCGAGCTGGGACAGCGCCTCGATCCGGCCGAGGACGCTGTCGGTGTCGTCGGCGATCTGGTAGGAGCGTCTGGAACGCCGCCCTGGCCGCGGTCAGGTCGCGGGCCTTCTCCGTCGCGCCGATCACCTGCAGAGCCTGAATGGCGACACCCGCGGACCAGCCGGCCGGGGCCGCCGACTGCGCGGCGGCCAGCGCCTCGCGGGCCAGCTCGCCGGCCCGGTTCGCGTCGCCGGTGTCGGCCGCGCACTGCGCCAACGCGACGTTGGCTTCGCTGACCAGCGCGCTGTCCCCCAGCCGCGCGGCGATCAACCGCCCGGCGGCGAGCTGGTCGGTCGCGGCCAGCTGGTCCTGACGCCGGGCCCGCGCCGTCATGATCAGGATCCGGGCTCGCGCCCGCGGGCCAGGGTCGGCCTCGTCCAGGCTGGCGATCAGCCGGTCCGCCGCCGCCATCACCGCAGGCCGGTCCCCGGTCGCCGCGAAGGTCTCGAACTGCAGCAAGTCGAGGCTCGGCCCGAGATCCGGGCTGACGTCCTGCAGCCCCGGCGGCCAGCTCGCGGGCAGCCGCCAGGGCCGCGCTCGCCGTGCCGAGCGCACCCTGCCGCAGCGCGCGCTGTCCGACCTCCAGCATGAGCGCCGCCGCCCGGTCATCGGCCCCGGCCGCGGCGTGCAGGTCCGCCGCCAGCTCGCACCAGGCGCCCGGCAGCCCCGGCTGGGCGGCCTCGACCGCGCTCGCCGCCCGCGCCGAGCGGGCCGCGCGATCGGGCGGCAGCAACCCGGCCAGAACCGCGCGTCTGGTGAGGCTGTGCCGGAACCGCAGCAAACCGCAAGCACCTTCGGCCGGCTTGATCAGCATCGCTTGCTGCGCCTCGGCCAGCGCGGCCTGGACGTCGCTGGCGGCCGCGCCCGCGAGGGCAGGCAGCAGCGCCGGATCGAACTGGGCGCCCAGGATGGCAGCCCAGGACAGCACGTCGGTGACCGCGGGACCGCATGCGGCGAGCCTTCTGGCTGACCGACACTCCGATCGACACGGGCACGCCGCCCGCCGGGTCCGCGACCACCGGCTGACTCGCCCGCTTCCGGTCCGCCGGGTACCCCGCTGGCCGCGGCCGCGGCCAGCAGTTCCTCGACCGCGAACGGGAGACCGTCGCTCTGGCCGAGCAGCAGGCCGACCGCCGTCCGGCACGTCGTCGGTGCCGAGGCACTCCGCTGCCATCGTCCGCACGTCGGCGTCACCGAGCCTGGGCAGCGACGATCAGATCCGCGGCCTTGCGGGCGGACAGGCCGCGCGCCAGCTCCAGGCCGGCGCTCTGCTCCGAGTCACGAACGGTCGCCAGGCACAGCACCGGCTCCCCGGCGAGGTTGTCGGCCAGGTATTCCAGCACCGTCAGCGTCTCAGGCATCGGCCCACTGCAGGTCCTCCAGCACGAGCAGCGCGCCCGCGGTGCCGATGCCGGCCAGCAGCCGGAGCACGCCCTCGGCCACGATGACCCCGGATACCTCGGCGCCGTCATCCCCCGGCCTGGCCCCACTCCGGCACCAGGTTGCCCAGCGCCGGCCGGTACCGCGCCACCGCCCTGGCCGACCGGCCTGAGGCCCTCGCGCGCCGCGCGCATGAGTGCCTCGGACAGCGGCCGGTACGGCACCTGAACCGCGGACTCGGAGGCGCGGCCGGTGAAGGTGGCGACGCCGCCGCCCGCTGCCGTCTCCAGCACCTCGCGGGCCAGCCGTGACTTGCCCACACCTGGTTCACCGGCGATGAAGAGCACCCGGCCGTCGCCGCTGCCTGACCGCTCCAGTGCCGCTGTCAGATGCGCGACTTCCGCATCACGGCCGATCAGGCTCCGGCAGAGCACGAAACCCATAACAGCACGCTACAAGTAGTCAGCATTCGATTACAAACGGCTATCAATGCTGACCGGCCAGGCTACGCTTAGTCCGCTTTGCCCTATCTCTTGGGTATCTGCCGTATAAGTACCGCCAGCCGGCCCGGACCAGATCGCGCTCACGCGTCACCGGCGTCGGCACTCGCAGCGGCGGCTGACCGTTGGGCTAGCGAGTCTGCGGCTGTGAGTGAACGGGGCGAGTGCATGTTCGAGCGATTCACCGACCGGGCCCGCCGGGTCGTCGTCCTGTCACAGGAAGAGGCCAGGATTGCGGGTCACGACTCGGTGACCACCGAGCATGTCCTGTTGGGGCTGATCCATGAGGGCGACGGCGTGGCGGCGCGGGTCCTGGAGTCCCTGGGCCTCGGGCTGGAGACGACGCGACAGCAGGTACAGGACGCAATCGGCCGAGGCGAGCACTCCCCGACGGGCCGCATCCCGTTCACGCCGCAAGCCAGGGAAGTGCTGAAGCTGGCCCTGGAGGAATCCCGCGCTCTCGGTCACCGCTACATCGGCACCGAGCACATCCTGCTCGGTCTCGTGGCCGCGAGCGACAGTATTGCCGCGCGGGTGCTGGCCGCGCTCGGCGTGGACCTGACCGGGACGCGCGAGCGGGTGATCGAGGTGCTGGCCGAGCACCAGCGGACACACGGGCCGCATACCGAGTGACGCGGAG
>CAWDVS010000005.1:0-16425 GCA_963805805.1 uncultured Actinomycetota bacterium | reverse complement strand
CGCACGTCGTACCCGTGCAGCCACTCGTAGTTGTCCACCGCGGTCCAGTGGAAGAAGCCGCGCACGTCGACGCCGCGCGCGATCGCCTCGCCGGTGACTTGCAGGCCGCGCTCGAGATAGGCCGCGCGCTCGGCATCGTCATCGGTGCCGATACCGTACTCGGCCACCAGCAGCGGCGTCCCCGGCAGCAACTGGTGCAGCCGGTCGAGCACGAGGCCCAGGCCGTCGGCCCAGATGCCGTAACCCAGCGGCGACACCGGCGCGCCGGGCGGATACGGCACCAGCCGACCGGCCCGGATGCCGATGGTCGAGTAGTAGGAGAACCCGATCAGGTCGAACGATCCGGCCAGGTCCGGCCGCGAGACCGGATCCAGGCCGGGCACGCGCAGCACGCCGTCGCGGAACAACTCCAGCCCCGCGCGCCAGTTCAGCGCGTCGAGCAGGCCGGCCAGCCGGGCGGTCCGCGGATCGTCGTCCAAGGCCTCGATGGCCGACAGCCCGAAGATCGACGCGACCGGGGCCCCGGTCTGGCGCAGCCGCGCGGCGGCTTCCGCGGTCGCGAGCTGCATGGCGCGCGAGACCAGCATCGCCTCGGCCGGGTCGTTGTGGCCGGGCGGCCAGCCCCGGCCCCGGTAGGCGGCCAGCGCGTAGTAGTTCGTCTCGTTGACCGGCTGCCAGCCACGGGCCAGGTCACCGAACGTCTCGGCGATGAACTCGACGTGCCGGGTCCAGAACTCCGTCCGGTTCGGCTCGGCCAGGAACCCGCCCGCCGCGGCGAACCACCGCGGCAGCGTGAAGTGATGCAGGCAAAGCCACGGCTCGACCCCGGCCGCCAGCGCGGCGGCCAGGATGTCGCGGTAGTGCCCGACGGCCGCCGGATCGTGCCGGCCCGGCTCCGGCTCCACCCGCGCCCAGTCGATGGTCAGCCGGTGATGGCGCAGCCCCAGGCTCGCGAGCAGCCGGAAGTCCTCGGCGTACCGGGCGGCGAAGCCGTTCCCGTCGCCCGACCGCGGCGCGTATCCCGCCCGTTCCCAGTCCCACCAGTCCGACGCCGGCGACGCGCCCTCGCACTGGGTGGCGGACGCTCCCGTTCCCCACCTGAATCCATCCGGCCAGCGCATCTCGCTCCTGTCCTCGGCTTCGGATGAACCTCGGCCGCCGCCCGTCAGGCCAGCAGCCAGCGGCTGGCCAGGTCGAGCTGCTCCGCCCGGCTGCGCGCGCCGGGGTCAGCGGCGAGGAAGTGCTGGCCGATCATCAGCGAGAACGCCAGCAGGCTCCGGGCCTCGGCCTCGGCCTCGTCGGCGCAGATGGCGCCGAACAGCTGCCGCAGGTAGGTCATGCGCGCGTTGTCGACCCGGCGCAGCCGCTGGGCCACGCCGCGGTCGCGGCGGGCCCACTCCCGGATCGCCAGGTCGATCGGCAGCAGTTCCGCGGAGAACGTCAGCGCGCCGGCCCGCCTGATCTTCGCGCGCGCGTCACCGCCGCGATCCTCGACCCGGCGGAGCACGTCATCGGTCGACATCGTCTCCCAGGCGTCCAGCATCTCGGTCAGCAGCGCGGCGCGGTCGGCGAACTGCCCGTAGAAGCCGCCCTTGGACACGCCGAGAGACTGCGCCAGCGTCTCGACGCGCACGGCGTCCGGGCCGCCGTCGGCCAGGGCCCGCAGGCCCTGCTCGATCCAGCGGTGCCGGGGTGTCCGGGTGATCGCGACCATGACCTGAGTGTGCAGTATCCCTGCCGGTTGACTCCCGCGGTCCGGGTGCTAAGTTCAAATATACGCTACCGTATATTTGACCGATCTCATCCGGGAGGTGCTCATGCAGATCGCAGTCAGCCACGAACGGGCGCTGACGGCGCGGCCCGACCAGATCACCGGCCTGCTGTCCGACTTCGAGCGCATCTGGCCGACCGACCTCGCCCCGGCGCCGCGCCCGCTCGGCGGCGGCCTCTACGACACGAAGCTGATGCTCTGGCAGGAGATCGACCGGCCGGGGGCGGCCAGGGCTTTCCGCGTCGTCCGGCCCGCCGGAATGCGCGGCGAGCACTGGTTCGAGCTCAGCACCGGGGGCGGCACGACGACGCTGCGCCACACCGTCAGCGCGATCGCAACCGGCCGGTTCGCGATGCTCTGGCGCACCGTGATCGGCCGTCGCCACGACCAGATCGTGGAGGCGATGCTGGACAACGTCGAGCGGCTGGTCGCTGCCGCGAATGCGTAGCCGCTACTGGTTGGAATCCCAGGCAATCTCGAACAGGTGCCCATCGGGATCGGCGAAGTAGCCGGAGTAGACGCCGAACGGGCGCATGTGCGCGGGCGCGGTCAGCGTTCCCCCGGCCGCCTCGACGTGGCCGAGCAACCGGTCCACCTCCGCCTGCGAGCCAGCCGGGAGGCCAAGGCTGAACTCGGTCGAGCTGCGCGGGCCGGCCTGCAGGCTGGCGTCCTTGGCCAGGTTCACCCGCTCGTACAAACCGAGCAGCAGGCCACCGTCCAGTTTGAAGAACGCGATCGTCCCGTCCGCGCCCGTGACCTCGTCGTGGAATTCCTGCCCGACGATCCCGTCAGTCGGCCAGCCCAGGCCATCGCGGTAGAAGGCCAGCGACCGATCGAGATCATCGACGGCCAGCGTGATGAAGACGATCTTTGCTTCCATGGAACCCAGTCTGCCCCCCGGTTCCGACAGAGCGATCAGCGCGGCACTTCCCGTCCGTGGAACGGGAAGTGCCCGCCGGTTCCGCGACCTTATGCGATCAGGTGCACTCAGGCAGGTTGTAGGGCGACTGCCAGGGATTCTCGCCGCCCTCGTTGACGTAGGGATCGGGGATGTGGCCGACCACCGGGCTCTGGGTGTGATCCAGGATGCCGTCTTCGGCGTAGTTGGAATTGGGCGGGTTGCCGTAGTACCAGCAGGTGATGTCGACGTCGGTGCCGGGCTCGATCAGGATCGGGATGCCGTCAGAGCGCCGGAAGATGATCGGGTTGAACTCGAAGACGCTGTGCACATCCTGCACCGAGATCTCGCAGGAGCGGCTCGACCCGCTGCCGATACAGCAGCCCGGATGGGATACCTGCGCGACGGCCGGCGCTGCCAGGCGGCCCGCCCTTGCGCGTCGTGTGATATCTAGATATCTTCACATCACTATGGCAGAGAAACTGGCGCGCGGAAGTGGCAGCGCCCCGACGAAGAACATGGTGCTGCGGCTCGATTCGGAGCTAGCCGAGCGGCTGGCCGGCATCGCGGAGGTCGAAGGCCGCTCGGTATCGGACGTCGCTCGCGAGGCGATCGCGGCGCTGGTGGAAGGGCGGCGCAAGGACAAGCGCTTCCGCCGGCTGCTGGAGGACAGCCTCGCCCGCCACCAGCGCCTGCTCGACCTGCTGCGCGGGGACGAATCGTGACCGCGCTGGATGTGGCCGATGTCGTCGTGATCGGCGGGCGGGTACTCGGCATCGGCACGGGCGCTGCGCTCGAACAGGTTGACCCGCAGGCCGCTGAGACGGCTCTGGCCGAGGCGCCCGCGCTGCCGTCCGTTCCCGACAGCTACGCCGCGGCCGCCGTCTGCGCGGGCCTGATGAGCGGCCTGCTGCAATATCCCCCGTTCCCGGCGCACCGGGAGCGAGTGGCGGTCGCCGTCGGGCTGCAGTTTCTCGCCGTCAATGGCTGGCAGGCCGACCTGGACCCGCCGCAGGTCGCCGCCATCGTCGTGCAGTGCCTGGCCGCCGGGCGCATCGAGCCGGACGACATGGCCAGGTGGCTGGCGGCCAGGCTGTCCGCGCCGCCCGCGCGCGGCATCAGGATGCCGCATGTCCGGAGCAAGGAGAATCAGGTGCCGATACCGCTGCCTGGCTCGGCCCGGCGCGCCCGTGGCGGCGCCGGCATATCCGTCGACGGCCGGATGCTGGCCCGGTTCAGTGAGCACGCCGCCGCGACTGTCTTCATGGCCCGGCAGGAAGCCCGCCGACT
Organism: uncultured Actinomycetota bacterium; assembly: GCA_963805805.1. Lineage (GTDB taxonomy): Bacteria > Actinomycetota > Actinomycetes > Streptosporangiales > Streptosporangiaceae > JAJYUU01. Next base: position 12,466 of record CAWDVS010000005.1, on the reverse strand, counting down.
CGGCCACGGCAGCGTCGATCCCGAGCACCTGTTGCTCGGCCTGATCCGGGTTGGAACGGGCACCGGGATGTCCGCCCTGGACCGGCTCGGGGTCAGCCGGGAGGCGCTGCGGCGGGAGCTCGAGGAGACCATCGGCCAGGGCCCAGGCGGTACTTACGGCCCCGTCCGGTTCAGCCAGCCGCGCGGCCAGAAGGTGCTGAGGTCCGCCCTGCCTGAGGCGCTCGCGCACGGCACCCCCGACCGAGATCTGCACCGCGCACCTCCTGCTCGCCCAGTACCACGATGACGGACCGGCGTCCCGGACGCTGGCCCGGCTCGGGGCGACCGAGGGCCGGGTCCGCGACACCGTCGCGGCGACGGCCGCGCACCCGCACGGGCCCCGGCCGCGCCGTGCTCGCGCGGCCCGGGGCTGACCGCGACCACGCAGACGGCGCTCACTCCCCGGCTCCCCCGCGAACCGGGATCGATCGGAAGGCACGACATGGCCAGGATCAGCTACGACGACCGGACCGCGGCGGCCTACAAGGCAGTCCGCGAGATTCCGCGCGAGGCACTCGGGGGCTGGCAGGACGCGGTACGACGTCACCTCCGGCCGACGGCCGGGATGACAGTGGTCGACGTCGGCGCGGGAACCGGCCAGTTCGCCACCGCGTTCAGCGACTGGTTCGATCTCAGGATCGTCGCGGTCGAACCGTCGGCGGCGATGCGGGCCCAGATTCCGCGGCGGCCGGCCATCCAGGTGCTGGCGGGCGACGCCTGCGCGCTCCCGCTCCCCGACGGCTCCGCCGACGGCGCCTGGCTGTCCCTGATGATCCACCACATTCCCGATCTGGAAGCCGCCGCGCGGGAAATCCGCCGCGTCCTGCGCCCTGGCGCTCCGGTGCTGATCCGGCAGGGATATCCGGGCCTGGCCGGACCGACGCGCACGTTTCCGTGGGAGTTCTTTCCTGAGACCGCCCGGATGACCGATACCTTTCCCACCCTTGAGCAGACCTGCCAGGCATTCGGCACGGCCGGATTCCGCCGCGACACTCTTGAGCCGGTCCCCGAGATCCTGATCAGCCTGCCCGACTTCCTGGTCCGGGCCGATACCTTCCGCCGCTCGGACACCATCATGCGCAACCTCACCGAGGAGGAGTTCGGCCGGGGCAAAGAGCAACTCCGCCTGGCCGTGCAGCACGCCGCGGAGACCGGCAGCCAGGAAACCAGAACGAACTGGCTCGACCTCCTGGTCCTGCGCTGACCAGCGTGCCTCGCGACCAGGATCTGCCGGTCTGAGAGGGTACGTTCAGCGATTCTTCAGGATTGCGAATTAGCTTGCGCGGCATGGACGAATTCCGGGCTCGGCGAGTAGTCGACTCCCTTCGTGACCGCGGCGTGAACGCGCACCTGCTGCGCGGCGGCATCGGTCAGTTCGGGGTCCGCGTGTCACTGCCCGGCGGGCGCGAAGCCGAGTGGGACACCGACGGGACGGTCGGCCTCGAAGCCCAGGTCATGCGCGACGGCATGCTGGTGGGCTACGTGCCCAGGATCGAGGGTTCTGAGGACCTTGACGAGGCCGGCGTCGTGGACGCCATCGCCCGCGCCGACTACGACGAGCCCGTCGCCCGGCTGCGCACCGCGGCGCCCGCGCCCGCGCCGCTCTCACCCGCGAAGGCGGTGTCTTCCGTCGCTTCCTCGACGGCTTCCGCTACCGGTAGCCGGGCCGCCGCCCGGTGCGGGCGGCGCCGGGCCCGACCCTGATGCCGTTGCCGCCAGACCAGGGTTAAGCCGGGGTTGATCCGGATCGACCCCGGCGCCGCTGGCGGGCAGTCTGGAAGACGTCAGAAGGCAGCACCGCTGCCGCTACTAAGAAAGCTGAACGGAGACCGATCCACATGCTCGCGATCATCGTCGTCTTTGCGCTCATGGCCATCGTGGCGCTGGCCGTGCTGAGCTTTGCGCTGCACCTCATCTTCTCGCCGTGGCTGCTGCTGGCGATTGTCGCCGCGATCGTCTGGTTCAGGTTCCGGCCGCGCCGCTCCCACCACTAGTCACGAACGCGCCCGCCGCGACGCCAGCCGCTACGCGGCGACGCCATCGACGTAAGTGACGGTGTTGGCGCCGATAGCCGGGACTCGCGGGCCTGGCAGCACGATGCCCGTCAGGTTCAGCGGGTCAGCGGCGGACAGACACGCGACCTCGCCGTTGTGCTGCTGCTTCCTGACGGTCTTCAGCACGTCGATGGCATCCGGGTGGGCATACTGCTCGCCGCTGAATCCGGTCACGAACCGGCCGCCGCGGATAGTGCCCCTGGCCTCCATCCGGCGGAACGCCCACAGCACATCGCGCCAGGGCACGGCGAGGTTCTCCCGCACCACCAGGTCGCGGAAGACCACGCCCCAGCGCTCGGCGAGCTGCTGAGCGACCGCTTCCGCCAGCTCGTCCCGGTCCGCGCCGGCGGCCGGCCCGGGCAGCAGTGACCAGCGCCCGGTCGCGCCGGTGCTGGCGCGCAGGCCGCGGCGCAACCCGCGGGTTGGCGCGGACCGCTCGGGGCGGCCGCGCCGCAGCAGCGCCCGGACGGCGCGGAAGCCGTCGGCCGTGACGAGCCCGCGGGCCACGCCCTCCCACAGCGCCTCGTCAATCTCGTACGGCAGCCGTCCGGTCTGAGCCGCGAGGTCGGTCCGGAACAGCGCACCGTACTGGCGAAGCGCGTCCAGCACGTCGCGGGTCCGGCCCTCAGGCGGCTCCGCCGGGGTCAGGTCGCCGCGCGCAGCCCGCAGCAGCCAGGGCAGATCATCCCGCAGCGCCAGCGTGATCGGCGTCGCCCTGGATGGCGCCATCCCGGCCCGGCGCGGCTCGTCGCCCGGCTCGGTGTCGCGGACCGACAGCCGGCCCCAGCACGCCTGCCCGGACATGCACAGCTCGTCCAGCCATTCCCGCCGGTAGCCGTCCACCCGCGCGGCGAGGATCGAGCTCTCCCAGGCGCCGGTGGCGAGCTCGAAGCCCTGCAACTGCTCGATGACGGCCAGCACCCCGAACCGGCCCTCGCGCCTGGTCCCGGCCGCGACGTGCTGCCAGCGCAGCAGGAACCGCATGAAGTCCTGCGCGGTCACCGGCTCGATTTCGCGCCGGCGCCGCTGCCTGGTGTAGGCGTGGATCCGCGCCAGCAGGCGGCGGGAACAGTACTCCTCGGCCCCGCCCGTCCCGCTGAACTGCCCGCGGATCGCGAACCCCTCGGCCTCCAGCGCGGCGAGGGCGCGGACGATCAGCGTCTCCGGCAGCCATACGGCCGCCGCCAGCTCGGCCGCCGTCGACGGGCCCCGGCATTCCAGGTGACCGCGGAGCAGGGCCGCCGCCGCGGCCTCTTCGTCCGGCGGCTCCGCGGGGACCGGGCACGGATGGTCGGGAACGCGCTTCGCGTGCGGGTAGAGCGCGCCGATCGCGGGCAGCCGCTCCACCGATGACCAGAGCGCGCCACCAGTGGCGTCGACCTGCACCGCGCGCCGCGCGGCGACCAGGGCGTCAAACGACGGCCGCCAGCCTTCGTCCGGGCGGACCGCGACGAGGTTCAGCAGCAGGTCGTGCAGCTCGTGCTCGTCCCGCGGGTCCGGCCTGACCTGCTCGGCCACACGCTCGATGGCGGCCTGATCCAGCCGGCCCAGCTCGTGCGGCTCGACCGGCAGGCCGCGCCGCAGCGGGACGGCGCGGCTGCGCCGCTCCTCGAGCGGCGCGTCGTCCAGGTAGGTGAACGGCCGGCCGTTCAGGATCTCGTGCGCGAGCACGGACGGCTCGGTGGTGTCCCGCACGACGACGCGGACGCGGCCGGTCTCGATGCCCGCGACCAGCTCGCGCAGCCCGTCGATGTCCATCGCGTCCCGCAGGCAGTCCTCCAGGGTCTGCCGCACCAGCAGATGATCGGGGATCTCCAGCGGGCCCGGCGCGACGTTCTCCTGGCACGCCGCCAGCGTCGGGAACACCGCGGCCATCAGGTCGTCGGACTCCATCCGCTGGATGGCCGGCGGGTTCTTCCGGCCGCCGCGCCAGCGCAGCACGGCCAGCGATGTGTTCAGGTTCCACCGCCACCGGGCCGGGAACATCGGCGAGGTCAGCACCGCCTGCCGGACGACCTCCTCGACCGTGCCGGAGGCCAGGAACTTCGGCACCCGGTCCAGCGGGAAGCTGTGCTGCGGCCCGAGCGACAGCAAGATCGCGTCGTCGCTCGCGGCGGCCTGCAGCTCGAAATCGAACGTCACGCAGAACCGCTTGCGCAGCGCGAGCCCGAGCGCGCGGTTCAGCCGGGCTCCGAACGGGGCGTGGCCGACGAGCTGCATGCCGCCCGCGTCGTCAAAGAACCGTTCCAGCACGATCGTGTCCATGGTCGGCAGCAGGCCCAGCTGGGCCAGGCCGGCGCTCAGATAGGCAGCGATCGTTTCGGCGGCGGCGTCGCCGAGACAGCACTCGGCCATCAGCCAGGCGACCGCGGACTTGGTGCCGCCCGCCGTGAGCCGCTCGGCCCACAGCTGACCGGAGCGCGCACACCTCCTCCGACAGCTCCACCGTCCGGCCCGGCGCCTCGCCGAGCCAGAATGGCACCGAGGGCGGCGCGCCCTGCGCGTCGACGACCCTGACGATGCCCGGCTCGACCCGGCGGATCCGCCACGAGGTCGTGCCCAGCAGGAAGACGTCACCGGCCATGCTCTCGATGGCCCAGTCCTCGTTGACGGTGCCCACGACGGTGTCATCGGGCTCGGCCAGCACCCGGTAGTCGCCAAGCTCGGGGATCGCCCCGCCTGAGGTAAGCGCCGCTATCCGGGCCCCGCGGCGGCCGCGCAGCCGCCCGCTCACCTGGTCCCGGTGCAGGTAGGCGGCGCGGCGGCCGCGGCCAGTGCGGATCCCTTCCGACACGAGCTCGGTCACGTCGGCGAAGTCGTCCGCGGTTACCGCGGCGAACGGCGCGGCGCCGCGGACCAGCGCCAGCAGCTCGCCGCTGTCCCAGTCGGCCGCCGCGCACTCCGCCACGACCTGCTGAGCGAGGATGTCGAGCGGGCCCGAAGGGATTCGCAGCCGGTCCAGCCGCCCCGACCTTGCGCCCCGCATCAGCGCCGCGCACTCCACCAGCTCGTCCCTGGAGGTGGGGTAGAGCAGTCCCGCCGGGATGCCGTTGCGCGAGTGATTGGACCGGCCGACCCGCTGCAGGAAGGTCGCGAAGCTGCGCGGCGAGCCGATCTGGCAGACCAGCTCCACCGGCCCGATGTCGATGCCCAGCTCTAGCGACGCCGTCGCGACCAGAGCCCGCAGGTCGCCGCTGCGCAACCGGGTCTCTACCCGCTGCCTGCGGTCCCTGGACAGGCTGCCGTGGTGGGCGGCGACCTGGCCGTCGCCGAGCCGCTCACCCAGCTGGTGCGCGAGCTGCTCGGCCATCCGCCTGGTGTTGACGAAGACGAGCGTGGTGCGGTGCTGCTGCACGTGGCCGGCGATCAGGTCGCAGATCTCGGCCATCTGCTCGGTCGTGGCCACCGCGCCGAGTTCGTCGCTGGGCAGCTCGAGTCCGAGGTCAAGCGCGCGCTTGTGGCCGGTGTCCACGATCGAGCAGCGCGGCTGGCCGGCCTCATCCGACCGGTCCTCGCCCGCCCCGACCAGTAGCCGGGCGACGGCCTCGACCGGGCGCTGGGTGGCCGACAACCCGATCCGCTGCAGCGGCTGCCCGGCGACGTGCTGCAGGCGCTCCAGGGTGAGCGCGAGGTGCGATCCGCGCTTGTTACCGGCGACCGAATGGATCTCATCCACGATGACGGTACGCACCGCCTTCAGCATCGCCCGGCTGCGATCCGCGGTCACCAGCAGGTACAGCGACTCCGGCGTGGTGATCAGGAAGTCCGGCGGCCGCTTGAGCATCGCGGCGCGCTCGCCGGCCGCGGTGTCGCCGGTGCGGACGGCCACCCGGATCGACGGCGCCGGACTGCCCAGCTCGGCCGCGACGCTGGCAATCTCCGCCAGCGGGCGTTCCAGGTTCTGCCAGATGTCGACCGCCAGCGCTTTTAGCGGCGATACGTAGACCACCTGAGGGCCGTCGCCGGGCTCCGCGGCTGCGTCATAGGACTGGTAAATCCGGTCGATGCACACCAGGAAGGCAGCCAGCGTCTTGCCTGATCCGGTCGGCGCCGCGATCAGCGTGTGCTGACCGGCCGCGATCTGCGCCCAGCCCTCAGCCTGCGGTTGCGTCGGCCCGGCCGGGAACCGCCGTTCGAACCACCTGCGTACCGCCGGATGGAAGGACTCCAGCACCTCGCCAGACTAACCTGGGCCGCTGACAGTGAACCAGCGGACGACTATGACCGCTCTCGCCACGACTCGCGCAACCGTCCGTGGCGGAAAGAATAACTGAACTCGCGATCCGGCGCTGCGGGTGGAGCACAGGCCGGCGGAGTGAACTCAGCTAACCGACTTCCCTGCAGGTCAGAGACCGTTCCGCAGTAAATTCGGATTGTATTTACTGCGACAATTTCGATATTGCAGAATTCGATTATCAACTGCCAGACTCGGGGCATGGCAGGACGCGCAATACGGCTATTGAATTGGCGCAGTAAATTCAAATCGGATAGCCGGAACGCGGCGAAGACCGGCGCCGGCGGCAGCACTGCCGACCGCATCGAGCGCCGCAATGGGCGGCTGTACCTCGTCGGCCTGGCCGTCTCGGTCATCGGCAACAACGCGATGTCCCTGGCAGCGGGCATCTGGGTCAAGTCCCTCACTGGCAGCAGCAGCGAAGCGGCCTTGGTCTCGGTGTGCGTCTACGCGCCGTCGCTGGCCGGACCGCTGGCCGGGCTGGTGGCGGACCGGGTCCGCCGCCGCCGGTTCCTGGTCTGGCTCAATCTCGTCTCCGCCGCGCTGGTGCTGCCCGCCCTTGCCGTGCGCGGGCCCGGCTCGGCCTGGATCATCTTCGCGGTGATGACCTGGTATGGCATCCATCTGGTCCTCTCCGACCCGGCCGAGAACGCTCTCTTCGCCGTCATGCTCTCCCGCGACCTACGGCAGGAACTGAACGGGTGGAGCCTTGGCCTCCAGGAGACCGGCCGGCTCGTCTCGCCGCTGTTCGGCGCCGGCCTGTTTGCCCTCGTCGGCGGCGGGATCGTGAGCGTCTTCGACGCGCTCACGTTCGTGCTCGCGGCAGCGATGCTCACCCGGATCCGGCTGACCGAAACCAGACCGGTGCCGCAGCCGCGGCACTGGCGGGCCGACCTGCTCGCCGGGTTCGGCCACATCCGCCACACCCCGCCGCTGCGCCGGCTGCTCGTGGCGGCGTCGGTCCCGATGAGCTTCTCTGCCGTGCTGGTCGCCGCCCAGTACAGCCTCGTCCAGGGCGTCGGCAAGCCGCCCAGTTTCCTCGGCCTGTTCAGCGCCGGCCTCGGGGCTGGCTCCATCGTGGCCAGTCTGGTGAGCGGCCGGCTACTGCGGGCCACCGGCGAACGGCGGCTCGCCGTCCTCGGCATGGCCAACTTCGCGCTCGGCAACGCGCTGCGCGCCACCGGCTGGCTGCCGCTCGCGATCGCCGGCTCGGTCGTGCTCGGGTTCGCGCTGCCCTGGGTGTTCCTGGCCGTGCTGAACCTCGCGCAGCGCTGCACCCCGCCGGAACTTGCAGGGCCGGGTATCCGCCGCCGTCACGCTTGTCTTCTTCGGCCCGCAGGCGCCGCTGCAGGCGGTCGGGGCCCTGGCGATCAGGTACGCCAGCTATCGCCAGCTCTACGTCGCCGGCGCCGCGACCGCGGTGGCCACCGCGGTCGCCTTCACCTGGACCTCGCGGCGGGGCCAGGCCGGGGCCGGGCCTGACCATGGCCGGGACCAGCGGCCGGGTAAGAATCCTGGCGCCACTCCGTCGGAGTCCCCGCCGCCCGGACGACGATGAGGATGTGACGCACCCCCAGGTGCGGCCCGACCCGGCTCTCGGGCTGCTGGAGCTCTACGACGACGCGCTGCCGCACGTCTACGGCTATCTGCTGGCCCGCTGCGGCGACACCGGCGTGGCCGAGGACCTCACGGCCGAGTCGTTCCTGGCCGCCGTGCAGTCGGTGCGCAAGCCGGGCGCGCCCGATCCGTCGATCGGATGGCTGATCGGGATCGCCCGGCACAAGCTGGCCGATCACTGGCGGCGGATCGAGCGGGAACAGCGCGGGCTCCGGCTGCTGGACTCCGAGCCGGCCGGGGTCGACGACCCGTGGGACACGGTCGTCGACCGGATGCGCGCCCGCGACGTCCTCGGGCAGCTGGGCCCGCACCACCGGGCCGCGCTCACGCTGCGCTATCTGGACGGGCTGCCGGTGCCCGAGGTGGCCCGGCACCTGGACCGGACCCTGCACGCCACCGAGGCGCTGCTGGTGCGGGCCAGGGCCGCGTTCCGCCGGAGCTACGAAGCAGCGGAGGGCTCGCGATGACCGATCCGTTCGATGCCCTGCGCGAGCCGGTCACGCCAGCCGACCCTGACCCCGACTTCGCCGCGCGGCTGCGGACGCGGCTGACCCGCGAGGTCTTCATCTCCACCGGAGGAACCATGCCCCAGCAGAATGTCGCCGAGCCGGGCTGAGCCGCCCCGCCAGCACTGACGCCATACCTCGTCGTGTCCGACGCCCGCCGGGCCCTGACCTGGTACGTCGAGGTCTTCGGCGGCGAGCGCCGCGGCGCCGACTACGTCAACCCGGACGGCACGATCGGTCACGCCGAGATCGGCATCGGCGACGCCGTGCTGATGCTCTCCGAGGCGTCCGACCTCTGGCCCGACGTGCCGGTGCGCGCGCCCGACTCCCCCGCGACATTCAGCCACTCCCTGCACCTGCAGGTCGATGACGTCGACGCGGCCACCGACCGGGCCCGGCGCAACGGCGCCGCGGTCGAACGCGAGCCTGCCGACCAGCCCTACGGTCGCTCCTCGGTGCTGGTCGACCCGTTCGGCCACCGCTGGATTCTGCTCCGGCCGCCGGCCCGGGCCGGCCCGCAGCGGCCGGGCGAGATCGTCAACGTGACCATGCTGGCCCCCGACCCAGACCGGGCCAAGGAGTTCTACCAGGCGGTGCTGCAGGTCACGTTCTTCTCCGGTCACCCGGGCGCCTGGCGGACCGAGGAGCTGAGTCCGCCACTGGGCATCCTGCCGTCAGGCCGGACCGAGCCGGAGGTGCAGCTGTCCTACCGGGTCGCTGACATCGAGGCCGCGATCGAGCGGGTCCGGGCGGCCGGCGGTCAGGCGCGCAGCCCGCTCCGCAGGCCGTTCGGCCTGCTCGCCGACTGCGTCGACGACCAGGGCGGGACGTTCCGGCTCTGGCAGCCGGCCGACCGGGAGGAGCTCTGACCGGCTGCGCGGCCGGACGGCTCGTCGGCCGCGGTGTCAGATCAGCGCGGTCCGGGCGCTCGCAGCAGCGAATCCCCGGCCGGGACCTGCCGGGCCGCGTGCGCCACCAGTTCGCGCAGGGAGGTCCGGCCCGTCTTGGCGATCAGGCTGGCCACATGCGTATCGACGGTCTTTGGTGAGATGTCCAGCCGGCCGGCGATCTGGCTATTTGCCATGCCCCGGGCGAGCAGCCGGTAGACGTCCATCTCCCGGCCGGTGATGCCGAGGTCGCGCAGTTGCTCGGGGACATCGGCGTGGTCGGCGCGCGGGCGCGGGACGGGCTGACCGGCCTGGCGGAGCGTGCGCCGGCACGCCGCCGCGAGTTCGTGATGCCCGCTCGTGTCGAAGCACGCCGCCGATTCGTGCAGCCAGCGGACCGGCTGCCCCCAGTGGTCGAGCAGCGCGGGCCCGGAAATGAGCTGGCGGGCGAGATGAGTCCACTGCGGAGCGAACGGCGCGAGCAGCGCCTGACCTTCATCCGCGAGTGCCGTCGCCTCCCGGCGCAGGCCAGCCCGTCCGGCCAGAACGGCCTCGGCGCAGGCGAAGAACCCGCGGTTCCACTTCACCGCCGCCGCCGTCGCCCTGGCCCAGGCCGAGCGCGGCGCTCTCGGGCCGGCTGCTGAGGGCGTGCACGATCGGGTAGAGCGCGGAGGCCATGCTCGGCGCCCGGGGCGGGCCGCGCTTCGAATATGCCGCGGCCTCCACGGCGTGCTGCAGCGCTCCGTCGAGGTCGTCGCAGAACAGCGCCGCGGTGACCCGGACCAGACCGTGGGTGGTGAACAGGATCTCCGGATTGCCCGGCAGGACCGACTCGGCGCGCCTGGCTGCGGCCTCGGCCGCGGGGCGGTCGCCGCGGGCGGCGCTGGCGAATGCCTGCACCGCGATCGCGAGCGCCTGGGCCCGGCTGGCCTTGATCCTGGCCGCATCCGTCTCGCACTGCCGCGCGGTGGCGTGCGCGCGATCCGGGTCGCCGCTGACCGCGGCCAGGAGCGCGAGCTTGATGTCGATCAGGGCCGCGGCCGAGATCGCCCCGGCCGCGTGCGCTAGCTCGCTGCCCCGCTGCAGATACCGGCCGGTGCCGTTTTCTAGCATCTCGATGGTGCCGAGCTGGGACAGCGCCTCGATCCGGCCGAGGACGCTGTCGGTGTCGTCGGCGATCTGGTAGGAGCGTCTGAACGCCGCCCTGGCCGCGGTCAGGTCGCGGGCCTTCTCCGTCGCGCCGATCACCTGCAGGGCCTGAATGGCGACACCCGCGGACCAGCCGGCCGAGGCCGCCGACTGCGCGGCGGTCAGCGCCTCGCGGGCCAGCTCGCCGGCCCGGTTCGCGTCGCCGGTGTCGGCTGCGCACTGCGCCAGCGCGACGTTGGCTTCGCTGACCAGCGCGCTGTCCCGCAGCCGCGCGGCGATCTTCCGTCCGGCGGCGAGCTGGTCGGTCGCGGCCAGATCGTCCTGATGCCGGGCCCGCGCCGTCATGATCAGGATCCGGGCTCGTGTCCGCGGGCCAGGGTCGGCCTCGTCCAGGCTGGCGATCAGCCGGTCCGCTGCCGCCATGACCGCAGGCCGGTCCCCGGTCGCCTCGAAGGTCTCGAACTGCAGCAGGTCGAGGCTCGGCCCGAGATCCGGGCTGACGTCCGCAGCCCCGGCGGCCAGTTCGCGGGCAGCCGCCAGGGCCGCGCTGGCCGTGCCGAGCGCACCCTGCCGCAGCGCGCGCTGGCCGACCTCCAGCATGAGCGCGGCCGCCCGGTCATCGGCCCCGGCCGCGGCGTGCAGGTCGGCCGCCAGCTCGCACCAGGCGCCCGGCAGCCCCGGATGGGCGGCCTCTACCGTGCTCGCCGCCCGCGCCGAGCGGGCCGCGCGATCGGGCGGCAGCATCCCGGCCAGGACCGCGCGTCTGGTGAGGCTGTGCCGGAACCGCAGCAAACCGCAAGCACCTTCGGCCGGCTTGATCAGCATCGCTTGCTGCGCCTCGGCCAGCGCGGCCTGGACGTCGCTGTCGGCCGCGCCCGCGAGGGCGGGGAGCAGCGTCGGATCGAACTGCGCGCCCAGGATGGCGGCCCAGGACAGCACGTCGGTGACCGCGGGACCGCACGCGGCGAGCCTTCTGGTGACCGACACTCCGATCGACACGGGCACGCCACCTGCCAGGTCCGGACCATCGGCTGGCTCGCCCGCTTCCGGTCCGCCGGGTACCCCGCTGGCCGCGGCCGCGGCCAGCAGTTCCTCCACTGCGAACGGGAGACCGTCGCTCTGGCCGAGCAGCAGGCCGACCGCCTCCGGCACGGCCTCGGTGCCGAGGCACTCCGCTGCCATCGTCCGCACCTCGGCGTCACCGAGCCTGGGCAGCGTGATCAGGTCCGCGGCCTTGCGGGCGGACAGGCTGCGCGCCAGCTCCAGGCCCGCGCTCGGCTCCGAGTCCCGAACGGTCGCCAGGCACAGCACCGGCTCCCCGGCGATGTTGTCGGCGAGGTACTCCAGCACGGTCAGCGTCTCAGGATCAGCCCACTGCAGGTCATCCAGGACGAGCAGCGCGCCCGCTGCGCCGATGCCGGCCAGCAGCCGGAGCACACCTTCGGCCACGATGACCCCGGAAACCTCGGCACCGTCGTCCCCCGGCTGACCCCACTCCGGCACGAGGCTGCCCAGCGCCGGCCGGTACCGCATCACCGCCCGGTCGTCCGGCCTGAGGCCCTCGCGCGCCGCGCGCATGAGTGCCTCGGACAGCGGCCGGTACGGCACCTGAACCGCGGACTCGGAGGCGCGGCCGGTGAAGGTGGCGACGCCGCCGCCCGCTGCCGTCTCCAGCACCTCGCGGGCCAGCCGTGACTTGCCCACCCCTGGTTCACCGGCGATGAAGAGCACTCGGCCGTCGCCGCTGCCTGACCGCTCCAGTGCCGCTGTCAGATGCGCGACTTCCGCATCACGGCCGATCAGGCTCCGGCAGAGCACGAAACCCATGACAGCACGCTACAAGTAGTCAGCATTCGATTACAAACGGCTATCTACGCTGCCCGGCAACGACATGCTTAGTCCGTTCTGCCCTATACCTGTTATCTGCGTGTAAGTACCGCCAGGCCTGACCGGACCGGATCGCGCGGGTGACGCGGAGCG
>CAWDVS010000004.1:0-7547 GCA_963805805.1 uncultured Actinomycetota bacterium | reverse complement strand
AGCTCCGGATGAGGCGGAGCACTGTCCAGCCGGAGCTCAGGGGCAGCCGGGCGCGGATGGCGAGTCCCTCACGGTGCGAAGCCGTCTCGCAGGGGACGGGCATGAACCGGCCGTCGTGCCGCCTGTGCACCGCCGCGGCGGCCTGCCAGCGGCCGGGCGATGTCACCAGGACGGTGACTGTGACCTCCCGGCAGCGTCCGGCGGCGGTGGCCGAACGCCAGGATCCGTCGGCGCTGCCGGTCAGGTCCAGCACGCTGACCGCGATGCACTGGTCCTCGTGCCGGATGACCCTGGCGTAGACGGCTCCGCCCACCGGCTCGGGGCTGACCGGCCCGTCCCAGCCCACGCCGGCCGCGCCGTTCTCGTCGCCGATGTCGAGCCAGCTGGTGTCGGTGCCGCCGGTGAACAGGTCCCGGCAGCGCAGCGCGAACCGGTGCCAGGCCAGGACGTGTTCTCGCTCGGCGTCGTTGAGCCGGGTGTAGTCGGGGTAGTACGGCCCGCGCAGGCAGCCGCCGGCGTCGCCCCAGACCAGCAGGCCCGACCCGAGCGTCGTGGCGATCGCCTCGGTGAGCAGCACGGTGCGCAGGGCGTCCGCCCGGCCGCTGTCCCATACCGGGGGGTACAGCGCGAGCACGGGGCCGTCGCCCAGGCGGTCGGCGGCGCTGCGCGCGAGCAGCCCTTCCAGGTGCCGCCATTTGTCGTTCGGCGGCCACACCTCGATGTAGCGGTAGCCGGGCCGGCCGGGCAGCGGGAAGCGGGCGGGCTCGCCGTTGACCTGGTTGAAGCTGAGCACGTCGGCGGGCCGCGCGGCCCGGACGGACCGCAGGAAGGCCGAGTGGGCGGGTGCCATCAGGACCGGCTCGCCCGCGGGTCCGGACGGGGCTCGCGGGTAGCCGTAGGTGTCCAGGTGAAACCCGCCGAAGCCGATGCTGTCGGCCGCCGTGCCGTAAGCGGCCAGCCAGTGCCGCTGCCAGCCGGGGCTGGCCGGGTTGGCGATCTGCAGCAGGTCGCCGAGCCGCTCCGGCTCGCCGTCTCCGCGATAAAGGAGCATGGCCGGGTTCGCGGCGGCGAAGTCCGGGTCGGCCGCGTACACCGGGGCGTAGGCCTGCGGGACGGCGCCGAGTGCGCGGCATCCGGCGGCGAGCGCGCGCAGCGCGGGCAGCGAATGCGTGCGGCCGAGCCGGTCGGTGTAGTCCTCGGTGCTCGCGAGCGGGGCGGCGTACCGCTCCATCCAGTCGTAGCACTGCACCGTTGTGCAGCGCAGGGCCCGCAGCCAGGCCAGTACGCCGGGCACGGCATCCGGCCGGTAGGTGGCAGCGAACCCCGGCACTGGCCGCTCTCCCGGCTCGCGGACCACGTTCGTCAGTTCTTCCGCGAGGAGGACCTCGTCGGCCGTCCGCGCCTCGATCGCATAAGTCCCTGGCGGCAGGCCGGTCAGCACAGCCTGCTCCGCCGTCAGCCGCGCGTCCTTCACCGCCCCGAACGCGGATCGCGCGACCACCCGGCGGGTGCCGGCCGGCAGGCCGGCGACCGCCAGCGGCTCAGCGCTGAGGTAGGAGGTCCGGACGCTGCGCAAGCTGGCCGGGATCACCGCAGCCCGCCCAGCGAGATACCGTGCCGGAACCAGCGCTGCGCGGCCAGGTAGACGACGATGCTCGGGATCGTCGCGATCACCGAGCCGGCGAACAGCGGTCCCCAGGCTGTGGTGTGCGCGCCGATGAACAGGGCGAGCCCGATCGGCAGGGTCCGGTGCCCGGGCGTGTTGATCAGCGTGAGCGCGATGATGAACTCGTCCCACGCGGCGTTGAAGGTGAACAGCGCGACCGTCGCCAGCGCAGGCACCGACAGGGGAGCGATCAGCCGGGTCAGCACCTTCAGGTTGCCTGCTCCCTCGACCCGGAAGGACTCCTCGAGCTCGCGCGGTATCGCCTCGAAGAAGCCGCGCAGCAGGAAAATCGAGAACGGCAGGTTCTGGCTGACGTAGATGAGGACGAGCCCGTTCAGCGAGTCGATCAGGTGCAGCCGCGACATCAGCAGGTACTGCGGGATGATCAGCAGCACGCCCGGCACCGCGAGGCTGGCCAGGAACGCGTAGAACGTCGTCTCGCGCAGCGGGAAGCGGAACCGCGCGAACGCATACGCGGCCAGGGACGCGAGCACGACCGTCAGCAGCACGGTTCCCAGCGACACGTACAGGCTGTTGGCGAAGAAGTGCCCGAAGCTGTTGTCGTTCCACGCCGCCGCGTAGTTGGCGGTGGTGGGACGGGTCGGGACCAGCACCGGGGTGCCGCTGAAGACGTCGGATGCTGGCTGGAACGAGAGCGAGATCATGAACAGCAGCGGGAAGACCGACACCGCGGCGAACAGGACCGCGAAGACCAGCCGGGTCTTCTTCCGGCTGCGGATCCCGAACATGCCAAGCGGCGCGGGATCCCTGCGCGCCCGCTGTCGGCCGGGCGCCCGGCGCGGGAAACTGGCCGCGACGCGCGATGTTACCGATGCCACCTTCGTCCCCCTTGTCAGGCGTTCCGGCGCCGCAGCAGCTGAATTTCGGCGACGCTCAGGCCGAATACGATCACGGCGATCATCGATGCGATCGCGGCGGCGTAGCCGAACTCGAAGAAGCTGAACGCCTGCTGGTAGGCGTAGGTGAACAGCACCTGCGTCGAGTTGTAGGGGCCGCCGCTGGTCATGAGGAAGACCTGGGTGAACACCTGGGTGCCGCCGATGACCAGCAGCACGAGCACGAAGGCGATGGTCGGGCGGATGGCCGGGATGACGATCCGGCGCCACAGCCGCGGCTCCGACGCGCCGTCGACCCGGCCGGCCTCGATGATCTCGCGGGGCACGCCGTCCAGGCCGGCCAGGAACATCACGAATGACCAGCCGACGCCCTTCCAGATGCCGACCAGCCAGATCACTGCGTTGGCGGTCCACGTCTGGGCGAGCCAGTCGATGCTCACCTGATGCCCGGCGAAGAGGCTGAGCAGGCCGTTCGCCACGCCGCCCTGGTCGTTGAAGATGTAGGCGAAGACGTACGAAACGATCACCCAGGACGTCACGACGGGCAGGAAGATCAGTGCCCGCCACAATCCCGCCGCAGGCAGCCGGTCGCTGAGGATCGCGGCCGCGAACAGCCCGAGCAGCATCTGCACGGGGACGGTGACGACGATGTAGAGGATGGTGTTCAGCGTCGCGGTCCGGACGGCCGGGTCCCGGAGCGCGGCCGTGTAGTTCGAGAACCCGACGGCCGGGTTCGCCGCGCCAGGGAAGATGTGCCAGTTGAAGAAGCTGATGTCGAACTGACGGAAGACCGGATAGACGGTGAACAGCAGGTACACGAGCGCGGCCGGAAGGATCAGGGCATACGGGGTCGCAAGCCGGCCGAGCCGTCGGGAGCGCCGCGGGGCGGCGCCGGGGCCAGATCTGCCCCGGCGCCGCTCGCGGCCAAGCGTGGAGATCAACTTCCGGACTGCGAGTCGTACTGGTTGGCGGCGCTGGTCAGGCCGGCCTGGACGGACGTCTTGCCCGCCAGGATCTCCTGCAGCGCCGCGGTGAAGTCGGCGTCCAGCTTGCTGTAGTTCTGCGTGACCGGCCGGTCCTTCGCGGTCGTGAGCTGCTGGGTGAAGACCGCATAGTAGGGCGTCGCCTTGACCTCGGCGGTCGCCGTGGTGGACAGCGCCGACATCTGGCCGACCTTGGCCATCGCGAGCTGCGCGAACGGCGACACGAGGAACTGCGCGAACTTCTCCGCGGCGGTCAGGTTCTTGCCGCCTGCCGACACCACGAGGTCCTCGCCGCCCACGGTCGAGAACGAGCCGGCCGATCCGGCCGGGAACGTCGCGATGCCGTAACTCGGGACCGGCTTGAGCGCCTGGTAGGTCGGCACCGCCCACGGTCCGTCGATGTACATGGCGTACTGGCCCTTGGGGAAGCCCTCCTCGCCGGACACCGCGCCGGCGCCGCCGAGGAAGTCGGTCCCGATGTCGCCGGCCTTCCGCAGACTGACGAGCTGCTGGACCGCGGACACGGTCGCGGCGTTGTTGAGGTACCCGGATGCCGTCGTGTAGGCGGAGTTGGTCAGCCCGCCGCCCTGGCTCCAGATGTAGGGGACGACATTCCAGATATCGGTGCCGTCCACGCCGAGCCCGTACTGGTGCTTTGCCTTGTTCGTCAGCTTGCCGGCGTCGGCGAATAGTTCCGCCATCGTCGTCGGGGGACCGGCGATCCCGGCCGCGGCGAAGTCGGCCTTGTTCCAGAACAGTGCCTGGGTGTTGGTGTCGAGCGGCAGCGCATAGCTCGCCCCCTTGTACTCGGTGGTCTGCAACGGGCCTGGCAGTGCCTGGCTGGCGATAGCCGGGAACCAGGGCATGCCGGTGAGTTTGAGCGCCACGCCCTGGCTGGCGAGCTGGGGCACCCACGCGATGTCCGAGCGCAGCAGGTCAGGCGGGTTGCCCGCCGCGGCCGCCGCCAGGTACTTCTGCAGCAGGTCCGCATACGGGTAGACGACCGAGTTGACTTTGATCCCCGGGTTCGCTTTCTCGAACTGCGGGATCACGACCTTGGCCATGGTGCTGGCCTCAGAATCGGCCACGTTGTAGGCGCTCCAGAAGGTGAGCGTCACGCTCTTGCCCGAGCTGGCCGATGGCGCCGAGCTGCCGCAGGCGGCCGCGCTGAGTGTGAGGACACCAAGGGCAGCGCCGGCCGCGGCTGTTCGCCGGAGCCTCACCGCCCGCCGCGCTGACTTGCTTTCCCTCATTGCCCTGCTCCTTTCCTTACTGCAGTCGCTGCAGGAACCCGGGGTTGTCATCCGCCGAACTCGTCGCCGGGAGCTGCGAGTTCGAGGCTCAGGACCGCGTACATGGCGTGGGACCAGAGCAGGTCGCGCGCGGGATGGCCCCAGCGCTCCACCCATTCGCGGTACATCTCCGGCAGCCGCTGCTCGCCGCCGAACTGCTCGCCGAGCCGTCCCCGCTCGTCGATGTGCCCGGCGATCCAGTCCAGGCAGCGGCGGGCGCCGGCCAGATCACCGGCCTGCGCCTGGTACCAGCCGAGGCTGGCGGTCAGCACCGGCCAGGCACCTCCGCCGTAGAACGTGTCGCTGGGGAACCGGCGGATGCCGCCAGCCAGGCTCAGCTGTTGCCCGATAGCCTCCGCGGCCCGGCGGAACAGCTCATCGCCGGCGTCGACCAGCCCGAACGGCTGGGCGAGCCAGATCATGCTCGCGTCAACCTCGCCGCTCGCGCTCGACTTCTGGTACCGGCCGGCTGCTTCGGCGGTCGAGCGGACGTATGCGCGCACCTCGCCTGCCCGCCGGGCCAGGCCCGGCTCGGCCAGCAGCTCCGCGCCTGCGTCGAGGCCCGCGTACACGCAGGCCAGCGTCGAGGTGTGCACGGCGTTGCCGTTCTCTTCCCAGACGTCGTAGCAAGGGTCGAGCGCGAACGCGGCGAGGTAGCGGGCCGCGCGGCGGACGGAGGCATGCAGCTCCGCCGGCAGGCGCCCGCCGGCCCGGCTGCAGGTGCTCGCGCAATGCCCACAGCCACGTGCCGTAGCCGTCGATCTGGAAGTTCGGCCACTCGTCGGGCCGGGCCGATCCGTCCAGGCTGAACCGGGCTGGCGGCAGCGCGCCCGGATCGACCGCAGAACCGGCCTCGCGCTGCCCGGTGACCAGATCGATCCGGGTGGCGATCCCGTCGATCGCGGCGCCGGCCCATTGGTGGTAGCGAGCCGACGCGCCGTGCTCGCCGCACCGGTCCAGGGCGTACGCGGCGAACGAGGAGTCCCGCAGCCAGCAGTACTGATACTGCTCGAAGTCCGGCGAGGCAACGAACGCCCCGTTCCCCTGCTGACACCCGAGCATCGCCTGCACGGCGGCCCGGACCGGCTCGCGGGCGGACGGATATCCGTCGTTGTCGCGGGTCTGCACGCCTGCGGCGCGGGCGCCGTCGGTCATCATGCCTCCAGCCGGTGCCAGATGGCCCGGCGATCTTCGTCTGGGCCCGGCAGGGCAAACGACTCGCGCAGCACGAGCGTGGCGGCTCCGACGGCCCAGGCGTCGTCGCCCCACTGCTGCACCTTCACCTCGATATCCCGGCCCAGGCCCGCGAACGAGAGCTCGCGGACCGCCGTGACGACCCCGTCCAGGAACGGCGCGCCGAGCTCGGTGCCCTCGCCGCAGATGATCAGCAGCTCGGGGTTGAGCAGTGTCACGACGTTGGCGACGGCCAGGCCGAGGATCTTGCTGGCCTCGGTGAGGACCGCGGTGACCCGGGGGTCACCGTCGGCGGCCAGCTCGATCAGCTCCGCGCGGGCGACCGGCCGGCCGAGCCGGGCGCCGGCCAGGGCGAGCAGGGCGCGCTCGCCGACCAGTGCTTCCAGGCAGCCGGACCGGCCGCATTCGCACTGCGGGCCGTCGGGCGCGACGATCGCGTGCCCGAACTCGCCGGCGCCGCCGACGGCGCCGCGGTACACGGCCCGGTCGATGACGATGCCCAGCCCGAGGCCGCGGCCGACGCTCAGCGTGATGAAGTCACGTGCGGCGATGCCGTCGCCCGCCCATTTCTCCGCGATGGCCAGCGTGTTCACGTCGTTGTCGATCCAGACCGGCATGCGCAGCCTGCGCTGCAGCGGAGCCGCGAGCTCGACGTCGTCCCAGCGCAGCAGGTGGGAGAACTGGCAGGAGCCGCGCAGGGAGTCGATGACGCCGGACAGGCCGATCCCGACGCCGAGCACTTTCGTCCGGGCGATGCCTGCGCGGCGCAGGATCCGGCGGGTAGCCTGCTCGATCGCGCCGATCGCCGCCGCCGGATCGCCGACGAGCACGGCCGGCGCCTCGTCGGTCGCCACCACGCTGGCGTCCAGGTCACAGACCACCGTCGTCAGCCCGTCGCCGCGCAGCTTGATGCCGACGACGTAGCCGGCCCGCGGGTTGAGCTGCAGCAGTACCGGCGGCCGGCCGCCGCTGGACGGAGCGAGCGCGACCTCGGAGAACGTGCCGCGGGCCAGCAGCTGATTGACGATGGCAGACACGGTCGGCGCGCTGATCTGACTCTGCCGGGACAACTCGGCCCGCGAGATGGGCCCGAACCGCCGCACCAGCTCGATGAGCAAGTTCGCGTTGAGGTCACGGGGCAGCGACCTGGAGCCACGCAACCCGGCCACCTCGTCCGCGGCGGTCGCCCGCTCGGCCCGGCCCGCCGGACCAGGTCCGCCGCCGGGCGCAGATTCCGCCTGCCTGCCTCGCACCCGCGCCCACCTTTCGTGCCGGACGATGCTCCGTCACTAACTTTGTTAATAGAAGAAAGTAAGTATCGCGATATCCGGGTGTCAAGGGGTGTACGGCACGAGATCACGACATCCGCGCCAGCCGGGGGGCGCCGCTGCGTCCGGACCGCGGGCAGAATCGGATCGTGCCGATGCTGGAGAGGGTGCGCACGTACGCGATCGCGGGCGAATCACGCGGCCGGCTGCTGGGCCGACCGCTACCTCTGGGCCATCCAGCCCCGGACTTCGGCCGGCTTTCTTCTCTCCGCTTCGTTACTTGGAAG
>CAWDVS010000003.1:0-17601 GCA_963805805.1 uncultured Actinomycetota bacterium | reverse complement strand
CCCGGCTCGGTCAGCTGACGCCGGTCGGATCAGCGCCGGACGAGCTGCAAGCTCAGCCGGCCGTCCTGGCCGCTTGCCGGACCGCGCGCCGGTACTGCTTGATGGCGGTCAAGATGGCGCCCCTGGTGTCAGGGCCGGTGCCCCGCTCCAGCGCCTCCACGTCGCTGGCCGCAATACCCATAATGGCGGCGACTTGCTCGCGACTCACACCCCGCTCCTCGCGCTGCCGCCAGATCACGGCGCCAAGCTGCTTCGCTTCGCGAGCCTTCACCGGCACGTCGGCCGGCTCGCGATCATGTGCTGCTTTCCGGCTTAGGCGCATGCCGCGAAGATACCGCTGTAATGCCCGGCAGTTGCTAGGCGCAAGGCGAGCCGGCGCTAGGCGCGCAGCCACACGGAGGTGTCGGGCGGCAGCAGGCCGTCCGCGAGCGGCCCGCTGGCGAGGATCACTCCCGCGTGCGGCGGCAGCTCGGCCGGAGCCGGGGACAGGTTCGTCACGCACCGCACGCCCGGGCCCCGGTCGAACGCCAATACCCCGTCCGGCGTCGGCAGCCAGCTCATCGGCCCGTCCCCGAGCGCGGGCTCGGCCCGGCGGATGCGCAGCGCCGCGCGGTAGAGCTCCAGCACAGAGTCCGGGCTGTCCGCCTCAGCGGCGACCGTGAGGTCCCGCCACGCGGCCGGCTGCGGCAGCCACGGCGGGCTGGCCGCGCCCGGCGGGGAGAAGCCGAACGGCGGCTCGGACCCCGACCACGGCAGCGGCACGCGGCAGCCGTCCCGGCCCGGGTCGGCCCCGCCGGTGCGCCACCAGATCGGGTCCTGCCGCAGCTCGCCGGGAATGTCCTGCACCTCCCAGAGACCGAGTTCCTCGCCCTGGTAGACGTAGACCGATCCGGGCAGGGCCATCGTCAGCAGCGCCGCGGCCCTGGCCCGGCGGGTGCCGCGCTCCAGGTCCACCGGCAAGCTGTGAAAGTACGGCCGTTGCTGGAGGTCGAAGGCGGTGTTGGCGCGCCCGTACCGGGAAACGATCCGGTCCACGTCGTGGTTGGACAGCACCCACGTGGCCGGCGCGCCGACCGGCGCATACAGGGCCAGCGTGTTGTCGATGACCTCACGCAGCTGCTTGGCGTCCCACGGGCAGCTCAGGTACGGGAAGTTGAAGACCGAGTGCAGCTCGCCAGGGCCCACGTACCTGGCCAGCCGCACCGGATCCGGGATCCAGATCTCGCCGATCAGCACCCGCGCCTGGTACTCGTCCGCGACCGCCCGCCAGGACCGGTAGATGTCGTGCACGTCATCCCGGTCGCTGTAGGGGTGATCAGGACCGGGCGGCACGTCGGGACTGACATCGGGCAGGTCCGGGTCCTTGGTGAGCAGCGCCGCGGAGTCGATCCTGATGCCGTCCGCGCCGCGGTCGAACCAGAACCGCAGCACGTCCTCGAACTCCTGCCGCACGTCCGGGCTGGCCCAGTTGAAGTCCGGCTGCTCGGGCGCGAACAGGTGCAGGTACCACTCGCCGGGCGAGCCGTCCGGCTCGGTGATCCGGGTCCAGGCAGGGCCGCCGAAGATGGACTGCCAGTCGTTGGGCGGCAGCTCGCCCGCCGGGCCGCGGCCAGGCCGGAACCAGAACCGGCTCCGCTCCGGCGAGCGCGGCGGCGCGGCGAGCGCTTCGGTGAACCACGGGTGCTGATCGGAACCGTGATTCGGGACGACGTCGAGGATGATCCGGATGCCGTGCGCGTGCGCCTCGCTGATCACCGCGTCCGCGTCCGCGAGGGTACCGAAGACCGGCTCGATCGCGCGGTAGTCGGAGATGTCGTAGCCGGCATCCGACATCGGTGACTTGTACCAGGGGTTGAACCAGATCGCGTCGACGCCCAGGCCGGCCAGGTACGGCAGCCGCTCGCGCACCCCGGCCAGATCGCCGACGCCGTCACCGTTGCTGTCGGCGAAGCTCCGCACGTAGAGCTGGTAGATCGCGGCGCTGCGCCACCAGGGGTCCGCGCCCGCGGCCGGTCCTGCTGCTCCAAATTCGTGCACGATGGTCCTGCTTTCTGCGTTTCCGGGCATGGCGCTGCCAGCGCTGCTGCTGGTTATTGCTGGGAACGGGGCGGTGTGACGAGACGCGGCACGCTGGCTCGCCCGGGTTCAGCCCCGGATGCCGCCCGTGGTAAGCCCGGCCATGATGTTGCGCTGGAAGATGAGGAAGAACACGATCGTCGGAACCGCCGCCATCGCGGACGCGGCGATGATGAGGTTCTGCGGTACCCCGGTCGCCGCCTGCCAGATGCCGACGTTGAGCGTCTCTCGCGTCGGCGTGTAGCCGTACTCGACCAGCAGTGGCCAGAGGAAGTCCTTCCACACCGCGACCAGGCCGAAGATCGACACCACGCCCAGGATGGGCCTGGATATCGGCAGCACGATGCGCAGCAGGATCCGCAGCCGCGACGCGCCGTCGATCTGCGCCGCCTCAATGTACTCCGTCGGGATCGAGTCGAAGAACCGCTTGAGCAGGAAGATGTTGAAGGCATTCGCTACCGCCGGCAGCCAGATGGCCTCGGGCGTGCCGACGAGGTTGACGTGCAGGATCGGCAGGTTCACCACGGTCACGTACTGCGGTACCACGAGCACCGTGCTGGGGATCATGAGCGTGGCCAGCATGAGGAACAGGACAACGTTGCCGAGTACCGGCCGCAGCTTGGACAGCGAGTAGGCGGCGGTGACGTCAAATACCAGCTGGAAGACCAGCGCGCCGAACGCGTAGTAGACCGTGTTCCACATCAGCTTGGCGACGTCGACCCGATTCCAGGCATCGGTGTAGGTGCTGATGTGGAGGTGGTGCGGGTACAGCGTCGGCGGGGTCGCGATGGCCTCCTGGGTCGACTTCAGACCGTCGGCGAACAGGAAATACAGCGGTCCGATGAAGATGAGGGTGAACAAGACGATCACCACGGTCAGCACGATCCGGTAGGTGATCCGGCCGCTGCGCCGGTTCAGCTGGGCCGGCGAGATCAGGGTCCGGGTGGCGGCGCCGGTCTGCGGGCGGCGGCGCCCCCGCGCGCCCGCGGTGTAGCTCGCTATTCCTGCCATCTCGTCGCTCCCTCCCGGCTAGCCGCGCTCGCGGGTGAGCCACAGGAACCCGCCGGAGAAGACGGCGAGCACAACCATGAGCATCACGCCGAGGGCCGACGCGCTGTTGTAGTTGCTGGCCCCGCTGTAGGCGAACGCGTACTGGTAGATCAGCATCACCACGGACTGGGTGTTGTTGCCGACGCCGCCGTCGCCGTTGGTGAGCACGAACGACTCCACGAACATCTGCATCGTGGCGACGACCTGGAGCATGAGCAGCATGATCAGGATCAGCCGGGTCTGCGGGATCGTGATGTGCCGGATCCGGGAGAACAGGCCCGCCCCGTCCAGCTCCGCGGCCTCGTACAGCTCGCCGGGGATGTTCTGCAGCGCGGCCAGGTAGATGAGAGTGGCGCCGCCCATGTTCATCCAGGTGGACGCGATTACCACTGAAATCATCGCGGAGCTGATGAACCCGGTCCCTGGCTGCAGCACCCACTGCGACGCCGGCAGGTGCAGCAGCCGCAAGATGTGGTCGAACAGCCCGTACTGCGGGTTGTAGAAGTAGGAGAACAGCAGGAGCGCCGCGGCCGGCGGCAGCATGACCGGCAGGTACACCAGGATGCGCAGGTAACCGCGCGCGTGCCGCAGTTCGTTCAGCAAGATCGCCACGCAGAACGGGACGGCGTAGCCGATGACGAGCGCGAGCAGGGTGAACTCGAGCGTGTTGCGCCAGGCCTGCCAGAACATCGGGTCGTGCACGATGCGGACGTAGTTGGTCCAGCCGGTCCAGGCGTAGCCACCGCCGAAGACGGCCTTCTGGAAGCTCATGACGATCTCGCGGACGATCGGGTACCACGAGAAGAACGTGAAGCAGAGCACCGCGCCGATCAGGAATCCGTAGGCGGCCAGGTTCCTGCGCACCTTGGGGAGAAGGTGGCCCGTGGTCCGCGCCAGCGGCGCGGCGGCCCGCGACTTGGTGTCGCGCAGGGTCACGACCGGTGCCATCAGGGTCTCCTTCGCAGGTCGTCGGCGTCAGGTGCCGTGGTCGGCCGCGGGGGCCGGCCGCTCCTGGCCCCCGCGGCCAGGGAGGTGCGGGCCGGCCCCCGGTCCAGGGAGTGCGAGCGGGGCCGGCCCGCATACCGGCCCCCGCGTCCGCACGCCGGGCGGCTAGCCCGCGTTCTGCAAGATCGCGTTGACGTTGGTAGCCGCCGTCTTGAGCAGCGCCGGGATGTTGACGTTCGACTGAGTCAGGACGGCCAGCATCGCCGGGTCCAGCGAGTGGTATACGGCCTGCGCATCCGTCGGCTCGCCGACACCGTTCTCGTTGGCGCTGACGAACGGCGCGTAGTACGAGGTGTTGACCGTCCCGTACTTGCTCCGCAGGGCGTTGATCTGCTGGCCGGCCGCGCCCTGGAACAGCTCGGGCTCGGGGAAGCCGACCGGCTGGCCGCTCGCCTTGATCCGGGCGAAGTTGAACTGGCCCGTGCCCGGCGTCAGGTCCTCGAAGCTGATCCACTTGATGCCGGCCTTGATCTGCGCCGGGGTGTCGGACTTGGCGAACATGTAGTCATTGCCGCCGGACAGGGACGCGGCCGGAGTGCCACTGAGGCTCGGCAGCGGGCCCATGCCGAAGTCGTTCACATTGCCCTTGTCGGTGGGCACGATCACGTTGTAGATATCGTCGGGCGCGGCGATGTACATGCCGAGCTTGCCCTGCGCCATCTGCTGCTGGAGCGAGCCCCAGGCCAGGCCCTGCGTCGGGCTCATCGCATTGTCGGTGAACCGGAGCGCGTGCAGCGCTTCCAGCACGGCCTGGCCGTTGGCGTTGTCGAAGTTCGCGCTCGGTGGCGTGGTGGTCTGGTTCACCATCGAGCCGCCCAGCGCGTCGATGTAGGACGAGAAGTGCCAGCCGCCGGTGTTCTGCGCGCTGTAGTCGCCCCAGCCCTCAATGCCGTGACCGAGCGCGGCGATCTTCTTCGCGTCTGTCTCGACCTGCGCCCACGTGGTCGGCGGCTGATCCGGGTTCAGGCCAGCCCGCTGGAACAGCACCCGGTTGTAGATCAGGCCCTGGGTGTAGTTGGACGTCGGCAGCCCGTACAGGGTTTTGCCCGCCGTCACCGCCTTCATCGAGCCCGGCGCGATGTCCTTGAGGTTCGGCACAGTCTTGGTGGTCACGTACGAGGTGATGTCGGCGGCCTGGCCTGCCAGCAGCACCTGCGGCAAGTCAGTGAAGTAGGTGTAGAAGATGTTCGGCTCGGTGCCCGCCCGGAGCATCGCGGTGAAGGTGGTCGGCGTCTCGCACGGGTAGTTATAGACGCTCTGGATCGTGATCTTCGGGTTCGCCTTCTCGAACGTCGCGATGTCGTCCAGCCACTGCTTGTGCTGGACGGGGAACTGGGCCGCAGGAGGCGCGCAGTTAATGCTGATGGTTACCTTGCCGCCGCTCGAGGCGGCCGGGGAACTGCCGCACGCTGAGGCGGCGAGGCCCATGCCCGCCACGGCAACGACGGCGGCCACCCTCCGGTTGCCAGCCAGCCGGTAACGCTGTCTGCTCATCGATCATCCTTCCGTGGGCTGAACCTGGGCGATGTCCGCGCCCGCACCGCCGGGTAGCAGTTTGCGTAACGCCGCGACCGTCGATCCGGAATTAGTCCCGAATGCGACCGTCTTGGCGTTACGCCCGCCGGGCGCCTCGTTGTTGCGCTCAACATACTTAGATGGACATCTGGTAGCAAGATATCGACGAAAGTTCGCAAGGATACAACTTGATTACGATGATCTCGGGATGTGACAGCGAGCAGGCCTTGCTTTCGACCCGGAAGCCCACGACTGCGCGCCTGACATGCCCTGATGTCCGGTACCAAGATCATGTTGTGGTAGGTATCGTGATCCAGGTCACGCAATCTCTTGCTCTCAGATGTCGTATCGTTGCGGCATGACACGAACTCCTGCCCGCCGGCTGGCCGAAGTCGCCAAGAAGGTCGGGGTCAGCGAAGCCACCGTGAGCCGGGTGCTCAACGGCAAGGCCGGGGTGTCCGAGAGCACCAGGGAGTCGGTGCTGACCGCGCTCGACGTGCTCGGATACGAGCGGCCGACGCAGCTGCGCGGTGAGCGGGCCCGGCTCATCGGGCTGGTCCTGCCCGAGTTGCAGAACCCGATCTTCCCGGCCCTGGCCGAAGTCATCGGCGGCAACCTGGCCCAGCGCGGCTTCACCCCGGTGCTGTGCACCCGGACCGCGGGCGGCCTGTCCGAGGCTGACTACGTCGACATGCTGCTGGACCAGCACGCCTCCGGCGTCGTCTTCGCGGGCGGGCACTTCGCCGAGCTCGCGGCCCCGCACAATCACTACCGGCTGCTGCACAGCCGCGGCATCCCGGTGGTACTGATCAACGCAGCGGTCGAAAATCTCGACTTCCCGTGTGTCGCCACCGACGACGTGACCGCGGCCGGGCAGTCCTTCCGGCACCTGGCCTCACTCGGGCACGAGCGGATCGGACTGATCCTCGGGCCGGAAGACCACATGCCGTCGCGGCGCAAGCTGGCGGCATTCACCGAGCACGTGCAGCGGGCCGGTCTGACCGTCGCGCCGGTCGAGCACACGCTCTTTTCACTCGAAGGCGGCCAGGCGGCCGCCACCCGGATGCTGCGCCAGGGGGTCACCGGCATCATCTGCGCGAGCGACGTCCTGGCTCTCGGCGCGATCCGCGCTGTGCGCCGGGCCGGGCTTGAGGTCCCGGCCGACGTCTCCGTGGTCGGCTACGACGACTCCGGGTGGCTGAACTGCACCGATCCCCCGCTGACCACGGTCCGCCAGCCGATCGAGTCGATGGGCAAGGCGGCGGTCGCGCTGCTGGTCAACCAGATGGAGGCGGCCGTCGTCCAGCACGAGGAGCTGCTCTTCGAGCCGGAGCTGGTGGTCCGCGGCTCGACCGGGCCCGCGCCCGTGCGACAGTTCCTGCAGGCGGCGGACGCGAGCCGAGCTGTCTAGCTGCCGACCTTGAAGGTGATCGTCGAGCGCCCCACCCGGCCGCCCAGGCCGACCGACATGGCGGTCAGGGTCAGCGGCCCGTGCACCCCGGCGGGCACGACGTAACTGAGCTTGATCGTCTTCCGCAGCGGCTGCGCGCCGCACTGGGCCCGATGCCGGTCCGGGGTAAAGCGGCGGCTCGTGATGACCTCCCCGCCGGGCCCGGTCACGGTGATCGACCTGATCGGGTCCTCGGCGCCGAACGCGACCGGCTCCGACCCGGTGACGTGCAAGACGATCTTCTGGCCGGGAAATACCTGCGCGGCCGCAGGGACGCTGGAGCTGATGATCACCACCGGCGCCAGGTGCGCCGGCGGCAGCAGGTAGGAGCCGCTGTAGTTCTTGGAGTTGCCCCGGTAGTAGATGATCGAGGCGAAGTACAGCGGGGTGCCTGGCCGGTTCGAGCCGCCGGGCAGCGAGCACACGTCGAGGTTGAAGGTGCCGGTCAGTATCCCGGTCGGCAGCAGCTTCATCCGGCCGATCAGGTACTCACCCGCGTTGTGGTCCATGGTCGCGACCACGATCCCGCGCGTCGGACCGTTGCGACGGTCCTGCGGGCAGTAGGCGGAGACAATGAGCCGGACGTCCGTCGTGCTGGGCATCGAGGCCGAGCTCTGCACCGCCACGCACGGCACCTTCGGCAGGTACTGCGGCAGCGAGCCGCTCGGACCCGGCTCCAGCGGCTTGACGGTGCCGGCGAAGTCCGCGGCCGTCGTGTGGGCGGGAGTGAACACGGTCCAGTACACGTTCCTGGTCACCCCGGCTACGGTGGCGCTGACCTGGTAGGTGCCCGGCGGCAGCGTCCCTGGCTTGCCCGCGGCGGAGCCGACCTGGGCCGAGGTATAGGCGACCCCGTAGTTGGTGACCGGCACTTCCTTGCTGAACAGCACCTTCAGGCCGGTGGCCGTCTCCCTGGACCAGGTCATGACCAGCTGGTTGGCGCCGTGCAGGTCACCGAGGTAGGCCGCCGCGTAGACGCTGCGGTCCTTGACCGCGAAGTACTGGGTGAGCCCGCGGGGCTTGCCGCCGTTCAGGTTGCGCGCCATGACCAGGCTCACGATCGGGCCGTGGGCGGGCTTGCCGAGGGCCTTGGGCGGGCTCGTCGACGTGCCGCAGCCCGTACCGACCAGGGCAACCGCCCCGGCAACGGCGAGCATCTGCCACCTGGCGGCGCGCAGACGGCGAAACACGGCTAGTCAGTCCTCATCAGCGATGGTTGGCCCGGCCTGGCGACACCCGCGGCGGACGCACGCATATCCGGCCCCCGGAACGCACGGCGTGTCCAGGAACTATACACGCCTCCGTGCCCTTAGTTGCTGTCACGAATAGATCACGCATTGTGCATAGCGGCGGCTCGTCACGACAGTACCCGGCGCCGGAAGTTACGCAGCCCGATGGCCAGGAAGACCGCGCCGAACGCGAGGACGACCGGGTAGATCACGTACAGGTGCATGTGCGGGGCGGTGGTGAACGCGGCCCGCATGCCCTCGTTCACGTAGATCAGCGGATTGATCAGCACCACCGTCTGCAGCCAGTGCCAGCCGCCGACGGTGACCGGGGCGAGCCTGGTCCACGAGTAGTAGGTGCCGCCAAGGAACGTGATGGGCAGGATGATGAACCCGAACATCAGGCCGATGTTGCGGGGCTCGAAGCTGGTGCCGAGCACCAGCCCGAGCCCGGCCATCGCCACGGACGCCAGCGGCACGAACGTCAGGATCAGCAGCCAGTGCAGCGTCAGGTGGGCGTGCACGCCGGGCGCGTGCACGACCGCGGCGATCGGCAGCACGATGATCGCCGACAGGACGCCCTGGGCCGCCCCGGCCAGCACCTTGGCGACCGCGACCAGCCAGATGGGGCAGGGCGCCTGCACCCGGTCCTCGATCTCCCTGGTGAAGCCGAACTCCTGGGCCATCGCCAGCGCGATCGACTGGACGCCCTGGAACATGACCGAGATGCCGACCACGCCCGGCACCAGGATCGTGGCGAACTGCGACTGCTGGGCCGAGCCGTGCCCGCCGATGC
Source organism: uncultured Actinomycetota bacterium (assembly GCA_963805805.1). Taxonomy (GTDB): domain Bacteria; phylum Actinomycetota; class Actinomycetes; order Streptosporangiales; family Streptosporangiaceae; genus JAJYUU01. Next base: position 8,483 of record CAWDVS010000003.1, on the reverse strand, counting down.
CCTGCCCGATCTTCGGGAACACGTACAGGAACACGAAGCACAGCAGGAACGGCTGGATCAGCGTGCGCAGCACGAACTCGCGCAGGTTCTTTCGGAGCACCACCAGGTCGCGCAGCAGCAGCGCGCCGAGTGCGGTCCAGCTGGCGGCCGCGACGCTGCGGGTCGGCCCGGCGTTGATGACCGGGCGGGCGGGCGGCGGCGGGCCGGACCGCCGGGGCTGCGAGGTCGCCTGCGAGCTCATCTAGTCCCTCAGTTCCTTGCCGGTCAGGTTGATGAACACCGTCTCCAGCGTCGGCTCGGCCACCGAGACGTCGACCAGGTCGAAGCCCGCGCGCTCGGCCGCCAGCACGATCCGCGGGATCAGCCGGTCGGTGCCCTGCATGTGCAGCTGGACGCCGTCGTCGGCCTGCCGGGTCCTGGTGACGCCGGCCACCTGGTCGCTGAGCTGCGCGGCGAGACTGGCCAGGTCGCCGGTGGCCTTGACGGTCACGACCGTGTCCGCGCCGATGCTCTGCTTGAGCGCCGCCGGCGTATCCAGCGCCAGGATCCGGCCGTGATCCATGATCGCGACCCGGTTACAGAGCCGGTCGGCTTCCTCCATGTAGTGGGTGGTCAGCATGATCGTCTGGCCGGCCGCGTGCAGTTCCCCGAGCAGGTCCCAGAGCGCGAGCCGGCTCTGCGGGTCCAGGCCCGCGGTCGGCTCGTCCAGGAACAGCACCGACGGCCGGTGAAAGATCGCCCTGGCCACCATCAGCCGCTGCGCCATGCCGCCGGATAGCGCATACACCGAGGCCTTGGCCCATCTGGTCAGCTGGAACTGGGCGAGCAGTTCGTCCGCGGTCTGCCTCGACTCGCGGGCCCCGATGCCGAACAGCCGGCCGTGGAAGTAGAGGTTCTCCCAGACGGTCAGCTGCCGGTCGAGCGTGTTCTGCTGCGACACGATGCCGCTGACCTGCTTGGCGAGTGCCGGGTGGGCGGCCACGTCGATCCCGGCCAGCAGGGCCCGGCCGGACGTGGGCACCACCCGGGTGGTGAGCATGCCCGCGGTCGTGGTCTTGCCCGCGCCGTTCGGCCCCAGCAGGCCGAAGATCTCGCCCGCCTGCACGTCCAGGTTGAGCTTGTCCACGGCGGCGAAGTCGGTACCCGGGTAGATCTTGGTGAGATCCTCGGTGTGAATGACGGCGGGCTGGCCGGCGCTGGAACCCCCGGCCGTGGCTGATGCTGGTGCAGCGGTGATGGCCCTACCGTCCTTTCTGCCTGCCGGACATCGTAGCGTCGGCACCGCCCTGGTCCTGGCCACAGACGAGCTCGAAGAGCTCCAGCGTCAGGCCGAAATACTGGCTCGTCTGGCCCAGGTGGGTCATGCCGAGGCGGCGGCAGACCGCGAGCGACGGCCCGTTGGCGGGCTCCACGACCGCCACCACCCGGTCCAGGTCACGGGCGCCGAAGGCCAGCGTGACCGCGCCGCGGCCGGCTTCGGTCGCGTATCCGTGGCCCCAGTGATCCGGATTGAGGTGCCAGCCGATCTCCACGAGTCTCGCTACCGGGCAGCGGCTGCAGCAGCACCGCGCCCACCACATCGCCGGTGGCAGTGACCTCGAGCGGCCACAGGCCGAACTCGGGCCGCGCCGCCGCCCGCTCGGCCATGGCCTCGATCCGCTCGGTCATCTCCGCCAGCGACCCGACCGGCCGCCGTGGCTGCGGGCCCAGCCAGCGCATCACGTCGTCTCGCCCGTAGATGGCGTAGGCGGCGGCAGCGTCACCCGTGCTCCAGTCGCGTGCGGTCAGCCGGTCGGTACGAAAGTGCTCCACGCCAGACATTCTCCATGCCCGCACTGCTGGCTGGTTGAGGCGGATTCCCGGCGCCTTATGTGACGGCCCATGGGGGGATCGGGGGGTCTTCGCCGCGCGCTCGGCTGTGTACTCGCGCTGCTGCTGGCAACTGCAACAGGCGCGGCGGCGAGCACGGTCGTTGCCACCACGGGCACGGCCAGTGCCGCTGGGGCCGCAGTCGCCAGCACGGGCGGCCCGGCATTATGGCAGCGGTCTGGGCGGCGAACTTCGCCGGGCCGGGCCCGCCGCGGCCTCAGCCCGCGCCAGTGGCGCTACCAGACGGGCACCGGCATCTTCGGCACCGGCGAGATCGAGACCATGACGAACGTCCCGGCACAACGTGGCGCTCGACGGCCGGGGCGACCTCGACATCACCGCGCTGGAGCGAAGGCGGCACGTGGACCTCCGGCCGGGTGCAGACGACCAGCTTGTTCGCCGCCCCGGCCGGCGGCGAGATGAAGGTCACCGCTCAGATCGGCAGCCCGATCCGGCGAACGGGCTCGGCTACTGGCCGGCGTTCTGGATGATCGGGCCCGGTACCTGGCCGGGCACCGGCGAGCTCGACATCATGGAGGACGTCAACGGCCTGAGCGAGCACTCCGGCACCGCGCACTGCGGCAACCTGACCCAGCAGAACAGCGACGGCACCCTCGGGCCCTGTCACGAGCCCGTCGGCATCACCAGCGACCTGCTGCCGTGCGCCGGTTGCCAGATCGGCTACCACACCTACAGCATCGATCGCTGGACCGCCGGCACCGGCGAACGAGCAGATCCGGTGGTACCTGGACGGGCGCGTTCTTCACCGTCAGCGAGTCGCAGTCGGCGCCGCGGCCTGGGCAGCGGCCTACGACCACGGCCTGTCGATCCTCTTCGACCTCGCGATCGGCGGCGGCTACCCCGACTCAGTCTGCGCCTGCACCACCCCGACCACGCAGACCAGCCCGGCCGCGACGCTGAGCGTCCGCAGCGTCGCGGTTTACGTCACTGCCGTCTCCACCACGGGCCGGCCTGCTGTTTGCCTGGCCGCTAACCGTCGCGCCAGTCGGTGAAGACGACGCACGCCAGCATCGCGGCGTACAGCGCCCCGAACAACGCCGCGAGCAGGAACCCGTCGTTGCGGTCGGCGTAGTAGCGCCACATGGCCAGGCCGATCCACGCGGATGCCTGCAGCCAGTTCCAGGCCAGGCCCAGCCGGAACCGGCTGAGCGAGCGCGTCCGTGAGCCCGCTCGGCTGCCAGGACATCACCCGGCCGGCGGCGTAGTCGGCGATCGACATCGCCTGCGCCCACCCGGTGGCGATGACGATGGGCCACGTGCTCGGGCCGTAGCTCGCCTTGTGCCAGAGCGGGAAGTTCGAGCATGCCGGCCAGCAGCGCGGGCACGATCACCAGGAAGTTGTTCGGCCGGACCAGGCCAGGGTCAAAGAGCAGCACCGCGATCGGGATCAGCGGCCCGAGTACCACCTCGGCGACCGTCCAGATGTTCCACAGGAAGCCGTTGACGTACGTGCGCCGGCGCGCAGCCTGATCGGCTGGCGCCAGATCCGGCGGGCGAACACCAGGCTCAGCGTCCCGTTGCACCAGCGGTACTGCTGGTGGATGAAGCTGCTGATGCGAGTGGGTGACATCCCGCTCGCCAGCACGACCGGGAGTAGCGGATCTTGAAACCGCGCAGCAGCGTGTCCAGCCCGGTGTGCGCGTCCTCGGAGTGCCCGATCAGCGTGAACCCTCCGTCGGGGCGAGCGCCGCCCGTCGGTAGACCGCGTTGGTGCCGACGCAGAGCGCGCAGTCGTAGCGGTCCCTGGACACCTGATCAGCCGGTAGAAGATCTCCTGCGCACAGCTGCCTGCCCGTTCCACCCAGGTCTGCCGGGCATCGGTGCGGAAATACTGGCGGCGTCTGCACGATCCCGACCAGCGGATCGTCCAAGTAAGGCAGCGTCTCGGTGAGGAAGCGGCAGCTCGGCGCGAAGTCGGCGTCGAACACCGCGATGTAGTCGCCGCGGGTGTGATTGAACGCCCAGCGCAGGTTTCCCGCCTTCTTGTGCTCTCCCGGCCGCGGGCGGCGCAGGTAGGACAGCCCGTACTCGGCGGCCAGCAGGTCGAGGTCGGGGTCCTGGCCGTCGTCGAGTACGTAGCCCACCGCGCGGCCAGGATAGTCGCGGATCGCTCGCGCTGATCGCTTCCCAGGTGTTCTGCAGTACGGGCAGCGGCTCTCCGCAGACAGGCAGGAAGATGTCGACAGCCGGCCACCGGCGCGGGCCGCCAGGTTCGCGACCCGGCTTGCGTGCGCGCCGAAGTCGAAGCCCGGGCCCGGCAGGTTCGTGCACAGGTTCGTGAGCTGTAGATCACGTAGATCGCGGTCAGCGGCGCGAGCACGATCCCCCACTGCACGTGCAGCTCAAGGAAGACCTGCCCGGCCGTCTTGGACACGAAGTTGATGACCTCAAGCGACGCCAGGTACAGCCGGTCCCGCTCGGAGTAGACGTACAGCTCCTCGGCAGGCTGGCGGGCGGGGCAGGACCGTGTGCAGCCGACGATGCCGGCCGGTGACCGTCTGCGTCGTCGTCATCGGCCGCACCCGCTGCCAGATGACGTACCGCGTAGTTGCCGTAGCGCCACGCTTGTCACCCGGTAGGCGGGGTTGTGTATCAGCAGCTCGGTTATCTCGACGATCCAGCCTGCCCGAGGTGTAGTTCAGCGCGATCAGCGCGAAGTAGCCAGCGCTGACGTACTTGCGGTAGGTGGCCGGCTGGCCCGGATCGGTGATGCTGCGGGTCGAGTAGCCGACGCTGCTGCCCGATCGGCGTCGTGATGCTGAACGTGTTGGACCAGCGCTGCCAGCCGCAGCCCCGGCAGGTAATACTCGGCCACCGAGGACGTCTCGATCAGCATCGGGCCGGTGGTGTGCTCGGCGAGCGGCCGTAACGCCCGGATGAACGCGTCGCGTTCGGCCAGCCGAAGAACTGCCTCGCCTGGGCCGCGCCTGCCGCCGCCACCGGCACGATCGCCAGTGCGAGCGCCAGGCTCAGCTCCGCCCGCACCAACCGCCACCGCATCGCCCGGATCATCCGGTCCACCGCGTAGCCGGCCGCGATGGCGCCGAACCAGGCACCGAAGGCGACGTGCTTGTCCAGCGAGGTAGCCGTGTGGATCCTCGCCTGCTCAGCGGGAACGAGCAGCACGGCCGCCGCTAACAGGCACAGCAGCAGCGTCCGGCCCGCCCTCCGGTGCGTGCCGAGCAGACTCAGTCCCACACCGCAGGCGGCGGCCGCGAGCACGACGCCGGTCCATTGCCACGACAGCATCGCGATGGTCGCGGCTTGCTGCTGGCCCAGCGCCCTGACAGCGTGGTCGCCTCGATGCCGAGCTCGTAGGAGTGTCCGGCGATCAGCAGCAGCGCGATGATCGCGGCGGCCAGGTAGGTGAGCACGACCGTCCACCGGGCCGCGGCCCGCTTGCCGCCCGGCCGCGGGCAGGCCGCCAGCCCGACCATCCCGATGATGACCGGTCGAAGATCGCCGAGGCGTACTTCGCCGCGTTGGCCAGCACGGTGGCCGCGGCCGCGGCGAGCAGCCACCGCACGTACGTCCGGCTGGCCGCGGCGCGGACCGCACACCAGGCGGCGACGGCGAGCATGAAGATCGCCATCGCGTCGTAGGTAGCAAACGCGCCGAGCCGCTGCACCGGGCCGAGCACGCCCACATCGCGGTCGCGAAGAACGCGGCCCGCTTCCCCATCAGCCGGGCGGTAGTCGCCCACAGCAGGCAGCTCGCTCCGAGCATGAAGGCCAGCGACAGCACGCGCGCGCCGGCCAGCCCCCAGACCGCGTCCGCCGCCGCGCCGAGCGGCGGGTAGACGACGGGCGCACCGGAAAAGTAAGCCTGCAGGTCCGGCAGCGGCGTCCCGTGCAGCCAGTGCTGCCACTCCAGCCGGCCCGCCCACAGGTAGAGGGCCTCGTCCTGGTAGGCGGTGTTGGACCAGACCAGCCGTAAGGACAGCAGCGCCTGGACGACCAGCACCGCCGGCCAGCAGCCCGGCGGCCGGCGTAGATCCGCCGGCGCCGGGCGCTGGAGTCGGCGGACCCTGGCTCCGCCGGACCGGCGCGACCGGGACCGGCGGCGCATCCGGGGCCAGTACGGGCGGCGGGGTCAGCACCACCCGGCTGGCCGGCAGCGTGCGCGCCGTTTCCGTCCACGACAGTGAATGGAAATGCGCTAACTCGGCTTCGCCTATCTCGACGTTTCTTGCAGACGCTGGATCCGGAGAATCCAGGCGCAAAAAATTCACTCCTCCGGGCTCGGATTGCATGACAGATAAAAGGGGTTACCAGACGTGATCTCGGCATCTGCCGCGCCTACCCCAAGCGCGGATCCAAGCCTAACTTAGCCGCTATTGGCTCCGCGCAATTTCGCCTGCAGAGGTACTTTGAACTGCGAAAACTCTTGCAGCGCGCATTCCCGATAGCAGACATTGTCGTGATTTCCACGATCCGCCCAGCGGCATAGCCATTTATTCCTTACAGCTATTCTGCCGAGCGACGTGCCATACTAATTGCCACCACCAGCGGGGTTTAAGGGGGAAGGGCTCTGATGGCAGGAACGCGTCGCCGCATCGCCTCGCTCGCAATCGCCGCAGGACTGGCAGTGACGGCGGGAACGGCAATTGCGCTAGTCGGCATCGGCCCGGCCAGCGCGTTTACGCCGGGCGAGGGCACGGGCAAGGCCTGGTGCTCGCGCTACGGTGGCACCAGCCTCGGCAGCTACCGTGACGTCTACGCCTGCAAGCCCGGCGGCAAGACGGCGGGCAAGACGCCGTTCGACTCCTTTGCCGGCTTCCAGCCGACCGAGCTGGCGAACCGCTACCTGTACGCCGTCACCGGGCACACGCTGTTCGACAACGACGTGGCCGGCAATTTTGTGGCGCTGGCGAGCGCGTCCTTCGCGCTGCCGGAGTCGGCGTCCGGACCGCATGTCGCCCTGCCGGTGCCGGGCGACGTCATCTCGATGTGGGGCGGCCGCAGTAAGCAGCGGGAGAACGGCGACCACACCCAGGTGGCGATCGTGACCGCGGTGGCGGCCGCGCCGGCCGGCTGGGTCATCACCACCCTCAACCAGGGCGACCCGTCCGACACCGCGGCGGCCCGCGGATTCGACACGATCGCGGTGTCGCGCAACCTCAAGACGTGGAGCGCGCTGGACGGGTTCTACGCGGACTTCGCCTGGCTGAAGCTAGCGAAGCCGGCCAGTGCCAGCTCCCGCGCGCGCCGACGCCGGCGCCGGCGCCGGTACCCGGCTGGCAGGCAGCGCAGGCGCCCGGCCAGGGCACCGCGCCGGGCGGCCCGCTCACCGCGGTCGCGTGCGCGACCGCCGGCAGCTGCGCGGCCGTGGGGACCAGCGGCGGGGCCGCCGTGCTCGAAACCAGGGCGGCGGCAACCAAGACCAACGCGCCCCAGACCGCGGCGCCGTGGACGCCGGTCGCGGTGCCGAAGCCGGCCAGCGCGACTACCAGCTCCAGCCTGACGGTCGTCACCTGCCCGGCCGCCGCCGGTCTGCCTGGCCGGCGGCAGCTACCGCAGCGCGGGCCAGCAGCAGGGCCTGCTCGTGTCCGGGCACGACCGCGGCTGGACCGCCACCACGGCGCCGCTCCCCGCCAACGCCGCCGCCGCGCCGCAGGCCAGGATCTCCGCGCTCGCGTGCGCGTCGGCAACCGCCTGCGTCGCCGTCGGCCAGTACGCGGCCAGCATGTCACGGGACGCGCTGCTGGTAACCGGGCACGGCTCGGCCTGGTCTGGCCGGGCGGCGCCGCTGCCCGCCGACGCCAGCGCGCGGCCGGACGCGACGCTCGTCTCGGTGGCCTGCCCGGCCGCGACGTCCTGCACCGCGGTTGGCTCGTACGTCGACCGGCTCGGCAACCGGCAGGGCATGCTCGTGCTGCTGCGCGGCACCAGCTGGACCGCGGTCCGGGCCCCGCTGCCCGCAGACGCCAAGGTGCCGGGCGCCGCCCTGACCGCCGTCGCCTGCCCGAGCACCACCTCCTGCGTCGCGGTCGGCTCGTACTCCGGCGCGACCCGCGGCTTCGCCGTCGCCAGCCTCGGCCCGTCCTGGACCGCGACAGCGACGCCAGTACCGGCCGGCGCCGCCACGCTGGCGAAGCCCTCGTTCCGGTCGATCGCGTGCGGACCCGGCGGGTGCGTCGCTGTCGGCAGCTACACCAGCGCCGGCGGCAGCACCCAGGGCCTGGTCGTGACCGGCCAGGGCACGGTCTTCATCGCGGTCGCGGGCGTCGCTGCCGGCCGGCGCGGCGCCGGCCCAGGGCAGTCCCGGCGCGCAGCTGACGTCGGTGTCCTGCCCGTCCGCCACCTCGTGCGTGGCCGCCGGTATCTACACCGACGCGGCGGGCGAGGCGCAGACGCTGCTGCTGTCGCGCACCGCATCGGCCTGGACCGCGGTGCAGGCGCCGAGCCCGGCGAACGCCCGCATGGTGGGCAGCCAGGCGCAGGGCAGCCTGACCCCGCCGACGATCAGTTCGGTAGCGTGCTGGGCCACCGCCAGCTGCATCGCGGTCGGCGGCTACCCCGCGCGCAACGCCGGCATGGCCGGGCTGATCCTGACCGGCGGCATCTGACCGGGCGCGGGAACACCGGCAAAGG
>CAWDVS010000002.1:0-12771 GCA_963805805.1 uncultured Actinomycetota bacterium | reverse complement strand
TGGCCAGGCCGCAGGCCTGCGCCCAGTCGTCAGCGCAGCGGCTTCGTGGTCCAGCGCGCCGGATCAGGCCCGAGTAGCTTCAGCCGGCCGAAGACCTGGACCGCCGTCAGCGGGGGATGACTGCCGGTCACAGCTACTTCCACGAACAGGCCGCCGGCATCGGGCGTGCACACGTCCTGGTACCGCCCGGGGGGGCCGCCAGTCGGCGGCACCCCGCGCGTGGTGCGCACCGCTACCCGGTATCCGTTGATTACCCGAGAAGGGGTCCTCGCCGCGTTGAACGGGCAGGAGGACGCAAGTCGCCGCGGCTGGCGGAACACCAGCAGCCACGGTGATCCGGGCTGAATATGGTCGCTGGGCTGGCCGCTATCGCCGATGATCAGGCTGTCGCCCTCGAATCCTTCGGAGGCGTACCGGTCGACGCTGAATTCGCGATCGAATTAGACGATGACACTCAGGTCCTGAGTGAAGCTGACGAAGCTGACCCGCCACTGCCGAAGCCCGTGCCGGAGCTGGGCGCCGAACCGTACTGGAGCGCGCAGCCCGAACCGGGCTGTCCTGGCCATCCGGAGCGCGTACTTGCGGACTGGGTACTGCAGCAGGGCCCAGCCGCCGGGGGCGCACTGAATCGCGATCATGGGGAGAACGGGCTGGTTGGTGACGTCGCCGCCCGCGAGCGGGCCGCCGACACCCCAGTAAGCAGGCCGTCTGTTAACGTCCGGTGCGCGGCTGGTAACGCGGATCACAGCCGCCTCGCCCGGCGCCGCGCCCGGCGGAGCACACGTCAGAATCTGCTCGGTCACGGGATGCTGCCTGGTCCAGGCGCACATGCCGGCCGCAAAGACCGACAGCGTCGTGCCCGGGCCCGCACTCAGGTATTCCGCCGATCGCCACACTTGGCCGGCCACGGCGCCGCCGGGCTGAGCCTCCGAACCTGGTGGCAGCCAGCCGAAGTCCGCAAACGGGATGAGCGGGTTGAACTGGCGGGGAGTGGCCAGCGGCCGGGCCGGCCGGGCTGCGTCCCGCTGCCCAAATGCACGGCGACACCGGCGACGGCCACGACGGCGGCCGCGGCGGCGAGCGGTGCGATCAGCCGCGTCGCCCGGCCGCGATCAGGCCAGCGGTACCGGCCAGGTAGCGGCCGCCGCGCCCTCTCCCCGAGCCGCAGCAGCGGCGCCGAGCCAGGCGGGATCGTGTCTGCGGCTGCCCGGGCTGCGGCCCGGAGCCGGTCTTCGATCAAGTTCATCAGGAGTCACCTACCAACCGGGCGAGCGCGGCGCGCGCGGGAGGTTGTGGACTTGACCGTGCCCGCAGAGATCCCCATCGAGCTGGCGACGGCGGTCGGCGGGAAGTCGAGGAAAAAGCGCAGTACCAGCGCCTCGCGCTGACGATCAGGCAGCTGGCGGAGAGCCGCGAGCACCTCGCGGTGCTCCTCGCCCAGCAGCACGTCATACTCCGGTGAGGCGGGCGCGGCTGGCAGCGCCTTGGCGGCGCGGCGCAGATCTCGCTGCCGCCCGCGCAACTGTGACCGGCAACCGTTCAGCACGCAGGAGCGGACGTACTGCAGTGCCCTGTCCGGCTGCACGAGGGAGCCGTACCTTCGGTACAGGACGCAGAAGGCGTCCTGAACCGCGTCCTCGGCGGACGGCCGGTCGCCGAGCATCACCATAGCGAGCCTGATCAGCCCGACCGCGTGCAGCTCGTACAGCCTGGTCACCGCCACCTGCGCGGTGCCGTCAGGGGTGCCGGCCGCGGTGTGGTCCGCGGGCAGGGTATCGGGCAATTCGAGTTCCACAATCCAGAGACGCCGCCAGCGCCCGTTAGTTGCCTGCCGATCGTAGCTCTGGGCCACGATCGGCGGCTCAGGCCACCTCAGCTGACCGCTGCGCCGGCGACGCCAAAGGCTCGATAGGCTCGGAACTGAGGGCCGTCAGGCCGGAAGACCACATGAGCCGCGAGACTGCCCACGCCGCAGGCGGGCGGGGAACGGCAATCTGAGGAGTGCAGAGCAGTGCCGAAGCTCGTCTACGACTTCACCGAGGGCAACAAGGACCTGAAGGACCTGCTGGGCGGCAAAGGCGCCAACCTGGCGGAGATGACCAACCTGGGCTTGCCCGTTCCCCCCGGTTTCATCATCACCACGGACGCGTGCCGTTACTACCTGGAGCAGGGCAAGGTTCCCGACAGCCTGGCCGCCGAGGTCACCGAGCATCTGCAGGCGCTGGAGCACAGCATGAGCCGCAAGCTCGGCGACCACGCCGACCCGCTGCTGGTCAGCGTCCGGTCCGGGGCCAAGTTCTCGATGCCCGGCATGATGGAGACGGTGCTCAACATCGGCCTGTCCGATGAGTCCGTGCATGGTCTGGCCAAGCAGGCGGGCAGCGAGCGGTTCGCCTGGGACTCCTACCGGCGGCTAATCCAGATGTTCGGCAAGACCGTGCTGGACATCGAGGGGCACGAGTTCGAGTCCGCCATCGACGCGGCCAAGCAGGCCAAGGGCACCAAGAACGACCTCGATCTGGATGCCGGCGATCTGCATGGCCTGGTCGAGACCTTCAAGGCGATCGTGAAGGACCAGACCGGCCGGGACTTCCCGCAGGATCCGCGCGAGCAGATGGACATGGCGGTCGAGGCGGTCTTCAACTCCTGGAACGCCGACCGCGCCATCCTGTACCGGCGCCAGGAGCGTATTCCCGCCGACCTGGGTACCGCGGTCAACATCGTGTCGATGGTGTTCGGCAACCTGGGCGCGGACTCGGGCACCGGCGTGGCCTTCACCCGTGACCCCGGCAGCGGCCAGCAGGGCGTTTACGGTGACTACCTGCAGAACGCGCAGGGCGAGGACGTCGTCGCGGGCATCCGCAACACGGTGCCGCTGCAGGACCTGGAGCAGATCGACGCCAAGTCCTACGGCCAGCTTATGGAGATCATGTCCACGCTGGAGAACCACTACAAGGACCTGTGTGACATCGAGTTCACGATCGAGCGCGGCAAGCTGTGGATGCTGCAGACCAGGGTCGGAAAGCGCACCGCGGGCGCTGCCTTCCGGATCGCGACTCAGCTGGTCGACCAGGGCCTGATCGACCTGGACGAGGCACTGACCCGGGTGACCGGCAGTCAGCTCGCCCAGCTGATGTTTCCCCGGTTCGAGGCCGGCTCGGACGTCAAGAAGATCACTAAGGCCATCAGCGCCTCGCCGGGCGCGGCCGTCGGCAAGGTGGTCTTCGACTCCGAGACGGCGGTGGCCTGGGCCGAGCGGGGCGAGGACGTCATCCTGGTCCGGCGCGAGACCAACCCCGATGATCTGCACGGCATGATCGCCGCTCAGGGCATCCTGACCAGCCGCGGCGGCAAGACCAGCCACGCGGCCGTGGTCGCCCGCGGCATGGGCAAGACCTGCGTGTGCGGCGCCGAGGAGCTCGAGGTCGACGTCAGGGGCAAGAAGTTCACCGCTCCGGGCGACATCACGGTCTCGGAGGGAGACGTGATCTCGATCGACGGCACCTCCGGTCAGGTCTACCTGGGCGAGGTCGCGGTCGTCGCGTCCCCGGTGGTGGAGTACTTCGAGGGCAAGATCGGTCCGTCGTCCGACGAGCTGGTCGAGGCGGTGCACCGCCTCATGACCCACGCCGACGCCAAGCGCCGCCTCGGCGTGCGGGCCAACTCCGACAACGGCGAGGACTCGGCCCGCGCGGTCCGGTTCGGCGCGCAGGGCATCGGCCTGTGCCGGACCGAGCACATGTTCCTCGGTGAGCGGCGGCAGCTGGTCGAGCGGCTGATCCTGGCCGACGACGACGCCACCCGCACCTCGGCCCTGGACGCGCTGGAGCCGCTGCAGCGCGGCGACTTCGTCGAGATCTTCGAGGCCATGGACGGGCTGCCGACCACCATCCGGCTGCTCGACCCGCCGCTGCACGAGTTCCTGCCCGATCTGACCGAGCTTTCGGTCAAGGTCGCGCTGGCCGGTGACAAGGCGACCGCGGCGGACCATAAGCTGCTCGACGCGGTGCGCCTGGCTGCACGAGGAGAACCCGATGCTGGGCTTGCGCGGCGTCCGGCTCGGCCTGGTGATCCCCGGCCTGTATCAGATGCAGGTCCGGGCCATCGCGCACGCGGCCGTGGACCGGGTCCAGGCCGGCGGTGACCCGAAGCCGGAGATCATGATCCCGCTCGTCGGCGCAATCCAGGAACTCGAAGTGGCCCGTGAGGAAGCCGAGAAGGTGCTGGCCGAAGTCGCCGCGGAGACGGGCACGAACGTGCACAGCCTGATCGGCACGATGATCGAGGTGCCGCGGGCGGCGCTCACCGCCGGGCAGATCGCCCAGGCGGCGGAGTTCTTCTCGTTCGGCACCAACGACCTGACGCAGATGGGCTGGGGCTTCTCCCGCGACGACGTGGAGGGCTCGTTCTTCAGCCGCTATATCGAGCTGGGCGTCTTCGGCGTCTCCCCGTTCGAGACGATCGACGTGGATGGCGTGGGCCGGCTGGTGAAGATCGCGGTCGAGGAAGGCCGGGCCACCAGGCCGGGTCTGAAGATCGGCGTCTGCGGCGAGCACGGCGGCGATCCGGACTCGGTGCACTTCTTCCACTCCGCGGGCCTCGACTACGTGTCCTGCTCGCCGTTCCGGGTGCCCGTCGCCCGGCTGGAGGCCGGCCGCGCCGCCGTGCTGGAGACGACCGGGGGCAGCGACAGCAGGTGAGGCCGTGACGGGTGGCACGGTGTTGACCGAGGGATACGACCAGCAGGCCACGGCCCGCTGGATTCCCGAGCCGCCGAAGCAGTCGGCCGGATCCGGGCGCGGGCCCTTCCTGCGGGACCGCGCCCGGGTGCTGCACAGCGCGGCGTTGCGGCGGCTGGCCGCCAAGACGCAGGTCGTCGCCGTCGGGTCCGGCGACTTCCCGCGGACCCGGCTGACGCACTCGCTGGAGTGCGCCCAGATCGGCCGCGAGCTTGGCGCGGCTCTCGGCTGCGACCCGGACCTCGTCGACGCTGCCTGCCTTGCGCATGACCTGGGTCACCCGCCGTTCGGCCATAACGGAGAGGCGGCCCTGGCTGAGGTCGCCGCGCATTGCGGGGGCTTTGAGGGGAACGCGCAGAGTCTCCGGCTGATCACGCGGCTGGAAGCGAAGACACCGGGCGGCGGTCTGAACCTGACCAGGGCGACTCTCGACGCGACACTCAAGTACCCGTGGCTCGGGCCGGGGGAGGACGCCAGCGCGTCCGGTAAGTACGGGGCGTACGGCGATGACGCGGCCGTGTTCGCCTGGATCCGCGCGGGCGCGCCGACCGAGCGCCCGTGCCTGGAAGCACAGGTGATGGACTGGGCCGACGACGTCGCCTACTCCGTGCACGACCTGGAGGACGGCCTGCACGCCGGGCTGGTCACTTTCGACCTGCTCCGCGATCCGGGCGAACGCCAGGCCGTCGCGAAGCTCACCCTCACCGCTTACTGCCCGCCCGGCTTTGGCACCGAGGACGAGCTGGCCGAGGCGTTCGCCCGGCTGCTGGAGCTGGACTGCTGGCCGCGGGGTTTCGACGGCAGCCTGGCGGCCTCCGCCGCGGTCAAGAATCTGACCAGCGAGCTGATCGGCCGGTTCTGCCGGGCGGCGCAGCGGGCCACCCGTCCGGCCGGGCATCCGCCGCTGCGCCGGTACGCGGCCGACCTGGCCGTGCCGCGCCAGCAGCGACTGGAGTGCGCCTTGCTCAAGGGCGTGACCGCGCACTACGTCATGAGCCGGTCCGGCGTGGTCGCCGCGCAGGCCCGGGAGCGCGAGATCATCGCCGGCCTGGCCGCGCGCATCGCGGCGGGCGCGCCGCGGACGCTGGAGCCGCTGTTCCGGCATGGCTATGAGGCGGCGAGCGACGACGCGGCCCGGCTGCGGGTCGTGGTAGACCAGGTCGCGTCGCTGACCGATACTTCCGCGCTCGCCTGGCACGAGCGGCTGGCCGCCGGCTAACCAGGCGGGGACTGCGGCCGCTCGGGGGACGCGTCCGGCCCGGCCGCGTCCGCGACGCGTTCGAGCAGCCCGGCCGCGAGGCGCAGCAGCTCCAGTTCCGTCCCCGTGAGGCTCGCCGCCATCGCCTGCGCGAGCCAGGAGTCGCGGGTGGCCATGTCCCGGCGCAGCGCCGCCCGCCCGGCCTCGGTCAGCTCCAGCAGGATCATCCGGCCGTCCCGTGGGTGCGCCGCCTTCGAGATCAGCCTGTCGGCTTCCAGACTGGTCAGGGTCCTGGTCAGGGTCTGCGGCTGCACGCGCTCGGCGGCCGCGATCTCGCCGGGCGTCATCGGCCCGCGACGGTGCAGGTGCCCGAGCGCGCTCAGCTCCAGCGACGTCCGGCCGTCCGCCGCGCGCTCCAGCTTGAGCCTGCGGCCGAGGCTCATGACGCTGCGGCGCACCGTGGCGGCCACGGTCATCAGCTGCGGGTCGACGCTCATAAATGCCACGCTAGCACGTACTAGTTGGCGCCAGATTGGCCCGACGATGCGATATTTACTAAGCTGTAGCTTATGAATTCTGCACCCTCGCGCACCAGCCAGGCCGTCGCCCTCAGCCGGGCGGAGCTGGACCGGCCGCACAGCCCCGACGGCGACCCGGGCGCGCAGCGCGCGCTCTGCGCCGGGCTGGACTTCGATCTGCCGGCCTGGCTGCGGCCGGGCATCGAGGCGCGGACCAGATTCATGGACGATCATGTCCTCGCCGCGATCGCGGCGGGCGTCCGGCAAGTCGTCGTCTGCGGCGCGGGCCTGGACGACCGGGCGCTGCGGTTCCGCACGCCCGGTGTCCGGTTCTTCGAGCTGGATCATCCGGTGACGCAGGCGGACAAGGCGGCCCGGCTGCGCGCCATCAGCGCCGATGCTGGCGGTGCTGACGCGAGCGGTGCCGACGCGAGCGGGGCCGGCCCGGTGCTGGTGAGCTGTGACTTCGAGACCGACCAGGCCGGGGCCGCGCTGCGCGCGCACGGGCACCGCGATGCTGCCGCCACCCTGTTCCTCTGCGAGGGCCTGCTGGTCTACCTGGGCCGTGACACCTGCCTCCGGTTGCTGGCCGGCCTGGCCGGGTGCGCGGGACCGGGCAGTACGCTCGCCGCGACGCTGGCCACGCACAACTCGGATCAGCCCACGGAGGTGGTCGCGGCCGAGGCGAACGCGCGGCGCCGGGCCGGCGCCGCCGAGCCATGGCGCACCATCCTGCGCCCGGACGAGCACCTGGCGTTGCTCGCCGCCGCGGGCTGGCGAGTGACGGCGGTCACCGACGCGCCCGCGGCCAGCGACGACGTCAGTCACGGGCGCAGATCGCTGCTGGTCAGCGCAGAGCCTGTCGCCAGATCAGGGTCTTAGGTCCCGGCCAGGCCTGACGTTCAGCCGCTGTGCCGTCGCAGCCGCCGGCCTACCGTGAAAGCGAATGATTGCCTGAGGAGGCGGCGCGATGAAGCGGCTGAGCCCGATGGACGCGCAGTTCATCGACGCCGAAGACGAAGACAGGCAGGCATCGTTTGCCATTGCCTCGATAGCGATCTTCGAGGGTCCTGCACCTAGCTACGAGGAGTTCCTCGAGGCCATCAGGGGGCGGCTGCCGCTGGTGCCGATGTACCGGCGCAAGCTGCGCACGGTGCCGTTCCGGCTCGGGCCGCCGGTCTGGGTGGACGACCCTGACTTCGACTTGCGCTATCACGTGCGGCACACCGCGTTGCCTGCACCCGGCGGACCGGAGCAGCTCCGCAAGCTGATGGCGCGGGTCATGGCCCAGCGCCTCGACCGCGACTACCCGCTCTGGGAGTACTGGCTGGTCGAAGGCATGCAGAAGGGGCGCTGGGCGCTTATCTCCAAGGTTCATCACGCGATGGTGGACGGCGTCTCCGGCACTGACCTGTACCGGGTGATCTTCGACCTGACGCCGGAGCCGCCGCCGCCGGTGACCGATACCACCGAGGTCCCGGCCGAGCCGTCCGGCCTCGCTCTGGCTAGCCGGGCCGCGCTCGACCTGCTTACGCTGCCGGCCCGGGCACTGGCGAGCGCCGCGGATCAGCCGTCCGAGGTGGTGCACCGCGCGAGCGAGGCGGCGCAGGCCGCCGTCATGCTGGTCGGTGGCTCGGGTCGGCCGGCCGTCAGCTCGTCACTGTCCGGGCCGATCGGCCGGCAGCGCCGGTACGCCTGGGCCCGCGCCTCCCTCGACGACATCAAGGAAATCAAGCAGTCGCTGGGCGGCACGGTCAATGACGTGGTGTTGGCCGCGATCACCGCGGGCTTCCGCAGCCTTCTGCTCAGCCGGGACGAGAAGCCCGAGCCGCACATGGTGCCGTCACTCGTGCCCGTCTCGCTGCGGCCACCAGGCGAGGAGAACATCTACGAGAACCGGGTGTCTGTGATCATCGCCGATCTCCCGGTGCATCTCGCCGACCCGGCGGAGCGGCTGGCGGCGATCCGGACCGAGATTGCGGCGCTCAAGGCGGGCAACGAAGCCGCGGCCGGGGAGGCGCTCGTCACGCTCGGGCGATTTACCCCGTACTGGCTGAGCTCGCAGCTGATCAGGGCGGCTTACCGGCTGCCGCAACACGAGATAGTGACCGTTACCACGAACGTGCCGGGCCCGCGGCAGCCGCTGTACGGGCTGGGCCGCAAGCTGGTGCAGATAATTCCGTACGTGCCGATCGCGACGACGCTGCGGCTGGGGGTCGCGATCTTCAGCTATTGCGACGAGGTGACCTTCGGGATCACCGGCGACTATGACACGACGCCGGACATTAACGTGTTCGCCCGCGCGATCGAGAAAGGCGTCCGGGAGTTGCGCAAGGTCGCGAGGCAGCGGGCTGCGGCGGCTGACGCGGCATGAGCACACCGCACAGCCGCCTTCGCGGCCGCCCCGGTCCCCGGCAGCCGCGCCTCGTCGAGGGCGGCCGATACGGCCGGTCACGCTGGCTCGACATCGGCGGCCCGGTACGGTACATCGACTTCGGCGGCCGCCCTCGTGACCCGCTGATCGTGTGCGTGCACGGGCTCGGCGGATCCGCGGTGAACTGGGCGGCGATAGCGCCGCTGCTGACCGACCGGTACCGGGTCATCGCCCCGGATCTGGCTGGCCACGGTCTTACCCGCTCCGGTGGCCGCGGCACCGATGTGCCGTCGAACCGGGCGTTGCTGCACGCTTTCCTTGCGGCGGTTTCGCCAGGCCCGGTGATCCTGATGGGCAATTCCATGGGCGGCATGATCGCGCTGCTGGAAGCCAGCGCCGCGCCAGAGCGCGTATCGCGCCTCGTCCTCGTCGATCCGGCGCTACCGTTCGTCCCGGCCCGGCCGAACTTGCTCGTCGCGTCGGTGTTCGCGGTCGGAGCCATCCCGTGGGTCGGCCAGGCAGTGCTCAGCCGGACGCGCAACCTGCGGCCGGAGACGCTGGTCGCCGCGACGCTCACGCTGTGCTGTGCCGATCCGAGCCGGGTGCCGGCCGATGTGGTGGCGCTGCATGTGGCCCTGGCAGGCCAGCGCGCAGATCTTCCTGGCTTGGGCCGGGATATCGCCGCCGCCGCGAGATCGGTGATCGCTACGGCGGCGAGCCCGGAGTACCGCGAGCGGATCCGCTCGGTCAGCTGCCCAGTGCTGGTGCTGCACGGCCACCGGGACCGGCTGGTGCCGGTGTCGGCTGCCCATTGGGCAGTCAGGGTGAATCCCTCTTGGTCCCTCGCGGTCCTGCGCGACGTCGGACATGTTCCCCAGCTGGAAGCACCGCTGGCGAGCGCCGCCATCATCGGTGACTGGCTGCGCGACGCCGACCGCCATCCCGCCTCGCGGCCAGGCCGCGCCGGGCCGCGCCGCTGGCTAAAGCCGGAAGGCCCGGGAACCGGGGACTTACGACCATGGGCGGCGGTCGCGAAGCGGCGCACCGTGAAGGTGTACCCGTTACCTCGGGATGGGCGCGAAGGGCGGCAGGAGCGCTGAGCTGTCCTGCTGAACCCGAGTCCGCCGGGGCAGATGGGAGTGGTCCGATGACCTTCAATCTTGCGGTGATACTGCGCGAGTCCGCAGTCACCAAGCCCGACAAGCCAGTCACGCTGTTCGGCGGCAACCCGATGACCTATGCGGAGCTGGACGCCGCCTCTGACCGGCTCGCGGTCGGGCTCAAGTCCCGTGGCGTTGAGCCTGGCGACCGCGTCGCCCTGCAACTGCCGAACATTCCGCAGTTCGTCATCGGCTACTTCGGCATTCTCAAGGCCGGCGGCGTGGCGGTACCACTCAATGTGCTACTGAAGGCGCCGGAGGTGGAATATCACCTGGCCGACTCCGGGGCGAAGCTGCTTATCACCTGGGCTGGCGTGCTCGCTGAGGCCGGCAAGGCAGCGCTCGCGTCGGGCCTAGCCGAGGTCTATGCCGTCGGGCTGCCAGCAGGTGACACCAGCGCGCGGAGTTTCGACGAGCTGCTTGCGACCGCGGCCGACGGTCCTCAGCTTGCGGCGCGCGAGCAGACCGACACCGCCGTGATCGTCTACACCTCGGGCACCACCGGTCGGCCGAAGGGTGCCGAGCTGACGCACATGCAGCTGTACATGAACGCGGATATCCCGGGTCGGCTGTTCGATGTGCAGCCCGACGACATCGTGATCACCGTGCTGCCGCTGTTCCACGTCTTCGGCCTGTCCAGCATCATGAACGTCTGCGTGCGCTTCGGTTGCACGATGTCGCTGATCCCGCGGTTCGACCCCGTCGTCGTGCTGGAGACGATTCAGCGCGACCACGCCACCATCTTCGAGGGCGTGCCGACGATGTTCATCGCGCTGCTTGGGCATCCGCATCTGGACGACTACGACGTCTCGTCCCTGCGAGTCGCCATTTCCGGCGGTGCGTCCATCCCCGGCCCGGTGCTGGACGAGTTCGAGCGCCGGTTCGGAGTACTGATCCTGGAAGGCTACGGCCTGACGGAGACCGCGTCGACTACCACCTTCAACCGCAGTGTCCGCGATCGCCGTGTGTACAGCGTAGGCAAGCCGATCTGGGGCACCCGGACCGAAGTCTGGGGTAAGGACAACAAGACCCTGCCACCGGGCAAGGACAACGTCGGCGAGGTCGTCACGAGCGGTCTGCACGTGATGAAGGGCTACCTGAACAATCCCGATGCGACCGCGAGTGTGTTCACCGGCGACTGGTTCCACACCGGTGACCTCGGCTACCTGGACGAGGATGGTTTCCTGTTCATCGCCGGCCGGATCAAGGAACTGATCATCCGCGGTGGATACAACGTCTACCCGGCCGAGATAGAGGACGTCCTGCACGGCCACCCGGCTGTCGCCGAGGCCGCCGTCGTAGGGATACCGCACGAGAAGCTTGGCGAGGAGGTCAAGGCCGTCATCGTGCTCCGCCCGGATGAGTCACTCACGGCCGGTGAGCTGACCGCTTATTGCCGCGAACGCGTCGCCGCCTACAAGTACCCGCGGGTCATCGAGTTCCGTTCGGCGCTGCCGAAGAACGCGATGGGCAAGGTGCTGAAGAGCCAGCTGGTCGAGCCCGCCGCCGAAAAGGCAGTGGCATGACGGCGCTAGCCCGCGACCTGGCCCGGATTCCGCGGCGCGCCGAGGATTACACCGCGGCGGCGGCGCGGGAGCGGCGTGACTTCCTGCGCGGCGCTACCCGCACGGCGCTGGACCATGTGGGCCGGTTCAGCGTCGACCCCGCAGCCGTGGCAGGCAACATCGAGAACTTCATCGGCACGGTCCAGGTGCCAATCGGCGTGGCCGGACCGCTGCTGGTGCACGGCGAGCACGCCCAGGGCGAGTTCTACGTGCCGATGGCCACGACCGAGGGCACGCTGGTAGCCAGCTACAGCCGGGGCATGAAGCTGCTGCACCGGGCCGGCGGCGTGCGGACCACGGTCGTAGCCGACCGGATGCAGCGTGCCCCCGCGTTCGGCTTCGAGAGCGCGCGGGAAGCGCGGGCGTTCGGCGAGTGGGTCACCGGCAGCTTCGACGCGATCAGGCGCGCCGCCGAGGCCAGCACGCACACCGGGCGGCTGCACGACATCGAGCAGTTCAGCGCGAGCAGATATTTGTTCCTGCGGTTCAACTTCACCACTGGTGACGCGGCCGGTCAGAACATGGCGGGCAAGGCGGCCGCCGCCGCCTGCGACTGGATCCGGCAGGAGTATCCCGGCATCCAGTACTTCTGCCTTGAATCGAACCTGGCCACGGACAAGAAGAGCTCGCAGATCAACATCCTGGCCAGCCGCGGCAAGCGCGTGATCGCCGAGGCCACGGTTCCGGCCGAGCTGGCGCGCGAGATCATGCATACCGATACCGCGACGATGTTCCGGGCCCGCCAGGTCTCAAATCTCGGCGGCCTGATGGCCGGGGTGAACAACAACGGCAACCATTCGGCGAACGCGATTGCCGCGATATTCGCCGCGACCGGCCAGGACATTGCGAACGTGGCTGAGTCGTCGGCTGCGCTGGTGCACACCGAGCTGCTGGATTCGGGCAGCTATTACTACTCGATCACGATTCCGGCCCTCATCGTGGCCACCTACGGCGGGGGCACCGGGCTGCCGACTCAGCGCGAGTGCCTGGAACTGCTCGGCTGCTACGGCGCCGGGAAGGTTCGTAAGCTCGCCGAGATTGTGGCAGCAACAGTGCTGTGCGGCGAGATCTCGCTCGGCTCGGCGGTGGTCGCGGAGGAGTGGGTCGACGCGCACGAACGGCTCGGGCGTAACCGGCCCTAGCCCGGCATTCCCGGCAGGGCGAGATCGAAGATCTCCAACATCGCGTACAAGCGGTTACTGAGCGTGAGAGGGTAT
>CAWDVS010000001.1:0-40766 GCA_963805805.1 uncultured Actinomycetota bacterium | reverse complement strand
GGACGGCGCCGGGGTCGTCGGCGGCGTCTTCCAGCAGGCCGAGCTGGATCTTCAGGTCGAATCGCCCGGACCTTCGGGTTCCACTTGAACTCGTTCCGCGTATCGACGGTGAAGTCGAAGACCTCCTCAATCGGCCGGCCGACCAGGGTTGTGTTGCGGATTACCGTCATGTCGTCATCCATTCCTCAGCAACTCGTCCTTGCCCGCCCGCGGCCTGTGCGGGTGAGCGCCTCAGCGCCGCGATGCCGACCGCGATGAACGCCAGGAACTGCGGGAACGGCAGCGCGCCGCGGAATGCGGCGAACTGGCCGAACAATGTGACCGCGGCAATCAGCAGCACGACACCGGTCCAGCGCGGGAACCTGCGGGTCCGCAGGATCGGCACGCCGAAACAGACCATCGCGGCGGGCGCCAGCAGCGCGAAGTAGGCCGTGGCCAGGCCCTCCGCCCAGTGCTCGGCACCGAGGTACCAGCCGGGCAGCCGGGCGGCGCCCAGGAGCGTGCTGGTCACCGACAGGTCATAGATCGTGGACGCGAGGGCCAAGCCGGCACCGGCCAGGTAGAGCGACCGTCCAACGCGGGCCGTGTCGGTGTCGAGAGACCGGGACAGAAGCTCGACCGCCGCGATACCCGCGACGACCGACAGCGCGATAAGCCAGGTCGAGGTGAACCAGGCCGTGCGGTGTGCCGAGGCTGCGCGGACCACCTCGGGCACCGATCCGCCCCAGGTGGACAGCAGGGGCGGGTTGACGACGGCGGCGATAAAGCACGCGCCGGACAGGATGAACAGGACACCCATCGCGCGATCACGCATTCAGGCCACCCCCGGTAGTCCAGGGCCCCGGGCACCACCGATCACAGCCATCAGTCGGCCAGCGCCGGGGCATGGGCGGCGACGGGCACCGTTCCGCTGATGGTCGTGCCCCGGCCCGGTGCGGACGCTATCCCCAGCTGGCCGCCCACGGCCGACAGCCGGTCGGTCATGCCCTGCAGGCCGGTGCCGTGCGCGGCAGCCGCAGGGTCAAGCCTGCCCCGTCGTCCGCGACGCTGAATTCGAGCCTGCCGGCGACCTGGTTCAGGGTCACCGTGGTCATTGAGGCTTGCGCGTACTTCGCGACGTTCTGCAGTGCCTCGAGGATGCAGAAGTACAGCGTCGTCTCGGCGTCACGGGAGAACCGCCCGATCCCGTCGGCGTCGACCAGCACCGGCATGGCGGCGGTGGCCTGTGCCTGCAGGTCAGCGCGAAGACCCTGGTCGGCGAGCACGGGCGGGTAGATGCCGCGGGCCAGGGCTCGCAGGTCATCCAGGGCGGCCGCACTCCGGATCGCAGCTGGCCGGTCAGCTCCCTGACCTCGCCTGGATCGTCGGCGACTCCGTCGAGCAGGCCGAGCTGAACGCTCAGCGCGACCAGTTGCTGCTGGGCGCCATCGTGCAGGTTCCGTTCGATCCGCTGCCGCTCATCGTCTTGCGCCTGCACTAGCCGCCGCCGCGACGCACGCAGATCGTCGATCGTGGCCGGCAGCCGGCGGTCAGCCGACGTTCCTGAGCACGAGCAGGCCAGCGAGGCCAGTCGGTGAGCAGCCTGTCCTCGCGGCGGACCGGTTCGTTCTTGGCCTTGCCCAGTGATGGCGCCGAGCAGTTCGTCCTGGTGATAACGCCGGTCGCCGGGCGACCGGCCCAAGGGTGGCCAGGCCTGCTGAGCGGGTCACCATCGCGGGCGCGGCTCCCGGTTCGGCATCGGCTGGCCAGACCGATCGAGGTGACAGACCGGCGCCGACCAGCACCCAGACCTCGACGCGCCGGCCCCGGTCGCCCAGCCGAGCACAGCGGCCATCCGGTCAAGCGCGGCGTCGGCGTCGAGCTGACCGGCCATGTCCTGGCGAAGTCGGCGAGCACCTGGTAGGGCGAGGCGCGCCGGCCGTAGACGAAGCGGTTCGCCAGCAGGTTGGCACGCTGGCGCACCGGATGGAAAGACCGAGACCACGACCGCCGCCGCCACGGTGAGCACCGGGCGCCTGCGTCCGGCCAGCGTCCCGATTCCGACCAGTGCCGATATACACGGCCGTCAGCGCCCCGGACAGCAGGCCGTAGGTGACGGCCTTGTCAATGATGAGTCGATCTGGTACAGGCCGTATTTCAGGATCGCGATCGCGATCGCGATCAGGAATCCGGCCAGCCCGATCGCCGAGACCACCACGTCTGCCGCCGTGGTCAGCACGGCCCAGGACTTTCCCCCGATATCCATAGATACCAGGACGACGACCGAGCAGCCGATCGCAGTGGCCGCCGTGAAGGCGACCCACTTGATCTGCTGCCGCAACTCGCGGCCTCCTGACCGGTGGCGGATCGTCATGGCCACCGTGGAGGCCGCCATCAAGGCGATGAACATAACCACGCCTGGATGGTTCCGATCAGCAGGTCGCCAGCGGCGGTGGCAAGGTCGCACCCCGACGGGTTCTGGACCGCGAGAGATGCCGCCGGGAGCCGGAAGCTGCACTCTCTTCGGCTGTACCAGGAATCCGTCAAGGTCAGCGTGATGAGCAGCAGGCCCAAGCCGCCGACCGGACGCCAGCGCGGTGACGGCAGGTGCCCGGTCGGGAAGACAGCCACATGAACGATGCTGGCGATCAGCCGATGAAAGATTGGCGAGACGCCCAGAGCGGGACCTGGCAGGGCCCGGTCGGCGATGGCGGGACCGCGTACGCGGAAGAAGGGCCACCAAGCCGTAGGCGATGCCCGCGATGAGCAGGTACCAGCCGATGGTGTTGCCCGCACGACGGACGATCAGCGCTCCGAGGGTGGCGTACAAAACGACTGATGCACCTGGCAGACCGTTGTATCGCGTCACCGGTGACCATTTCGTTCCAGGCGCGGTGATCAGACCAAGGCGCATGCCGCGAGGACGACGGCGACGGTCCACGCTGCCGTCGCGATGGTGCTCTGCCGCCGCCCTGTGACGTTCATGCGGCCCTGCGCCCGGTCCAGACATACAGGTAGGCCGGGATGGCCAGAATGAGCAGGCCGTCGGTCGCGTGCAGGGCTCCGAAGATCACGTGGTCGTCGGCCAGTCCGGCCAGCAGGCTCTGCAACACCACCGTCATCAGCACCAGCAGCACGGCACCGACGATGGCGCGCGCGCCCGGCCGCGCGATCAGCGTCAGGATCAGGATGATGATCGCCGCCCCGCCCATCGCGAAGCCCAGCGTCCGGTGCGGATCCAGCGCCGCGTCACCGGCCCCGTGCAGGAGCTTGAAGGCGCCCAGGCCGGCCAGGAAGATCTGGACCACTCCGGCGGCCAGGAACACCAGCAGCGCCCAGCGGTAGACAGTCAGCATGACGCCGCCTGGTCGCGCCGTCGCGGCGGCGCCGGCGTCGTGCTCGCTGCTCACGCTCGTGTTGTTCTCGCTCATCTCAGCCGCTCCTTCATTTTGTGGGGGCCGCGGATCAGGACCACCCCGGCCCGCATGCCGTCGATGAGGCGCACGTCTCGCCGTGCAGCCTGGCGGGCCCGCCCCACGATCCGTGCGCCAGCCGTCTGGCCGTCCCCGCTCGCCGTCATGACGTCACCTCGCACGACCCCGTCATCGGGCTGACCCGTACAGGCCGGCGGCGCGGTGACGCGGTCGTCACCTCAATCGAGACGGGCAAGGCGGCTGGGCGAGGGCAGATGCGGTCGTGTCAGCGTGCCGAGCGAGCAGCAGGAAGGCCAGCAGTAGCCAGCGGTAACCGGTCAGGGCAGCGCGCCGCAGGCCGGTGACGGCAGGCGACGGGCTCGGGGTCTTGACGGAAGTGGCCATCAGATTCCCCGTCAGGAAATTGCCGGCAGGTGCCGGAGGGCGGAATATGGCTGGCTGGCCCCGGCCGCCCCGCAGCACGTGATCGCCCTGGTGATGCGTTCGAACGGAAGCTCCGCACGTCGGCATGCCTCCTCGACGCAGGCCAGGGACCCGGCTGCGAACAGGCAGAACGCGACTTCGTCATCGGGCATGAAGAGCGTCAGGAGGAGGTCGACGGCAGTGCCCTCCCTGGACAGCCCGGCCGTCGAACGATCGATGCGGCGCGCGGTTCGTTTCAGCAGCGCCTCGGTCAAGGCAGGCTGGTACCACTCGACGAGGTAACGGGAGGGGCTGGGCGGCGAACCTTCTGGCATGGGCCGACGGTAGTTCGCGGGGTCCGCCCGGGGAATCGGGTGTTTCCCTATGTGCCCGGCTCGGCCATTCGCTGGCCTAGTTCGGCCCGGGAGTGGATGCCCAGCTTGTGATAGACGCGGGCGAGGTTAGCTTCGACGGTCTTCGGGCTGATGAACAGGGCTCCGGCTACCTCACGGTTGGTCATGCCGGTGGCGGCCAGCTGGGCGACGCGCCGTTCGGAGGGCGTCAGCCGGGTGCTGCCTGCCGGGCTGGCGCTGGCCCGTTCCAGTTCGGCCTGCGCCCGGTCGGCCCACAGCGACGCGCCGAGTTCGCCGAAGACCCGGGCCGCCTCCTGCAGCGCGACCGCAGCAGCTCGTCTCTGGCGCCGGCGGCGCTGGATCTGCCCGAGGACGAGCTGGGTTCGGGCCTGTTCGAACGGCATGGGCAACCGCCGGTGTTCGTCGAGGGCCCGCCCGGCGGCCTCGGCGGCCGAGTCGAGGTCGCCGGCGGCGGCCAGGAGAAGGCTTCGGCACCGCGCGCCGAGCGCCAGCGCCCACGCGCGATCCAGCCGCCGGCCGTTGCTCTCTAGCTGATCCACCAGGGCGGCCGCCTCGTCCAGCCGGCCCACTGCGACCAGTGCTTCCGCCGCGTCCGGGGCGAACGGCGCGGCCGTCGGCTCGCCGTATCCCATGGCGGCTGCTGCTGCGGCGAGCGGGCCCAGCGTCGCGGCGGCAGCCTGGTAGTCACCGAGCGAGACCTCCAGGAATCCCAGCGTCACGGCCGGCCAGACAGTGACAGCGAGGCAACTTCCCCTCTCGAAGATCGCCAGTGCCTCGCGGGCGGCGCTGCGGGTCTCGTCCGCCTGGCCAGCGTAGGCCGCGACATTCGCCTGGGCGGCCAGTGCAATCGCCAACGGGAACTCCGTTCCCAGTTGCAGTGCCCGCTCCATCGTGTCCTCGGCGATTAAGCGCGCGTCCGCGAGGTTCCCGCGCCAGCACTCGACGATCACGGTGTGGAAGGCGGCGAACATCAGGTCGCTTTCCTCGCCCCGTTCCAGACAGCGCCTTCGGATGGAGCGCAGCCCGTCCCGCGCCTGGTCGAGGTGCCCCGTCCACCCCAGCAGCACGCTGCTGATCAAGCTCGGGCGCAACATGACCGGCACCGGGGCGTCCGGGTCCTCTAGGTCGAGGGCGCGCTTCAGGGTGGGCTCGTCCAGCCCGTGCCCGCTGAGGAATCCGATCATGACCGAGCCGGCCAGCGCGTTTGCCAGCAGGCCGGGATCGGCGAGCCGCTCGGCATCAGCCACAGCACGGCTGGTTAGTCGCAGGCCATCGGGGATGCTGCCCAGGTTGACCAGGACGAACATCAGTTGATTCAGGATCTGCACCACCAGCCGCAGCTCCTCACCCGCCTCGCCGAGCGCCTGCTCGAGGTAGCCTGCAGCCTCCCGGTAACTATCGTCATGCAGCCGCACCATGGCCAGCAGCAAGAGCGCTTCGGCCCGCGTACGCCCCGGCGCCAGCTCGACGACGGACTCCTCAAGCAGCGAGCGGGCTCGCGCGGGGTCACCCGCGTCGAAGTGGTACTGCGCCAGCGTGATCCGGCGCTCGACCGTGTTCCCGCTGAGCCTGATCGCCTGCTCGAGGAGTTCCGCGGCGGCAGCAGGCGCACCTCGAGAGCGAGCTCGGAGAGCGCCCTCGTCCAGCGCAGCGGCAGACTCGGCATCGAGGCGGATGGCGGCCTGCCCGATGTGGCGCGCCCGCTCCTCGGGATCGGCGGCGATCTCGGCGAGCCTGCGGTGCATGCCGCGCCGGTCGGCAGGCGAGGCGGCTGAATATACGCCGGCGGCCAGCAGCGGATGAGTGAACCGGACGCGATGGCCGTCGATCGCGATCACCCCGGCTTCTTCGGCTTCCTCGAGCAGCCGCCCGGCCGCCGCTGGCTCGGCGGCCAGCGCGAGCTGGACGAGCTCGACCGTGGGCTCCGCATGTGCCGCGGCCGCCAGCAGCGCCCGCCGCACGTCCGGGCGGATCCCCTCAATCCGGGCCTTCATCACCTGAGCCAGCGAGTGCGGCAGCGCCCACGTCAGATCCGGCGTACCTTCCCGCGGAATATCCCGCGCGAGCTCGAGTGCGTAGAAAGGGTTGCCGCCCGAAACCTGCCCGATCCGCGCCAGCATGGGCCGCGGGAACGACCGCCCGATACGTTCGCGGAGCATCTGATGCAATGCACCAAGGCTCAGCGGCCCCACCCGCACCCGACTGACACGGCCCGGCTCGGGGAACGGGAGCAGCAGCCCTCGGTCGCCAGCCTCCGCACTCCGCAGCGCACCAAGGACCCCCGCCCGCGAGGGCAGCCGCCTGAGCGCGAACTCGACCACCCGGGCACTTGAGCCATCCAGCCATTGCAGATCGTCGAGGGCGAGCAGCACCGGCTTTTCGTCCGCGAGCCGCTCGACCACCGACAGCAGCGCGGCGCCGGTCGCACGGTAATCCGCGACCGCAGGCTCGGCCTCGGCCCGGAGCAAGACGACGTCGATCGCCCGCCGCTGGGGTTGCGGCAAGGACTCCAGCACAGGATCGCCGACGTCCGCCAGCAGATCGGCCAGCGACGCAAAAGACAGCTGCGCCTCGGCCGCCGACGGGCGGCACGACAGAACACGTAATCCGCGCTGACGCGCCTGTTCGACGGCGGCAAGCCAGAGCGTCGTCTTCCCTATACCCGGCTCACCCTCCAGAACCAGAGCCTGCGGCTGCCCGGCCAGCGAATCAAGAAATCGCGCGGTCGCCCGAAGCTCCGCATCACGTCCGACTACATCGGCGCACATGCCGACAGGCTCCCACCCCGATCGATCGAGCGTAAGGTCCAAGCCTGCCGGAGACTCGAGCGCCCCAAACCTTGCCAGAGGCGCCGCGGGTAATGCGACGCGGTCGGAAGACAGTGCAGAAACGGCCCCCGAACTAGGCGTTCCGCGCTCTTCGGCCACGGCAAAGCCACCACCGACACGAGTGCGCAATCGTTCTCTCTGGAGCGAAGGGGTCGGTCTCACGAGACAGACCCCACGGTGACTGTAACGCGTAGATGTCGGCCACGTCTGCGCGTCACGAGCGGCGGCAAGCGGCGGCGATTACGGCTTCGCACAGCGCGCTCTCGCCGATTCCTTCCTCGCCCCACGACGCCAAGGTGGCCGGATCTTCCTCGACGCGGTCGACAAAGACTGCCGCCAGGCCCATCTCGACGCCGCGACCCGCCACCTCGCCCCTCACTGGGCTAATGTCGCAGGCCCGTTGGCCGGCAAACCCGGGCAACGTAGGGAAACACCCGATGCGCTGGCGTGCACGCGCCGTCACCGTGGTGGCAGCAAAGGGTTTGCGCACCCACACACGGCGCATCGGAAATGAGGAGCCATGATAGCCAAGCTGGCACGACGGCCGGTGCTCATCGCGGTGGCGGCGACCGGGCTGGCCGTGACCGGGGCGGGGATGGCTTACGCGTCCATCCCGGACTCGGGCCAGACCTTCACGGGTTGCATGCTCAACAACGTCGGGACGCTGAGATTGATCGACCCGTCCCTCGGCGGTAGCAACCCCATGGGCCACTGTTTCGGCCGGGAGACCCAGGTCACCTGGAACCAGAAGGGCCAGCCGGGCGCCCCGGGACCAACCGGCCCCGCCGGTCCGGCCGGGCTGACCGGGGCAACAGGACCGATCGGGCCCGCCGGGCTGACCGGGGCAGCGGGACCTTCGGGGCCTGCCGGTCCACCGGGACCGTCCGGGCCTAAAGGTGACCCGGGAGCGCCAGGGATCTCCACGACGACCTTTGCGATCGGCGGCCAAGAGGAGTTGCCCGAGGACGGAAGCCCGCAGGGCGTGATTTTCAAGGTGCTCCCGCGCGGCAGCTATGCCATTGTCGCCACTGTCAACACCGAGAGTTTCGGCGACTTCAACGGCGACCACGTCCGAACCGTCAACTGCAACCTGTTCAACGACCAGAACGTTATCGGCGGCACCACCGATCGCCGGGTCGTGCCGGAGGGGGCCGATGATGTCATCCGATCGCTCAGCATGAACGGCGGGGCCGAGATCTCAAACGACTTCGGAATCATCTCGATCAAGTGCTCCGGCCAAGGCGCGGAGGACGTCGAGCAAAGCCAGATGATGATCATGCAGACGGGCGGCTTCTCCTGACCATCTGGCCGCGCGGTGAGGGCGAAGGACGAGGGCGCTGCACGACGGTGACGGCATCAGATCCCGAGCGCGATGCGCCGATCATCATGAACCAATGGACCGGCCTCATCCTGCGGAGAAAGGACGCCCGATGTCTGACTACCTGGGCTGGCGCTGGCCGCCGCCGCTCAGCTTTCTCCCGCCCGCGCATGGCCGCTACGCCCGCCATCGGCGCGGCCATGGTGACCCCTATCGTCGTCATCGGAACGCTCGGCAACCTGCACCCAGCCGGGCAGCATGGCCGCAGGATCGCGGCCTTGTTGCGTGCCGTTCCAATGCTCGCCAGGAGGAGGAGCTGACAGCATGAGATCCACTACAACGGCCCGCGTTGCGGGCGCGCTCCTTGCGCCGGTCTTAGCGATCAGCGGCGTGATCGCGCTGGCCGGGGCAGCGTCAGCCGATACCGGCAGGCCCGGTGGCCGCGACATCGGCGCAACCACCGCCGCGCCTGCTCCCCTCCCGGCCCTGCTCACCCCGCCCAGGCGTTACTACCTTGCCCTGGGCGATTCCCTCGCCTACGGATTTCAGCCGGACAAGGCGCTTGCAGGACTGCCTCCGCCGGCATTCAACACCGGATACGTCGACCTGTTCGCAGCCATGCTCCGGCAGCTGCGGCCGACGATCGACACAGTCAACTACGGCTGCCCCGGCGAGTCGACCACGTCGTTCCGCGTGTCCTGCGCCTGGAAAACATCCGGGCACGCGCTGCACAACGACTACACCGGCTCCCAGCTCGACGCGGCCCTGACCTTCCTGGCCTCCCACCTCGGCCGGGTCAGCCCGATCACCGTGTCGCTGTACGCAAACGACATCCATGACTTCCTGCAATCCTGCCCCCCCGGTGACCTTGCCTGCATCCAAAGCGGCGCGCCCGCGGCGATCGCCGCCTACCAGGCCCGCCTGACCTCAATCCTGCGGCTGCTGAGGGCCTTCGCGCCCGGAGCGGAGATCATCATCGTCGGCGCCTACGACCCCGACGTCGGCAGCTTCGCGTTCGCTGACCCGCTGTACACCGCATTGAACCAGGCCCAGCAGGCAGCCGCCGCGACGGTGCGGGCCCGATTCGCCAACCCATTCCCCGTCTTCAACCCGCAAGGCGACGACACAGCCGAGACCGCCACGATCTGCGCCCTGACCTTCATCTGCGCCAACGGCGGGGACGGTCATCCCTCCGACGCCGGCTACCGCGCACTCGCCGACATCGTCTGGGAAACCTCAGGCTACGCCGAACTCCCCGCCCCCTAGCCCTCATCCGCGTCGCCGGCCGGTGCAATCCCCGCCGCGGCCAGGCGGACGTGGCGTCGGCCCAGCTTCCGGTGACAGCAAGCAGTCCCGCGTGCTGTCCGTCCGACTGACCGATGGCTCTTCGGCGCCGGTGAGTGACCGGTCAAATCGATCGGCAGGCCCGCGCCATCGACCAGCGCGGCCTGGCTGGCGGGAACCGGTCAGGCCTTCCAGCACTCGGACGCGATGCGCGAACGCGAAAGCGGCCCGCATCCGCACGGCGGCACCCGCGGTAACCGGCAGGCTGTCCGTGGGCCACCCCACACGCTTTGGCGGCGTGCGCCTTCCTGTTCACTACCGTCCGCCGACGCTGTGATCAGGCTAAATGCGTAGGCGATAACTCGCGATGTAGGCGTCAGACAGAGTCGTCTGAGCGCCCTGGTGAGACATAGAAATGAGACTGAGTGCTCGCTAGATGCTTGCGCATTAGCAATCGAGATCTGCGTTTCCGCAGGTCAAATCGCGGAGGATAAGAGATTCGAACTCTTGAGGGGTTGCCCCCAACACGCTTTCCAAGCGTGCGCCCTAGGCCACTAGGCGAATCCTCCGTCGGCAAGCCTACAGAAGACCCGGAGGTGTCCGCGCCTGGTCGGGCGGCACAGCACGGCAGCCAGCGAGGCGGCGGTCGGCCAGGAAGGCGGGGATCGGTCGGATGTGCGGCCGGCCATGGCTACACTGGCTGCCAGACCCCTCGCACGGCGTTCATCCCGCCAACTCCCCCAGGGCCGGAAGGCAGCAAGGGTACGCGGGCTCTGTCGGGTGTGCGGGGGGTCCTTATCTTCGGCAGGATGAGGTCATGGCAGGCGACTCCCCCGGTCCCGGTGACACGCACGGCGCTGCGGACACGGCTCCGCCCGGCGCCCCGCTGGCCCTGTACCGCCGCTACCGGCCAGGCAGCTTCGCCGAGGTCAAGGGCCAGGACCAGGTCACGGAGCCGCTGCGGCAGGCGCTGCGCAGCGGCCGGGTCCATCACGCGTACCTGTTCAGCGGCCCGCGGGGCTGCGGCAAGACCTCCAGCGCGCGGATCCTGGCCAGGTCGCTGAACTGCGAGCAGGGTCCCACCCCCGACCCCTGCGGGGTCTGCGCCTCGTGCGTGGCGCTGGCCCCGGCCGGGCCGGGGAGTATCGACGTGATCGAGATCGACGCCGCGTCGCACGGCGGTGTCGATGACGCCAGGGACCTGCGCGAACGCGCCTTCTACGCCCCGGTGTCGGGCCGCTTCAAGATCTACATCATCGACGAGGCCCACATGGTCACCCGGGAGGGCTTCAACGCGCTGCTGAAGCTCGTCGAGGAGCCGCCGCCGCACCTGAAGTTCGTCTTCGCGACGACTGAGCCGGAAAAGGTCATCCCGACGATCCGGTCCAGAACCCACCACTACCCGTTCCGGCTCGTGCCCCCGGCGGTGCTGCGGGAGCATCTGGAGCAGATCCTGGTCAGCGAGGGCGTGGCCTACGAGCCGACCGTGCTCCCGATCGTCATCCGCGCCGGCGCGGGCTCGGTCCGCGACGCGCTGTCGGTGCTCGACCAGCTCATCGCCGGCTCGGACGAGCAGGGCCTGCGCTACGACCGCGCCGTCGCGCTGCTGGGCTACACCGACGACCGGCTGCTGGATGAGGTGGTCGAGGCGTTCGCGGCCGGGGACGGCGCGGCCGTGTTCCACGCGATCGACCACGTGGTCGAGGCCGGGCACGACCCGCGCCGGTTCGCCGCCGACCTGCTCGACCGGCTGCGCGACCTGATCATCGTGCAGGCCGTGCCCGAGGCCGGCTCCAGCGGTCTCATCGAGGCGCCGGCCGACCGGCTGGAGCAACTGCGCGCGCAAGCCGCGAAGCTCAGCCCGGCCGCGCTGACCAAGGCCGCCGAGGTGATCAGCGCCGGACTGGTCGAGATGCGCGGCGCTACCTCGCCGCGGCTGCTGCTGGAGCTGATGTGCGCCCAGGTCCTGCTCCCGCCTGCCAGCGCCGGGGACACCGCGCTCGCAGACCGGCTGGACCGGCTGGAGCGCCGGCTCACCCAGTTGCCGGCGACCCAGGCTGGCGACCAAGCCCGGCCGTCTGGACGGGAACGGAGCACAGCGGACCTGGACGCGAGCGACGCGCGCGGGCCTGCTCCGGCTCGGCCATCGTCCCCGGCGGCCAGCGGCGGCAACGGCAGCAAGCCCGCCGCTCCGGCCCGCAGTGCGGCGGCCTCCGGATCAGGTCAGCCCGCCGCGAGCCCCGGCTGCCGCAAGCTCCGCTGCCGCCAGCGGCCGGGCATCCGCCGGGCGCCCGGCGTCCGCGGCCCCGCCCGTCTCGGCCCCGCCGTCTGTGCCCCCGACTCCGGCCCCGGCCGGCGGTCCGATGGACGCCACCGCGCTGCGGGCGCGGTGGCCGGAGGTGCTCGCCGCCGTCCAGCGCGAGCGCCGGGTGGCGTGGATGCAGCTCAGCAACGCGACGGTCGAGTCGTTCGCCGACGGCGTGCTCACCCTGGCCTTCGCCCAGGCGGGAGTGGCGCGGGGCTTCCTGACCGGCGGCTACGACAAGGACCTGAGCGCGGCGCTGTCGGCGCTGTTCGGGATCACGCCGAAGATCGCGACCACGCTCGGACCCGGTGGCCCGCCGCCAGGCGAAGGCCGTCCTGGCCCGTCCGGCCCGCGCCCGTCGCCGGGCGGCCGGGCGCAGGCCGCGCCGGGCCCGCAGGCGCGCGGAAGTGGCGGCCGCGGCCCGGCTGCGGCCAGCGCGGATTCGCCCGGCCTCCCGCCGCCCCCGCCAGACGAGGACACCGACCCCGCGGACGAGGCGGCCCCGGAGGGCCTGACCGGGATGGACCTCATCGAGCGGGAGCTCGGCGGCCGGGTGATCGAGGAGATCGGCTAGCCGCGGGCGCGATCCGGATGTGCCGCCGTCGGTGGCAAGCCGTAGGCTCGGATCAACCGAACACCCGAGGGGGTCGCGTGGAACCCGGTGGCCAGCTCGACATGCAGCAGATCCTCGCGGCGGCCGCCGCGATGCAGGATCAACTGCTCAACGCGCAGCAGGAGCTCGCCGACGCGGAGGTGATCGGCACGGCTGGCGGCGGACTCGTCACGGTGACCGTCAGCGGCCAGGGCGACCTGCTGGACGTCACCATCCGGCCCGAGGCCATCGACCCGGCCGATCCCGGCGAGAGCGCCCAGTCGATCGCCGACCTCGTCCTCGCCGCGTACCGCGCGGCCTGCGGCGCGGTGGATGACCTGCAGGAACAGAAGATGGCCCCGTTCGCGGGCCTGGCCGGGGGCATGCCCGGCATGCCGGACCTTTCGGCGCTGGGCCTGGACAGCGGCCAGCCGCCCGCCGCGGCGGGCGAGAGCGGCCCCGGCACCCCGCCAGCCGGCGAGCCGGGCGCAGCCGGCGGCGCCACGCCCGACCGAGACTAGGCGCGCACCGTGTACGAGGGCGTGGTCCAGGACCTCATCGAGGAGCTCGGTCAGCTGCCGGGGGTCGGGCCGAAAGGCGCCCAGCGCATCGCGTTCCACCTGCTTGCCGCAGATCACGCAGATGTGCGCAGGCTGGCTGATGTCCTGATCGAGGTCACCGAGAAGGTCAAGTTCTGCCGGGTCTGCGGGAATGTCGCCGAGGACGATGAGTGCCGGATCTGCAAGGATGCCCGGCGGGACCAGTCGGTGATCTGCGTCGTCGAGGAACCCAAGGACGTCGCCGCGATCGAGAAGATCCGCGAGTTCCGCGGCCGCTACCACGTGCTCGGCGGTGCCATCAGCCCGATCGACGGCGTCGGGCCCGGAGGACCTGCGGATCAGGGAGCTGATGGCCAGGCTCGCCGACGGCACGATCGACGAGATCATCCTGGCCACGGATCCCAACCTCGAAGGCGAGGCGACGGCGACGTACCTCGCCCGGCTGATCAAGCCGATGGGCCTCCGGGTGACCCGGCCAGCCAGCGGGCTGCCGGTCGGGGGCGAGCTTGAGTACGCGGACGAGGTAACGCTGGGCCGGGCATTCGAGGGACGGAGGCTACTAGATGTCTGACGCGCCGAACGGGGCAGGAGCGTCGCGGGGCGGCCGGATACCGGTTCAGCCGGGCGAGGACTGGCGGCCGCTCGCCGACCGGATCGCCATCAACGCCAGGGACTTCCTGGACGGGCTGACGGCGGTGGCCAGGGGCGAGGGCGCCGACGCCTCCATCTCGCTCCTGCTGCTGGAGGTGGCCCAGGTCATGCTCGCCGGCGCCCAGCTCGGCGCCAGCAAGGACGTGATCCTGCCGAGCAACTGGGAGCCCGACGTGGGCGCCGACCCGGACCTGGCCCTGGACGCGCTCCGGACCGGGCTGGCCGCGCGGCTGGCCGGATTCGATGACTACGCCGAGATCTTCGATCCCTACGCCGACAGCCAGGCCAGCGCGTTCCGGCTCTCCGACGATCTCGCGACGGTGGCCGCGGACATGATCCACGGCCTGAAGCACTACGAGGCCGGCCGGGTCGCCGAGGCGCTGTGGTGGTGGCAGTACTCCTACGTCAACCACTGGGGCACCCACGGCGGGGCCGCGCTGCGAGCCCTGCACGCGGTCGTCGCGCACGCCCGGCTGGACGTGGCCGAGGAGCCTGCGACCCGGTAGCGACCCGCTGCCTCGGTAGACTCGGCAATTCAGGCGAGAAGTCCCGAGCCGGGAGGTGCAGGAACCACCGTGGCCCTTGTCGTGCAGAAGTACGGTGGCTCCTCGGTCGCCGACGCCGACGGCATCAAGCGCGTCGCGCAGCGGATCGTGGCCACGCGGAAGGCCGGGAACTCGGTCGTCGTCGTGGTCTCCGCCATGGGCGACACGACGGACGAGCTGCGGGACCTGGCCGACCAGGTAAGCCCGAACCCGCCCGGCCGGGAGCTGGACATGCTGCTCACCGCCGGCGAGCGGATCTCCATGGCGCTGCTCGCGATGGCCATCGCGAACCTGGGCCTGGAGGGCCGCTCGTTCACCGGGTCGCAGGCGGGCGTGATCACCGACTCCACCCACGGCCGGGCCAGGATCATCGACATCACGCCGGGCCGGATCCAGGCCGCGCTCGCCGACGGCGCGATTCCCATCGTGGCGGGTTTCCAGGGCGTGTCGCAGACCACGAAGGACATCACCACGCTGGGCCGCGGCGCCTCCGACACCACCGCGGTCGCCCTGGCCGCCGCGCTCGGCGCGGACTACTGCGAGATCTACACCGATGTAGACGGGGTCTTCACCGCCGACCCGCGGCTGGTACCCAGTGCCCGCCGGATTCCGCGGATCTCCTACGAGGAGATGCTGGAGATGGCGGCGTGCGGCACGAAGGTGCTGATGCTGCGGTGCGTCGAGTACGCCCGCCGGTACCGGATCCCGATTCACGTCCGGTCCTCGTTCAGCAACAGAGACGGAACCTGGGTCACTGACACGATGCCGCCCGGTGTGGAGCTGGCGAGTACGGAAGGCGAGGCAATGGAGCAGGCGATCATCTCCGGCGTGGCGCAGGATCGCGGTGAGGCGAAGATCACCGTGGTCGGGGTGCCGGACAAGGTCGGGGAGGCGGCGCGGATCTTCCGCGCGATCGCTGACGCCTCGATCAACATCGACATGATCGTCCAGAACGTGTCCGCCGCCGCGACGGGCCGGACCGACATCTCCTTCACGCTGCCGCGCGACGACGGGCACGCGGGCATGGCCGCGCTCCGGGCCATGCAGGACGAGGTCGGGTTCGAGCAGTTGCTGTACGACGACCGCATCGGCAAGGTCTCCGTCGTCGGCGCGGGCATGCGCTCGCACCCGGGCGTCAGCGCGCGGTTCTTCGGCGCGCTGGCGGAGGCGGGCATCAACATCGAGATGATCTCGACCTCGGAGATCCGGATCTCCGTCGTCGTCGACCAGAACGACGTGGAAATGGCGGTCGGGGCGGTGCACGCGGCGTTCGAGCTGGGTGACGGCGAGGAGCAGGCGGTCGTCTACGGCGGGACCGGCCGGTGAGCGCCGGGTCCGCGGCCGCACGGGACGGCCGCCCGGTCCTGGCGATCGTCGGGCGCGACCGGCGCCGTCGGCACCGTGATGCGCGAGGTCGTGACCGAGCGCGCCGACATCTGGGGCGAGATCCGGCTGATCGCCTCGGCCCGGTCCGCGGGCCGCAAGCTGCCCGTACGCGGCGCGGAGGTCGTCGTCCGGGAGCTCACCGCGGACGTCTTCGACGGCGTGGACCTGGCCATGTTCGACGTGCCCGATCCGGTGTCCGCGCAGTGGGCGCCGGTCGCCGCCGCGCGCGGCGTAGTCGTCATCGACAAGTCCGGCGCGTTCCGGCTGAACTCCGACGTGCCGCTGGTGGTGCCCGAGGTCAACCCCGCGGCCGCCGCGGACCGGCCGCTCGGGATCATCTCGGTGCCGAACTGCACGACGCTGGCGCTGATCGTCGCGGTCGGCGCGCTGCACCGCGCGTTCGGGCTCCGCGAGCTGGTCGCGGCGTCGTACCAGGCCGCATCCGGCGCCGGCCAGGAGGGCATCGACGCGCTCTACGACCAGCTCGCGAAGGTGGGCGGCAACCGGACCATCGGCCAGCGGCCAGGCGACGTGCGGTCGGTCGTCGGCGACGGCGGGCCGTTTGGTGCCCCGCTGGCGCTGAACGTGGTCCCCTGGGCGGGCTCGCTCAAGGACGAGGTCTGGAACTCCGAGGAACTGAAGATCCGCAACGAGACCCGCAAGATCCTCGGGCTGCCCGGCCTGCGGGTCGCCGCGACCTGCGTGCGGGTGCCGGTGATGGTCGGGCACTCGCTGGCCTTGCACGCCGTCTTCGGCCAGGAGGTCAGCCGGGACGCCGCGCTGGCGGTGCTGCGCGATTCGCCGGGCGTCGAAGTGCTGGATGATCCGGCCCGCGGGGTGTTCCCGACGCCGGCTGACATCGCCGGGACGGATCCGACCTGGGTAGGCCGGGTCCGGCAGAGCCTCGACGATCCGCAGGCTCTCGACCTGTTCGTGTGCGGGGACAACTTGCGCAAGGGCGCGGCATTGAACGCGGCCCAGATCGCCGAGCTGATCGCCCCGGCCCTGGCTGGCTGACCGCCGCGGCCAGGCTAGCCTGCCGCCGTCTCGATCGGCCGCATCAGCTCGCCGGCGGTGACCGCGACCGGGACGGTGTTGCCCGGCGGCGCCAGCGGGCACGCCCACGCCGGGGTCGTACGCGCAGGACGGGTTGTAGGCGAAGTTCAGGTCGACGACCAGGTATCCGTCGTCGCCGCCGAGGTCGGCGCCCTTGACGGTGTCGATGACGTACCGGCCGCCCGAGTACGTCAGGCCGTCATCCCTGGTGTCGCGGACTGGCACGAAGATGCCGCCGCCGTAGGTCGCCAGCCACCAGACGTCCAGGTCGCCGACGCCGGGCAGGTGCACCACTCCGGCCCGCTCGAAGGGCACGGTGCCGTCGGTGCCGGTCTGCACCTCGATCCGGACCGGCGGCACGTCGGTGTCTACCCGCGCGGTGAATCGCAGCGCCGGGTCGTACGGCGCGACCGGCGCCGCCACGAATTTCTCCCGCTCGCCGGCCGGGACCGGCGACTGCGGGTGGCTGGCGAGGAGTTCGTTCCGGGCGGCCTGCCAGGCCTGATGCGCCGCGGCCGGATCGGGAATCGCGCGCACGGCGGCGTAGATGGCCGCGACCCGGCGGCGCCAGTCCAGCAATGAAGTTGCGCTCACATGCACCCCATCAAGATCGGCTGGCCCCGCTCAGGACAGTATGTCCTGAGCCACCGACACCCGGTCCGGCGGCAGCCCGAGCGCAGGAGAGGTCGCAGCATGCCCGCTGGCAGCCACCCGCCCATCGACGCCGAGGCCGGACTCGTACTCGCCGGTCTCGGACCGGATGCGTCCGACCCGCTGCTGGCCGACGAGATTCCGGCGGCGCGCGAGGCCAGGAAGCCGCTGCGGCTGACCGACGACGATCTGCGCCGGGACGGGGCGATCGAGTTCACCGAGCTGACGGTGCCAGGGCCCGACGGGCGCGCCGGACATCTCGTTGCTCGTGTGCAAGCCCGCGGGCCTGGCGACCACTGCGCCAGGCGTATTCCACATTCACGGCGGCGGCATGGTGGTCGGCGACAACCGGACCGGGATGCTGGCGATGCTGCACTGGATCCAGGAGGCGGGCGTCGTCGTCGTCTCGGTGGAGTACCGGCTGGCGCCCGAGCATCCGCACCCGGCGCCGCGTCGAGGACTGCTACGCGGGGCTGAGCTGGACCGCGGTGCACGCCGCCGAGCTCGGCATCGACCCGGACCGGCTGCTGATCGCCGGCGCGAGCGCGGGCGGCGGGCTGTCCGCCGCGGTCGCGCTGATGGCGCGAGATCGCGGCGGCCCGGCGCTGATCGGCCAGATGCTCGGCTGCGCGATGCTCGACGACCGGAACCAGACCCCGTCCAGCTACGAGCTGGACCGCCAGGGGATGTGGGACCGGACGTCGAACCTGACCGGCTGGCGGGCGCTGCTCGGCGCGGCCCAGGGCGGCCCCGATGTGCCGGCCTACGCGGCGCCGGCCAGGGCCGCTGACCTGACCGGACTGCCGCCCGCCTACCTCGACGTCGGCTCGGTGGAGACGTTCCGGGACGAGGTGCTGGACTACGCGGCCCGGATCTGGCGGGCCGGCGGCGTCGCCGAGCTGCACGTCTGGCCCGGCGGCTACCACGGGTTCGAGTCGCTGGCGCCGGCCGCAGCGATCTCCGTGGCCGCGCGGCAGACCCGGCTGGGCTGGCTGCGCAGGCTGCTCCGCGACCGCGGTGAATAGCTCCCGGCTGTGTGCTCGGTTCAGCGGGTGAGCGTGAGCCGCTGCTGGGTGTGACCGGTGAGGGCCAGCGCGAGCCCGAGCACGCCGACGTCACGCATGGTGAGGTCGGTCAGGCCGCCGGTCACGGTCAGTGTGATAACGATCTGCAGGACCAGGATGGCCGCCAGCGCGGCAGCTGCGCGCACCAGAATGGCCGCGAGCAGCGCCACCGCGAGCATCAGCAGCACCCAGCCGTGTGCGAGCACTAGCACGGTAGCGACGGGCGAACCAGCGCTCAGCACCGGCACGTAGCCAGTCCACAGCGCGGGCTGGACGAGCTCGTGATAGCCGAACCAGGCCAGGACCAGCCCGAGCAGGATCCGAGCGAGCGTCGGGGCCCAGTCCGCCAGGAGCGCTGCAGCCTTGTCGGCGAGGCCGGCTGGCGGGGCCTGCACGACCTTGGGTCGGCCGGCTGCCTTGTCTCCTGCTCGGGCAGGCCCGGTCGGCGTGATCCGCCGGGCTGGACCACCAGACCGGGCGGTCACCGCAGGATCCGGCCGCGTGCGTCGGTCACGACAATGCCGTCGTCGCCGAGGTTGAAGTCGCTATTGCCGGAGTCGTCGCCCAGCGCCGCCTCGATCACGTAGACATGCGCGCCGCCGGAGTAGAACACCGGGGCCGACGCGGCCTGGCCGGTGACACC
Organism: uncultured Actinomycetota bacterium; assembly: GCA_963805805.1. Lineage (GTDB taxonomy): Bacteria > Actinomycetota > Actinomycetes > Streptosporangiales > Streptosporangiaceae > JAJYUU01. The sequence continues at coordinate 21,694 of CAWDVS010000001.1, read as the reverse complement.
AGCGGTCACGGCTATCCCGCCGGGCTTGCTGTGCACGACGATGCTCAGGCCGGTTATCGCTACCCGAGCCTGGCTGGTCAGCGTGCCCGGCCAGACCTGGAACGCGTACTGCGCGTATTGCTGCGAACTGAGCAGGGGGCCGGGCGCGGATCGAGCAGGTGACGAGGCCGAGCCGTGGGCCGGGGTCGTCGCGTGCGGCCCGGCAGGCCCGGATTGCGCGCTGCCCGCCGCCCGCGGGGTCGTGCTGGCGGTCGCCGCCGGAGCGACGCCCACCGAGCCGAGCGCTGACGCTAGATGCCGACCCGACCAGCCATGCACGGCCAAGGCCACGCCGACGACTGCGGTGATGGCTAGCAACGCAGCGCCGAACGACCCTACTGGGCGATTGCCCGTGTTCAAGTTGCGTCCGCATTCCGCGCCCGCAGCTGCCGGTACATTTGTAGTTGAGTACCTTGGGCCAATGCCATATAGCTCCGCGCTCCTGGCCGCACGCTGGTCCGCAGGGAGCGCACCCGGTCTAGTGTGAATCGTGCCCGGCGTCGCCCAGCGGCAGGGGAATTCACCGATGGCATTCCTGCAGATTAATATGCCGCCCGTGGAGTAGCCAGATCAGGGGATTTAAGATCCGCAAAGTATCTGGTTCAGAAGTAGTTAAGCTGACGATTTTCGTGAAGACTTCATTAAGCCTTCACGCGATCTGGAGAAAGTCGCAGCGAGTCGGTGGCTCCGGTCCCGGCTTCGGGCCCCGCGCGAGTAACTCTGGGTAACCGGCTGATAAAGGAATTAGCACATCCCGCGCGCGCCAGCGCCGGCGTTGTGCCAACCTGTCAGCGCTGAAAGGAGCCAGCGCTGAGCCGAAGCAGCAGCCGGTGGCGGGCCGGCTACATCGCCCTCGTGGCCGCGACCGCGGTGGCAGTCATCTGCACCGGGGTGTACCTGAGCCTGCGGCCCGGTGCCGGGAACGCCGCCGCCCGCCGCTCGCAGCAGGCCGCGGCCATAACTTCGCCCGGGTCGGCCAGGACGCCGGCCGCGGTGAAGGTCGGGGTGATGCGGACCTACCGGGTCGCGCTCGTCCGTTACACCTGGATCCGGCCCACCAAGCACCTAGGCAAGCGGGCCCTGCACGTGACTGTGCGCTACCCGGTCATCTCCGATCACGCCAGGTACCGGGGCGGGTCGCGCGGCCTGCTGCCGCTGATCGTGTTCGCACCGGGATACCGGCACTGCGCGGCCGTGTACAGCGACCTGCTCCGGCAGTGGTCCAGCGCGGGCTACGTCGTGGCTGCCGTGGACTTCCCGCGCACCAGCTGCAAGACCGCCGTTCCGGACGAGGCCGATTTGCGGCACGAGCCCGCCGATCTCGCCTTCGTCATCGGGCGGCTGCTGGCCCGCAGCGCCGCGGCCGGGGGTCGGCTGGCCGGCCTGATCGCGGCCAGCGAGATAGCGGTCGCGGGCCACTCGGACGGCGGGGACGCCGCCGCCGCGCTCGCCGGGGCGGCGTGCTGCCGGGACAAGCGGGTGCGCGCCGCGGTCGTCCTGTCCGGTGCCCAGTGGCCTGCGTTCACCGGCCAGTGGTTCGCCAGGCCCGCGCCGCCGCTGCTGGTCATCCAGGGCACCAGTCGACGCCTGGAACCCGCCGGCCGACAGCGTCCGGCTGTACCGCGCGGACACGACTGGGCCTCGGTACTACCTGGAGCTGCCCGGCGCCGACCATTTCGCGCCGTACCAGGGCAAGCACACGCCGGAGCCGATTGTCGCCCGGGTGACGATCGATTTCCTTGACCGCTACCTGCTCGGCCAGCAAGGCAAGTCGGCGGCAATGCGCCGGGCCGGGACAGTGACCGGGAAGGCGAAACTCAGCCGGGCGGGCAAGCTGCCAGCGTGAGCGAGGCCGACTGTGGGTAATCAGTGCCGCCCCGGCAATCCGCATCCGCCTGACCGCCACTGGAGTGGACGCGGGCCCGCTGACTCGGGCAGGCTGCCTGCTATGGAAGGGGCCGGGAGCTTCACGCTGATGCAGGCGCGCGAGCTGATGCCCGCGGTCCTGCGCCGCGGCAGCGAACTCGTCGAGGTGCGCGCCAACCTGGTCGAGCTGCAGTCCGCGCTCGCGAAGGGCACGCGGTCGCCGCTCGGCGGCCTGCCGGAGGCGAAGGCGTACCAGGCCCGCCTCAGCGAGTTGCTGGCGTGGTTTCCCGAGCAGGGCCTGGATTTGAAGGGCTTCGCCCCGCTGTTGCTGGACTTCCCGGCCGAGCTAGACGGCGAGGCGGTCCTGCTGTGCTGGCTGGAGGGCGAGCCGGAGCTCGGCTGGTACCACAAGCTCGCGCACGGATTCGCCGGCCGCCGCCGGATCCCGGCCGAGCTGTAGTGGCGATCTGATGGACACCTGGTCATGGACACGCAGCCGCTGGCGCTGATCCGGGTCGCGACCACCCGGGACGCCGCCCGGATCGCAGAGGTGCACGTCCGGTCCTGGCAGGCGGCCTACCGCGGCCATATGCCGCCCGAATATCTGGACGGGCTCGATCCCGCCGACCGGCTGCCCCGCTGGCAGCAGTGGCTGAGCGAGCCTGCCGGGGACGCGGTGCTGGTCGCCGACGACCAGGACGGCGTCTGCGGCTTCTCGTCGTTCGGCCCGACCCGAGACGAGGACGACGATCCCGGCCAGGTGGGGGAGGTCCGGGCGATCTACCTGATGCCCGCCGTCATCGGCACGGGGATCGGCCGGCTCCTGATGGGTGCGTCGGTCGAGCACCTCACCGGGGCCGGCCACCGGGAGGTCACCCTCTGGGTGCTGGCCGCAAATGGCCGGGCGCGGCGGTTCTACGAGCTGGCCGGCTTCCGGCCCGACGGCGGCGTCAAGGTCGACGACCTCGTCGGTTTCCGGCTGGATGAGGTGCGCTACCGGCGGCCGTTGCCCTGACCGGGGCGCTAGTCCCAGGGTGGACCGGGGCTTCGGCCGGCCAGCTGATCACGCTGGAGCTCGCGCATGACCCGGCGCCGCTCGGCGGGCTCCAGGCCGTCGATGTAGAGCTGCCCGGCCAGATGATCGGTCTCGTGCTCCAGGCAGCGGGCCAGCTCGCCCTCACCGGTCACCACGACCGGCTCACGCTGCAGGTCCACGCCCTCCGCCACCACCAGCGCGGGGCGCGGCCGCTCGGCCCAGATGCCGGGTACGGAAAGGCAGCCTTCCAGGCCCAGCTGCACGCCCTGCCGGTCGGTTATCCGCGGATTGATCAGGTAGCCGAGCTGGCCGTCGACGTTATAGGCGAAGACGGCCAGGCCGGAGCCGATCTGGTTGGCGGCCAGTCCCGCCCGGCCGGGCTCGGCGACGGTGTCGAGCAGATCGTCCACCAGCGCGGTCAGCGCGTCGTCGAAGCGGGTCACGGGATCGCTCGCGGTCCGCAGCACCGGGTCGCCGATGAGCCGTAGAAGGCGCACCGTCATGCCGAAGCCCGCCGCGGCGCGCTGCCGGTCCCGAGCTTGCCGAGCTGGTCGAGCACGAGCTGGTGCCAGTCGAGCTCGGCCTGGATGCGCAGTCGCGCGTGCTCCACGACCAGGTCGTCGGCGACGGTCTGGTCCGGCCAGCATCGCTCGCGGCTGTGCTCGAAGACCGACGCCTGCGCGCTCAGCACCCGCATCCGGTCCTCCAGATAGCCGCGCATCGTGTCCTCGTCCAGATCGGTGCTCATCGCGAGAGCGAGGTCGACCGGGTCGGGTTGCAGCCGGACTTCCCTGAGCGCCTCGGCCCGCAGCACGCGCAGCTCTCGCTGGCCCTCGGCGGTGATGCCGTACACGGTCCTGGCCGGGAGCTGGCCCTGCTGTTCGGTCCGCAGCGGCTCGATCAGGCCCTCGGCCGCCATCCGGTGCAGCGCGCTGTAGAGCGAGCCGGGCCGCACCTCGGACCACATCTCGGTCCGGTCCAGCCGGGCGTCACGGCGTAGCTGGTGTCCGTACATCGGGCCGTGCTTCGCGAGCGCGCCCAGGACGAAGAGCCGGGTCGGGTTCACCTTAGTAGTACAACACGAGTGCTCAAATTTGAGCAACTGCGTCGCGCTGACAGATCGCGGAGCAGCGGTTGACGGGCGACTGTGTTGGATTACTGTCGCTCCAGCGACGCTTCCAGCGACAGTAATCCAACACAGTCAGCGCACTGGCGGTTGCCTACTGGCCGACGCGGCCGTCGATCCGCTCCCGCAGGAAGTCGGCGTGGCCGAGATGCCGCGCGTACTCCTCAATCAAATGCACCATGACTTCGCGCAGCGCGATCGTGCCGGGCCCGTTGACGCCGTCGTCGACCGTGCCGGTCTGGCCGAGATCGGCGGCCTGCGCCACGAACTGCTCGGCAAACGCGACCTCCGCCCGCCAGGTCGACCAGGCTTCGGCCACGACGGCCGGGTCCGGCCCGGCGCCGTCGAAGTCCAGGCCCGGCTCGCCCTCGCTCCGGTACAGCCGCGGGCCCTCCTGACCGGCCAGCACCTGCCGGAACCAGAAGTGCTCCACCCCGGCCAGGTGCCGCACGAGGCCGAGCAGCGAGAGGTTAGACGGCGGAACCGCGCGCCGCGCCATCTGCTCCGGGGTCAGCCCGGCGCACTTGAGTTCCAGCGTCAGCCGCCGGTTGCGCAGGTACCGCACGAGCGTCGCCCGCTCGCCGACCGGGACGTCCCCTTCCTCGCGCGGGTCCGCGTCGGGGGCCACGAACACGTCCCACCAGCCGAACTCGCGGGTTGGCAGGCCGGTGTCAGCTGCGTTCTCAGACATAGTGCGAGCATCGCCGCTACCGGGCCGCCGATGCCACTTCTTTTGCCGCCTGCCCGGCGAACGGGAAACCGGCGGTCCACTTCCGGCTGCCGTCGGGCCCGATGGTCAGTGCTTCGTAGCCGTCAAGGGGGCCGACGAGGGCAAGGCCAGGGTCGCCCGCCACCGCGATCGCGGTCGCGAGCGCATCGGCCAGGGCCAGGTCCGGCCCGGTCACGCTCGCCGAGGCGGCGCGCGCGGCAGGTCGGCCCGAGTGCGGGTCGAAGAGATGGGCGCCGCGCTCATATGTACCCGAGGTAGCGATGGCTCCGGTGAGGTGGACGATCGCGGCCAGCCGCCGCCGCGCGAACGGGTCGGCGATGCCGATCCGGAACGGGGCGCCGGGCCCGAGCGCGCCGAAGCTCGCGATGTCGCCTGCGGCGTTCACGATCGCGCCGACGGCACCGGGTACCCGCAGGGCGGCCAGCGCGCGCTGGGCCGCCCACCCCTTGACCAGGCCGGTCGGGTCCAGGCCGCCGGGCATGGCCCAGGGATCGAACCAGCCACCCGACAGCTCGCGCGCGACCGCGCAGGCGCGGGCCACCTCGCTGACTTCCGGCGGCGCCTGTGCCAGCGTGATCTCGCCGCGGCGCAGCCTGCTGACCGCGCTGCCCGGCTTCCAGGTGCTGAACACGGCGTCGGCCTGCTGCAGTATGTCCCGCGCCGCCGCGAGGCCCGCGGTGATCTCGCGGCCGGCGCCGCCATCGGCGGTATAGACGTCGACGGTGATGATCGTTCCCATCACGGCCTCGCGGTGGTGCAGGGCGTGCACGGCGACGGGCGTCACTGCAGCCCCAGGGTGCGCAGCGCGTCCTGCAGCGAGGTGCGGAAGCCCGCGCTGGTGTAGCTGGCGCCGGAGACACCCTGGATGTTCGCGTTCTGCGCGCTCAGGGCTTCTTGCTCCAGTTCCGGAATCGATTGCTCGTCGATGGACTGCGACCGGAAGCTGCCGTCGTCGGCTAGCCGGGCGACGCCGACCTTGACGATCGTGCGGCCGCGGACGGTCACCGACACCGACAGGGCGCCGAAGCTGAAGTTGACCAGCGGACCGACCTGGGTCCGGGTCTGGCCGGAGGCGGTTCCGGCCGATCTGGGCGACGCCGTGGGCTGCGGCGACGCCGGCTCCGGCGGCGGACCTGCCGTTCCCGTCCCCGGCGTCAAGGTGACGCTAGGCGGGGAGGTGTGGAAGGCCAGTACGCCCGCCAGGCCCGCCGCGGTCGCGGCGACCACGATCACGGTGCGCTTCATCAGGCTGCCTCTCCGCGCCTAGAACCCGAAGGTTTCCTGGTGGATCTGGTGCTCGGCCGTACCGAGGCGGAGCGCCGCGTCGGCCATGGCCGCCATGAAGCCGTCCGGGCCGCAGATGTAGACGTCGCGCCGCGCCACGTCCGGGACGAGCTCGCGCAGGGCGGCCGCGTCCAGCCGGACCTGGTCGCGCGGGCCGATGAGTTCATGCAGGCGGCCGCCGCAGCGCTCGACCAGCGCGGCGATCTCTTCCCGGTGCAACACCCCGGCGGCCGTCGACGCCCGGATGAGCACCGTGACGTCGGTCGAGGGCGGCAAGTCCTCCAGCAGCGCGCGCAGCGGCGTGATGCCGACGCCGGCCCCGATGAGCAGTACCCGCTCGGCGACGCGGGCCCGCGGGGTCAGCGCGCCGTACGGTCCCTCGATCGCGATGCGCGTGCCCGGCCGCAGCGCCCGGACGGCCTTGCCCTGGTCACCCACCCCGTCGATCGTCACCCGCAGGTACGGGGGCTGCGGCAGGGCGGACAGCGAGTACGGGTGCGCCTGCCACCACAGCTGCCTGGTCAGGAACCGCCACAGGAAGAACTGGCCGCCCGAGACGGCCAGCCGGTCGAGCTTGCGCCCGCGGCAGATGAGCGAGAAGACGCCGGGCGTCTCCTCGCGAATCTCGACGACGCGGAGCCCGTGCCGGATGCTGCGCGCCACCGGCTGCACGACCCGGAAGACCAGCACTGCCCCGGCCGTCAGCGCCCAGATCACGATCCAGGCGGCCCGGGCCAGCGGGTGCCCGACGAAGGAGGCGCCGGTCACGATCTGGTGCGCGAACGCGAGCGCGAGCGCGATGTAGGTGTACAGGTGCACGACCCACCAGGTCTCGTACCGCAGCCGCGCGCGGACCCGGCGCCAGGACGTGATGACGGCGAGCACGAGCAGCCCGAAGCCGACGATGGCCGCGAGGACATCGGGGTAGTTCCTGACGAACACCCAGACCTGGCGGGCCACGTTCACCCGAGCCGCCTGCGCGTACCCCAGCGTGATGAACAGCACGTGCCCGCCGATGAGACCGAACGCCCATGGCGCGAGTTTCCGGTGCCAGTGCAGCAACCGGGCCTGGCCGACCGAGAGTTCGAGCCACGGCAGCCGCGCGATCAGCAACACCATGATCAGGAGCAGATAGGCGCCGGCGAGGCCGGCCAGCTCGCCTGCCGTGGTCGCGAGCCCGCCCGGTGCCGACAGCGATCCGCGCGTCAGCGTGATGAGCCCAGAGCCGACCGACACGCCGAGTCCGGCGCCTGCCAGCGCGCCGCATACGTCCGCCGCCCGCTGGCGTGGCGCGGCCCCGGCCCGGCCCGGTCCCCCCGGCAGCGAGCCCGGTTGGCCAGGTGCCTGCGATGTCGCCGGGCGCGGCTGGCGCATCATGGCCACAGCCTGCCCGGCCAGGCTGAAGGAATGGTGAATGCCACTGACGCCTCCTCAGGCCGAGGATAAGCAGCCGCAGGCGCCAGCCGGAACCGGAAGAATCCAGTCCATGTCTGAGTCCAGCCATCGGATGGCGCCCGCGCCCTGGGACCCGTTCGGCACGATCGCGTCCGCGCTGTGGATCGGCGGCGCGCAGTGGGCTGGCAAGTCGACGGTGGCGCGGCTGCTGGCAGTCCGGTACGGCCTGACCGCGTATCACTGCGATTACCACGACGCCCGCGCCCATGATGACCGCCGCGTCGCTGCCCGGGTCCGCCGGGGCGAGCCGCCCGCCGGGCCGGCGGCGGAGGAAGCGTGGGTCAGCGCCAGTCCGGCCGAGATGGCGGCTAGCGCAGCTCGCGGACTTCGCCGCCCGGTTCGACTGGACGCTCGACGACCTGCGTGCGCTGGTCTCGGCGCGCGCCGATCGTGGCCGAAGGCTGGAGTCTGCGACCTGATTTCGTCGCGAAGGTGCCAGGCGCGGTTTCCCGGATGGTCGTGATGGTGCCGACGGAGGAGTTCAGGCGGCGTCAGCTGACCGCGCTGCCGCGCGCCGGGCGGATCGGGGCTGATGTCAGTGATCCCGTCCGGGCGCAGCGCAACCGGGTGCAGCGCGACCGGCTCCTCGCCGCAGACGTCGTCGGGTCAGCCCGGCGGCTGGGCGTCCCGGTCATCGAGGTAGACGGGAGCCAGGACGCCGATGCGGTAGCCGACGTGGTCGCCAGTCACTTCCGCGCCTACCTGCCGCAGTAGCGCGGCCTGTCACGCCCCGAGGTAGGTGCGAAGCTCCTGCACCAGGGCTGCGATCTCGGTCGCGTCGCCGCGGCGGGCGCCGGGCCATTCGTCAACCTGAGTCCCCAGTACCGGCGCGGCGTGCCGGGGAACCGCGGCAGCAGATGAACGTGCAGGTGCGGGACCGCGTTGCCGAACACCGCCGCGTACACGTGCTCGGCGCCGGCGGCGTCCCGCAATGCCCGGCTCGAGCGGGTGCACCACAGACCCAGGGCGCCCGCCTCAGTGTCAGTGAGATCGCCCAGGCCAGGTCCGCCGACGGCGCAGTGCCGCAGGTGTGACCGCCCGGTCCCGATTTCCAGGGACCAGTTCGACGTCTTCGAGCAGATGCACTACGTCTGCTTCCACTACGAGTTCGAGCACGACCCGGCCGACCCCGACGAGGAATGCAGCGCGGGCGGCTGCCCGTCAGCGGCTGTCAACCCCCGGCCGGACCGGCGGCCACCGGGCTAGTGGCACTCGCGCCGTGGGACGTCGGTGCGGCAAGCTCCGCTCCAGCTGACCGTCGCCCTGCTCAGTCCCCGTCAGTCAGCCGATGGCGTGCGGCGGGTCGAGCACCTGGACCTGGTTAGCCACCTGGTAGTCACTGTCTGGATGGCCGGTCCCGGCGGCCCCTCCGGCCGCATCCCACCCTGCTACGAACGCCTCGCTCCGAATCCGACCGGCGGGCAGACAAGATTCACAGCGGCCAATCCGTAGTGATCAGGTGCAGGCTCACGGCAGTAATCGACCGGCAGCCACAGCTACTTCTGCCGACCCCACCGGCGGAGCCGCTTTCCTGCCTGCCTGGTCCAGAAGGCGAGGTTCTGGCGAATGGCCAGGGTTTCCGGGTGCTTCGGCCCGAATGTCCGTTCATAGGCCGGCAACAGCGCTGCGTACTGATTACTCGCCTGGTCGCTGTCACCGGCGGCGCCGGTCCACATGGCCAGGCTGGCGCGGACGTCCAGGGTCCGTGGATGCTCCGGGCCGAACTCGTGCTCATAGATCGGCACCAGCCGCGGCGTACTCGTCGCGGGCTCCTTCGGGGTCTCCGGCCCGGCCGGTCCAGTGGGCGAGGCTGCTTCGGGCGGCCAGAGTTCGCCGATGGCCGGGGCCGAGGATCCGCGCACGAACGGGCACCAGAGCGGAGAACTGGATCCGTGCGCCGACGGCGTCTCCCGCCTCCCCGGTCCACCGGGCAAGTTCGCTCAGCGCGGTCAGGGTATCCGGGTGCTCACGACCGAGCACCCGCGCCAGCGCCGGCAGCAGAGCATCAAATTGGTCTCGCGCCGCGGCGGCGTCGCCCGCCTCGCCGGTCAGCCTGGCCAATTCAATCCGGGTCGTCAGCGTGTCGGGGTGCTCGCGACCGACCACCCTCTGCATCATGCTCAGCAGAGCGGCCACCTCGTCTCGAGCCGCAGCCGGCCCCTCTGCCAATGACAGTCACCCTCCTCTCAGCCACGACTGAACTCTCGCACATCCGACGCGAAGCCGCGCCGAGACGAAGCGGGTAATAGCTTGCTCACCAGGATCGCAGATCATCAGCCGCCAGGAACGGGCCGACCGACGGTCCCTGTGCAGGCAGGGCCCGGAGCAATCAGCCAAGACAGACCCGGTCGGGGCCGCGGGCCGGCGACGAGTTTCCGGCGCCTAGCCCAGATCGCGGTCGACGAGGGCCAGCGATGGCCTGCGCCGACGCGCCGCACAGCACGTGGCCGCCCGCTGCGGCCGCAACTGGCCGCAGCGGGCGGATCCGGGTCCTGCTGATACTGGATCAGGCCGTGATGCATCGCGGTCATGAGCGCCTGGGCCCGGTTCGCCGCGCCCAGTTTCTCGTAGAGCCGCGCCACGTACGTCTTCGCGGTGGACACGCTGATGAACATTTCCATCTGCGATGGCCGGAACTGACAGGCCGTCGTGCAGCAGGCGCAGTACCTCCGTCTCGCGCGGACTGAGCGCGAGCCGGTCCTGCATCGAGCGGCGCCGCGCCACGGCCGTGGCCAGGCCCGAAGCGGTGAAGGACGAGGCAGCGACTGCCGCGTGCCGGATGGCGCTGAGGACCTCGGTTAGCGGAGCCGACTTCGCGACGAACGCCGACGCGCCGTTCTCCAGGGCCCGGAAGAGTACGTCGTCCTCGTGCAGCGACGTCAGTATGACGATGCCGAGGTCGGCGTACCGGTCTCTGAGCTCACGGGCGAGTTCAAGCCCGTCGCCGTCGGGCAAGACGACGTCGATAGTCACCACGTCGGGCGTCGCCGCGGCAACCACGTCACGCGCCTCGGCGGCCGACTGGCACTCGGCCACTATTTCGATGTCTGGATATCTGGATACAAGTTCGCGCAAGCCATAGCGGGTGAGCGTCTGTCCGTCAACGATGGTAAGACGAATTGGCATGCAACTTCCCCCCACGGGATGTTCGCCGCCTATGCGGGATCGATCATGGTGCTGTCCTAGCTCACTCCTTTGACTAGGTACATATGCTGTTGTGCCGACGTCCGTGTCCAGCCCCTCACGGCGTCAGAGCTCAAGCCACGTGCGAGCCGCAGCCCGCGGCTTCCTCTGCACTGAGGCGACCCCGACCGGGGTTAGAGACCACAGTCCACTCGCGCTAGTCGCCATGGTTGGGCGCATTGGGCGATCGTTATAGGAAAGTAATCTTCTTTTCAGTAGTTCGCCAGATACGGGTAGTAACACGCGCTGTTAGCGGCGGTGGCGACGTGCAGACGCCGCCGTCAGCCGGCCGCGAGCATCGCCAGCACGGCGCCGGCAAAGAGGAAGGGGCCGAAGCAAATCGCGCTGCGCAGCGTGAGGCGCCGGGCCGCGAGCAAGGCGACGCTGACGATGGCCGACAGCGCGAAACCGAAGGCAGTTCCGGCGATCAGGCTGGGCCAGCCGAGCCAGCCCAGGGCCAGCCCGGCGACGCCGGCGAACTTGATGTCGCCCCCGCCGATCTGACCCGGACGCACGAGCGCCAGCGCTAGATAGACGCCGGCCAGGACCACGCCGCCGAGCAATGCCCGCAGCAGCGCGCTGAAATCGTGACTGGCGATGGCGGCACCAGTGAGCAACGCGATCAAGATCGGGTACGCGGGCAGGGTCAGGAGATCAGGCAGCCGCTGGACATTGATGTCGATGGCGGCCAGCGCGACGCCGAGAACGCCGAAAAACCCGAACGCGACCACGTCCGCCTGGCCGCCAAACCGGCCGAGCAGGAGCGCCAGCACGAGGGCAGTGCTCAGCTCCAGCGCGAGCGGAGTGCCGAGGCTGCTCCGGCACCGCCCGCACTGGCGGGCTAGCCGACTTCGGGTGGGCGCGGCGCAACGCGGGCAGGCGATCCGGCCGGGATCGCCGCTCGGCACCGACAGCCTGAAGACGGTGCCTCTGATCGCGGCTCCGGCGACCAGGCCGATGGCGCCGCCCGCGGCCGCCCAGATCGGGTTCATGCCGTCTGACCGTAAGTCAGCGACGGGACGATCGGGGCGGATTCGGTCAAAGACCGGCCGGCTGGAGCGCCGTGTCGGCCGGCCGGCGCCTGCGACTAGCCGATCGACTGACGTGTCATCCGCTCGGCGCGATTGTCTGACCGTGTACCCGATGGCACTCCGTGAGCGAGTTCGTCCATTGTGTTCGCTTGTTGGTCAGCCGGTGCGGTCTGGCTGGCTCGTTACGTGTCATCACTTCTAAGCCCCCGAAGGAGCACCACATGCTCAGGGTCTTTGCGTTCGTGCAGAACCGCCTCGCCGAGCCAGTCCGCCGGGACGACCGTGGCGTGACCGCCGTTGAATACGCCATCCTCATCACGGTTGTCGGCCTGGCCCTCATCACGACGCTGACGCTTTTTGCCACCCAGCTCGGCAGATTCTTCTCCGGCTTCATCACCAGCCTTTAAGAGCCGGCGACTGGACGACTGGCTCGCCGGTTACGTCGCCCGACGACGGCCGCCAGCGTGGCACGGCGCGCGAACACGGCCGGGACGTGGGCCGCCATCCGGCGTCCCACGCTTCCGGCATCGGTCAGATAGGCAGCAGGCGATGAAGCGACCACAATCGAGCAGCCGCAAGGCACGAGATCGCGGTTCTGTCGCCGTTGAGTTCGCGCTGGTGGTACCGGCGTTGCTGCTGATCGTGTTCGGGCTCATCGACTTCGGGCGTGCTCTGAACGCTCAGATTTCCCTGACCGGAGCCGCCCGCGAGGGAGCCAGGCTGGCGGCGTTGGGATATTCCAACGGCCAGGTTCAAACGCGGGTGGCGGCGGCAGCGCCGAGCCTGAGCGGCGTGACCGTCACGGTCGCGCAGAGCTGCCCGCCAGGCGCCGGGCCGACTGCAGACGCGGAGGTAGATGTCAGTTATTCGTTCTCGTTCATCACCCCGATCGGCGCAGTTTTCAACTTCGTCGGCGGTTCCGGTCTGGGCGCTCCGATCGTGCTGACTGCCCAAGGGGTCATGCCGTGCGAGACCTGACGGCCTCGCTGCGGCGCCTCATCCTGGCGCGGCTGCGGCGTGACGAGCGCGGGGTGGTCGCGGCAATAGTGGCGATACTCCTCGGCACCGGTGTGCTGCTGGGTATGGGTGCCCTCGTCATCGACGTCGGCCAGATCTATCAGGAACGGGCCGAGCTGCAGAACGGCGCGGACGCTGCAGCGCTGGCGGTTGCCAAGAGCTGCGCGCTCGGTGCGTGCGCGCCCGGTGTCGCGGGCCAGCAGGCGGACGGCAACGCCTCCAATCTCACCGGCGGAACGGCAGGCGTCCAGCTTGTCTGCGGTTCCGGCGCCCTGCCCGGGTGCCCGGCCCCACGGGGAGCCTGGCCAGTTGCCCGTCGGCGCCGCCAGCCGGAACCAACTTCGTGGACGTCTACACCGAGACCGAAACTGCCAGCGGCTCGACGCTCCTCCCACCGGCCTTTGCGACGTCAATCATGGGGGCGGGCTACAAGGGGACGACAGTGCGCGCGTGCGCACAGGCCGAATGGGGCGCACCATCGGCCGCCACCGCTGACCGCACTCACCATCTCGGCCTGCGAATGGGACCAGGACACGAGCCAGGGCACGTTGTTCGCGTCCGCGCCGCCGTACTCGCAGAACCCGCTGCCGGCGGCCAGCTTCGATCACCAGCTGACGCCGCATCCCGGCAACGGCACTGTCTGCCCGACGGAGCCGGCCGGGGCAGACGCCGCTGGGACATTCGGCTGGGCCCAGGACGCAACTGGAAACTGCAGCCTGCCGGTCAGCGGATCCACCTTCCCCGCGAGCGCGGGAGGACCTGTGACGCGCGGCCTGCCAGGCGGTCTTGCAGAACGCGCAGCAAAGCCAGGTGCCCATCCTGGTCCCGGTGTACGTATCGCTGAACACCGCCGCCAACACGTACGCGCTGAAGGGTTTCGCTGACTTCGTCGTCACCGGCTACAACTTCCCCTTCGGATTCGCGGCGGACTGGCTGAACCCGGCTAACACCTGCACTGGCACGACCTACTGCCTCACTGGCTACTTCGTACCAGGGGGTAATCCCGACCACCGGCAGCTTTGCTGCTTCCAGCCTGGGCGCCTACGTGATCGACCTGACCGGCTGAGCCGCCGACCGGAGAGTGGAGTTGTCTTGAGAACCCGAATGCTGACCATCGTGCTGGCGGCCGTGCTGGGCCTGCTCGGCGTGGTGGCTGTCGTCGCCTACGCTCACCAGGCCAATCAGCGCGCCGTGGCCGGCCTGAAGGCCGAGACGGTCTTGGTGGCCAAATTCGCGATCCCTGCGGGAACCTCGCTGGACAAGGCACAGAATGGGCATCTGCTTGGCACCGAGAAAATGCCGGTTTCATCCTTCTCAAAGTCAGCACCCGCCGTGCAGAAGGTGACAGCGACTAACGGGGGGCAGGTCGTGAGCGCCACCGTGGCGCCCGGCCAGGTGCTGCTGACGAACATGCTGACCTCGGCCAACAACGCCACGGCGGCCGGCAGCTTTCTCATCCCGCCCGGCATGATCGCCGTTACCGTGTATATGTGTATTTCCGAAGCTGTGGCTGACTACGTCACTCCGGGGTCAGATGTCGCGGTATTCGACACGCTAGTCAGTGCAACCGGGGTTCAGCGGACCTGTGAAACGCAGCATCAAAACCTCAGCGCCCGTCAAATAATCAGCAAGATAACCAACAGGGGTGGGTCCGCGACCCTGCTCGTACTGCAGAAGGCTGAAGTACTGGCCGTGGGGCAGAACCCTGCCGCTCATAGCGCCCCCGGTGGCAGCAGCGCGACGGCGACAGCAGATCCGTCCTCGACATCTTCCCCGGCCGGGTCGGTGCTAGTGACGCTCGCCGTGAATCAGGACGATGCCGAGCGGCTCATCCTGATCGATGAGGTAGGCCTGCCCTACATGGCGTTGCTGGGCCCAAGTTCCCATACGGCGTTCGCGGCGCCAGTCAGTTTGTTCCAGCCGCCGCAGCAGCAGCAGCCCTGAGTCGAGGAGAGAACCGTGCCCATACTGTGCGAGCCCGCGTCCAGCGCCGGGGAGTTGCTGTCCGGCATCGACGGGGAAGTGCGCAGAGCGGATACCCTCGCCGCCACCGCCAAACTGCTCGACGGTGACCCGCACGAGATCCTGGTGGTCATCGGCCCGCGGGCCGTGACCGGTGACGCCCTGGCGTTCGCCGCCTCGCTCCGCTTGGCCCGGCCGGCGGTCGGGGTGATTCTGGCGCGCCGGGAAGTCGACGTCACCCTGCTGATGCGCGCGCTGCAGTCAGGCGTGCGCGACGTAGTTCAGGTCGGGGACGACGCGGCGATGGCCGCTGCCTGCCGCCGGTCCTATGAGGTGACGCGGCGCATGCTCGCTCCGCCGACGGACGAGGAATCGGCGCCGGGTCAGGTCGTCACTGTGTTCGGCGCCAAGGGGGGCTGCGGCAAGACCGCGGTGGCGGTCAATCTCGGTATTGCCCTGGCCATGCAAGGCGTCCGCCGAGTGTGCATCGTGGATCTCGATCTCGCCTTCGGCGACGTGGCGATCAGCGTCCAGCTCGACCCGCTGCGAACGATCCTGGACGCCCTGCCGATGGCCGGGCACCTCGACGAGTCCGGCGCCGCCTCGCTGCTGACCCGCTACCAGCCCGGGATCGAGATGCTGCTGGCACCCGTCGCCCCAGGGGATGCAGAAAAGATCCCGCCCCGGCTGGTCGGCGAGCTGCTGGCGGTGCTGCGCCGCATGTACGACTTCGTCGTCATCGACACGCCGCCCCAGTTCAGCGAGCACGTCCTGACCGCGATGGATGTCTCATCGCACCTCGTGCTGCTTACCACGCCGGATGTGACCGCGTTGAAGAGCCTGCGGGTCACGCTGGAGCAACTGGACATGCTGTCGTACCCGCGCCAGATCCGCTCGGTGGTGATCAACCGGGCTGACTCGAAGGTAGGCATCAGCGCCGATCAGGTCAGGAAGGTGGTGCGGTCCAACATCGCCGCGCACATCCCCTCGAGCCGGGCCGTACCGATCTCAGTGAACAAGGGCGTTCCTCTCATGCTGGCCAGTCCTAGTCACCCGGTCAGTCAGTCGGTGATGAAGTTCGTGCAACAGCATCTGCTGGCTACCCCGACCGGCGGCCGAGGAGAAGGCCGGTCCCGGAAGAGGCGGGTCGCATGACCCTTTCCGACCGGCTTTCCCAGCGCGGACCCGCTAGCGGGCCCGTGGTCGAACGGCGCGGCGTGCCCAAGCGCACCGCCCGCTACGAGGATCCGTTTGGCCCGCTGAAGCGCAGCGTGCACGAGGCGATGCTCGCGATGCTCGGGCCGCAGCTCTACGACACCAACCTGGACGAGCGGGAACTGGAGCAGCAGGTCACTCAGGCGTTGCAGGTGGTGCTGCAACGGGATGAGACTCCCATGACCGCAACCGACCGGGCGCGGGTCGCGCTGGAGGTGGCCGACGACATTCTCGGTCATGGGCCGCTGGAGGCCTACCTGCGCGATCCCGCCGTGTCCGAGATCATGGTCAACGGCCACGACCAGATTTACGTGGAGCGGAGCGGCCGCCTGTACCCGGTGGACGCCTCATTCGCCGACGAGGCGCACCTGCGCCGCACCATCGAGAAGATTGTGGCGCGGATCGGCCGGCGGGTCGACGAATCCAGTCCGATGGTCGACGCGCGACTACCCGATGGCAGCCGGGTCAACGCCGTCGTGCCGCCGGTCGCGCTGGACGGGTCGCTGCTGACCATCAGGAAGTTCGCCGCTGACCCCCTCACGATCGGCCATCTCATCCAGTTCGGCACGGTGACCCCGCAGGTAGCGGACCTGCTGCGGCTTTGCGTGCAGGGCCGGCTGAACATTGTGGTCGGCGGCGGGGCCGGCTCCGGCAAGACCACGACGCTGAACGTGCTGTCGGCCTTCATCCCGGAAGACGAGCGGATCGTCACGATCGAGGATGCCGCGGAACTGCAACTGCGCCAGGACCACGTGCTCCGGCTCGAGTCGCGCCCGGCCAACCTGGAGAAGCGCGGCCAGATCACGATCCGCGACCTCGTCCGCAACGCGCTCCGGATGCGGCCAGACCGGATCATCGTCGGCGAGGTGCGCGACGGCGCCACCCTCGACATGCTGCAGGCCATGAACACCGGCCACGAGGGTTCCCTCACCACCGTTCACTCCAACTCGCCGCGCGACACGCTGTCCCGGCTGGAGACGATGGTCATGATGGCGGAGGTCGAGCTGACGCAGCGCGCCATCCGTGAGCAGATGGCCTCCGCGATCGACCTGATCGTGCACCAGTCCCGGCTGAAGGACGGTTCGCGCCGCATCACCCAGATCACTGAGGTGCAGGGCATGGAGACCGAGGTTGTGGTGCTCCAGGATGTCTTCATGTTCGACTACCAGGCAGGGACCGATGAGTTCGGTCAGCCGCGCGGCGTGCTTCGCCCGACCGGACTTCGCCCGAAGTTCCTGGACCGCCTGGCCGACCGCGGGGTCGACGTACCGTTGGGAATTTTCCAGCAGCAGGGCTACCGACAATGAACGCGGTGAGCTGGCCGCTCGCCGGCGGTCTGGGCGCGATCTTCGTTGCGCTGTTCATTCTGGTCGTGACCGTGTCCGGATCGCTGGCACGGTCTGGCCGGGACCGGGATCTGGTAGGGCGGATAGCTCGCTATGGACCCCGGCCGGGTGCTGATCCGGGCAAGGAGGATCCGGACTCCGCCCAGAAGGGTGACGGTGTCGCGCTCGACGTGACTACGCGGCTCATGAGCCCGGCGGCCGAGCAGCGCCTCGCGGGCCGCCTCGAGCTGGCGGCAGTCGCGCGCAAGCCCGCCGAATGGGTGTTGTTCGGCGGCTGCGTGGCTGTTGTCATCGCAGCCGCGCTCACCGGGCTTACCGGCAATCTCATCATCGGTCTCTTGGTGGGAGCGCTGATCGGCTGGTTTGGCATGCGGATGCTACTGAACTTCCTGATCCGTCGGCGGCGCGCCGCGTTTGCCGAGCAGCTGCCCGACGTGTTGCAGCTGCTGGCTAGCTCACTCCGGTCGGGCTTCTCGTTGCAGCAGGCCCTGGATGCGGTCGTCCGCGAGACTGGGCCGCCGGCCGGCCCGGAATTTACCCGCGCCCTGGCGGAAGCCCGGCTTGGAGCCGAGCTTGAAATCGGGATGGAGACAATCGCGGACCGGATGGCTTCAGACGATCTGCGGTGGACGGTCATGGCCATTCGCATCCAGCGCGGCATCGGCGGCAATCTGGCCGAAGTGCTGACCACAACTGTGCATACCATCAGGGAACGGGGATACCTGCGCCGCCAGGTGCATGCGCTCAGCTCAGACGGCCGGTTGTCGGCCTACATTCTGGTCGGACTGCCGGTGGTGATCGGTGCCATCTTGTTTCTGGCCAAGCCCTCGTATATGCGGCCGCTCTACACGACGCATGTCGGCCTGCTCCTGCTCGCCGGCGCGGTGGTGCTACAGGTTGCCGGCGCGTTGCTGATGCGCCAGATGATCAAGGTCGAGATCTGAGATGCAGGGTTCTGTGCTCCTCTACGCTGGCACCGCGGCGCTAGCGCTCGGGGTCGTGGCGGCGGTGGCGGCGCTGACGCCGAAGCGCGGCGAGAAGCGCGGCGTGACCCAGGCGCTGGCCTCGATCGACCGGCGGTACGCCCGTGGACTCAATGCCGGCGGCCGGAGCAGCGCCCGTCATCTCCAGCTGCCCGATTGGCTGCCGAGCGTGGCCGTCCGGCTGTCGCCCGCCTCCGCCCGCTCTTCGCTGCAGCGCAGGCTGGACGTCGCGGGCAACCCAGAGCGCTGGACGCCAGATCGGGTGCTGGCGAGCAAGGTACTCTGCCTCGTCGTACTCGGTGCGGTGGGCGCGCTGCTCGGGCTGCGGCACCCGGATCTCGTCGTGCTGACGGGCGGCGCCGGCGCGGCCGCGGGCTTCTTCCTGCCCAATGTGCTGGTCTACAACGCGGGCCTGAAGCGGCAGCAACAGCTCGCGCTTTCTTTGCCAGAGGGGCTGGACCTGCTCACGATCTGCGTCGAGGCCGGTCTCGGTTTCGACGCCGCGGTCGCGCAAGTTGCTCGCAACCTCAACGGGCCGCTTGCCGCCGAGTTTGCTCGCCTGCTGCAGGAGAT
The DNA here is from genome assembly GCA_963805805.1 of uncultured Actinomycetota bacterium. Taxonomy (GTDB): domain Bacteria; phylum Actinomycetota; class Actinomycetes; order Streptosporangiales; family Streptosporangiaceae; genus JAJYUU01. The sequence goes on along the minus strand of CAWDVS010000001.1, from coordinate 2,848 downwards.
GCAGATCGGTAAGTCACGCGCCGAGGCAATGCGGGCGATGGCCGACCGCACCGACGTGCCCGAGCTGCGTACGTTCGTCTCGGCCCTGACCCAGTCCGCCGAGCTAGGCATCCCCGTAGCCAGCGTGCTGCGCGAGCAGGCCAGGGAAATGCGCGTGCGGCGCCGGCAGCGAGCCGAAGCGCAAGCCCAGAAGGTTCCGGTCAAGATCACCTTCCCGCTGATCGGCTGCCTGCTCCCAGCTCTCTTCGTCGTCGTCCTCGGGTCAGGCGTTATCGAGATCGCTCATACGCTCTTTCACCTTGGCAGATAGGAGGCGTTGTGGCCGTACCCTTCGGACGTCTGCGGCTCGACGTCGGCAGGCTGATCATGGTGCCGGTGTTCGCAATAGATGTCGCTGCCGACGTCGTCAGCCTGGGCCACGGCGCCCACACCGCGGGCGCCGGAGTGCTACGGTCCGTCGGCACGGTGCTCATGCTCGCCTTCTACACGCTAGCCATCTGGTGCTACCTTCGGCGCGGTCCGGCGGTCGCAACCAGCGGTTCGCTGTCTGCCCACGCCGCGGCGATCACCGGCACCTCGCTCCCGTTCGCGTTTCCGCTGCTGCCCGGCGCGCCATCGGGACCGGGTCGCCAGGCGCTCGCGGACGTGCTGCTGATCTGCGGTCTGGCCTGGGCTCTCTGGTCCCTGCACTACCTCGACCGCAACATCTCCGTGCTCGCCCAGGCGCGCGACATCGTCGTCCGGGGACCCTACCGCTGGGTGCGTCATCCGCTGTACCTCGGCGAACTCGTGGCGTCGCTTGGTATCGCCATCGCAGTCAACAGCTACCTGGCCCTGGCGCTCTGGATTGCCCTGTGCGGTCTGCAGGTCTACCGGGCGGTCCGGGAAGAGCAGGTGCTGCTGCAGGCATTGCCGCCTATCGCGCCTACCGGAGCCGCACGGCCGCGTTGCTCCCCGGCGTCTTCTGAAACGGGTGCCAGGTGTCACGTATCGGTACGGAAGTACTCGGCACAACGGCTAGTCCCGCCCGCCTGGACGCGGGCGTTAGTTGAGGGGGTCCAATGGCTAACAGTGGAGCCGGTGCGCCGCTGTCGCGGCGCCAGCCAGGTGCGGCTCGTCAAGGTCCCGGACAGTCGGTTAAACCGGTGCTGTCCGAGTCCGTGCTCAACCGCATGAAGGCGGCGATTGATGCCGAGCAAGCGCAGGCCGGGCAAGGGCGCCAGGACGACCCGAATACCGAGCCGATGCCGCGAGTGACAGACTCCGGATCGCCCCGCAGTCGCGGCGCCAGTCGCGCGCCAAGTCCGTCCAGTGCCGGCCCGGAGGCCGAGTCGCTACCGCAGCGGGTGGCAAAGCCCGAACGCCGTACCAAGCCGCCGCTCCGGCCGGAGCCGCCGCGACCCGACGAACCGCTGCGCATCACCAAGGCCCTGCGGGTCGTGGAGCCCGACTGGCCGCGTGCCCGGACCCGGCACCGCCGCCTCCGGCCGAGCTGGCACCGCAGGCGCTGCCGGTACCTCGGATGAAGGTGGCGCCTCCCGTGGAGCCAGCCGCTCCGGCCGCTCCGGCCCCTCCGGTGGAGCTGGTACCACCGTTGGAGCAGGCGCCTGCGGCGCAACAGGCCCCTCCGGTGGAGCCGCTGCGGCTAGCGGAACCGCCGGCTGCTGCAGCGCCGCCCGCTCCAGCGCCCGCTCCAGTGCCGGCCCCGCGGGCCCCCGCATCGTCACCGCCGGCAGCACGTCCCCAAGCGAGCCGACGCCGGGCTCGATCAGCTGGCTGTGGCCAGACGAAGGCGGTGCCGGCGGGGGCGGCGGCAGATGGAAGCCACCGAGCCCTTGGCGCTACCGCACGGTGGGGCTGGTCGCGGCGGGAGCGATCGTGCTCGGCGGGGCCGGGGTGGCCATCGGAATGGTCCTGCATCACTCCACCCCGGCGGCCGGGGGCGGGGCCGGGGCACAGCCCCGGCCCCTAACGCCAGCGGGCAGCCAGCCGTCAGCCCGTCCAACCCGGGCAGTTCCAACCCCGCCCCGGTCGCCCTGCCCCCAACCAGCACGGCCGCGGCCACCTGGATCACCCAGCAGGTGACCCCGGGCACCTCCGTGGCGTGCGATGCGCAGATGTGCGCGGCGCTGACGACCGCAGGGTTAGGGGAAGGACGCCCAGGAAGTCCAGGTCGGAATGACCTCGCAGTCACTGTCGAACGCCCAGCTCGTCGTCTTGACCCCGCAGCTCCGGCGCTATTTCCGGGCGGTGAACCACAGGCTCGGCCGGGATGTCGCACCGCCAGGGCCTTGGCTAGCTTTCGGCGGGATCAGCGTCCATGCGATCGACCAAAACGGAGCGGCTGCCTACGAAGGACAGCTGAGCCAGGACCTGCAGGCGCGGCTACAGGCCGGTAGGCAATTGCTGAAGAGCGATCGGGTTACGGCCTCGCCGTCGGCCCAAACCGCGCTCGCCACCGGGCAGGTCGACTCGCGGTTGTTGCTCGCCCTCCAGGCTCTCGCCGCTCGGGAGCCGATCGACATCCTGGCCTTCGATGACTCCGGCCCTGGAGCCAGCTCGGGCGTTCCGTTCCGTGAAGTCGATCTGGCGGTGGCATTCCCGGCCGCTCGGATGTCACCGCAGGAGTACATCGGGACGTTGAGACCGATCCTGCAGGCACACTCAAACTTCCCTCCCTACAAGAGGGTCGGCGCCGACGAGGATGCCTGACGGCCAGCTTGCGGCGCAGATCGAGTATGGGGTGCCGGGCTCGCTCGGCCTGCTCACCCCCTGATCACGGCTCGGCACCCAGGAAAGGTGGTCCGGCACGCGCGCGGAGCCTGCCCAAGATCGAGCAGGGAGCCCG